>CAWEUV010000004.1:0-782555 GCA_963812405.1 uncultured Flavobacteriaceae bacterium | reverse complement strand
CCGATGTCATCATCATGGATTTGAAAATGCCGCAACTCAATGGCGTTGAGGCAACTAAAATCATTCAAAATGAATTCCCTGAGATTAAGATTATTGCCTTGTCTAGTTATGAGACGAGCTCGTTTATCGCCAATATGATTCATGTGGGCGCCTGATCCTATCTGGTGAAGAATTCTACGCCGGAAAAAATGATTTTTACGATTAATGAAGTGTATGACAAAGGGTTCTATTACAACAATCAGGTCATGAAAATTATTAATGAAGTTGATGTTGTTTCAGATCAAAAGAACAAAGGGCTTTTCGAGAACGACGCTCTAACCACGCGGGAAAAGAAGTATTGCAGCTTATTTGCAAACAGTTGAGTACTAAGGAGATTGGAGAGCGCTTGTTCATCAGTGCAAGAACCGTCGACGGTCATCGCAACAACCTGTTGTTAAAAACGGAATCTAAAAATGTGGCCGGTTTAGTGGTTTATGCCATTCAAAATAAAATTGTTAACCAGAGTGATTTGATTCTGTAAGGCATTTATTGAAAGATCAGCCAAAGGAGTAAATAAAAATTAGCCACAATGATGATGATTAAAAGTGGTATTTCAAATCTCTGAAACGTTTTCGGAATGCTGGATTTGTCAGTTATCAAATTGTAGATTTTATGTTCCATAATTACATTGATAGTTGATTAACCAAAATTATCAAGACTATTTTTTTTAAAAACGGGTATTTTTACCTGTTTTTTTAGCATTATCTTCACAGGAAACGGTGTATCTTTGAGAATAATTTTTTGCAGAATGTCGTTTAAAAAGACCCTATATTTTTTTTTATTCCTGATTTCATTGTCCGCAAAAGCCTCATTTGTGCTTGTGCCCATGGATGCCGAAACGCAGCAAAATCACCTGAAAGCTTATGGTATTACCTATTGGGCTTTAGACAAACAATACAAGGTAAGTTGGTTGCTCAACTATCGCGGAGGCTCTTTTTTACTGCCCGATGCGCCCGAAATCCGAAAAGAATGCCAGATCCGCGGCGTAAGTTTTGAAGTTTTATCCGATGCAACAGCTAACGGAATTTTGGAAGAAATCAGTGCGCCTTCCCAAAATATGGAAACGGTGGTTTTGGAAAAAGCCCCAAAAATAGCAGTTTACACTCCCAAAGGCAAACAACCTTGGGACGATGCCGTAACATTGGTTTTAACCTATGCCGAAATCCCTTTCACCGAAATTTACGATGAAGAAGTCTTAAATGACGCTCTTTTATTATACGATTGGCTGCATTTGCACCACGAAGATTTTACCGGACAATACGGGAAATTTTTCGGCGCTTATCGCAATGCTCCCTGGTATATTGAACAGAAAAAAGATGCCGAAGCTCTGGCTGCTAAATTAGGTTTTTCTAAGGTTTCACAAGAGAAAATGGCGGTTGCGAATAAAATCCGGAACTATGTTATTGGTGGTGGTTTTATGTTTGCGATGTGTTCGGCTACCGACAGTTTCGATATTGCTTTGTCTGCGGAAGGGGTGGATATTTGCGAACCCATGTTTGACGGAGATGAAAGTGATGCTAATTATCAGACTAAAATCGATTATAGCAATACGTTTGCTTTTAAGGATTATGTCTTGGAACGTAACCCGATGCAATATGAATTTTCAGATATCGACATGACACTGAAACGCAAAATTTTACCGGATGTTGATTATTTTACCTTGATGGAATACTCCGCAAAATGGGATCCGATACCCACAATGTTGTGTCAGAATCATACCCAATTGGTAAAAGGTTTTATGGGACAAACTACCGCTTTTGATGTGAACATGATTAAATCGAACGTGTTGGTTATGGGGGAAAACAAACAAAACGGTGAAGCTCGCTACATTCACGGCACAAAAGGCAAAGGGATGTTCACGTATTACGGTGGTCACGATCCGGAAGATTACCAGCACCGCGTTGGTGATGCGCATACCGTTTTAGATTTGCATCCGAATTCTCCGGGCTATCGCCTGATTTTAAATAACGTCTTGTTTCCGGCGGCCCGAAAGAAAAAGCTGAAAACGTAACCCTTTTCTATGGATTTCAGAGCGATTTTAGAAGAAATATATTCCGAGGCGAGAGCCCTTCCGGCGCTAGGTACTGTGGCGTCAACGATTCCTGAGTTGGCTAAAATTAACCCCAACAAGTTTGGTATTCATTTAACCACTATTGACGGTCAGGACTTCGGCATTGGCGATTCGGATGAAAAATTTTCTATTCAATCGGTTTCCAAAGCCCTGACGGTGGCGTATGCCTTTTCCATTTTAGGTGAAAAAGTTTGGGAACGCGTAGGGGTAGAGCCTTCCGGAAATCCTTTTAATTCCTTGGTACAGTTGGAATATGAGAAAGGCATTCCGCGCAATCCTTTCATTAATGCCGGAGCTTTGGTTATTGCCGATATTTTAATTACCCATCTGAAAAATCCAAAACAAGATCTTTTGAATTTTATCCGAACGCTTTCTGGTTTTGAAACCATTAATTTTAATGAGGAAGTTGCAAAATCTGAAAAAGATACGGGCTTTAGAAATGCGGCCCTGGCTAATTTTTTAAAATCATTTGGTAATATACAGAACGATGTGGAGGAAGTTTTGGACTTTTATTTTCACCAATGTTCGTTGGAAATGACTTGTAAAGAACTGGCGCATTCGTTTTTCTTCTTTGCTAATGAAGGCAAAACAAAAGCAGGGAAACCGATTTTGTCCCAAAGTCAGGTAAAAAGGCTGAATGCTTTGATGCAAACGTGTGGATTTTATGATGAATCCGGTGAGTTTACCTATCGCGTTGGTTTGCCGGGCAAGAGTGGTATTGGTGGTGGAATCGGTGCTTTGTTTCCGAAAAATTTCACTGTTGCTACCTGGAGCCCGAGATTAAACGAAAAAGGGAATTCTGAATTGGGAATGTATGCGTTAGAGCAATTTACCACAAAAACCGGAATGTCTATTTTTTAGTTAAAATTGCCAAACCAAAATCCGACTCACTTTATTGCCTTGTTCCATAGTGATGGTTTTTACTTCCTTGGCTTTTACTCTTTTTAGTACCGAATACAGCGGTTTCAGATTCTCTTTTTTGGAAACCAAAGACGAAAACCATTTGCATTGCTTCTGAAAATGCACGCTTTCAAAGATCATATTGGTGATAAACGCCAGCTCGCCGCCTTCATACCACAATTCGTTATTTTGACCCCCAAAGTTTAAGACGGGTTTGTTCTCTACGGTTTTGCCTAAGTTTTTCAGTTTGCGTTTGGTGCCTTCTGTCGCGGCTTCTCTGGAATTGTGAAACGGCGGATTGCAAATCGTACAATCGAAAGATTCATCAGGTTCAATAATTCCTTTCAACATATTTCGTTTGTTTTCCTGAAGTCGGATTTTGATGCTGTCTTTCAGTTCCGGATTGTGGTTGATGATGTTCTCTGCGGTTAACTTGGCGGGTTTGTCGATTTCCGTTCCCACGAAATTCCAGCCGTATTCCTGATGACCAATGATGGGATAGATGCAATTGGCCCCGGTTCCGATGTCTAAAATTTTGACGGTTGCTCCTGTTGGAATGGTTCCGTTGTTGGCTTCAGCTAAAAGATCGGCTATGTAATGTAGGTAATCGGCCCGGCCCGGGATAGGAGGGCAAAGGTTGGTTTTCGGTAATTCCCAATAACCAACGTTGTAAAAATGTTTCAGCAAGGCTTTGTTCAAAGCGCGCACAGCATCCGGGTTGGCAAAGTCGATGCTTTCGTTTCCAAATTTATTGACAGCTACAAAGGCTTCCAATTCTGGTAAGCTTGCAATTAAAGTTTTGAAATCGTAATTGCCATTGTGTTTGTTTCGCGGATGTAAACTTTTTACTGCTGGAGTCTCAGACTTTGTGTTTTTCATGGGAATCGAATGAACGACAAAGGTAGTTTAAAAATAAAGTTTCCAAAAATTAAAATGGATTCCTCACTAGCCCCGACAGGAGCAACTACCTCGTAGTGCGGATGGCGGGATTAGGGTTTACAGATACCTCTCAAGCCATTCGCTCCCAAATTGCTAAAAATAAAAAACCCACTCTTGCGAATGGGTTTTTATAGTAAGTAAGATAAATATGTTTATAAACGTTTTTCTTATTTCACTTTATTCACGATAGCCGCGAAAGCTTCTGGGTGGTTCATTGCTAAATCGGCAAGAACTTTACGGTTCAATTCGATGTTGTTTGCTTTGATTTTACCCATAAACTGAGAATAGCTCATTCCGTGTAAACGTGCACCCGCGTTGATACGCATGATCCATAAAGCACGGAAATTTCTTTTCTTTTGTTTTCTTCCACGGTATGCGTAAGCCATTGCTTTCTCTACCGCGTTTTTCGCTACAGTCCAAACGTTTTTACGTCTTCCAAAGAAACCTTTGGCTTGCTTCAATACTCTTTTTCTTCTTGCTCTTTTAGCAACTGAATTTACTGATCTTGGCATAATTCTAAATTGTTTTTTGCAGTAAGGCGGCCTTTCGGCACTTCTGTTTTTAAGTTGAACTCAAAACGCCCACTCCAGGGTTATTAAATTGTTTTAACCGAAGTACGATTAAGGTTATTCAATCAGGAAAACTGATTAGATAATTCTTAATTGTTCTTTCACACTCTTCACGTCAGATTGGTGAACCAATGCTGAGTGAGTTAAAGCTAACTTACGTTTTTTCGACTTTTTAGTCAGGATGTGACTTTTAAAAGCGTGCTTTCTTTTGATTTTTCCAGAGCCAGTAACTTTAAAACGTTTCTTAGCACTAGATTTAGTTTTCATTTTAGGCATCTCTTCCTAGGTATTAAATTTATCTTACTTACTATTTTTTAGTTTTCAGTCTCGGGTTTTCAGTTTACAGATTGAATACTGAATACTCCGACTGTTAACTATTTACTTTTTTTCTTAGGAGCGATGAACATGATCATACGCTTTCCTTCCAAAACCGGCATGGCTTCCACTTTTCCGAACTCTTCCAAATCCTGTGCTAAACGAAGCAATAAAATTTGTCCTTGTTCTTTATAGATGATGGAACGTCCTTTGAAGAATACGAACGCTTTTAATTTCGAACCTTCTTTTAAGAACTTCTCCGCATTTTTTCTTTTGAACTCATAATCGTGCTCGTCTGTCTGAGGACCGAAACGGATTTCCTTAATGGTAATCTGAGTCGATTTGGCTTTCAGTTCTTTTTCACGTTTCTTTTGTTCGTATAAGAACTTGCCGTAATCCATGATTTTACAAACAGGCGGCTCTGCATTGGGAGAAATTTCAACCAAGTCCAGTTCAAACTGGTCGGCTAAACGCATTGCTTCGGCAGTTTTGTAAACTCCCGGTTCAATATTGTCTCCTACAAGACGTACTTCCGGCACACGAATGTTGTTGTTAATTCGGTGTGCATCTTTCTTTTCTACGCGAGGTTGGTAACCTCTGTTGTTTCTTATTGCTATGGCTCTAAAATTTTAAATTAAACTTAGAATTGTTTTAATGTTTTTGCTATTTCGTCGTTAACTAATGCGGCAAACTGCTCAATAGTCATCGTTTCGTTCGATTTTCCGGCATCACCGTGGCGACGTACGGAAATCGTTCCGTTTTTCTCTTCTTCCTCGCCAACAATCAGCATGAACGGGAATTTTTTGGTCTCCGCTTCACGGATTTTCTTCCCGATTGTCTCGTTTCGGTTGTCAATTAGGGCGCGAATTTCGTGAATTTCCAGCAATTCTGAAACTTTTTTGGCATAATTTTCATATTTCTCGCTCAAAGACAGGATGATAGCCTGTTCCGGCATCAGCCAAAGCGGGAAATTTCCACCCGTATGTTCCAGTAAAATTGCAATAAAACGCTCCATGGAACCAAACGGTGCACGGTGAATCATTACCGGTCTATGTAATTCATTATCAGAGCCTTTGTAGGATAAATCGAAACGCTCCGGTAGGTTGTAATCTACCTGAATCGTTCCCAACTGCCAGCTTCTGCCTAAAGCATCTTTCACCATGAAATCCAGTTTCGGACCATAGAACGCTGCTTCCCCAGGTTCAATTACATAATTTAAACCTTTGTCTTTTGCGGCACTGATGATGGCGTTCTCTGCTTTTTCCCAATTTTCCACCGATCCGATGTATTTGTCAGGATTGTTTAAATCGCGAACGGAAACCTGAGCCGTGAAGTTCTCAAAACCTAAAGATCCAAACACATATAATACTAGGTCGATTACATTTTTGAACTCCGCATCCAATTGGTCTGGGGTACAAAAAATGTGCGCGTCATCCTGAGTGAATCCGCGAACACGTGTTAATCCGTGTAATTCTCCGGATTGTTCGTAACGGTAAACGGTTCCGAATTCTGCATAACGCTTCGGCAAATCTTTATAACTCCAAGGTCGTGCGTTGTAGATCTCACAGTGATGAGGACAGTTCATTGGTTTTAGCAAGAACTCTTCGCCTTCCGCCGGGGTGTGAATTGGTTGGAAACTGTCAGCTCCGTATTTAGCGTAGTGTCCTGAAGTTACATATAATTCTTTTTGACCAATATGAGGGGTTACTACTTGCTCATATCCGGCTTTTTTCTGCGCTTTTTTCAAGAATTGCTCCAAACGGTCGCGTAACGCAGCGCCTTTTGGCAACCATAACGGTAACCCTTGACCCACTTTTTGCGAGAAGTGGAACAAATCCAGTTCTTTTCCCAGTTTTCTGTGGTCGCGACGTTTTGCTTCCTCTAATAATTCAAGGTAGTCTGTTAAGTCTTTTTGTTTCGGGAACGAAATTCCGTACACACGGGTTAACTGTTTGTTTTTCTCATCACCTCTCCAGTACGCTCCGGCTACCGATAGGATTTTCATCGCTTTGATGATACCGGTATTCGGAATGTGACCGCCACGACATAAATCCGTAAAAGTGGAATGATCGCAGAACGTAATGGTTCCGTCTTCCAGGTTTTGGATTAACTCGGTTTTATACTCATTGTTTTTGTATAACTCTAATGCTTCTGCTTTAGTAGCCGAACGCATTTTGAATTCGTGCTTCTCTCTGGCGATTTCCAACACGCGGTCTTCAATCGCTTTGAAATCTGCATCGGTAATTTTTTTGTCGCCGAAATCCACATCGTAGTAGAATCCGTTGTCAATCGCAGGACCGATTGTTAACTTGATACCCGGATACATTTCCTCAAGAGCCTGCGCCATTACGTGCGAAGTCGAGTGCCAGAACGCTTTTTTACCGTCGGCATCATTCCAGGTATATAATATAAGTGTACCGTCCGTGGTTAATTCGGTCGTGGTTTCAATGGTTGTACCATTAAAAGAAGCGGAAATCACATTTCTTGCTAATCCCTCACTGATGCTTTTCGCAACATCCATAGGAGTTACACCTGGTGCAAACTCTCTAACCGAACCGTCCGGTAAAGTAATTTTGATCATAGTAATTAATTATAAGCTGCAAATATATAACATTTGAAAAACTGTTTTACAAAGAAACCAAAGAGAAAATTAACTCTTTTGTGGTTTTATGCAGCAGTTGTATCTGTTTCTCTTTGTATGCTTTTAAGAAGTGTCCAGTTTTTAAAGATAAAAGCCTGATATACGATGTAGAAAACGGAGTTGAAAATCCAGATATCAATATAAGGATCTTCCAGAAAGACAGTTTCGGAATTCCCGCTTAAAAAGATAAAAACACTATTGGTAAGGTATAATAACAGGCCGATAAAAAAATAATAATACTTTCCGGAACGATGGAGGGTTTTTAGAAGGTATAGTAAGGTGTACAGCGATAGCGCAATTGTTGTAAGGATTATTTCAAGAGGGTTGAATTTGTAATACAAGTCGGGATTGCCGATGTAAGTATATAAGACAATACCTAAAATGACAAAAAGATTCAAAAGGATTATTTTTTTTAAAAAAGGATTGTCAAACAATCGGTAAAAAACGATGCTGAGTACGATAAACTGTATGTTGAAATAATAATGGGAAAGAAACAAGTTGTTTCCGGGGTTGGTCCATCCAATGACGTGACAGAAGAATTCAACGGCAAATAAAAGTGTCAGGTAAATGGTGAGTAAGGATTCTTTTTTGTTTTTGTTTTTTAGACCAAAGATGTAAAGTATTGTGTTTAACAATAAAAATAGCAAACCAATAAGACTTATGGCGAATCCTAATATCATTTTTAGAATAGGTTTTCCTGCAATTTAGTGTTTTTATTTAATTTGTAGCTAGACTTTTGGCTATTTTGGAATGGCATTTCCCGCTTTCCGCTGCAATTCCTTCGCTTCGCTCCGGGATTTCCACTGCAAATGCGTGCATTCACCGAATCCTTATCAAAATATTAAACTGAGGTAATCGGGGCTAGGGTAGTGGCATTTTGCGATTTATCCGCAAACTTTTTACGCTTACCTATTATATATAGTATGGTAAAACTGAAATGTACTCCTTATATATAGTGTAGTTACTTTGTGAGTATACTATATGTAGTATAGCAAAAACCTTAGCATCTTAGCCTCTCAGTTCCTTAGTTGCTTTTTCAGGAAAAAAACTTTCGGATGTTAGGAAATGGTTATCAGTGAGTTAAGGAAAACGGGTAAAAAAAGATCAAAAAAAGACTTGAAAAAGTTTGGATATGGGTAAAAGAGTGCTACTTTTGCACCCGCAATAAAGCACTAGTTCATACGACATTTTGAAGCAAAACAGATCAAAAAGATTTTTGAAAAAAAGTTGAAAAAAGATTTGGATTGTAAGGAATAAAGCAACTATCTTTGCAGCCCGCAAAATAAGGGAAAGTTCATTTGAAATACTGGTAAGCGACGCGAAATTAACGTTCGAAAAATAAATCGAAAAAAAATTTCAAAAAAAGCTTGCGAGATTTAAAAAGGAGTTCTACTTTTGCAACCCGCAAACAGAGGGAAGTTCATTTGAAATACTGGTTTAAACGGCGAGAAAATTTTTTCAAAAAAAAGTTTCAAAAAGTTTGGCAGATTAGAAAAGAAGTTCTACTTTTGCACCCGCTATCAGAAATGATAGTGAGAATAAAAAAGAAGACACGTTCATAGACATATTGAATTGACAGCAAATATAAGAGAGAGTAATACTTTTTCGAGTAGATTTGAAAAACAACCTAGCATTTTATCGACAATATTAAAATATACGATGAAGAGTTTGATCCTGGCTCAGGATGAACGCTAGCGGCAGGCCTAACACATGCAAGTCGAGGGGTAGAAGTTGCTTGCAACCTTGAGACCGGCGCACGGGTGCGTAACGCGTATGCAATCTGCCTTGTACTGAGGGATAGCCCAGAGAAATTTGGATTAATACCTCATAGCATTATGAAATCGCATGGTTTTATAATTAAAGTTCCAACGGTACAAGATGAGCATGCGTCCCATTAGTTAGTTGGTAAGGTAACGGCTTACCAAGACGATGATGGGTAGGGGTCCTGAGAGGGAGATCCCCCACACTGGTACTGAGACACGGACCAGACTCCTACGGGAGGCAGCAGTGAGGAATATTGGTCAATGGACGCAAGTCTGAACCAGCCATGCCGCGTGCAGGATGAAGCATCTATGGTGTGTAAACTGCTTTTGTACGGGAAGAAACACTCCTACGTGTAGGAGCTTGACGGTACCGTAAGAATAAGGATCGGCTAACTCCGTGCCAGCAGCCGCGGTAATACGGAGGATCCAAGCGTTATCCGGAATCATTGGGTTTAAAGGGTCCGTAGGCGGCTTTATAAGTCAGTGGTGAAAGCCCATCGCTTAACGATGGAACGGCCATTGATACTGTAGAGCTTGAATTACTTGGAAGTAACTAGAATATGTAGTGTAGCGGTGAAATGCTTAGATATTACATGGAATACCAATTGCGAAGGCAGGTTACTACAAGTGGATTGACGCTGATGGACGAAAGCGTGGGGAGCGAACAGGATTAGATACCCTGGTAGTCCACGCCGTAAACGATGGATACTAGCTGTTCGGAGCAATCTGAGTGGCTAAGCGAAAGTGATAAGTATCCCACCTGGGGAGTACGCACGCAAGTGTGAAACTCAAAGGAATTGACGGGGGCCCGCACAAGCGGAGGAGCATGTGGTTTAATTCGATGATACGCGAGGAACCTTACCAGGGCTTAAATGGGAGACGACAGTTTGGGAAACCAGATTTTCTTCGGACGTCTTTCAAGGTGCTGCATGGTTGTCGTCAGCTCGTGCCGTGAGGTGTCAGGTTAAGTCCTATAACGAGCGCAACCCCTATTGTTAGTTGCCAGCGGGTCATGCCGGGAACTCTAACAAGACTGCCGGTGCAAACCGTGAGGAAGGTGGGGATGACGTCAAATCATCACGGCCCTTACGTCCTGGGCTACACACGTGCTACAATGGACGGTACAGAGAGCAGCCACTGCGCAAGCAGGAGCGAATCTTCAAAGCCGTTCTCAGTTCGGATCGGAGTCTGCAACTCGACTCCGTGAAGCTGGATTCGCTAGTAATCGCATATCAGCCATGATGCGGTGAATACGTTCCCGGGCCTTGTACACACCGCCCGTCAAGCCATGGAAGCTGGGGGTACCTGAAGTCGGTGACCGTAAGGAGCTGCCTAGGGTAAAACTAGTAACTGGGGCTAAGTCGTAACAAGGTAGCCGTACCGGAAGGTGCGGCTGGAACACCTCCTTTCTAGAGAAATGATAAGAATGTGGTTTTTTTTGCGAAAGATTAGGGATTGCTCTCGCTGTTAGTTCAAAATATAACTTAAAATACAGAGTCTCGTAGCTCAGCTGGTTAGAGTACTACACTGATAATGTAGGGGTCGGCAGTTCGAGTCTGCCCGGGACTACTTTTTAAGCTTTAAGGTTAAAAAGATGTAAAAGAGGTTATAAAAAAGGAAATTTTAGAGGTTGAGTGACCGTTTGAAGTACTGTTAACTGATAACTGTTAACGAAAACACTAAAACAACGGGGGATTAGCTCAGCTGGCTAGAGCGCCTGCCTTGCACGCAGGAGGTCATCGGTTCGACTCCGATATTCTCCACTAGGCTATAAAGTCAAAGCTGATAATTTTTGTCAGTGGCAACTCGCCACACGTTCATTGACATATTGAGATAAGAAAAATACAAATTAAAAAGTAGAAAGCATAGGAATCTATAGTGATATAGAAACCACATACATAAGCAAAATAAGGGCGTATGGGGGATGCCTAGGCTCTCAGAGGCGATGAAGGACGTGATAAGCTGCGAAAAGCTGCGGGGATTGGCACATACGATGTGATCCGCAGATATCCGAATGGGGCAACCCAATACATTGAAGATGTATTACCCGATAGGGGGCAAACCCGCTGAACTGAAACATCTAAGTAGGCGGAGGAGAAGAAAACAAAAGTGATTCCGTAAGTAGTGGCGAGCGAACGCGGATTAGCCCAAACCATAGTTGTTACGGCAATTGTGGGGTTGTAGGACCACGACATTTGATGCGGATTGAATTAGAATAACCTGGAAAGGTTAACCGAAGAGGGTGATAGTCCCGTATAAGTAAGAGAAGATAACAATAGTGGTATCCTGAGTAGGGCGGGGCACGTGAAACCCTGTCTGAATCTGGCGGGACCATCCGCTAAGGCTAAATACTCCTGAGAGACCGATAGTGAACCAGTACTGTGAAGGAAAGGTGAAAAGAACCGTGAATAACGGAGTGAAATAGATCCTGAAACCATACGCTTACAAGCGGTCGGAGCCCTTTCGTGGGGTGACGGCGTGCCTTTTGCATAATGAGCCTACGAGTTACCGTTGCTGGCAAGGATAAGCACTTCAGGTGTGGATCCGTAGCGAAAGCGAGTCTGAATAGGGCGCTTTAGTCAGTAGTGGTAGACGCGAAACCGTGTGATCTACCCATGGGCAGGTTGAAGCTGTGGTAACACACAGTGGAGGACCGAACCGGTTGACGTTGAAAAGTCTTCGGATGACCTGTGGGTAGGGGTGAAAGGCCAATCAAACTCGGAAATAGCTCGTACTCCCCGAAATGCATTTAGGTGCAGCGCTGAGCGTAAAGTTATATAGAGGTAGAGCTACTGATTGGATGCGGGGGCTTCACCGCCTACCAATTCCTGACAAACTCCGAATGCTATATAATGTTTCTCAGCAGTGAGGGCATGGGTGCTAAGGTCCATGTCCGAGAGGGAAAGAACCCAGACCATCAGCTAAGGTCCCCAAATGTATGCTAAGTTGAAAAAACGAGGTTTGTCTGCCCAGACAGCTAGGATGTTGGCTTGGAAGCAGCCATTCATTTAAAGAGTGCGTAACAGCTCACTAGTCGAGCGGACGAGCATGGATAATAATCGGGCATAAGTATACTACCGAAGCTATGGATGTATAGTAATATACGTGGTAGGGGAGCATTCTAACAGGGTTGAAGGTGTGAGGCGACTCATGCTGGACTGGTTAGAAAAGAAAATGTAGGCATAAGTAACGATAATGCGGGCGAGAAACCCGCACACCGAAAGACTAAGGTTTCCTCAGCTATGCTAATCAGCTGAGGGTTAGTCGGGTCCTAAGGCGAACCCGAAAGGGACAGTCGATGGCCAACGGGTTAATATTCCCGTACTACTGTTAATTGTGATGGGGTGACGGAGTGATGAAAGTACCGCGAACTGACGGAATAGTTCGTTAAAGCACCTACCTATAGGTCTCGTAGTAAAATGCGCGAGAACTGGGGAAATGCGATAGTACTCGGAGTCTTCGGACAAAGAGATAGTGTACCTAAGGGCTTCCAAGAAAAACCTCTAAACTTAGATTAACAGTACCCGTACCGTAAACCGACACAGGTAGTCGAGGAGAGAATCCTAAGGTGCTCGAGAGATTCATGGCTAAGGAATTAGGCAAAATAGACCTGTAACTTCGGGAGAAAGGTCGCCAGCAGCAATGCTGGCCGCAGTGAAAAGGTCCAGGCGACTGTTTATCAAAAACACAGGGCTCTGCAAAATCGTAAGATGAAGTATAGGGCCTGACACCTGCCCGGTGCTGGAAGGTTAAGAGGAGATGTTATCTTCGGAGAAGCATTGAATTGAAGCCCCAGTAAACGGCGGCCGTAACTATAACGGTCCTAAGGTAGCGAAATTCCTTGTCGGGTAAGTTCCGACCTGCACGAATGGTGTAACGATCTGGACACTGTCTCAGCCATGAGCTCGGTGAAATTGTAGTATCGGTGAAGATGCCGATTACCCGCAGTGGGACGAAAAGACCCTGTGCACCTTTACTATAGCTTAGTATTGACCTTGGATAAGTGATGTGTAGGATAGGTGGGAGACTGTGAAATGGCGTCGCTAGGCGTTGTGGAGTCATTGTTGAAATACCACCCTTTGCTTATCTGAGGCCTAACCCCGTAAAGCGGGGGACATTGCTTGGTGGGTAGTTTGACTGGGGTGGTCGCCTCCAAAAGAGTAACGGAGGCTTCTAAAGGTTCCCTCAGCACGCTTGGTAACCGTGCGTAGAGTGCAATGGCATAAGGGAGCTTGACTGAGAGACATACAGGTCGATCAGGTACGAAAGTAGAGCATAGTGATCCGGTGGTTCCGCATGGAAGGGCCATCGCTCAAAGGATAAAAGGTACGCCGGGGATAACAGGCTGATCTCCCCCAAGAGCTCATATCGACGGGGGGGTTTGGCACCTCGATGTCGGCTCGTCACATCCTGGGGCTGGAGAAGGTCCCAAGGGTTGGGCTGTTCGCCCATTAAAGTGGCACGCGAGCTGGGTTCAGAACGTCGTGAGACAGTTCGGTCTCTATCTACTGTGGGCGTTAGAAATTTGAGTGGATCTGACTCTAGTACGAGAGGACCGAATTGGACTGACCTCTAGTGTATCTGTTGTCCCGCCAGGAGCACCGCAGAGTAGCTACGTCGGGAAGGGATAAGCGCTGAAAGCATATAAGCGCGAAACCCACCACAAGATGAGATTTCTTTTAAGGGTCGTGGAAGATGACCACGTTGATAGGCTATAGATGTAAAGGCAGTAATGTCATAGTCGAGTAGTACTAATAACCCGTAAGCTTATGTACACGCTTGCGTCCGCCTTGGCGGAGGCAGCAAACTTTTAATTAATATATTTTTATCTCAGTATGTTAAGATATTGTTCAATTGATAATTGATAATTAGCAATTGATAATGATTACCCATGCAATTATAACGACTTAAGGTGGTTATTGCGGCGGGGCTCACCTCTTCCCATTCCGAACAGAGAAGTTAAGCCCGCCTGCGCAGATGGTACTGCAATTTGTGGGAGAGTATGTCGTCGCCTTTCTTTTAAAAACCCTTCATCATTCGATGAAGGGTTTTTTGTTTTATAATAGTTTGGGTTTTTTGGAAAACAACCGTAAGTTGTGTTGGAATAACACCTTTAAAACCTTACGATGTTTGAGAATTTTAGTTTTATAAGCGTTTATTTTGAAAAAAAGGAATGGAATTGTAATTCGTAGGCTATTAATAATCAATTTTTTTAGAATTTTTCTTCCAGCGAGAGTTTTTTTTGTTTTGAAGTCAGATGGTATTTTGAAATTCGGAACTGCGTGAGGGATAGGAGCGGCATCCTTTTATGGAGCCTTGCGGAATAAAAGATAGAGCGGATAGCCCGGCCTAAAAGGACACGCCATAAAAAAAAAACAATCCGTAATGAATTGGTTTTGTTGCGTTTATCCGTGAACGGTTTCCTGTTTTCCGTAATTGGTAATGATGCTGCCTTCGTAATCCAGCCATTCTTTCCAGCGTTTATCGACATCTACTTTTTCCGAATATTTCTTGGCTAATTTTAAAAAAGTAGTGTAATGTCCGGCCTCGCTTACCATTAATTCGTGGTAGAATTTTGCGAGTTCCTCATCCTTTATATTTTGGGAAAGCACCCGGAAACGCTCGCAACTTCTCGCCTCAATCATGGCTGCAAACAACAAACGTTCGATCAAAGAATCGTTTCGGCTGCCGTCTTTTTTTGAAAATTTAAAAAGCTCACTCACATAATTATCCCTGCGTTCACGACCTAATGTGAGTCCGCGTTGCTTAATAATTTCGTGAACCATTTGAAAATGTTCCATTTCTTCACGGGCAATTTGTGTCATTTCTGTAACCAACTCCTCGTTTTCAGGGTTTTGTGCGATGATATGAATCGCATTGGTTGCTGCTTTTTGTTCACACCAAGCGTGATCTGTCAAAATTTCTTGGATATTGGATTCTACAATATTTACCCATCTTGGGTCCGTTGCTAATTTTAAACCTAACATTTCACATTATTTTACACAAAATTAAGCTCTTTTTTGGATTTGTAACCTGTAGCGGAGTATTTTTGAGCATGCAGAATAAAAAACTCTTAATCATCAGTTCGGTTTGGGTCGAACCCAATTCGTCGGCAGCCGGTAGCCGCATGTTGCAGCTTATATCTTTCTTTCAATCACAGGCTTACGATGTTACCTATGCCAGCACGTCTGTGAGTTCTGATTTTGCTGTCGATTTGAGCGCTATTGGTGTTGAAAGTCGGTTAGTGATGATGAACAATGTCAGTTTTGATGATTTTATAAGTGATTTGCTACCTGATGTTGTTCTTTTTGATCGGTTTATGGTGGAAGAACAATTTGGTTGGCGTGTTGCAAAATATTGTCCGAAAGCTTTACGGATTTTGGATACTGAAGATTTACATTGTTTGAGGGATGCCAGGCAAACGGCTTATAAAAAGCAATTCCAGTTTACTACAGCTATGCTGTTTTCAGAGGTTGCAAAACGGGAAATAGCGAGTATTTTTCGTTGTGATCTGACGCTGATGATTTCGGAATATGAGATGGAATTATTGCAATCGGTTTTTAAAGTCGAGAAAAGTTTGTTGTTTTATCTTCCGATTGTGGTTGAAACATCAGCTATGAATGAATTTGAAAATCGCTTACCGTTTGAAGAAAGGAAAGATTTTGTTTTTATAGGAAACTTTCTGCACGAACCGAATTGGAATTGTGTTCAGGTTTTGAAAACGGAGATTTGGCCTGTTTTAAGTAAAAAAATACCTAAAGCCAATCTATTGATTTACGGCGCTTATCCTTCGCATAAAGTATTTCAGTTGGACAATCCCAAAGAACGTTTTTATATCAAAGGACGGGCTGAAAGCGCACAACAAGTTATAGAATCGGCTAAAGTTTTGTTAGCACCCATTCGTTTCGGTGCCGGAATTAAAGGGAAACTCTTAGAAGCTATGATGTACGGGACGCCTTCGGTAACTACATCTGTGGGGGCAGAATCGATGCATGATCAATTTTTGTGGAATGGTTTTATTGAAGACAACAATGAATCGTTTATCGAAAAAGCGGTACTGTTGTATAACAATGAATCGGTTTGGGAATCGTCAAAAAAACGCGGTTTCAGTTTGATTCAAAACCGATTTGCCAAAGCTGATTTCTTTGCGCGGTTGAATGCTGAAATTCAGTTTTTGTTATCTGATTTGGAAACGCATCGCCGACACAATTTTATCGGGAGTATGTTGCAACATCATACTTTACAAAGTACGCACTATATGGCGAAATGGATTGAAGAAAAGAATAAAAAACAAACCGTTCTTTCGAACGGTTTTGTATTAGGTGTTGATTTCCAAATCGCGGATATAATCTTCATATTCGTAGAAAAAACGCTCAAAAGCATCCATTTTTTCGTTGAAAAAGTCGAAAATTTCATCCCATGACGCTTTGTTGAACAAGCTGATTCCGGTTTTTTCCACCCATATTTTACTGATGCATTTTCCGGTTTCGAGATAAAAATTTCTTTCGAAAATAGCATCCTCAAGATATTCTTCCAGTAAGATTGTTTTTAAGGATTCGATTTTTTCGTAATAGATTTTTCGTTTTTCTTCATCTTTGGGTTCAATATCGATTAAGACCTGAGCTTTTTTATTGTCTACATGAAATTTAAAGGTAAAATCCTTTA
The DNA here is from genome assembly GCA_963812405.1 of uncultured Flavobacteriaceae bacterium. GTDB lineage: Bacteria > Bacteroidota > Bacteroidia > Flavobacteriales > Flavobacteriaceae > Flavobacterium. The sequence continues at coordinate 765,653 of CAWEUV010000004.1, read as the reverse complement.
TTTTGGTGTCATACAACAGCCATTTGCGGGGATAAGCTTCGGCGAAAGCGGTCCAGAACTCCTTTTTTATTTGTTGTGCTTCTTCTTTGCTAAACATCTTTCTGTGAATATAAGTTTGTTAAAAGTAATTTTTGAGGTAACTTTATAGTTGGTGATTAAAAAACAGGTACAATGGATTTTTCGGAATTTTTAAAATACATTCCAAAAATAGAAAAAGAAAAGCTACTATCGGTAGAAGCGCACATGAAAATGGCGCCACTGGAGCGAGTTTCTTCACTTTCTACAAAAGATTATTTGGACAAGAACCCCAGAAAGGCTGCTGTCATGATGCTTTTGTACCCTAAAAATAAAGAAACCCATCTGGCCTTGATTGTTCGTAATTCGTACCCGGGTATTCACGCTTCTCAAATTGCCTTTCCTGGAGGAAAAGCGGAACCAACGGATCTTAATTTGCAGTTTACCGCGCTTCGGGAAACGCATGAGGAAATTGGGATTTCTCCCGATGTTATTCAGGTGATAAAGCCATTCAGTGAATTGTATATTCCGCCGAGCAATTTTTTAGTATCACCTTTTTTAGGGATTGTTCACGAAGAAGTTACGTTTGACCCCAGTCCGTATGAAGTAAAAAGAGTGTTGGAATTGCCTTTGCGGGATCTTTTGGATGATCGGATAATAACGCAGGTGGTAATGTCTACCTCGTATGCCGATAATATTAGTGTCCCGGTTTTTAACGTTGATAAATATGTGGTTTGGGGCGCTACAGCGATGATGATGAGTGAACTCAAAGAAACCATCCGAAAAGTGCTTTGAATAGATTGAAATGTTTAAATTTGCACCTCTTTTTTAGAACTAAATCTGTTAAGAATTATGGGATTATTTAAAAGAAATCCTTTTGGTCATATACTTTTTATAAAAAAATGGCTGATACGAATTTTCGGTGCATTGACACACAGACGATATCGCGGATTCAATCAGCTTCAGGTTGACGGTTCCGAAATCATAAGAGCTCTACCAGATCGAAACGTACTTTTTATATCCAATCATCAAACTTATTTTGCGGATGTTGTGGCCATGTTTCATGTGTTTAATGCAAGTTTAAAAGGACGCGAAGACAACATTAGAAATGTATTATATCTTTGGAATCCGAAATTGAACATTTATTACGTTGCCGCCAAAGAAACCATGCAATCCGGATTGTTACCAAGAATTTTGGCTTATGTAGGGGCTATTACAGTGGAAAGAACCTGGAGAGCAGGCGGAAAAGATGTCGCCGATCATGAGAAAAAAGAAGTCAACCCCAACGATACAGAGAATATTAAAATTGCTTTGGCTGACGGTTGGGTAATTACCTTCCCGCAAGGCACTACCAAATCGTTTAAACCGGTTCGTAAGGGTACTGCGCATATCATCAAGCAGCATAAACCCATTGTAGTTCCAATTGTAATTGATGGCTTCCGCCGATCGTTTGATAAAAAAGGATTGCGTTTGAAGAAAAAAGGAATTTTACAATCTTTCATTATCAAAGAGCCGTTGCAGATTGATTATGAAAATGATACAGTGGAAGAAATAGTTGAAAAAATCGAATATGCCATTGAACAGCATCCTTCTTTTTTAAAGGTGATTCCTCAGGAAGAAATTGATGTTATGGAAGAATTGGACAAACAGCGCCAATGGAATTATTAAAAAAAATCCCATTCTTTTTTAGAATGGGATTTTTTTTTGAACAATCAGCAGATTATTGTTGCGGTTTCTTGTACAAAGTGGCATTGTCAACAAAATTTATCATGTTGATTTTAGGAGTTCCAAACAATTGGATTTCCGATTTTCCTGTAGCCGTTATGCTAATTTTTGTGGTTGCGTTTACGCTCACGTTACTGTAAGCTTCTGCAGTTAATTCCATTTCAGTAGCGATTAATTTTTTAGCCGTTAAATTGGAATTGTTATCCAAACGGATTTTTGCCATAGCAGCATCTCCTTCAACATTCGCCGACGTTTTTTGATATAAATCCAGTTTCAGGTTTTGTGTCGCAACCAAGGCTTTCAGTTCGGCGTTTTTACTTAATTCTAAAGTGGCAGACTCGGATTTGACATTCAGTTCTGCTTTGGATTTATCGTTCATCAATAAAGTAAAATGGGTTGACTTTACATTGAGATACGATTTGGAATAATCATAATTTTTCACAGTAATTTCATCCAGTTGCAAATCAGCCAACGAATTTAACTGCGCTTCCTGTTTTACAGTAATTAGCTTTAAAATATCGGTATAAGTAACTCTTACGCTGAATTTTTTAGCGCCGGTGACTTCTTTGGTAGAACTCAAACGAAGCGAACTTCCCACCATTTCATATTTCAGCACATCGTGCAGGTTGTCATCGGCTTCAATTTCTATGGATTGTTTGTCGCCTTTGATGATGAAAATTTCAAGGTTATCTTCAATTTCCAGATTTTCAAACGGTTCAACTTCTTTCTGTGTTACCGTTACAATTTTGGAACCTTTGATTTTTTCCTTTTTCTGACCTAGCGCAACCGAAGTAATTACTAATGCAATTAGTAGAAAATAAAGTTTTTTCATTTGGGTTTCGTTCTTTAGTTTACACAAATATAAAAAAAAACATCAGCTAATACTGATGTTTTTAATTTTAGACTTTAAAATGATTTTTTCAATTATTTGTCGCGGGTAAATTCGAAACTTTGTTCTCCTATTTTTAGTGAAAAACTATTTTTCATTTCGTTAAACTGAACGATTATACCGGCCTGTTCGAAAGCGAATTTATCTTTTCCTTTGTTTTCCAATGGAAGTGATGGCTGTCCTTCACTATTAATAACTAGTTCACCGTCTTCTTGAGTGAAGGTGATTTTTACAGGAATTTGTTTGCTTGAAAATTTGCCCAAATAACCGTCTAATACAGGCGATTTTTCAACACCATTTTTAGCATCAGTCCACACATTGTTATCGCCATTAATGTCCGGGAATACATTTTCCGGATCAATGGTAATGCTTTCTAATTCTTCGGTAGAATTGTGCTTGAAGGTCCAAACCTTGTTGCGTTCCCAAATTTCAACCGGTAATTTAACTGTTGAAGTGGCACCGCTTTTGGTTTTGATTTGCAGTATCACCGGCATTGGCATTTTTTCCAAGTTTTCAATGGTTATCAGCGCGCCTTGCTTCGGATCATTTTTTACATATTTTACTTTGTTAATTGCCTGATCCATTTGCCAGTTGTTCATGAACCAACCTCTCCAGAACCAATTTAAGTCTTCTCCCGCAACATTTTCAATCGTTCTGAAAAAGTCATCCGGCATTGGGTGTTTAAAAGCCCAGCGCTCAACATAGGTTCTGAAAGCATAATCAAAACGTTCTTTACCAAGAATGTGCTCGCGTAACATGCTTAAACCGGATCCCGGTTTTTCATAGGCTAATATACCCAGATTGGCTTCTTTTAAATTGTCGGCCGCACTGATTATCGGTTCCATTTCAGGGTTGGTTAGCATTTTTGATGCACGGTGCATGTTGCGTTGTTTCTGTTTGTATTCCCCGTTGTTGAAGTCCTCCGAGCTGATTCCGTTGATGAATGTATTGAAACCTTCGTCCATCCAAGCGAATAAACGTTCGTTAGAGCCTACAATCATGGGAAACCAGCAGTGACCGAATTCATGATCGGTTACACCCCATAAATCGTCGCCTTTGGAACGGGAAGAGCAAAATACAATGCCCGGATATTCCATTCCGCCTACATTTGCCGCCACGTTGATGGCTGTGGTGTAAGGATATTCAAACCATCTTTTGGAGTAATTTTCAATAGAACTTTTGGTGTATTCGGTAGCACGGCCCCAAGCTTCGTTTCCGTTGCTTTCAGCAGGATATGCACCAATGGCTAATGCTTTTTTTCCGCTTGGTAAATTGATTTTTGCAGCATCGAGGATAAAAGCAGCAGATGACGCCCAAGAAACATCGCGGGAGTTTTTCATTTTGAACTTCCACGTTAATGTGGCTTTTCCTGTAGGTCGTGATGACGGATTGGTAACTTCATCTTCCGAACGGATAATTACCGTTTTGTCACTTTGTCTGGCCAATGCCCAACGTTTTTGTTGTTCTGCGGTATATACTTCCTGTGGGTTTTGCAATTCACCCGAACACACTACAATATGATTGGCCGGAGCCGTTATGGCAACATCGAAATCACCATATTCCAGATAAAATTCGCCGGCACCTAAATACGGGTGTGTGTCCCATCCGCGTACGTCATCATACACACACATTCTCGGGTACCACTGTGCGATAGCAAATATTTTTCCGTTTTTGGTGTCTAAAATTCCGGTTCGGTCTGATCCTTGTATAGGCGAGATGTAAGAAAAATTGATCTTTATTTTGACAGTTCCGCCGTTGGCTTTTACTTCTTCCGGAAGTATAATTTGCATTCGGGTGTCGGCAATGGTGAATTTCGCTTCTTTTTCGACCTGTTTACCATTCTGAAGCGTGAGTATGCTAACCGATTTTATTTTATGCCCACCATCGAATTCCTGACCTCTGGCACCATTACGGCTTCCTGTTACCGGAATTACAGCATTTCCACGGGAATCTTTTTTAAATAAATTCTGATCCAAATGCATCCATAGAAAAGCAAGTTTGTCCGGACTGTTATTGGTGTACGTTAGAATTTCAGAACCGGTAATTTCACTGTTTTGCTCGTTTAAATTGGCAGTTAACGTGTAATCGGCTCTGTTTTGCCAGTATTTTGCACCGGGCTGTCCGCTAGCCGAACGTGTTTCTGTTCCGTTTTTGGTGTAAAAATTATTACCAAAGGCTTCGTTATAATTATAATTCGAAGGTTTGGTATCCTGAGCATTTGCAATGGAACATCCGAGTAATAACGCGGTTATTGTAAATACCTTTAAATGATACTGCTTCATAAAGTATATTGTTTTTTAGTGAATATGTAAAAATAAGTAAATTCTTAATCGTTTTGAAGTTGGTTTAAAAAAAAGAGGTTTTATAACCTCTTTTCTTTTTATTCTTCACTGATGCTGCCTCCGGAACTCATTTTTTTAGTAATGGTTTTGGGTTCTTTTTCATAGGAAACCGAACTTCCGCTGCTGGCTTCTGCCGTTAATTTTTCGGAAACATTTAAGGAAATACTGCTGCCGCTTGATGAATCAGCTATCGCACTTTTAACGGTTAAATTTTCCGCATCAATTGTACTGCCGCTGGAGGATTCTGTGTCCAGTTTGTCTGCTTTTCCGCTGATTTTGATTTCACTGCCGCTGCTGCTTTTACAACTAACAGTTGCTGCATTAACTTTTACATCGATTTCACTACCGCTGCTGGAGGAGAAATCCATCGAAGTGTTTTCCAAAACATTTACACTGCTAACCGAGGAACCGCTTGAAGTCTCCAATGAATTTAATCGGGCTAACCTCACGAATACCTTTTTAGCTTTCGCATCGCGGATGTTTGCATCGGAATAGATTTTTAATTCGCCGTCGGTAACTTCGGTTTTGATGTGTTCCTGAAGGTTGTCATCGGCTTCCACTTTAACTTCAGTATTTGTTCCTTGCTCCAAAATAACTTCCAAACCGTTGCTCGCTTTAACAGAAGTGAAATCTGCCGACAGGTTTCGGTTTTTGGTTACGACATTGCCGCTTCCTTCTATTTTTTTCAGCGAACCGATGTTCATGGTGCAGGAAGCAAACAGTAGGGCAACAACTGCTGCGATTACTACTTTTGTGAGGTGAATGACTACTTTTATCATAGTGTTGATTTTTTGTTCCGACTAGTGTCGGGTGATTTATTTTGATTGATGATTTTGCTTTTAGTTTTTCGTAGTGATAATCACTTTATCGTTTCTTACCTCTACACCTTCAACCGTTTTGTTGGTTACCTTTTCTCTTTCTTTTATTTGCAAACCATTTTCGTTTATGGTAACCGTAGTGGTTTTGGTTCCGGTACTGTCAATATCTTCTTCATCATAGTCTTGTTCTTCTTCCGGGCAGTTCAAACATTTTAATTCTTCTTTTTCCAATCGGTAAAAACGGTTTTCTTCTCCATGACCAAAATAGTAGTTGGAATAATCGTTTTCAATGTACTCTGCAGCGTTTTCATCCGGATGAATCACGGTCCCTTCAGGGATGTAAACAAACACTTTTACTTTTTGATTGCGGTATTTGTTTTCGATTTCCGTCAGTAAATAATTGTCTAAAATTAATGTATTTCCTTGAATTTCAAAACTATATCTTATTTTTTCTGCACGTTTTCTTGCTTCGGATAACGATTTCCCTTCAGCGGTTCTTTCAATTTGAATATAAGGCGATTCCGTTGTTTTCAATAGATGCAACTCAATATTATTCGAGTAGATTACCTCATTTTGAGTTGAATCCTGTGTGAAACGGAAATCTGTTTTTCCATTGGCTGTTTTCGAGAAATAATCGTTGAAACGGAATTTAATGTTTAACGTATCAGTCGGTTTGATTAATAATTGTTCTTTTTTAACCACTTTTCCGTCAAAACCTGATTCGGTTGCCTGACGAATTCCGAAATAAATGGAGCTGATTACCGCAATAATCCAAAGACCAAGTAAAGTCAGTTTTCCAAAACTTCCAATCGATTTTAAATTCGGCGTTAAAATTTTCAATCCTAAAAGGAATAAAAAGAACAACGGAATTCCGATTGTGAAAAGCATTAGTGTTCCGATAAGCCATAACGGGATTTCAGAGAAATTTCCACCGTTAAGTTCGTGTTCCCATGGTAAAGATGGAAGTGCCGCAGAGAAAATCATCATTAAAGAAGCAACCAGGATTCCTATAAGACTCATTGCAGAGAAAATTACGATGAATACCCCGATTACTTTTGCAATGGCTTTAAAAATGGTCATGAAAACATCTTCTATGGAAGAAGCTACTTTTTGGGCTCCGTCTTTGGCACCGTCAGCAATTTTTTTATGATCGATGTTGTTGATAGTGTCAGAGATTTCGCCAAAGCCTTCCTTTACTTTTTTCTCGATATTAGATATGGTAATAGGTTGTCCGGTCATTTCCAGTTTTTCTGAAGTGGTTTTGGCTTCCGGTACTAAAATCCACAGAATGATGTAGGGAACAAACCCGATTCCCCAACTGAATAATAAGATTACCATGATGATACGCAACCAAAGCGGATCTACGCCAAAATAATGTCCAAGACCAGCCAAAACCCCACCAAGCATTCCTTTTTCTTTGTCGCGGTACAATTTTTTTGAACCTGACGGATTGTATGTGGTATAAGTAGTTTGCGTTGTTTCGTCTTCGATACGGTAATCTTCCGGTTGACCCATAACTGCAATTACTGCATCAATTTCTGAAAGGGAAACCACTTGTTTTTCGTTTGAGAGTTTTTCCGATAAAAGTTCAGCAATTCTGCTCTCGATGTCGTTCATGATTTCGTCTCTTCCGTCTGGGGAAAGGGAACGTTTTATAGCATCAAAATAGCGACTTAATTTTTGATAGGCGTCTTCGTCAATATGAAAAGAAAAACCTCCTAAATTTATACTTACTGTTTTGTTCATGACTCTTAGTTTTGGCTGGTTATTATGTTTACGGCATCGGATAATTCGGTCCAGGTGCCATTTAATTCTTTTAAAAATTCGTGTCCTTCATCGGTTAAACCGTAATACTTTCTGGGTGGTCCCGAAGTGGATTCCTCCCAACGGTAGTTGAGTAATCCGTCGTTTTTTAATCGTGTCAGCAGCGGATACACGGTTCCTTCAACTACTAACAGTTTTGCGTTTTTCAGTGTGTCTAAGATTTCGGAAGTATAGGCATCTTTTTCTTTTAATACAGATAAGATACAGAACTCTAAAACCCCTTTACGCATCTGAGCTTTGGTGTTCTCAATGTTCATAGATTCTCTTTTTTTGTGGTTAAACTGTTCATTTTTGATTGATGATTGATGATGATTTTTTCCGCTACGCTCCAACAGTTCGGCTGCGCCTCGGGTGATGATTGATGATGATTTTTATTTTAGAAAGGAGATGCTCATCGGAAATCGATAGCGTTCTCCGTTACTGGTTTTTACCGCAGCATAGATGATTAGAAAGAATTCGGCTATTTTTAAAGCGATGAACAGGAATACTGCTGTTAATGCTACCGTTGCAATTCCGGTGATGTTTCCGGTGGTTAATTGTTCCAATTGAAAATCGCCTTGCTCAAACTGATGAAATGTTACATTACTGAAAACGGAGTAAAGTAAGGTAGGAATGGCAATCACGGCCAACAATAAGGAATACAATAGCATGCTCAATTGAAAATTCAACGCTTGTTTTCCGGTGTAATCCACAAATTCTGATTTGTCTTTGCGGAACGCCCAAATTAGAATAGGAAAGAAATAATTTCCCAGCGGAATGAAATACTGCGTTAAAGCACTTAGATGCAATACGGTTCCTGTGTTTTTTTCGGTTACTGTTGTCATGGTTTTTGTTTTTGTCCCGATTTTAATCGGATGATGATTTTTTGATGATGATTGAAACTCTGATTTTAATAATACTATAGTTAGACTATTAATTTCTTATACAAAGATAAAGCTAAAAGAAGATACCTTGTAATGCAAAGTACTAATAATTAACATTTTTTTAACATTTGTTACTCTCCTTATTTTAACTTGAAATTTAAGCTTTCTTTGATTTTCCTGAAACGATTGGTGTAATGGTATTTAAAACCGGACTTTCAATGATTTGATTGTCTTGCAGTATTCTTTCCTCCATTACTTTTTCATAGTCAACCGGACTTTCTTCTGCGCTAATAATGATAGGGAAGTCTTGAGCATTTGTTTCTTCAAGATATTCTTCAGTTGAAAGACTACTCTCGATAATCTGATTGTTTTCAACAATAATTTCTTCCATGGTTTTTTCATAGACAGGCACTACGATTGTTTCTTCATTTGTGCTTGTTGTTTTTCCAGTATGGTTTTCATTTCTTTTTTCAAACAGACCATTGTTATAAGTGTTGCTACTTAAAAGTTTGTTTGCTGTAACAGTTTGAACTAAAGCTTCTTCTTCAAAGAAAGTTTGTTGTGCTAATGCTGTAATAACATTTGTAAAAGTTAATAAAGCGATTCCTAAATAGATAACTGATTTTTTCATGATGTTTATTTTTTATAATACTATTGATAGACTATTAATTTCTTATACAAAGATAAGGCTAAAAGAAGATACCTTGCAATACAAAGTACTGTAAATTAACTTTTTTTTAACAAATGCAATTTTATATGAATGCATAGTATTTTTTTGTACATTAGCCTAAAATATAGCGTTATGGAGTTTACACCGTCAAAACTGAATACTTTTTTGTTTTTTAAATTACCCTCTGCGTTTTGGAGTGGCGTGCGGGTAATACAGATTTCACCTTTAGAATGTGTGGTTTCTGTAAAACACCGATGGTTCAATCAAAATCCGTTTGATTCCATGTATTTCGCAGTACAGGCAATGGCAGCCGAACTCACAACCGGTGCATTAGTAATGTATCAGATCAAAAAAAGCGGAAAAAAAATCTCCATGTTAGTTGCAAACAATAAAGGGAACTTCACCAAAAAAGCCAGAGGACGAATTACTTTTGTATGCAAAGACGGCCATTTAATAGAGGAAGCCATTCAGCGCGCCATAACTTCCGGAGAAGGACAAACCTTTTGGATGAAATCCATCGGAACCGACGAAAAAGGGGATCAGGTCTCGGAAATGGATTTTGAATGGAGTATTAAAGTAAAGTAATTCTGCATAAAAGTTAAACCTACCTTAATTAACATTTATTTTTGCCTTATGCTCTTTAAATTTGTAATAAAAAGCTGAATATGAAAGTTTTAGTTACAGGAGCAACCGGGTTGATAGGAAAAGAGCTGGTTTCGTTGCTTTTGCAAAACGGAATTTCGATTCATTATTTAACCACTTCTGCAAAGAAAATTGAAAGCGAACCGAATTATCACGGTTTTTTATGGAATCCCCAAAAAGGCACCATCGATGAAAATTGCCTTCTTGGCGTAGATGCCATTATCCATCTTGCGGGTGCTTCGATAGCCAAACGCTGGACCAATTCCTATAAACAGGAAATAATCGAAAGCCGAATCCTAACCACTAATCTTTTGTTCAATGCTTTAAAGAACAACCCCAATCAGGTCAAACAAATTGTGTCGGCTTCTGCCATCGGAATCTATCCAAGCAGTTTTAAAAAGGTATATTCGGAAGAGGATAAGGAAATAAGTCCGACTTTTTTAGGAACCGTTTCCGAGAAATGGGAATATGCACTAGAAAAATTCAAACGATTGGATATCTCGGTTTGTAAACTTCGTATCGGATTGGTACTTGCTAAGGAGGGTGGTGCGTTACCCCAAATGGCAAAACCTATAAAATCAGGTATGGGGGCTGCCTTCGGAACCGGAAAACAAATGCAATCGTGGATTCATATTCACGATCTAGTAGCGATGTTTCTGTTCGCCGTTCAGAACAATTGGGATGGCGTGTTTAATGCAGTTGCGCCACATCCGGTAACGAATTCGGAATTGGTGAAAAGTATTGCCGATGTCCTGGATAAAGACATTATGCTGCCCAACGTGCCACAATTCCTTATGAAACTGGTTTTAGGGGAAATGCATATTCTGTTGTTTGAAAGTCAGAATGTAAGTGCTAAAAAGGTATTGGAAAATGGCTTTCAGTTCAAGTATAAAATCCTCGAAAAGGCACTCGATAATTTATTGGTATGAGCAAAAAAAAGCATTCGCCGCGACGAATGCTTTTTTAGTATAACATAAGATGAATTAATAATTATTTTGTTGCTTTAACGCTGACTTTAATTTCGATTTCGTCATTGATAAATTTATCTTTCAAATTGTCAAAAATAGATTTCGACGCATAATTAATATTCCAATAGGTTCTGTTTAATACCAAAGTGTCACTGTCAATAGTAACTTCTTTGTCTGTAACGGTAATATTAGCAGGGAAATTAACCGATTTAGTCACATTTTTAAGGGATAAATTTCCAAAAACGATTGTTTTTCCGTCTTTTTCCTCAATGCTCGTGATGGCAAAAAAGCCTGTTGGGTATTTTGTTACGTTAAAGAAGTGGTCTTGTCCTTCTTTATCTCCGGTTCCTTTTAAATGCGCTTCTAAATCTTCTTTTCCATCGTCTGCTTTTAAATCGGTAACCGTAATGGTGTTCATGTTAATTGTGAATTTTCCCGAAACAACCTTATTGTCTTTAACGGTGATTTCCCCGTCTTTTAAATTAATGGTACCCGAATGTTTTCCTGCCGGTTTGGATCCCGACCAATTAATTACAGATTCGGTTGTATTGGCCACATATTTTGTTCCTTCTGCTGAAGCCGCTGCTTCCGTTGGTTCTTTTGAATCCGATTCATTTGTACTGCTTTTTTTACACGAAACGCTTAATAAAGCAGTAACAACCAATAGGCTTAAAACAATTTTTTTCATCGAGGTTATTTTTAGGTGTTAGACAAATCTATTTATTCGTAAACAAAAACTTCTTAAAATTATATTAAAGTTAGCCAAGATTATCCGGCTTTCCAATTTTTAAATAAAAAAAGGAATGACAAATTGACATTTTTTACACCTTTGGCAATACATTTGCAATCCAAATAGCGATACACGAAAATAATGTTCAAAAAAATATTTAAAAATATGAGCCAGGAAAGTACTGAAAACATCGAGAATGAACAGTTACAAAATGAAAATGTTTCAGAAAATCAGGAAATTGCGAATCCTGTTTTAACTGCCGAAGAGCAGCTTGAAGAAGATTTAGCAAAAGAGAAAGACAAATTCCTGCGTTTGTTCGCCGAATTTGAAAATTATAAAAAACGTACGGCCAAAGAACGTATGGATTTGTTTAAAACAGCCGGACAGGAAGTTTTACAGTCCATGTTGCCGGTAATGGACGACTTTGACCGCGCAATGATTCAGATTTCAAAAACCGAAGATGAAAGCCTTTTAAAAGGAGTAGAATTAATTTACGAAAAATTAAAATCAACTTTGGTTTCAAAAGGTTTGGAAGAAGTGGAAGTTAAGGCCGGAGATGCTTTTAATGCTGATTTTGCGGAGGCTATCACTCAAATTCCTGCCGGAGATGATATGAAAGGGAAAGTTGTGGATGTAGTGGAAAAAGGATACAAACTGGGAGATAAAATCATTCGTTTCCCTAAAGTAGTTATCGGGCAGTAAGCCAAAATAGATCAGACTGATGAAGAAAAGAGATTTATACGAAGTATTAGGAGTTGAAAGAAGCGCTACGGCGGAACAGATAAAAAAAGCCTACCGTAAAAAAGCACTTGAATTCCACCCCGACAAAAATCCGGGTGACAAAGCGGCGGAAGATAAATTCAAAGAAGCGGCTGAAGCTTATGAAGTTTTAGGCGATGCTGACAAAAAAGCACGTTACGATCAATACGGTCATGCTGCTTTTGACGGTGCCGGCGGATTTGGTGGCGGCGGTCACCACATGAATATGGATGATATTTTCAGCCAGTTCGGTGATATCTTTGGAGGTGCCTTTGGTGGCGGTTTCGGAGGCGGATTTGGCGGTGGTGGCGGTCCACGCAGAATGAAAGGAGGTAATCTTCGTATCAAAGTAAAACTTACGCTGGAAGAAATTGCCAACGGCGTAGAGAAAAAAGTTAAAGTAAAGCGTAAAGTTCAGGCGCAAGGGGTAACCTACAGAACGTGTCCAACCTGTCATGGTTCGGGTCAGGTGATGAAAGTGACCAATACGATTTTGGGAAGAATGCAAACGTCTTCTCCATGTCATTCTTGTGGCGGAACAGGTCAGATGATTGACAGCAAACCAAATCAGGCCGACGCACACGGAATGGTAATGGAAGACGAAACAGTTTCCATCAAAATTCCTGCAGGCGTTGTAGACGGTATGCAGTTGAAAGTATCCGGAAAAGGAAACGACGCGCCGGGTTCCAACAGTATTCCGGGCGACTTGATCGTGGTGATTGAAGAAGTGGAACACGAGTTTTTAAAACGCGAAGGCGAAAACCTGCATTACGATTTGTACATCAGTTTTGCTGAAGCGGCTCTAGGAACATCAAAAGATATCGAAGCAATCGGCGGAAAAGTGCGAATCAAACTGGAAGAAGGCATTCAATCCGGAAAAATTCTTCGTCTGAAAGGAAAAGGAATTCCAAGTATCAACAGTTACGGAAACGGCGATTTACTGGTACACGTTAATGTCTGGACACCGAAAAACCTTTCCAAAGAACAGAAACAGTTTTTTGAAAAAGCACTAACGGATGATAATTTTATCCCAAAACCTGAAAAAACAGACAAGTCTTTCTTTGAGAAAGTAAAAGACATGTTTTCATAATTTTTTTGTTGTTATGTTTTAGCATGACAATTTTTTTCCCATCCTGATGTAAATTAGGGTGGGTTTTTTGTGTAACAAATTCTCACATTAAGTATCTAATACGTACTTTTACCAAAATAAATCAATTCATGAGTTCAATTCTTGAAGTTAGAAATGTTGTCAAACAATATGGCGATTATACCGCACTGAACAGCGTTTCATTAGAAGTTCCACAAGGCAGTATTTACGGACTTCTTGGTCCGAACGGCGCCGGAAAAACATCTTTAATCCGAATCATTAATCAAATCACCATGCCCGATGGCGGTGAGGTCTTTCTCGATGGGGAAAAATTGTCGCCACATCACGTGCAGCATATTGGTTACATGCCGGAAGAACGCGGGTTGTATAAAACCATGAAAGTGGGAGAACAATGTTTGTATCTGGCGCAATTAAAAGGAATGTCGCATGCCGATGCCAAAAAACAACTGAAATACTGGTTCGAAAAATTTGAAATCGAAACCTGGTGGGATAAAAAAATTCAGGAGCTTTCTAAAGGGATGGCGCAGAAAGTACAGTTCATCGTTACCGTACTGCACGAGCCAAAGTTGTTAATATTAGACGAACCTTTTTCAGGTTTCGATCCGGTGAATGCCAATCTGATTAAAGATGAAATCATCGAACTGAACAAAAAAGGAACTTCGGTAATTTTTTCAACGCACCGTATGGAAAGTGTGGAAGAAATGTGCGATTATATTGCGCTGATTCATAAATCCAACAAACTGATTGAAGGAAATTTGATTGACGTTAAAAAATCACACCGAACCAATGCATATGAAGTCGGTATTTTGTCTAATAATGTGGAACGTTTGATGTACGATCTGACACAAAAATTCCAATTGCAGCAGACTGATTTCAAATCGCTGAACGACGAACTGAAACTGGAAGTACAGCTCAACGGTTCTGCACCAAATGAATTACTGAATATCTTAACGCAAAACGGACAAGTAACGCATTTCGTGGAAAAGATTCCGAGTATCAACGATATTTTTATCCAAACCGTAAGTCAAAAATAATGGGAGTATTAGCATTAATCATAAAAAGAGAATTTATTGCCAAAGTGCGTAATAAATCATTCATTGTAATGACGTTTCTGAGTCCGCTCTTAATTGTCGGCATGTCGTTTTTAATCGGCTATCTTGCCAACATGAATGCGGGTGAAGTAAAGAAAATCGCCATTCACGATGAAACCGGTACGTTTAAAAAAGATTTCAAAAACTCCAAAGAGACCACTTATACAGACTTGTCGGCTATGCCATTTAAAACGGCAAAAGATACGGCTGCTAAAAGTTACGAAGGATTAATTTACATTCCGAAGGTTACCAATCCGAAAGAGTTGGCGACTAAAGTGGAATACATTTCAGACGACAGTCCGAGTATGGAGTTCATCATGGAAATGGAAGACGTAATCGACCATCAGCTGACCCAAAATAACTTGAAAGCATTGGGGTTTGATTCTGCTAAGATTGATTCCGCACAAGTAAAATCTGATATTCATCTGGCAAAATTCTCGGGCGAAAACAGTTTGAAAGGACTAAACGAAATCAAAATTGGAATCGGATCCGCATTTGGTTATCTGATTATGATGTTCATCATCATCTATGGAAATTTTGTAATGCGAAGTGTAATCGAAGAGAAAACCAACCGAATTATTGAAATCATCATTTCCTCGGTAAAACCATATCAGTTAATGATGGGGAAAATCATTGGGAATTCTTTAGCCGGGATTTTGCAATTTGCCATTTGGGCGATTGTTGGCGGAGTATTGTTAATTGGCGTATCGTCATTCTTTGGCGTGCAGGCCGGTGCCGCATCTTCGGTAGATCCGGAAATGATAAATGCTGCACAGCAGGAATTGGGCGGGACGATCCAAATGTACCTTAGCGAAATCTGGAATTTACCCATCGGAACCTTAATCTCGTGTTTTATTATTTATTTCATTGGCGGTTATTTTCTATATAGCTCGTTATATGCGGCCATTGGTGCCGCTGTTGATTCTGAAACCGATTCCCAACAGTTTTTGTTACCGATTATCATGCCTTTGATGCTTGGTGTTTACGTAGGTTTCTTTACCGTAATGGACGATCCGCACGGAACGGTGGCTACGGTTTTCTCCATGATTCCGTTTACTTCACCCATTGTGATGTTAATGCGAATTCCGTTTGGTGTACCTTTGTGGCAAATCGCCTTATCCATTGTATTGTTATTTGGTACTTTTTTCGGAGTGGTTTGGTTCGCTTCCAAAATTTACCGCGTGGGTATCTTAATGTACGGTAAAAAGCCAACCTGGAAAGAAATGTACAAATGGCTTAAGTATTAAGTGACTTCGTTGCTTAATTATAATTTGAAAAATCTCAGTAACTTAGTTACTCAGAAACTCAGAAACTCAAAAAAAGGATGTCAAAAATATTAATCATAGAAGACGAAGCGGCTATTCGCAGGGTTTTAACTAAAATCCTGTCGGAAGAAAGCGATACCTATAAAGTCGACGAAGCCGAAGACGGTCTGCAAGGCTTGGAAAAAATCAAGAACGAAGACTACGATTTGGTGTTGTGCGACATAAAAATGCCCAAAATGGATGGCGAAGAAGTTTTGGAAGCCGTTAAAAAAATCAAACCCGAAATCCCGATGGTGATGATTTCCGGTCACGGCGATCTGGAAACGGCGGTAAATACGATGCGTCTCGGAGCTTTCGATTATATTTCCAAACCACCGGATTTAAACCGTTTGCTCAATACCGTGCGAAATGCGTTAGACCGTAAACAACTCGTGGTGGAAAACAAAATTCTGAAAAAGAAGGTTTCCAAAAACTACGAAATGATAGGCGAGAGCGAAGCCATCAATCACATTAAAGAGATGATTGAAAAGGTAGCGCCAACCGAAGCCCGTGTTTTGATTACCGGACCCAACGGAACCGGAAAAGAATTGGTAGCACATCAGTTACATGAAAAAAGCGAGCGTTCGAATGCACCTTTAATTGAAGTAAACTGTGCCGCAATTCCGAGTGAGCTGATTGAAAGCGAACTGTTCGGTCACGTGAAAGGAGCCTTTACATCTGCCGTAAAAGACCGAGCCGGAAAATTTGAAGCCGCAGATAAAGGAACCATATTTTTGGATGAAATTGGTGATATGAGTCTTTCGGCGCAAGCCAAAGTGTTGCGTGCTTTGCAGGAAAATTTAATTCAGCGCGTGGGTGCGGATAAAGATATTAAAGTCAACGTTCGCGTGGTGGCAGCAACCAATAAAGATCTGAAAAAAGAAATCGCTGAAGGACGTTTCCGTGAGGATTTGTACCATCGTTTGGCGGTGATTTTAATCAAAGTGCCGGCCTTGAACGACCGACGTGATGATATTCCGCTATTGATTAATCATTTTGCGGAAAAAATCGCTTCGGAACAGGGAACTGCTATTAAAAAGTTCTCGGCTTCAGCCATTACATTATTACAGGAATACGATTGGACCGGAAACATTCGTGAACTCAGAAACGTAGTGGAACGCTTGATTATCTTAGGCGGAAACGAAATTTCGGAGAATGATGTGAAACTGTTCGCAAGTAAATAAATAAATTTAGGGATTAGTGATAAGGTAAAAAGAGCAGCTTTTTTCTTGTCACTTGTTCCTTATCCCTTTTCATAAACATGAAACTAAAAAAAATAAACGAAAAGCTGGCTTTAGCGTTGGCAGAAAACGGAATTGAAACGCCAACAGAAACTCAGAAAGACTGTTTCGGGACACTGAAAAGTGGTGCTGATGCGGTGGTAATCATGCCAAAAGGCGAAGGAAAGACAACCACAATCGTTTACACGGTGATTCAAAAACTGGAAAAAGCAGTTGGCGAATCTACGCGGGCTTTGGTTGTTGTAAAAGACAAGGAAGCCGTGCTGGAAATGCTGGAACTATTCAAAAAGTTCGGACATTATACTGATTTGCGTTTTTTCGGATCACATGATAAAGGCGACATCGATTACGATAAAAACCAGATTTCTTTAGGCGTGGATGTTTTAATCGGAACACCCAATCGTCTTAATGCGATGTTCTCTTCGGCAGGATTTAACATGAACACAATTAAAATGTTCGTGATTGACGATGCCGACGAGTTGTTTAAACTCCGAATGGATGCCATCGTTTTGCGATTGTCCAACAGTGTCGACAAAACACAACGTATTTTCTTTTCCGAAAACCTAACGGAAAGAATCGAAGTGATGGCCGATAAAATAATGTTAGAACCTTTTCTTTTTGGTGTTGAGGATTATGACGAGGACGAAGACGAATAAAAGTAAAACATAAAAAAAGCTTCAACACTGTTGAAGCTTTTTTGTTTTATAAATCGATTTTCTTTAATTCTTCGTAATTCTTGTGTAGTCTTCTGAGCAAGTAACCGTAAATTAATCGGTAGAACAACCAGAACAGTCCAAAAATGATAGCAAAAAAGAGTATGGTAAATCCGAATAACACAATCCAAAACAAAGTGTTACTGTCACTTCCGGATGCCTTAACGGCAATTTCATTGATACGGTTGTCGTATTTGAACGTTGCTATCATAATTACGATAAACGTCAGTCCAATCATACTAAGGTTGTACCAAATATAATACTGTACCGTTTTGCGGGTTTTCAGAATACTTTTCATCAGCGATTTAACACTGTCAGTAGTATTGATGCTTTTGAAATTCTTGTAAAACAGAAAAATGAAAACGGCAATAACGCCATAATTCACAAAGGTGAATACTTTCATTAGTGTATCAATATGATAATTTTCCAGTGTTTTGAAATAATTTTCATCGGCAGTAAAATAGCTGATAGCACTCCAAAGCAGTATTTCCAACACACTGATCACAAAAATCCACTTCACAATCGAAGACGATTTCTGATGCAGCATCGCATAAATTTCTTGCTCCGAAACTTTCGGAAACTGGGTATCGTTCTTTTTCCAGTCTTTCTTTAATAAATCTAACTCGTCCATATATTCCTTTTCCTTACGGATTTACTATTCGTTTTAACTTTCCTTTAATTCGGTTCATTTTTACCCTTGCATTTACTTCGCTGATTCCCAGTGTTTCGGCAATTTCCGTGTAATCTTTGTCTTCCAGATACATGAAAACCAAGGCTTTCTCAATGTCATTCAACTGATGTACCGCTTTGTACAACAACTTAATCTGCTCTTCCTCTTCATAATTGTATTCGTCGTGGGTAAACCGGTGAATCTTACTGTCAAATTCAATAGTGTTTATCGATTTGGTCTTCTTCCGATAAAGTGTAATGGCGGTGTTCAATGCCACGCGATACGCCCAAGTGGTAAACTTCGCTTCCCCGCGAAACTGCGGAAACGCTTTCCAAAGCTGAATGGTAATTTCCTGAAACAAATCCTTATGCGCATCCTCATCAGAAGTATATAGCCTACAAATCTTGTGGATAATATTCTGATGTTCTTGTAACTGCGAAACAAAAGTTTGTTCTAAACTCGAATTCATAAAGCATTAGTGTTACATCATAACCGATTGTTACAAATTTCAACTTTTTTTATTTTTTGGAGCACCACTTTTGGGTGTTTTTTGAGCCATGTTCCCGCTGTCCGCTTTACAAGGTGTCGCTCCCATCGGGGCTAAGGGAACGCTTTAGGCTTCTTTTGATTTTTTGGAAGCAAAATATAGAATAGGGGAGTATTTTCGGGTATTCTATGTTCTTTTTACCGTTGAGTAAAAATTGGTTTAGCACTATCTATTGCTGTTAGAATAAATTTTTCAAGTATGATTTGTCATCCCGACGAAGGAGGGATCTCATTATTTTAGCCTTAGTTATGAGATCCCTCATTCGTCGGGATGACAAGAAAGTAGTTTTTGCATTTTTATCCAATAGCTTCTCTTTCAACTTTTCCCTACTCCCTTTTCCCTTTTTTATAACTTTTCTCACCACTTTCTTCGTAACTTAGCTATTCAGTAACTTAGCTACTCTAAAAAATGAATATCCCTCGCTCCAGTTTTCCGCGCATTGTCATCATCGGTGGTGGTTTTGCCGGAATTTCATTAGCCAAAAAACTAAAAAACAAGAACGCTCAGGTGGTGCTTCTCGATAAACACAATTACCACACGTTTCAACCGTTGTTGTATCAGGTGGCCACCGGTGGTTTGGAAGCCGGTTCTATTGCCTACCCGATTCGTAAAGTAGTGCAGGACTATCAGGATTTCTATTTCCGATTGGCCAATGTAAAGGAAATCGACACGGAAAATAAAAAAGTCATTGCCGACATCGGCGATTTGTACTACGATTACCTAGTAATTGCCACAGGTTCCAAAACCAATTATTTCGGAAACAAAGAAATCGAGAGTTTCAGTATGGCGATGAAAACCATACCGCAATCGCTCAACATTCGCAGTCTGATTCTGGAAAATTTCGAACAGGCATTGCTGACTAACGACATAAACGAACGAAACGCCTTAATGAATTTCGTCATCGTTGGCGGAGGACCAACAGGCGTGGAGCTGGCCGGCGCTTTAGCCGAAATGAAAAAAGCCATCCTACCCAAAGATTACCCAGATTTGGACATCCGAAAAATGGGCATTCATTTAATTCAGGGAAGCGATCGGTTGTTGGATGCGATGACGGTAAAGTCCTCCCAAAAAGCCGAGGATTTTTTACATAGTTTAGGCGTCAGCATCTGGAAAAACGTTCGTGTAACCAATTACGACGGCAGAACGGTAACCACCAGCTCCGATTTATGTTTTGAAACCGCAACCGTAATTTGGGCCGCCGGAGTAAAAGGTGCCGTAATCAACGGTTTAAAAAAAGAAGCAGTTATAGAACGCGCCGACAGAATCAAAGTCAACGATTTTAATCAGGTGTTGGGCTACGATAATATTTTTGCCATTGGGGATATCGCTGCAATGGTTTCCGAGAAAAATCCGCAAGGTCACCCAATGATGGCACAACCGGCCATTCAGCAAGGAAATTTACTGGCCGAAAACCTGATCCGAAAACTGAAAAATAAAGAAATGAAACCGTTCGAATACAACGATAAAGGTTCTATGGCAACCATCGGAAGAAACAAAGCGGTTGTGGATTTACCGAAATGGCATTTTCACGGAGTTTTCGCTTGGTTCGTCTGGATGTTCGTTCATTTGTTCTCACTCATAGGATTCAAAAACAAAGCGGTGGTTTTAATGAACTGGGTGTACAACTACATTAAATTCGATCGCGAAGGCCGTTTGATTATCCGCCCGTACAAAAAGGAAAACATTCAAAGCTTCACTACAGATGAGATTTAGATAGAAGTATAAAGGGATAAGGGATAAGTTGTAAGTGTAAAAAAATGATTTTTTCTTCTCCCTTCTCCCTTCTCCCTTACAATTCTTTTCCTTTATAATAATTTACCATCAATCCGACAAATTTGCTGTAGCCTTCCAAACCGTCTTTTTGCTGGTTGACTTTCAGGAAATTATCGTAAAATGTGTGGAAAATCACATCGATAAACGTTTGGTGACTGTCCCAGAATTGTTCCGTTTCGTCAAAGTTTTTCAAAATTCCGGGATGAATCAACGGCAATAGTTTTTCAGCGGAACCTTCTTCAAAATTTTCCATATTCGATAGGCAATACCGCAAAGCATACGAATAACCACAGTATTTAAAATACAAATCATCGTTGTAAATCGTAGCCATATAACCGATAAAGTTGGCTTCACTTTCAGAACCGATTCCAATTTGATGCGCCATTTCGTGTCCGGTGGTTGTGGCAAAATTGTGTAGCGGAATCAAATTATTCACCTGCGCTTCATTGGTAAACGGGTTCAGATATCCGCCAAATCCCATATACGTTAACGGCGTGCTAATTAGTGACGGTTTTACCGAATGATGCTCATATTTCAGATACGGAAATGTTTTTGCCAGATTGTTATACCCGTTTTGCGTTTTATCGAAGATTTGCTTTCTGTCAAACGGAATTACCACTTTTACAGAATCATTTTTAACCAACTGGGAATGAATCGCATTGGTTTTTACAATCATCAATTTAGTGAAATCAATTAACTCTTTCTGAGTGTATTCGCGCTCAATTTTCAGTTTTTCATACATCGGAATCCGTAAATAATTGATGGCCCAAAGCAAGTTGAAGAAAAAATAAAACACCGATACAAATCCCAAAAGCGATAACAGATTTGATTTCCAGGCTGTTTTCCACGTTTTTCTTTTCCTCCAAAACCATCGCAACAAAAAGAAAATGGCAATAAAATAAATAAGATCCCCCACAGAAAAGGGAATTTTACCTAATGTGATTCTTGAAATTTTTGCCAAAGGCGGATAAAATCCGTTGCTGTAATACCGCTCTACTGCTTCCGGAAAAAAAGAAAGCACTTTTAATCCGATAAGTTGCAAAACAAGGAAAAGCGGTAAAATCAGTTTTCGATTCATGGCGGAAATTTTGTTAAAGATAGAAATGAAAGTTGAAAGTTGAAAGAGAAAAGGGAAAAGGGAAAAGGGAAAAGCAACTCTTGGTTGTATTTAGTTATGGTTTTTAATCATTTAATCGTTCAATCATTTAAACACTTGTCGTAAATTTGTAATAGCAGGAGTAAATTAAAAGGACACCATGAAAAAGCTGGATATTCCGAAAAAAGTCATTCTCTTTTGTAACGGCAGCAAATGCGGGAAACCCAACAAACACAACCGGAAAGTGTTTCGTGGACTCCTGAAACAAACCGAAATGAAAGAGGAAGTCATGATGGTGAAAATCGAATGCACCGACAATTGCAAATGCGCACCGGTTGTTGGTTTTCAACCAGATAACGTATGGTTTGGCGAAGTGTCCGAGAAAAAAATACCGCAACTTTTTGAAGAATATGTAGCCCATCAGAAACTACTCAACCACGAATAATTTCTTCTGAAAATTACCTTACATTCTTGTCTTCAAAGTGCTAAA
This sequence comes from uncultured Flavobacteriaceae bacterium, assembly GCA_963812405.1. GTDB lineage: Bacteria > Bacteroidota > Bacteroidia > Flavobacteriales > Flavobacteriaceae > Flavobacterium. The sequence goes on along the minus strand of CAWEUV010000004.1, from coordinate 743,375 downwards.
ACTTCGTAACTTTGGGACTTTGTAAAAAAAACAACATTAAATAAAAAATATGAGCCAGGAAGTAAGAAACCTTGAGCCTAAACAGCTTTGGAATAAATTTGCCGACCTGAATGCCGTACCGCGTCCATCCAAAAAGGAAGAGCGTGTAATTGCATTCATGATGGATTTCGGAAAAAAACTAGGTCTTGAAACCATCAACGATGAGGTTGGAAACGTAATCATCAAAAAACCGGCTTCGGCAGGAATGGAAAACCGTAAAACCATCGTGATGCAATCGCATTTGGATATGGTGCACCAAAAAAATAACGATACGAATTTCGATTTCGATACCCAAGGCATTGAAATGTATGTGGATGGGGACTGGGTTCGCGCCAAAGGAACTACGTTAGGTGCGGATAACGGACTTGGAGTAGCCACCATCATGGCGATTTTAGAAAGTACCGACATCAAACATCCGGCAATCGAGGCGTTATTCACTATTGATGAAGAAACGGGAATGACCGGAGCTATGGGCTTAAAAGGCGGTTTGCTTGACGGTGAAATCCTTTTAAATTTAGATACAGAAGAAGACGATGAAATCGATATCGGATGTGCCGGTGGCGTAGATGTTACGGCAACACGTCAATATAATGAAGAAGAAGTTCCTGCGGATTCGGTTGGGTATACCATTACCGTAAAAGGTTTGAACGGTGGTCACTCCGGAATGGACATCGATAAAGGTTTAGGAAATGCCAACAAAATCATGAACCGTTTGTTGTTCGACGGATTTGAAAACTTCGGTTTGCAGATTGCCGAAATCAACGGTGGAAGTTTGCGCAATGCGATTCCGCGTGAAAGTGTTGCCAAAGTGATTATTGCCGGAATTTACGATGAAGCTTTCGTATTCGACATGCAGGAAATCATTAAAGACATCAAAGCCGAATTCAAAACTACGGAACCGAAACTAACGATAGAAATCGTAAAATCTAATTTACCATCAAAAGTAATGGATTTAGGCGTACAAGAAGGTTTGTTGCGTGCGGTTTATGCGGCTCATAACGGAGTGTACCGAATGAGTGCCGATATGGAAAATCTGGTGGAAACTTCAAATAATATCGCTCGTATCATTGTAAAAGACGGTGAAATTTCAATTCAGAATTTAACGCGTTCGTCTGTAGAATCCTCAAAATTTGATTTGGCCAATGCGTTGCGTTCGGCTTTCGAATTGTTCGGATGCGAAGTAACCTTTGCAGGTTCTTACCCGGGTTGGACACCCAACGTGAAGTCGGAAATATTGGATGTTTTAACATCGATTTATGAAAAACAAAACGGTTCAAAACCACACGTGGTAGCGTGTCACGCCGGTTTAGAGTGTGGTATCTTAGGAACGAATTATCCGGATATGGACATGATTTCTTTTGGTCCAACCATCAAAGGAGCACACAGCCCGGATGAAAGAGCGTCAATTGCTTCGGCTCAGAAATACTGGAAATTTGTAATGGAGATTCTGGAGAATATTCCGATGAAGAATTAAATGTTCGTATTCGATTTAATTTGAATTTATAAAAAAAACCTCGCTAATTGCGAGGTTTTTTTATTATGATTTTTTCTTCATCGCAAAAAGTTCTTTGCTCATTTTTCCGTCTTTCATTCCGGAAATTTCGGCTACTAAACTATCGTTTGAAATTTTACTGTACGTAATCTTGTTGGGAAAATCATGTTTCGGATTTTCAAAAACCAATTGGTCGTCATTGGCAGTGGTCAAATAAAATGCTACAGGTTCATTATTGTTTTGTCCTTTTACGGTCACTTTGTAAAACAAACTGTCATTTTTCTGTTCTAAAACAACATTTTCATGAAAAACAGTATCAATTTCAACGGTCACAAAACTGTCTCCTACAAACGTACTGTCGTTTTCCTGTTTCCAGGTTTCGGTTAAATTGCCTTCCGCAGAAGTATTTCCCCATTTCCCCAAAAGCCAATTCGCTTTTTCAAGCTTTTCATAGTCTTTGGTTACAATCTCTTCCGGTTCACCAATTTGCAATGAACTCTCCTTTTTTTGGTTACAAGCAACAAGCGCAATTGCCGCTAAAGTAACAGTGATTTTTTTCATTTTCATTAAAGATATTAGACGGGTTAAAGGTATGTAAATTGCATAATATTTTACAAAAAAATATATGCTGTTTATTCACTGTTTTTTGAACCTATTTTTTTTGTAAATTTGCACCCGAAAACAGCGTAAAAGAATATGTTAGACAGATTGCAATATGTGAAACAGCGTTTCGACGAAATTTCGGATTTGATTATTCAACCCGATGTTATTGCCGACCAAAAACGTTATGTTCAATTGAATAAGGAATATAAAGATTTGAAAGCCTTGGTTGAAAAACGCGAGGAATACATCAATGTAGACGGAAATATCAAAGAAGCTCAGGAAATTATCGCTGATGGTTCCGATGCCGAAATGGTGGAAATGGCTAAAATGCAATTGGAAGAAGCCAAAGAGCGTTTGCCACAACTGGAAGAGGAAATCAAATACATGTTGATTCCGAAAGATCCGGAAGATGCGAAAAACGTAATGGTGGAAATCCGTGCCGGTACCGGTGGTGACGAAGCGTCTATTTTTGCAGGCGATTTGTTCCGTATGTACACCAAATATTGCGAAGCCAGAGGTTGGAGAACTTCGGTAGTAGATATGAACGAAGGAACTTCAGGCGGATTCAAAGAGATTATTTTTGAAGTAACCGGAGAAGACGTTTACGGAACATTAAAGTTTGAAGCCGGCGTTCACCGTGTACAACGTGTACCGCAAACCGAAACACAAGGGCGTGTTCACACTTCTGCAGCGACGGTAATGGTACTTCCGGAGGCTGAAGAATTCGACGTGCAAATCGATATGAACGATGTTCGTGTGGATTTCTTCTGTTCGTCAGGTCCGGGTGGTCAGTCGGTAAATACGACAAAATCGGCTGTACGTTTAACACACATCCCAACCGGATTGGTGGCGCAATGTCAGGATCAGAAATCGCAGCATAAAAATAAAGACAAAGCATTAGAAGTATTGCGTTCCCGTTTGTACGAACAGGAATTGGCAAAAAAACAAGCGGAAGATGCAACCAAACGTTCTTCGCAAGTTAGTTCGGGTGACCGTTCGGCAAAGATCAGAACTTACAATTATTCGCAAGGTCGTGTGACTGATCACCGAATTGGTTTGGATGTTTTTGATATGGACGGCGTGATGAACGGTAAAATCCAAAAATTTGTTGACGAACTTCAGTTAGTGAACAATATGGAAAAACTAAAAGAGAATGAAGTTTTCTAAATAATAAAAAAACGAGATAGGTGACTATCTCGTTTTTTTTATACCAATGGTACGCATTATTTTTTGGCTTCGGCGTTTTCTTCTGATTTAGCTCCCATTCTATTGATTTTTAGCATTGGCGCAAATTTTATTTTTAAACCGGCAATTTTTCGGTTATCTTCCGGAGTTAAACCATTTTTTTCTACGGTATTTTTGTGGGCATCAAGGGCTTCGTATAACAATTTGATCTCGTCCCAGTCTTCTCGGGAATAGGAATCTTTATTGTTGGTTACCGTGGTAACAAAATTGTCATAAACTTTAAGAATGTTGTCTTTATCGACCCAATCAAAATTCATGTCGTCACCAATTTCTACTCCAAATAACGCTTTTCGGATAGTGGTTTTGTAATTGGCAGCTTCCGATTTTTGTTTTTCGGCTTCCAGACTTGCTTTAAATACTTCATATTTTTCAGACGATGCTGCTATTTTAGTTTCATAAGCCGTTTTGTCTTTTACATCTGTTAAAGCTGTTTCGGCTTCTGTTTTTTTAATGTTCGCTGAGGTTTCAATGGTCTCCCAATTTCCTAAAGCGTCATTAGGGGCTACTTTGCTGATAGAATCCACATAGGTTTCATAGCTGCTTACGGCTTTATCTGCCTGCTCTTTTTTCTCATCTTTACACGATATCATTACAGTTGCAAACGTTACTACTGTAATATAAAATTTTACATTTTTCATAATTTCAGATTTTAACGGTTATAATTCTTTTCCTTTAATTATTCGTAACAGAATCGCTATAACGGCAATCACCAATAAGATGTGAATTAAATTTCCAGCGCTATAGACAAAAAATCCTAAGGCCCATAATATTACCAATACTATCGCGACCATATAAAGTAAGTTTTGCATACTATTTAGTTTTTAAATGATTATTGTTATTTACATTACAAAGTTGCAACCGATAGCTGGGTTTGTTGTTACAACATATTTTTTAATTGTTACAGAATTTCCATAAAGCCTTTGTTTTCAGGCTGTAAGTGTATCTGAAAAGCAAAAGGAATGAAAAAGGATACGGATTTTTAGCCGCAAAAAGGAGTTGTAATCCTATTGAAAGGTTGAGGTAATTGAATTATTCGGCAGGAAGATAAACGGTAAAAGTAGCGCCGATGTTCGGTTCGCCTTTTGCAAAAATGAACCCTTTGTGGTTTTCTACAATTTTTCTGCAAATCGCCAATCCGATTCCGGTTCCGGCATATTCGTTTTTATTGTGAAGGCGGTTAAAAAGAATAAAGATTTTTTCGGCATATTCCTGTTCGAATCCGATGCCGTTGTCGCGAAACGTTATCTTGTGATATTTGTCTTTTGCTGAAGATGGTAACTGTGCTTCATCGGCCGCGGTTATTTTAGAAACGGTAATGGAAATTTCAGGAGCTGTGTTTTCTTTACTGTATTTTAAAGAATTGCTAATCAGATTGGTGAATAGTTGTTGTATTTGGAAAGGAATAACATTTAGTTCCGGGAGTTTTTCGCTAATAATAACAGCATTTTTTTCTTCAATTGTTGGGGAAACTTCCAGTTTGGCATTTTCTAATAACTGATTTAAATCGGTTGTTTCGAAATTCTTTTCCGTTTTGTTGGATCTTGAAAATTGCAGTAAATCATCAATCAGATTGCGCATTCTGTCTGCAGCAACGATAATTCTTTTGAGGTAATCGTTACCGGTATCGGATAAATTTGTGGCTTCGTTATCGTTGAGGCGGGAAATAAAGGTTTGTATTTTTCGTAACGGTTCCTGCAAATCATGACTGGCCACATAATTAAAAGCCGTCAATTCCTTGTTGCTTCGTTCCAATTCACGGTTTCGTTCTTCCGTTTCGAGCATGATGTTGTACTCTTCGGTTATATCGCTGGTAGTTCCTAAGAGTATTTTATCGCCCGATTTATTGGTAATTAGTTTTCCAATGCCCCTGAAATGACGAATTTCTCCGTTGTCCTTAATAATACGGTAGTTAAAAGACGGCAGTTTTTCGTTTTGAATCATTCGCGACATCACCTGCTGAACCTGTTCCAAATCGTCCGGATGGATGTATTTCATCAGATTATCGAAATTTGCCTCAAACGATTGCGGTTCGCATCCCAGTAAACGGTATTGGTTGTCCGAAAACCGGTACCGATCTTTTTCGATTTCCCATTGCCAGGAACCAAAATTCCCTACTATTTCAGCCATATTACCCGATTCATTTGCAATGGATAATTGGTTGTTGGTTTTTTTTAGTTCGTTCAAATCCCGGCTGATTTTTACAAAAGACATCACACTTAAAAGGAGCCCGATTAAAATGGTAATGTAAATTAATATCGGAGTGTTGGAAAAGGTATTGTTGTATTTTTCCTGACGGATGGATAAGATTTTGGTTTCCAGTTCCGACATACTGGCCACACAAAACCGGATGCTGTCCATGGTTTGTTTGCCTTTTAATAAATTCAATTGCAGTTCTGCGGTCTTATTGGCGTTGGTAAGCTCGATTGATTTACCCATAATGCGCAATTTGTTGTCAATTAGCTTGCGAAGCAACGGGATGTTGTCATTTTGTTTTGATAAATGATCTACAATGCTGATGGCGGCATCTATTCGGATTGGAGCCAGTGTGTAGGGTTTCAGATAACTGGAATCTCGAGTGATGATATAGCCTCGGGTAGCGGTTTCTGCGTCTCGTATCTGCGACAGCAGTCGTTCCAGTTGCAGGCTCACTTCGTGAGTGCGGGTAACTTCTTCCGAAGAATCGGATAATTTGGAAAGGTGTTTATAAGTAATGCCGGAAATAAAGAAAATTACCGCTATGGAAATAACGAAGAGTATTTTGAGTACTAACGGTTTCTGTAAAAATCCTGCAAATTTCATAAGGCGTTTATTTAATCGTTACATGCGAAGAAGAAAATTGTCTTTGTTCAAACCCGAAGTATGGTATTGCCAGTTGATGGAAACCACATCGCTTAATATCTTTTTCAAAGAAGCAAAATCGCTGGGTTTTTTTATATAAATGTTGGCTCCGAGCACAAATGTTTCTTCAATATCTTCTTCCGAAGATGAGGTAGAATAAATCGCAATCGCAATATCATCAAAACGGGGATTGCTTTTTATTTCATGCAAACATTCAATACCGTTTTTTTTCGGCATGTTTAAGTCGAGAAAAAGGATGTTCGGCAAAACGGATTCCGGATCATTCAGATAGTTCATCAGTTCCACACCGTCATTAAAAGTGTTCACTTTCGTACTGATTTTAAGCTCATTGAACGCATCGGTAAAAAACAAGCGATCGTCTTCGTCGTCATCGGCTAAAAGGATATGAATGTATTCTTTATTCATTTTTCAGAAGGGTTTTATTTTTCGTTTGCGATTTTTCTTCTGCGTTCAATGATTCTCTGAAACGCGGTTGGCGTAATCCCGGTGGTGTTTTTGAATTGCGTACTCAAATGGGCAACGCTCGAATAATTCAGTTTGTAGGCGATTTCGGTTAAACTCAATTTGTCGTTCACAATGAGTTGTTTGGCCAATTCAATTTTCTGCAATATGATATAATTCTCAATGGAGGTATAGGTTACTTCCGAAAAAAGATTGGAGAGATACCCGTAACTGTGATTCAGTTTTTCTGCCAGATAAACCGAACTTTTTACATTCGGATTGTTTTCCTGTATGACCATTTCGGTAATCAGATCTTTGATTTTCTGAACCAGAATGCTCTTCTGATTTTCGATGACTTCAATGCCGTAACTGTTCAGCAGCAAGATGATTTCGTCCATCTTTTCTGGTTTGAGCGTTTCCAGGAATTCAATTTCACCAAAACCCACGATGTTGAATTTCACTCCGAGTCCCTCCAGCTTTTCTTCCAGCAGTTTTTTAGTTACTACGTTAAAATCAAATTTAAGGAATGCTTTCATTTGTTATTTTTGAGTTGTAAATAAAAAGTTACGAACCATAAAGATAATTAATTAGTTGTTAACCTTTCAGGTTAGTACGTCTGTAATTTTGTGTTTTGGTTCCATCCTGATAAAAATACCATTCTTAATTTTTGCTTTTGATGAAATTAAGATGCATTTGAATACTATTCGTTATATAATTAAAGGCGAATGTTATAAAATTTTGATATTTACCCATGAACCTTCGTAACTTTGCCGCTCAGCAACTAAAAAAATGACAACACAACAACTACAAGAACAGATTCAAACCAAAAAATCATTTTTATGTATCGGTTTGGATGTCGATTTAAACAAAATTCCCGAACATCTTTTACAAACCGAAGATCCGATTTTCGAATTCAACAAAGCGATTATTGATGCTACGCACGATTTGTGTGTTTCTTATAAACCGAATACTGCTTTTTACGAAGCCTACGGAATCAGAGGGTGGAAGTCGTTGGAAAAAACCATCCATTACATTAACGAAAAGTATCCTGAAATTTTCACCATTGCCGATGCAAAACGTGGCGATATCGGAAACACATCATCAATGTATGCCAGAGCGTTTTTTAAAGATTTGAATTTCGATTCGGTTACCGTGGCACCTTATATGGGAAAAGACTCGGTAGAGCCGTTTCTGGCTTTTGAAGACAAACACACCATTATGTTGGCATTAACGTCAAACGAAGGGGCTTTCGATTTTCAAACCCAAAATGTCGACGGAAAGGAATTGTACAAAGTAGTTTTGGAAACTTCTAAATCTTGGAAAAATTCCGAAAACCTGATGTATGTGGTAGGTGCAACCAAAGCGGAATATTTCACTGAAATCCGTAAAATTGTGCCGGACAGTTTCTTATTGGTTCCCGGTGTGGGCGCTCAAGGCGGAAGTTTGGCCGAGGTTTGCAAATACGGAATGAATGAAAACGTAGGATTGTTGATCAATTCGTCCCGTGGCATCATTTATGCATCCGACCGGGCTGATTTCGCTGAAAAAGCAAGAGCTGAAGCCTTGAAACTGCAACAGGAAATGGCGGCAATTCTGAAATAGTTATATTTGCGGTTCATCGTAATTTTATTCCTCTAATGAAAAGTACTTTTATACTTCGTTTTGCGGTTGCCGTAATATTGGTTGTACACAGTGTGGCCGGAATGTTCAACGGCGGCGTTAATGATTTTGGAAGACTTTATCTGGATACGGTCGGTTTTGCCCCTTTTGGGTTGATACTGGCTTGGATGATAAAAATTTCACATCTGGTTGCAGCCATCCTGCTATTGGCGAATCGATATGTGAAATTAGCGTCAATCGTTACGATATTTGTCCTGATGATGGGAATTATCATGATTCATTTTCAGGAAGGCTGGTTTGTGGTTGGCGGCGGAAGAAACGGAATGGAATTTAATTTTCTGCTCATTTTTGTGCTTTTGGCCATTATGTTTCCCAACGGAATTCAAAAAAGCAGTTCGGCTTCCGATTTATAATTTAATTTTTGCACTATAATGCCGCATTCGAAAACGTATACCGATCAACTCGGAAATCAACATACATTCCATCAGACACCAAAACGAATTGTTTCTTTAGTACCTTCTCAAACCGAATTGTTGTATGATTTGGGGTTGGAGGATAGTATCGTCGGAATCACGAAATTCTGCGTGCATCCGTTTCATCTGAAAGCCACCAAAGCCATCGTGGGCGGTACAAAACAGGTGAAGATTGATAAGATAAAAGCGTTACAGCCGGATATTATCATCGCCAATAAAGAAGAGAATACGTTGGAAATTGTCGAATCGCTACAAGAGATTTGTCCGGTTTGGGTAACGGATATTATTACGATTGAAGACAATTTGCAAATGATTTCCGATTTCGGAAAGTTGTTCAATAAACGCATCGAAGCCCAAAAATGGATTGACAAAACCAATTTCGCTTTAGCCGATTTTCAGCATTTCATCAAAGACAAGGAAGTAAAGAAAGTGGCTTATTTTATTTGGGCGAATCCCTACATGGTAGCTGGTGGCGATACTTTTATCAACGAATTGCTAAAGCTGAACAAGTTCGAAAATATCTACGACCATCATGAAACCCAAGGCGGAGCCGAACAGCGCGTAGCTAAATATGAAGGTCGTTATCCGGAAATCGTAATTCAGAAAATGCGTATTCAGGGCGATCCGGATTATGTGCTGTTGTCTTCCGAACCCTTTCCGTTTAAAGACGAACATGCCTTCGAATTGGGCCGACACACGCATCATGCCACAACCATTTTCGTGGATGGCGAAATGTTTTCCTGGTACGGCAGCCGTTTAGTAAAAGCGATTGAGTATTTTAAAAGTCTGCACGAGCGACTTTAAACGCCTTTTTTAACCACAACCATTCGGAGAAAAACGAATGAAAGTAACGCTCCAATGCTGGCCATACCTACACCAATCAATACCGGTGTGTTATAGGCAAATCCCAAAGCAATCGGAATACCGCCAAAGAATGCACCCAATGTGTTCCCGATATTAAAACTGGCCTGACCTGCTGCGGCGGCTAAAGTTTCGGCACCTTTTGCAGTGGTAATAAGCATCATCTGTAACGGCGAACCAATGGTAAAAGCAATCAATCCGGTTACGAACGACATCACGTAAGCCATTCCTTCAATGTGAGCGGTTAAATAAACAACGACCAAACAAACCGCCATCATCGAAAAACAGGCCATAGCCGCTTTTGTGGGTGACATGGAATCGGCTAATTTTCCGCCCAATAAATTCCCGAAGAACATTCCCAATCCAACTAAAATCATGATTAGGGGTACGCGATTCGGATCCAAATGCGAAACATTGGTGACCATCGGAGCGATATAACTTATCCAAGCAAACAATCCGCCGGTTCCAATAGAAATGATGGCGATTAATAACCAGGCTTCCCATCGTTTAAAAAAGTTCAGTTGTCCGAATAAATTCCCACCTTGATTACTTTCTATTTTGGGTAACCAATAATAAATAGCAATAAATGTAACCAATCCCAACAAGCTGATAAAAGCATAAGTATAGCGCCAGGAATAATGATGTCCTATATAAGTGCCGATGGGAACTCCGGCTAAATTAGCAATAGTCATTCCGGTAAACATGATGGAAATGGCTTGTGCTGCTTTTCCTTTTTCTGCCAATTGCGCCGCTACGACAGAACCTACTCCAAAGAAAGCGCCGTGCGGCAATCCCGACATGAATCGGGAAACCAATAACGTAGTATAATCGGGAGCAATGGCAAATATTCCGTTGAAGACCACAAAGAGGAGCATCAGGAATAACAATACGTTTTTAGGAGGATATTTTCCGGTAAATAAAACAAGGATGGGTGCGCCTACCACAACGCCCATCGCGTAAAGCGCAATCAGGTGTCCCGCGGTTGGAATGTCGATGTTTAAATCTTTTGCGATATCGGGCAAAATTCCCATCATTGTAAATTCGGTCATCCCAATAGCGAGTCCGCCAAAGGCAAGCGCAATAAGACTTTTGTTTATCATGAGTGCAGTTACTTATAGTGTAGCAAACCATTTTAAAGTAGTGAAGAAAAGGTGTGCCGGTAAATTTTGGTGCAAAAGTACTGTGTGTATCTCAAATTACCGTGAAAAATAAGTTAAATAGGATGAGTCGATACTTAAATCCAACACTATGGAACAAAAAAAAACCACGCCCGAAAGCGTGGAATTCTTTTTTAACTAACCCTAACCAAATGAGAAACTATTTATTATGGTACAAAGTTCCGATAATTTTTCATTTGTTAATGTTAACAATTTGTTATTTGTATGTTATTGAATGCTAATTTTTTACCTTTATTTGCCATCCTGTAATGCGAATACTTTTCTTAATAAATCGGAAGTACGCGCTGCCAGGTTGTTACGGATGTCTTTTTCCTCTACGGCCACCATTTTGAAAACACCCTCCATGGCTTTGTTGGTTGTATAATCAGTCAAATCGGGATTTACTTTTTTAACCAGCGGAATACTATTGTATTTGGTAATGATTTGATTCCAGACTTTATCAGCGCCTACTTTTGCATACGAATTTTTAATCACCGGATTAAATTTAGTGTATAACGCGGATGAGGTTGTGGTTTGTAAATAGGTTGTTGCAGAACGATCATCGCCTAATAAAATGTTTTTAGCATCAGAGAAACTCATCCCTTTTACGGCATCCACGAATATTGGTGTTGCTTCTTTTACGGCATCTTCGGCAGCGCGGTTCATAACCTTCAAACCTTCATCGGCCAATTTACTCATCCCGATGTCACGAAGGGTTTTGTCTACTTTTTTCAGTTCTTCGGGCAAAAGGATTTTTACCATTTCGTTTTTGTAGAAACCGTCCACGTTAGTCAGTTTTACTACTTGTTTTTCAATTCCTTTATTCAGGGCTTCTTTAAGTCCGGAAGCGATTTCTGCTTGTCCTAAAACGCCTTGTGTTTGTGGTAACTGATCCATTACCTGTTGCATCTCTGCGCATCCTAAAAAGGGAATAAAAGCTAAAAGTAGTACTATCTTCTTCATAAAATTGTTTTTGTTTTCCAAAGATAAGCAAACCGGTGCCAATTTTCATTGTATAGTTTTTGATGATGAGAAAATAAAAACAATCAATTTGATTTATAAGTATTTCCTTTCTCATTTGCATAATTTTAGCTAAATTTAAAGGTTGTAAATTTTTGATTTACAGTGATTTGATTTTTTTAGGTAATATAATCAAAATATTCAGTACTATGGAAAACAACACGAACGACAATGGTAAATGCCCCTTTTCCGCTGCCAATCCGGAACAAAATTTGGGTGGAATCGGAACAAAGAATCGGGAATGGTGGCCCAATCAGTTAAAAGTAAGTATACTGCGACAACATTCGTCACTGTCCAATCCGATGGACGAAACGTTTAATTATGCGGAAGCATTCAAAAGTCTGGATCTGGACGCTGTTAAAAAAGACCTTCACGCATTGATGACCGACTCACAGGACTGGTGGCCGGCAGATTTCGGACATTACGGGCCGTTCTTTATTCGTATGGCATGGCATAGTGCCGGGACGTATCGTATTGGTGACGGTCGAGGAGGAGCAGGAGCCGGACAGCAACGTTTTGCGCCGCTTAACAGTTGGCCGGATAATGCGAATTTGGACAAAGCTCGTCGATTGTTGTGGCCCATCAAACAAAAATACGGTCGTAAAATTTCCTGGGCAGATCTTATGATTCTTACCGGAAATGTCGCTTTGGAATCGATGGGATTCAAAACTTTTGGTTTTGCCGGTGGTCGTGAAGATGTATGGGAACCGGAAGAAGATGTGTATTGGGGTTCCGAAACCGAATGGTTAGGCGATAATCGTTACTCGGGGGAACGCGATCTTGAAAATCCGTTAGCAGCAGTACAAATGGGATTGATTTATGTAAATCCGCAAGGTCCCAACGGTAATCCCGATCCGATTGCAGCCGCAAAAGATATCCGCGAAACCTTTGCCCGTATGGCAATGAACGATGAAGAAACCGTAGCGCTAATTGCAGGCGGGCATACTTTCGGTAAGGCACACGGTGCAGGAGATGCAGCGTTGGTAGGGCCAGAACCGGAAGCAGCCGATATCGAATTGCAAGGTTTAGGATGGAAGAGTACTTTCGGAACCGGTAAAGGGGGAGACACCATTACAGGCGGACCCGAAGTAACTTGGACACAAACCCCAACGCGATGGAGCAATCATTTTTTTGATAATTTGTTTAAATTCGAGTGGGAGCTAACCAAAAGCCCTGCCGGAGCATTTCAGTGGGTGGCTAAAAATGGAGCAGGTGCCGGAACGATTCCGGATGCTCATGACGCTTCCAAAAAACATGCACCTACGATGCTTACTACCGATTTGTCGTTGCGTTTTGATCCCGTTTACGAAAAGATTTCCAGACGTTTCTATGAAAATCCCGATCAGTTTGCCGATGCGTTTGCCCGTGCTTGGTATAAATTGACCCATCGTGATATGGGGCCAATTTCCCGTTATTTAGGAAAAGAAGTTCCTTCGGAAGTATTGATTTGGCAGGATCCGATTCCGGCGTTAAATCATGAACTGATTAATGACAGTGATATTGCTTCTTTAAAAGGAAAAGTAATGGCTTCCGGTCTTTCGGTTTCTCAATTGGTGGCCACAGCTTGGGCTTCGGCATCTACTTTTCGTGGTTCCGACAAACGTGGCGGTGCTAATGGCGCGCGCATCCGTTTGGCGCCTCAAAAATATTGGGAAGTGAATAATCCGGTACAATTGTCGAAAGTTTTGGACACGCTTGAAACCATCCAAAAAGAATTTAATGCGGCACAAACAAATGGTAAAAAAGTGTCCTTGGCTGATTTAATCGTCTTGGCGGGTTGTGCCGGTGTAGAGAAAGCAGCTAAAGACGCTGGACATGCTGTGACGGTTCCGTTTACTCCGGGTCGTATGGATGCTTCACAGGAACAAACCGATGTGGAATCCTTCGCGGTATTGGAACCAAAGGCTGATGGCTTCCGCAATTATCTGAAAACCAAATTCACCATTTCCACAGAAGCATTATTGGTGGACAAAGCACAATTGTTAACACTTACAGCACCTGAATTGACAGTACTTGTCGGCGGTATGCGTGTGTTGAATACTAATTTCGACAATTCAAAACACGGGGTGTTCACCAACCGTCCGGAAACACTTACTAACGACTTCTTTGTGAATTTGCTCAGTATGGGAACCACATGGAAAGCCATCGACGCACACAAAGAACTGTTTGAAGGAAGCAGCGCAAGCGGTGTAAAATGGACAGCAACCCGTGCCGATTTAATTTTTGGTTCGAATTCCGAACTCAGAGCTCTTGCTGAAGTTTATGCCAGTGCCGATGCAAAGGAAAAATTTGTGAAAGATTTTATTGCAGCTTGGAATAAAGTCATGAATCTGGATCGTTTTGATTTGGCTTAAGTAAATGTAAACACGTTATTAGATTCTCGGATGATTGAAAAAAACTGTGAATTTTAGGTAAATGTCAATCCGAGTGTTTTTTTAGGGTTTATTTATAAGATGAAGAAAAGGCCGTAACTTATTGTTGCGGCTTTTTTGATTGGTTTACTTTTTCCTGAGATAGAAACTTTTGTAGTAGTTTGTAAATGTGGTGTTTATGTTTAAAGTAAAACTCTTTTTTGATAATGATAATCAAACACCTAATTGGTTAGAGAAAAAGGTTTGTCCCAAAAGCGCTTGCTTTTAATGATTAAACAAATCTTAGTGTGTATTTGTAATCTTTATCTTTAATAGTTAGTTTTGGGTTAAATTAACTCCGTTGGCAATAAGTCCGCGATAGGTTTGGGATATTCTATGATAAAACAGCTTAACACAAAACGATTACTTCTTCTGATTTGTATTTTGACAATTACTTCTTGTAAAAAGCAACTTCTTGATGAAACTTCTGTAGTTTCTGAAATAAAAGATACTGTAAAAAATGCAGTTACAGAAAATAATAGGATTTTAAATTCTGCAAAAAAAGTTGCTGTCGACTTTACTGCAAACAAGGATTTACTTGATATAATACTGCTTTTGCCGGAAAAGAGTTTCTCGAGTTGGGATTGGAAATCAGAAGATAGAATCCAGTGGTATAACGAGATAAAAGCTAATAATTATTACATTGATGATGATCCGAACTTTTTTAATCTGAAATATTTAAAACCAAATGAAGCCGGTTTTTCAATTGTTGACGGTTTTTGGTCGATTAACATATATAAAACTTCAGAAAACACATTTGTTGTCATAACGAATGATCGTGTTGGTGATGGAAATGAGCTGAACTTTTATGAAGTTAAATCCAATACTATAAAGGAATGTTTAAACGAAAATCTGCTGTTGCCAGATCATAAAGAACATTTAAAGAAAAAAGAATCGGATGCTAATTGTGATGAAAAATTTGAAGAATTGAATGATCCGATTTTTGTCTACAATTTTTCAGGTCTGAACAAAATTGAAATTGAAAGTTCCTGGTATTTAACAGAAGAAAGTTACAGTGATTGTTTCATTGGAAATGCGATACAGTACAATTTCAATCCTCAATTAAAGAAATTTGAAGTAGCGAAAATATATTGGAAACCCAAACAAAATGAATAAAACAATTGTCTTAAAAGCACTGGAAATGAAAAATTTAGCCTTACTGATTGTTGCAGTTCTCTGTGTTTCATGCAATAAAAAAATAACCACGGAACTTTCCCGTAAAATGATAGAATTAAAGTCTGAAAACGGAATTCCAAAAGACTTTAAAAAATTAAATCAATTTATTGAAAACAAAGAAATAATACTACTTGGTGAAGCGGCTCATGGTGAGGGAAAAACATTTGAGGTAAAAACTCAAATTGTAAAATATCTGGTAGAGGAAAAAGGCTTTAATACAATCGCTTTGGAAGGGATGGATTTCTTACAATTGGAATACATTAATGGGCGTAGTTCTTTAAAAAACAATTTGGCAGACAACTTTGAAAGTGACTGGTATGGCTATTGGAATCCCTGGAATCCCGCAAAGCAATTGATGCCGTTCGAAACTTTTATTAAAAGCAAAAAGATTTCTTTAGTGGGTATAGAGTCATATCAAAAAATTACTGCAATTATAAATATCGATTTTATTAAAAATGAATTAGAAAAAAGTAATTGGTCAACTTTAAACAAAGACAAATGGTTGAAGTTATCTCCAATTTTTGACAAAATTCAAAATAATGAAAAGCCACTTACTATAGCGGAATATGATTTTTTCACTTTGCAATTGCAGAAAATAATTGAAAGCAATGAGACTATTTTTTTCAACGATAATTTTTTTGCACAAATGCTAGAGAACCTGATTACGCATGTAAGTATGGAATTTAATCCTAAAACTTTCAGTAATGAGGACGAAGAATCAGCTTACCGAGTAAGAACCAGAGATTATCAAATGGCACGGAATTTAATCTATTTTAAAGAAAGAAATCCAAAGGCAAAAATTATAGTTTGGCTCGCCAATTTTCACGGTGCCACAAATTTAAAAGAAGTCACTTTTGCCGATGGTGACCCAGAGATGTATTCAAAATTTATTGTTTTTGGTGAACATGTCAAGAATAAATATTCTGATAAGGTTTATAGCATAGCTACAACGTCTTCCAAAGGTTCTTCAAAAATGCCATTTAATAAAGGAGTTGAAGAAATCAAAATTATTGCCCCTGAAGAATCTTTAGAATTCGAATTAGACAAACGAAAATTCAATTTTGGTTATATTGATTTTAAAGAAATTTATAAAAATAACCCTGAAAAACGTAATGAAATATTCAGCAGTATAATACTGGGACATTATAGTCAAAAAGGAAAGTGGTTACAGCTGTTTGATGGTTTGCTGTACATCAAAGAAAACGAAATAGCAACACCAAAAAGTTAAAAGTGAAATAACATTCAAATTGTGAATAATCAGAATAAAATTTATTGCAAATTGTGAATATCTATTTCGGAAATTACGCTTGCAATTCCGTTTAAAATTTAACTTTGCCCTCCTTAAAATATACAGTCATGGGTGCAATTTGGTATGAGTGCAAAGTAAAATACAGAAAAATAGACGAAAACGGGGTGCAAAAGGTTACCACAGAACCTTATTTGGTGGACGCTTTATCCTATACGGAAGCCGAATCCAGAATTAACGAAGAAATGTCGGCTTATGTGAGTGAAGAATTTAAAATCACAAACATAAAAGTCGCCAATTATACCGAAATTCATCCTTTCGAGAATACCGACCGATGGTTCAAATCAAAAGTTTCGTTATTAGCTTATGATGAAGAAAGCGGTAAAGAACGAAAAACCAGTTTTTATCTGTTGGTACAGGCTAACGATGTGAAAGAGGCATATGATAATACTGTTTACGCGATGAAAAACACGATGGGCGAATACACTATTCCGGCCATTTCGGAATCTCCAATTATGGATGTTTTTCCGTATTTCAGCGGTGAAGAAGACGGATTAGAACAATTGGAAAGATTCAACGCCCTCAAAGCTTCCAAACCAGAAAAAGAGGAAGAAATCGTAGATCATATGGAGTTTGATCCTGAAATTGTTGAAGAAACAATCTAATTATAAAGTACAGGCGGGTTTTTAAATCCGCTTTTTTTGTGCAGAAGAAATTAATTTTTAAATAGTTAATTTTTAATAAATGCGTAAATTGCAGCCTCAAAATTTAGTAAACCCAAATGGAACAAGTACAACCATACCAACCAAAAAATAAAGTTAGAATTGTTACCGCAGCCTCGCTTTTTGACGGACACGATGCCGCGATCAACATCATGCGCAGAATTATTCAGGCGACTGGTGTTGAGGTGATTCACTTAGGACACGACAGAAGCGTGGAAGAAGTGGTAAACACAGCAATTCAGGAAGATGCTAATGCGATTGCGATGACCTCGTATCAAGGCGGTCACAACGAGTATTTCAAATACATGTACGATTTGCTGAAAGAAAAAGGAGCAGGTCATATCAAAATTTTTGGCGGCGGCGGCGGAGTTATCCTTCCCTCTGAAATTTCCGAATTGCATGAATACGGTATCGAAAGAATTTATTCTCCGGACGACGGTCGTGAGTTAGGATTGCAGGGAATGATTAACGATTTGGTAAAACGTTCCGATTTTCCGGTAGGCGATGTGCTAAATGGCGAGTTGAATCATTTAGAAGACAAGAATCCGACAGCTATTGCCCGCATAATTTCTTCGGCTGAAAATTTTCCTGAAGTAGCGAAACCTGCTTTAGAGAAAATCTACAAAATAAATCAGGACAGTAAAACGCCGGTTTTGGGAATCACCGGAACAGGTGGCGCCGGAAAATCATCTTTGGTGGATGAATTGGTTCGTCGTTTCTTAATCGATTTCCCTGAAAAAACCATCGGATTGATTTCTGTGGATCCGTCCAAACGTAAAACAGGCGGAGCTTTGTTAGGTGACAGAATCCGTATGAATGCCATCAATAACCCTCGTGTTTACATGCGTTCGTTGGCAACCCGTCAGTCGAATTTGGCCTTGTCAAAATACGTTCAGGAAGCGATTGAAGTTCTGAAAGCAGCCAAATACGATTTAATTGTATTGGAAACGTCCGGAATCGGACAATCGGATACGGAAATCATGGACCACTCTGATGTTTCCTTGTATGTAATGACGCCTGAATTCGGTGCGGCAACTCAGTTGGAGAAAATCGACATGTTGGATTTCGCCGATTTGGTAGCCTTAAATAAATTTGACAAACGCGGAGCATTAGATGCAATTCGCGATGTGAAAAAACAATACCAGCGTAACCATAATTTATGGGACGTTGACCCGGATAAAATGCCGGTTTTCGGAACGATTGCTTCGCAGTTTAACGATCCGGGCATGAACACGCTTTACAAATCCATTATGGATAAAATTGTAGAGAAAACGGGAATCGATTTGCATTCGACGTTTGAAATTACGCGTGAAATGAGCGAGAAAATCTTCGTGATTCCGCCACACAGAACGCGTTATTTGTCGGAAATTGCCGAAAACAACCGTAAATATGACGAAACAGCACTTTCACAGGTAGATGTAGCGCAAAAATTATACGGAATTTTCAAAACGATTGAAACGGTTTCCGGAAGACTTCCTAAATTGGATAAATCGGGTGTAGTGGAAGAATCGTTAAACCATTCACCAGAGAAAAAAGAATTCTTATCACTATTAACCAAAGAATTCGATCGTGTCAAAATGAATTTGGATCCGTACAATTGGGAAATCATTTTAACTTGGGACGAAAAAGTCAACAAATACAAAAATCCAGTGTACTCGTTTAAAGTACGCGATAAAGAAATTAAAATTGCTACGCATACCGAATCGCTTTCTCATAGTCAGATTCCTAAAGTGGCTTTACCAAAATACCAAGCTTGGGGTGATATCCTAAAATGGAATTTACAGGAAAATGTTCCGGGAGAATTTCCGTTTACTTCAGGTTTGTATCCGTTTAAACGTGAAGGAGAAGATCCTTCGCGTATGTTTGCCGGAGAAGGCGGACCGGAAAGAACCAACAAGCGTTTCCATTATGTGAGTGCGGGATTGCCTGCGAAACGTTTATCGACGGCTTTTGACAGTGTGACCTTATACGGAAATGATCCTCATGTGCGTCCTGATATTTACGGAAAAATCGGTAATGCCGGGGTTTCTATCTGTTGTTTGGACGATGCTAAAAAATTGTATTCTGGTTTCGATTTGAGTCACCCAATGACTTCGGTTTCGATGACTATCAACGGTCCGGCTCCGATGTTGCTTGGTTTCTTCATGAATGCGGCCATCGATCAGAACTGTGAAAAATACATCAAAGCAAACGGTTTAGAAAAAGAAGTTGAAGCAAAAATTGCTAAAATTTATAAAGAAAAAGGTGTTGAGCGACCATGTTACCAAGGCGAATTGCCTGCAGGAAATGACGGTTTAGGTTTAATGCTTTTAGGGGTTACCGGAGATGAGGTTTTACCGGCGGATGTTTATAACGATATCAAAGTTAAAACGCTGGCTCAGGTTCGCGGAACGGTTCAGGCGGATATCTTAAAAGAAGATCAGGCACAAAATACTTGTATTTTCTCTACGGAGTTTGCCCTTCGTTTGATGGGTGACGTTCAGGAATATTTTATCAAAGAAAACGTTCGTAACTTCTATTCGGTTTCGATTTCTGGTTACCATATTGCCGAAGCAGGAGCAAATCCTATTACGCAGTTGGCGTTCACGTTGGCAAACGGTTTCACGTATGTGGAATACTATTTAAGCCGCGGGATGAACATTAATGATTTCGGTCCGAACTTATCGTTCTTCTTTTCGAACGGTATCGATCCGGAATATGCGGTAATTGGACGTGTAGCGCGTAAAATCTGGGCAAAAGCCTTGAAAAACAAATACGGCGCCAACGAAAGAGCCCAAATGTTGAAATACCATATTCAAACCTCAGGTCGTTCGTTACACGCGCAGGAAATCGATTTTAACGACATTCGTACGACATTACAAGCGTTGTATGCGATTTACGATAACTGTAACTCGTTGCATACCAATGCGTATGACGAAGCGATTACAACTCCGACAGAAGAATCAGTACGTAGAGCAATGGCAATTCAGTTGATCATCAACAAAGAATTAGGTTTAGCTAAAAACGAAAACCCAATTCAAGGATCGTTCATCATTGAAGAATTAACGGACTTAGTGGAAGAAGCGGTTTTAGCCGAATTCGACAGAATCACCGAAAGAGGTGGTGTGTTGGGTGCGATGGAAACGATGTACCAACGTTCGAAAATCCAGGAAGAATCGTTGTATTACGAAACGCTGAAACATACCGGAGAATTCCCGATTATTGGGGTGAATACCTTCTTGAGTTCAAAAGGTTCGCCAACAGTAATTCCAGCGGAAGTAATTCGTGCAACGGAAGAAGAAAAACAATATCAGATTGTAATGTTGGATAACCTGCACAAAGCCAACGCACATAAAGTAGAGGAGCAATTGAATATCATTCAGGAAGCGGCCATCCAAAACCATAATATCTTTGAAAAACTGATGGATGCAACCAAAGTGTGTTCGTTAGGTCAGATTACTTCAGCGTTGTTTGAAGTAGGCGGGCAGTACCGAAGAAATATGTAATCATCACTTTAAATAAATCAAAACCTTTCGGAAACGGAAGGTTTTTTTATACATACAATATGATAGAACAACATCCGAATTGGTTTCATGATTTTCATCCGATGCACAGTCTGATTTTGGGGAGTTTTCCGCCGCATCAGAGCAAGCACGCGTTTCCGTTTTACTATCCGAACAAACAAAACCGATTTTGGAAAGTAGCATCACTGATTGCTGAAATGCCTTTAGAAGTTTCGTTGACGGATAAAGAAGGAGCGGTAGAAGAACGCAAAAGGATAATGGAAAAACTGAAATTGGGCATCCATGATGTCGGATTGGAAATTAAACGAAGCAACAACAGTTCGCTGGATTCGAATATTACGATTCTCAAATATCAGGACATCCGGAAAATTGTTTCGGAACATCCGGAATTGAAGCGCATTGTACTGTTGGGATTTTCGGCAAAGAACAGTGCGGCACATGCGTTTATGCGCTATCTGAAAGAGGAAAAAATACAAGCTGTTTTTCCGGATGATTTCAAAATCAAGTCGGAACAACAGTTTACGGTTCGTTTTGACGATCGTATTCTGGACTGTGTGATACTAAATTCGACCTCTTCGGCCAGTACGGTATCGGTGGAAACCCTTGTAAGTCAATTTTCAAAATATTTAAAATGACCCGATTGAAGCATAAGATTATTTTTGGCACGACTATTGGATATATAGTTATATCAGAAAATCGTAAAACATTTTATCATGAAAAACATGATTTTTAAAACCGAAACTATAAAATATAGACCTATGAAAAAAATTACTTTAGTATTAGCTTTTATCGGGATGATTGGGCTTACAAGTTGCGTTAGAGAAGAAACCGTTGTGCAGGATACGTACGATCAGGATACGATTAGCGAGGTTTTCGAGCTCCGAAATGTTAATTTTAGTTACGATTCAGGGGAAGGAAATTATTTTATATACAAAAATTTAAACCCCGTTATCTATGATTCTGATGTACTATTGATATATCGCTTAACAGGAACAATAAATTCAAATACTCCAATATGGCAACTTATACCTAGAACTTTATATCTGCCGCAAGGGGAGTTGGATTATGACTTCGATTTTAGTAGACAGGATTTTAAAATATATGCAGGAGGAACTTATGATTTATCGTTAACACCTAATTATATATACAATCAGACTTTTAGAATTGTAATTATTCCAGGTTATTTCAGTGATAAAAATGCACAGCAAATAGATTTTAATGATTACAATGCCGTTGTCAAAGCCTATAAAATTGACGAATCAAAGGTTAAGAAGATAAAAATGTAATTATAAATTATATGTTTACTAGGAAAAGCTGTCTTTGGGCAGCTTTTTTTATGTTTCTATTTATTTTGAAAAGCCTGCTAGTTAAATCTCAAGGGTGGTTATTTGGTTTTTAAGTGTTTTTTCAAATCAACCCCTGTTTTTTTAGGGGTGATGTGTTTTGTAATGTAAAATTTTATATTTTTGTACCATAATTATAGGGTATAATTTTAAAAACACAACTTTATGGCAACATTTCGTTTCAAAGCTTTAGAAAAAGCAACAGACAGAAAACCGGTAGTGGTAGAAGAATTGGACAGAAAATCTGCGATTTTCGGTAGCAACGTTTTTGGAGATAAGGCAATGCGACAGTTCCTGACTCCGGAAGCATACAAAGCGGTTAAAAGCGCTATCGAATTCGGAACCAAAATCGACCGAAAACTGGCAGAGTATATCGCTATGGGAATGAAAGAATGGGCGTTGTCTAAAGGTGTAACACATTATACGCACTGGTTCCAACCTTTAACAGGAACAACAGCAGAAAAACACGATGCGTTCTTCGAAACGTCAATGGACGGTAGCGATCCGGTAGAAAAATTCGGCGGAAGTCAGCTGGTACAACAAGAACCAGATGCATCATCTTTCCCGAACGGAGGAATCCGTAACACTTTCGAGGCACGTGGTTATACGGCTTGGGATCCAACTTCTCCTGCGTTTATCTACGGAACTACTTTATGTATTCCAACGGTTTTCATTTCCTATACCGGAGAAGCATTGGACAACAAAACGCCTTTATTAAGAGCCTTACACGCTATCGATACTGCTGCAACCGATGTAGCAAAATATTTCGATAAAAACGTAAAAAAAATAACGCCGACTTTAGGTTGGGAACAAGAATATTTCTTGGTTGACAGCGCTTTGGCATATTCCAGACCGGATATTTTAGCCACAGGAAGAACGTTGTTAGGACACACCTCTTCTAAAGGACAGCAATTGGATGACCATTATTTCGGTTCGATTCCAACGCGTGTATTGCAATACATGAGAGACTTGGAAAACGAATGTATGTTATTGGGTATTCCGGTTAAAACACGTCACAACGAAGTAGCGCCAAACCAATTTGAGTTGGCTCCGATTTTCGAAGAAACGAATTTAGCAGTTGACCACAACTCCTTATTGATGGATGTGATGCAAAAAGTGGCCGAGCGTCATGATTTCAAAGTGTTATTCCACGAAAAACCATTCAAAGGGGTAAACGGATCCGGAAAACACAACAACTGGTCGTTGGCTACCGACACGGGAATCAACTTATTGAGCCCGGGTAAAACGCCAATGAGCAATTTACAGTTCCTAACGTTCTTCATTAATACCATCAAAGCGGTACACGATTATGAAGAATTATTAAGAGCGTCCATCGCATCAGCAAGCAACGATCACCGTTTGGGAGCGAACGAAGCACCACCGGCAATTATTTCGGTTTTCATCGGACAACAATTGACTAAGGTTTTGGCTGAATTGGAAGGTGTTTCGACAGGAAAATTATCTCCGGAAGAAAAAACCGATTTAAAACTGAACGTAGTTGGAAAATTACCGGACGTTTTATTAGATAACACCGACAGAAACAGAACATCTCCATTTGCGTTCACAGGAAATAAATTCGAATTCAGAGCGGTAGGTTCTTCTGCAAACTGTGCAGTTTCCATGACGACTTTAAATACGATTGTGGCAAAACAATTGAAGGATTTCAAAATTGAGGTGGATGCCTTAATCGAGAAAAAGGACATGAAGAAAGACGATGCGATTTTCAACGTGTTGAGAGAATACATCAAGCAAACCAAAACCATCTTGTTTGAAGGCGACGGATACAGCGAGGCATGGGAAAAAGAAGCGAAAAAACGCGGCTTAAGCAATCACAAAACGACTCCAAAAGCATTAAAAGCAAAGGTTTCTAAAAAAGCGATTGAACTTTTCGGAGAAATGAACGTAATGAACCATGTTGAGGTGGAATCCCGTTATGAAATCGAATTGGAAGAGTACACGAAAAAAATCCAGATTGAAGGACGTGTGTTGGGGGATATCGCTCGTAATCACGTAATTCCAACGGCGATTAAATACCAAAATACGTTAATCGAAAACGTAAGAGGATTGAAAGAAATTTTCGGAAAAGACTTTGAGAAGATTGCGAAAGAACAAATCGGATTAATCAAAGAAATTTCAGAACATATCGAAGGTATCAATACCAATGTGGAATTGATGACGGAAGAGCGTAAAAAAGCCAACAACCTTTCCAGCACGGAAAAAATGGCTGATGCATACTGCGATAAAGTAAAACCATACTTTGATATCATCAGAAACCACTGCGACAAATTGGAATTGTTAGTGGATGATGAAGTTTGGACCTTAACAAAATACAGAGAATTGTTATTTACAAAATAATCTGTTTGTTTTTATTTTTTTAAACCTCCTTCGGGAGGTTTTTTTATGGTGCTTTTGTAGTTGGTCTGCTTTTTTTATCGCTTTATAGAAAAACTGTAATTCTTTGAAAAATAAACTGTTAAAGATTTTTTTTCTGAAAAATAATTGCGCTAAATTTGAATCATAAATCAACCACAAGATTTGTTTTCTATCTGCCGAAACGGTAGATTTTTTTCCTAAACGTTTTTATTTCCCTGCATTACTGCGAGTTTTTTTATTGTTTATAACTGTATGGGTTCACATTTAAAGTACACGATTTTCTGCTAAGAATTTCGTTAACCGAGCAGGAGCAAACATCCTTTTTAGCCTTGAAGAATTTATTTTGCAAGGTGAGACACATCGTTTGTGTTTTAAAAATCGATAATTTGTTAGTTGCTCCTGTACTCAGAAACAAACCAACCCATAGAGAAAAAGTGAGACGGGCAATGTCTGTCTCACTTTTTTAATCCGAATTCAGTACACTTGTTTTTTAATTGTGAAAAGCATTTTCTTTTTTTTAAAAAGGGAGTGCTTTTCTTTTTATTACCTTAGTACACTATAAAAACGAGTTATGAAAAAATACCTGTTGTGTCTTTTAATTTTTTCATTCGGTTCTCTTTTTGCCCAAGAGAAATTTACCGTTTATTTTGATTTTGATATCCATCAGGCCAATTCCGATTCGAACCAAAAATTAGCCGATTGGATGGCTCATAACAAAACGACAGAAGTGGTTCGTGTTTATGGGTTTTGTGATAGTGTGGGTTCGCACGAATACAATGATAAACTCTCGGTTCAACGAGTAAATTCGGTTTTAAAGATCTTACGGGAGCATAAAATCAATCTATCAAAAACGATTGAAACCAAAGGTTTTGGCAAACGTTTCGAACAATCCAAAAATCAGGACGAAAACCGGAAAGTGGAAATTTATTTTCAGAAGAAAGAAGAAAAACTGTCCGATAAAGTCGCCCAATTGAAAGTGGGGGATAAACTTCGGCTCAGAAATCTTAATTTTTACAACCGATCCGGAACAGTAGTGCCGAAATCGCGCCCGGTTTTAGCCGAACTGCTGGAAATCATGCAGCAAAATCCGAAACTCAAAATCGAAATTCAGGGACATATTTGTTGCCAACAGGAATTTGATATTGAAGATATTGCCACTTTACGCTGTAAAACCGTTTACAATTATTTGATAGAAAACGGCATCGCAGTAAATCGTTTGTCGTATAAAGGTTTCGGAAGTTCGCAGCCGCTTTATAAGATTCCGGAAAAAAACGAATTTGAGAAAGACGAAAACCGTCGGGTGGAAATTCTTATCCTTGAAAATCAATAAAAACTGTTTTATTTATCATAATATTTTCGTTTATTCGTTATAGCCTAAAAGCATTTTTATGAAACGATTCCTCCTGTTTTTTGTTCTTATTTTTCCTTTGTTTATTTCGGCACAGGAGCAGTTTTCGGTTTATTTCGAAACGAATAAGCATGAGTTAACTAAAAAGCAAACTGAGATTTTGAACAATTGGATTATCGCCAATAAAGAATCAAAAGTAGTGGCCATTAACGGATTTACAGACGAAGACGGAACCAATGTGCATAACGATTCGCTTTCCCAACGCCGCGTGAATTTCATCCATAATCTTATAATGAAGAATAGTGTGAAGATCCGCGACGATTTTAAAACGCGCAGCTTTGGTGAAACCCATAATCAATCCAAGAATAAAGCCGAGAACCGAAAAGTGGTGATTTATTATATTCTTCCGAAAGATCTGGTCCGTGAAAATGAAATTTTAGGAATCAAACCCGTTGCGCCTGTTGTTGCCGAAGTGGTTCCGATTGAAGAAGAAGACATGCATTTTCCTGTGAACGCCACTTTGGAAGAAAAAGTCGCTTTGGCCAAACCCGGTACTAAAATCGTTATTAAAAATATTTTCTTTTATCAGAATTCTTTCGGGATGATGCCTACCTCAAAACCGGCGATGGATGAATTGATTGATGTGATGATGAAAAATCCAACTATGGTTATCGAAGTGCAAGGTCATATCTGTTGTGTAAAAGCCGATGCCAGAAATTTGTCTTTGGATCGCGCCAAACAGATTCGAAGAGTTTTAGAAGGTAATGGAATTGCTCAGAAAAGGGTGAAAGTAAAAGGTTTTGGCGTTTCACATCCTAAATATCCAATCCCGGAAGCTAACGAAGAACAGGCTTTGGCCAATCGCCGTGTTGAAATTATGATTTTGAGTAAGTAGCGAGGAAGGGAAAAGGGAAAAGGGAAAAGGACGAAAGCAAATCTCTGAATAGACGGTAAAACAATTAAAAAACTTATCGCTTATCACTCATAACTTGTAACTTATTTTTACCTTTGCACCACAACAACACAAACCAATAGAATGAGTTCTGATAACAGCCAACGTTACAATCTGCGCGGAGTTTCGGCTTCCAAAGAAGATGTGCACAACGCCATCAAAAACATCGATAAAGGATTATTCCCAAAAGCTTTCTGTAAAATTGTTCCCGATTATTTAACCGGAGATGAAGAGTATTGTTTAATCATGCACGCAGATGGTGCCGGAACGAAATCGTCTTTGGCTTACATGTACTGGAAAGAAACGGGCGATATTTCGGTTTGGAAAGGAATTGCACAAGATGCGTTAATCATGAATATTGACGATTTATTGTGTGTAGGGGCTACTGATAATATCATGTTGTCCTCAACCATCGGAAGAAATAAAAATCTGATTCCCGGAGAAGTACTTTCGGCCATTATCAACGGAACGGAAGAGCTGATTGCAGAACTTAAAGAATATGGCGTAACCATCCACTCTACAGGTGGGGAAACAGCTGATGTAGGCGACTTGGTGCGAACTATTATCGTGGATTCGACAGTAACGGCACGTATGAAACGTAAAAATGTCGTGGATAATGCCCATATCGAAGCGGGCGATGTGATTGTGGGATTGGCTTCTTTCGGACAGGCCAATTATGAAAAAGGATACAACGGCGGAATGGGCAGTAACGGATTAACATCAGCACGTCATGATGTGTTTGCCAATTATTTAGCCGATACTTATCCTGAAAGTTACGATGCTTCAGTACCCAAAGATTTAGTATATTCCGGAAACGTGAAATTGACCGACAAGGTTGAAGGTTCTCCGATTGATGCCGGAAAATTAGTATTATCTCCAACCCGTACGTATGCTCCAATTATCAAAGCGATTTTAGATAAATATACGGCAGGATTAATTCACGGAATGGTACATTGCAGTGGTGGTGCGCAAACGAAAATCCTTCACTTTGTTGATCATCTGCATATTGTTAAAGACAATTTATTCCCGGTTCCACCATTATTCAAGCTGATTCAGGAACAATCCAATACCGATTGGAAAGAAATGTATCAGGTATTTAACTGTGGACATCGTATGGAGCTTTATGTTCCGGCTGATATTGCTGAAGATATCATCGAAATTTCAAAATCATTTGGTGTGGATGCGCAGATAATAGGAAGGGTAGAAGCTTCTGACGAAAAAAGACTAACCATAACTTCGGAATACGGAGTATTTGAATATTAATAAAAATCCCTCAGCTGAGGGATTTTTTGTTTAAGGTTTCTCGCCATAAATGACCAGCGCGCTGCAATCAATAACAACATTGCCATCCGGATATTTTTGGTTTACCAATTCATAGACTTCTCTTTTTATTTTTTCTTTCATAGGTTCATCTGCTTTGCTTAAGGCTGCGACAATAGGTGCACCAACTTCTGTCATCATATTCCAATAGGTATCGGTTGTTTTGCAGTTTAGTTTTCCGTTAATTTCCTTTTGAGAAACATTTTTGAATCCGGCTTGTTTGAATACATCAGTCATGAAACCGTCTGCAGCACAACGAAACATTCCCGGTGCTCCGGGTGGCGGTCCGCTCAATTCCATATTTTTATTGATGGTTCCCATAATTGCCGTAACCCAGAAGTTTTTTTCCGGGACATTCCAAACCGCAGTGGCAATTCTTCCGTTTGGTTTGAGAACCCGCATCATTTCTTTGGCAGCGAGCTGCATATCAGGGAAAAACATGAAACCAAACCTACAGCTTATCGCGTCGAAAGTATTGTCGGGAAAAGGCAGTTCGCAAACATCACAAACCATCGTTTCAATGTTTTTGATTCCTCTCAACATAGCGTTTTCACGGGCTATTTCCAGCATATCTTCGGCCAGGTCGGTTAGGATAACTTTTCCGTCCGGAATCGCGGCGGCAATTGTTAAACCCGGTTCGCCTGTTCCTGCTGCGATATCTAGGACAATATCGTTATTTTTAAGATTTAGTTCTTTTATGATTTCAGTGCCCATCGGTTTTAAGAAATCCATGGTAAGGTCATCCCATTTTTTCCATCCGGAAGAAAATTTATTCCACGAAGCTTTTTGCTGTTCGCGAATTTGTTCAAGTTGCTGTTCCATTGTTTCTGAAGTTTAGAATTAATGATTCTCTAATGTTACAGCATTGAGTTAAGTTGTTGGTTGTTAGATTTTTGCAATTGTAAAGTTACTACTTATAACAACGGTAAGCAAAGGTAATCTTGAAAAATAAGCGCTTATTTATCGTGTTGTTTTTTAGAAATATTTTTTGAAGGACGCATTTTTTAATGGCAGCAAACGCTTCATGCTTTATGGAATTGCGGATTAGATGTTCTTAAATTTTCCATTAGCACTGAAGAGAGTGTATGTGTAATAGCTTTAATTGTTGCTTAAAGTTCAATTTTCGCAAAAGTACTGTCGGCAGTTTACCACGTTATAAGCTAAATACAACAATTGTATAACGAATGAATGTAATTAAATAAACAGATACTAATGTAAATAGAAGTATACGTATAAAACGTTTTCCGTAGGATTGCTGTCTGTTTATAAAAATAGCTATTATTGAAGATATTACGGCACACATTAATGGTATGGAAATAACAAGACCAATTAACGCAGTTGCTATCAAAGCAGTACTATTGGCTTCACTATAAGAACCATCTAAATTATATACACCCGTTTTTTTAGTAAGTGTAATTAAAGCGATTGCATTTAATACTAGTAAAGTGATGAAGGTAAGAAGAAGATTTTTATTATTTGCGATATTTAAATTTTGCGTTTTCTCCATTTTAGAAATTAAGTTTTGTTGACTGGTTTCTGCTAATATCCCGCCGTCTTTATGAAGTTTGTTTTATATGTTTGCAAACCTTTCCGTTGGTACGGAAGTCAAATATACAAAAAGATTGTCCTTTTAAACATTTATGCAAAAGTTCGCATAACCACTGCTATAATACGGTTTAATTCTTTATTTTTTTCAACAAGAATTTCTGCCATTTACCATTTTGGACTCGTTCTTTTATTAATACTAGGCTATCTCTAGTTGATGTTTCAAGTATTTCTGTTTCAACAAGCTCTTTTATATTGTGTTTAAATCCAGGAATATTAGATTCATAAGCAACACTAGTAAAATTCGTTTTACTATTGAATGTTAATTTTGATTTTGTATAATATTTTCCGTTTTCAGAATATTCGATTCTCAAGCTATCTTTAATAACCATATGATATTCTGATGAAGCTTTGGGATGTTTTATTTGTTGAACAAATGTTCCAGATTTCATCATTTTATAGTTTGTTACACCATCTTTATTTTTCAGTTCCTCATTTTGTGAATAAGAATATGTAATAAAGAAAATAGTGGTTATTAAATAAATATATTTCATGTTTTCTCTTCGGTTTTTTTAATACTGTTGCCAACAAATATATCGAAAGCTGAAAGAAAAAGCCAAGTTTACTACAGAAAGTACAAAAACTGACTTTTCCTGACACACAGTCACACCTAAACTTCGCAAAACCTTGCTGTCTATAGCGTCTGTTTTTTTTCAAACCACAAATTTCGAATTCTATTCAGGGTAATTCTGAAACCAAGAACATTTCCTTTTTTATCTCTTATGTGTTTTGAAATGGACATTCCAGACCAATCCAAAACATCTTTTTTAAGAATTCGAATTTCAAATTCACCAAATCGACTATGATATCCATATAGTTTTCCGCTTTTTAGACTTATTGTATAAGAAGTTTCTAATTCTGGGCTGTAATAAGTTCCGGTATAGGATTTTAACACTTCAGGTGTGGGGGCTTTGTCTTCATATTTTGTAAATTTCAGGATTGAATTATCGCTGGAAATCAGTTTCATTGTATTCGAATGATCTTCAAATTTTAGTAGCAGTTTTTCATTCATGCCTCCCATTTGAAACTCGGTTTCCGATATAGGAAGTAAAGGGGATTTTTTAGTATTGCTTCTCAAATACCATAAAGTATCATTTTCGAAATAAATTTTGCGGGAATAATTATCGGTATCATTCCAATACAAACCTTCGTATTTTTTTAAAACTTCGCTGTTGAGTTTAACCGGATTTATGGCGATTTCTTCCTTCTTGGCAATTGATTTATTGTCTAAAAATAGCTGACTTATCTGATCGGCAATTTTGAAGAGTTGATTGGATGTGAAATTGGAAAGGATAACAATTTCTAAATCTTCATCAGGATAACAATATAGGATTGATTGAAAACCTGCAATAGCGCCTGTGTGTTGCACTCTGCGATTTCCAAAAAAATCATCAACAAAAATCCCAAAAGCATAATTGTTTTTTCTTCCGGAAGTTAATACATCTAAAGTTTCAAGCATGGTGAATGCTGTTTGCCATTCTTTAGGAGTTTCATAAAAGTTTTTTATCCATTTTAACAAATCTGTACTTGTTGAATATACATTTGAGGCGCCATAGGTTAAATCATTGTTTTCAATGGTTTTAAAAACAGATGGTTCGATTTCAGTGTATGATGCCGCAGTATTTGAAATTAGTTTTGAACAATCTTCTTCAATAAAAGTTGCATTCATTTGAAACGGTAGAAATATATTTTCTTTCATCCAGCTTTTAAAATCTTGTTTCGTCACGTTTTCGATAATTTTGGCTAGTAAAATATATCCGGAATTCGAATACATATATTCTGAACCCGGTTCGAAGTTTAAATCAACTTGCTTTGCCAAATATCGATAAACATCTTCATTGGTAATCGCGTCACCGTCTCTCCATCCTGCAAGTCCAAACAATTCTGGTGAACTTCTTAGCCCGCTGGTATGATGCAATAAGTGTCGAATAGTGATTGTTTGTTTAAATTGCGGCATTTCGGGTAAGTACTTTTGTATTGCGTCATCAACAGACAATTTCCCCTCGAGTTGCAATAAAACAATTCCCATTGCCGTAAATTGTTTAGATATTGAACCAACATTAAATATCGTTTGTTTGTCATTTGGAATTCGGTATGGAATATTGGCTAACCCATACGCTTGTGAAAAAACAATTTGATTTTTGTGTGTTACCATCACAACACCTCCTGGACTATTCGGTTTTTTCCATTCCGAAAATAAACCATCGATGTCATTTTTAGAATTCTGACCTAGAGATGAAAAAGCAATAAACAGTGCTATACAGCATAATACGATTTGTTTCATTTTAATGGTTTTTAAATTGATTATGAAACAAAGTTGAAACCAGAAATACGATTATAAAACTTAATTATGCAAACTCCGTATTTTCATCTGCAAAATGGAATTAGGGTTTAAAAAAAACTTAGAAAGTAGATGGATTTAACTGTTAATCTGAGAAAAGAAATGATTTCTGTAGGTTTCTGAAATAGGAATAATGTGCTTTAAAATTTTAATTCTGCTTCGTTCAATTTCATCAATTTTACTGATAGAAACCATGTAGGATTTATGAACTCTGCATATTAATTTTGCGGGAAGAAGTTGTTCCAATTCCGAAAAATTTTGAAGTGTCATGATTCTTTTATGAATCGTATGGATTCTTCTGTAATCTCTCATTCCTTCAATAAACAGAATTTCATCGATGTTGATTTTTTCCAATCGATTCTCGGTTTTAACGAAAATAAAATTTGAATTCAACTCATTAGAAACGATAGCTTTGCTGTCCTGAATTTTATTGACGGCCTGTAAAAAGCGTTCGAAAGTAAAAGGTTTTAATAAGTAATCAGCGATGTTGAGTTCATATCCTTTTAAAGCATATTCGGAGTAGGCGGTAGTAATAATTACACGACAGTCTAATTTGGTACTTTCGAGTAGTTCGATACCGGATAACTCATCCATATTAATATCTAAAAAAAGTAAATCAACTTTATTGGATTTTAAGAAAGCCAATCCGTCCAATGCATTATCGAAAGTATCTAACAGATTCAGAAAAGGTGTTTTCATGACAAAGCCTTTAGTTCTTTCCAGCGCTAAAGGTTCGTCTTCAATGATGATGCATGAGAATTTAATCATTGTATAAAACTAGATTTACTTTATAGGTGTTATTTTGATTTGTGATGTCTAAGGTATGTTTTTTTGGATACAAAAGTTCAATTCTTTTTTTAATTAAGTCGTTACCTAAACCATTAAATTCTAAAGATTTATTGCTTTCACCGAATTTGTTTTCACATTCAAAAATTATTTTTTTACTCTCAACCGATAACGATATTGTTATGGCATTCTCTGTTTTTTTATTGCTTACATGTTTAAAAGCATTTTCGATAAAAGGAATTAAAAGCATTGACGGTATCGTTTCATTTGAAATTTCTCCGTTGATGGTAAAACTCACAAAATTTTCATTTGAAGTTCTTATTTTCTGCAGCTCGATATATTTTTTTATGTATTCAGTTTCCTTTGATAACGCTATTTTTTCAAGCTTTGTTTCAAATAACATAAACCTTAGAATATCGGATAATTTATTCAGATATTCAGAAGCAAGTTCAGGCGATTTGAGTATCAATACATCAATATTGTTAATGGTATTGAACAAAAAATGAGGATCCAATTGCGATTTCACTAAAGCCAATTCAATTTTATGATTTTTAAGATTTAGCTCTTCCTTTACTTTTAGTTCATCATACCATGTAATGAATCCTCTGATAATAACCCCTATAATACCAACAACAAAGCCAATAAGAGCCATTGTTACAATTTCGGAAATAAAGCTGGTGTAGCCTCCTTTGAACATGATTTTTGTTCCAAATAACATGCTTATTATGAATCCTGAAATAAAAGCACAGCCAACAGAAATAAGAACACTGTATAAAAAGGAACGTCCTATTTTTCGATTTTGAATGTATTTTGGAAAAAGGAAGAAATAAAACAGATAAAAGCAACACAATGAAGGTACTACAGCGAATGGGAAACCAAATTTAATGAGGTATCCCAAATTTGGCCCTCTAGAAAAACCCTGAGTCGCAGCTGCAATAATGAAAAAAAGCACTAAAAAATAAGAGAACCAAAATCCTATATGAATAGCAAGAACAATCGACTTTTTCATAATAAATGTTTTAAATAATTAACTGATTCAAAAGTCTTGGTTTATTTTTTTGGGAACAAAAGTAATTTGTAAACTGGACTAATTCATCTGCAAAATGGAAATAATGATAGGTGTTTCCATTCATTCTAAATTTATTAAGTGGGATTTGTAAATTTATCAGTTAGAGGGTTGTTTTTGTTATAGTTGCGATTACTATACCGAAAAGTATAAAAGAAAAACTTATTTCAATGCAATAAGATCAATCAATGACTTTTACTGAGACACATTCAAGGCTAAATTTCGAATAGCGTTTGCTTTTTTTAGGTTGTTATTTGTTTTTTTAGTTGTTGTGTTGTTTCTTTTATGAATTCCTCTTTCCCTTTTTTGGTATTATTTATCATTGCTTTTATGTCAGCTGGAATGTCAAAATATTTATCAGCCCACAAATGTATTTCTACAATAAGAGGCAATAAATCGATTGCTTTTGGAGTAAGCTTATATAAAACCTTTGCTTTACTTTCCGGGTGTTCTAATTTTTCGATAAGCTCATTTTCTTCTAAATTTTGTAGTCTTGAAGCCAAAATATTGGTAGCAATTTTTTCTTCCGATTTTAAAAACTCACCATAAGTCGATTTTTGACGAAACATCATATCTCTAATTATCAACAACGACCATTTATCGCCAAAAATATCAAGGGAACAACTAATTGGACAATCCGATCTTTTTTTATTTTTTTCCATCGCTCTAAAAAATAGTTTAAAAATTCACTTGCGTTTTGAAAGTTGTTTGTATATTTGTACTTGCAAAAAGCAAGTAAATTTACAAAATAATATTTAATAGCAAAGAAATGAAACAAACAATTTTAATTACAGGAGCTTCTTCTGGCTTTGGTTTGATAGCGGCAACCAAGCTACATGAAAGCGGTTACAATGTTATTGGTACAAGTCGTAATCCAAATAAAATGCAAGTGCCTTTTAAGATGTTGGCATTAGATATTGCCGACGATATTTCGATACAGTCCTTTGGCAAAGAACTATTCAAGCACATTTCGCAATTGGATGTATTGATTAATAATGCAGGATATTATTTGTCGGGTTTAGCGGAAGAGACAACAATTGATCAAGGCAAACAACAATTTGAAACTAATTTTTGGGGAACGATTAAATTAACTAACGAGTTGCTTCCGTATTTTAGAAAGCAAAAGTTTGGGAAGATAATTACGGTAAGCTCTATATTGGGGATGTTAAATTTTCCATACGCAGCTTATTACGGAGCTTCAAAACACGCTTTGGAGGGTTATTTTAAATCATTACGATTTGAACTGAATGAATTTAATATTAAAGTGGCAATGGTTGAACCCATGAGTTTTAAAACCAATGTATATAGTAGCTCTGTTTCCTCTGAAAGAGTGATTGAAGATTATAATGCATATAGAAATAAGATTCAAGCTTTTGCAAAAGATCTGTTTGACAAATCACCTGAACCAACATTAGTTGTAAATAAACTTATAGAATTGGTAGCCAATAAGAACCCGAAATTCAATAATCCTGTTGGTAAAGGTTCCAAGATATTTTTGGCTACGCAACTTTTTGCTTACAATTCGTTAGAGAATTCACTAATTAAAAATATTAATAAGTTTAAAAAATAATCGAAATGAAAGCATTTATAGTAAAACGCTACGGTAAAAAAGAAAAATTGCATCTCACCGAAGTTGCGGCACCGGAAATAAAGGAAAACGAAGTATTGGTCCAAATCAATGCAACAGCCATAAATCTCTTGGATTCGCTCATAAAAAACGGCGAATTTAAACTGTTTCTGCCCTACAAAACACCTTTTGTAAGCGGACACGACATGGCGGGTATCATAACAAAAGTGGGAGCAAAGGTTTCAAAATTTAAAGTGGGTGATGCAGTTTATGCAAGACCTTCAGATTTTAGAATAGGCACTTTTGCAGAATATATTGCTGTAAATGAAAATGACCTGGCGTTAAAACCTAAGAATATTTCTATGGAAGAAGCAGCGTCAATTCCATTGGTTGGGCTCACTTCCTGGCAGGCTCTTGTAGAAATTGCGAATCTGCAAAAAGGACAAAAAGTTTTCATTCAAGCCGGTTCCGGTGGCGTGGGTACTTTCGCTATTCAACTGGCTAAACATTTAGGGGCTTTTGTAGCAACTACAACAAGTTCAGCGAATGCGGCTCTGGTTAAAAGTCTTGGAGCAGATTTAGTGATAGATTATAAAACGCAAGATTTTGCCACAATTTTAAAGGAGTATGATGTTGTGTTGCATAGCAATAGAGAAACTGAAGTTCTTGAAAAATCTTTGAAAATTTTAAAACCGGGAGGCACACTTGTTTCTCTAACTGGTCCGCCAACACCTGAATTTGCAAAAGAAATTGGTTTAGGTTGGCATTTGCAAATGTTCATGAGTTTGTTGAGTATGTCTGTAAGACGAAAAGCAAAAAAGCTGAATGTCAATTTTAAGTTTTTGTTTATGAAAGCAGAAGGCATACAGTTAAGTGAAATTACCAAGTTAATTGAAGTCGGAAAAATTCGTCCAATAGTTGATAAAGTATTTCCTTTTGAGCAAACCAACGACGCAATGTCCTATGTTGAAAAGGGGCGAAGTAAAGGTAAAGTTGTTGTGAAAGTGAAATAATCTGATCGTTTGCCCTATGATTGCGGTGGCGCTCATAGGGTGACGGGGTAACGTCCCGCCGGCTTTGCGAAGTTTGGGTTTATATTGCCCCGAACCTTTCCATTTGGACTTATGCCAAATATACAAAAAGATCTTTCCATTAAAGCCTCAAGCCTAAATTTCGCAAAACCATTGTTAGCAGATGTAATTATTTTTTTAGTTGCATTACTTTCTCTAATAAAGGTGCTAATCCATTTTCTGTTATTGTGTCATTATTCCAAAAACTCATACAACAACTTACATAATTTTCTCTCACTTTGCTTGCGACATAATAAATTGTTAAAGTTTTCCCGCCTGACATTCCTGCAAGTAATGATTTTGCACCTGTAAAATCATAAATTACTTTTTTAGCTTTAGTTTCTTCTCCTTCAAATATTACATCAACTTCTTCTTCTGAAAGAACTTTTCCGCCTTTTTTACTTTTTGTAACATTAAATTGGGTGTCAATTGAGTTTTTAGCACTTTCAAGTGTTTTGTGTACTGACCAATTCATTTCTCCATAATATGGACATTGAACAGTATTTATATTAGTCCAATAACAATTATTTCCAAGTTCAATTTTTCGTCCTGCAAAATCAATACTTTCAATTGTCATAGGTTCAAAAACCTCTTTTGGAATTTCATCATTCAAAATTAGATTTACATATTTTCTTTCAAATTCTTGATTTTGTTTGCCATAATAACCAAACCAAAAAACTGAAACTGTTTTATTTTTATTTTCAACAAAGTAATATGAACTAATCTGATTAATATTTTCTGCAACATTTTCAGATTTAGTGATGAAAAGATTGTTGTTTTTTAATATTTCGTCTTTTGTTTTAATGTCACTTTCTTTAATGGAATATTTTCTATAGAGTTTTTTCAATCCTTTTTCTGAAAACTCGTTACTAAAAGTCTGGCTTGAAAAATCAACTCCATCAACGTTATAGAAAATAATTGTTTGGTTATTTATAGCTTTAAGTCTTTTTGCAAAGTCATCATTTTCTTGACTGAATGAAAAGATTGAAAATAATGTAAAAATTAAAAAAAATACTGATTTCATTTTTGCTATTTTACAATGTTAAAGGTATAAATTGGTTTTCCATCTTTTCCAATAGTTTTTATCCAATTTTGTGGATTTTTCGGGTCATTGAATTCTAAACTATCTGTTGGGAAAATATTGAATTGTGTAAACCAGTTTTCTGGGCTTACATCATTTCTCATTGAAACTTTTCTTGCCAAAACGCTGTCATTTGGTTTCACAGTAAAACTTTGATTTATATTATAAGAACCATTTTGTGAAAACTTCATAACAGAAGCGTCAAAGCTTACAGGCTTATTTGATGTGTTTTTTACATAGAATGTACTCATCGTATAACTTCCACAACTCATTAAAGTTAAAAGTAAAAGAAATGTTGCTATTGTTTTCATTTTCGTCATTTTTGGGATTATATCTGCTAACGTCCCGCCGGCTTTAAGAAGTGGCGGATGGTTTGTTACTGATGATTACAAATATACCGAAAAGGTTTGAAGAAAGATTTGTAAAAAGAGGAGAAAGTGCAAGCACTAACTCCTCCAAATATAAACTGGCTTTAGCCATTTCTTAAAACCGCTGTTACCTGCAGGCTTAATTTAAAATTATTTTTTGCATTGTTACCTCATTATCAATTCCAATTATTTCAGCAACATACATCCCTTTCGCAAGTTTAGATATATCAATTGTTGAATTCCTATCAATACCTTTTGAATAATATACAATATTGCCTATGAAATCTATTATTTTAATCGAAACATTTGACTCACTATTTATGTAGATTGTTCCTTTTGAAGGATTTGGAAAAATATTTATTTTATTGGAACTATTTTCTTGCAGACTTAGTGTTCCGGTAGTGGTTAAAAAATTATTGATTTCTAATAATGAACCAAAATTTTCAACATTCATTTTTCTATAAACGAGAGATCCGTTTGAGTAAAATTCTATTCCAGAATTAGTTGGTACAGGCGAATTCCCAGAATAATTTTTCCAGCCTAAACCAGTATAAGCCATTAAATTCAGATTGTAACATTCATCCGCAGGTAATGTTAAATTGTGCTCTACAATGCTATTGCTTGGACCATTGCATAAAGAGCCTGGAGTACCATATGGTCCTCCGGTTGCAATAGTATTGCCTAATGAATTAGTAATTTTCCATGACATATTATTAGGACACGAATATGTATATACTTTAACCTGTAGATTTAGAGAAGTTGGAACTTTAGCAATATTAAAAGGTAAATTACCAACCGAAAAAGACGGATTATGATTTGTTACACCGTTTACGTTTTCTAATTCTGTTGTATAGGTTGCTGTTGGATTTATGGTTATAGGATCAAATTCTAAGGTAGCGTTTGAAAATTGAGGGATATTTAAATTGAATGTTTTAGTGTCCACCACAATTCCATTTTCTTTAAGCTTCAGTGTCGCACTTATTATCGTATTGGATCCATAGTTTTTTAATTTAGTTTTAAAATTCGCTGTTGAATTACAAAATCCATTTGTATTGTCAAGAATTTTAACATGGTTCTGGACACCAGACAAGTTAAAACAATTGTTTGCTAAAGAACGATAGGATAAAGCAGAAGGTTGACCAATAGTATTAATTATTCCACTTGGACAAATTCTGTAAATTGTAGGTTCGTAATTTATTGCATACAAACTGTGAAGCCCTGGATTAAGAATCATCGGGAAGGGTGTTTTTTCAGTCCAATTTCCAAAAGCAGGGGGATTTGAAATCCCTTGCAATGGAAGAAGTGAATTATTGTTTTCAATGAATAGTACTACAATTTCATTTGATCCAGGTAAACCATAAGCATTGTAAAAATCCTGTAAAGCTTCTGTACGAAGGTATTTCCAACTTGCACCGCAAAAAACACCAGAAAATTCAAGAATTACAGTCTTACCAGCACTAAGATAATTAGATAAAGTATGTTGATTACCATTAATATCTGTTGCTGTAAAGTCCGGGGCAATGCTCCCATTAGGAAGTTGTGCGTTATTTTGAAGTGAAAAAAACAATAAAAATATTATTAGAGTAATTTTTTTCATTAGGACTTTACTTTTTAGATGTGAATATTTTCAAAAATAAAAAAAAAGTTATTTAATATGTGAATTTTCACATAGTTTTTTTTGCTTGCAGGTAACGTCCCGCCGGCTTTACGAAGTTTGGGTTTATATTGTTCCAAACCTTTCCATTAGGACTTAAGCCAAATATACAAAACCAACTTTAAATTAAGCCTTAAAGCCCAAATTTCGCAAAACCACTGTTAGCTACAGCTTTTCTGCCATAAAAATTTTGGAACATTAATAGATTTTCTAATCAAATTATCATATGTTCTTATCTTAATGTTTTGTTTTGAAAAAACTGTTATTTAGATACATCAATCTTAGTTCTGATTATATCCTAAAAAGAGTGTTTATTGTAATTGACTTTCTAAGATTTTCAATAAAACTGTAAAATTTTCATCATCATTCGATTGCTCATTATGATAAACAAGTTTACCCGTGTTATCAATTAAAAAATATTGAGGCATTCTGTCTACATCTAAGAGCTTCCCTATACTTCTTCCTTGATTGTAATCGTGAATATCACAAGTTTGCAACCAAGGCATTTCATACTTTTTTAAAGACCAAAACCACCAATCTGCCTGATTATCTAATGAAACAGATATTAACTGTAAGCCTTTAGTTTCATATTTTTCATTAAGCGTTTTTAACGTTGGAATTTTTTTTATGCATGGAGCACAGCCACTGCCCCAAAAACAAAGAAGTACAAGTTTTTTAGTATTATAAAATGATGACAAATCAAAATTTTGTCCTTTATCGGATTTAAAGGAGAAATTAGGTAACGTATTTCCAACCGTAAGCGATTGCTTTTTCTTTATATATGCTCCAATCGATTTCCCTAATTCTGTCTCTTTCAAATTAGTACTAAATTTAGTATAAATTGCGTTAAGTTCGTTAACAGTAATTGGATGATAGGAATTAATTATCTCTTTGTCAAAATAATATAATGAAATATAATCATTAGGAAATAATTCCATAAATTTTACTTTTTGTGCTAAAAGTTTTTTTCTCGAATTTGAAACAATTGACCATAAAGAATCTTTAACATATCCTTTTAATTTGTCACGTTTTCTATTGATGTAAATTTTACCCGCTACATTAGCACTATCTATGTATGGGGTTGTCATTTCTTCATATATCTTTTTCTCTTTAACAAAAGGCACATTGGAAAAATGTATGTTATTTAATGTGTCGACCTTATTAATTTCTTGAATATCAATTTTAATATTCCCTCCTCCAATAAAAAAACTAGTTATTCCAAGTTTTATATTTTCTTTATTTACAGATAAAAAAGCTTGTTCATAATCATACTTAATTTCACCTGTAAAATAAAATTGCCCTTTTTTCTCTTTTGTTTTTATAGGGATAAATTCGGAATTTTTTATGGAAAGTACAATATCAGCATCTTTATATTGTGAAGAAATAGATCCTGAAATTGTAAATTTGTTTTGAGCAGTCAATAAATGACAAAACAAAAAAAGTATAATTGTTTTAGCTTTTAGTTTCATAATTGTAAAAGTTGATAACCAAGGAGTTTTAAACTATTTGGTATTAATAATTTAACCGTTGTTTTTGTTAAAGTTGTAGCTAACGTCCCGCCGGCTTTATGTCAGTGGCGGACTTTTTATTACTGACGTTTACAAATATACCGAAAAGAGTGAAAGAAAAACGTGAATTTTTATACAAGAAGTACGAGCACAAACTTTTCCAAAAAATCCCAAGCGCTGCCATTGCATAAAACCGCTGTTAGCTGTTGTGCTAATTATTTAAACAAATACTTAAATTGCATATTGAGGATTTTTATTATTCCAGCTATTTTTTAGGATTTCTTGGTTTTTTGAACTTTCAAGAAAATAACTTAAAGCTTCTTTTGTTTTTTTATCTAATTGACCACGTCCTTTAAAATCATGAATTTCGCCATTAAAAAAAACTCTACATTCCAAATCATCTGCTTTCTTTATTAAATGAAAATGAGGTTTGTTATCAATTAAGTGATCATTTGAATAAATATGAAATTGATATCCATATTTTGATTTCCATTCTTTGACCTGTTCAAATTCGAAAAATATTCGGTTGTTTTTAATTCCCTCAATTGTATTTCCTTTTGTCAATTGATGAATTATGTCATCAAAAACTTCGTCAAGTTTTAAAATATTTTCGCTCATTAGAATAGATTAATTTTGGTTTTACGTAAAGTTGGATAAGCATTACAGCTAACGTCCCGTGGCTTTGCGAAGTTTGGGGATTTTTGTTACTGTTGATTACAAATATACCGAAAAGAGTTAAAGAAAAACGTGAATTTTTATGCAAGAAGTGCAAGCACAAACTCTTCCCGATACACACTCAAGCCCAAATTTCGCAAAACCATTGTTAGTGGTAGTGCTAATTTTTT
Organism: uncultured Flavobacteriaceae bacterium; assembly: GCA_963812405.1. Classification (GTDB taxonomy): domain Bacteria; phylum Bacteroidota; class Bacteroidia; order Flavobacteriales; family Flavobacteriaceae; genus Flavobacterium. The sequence continues at coordinate 701,280 of CAWEUV010000004.1, read as the reverse complement.
ATACTTAACTTCTAGGATTATCGTCCTAGATATTTGCTTTGTTTTTGGTATAGATATTCTAGTGTTGCTAATGCTCTTTCGTTGTTTTTTTCAATGTCCTTAATTTTTTTCATGAAGTTATCAAAGCGTAATAGCCATTCACCGCTCGTAACTGATTTAATAAAAGCATTTCGGGATATTTCAGCCACTATGTATTCACGTTCCAGTTTGGGAAATAAACAATATAGAGGCATTTCTACGCCATTATTTTCGATAGTTTCAATTCCCAAAAAATCAAAAATAACAGCTACTGGTCGATTAACCCAAGCAGAAGGAAAAATATCGTCTGCAAATGCAACTCGAAAAACATTTGGCATCATTGAGGAGAATAGATGTTTTCTTTTTTGAAAACGTTTAATGTCATTTTTAAGGCGTGTTCCGTCAACGACCCAAATGAGATGTGGGTAAAAAATTTCTCGTGAAGTTTGTTCTTTCGAATTGATATGTGAATGTTGAAATTCAATTACGATATCATGGATTGTGCGAATATCTGCTATATGAAGTTCTTCAGAAATCTTATCACGCATTACAACTTCTTGCCAATCATTCGGAAATTTTTTTTTCCAATTTCGATGCCATTCAGTTTCAGGTTCCCACCAGTCATCACAATTTTTATTGTTTTGATGAGCCCAGTGATGAATTCGTTTTGAGCCACACTTTGCCACAACAGGTTGAGCGCAACACGGACAAATCGCTTTTGCCTTTGGCATAGCCTCAACTTTCTGTTCATCAATTAATGCAAAACGCATATTCTTTTTTTAGATTAATTTCGTCAGTTCGATTCGCATTACCGCTAACGTCCCGCCGGCTTTGCGAAGTTTGGGTTTATATTTTTCCGAACCATTCCATTCGGACTTAAGCCAAATACACAAAAAAATCCTACCATTAAGCGTCAAGCCCAAATTTCGCAAAACCGCTGTTAGCAGCAGTTACTTGTAATTTTCTAATGCAAAAGAAACATTTGGATTATTGGTTTGTTTTAATTTTTCAATATATAAGTTAGATTTTTCAGAATTAATTGCTTCAAGTACATGAATACATTTTCTCAAAGTTGGCTCGTTATCATCGTCAAATTTTCTGTACGTTTCAGCGTGTATTGCTATATTGTATATTGAATCTGAGAAAACATCATCATTTAGATTATGAAGCCAAATTAGGTTGATTAGTTCTTCATGTTCTTCATGCCATGTTTCAGGTAATAGTTTTGATATATAATTAACATAATCGTGATCAATATTTTCCTTGTAAGTATAATTTAGAGCTAACAATAATGTTTCACTATTTTTTGTTTCTATTGATTTTTCAAATAGATTAAAGATTTTTGTTTTTTTAGAAATTGAAAATAGCTTTCTAATATTCATCAAATACTTTTTTAAAGTCTTAAAAGGTTCAGTTATGGTGGAATTGCTGCTAACGTCCCGCCGGCTTTGCGATGTTTGGGTTTATATGTTCCCGAACCTTTCCATTTAGGACTTAGTCAAATATACAAAAAGATCCTTCCATTAAGCCCTCAAGCCCAAATTTCGCAAAACCGCTGTTAACAGCTGTCTTACTTTATTCTTTTCCTGATATTTTTTCCCATGCTTCCATTGTAAGCACAACCAAATCATTTTTTTTACAATCCCAAATGGAAACATATTTTTTCGAAATGACGTGATTTGTTTCCCATCCTGCTTGTTCTTGGTAAAGCATCATTGTACAGATATCTGTAGGTGTTATTATCTCACTATACTCTGGCAAATGACTATGCATTATTCCTGACAGATCTTTACCGCTATAATCGAAAACAAGCATTCCTTTATGAAGTCTACTTGTTTTTTTCACGTTCCCGTTTTTATCAAAATTTATTAAATAATCATTGCCAATGATTACTTTACCGTTCTCTTTAGAAGCAGTCAAAACATATGTTTTCTTTTCTTTTTCTGTGATGAGTGGGACAATATTATATCCTGTATTCTTATAATACTTGAAAATTGTATCTGTTTGGATTGTTTCAGCCGTTTTTGTTCTCAAATTCAAATAATCTTGCTCTAAAGAGTTTACTTTTCGCTCAGATAAATCTATTTTGGCCTTGCTTAAATCAAAGGATTTATCAAAAGTTATTGTTCCAATAACAAGTGTTTTGTTATTCTTTGAAACAAAAATACATTTAGGACTATCTCCATCTGTGTAAGAAACATAACCTCCAATATTAGATTTATTTTTATATTTCTCAAGAAAAAGATCGGTTCCATGCCATGAAGCTTTTTCTGATTGATATAATAAAAGGCCTTCCTTATAAGTATTCTCTTTTAGTTTTTCGATTTTGTTTTGCGCAAAATTATTTATAGAAAGAAATAATGAAATTATAAATGTTAAAAATAGTCTCATATTATAGTTTTAGTTTATTAAAGATTGCTGTTAACGTTCCAGGGCTTGGCGAAGTTGCGGCTTAGGAACATTTTTGTTGAGTTAAAGATAAACATTTTATGAAATAAAACGCATGATTTTACTACATAAACCAGCAATTGCGCCAAACCCTTGTTGTATTGCGTAAAAGTTTAATTTATAGATTTAGTTTATAAAAAAAAAGAATAGGAGAGAAGTAGTGGTTTTCTTTTTTTGAATACTTTTTGAATATTCTTAAAGCCAAAACCTTTTTAACTTAGAAATTTAAAAGCCCAATAAATTGCTGCAACTGCCACGAAACAGATAATTAAGAATCGTTAGTTTGCTTTTGGAAAAAATAACACAACAAAGCCATAACAAATACTGACAATGACCATCACAACAAAGCCGAAAATATGCTGATAATACGGCGATAGATTGGCAAAAAAAACAAATGTTGGCTTCAAATATTCGAAAGCTGCAATTAAAAATCGTTGATTGGCTTTTTAAATTTCGCAAAGCATTTCCACAAAGAAATTCCGCAATTTATGTTTTTCCACAAAGTTGGGATTTATGCGATACAACGTTCCGTGGCTTTGCGAAGTTTGGGTTTATATTGCCCTAAACCATTCCATTTGGACTGAAGTCAAATATACAAAAAGATCTTTCCATTAAGCCCTCAAGCCCAAATTTCGCAAAACCATTGTTACCTGCTGGCTTTTTTTAACTCTTCGTTTTTTAAATTTAATATTCTTCCTGTTCCAATAAGGCTGTCGCCTTCTAAAAATTCAAATGTTGTACCTTCTCTCAATTGTCCTTTTAAATGTTCTGTTGTTGTCAATTTTATTAATGCATTTATATTGTCGCCTGGAAATACCATTCTGTTGTCAATATATGTCTGCTGTCCTGAAGTCTGCATTTCTGTAAAGTTAAATTTCATTTGTGGTCTATACCCACTTAATGCAAAATTTGTTCTTCCACCATCTTCAGTTTTCTTGAAATAAAGTGAAGCGATAAAATCACAGTCACTGCCTTCACATTCAATTCTATTTGCACAAAATATCTCATAAGCTTCTCCTTCTATTTCTCCACACTCTGAAATTATAGAATCGTCTTCACTTGTAATTTTATAGGTTTCTTGTCTGTCTCCAATATTTGCAGAACCGTCAAGTCCTAATAATATTCCATAAAATGTATCAGTAAGTAACGCAGAAATAATATGTCTAAATTTTTCGTTGTCTTGTTCATTCAATTTTAATTCTTGAATTTTGGTTGTAACATAACTTTTACTTTCTTTTTCAAAATCAAATGAATCGTTTAAAATTCGATTTCGTTGTTTATAAAAATTTAATACAAATTCTTCTGCTGTCATTTTTTACGGTGTGTTGGTTAAGCTTGCAGGTAACGTCCCGCCGGCTTTGCGAAGTTTGGGTTTATATTGTTCCAAACCTTTCCATTTAGGACTTAGCCAAATATACAAAAGATCTTCCCATTAATCACTTCCGCCCAAATTTCGCAAAACCGCTGTTAGCAGCAGTTCTTTATATTTAAGTATATTTTAGATATTACTATTGCTAAGCCAAAACTTAATAAAGTTCCAATAAGTATATACTCGGTTAATTTGATATCTTTATTCTCTTTTAAATCTCCAAACCTGAAAATAGATTTTGCTGCTAAAAGAAATCCTATTCCTTCCCAGAAATTAATTACGATGAAACCAAAAATGAAAAGTCTTTCGAGCATGCCAATAATTTTGCCTGCATTTTCAGTACCTAGCTCTTCAGTATTATTGAGTACAAACTTTGACATTATTATTTTTATGATTACAGAACTGACAAAAGTTAATGATACAATTGTTATTAAGGTTACATAATTTTTTATATTAAATATTTCGCCCCATAGAATTTCATATTTTTGGAAGTAATAGATAAATGCACCAATACTAAGAAAATGAAGTGTTTGGTCTATGAAGAATATCTGAATTCTATATTTATCATTGTTGCAATAAAATTTTGTAATTATATCTATTATTATATGAATAGTACTTAATATTAATGATGGTATAAATAAACCTGTTAATATCCATAAAAGCAAAAAGTGAGTCCCATAATGTATGTATAGATATTTAGATTTGAACTTATTAGTATTCAAATCTTTAATAGATTGATCTGTTTGCAGAACAAAATCACCAATTAAGTGAGCCAAAATAGTTTTAATAATTATCTCAAACATATTGTTTAATTTTTTCTTTAAATAAATTTATTGCATACTGGATTTCATTATAACCACCTCTTTTTAATGCTTCATTTATTGTTGCTGGTTTTTTATTCAATAATTGGCTTAGTTCTTTTTGAGTGAGACTTTCGTTAGTTAACGCATAGTAAATTGTTTCGGCTGTTGCTGGTTTCCAATTATCCATTGTGAAACTTATCAGCTTTGTGATAACACTAAAATAATCATTAATTTCTTTTACGGGTGTTTTAATATTTAAATTATATTTTTTTAAATTTTCAAAACTTTCTCCCGAGTTAATGTGTGCAGTTCCATAGGCCTCAGTGATTCTATCTGAATTGTAATTAATATCGCCAATCCCTATTGACATTCTTACATCGATTCCTTTATTCTGCTTAATTATTGATTTTATAATTATAGCTATTTTCAGTGATTCGTCTATTGGTGGCTGTATTTGGAAACTGTCGCCTCTATAAATATCCCAAATTTTTGGACGGCTTCCTAATGTTTCAAAGAAGTCTTTTAATTCAGGTAGCCACTCTTCGGAATTAATTTTCCTAGAATTAACTATATCTCCAGTTATAACGCTTATCATTTTAATTCAATTTGTTTCTCCAAATATAAGGAAATTCGCTTAATAAAGCTAATTTTTTAAAATTCGTTTAAAAAGGCTAATTTTTTAAAATTCGTCTAAAAGCACGAATTGAGATAGAATTGCTGCTAACGTCCCGTGGCTTTGCGAAGTTTGGGAAATTTATTCCCTAACCATTCCACTAGAACTTAAGCCAAATATACAAAAAGATCGCCCCATTAAACACTCAAACCCAAATTTCGCAAAACCACTGTTAGCAGTAGTTATTAATAATCAGCAACAATTTGTTCTGTCGAGCATATTTTACTAAAAAGGATATCTAATTGTTTTGCAGTGCATTTGTCTGAATACTCTTTTCTTAAGAAGTTAATCATGTCTGGAATTTCAGAAGTATTTTCAACGATTATATATGAAATATCTTCTGAACTGAAATTGAACCTGCAATTTGAAATTTTGGAGTTATAAGATTCTTTTTCTTTTTTATAAGAATTTAAGTCTATAGAAAAAGGAGCGTCATTCATGTCTTCTTTTTTAGGGACTAATCTCCATTCTCGTTCATCATAAAATTTATAGTTTGGATTATTGACCGATTTTCTTTTTAGTAGTCCTGAATAATTTTTTGCATAACTTTTAATCTGTAAAATTTCTTCCTTTTGTTTTTTTGTTAGATTAGATTCTTTATTTCTTCTTTCTTTTATAAGTTCATATAAACTTTTAGCAAATAATGAATTTGAATCTATGTAAAGAACTGGGTTTACCCCATTTTCAACTGCCCATTCCTTAGTTAAGCCAATACCATATTTCCCGTAAGCATCAAAATGTTGTTTTGAATCTGATAATGGAATATCACAAAAAGATATCATAGGATGAGCTGCTTTTGAGCCAACTGTATGTCCGAGTTTTAATTCTTCACCACAATATTTTATTCTAAAACCTTCTTTTAAAATAGAGATTAATATTTCGTAAGAGTCCGTATAATGAATTATTGAATTTGTACTTATTGCCATGTATTCTCATTGTCGATTTATGACGTTTCGTTTTTTCAAAATAGCAGCTAACGTCCCGCCGGCTTTATGTCAGTGGCGGATTTTTTATTACTGACGTTTACAAATATACCGAAAAGAGTGAAAGAAAAACGTGAATTTTTATGCAAGAAGTGCGAGCACAAACTTTTCCAAAAAATCCCAAGCCTCGCCATTGCATAAAACCGCTGTTAGCTGCAGTTTATATTACTTGACGAATGTAGAATATTATGTTTGAGATTATTTTAAGTAAGATTAAAGTATAAACTATGGGGAACCATATAGAAATTGCAATTTCAGTGAATAATTTGTAGCAAATAAAACCATTTAATAATATCGGTAAAAAAATGAATATTATTGAAATAAATATAAAACCTAGAGAACTTCTCCAATTGTCATTAGATAATCGAACTTTAATACCTTCTAGCTCTATAAGTGATGGATATATAACCAATTCCATTATTGAACTCTCACCAATATTTTTGTAAATTTTCCTGTGTATTTGTTTTAACCCAGCATCAATTAGTTGATTAAAAGCCATGTAAGTTATTGTGAAATAGTAACAAGAAATTGATAGGAAAGGAATTCCAATTAATAAAAGTTTTTTGTTGTCTAGATTTATATTTAATAATTCGATTTTGGATATGATTGAATTGTCTACTAGAAACCAAATAAAACAAAGAACAATTGTAAAGAAGTAATAATTATACATTTGCTTTATACTAGACTTACAATTTTCTAGTAAAATAGGTTCAATTGCTTGTAATTCCTCTAAAGTTGTTTTTTCATTCTCAATTGTGTTGAGAAGCTGTTTATTGAAATTTGGTTGTTTCATCCATAAGTGTTTTTTAAATTGCAGCTAACGTTCCGCGGCTTGGCGCAGTAGCGACTTCGTGAACGGATTATTTCTTGCTAAGATAATATTTTCTTGCGGAAAATAGGCGAGTGGTTAAAATGATTTTAGCTATTGAGCCAAACCGCTGTTAGCCGTTCGGTTTTTTAATAATTTTTGTTTTTCTGTTGGAATTCTTTGTCAAACTCTTCAATTTTAATCAAGAAACTATCAAAAGGTTTTATTAAAAATCTTATTTTATTAACTAAAAACCTTATGACTATGTAATATATAAAACAAGCAATTAATAATACAATTATAAAAAATATGGTTTTTAAAAAGGAATCAGGCTTAATTAATAAATAAACAAATCTTCCAATAATAATTTGTGATAAATGGAAAATAAGTATAATTAAACCATAAAAAAGTGTAAAAAATTTAAGCCAAAATTTATTCATAAATTGCTTGGTTACTCATTCTGTTACTTAAGCGAATGAAATTAAAATTATTTATTTAAACCATTTGAATTGTACTGCAATTACTATAATTCCAACTACAAGTGGAATTAAAAACAACCAAAACCATTTACTTATGATACTTTGTTGTTTTTCGTTTTCACTCAGTTGTCCAGATTGTTTTGAAATTATAGCTTTATTTTTCTCTAAATGTTGACCTTGATTTATTTGACCAGTAACATTAGAATCTTTGATAGATAATTTATTTTTTATTGAAGTTTTGCTTTTCTCTTTCATTGATAATTGTTTTGTAAAACCACCATTATTTAATATTTCTTTTGCTGATTCCGAAGCTGTATAATAAGTAAATTTATATTTTTCTCCGTTATTAAAACCCTTAGATTTAGATTTTAATACATAACCGTGCGATATTAATACTTTAAGAGCGTTTTCAGTTTCAATTAAATTATTTTCGGACATTTCACCAATGCTTTTTTTATCTAATGCAAGATTTCTTATTACTGATAAAACACTATTTATGACATTTATACTAACCATTAAATCATTGTTTTTTTTCAATATAATTTCCTTTTTTTTACGCTCCGCCAAACTGACGGCTAACGTCCCGCCGGCTTTAAGAAGTTGGGGATTTTTGTTCCCGAACCATTCCGTTAAGACTGAAGTCAAATATATAAAATTACCTTTAAATTTTACCTAAAACCCCAATTTCTTAAAACCGCTGTTAGCTGAAGGCGTTTAATTAATATAAATAATTTCTTTTTTGTCGTGGACTGAGAATACAGCTGTTATATTCATTTTTTCAATTGGAATATTTACTACACATCCTTGTCCTTGTTTGACTTTGTTCTTGTCAAAATAAACATAATTTTCTGCTTCATCTTCATCAATTGTCCAGCTTATACCAAAATTATTACTTTGAAATTCTTGATCGCACATTCCTCTATAAATAATTAATTTGTCACTAAGATTATTGTAATAATTATTTTCTTCGACATTCATTATGCTTTTCAAATCAAAGCCTTTTAATTTATTTGTGTTTATAAAATTTTTCAGGTTGAAAGAATATGCGCTAGTCTTAATTTGATCATAAATATTATTAGAAGCACAATAAGCTTCTCTAAATACTTGAATCGCAATTTGGGGTTTACTTTTTAGTGAAGCTTCATATAAGCATATAAATAATTGAAATCTATTTTCGTGATTTATTTTAAGTCCATAAAGAAATTGTATGGCATCATCATATGTTATCTCTTGGTTTAATATATGATTGTGAAATAAATCTAAATCTATTATTTTACTAAAATCTAAGTAGTCCATTAATTGTTGAAAATTTTGCTTTTCCATAATTTTAAACGATATTTTGGGGAACGCTTTCAGCTAACGTCCCGCCGGCTTTGCGATGTTTGGGTTTATATTTCCCCGAACCTTTCCATTAAGACTTAAGCCAAATATACAAAAAGATCCTTCCACTAAGCCCAAAAGCCCAAATTTCGCAAAACCGCTGTTAGCTGCTGGCTTTTTCTCTTTTAGTTTTATAATTAGAAACGATATTCAATATTATTCCAGAGATTATACATTCTATTAAAAATAATAAAAAGTACGGTTTAATTTCTTGTTTTTGGAATTCATAAACTTGAAAGTAAATAAAGCAAAAAGAAAAAATTAAAAAGAATATTGAATAAATAATTTCCGTAATTTTTTTTCTTGATCTATAATAAAGAATTAAAAATAATATAGATAAGCTACAGTTTAGAATCCAATTTGCAATATCAAGTTTAGATTCGCTTTTCAAAATATATTTTTCAATAAGATACAATATACCGCCATCATAAGTGACAAAAATAAGCTGTAATATTGGGAAAAATGAAAATAGGGCAAAAAAGATACTGATAATTAAGGTTCGTGAAATTCTGCTTTTTTTCATTTGTTCGTAAAGTTTCCATCTCGTTTGGTAAGCTTGCAGCTAACGTCCCGCCGGCTTTGCGATGTTTGGGTTTATATGTTCCCGAACCTTTCCATTTAGGACTTAGCCAAATATACAAAAAGATCCTTCCATTAAGCCCAAAACCCCAAATATCGCAAAACCGCTGTTGTGCGACGTTTTTACTCTGTTGATTTAGTTGTTAAAATTCCATTTAAGATTACGTAATAAGCGGAATTACTATATTCTCTAACTCCGCAATATGTTATGTAGTTATTTCCACATTTTCTACACACAATTTTATCAAAAACTGGAAATCCACCGTCTTTGGATTTATTTGAGATTCCGATATTATAAAACTTCTTTAATTCTTCAATCAAGTTTTTATTCAAATCTATTGATTGATTATTCCATGAATTTTCAATTTGAGTTTGATAATTCATTTTCAATATGTTATCGCATTTTTTGCATTGAAACGAATAATATTTTGAAATGTTTTTACCATCTGTCATGAAATTTGGTTCATTTGAAATGATAATATTTTCTAATTCTTCAAAAATCATTTTAAGCTAATTTATGTTTCGTTTCGTTCGGCCAAAATGTTGCACAACGTCCCGCCGGCTTTGCGAAGTTTGGGTTTATATTGTTCCAAACCATTCCATTAAGACTTAAGCCAAATATACAAAAAGATCTTCCCATTAATCACTTCCGCCCAAATTTCGCAAAACCGCTGTTAGCAGATCGTGCTTTACATTAGTTTTCCGTTTTTACAATTATTGCAGCTATATCTTGTAATGCGATTTTCTTCTTGCCACCCAAAATTCTTGATTTCAAGCCTATAAGAGTATCGTTTAAAATATAAACAGTATCATAATATAAATTCATTTTTTCTCCAGTTTTACTGTTTGTGATAGAGAAAGTTGTGTTTTTATTCGGATTTATTGTAACCTCTTTTCCATTTTTATCATAACAAGATATTTTATCGAGTTTATTTGAATCATATCCAGTGCCTAACGAAGAAACATTTTGCGACCTCGATACGCTTGAATTTTTTTCAATTTGTTCTATAAAACTTTGTTTAGTAATTGTGTAAGATCCACAACTAATTAATAAGAAGGTTAAAGCGATTACTGTAATCTTTTTCATGATTTTGTTTTTAGTTGAGTTTTTTTAGCATGTCTGCTAACGTCCCGTGGCTTTGCGAAGTTTGGGACATTTATTCCCGAAACATTCCATTAGGACTTAAGCCAAATATACAAAAAGATCCTTCCATTAACCCCTCAAGCCCAAATTTCGCAAAACCATTGTTAGCAGAAGTACTTTTTTACTGATCCTTAATAATTATATTTTCAGTAGAACCGCTCAAATGTAAAATTCTATTAACATAATCTAGCTGACCTTTGGTTGACTTTTGCTCTAAAGGTTCTAAAATTTCTTTTCTTTCGCTTTTGTCTAATTGGTCGGTTAGAATTTTGAATGAATATTTAATGTCATTAAACTCATCTATTGACACGAGTACTTTCGAATGTGCTAAATTGTTTCTTAACGTTTCTAATTTTTTCAATTTTTCTAAATCACTTTTTTTCTCATTAATTAGCTTTATGAGTTTTCTTTGAGCTTTGATTTTTTTTATGAAAGTAATAATTGAAAATGTCAAGCCTATTAAGGCCGCAAATATTGCTAAATATGTAAAAATATCATTTCTCATTTTGATTCTTCATTTAGATTAAACAAGAAAAACGGTTCCCTGTCTTGAATATGTCTCCCCCAGCGTTCAAAAAAATGCATAAGAAAAACAATTATTATACAATATGATATGCCACTATTTATAAAAGGCATTGCACTTGTTGATTCTATAACTTTTCCTTTATATGAACCTGAAAGAAGTATTCCTATTAAAAAGCAAACTCCTAACATCCATTCTTTTTTGGAGCTAAATCCTGTAGCAAAAGCATACATTGAGGCACATAAAATATATGAGTCCATTGAAATGTCTTTTGTATGCATATATTCAAACCACAAGGGGATTAATGGCAGTAATTGGAAAAAAACTACTGCGGATATGAAATGACCAATATTTTTTTTATCATCTTTATTCATATAATATTTTTTTATTCTGTCTCGTTTTTTAGTATTTCTGCTAACGTCCCATGGCTTTGCGAAGTTTGGGTTTATATTGCCCCGAACCATTCCATTCGGACTGAAGTCAAATATACAAAAAGATCGTTCCATTAAACACTCACTCCCAAATTTCGCAAAACCATTGTTAGCAGCCGTAATTGTATTTTCTTTCTACAACTAAATTCTGAACCATTTCTTTTGCAGTATAAATTTCCGCATATTCTTTTAATGAGCCTATATTTATTTTTAATGGACAATCATCTTGAGTTAAAGCAATTATTCTGTGCTCTTTTTGGTAACTCAACAGATGTGATTTGTCAAAAAGACTTAAGTCATGGTTACGTTTACTAAAATCGTGGTATTTAACTATGTTGTGGCGATATTCAATATTTTGTTTTTTAAGTTCAAAAAAGATTGCATCAAGAAAACCCTTTACGTCTCTAATAAGCACACAATGTGATCCAAAAATTAGCATTCGCTTATCAATTTTATGAGTTTCTTTTTTCAGTACTAATTTATTTGAGAGTGCATATGTAGAGTAAATATTACCAATGTGCTCTTTGTGACTTTCCGTTAGCTGTAATTTTGTAGTGTTTAATGTGATTGGGTTATTTGGGATTTTTAAAGTTATTACACTATTTGTGTAATTATTAATTTTAAAAACGCCTTCATATTTGTCACCAATACCTTGTTTGTCATATTCCTTAAAAGTTTTTATGGTATTCATATAAACTTCACCGTTTTCGAAAAGTTTTTTAATGTTTTCTTCGCTTCCAAATTTGAGCAAAAATGGTATACTTATAGTTTTCATATTATGGCTGCTAACGTCCCGCCGGCTTTGCGAAGTTTGGGTTTATATTGCCGCAAACCATTCCATTAAGACTTAAGCCAAATATACAAAAAGATCTTTCCATTAAGCCTTCAAGCCCAAATTTCGCAAAACCGCTGTTAGCAGCAGGCAAAATATATTATTATTGACCAATTTCATCAATTTCGCTTTGAGGTTTGTTTTTAAGAAACCTTAGACCTTTTTTTATAATGAAATATATTAACCAACTCATTAACAATCCAAACAATATATTTCCAAAAATATATCCTATTTTTTCAGCACCTGATTCCTTTGGGGTTTCTTTAATTGTATTAAACAATGAAGATAAAGTAGCGGGGATTAGCATGAGAGATAGAAGTAGTAATAAAATGCCAAAAAATTTTCGTAAAATATTCATATAGTTTGTATTAGATTTTTTTGTTATTGCTTGCTGCTAACGTCCCGCCGGCTTTATGAAGTGGCGGGCTTTTTATTACTGTTGCCAACAAATATACCGAAAAGTTGAAAGAAAAAAGCTCAGTTTACAACAGAAAGTGCAAACACTAACCATTCCAAAAAATCACCAAGCCCCCGCCATTTTATAAAACCGCTGTTGTGCGACGTTATATTTTTAAAGTTATTTTAAAATGCCTTAAAACCTTATTATTTGCACATTCAAAATCATACCCATAAAAGCTTAAATTTTCCCCAACACTATCAATTATAAATTTCTCAGGAATAAAATTTTCGTTGGTAATTTTAAAACCTTCATTTGTATTTGAAATTATGGCTCTACTTGGTTGAAAACAATGTCCGTTTGTATAAGCCGGAGCTAGCCAATAAGTTATAATCGCCCCTGAAAATTTGTTTGATTTTAATTTATATATAGTATCGTAATCTACACATAAAGTTCCTTCTGGTTCTGATAAATCTCCTTTAAGTTCATCATGAGTTATTACTCCTTTATTTTTAAAAAATTTATATAGACATTTTTTAGCTTCTTTTTCAGTTAGGTTTTTAATGTCAAAATATGAATTGTTGATTTTTGATAAAACAATTGTTGAGTCTAAATAATCTAAGCTGTCATTTTTGAAAGGTTTTCGTAATATATTTTTTTCTGTAATTATTTTGGAATTTTCCCTGACAGTGTTTTTTTTGCAAGAAAGAAAAAAAGTTACTGAAATATAAATCGCCGTTACTATTAAAAGTCTACTCATGGTTTGTTTTTGACGCAAAGTTTTTTCATAATGTTGCACAACGTCCCGCCAGCTTTGTGCAGGTGGGGATTTTTATTACTGACGCTTACAAATATACCGAAAAGTTTGAAAGAAAAAGTTGAAAAATAGGAGTGAAGTGCAAACACTTACCATCACCGATAAATCCCCAAAACCCCACTTGCACAAAACTGCATGTTAGCGGCTGCCAATAGACATCTAGTTATTCAAAATATGCGGTTAGTTTTTCCTTTTTTTCGACTCTAATTGGTTAATATAAACACAGTTGAGTTTTGGTTGCCGCTAACGTCTCGTGGCTTTGCGAAGTTTGGGAAATTTATTCCCGAACCATTCCACTAAGACTTAAGCCAAATATACAAAAAGATCGTCCCATTAAACACTCAAGCCCAAATTTCGCAAAACCACTGTTATGCACCGTTTTTTATTATTGATGTAAAAGGAATCATAAATTCAGTATGATTTATAAAATAGAATGGACCATTTAATAAATCAATAAGATGTGTAGTTTTATTCTCGTGGATGATATAAATACGATTGTAATAATTTTTTATATTGGTGTTTTGTGAGGCTTTTTCTTTACTCGTTAACTTAACAAATTGTGAAAATTTAATTTCGGTTTTCGGAATCAAATATCTTCCAATTAGGTTATTGCTTTTGATTTGAATTTTTTTATTTACTAAATCAATTTGTATATCATTTGTTGTTATATAAAATCTAGAGAATAACAGAATTGTAATTATTAGAACTGTCAAAGATAACCAAGCATTAAAACTACTTATATTTTGAATAATAAATATTGTTGGAAAAGCTAGAATAAAAATATTAGTTATCGCAAATAATATATTGTCGGATTTTGCTTTTATAGTGAAACCGTTTTGATTTTCAATTATTTTAAATCTAGAATTAGTTTGATTAGATAATTTATTTAACGCGTTAATGGATTCTAAATATTTCAAAATCAGACAAATATTTGGTTTAAAGTTTCTGTTGTTTCAAAATGGTGCATAACGTCCCGCCGGCTTTAAGAAGTTGGGGATTTTTGTTCCCAAACCATTCCGTTAAGACTGAAGTCAAATATATAAAAATACCTTTAAATTTAGCCTAAACCCCCAATTTCTTAAAACCGCTGTTGTATGCCGTAGTTATTTAAATTTATCTCCGTGAAAAAACATCCACCTATTTTGGAATTCTTTTTTTAGCCTTAAAATATCAGTCTCAATAAGTTTATTGAAAATGCTGTCTGGAATATTTTCATATTGGTTAGGTGAATCAAATTGTAATCTTAAGTCATTATTTCGATTGAAATTATCTCTCAGTATTAGAACTTTACTTTTAGTTCTGTATCTTATTTTTTCAAACTCTTTTTCAAACTCACTATTGATATTTTTCAAACTATCGAATCTATGCTTTAAATATTTATCATTAAGGTATTTTTGAGAAAGATAAATATCTTGAGTTTTGATTGACATTTTTAAATCAGCATTATAGTTTTCAAGTTGTCTATAGAGAAGTTTTCTATCTTCAGAATTATTACATGCAAAACAAAAAATGAAGGAAAGTATTAGAGCTATCTTTTGCATTTTTTTATAGATTTAGTTTGGCCACTATGGCATACAACGTCCCGCCGGCTTTATGTCAGTGGCGGACTTTTTATTACTGACGTTTACAAATATACCGAAAAGAGTGAAAGAAAAACGTGAATTTTTATGCAAGAAGTGCGTGCACAAACTTTTCCAAAAAATCCCAAGCCCCGCCATTGCATAAAACCGCTGTTGTGCGATGTTTCTATTCTTCGTTTATGATTTTGATAATATAGTCGATTAAATCAATAGCAGTTCTCTGTTTCATATCTTCGCTAAGTGAATTCTTTAACTCGGTAAATTCGACTTTTGCATTTCCGTTTGATTTTGCTATTAGCGCTTCTAAAATTTGGTTAAGAACTAAAAGCCCTTCTGCGTTTGTATTAGGAACAAAAAGAGAGTTATATACACTTTGCTGAGCAACGTTATTTGGTCCGCCCCAACGTTCACAATCAAATGCATATCTTGCTAAGCCTTCATATCGCATTCCTGGGTCAAAATCATCTTGATGTAATACGTAAGCCATTTTATTCGAAATTATAACTTTCTATTAATTCTTTTTCTGCTTTAGCAACTAGTAATCTTCTTTGATTGTCTCTCGCGAGTGCCATACGTTCCGATACAATATTTTGTGGCACATTTTTGTTTTCTTCTGCTTGCGCAAGAAACTCTCTGTGCTCTGCTTCAATTTGCTCAAGTTGGGTAATAGTCTGATTGTAAATACTTAGTAATCTTTCTTGGAATTGTTTCATAATGCTTGTTATTAAGTTTAGTTTTTTTGAAATATTGCACAACGTCCCGCCGGCTTTGCGATGTTTGGGTTTATATTGTTCCAAACCTTTCCATTAAGACTTAAGCCAAATATACAAAAAGATCTTTCCATTAAGCCCAAAAGCCCAAATTTCGCAAAACCGCTGTTATGCGCCGTATATTATTTTGGACTAAAATGAGAAAAAACTTTAGGATAGTCTAATGGATTTTTTTGAATGTGCTCTTTTAGAATAATAACTAATTCGCTCGCACTAATGGAATATACTCTAAGTGTGCTTTCTCTTTTTTTAAAACTGATTTCGATATTTTTGTTTTCCGTATTATAACACCATGTTCCCATTTCGACTATACCATTATTTATTACTTTATAATCATAGTTTTCGTAAAATACTATTGAATAATCGCGATAGTTTGGAGTAGGAATGTGGTTGCCATTTGATGCACTGAAGTCCATTTTCCAACTTTTACATAGAATTTTTTTTAATTCGCTCTGAGGTAAAGAAATAGTTTGTGCATTAATCGTTAGGCTAAATCCCAATATGCAAAAAATTATAAATATTGTTTTTTTCATGAAGTTTGAGTTATATGGCGCATAACGTCCCGCCGGCTTTATGTCAGTGGCGGACTTTTTATTACTGACGTTTACAAATATACCGAAAAGAGTGAAAGAGAAACATGAATTTTTATACAAGAAGTGCGAGCATAAACTTTCCCCAAAAAACCCAAGCTCCGCCATTGCATAAAACCGCTGTTGTGTACAGTTTTTATTTTCCAGTATATTTTATTTTCCAACCTAGTTTGTCCAAATCCTTTATTTTGAATGTGTAAATTTTATATTGCTGGTTTCTATAAATTTCATTCCATGATTTTTTTCTTAATAAACTAGTTTTGATAAAGAAAACAGTTAAAGTACTGTCTTTTGATAATTTTTTAATATCATTTTCCCATAAATTTCTTCTTGGAGGACGCACCGAATCGCCAATTTTTATTGTATCTCCTTGATAGTTTGTAAGCTTTTCAGAATCTAGCTCAGAATCAAAACTCAGATCAAAATATATATCTTCATTTGAGTTATTGATTATTTGTAGTTTGTTTTCAAAATAATGAGAACAACTAATAAAACTAGTGATGAATAGAATTATAAAAACTATGAAATATTTCATTCGATTGTTTAGATTTCGTCAAGGTAAAATTGTACACAACGTCCCGCCGGCTTTATGAAGTGGCGGGCTTTTTATTACTGTTGCCAACAAATATACCGAAAAGTTGAAAGAAAAAAGCTCAGTTTACAACAGAAAGTGCAAACACTAACCATTCCAAAAAATCACTAAACCCCGCCATTTTATAAAACCGCTGTTAACTGCTGCCGTTCTTGACTTCTTAAATTTCTTTTCCCTTAGCAGTTTTATTTTTTCCATAAAGAGAACTATTATTGCCATTAAGAGTTTTATATACGCCGTTAGAAAAAATATACTTACCATTAAGAGTTTTATACTCGCACTTAAGAAAATTATATTCGCCCTCAGGAAATATGTACTTGCCGTTAAGAGTTTTATTCTTGCAGTTAAGAAAATTCTATTTGCCGTTAGAAAATATATACTTGACGTTACGAGTTTTATTCTTGCCGTTAGGAAATATACATTCTCCATTAAGAATTCTATCTTAACCTGAACAATTACACAAAGTTTTTTCGCAAAATGATTAAATCGCAACGTTTACACGCTCGTTATGCGACGGTTGCAGTTAACGTCCCAGGGCTTGGCGAAGTTGCGGCTTAGGAACATTTTTGTTGAGCTAAAGATAAACATTTTATGAAATAAAACGCATGATTTTACTACATAAACCAGCAATTGCGCCAAACCCTTGTTGTATTGCGTAAAAGTTTAATTTATAGATTTAGTTTATAAAAAAAAAGAATAGGAGAGAAGTAGTGGTTTTCTTTTTTTGAATACTTTTTGAATATTCTTAAAGCTAAAACCTTTTTAACTTAGAAATTTAAAAGCCCAATAAATTGCTGCAACTACCACGAAACAGATAATTAAGAATCGTTAGTTTGCTTTTGGAAAAAATAACACAACAAACCCATAACAAATACTGACAATGACCATCACAGCAAAGCTGAAAATATGCTGATAATACGGCGATAGATTGGCAAAAAAAAATACCAAATGTTGGCTTCAAATATTCGAAAGCTGCAATTAAAAATCGTTAATTGGCTTTTTAAATTTCGCAAAGCATTTCCACAAAGAAATTCCGCAATTTATGTTTTTCCACAAAGTTGGGATTTATGCGATACAACGTCCCGCCGGCTTTGCGAAGTTTGGGTTTATATTGCCCCAAACCATTCCATTAAGACTTAAGCCAAATATACAAAAAGATCCTTCCATTAATCACTTACGCCCAAATTTCGCAAAACCGCTGTTATGGGCAGTTTTTTATTCTTCACTTTCTATAGATTCAGAATATTCTAGCCTTTTAGTTTTAAAATAAAAGTAATGATTAAAATTGACCGTATTGTCGGTTTCAGGTTCAGTAATTACTCCAAAAAAATCAATTTTATCATCGTCTATTTTTTTAAACCAATAATTGTGAAAAATAGCTATATCTGAAAATTCATTTCCAATGGATTTTACAAATTGTTCTTTTCTAAAAATAGTGTCTAATAAAATATTTTCGTTTTGTTTTATTCTCAGTTCTATTTCAGCGTTTCTATATTTATCAATATGTTTTCCATCATCGCCCCAAGATTCATGTAAAACATAATTGTCAAGATCTTTTCGAATAATTGAAATTCGAATATTTCTGCTCTGTATTAATGTGTCAAATTTCTCGATTCCTTTTTGTAATGGATAAAGCTTATCAGAATCTTTTTTGATTTCTGTTTGTGAAGGTTTTATTGGCTTAGAAGTTTCCGGATTCTTTACGCTTTTGGAATTACAAGAAATTAAAAATATTGCTATTATAAGTAAAGTGAGTTTTTTCATTCAGTTTTGTTAAAATTGCCCATAACGTCCCGCCGGCTTTGTGCTGGTGGGGATTTTTGTTACTGATGTTTACAAATATACCGAAAAGTTTGAAAGAAAAAAGTGGAAAAATAGGAGAGAAGTGCAAACACCAAACCTTTACCGATAAATCCCCAAAACCCCACTTGCACAAAACTGCTGTTAGTACGATTGTAAAACTCCATGTTTTATTTTGCGTTGAAAGTGCTGTATTTATTGACTTTTATTTTTTTAACGATTCAAAATAAAGCAAAAAAAAGCAACAAAATGTTAGTTTTGTTGTACCAAATGTTGTACTTTCGTTTCAGGTTGCACCCAAATGAAACGCTTTATTTTCAAAGACTTCATCCGTTTGCTTCCTTTTGTAAATATAGTACAACTTTTTAATTTTTGCAATTTATGGCTTCAATTAAGTTAATTTTAAGAACGCATCAGCAAGACCAAGCAGGACATTGCCCCTTATATATAAGAGTTATTAAAGACAGAAAAGCCAAATTTATTTCTGTCGGCGTCAAGCTGAAAGAGAGCGAATGGGACGAGGCAAAACAGAGAGTAAAAAAGAATCACCCGAATAGCGCAAGAATGAATGCTTCCATTGCTCAAAAAGTTGCAGATGCGGAAGGACAGGTTGCGGATTTGGAAAGAAAGGTAAAAACGGTTTCGGCAAAGAAACTTAAAGAAGCCATTAAGGGTAAAGAAGTGCCTAACTTTTTTGACTACTCTTATAAGTATTGCACAAAGATAAGGGGGAGCGTTTCTGTGGGAACGTATAATAATTACAAGCTGTACTTAGAGAAGTTTGAAAACTGGTTAGGTACGAAAGATGTTTTCTTTGATGATATTACCGTTTCGCTTTTAACGGACTATATGGCTTATATGGTAAATGAATTAGGCAATGGATTAACCACACAGCGCTATTCCATTATGATACTGGCGATAATGTTCAAACAAGCCATTAAAGAGGATATTATTCCCGAATATATGTACCCAATGAGTAAACTGACCTTAAAAAAAGAAACAAGCAAGCGATTGTTTTTAAACAAGGAACAAATTGAGGCAATGATTAATTACAATGCAGGGGAAGGAACAAAAGGAGACATTTACAGAGATATGTTTATTTTTTCCATCTATGCAGGAGGGCTGCGGTTCAGTGATGCTTTGGAAATACAAAACAAGGACTTTATCGAAGAAGAACAGCGAATTAAAAAAGTCATTCGCAAAACAGGAAGACCTCACCAGTTTAAAATAGGAAAAGTAGCTTTGGATATTATCAAGAAATACCAAAAAGAAAACCCACAGCCTGATGATTTTATTTTCCCGATTGTAACCAATAAGGATTTCTTTTTAAAGAATGCCGAATATCGTTATGAGATAACCCAAAAAGCAAACAAGTCGGCTAATTTTCAAATCCAAAGAATTGCAAGGGCTTTAGAGTTCCCAATCCATGTTTCTTTTCATTTAAGCCGACATAGTTTTGCCACCAATGCTTTGAACAATGGAATGAGAATTGAACACGTTTCAAAATTAATGGATCATCAGGATATTAGAACGACACAGGTCTATGCAAAAATCTTGGGAGAGGAATTAGATAAGGCTGTTGATAATTACATTTATTAAAACAATTGCATCCCCAATTTAATCATTGCAATTGTCATGGTAATCATTGCAATGGTATTGCAATTTTTGACAAAGCTGTGTATTGCCTTAAAATTAACAACAATTTTTTCCTGCTTGAATAGGTGGACATTTTACCGTTCCATAACTACAATACACACAACAGTCACCTTCCAGTGGTCGCAATCTATTTTTGCAATTTTCGCATTCATAGAAAAATTCACATGCGTTGGTTGGCATCATTTCCGTTTTTTTATATCCACACTTCGGGCAAGTAATTGTCGATTTTAATTCAACTTTTTTACCGTTATAAATAGTACAGGTATCACAATTTCCGTGAAGTTTGTTTCGATAATAATTTATGGCTGTACTTACAAACAAGCCAAACATTCCAGCATAAATAAAATATGTGCAATTGCTAGCGAAATAATAGCTGTAAAATATCAAAAGTGCACTTAGTACGCCAACTAATAGCGGATAGGTAAATCGATGCTTTCGGTAAGAGATATAAAGCCCAATGAGAGAAACCATAACCATAGCTTGAAAAATCCACATTGTCCAACCTCCAAATAGTTCAAAACTTCCAACTCCAAGAGCAGAAGCACCGAATGCGAAAAGCGGAAAACAACAAGGTGAAAAAATTGCAGTTAGGAAAAGCCCGCCAGTTCCAAGTTGGTCAATATTATTAGTTAAACTGTTTTTCATTTATATAATTTGTAATGGAAGGTTATGATTTTTATTTACAAACTTAACTACTATTTGATAAATAGCCTAATGAAAAGAGTAATGGCATACTTTCATTTAGTATTGGATTTATTTTCGATTCAATTATGAATGTGTTTTTTAATACTCGCTTTAGAATTAAATAACACATTTCATAAAGAATTAGGATGTCATTTTATAAAAACATTGCAATGATGAAAAAATAAAATTGCCACGTTTTTTTGCCTGTCCTAACAACTAAAAATCATCCCTAATAATTGTAAATAATTTTCTGTTTTGATGGCGAGCTCGACGTTTTTTTTCGTTTGTCTTGCTCTAAATGATAAAACTGCACTATAATACACTGTATTTCATTGTGTTGCTTCGTTATTTTTTTGCTTTTTACAAAAGAAAATTTGAACTTGTTTAAGTCCAAAAACCCTTTTTATTGCTGATTAAATTTATAGGATATGACAGGATAAAAAAGGCTTTCAATGTTAAAAAACAAATGAAAATCAGAAGCCATTGCAATTTTGATAAAAGCATTGCAATTCAATTGCAATTATCCAATAAGTAAGAATTAATACTAACAATACACAACGGCAATTTGCCAAATTCCCTTGACGTATCGGCGTAAAACTTTACGCCGTACTGAAAGGTTACTAAAGCATTGCAATGCCATTGCCATTTTTAGTAAAATAATTGCAATTAATTAAAATGTAATTCTATGAGAACGAGTTCACATCAAAAACTAGACGGCAGAGTTTTTTCCATTGCCTCAAATCTCTTTAGTTTCGGAGATATCCAAGCCAAAAAGAAAGTAGAAGAAACAATTGCAATGCCATTGCAATTGGATAACAGAATCATTGCGGTTTATCCTGCCATAATTGAGGAAGCCTTTTCAACCACTATGGACAATTACCGTAAGTACATTGCCAGTTACAATTTTAAGACACAGGCTGAAAATGAATTAATTCTAAAGCACAATACTTCAGTTAAACAATTCTGTAAGGATAACTCTCTTACAGAGGTTCAGAGGGAATTTAGAAGAGTGTTTTTATTGAACAGGAAAAACCTTAAACCAAGAGCCTACAACGAAGCTGTAAACCAGTTCTGCAATGATTATGGTTTGATTGTAGAGAAAAAGAAAATCCAAAGCGTTAAATACGCCACCGAAATTGTCTTTCAAAACCTGCTGCATTTGTATAATTCGCAATTGATGAAACGCAACGAAAAATTTATCAAGGCAGGCATTACGGCAAAACGACCTATTCAGGAGTTTAAAATAAATTCCTTTTTAGTTACCCAGTTAAAGCGAAAAGAGATAAACAGTATTGACATCTGTACCAAAACGGTACGCAATCACAGACAAAGACTTGAAGAAGCGGGCGTATTTACAGAATATCATTTTGCAGGTCAAAACAAGCCCGTAGAAGTACATATCAATCCCGAAATTTTGGTGATTTTGGACATCAAAACCTCGAAATTGAAAAGCACTGAAAATAAGCAATTTAAATGTGTGTATTGGAATCTTTTACCTGATAACAATGAAAATACTGGAACATCTTTAAATGAATCTAAAATGAATGAGAATGTTGAAAACATTTCTCAATTTTTAAGGAGTTCGGGCGAAGCCCTCACGCCTTCTCATTTGTTTTTTTCTACAGGAACACCCAACAGCAAAGAGGATATTTCAAACAAGGGGGCGGGCGAAAAAACTAAAGTTCAAAATACGTTATCCGAAAAATTGCAAAACCTGATTATCCATCCGCAGGAATTGGCGGTAAATCTTGCCAATGGGGAGTATATGAATTACAAGCCGATTGACATCCGCTATCTGTTCAAAGAAGCCTTTTCAGGAACGTTGACTAATGATGAATTCAGGGAATTGGCAATACAGGATTTTTTTAAATCAATATCGAAAATTTACAGGTTTTCTACGCCTTTTGTAGGTAGTTGGAAAAAGGCAATTACCCTGTATTATCAAAATAAATGGATTGTCTTTACAGGTAACAGCTTCAATAAAAGTGTACTGGTTGACGAGATACAGCAAATGCGTTGGCGCATAGAATGGGCAAGAAAATGGTTTCTAAAAAATCAGTTTCCACCATTATTTCCCTACGAATATTTTGATATGACCCGCAAAACTTCAAAAGAAGTCGGTTTTGAATACACTAAAGCCAAGTGGAATGAACATTTGTTATCCATTGCCAAATACGATGTTTTGAAGAAGAAACAAGAGTGTAACGCAGTCAGACGAAAAGAAACTATAAACCACTCCAAGAAGTGTGAAACGGCAATCAATCGCTTTTTCAAGAACAAAGTAACCTACACGCAATTGTTTGATTACATCGAAAAAAACCTGCCTAAAGAGTATATCGAAAAACTGCCTGATTTGATACTTAAAAAATCATTGAAAGACAACGAGAAAATCATTGCAATGGATTGCAATGATGTGGTAAAGTATAAATTGTTTGAATTTTAAATGTTTAGCTTTCGACATAGAATTATTGCAACAATATCTAAAATTGGTTAATAGAAATGATAATCCTATATTGGTTTTGATAAAATCAATTATTGAAAATTACTATATATTCGTCATTTTTAAGACTTATTTAATGAAGTATTAATATTAATTTTCTAATTTTGCTTTTATTATTTCATACAAATGAAAAAGTTTCAGATAATTTTAATCCTCACTCTTGGTGTTTTTCTAATACCTGGTAATGCTTATGCATGCGGAAAAAAAATTATTAAAATGGAAAAATCTTGTTGCAAAAAAGAAACTACTTCAAAAACAGGAGGGAAATCCTGTTGTGATGAAAAAGATAATTCTAAAAAAGAATGTGGCGGTAAATGTGGACACTCAAATTGCACAACTACTACGATTCAATTTAGTTTAGCAGCTTTCAATGAAATCGAATTCAAAAGTAATTGTTTTGATTTCTCTGCTGAAAAGAAAAGATATTATCACAATGAAACCAATCTTTCTTCTGGTTTTCATTCACTATGGCTTATACCTAAAATAGGTTAAACCCCTTTTTATGACAGCCATAAGTGCGTCAAATCAAAAGCAATCATTGCTTATATTTATTTTTAGACTATCAATTATTAAGTTTTGGATTAATATCTATCATTTAATTGTTGTTTAGTTATTTCAAATTACCGTCTAAAATCATACTGTTGTCCTTATAACAACAAATAATTAACAATTTAAAATAAAAAAAATGAAAACTTTAATCCTATCAGCCATTATTATGGCATCAGTATTAGTTGCTTGCAATAAAAAAGACAAACAAAACGAAACAAGCAATTCACAAACAACCGAAAGTACTGCAAAAGTATATGCTTGTTCAATGCATCCCGAAGTAACCGGTAAAAAAGGTGGTAAATGCTCAAAATGCGGTATGGAATTAACCGAGGAAGTTAAATAATCATAATTCATTAAATTAATGTACCAAATACCCCATTAAAACTAAATATTATGGTAGAAAAACTCATATCCTTTTCACTTAAAAATCGAGTAATTATATTATTGGTTTCAGCCTGTTTATTTGGATGGGGTATTTATAGTGTACAGCAAAATCCTATAGATGCTATTCCCGATTTATCAGAGAATCAAGTTATTGTTTTTACCGAGTGGATGGGAAGAAGTCCGCAGGTTATTGAATCTCAAGTAACTTATCCTTTAGTCTCCAACCTGCAAGGCATACCAAAAGTCAAAAACATACGTGGCGCCTCTATGTTTGGGATGAGTTTTGTTTATATCATTTTTGAAGATGATGTAGATGTTTATTGGGCAAGAACACGCGTGTTGGAACGATTAAATTATGCTCAGAGATTATTGCCTCAAAATGTTGTTCCAACCCTTGGACCAGACGGTACTGGCGTGGGTCATATTTATTGGTATCATTTAGAGACCAATGGGATGGACTTAGGAGAACAAAGAGCTTTACAGGATTGGTATATAAAGTTTGCATTGCAGACTGTTCCTGGAGTGGCAGAAGTAGCATCCTTTGGAGGTTTTGAAAAGCAATATCAATTGGTGTTAGACCCCTTGAAAATGCAATACTACAATGTAAATATGATGGAGGTGATGAATGCTGTAAAGTCAAATAATAACGATGTTGGCGGAAGAAAGTTTGAAATGAGTAATATGTCCTACATTGTAAGAGGATTAGGCTATATTGAAAATATAAAAGAAGTAGAAGATATTGCCATTAAAAACTATAACGCTGTTCCCGTAAAAGTAAGGGATATTGGTTCGGTACAAATGGGGGGCGATTTACGGCTTGGAATTTTCGACCGAAATGGAAACGGAGAAGTTGTGGGCGGTATTGTAGTTATGCGCTATGGTGAAAATGCAGATAAAGTAATTACAGCCGTAAAGGAGAAAATGAAAGAGGTTGAGAAAGGATTACCTGAAGGGGTCACAATAAAGACCTCTTATGACAGAAGCGAACTCATAGAAAAAGCAATTAAATCTGTCAAAGGTACTTTAATTGAGGAAATGATTGCAGTTTCTATAATTGTACTGCTTTTTCTTTTTCATTGGAGAAGTGCATTGATTATTCTTATACAGATACCAATATCCATTGCAACAGCTTTTATTTTACTCCAAGCGTTTGGAATTTCTTCCAATATTATGTCATTAACAGGAATTGCGTTGGCAATAGGTGTTATTGTAGATGATGGGATTGTGATGGTAGAGAATGCCTATAGAAATATCTCAGAGAAACAGCAAGAAATGGATAATAGTAAATAATTTACAGCGATGAGAAGTTTTCTAAAAAAAATAGTCAAAAAACAGTATGATCCATTATCTCCTGATGAAAGATTGAAGATAATTGAATCTTCTTCAAAATTAGTTGGACCGGGTGTTTTCTATTCGACCGTAATTATAATCACTTCCTTTTTACCAGTATTCCTACTTACAGGTATGGAAGGGAAACTCTTTAGTCCACTGGCTTGGACAAAATCTTTAATACTCATTGTTGATGCCTTTCTTGCCATAACATTAACGCCTGTTTTGATTAGCTTTTTGCTCAAAGGCAGACTTCGGGTAGAAGAAAAGAATCCAATTAACAGGAAACTGGAAAGTATATATACCCCAATTCTGACCTTATGTTTAAAATGGCAAAAATCACTATTGGCGATTAATATTGTAGCCTTGTTAATTGGCGTTTTTATGTTCACCCGCCTTGGTTCCGAATTTATGCCCCCTTTGGATGAAGGTTCTATTTTATTCATGCCGGTAACATTGCCCGATGTTTCCAATTCTGAAGTAAAACGAATTTTGCAGGTTCAGGATAAATTAATAAAATCTGTTCCCGAAGTGGCACATGTTTTAGGAAAAGCAGGAAGGGCAAATACAGCAACCGACAACAGTCCCATTAGTATGATAGAAACCATTGTTTTGCTAAAACCTCAAAATGAGTGGAGAGAAGACAAAACAAAAGATGATATTATAAATGAGATAAATACAAAACTGCAAATACCCGGCGTAACCAATGGTTTTACCCAGCCTATTATTAACAGAATAAATATGCTTTCTACAGGGATTAGAACTGATGTAGGAATAAAAATTTACGGGGCGAGTTTAGACACCATAAATGTTTTGTCTCAAAAAATCAAAAAAGCATTGGAGGGTACATCCGGAGTAAAAGATTTGTATGCAGAACCTATAACAGGTGGGAAATATATCGACATAGAGGCAAAACGGGAGGCTATAGGTAGATATGGACTTTCTATAGATGATGTAAATAACGTGGTTGAAGCAGCCATTGGTGGAATGAAATTGACCACAACCATTGAAGGAAGACAACGTTTTTCAGTAAATGCCAGATATGCACAGGAATATAGAAACAGTATTGAAGCCCTTAAAAAACTACAAGTGCAAACAATGCAGTTTGGTCCGATTCCATTAGAATCCGTTGCCGAAGTAAAAATAAGCGATGGTCCGCCAATGATAAACAGCGAAAACGCAATGCTTCGTGGAAGTGTACTGTTTAACGTTCGGGAACGTGATTTAGGGAGTACTGTAAAAGAGGCTCAGAAAAAGCTAAATGCAATGATAAAGAAAATGCCAAAAGGGTATTATGTAGAATGGAGCGGACAATGGGAAAACCAAATTAGAGCCAACAAAACATTAAGTTTAATATTGCCAATTGTAGTAGTTATTATTTTCCTTGTTCTTTATTTTACCTATAATTCAATGAAAGAAGCTTTGGTAACAATGATTACTGTTCCATTTGCATTAATTGGAGGCGTCTTTATGGTTTATTTTTATGGTATCAATTTATCGGTTGCCGTAGCGGTTGGTTTTATTGCTCTGTTTGGTTTGGCTGTCGAAACCGCTATGCTCATCACCATCTATTTGAATGACGCGATGAATAAAATGGTCGCAAAACACGGAAACAGTACAGTAACAATAACAGAGGATATTTTGAGGGAATACATTATTGAGGGTTCGGCAAAAAGATTGCGACCAAAACTAATGACGGTTTCTGTTTCACTATTCGGATTAATCCCTATTCTTTGGGCAACAGGAACAGGTGCCGATGTAATGTTGCCAATTACAGTGCCGTTAATTGGTGGTACAATCACTTCCACTATTTATGTATTATTAGTAACACCCGTTGTTTTTGAAATGGTAAAACTACGTGAATTAAAAACAAAAGGTAAAATAGATATTATCGATGCGAAACATTAAAAAATATTTAATCATAAGTTTTTTGATTATAAACTTTACTGAAGCGATGGCACAAACGTTGTCGTTGGATGAAGTATTGACCAATGTTAAAACAAACAATCCGCAATTAAAAATGTACGATGCCGATATTCAGAGTATGGATGCTGCGGCAAAAGGGGCTAAAAGCTGGATGCCACCACAGGTAAATTCAGGTTTCTTTATGACGCCTTATAATACCAAATTATGGAAGGCAGATGAAATGAACCCCGGAATGGGTTTTTACACACTTGGTATTACACAAATGATACCTAATCCTTCCAAATTAAAGGCAGATTTCAAATATATGAGTGTGATGTCTTCGGTAGAAGCCGAAAACAAAAACTATACAATCAATCAGTTATCTGCTTTAGCAAAAACAAATTATTATCAGTGGTTAATTTTAAATAAAAAAATAAAAATTGCCACTGACAATTTGTTGCTTTTGGAATATATGATTAAAAGTATGGAAATACGCTATCAATACAATATGGATAAATTGCCTACCTATTACAAGGCAAAATCTCAATATAGTACACTGCAAAGCATGATAGTAATGCTGCAAAATGATATTTCTCAAAAGCGCATAATGCTTAATACATTGATGGCAAGGGATAAAGTTATCCCGTTTGAAATTGAAGCAACCTATGAATTGAAAGTTTTTGATTTAATAAAATTGCATACAGCATCACATGTGGAAAACCGAAGCGATGTCAAGGCTATTGAGCAAACAATTGTATTAAATCAACTGAAAATTGAAGCCGAAAAAGCAAAGCTATTACCGGAATTTGGAATCAATTATGAACACATGTTCGCTTTTGGACAACAACCGCAACAATTTAATTTAATGTTAATGGTAAATATTCCATTAGCCCCTTGGTCTTCCAGAATGAACAAAGCCAATATAAATAGTTTTAAATTAAAAAATGAAAGCTTGAATTGGCAAAAACAAATGATTTTGAATGAGGCTCGCGGAATGGTTTCAGGAATGAATACCGAACTTAACAATCTCAAGGCGCAATATGATATTGCCGAAAAAAGTATCATTCCCACACTGCGAAAAAATTATGATACGGCAATTATAGCTTGGCAAAACAACACAGGTAATTTGTTTGTCGTATTGGATGCATGGGAGGCATTAAATATGGCTCAAATGGATGCTTTAGATAAACTGCAAGCTATTTTGATTACACAAGTAGAAATTGAAAAACATTTAGAAATCAAATAATATGAATAAATATTTGAAATATGGTTTAGTGGTTATTGCAATTTCTATCATTGGATTTACGATATACTATGTTGTAAAAAAATCAGATGCAAAAACAGAAGCACAATCTCAAAAACAAATTTACACCTGTTCGATGCATCCACAAATCATTAGAGATAAACCCGGAAACTGTCCTATTTGTGGAATGGCTTTGGTGAAAAAAATAACTCAAGACAAAACGGTGGATAATAATTCAATAGAAAACCTTTTAAAACCTACAGATAATTTTATAATTGGGAGTTATGATAGTACAACACCGAAAGATACCGTCATAAGTACTGAAATAAATTTGCCGGGTATCATTACATACGACCCCAATTCGTCAGTAAACATCGCAGCGAGAATAAGCGGAAGAATAGAAAAGATGTATGTCAACTATAAGTACCAAAAAGTAAACAAGGGTCAAAAGCTTTTTGATTTATATAGCCCTGAATTGCTGACAGAACAACAGAATTTCATCTATTTAGTTACCAATGATTTTGAAAATATATCAATTATTAAAGCGGCAAAGCAAAAATTATTGCTTTACGGAATGACTGATAATCAAATAAATGCACTTACAGTAAGTAAGAGAGCAAACCCTGTAATATCTATATTTAGTCCCGCTTTCGGAACAATTCAAGGAACAGAAAATATGAGTGGAAATACTTCAGGAACAATGCAGAATTCCAATGTAACTACAGAACAGTTAAATATAAAAGAAGGCGATTATATCAAGAAAGGCGAAGTGGTTTTCAAGTTGTTAAATACCAATAAAGTATGGGCAGTTTTTAATGTATTGCAAGGGTACAACAGTTTTGTAAAAACAAAGCAGCCTATTCGTATAGCTACTGAATTAAATGATAACCAATATATTAACAGGCAAATAGATTTTATTGAATCACAATTTAATCCAACGGATAAAACCAATAGAATAAGAGTTTATCTGGATAATAGTAATTTAAGATTGCCAATAGGTCTGCGTGTGAACGGTTTTGTTAAGGCAGATTCAAGAAAAGCCATTTGGGTACAAAAACAAACATTGGTAAACATTGGTAATAAGAAAGTAGTTTTTGTTAAAGAAAATAACGGATTTAAAGCGAGGGAAATAAAAACAGGGATTGAAATTAACGATTACACCCAAATTGTTGAAGGAATTTCTGTTAGAGATTCCATTGCAAAAAATGCACAGTATTTGATTGACAGCGAAAGTTTTATAAAAACAAAATGATTATGGAAAGGATGAGAAAAATAAGGGCTCTATTTCTGCTACTTATTGTTTTTACTGCTTGTAATACTAAAAATAATGAAGAGCAGGATAAGCAAAAAGGTAAAGAAAGTGTTTACTATACTTGTTCTATGGATCCGCAGGTAAAAGAAGATAAACCGGGAAAGTGTCCCATTTGCCACATGGATTTAACTCCAATGAAGAATGAAGATACCGATTCTAACGAAATAACTTTAAGCAGTCAACAAATAAAACTTGGCAATATCACTACCCAAACTATTGCTGAGACAAAAAGCAGTTTGGAAGAAAGCTATACAGGTGTTTTAACGATTAATCAGGAAAAAAATAAGACTATTTCTGCAAGGACAATGGGGCGAATTGAAAAATTATATTTCAAAACTGCGGGAGATTATATTAAAAAAAATGAACCGGTCTATGTGTTATATAGTGAAGACATTGCCATAGCAAAACAAGATTATTTAACTGCTTTCAAACAACTTTCAATGCCTGGCGATTTTGGAAAGAATGCACAGAATATGCTAAATGCAGCCAAACAGAAACTACTGTTCTATGGTTTGTCAAACAAGCAAATAGAAAATATAAAAACAGGTAATGAAGTTTCGCCATATACCACGTTTTACAGTACTGTAAGTGGCTATGTTTCAGAAATAACAGCTACAGAGGGCAGTTATATCATGGAAGGTTCCGCTATAATTAAATTGGCTGATTTAAGCAATCTATGGCTTGAAATCCAAGTAAACGTAAACTATGCTAAAAATGTAAACATTGGACAAAATGCAAAAGTTTCATTTGCTGATTTTCCAAGCAAAATAATAAGTACAAAAGTTTCGTTTATAAATCCGGAAATTAATCCCGATACCAGATTGCTTTTAATCCGCATGGAAGTACCTAACCAAAATTTACTATTAAAGCCTGGTATGCAGGCAACCGCAAAATTGATGCAACCCAATATAAAGGGGTTGTTTATTCCTATAGATGCTGTAATCAGAGAAGAAAAAGCTTCTTATATTTGGATTGAAAAAAGGAAAGGCGTCTTTGAGAACCTAATGGTTGAAACAGGTGTAGAAACAAAAGGAATGATAGAAATAAAGTTGGAATTAGATGCCAATAAAAAAGTTGTTATCACGGGAACTTATGCCATAAACAGCGAATACAAATTCCGTAAAGGAAGCGACCCAATGGATAATATGAAAATGTAGAAAAAGTAGAGATAACATCTCGTTACTTGTGTAAGTATAAATATAATGGGGTTTTAAAAGCCTATTATTTTGTTTAACTGTTACTCTAGTTTTTGTTTGTATATTCACAGAGTAATAATAATGAAACTTAAAAAAGTTATTTTTACAATCCTTAAAGAAGTACTTTTAATATGGCTAAAGCAAAAAAAAACAATAATCAAGAAACCGATAATAAAAAAACAATAACTGTATATTTTGTAATTCGCTGCATATTAATAGTTTTTGCTTGTTCAATTTTGATTTTGGGAATAGTAGCAAGGATTTTGCATTATGTTAACAATCATTAAAATAAAATTATTAATTTTGTAATCTTGAAACTTGTAAACACCATATTGTCAATTGTTTTTCTTTTACTTTCTTGTCTGCCTTGTGCTGATATGGAAGTGAATAGTGCTGTTCATTCTTTGGAAGTGCATCAATCAGACCGTGACAATCATTCACACGACAAGAGTAAAGATTTGTGTTCCCCTTTTTGTGTATGCAATTGTTGTGGAGCACAAGTTTTGAGTTACTTCCCTACTATTAGTTACGATTTTTCTTTAATTTCTTCGGTTATTAAAACCAAAGAACCATTTTATACATCTGTTTTTGCTTCCAATTTCTACGGAAGTATCTGGCAACCCCCTCAAATAGCATAATGAAGCCCCGCCCATTTTGGCGGGGTTAGAATGTTGTGGCTGTACCACAGATAGAAGCAAAAGCAATTTTGCTTATTTTCAAATTCATTATAATATTTTATGTTAGATAAAATCATACAATTCAGTATAAAGAATAAATTCATTATACTACTATTAACCCTTGTTTTAATAGCTTGGGGGAGTTATTCTCTTAAGAATCTGCCTCTTGATGCGTTGCCGGATGTTACCAATAATCAAGTGCAAATCATTACAACAGCTCCAACTCTTGCTAGTCAAGAAGTAGAGCAATTAATTACCTACCCTTTAGAACAATCTGTAAAAACAATCCCAAAAGTAATTGAACTACGTAGTATTTCGCGTTTCGGACTTTCAGTAGTTACAGTCGTTTTCAAAGACGATGTAGATATTTATTGGGCAAGAGAACAAATTTTTCAACGACTAAAACAAGCCGAAGAAAACATCCCAAAATATGCAGGTTCACCTGAGTTAGGTCCTATTTCAACTGGTCTTGGAGAAATTTACCAATATGATGTGTATGCTAAAAAAGGCTATGAAGATAAATATGATGCGGTTAAATTAAGAACCATTCAGGATTGGATTATTACTCCACAATTGCAAGGTGTAGAGGGAGTTGCCGAAGTAAGTACTTGGGGTGGCAAATTAAAACAGTACGAAATTGCAGTAAATCCAAACACGCTCAACAGTCTTGGGGTAACAATTACTGAAATTTTTGAAGCACTCGAAAAAAACAATCAAAATACAGGTGGTGCTTATATCGAAAAAGACCAATATGCTTATTTCATTCGTGGTGTGGGTATGGCAACCGGAAATAAAGATTTAGAAAAGGTTGTAATTAAAAACAGAAATGGCGCACCAGTATTAGTTAGGGATGTTGCAACAGTGAGAGAAGGCATTGCTTTGCGTTATGGAGCCTCCACAAAAGACGGTAAAGGTGAAATTGTTTGTGGTATGGCATTGATGCTAAAAGGGGAAAACTCAAAAGCGGTAAACGAAAGAGTAAAAGAGAAAATGGCTCAAATCAACAAAACACTTCCCGAAGGTGTGGTGGCCGAGGCATTTATAGATAGAGGAAAATTAGTAGATAATGCCATAGGAACAGTTACCAAAAATCTCTTGGAAGGTGCTTTAATTGTAATTTTTGTACTGATATTATTCCTTGGTAATCTTCGTGCCGGATTAATTGTAGCTTCTGTTATTCCATTATCGATGCTTTTCGCAGTGGTACTCATGAATTATTTTGGTGTTAGTGGAAACTTAATGAGTTTGGGGGCCATCGATTTCGGTATTATTGTCGATGGTGCTGTAATTATAGTCGAAGCCACCATGCACCATTTACAAAAATTAAAAAGACAAAAGAATTTAACTCAATCCGAAATGGATAGTGAAGTATATCATTCTGCTTCAAAAATTCGTAACAGTGCAGCTTTTGGGGAAATAATAATTCTAATTGTTTATCTGCCAATATTAGCATTAGTTGGAACAGAAGGAAAAATGTTCAAGCCAATGGCAATGACGGTTGGCTTTGCTGTAATTGGGGCATTTGTTTTATCACTTACATATGTACCAATGATGAGTGCCATGTTTCTATCCAAAAAGACTGAGCATAAGACCAACTTTAGTGATAGAATGATGGCATGGTTCGAAAAAATATATGCACCATTTTTAGAAAAAGCATTGCGATTAAAAAAATCTGTTTTAGCTATTTCATTAGGTTTATTTGCTTTGGCGGTTGTGACTTTTCAAAATATGGGAGGTGAGTTTATTCCAACCATTGAAGAAGGGGATTTAGCCATAAATGTTACCATAATGACAGGAAGTTCATTAACACAAATGGTAGAAACAACCACTAAATATGAGAAAATCTTAAAGGCAAAATTCCCTGAAATAAAAACTATTGTAACAAAAATAGGAAGTGGAGAAATTCCAACCGACCCAATGCCTATTGAAAGTGGTGATTTTATTATTGTACTGAAAGACAAAAGTGAATGGACTTCTGCTGATAATTGGGAAGATTTAGCCAATTTAATGAAGGAAGAAATGGAAGTCATTCCAGGTGCAAATATTGAAATATCGCAGCCTATTCAAATGCGTTTTAATGAACTAATGACGGGAAGTCGTAGTGATATAGCGATTAAAATTTTTGGAGACGATTTAGAAATTTTAGATGCCAAAGCCAAAGAATTAATTTCAAAAGTTAGTAAAATTGAAGGTGTTGGCGACTTAAAAGCTGATAAAGTAGTTGGTCTACCGCAAATCACGGTAAAATATGATTATAATAAAATAGCATTATACGGTTTGAACATTACCGACATCAATCAAATAATCCGTTCCTCATTTGCTGGAGAAAGTGCTGGTAAAATCTACGAAGAAAGCAAGCGATTTGATGTAGTGGTTCGTATGAATGAAGCCAACAGGAGTGATATAACCGATGTGAGTAATTTATTTATTCCATTGCCAAACGGTCAGCAAGTACCACTTTCCCAAGTAGCAACCATTAGTTACGAACAAGGACCAGTACAAGTATCTCGTCAAGATGGGAAGCGAAGGATTACAGTAGGTTTGAATGTTCGTGGTCGTGATATTAAAAGTG
This sequence comes from uncultured Flavobacteriaceae bacterium, assembly GCA_963812405.1. Taxonomy (GTDB): domain Bacteria; phylum Bacteroidota; class Bacteroidia; order Flavobacteriales; family Flavobacteriaceae; genus Flavobacterium. The sequence continues at coordinate 666,257 of CAWEUV010000004.1, read as the reverse complement.
TTGTAGAGGAAATTCAACAAAAATTAGAAACGAATTTCAAACTTCCTGCGGGATACTATGTGACCTATGGAGGTCAATTCGAAAATTTAGTGGAAGCAAACAAACGCCTTTCTGTAGCATTACCAGTAGCGTTAGCTTTAATATTGGTGTTGTTGTTTTTTACTTTTAATAGTATTAAACAGTCTTTATTAATCTTTACAGCCATTCCATTATCGGCTATCGGTGGAGTTTTCGCATTGTGGTTGAGGGGAATGCCTTTCAGTATTTCGGCAGGAGTAGGGTTCATTGCCCTGTTTGGTATTGCGGTTTTAAACGGAATTGTACTGATTTCCTATTTCAACCAACTTAAAAAAGAAGGAATAACCGATCCACTGCAACGGATTTTAATGGGAACAAAAACAAGATTGAGACCTGTGCTTATGACTGCTGCTGTTGCTTCATTGGGGTTCTTACCAATGGCATTATCAACCAGTGGCGGTGCCGAAGTTCAAAAACCATTAGCAACGGTAGTTATTGGAGGTTTATTCTCAGCAACATTGCTTACGTTGATTGTGTTGCCAATACTTTATTTATTATTCGAAAACGGAGTCAAAATGAAGAAATTCAAAAAACCGCAACCGTATGTATCGATAATTATTTTATTGATTAGCATACAGTCATTTGCACAGAACAAGCAAACCGTAACTTTAGAACAAGCCATTGCTCTAGCAAAAAAGAATAATATCGATTTAAAAATTGCCGATAAGGAAATTGAGAAACAAAGAATGCTAAAAAAAGCGGCTTTTCAAACCGATCCTTTGCAAGTCCAATACCAAGGTGGGCAGTTTAATAGTGCCGATTACGACCATAATGTTTCTGTCCAACAGTATTTCCCAATTGGAAAAATAACAAAAGCCAATAGAGAATTACAAGAAGAACTCGCAAAATTAGCTGAAAAACGAAAAGCATTATCGGAATATGAAATTGAAAAGGCAGTCACGCTCGCATATTATCAATACTTGTATGGAGTTTCTATCCAAATGTTGAATAATGAGTTGAATGATATTTATACCAAGTTCCTAAAAAATGCGGAATTGCGTTTCAATACGGGTGAAAGTGGGAATATTGAAGTCATCAGTGCCAAAGCCAAAGTAAAAGAAATCGAAACCCAAAAAGCACAATTGGAATACGATTTGGTTGTCTATCAAAAACAATTACAATATTTCGTTCAAACCGAAGAAAACATTCTTCCCGATACCAATACATCGTTGCAATATTCAAGTGAAACAGTTGTATCTAATGATAAGTTGCAGGGTTTAGTAAATGATTATTATACGCAACAAATTTCAGTATTTCAAAAAGAAGCCAATACGTTCAAAGCATTGCGAACTCCAAAATTGGGATTGGGTTATTTTGCTCAAACCATCGATACAAAATCATTGTTTCAAGGATTTACAGCTGGTTTGCAAATTCCGTTATTTGGAGGTGTGAATAAAACCCGTGCAAAAGCATCTGAGATAAGTATTTCACAATCTCAATTAGAATTAGAAAGGAGCAAATTGGCTTTGAAATTGCAAAAAGAGGAATTGCAGAATGAGTTTGAGAAACATAAAAAAACAGTCGACTACTATCAAAAAGAAGGATTGCAATATGCGGAACAGATTATTGTAACAGCACAAAAAAGTTATGCCAATGGAGACATGAGTTATTGGTCGTACATCAGTTTTTTAAACCAAGCAATCGATATTAAAAAACAAAATACCGAAGCTGTTAATGCTTATAACCAAAGTGCAATTCAATTGCAATTTCCATCTTTCAACAATAATTAATTATCAAATAATATGAAAAGTATAACAGTAAATATATTATCAAACAGTAGGTTCAAATTCTACTTCTTGCTTTTTGTTTCTTGCCTAATGTTTTTAAGTTCTTGTAGTGAAAAGAAAACCGAAGAAGAACACGAAGAAGAAAAATCGGAAACTGAAGTTTCATTGACTGAAGCACAGTTTAAAACCATTGGAATAGTAACGGGAAGTTTAGAAATGAAAAATCTTAATACAGTTATTAAAGCCAATGGTTATACAGCAGTTCCACCTCAAAATATGGCAAATGTATCTACTTTAATTGGAGGTGTTGTCAAAGATATTTATGTGTTGGAAGGTACTTATGTTGCTAAAGGTAAAATATTGGCAACCATTCAAAACCTTGAGGTTACAGAAATGCAGGAAGAATACAATTCTGCTATCGCTAATATTGAATACCTACAATTGGAATACAACCGTCAAAAGACATTAAGTGATGAAAATGTAAATCCCCGCAAAACATTTCAAGAAGTAAAATCAAAATTAGCAGTTGAAAAAGCAAAGGCACAAGCAGCAAAAAACAAGTTAGAGGCATTACATGTAAGTTTGAGCGGGAATAGTTCATTAATCCCTATCGTTTCACCAATAAGCGGTTATGTTGGTAAAATTAATATCACTAAAGGTGTATTTGCAGAAACTGGAGTTGCACTTTTTGAAGTAGTCGACAACAGTCAAATGCACTTGGATTTGAATGTGTTTGAAAAAGACTTGGGTAAAATTTCTGTAGGTCAGGAAGTTGACTTTGTTTTAACCAATCAATCGAATAAGTCCATCAAAGGGAAAATATTCGGTATTAATAAATCATTTTCAAACGAAAGTAAAACGGTTGCTGTTCATGCTAAAATTAATCCAAGCGATTCCAAAGATTTAATTTCAGGAATGTATGTAGCAGCAAATATCAACATCACAAATCAAACTGTACAAGCACTACCAAAAGATGCAATAGTTAGAAATGGAGATAAATATTATATCTATATTCAGGAAGAACACCACAAAGAAGCACCGAAAGTAAAAGCTGAGGAACACAAGCACGAAGAAGGAGAAGCACATTCAGAACACACTGAAGGCGAAGAAGAAGAACACAACGAAATTCACTTCAAAGCTATCGAAGTAGTGCCAGGTACAACCGATTTAGGCTATACCGAAATAAAACTGGTTCAAGACATTCCTGCCAATGCCAAAATTGTCATCAAAGGGGCATTCTATTTATTAGCTACTTCAAAAGGCGGAGGTGAACACGAACATTAATATTAAAGCGAGAACTAAATACTATAAAAATGAAAAAGTCAATCTTAAAATTAATGTTGTTAGTTACAATATTCTTTATTTCAAATGCAGTAGTTGCGCAACAAAAAAACAATCAGAAAGCAGTAATCAAAACCAATATTTATTGCGACCATTGCAAAGAATGTGAAACCTGTGGGTTAAAATTCAAAGACCATATGTTGAAAATTACGGGTGTAAAAATGTATGAATTGGATGAAAAGAAAATGACTATTACAGTCTATTACAATTCCAAAAAAACAGATTTGGCGACCATTAAAAAAGCAATCAGTAAATTAGGTTATGATGCAGATGATGTAAAAGCCGAACCACAGGCATATGAAAATCTTGACGGATGTTGTAAAATTTAATACGATATAGGCACAGAGAAAATGTAATAAGTAAAATGTTTTATTTATTCTGAACACCTGTAATTCCATCTTAATAGTTTGGAATTACAGGATTATTTAAAGCCTTACAATTAATTTTAAGTATTGTAACAATAGATAGTCTAAATTAAGAGAAGTAATTGGAAACAAATACTTTTTAACAAAAACTAAAATATTTACATTAGTAAACCCATTAGTTATAATTTGTGATTGAATTTAATTTTAAAGTTTAAAATATACTATTATGCTACAGCTTTTAGATTTTACAGGAGAGAATATCATAGCAACAAAAGCGAATGACTTATTGGGTATTAAAGATTATGAAAAGATTCATCCGTTTATTCATAATATTATAAGTACAGGTAAAAAAGTGCGATGGTATTTTGAAATGGATGATAGTTCTAGTTCAAATTCGACTGGTTTTTGGGAAGACGGTGAAATCGAAATTAATTATGGTAATATGAAATTTACCCACTTTGATGATATTGAAAAAATTGCTATAGTGGGGGATAATAAATGGAAAAAATGTATGTTGTCAATAATGAAACCATTTATAAATGCAGATCTTAAGTATTTTGAATTATCAGAAAAAGAAAAAGCTAAAGAATGGATTATTTATGAAGCTAATGGAAACGAAACTATAGTTAAATAAAAATAGTTTCAGTAAATAATATTTATTAAAATTAACGATTATGCAATACAATTTAGTAATCATAGGTTCTGGACCAGGCGGGTATGTAGCTGCAATTAGAGCTGCACAATTAGGACAAACTGTTGCGTTAATTGAAAAATATGACAGACTTGGAGGCACTTGTCTTAATGTAGGATGTATCCCATCAAAATCATTATTAGATAGTTCGGAGCATTATTTTAATGCTCAACATACTTTTGCTGAACATGGTATAAAAACAGCAACATTAGAAATAGATTTACCTCAAATGGTAGATAGAAAAAATACTGTCATTAATAAAATAAATGACGGAATTCATTATCTAATGAAAAAAAATAAGATTAATGTTTACAATGGTTTAGGTTCATTTGTTGATAAAAATACTGTTAAAATAAGCAAAGCAGATGCTACAGAGGAAACTATAACTGCTGAAAATATAATCATCGCAACTGGCTCAAAACCTACTGCATTGCCTTTTATTCCAATAGATAAAAAAAGAATTATTACTTCTACTCAAGCATTAAGTTTATCTGAAATCCCTAAAAATCTTATCATTATTGGTGCGGGCGTTATTGGTGCCGAATTAGGTTCTGTTTATGCTAGAATTGGTTCTAAAATTACTTTTGTTGAATTTGCAGATTGTATAATTCCAACAATGGATAAAACTATGGGGAAAGAATTACAAAGAGTAATGAAAAAAGATTTTTCGCCCGAGTTTTATTTCAATCATAAAGTAACCAAAGTAGAAAATTTAGGAAATGAAGTGCTAGTAACTGCCGAAAGCAATGGACAAACACTTGAATTAAAAGGCGATTATTGTTTGGTTTGTATTGGTAGAAAACCATTTACTGATGGATTAAATTTAGAAAGTTTGGGTATCGAGTTAGACAAAGGACGAATTACTGTTAATGAAAAGACTTTGCAAACAAAAATTCCTAATATTTATGCAATTGGTGATGTAATTCGTGGTGCAATGTTAGCACACAAAGCATCAGAAGAAGGTGTATTAGTTGCAGAAATTATAGCAGGACAAAAGCCACATATTAATTATAATCTTGTTCCCAATGTAGTTTATACTTGGCCAGAAATAGCATCAGTGGGACAAACTGAAGAGCAACTAAAAGAGCAAGGGGTAAATTATAAATTAGGGAGCTTTCCTTTCAAAGCTTTAGGTAGAGCAATCGCCAGCGGCGACGAAGATGGTTTAGTAAAAGTTTTGGCAGACAAAAATACTGATGAAATTTTAGGAGTACACATAATTGGAGCAAGAGCTGCTGATATGATTGCTGAGGCTGTAACGGCAATGGAATTTAGAGCATCGTCTGAAGATATTATACGTACAAGTCATGCCCATCCAACCTTCATAGAAGCTTTTAGAGAGGCTTGCATGGCTACAAATAATAAAGCAATACATATTTAAAGATATAAAATGAATTAAGAATATGTTGAATTTATGGATATAAATGCTGAATTAATTATTATCTCCAAACTTATTGTTTCATTTTTACTAGGGGCATTTATTGGCTTAGACAGAGAAAAGCACGGACGAGATGCCGGAATAAGAACCTACGCTGCTGTTTGTATTGGTGCGACCTTGTTTACTGCTATTACTGCTCATTTAGTTAATAATCCAGCGGATACATCAAGAGTAATTGCAAATATTATAACAGGTGTTGGTTTTCTTGGTGCTGGAATTATTTATCGTAATTCTAGTGTAGGAACATCCCACGGCTTAACAACAGCCGCAACAGTTTGGTGTACTTCGGCAGTTGGTGTTGCTGTAGGATTGAATATGTTTATTATTGCAATAATTGGATCGGTTGCATTATACTTTTTACTTTCATTACACCATATAAGATGGTATATAAAGTGGAAAGAAAAAATGAAAAAAAAACATGGAGAGGAACAAGAGAATGATTAATAAATTGAAAAAAATGTCAACACAAAATACAACAACAGCGGGTAATAAATACAATAAGTCCATAAAGATTGTATTTGCTATAACACTAACCTACTTTGTTATTGAAGTAATTGTAGGGTTTATAACCAATAGTTTGGCGTTACTTTCAGATGCTGCGCACATGTTAACGGATGTTGCAGGTCAGGGACTAGCGCTTTTTGCCATTTGGATGGCTTCAAAACCTAAGAACAGTAAAAAATCATATGGTTATTTAAGAACAGAAATTTTTTCTGCATTGATTAATGCAATCGTACTCATATTTATTTCAGGATACATATTGTATGAAGCATGGCAAAGATTTGAAAATCCACCTGCGATTGCTGGAGTTCCTATGCTTATTGTAGCATTAATTGGTTTAATAATCAATTTAATTTCTATGAAAATTTTACGAGCAGGGTCGAAAGAAAGTATCAATATTAAAGGTGCTTTTTTAGAGGTTGTAAGTGATATGTTAAGTTCTATAGCGGTCATTATTGCAGGAATTATTATTTTGGCAACAGGATGGTTACTAATTGATCCAATCATCAGTGCATTAATTGGTTTATTTATTTTACCAAGAACATTTAGTTTGTTGAAAGAATCTGTTGATATTCTTTTGGAAGGTGTTCCAAAAGATGTTGATTTCTATGCGATAGAAAAATACATTTCTGAAAAATCGGCTGTTGATTCAATCCACGATTTACATGTTTGGTCCCTAACCTCTGGCGTAAACGCATTAAGTGTTCATATTATAATGAAATCTGGAAGTACAATCTCAGAAATCGATGTTGCTATTTTTGAGATTAAAAAAGAATTAAATGCGAGTTATAAAATAAATCACACAACTTTAGAAGTTCATTTGGATAAAGCAGATTATAAGCCAAATGTTATATAATTTTAAAAAGATTATTAATGTTAATTAAAAACAATTATAGAGCCACACTTTTTTTTCTAAATGGACTCAAATGGCAAATTGCATTTATAATTTCTTATGCCATTGTAGCTAGTCTTTTCGATCATAGTCCTATTGGAGTTTTAATAAATATTCCAATTACTATTTCTACTGTTATTGCCACATTGATATCATTATTGTTAGCATTTAGAATTGCTCAATCTTATGATAGATGGTGGGAAGCCAGAAAAGTTTGGGGAGAAATCGTGAATGATTCCAGAACCTTGATTAGACAAATAATGCTTTTTATTCCTAATAGTGAAGAACGAAATGCTGAAATTAAAACATTTGGTAATAGGCAAATAATTTGGTGCTATACGCTTTCAGAATCTTTGAGAAAACAAAAAACATCACAGAAGATACACCAATATTTAACTACAAATAAATTACAAGCCGAAAATGTTCCATTATTATTACTGCAAGAACATTCTGAGAACTTATGTTTTCTTACAGAAAAATATGCATTAAATGCAAACCAGCAAGTGCAAATAGATACTACCTTAGTACGTTTAACAGATGCCTTGGGTAAATGCGAGCGAATAAAAAATACAGTTTTCCCAAAAAACTATAGCTATCTAATTCATTGTTTAATCTATGTTTTTGCAACCTTGTTGCCATTTGGATTAAATGATATAAACATTGTTACTGAAATTTTACTAACAGCTTTAATCCCTCTAATGTTTATAGCATTTGAAAAAACAGCTATAATAATGCAAGATCCATTTGAAAATATACCTACTGATATTCCAATGTCTACACTTTGTAACACCATAGAAAACAATATCAATCAAATGATAGGACAAGTGAACTATCAAATGGAGAATGAGCAAGGGGATAAATATTATAAAAAATAAAATTTTATGAAAAAGAATGTCAAAAATAGGTACGCGTTACTTTTCGCATTCCTGTTATTATATATAATCGTAGGTTTTTTCGTGAGATTTGTATTAGTGGTGCTTTCTGCAGAAAATTTCTCCGAAAATTTCTCCAAACTTTTTATTGTTTTTGGTAAAGGATTTTTATTCGATTTTTGCGTTGCGTTATGTTTCGTAATGCTGTATTCATTTTATTTACTAACTATCCCTTCAAAATGGATTGGAAGCAAAATGGATATTTTTATGAATTATTTCTTGATGACATTCATCTTTTCTATTGTATTTTTTTCTTTTGCTGCAGAATTTCCATTTTGGGACGAGTTCAAAACACGCTTTAATTTTATCGCCGTTGATTATCTTATATACACTTATGAAGTAGTAGAAAACATCAATCAATCATATCCTATTCCTCTGTTAATATTTGGATTAGCCACTTGCGTTTTTTTTACTCTTTATTTTTTTAGAGCAAATGGAATTTTTAACTATGCTTTTTCAGACAAAATGAAATTCAAGAAAAGACTAATACATACTACTGTAATTATTGTTCTTGGCTTAGGAATGTTAAAAATGCTACAAAACAAGCAAGCGGAATTCAGTTCTAATACGTATATAAATGAACTAACTAAAAATGGTGTTTTTTCATTTTTCGCAGCTTTTAAAGGAAATGAATTGGATTATAGGCAATTCTACAGTACATTGCCTGAAAATGAAGCGTATTCACTTTTGAAAAAAGAACTTTTACAAGAGAATGAATATTTCACTAACATAAAAAGAGATAATATTACACGAAAAATTGATGGAAAAAGTACCAGAAATCCCAATATTATTCTAATTTGTATTGAAAGTTTCAGTGCGGATTTTTTAAAAAAATTTGGGAATACACAAAATCTCACTCCAAACTATGAAAATTTTGCAAACCAAGGGATTTTCTTTACCAATATGTTTGCAACTGGAACCAGAACAGTTCGAGGAATGGAAGCACTTACCTTATGTGTTCCTCCAACTCCTGGAAACAGTATCGTAAGAAGACCAAATAACGAACAGCTTTTTTCCATTGCTTCAATTTTGGAAAAAAGAAATTACGATCTCAAATTCATTTATGGTGGCGATGGTTATTTTGATAATATGAACGCTTTTTTTGGAGGACAAGGTTTTACCATTGTAGATAGAAACCGAGGAAATCCTTTGCCTGAGAATATTAAAACCAAAAGAATTAATATTGAAGACAAGGACGTTACATTTGAAAATGCATGGGGGATTTGTGACGAAGATATTTACAAGCAATCTTTGAAAATGGCTGAATTGAATACCAAAAGTAACCAACATTTTTTTCAGTTTATTATGACTACCTCCAATCATAAACCATATACTTTCCCCGAAAATAAAATTTCGATGAAACAAGGAAGTAGGGAATCAGCCATTAAATACACTGATTTTGCATTGGGGGAATTTATAAAAAATGCAAAAACTAAATCTTGGTTTAGCAATACGGTTTTCGTAATAGTAGCCGATCATTGTGCAAGTAGTGCTGGAAAATGGGAAATTAATACAGAAAAACATCATATTCCTGCCGTTATATTCAATTCTAAATCTCCAAAAATGGAAGTGAGAAAATTGGTTTCACAAATAGATTTGATGCCTACTTTATTTTCTTTATTCAATTGGAATTTTGAGAATGCTACTTTCGGGAAAAATATTTTCAGTATGAAATCTGAAGAAGAGAGAGCTTTAATAGGAAATTACAGAACTTTAGGATTATTAAAAAATAATATTTTCACGCAAATTAACGACCGAAAAAATGCCAAACAATTACTTTATAATCCTAAAAATAAAACAATTTCCAAAGAATTGAAACTCAAAAATGAAATATTAAAGAGAGTAACAATATCCTATTATCAAACCGCAAGTGAACGCTTTAAAAATGGCAAAATGAAAGAAAAAAACAACTAAAATATTTGCATAATATCTTTTCTGTTTTTAATCTAGAAAAACTTATCAATTTTATAATGCAATAATGAATAATTCAAAAACTGATTTTATATTCAAAAAAATAAATAGACACTTAATAGTATATTAACAGTTTCAACTTGAAAAATTCGTATACTTTAAATTTAAATAATTATGATAAATGCAGATCCAAATCCAAATCACCAACATAAATATGATGCAAGCGGCAAACAGCTTTGTTGCACACTGGAAGAAAAAATAAATAAAAAAAACGAACATCATTCTGATGATGACGGTCACGACCATGACCATGACCATTCAAATGTTGAAAAATCTACATTTCAAATGTTTATTCCGGCAATCATAAGTTTTACTTTGTTGCTTATGGCAATTGGTTTCGATAATTATTTTACCCCAACTTGGTTCACAGGTTGGGTTCGTATGGGTTGGTATATTGTGGCATATATTCCTGTGGGATTACCAGTTATAAAAGAAGCTGTAGAAAGTATGCGTGAAGGCGAAATATTTTCAGAGTTTTTATTAATGGGTATTGCTACTATTGGAGCATTTGCTATTGGTGAATTTCCCGAAGGTGTTGCGGTAATGCTCTTTTATGCTATTGGTGAAATATTCCAAACATTAGCAGTAACAAGGGCTAAAGCCAATATCAAAACCTTACTTGACCAACGTCCTGATGAAGTAACCGTTTTAGAAAATAATGTTGCTAAAACCATTAAAGCGGAAACAGCAAGAATTGGAGATATTATACAATTAAAACCTGGAGAGAAATTAGGCTTGGATGGTGAATTACTTTCAGAGACGGCATCGTTCAATACAGCAGCACTAACAGGAGAAAGTAAACCCGACACAAAAAGCAAAGGCGAAACCGTTTTAGCAGGAATGATTAACCTAAATACAGTTTCTCAGGTGAAAATAACTACGGCATATACAGATAGTAAGTTGAGTAAAATTTTAGAATTAGTTCAAAATGCCACTGCACAAAAAGCGCCAACCGAATTATTCATCAGAAAGTTTGCCAAAATCTACACACCAATAGTAGTGTTTTTAGCCATTGCAATTTGTGTTTTACCGATGCTGTTTGTGACTAATTATGTGTTTAGTGATTGGTTGTACCGAGCCTTGGTATTTTTAGTAATTTCTTGTCCATGTGCTTTGGTTATCAGTATTCCTTTGGGTTATTTTGGAGGGATCGGTGCAGCGAGCAAAAACGGTATTCTGTTTAAAGGAAGTAACTTTCTTGATGTAATGGCTTCTGTCCAAAATGTAGTAATGGACAAGACCGGTACAATGACCGAAGGTGTCTTTAAAGTTCAGGAAGTAATTATTAAACCCGAATTTAACAAAGAAGACATATTAAAAATTGTTAATGTACTTGAAGGGCAAAGTACCCATCCTGTTGCAACAGCCATTCATGAGTATGTTGGAACTATCGATACTTCCATTGAACTACAAAATGTAGAAGAAATCTCAGGTTATGGATTAAAAGCTATTGTCAAGGGTAAAGAATTGTTGGTTGGTAATTTCAAACTGATGGACAAGTTTTCTATATCGTATGATATTGACCCTTCAAGCATAGTTTACACTTTGATAGCCATTGCCTACGATTCTAAATTCGTTGGATACATAACAATTGCCGATAGTATAAAAGAAGATGCACAAACTACAATTGACAAATTAAAATCTTTAGGAATAAAAACCACGATGTTAAGCGGTGATAAAAATACAGTGGTTCAATTTGTTGCTTCCAAACTTGGTATTTCAAATGCCTTTGGTGAACTACTTCCTGAAGACAAGGTAAACAAGGTAAAAGAAATCAAAACTAAAAACGAAACCGTAGCCTTTGTGGGTGATGGTGTAAACGATGCTCCTGTGGTGGCGTTGAGTAATGTAGGTATTGCAATGGGAGGTTTGGGAAGTGATGCCACTATTGAAACTGCAGATGTGGTTATTCAGGATGATAAACCAAGTAAAATACCGATGGCTATAAATATTGGGAAACAAACAAAAAAAATAGTTTGGCAAAATATAGGTTTGGCATTTACAGTAAAAGCAGTTGTTCTTATTCTTGGTGCAGGTGGTTTGGCTACTATGTGGGAAGCTGTCTTTGCTGATGTGGGTGTTGCTTTATTGGCTATTCTGAATGCGGTTCGCATTCAGAAAATGAAGTTTTAAAATTTTAGTGTTAGTTATATAATTCAAATAAGGTGTTTGTTGTAAAAATCAAACACCTGTTTTTTATTTTTACCCATCTAGGAAACGCTATTTTTATATAAAAAAGTAATCTAATTTGTTGTACTAATGTTGTACTAAATTATTTTCATCTTAAAAAAAGTCAATAAAATAAAGGTTTTATTAGCTTTGTTGATATAAACCGCTGTTGTGCGACGTTTTTATTTCCGCGATTTCTTATATTCTTTCTCTATCTCTTTAAAGATTTCTGAGTTTTTTCCTTTAGCAAAACGAATGTTTGTCTGGAAAGATTTCCCAGAAAACGCTTCAAATTTGTAAAATAAACGTTTGAAAGGATTTGTTATTTGATTGAAGAATAATGAGTTTTGGTTTAAATAAAAAACAACAAAAGGAGCTTTGCCGTCTTCAAATGAAAGTAGTTTTATATCTTTCCATTTTACATTTACACCATTAAAATGATCTATATATTCTTCCTTTGTAAACTCAATCATAGGTTTTTTAATGATTATATGAAGAATTGCTTTAATGATTCGGAAATAGAAATAGCCACCAATTAATATTAAAATTAGAGGAAATATAAAATGGACAAGTTTGGTTGCTTTTAAAAGTATTAAAACTATTATTGAAACATAAAATATGATTCCAAGTAAAAAGTATAGAATTACATTAAGTTTATTATAAGCTATATTGTCCATTATCTTTATTCATTTCGTTCGGCCAAAATGTCGCACAACGTCCCGTGGCTTTGCGAAGTTTGGGGATTAGTTCTCCAAAACTAATAATTTAAGATAAGGTTTACAAATACAAAACCAACTTTAAATTAAGCCTTAAAGCCCAAATTTCGCAAAACCATTGTTAGCGGTAGTATTTTTTCCATTCAATTAAACTGTCATTCGGTAAATCATATTCATATATTTTTCTTTTCAAGCTGTCAATATAAATCCAGCCACAAGACGAAAATCTTTTATTCGTTTTTCCTTCGTCATAAGCATCATGTCCAATATTGAAAATTAGATATTTTGTAGAATCATTACTTTCTGTTCTATCTAAAAACCATTCTATTTTAGTATTATTTTTTAACGATAGTTTTATTAGTTCATTGTCAGATTTTTTGATGTAATCGGAAATAATTTTGTCGTACCAATAAGTATCTGCGGATTCACTTTTAGTTATATTTGGATTTAAGTTAACCGTTGAGGAATCAATTTGCTGTAAATCAATAGTCTCTTTCGTTTCTAGATTCTCTTTTTCGGTTTTGTTACACGATAGAATTGAAAAAAATAATATTGTAATGATTATTAATTGTCTCATTTTGGTTTAAACGTTTGATTTAGTTTCGTTTATCGAATATTACCGCTAACGTCCCGCCGGCTTTGCGAAGTTTGGGTTTATATTGTTCCAAACCTTTCCATTTAGGACTTAGCCAAATATACAAAAAGATCTTTCCATTAAGCCCTCAAGCCCAAATTTCGCAAAACCGTTGTTAGCCGTTCGGTTTTATTTTAAGATTTTATAATTAGTCCAACGTTACGCTTCCAGAAATTACAGATTCAGAAATCTCATTATTTTCGTCTATCAAATTACCGTTAATCATTATCGAATAATATTGAAACAAAGATTTAAATGTGTCTTGTTCGTTTTGCGGTTTTAATTCAATTATATCGCTTGTAATTAATTCACCTTTTATTGGTTTTATCAATTTTACAATCAATTTTTTTCCACCTCTATCAGAAATGATTTCACCAAATAGATTTCCATCATTCCAATTTTTAGGCTCGTGAACTATAATTCTTACTCCCATTATTTTTAATTAGATTTCTATTTCATTTCGTTTGGTCAAACTGACGGCTAACGTCCCGCCAGCTTTGTGCAGGTGGGGATTTTTATTACTGTCGCTTACAAATATACCGAAAAGTTTGAAAGAAAAAGTTGAGAAATAGGAGAGAAGTGCAAACACTTACCATCACCGATAAATCCCCAAAACCCCACTTGCACAAAACTGCCTGTTAGCCGTAGCTTTTTATTCAGTTCTAGTTGCTATAACTAATTCTCTAAAACCTTTATCAGTTAATAATCCCCATTTTGTAATTGCTAAATTTGGAAACATATTGATTTGACCATCTAAACTAATATCAACGTAACCAATTTCATTTTCATTTTTATCGAAAAAAACAATCGTTTTGTCATAATATGGAGTTCCAATTTCTCCCCATTTAAAATTTGTTGAATCACTAATGATTTTTAAGATTCTTTCTGTTTCATTCAATTCAAATTTATGAGTAAAGATTGGAAATGAATTATTATGCATTTCAGCGCTTTTTGCTTCACGCAATAGAATTGCTTGTTTTTCTTTTATTTCGATTTTTACTAAACTATCATAATTGTTTTTGTCAGGAGTAACGCTTTCAGAATATTTGCCTTTTAGATTGTTTACAACTTTTTCTTTATCAGGAAAAGTGAAAAAAATATAAGCAGCCAAAATTATCAATACAGATAAAATCAATAAAAATATTTTAAGTATTGTTTTCATGAAATTGCTTTATACGTTCAGTTTTTCGAAAGTTACGGCTAACGTCCCGCCGGCTTTATGTCAGTGGCGGATTTTTTTATTACTGACGTTTACAAATATACCGAAAAGAGTGAAAGAAAAACATGAATTTTTATACAAGAAGTGCGAGCATAAACTTTCCCAAAAAATCCCAAGCCCCGCCATTGCATAAAACCGCTGTTAGCGACAGTTTATCTATGTATTAAAAGTTTATCTAATGATAAAACAATTATAACTGTAATTATAGTTATGAAAATATTTTGAGATGGTTTATATTTTTCTTTAAATCGTGAAGTAATTAAAAGATATCCAATTACTGAAAAGAGTATTGGCAAGAATGCCCAAAAACCAATTTCAGAGATATCCCAATTTGGTTTTTTTAAGGCTAATCTTGATATTGAAATTATTGTAACTATACTGTATGTAAACCAAACAATAATACTTGAAATCCACCCCCATTTTTTTTGGAATACCAATCCGATTGAAGAAACAATTGAAATTACTGAGAATAGCATATCGAAATGATAAGTTCTAAATAATAACATATTAGTAACATTTTGACCACCATAATATGGAGGTTTTTCCAAAAAACAAATCATTGTTTTAAAACTATCAATAGTAAACCAAAGAATAAAAGTAGCTAGTAGAAATTGAGCGGTTGCAATTAATCTTTCTAAGGTCGTGACTTTCATTAAAAATGTATTTCCGGATTTTGTTGTTTCTAAATTGTCGCTAACGTCCCGTGGCTTTGCGAAGTTTGGGATTAGTTGTCCCAAAACTAACGATTTAAGATAAGGTTTACAAATACAAAACCAACTTTAAATTAAGCCTTAAAACCCAAATTTCGCAAAACCACTGTTAGCGGCTGTTTTTTTTAAAAGTTAAATACTAAAAACTTTATTAATTTCTCCATTCGAATTGTAAATTATGTAATTTTCAAACTCCTTGTCGAATTGGATTAATAAAGTGTTGGAGGAATCAGAGTTATGTATATTTATTCCATTTTGTTTTTTTTCAATCGACGGAATTGTTACAAAGAAAGTTGGGTTTGTTATGCCCTTTTTCTTTTCTTGAAGTTTTTCATTAATGATCTGTTTTATTAATTTGTTTAACTGAACTTCATTTCGAATGTTTAAGTTAAAAGAATAGTTTGTTGATTCTATATCTTTACCAGTTAGCATTATATTAAACGGAAATGAATATGAAACTTCAGTTTTCGCAATCACTGTAACACTATCTTTAGTTTTAACAGGAAAAGTGAAGTTTTGCTTAGTTTCCTTATTCAAAAAAATTAAATCACCAGCATTAATAGGTAAGTTAGGATTCATTTTTCCAACATTAAAAGAAATGTTATCAAATTTATCTGCTTTTTCAAATTTTCTTTTTAAATTCTCAATTAAAACAGTTTTGATTTCAAAAAGTGAATCAGGAACTGCAATCTGAGTTGCGTTTGGATAACGATAAAATAGACTGACTTCTTCGACTGTTTTTTTACCTGTGTTAATAATTCCTACAGGTAAGTTTGTGAAATTTAAATCCTTTTCATTCAAATTTACACCAAAATAAACGTCATATTTCATTTCGGGAACTATGGGATAATTACCAAATAGAAAGCTTAAACTTCCTTTGTCATAAGCTCCCGATTTAATTGCAATTTTTTCATTCTGGTTATATGAATAAATTGAGATAATCAATGCTATAATTATTCCAACTGAGTTGATAATATTATGTAAGTTCTCTTTAAAATAGTTTGATTTCTTTTTTTTACCCATGATGTTATTTAAAATAGCCGCTAACGTCCCGCCGGCTTTGCGAAGTTTGGTTTATATTGTTCCAAACCATTCCATTCGGACTGAAGTCAAATATACAAAAAGATCTTTCCATTAATCACTCACGCCCAAATTTCGCAAAACCGCTGTTATGTGAGGTTTCTATAATTTACTTTTCAAATCCATCATTCCGTGCAAAATTCTTATAATCTCAATTTCATTCTTTGAAATTTCTCTATAAAAAATAATATGTTCACCACATTTATAACCAAGAATATTTAATGAAATGATTTCATAAGATTTTCCAAATTTAGGATTATTTGCTAGATCTATACACGAAGCAATTATTAGATTATAATATTTCTCGGCCTGATTTTGTGACCATTCTTCAACAGTATAATCCCAAATGTCTATTAAATCGTCTTGAGCTTTATTGGTAAAATGATATTTTCCCATTTATTTTTTTCTTGCCTTTAATGATTCCAAAAACTTTTTAGGCTCGAAATCTTTTGCGATTCCACTATCAATTCCTTCTTGTATAGCTTTTCTTAAAACAATAATTTTATTTTCTTCATCTTCAAGAAGACGCAAACCTGCGCGTACAACTTCACTCGCATTGTTAAATCTACCGTTATTGATGCTGCTTTCAATAAAACTTTCAAAATGGTTTCCCAATGATATTGATGTGTTTTTTCCCATGACTTTTAAAAATTTTAAGCAAGTTACCAAAAAATGGTAACACAAGCAATTTTACCGTAAAGTTTTTTCGAAATCTCACATAACGTCCCGCCGGCTTTGCGATGTTTGGGTTTATATGTTCCCGAACCATTCCATTTAGGACTTAGCCAAATATACAAAAGATCTTTCCATTAATCATTTCCGCCCAAATTTCGCAAAACCGCTGTTAGCAGAAGGCTTATTAGATTACAAATTTACTTATCTCGAGTTATTTTTTTTGACGTATTTCTAAGAGATATAATTCCGATAATAGTAAAAATGGCAGCGCAAATAATTATAATTATGTTGTTTGTAAAATGTTTGTCGTTCTCAAGTTTAAGTATATAATTAGCCAAAACTAATAATCCTCCAAGAATCATAAAAATTGAAGTATTTTTTTTTGATTTAATTTCCATATTATATGTTTACTAATCTGTTTTTTAATGGTAGAATTTTTAAATATACGTTTTTATGCGAATTTTTGGCAAAGCTTTCTGCTAACGTCCCGCCAGCTTTATGCAGTGGCGGTTTCCCGCTCACGGAACATTACAAATATACCGAAAAGATTGAAAGAAAAAAGTAAAAAAATAGGAGAGAAGTACAAACACTAAACTTCCCAAAAAATCACCAAGCCCCGCCATTGCATAAAACTGCCTGTTAGCGGTTAGTTGCTTATAGTTTTACACACAAAGTTTTTCACGCAACGTAAACCCAAGTAACTCTACAAAGTAGCACGTATTGATTGACAAAGAAACTAATTCGAGTTATGCTATGAAAAGCAGGAGTATCAGCTTAAAAAATTTTTGAGAGCAATTACCGCTAACGTCCCGTGGCTTTGCGAAGTTTGGGGATTAGTTTTCCCAAAACTAACAATTTATGATAAGGTTTACAAATACAAAATCAACTTTAAATTAAGCCTTAAAGCCCAAATTTCGCAAAACCACTGTTAGCGGATGTACTTTCATTATTCGATTATGCCATTTTTAAAAATAGCTTTTTTTAAATTTTCGTCAGTTATTAATTTATTTATTTTTCCGTCTTCAGATTTAATTAGGACTCTTGGGATTCCATCACTTTCTATTGTAAATGTTGTTGTGCTTCTTGAATATGGAATTTTATATGCTATGCCATTAATACCATATAATTTGTTTCCTATTTTTATATATTTATTTGGCAATAACCAACAACCTAACGCAAATTCATCGTCGATGTTCGCTAAAATAGGTTGATTGTTATAACTAAATTCACTAATAAAACAATCAAGTTCTCCATTTTCTTTGTAAAATCTATCAAGTTTATATTTTAAATCAGAACCTATTAATTTATCATTTTCAAGTTCTTTTTCTGCATTTTTTGTCCAAGCGCATTGAAATTCTCCTTTTTCAAATTTTGGTATTACAGCAGTTAAATCGACTACAAATTTACTAATTCTACCTTTTTCGTCAAGTTCAGTTGAAGGTCTAATATGATACAAATCAATTTCCTTTTGCAAAGGATTTTTTTCTGAACTATCAGAATATTTTTTTGCTGGTTTTGTATAATCGGTAGCGGAAGCAAAAAAACCTTTTTCAAATTGCAAATCTGAAAGTGCTCCTTGCATTTTTTGTAAATCGCTTCTTCCTACTTTTCGATCATTTAATGTATAATCTTTGGCCTCAACCATTTTTTTTTCATTTTCAGAAGTAATTACAGCATCTATTTGGTAATCAGTTTCGCTATATATTCCACGTTCATGTTTGTCATATTCAATTTTTTCATTGGTAATAGCTTTAAAAGCTGCTGCAACAATAAGTTCATAAGCTTGTCCTGCTTTATTTGGATAATAACCATAAAGTTCATTAAATAATTCGTCGATTGGAGATTTAGCCATTTATTATATTAAGTTTAAAAGTTCCTTTATTTAGGCGTTTTTTTGAGTATATCCGCTAACGTCCCGCCGGCTTTGCGATGTTTGGGTTTATATTTCCCCGAACCTTTCCATTAAGACTTAAGCCAAATATACAAAAAGATCCTTCCACTAAGCCCAAAAGCCCAAATTTCGCAAAACCGCTGTTAGCTGCTGGCTTTTTCTCTTTTAGTTTTATAATTAGAAACGATATTCAATATTATTCCAGAGATTATACATTCTATTAAAAATAATAAAAAGTACGGTTTAATTTCTTGTTTTTGGAATTCATAAACTTGAAAGTAAATAAAGCAAAAAGAAAAAATTAAAAAGAATATTGAATAAATAATTTCCGTAATTTTTTTTCTTGATCTATAATAAAGAATTAAAAATAATATAGATAAGCTACAGTTTAGAATCCAATTTGCAATATCAAGTTTAGATTCGCTTTTCAAAATATATTTTTCAATAAGATACAATATACCGCCATCATAAGTGACAAAAATAAGCTGTAATATTGGGAAAAATGAAAATAGGGCAAAAAAGATACTGATAATTAAGGTTCGTGAAATTCTGCTTTTTTTCATTTGTTCGTAAAGTTTCCATCTCGTTTGGTAAGCTTGCAGCTAACGTCCCAGGGCTTAGCGAAGTTGCGGCTTAGGAACATTTTTGTTGAGCTAAAGATAAACATTTTATGAAATAAAACGCATGATTTTACTACATAAACCAGCAATTGCGCCAAACCCTTGTTGTATTGCGTAAAAGTTTAATTTATAGATTTAGTTTATAAAAAAAAAGAATAGGAGAGAAGTAGTGGTTTTCTTTTTTTGAATACTTTTTGAATATTCTTAAAGCTAAAACCTTTTTAACTTAGAAATTTAAAAGCCCAATAAATTGCTGCAACTACCACGAAACAGATAATTAAGAATCGTTAGTTTGCTTTTGGAAAAAATAACACAACAAACCCATAACAAATACTGACAATGACCATCACAGCAAAGCTGAAAATATGCTGATAATACGGCGATAGATTGGCAAAAAAAAATACCAAATGTTGGCTTCAAATATTCGAAAGCTGCAATTAAAAATCGTTAATTGGCTTTTTAAATTTCGCAAAGCATTTCCACAAAGAAATTCCGCAATTTATGTTTTTCCACAAAGTTGGGATTTATGCGATACAACGTCCCGCCGGCTTTAAGAAGTTGGGGATTTTTGTTCCCGAACCATTCCGTTAAGACTGAAGTCAAATATATAAAATTACCTTTAAATTTTACCTAAAACCCCAATTTCTTAAAACCGCTGTTAGCTGAAGGCGTTTAATTAATATAAATAATTTCTTTTTTGTCGTGGACTGAGAATACAGCTGTTATATTCATTTTTTCAATTGGAATATTTACTACACATCCTTGTCCTTGTTTGACTTTGTTCTTGTCAAAATAAACATAATTTTCTGCTTCATCTTCATCAATTGTCCAGCTTATACCAAAATTATTACTTTGAAATTCTTGATCGCACATTCCTCTATAAATAATTAATTTGTCACTAAGATTATTGTAATAATTATTTTCTTCGACATTCATTATGCTTTTCAAATCAAAGCCTTTTAATTTATTTGTGTTTATAAAATTTTTCAGGTTGAAAGAATATGCGCTAGTCTTAATTTGATCATAAATATTATTAGAAGCACAATAAGCTTCTCTAAATACTTGAATCGCAATTTGGGGTTTACTTTTTAGTGAAGCTTCATATAAGCATATAAATAATTGAAATCTATTTTCGTGATTTATTTTAAGTCCATAAAGAAATTGTATGGCATCATCATATGTTATCTCTTGGTTTAATATATGATTGTGAAATAAATCTAAATCTATTATTTTACTAAAATCTAAGTAGTCCATTAATTGTTGAAAATTTTGCTTTTCCATAATTTTAAACGATATTTTGGGGAACGCTTTCAGCTAACGTCCCGCCGGCTTTGCGAAGTTTGGGTTTATATTTCCCCGAACCATTCCATTTAGGACTTAGCCAAATATACAAAAAGATCCTTCCATTAATCACTCCCGCCCAAATTTCGCAAAACCGCTGTTATAAGCTGTTTATTATTATCTCCATAGGAACTGTAATTTAAGTTCTTTGTCATTTAGTTTGTCAATGATAAAAGTTGCACCATTATTTTCAACTTTTGTTATACCTTTTTCTTCAATAAATCCAGTTTGAATTTCAAAGAATATTTTTCCTTCATCAATATCTAATTTATATTCGTTTGATTTTTTAAAGTCGAAAATATTATTACATGAATCTTTGAAATTATAATCTTTTTTGATTTCCCAAAAGCATTTAGAATTTTCTTTACTTTCTCGTGTTAATATAATATAGCTGTCTCTTTCAAGTTCTGTTTTGGGAACTGAATAGTACCATTTACCTAATAAGCGATTATTCAATTCAGATATTAAGTTTAATCTTTTTTGCTCAAGTTTTTCAAATTCTTCCTCAAATAGTGATTTTCGTAATTGAAAAAAATCTAAATTTTTCCAATCACAATCACCATAGATTTTAATCGAATCATTTTTTGAATAAATTACATATTCAGTAATCGATGAACTGTTATTTCTACAATTTTTTTTCATTGATTTTGCAGTTTCGAGGAATTTTTTGCATTGTAAAATTTTACTCTTACTTAGTTTCACTTTCCAAATACTGTCTGTTTTATTACCATAGTAAAAACATGGACTTATGTTTTTGGCATAAAATTCATTTGATTCTTCGTAAATGTCAATTTCATATTTTTGAATAGATTCGTCACCCGAAAAAAGTACAATTCTAAAAGGACTTATTATTTTACTTTCTGTAGAAGAATCATTTTCTCTAGAAATATTTTTCTCGTTGCAGCTAAAAAATAGAATTATTATTATTGAAAGTAAATATTTCATTTCAGTTTTTTTTAAATAGCTTATAACGTCCCGCCGGCTTTGCGAAGTTTGGGTTTATATTGTTCCAAACCTTTCCATTTAGGACTTAGCCAAATATACAAAAAGAACCTTCCATTAATCAATCCCGCCCAAATTTCGCAAAACCGCTGTTGTGCGACGTAGTTATTAGGTTTTCGATTTATATTTCCAATATTTGTCTTTCCCAAAATCTTTTATACAATCTTCAATGGATATTCTTAGAAACCTTTTTAAATTTGATGGTAGAGGACTATCGTTAAAACCAGTAAAATCATCTCTAAAGAAATATTCCTTTTCATATATTTTTTCTTTATTATTCAGATTGTAGGTTATTATTTTTATGTAGAGTTCTTTTGTTAAACGATTATCATCTACATTTAATTTCATTTTGGTGGAAATTAAATAATCAAATTTAGTCTTCTCCTTATAAAAATCAAGAGTTTTTATATTTGTTTCTAGGGCTTTTTTTAGAGAAGACGTATTATTGAAATCTCCAATTTGGACTAAAGTTTGGAATTTTTTATTTAATTGATTTTGATAACACTCTATAACTTTTGCATTATATGATGCATGTATATTTTCCAATATAGGTTCATCAATAATCCATTTTCCCTGTAAACGATTAATATCTACAGGTAAAATAATAGTATTAGTGGTATAGTTACCTTTATATGTTGCACATGCGCTTACTAAAATCAAAATGAATATGCTTGAAATATGCAAAAAATAGCGATTGTTTTTTTTCAATTTTTTAAATGTTAATTAAATATAGGTTAAGTTTTAGACTATGTTGCACAACGTCCCGCCGGCTTTATGAAGTGGCGGATTTTTTATTACTGTTGCCAACAAATATACCGAAAAGTTTTAAAGAAAATCGCGAATAAATAGGAGAGAAGTGCAAGCCCAAACCATTCCAAAAAATCACCAAGCCCCGCCATTTTATAAAACCGCTGTTAGCGGTAGTTTCTATTACTTTAAAGTTTATATAAATGCACAATTAGAAAATTCAATAATTCTATGTCCAGCGTTTGTTTCAATTTTTATCTTATTCCGGGTTACAATCCATTTGTTTTTTTCAGTTGATAAATCTTTAGTTATCTCGCCCAAATTAATAATATTTAGAATAGTTGGAAAACCATCGAATGGAATTTCATCTATGTAATAAAAAGTTACATCTTCAAATCTCAAAACCTTTTCATCAAAAATATTATTTTCCCAATCAGTTGGAAAATCTAGTAAAAAATCAATTATTTGTCCATTAGGATTTTCTATAACTTTTAATATCTGAGAATCGTGAAAAGAAATTTCGTTAAAGATCATTGTTTTCGTTCTTATTTATAGATTTCGTTCCGGCGAAATTACCGCTAACGTCCCGCCGGCTTTGCGATGTTTGGGTTTATATGTTCCCGAACCATTCCATTTAGGACTTAGCCAAATATACAAAAAGATCCTTCCATTAATCACTCACCCCCAAATTTCGCAAAACCGCTGTTGTGCGACGTTATTTTTATTGCAATCTAAACCAAAAACTCTCAATACTCATTATATCATTATAAGATTCAAGAATTATGGTTTCTGTGGTATTGCCTTTTTCATATGTTACATTTACCTCGTATTCATAATGTTTGAAAGGCTTTTCGTCATTGTCTTGTTTTACAATTGTCTTTATCTGTGAATTTTGAACATTTAATATCTCACCATTAAGTGTTTTGGCTTTTTCTAAAGCTTTTTTAAATTCATTCCACTTGTTATCTTTAAAACGAGATTTTAGATTCAATGTATCTCCAGTTGCAATTAATTTATAAACTTGCGAAAGCTCTTTTTCAGCATCTTTTATATCATTTGCATCGTTATTTCTAGTAACGATTTTATGTTCGCATGATAGTATTGATATTGTTGCTATAAGAAGTAAAATTTTTCTCATTTTTTATTTAGTTATTTATTTAAAGTTTCGTTGAGTTATAATGTTGCACAACGTCCCGCCGGCTTTGCGATGTTTGGGTTTATATTGTTCCAAACCATTCCATTTAGGACTTAGCCAAATATACAAAAAGATCCTTCCATTAATCACTCACGCCCAAATTTCGCAAAACCGCTGTTATGTGCCGTTAAATTTAATTTCTTCGTTTGTAATCTTTAAATCCTATAACATCTTTTCGAATTTCCTTCATCCATTTTTTTCCATATTTGTTAGTCAGATACTCAAAAATTGTATTGTTATATTCGATTGCAAATTCTTTAGCTGGTCCTGAACATCCTGAATCGTTAAAATAAACTTTATACTTTTCTTCAAACTTAAAATCGGTACTGTAAACAGTAGGTGCAATACCACTTTGCAAAAGTAAAATAGGGGTTTGGTTTGCAATATCTATTTTGGCTAAATCTCTAGCTTCTTGTAAAGATTCAACAAAAATAATTTTAGTAGCTGCACTGTTATTCATTATATCGTCACGCAGTTTCCCTGTTTGCGCTTGACAAATGGTAAAGAATGACAACAGAAAAAACGATAGTAAAAAGTTCGCTGACATAAGCTTTTTTGATTTCGCTTTCCACAAAGTTTGGTTAATGGCACATAACGTCCCGCCGGCTTTGCGAAGTTTGGGTTTATATTGTTCCAAACCTTTCCATTTAGGACTTAGCCAAATATACAAAAGATCTTCCCATTAATCACTTCCGCCCAAATTTCGCAAAACCGCTGTTAGCAGCTGTTCTTTAATTTATTTAAATTCCTTTATGTTTTAAAATACTTTTTAGGACACTATTTAAAACTAAAGAATTCCAATCTTCAAGATAGTAAAAACCTTTATTAATACTTTCCGGATTTTCAGATGAATAAATTGCAAAATAAGTGTAATACTCCTTAAATTTAACCTTATCCCATGAAATTGCTTTCTCTGTTCCATTAACTTTCATTGAAATATTTTCTTTTGAGAAGTTAGCTTCACCAATTTGAAAATTTTCATTTTCAACAAACATTTTCAAATATTTATCCACAATATCTCCAAAGTATAATTTTTCTAAATTGATAATTATTTCTCGATAAAGGTTTTGATATTCAGTTTTTTTATTCCCAAAGTAAGTTCTGAAGTTTATTTTAAGCACTTTACTTTCTTTGTTTTTGATGTAGATAAAATATTCTCTTCCAAAAGTTACTTCTAAAGATATCCATTTCATTCCAAATCTAAATTCGGAGATTTCATCTTTATAGAATGTAGTATTGAGATTTGTTATTGAATCGTTATTTTCAAATTTTATGTATTCTGGATTTAGAATTAATTTTCTCGGAGCATTGTCTAAGATTCCTCGTCTAATAGTGAATTCTAAATTTTTGGTTTCCATTTATTTATGAGGTTTTTTTAGAATAGCTGCTAACGTCCCGCCGGCTTTGCGAAGTTTGGGTTTATATTGCCGCAAACCATTCCATTAAGACTTAAGCCAAATATACAAAAAGATCTTTCCATTAAGCCTTCAAGCCCAAATTTCGCAAAACCGCTGTTAGCAGCAGGCAAAATATATTATTATTGACCAATTTCATCAATTTCGCTTTGAGGTTTGTTTTTAAGAAACCTTAGACCTTTTTTTATAATGAAATATATTAACCAACTCATTAACAATCCAAACAATATATTTCCAAAAATATATCCTATTTTTTCAGCACCTGATTCCTTTGGGGTTTCTTTAATTGTATTAAACAATGAAGATAAAGTAGCGGGGATTAGCATGAGAGATAGAAGTAGTAATAAAATGCCAAAAAATTTTCGTAAAATATTCATATAGTTTGTATTAGATTTTTTTGTTATTGCTTGCTGCTAACGTCCCAGGGCTTGGCGAAGTTGCGGCTTAGGAACATTTTTGTTGAGCTAAAGATAAACATTTTATGAAATAAAACGCATGATTTTACTACATAAACCAGCAATTGCGCCAAACCCTTGTTGTATTGCGTAAAAGTTTAATTTATAGATTTAGTTTATAAAAAAAAAGAATAGGAGAGAAGTAGTGGTTTTCTTTTTTTGAATACTTTTTGAATATTCTTAAAGCTAAAACCTTTTTAACTTAGAAATTTAAAAGCCCAATAAATTGCTGCAACTACCACGAAACAGATAATTAAGAATCGTTAGTTTGCTTTTGGAAAAAATAACACAACAAACCCATAACAAATACTGACAATGACCATCACAGCAAAGCTGAAAATATGCTGATAATACGGCGATAGATTGGCAAAAAAAAATACCAAATGTTGGCTTCAAATATTCGAAAGCTGCAATTAAAAATCGTTAATTGGCTTTTTAAATTTCGCAAAGCATTTCCACAAAGAAATTCCGCAATTTATGTTTTTCCACAAAGTTGGGATTTATGCGATACAACTCTTATATATACGCAGTTATACGGCGGATATTAATTTTGTTAATTCGTTTTAAATCAATGGTTTAGTGATTTATATATTTAAAATGGCAATTCGTGTTTTAAATATATTTTGTAAATATATTGCTCTATTGATTTCCACAAATATAAAACAAAATTAATATTGGGACTGTTTTTTGTAGCATTTTTCGGAAATATGGTTTAATGGTGGAATAGGATGTGATCTTTTGTCTGTTTTACTTAATTAAAGTGATTGTGCTTTTTCTAAATGACTTACCTTTGTACAAAATAGGAACAAAATGATTATTTATCCAAAAAACGGAATAGGGGATTTGCTTTTCGGTATGAGACAGCAACATGTTGTTGCCTTAATCGGCAAACCCAGTAAGCAGTTTACTGATGAAGAAAAAAACGTAATTTATTTATACAATCAATATAAATTAAGACTTACTTTCTACGAAGAAGAAGAATTTCGCCTAGGATATATGGTGATTTCTCATCCGGATACGATTCTTTTTGATGCAAAAGTTATCGGTGCTCATCCGAATGATATCAAAAAAGTTGCCCCTGAAAAAAAATATAAAACGTGGGAATTGGCCGAGGAAGATGGTATTGATAGTTATTTTAATGAGGATAATTGGTTAATGCTTATTTCTGAATTCGATGAAATTACAAAAGTAGAGGTAGGGGCAATCATAAATGATGAGGACGAATTTGACTGGAAATTTTCAGGTTAAAGGACTATTTATATAAAGTGTTCTTCATTTTAAATGAGAATAAATAAAAAAGGCACAGCTAAACACTGTGCCTTTTTTATTGGAAGATTTTGAATTACTGTTTAACAGGTTCTGTCATTTCTAATTCAAAAATTAAATCGGTATTCGGTGGTATAATTCCTCCAGCACCTTTTTGTCCGTATGCTAAAGCAGAAGGGATGAAAATTACCGCTCTGTCTTCGGAATTCATGTTTTCTAAACCTTCAATGAAACCAGGAATTAATCCACTTTTGTTTCCATATGTAAAAGGGAAACCTGCATATCCGCCTTGTTGTGCGCGCATCGGATCGTGTTTTCCATAGGCTTTTGCAACATCTTCAAAACTGGCATCAAACATTTTTCCGTTTTCAAAATAACCCGCGTAACCAATTTGCACTTGAGCACCGGCTGCTGGTTTTTTATCACTTCCTTTTTTAGTGATTACATATTGTAAACCACTGGCTGTTTTTGTGGCAGTAGCTTTCAGTTTTTCGAACTCAGCTTTTTTGGCTTGTATTACAGCACCGTATTTGTCATTGTATTCTTTGTCTTTAATAGCGTCAATTTCAGCTTGTTTTTTTGCTTTTTCAGCTTCTGCTTCGGCTAATTTTTTGTCGTCTTCCGCTTTGTGGGCATAGTAATCTGCAAAAACTTTAACGGCATCGAATTTTTTCGCTTCTTTTCCTTTGCGGACGATGGTTACTTTGATGATCTGATCGTTTTGTTCGATTTTGTTTACCACATCCATACCTTGAGTAACTTCACCAAAAACAGTGTGTTTCCCATCTAACCAAGGTGTTTCTTTATGAGTGATGAAAAACTGACTCCCGTTGGTTCCCGGTCCGGCATTTGCCATTGAAAGTATTCCGCCTTTATTGTGTTTAAGTGTTGGATCAATTTCGTCTTTAAATTTATAACCAGGGTCTCCGGCACCAGTTCCTTGCGGATCGCCACCCTGACACATGAAGTCTTTAATTACGCGGTGAAATTTTAGTCCGTCGTAATATGGTTTTCCTTTCAATTCGTCTTTAACAATGGTATTTTTTCCTTCAGCCAAAGAGATAAAGTTAGCCACGGTAACCGGAGTTTTTTTGTACTCTAGTTTCAAGGTTATTTTTCCTTTGTTGGTTTCAATATCGGCAAAAATACCCTCGTTAGCCGCTGCGGTAACATTTTTAGTGGTTTTTGCTTTTGCAGGAGTTGCTTTTTTAGTTTTTTGAGCATATCCACTCATCATTCCTAAAAATAATAAAAACAAAATTTTATTTTTCATCTTTACGTTTGTAATGACCTTACTCTTTTTGCATTATGCAGGGATTTTCAGGATTTGTCCCACAGATAATTTATTTTTTTGCTGATAATTCGATTTCAAAGATAAGATTCGTGTTCGGTGGAATAATCTGATTGCCTCTTTCCCCGTAGGCCAAATAGGACGGAATAAACAGAATCAGCTTGTCACCGGTTGACATTTTTTCCATTCCTTCAATGAAACCAGGAATCAAACCTTCTTTATTGCCATATTTAAATGGAAATGGAGCATAACCTCCCTGTTGATCACGCATTTGATCGTAAATTCCAAAAAGTTCGGCAACGTCTTTGTAGTTAGTATCAAAAAGCTCGCCATTTTCAAAATAGCCTGCATAACTGAACAAAACATCGGTTCCGGGAGTTAGTTTGGGCTGGTTTCCTTTTTTGATGAAAGCATATTCCAATCCCGATTGTGTTTTGGTTGCTTTTGCTTTTAAAGCAGTGAATTCAACTAATTTATCTGTTTTGATTTTTGCCGTTTTTTCAGCTATTTTCTTAAGTTCCACGGCTTCCGTGTCATAATAGTTTTTAAAAACTTTCAATGCGTCAAAGGCAGTAGCTTTAGTTCCTTTTCGGATAATGGTTATTTTGGTGATTTCATCATTACCTTCAATGGCAGCAACAACGTCCATACCTTCCACAACTTTTCCAAAAATGGTGTGAACGCCATCAAGGTGAGGAGTAGCGGTATGTGTGATGAAAAACTGACTTCCGTTGGTATTCGGACCCGCATTGGCCATGGATAAAATTCCGCTGTCGTTGTGTTTTAACGAAGGGTCGATTTCATCTTTAAATCTGTAGCCCGGGCCGCCACTTCCGTTACCATCCGGATCACCACCCTGAATCATGAAATCCTGAATTACACGGTGAAATTTCAGTCCGTCATAAAAAGGTTTTCCTTTGTATTTTGCGTTAACAAAAGGGTTTTTTCCTTCAGCCAAGGTTATGAAATTCGCAACTGTAACAGGTGCTTTGGTGTATTCGAGTGAAACTACAATGTCGCCTTTTGGGGTTTCAATGTTAGCATATAATCCGTCGGCTAAATTTTCGTGATTGTTTTTGCAGGAAATAAATAAAGCGCTAAATGCTAAAAGTAAACCTATGATTGTTTTTTTCATGGTATGGAAATAAAGTCAAAATTATTCGGGTTTTGGAGTTCCCGGTTTAAAATTATTTAAAGTTACAGTACAAATAATAGGTTGGTTGGTCCCGATTTTTTCATTGTCACCATGATAGCCATAGGCCATATGC
The DNA here is from genome assembly GCA_963812405.1 of uncultured Flavobacteriaceae bacterium. Taxonomy (GTDB): domain Bacteria; phylum Bacteroidota; class Bacteroidia; order Flavobacteriales; family Flavobacteriaceae; genus Flavobacterium. The sequence goes on along the minus strand of CAWEUV010000004.1, from coordinate 636,627 downwards.
GACGGGAAAAGAAATGTTATTTTTTCGCCTTTTTTCATCAGTTTGATACCATCACGTAAACCCATCATGATGTGTTGTTTGTCTACAACATAATTTTGAGTTTTAAGATCTTCAGATGAATAAATAAGATTTCCTTTTAAATCCGTTACTTCGTAATCAAAATTTGCGATATCACCTTTCTTTGGTGTTAACGTTTCGGTTGCGCTTTTTACATCATAATAATACCAATATCCTTTTGGAGAAGCGATATAATCGTTAGCGGTATCTTTTTTAATAATGTCGCTAATTATCGTTTCTTCATTGCTTATTAGCTTTTTGTTTCGTTCGATGGATTCTTTAATAAAAGTTCCGGAAGAATGTGAAATGGGTCTCCGTGCCTCTTGTTTCTGTGTACAACAGGCGAATAAAATTCCGGAAAACATCACACCATATATATGTATTCTTTTCATAAACATGTTTTAATAGTTTTAACCAATTCTGAAAATTAGCGATTTAATGAAGTAAAAGCTTATTTTTTAATCAGTTATTCTTTTCAGCTGCTAAAATAGCAATAAATTGTTTTACAGTTTCATCTAAAGATAAAGTCGATTTTCCTCCGGCAGCATTAATGTGTCCGCCTCCGCTGAAATGTGTTCTCGAAAACTGATTCACATCAAAAGCACCTTGTGAACGGAACGATATTTTGATGATGCCTTCTTCTTTATTTTCGATAAAAATGGCAGTAAAATCGAATCCTTTCAGTGATAAACCGTAATTTACGATGCCTTCCGTATCACCCTTAACATAACCAAATTGGTCCAGTTCTGCCTGACTCAAAGTGATGTATGAGGTTTTGTATTCGGGCAACAGTTTCATGTTTTGCAAAGCGCGCCCCAATAGTTGCAAACGGTTGTAAGAACTTGTGTCAAACAATAAATTGTGAATTTTGGTGTTTTCAACACCTTTGTCAATTAAATCCGCAACAACACGGTGCGTGGTACTGGTGGTAAGTGGAAAACGGAACGAACCAGAATCGGTTACAATACCCGTATAAATGCAGGTTGCTACCGTTTTGTCAATCAGGTTTTCTCCACCCAATTGATGGATGAAATGATACACCATTTCGCAAGTAGAACCAAAGCCGGTATCCGAAAATGTATATTTTGCATAATTGTCCGGTAGCTGATGGTGGTCAATCATTACGAATGTCGTGTTCAGTTTCTCCAAAGCGGCAGCCATAAAATCACCTACACGGTGTAATGCATTGAAATCTAATGTAAAGACAATATCAGCCTGTTTTAATTTTTCAGTGCTGTTTTGGATGTCTTTTTCAAAAATCATCACTTTTTCCGCATCGGGTAACCATGCTAAAAAATCTGGAAATTCGTTAGGGGAAATTACGGTTACATCGTGGTTTTGCTGCTTTAAAAAGTGGTATAAACCCAGCGTAGAACCCATGGCGTCGCCGTCTGGATTACGGTGTGGGATAATTGTTATTTTTTTTGGGGAAGCTAAAAGTGTTTTAATTGCTTCAATATCATTGGCTGTCATCATGATGCGAAAATACGTTTTTTGAATAGAAATTTAGTTAAATAAATCTTTGAATTTTTAATTTTTCATTTTCACAGAAATGTCTATTTTTGCACATGCAACACAACGTACTTATTTTAGATTTCGGATCGCAATACACACAACTTATTGCACGCCGCGTTCGCGAATTAAATATATTCTGCGAAATTTTTCCTTACAATCATTTTCCTGATGATTTATCAAGTTATAAAGCTGTAATTTTAGGAGGTAGTCCTTTTTCCGTTCGCGGAGAAGATGCGCCACATCCTGATTTATCACAAATTAGAGGTAAAATGCCTTTGTTGGCAGTTTGTTACGGAGCACAATATTTAGCGCATTTCAGTGGTGGAGAAGTAGCTGCTTCCAATACAAGAGAATACGGTAGAGCCAATTTGTCCTATATTAAGGAAGACGAAGTTTTCTTTGATGGTGTAGCTCAGAACAGCCAGGTTTGGATGAGTCACAGTGATAGTATTAAAGCCTTGCCAACTAACGGAATTAAGTTAGCGAGTACCAATGATGTGGAATATGCTGCTTATAAAATTGAAGGCGAAACTACTTATGCTATTCAATACCATCCGGAAGTATTCCATTCCACAGATGGGAAACAAATGTTGGAGAACTTCTTAGTGAAAATTGCCGAAGTGCCTCAAAACTTTACGCCGGGTGCTTTCGTAGAAGAAATTGTAGCCGAAATGCAGGAGAAAATCCAAGGCGATAAAGTCGTTTTGGGACTTTCCGGAGGTGTAGATTCAACGGTAGCTGCGGTTTTATTGAATAAAGCAATCGGTAGTCAATTATATTGTATCTTCGTGAATAACGGTTTGTTACGTAAGAATGAGTTCGAAAACGTATTGAACCAATATAAAGGAATGGGCTTAAACGTGAAAGGAGTGGACGCTTCGGAACGATTTTTGTCTGAATTAGCTGGAGTGGATGATCCGGAAACCAAAAGAAAGATTATCGGCCGAGTGTTCATTGAAGTTTTTGACGACGAAGCACACCTTATTGAAGATGTAAAATGGTTGGCACAAGGAACTATTTATCCGGACGTAATTGAATCGGTTTCGGTAAAAGGACCTTCGGCAACTATTAAATCACATCACAATGTGGGTGGTTTACCGGATTTCATGAAACTGAAAATTGCAGAACCTTTGCGTATGTTGTTTAAAGACGAAGTGCGTAGAGTGGGAGCAACCTTAGGAATCGATCCGGAATTATTAGGAAGACATCCATTCCCGGGACCAGGTTTGTCGATTCGTATTTTGGGTGATATTACTCCTGAGAAAGTTAGGATTCTTCAGGAAGTGGACGCTGTTTTCATCAACGGATTGAAAGAACACGGTTTGTACGACAAAGTTTGGCAGGCAGGAGCAATCCTTTTACCTGTTAACAGTGTTGGAGTTATGGGGGATGAGCGTACTTATGAAAAAGTTGTGGCTTTACGTGCTGTGGAATCTACAGACGGAATGACTGCTGACTGGGTACATTTGCCGTATGACTTCTTAATGAAAATCTCAAATGAGATCATCAATAAAGTGAAAGGTGTGAACCGAGTGGTGTATGATATCAGCTCGAAACCGCCCGCCACAATTGAGTGGGAATAAAATAATTAAGAAAATTATGAATAAGTCGTTACAATCTATAACTTTGTAACGACTTGTTCGTTTTAAAAAATACCATATGAAGCAATTTTTTATTGGATTGTGTACTACTTTATTAGTTTCGGTTTCTGCCTTTTCGCAGACCAAGGAACATAAGGTTGCAAAAGGAGAAACTACGTATTCGATAGCCAAAAAGTACAATGTGGCTGTGGAAGATATTTACCGTTTAAATCCTGAAGCCAAAAATGGCGTCAATGAAAATGCGGTTCTTTTAATTCCTACGAAAGCAGGTCAGGCTGTTAAAACAGTTGTAAAAGATACTCCGAAACCAACCGGTAAAGAAACCCGTGTGTATCATGTGGTAGAAGCTAAAGAAACGGTGTACAGTATTGCAAAAAAATACGATACTTCTGAAGAGTCGATTAAGAAAAATAATCCAGATATCGAAAAAGAAGGGTTGAAATTAGGGCAAACGATTGTCGTTTTTACCACTAAAAAAGTTGATAAACCTGCAACAGTGGTGAAAACAATTGCTTCTTCGGCACCGAAATATCATATGGTGGAGCCAAAAGAAACCAAATTTGGTATTGCAAAAAAATACGGTTTAACGGTTGAAGAACTTGAAACCTTAAATCCGGAAATAAAAGAAAATCTTGAAATAGGGCAAAATTTACGTTTAAACAAAAATACGCCAGTAGCGGCAAAAACGGCTCCTGCAGCGTCAAAAGTGGTGGTGCAGTATATGGATTATACGGTACAGCCTAAAGAAACATTGTACAGTTTAACAAAAGCGTCCGGTTTGTCCCAAGAACAATTGTTGGCGGTTAATCCTGAATTGGCAGCCGGTGTTAAAATAGGTATGATAATTAAGGTTCCTTCAAACGCTAAGTTCAATCAGATTACTCCAAATAAAGAGCAAATTGATATTACCAAAACAATCAATAAGCAAGAAGGAAAGGAATTGGTATTACTATTGCCTTTCCATTTGGATAAGATTGAAGCGGATTCGTTGAACTCTGTTACGGAAAGACTGAAAAAAGACAAGTTTTTAAACATGACGTTGGATTTTTATGCCGGTGCTTTAATCGCAATTGATTCGGCTAAAACGTTAGGATTGCCGTTAACGGTTAAAATTCTGGATTCGGAAGAGTCTAAAAATTCTTCTGCAGTGGCGTCTTTGATATCGTCTAATGACTTCTCGAAAACCGATGCAATTATCGGTCCGTTCTTCCAAAATCATGTAGAAACAACTGCATCTTTATTGGAAAAATACAATACTCCGGTTATTTCTCCTTTGTCAAACGAAAGAGGAAAACCATACTCTAATTTATTCCAGGCAATGCCGAATTCGCTTGACGTAAAACGAAAAATGTTTGATTTTATGATGGAACGTAACGGAAATATCATTGCCATTATCGATCCGAAAAAAGGTAGTATGAAGCAATATATTACCGAAAATTATCCGGGCGTAAAAATTGCCGAAATCAATGATAAAGGTGTTCCGACATTAGAAAATGTAAAAAGTCTTATGGATAAAGACAAAACCAATTACGTTATTCTGGAGTCCGAAAAAACCGGAATGGTCTTGAGTACGTGTAATATTTTGGTTTCTGCTTCAGCGGAATATCCGGTGCAATTGGTTACTTTGGAGAAAAACGAAACTTTGGATTTTGAAGAGATTCCGCTTAGTAAATTAACCAAACTGAAATTGCTTTATCCTTCCGTTTCAAGAGATAACGAAACGGCACAGGCGGCAATTTTTGCAAAAGTGTTTAAAAAGAAAAACAATATTTTCCCGAATCGTTTCGCAACCCGCGGATTTGATGTAACGTTTGATGTAATCCTGAGATTGTTCCAGGATGGCGGTTACAAAGAATCGGTTAATGAGAAAGCTTCCGAGCAGATTGAAAGTAAATTTAATTATGTGAATCTAGACGGTGGATACTATAATAAAGGTGTTTATTTGTTGTATTACGACGAAGATTTAACGTTAAAAGAAGCAAAATAATGACTTCAAAAGTGACTTATTTAGGCGATTTAAGAACATCGTCGATACATACGAATTCCGGAAGTGAAATCATTTCCGATGCACCTTTAGACAACAACGGAAAAGGAGAAGCTTTTTCTCCAACGGATACCGTGGCTAACGCGTTGGCCAGTTGCATGTTTACCGTTATGGGAATCAAAGCCAGAGATATGGAAGTTGATTTTTCAGGTTCAACGGCAGAAGTAACCAAAGTGATGGGCACAGAACCAAGAAGAATCACGGAAGTGAATGTAACGTTTAATATGTCAATTTCCGCGGATGATAAAACCAAAACCATTTTAGAAAAAACAGCCATGACGTGCCCCGTTTTCTTTAGTTTGCATCCGGATATTAAAAAACAAATCAAGTTTAATTGGAAGTAAATTCAGTTGGCAGTATTCAGAAGTCAGTAAGCAGTTTTGTCTTTCTGACATAGGAAGAATCGAATTGACTTTTACGTGTTTTGAATCATAATGAACAGACAACAAGAGCTTTTAATCAAACTCGCACATACCAAAATGCCCTTCGGAAAATACGAAGGGTATTTTCTTATTGACCTGCCCGAATATTATGTGGTTTGGTATCACAACAAAGGCTTTCCTAAAGGGCAATTGGGAGAACAGCTGCAACTGGTTTACGAACTCAAACTCAACGGGCTGGAAGAACTCGTGAGAAACATCCGTAGAAACTTCCCGAAGCCTTAATTCTTTAACGAATAATTGTCAATTATCAATTGCTAATTATCAATTTATAATCGTATTTTTGCCAGGTTTTTTACAACAACAACACAACAATAAACACAACACAATGAATCAAACGAAGTATATTTTTGTTACCGGAGGTGTGACTTCTTCACTTGGAAAAGGGATTATCGCGGCTTCTTTAGCAAAATTATTGCAGGCAAGAGGGTACAGAACAACCATTCAGAAATTCGATCCGTATATCAACGTCGATCCGGGAACGTTAAATCCTTACGAACACGGCGAATGTTATGTAACGGATGATGGTGCTGAAACCGATTTGGATTTAGGCCATTACGAACGATTTTTGAATGTTCCGACTTCGCAGGCGAACAACGTTACGACCGGTAGAGTGTATCTTTCTGTAATCGAAAAAGAGCGTCGCGGAGAGTTTTTAGGAAAAACGGTTCAGGTTGTGCCTCACATCACCAACGAAATCAAGGAACGTATGCAGTTGCTTGGAAAATCAGGTGATTATGACATTGTGATTACAGAAATTGGAGGTACCGTAGGGGACATCGAGTCATTACCTTATATAGAATCCGTACGTCAATTGGTTTGGGAATTGGGCGAAAACAACGGAATCGTAATTCACTTAACGCTGGTGCCGTATTTGGCTGCGGCAGGTGAATTGAAAACAAAACCAACACAACACTCCGTGAAAACCTTGATGGAAAGCGGAATCAAAGCCGATATTTTGGTTTGTCGTACCGAACACGAATTGTCACAAGACTTGCGTCAGAAGTTGGCGTTGTTCTGTAATGTGAAAAAAGAAGCGGTGATTCAATCGATTGATGCTTCTACCATTTATGATGTTCCAAACTTAATGTTGGAAGAAGGATTGGATAAAGTAGCGTTAAAAAAATTGGATTTACCGGAAAAAAACACGCCGGATTTATCCCAATGGAACGAGTTCTTACACAAGCTGAAAAACCCGAAACACGAAGTAAATATCGGTTTAGTTGGGAAATATGTGGAATTACAGGATTCCTATAAATCGATTTTGGAAGCTTTCATTCATGCCGGAGCTGCCAATGAGACAAAAGTGAACGTAATTTCGATTCATTCCGAATATTTAGATGCCAAAACGGCAGAGGAACAGTTAAAAGACCTTGATGGTATACTTGTTGCTCCGGGATTTGGCGGTCGCGGAATTGAAGGTAAAATTGAAACCGTTCGTTATGCAAGAGAAAACAATATTCCGTTCTTCGGAATCTGTTTGGGAATGCAAATGGCGGTTATTGAATATTCCAGAAATATTTTAGGATATGCTGATGCCAATTCAACAGAAATGAATGAAGGGACGCCGCATCCTGTAATCAGTATTATGGAAGAACAAAAAAATATTACAGATAAAGGCGGAACCATGCGTTTGGGAGCTTGGAAATGTCATATTAAAGAAAATACACTGGCACATAAAATTTACGGGAAAACCGATATTTTAGAGCGTCACCGTCATCGTTATGAATTTAACGGCGACTATTTGGAAGCATTGGAAAATGCCGGGTTAAAAGCATCAGGAATCAATCCGGATACCGATTTGGTGGAAATTGTAGAATTGGAAAATCATCCGTTCTTCATAGGTGTTCAGTATCATCCGGAATATAAAAGTACGGTAGCCAATCCGCATCCGTTGTTTGTCAGTTTTGTGGCAGCCGCGGTGAAAAATAAAGTCTGTTGCTAAGAAGTTACAGGCAAAAACAATAAAAAAGAACAATGGAAGAAAAAAAATTAGATTTTAAAACCATTTTAGGATTTGTATTAATCGCTGGTTTAATGATTTGGATGATGTACAATAACATCTCCGAAGAGAAAAAATCAATGGCGGAAGATGCTAAAAAAGCGTCTGTTGAAAAAGTTGAAAAAGCAAAAGAACAATCGGTAGCGGCACTGGTTTCCGATTCTACACAGACTGATTCTTTGAAAGTGAAAGCCCTTCAGGGAACTTTAGGAGCATTTGCTTATTCGGCTTCTTTACCTTCTGCTAAAAACGATGTTACAGAAATTAAAAATGAAGTATTAACATTAAAAATCGCTAACAAAGGTGGTTATATCGTTGATGCTAAAGTAAATAATTTTGAGAAATTCCATAAAGGTTCACAACTACCTGTTGAAATCATCAAAAACAACAATGCTAATCTGAATATTCAGCTTCAAACAAAAGATAATCGTGTTTTAAATACAAAAGATATGTATTTCGAGCCTGCGGTTACAAAAGAAGGGCAGAATCAGGTACTTACAATGCGTTTAAAAGCAGGTGCTGATCAGTTTTTGGAATACCGTTATGTGTTGAAACCAAATGAATACATGATGGATTTCTCTGTTCGTTCGCAAGGTTTGAGCAATGTGATTAATACGTCAAAACCACTTGATTTAGACTGGCAGTTAAAAGCATTCCGTAACGAAAAAAGTATTTCGTATGAAAACCGTTATACTGATATTCGTTATGAATATGAAAGCGGAAAAGACAACAGCTTGAGTGCTGCAAGTAAATTAGACGAAGAAATGGTTGAAGATTTGACATATGTTGCCTTCAAACAGGATTTGTTTACGTCTATTTTATTGACAGAAACGCCGATTAAAGGAGCGCAGTTAAAATCAGAAAACCTGGTACATGATGAAGAAAAAGACACGGTTTTCACGAAGAATTTTTCTGCTAAATTACCGTTAGCTTTCAAAAACGGAGAATTGAATTATAACATGAACTGGTACTATGGTCCGGCGGACTATAAGATATTAAACAAATACGACAAAAACCTTGACGAAGTAATGCCTTTAGGATGGGGAATTTTCGGTTGGATCAACCGTTATGTTTTCATTCCGGCTTATGGATTCTTAAGTGGATTTATTCCTCACGGAATTGCAATTGTAATCTTTACAATGTTAGTGCGTTTGGTAATGTCTCCGGTAACTTATAAATCGTATTTGTCTCAGGCTAAAATGAAGGTATTGCGTCCTGAAATTAATGAACTGAATACGAAGTATGCCAAGGATCCGATGAAAAAGCAACAGGAAACCATGAAATTGTATGGTAAGGCAGGCGTAAATCCGATGGCGGGTTGTTTACCGGCATTGGCACAGATTCCTATTTTCTATGCCTTGTTCCAGTTCTTCCCATCGATGTTTGATTTGCGTCAGAAAAGCTTCTTGTGGGCAGATGACTTGTCTTCTTATGATTCGGTTTTCAGAATTACCGTTCCATATCCCGTTCTACGGAAGTCACGTGAGTTTGTTCCCGATTTTAGCATCCATTGCCATTTTCTTCTACATGAAAATGACAACCGGAGATCAGCAATGGCTGCACCAGCTCAGGAAGGTATGCCGGATATGGGGAAAATCATGAAAATCATGATTTATATTTCTCCTATTATGATGTTGTTCTTCTTTAACAATTATGCTTCTGGCTTGAGTTTGTATTACTTTGTCTCTAACACGATTACGATTGGAATCATGTTGGTGATTAAAAACTATATTGTTGACGAGAAGAAAATTCACGCTCAAATTCAGGAAAACAAAACGAAAGACAAGCCCCAAAGCAAGTTCCAAAAGAAAATGCAGGAAATGATGGAGCAGGCCGAAGCGCAAAAGAAAGATCAAAAACTAATTTAAAGTTATATAAATCAAAGCCCTGTTTTTAGAAAGTGTACGCTAATAAAATCAGGGCTTTTTTTATTTTATTAAGTCATGAAAATCACAATTGTAGGTTATGGGAATATGGGAAAAACCTATGCCGGAAGTTTTATCAATTCGAGGTTTATTAAGGCCGATGATATTTTTGTGTTAACCCGATTGGCAGTTCAGGAAAAAGACGCTTTCGGGATTCCGCTGACAAATTTTTTTACAGAACCGGATTCAAAATTTGCGGAAACGGATATTGTTATTTTAGCCGTTAAACCACAAGATTTTAAAGCGGTTTCTGAAAATCTGAAAGCATTGCTGAATGAGAAGCATATTCTGCTTTCTGTGATGGCTGGTGTAACCATTACTACCATTGAAAAAGTAACCGGATTGTCTAAAATTGTACGTTCAATGCCTAATATCGCAACGCAAATCGGAATGGGGATGACGGTTTTTTCTGCTTCTTCCGAAATTGACAGAAAGGAATTGTTTATTGTCCAAAATCTGATAAACACCACCGGAAAATCTGTTTATGTGGAAGATGAAAAATTAATTGATGCGGCAACTGCAGTTTCCGGAAGCGGACCAGCTTATGTTTTTTTCTTCATGAAATCTATGATTGATGCAGCCCAGCAATTGGGTTTTACACAATCAGAAGCGGAATTGTTGGTCAATCAAACATTTAGCGGGTCAATAAATCTGCAAAACGGAAGTTCTTTGTCAAATGAAGAATGGATTACAAAAGTAGCTTCAAAAGGAGGAACGACTGAAAAAGCACTGGAAGTTTTTAATAGCAATGCAGCAGAGACCATTATCGGGAAAGCGGTTATGGCTGCTAATGAACGTGCTTTGGAATTGGGTATGTAAAAGTAAAGCACCTTTTTGAGGTGCTTCACAGTTTGGTTGCCTATGTTTTATGGAATTTTAGTTTAAAACCGGTAGTATTACTTTGTCAAGTACATGTATTACACCATTTGAAGCTTGAACATCAACAGCGATTATGTTGCTGACCCTGTTGTTGGCATCAGTAATTTTTGCACCGCCCATTGTAGTAATCGTAAAGTTTCCACCTTGAAAAGTAGTAACTGATTGATTGTTCGTTAACGAGGCAGACAATACATTTGCACCCGCGACAACATGGTATTTTAATGTGTTTTCAAGTGTATTCTGACTGATATCATTTAAACTGGTCGCTCCAAGTTCTGTTAAAAGGGAACCGAAAGCAGTATTTGTTGGGGCAAAAACAGTGAAAGGTGAATTTGTGGTTCCGGAAAGTATGCCGACAAAATCTGGTTGGTCAGCTCTTGTTAGAGCGTCAACCAGTATATTGAAGTTTGGATTTGCCAACGCATGAGTTACAACAGTTGGTAATCCTATAACGGCATCAACAATATGGATAATCCCATTGGAAGCCGTTATATTAGGGGTGGTTACGTTTGAAACACCATTCAGCTTGACGCCACTCGTTGTGTCTACATACATGCTAAGGGTATTAGTTGTGGAAGCACTACCTTTGGCAAGTGTTTTAACGTAGCCCGTTGACAAAGAGGATGAATTTAATGCTCCGGAAATTACATGATTTAAGAGAATTTCTTTTAAGGCATTTACAGGAACTTCATTTAATGAAGCATAGCCATTGTCACTTAAAAAGGTTGTAAAAGCGGCATTTGTAGGTGCAAAAACGGTGTATGAACCACTTTGGTCTAATGTTTGTACTAAATCAGTACGGTTTAGTGCATCAACCAGAAGTGATAGATCAGGCGTTCTTGATGCTATTCCGGAAATTGAATTGTTTGTTGGCGATGAAGTTGTGTTATCATCGTCAGAACAGCTAAAGCTAACGCTCGCAATTATTGCCAGCACGCTTAATTTGATTACTTTTGAAATATTTTTCATAGTTGTATGTTTTTAATACTGCTAATTTAAGAAATACTAATTAAAATTGTTTAACAAAAAATGAAAAAGATTAAACAAAACATAAGTTTTATACTTTTGTTAACATTATGGTGTTCAGTTGTTTATAGTCAGAATGAGAATAAATTCGATGAAAACGGCAAGCGTCACGGGCTTTGGAAAGGTATTTACGAAGACACCAAAAACCCTCGTTATGAAGGGACTTTCGATCATGGGAAAGAAATCGGAATTTTTAAGTATTTCGACAATACCGTTAAATTAGTTGTTATCGCAACCCGAGATTTTTCAGCAAATGACGGTTCACATTATACCACTTTCTACAATCAGAAAGGATTCAAGGTAAGTGAAGGTAAAGTTGTGGGTAAAGATACCTACGTGGGAGAATGGAAATATTATCACTTGGATTCCCCTAAAATAATGACATTTGAAAATTATGTAGACGGTAAATTACACGGTGTGCGAAAAGTATATTTCCCAAATGGTAAAATTGCTGAGGAAACGACTTACGTGAATGGTGTGAAAAACGGACCTTATAAAAAATATGCTGATAACGGTGTAGTACTGGAGGATTCAAATTACAAAAACGACCAATACGATGGTATGGCTACTTTCAGAATTTCCGAAAAGCAAATCAGCGGGCAGGGAATGTTTAAAAATGGTAAGAAAGTAGGAATGTGGAAAGTACTTGAGAAAGGAAAACTTAAGAACGTTAACATGAATCTGCAAGGGAAAAAATTCCAAAAGAGAACAAAACCCGTTGAAGAGTATCCGGGAAAATAAATTAATCAAAGAGTAGAAAAATGAAGCGTGTTGTTGTAGGACTTTCAGGTGGGGTAGATTCAAGTGTTGCTGCGTATCTTTTAAAAGAACAGGGCTATGAAGTCATTGGTCTTTTTATGAAGAACTGGCATGATGATTCTGTTACCATTTCTAACGAATGTCCGTGGTTAGAGGATAGTAATGATGCTCTTTTGGTAGCCGAAAAATTAGGAATTCCGTTTCAAACGGTTGATTTAAGCGAGCAATACAAAGAAAAAATCGTTGATTACATGTTCAGCGAATATGAAAAAGGAAGAACTCCAAATCCGGATGTGTTGTGCAACCGCGAAATCAAGTTTGATGTTTTCATGAAAATAGCAATGAGTCTTGGTGCTGATTATGTGGCAACCGGACATTATTGCCGAAAAGGAACGCTCGAAAAAGACGGAAAAGAGATCTACCAATTGTTAGCCGGTGTTGACGGAAATAAAGATCAGTCGTATTTTCTTTGTCAGTTATCGCAGGAACAATTATCAAAAGCGTTATTTCCAATCGGAGAATTAACCAAACCTCAGGTTCGTGAAATTGCGGCCAAAATGGATTTGGTAACTGCCGAAAAGAAAGATTCGCAAGGATTGTGTTTCATCGGAAAAGTGCGTTTGCCCGAATTTTTACAACAGCAGTTACAACCCAAAGAAGGTTTGATTTATGAAGTGGCTGCTGATAATGCTGTTTACTCAAGTCAGATACCGGAATTTTCTTCGTTGGAAGAAGAACTGGCGTTTGAAGCAAAAGATATAGTTTATACTCCGGAAATGGGGAAAGTAGTGGGCAAACATCAGGGCGCTCATTATTTTACAATCGGACAGCGCAAAGGATTGAACGTAGGCGGAACCAAAGAACCGTTGTTTATTATCTCCACCGATGTGAAAACCAACAGTATTTACACCGGTCAGGGCGGAAATCATCCGGGATTGTTTAAAAAAGCACTTTTCGTTCAAAATCCGGAAATTCACTGGATTCGTGAAGATTTGGCTTTAGCCGATGGAGAATCGATGGAAATTATGGCCAGAATCCGTTACCGTCAACCTTTGCAAAAAGCAAAATTGTACAAATTCAACAACGGAATGTATGTCGTTTTCGAAGAACCGCAGTCGGCCATCACCGAAGGACAATTTGTTTCGTGGCATATTGATGATGAATTAGTTGGTTCGGGAGTAATTTCATAAATTAGCGCTATCCAAATTCAGAAAGCCATGAAAAAAGCACTACTCCTTTTTGTTCTTTTATTGACAACAGCCGCTTTTTCTCAGGAAGATGCATGGGTCTATTTCGCTGATAAACCCTTGGCTCAGTCTTATATTGACAACCCGCTCAGTATGCTTTCTCAAAGGGCTTTAGACCGAAGAACTACTCAGGGAATAGCTTTAAATGTTCAGGATGCACCGATTCATCAGTTGTATATCGATCAGGTAACGGCTGCCACCGGAATCACCGTGATGGCCAAATCCAAATGGTTAAATGCACTGCATGTTCGAGGATTCCAAACAGATATTGCTGCTCTTTCCGGACTTCCTTTTGTTAACCGAATACACTATGCCAATCATTCTTTAAATCCGGGTGGTCGTCAGTTGCCGCAAGCCAATCCGACTACTTCGCGAATCAATAAGTTTTTAGATACTCAGGTGAATTATAATTACGGAGGATCTGTAACTCAGGTTCAAATGTTAAAGGCCGATTGGCTGCATCAGCAGGATTTTACCGGATCCGGAAAAGTGGTGGCCATAATGGATGCCGGTTTTCCCGGTGTCGATACACAAGCTCCTTTCCAACGTTTAAGAGACAATAATCTGATTCTGGGTGGATATGATTTTGTAAATAAAGTGAATAATCCTTATACCGGTTACCAACATGGTACACAGGTACTTTCTAACATGGGAGGTTATGTCGACGCACAATTAATCGGAACAGCTCCAGACGCTCATTACTATTTGTTTATTACCGAAGATGTGAACAGTGAAAACCCTGTTGAGGAAAGCAATTGGGTAGAAGCGCTTGAAATGGCGGACAGTCTAGGTGTTGATGTGGTCAATACTTCTTTGGGGTATTTTGAATATGATACTGCTGCTTACAGTTATACTTATGATGATATGGACGGTCAGACGTCGTTTGCTTCACGAGCAGCGGATATAGCATTCAGTAAAGGAATGATTTGCGTTACATCGGCAGGGAATTCCGGAAATACGGCTAATCCGCATATTGGAGTTCCGGCGGATGCTGCTACGGTTTTAACTGTTGGTGCTGTAAATAATGCCGAAGTTAAAGCAACTTTCAGTTCAATTGGTCCTTCTTTTGACGGGAGAATCAAACCGGATGTTATGGCAATGGGGGTCACTGCAACGGTGGCTACACAAACAGGAGCAATCGCCACAAATAACGGAACTTCTTTTGCAAGCCCGATACTGGCAGGGGCGGTGACTTCTTTCTGGAGTGCTTTCCCAAATAAAACCAATGCCGAAATTGTACAATTAGTAAAGGCTTCCGCAGATCGTTTCGCGAGTCCGGATAACAATTACGGTTATGGAATTCCCGATTTTCAACAGGCTTATAACACTGCTTTGTTGTCTGTGTCGGAATTTGATGCAAAAGGATTTGTCGTTTATCCCAACCCGGCTAATAATCAGGTTACTATAACATTTACCGATGCTGTTACCAAACCCACAATAGCGTTTTACAACAGTATGGGACAATTGGTTTTGCAGCAAACAATTGAAAACAATCCGGCTATTTCACTTGATAATTTAAATTCAGGAATCTATATTTACAAAATTACTTTCGACAATGTTTCTCAAACCGGGAAGTTGGTTAAAAAGTAATTACAGACTAACAATGAACAGAATAACAGAACTTTTTAATATTAAATATCCGATTATTCAGGGTGGAATGATTTGGAACAGTGGCTATAAACTGGCAAGTGCCGTAAGTAATGCCGGAGGGTTAGGACTTATTGGTGCGGGTTCCATGTATCCGGATGTTTTACGCGAACACATTCAGAAATGCAAGTTGGCTACTGATAAGCCTTTTGGTGTAAATGTACCAATGCTGTATCCGAATATAGAAGAAATCATGGATATCATTGTGGAAGAAGGCGTGAAAATCGTATTCACATCCGCAGGAAACCCAAAAACATGGACTTCTTTTTTAAAAGAAAAAGGAATAACCGTAGTACATGTGGTGAGCAGTTCCAAATTTGCACTAAAAGCACAAGAAGCCGGTGTGGATGCTGTGGTAGCTGAAGGTTTCGAAGCCGGAGGGCACAACGGAAGGGAAGAAACCACTACGCTCACTTTAATTCCGATGGTAAAAGAAAACATCACGATTCCGTTAATTGCTGCCGGGGGAATTGCTACCGGACGAGGAATGTTGGCCGCTATGGTTTTAGGAGCTGATGGGGTGCAGGTAGGAAGCCGTTTTGCTGCTTCTGTGGAAAGTTCATCGCACGAAAATTTTAAGGATACCATTGTTAACGTCAAAGAAGGTGATACGCAATTGACCCTGAAAGAACTGGCTCCGGTTCGGTTAATTAAAAACAAATTCTATAACGATGTTCAGGAATTGTATGCAAAATGTCCGACTACCGAAGAATTAAAAGCATTATTAGGCCGCGCTCGTGCAAAAAGAGGTATGTTTGAAGGTGATTTAGTGGAAGGCGAACTGGAAATAGGTCAGATAGCCGGCTTAATTCACGACATCAAACCGGTACAACAAATTGTGGATGATATGATCAGCGAATTTGAATCGGCGAGAAATCAAGTGGCATCATTATTGTAATTTAAGAAAGAAAAAAAGAAAATGAAGTTTTTAAAAAATATAAGTTTAGCAATCCTTTTGTTTATCGGAGTAACTGCTACGGCACAAACCTATCGTTTCGAAACGTCCGGGGTGAGTATGAGCATTAAAAATGCAAAAGGGAAGTGGAGTCCGTATTCCGATTTTAAAGAAGCGAAAATAGTAGTGACGCTGGATACCAACAAAGACCGTATTGTAGTGTATTCCGAAGTGGTTCAGTTGTACACGATTTTAGGTTACGACGACCCGAAAACCAGCAAAGAGGGAAGTATCGATACCTTTCAGTGTGTGAATGTAGATGGCGATAAATGTGTGCTGGCCATCCGCTCATTAAAAGGAACCGACGTAAAACAACTGTATATCTATGAAGACAGCAGGGTTTTGATATACAACATGAAATATGTAAAATTATAAGTCCCGGTTTTCGGGATTTTTTTATACAAACGAATCAAATATGAGAAGATTACTTCAGGCTGCCGTGTTGGGATTAGTTTCAACGGTATCGGCGCAACAAAAACCGAAATTAGTGGTTGGAATTGTGGTAGATCAAATGAAAATGGAATATTTATACCGGTTTTCCGATGATTTCTCAGAAGGCGGTTTCAAACGATTGATGCATAACGGGTATACCTTTCATAATATGCATTATAATTATATGCCCACCTATACCGCTCCGGGTCATGCTTCTGTTTATACAGGAACCACTCCGTCCACACATGGAATTGTCGGAAATGAATGGTTCAATAAGGCTACCGGGAAAGAAGTGTATTGTACCGACGATGCTACCGTAAAAACAATTGGAAACGGAATAGAAAGCGAAGGGAAAATGTCTCCCAAAAACCTTCAGGCAACTACCATTACCGACGAATTAAAACTGGCAACAAACTTCAAAGGGAAAGTAATCGGAATCAGTTTGAAAGACCGTGGCGCCATTTTACCGGCCGGACATTTTGCAAACGGCGCGTTTTGGTTCAGTAAAACGGGTGCTTTTATTTCAAGTACGTTCTATGGCGAACAATTGCCAAATTGGGTAACCGATTTCAATAATGAGAAGCATTTTCAAAAATATATCGATAAAGGTTGGGACTTGCTAAAGCCAAAATCGACTTACAATGAGAGTTTAACCGACAATAATCCTTATGAAGGCTTGTTGTACAAAAAAACGCCTTTTTTCCCTTACAGTTTAAAGGATATGTACACGAATAACGACGCTGGTTTGTTGCGCTCAACGCCATTCGGGAATAATTTAATAGTCGAATTTGCAGAAAGAGCCATTGCTGCCGAAGCTTTAGGAAAGGATAATATCACCGATTTTTTAACCGTTAGTTTTTCCTCTACGGATTATATCGGACATACATTGGGGCCACGTTCCATAGAATTGCAGGACACCTATTTGCGTTTGGATGAAAGCATAGCTGAATTTCTGACGTATTTGGACAAAAATGTCGGGAAAGACAATTATCTGTTGTTTCTGACTGCTGATCACGCAGGAGCTGAAAATGTTAAGTATCTGAAAGATAATAAATATGATGTAGATAACATTCCGTGGAAAAATATCGAAACGGAATTGACTGATTTTTCCAATAAAATTTTTGGCGTTAACGTTCTGCTGAATTACTCCAATTACAATGTTTTTCTGAACAAAGAAATAATCAAATCCAAAGGGTTGGAATTGTCAAAAGTAAAACAAGCGTTTAAGGACTATCTGTACAGTCAAAAATATGTAAAGAAGGTATATGCCGAAGAAGAAATACTTGCGGCTTCCGGAAACGATTATTATTTGAGTTGTGTTGCAAAAGGATACGACCCGGTTCAGAACGGAGAATTGATTGTTTTGTTCAAACCCGCTTATGTTGAATATTCCGGAACAGGAACTACACACGGAAGTCCATACAGCTATGATACGCATGTGCCTTTGATTTTCTTCGGGTGGGAGATTGAAAAGGGCCAATCGCATGATAAAAAAGTCATTACACAAATTGCTCCGACCTTAGCACAAAAACTTAAAATCCCTTTCCCTAACGGAACCGAAGCCGAAGTGTTAACCGAAGTATTGGAAGGAAAGTAATAAAACAAATATAGTAGCAAAAAAAGCTGTTATTATAGCGAAAGGAGTAATCTCTTAGCTGATTATTGATTATGAGATTTCTCCCTATGGTCGAAATGACAAAAAACCGTCTGAAAATTACTTTTTAGACGGTTTCTTTTTAGGTTTAAATTTCGATTTCAATCTGATTTCTCAAAATGTCTTCCATCGTTTCACGCTGTCGGATTAAATGTGCTTTACCGTCTAACCAGAGTACTTCGGCCGGTTTGAAACGCGAATTGTAATTGGAAGCCATCGTAAAACAATACGCTCCGGCATTGCGGAAACTCAAAATATCGCCTTCTTTTATTTCGGTAATTCTTCGGTTAGTGGCAAAAGTATCAGTTTCACAAATATAGCCTACAACCGAGTAAAAACGTTCTTTTCCTTTCGGATGTGAAATATTCTCAATATAATGTTCCGAACCGTAAAGCATCGGACGGATCAAATGGTTAAAACCCGAATCAATTCCTGCAAAAACCGTGGAAGTCGTTTGTTTGACCACATTCACTTTCGCTAGAAAATAACCCGCTTCACTCACTAAAAATTTACCCGGTTCAAAAGTTAAGGTTAACGGACGACCGTATTCTTTTTCGAACGCCAAAAAACGTTTGGTTAATTTACGTCCAAATTCTTCAATATTGGTTTCAATATCCCCTTTTTTATAGGGTACTTTGAATCCGCTTCCGAAATCGATGAAATCAAGTTCTTTAAAATGAAGTGCGGTATCAAACAGAATTTCCGAAGCATATAAAAACACCTCGATATCCAGAATGTCGGATCCCGTATGCATGTGAATCCCGTTGATGTGCATTTTTGTGTTTTCCACAATTCTCAAAATATGAGGCAATTGATGAATGGAGATTCCGAATTTACTGTCGATGTGGCCCACAGAAATATTCGAATTTCCGCCCGCCATAACATGGGGATTGATACGGATACAAACCGGAATTTGTGGATGTTTCGCGCCAAACTGTTCTAAAATCGATAAATTATCAATGTTGATTTGTACGCCTAAAGCAGCTACTTCTTCGATTTCATCCATCGAAACGCCGTTGGGAGTATAGATAATCCTGTCCGGTGAAAAACCGGCACGCAATCCCAATTGCACTTCCTGAATGGAAACCGTATCAAGTCCGGAACCCATCTTCTTCAGTAGCTTTAGAACAGATAGATTTGACAATGCCTTGACTGCATAATTGATGCGCAACTTTTCCACTTTGGAAAAAGCATTTGTTAAACGATTGTACTGTGATTGAATTTTTTCGGCGTCGTACACATAAAGCGGACACCCAAATTCTTCTGCTACTGAAAGTAATTGATTAGATTCCATTTTTAATTAAATTTTTCATAAAAATAACAAACATATTTGATTTGTAAATGCGAAATATTTAATTCAGCTGAAAATTAGTACTTCAATATTTTACTCTGATAATTTTTGCAAGGAAGATGTGTTATAAATCAAAAAAACATTAGGCACATTCAATATACTTTGCTATTTTTGTGGCACTTTATTTAAAGCAAAACACATCTATTATGAATTTACACGAATATCAGGGAAAACAAATATTAGCAAGCTATGGCGTGCGTGTGCAACGTGGTTATGTGGCAAATAATGCCGAAGAAGCTGTTGCAAAAGCAAAACAACTTACAGATGAAACCGGTACAGGTTGGCATGTAATCAAAGCTCAAATTCACGCAGGTGGTCGTGGAAAAGGCGGTGGTGTTAAATTGGCAAAAAATTTAGACCAGGTTAAAGAAATTGCAGGACAAATCATCGGTATGGATTTGATTACTCCTCAAACGCCTCCAACAGGAAAGAGAGTACACAAAGTATTGGTTGCTGAAGATGTTTACTATCCTGGAGAAAGTGAAACAAAAGAGTTTTACATGTCGGTTTTATTGAACCGTGGTAAAGGCCGTAATATGATCATGTATTCTACAGAAGGTGGTATGGATATCGAAGAAGTGGCAGAGCACACTCCGGAAAAAATCTTTACCGAAGAAATTGACCCTTCAGTAGGTTTACAAGGTTTCCAAGCCAGAAGAATTGCTTTCAACCTAGGTTTGTCCGGTGAAGCATTCAAAGAAATGGTAAAATTCGTAGATGCATTATACAAAGCTTATATCGGATCTGATTCTTCAATGTTTGAAATCAACCCGGTATTGAAAACATCCGACAACAAAATCATGGCTGTTGACGCTAAAGTAACTTTAGACGACAATGCTTTATACCGCCATGCAGATTTAGCGGAGATGAGAGACATCACTGAAGAGCGTCCAATCGAAGTTGAAGCGAAAGAAGCAGGATTAAACTATGTAGATCTTGACGGAACAGTTGGATGTATGGTTAACGGTGCTGGTTTGGCAATGGCAACTATGGATTTAATTAAATATGCAGGTTTCGAACCGGCTAACTTCCTTGACGTAGGTGGAACGGCTGATGCGAAACGTGTGGAAACAGCTTTCCGTATCATCTTAAAAGATCCAAACGTAAAAGCAATCTTAATCAATATCTTTGGTGGTATCGTTCGTTGTGACCGTGTAGCTCAGGGTGTGGTTGATGCATACAAAAACATGGGAGACGATATTAAAGTGCCAATCATCGTTCGTTTGCAAGGAACCAATGCTGAAATCGCTAAAGAATTAATCGATAATTCTGGTATGCCGATTTTATCTGCTGTTCAGTTCCAAGAAGCTGCTGACCAAGTAAAAGCTGCTTTATCTTAATTTCAGAATAATTTTCGAAATATATAGAAAGCCTTAGCAAATAGCTAAGGCTTTTTTGTTATACCAATGTAAATTTTTTGTACCCTGCTTTTTCAAGTTTAAGTTAATGTAACTGAAGGAAACCGACTTAATTTGTTTTTTTAACGCAAAAGGTGTTGTTCATCGAAAGAATTTAGCGTTTCATGAGCTATTTTTTATTTAAGAAAAGACAGGAACATTTCCAGTTTTAAATGTAGGTTAAGCTATTGAAAAGTAGTTCTTTTCTTATTATTGATTGCCTAATTTTGACCTGTAATCAAATAAAAAAAATCAAAAAATGAAAAATTTAATCGCATTGTTTGTTGTTGTGTTATCAATGAATACAACGTTCGTTTCGGCTAACAATTCTAATGCAAAAGAAGATTTGCCAAAAGCGGTAAAAAAAGTGGTTAAGTTGTTAGAGACAACTAAATTTGACGCGGAACTTGAAAAAGAGTTAGTGGTAAAAGTACAGCTAAAAATTAATGCTGCGGATGAAATTGTTGTATTGAATGTTGGAACTGATAACGATGCAATTAAAAAATTCATCACAGGTAAACTCAATTATAAGAAAATCGATGCTGGTCAGTTAAAACAAGGAAGCGAATATTCTTTTTTTGTGACTTTTAAGCCGTAATTGATTGTTTTTAACAAATAAAAAATCCCGCTTCATAAAAGGAGCGGGATTTTGATTTTATAAGAAGAAAGCACTATTTATTGTCTTTTTTCTTTCCGTTATTGTAGCGTACTTTCTCAACAATCGGCTCCGGTTTCTGGGATTTGAATGTTTTTTTAGGTGCCGGTTTCTTCTTCGCGTCCGTTTTGGGTTTGAATTCGGTTTTGGGTTTTTCTGAAGCCGGTCTGGACTGAATCGCCGCCTGGTTCTGTTTAATGACATCCATGGCGTTTTTAGGATTTTCCTTCGTACCACGCAAATAAATCACCAAAGCATTTAAGAAATTGCGCAATACCTGATCGCCACACTCCATATATTTTTCGTGCTCTTCGTTGCGGAAAAAATTCCCGATTTCGCCCTTAGAAATCCTGAAATCGACTAATTCTAAAATTTCCACAATCTGATCATCGCGTAATTGCAAGGCTACCCGTAATTTTTTAAAGATATCGTTGTTTGTCATAAGTAATCTAAATTATTGGTAAAGATAGTTTATTTCTTTTTTAATTGCTGTTTAAGGGATATTGAATTGTAAAATGGGGATCCGACTATTTTTTTCTCATTGGAAGCAGATTTTGGTATATTTGCCGTACATTCAAAATAAATAAATCTAAACATCAGCCAAAAAATGACCCGAATAGAAGTTTTAAATGCGATTATAAAGAAAAACAACGTAACAAATTATCTGGAAATCGGTGTTAACCGAGGCAAATGTCTTTTCAATATTAAAGGTGCCCAAAAACGTTTTGCAGTAGATCCGTTTTTTAACTTCAATCTGTGGAAAAAATGTAAGGCTATTGTAAAAAATACGGATAATTTAAAGAATACTTATTTTGAAGTAACAAGTGATGCTTTCTTTGCTTCCAATAAAGAATTATTGAAGGCGAACACCATTAATTTGGCTTTTATAGACGGACTTCATACTTACGAACAATCGTTACAGGACACTTTAAATACTTTGGAATATTTGGATGAAGGCGGTGTGATTGTATTGCACGATTGTAATCCTCTTGATGAATTGGCGGCATATCCGGCAGCTTCCATTGATGCAGCGCGCAAAGATTTGAAAGACCATAAAGACTGGAAAAATATTTGGAATGGCGATGTTTGGAAAACCATAGTGGATATCCGTAAAAATCATCCTGAATTAACCGCTTTTGTATTAAATACGGATCATGGTTTAGGATTTGTTTATAAGAAGCAACGCGAGCAATTACCTGAAATCTATAACCAAATTGGGAATATTGCTGAATTGGACTATTCGTTTTTGGAGAAAAACCGAAATGAGTTGTTAGACCTCAAACCGGTTTCTTTTTTTAATGAATTTTTAAAATAAAATTACGCGATGAATACTTACGAAGAAAAAATAAGTCTTCTTTCCGAAATGATTGCTTTTGCTGTAGTGGATGGCGAATTGCACGACCGTGAATATGATTTTTTATGGATTATAGCTCAGGAACTCGAAATTGAAAAAGCAGTTTTCTTAGAATTATTCGGGAAACGCAACCAGACAAAAGTTATCAAAGACGAACTTCACCGTATCATGCAGTTTTATCGTTTGGCTTTGTTGATGCATTGCGACGGCGTGTTACACGAACGTGAAATAAAGGCCATTAATGAGATTGGTATTAACATGGGTTTAAACCCAATGGGAATCAAGAAAACCTTAAAAGCGATGCAAGAAGCTCCAAATCAAATGATTGAACCGGAAATTTTGTTGCATACTTTTACTTTACAGCATAATTAAATTTTCTCCTGTAACAGTTTTATCTCATCCCGCAATTTTGCTGCTTGCATAAAATCCAGTTCTTTCGCTGCTTTTTCCATGCTTTTGCGAAGTTCCCGGATTTTCTTTTCGATTTCCGGTTTCGATAAATATAGACTTTCGGGTTCTGCCGCTTTTAGAGCTTTGTCTTCAAAGTATTGGGTGGAAACCGAATTACGGTTTAAAACATTACCAAGACTTTTGTTCAATGCTTTCGGCACCAAGCCATGTTTAGTATTGTAGGCAATTTGTTTGTTTCTTCGGTAATTGGTCTCGTCTATGGTTTTTTGCATGCTTGCCGTGATTTTATCGGCATACATAATCGCTTTTCCGTTTACGTTACGTGCCGCACGACCTACCGTTTGGGTAAGCGAACGGTGACTGCGCAGGAAACCTTCTTTATCGGCATCCAAAATGGCTACTAACGATACTTCAGGTAAATCCAAACCTTCACGGAGTAAGTTAACACCAATCAGTACATCAAACAATCCTTTACGCAAATCCTGCATGATTTCCACACGCTCCAAGGTATCTACGTCGCTATGAATGTAACGGCAACGGATGGAAACTTTGGTTAAGTATTTGGTTAGTTCTTCGGCCATACGTTTGGTTAAAGTGGTAACCAAAACACGTTCATCGGCTTCACAACGCAATTGTATTTCTTCAATTAAATCGTCAATTTGGTTCAGACTCGGACGTATTTCAATAATCGGATCCAATAATCCTGTCGGACGAATGACTTGCTCCACATAAATGCCTTCCGATTTTTGCAATTCATAATCTGCCGGAGTCGCCGATACATAAATTACTTGGTTTTGAAGCGCTTCAAATTCTTCAAACTTCAACGGACGGTTGTCCATCGCTGCGGGTAATCGGAAACCGTATTCCACCAGATTTTCTTTTCGGGAACGGTCGCCGCCATACATGGCATGAACCTGTGAAATCGTAACGTGACTTTCATCCACAACCATCAGATAATCATCCGGGAAGTAATCCAACAAACAGAATGGTCTCGTACCGGGTTCACGTCCGTCTAAATACCTTGAGTAGTTTTCAATTCCGGAACAATAGCCCAATTCGCGAATCATTTCCAAATCGAAGTTGGTACGCTCTTCCAGTCGTTTGGCTTCGAGATGTTTGCCGATTTCTTTGAAATAATCAACCTGTTTTACCAAATCCTGCTGAATCGCCCAAATCGCGTTTTGTAATACATCGGGTGACGTCACAAACATATTCGCCGGATAAATCGTCAGTTTGTCATATTTTTCTATGACTTGTGATGTTTTGGAATCGAAGGCTTCAATTTCTTCAATTTCATCACCGAAAAAATGAATTCGGAACGGTTCTTCGCCATAACTCGGATAAATGTCGACCGTATCACCTTTGATCCTAAAAGTTCCGGGCGTGAATTCTGCTTCGGTTCTGGCGTATAAACTCTGTACCAAACGATGCAGTAATTTGGTGCGCGAAATCATTTGGTTTTTCTCCAGCGAAACCACATTTTTCTGAAACTCCACCGGATTTCCGATACCGTACAAACACGAAACGGAAGCAACTACCAAAACATCACGACGTCCCGAAAGCAGTGCAGAAGTAGTGCTCAATCGCAGTTTTTCCAATTCGTCGTTAATGGACAAATCTTTCTCGATATAAGTTCCCGTTACCGGAATGAAGGCTTCGGGTTGGTAATAGTCGTAATACGAAACAAAATATTGAACCGAGTTGTTCGGGAAGAATTGCTTGAACTCGGAATACAACTGTGCGGCCAGTGTTTTGTTGTGTGCCAAAACCAATGTCGGACGTTGTACTTCCTGAATTACGTTGGCCACCGTAAATGTCTTACCCGAGCCGGTTACACCCAATAAAGTTTGGAACTGTTCACCATTGGTTATGCCTTTGGCTAATTTTTCAATAGCTTGTGGCTGATCGCCCATGGGTTGGTATTCGGATACGACTTGGAATTTCATTTTTAGGTGCTAAGATACTAAGGTTCTGAGATGCAAAGGTAAGGATTTTGAATACAAATTTTAGCAAAGTGGAAAACGCGGATTTTAGTTTCTTAAAAAATTTTACCACAGATTCGCAGTTTAAAAAAGGTATTAAAATCTTTGAATCTTCAGTGAAAATGATGAGGCTTTAATTTTATTAAACGTCTTGAGTTGTGTATGGACGACGATTGGTTTGTAAATCGTATATGACGTGGAATTTCATTCGCTATTCCTAAATAATTCAAGAAATATAAAGACAGACTATTATTTTTTTACTTCTTCTTCGATGATAATTTTTACGTTTTCGGTATTCAATCGGGACGACAACCATTTTCTAAGACGTTGGTATTCAGTTGTGTCAAATTTTTTGGAACTCGTAAACGAAATTAATGTCACATTTTGTATAGAATCGATAGTAGAATAATTTTTAGTTACGGCAAAGGCACAACTCTTTAATTCGGGGTAAAGTGCGTTCGTTTCTTTAAGAAGTTGATTGCCAATAAAATTTAAACTGTCTTTCTTCTGTTTTTGCGATTCAATGAATGCTTGTAATCGGTTAATTTCACTTTGTAGATAATCAGATTTGGTTAAATTGCTTTCTTGTGAAAACGTAAGTGCTTTTTGAAAAACAATATTTGTACTATCGATACCAAAAGCAATTGCTTTTTTATATACTTTGGATTTGTAATTGTTATCTAATTGATTGCCGGCAAAACCTAAAGTCAATACTTTTTTTGAAGCATCTATATTACTTTTTAAAAGATAATTGCCTTCAAAAACATTGATGCTCTCTATGAAATTTTTCGATTTTTCTGTAAATTTTTCATTTTGAACCAATCCATAACCAAAATAAATGCTAGGAATGATGGTAATCAAAATTATTAATGATAAGATTTGATTTACGCTTCGTTTCTTTTTTTCGTCTATGGAAGCCCGTATGGGAAATTTCAAAAACTGGCAAACCAAAGCCGAAGACAGTGCAATAAAAACAGTGTTAATAGTAAACAGATAAAATGCACCGAAGAAAAAACTGAATGTCCCTGTTGCCAATCCATAACCAGCAGTACACAATGGAGGCATTAAAGCCGTTGCAATGGCTACTCCGGGTAAAACGTTTCCTTTTTGTTTACTGCTAATGGCTACAATGCCGGCTAAACCACCAAAAAAAGCAATTAATACATCGTAAATAGTCGGACTGGTGCGTGCCAATAATTCAGAGTGTGCTGCCGATACTGGGCTAATTGTAAAATAAAGTGTGGAGGCAATCAAACTTGCCAATACAGCGAAACTGAAATTTTTAATTGCTATTTTGAATAATGGAAAATCATAAGTGGCCACACTATAGCCTATTCCGTTTATTGGCCCCATTAGTGGTGAAATTAGCATGGCACCTATAATTACTGCAGTAGAGTTCATGTTCAGTCCAATGGAAGCTACAAAAATGGCAAAGACCAAAATCCAAAGATTTGTACCTTTAAAGTTAATGTCTTTTTCAACTTTTTCATGAATGATTTCAAAATCGTCAAGTTCTCTTTGCAGATCGAAGTAATCAAAAATTTTTTTCATAAGAGTCAGCTAACAATTGTAAAGTAATTTACAAAAAAAAAATCAGACTTGTCAAAGTCTGATTTTTAGTATATTAAAAAGGAGATTCTTATTTAAACTTCATCGCTAAAGTAATGATATGCGAATCGAGTCCGTTGTTTCGGGTATAGAATCCGTAACGTAATTCCAAACTGTTGATGCGTTTTACGTGGAAAATTCCTTTATCAGCATCAGTAACTTTATACCCCAATCCAATCATGTTGCTGCTGAATTTCGATAAATCGTAATCGCTGGTGTAGAATTCTTCGGCCAATCCGTGTAAAAAGATTGGTTTGAAATAATCCGCCGCACTTTGCGTATAGAATCGGTACGGAACAGACAACGATGAAAACGCTGATAACTTGATACTCGGTTCGATACTAATTGTGTGGGAATTGATGCCCCAGTTGTCCCAATAGTAACGGTAGAACGTTCTTAAAACGACATGATCGCCTAAGAAATAGTTCGCACGCACACCAACGGGTAGTTTAAAGCGGGTATCGGGTAATTTTTCTGACTTCTCAGTAGAAGTCATAATATTGACACCATCATTAAAATAAACCCTATTGAATTTCGTTGCCAATAAACCTTGTTGGTAACCAACATCCGTAAGGAACGCCAACTGGAAGTTTCTGTTCACGACCTGCGATAACGTTAATCCTAAATTATAAGACGTTCGAGGTTTCATATCGCCTTGTTTGGCATCAGAATCCGATGGGTTGTCCCTTAGATTGACGGGCAGAATTACTTTCCAAGTATCGAAAAATGCCATTCCTTTTACGGAAAATTCACGGTTTTTATCTTTGGAGATTTTTGTAAAACCGGCATTGGCGCCAATGGAAGTATAATCGAATTCGGCTGAGAAGGAAACGCCTCCGTTTAAGATGTAATTTTTCTCCAGATTCTCATAGCTGTAATTCGCAGACGGATAGACTCTCACATCCTGATACGAAGCCGAAGAAACGGTATTCGGGTCGATTTTATCCGAGGATGCCGAAGTATAGGTGTCGACACCAAGTTCAAAACCGAAATTGTGTTTGTTGTTGCTTTTGTCTCTTTTGGAAACTTTAATGTCGAACGTAGTTGCAACGTCAGTTAGTTTTTCTGTTCCCAAACCTCCGGTTACTGCCGAATTGTTTCCATCCTGTTTGTAATAGCTCGTAATGAAATTGACTTCTTCAATTTTCAGCTTTTGTTTTTTATAGGCTGAACTGTCTGAAGTTGTCGTGTCCTGAGCTTTCATATTGTTACCGAATATAAAGGCCAATATCGATGCTGCGAAAATTCTCTTTTTCATTTTTTACTTCTTTAATGCATTAATTGCAGCCGCAGCCACCGCCTGTTTTCCCTCCATTGGCACCGGAACTCGCTTCACGGTACAATTGAAAGGTGTTTTCGAATTTCTCTGATTTTCGGGCTGCCAATTCCATATCCGAATCGTTAATTTTTGATTTCTGATATTCTTTTACCGGTGAGCAGCTCACACTTATGCCGAGCAGCAAACAAAAAGCTATTATTTTCATAAGTATCGCAGTTTAATTTTTAAGTCAGTTTTATATTATTTGAAAAGTATTTTCGGTCGTTATCGTCAATGATGATGCACCCAATATGTTTTAATTGATTGATAAAATCCAATCCCACTTCAATGCCCATTACGGTTACCGGAGTTGCCAATGCATCGGCTATTTCGGCATTTTCAGCAATGATGGTCACACTTTTTATACCTCGCACGGGGAAACCGGTTTTCGGGTCAATGGTATGAGAATATTTTTTATTGTTTATCATTACAAACTTCTCATAATTACCGGAAGTCGCTACGGAAGTATTGGTAATTTGAAATGTTGAGAACGTTGAGGTTCTTAGATTCGGATCGGCAATACCAATGGTCCAGGGCGCTCCGTTTTCCTGATATCCCCAAGCTGATAAATCGCCGGCCGCATTTACGATTCCGCTTTCCACGCCGTTTTCAATTAATTTTCGTTTTGCCATTTCAGCGGCATAGCCTTTACCGATTCCGCCAAACCCAATGCGCATTCCTTTCTTTTTCAGAAAAACCGTTTTGTTGGTTTCATCTAAAATGATATTTTCATAATTGATGAGTTCCACCGATTTTTTTGCCGCTTCAGCATCCGGAAGTGCGGTCATTTTTAAATCGAAATTCCAGAATTTCTTGTCGATTCCACCATAACTGATGTCAAAAGCACCTTGTGTTATTTTCGAAAGCATCTGACAGCGCTGAATCAACCCGAAAACTTCATCCGGAACTTTAACCGGTTGAATTCCTGCGTTTTCATTGATTTCAAAGGTGATGCTTTCATTGGAAAAGGTCGTGAGCAAACGTTCAATTCGCTTTATTTCTTCAATGGCCAAATTGATTTTTTGGGTGCACCAGTTTTCATCCGGTCCAATAACCGAAATCTCAAAACGATTCCCCATTAATTTTTCAACTTGTTTGTGAAGCATTATCCTTTCAGTTTGGCAATAAAATCTTCTAACGTTTCTGACGGATAGTGGTCCCATTTTTTAATGATTTCTCCTTTAGTGTTTAACAGAAGAATCAAAGGGAACAATCCGGTGTTGTTGTATTTGTCGGCTAATTTTTCATTTTCCTGAGTAATGTTGTCGGCCAATTTATTCTTTTTAAGTCTTGGGAAATCAGCATTGTAAACAATCAGGTTTTCAGCGCTGAAGGTTTTAAACTGATCCGTTTCAACGAAATGTTTTTTAAATTTCACACATGGCGCACACCAATCGGAGCCGGAGAAAAATAACAAAACGTTTTTATTTTCGGTTTTAGCCTTTTCAATCGATTGGTCGAAAGTTAATCTGTTCGTTTCCTGAGCGTTTAGGGTTAGCGTCAGAAGTAAAATTAAGCTTACAATTGTTGTTTTCATAGTAGGTTACTTTTCTAT
Source organism: uncultured Flavobacteriaceae bacterium (assembly GCA_963812405.1). Lineage (GTDB taxonomy): Bacteria > Bacteroidota > Bacteroidia > Flavobacteriales > Flavobacteriaceae > Flavobacterium. Next base: position 606,813 of record CAWEUV010000004.1, on the reverse strand, counting down.
TCGATTATTGTTCTTTTTTGTTTGACAATTACGAAGGCTTTTATTCGTTACAGAAAAATATTTTTTTGTAATGTATTGTAAACCTGTGTGTTGTTAAACTAATTTAAGAAATTATTTCGGGTAGCGGTTGAGCAACAGGAATTTATTTCTAATGTAAAAATAACGCAAAAACTTTTTTTTACGTGCAAAACTAATCTAAAGATTCGATTAAGATTAAGTCGCCTTTGTCGTGATCGATGGTTACTATGCCGTCTTCTTTGGCGTGATTGCTGCTTCCGGTACGGAAACCGATGGTTAAAGTGTCGTTTTCCAACGGATAGTATAAGTTGTCGGAATGAATTCCACTAACTTCTCCAATGGGAATTAAAGAGATGATACTGTCTTTAGTGTACCATTTTTGAAAGTGTTTGGGGAGTAGGAATATTTTCGAATGGTCGTCCAGAATGACAATTTTCAGATGTTCCCGATAACGGACTATGTTGGTAATATTGGTAATGGTATGGTCGGCACGTTTTCCGGTTGCCCAAATTACATTAACCGCTTTATGGCCTTTTTCGATTAAATAATCAAAAGCTTTTTCAAGATCGGTTTTGTTTTGATCGGGTGTATGCACAATTTCCAGCGGATACTGTTTTTCTAAATAGTAGTGCGGATCGAAACCTCTGTCGAAATCGCCTAAAAGTACGTCGACTTTAATTTCCAATTCCAAAACGCGTTCTATGGCACTGTCCAAGACAATTACAAACGGTGACCATTCTAACAGTTGTCCCAATAGTTCCGGACTGCATGCTGCTCCGTTAGCGATAATTAAAGCAGGTTCCTGATCGTCGCGGACTATATGGTGTGAGGACATGAATGGTGTTTTCTAAGTGTATGTAAAAGTAGAAATAATTATTGAATCGTATAATCCACAGTGTCAACTTCCGAAAGATTAAAATAACCCAAGGCAAAGTTATTTTCATCGGCCTGATTCACCACATTTCCTCTAACAGTTGCCGGAGGAGATTGAAACGGTCCGCCACCGCCTCCACCTGCCACAGAAAGCAATACATTCATATAATTGTAATACTGTTGTGAGATTCCGTATAACTTAATGTTTACCAAATCGCCCTGTTTTAAATCTTCATTGGAATACAATCCGAACATTTGATTGCCTTGGAAAAATCGGTCTTCCAAAACACCATATTCCGGGAAAGGTTTGTAATTCGTTTTGATGCCAATCATGTAAAAATTGTCTTCAGCGCCATTGTCCTGATAAAAAAACTTGATTTCGATTTCATCTCCGGTAAAGCCTCCTTCGTTATTTTGTTCGATAGTATTTTCGATATCGGGAACGGCGGTTAGGGTTTCGGTTGCATTAAAGGTTTGTCCGTTGTAAACCACCGTTAGGGTATATGTTTCATTGATAACCGGCTGAAAGTCGGTACAAAGGTATTCTCCGGTATTTGGAATTTCAATAAAATTAAAAACAACATTAGCGCTGTTGGTTATAAAAACAGTAGCTCCGGAAACTACAGGAACATTGGTGTTGTAATAAGGAGCAGTTGTTGTAAGTTTTATTTTTTGTTCGTTACCCGATGTGCCTTTAATCCATTGAATGGAAGCATCCACGACCAGTTTTGGCGGTGCGGTGTCTAAATCGACGTCAACGACTTTCTCACACCCGAAAGTGAATAAAGCAATAAGAATCAAGCTGATATAGTGAACTGTCTTTTTCATCGTATTAGAATTTAAAATTGTAAGTAACACTCGGAACCGCTCCGAAAATTGATAAACGTACCGCTTCATTGTTTCCGGTATCCGAATTTTGACGGAAGGAAATCGAGGCGGAATTCATTCGATTGTAAATATTGTACACGCTGAAAACCCATTCGCCTTGCCATTTTCTGCCTTTGTTTTTTCTTGGTGTTAAAGTAGCAGAAACATCCAAATGATGGTAGGTGGGAAGGTTGCTTTCGTTTCGGCCTCCGTAATTTGGAATCTGTATGCCCTGATAAACATAATAACTGTCCGGGAAAGTTACAGGTTGTCCGGTTTGTAAAGTGAAAATTGAACCGAACGTCCATTTTTCATTTAATTTGTACGAGCCGGTTACGGAAAGATTGTGTGTTTTGTCATACCCTGATTTATACCAGTTTCCGTTATTGATTCCGTATTCTTCAAGTGTTCTTCCTGGTGTTTGCTGTTCTGTTCTGGAAAGCGTATACGAAATCCAACCGCTTAGTTTTCCGGTGTTTTTACGTAGTAATACTTCCAGTCCGTAAGCACGGGAACGACCGTTTAGAACTACTTGTTCGATTGCATTGTTGGCTATTAAATCGGCACCGTCAATATAATCGATGCGGTTTTTTACTTTTTTATAAAAGGTTTCCACTTCCAAAGAATAAGTATCCTTATTGAAATTTCGGAAATAGCCCACAGCCACCTGATCTAACAATTGTGGTTTGATGAATTTATCGCTCGGCGTCCAAACATCCAGTGGAGTAGGAGAAGCGGTGTTGGAAATCAGATGCAGGTATTGTGCCATGCGGTTGTAACTCGCTTTTATCGATTGATTGTCGTCTAATGTATAAGCTACAGCCAAACGTGGTTCAAGATTGTTAAAACTGGCCATTGTTTCGTTTTTACCGAATTTTTCGGTTCCCGTAGGTGTGGCTTTTTCGTAGATTTTTAGATTGTTGTTCCAAACCACAGCCTGATTGTTCGCATAGGTATTGATTTCCTGACTGCCCAATCGGTAAAACATACTGTAACGCAAGCCGTAATTCACAGAAAATTTAGTGGTAAGTTGTTGTTCCGCTTCAATGTAAAAGGAAGGTTCAAAAGCGTATTTTTTATCCAACTGATCAGGATTAATGCCTGATTCCGAATTTGTTGGTTCAATGGTTCCCGGATTGAAATCGTAATACACTGTGTTTAGTCCGTAAGCCAGTTTGAATTTATCCGATAAATAATGTTTCAAATCGTATTTGAAGTTGTAATTTTTGATACCGCTGTCCCAATTAAATCCGACAAAATCCAATGTTAATCCGTAATAGTAATCGCTGTAGATGAAAGACATGTTCGAGAATAATTTATCCGAAAACAAGTGATTCCAACGCAGGTTTAGTACCGAATTTCCGTACGTATTTTTAAAACTGTCGTTGAGGTTGAAAACATCCCTTCCAAAATATCCCGATAAAAAAAGATTGTTATTTTCGTTGAATTTGTAGGTCAGCTTGGTGTTCAAATCATAGAAATAGGCCGAGTTTTTATTGTCGGTCAGTTTCAGAAACAAATGCGCATACGAACTTCTTCCGGCTACAAGAAAGGAACCTTTGTCTTTTACAATCGGACCTTCAGCTAATAATCGACTGGAAATTAATCCGATACCACCATTAACGTGAAAATTTTTGCTGTTACCGTCTTTTTGATAAATGTCGAGTACAGAAGCCACGCGTCCTCCAAAACGAGCCGGAATTCCGCCTTTGTATAATTTTAGATCTTTAATCGCATCGGAATTAAAAACGGAAAAGAATCCAAAAAGATGCGAGGAATTGTATATGGTCGCCTCGTCCAACAATATTAGATTCTGATCGGCTGCACCACCGCGAACATTAAAACCGGATTGTCCTTCGCCGGCATTGGTAACTCCGGGAAGTTGTAAAATCGATTTCAAGATATCCGTTTCACCTAAAATTACCGGCATTTTTTTGATTTCGGCAATCGTAAGTTTGTTAACACTCATTTCCGGTTTTCGGATGTCGGCTTTTTTTCGGTTTTCTATAATTACCACTTCCTCCAATTGCTGTGCGTTTTCGGTTAAAGCAATATTTTTCTTGGTATTTTGCTGCAGATTTATCTTTTCTTCAAGAGGAAGATAGCTCACATAGTTGTATTCAATTGTGTATTCTCCTTTGGGTAAGGTGATAGAGTAAAAACCATATTCGTTGGTATTGATTCCGGTTTTCAGTTCGGGAATATAGATGTTTACCCCGATTAAGGTTTCATTGGTTTTAGCATCCGTGACGATGCCGCTCAAAATAAATTTTTCCTGAGCATAGGATGAAAAACAGCAAATAAAAAGGATAAGGAATGCAATGGATGTTTTCCTGAGTATCATGTTGTTACCTTTAGTATGAATTGGCTGTAAATTTCGTTTTTTTGTAGCGAAACAACTGTTAAGAACAGGTTAATAAAAAAGACGATCCTTTCGAATCGTCTTTTTTTTTACTCTATGAAAGAATCAGCTTATGCTAATTTCTTTAAAATCATGTTTAAGGTTTCACTTGGACGCATTGCTTTTTCAGTCAGTGTGAATGAAGGCTGGTAATACCCGCCAATGTTTTGCGGTTTGCCTTGTGCTCCGATTAATTCGGCATCGATTTTTGCTTCGTTTGCTAACAATTCTGCTGCGATTGGAGCGAATTTCGCTTGTAATTCAGCATCCTTAGTTTGATTTGCTAAAGCTTCTGCCCAATACATTGCCAAATAGAAGTGTGAACCTCTGTTGTCAATCTGACCTACTTTACGTGCTGGTGATTTATCGTTTTTAAGGAATTTATCGTTTGCTTCGTCTAAAGTTTCAGCCAATACCAATGCTTTCGGATTGTTTTGCGTTTGTCCTAAATGTTCTAATGAAGCGCCTAAAGCCAAGAACTCACCAAGAGAATCCCAACGTAAATAACCTTCTTCCAAGAATTGCTCTATGTGTTTTGGTGCAGAACCTCCGGCTCCGGTTTCGAATAAACCACCACCATTCATTAACGGAACGATGGATAACATTTTCGCTGAAGTTCCTAATTCTAAGATTGGAAATAAGTCGGTCAAATAATCACGTAATACGTTTCCAGTTACAGAGATAGTATCTTGTCCGTTTTTCAATCTTTCTAATGTGAAATTGGTCGCGTCAACAATGTTCATAATGCGGATGTCTAATCCGGTTGTATCATGATTTTTTAAGTATTTTTCAACTTTCTTAATCATTTCGCGGTCGTGCGCGCGTTGATCGTCTAACCAGAAAATAGCTGGAGTATCGGATAATCTAGCTCTGTTTACGGCTAATTTAACCCAGTCCTGAATAGGAGCGTCTTTGGTTTGACACATTCTGAAAATATCACCGGCTTCCACGTTTTGATCCATGAAAGTCGTTCCGTTTCCGTCGTGTACTCTGATGATTCCGTTAGCTACAGCTTGGAATGTTTTGTCGTGTGAACCGTATTCTTCCGCTTTTTGTGCCATCAAACCAACGTTTGGTACAGAACCCATAGTTGTAGGATCGAAAGCACCGTTCTTTTTGCAGAAGTTTACTGTCGCAACGTATAAACCAGCGTAGTTTCTGTCCGGAATTAATGCTTTAGTATCTTGTAATTCGCCTTTCGCGTTCCACATTTTTCCGGAAGTACGTACAAAAGCAGGTACAGAAGCATCCACAATCACATCGGAAGGAACGTGGAAGTTGGTAATTCCTTTATCAGAATTCACCATTGCCACCGCCGGACCGTTGTTTAAAGCAGCTGTAAGTGCGGCTTCGATTTCAGCTTGTTGCGGGTGACCTGCGATTTTTGTATACACATCGCCTAAACCGTTTTTAGTATCGATATTTAAAGACGCGAAAACGTCTGCATATTTTGTGAAAACGTCTTCGAAATAAACCTCTACGATAGCAGAGAAAATAATCGGATCGGAAACCTTCATCATCGTAGCTTTTAAATGCACCGATAATAATTGTCCTTTGGCTTTTGCGTCTGCAATTTCTTTTTTGGCATATGCTTTTAAAGCAGATAAGCTCATAACGGAAGTATCAATTACTTCGCCTGCTTTTAATTTGGAAGCCGCTTTTAAATTGGTTACGTTACCGTTGGCATCAATGAAATCAATTACAAATTGCGAATCGTTTTCAACCGTAACTGCTTTTTCGCTTCCGTAGAAATCACCGGCATTCATGTGAGCGATTTCAGTAATGGAATCGGAAGCCCATGCACCCATCGAGTGTGGGTTGGCTTTAGCATAATTCTTAACTGATTTCGGTGCGCGACGATCGGAGTTTCCTTCTCGTAATACCGGATTCACTGCTGAACCTAATACTTTAGCGTATTTTGCTTTGATTTCTTTTTCAGCATCGTTTTTTGGTTCTTCCACAAAATTCGGAACAGCAAAACCGTGCGATTGTAATTCGGTAATGGCTTCTTTTAATTGAGGTACCGATGCGGATATGTTTGGTAATTTGATAATGTTTGCTTCCGGAGTAGTGGCTAACTGACCCAATTCTGTCAAAGCATCTCCGATTTTCTGATCGTCTTTTAAGAATTCCGGAAAATTCGATAAAATTCTTCCAGCCAGAGAAATGTCTCTCAATTCAATATCAATATTTGCCGGAGCGGTGAAAGCCTGAACAATCGGTAAGAAAGAATGTGTGGCTAACATTGGTGCTTCATCCGTCAGGGTGTAATGGATTTTAGATTTCTGTGTCATCGTTGTGTATTTTCAGAATAAATATTGGATGTATAAAATGTTGCTTAAAAAGCAAGGCAAATATAAGAAAATCAGTCCGAAAAGCGATGTGGATTTAATCAGATTTAAGCGAATTATCAGATTGTTATTTTGGCGACTTATAATTATGAATCTGATAATTTGAGTGTAATTTTTTTGCATAAAAAAAGCCCCAATAGAATTGGAGCTGATTTTATAAACTTCGGAAAGTGAATTATCTTCTTCTTTCTTTGATTTTTGCTTTTTTACCAGTAAGTTCTCTGAAGTAGTAGATACGAGCTCTACGAACTTTACCTCTTTGGTTCAATTCAATTTTCTGTAAAGCTGGCATGTTTACAGGGAAGATACGCTCTACACCTACAGCACCAGACATTTTACGGATAGTAAAAGTTTCTGTATTACCAGCACCTCTTCTTTGGATTACAACTCCTTTGAAGAACTGCGTTCTTGTTTTTTCACCCTCTTTAATTTCGTAGTACACAGTGATAGTATCACCAGCTGCGAATTCAGGGAAATCTTTTTTTGTTACTAATTCGTTTTGAACGAATTTCATCAAATCTGCCATGATAATTTTTTTAATTATGGTTTTAATTAGAGCAACATTCACGGATCTCGCCAGAGGTTAGTCTAAATCAGGTGCAAAAGTAAAAAATAATTATGAATTATGAAATATGAGTTATGAGTTTTTTATCTGTTAATTCCAATTTATTTCAATTTCAAAGTTTTTTTGGCTTTTGAAAGACAAGAAACAAGTTGATTTTACATCTCAAACGTTTCTTTGTAGTTCTTTAGTAATTGTGTTTCTGATTTGTTCTTGCAATCTGCTCACTGCCTCCTGCAATCTGCCTTCTGCAATCTGCCTTCTGCAATCTGCCTTCTGCAATCTGCCTTCTGCAATCTGACTTCTGCTCACTATTCCTCCAATAAATCCGGTCGGCGCGTTTTCGTATGTTCATACGCCATATTTTCACGCCATTTTTCGATTTCGGCAAAATTTCCGCTCAATAAAACATCCGGAACTTTATGTCCTTTGTATTCTGCCGGTCGTGTATAAATAGGAGGGGAAAGCAAATTGTCCTGAAAACTGTCTGTCAATGCCGAGGTTTCATTACTTAAAACGCCAGGAATCAATCGGATAATCGAGTCACATAAAACCGCAGCACCCAATTCGCCACCCGATAAAACATAATCGCCAATGGAAATTTCTTTGGTGATGAATAAATCACGAACACGTTGATCCACCCCTTTATAATGTCCGCAAAGAATAATGATGTTTTTTAACAACGACATCGAATTCGCCATTTTCTGGTTTAGGGTTTCGCCATCGGGAGTCATATAAATCACTTCGTCGTACTTGCGTTCGCTTTGTAATTTTTCAATACAGGCAGCAATCGGTTCGATACTCATTACCATACCGGCACCGCCACCAAACTGATAATCATCCACATTTTTGTGTTTGTTGATACTGTAATCGCGAAGGTTATGCATGTGCACTTCCACCAATCCTTTGGCGATGGCTCTTTTCAGGATGGAAGCTTCAAACGGACTTCGGATTAATTCCGGCAAAACGGTTATGATATCAATGCGCATTTTTTTTGAGTTGCTGAGTTATAAAGTTGCAAAGGTAAAGGTTTTGAGGGAAAAGGGAAAAGTAAAAAGGGATAAGTGAACTCGTAGCAACTTATCCCTTATCCCTTTTTTTACTTGTAGCTCAAATTAAACCCCAAATTGTCTCAGATGGTGATCCAAATGTTTCCATTGTGCCACGTCCCATTCGTTTTCGGTCATGTGTCCGAAGAAAGGGTGTTTCAGGTTTTTAATGGCAGACGGGCCCTGGCTGAAACGGGTAATATCTTTAATTAACTCGGCTTTTGCTTTTTCAAATTCTGGTTCGTGTTTTACGACGAATTCTTTAGCGGTGGGCAAGTTATGGTCGAAAGGTTTGTTGTTTACCAAAGTTTTTTTGGCCAATTTTCCAAAAAGGAATCCCATAAGGTTTCTTTTTAAAACCAAATCGCCAAACGCTACTTTTAACGGAGCCTGACAGTGTTCCAACATTTGGCTTACCGTCATTTTTCCCCATTGGGACAGGGTAGTGGGTTGTAATTTTTGGATTCGGTCTATAATGTTTTGATTGCCTTGCGGATTGAATAAACTTTCCATAAATATTATTGTTTTTTGATTGCTGTTAAGGAATAAACCATAGGAATTTTATTTTTCAAATGTTTGATTCTGAATTTTCCTTTTTCAAATTCTTCCGTTTCGTTGAAACAATTGTAAGGAGAATAATCATATTCGTTAAACGACTGGATTTCCATTTTGTTACAGAGTAATGCGTTTAAAATTTCGCTTGTCGGATGGTTCCAGGTAACGGTTTGTGTTGAAATGTCGGCATTTCTTTCGGCATATGTTCCGGATTCAGCTTCTATGATCGGCTCTACATTAAAATAACTGTAAAATACTTCTTTGAAATCATTGTCGAACATCCAAACTACAGGATGAAAATCGGCCATTACAAATTTTCCGCCCGGTTTTAAAAAATGCGAAACCACATTGGCCCATTTGTTCAAATCGGGTAGCCAGCCTATGGTTCCGTAACTGGTGAAAACGATGTCAAACTGTTCCTCGAGATGGTTCGGCAAATCGTAAATATCACAATTGATGAATGTAGCATCGAGTTGTAATTCGGCATTGAATTCACGGGCTCTTTCGATGGCTTTATCGGATAAATCCACTCCGGTTGCTTTGGCACCAAGTCGAGCCAACGAAAGCGTATCCTGTCCGAAATGACATTGCAGGTGCAGTATTTTTTTCCCCGAAACATCGCCCAATAGAGCAAGTTCAATTTCGTTTAAGGTGTTTTTTCCGTTGCGAAAACCTTCCGTGTCATAAAAGTCGGATGCGATGTGAACATCCGTTTTGCTGTTCCAGGTTTTTTTGTTGATATCGAGATAGTCTTTTGGGATTTCCATAAATGTGATTCATTTGTTTAAAGATACAATTCCATTTGAATATCGGCACGATGGTAATCGGTTTCATCCAAAGGTGTTTCTTTAAAATTGTATTTTCGATACAGGTTCAGTGCCGGTATTAATTTGGTGCTGGACATCAGCATGATTTTTTCGGCATTTTTCTTTTTTGCAAAATCGATGCAGGCGTCGACTAACAAGTTGCTCAGTCTTTGTCCCTGAAACTTTTTATCAACCGCCAGTTTCGCCATTTCATAAACCTTGTCGTTCACTTTTTGCATCGCAACGGTTCCGGCCATTTCACCATCCACCAAGCAGAAAAAGATTTCACCACCCGGATTCAGAATGACTTCCTCTATGTCTTCAAAAACTTCCAAGTCGTGTTTTTCCACAAAGAAAAATTCTTCCAGCCACGCTTTGTTCAGTGCAATAAACTGATTTTTATATTCGGGTTGGTAGGAAATTATGGTTGCGTGCATGCGTTGATGATTTTCTCTTTCAAATGTAAAGAGAATCTGAATTATGCGAAAATGGGAGTCGATTATTTATGAAACTTTTTAGATTTTAAATTCGTAATTTTGCAATTCAGAAATTTAAAGCAAAACAAAATGCAAGACGGAATTTACGCAAAATTTAATACTTCAAAAGGAGTTATTTTGATAAAATTGACTCATGATAAAACACCGGGAACGGTTGGGAACTTTGTTGGTTTAGCCGAAGGGAATTTGGAAAACGACATTAAACCGCAAGGAAAACCGTATTACGACGGATTGAAATTCCACCGTGTGATTCCAGATTTCATGATTCAGGGAGGTTGTCCTTTAGGAACAGGAACAGGAGATCCGGGATACAAGTTTGATGACGAATTTCATCCGGAATTAAAGCATGATAAGCCGGGCGTATTGTCTATGGCTAATGCAGGTCCTGGTACAAACGGTTCTCAGTTTTTCATCACACACGTTCCAACGGATTGGTTGGATAACAAGCATACTGTTTTCGGACATGTAGTGGAAGGTCAGGATATCGTGAACGAAATCGCTCAGGGTGATATCATCGAAAGTCTTGAAATCATTAGAGTAGGTGAGGAAGCGGAAAAATGGAATGCTGTTGAAGCTTTCAGAACTTTCGAAGGTTCAAGAGAAAAAAGAATCGCCGAGCAAAAAAAAATGGCCGAGGAGGCTTTGGAAAAATTAGCCGCTGGTTTCGATAAAACAGAAAGCGGATTGCGTTACAAAATGATCCAAAAAGGAAACGGAAAAAAAGCTGAAAAAGGTAAAACAGTTTCTGTACACTATTCCGGTTCATTGGAAAACGGAATGGTTTTCGATTCTTCTTACAAAAGAAAACAACCTATTGAATTCACTTTAGGTAGAGGTCAGGTTATTGAAGGCTGGGACGAAGGTATTGCGTTATTGCAAGTGGGAGACAAAGCCCGTTTTGTAATTCCGTCGTATTTAGGATACGGTTCTCGTGGTGCCGGAGGCGTTATTCCGCCCGATGCAACCCTGATTTTCGATGTGGAATTGATGGATGTGAAATAATTCAGAATCCGTTAAAATTTATAAAAGCTCTCTTTTTGAGGGCTTTTTTTATTGGAATCATTTATTTTTGTCTGCTTAAATCCCAATTATGCGCTACTTGTTTTTTCTTTTGTTTGTTTCACTGACTGTAAAAGCACAAATCCCTGCCATGCATTGCGGCTATGATTTTACATCGTATTTGGTTTTAGATGTTCACGAAGATGGAAAAAAAGAAAATATCAAGAATTTGAAAATTACGGTGGTGGACAGTTTAGGGAAAGAAGTTGTTAATCTGAACAATGTTTACAGTTTCAGAGACAGCAACAAACCGCTTCAGTTTTCGATGAACTATCAGATTGATGAAAACGGAAATAAAATCACCACCGAAAATCCAAAGGCAAGATGGTTTTTTCCGTATGCGAAAGACAATTATCTGTTATCCATTGCGGCAACATTTCCAGCCGATAATTTCAGTGTGAAAGTGGAAGATCCCAACAAAAAGTACAAAACGCAAACCATTCAACTTTTTGCGTTTAATATGTATGTTTTGTGTGCCTCACAAAGCGAAAAAACAGTACAGTTCGGACGAAAAGCCAACCGACCGATTGATATTGTTCTGGAGAAGAAATAAAAAAAACACCTTCACAAAAATGAGGTGTTCTTAAGAAATTAATTATCGGAAAAGTTTTCAACAGCAATTATTTTTAGCGTTTTAATTCCTGCTGGCAATTCCCATTCTACTACATCATTTTCTTTAAAGCCAATTAGAGCAATGCTTAACGGTGCCAAAATGGAAACTTTGCTGTCTTTTACATTGGCTAACGAAGGTAAAACAATCTGAAATTTCATTTGTCTTTTGGCAGACATGTCTTCAACCGTAACAAAAGAGTTTATTCGAATGATGTTTTTTTCAATCATTCCGTCTTTTATTATAACGGCTCTGTCCAATTCGCCGTTTAAAAGCGCCATGTCTTTGGCATTACTGGATGTAATACTTTTTTTAGAAAGATTGCGAAGCAATTGATATTCCGCTGCTGTAAATGTTGGAATAGGTTTCATATTATGTTGATTTAAATTAATTATTTTTTTTCGTGTAGAATTTTGGCCGCAAGCATAATCCATTAAAGCAACGGATATGATAACTATTGGCGCGCCAAGGAATGCGAAGTAAGTTTTATATTGATACAACAGCGTAATTATTCCCAATAGAAATGCAATGGAGAATATCCAAATAATCTGACGCACAGACGGTTTGCCAAAAAGTTTATTTTGAGCCATAATAAAAATTAGGATGTAATGAAAATTGTTGCAGAAGAATACTCTTTGCAAAAAATAGTGAATGTTAAAAAGAAAATCCTCCGTCTAAAGAAAAATCAGAAAGCAGACGGAGGCCTAATTGATGAAGGCCTTGTTGTGAGAAAACAATAACGTTACATCACTCTTTAAGTAAGAGTGTCCGGAAAGAACTGAAGATGTAGCGGTTATCTGCAAGGTTTGTAATTTTATGTTACAACGCTAATGTAATAAAAGTAAATGATTTCTTTAAAATTTTAACTCCATTTTATATTACAGCCCAAACTCGGTTTCTGATTCGGATTGATGCTTCGGTTGTAAATCACGCCGTCAATCGCACCACGCAAATCACTGCCACTAAGCGGAATGCCGTTTCCGGGGCGACTGTCGTCCAATTGTCCGCGATAAACTAATCTGTCCTGATTGTCAAACAGATAAAAATCGGGTGTACAGGCTGCATCGTAAGCTTTGGCGACTTCCTGTGTCGCATCATAGAGATAAGGGAATTCGAAATTATGCTGAAAGGCAAATTCCGTCATGAGTTCCGGTGCATCTTGCGGATAATTTACGATATCGTTACTTGAAATGGCAATAATACCCAACCCCTGTACGCGGTAATCGTTGGCAATCCTCACAATTTCATCAATAACATGGTGTACAAACGGACAATGGTTGCAAATAAACATCACAAGCGTAGCTTTCGTTCCTTTTAAATCGGCAAAAGAATAGGAATAGTTGGAATTCGTGTCTTTCAGATGGAATTCCGGAGCAATTGTGCCTAGCGGAATCATATTGGAAGGTGTGCGTGCCATGATGTGTTTCGTTTGTACCAAATTACGATAAAAATGAATTTTTCCGAAATTATTTTTTTTACATTAGTAAATTAAATTTCCGCCTTATGAAAACTTTACAACAATGGTTTGACGAATACGAAGTCAGTCATCAGCATCCAACAAACAAAGCGATACATTTTATCTGTGTTCCGGCCATTTATTTTTCGATTATAGGTTTACTGATGAGCATTCCGGCTGATGTTATACGAAGTATTTCGCCGCTTCAGGAACCATTGATCGATAATTGGGCAGTTGTTGCATTGTTTTTTGTATTGTTTTTTTATTCCCGACTTTCGTTGTTGATGGCGATAAAAATTTCTTTTTTTTCGGCGATTTGCATCACTGTAAATTATGTTATCGGGTTTCAGTATCCGCTTTGGAAGTCGTCGTTGGTAATTTTTCTGTTGGCTTGGACCGGACAATTTTACGGCCATCAGTTGGAAGGAAAAAAGCCTTCGTTTTTAAAAGATATTCAGTTTTTACTAATTGGTCCGGCTTGGGTAATTGAACATTTGTTTTCCACTAAAAATGAACAATAATGTTGACTTTGGAAGAATTTGAAAAAACAGAAATGCGCGTGGGAACGATTACAGAAGTGAATGATTTTCCTGAAGCCCGAAAACCTGCTTTCCAACTCACGATTGATTTTGGAAAAGAAATCGGTATTCGGAAATCATCGGCACAAATAACGAAGCGCTATACGAAAGAGGAATTGGTTAATAGGCAAATCATTGCTGTGGTAAACTTTCCGAAAAAACAAATCGGAAAATTCATGAGCGAATGTCTGGTTCTAGGTTCTGTTGGTGCTGATAATGATATTGTGCTGTTGGCTCCGGATTTTAAAGTAGAAAACGGTTTACGGATTGGGTAGATTTTTACTGTCGCCTAAGCAAACTATAATTTTCTATTGAGTTTGCATCTGATTTAAGAAAAATTTTATCACTTCCAGATTCATTTCTGAAGTTGTCCAATGACCAACGTTTTCATAACTTTTGAAAAGTGCATTAACATTGTTTTTCTTGTAGATTTCCTGACATTTTACATATCGTTCTTGCACTGATTTCCCTAACTGGGTGTTGATTATGTTACGTTCCTTTTCGCTGTAAGCATCGTCAAATTGAACCGCATCGTTATCGTCTAACTTTCCCATGTATATGAATTGTGGAATCATTTTGAATTTTTCTACATCAAAATTTTTATCAAATATTTGAGTGAAGTCTTGGATACCAATGGGATAATTTAGTTTTATCCCATTGATTTTCTTTTCAGGAAGCTGTAATTCCCCGTTAAATCCTCCAATCGCTAAGGCTTTGATTGTTTCAGGATGAATAAAAGAAAAGCGATTGGTAAAAGTAGCTGAAGCTGAGAAACCATTCATAAAAACTTTGGGGCTGACTTTAATATTGAAGTCAGTTAAAAGTTTTTTTGCATCATTTATCATTGCCAGTAACTGTAAATCAAGGCGTTTTAATTCCGGTGCATTTTCTAAAATCACATCTCGGTCTAAAGCATGCGTATAAACCAAAGGCTGCGATGAAGGCCTAGGAAAAATGGGGACCAGTAACGGGATTTTAAGCATGGTGGAAACATTATTTCCAACCGAACTTACCGAAGCCAAATCGATAGCATGTTTTTTATGAATGTCTATACTGTCGGATATTTTTCCTGTATTGTTGGGTTCAACAAGTAGAGGTATTTCTTTGTTTAAAGGCGTTCCTTTAGGGATAAATAAGATGTATTCATTTTCAAATCCTTTTACAGAGTTTTTTTTAATCACAAGAAGACTGTCTCTTTTGAAAACGTCTGTTTTTGAAGTCTGTGCAAAAGAATTGAAACAAGTGGATATAAAAAATAAGAGAAATACCGTTCGCATATTAAAATCTTTTTACTTCTTATGACGATTGAAATCCGCGATTGTTACATTGTTTTATATTGATGTTATTTTAAAATACGCATTCTTCGTCTCCACTTCAGTAATTCAACCCATAATACCGAAACTCCGCTCACCAGTAAACAGCTTCCCAATTGTGTAAGCGATAGAGGCACTACTTTAAAAAAGGCTGCAACAGATGGTAAATACAGTATTAGTGCTAACATGGAAAGCGTTATAAGATTAAGGGCGTACATCATGTTGTTTTTATACCTTAATGTGGTGAAAATCGAATACAGAAAAGAACGGTTGGTTAAGGAAAGTATACTATTGGCAAAAACCAAAGTGGTAAAAACCATGGTGCGTGTAATTTCTTCATTTTCATACAAACGAGCGCTGTACTGATACATGAAAAGTATCCCGATTGTAATAGCTATTCCCTGCAGAATACTGATGCTCATTTCTTTAAAGGATAAAAAAGTAGTTCCCATTGCTCTAGGCGGAAGCTGCATGCTGTTTTTTTCAATGGGTTCGTTTTCATATACAATGGAACACATCGGTCCCATAACCAATTCAAGGAAAATAACGTGTACCGGAGTGAAAATATCAGGATACTGCCAACCTAAAAACAGCGGTAAGGACACCGTTAGAATTATCGGAATATGAATGGAAACGATATATTGTACCGCTTTTTTAATGTTGGCATAAATCCGTCTTCCGGAGGCAACAGCGGTAACCATTTTGGATAAATCATCGTCAATCAGGATAATATCGGCTGCACTTTTGGCAATTTCTGTCCCTTTTTTACCCATGGCAATTCCAATATGTGAAGCTTTTAGTGCCGGGCCATCGTTTACGCCATCGCCCACCATCGCCACAACCTGTTGGTCTTTTTTCAGCGCATTCACAATGCTTAATTTCGCCTCGGGAAACATGCGGGTAAGTAAAGTGGTATTGTGTATGGTACTAATTAGTTCGGATTCGTTCAATTGCATTAAATCGGCTCCGTTTATGAATGTGTCGGCTTCCGGAATTCCCGCTTTTTTTGCAATGGCTCTTGTGGTGATGTTATTGTCTCCGGTAACGACTTTCACTTTAATTCCGGCATCATAAAACTGACGGATAACATGGCTGATGTTTTCTTTCGGAGGATCATAAAAAGCAATCAGTCCGACAAAATGGAATGGGAATTCCTGTTGGGTTTTGGGGAAATTCATGCCTTCGAAATCTGAATAGCCTACGCCCAATAGCCGAAATCCCTGTGCCGCCAATTCATCTGAAACCAAAAGTACCTGCTCGCGTTCAAGTTCATTCAGGGTTGAAGATTTTAAAAGTGCTTCCGGAGCACCTTTAGCAGCGATGATACGTTCTCCCTGATTATTTTGGAACAAATGCGTCATCATGGGTGGTTTTCCGTCAAGCGGATATTCATGGAACAACTCAAATGATGTCCGTTTGTCTTCATCGGTTATTTTTTCATACACCTGATGCAGCGTTTTTTCCATCGGATCAAACGGAACCGGTTCACTCGCCCACATGGCAGTTGTGATAACTTTCCGGATCTCAGGATCATTCCAGTCGCCTTCCTGCGTAAGTTTGTTGTTGGCTAGTGCATACACGGCCTGCAGACTCATTTTGTTTTCGGTTAGTGTTCCGGTTTTATCGGTACAGATTACGGTGGCACTGCCTAATGTTTCTACGGTTCGGGTTTTTTTAACGATAATGCCTTCCTGCATCAGTCGCCAGGAACCCAACGCCATAAATGTAGTGAACGCGACAGGGATTTCTTCGGGAAGAATTGACATGGCAAGGGTTAATCCTTTTAATAAGCTATGAAGAATGTCGTGGGTTTTCCAAAAGTATACGGCCCAAACCAAAATGAAAACGACTATTCCTATGTAGGCCATTTTTTTTACAAAACGTTCTATTTGTTCTTGCAACGGAGTAGCTTCTTCTCTAATGTTGATAAGAGAGGCACCCAATTTGCCTAAAACGGTTTCCGTACCAATTTCGGTGACCTGGAAAACAGCCAAACCGGAAGCTACGAGTGTACCGCTGAAAATTTTCCGGTCTTCTGTCTTTTCAGATTTAAATACGGAATACGCTTCACCGGTTAGTGAGGATTCGTTCACGGAAAAATCATTACTGTGCTTGATTTCGCCATCCGCATTAATCAGGTTTCCTTCTTCAACAATGACCAGGTCGTTAACGACAATTTCGCTTGTGGGAATTTGTTTTATTTCTCCGTTTCGTAAAACAGTGGTTAAGGGTTCGTTCAAGGCTTCTAATGCTTCCAGTGCTTTCCGGCTTCGGTTGTCCTGATAAAAAGAAATTCCGGAAACGGCTATAACGGCAATCAGCATAAACCAGGCTTCGCTGTTTTGATCCAGTATAAAGTAGATTATTGCAACGGAAATGAGTAACAACAACATGGGTTCTTTAAACAACTCCAAAAGCGCAATCCACCAGTGGTATTTTGGTTTTTGGGTTTGTGTGTTACTGCCGAATTGTTTTCGCGATGCGGTTACTTCCAGATCGTTTAAACCTTTGAAATGTTTGGGAATATTTATTTTTTCGGGCATTGTTACAGCATGTCGGTTGTACTCAAATGTACGTTTTTTTGACATTATCTGCGAAAGAATCTTTAGATTTTGTAGTGTTGACCCGTGAGGCTTTTTGGAAGTGTTTACCTCTTTTTCCGTTTTTTCAGGGAAAGGACTAAATTCAATAGAGCAATGCAAACAAGAAGCACGGATGCAATTAAGGCAATTTTTACGGAGGTATTGGGTGTGGCTTGAAATTTTTCGAAATTATGTTTCAAAAGCCAAAGCCAAAGGATAAGGGTTCCTGAATGAAACCAAACACCGTAGTTGTCTAAGAATTTTTTAAATGGATTCATTCCTGTTTGATTTTAAACAAAAAGTCCAAAACTGTTTGATTTTGGACTTTTTAATTTTTTAATTCTGAAATATATTAAATATCGTCAAAATCAATATCGGTATAATTTCCTAAGGGTTTTGATTCGGTTTCTTCAGATTTGTCTGTGAAGTATTCCTTTTTGAAATCTTTTTGGTGTCTTTCGGAGATAACTTCTTCACCTTTATGGTTTAACACATATGAAGTCATTTCGTCTAAAATGTCTTTAAAAGCAGCAAAATCTTCTTTGTAAAGATAAATTTTATGTTTCTTAAAGTGGAAAGAGCCGTCTTCTTCCGTAAATTTTTTACTTTCGGTCACTGTGATATAGTAATCATCGGCCTTGGTTGCTCTTACATCAAAAAAATACGTTCTTCTTCCTGCTCTTAAAACTTTAGAAAAAATTTCTTCTTTTTCTAACAAATCATTTTCTCTCATAATCCTTCTGTCAAATATTAATTGTGTTAAGTAGAAACCAAAAATCTAAAAAAAAACCAAAATAACCAAGATTTTATTGCATTTCTTTTTCGGAAAGTTGTTTATAATACAATTCTTTGTAATAACCGTCCTGATTTACAAGCTGATAGTGTGATCCTTGCTGAATTATTTTTCCTTCGTCCAGAATAAGGATATGATCGGCGTTTTTGGCAGAGGAAACACGATGACTGACAATGATAGTCGTTTTGTCTTTACAGAATTCCATCAGATTGTTTAATATCGCTTCTTCGGTTTCAGTGTCAACGGCTGAAAGACAGTCGTCTAATAATAAAATCGGTGCGTTTTTAATCATCGCGCGCGCAATCGAAACACGTTGCTTTTGTCCGCCCGAAAGCGTAATGCCACGTTCTCCCAAAATCGTTTCGTATTGGTTTTTAAACTTCACGATGTTTTTATGAACTACTGCTTTTTTAGCCGCATCAATTACTTCTTCATCGGTTGCGTCTTCTTTTCCGAATTTGATATTGTTTTTAATGGTATCCGAAAACAGGAACGCATCCTGAGGCACAAAACCGATGTGGTCACGGACATCATAAAGGTTAAGTTCTTTTATATTGGTTCCGTCAATTTTTACGGCTCCGTGTTGCACATCATACAATCGGCTGATGAGGGAAAGCACCGTCGATTTACCCGAACCGGTTTTTCCTAATATCGCAAGGGTTTCTCCTTTGTTTATAGTGAAGGAAACGTTTTTAAGGGCTTCTATATTGGTATCGTCATAAATGAACGAAACGTTTTCAAAAGCAATTTTTCCACGTATTTCAGATTTTTCATTGACTTCATTCTGAATTTCAGGAACTACTTTCAAAAACTCGTTAATACGTTTTTGAGAGGCTTCCGCTTCCTGTACCATAGACGAAACCCATCCTAAAGACGCTACTGGCCAGGTTAACATGTTAATGTATAAAATAAATTGCGCGATTACACCAATATCCGGAATGGTGCCCTTAATATACATCATTCCTCCGGCATAAATTACCACTAGGTTGCTGATGCCGATAAGTAAAATCATTAAAGGACCGAATAGCGACTGCACACGAGCCAAATCAAGGTTTTTGGTTTTGCTTTCTTTGGAAAGATCAACGAAATCTTCTTGTTTTTTATTTTCAATGGCGTAGGCTTTTATCACACGAATTCCGGAGAACATTTCCTGAGTGAACGTGGACAGTTTTGATAAATTCTGTTGGTAGGCAGTACTACGTTTGTTGATTTCTGAACTGATTTTGAAAATACTGTAGGCCAGAATAGGTAAGGGTAGAAGCGAATACAGCGTCAGTTTTGGCGAAACCAGATACATCTGTACCGTAACCACAGCAAAACGAATAATGGTATTTATTGAATACATTACGGCCGGACCTACATATTGACGCACTTTTCCAACATCTTCGCTGATGCGGTTCATCAAATCTCCGGTACGGTTTTGTTTGTAAAAATTCTGCGTCAGTCTTTCATATTGGTAAAATACTTCATTCTTCAGATCAAACTCAATATGGCGTGACATTACAATCAGTGTCTGGCGCATTAAGAAAGTCAGAAAACCGGCAATTAATGTTGTGGCTAAAATGAGGAGGATGTTTTTAACAACGTATCCTGCACTTCCATTGGGGATAATTTGCTGTGTTCTAAAACCTTAATGGAATCGCCCACCAGTTTTGGTGTGTACAAAGTGAAGAATTGTGCTACAATCGTTATAAAGATTCCAAGAAGAAATCGGTATTTGTATTTTATGAAATATTTGTTTAAATATTGAAGTTCTTTCATTGTATTTTATATATTTTATTAAAAAACATCAAATAAGTGTTAAAAAAATGAAATAAATTTTAAAAAATCGCGATTATGATTTGAAAATAAATATTAATAAAAAATTAAAAATTCGCGATTTGTATTGAAATATTCTGAATAAAATTGTAATTTTGCGACCTGTTTTTGAATATAATTCAACCTATAAAAACAATTAAAACATGATAACAGAAGTTACAAACGCTGGTGAGCTTCATAAAATCGACCCTGTTTTCGGTCAGGTTTCATTTGATAATCATGAGCAAATCGTATTTTGTCACGACAAAGATACTGGTTTAAAAGCAATTATTGGAGTTCATAACACAGTTTTAGGACCTGCTTTGGGAGGGACGCGAATGTGGAAATATACGAACGAATGGGAAGCATTAAACGATGTTTTGCGTTTGTCTCGCGGGATGACGTTTAAGTCGGCAATTTCAGGTTTAAATTTAGGTGGAGGAAAAGCGGTTATTATCGGGGATTCCAAAACAGATAAAACGCCGGAATTGATTGCTAAATTTGGTCAGTTTGTAAATTCTTTAAGCGGAAAATATATTACTGCGGAAGATGTAGGGACAACTACTGCCGATATGGATTTAATTAAGCAGCATACCAATTATGTTACGGGTATTTCCGAATCGATTGGAGGTTCAGGAAACCCTTCTCCGGTAACAGCTTATGGTGTTTACATGGGAATGAAAGCGGCGGCGAAATACCAGTTTGGTTCAGATAATTTAGAAGGTAAAAAGATTTTGGTTCAGGGTATCGGTCACGTAGGTGAAACTTTAGTAGAGTTAATCTCTAAAGAAGGTGCTTTGGTTCAGATTGCTGATATTAATGAAGCTCGTTTACAAGAAGTTGGTGCTAAATACGGTGCTAAAGTATATACCGGAAACGATTTGTACAGTGTTGATGTGGATATCTATGCGCCATGTGCTTTAGGAGCGACAATTAACGACGATACGATTGAAAAAATCAAAGCGAAAGTTATTGCCGGTGCTGCAAATAATCAGTTGGCTGTAGAGCAGATTCACGGTGCGAGATTACAGGAAAGAGGCATTTTATATGCTCCAGATTTCTTAATCAACGCAGGTGGAATCATTAATGTTTACGGTGAAATTGCCGGATACGGAAAAGAAGAAGCAATGCGCAGAACACAAAATATCTACAATACTACATTGGATATTTTCAATTATGCCAAAGAAAATAACATCACTACACACCAGGCGGCTTTGAGAATGGCGCAGGAGCGTATCGATGCAAGAAAAAAAGAAAACGCTGCAAAGTAGTTTTCAATAAATAATATTTCATAATTTTGCGGAGCGAAAGGCATTCTTTCGCTCCGTTAATTTTTAAAGTTCTTACAACAAGATGTTAAACAGAAGACATATCCGTGTGAAAGTGATGCAATCGATCTATGCCATGCATCAAAACAATTCCGATAATCTTGATAAGGAAGAGAAATTCCTGTTTCAAAGTATCGAAAATATTCAGGATTTATATCTTATCATGCTTTCCGCTTTGGTGGAAATCAAAAAATCAGAAGAAGATTTTATCGATAAATCCAGTAAAAAACATCTTGCCACTAAAGAAGAACGCAATCCCAACACTAAGTTTATTAAGAATAAGGTACTTGAATTATTAACCGAGAATAATTCATTAGGTATTGCTTTGGCTGACAGAAACATAACCAATTGGAAAAATAACGACGATTATATTCTATTGCTTCTTGATGCAATTAAAAGCAGTGAATTGTATGAAAAGTACATGAGCACGCCCGGAAATGATTTTGAAGCAGACAAACAGTTTGTTGTAGATATTTTTTCAGAAATCATCGCGCCTAACGAAAAATTGTACGATTATCTTGAGGATTCCAAACTAACATGGATTGACGATATTCCGTTGGTGAATACCATGATTGTGAAACAGTTGAAACAAATCAAATCGGCAGACGATACTTCATTTTTTGTACCGAGATTGTACAAAGATGCTGATGATAAAGAGTTTGTGAAAAACCTTTTCCGTAAAACGGTATTGAACAACAATGAGTTAGCAAAAGAATTCATCGATAAAACACCCAACTGGGATGCGGAACGTATTGCTGAAATCGATACCATCATTCTGAAAATGGCGATTTGTGAATTTCTGAAATTCCCTTCAATTCCAGTAAAAGTAACTATTAACGAATATTTAGAATTGGCTAAAGAATATTCTACACCAAAAAGTAGTATTTTTATCAACGGAATTCTGGACAACTTAGTGAAGGAATACCAAAAAGAAAATAAATTAATCAAAACCGGAAGAGGTTTAATGTAATTAACTTTTTTAAAACCATGATTAGAAAAACTTTTGGAATGTTGGCTGTTGCTGCTTTAGTATTGTCAACTTCTTGTAAAAAAGAAAGCGCTTCGGAAAAAATCGATGCCTCAAATGTTGAAAAAACTATGGCTGAAAGTGCCGCTTCAGGAAAATTACCTGTAGTGAAATTTGATAAAGCAGAGCATGATTTCGGAACAATTGCTGAAGGCGATAAAGTTGAAACCGAATTCAAAATCACTAATGAAGGGGAAGCTGACCTAATTATTATCAATGCTCAGGGAAGTTGTGGTTGTACCGTACCTGTTTGGCCAAAAGAGCCAATTAAACCAGGAGAGTCTGCGCCGTTAAAAGTTTCGTTTGATTCTAACGGTAAACCGGGCCAACAACAAAAATCGGTTACTTTAACAACCAATTCTAAAGAAGGTTCTGAGAAAGTAACAATTAAAGCGAATGTAACACCTAAGGCTGGAGGAGCAACTCCTGCGGCACACTAAAATAATTCATAATGGGACAAATAGGGTCATTTTTACCAGTAATCTTAATGTTTGTAGTCGTTTATTTTTTAATGATTCGACCACAACAGCAAAAAGCTAAAAAAGAGAAAGAATTTGAAGCCGCTGTAAAAGTTGGCGATAAAATCATAACAAAATCCGGAATCCACGGAAAAATTGCTGAATTGTATGAAGATTCAGTAGTAATTGAAACCATGGCGGGTAAAATTAAAATGGAGCGTTCTGCTATTTCTATGGAATTGAGCATGAAAGCTAACGCTGCGAAGTAATTTTCAGTAGTATATAAATAAAAAGTCCCGATTTGCGTCGGGACTTTTTTTATTATCGGTATTTGTCATTCAAACCTCTGCCTTCAAAAATCATCGGTTTGATTTTTTCTATCCGTGTCAATTTCGTTTTTTCCTGTTTTGCCGTTTCCACGTATTCCAAAAACTCACGTTGTTTGTAAGGCGTGAAAGCTTCAAAAGCTTTTTTTAATTTTGCGTCCGATTTGAATTCGGTATTAAGTAGTTCCGAAACAATCGCTTCTTTCTTCTCGGGTTTGATGGCCAGACCTGCTTTTTCATTGGCTATCGCTTCGTTGATATATTGCAGTATGAATTTTTCATTTTTCTCAAGCTCCTCTTTTGATGAAAAACGCCATTGTCGTAAACCTTTAGTTACTCCTTCATTGGCATTGACCAACACCTTTTTTTCATCTTTCAGAAAAACACCGTTAAAAAACCAAACAGCAACATACGATTTGAATCCGCCAAGGCCGATCACATTTTTTTTATTTATCGTATAAACTATGCCGCCCCATTTGGTCATTTCTTCCAATTCGGTCTTGGCAATGATTGACTTGATAAAATCAAGTTCTTCTGTCCACAAGTCGTTTTTTTGCCACGGATTTTTTTCTTCTTTCATGTGATTTACAATCAAAAATTAATTGATCCAATTTAAAAAGAAAACCGCAAATTCACAGCGTTTAAAAATATAATCTGCGAATCTGCGGTAAAAATTTATTAGTGACGGTTTCTTGCAATCTGCTCACTGCTTTCTGCAATCTGCCTTCTGCTTACTTTTTATACTTCTCTGCCGTCAATTCCGCAATTTTGATGATGACATCGATAGCTTTTTGCATGCTTTCAACCGGAACGTATTCGTATTTACCGTGGAAGTTATGCCCGCCGGCAAAAATATTCGGACACGGTAATCCCATAAACGATAAACGCGAACCGTCTGTTCCGCCACGAATTGGTTTGATTAACGGTTTGATATCTAATGCTTTCATGGCTTGTTCTGCCAAATCTACAATGTGTTTAACCGGTTCCACTTTCTCGCGCATGTTGTAATATTGGTCTTTCACTTCAATTTCAACGATGTCGGCACCAAATTGTTTCGCGTATTTTTTGTTGAATTTATCAGCGATTTTTACCACTTCTTTTTTACGCTTTTCGAATTTCTTACGGTTGTGATCACGGATGATTAACTGCACATTCGTTTCTTCAATACTTCCATCCAAATGTACTACGTGGAAGAAACCTTCGTAACCTTTTGTTCTTTCCGGCACTTCGTCTTTTGGTAATTTAGAGATGTATTTCGTAGCCAAAAGCATGGAATTGATCATTTTTCCTTTAGCATAACCCGGGTGTACACTTTTTCCTTTAAATTTCAGTTTCACACCGGCGGCGTTGAAGTTCTCGTATTCCAATTCTCCAATCTGACTTCCATCCATGGTATAAGCCCATTCGCATCCGAATTTCTCTACGTCAAAGAAGTCGGCTCCACGGCCAATTTCCTCATCAGGGGTAAAGCCAACTTTCAGTGTACCGTGTTTGATGTGCGGATTCTGAATCAGGTATTCCATTGCGGTAACAATTTCAGTAACACCGGCTTTGTCATCGGCACCTAAAAGCGTAGTCCCGTCGGTTGTGATTAACGTCTGACCTTTGTATAATAACAAATCTTCAAAATAATTTGGCGATAAAACGATATTTTGCTCTTTGTTCAGGATGATGTCACCACCGTCGTAATTTTTAACGATTTGCGGTTTTACATTCGCTCCCGTAAAATCGGGTGTAGTATCAAAATGCGCTACGAAACCGATAGTTGGCACGTCGTAATCCAAATTACTCGGCAATGTGGCTTGTATGTATGACTTGTCGTCAATGGTTACATCCTGTAAACCGATGGCTTTTAATTCTTCGACCAATTTATTCGCTAAATCCCATTGTTTGGCGCTGCTTGGTGTTGTAGTTGAGTTTGGGTCGGATTCTGTGTCAACAGTTACATAGCTGATGAAACGATCGATTATGTGTTGCATGTCATTTGATTTTTAAGAACACAAATATAAGGTTTATGCTTTAAAATAACGGAGTAATTATGAGGATAGAAAACAAAAAAGCCCCATTTAAGGAGCTTTCTGTTTTGTGTTTTAAAGGGTGTTTTCCGACTACCAATCGCTTTTGGCTGCGGATGATTTACTCATTTCGCTTTTAATGTTTGATTTGATGGTTCCGATTTCTGCATTAATAGCACCATAGTAAGCTTTAAGATTTTCAGCTAATTTTGGTTTTTGTGCCGCTTTTTCCGATGCGGTTTTGTCAAACATTTTTTCTAAAGGAGTTTCCGAAACTTCTGTTTTGGTGAAAATGTTTTTTATTTCGTATTTGTATTTGTTGTCTTTTGACAGAATCGAAACCGTGTAAAACAATTTAACTTTTACATCGCTTCCGTTCATTTTTACGGTCATGATAGAATATTGATTGTCGCTAACCGAATAATTTGCCTTGTCCTGTTTCAGTTTATCCTGCGTTATTTTGTAAGTGTTTACAAAGAACATTTTTGAGTTGTTAAACAAATCGTCTTTGGTTTTTCCGTCAGCAGAAACTACCTCCGTGAAAATAATTTGTCCGTTTTCGTTTAAAGGGAAATCGAATTTTTCCTGAGCGTTACTGCTAAAAGCAACCAATACTAATAATAAGAATATTTTTTTCATGTTCTTTTAATACTTACGTTAATAAAATTTTAATTCAATACTTTGGGTTAGGTTTTATAGAATTACAATATTAATGTTTTTTTTAAATTATTTATAAAAAATAAAGCCTTTAAAATAAAATTTTAAAGGCTTTTAGTGGAGTCGGAGAGAATCGAACTCTCGTCCAAACAAGCAATCGAAGAGCTTTCTACACGCTTATTTTCTGATTGAATTTTCGACAAAAAGCAAGGCCAGAAACAGCCACTTTTTGCTTAGCTTTATCAGTGTCAGAACGGATTTAAAGCATTACCGCTCCTAGGTTTACTTTTACGGTTCCCCTAATCCGAACGCCATAAACCAAGGCTTTCGAGGAGAATCCAGCTTTCCTACCTGGTAGGAACTAGGCAAATCTTACTATGATTCAGATTAAGCAGCTAAAGCGTAATTATTTTCGCCGTGTAAAGTTGTGAAACCTTTTATTAACGAGAATTGTCCCAGTTCTCGACGTGCTTACTTCCCAATTCCACTCGCTGTCAAAACCAGTCGACCCCAGTGGTTATCACTATTAGTATAGTAAAAATCAGACCACAAAGTTAGAGTTTTTAATTTTCAATTAAAACCCTCAATCGAAGAAAAATAATATTTAATTCAAATTCTTACAGAGGTTTGTAAAAACAAATAAAAAAATCGGATGAAAATTATTGCACCTCTATTCTTTAAATAGTACATTTGGGCAAGAATAAATAAAAACAAACAAAACTAACACCGAAAAGTTGCATTATTATCGGAAATTTACTCCAAATACTGATAACTTTTCAATGATTGCATAACAATGAAATTCGGAATTATTAAAGAAAGAAAAAATCCGCCGGACAGACGGGTTGTTTTCACCCCAACAGAATTAGTAAAATTAAAAGAACAGTTTCCTCAGGCTGAGATTAAAGTCGAGTCTTCGGATATTCGCGTTTTTTCGGATGAAGAATATTCAAAATTAGGTTTTGAAGTAAGCAACGATCTTACGGATTGTGATGTGCTAATCGGAGTTAAAGAGGTTCCGGTTGACGCTTTAATTCCCAACAAAAAATATTTTTTCTTTTCTCACACCATAAAAAAACAGCCTTATAATAAAAAACTACTTGTCGCTTGCCTTGAAAAAAACATCCGTTTAATCGATCACGAAACCATTGTAAACGAAACGAATCACCGTTTAATCGGTTTTGGACGTTACGCTGGAATTGTTGGTGCTTACAACGGTTTCAGAGCTTTCGGAATCAAATTCGAATTGTTCAATTTGCCAAAAGCTGAAACTTTGGCAGACAAGGCCGCTTTAGTGGAACGTTTGCGTCGTCCGGTGTTACCGCCGATTAAAATTGTACTGACCGGGCACGGAAAAGTAGGGATGGGTGCCAAAGAAATTTTGGATGCGATGAAAATTAAAGAAGTTTCCATCGAGGATTATCTCACAAAGACTTTCGATAAGCCGGTGTATACCCAAATTGACGTGTTGGATTACAACAAACGCAAAGACGGAACGGTTACCACCAAAGAAGATTTTTATCAGAATCCTCAGGAATATGTGTCCGATTTTGAGCGTTTTACCAAAGTGTCGGATATTTTTATGGCAGGTCATTTCTATGGAAACGGAGCACCTGTCATTTTAACAAGAGAAATGCTGAATGCGCCGGACAATAAAATTAAAGTTGTGGCTGACATTTCGTGTGATGTTGACGGACCGATTGCTTGTACATTGCGTGCTTCCACAATAGCCGAGCCTTTATACGGATATTATCCGAGTGAAGGAATCGAAGTGCCGGTAAGTCATCCCGGAGCGATTGTGGTTATGGCCGTGGATAATTTACCGTGTGAATTGCCAAAAGATGCCAGCGAAGGATTTGGAGAAATGTTCCTGGAACATGTAATTCCGGCATTTTTCAACAGTGATAAAGACGGTATTCTGGAAAGAGCCAAAATTACCGAAAACGGTCAACTGACAGCAAGATTTAATTATCTGCAGGATTATGTAGACGGAAAATAAAAATAAAAAAAGCTGCTCAACTCGAGCAGCTTTTTTGTTTATGGACGTACCGAAATGTATTTGTCAATTAATTCATCGCAAATTTTACATTCTTTTTGAGATAATTTCCGGCTGTTTTGAATGTTGTCATAGGCCAGTTTAGCATCGTTGGAATTTCCATACAGAATCATGTATATCGCTGCCTGCAGTCCTAAAGTAAAATTGTCGGCATCCTCTTTTACCTGTCTCGAGGCCTGTTCCATGTAAAATTGTCCTAAAGAGTTTTCTAAACTGTTCGGATTGTTCATGAATTTCAAATGCGATAATAAACTCAGCGCTTCAAAATTATCCGAATCAATTTCTCTGGCTTTTTTACACCATTCTTCCGACTGTACGAAATCATTCTCATACAAATAGAGGTAAGCCATCGATAAGTAATCGTTTATTTTTTTCTCCTCCTGCGACGATTTCAGGATTTTTTCTTCCAGCGTTTTTTTGAAATTAACCGTGTCTTTTTTCAATTGATATAAACTCAACAGTAAATCATAGGTTTCATATGCATTGAATTGGATATTTTTTTTTGATTCGGGAAATACCGCAATGGCTTTTTTTCCGTATTCAATGGCTTTGTCTTTATTGTCAAGCATGAAATATAAGGTACACAAACTTTTGTTAGCGGTAAACGGATTTATTTTTCCTTTGGCTAGTAATTCTTTGAATTCTTTTTCCAATGCGTTGATTTTGGTTGTTTCACGCGAAGAAAAATTCAGAATTATTTCATTGTCTTCATTCATGTCAAATTGATACATTCTGAGAAATAAACCGAGAATTTCAGACATCTTTTTCAAATTCTGAACCTGAATACTGTTTTTGTATCTATCGGCATATTGGTAAATTAAGCCATAGTCGACCAATTCGTCATAACTTTTTTTACGGTTTGCCTCTTTTTTGGAAGGATCTAAAATGGAGTTTACATTTTCAAAAAGGATGCTCATACATAAAAAGGTGTAGGGCGTAGCAGGTGATTCGTTCTTTTTATCTAATGCGGCAATACATATTTTCTTGGCTTCGGAAAAACGATTCTGTTGCATTAAGAACATCGGATAAAACAATATGGAAATCGAATCGTTGGGGTTTATTCGCAAAGCATTCTCAATATCATTAATTGCGCCCGACGTTTCCAAATTGGATTTCAGAATACCTCTGAAAGAATAATACAGCGCACTGTCTTTTTTTACGAAAGTCTGCAACGATAAATTGTCCAGCGATTTTTTATAATACTTTTTGGCCATGGGTTTATTGCCCTTATTGACGTAATAATTTCCGAAATCATTCAGCGTTATGGCATTAAGGGAATCCTTGGATAATTTGGTTTTTAGTTCTTTCAGATAGTAATCGTTGTACTGAATTTCATCTTTCATGTCTGAAAAACCAATTTGGGCATCTTTAGAGGAAAGATTGTATGAAACCTGATTGTTTATCGAGAATATTTTTTTGGTCATCCCAAGAAATGCAGTTCTTTCTTCTTTGGAGAACTTCTTTTTAAACTCGTAAGTCTGACCGAACATAAGTTGTTTTGAAAATAAAAGTACCAGAACAAGGAGTAGTTTTTGATGCATAAATAAGAATTTACAGATTTAATTCGTTTCACAAAGATGATAAAAAACGATTTGATTATTCTTTTTTTATTTCTGAATTGACGTAAAAAAAAAGCCCCGATTTCTCAGGGCCCTTTGTGCTAATTGTTATTGTTGTTCCAGTCTATTTTTCTCGAGAAATACATTATGATTCCTAATATCACAAATAATCCGATGCTTCCAACAAGTAGTGCGTAATTTTCCAGTTGGATGATTACATAAATAAAAGCATACAATCCGCCCAAAGCTAACCCGATGAAAAGCGGGAATTTTTTAGTCTTCAGAATGGACACCGAATACAAAACAATCATTGCAATAACCGCAACCGAGGCAATCAGATAGGCTAATGAAAAGCTCGAATGCTCCGTGATTGAAATCAGTAGGGTATAGAACATGATAAGTGCCAGTCCGAGCATTGTGTATTGGAAAATATGAATGTTGATTTTATTCACCGACTGAATCAGGAAGAAAATCAGAAAAGTGAGTCCGATTACCAGAAAACCGTATTTCGAAGCGCGTTCGTTTTGTTGGTATTCGTCTACGGTTTCAATCAGTTTTACTCCGAATGAATAATCGTTTAAATTCGGGATTTTGGAGTCGTATTGTTGCGAAAAAGAACGGTTAATGTGCAGAATTTTCCAATCGGCATGAAATCCGTTTTTGCTGATGGCTTTTGTGGTATCGTTGGCGGCGAACATGCCTTCAAAACTTGGTGAATCCCAGTCGGAGTTTAAACTGATATGCGTTGTTTTTCCTATCGGGATGAATTTCACGCTGTTGCTGCCGTTGTATTTCATGGTAAAACTGAAATTCAGTTTGTTGTTGTTCAGTAATGTTTTGTAATCAAAAACACCAGTTTCCAATGTTCCGTAAAAATTATCCTCTTCCTCTTTAGATTCGAATGCGAACGACTGATTGTTTAATTTTACGGTTAAATCACTTTTGATGCTTTTTAAATTGGTTGTTTTTACAAGCAAAGCCGCTTTGTCCCAAACAACATCTTCTTCCTTAATTCCCAGTTTTTGGAAGTTAATCTGACCGAATTCGCCGTCAAATTTCATATTGGCCGTGAAAACAACATTATTGTAAATACCTCTTTTTAACGAAGTGTTTTTTTTGATGTCAGACGTATTGTTCAGTTTGTCCGGAAAGAAAAAAGCATAATTGATGTAAGCTCTTCGTTGTAAAGTTGTTTGCTTTGTTTTGGAATCTACAACGGCAGTTTCAGTATATGTTTTATACGGAACTTTCAGAATCGGGCCATAGAAAAAAACGTCTTCTCCCCACAATTGGGTCACTTCACTAACCACTTCTTTTTTACGCTCCGATCGTTCAAAAATTAATTCTTTGACATACTGAAGCGGAATGAGTAAAACGAGCGTCAATAAACCTACCATTATCATTTTTGCGGTGTTCGATTGTAGGAACGAACCTTTGTTTTGTGGGTTTTGACCCTGTTGATGCTGATTTGTGTGCTCCATGTGATTGTGATTTTGAATTTCCATATTGTTTGATTAATTAAGTTAAAAGTACTTTGAATTTCAAAGTTTAAGAATAAAAAAATAGATTACGATTGCTGTATTAATTTTTCAAGTGCTTCGATATGATTTTTAAAAGCGTTGCGACCTTCTTGAGTGGCTTTGTAACTGGTATTGGGTTTTTTTCCGATGAATTGTTTTTCCACACTAATATAATTTTCGGCTTCTAAAGCTTTTGTGTGACTGGCCAAATTTCCGTCGGTAACACCCAAAAGTTCTTTAAGCGTACTGAAATCAGCCGATTCGTTAACCATTAAAATCGACATGATTCCCAGTCGGATTCGATGGTCAAAAGCTTTGTTTATATTTTGGATGATGTTTTTCAAAATTTATACGTATCAATCACGGTTTCCAATACATCTGAATTTGCAATTTGTGATGGCGCAATGACATTTTCGTTATAAGGAATTTTATCGCGATATCTTTTTTTCATAATTCCCTGAACCGTTGGATTGTCTAAATTGAAATCTTTAAGGTTTTGAAACGAACATAATTCAATATCAGCACCTTGCTTGTAAATCTTCCAAACCAATTCAGAACAATATATTTTTTCGTCAGACCATTCAAAATACAAATCGTAATTTTTGTTTAAATAGTTTTGCCCTTTTTGTTTCATTTTCAAAAGCGTGGCATCGGTTAAAACGGTTTTGGCATTTTTTAAACGTTTCACTAAAAAACTACGTTCTTTTCCTTGGGAAATCCATTGTTCCAAAGGTGTCAGTTTTACGGGCTGAACTGCTTCGAAAACATATTTTTTTCCATCGGATATGTAAAGTATTCCACAATGTGAAAATTTGGATTTTGTTGCGATGCTTACTGCTTCACTCTGTTCTGATTTAGATGTTTGAAAAATGATATCTCCTTCTTTCAGCAAACTTAAAGATTTTGTTTCTAATTCTGCAAAAGCGTCATCAACTAAAATTGCATTGTAATAACTAAATGCAAAAATTGTGAGTACGGCAAGAAGTATGAAAATCAATACTTTTTTCATGTTATTTTCTATCGTATTTAAAGTGCATAAGCGAACCATAAACGATATGACAAACACCGAATCCTAAAACCCAAAAATACAATCCAAACCCAGAAAATTCAACGGCCAGCAATCCCAAAATGATTTCGGTTATTCCAAGGTAACGAACATCTCTCAAAGTATATTTACTGGCATTTACACACGCTAATCCGTAAAAAATCAAGGTTACGGGAGCTACTAATCCGTAAGAGCCGTTACGCAATAGGAGCAGGGCGAAAATTCCTCCGGTTATCAGCGGAATTAAAAAATTAATCAGTAATCGTTTTGAGGCCGGATTCCACATTTTTTCACCAGCTTTAGCGGCTTTGTTTACAGTCATTACATAGGCTGTTATTAAAGAAGCCAAAAGGACAACCATTGCGGTAAGTACAATTAATTTAAAGGTTTTGCTTTCCAGAGTAATATAATACCCTTGGTGATTTTCTATTAAAAAATACACCACAGCAGCACCTAGTAAGGCGTAAATTCCTGCCAGAATACCCGATAAACCACTTAAAGAAATAAATAGGGTCGATTTGTTCATCAACTCTTTGATTTCTTTTAAATCTTGTAAATAATTTTGCGTATCCATATAAAGTACTTTGAAAAACAAAGTAATGTATAATTTTTTAATTGAACAAGATTTTTTTTGAATATTTTTATAGGATGAAACCGTCTGAAGAATATATTTACAATCAACCGCAAAAGTATAAGGATATCATGCTTTGTGTTTGGGATACAATCCGCAGCAACATTCCTGATACCGAGCTACTGTATAAATGGGGCATTCCTTATGTATATTATAAGAAAAAGCCATTTGTGTATTTGGCACCCAATCATAAAAAAGAATTTGTTGATGTTGGTTTTGCCAAGGGTTTTCAGCTCACGCAACATTTGGACAAATTGATAGGCGAAAAGAGGAATACGGTAAAATCGCTTCGGTATTTTTCATTGGAAGAAATAGAAAATGACGTTTTGATTGCAGTACTCGAAGAGGCGAGTAGGTTGTACCAATAAAAAAAGGCTCCCATTTCTGAAAGCCTTTTGTATTTATGAGTGCAATAATTAGATTTTAAAAACTCCTCCAAAAGCAATAATATGCTGAATGAAGAAAAATTCCTGTGAAGCAGTGTCTGCACCACTGTGTGTAGTTCGGATATCATTCATGTTGATGTAACCGCCTTTAAGTTCCGTCTGAACGAAGAAATACTTGAAAAAGGTTACATTCAACCCTACTTTTGCCGCCACACCATATCCGGAAATATGAAAATCGTCATGGCGCGCTTTCCCTAATACTTTTGCATTTGTTTTTGGATACAAAACACCTCCGCCAATTCCTTCGGTAACATTCACCTGGATTTTATCAGTATTTCCTATGGTTAGGTATTTTGAAACATCGTCTACACGCGAAAATTCGGTATTTACATAATTTAAACCGTCAGTATGTTCAAACGTTAGGAAATCTTCGGTTAACAATACCTGTCCGTTCGGAAGGGTTTCGCCATATGTTCCTGCATTTGGATAATAACCGTTATAATCTACTGCTTTGTCCTGATACATTACATATTTCATATGATCCACACCAACAGAAATATTGTACTTGTCCGTAATGAAATATCCTAATCGGAAATTGGTTTGCGGAATAGTCATTCGGGCAGGATTGATATAATCGATATGCCATCCTTTAGGTTTGTCGTGTGCTTCCACATTCTGAAGCGTGAAATTATAATCTTCTCCTTTAAAGGTAATATCCGATTTCGAGTACCTTTCACGGTTTCCACCCCAATAAAAGTAGATTTTTCCTTTATTATGCGCAGTGAATTTTTCTGGAGTAACATTTGCTTCCTGAGCAATGCTGTGCTGAGAAAAAACACTAAAAAGAAGCACAACCATCAAAAATGGATGTTTCATTAGTAGGTTAGTTTTATTTGTAATTAAAATTGATTAATTGTTTGTCTTATGGCAACTAACTTGGTCATTAATCCTTCAAAAAGATCTAAATGCAACATGTTCGCACCGTCACTTTTCGCATTGGCCGGATCAAAATGTGTTTCGATAAAAATACCATCAACACCCACTGCGATTCCTGCTTTGGCAATAGTTTCAATCATTTCAGGACGTCCGCCGGTAACGCCAACCATCTGATTGGGTTGTTGTAAGGAATGGGTAACATCCAGAACGGTAGTGGCAAACTCCTGCATGGTTGGAATGCCTCTGTAATCCACAATCATATCCTGATAGCCAAACATAGTACCTCTATCGGTCACCATTACGTTGTGGTTGTTGCAGTCGATTACTTTCTGAACCGCGTGTTTCATACTTTCCGGACTCATGAATTGTCCTTTTTTCAGGTTTACGGTTTTTCCGGTATTGGCAGCAGCCACAACTAAATCTGTCTGACGAACCAAAAAAGCCGGAATCTGTAAAATATCAACATATGCCGCTGCCATTACAGCATCTTCGTTGGTATGAATGTCGGTTACGGTCGGCACTCCGAATTCTTTAGAAACTTTTTCTAAAGATTTTCAGCGCTTTTTCATCTCCAATTCCTGTAAAACTGTCAATTCGCGAACGGTTGGCCTTTTTGAATGAGCCTTTGAAAACGTAAGGAATTTTTAAGTTTATCGGTTACCGCTACGGTTTTTTCTGCAATTCGCATCGCCATTTCTTCGCCTTCAATAGCACAAGGACCGGCTAAAAGAAAGAAATTTCCGCTATCGGTATGTTTAATTTGAGGTATGTTTTGTAAATTCATAGTTGTATCTAAAAAGTTATGCAAAGATATAATAAAAAAACCTTCTAATGAACGGGTTAGAAGGTTTGAAATCTTATAAAATTCTTAAAATTGTTAACGATTTTGAGCAGTTTTTTTAATTGTTAAGCCAATCGGGCAAACAATCTTACCTCTTTCATAAATATTGAAGTACAATTGTATTGGTTTTGTTTGTCCTTTCCAGGTAACTTCATAAATGGATAATAAACCACCTCCCAATTTGTTAAACTTTGTTGGAAACGGGCAACAGCTGTCGGTTTTTTTGTAAGTCAGCGCTTCACCGTTTGGACCGGTTATTCCGTTGAAAAAGTAGCCCACGTAAACACTTTCACTTTTATCGGTAAGGACACCTATATTTATTGGGTAATCCTGATCGTATCCGTATTTTTTAGAATCGGCATATTCTTTCAGAAGATAAGCTTCGTCTTTAACTACAGGTTTGATGGCTGAACTATCGATGTTTTTAATGGTCGACTTTGTGCTGATGCAAGAAGCAAAACACAATAAAACCATATTTAAAGCCAGAATTTTTTTTAGCATGATTACTTTGATTTTGTGAAGAATGCAGTTAAGGCTGAAAAAATTATTCCGAACGATAAATTATCGGAAACCCCTTGTATGATATAACTTTTCAAGTTGAAACGTGTTGCTGCGTCAATAGCGGTCATTTTTCCACTTTGCGTATATAAAGCGATTGTTTTGGAAAAGAAATCCGGATTAATCACCTCATACGTTAGATATTGTAATAAAGGCACAAATAACGTTGCCATAACAATTATGATTCCTCCGGAAATAAAACCTTGTTTCCAGGTCATTTTGCCGTTCAGGAAATTTTTTTTCTTATCCGATTGGGCGATTAAAAACAAAGGAATCAGGATGAATACAATCATTACGGAAAAGAACAGATGCATTGAAATATTCTCATCAAAAAAGCCCAAATACTTTTGGATGAATATCCAGATAAAGGATATTATAACATAAATAAGTGCCCATTTGATTTCAATAGTATAGTTTTTCATTCCTTATTTGATTTAAAACCTCAAAATTAAAGGATTATTTTATTGAAAGCACCAACAAAAAATATTTTTTCAGATAAAATGAAAAACTGGGTTCTGGATGTCCAAAATTTAATTTTTCCTTTGGAAGAAATTAAAAATATACTATGTTTATCAAACAAAATAGATCTTCAATAATTACTTTTGCGCAAAACAAATCGTTATGTATTCATTTTACGGAACATGGCCTTGGTATGTATCAGGCTTTTTAATCGGGGCAGTGATGCTCACACTTATTTTTTTCGGAAAATCTTTTGGAATGTCTTCCAATTTGAGAACGCTCTGTACTATTGCCGGCGCCGGTAAGAATGTTGATTTTTTTAAATTCGATTGGCGTGAGCAAAAATGGAATCTTGCCGTTGTTTTTGGTGCGATTTTGGGCGGATTTGTAGCGGTACATTTTTTAAGTGACGGAAGCGGTGTACAATTGAATCCCAAAACCATCGAACAATTGGCAGCCATGAATATTGAAGCACCAAACGGGAAGTTAGGTCCGGATAGTTTGTTTGGATGGGAAGCGATTAAAACACCTAAAACAATTTTAATTTTGTTTTTTGGAGGATTGTTAATCGGGTTCGGAACGCGTTACGCGGGAGGTTGTACTTCCGGGCATGCGATTTCGGGATTGAGTAACTTTCAAAAGCCTTCCTTAATAGCGGTAATCGGCTTTTTTATTGGAGGTCTGATTATGGCACATTTCCTTTTACCTTTAATTTTTTAATAGCAGCTTATGAAATTTTTCAACTTAATAAAATTTGTTCTGGTTGGTTTTGTTTTCGGAATTGTGCTGACAAAATCGGAAGCGGTTTCGTGGTATAGAATCTATGAAATGTTCCAGTTTCAGTCGTTTCATATGTATGGAATTATTGGCGTGGCAGTTTGTGTCGGAGCAATCGGTGTGCAGCTCATAAAAAGAAAGAACCTTAAAAACATTAAAGGATTTCCAATTGAGATAGAAGATAAAGAAAGAGGTTTTGCCCGATATGTAATCGGCGGAATTTTGTTCGGATTGGGTTGGGGATTGGTTGGTTCGTGTCCGGGACCTATTTTCATTTTACTTGGAGCAGGTTTTTACGGAATCGTAATTGTTTTGGCAGGAGCATTGTTGGGAACTTATCTTTACGGGGTGCTTAAAAACAAGTTGCCTCATTAATCACAATTTGTTGTGTTTTTTGAATAAGATTTTTCTTTTGTTAAATATTTTACATAAGATTTTTCTTTTTCTTTTTTATTGTTATTATTGCTGCAATATTAATTATATCAATTAAAAAATGAAAAAAATCACAGTTTTATTTGCTTCGGCATTAGTATTAGGTCTTTCATTAGCTTCTTGTAATAAAGATGAAGATTCTTCTTCAAGTTCCTCAAGTGTAGGTATTGAAGGGAAATGGAAATATTCAAAAGAAGGTACAATCGTTTCAGGAAATGAAGTTTTGACAGATTATGTTAACGAAGCTCCAGCATGTGGAAATGATTATATTGAAGTTTTGGCAGGTGGTGTTTTCAAAGATGCTTATTATTATAATGACGGAGCATGCCAATTAGATGTTTCAACTGGTACTTGGTCAAAAACCGATAATAATATGACTGTTATTTTAGACGGAGAACCTGTAACTGCTCAAATTCTAACTTTAAATTCTACAACTTTAAAAGTTAAGTACCTTAGTAGCGATGATATTGAGGTTTATACAAGAATGTAATTGTGTAAAAAGTATAAAAAAGCCCCGAAATATTTTGGGGCTTTTTTATTTATTGTATTTCTGCACTCAAATCAGCCTGAAGTAATTTGCTGCATAAGGGCTCCAATTCTTTATAGGAACCGGTTTTAACCGCACATTTTCCGGTGTAATGAACCAAAAGTGCGCATTGTTCGGCTTGTAACGGTTCGTGATTGCAAACGGCCATTAAGGTGTCGATTACATGATCGAAGGTGTTTACATCGTCATTAAATAAAATGATTTCATAGTTGGAAGACAACAGCTCTTCAACGGATACCTGTTCTTTTATTTTTTCCTTTACGCTCATAATCAAATAATTGATGTGAAATAAAATGCTAATTTACGTATTTTAAAGCAACCCAATTGTTCTTTTGGAACTTTTTAACATACATCAGACCTTTCTCAGTACAGGAAGCATCGATAACCGGAATGTCTTCATTATAAAATCCGCTTAACAGTAAAATTCCTCCTTTGTTCAGGCAGTTTACATACACTTGCATGTCATTCAGCAGAATATTTCTGTTGATGTTGGCAATAATCAAATCGTATTTTTGGCCTTGGTTTAATAACGATGCATCACCTTCATAAACCGAAATGTGTTTGCAATTATTGCGTTCGGCATTTTCAATAGAATTCAGGTAACACCAGTTGTCGATATCAATGGCATCGATTGGTTTTGCCCCTTTCATTTCGGCTAAAATCGCTAAAATGGCCGTTCCGCAACCCATATCAAGGGTTTTCATGTCGGTAACATCCATTTCCAGAAGATGCTGAATCATCATGTGCGTCGTTTCATGATGTCCGGTTCCGAAACTCATTTTCGGCTCGATAACAATGTCGTATTTTGCATCGGTTTTTTCATGAAACGGAGCACGGACATGGCAAATACCGTCCACATCAATCGGGTCGAAATTCTTTTCCCATTCTTCATTCCAATTCACCGGTTCGATCTCTTCAAAAGTATATTCGATTTTAAATTCCTCCGAGTGTAAAATCTGAATATCATCCAGAATATTTTCGTTCCAAAGCTCTTTCTGAACAAATGCGGAAACTCCGTTTTCTGTTTCAACAAAGCTCTCAAAGGCCGTTTCGCCCAATTCGGCCACTAAAATTTCAGAGCCTAATTCTTTGGGTTCCACTTTAAAATGATATCCGATATATATGTTTTCCATAACACTAATTTTCCGCAAAGGTAACAATTACTTAATATTGACTGAAATTAATAACATTAGTTTTGCAACCGAATAACACACAACTTACATTTTCTTAACATGAAAAAAATTATTACACTTTTATCATTGTGTATTGTTGCTGTTTTGCAGGCACAAGACATAAAACTAACTACTAAAGATAACGATTTAAAGTTATCAGCACTTCCTTACTACAGTTATGGAAAAGGGCTTGGAATCACTTCACCGGATAGCTTGTTTCAGTTGAATATTCGTTTCAGAATGCAAAATCGCGTGACTTACATTCAAAATGAAGATGAAAATGCTGCATATGACGGACAAATTCGTCGTTTACGTTTGCGTTTTGACGGTTACGTTGGCGATCCACGTTTTTTATATGCAATTCAATTGTCTTTTGCACCTGGTGATGTTGGAGAAATTCATGAAGGTGAAAACATAAACATTATCAGGGATGCAATTATGTTTTACCGTCCAAACAAACATTGGAATATAGGTTTTGGACAAACAAAATTGCCAGGGAACCGTCAACGAGTAAACTCATCAGGAGCTTTGCAGTTAACAGACAGAAGTATTAATAACGCAAAGTTTACCATCGATAGGGATTTCGGATTTCAATTGCATCATTTGAATGAATATAAAGATAAATTTTCGTATAATTTAAAAGGAGCAATAACAACCGGAGAAGGTAGAAACTGGACCAAAACAAAAGACGATGGGGTTGCTTTAACTGCAAAAGCAGAGGTGTTTCCTTTTGGATCTTTTATAAAAGACGGTACTAATTTTGAAGGTGATATTTTCAGAGAAAGCAAACCAAAATTAATGGTTTCGGGAGCTTTTCATCAAAATAATCATGCTAAGCGTACTCAGGGACAATTAGGAGAAGATTTGTTTGAAACTAAAACCATGAAATCAGTCCTTTTAGATGCCATGTTTAAATATCGCGGTTGGGCAGCCATGACTTCTTATATGTCAAGAACTGCTAAGAATCCAATCGCCTACAATCCAAGTGATGTTACGGAATTTAATTATGTATTCACAGGAAATG
The DNA here is from genome assembly GCA_963812405.1 of uncultured Flavobacteriaceae bacterium. Taxonomy (GTDB): domain Bacteria; phylum Bacteroidota; class Bacteroidia; order Flavobacteriales; family Flavobacteriaceae; genus Flavobacterium. The sequence continues at coordinate 566,895 of CAWEUV010000004.1, read as the reverse complement.
GAATGGATTATCAATTAAGTTATGTTTTTCCGACTAATTATGAAATTATTGGGCGTTTTTCTACTCAAAACGTACATGATGATATCAAAACAATAGCCCCAAATGCCAAACAATACAGCCTTGGGGTAACTAAATATATTTGGGAACATGCTTTCAAACTTCAAAGTGAAATTACGATGGATGAGCTTCATTACTACAATGGAACTACGAAAAACAATTGGTACGTTCGTTTCCAGATTGAAATCGGAATTTAATTATAAAAGAATATAGCTTACTAAGCCTGATTGAAACTTTCAATCGGGCTTTTTTATTTCTTAAAATACGTTAAAAAGCGTTAACAAAACGTTGTTTTTAAGTATCTTCGCGGTAATTTGTAAAAACCACTTTCCGTCATGGATAAAAAAATATTTTCCTTCCTGTTTTCTACCCGTTTAATGGCTGTTTTATTTATCGTTTTTGCAGTAGCAATGGCAGCCGGAACCTTTATTGAGAGTGAATATAATACCGATACTGCCCGAATAATGGTGTACAACGCCCGTTGGTTCGAAGTCATCATGGTGTTTTTCGTAATTAACTTTCTCGGAAACATCAAAAGATATAAATTACTTCAAAAAAGCAAATGGGCGTCATTATTACTGCATTTGTCTTTTATCTTAATAATTGTGGGGGCTTTCATAACCCGATACATTAGTTTTGAAGGGATGATGCCGATTCGCGAAGGCGAAGTTGCCCATCAGATTTTTTCCGATAAAGTCTACTTAAATGTTTTTGTCGATGGAAATTATCAGGGAGAAATGAAACGCCGCACTTTCGAAAAGCAATTATTGATGTCACCGGCAACCGACAATCATTTTTCGATTAATGAAAAGTTTGATGCAATTCCGTTTGAAATTGAATACAAAGATTTTATAATGGGAGCCAAAGAAACTATAAAAGAAGATCCTAACGGCGTTTTGTATTTGAAATTAGTGGAATCCGGAGACGGTACTCGTCATGAACATTACCTGAAAGAAGGAGAAGTGCAAAACATTCACAATGTACTTTTTGCCTTAAATAAATATACCGAAGGAGCCGTTAATATTACCAAGATTAGTGAAGCTTACACGATTCAATCGCCTTTTGATGGAAATTTTATGCGAATGGCAGACAAGTTTCAGGGCACTGTTGAAAAAGACAAAGTTCAGGCATTAATGCTTCGTTCGCTTTACAACATGGGCGGAACACAATTCGTAATTCCGGAACCGGCCATGAAAGGAAAAGTTGTTTTCGAATCGAACGGCGATTATAAAGACAAAAATACCGACGATGCTTTAGTGTTGAAAGTCAGCAACGAAGGTAAAGAAAAAGAAGTAACCCTTATGGGATCCAAAGGAAAAATGGGTGTGCCGCAATCGTTTAAATTAGGTAATTTGGAATATACCTTAATGTATGGAAGTAAGGTCTATGAAACACCGTTTACCGTGAAATTAAATGATTTCGTTGCTTCAAAATATCCGGGAACAGAAAAAAGTTATTCGGCTTTTGAAAGTAAAGTAACTGTTGAGGATAAGGAAATGAAGACAAAATTTGACGCCCGCATTTTTATGAACCATATTTTAGATTACCGTGGGTACCGACTTTTCCAGGCTTCATTTGATCCGGACGAAAAAGGAACCATCCTTTCGGTGAACCATGATTTCTGGGGAACCTGGGTAACTTATATTGGTTATTTCCTGTTGTTCGCTGGATTATTGGGGATTTTATTCACAAAACATTCCCGTTTTGGAGAATTAAAACAAAAACTGGAAAAAGTTAAAGCGAAGAAATCAGCTTTATTGGCAATCGCATTCTTCTTCAGTTTAGGAGTAACTGCACAACATACGGAGCATAAACCAACAATGCCTTCGGAAAAGCAAATCGACTCGTTGCTATCCAGATTTAAGGTTTCAGAAGAGCATGCCGCGAAATTCGGAAGACTGATTGTTCAGGATCAGGGTGGACGTATGAAACCGGTGAATACTTTTGCCTCGGAATTACTGCGAAAAGTGAGTAAAAGTGATACGTACAAAGACATGAATTCCGACCAGGTTTTCCTTTCGATGACGCAGTTTCCTCAGGTTTGGTATAATGTTCCGATCATCTATATCAAAAAAGACAACGACAGTATTCACAACCTTATCGGTGCAGAAAAAGGCGCTAAATATGTTTCCTTAATGAAGTTTTTCGATGAAAGAGGAAATTACAAATTGTCGCCTTATTTGGATGAAGCTTACAAAGCTCCAGTGCCCAATCAGTTTCAGAAAGATTTTATCGAAACCGATAAAAAAGTAAACTTATTGTATTCGGCGTTAAGCGGACAGATCTTGAAAGTATTCCCGATTCCGTTTGATAAAAACAACAAATGGGTTTCACACCTGGAATTGAATGAAACCGGATTAACCGGAATCGATTCTTTGTTTACCAAAAATGTTTTACCGTTGTATTTGTCGTCTTTGGATGAAGTTCCAACAAAGAAAGACTACAAAGCTGCTGAAACGTTTTTAGACGGATTAATTAAATTCCAGAAGAAATACGGTAGTGAAGTATATCCGAGTGAAGAGAAAATCAATTCGGAAATCTTATACAACAAGTACGATATTTTCAAAAAATTGTATTCTTGGTACATGATTGCCGGTGTTTTGATGTTTTTATTCGTAATCATCAAAATTTTCAATTCCGGGAAAGTTGTAAATGTTTTGGTTAAAGTTAGCCATGCTTTTATTGCTTTGTTCTTTGTACTGCATACGGTTGGATTGATTGCCCGTTGGTACATTTCCGGTCACGCACCTTGGAGCGACGCTTATGAATCGATGATTTATGTAGGCTGGGCAACCATGCTTTTTGGTTTGGTTTTCGGAAGAAAATCAGAGTTAACAGTAGCATCAACAGCCTTTGTTGCTTCGATGATTTTAATGATTGCGCACTGGAACTGGATGGATCCGGCCATTGCCAATTTACAGCCGGTATTGAATTCCTATTGGTTAATGATTCACGTAGCAGTTATTGTTGCGAGTTACGGACCATTTACGTTAGGAATGATTCTCGGATTGGTTTCCTTATTACTGATTTTGTTAACCAACGAGAAGAACAAAAAGAAAATGGAACTCAACATCAAAGAGATTACTATAATTAATGAAATGTCGTTAACCGTGGGTTTGGTGATGCTAACCATAGGAAACTTCCTTGGCGGACAATGGGCCAATGAAAGTTGGGGACGTTATTGGGGCTGGGATCCTAAAGAAACTTGGGCATTGGTAAGTATTATGGTGTATGCTTTTGTAATTCACATGCGATTTGTTCCTGCTTTACGCGGAAAATGGATCTACAACCTTATGAGTGTTTTGGCTTTCTATTCGATTTTGATGACCTATTTCGGAGTGAATTTCTACTTAACCGGTTTGCATTCGTATGCGAAAGGGGATAAGGTAGTTACGCCAAACTTTGTCTATATATCGGTTGCCTTGGTGGCGCTACTGGGAATAGCATCGTATTTTCAATACCGAAAGCATTATAAAAAATAATATTAAGAACCCATAATCTTGTGATTGTGGGTTTTTTGTTTAACAAAACTTTAATCGAAAAAAGTATTGTAAAACTTACAATTTCAGTAATTTTATAAAAAATAGCGAAAATGAAGAACTTAATTTTGGTGCTTGGGGTGCTTTTTTTAACGGCATGTCAGGGACAGACACAAAAGAAAAAAAATATGGAAACAGCCGAAAAAAATAAGGTTATGAAAACACAAAACATCTATCAGTTTAAAGTGAAGGACATTGAAGGAAACGAATTCGATTTCGCCACTTTAAAGGGAAAGAAAATCATGGTAGTAAACACCGCTTCCGAATGCGGATTAACACCACAATATGAACAATTGCAAAAAGTATATTCCGAGTATAAAGATAAAAATTTTGTAATCGTAGGATTTCCTGCGAACAACTTTGGAGCACAGGAACCGGGAAATAATAAAGAGATTAAAGCATTCTGTACCAAAAATTACGGAGTAACGTTCCCGATGATGGAGAAAATTTCCGTAAAAGGAGACGACATGCATCCGTTATACCATTTTCTAACTGAGAAATCCAAAAACGGTTTGGAAGACAATCAGGTGGAATGGAATTTCCAAAAATATCTGATTAACGAAAAGGGTGAATTGGATAATGTTATCAGTCCGCGTGTACTGCCAAACGATAAGGAAATCACAGATTGGATCAAAGGATAGTTTCAGCATAAGGCAATTAGGAAATAATGAATTAAAAAATCCCAAAACTGAGTTTTCAGTTTTGGGATTTTTTTTGCAATGTAAGTTTGATGAAACTACTTATTGTTGTCTTATTATTTGAGAATTAGCTGTACGAAAACCGAATCGAGCCATCTTCCGAATTTAAAACCGGTTTCTTTCAGATGTCCGCTTACTTTAAATCCCATACGTTCGTGAAACGAAATGCTACCTTTGTTTTCTGAATCGATTACGCCAATCATTGTGTGTAGTTGATTTAGTTTTGCTAATTCTATCAATTCTTTTAATATCGTCGAACCGATGCCGTTTCCGGTATAATCCTTATGAACATAGACCGAATGTTCCACCGTAAATTTATAAGCTTCTTTAAAGCGAAAAGGGCCGTAAGTTCCGAAACCAACAATTACCCCGTTTTTTTCAGCCACGATAAACGGAAAATTGCGCTCGGTTTTTTCATGAAATAAGGCGTTCTGAAAAGTCAGCGTTCGAGGTTCGTAATCGTAAATCGACGTGGAATGCAGAATTTCATGATTGACAATCTCCAAAACGGAAGGCATGTCTGCAACGGTGGCCTGACGTATGCTAATGGACATAATTTTGAGTGTTTTTGGTTAAAATTCACTATATTTATTTCAACTAAAAATGAGGGGGGCTGATGAAAATTATAGGAATAACAAAATTATTAATAATTCTTTACTTTATAAATCTTTTCTTATACAGTTTTTTTTCTTTGCTGAATAAAGAAGAAGTAACAGAACTATTTTGGTTTATAAGGGTTCCTATTTTGTTGCTTTTGTATTTTGTAAGTTCAGAAAAAAGAAACATTATCTATTTTGGCGGACTGATTTTATACCAACTGGCATCGGTATTTTATCGTTTGGAATTACCGCATGCGTTTGTTTATGCCACCGTTTTTTCGATGCTGTTTAAACTTTGTCTTGTACTATTGGTATTGGATCTGGTTCGTAAATCCAATTATAAGGCAATCTGCATCGCTTTCATTCCTTTTTTTGTTATTTATCTCTACATCATCGAATTTGTAGTCAACGAGTTGGGGGACAGCTATTACATTTGGATTGTCAATGCTTTATTGACCTCGTTTATCGGCAGTGTGGCAATCATCAATTATGTTAACGAACCGAAACACAGGAATTATTGGCTGCTGATAAGTTCTGTTTTATTCATTATTCAGATTGGTGCTTTTTTCATTAATAAGTTTTATATCAGAAATGACGGTATTTATCAGATGGTTATTCTGGCTTATGGAATTTCACATTATACGTTCTATAAATTCATGATTTTAAAGGAACAAGAAGAGAAGTGATTTTTTATTTTATTGGTATTCAGTAAATTGTGGTTTTAAATCGGAAATAATTTCGAAAAAAAATCATAACTTTAAGTATGGATTTTCAACGGAAACATAGTATTGTGCTTGGTTTGAGTATCGGTTATTTCACAATTATCGTACTTTACAGCATCTGTGTTTACTTTGATTTTCAGCCGTTAAAATTCAGTTTAGGCTTTTTAAGGATTCCGGTATTAATGCTGTTGTATTTTTTTTCTTCCAGAGAGCGCAACTATGTTTATTTTTCGGCGTTGTTTTTCTATCAGATTACTTCCGTTCTTTTTAATGTAAATACCGATATGGCATTGTTATGGGCTGTATTGTTCTCTGATGTTTTTCGTCTTTTACTTTTGGTTTTGGTTTATAAAATCATTGAAGAGAAAAGATGGTGCATTACAATTATGACTTCCATTCCTTTTTTGATCATTTACTTATACCTGATTGACCTAATAAAAGAGTCTTTAGGAAATGCTTATATTCCTTGGATTATCAACGGTTTCTTAACTGCATATCTGGGCGGATTGGCGGTAACGAATTATGTCTACAAAGACGACAGAAAAAGTTTTTGGCTGGTAATAAGCGCTTTACTTTTCGTAATTCAGATTGGTTTGTTTTTTATGAACAAATTCTACTTAAAACAACAGGTTTTTTTGCAGTTGGTTATTTTACTTTACGGAATTTCACATTATACGTTTTATAAATTTATGATTGTAAAAGAAGATGAAATACCAGAATAATCATTCGCTGTAACTTTATAGATTTCTGACTTTGCAACTTCCTAATATTTGTATCTTTGTGTCTTACCGATTTTAAAAATGATTTACCCAAAAATACCTTTAGCCCAAAGTTTGATTGAAATCTGCAACGCTAAAGACATTCACGATATAGTGATTTCTCCCGGTTCCCGAAACGCACCTTTAACGATTGGTTTTGCAAGCAATCCGACATTTCAGTGTTACAGTATTGCTGACGAACGCTGTGCCGCTTTTTTTGCATTGGGAATCGCTCAGCAAAAACAAAAACCGGTGGCATTGATCTGTACGTCCGGTTCGGCTTTACTGAATTATTATCCGGCTATTGCCGAAGCGTTTTACAGCCAGATTCCGTTAATTGTCATTTCCGCTGACCGTCCGAAAAATAAAATCGATATCGGCGACGGTCAAACCATTCGTCAGGAAAATGTATTCGCCAATCATATTTTATTCAGTGCCAATTTGCACGAGGATGCTTCGGAAGAAAATGATCTTAAAATTAACGAAGCGATTGCGATAGCGGTAAATCAAAAAGGTCCGGTACACATCAACGCGCCTTTTGAAGAACCTTTGTATGAAACCGTCGGCGAACTTTCGGTACAACCGTTACTTGTTGCATCAAAGCATCAGCAAAAGGAACTTCCAGCGCTTGATGTTTTTGTAAAGCAATGGAATTCCGCTAAAAAGAAACTGATTCTTATCGGAGGAAATTATCCGGAAGCAATTGATACCGCTTTTGTGAACCAATTGGCAAATGATGCATCTGTTGTGGTCATGACCGAAGTAACGTCCAATCTGCACCATCCGAATTTCATCTCCAATATCGATACTGTAATTACTCCGTTTACCGAGGATGATTTTAAGGCATTTCAACCCGAAATCCTTATAACATTGGGAGGAATGGTGGTTTCTAAAAGGGTTAAAGCGTTTTTACGAAAATACCAGCCAAAACAGCATTGGCATGTTGATGCACTTCGAGCCTACAATACTTTCGGTTGTCTGACACATCATTTTGAAACAACTCCGAATGCGTTTTTCAATGCTTTTTTGCCTGAAATTAGTTCTGTAGAAAGTAATTACCTGCAAAAGGCTCTGGAATTGAAAGCGATTCGTAAAACGAAACATACCGATTATCTTAGAACAATTCCGTTTTCTGATATGAAGGTTTTTGAAACAATCCTTCCGATGCTTCCCGAAAACAGTCAGCTGCAAATCAGTAACAGTTCGCCCATTCGTTATGCGCAATTGTTCGACATTCATCCGAGTATCGAAGTATTCTGTAACAGAGGTACAAGCGGAATCGACGGCAGTACCACAACCGCAATTGGAGCTGCTTTTGCATCGGGGAAACCAACGATTATGATTACCGGAGATGTGAGTTTCTTTTACGACAGCAACGCGCTTTGGAACAGTTATATTCCTAAAAATTTTAAAATCATCCTGATTAATAATGGAGGAGGAGGGATTTTCAGAATTCTTCCGGGCCATCAGGAAACGCCTGTTTTCAATACGTTTTTTGAAACATCCCATACTTTAACGGCAGAACATCTGGCAAAAATGTACGGATTTGAGTATTTTAAAAGCAATAACGAATCAGAAGTGCAAACGGAAATGCAATCGTTTTTATCGGCTGAAAAACCTGCGATAATTGAAATTTTTACCCCAACGGAAATCAACAATCAAGTGTTGCTGAATTATTTTAAAAATCTGGTTTAAGCAATCGAAATGTCTTAGTTTATAAGCTTGTTTTGAAGTACTTTGCCTTCATCGTCAAAAAGGATTAGTCGGATTTTTGAATCGGGTAATTGCGTTTGAAACGTTTCATTTTTGTTCAATAAGAAACAACGATATGGTACTTTTTTGGCATAATCGGATGTTTTTTTCAATTCGTCTTCAAAATAAAGGGCAACTTGAACCTGATTGTAATCGGAGTTTTTGTAGCTGAAATTTCCTTTTTCATCTTTGAAATTTAAATTGTTGATGATGTTGTAATCGGTCACTTCATATTTTGGGGACAAAAAACCGTTTTTTAAAAGTGCAACAGATTCGGTTGTTTTTCGATACGAATTCAAATGCGTTTGTGAAAACGTCAGCGGATCGATTCGGTATTTTTCTTTAAAAACCTGAGCCATCCATTTTTTACCATTCGCATCCGGTTGTTCCGTGATGTGAGATATTCCGGCTAAAACAAGTACTTTGGCATTGCTGTCTTTTCCGAATGTATTGTTGTAAAGGTTTTCGGCCTGACTCATTTCACGGTCTTTGGTTTTGTCCTGATTTTCATATGTTACAAATTGAAAACCTAAAGTTTGTGCAGTTCGGATGAGTTCGGCAAAATATTGTTCTCTGGTGTAAAAACCGGTTTCCATATCCAGTTTTCCGCCATGGTTTAAAATGCTGTCTTGTTTTTCATCCAGCGTTTCAAGGGCAAGATAGCGGAACCCCGATTTTTTAAGTTCCGGTAAAAGTTGGGTCACCAAAATTCTGTGATTCGGATAAAAATGATTTTCATTGAACATTACCAGCTTCTCATTTTTGGCCTTTTCGAGTATTTCATGTTTTACGTTTTCCAAGCCATCCGTAGCGTGGTTTTTAATCACCGAGGCAATCGTATCATTTGTTTTGTTGGGATTCCATTGCTCGATTAATGCTTCATACACTTTATTCTGTCCTAAAAAAGAAGCATAAGTGAGCTGCATTTGGAGTTTGTTCCACTTTTCCTGTTTCGTATACGCCGGAAAATTGTTGAATTCAGTCAAACCTTTCAAAAATTGATTGGATGCTTTATTGGATTCGATTATATCGTATATCGAAGGAAGTTTTTGTGCATACTTTTCACCTGAAATAATGTTGGACGACAATTTTTTAAAGTCTTCGTTAGGATTCGATTTATCAAGAGGAATTCCGATGAACGTAAAGGTGTGATTGTCGATTATTGTATCATTCTGAAAATAATTTTTGTTTTTAAATGCCATTTTGGAATCTGCTAAAATGTAGTATTCATAAATGGGTTCGATGTATGTTTTTCCGTAAAGTAAAACGTTATCAAACGGAATTCGGTTTTCTTTTAAATGTTTTTTCAGGGAAGGTTTGGTTTTAATGAAGTTTACATCACCATACGATTTATGCGAAAATTTCAAACTGTCGTTGATGACAGAATTGTTTTCGTTGATATACATATTCGACTCAAAATACGGACTGATTTTATCGGAACAGCCATACAATGTAATCAGAAGTAAATAAAGTATTGTTTTTCTCATGCATTAAAAGTACTAATTTTCTGCAAAAACGAAATATTGTAAGGATTATTGTCCGTTCAAAACAGATGTTAAAACTACTTCGTATCTTTGCCGTTCATAATACATTGCAGAAATGATCGAAATAGGAAAATACAATACGCTTACAATTTTAAGAGATACCAAGGTTGGTTTGTTTTTAGGTAACCCAAAAGAAGATCCGGAAGGCACTCACGATGTGCTGTTGCCTAACAAATACGTTCCAAACGATTTTGAAATTGGTGATGAAATTACGGTTTTCATTTATCTCGATCATGAAGAACGTCCGGTGGCCACTACTTTGGAACCGTATATTTTCCTGAATGAATTTGCTTTATTGCGCGTGAATTATGTCAACCAGATTGGTGCGTTTATGAATTGGGGAATGGAAAAAGATCTTCTGGTACCTTTCAAAGAACAGGCGCGTCCGATGGAACAAGGAAAACGTTATTTGGTCTACATGTATATGGATGAGAAAACCAACCGTTTGGTGGCTTCCAGTAAGTTGAATCAGTTTTTAAATAACGACAACATAACTGTTGAAGTAGGCGAGGAAGTGGATTTAATCGTTTCCCATATTACCGATTTGGGTATCAACGTTATCATCAACGAAAAGCACAAAGGATTACTCTATAAAAACGAAGTGTACGACGATTTGCGTACCGGCGACCGAATTGTCGGCTTTATTAAAAACATCCGCCCCGACGGTAAAATCGATGTTTCCGTTCGTAAGTTAGGTTTTGAAGGGATTGAGCCAAGTTCTCAGGCTATTTTAGACGAGTTGAAAGCCAGCAGAGGTTTTCTACGTTTAAATGATGATTCGCACCCTGAAGACATCAAAACCGTTTTAAAAATGAGTAAAAAAACGTTTAAGAAAGCCATTGGATTGCTGTACAAACAAAAACTCATCGATATTAAAGACGACGGAATTCATTTGTTGTAAATCAATCACTTATTGTTAAAAAACCTTAAATTTAGATTTATATTGGTTTTTATTTATACATTTGTATATACAATTATTGTATAGATATGAAAAGATCAGATTTTATCAAAACTATATTAGGAGGAGCAGCTATGGCATCGTTACAACCATTTTACAATTGGACCCAAGATTTAAACGAAGAAGATGTTAAACTTCCGGTATTGTTTATCGGTCACGGTTCGCCTATGAACGGAATTGAAGACAATCAGTTTTCACAAACCTGGCGAAAAATGGGAATGGGAATACAAAAACCTAAAGCCGTTTTGGTAATTTCAGCGCATTGGTTAACCCGTGGTACTCACATCACGGCGATGAACAATCCGAAAACGATTCACGATTTTGGAGGTTTTCCACAGGAATTATTCAACGTACAATATCCGGCACCCGGAAATCCGGAATTGGCACAAGCTACAAAACAATTAATAACTTCTACCGATGTTGGTCTGGATCATGATTGGGGATTAGATCATGGCACCTGGACTGTGGTTCGGCACATGTATCCCGATGCGGATATTCCGGTATTACAGTTAAGTATCGATTACAGTAAACCCCCGCAATATCATTATGATTTGGCGAAACAATTAGCCGCACTTCGTAAAAAAGGAGTGTTGATTATTGGAAGCGGTAACATGGTACACAACTTAAGAATGGTTGCATGGGATAAATTGAGTGAGCCGGAATATGGTTTCGACTGGGCCAACGAAATGAATACAATCTTCAAAAGTAAAATTACCGACGGCAATCACAAGGCTTTAATCGATTATGAATCCTTAGATAAAGCCGCCAAATTAGCGATTCCGACGCCGGATCATTATTATCCGATGCTCTATAACTTAGCGTTACAGGATGCTAAAGACGATATTAGTTTCTTTAACGATAAAGCAGTTGGCGGTTCTTTGACGATGACTTCGGTTAAAATCGGTTAAATGCCACTCGATTGAATGGAAGGCGGATAACACGGATGCTGGCAACGCGGATTTTACGGATTGTAGAATTTCGTTGAGAAGTAAAATTTACAAGATTGTCGAAAAATCGTTGCGAACTTAGCGTAAGTCTTTGAACACTTTGCGGTTATTTTATCTGAATATTTGGGTTGATTTTCAATAATTCGGCTATGAAATCTTCTTTGTTTTTCGGAGAAATGTAAATATCATCGAATTGGTTATAGGTTATTGTTAAACCATAACTGCCAAGCGCAGGTTTTAGAATCGAAGTTACATACCAGGTTTTTACATTTTCAATTTTATTGATTTTTAAGATATCGATTTTTCCCCGTATCGGTCCTGAACAGTAATAAAGTTTATTTTCCTTAATTGTATATTTGGTATCGAATACTATCCACAAAAATAAACAATCAATTAATCCCAATAGAATTATTATAGGAATGGGCATTCCTTCAATGCTTTCATTTTCAATGCTAAAATATAAAGCAATTGTTCCAAAAACAAAAAGAACTAAAAACGTAATAAAAATATAGCTTTGAGTTGAAGGATAGGTTTTCATCGTTAAATTAAGCACTTTTATTACTCCGCTCCAATCACCGCATCCTTAAATTTGAATGGATAATCACCAAAATGCGGCGCCAATTTCTTAGTCTGATAGGTTTTGTGCGTGTATTTGTTAGAAAGCGAAATGATGGTCACATTTTCTTTGCGTAACGTCACTAACGAAGACGTGTTCCCATGCCACCAGCCATTGTGAAAGAAATATGTTTGTCCGGTTTCAAATTCCATCATTCGGATGCCTAAACCATAATTGCGTTGTCCTTTGGTCTCATAGCTGTAGCCTTTGAACATTTCGGCTTTCATTTTCTTGCTTAAGAATTCATCCGAATAGGTTGCGGTTTCAAATTTCAGTAAGTCTCTTGGGGTAGAATAGATGTTTTTATCACCATACACCTGATCCAAAAATTCAAAGGCTAAACGTAAATAATTGTTTTTGTACGACTGACTCACCTCGTCTTTCTTTTCCAGATTGTCGAAAACGAAAGTGTTTTTCATTCCCAAAGGTTCGAAAATCATTTCTTTCATAACTTCGGCATATTTTTTACCGGTCACTTTTTCGATAATCAAAGCCAATAAAGCATAATTCGTATTACAATATCCGAAACGCGTTCCCGGTTTTGATTCCAATCCAATGGGTTTTGTCGCTAAAAGGTCCAGAACATCTTGGTTGGTAAGTGTTTTGTGTTTGTCCCAAACGCCTTTGTCATCGGTAAAATAGGCGTAATTACGCAATCCGCTGCGATGGTTCAGCAGCATACGAACCGAAGTTTCTTCATGAGGAAATGTCGGTAAATAGGTTTTTACGGATTTGTCCAATTCGATTTCGCCTTCATCCACCAGTCTTAAAACGCAAACGGCTGTCAGCATTTTACTTACCGATGCAATGTGAATGGGTTTTTCGGCAGTGATTTTATCGCCTTTTTCCTTGTAAGCGTAACCGCTGTAGTTTTCATAAATAATCTGACCGTTTTTGGCAACGAGAAAACCGCCGCTGAAATCTTTCGGATTATAGTATTTGTTATAAAAATTTTCTACATAGGTTTTGTTTTCAGCAGTAAACTTCGGACTCAGTTTCGGAAAACTTACTTCGTACTTGTCGGCTAAAAGAACGGTATCGTTCGAGTCGTTTCCGTTTTTTCCGGATTTGTCTTTATTACAGCTTAAAAATAGAAATAGTGAAAGTATAGGGATATATCTTGAAATTCTCATTGTAAATTTTGGTAAAAAGCAAATATAATTAACCAATATTGTTTTCAAAATGCTGAAGCGAAATAATTTCTGTTAAAATTCACAATTGCTTCATATGTATGGATTTGGAGAATAAGAATTGGCAATAAAAAAAGGCTAACCTTTCGATTAGCCTTCATTATTTTTACATTAAAAAATAAATTTCTGACAATCAGATCAGCTGAAAAATAGCACTGAACACCAATTGCCTTAAAATTTCTTTGTCTTTAAATGGATAGCCAAAACCTCATATCATTAATCCAATATTCGCTTCATTACCTGTGGTATCCTGAAATAACGTAAAGAAAATGACTTATTTTTTTGTCAATGTATCTTTCTCTGTTTCCATAGGTGCTACTTCATCAGTCTTAATGCTGTCAGTTGCAACAGTATCCACTTGCTCTTCCATTACTGCTTCAGTTGTTTCTTCAGGTTTAACTTCAGAATTATTTTTACAACTTGCAAAAAATACTACAGACAAAAGAGCGACAAAAATTACAGATTTTTTCAAAGAATAACGTTTTTAATTAATAAATCAGTGAACCAACTTCTTGATAAAGAAGAAGTTAAATTTACAAAAAAATCAATTCAAATCATAAAGCAAGGTCAACGATTTTTGTTAAAGTTTTGTCTGCCGGTTTTTAACCTTTTTTGTTGCCGTTTGATTACCGTGAACCGCTCAAATTGTTTTATTTTTACATTTTAAATTTGAAAAATATGAGCAAAATCAATTGGCAGACTGTAAAAGAGTTTGAAGATATCACCTATAAAAAATGCGATGGCGTAGCACGAATCGCCTTTAATCGCCCGGATGTACGCAACGCCTTCCGTCCAAAAACCACCAAAGAATTATTGGAAGCGTTTCACGATGCACACGAAGACACTTCTATCGGAGTGGTTTTGCTTTCTGCTGAAGGACCTTCAACGAAAGATGGCATTTGGTCGTTTTGCAGTGGTGGCGATCAGAAAGCGAGAGGAAAACAAGGTTACGTGGGCGAAGACGGTTACCATAGATTAAATATTTTAGAAGTACAACGATTAATTCGTTTCATGCCAAAAGCGGTTATTGCGGTTGTTCCAGGTTGGGCTGTTGGTGGCGGACACAGTTTACATGTGGTTTGCGATTTAACATTAGCCAGTAAGGAACACGCAATTTTCAAACAAACGGATGCCGATGTAACAAGTTTTGACGGCGGTTATGGTTCGGCCTATTTGGCGAAAATGGTCGGACAGAAAAAAGCCCGCGAGATTTTCTTCTTAGGCAGAAATTATTCGGCACAAGAGGCGTACGATATGGGCATGGTAAACGCCGTAATTCCGCATGCAGAATTAGAAGATACGGCTTACCAATGGGCACAGGAAATCCTTGAAAAATCGCCTATTTCCATCAAAATGCTAAAATTCGCCATGAATTTAACTGATGACGGTATGGTGGGACAACAGGTTTTTGCCGGTGAAGCAACACGTTTAGCCTACATGTCAGACGAAGCAATCGAAGGTCGTAACGCATTCCTTGAGAAACGTAAACCTAATTTTGAGAAGAAGTATATTCCTTAGATAGCAGGAGGCAGATAGCAGATAGCAGATAGCAGATAGCAGATAGCAGATAGCAGATAGCAGATAGCAGAAGGGAGAGGGCAGAAGGGAGAGGGCAGAAGGCAGAAAGCAGAAGGGAAACTTTATATCCTGTTTTACTTGTCTCTTACCGCTTATCCCTCACTACTTATCCCTTATAACTTAAAAAAAGCAACCGTGAATTTCACAAACGAAACCATAAACATAGCTGAGCTTCCCAAATTTGAGGAAGTTCAGTTTCAGCCTTTACACAAAGATTACTGGAAAATAATGCTGATTGGTAATTTTATTTTACTGCTAATCTTACTGTTAGCTGCCGGATTTTTGCTTGTTTTCGCAGAAGAAAGCCGTGAGAATTGGTATTTTTTTCCAATAGTAATTATCACTGTGTTTTTGCTGTCGGTAGTTTTAGGAAGAATCAGTTTTAAAAAACGAGGTTATGCTTTTCGTCAGCATGATGTTTTGTATCGAAGCGGCATTATTTCGGAAACCACTACAATCATTCCGTACAGCAGAATTCAGCATGTGGCTTTGCATGAAGGGGTTATTTCAAGAATGTTTGGTTTGGCATCGGTTGAAATTTTTACCGCAGGCGGTGGCGACAGTGATATCGAAATTCCCGGAATCGAAAAGGAAAAAGCGCAAAGTATCAAGCAATTGTTGTTGACAAAACTTTCAATGGAAATTGCCAATTCATCTGATGGAAATGATTCATAAATCTGATTTTAATCAACCGCAAAGTATCAAGCAATTGTTGTTGACAAAACTTTCAATGGAAATTGCCAATTCATCTGATGGAAATGATTCATAAATCTGATTTTAATCAACCGCAAAGGCAATCTTTAATTGGCGTTTTGGTAATGTTTACCGATACATTCCAGAAAATTGCCCGTGCTTTATGGCCTATTCTGGTGGTTTGGATTTTTAAATTCAACGAACTGAATAAGTTGTATGTTGGTTTAGGTTTAATCGGAATTGTGTCGGTTGTCGGAATCATCGCTTATCTGCAATATTTGAATTTTACATTTTACATCGATGAGGAAAACGACGAATTCATCATCAATAAAGGTGTGCTGAACAAGTCTAAAATAGCAATTCAACTGCATAAAATTCAGCAGGTAAATATTAATCAGTCGTTGGTTCAAAAGATAATCGGTGTTCACGCTCTCGATGTTGACACGGCCGGAAGTAACAAAAAAGAAGTTTCCATTCGTGCCATTTCGCATGATTTGGCAATTGCTTTAAAAATAAAATTACTTAGTGAGGCAAAGTCGGCTTCGGTAACAAATGAAACATCAGAAGTTGTTCCATCCGAACAAGAAACACCGTTTATCGCTATTAGTTTTCTGAGTCTGATTAAAATCGGAATTACGTCCAATTATGTGCGCAGTTTCGGTTTATTGCTGGCCTTTTTCTTTACGATTTATGAGAATGTGCAAAATCTGATGCGCAATTCGGATGCATTGGATAATGTGGATCAGAAAATCGATACTTACATCAATGAAAGTGTAGCGATGTATTCGGCCATGTTGTTTATTGTTACTATTTTTTTAGTAATCATGATTATCAATTTGGTACGAACGCTTGTTAAGTATTTCGATTTCAAAATTGCAAAACAAAACCGTTCGTTATTGCTTTCCTTCGGATTGCTGAATACCAAAAATACCATCATCAAACCTGAAAAAGTTCAGGTAGTGGCGCTGAGTCAGAACTGGCTGCAAAAGAAAATGGACGTGCTGAATTTCAAAATCAAGCAAGCCTCCGGAAACGAATCGGAAAAGGAAAGCAAAAAATCAGCCATTGAAATTCCGGGTTGTAATGCCACTGAAAAAGATCAGATACTTAAATTATTATTTGCGGAATTTCCTCAAAAAGGAACCATGTTCAAACCCAATCTAAGAAAATTACTGTTTCCGACATTGTTTCTGATTATACTTCCGGTTTCTGTATTGTTAATCTATGGATTTAATGTTGATAGTAAGATTTTCGATTATATCTTTTTCTTACCCGCTTATTTGGTTTTTGTTGGTTTATTGCTGTTTTTCAGTTTCAGAAATTACCGTTTGTTCGTCAACGAAAAGTATATTATCAAACAAAGTGGTGCCTGGGATATTGATAATGAAATTATAGAACCGCATAAGATTCAGGCCATTAAAGTCAGTCAGTTTTTTTGGCACAAACGGACAAACATAGGCAGTGTTACCATAGCAACCGCAGGAGGAACCATTTCGTTTCATTTGGGGAATTTTACAAAGGTTAAAGAATTGGTCAATTTGTGGTTGTATCAGGTGGAAACTACGGAGAAGAACTGGATGTAGAGTAGTGGTTTATTGATGATTTTAAAATTTAAATAGTACATAGAAATCGGATTATTTCGAGGTTAAAGACTTTAAAATGAAAAAATGGATAGAAGCCGCAAGGCTTAGAACGTTACCGTTATCGGTTTCGGGAATAATAGTAGGAAGCAGTTATGCTTATTATCAGGGATTTGAGAACTGGAAAATAGTGGTTTTGGCATTGCTTACAACCCTTGGTTTTCAGGTGCTTTCCAATTTTGCTAACGATTATGGCGATGGTGTAAAAGGAACTGATAACGAAAACCGAGTAGGGCCACAACGTGCGATTCAAAGCGGTGCTATTTCGGTTTCTCAAATGAAAACCGGAATTATCATTACGGCAGCTTTGTCATTGCTTTCGGCAGTTTTGTTAATTTATGTGTCCTTCGGAAGCGAAAACTTTCTGTATTCACTTTTGTTTTTTGTATTGGGAATTGCCTCAATCGTTGCGGCGATAAAATATACCGTTGGAAAAGGTGCTTATGGTTACAGCGGCTTCGGCGATGTTTTTGTGTTTGTGTTCTTCGGATGGGTTAGTGTTTTGGGAAGTAATTTCCTTTTCACCAAGCAATTCGACTGGTTTTTAGTACTGCCTGCAACAGCAATCGGATTGTTAAGTGTAGCGGTGCTGAATCTGAACAACATGCGCGATATCGAAAACGATAAAAATTCCGGAAAGAACACTATTGTGGTGAAAATGGGATTGCAGAATGCCAAAGGCTACCATTACTTTATAGTTTGTACAGCTATTGTTTTAATGGTTGCTTTCTCAGTTATAGTTGAGGTTTCGGTATTCCCGCCTTTATTCCTGACAATATTGATGTTACGTCATTTAAAAACGGTTTATAAAGCAGAAACTTACAAGGATTTCGACCCGGAGTTAAAAAAAGTGGCTTTGGGAACCTTTGCCTTATCCATCTTATTCCTTGTTTTTTTAGTAATTTAGAGTTATAAGTTAAAACACACTATCATGAAAATAACATTCTACGGTCACGCTTGTGTCGGAATTGAAGTCAGCGGTAAACACATTTTAGTCGACCCGTTCATAACCGGAAATCCTGCCGCTTCCCATATCGATATCAACACATTAAAAGCCGATTATATTCTGGTAACACACGCGCATCAGGATCACGTTTTAGACGTGGAAGCGATTGCAAAACGTACCAATGCCGTGGTGGTTTCCAATTATGAAATCGCCTCCCATTTCGGTAACAAAGGTTTGCAGTACCACCCAATGAACCACGGTGGAAGCTGGAAATTCGATTTCGGAACCGTAAAATATGTACCGGCAATTCACACGAGTTCTTTCGCAGATGGAAGTTACGGCGGACAGCCGGGCGGATTCGTAATCGAAGGCGAGCACAAAAACATTTACATCGCCGGCGATACGGCTTTAACGATGGATATGAAACTCATCCCGATGCGCACCAAACTGGATTTGGCGATTTTACCCATTGGCAGCAATTTTACAATGGACGTAGACGATGCCATTATTGCATCTGATTTTCTGGATTGCGACAAGGTGTTGGGCTATCACTACGATACTTTTGGGTTTATCGTAATCAACCATGAGGAAGCTATTAAGAAGTTTTTCGATAAAGGAAAAGATTTGATGCTGCTGGAAATTGGCGGTTCCATCGATTTATAATTTTTTAGAAGCGACCGAGCGGTAGCGAATTGGCGAAGCAATGGTTCGTACATTTTTGTTGTCCGTATTCCCGCTACATCTTTTGGTGGCTTCGAGAGCCTCAGCCACCAAAAGGATGCCGTTGCAAATGCAAAGCATTCACGGAACTCCGATTAATATAAAAGTTTGGTGAAGTAATCGGGGCTAGGGAGAAACTATTTCATATCAGTAAAGTTTAAGATGATCAAAGCTACTTATCAAAAATACATACTCAATTTCAAACGGCCATCGGGGACATCGCGGGGCGTTTTAACCGAAAAGGAAACCTGGTTTATTATTCTGAAAAAGGAAGGTAAAAAAGGAATCGGCGAGTGTGGTATCTTACGAACATTAAGCATCGATGACCGACCGGATTATGAAAAAAAACTACAATGGGTTTGTGAAAACATCCATTTAGGAAAAGACAAACTTTGGGAGATGTTACTCGAATTTCCGTCCATCCAATTCGGAATTGAGCAGGCATTTTTGTCGTTAGAAGCTGAAAATCCGTTGTTGTTATTTCCTTCGGAATTTACTAATGGTCAAAAAAGTATTTCCATAAATGGTTTGGTTTGGATGGGCGACGAAGCGTTCATGAAACAACAAATCGACGAAAAATTAGCGGACGGATTCAAGTGCATCAAACTCAAAATCGGAGCCATCGATTTCCAAAAAGAATTGGATTTATTGCGTTTTATCCGAAGCAATTTTGATGCAGAAACCATAGAAATTCGTGTCGATGCAAACGGTGCTTTTGCTTTAAATGAAGCTTTAGATAAATTAAATCAATTAACTGGTTTTGAATTACATAGTATTGAGCAGCCTATTGCAAAAAACAATACTGACAGAATGGCGGAATTGTGCAGGTTGACACCTTTTCCAATCGCTTTGGATGAAGAGTTAATCGGCGTGTTTTCATTGGCAGAAAAGGAAGCACTGCTTGAAAAAATTAAGCCCCAATACATCATTTTAAAACCGAGTTTAGTCGGAGGTTTTCGAGGTACAAATGAATGGATTGACTTAGCCGAAAAACAGAACATCGGTTGGTGGATTACTTCAGCTTTGGAAAGTAACATCGGTTTAAATGCCATCGCGCAATGGACATACACACTTCAAAATCCGATGCCTCAGGGTTTAGGTACCGGAGCGTTGTATACCAATAATTTCGATTGTCCTTTAGAAGTCGACAAGGGGCAATTATGGTATCGGAAAGATCTAAAATGGAATATTTCTTCTTTGCAATTTTAATTCCTTTACTCAATATGAAAACTGCTTTACGCGGTTTTTTTTATTCCTTTTATCGAATAAGTAACGTTTTGTTAAGATTACCACAAATCATAGTTATAAATTAGACCTCTATTACAATTTATTTGTACTTGTTTAAGATTGCTTAAATACCACAACAAAGCACTTAAACCTCCGAAGCAATTTCCCTCAAAGTAATTTTAGGATTAAATGGAAGAATTATATTCCGTTTGATTCCACAGATGTTATTTTTCTATGGCTCGAAGTCATGGATCAGTATATAACTTATTGTTTAAATAATACTCTTACTATGGAAACATCATTACTAAAAAAAGGGTTCTGGGGTAATTTAATACTTCTCTCGAGTTTGTTAATTATTACTTTGACATTCGGTTACTCAAAATTGCCGACAAATTTCAAGACAGATAAATCTACTTTAGCCAGTATTTCTTCAGATAAAGCGGATTATCAGCCAGGCGATACTCTACGATTGTCGGGGACGGGCTTTCTGCCTGGTGAAACAGTAACGTTGCATTTCGATGAAACACCAACTGTTTGTCCCAACGGACATAACAGGTCGACAATTGCCGACAGTAACGGGAATATTTTTTACGATCAGTTCTACTTTAACATCAATCATGTCGGGGTTGCTTTTGTTGTAACGGCAACCGGGCAATCTTCCGGAATTATTGCCCAGACAACTTTTACAGATGCTAATACGGCATTAACAAGTCCGTCGCCAACAACTGCTGTTTACGGTTCTACCATCACTATTTCGAGCACTTTAACGCAACAGGGAGGTAATGCCGGATGTTCTTTGTGTGTAGGTAACGGCAATCCAATCCCGAACAGGACTTTGGCGTTTAGCGTTAATGGAGGTACTTCTTTAGGGAGTGGTGTTACCAATAGTTCAGGAGTGGGATCTTCAACGGCAATTATTGCTCTTAATGTTGGCGCTTATAATGGAGGTAACGGATTGAAAGTGAGTTTTGCCGGAGATAGTACGCCTTATGCAGCGCAATCAGCAACGGTTAATTTTTCGGTTACTAAGGCAACAAGTTCGATTTCGGCTGTTTCCGGAAGCGGAATTTACGGTTCAAGTGCCACATTAACCGCAACAGTAAATTTGAATGTTGCTGGTTTACCTATTAATTTTTCATTGGATGGTACTTCTGTTGGAAGTGCTAATACAAATGCTTCAGGTGTGGCTACATTAGTCGTTCCTTTTGCTTCAATACCTTCGTCGGTTAGAGGCGCTAACACATGGACAGGTAAAGTTGTGGCTGGTATAGCTAATACAGCAAATTATTCAGCAACGAATGCATCAGGTAATCTGGTGATTGGTAAATTAGACATTACCGGAGCGTTTACTGCATCCGACAAAATCTATAACGGAGATAATTCCGCTTCTGTTCTTACCCGTTCCTTGAATGGTGTTTTGGCCGGAGATAATGCTAATGTTAGTCTGTCGGGCGGAACTGCAAGTTTTGCAGATGCTAATGCGGGTGCTGCTAAAATAGTTACACTTGTTGACGCAAGTCTTACCGGCAGTGCAGCAGGAAATTATAATCTGACTTCGGTTTCCACAACAACGGCCAATATAGCGGCTAGACCAATTACGGTTACCGCCGATGCCAAATCCAAAACCTACGGCGATGCAGATCCATCTCTGACCTATCAGATTACCCAAGGCAGTTTGGCGTTCAGTGATACTTTCAGCGGTAATTTGTCCCGTGTCCCAGGCGAAAATGTCGGACCTTACGGCATTACCCAAGGCAGTTTAACATTGGGCTCGAATTACGATTTATCGTTTGTTGGTGCCGATTTAACCATCGGTCAGCGTGCGATTGAAGTAACGGCGGATGCCAAATCCAAAACCTACGGCGATGCCGATCCGGCGTTCACCTATCAGATTACCCAAGGCAGTTTGGCCTTCAGTGATGCTTTTAGTGGTAATTTGTCCCGCGTTGCAGGCGAAAATGTCGGACCTTACGGCATTACCCAAGGCAGTTTAACATTGGGCTCGAATTACGATTTATCGTTTGTTGGTGCCGATTTAACCATTGGTCAGCGTGCTATTGAAGTCACAGCGGATGCAAAATCAAAAACCTACGGCGATGCCGATCCGGCGTTCACCTATCAGATTACCCAAGGCAGTCTGGCGTTCAGCGATGCTTTCAGCGGTAATTTGTCCCGCGTTGCAGGCGAAAATGTCGGACCTTACGGCATTACCCAAGGCAGTTTAACATTGGGCTCGAATTACGATTTATCGTTTGTTGGTGCCGATTTAACCATTGGTCAGCGTGCAATTGAAGTCACAGCGGATGCCAAATCCAAAACCTATGGCGATGCCGATCCGGCGTTCACCTATCAGATTACCCAAGGCAGTCTGGCGTTCAGTGATGCTTTTAGCGGAAGTTTGTCCCGCGTTGCAGGCGAAAATGTCGGACCTTACGGCATTACCCAAGGCAGTTTAACATTGGGCTCGAATTACGATTTATCGTTTGTTGGTGCCGATTTAACCATCGGTCAACGTGCAGTTGAAGTAATGGCGGATGCCAAATCCAAAACGTATGGCGATGCCGATCCGGCGTTCACCTATCAGATTACCCAAGGCAGTCTGGCGTTTAGTGATGCTTTTAGCGGAAGTTTGTCCCGCGTTGCAGGCGAAAATGTCGGACCTTACGGCATTACCCAAGGCAGTTTAACATTGGGCTCGAATTACGATTTATCGTATGTTGGTGCCGATTTAACCATTGGTCAGCGCGTAGTTGAAGTAACGGCGGATGCCAAATCCAAAACGTATGGCGATGCCGATCCGGCGTTCACCTATCAGATTACCCAAGGCAGTCTGGCGTTTAGTGATGCTTTTAGCGGAAGTTTGTCCCGCGTTGCAGGCGAAAATGTCGGACCTTACGGCATTACCCAAGGCAGTTTAACATTGGGCTCGAATTACGATTTATCGTTTGTTGGTGCCGATTTAACCATCGGTCAACGTGCAGTTGAAGTAATGGCGGATGCCAAATCCAAAACGTATGGCGATGCCGATCCGGCGTTCACCTATCAGATTACCCAAGGCAGTCTGGCGTTTAGTGATGCTTTTAGCGGAAGTTTGTCCCGCGTTGCAGGCGAAAATGTCGGACCTTACGGCATTACCCAAGGCAGTTTAACATTGGGCTCGAATTACGATTTATCGTATGTTGGTGCCGATTTAACCATTGGTCAGCGCGTAGTTGAAGTAACGGCGGATGCCAAATCCAAAACGTATGGCGATGCCGATCCGGCGTTCACCTATCAGATTACCCAAGGCAGTCTGGCGTTTAGTGATGCTTTTAGCGGAAGTTTGTCCCGCGTTGCAGGCGAAAATGTCGGACCTTACGGCATTACCCAAGGCAGTTTAACATTGGGCTCGAATTACGATTTATCGTTTGTTGGTGCGGATTTAACCATCGGTCAGCGTGCAGTTGAAGTCACAGCGGATGCCAAATCCAAAACGTATGGCGATGCCGATCCGGCGTTCACCTATCAGATTACCCAAGGCAGTCTGGCGTTCAGTGATGCTTTTAGCGGAAGTTTGTCCCGCGTTGCAGGCGAAAATGTTGGTCCTTATGGCATAACCCAAGGCAGTTTAACGTTGGGTTCAAATTACGATTTATCGTTTGTTGGTGCCGATTTAACCATCGGTCAGCGTGCAGTTGAAGTCACAGCGGATGCCAAATCCAAAACGTATGGCGATGCCGATCCGGCGTTCACCTATCAGATTACCCAAGGCAGTCTGGCGTTCAGTGATGCTTTTAGCGGAAGTTTGTCCCGCGTTGCAGGCGAAAATGTTGGTCCTTATGGCATAACCCAAGGCAGTTTAACGTTGGGTTCAAATTACGATTTATCGTTTGTTGGTGCCGATTTAACCATCGGTCAGCGTGCAGTTGAAGTCACAGCGGATGCAAAATCCAAAACGTATGGCGATTCCGATCCTACGTTTACTTATCAGATTACCCAAGGCAGTCTGGCCTTTAGTGATGCTTTCAGCGGTAATTTGTCCCGTGTTCCAGGTGAAAATATTGGTCCTTACGGCATTACCCAAGGCACTTTAACGTTGGGTTCGAATTATGATTTATCGTTTGTTGGTGCCGATTTAACCATTGGTCAGCGTGCGATTGAAGTAACGGCGGATGTCAAATCGAAAGTATTCGGTGATGCTGACCCAGTTTTAACCTATGCAATTACAAACGGTAGTTTAGCTTTTAGCGATTCTTTTGTTGGTAATTTAACAAGAATATCAGGGGAGGCAATTGGTTCCTATGCAATACAAAAAGGCACATTATCGCTAGGAGGAAATTATAATTTATCTTATGTAGGAGCAAATTTGAATATCATTGGATTGCCTCTGGCAGCAACAGTGGCTAAAACGGATGTTAGTTGTAATGGATTAAGTAACGGGTCAATCAGTATCAGTAATCCTTCGGGTGGTTTAAGCGGTGTCTACGAATATCGATTAAATTCGGGAGCATGGCAACTAAGTGGAAATTTCAGCAGCTTATCAGCGAATAGTTATAGTGTTCAGATTAGAGATGCGGCACATCCTAGTTTTATAGTTGTATTGTGTACTAAAATAATTAATGAACCGGCGTTATTATCGGCTTCCTGTACCAATACCAATAATGTGCTTTATTATGGTTATACTGGAGATCAAACCTCTACAATAACAGTAAATCCTTCAGGAGGCGTAGGGCCATATACAGTGTCCATAACAATGAATCGACCGCTTATGTGCAACGTAATTACAAATTCCGGTGATGAGATATGGACGCCGGGTGCCAACACCATGACAAGCAGTAATACGAATGTTACCTGTATGACAAGTGGTTCCTTTGGAGCAAATCAAAATCCGAGTTCCACATCAAACAACACCATTGTAACAAGTCTTGGTTATTCGTTAAATGTTTCGTTAATGGTCGATGCAACTTTCGCAATCACTGTAACCGATCAAAACGGATGCGCCGCTACTTGTTCCTCAACCATTATGGCTGAAGATGTAAGATGTTTTGCCGGAAATAGCGGTGTGGCCAAAGTAATGCTTTGTCATAAAACCAATAGTTCTAAAAATCCGTGTGTAAGTATATGTGTGGATAATACTGCGGTTGCAGAGCATCTTGCGCATGGTGATTTCTTTGGAAAATGTACTTCAACCTGTGCTCCTTCAGGGGCTAATGGTAAACCAGAGGTTGTTTTCGATGTTAAAGCCTATCCGAATCCAAGCAACAATCAATTTACTTTTGAAATAGAAAGTGAAAGTACTGAAAGTACGGATATAACTGTATTCGACATTGCCGGAAGAATGGTTAAACAATTACGAAACCGTGAAAGTGATACCGTAACTTTTGGAGAAGAACTTCCAAGAGGTGTTTATCTGGCGGTAATTGAACAGGGAAGTAACCGTAAAACAGTCAGAATAGTTAAAGAATAAATTAAAAAAAACTCCGGAGTAACATCCGGAGTTTTTTTAATAATTAGTTTTCAATAACAATTGAATTGGCTGTAGCACCTAAATCAATCAAATTATCAGTTACGGATTTTACAAAATCGGCAGGCCCGCAAACATAAAAATGCTGATTGAAGTCGGCTATGTTTTCGATAAGAAAATTGCGGTCAATACGTTTTCCATAGAAGCCCACCACATTTTCTCGTGTGTAAACATTTACGAAATTATTTTTAAGCATTCGGTGTAATTCCTCTCCCATGATCACATCTTCTGATGTTTTATTTACATAAATGAGTCGGTTGCCGTATAATTTATTGTTTTTATATAACTCTCTGAAAATAGAAATAAAGGGCGTTATGCCAGCACCGGCAGCAATGAAAATACCCGGACCTTGGTAATTTATCGTTCCGAAAACATCGTGAAGAATTAATTCATCACCGGCATTTATTCGGCTTAATTCGTTGGTAACCCCTTTACGATCCTTGTAAATTTTAATCATGAATTCAAGATAATCCGCTTCCTTTAAATTTGTGAAGGTGAATGGACGTGCTTCGTTTTTCCAATCGGGATGGTTTATTGAAACCTCAGTTGCCTGCCCTGGAACAAATTCGTATCCTTTTGGTTTTTCCACCACAAATGATTTTACATCGTGTGTGATAAAACGGGATTTCAATACTTTAACAACATGTTCGTTTTCCATAAACTCGTGTTTTAGGTTCTGATTTTTTCCAAAATAAAGGTTGTCAGAAAGTACGACTAAAGTTACTGAAAAAAAAATCAATTCGAAATTTTTATCGTGATCAGTTTTTCGATGTCTTCCAGATTCGATTTGTCGTTTACGGTTATTCTTATGCCACGGCCTTCGGCATAAACTTTTGCAGCTTGAATCTCATCTTTGATGCATTCGTTTATATCACTGTCTGAAATTTTATCCGTTGCTTTCTGACCGAAAACGAATGCTGTTTTAAAGAAACCATCGCGTGGTAAAAGATAAAGGAGTACCCTTTTTTTATCGCTGATTCGGAAATTCCAACCGTATTTATCCCCTGAAAAATGCCAGGATTCAATATACTTGGGGTAAGCCTCCTTTGTAAACTCAGCGAGTGATTTCCAGAGCATAAAAGTTTCGCCTAAAACCTGTTGAAGATCTTCTTCGGATGGTTCTTTAGTTTTGTCGGTAAAAATACTTTTCACTTTTATACTCCTTAATTTGAGTAAATTTAGTTTTTAATTTTTAATTTCTGATGGCTGTTTTTTGGAGTATTTTCTTTTTAAAAAAAATGTTACTTTTTGTAGCATCAGCTGTAATTCGGAAAAAAAAGCCTCTAACGTAGTATCAATAGCGTACGATTCCAAAATATGTCTTATTTTAGCCTGTAAATTGTACGATTATGATTTCAGAAGCACAGTTTCAGAAGGAACTCGAAATAATTATTACCAATGCCATCCGCGAAGATGTTGGCGATGGCGATCACAGCTCTTTAGCCTGTATTCCGACAACGGCAATGGGCAAGGCAAAACTTTTGGTTAAAGACGAAGGTATTATTGCCGGAGTTGAATTTGCAAAAATGGTTTTTAAACACGTAGATCCGAATCTGGAAATAGAAGTATTCATTCCCGATGGAAGCACCGTTAAATATGGCGATGTGGTATTTCATGTTTCCGGAAGTTCGCAATCCATTCTCAAAGCGGAACGTTTGGTTCTGAATGCCATGCAGCGAATGAGTGCCATTGCAACCAAAACCAAAGTATTTGTGGATTTACTGGAAGGCACAAAAACCAAAATCCTCGATACCCGAAAAACCACTCCGGGAATCCGCGCCATTGAAAAATGGGCCGTTAAAATTGCAGGTGGCGAAAATCATCGTTTTGCATTGTATGATATGATTATGCTGAAAGACAATCATAACGATTTTGCAGGCGGAATTACGCAAGCCATTCAAAAAACAAATGCTTATCTGAAAGCACACAATCTCGATCTGAAAATTATCGTAGAAGCCAGAAATCTTGATGAGGTTGCCGAAATTCTAAGAAATGAAGGCGTTTACAGAATATTGCTGGATAATTTTAATTTTGAAGATACCCGTAAAGCGGTGGAAATGATTGGAGATAAGTGTCTTACGGAATCTTCCGGCGGTATTGACGAAAAAACAGTGCGCCGTTTTGCAGAATGTGGCGTGAATTTTGTGTCGTCTGGAGCATTAACCCATTCCATTTATAACATGGATTTGAGTTTAAAAGCGATATAAGAAGGAGGGAATAGGGAAAAGAGAAAAGGGAAAAGGGAAAAGGGAAAAGGGAAAAGGTAATAAAATATTAAAGACTAGTATTTTTTAAAATTCTTATCCTTTTTGGCTTATCCCTAAAAACTAAAAGAAAAATGTCTAAAGAAATAGAAGAACAAATCGAGAAAATTCCGGTGCTCAATAAGCTTATGGCTTTTTGTAAAACTGTAAAAGTACCCGGACTTGAGGGCGTTTCTCTTTATGAAATACTGGAACTTTACGGAATTGGAATTGCTCAGGGAGCGTTTTCCAACAGAGCAGCAGCGATTGCTTTCAGTTTCTTTATGGCGTTGTTTCCTTTTGCGCTGTTTATTCTGAATTTGATTCCGTACATTCCTTTAAAAGGTTTTCAGGAAGATTTTCTGCAGTTCGTTTCCGATAGCGTTCCTCCGAATACTTTTGGTGCGATAGAAGCCATTTTAATGGATATCATGAACAATTCCTATAAGAGTTTGCTATCTTTCGGTTTTCTGTTGTCCATTTATTTGATGTCTAACGGATTAAATGCCGTTCTTGGCGGATTTGAATCGTCTTATCATGTTAAGATTAAACGGGGTTATTTTCGTCAATATGCAGTGGCTATAGGATTATCGTTAATATTTTCATTCTTATTAATTGTAACCATTTCTTCCATTGTTGTATCGGAAGTCTTTATCCAGAAATTCTCCAACCGATTCCAGTTGGATGATGTCTTGCTTGTAGAATGGGCACGTTATGCATTTATTTTACTGATGCTTTTTGTATCAACCTCCTTTTTGTTTAAATATGGAACCCGGGAAACAAAACAGATTCCTTTTTTCAATGCCGGCGCAATTTTAACAACGGTTCTTGTTATTGTAACGTCTTATGTGTTTGGTATTTACGTGACAAAATTTGCCCGTTATAATGAATTGTACGGGTCGATTGGCACACTTCTTGTCTTAATGTTTTACATATGGATTAACTGTATGATTTTATTGCTGGGCTTTGAGCTTAATGCAATTATTAATAAGCATAAAAGAAACCCTGAAAAAAAAATAGTTCACTAAAATAAAAATTGACGTTCCTGACGATCAAAAAAAAATCGAAAGAAAAAATTTATATATTTAACAAAACAAAAAACAACTATTATGAAAAAACAATTCTTAACATTATTATTCGTAGCATTTGCAGGGTTATTTTCAATGACGGCACAAACTGAAGTTGCCGGTGTAAAAGTAGCACAGAAAGTTACTGAAGAAGGCCAAAGTTTAGTGTTAAACGGAGCCGGTGTTCGTGAAAAAATGTGGATGGATATGTACGTTGGGGCTTTATATTTACCAAAAAAGAGTTCAAACGCAGCTGAGATTATGTCGGGGAATGATGCCGCGGCCATTAAATTAACAATCGTGTCCGGTATGATTACCAGCGAGAAAATGATTAATGCCGTAAACGAAGGTTTTGAAAATGCAACTGGAAACAATACAGCGCCAATCAAAGCGAAAATCGCACAATTCAAAGCGTGTTTTAAAGATGAAATTAAAAAAGGCGACGTGTTTGATATGGTTTATGTTCCCGGAAAAGGCGTAGTAGTTTCTAAAAACGGAAAAGAAAAAGGTGTTATTGAGGGTGCCGATTTCAAAAAAGCGATGTTCGGAATCTGGTTGTCTAACAAACCGGCCGACAAAAACCTAAAAGCAGCAATGTTGGGTAAATAATCCCGGCTAAAATAGAAATGAAGAACCGCCCATTGGGCGGTTTTTTTTTAACCAAATCTTTAGGCTTTCTTTGTCATTCCGACGCAGGAGGAATCTCATAACGTAAAAACATTGCGTCGGAATGACAGATTTAAGTAATACTATATTTTTTATTCTTTTTGGAGCGAATGGTTCGGGCTTGTTTGGAAAACTCTGTTCCTGCTGTCCGCTCTATCTTTTTTGGTCGTTTCGAGAGCCTCAACGACCAAAAAAGGATGCCGCTCCCATCAGGGCTAAAGGAGGAACTTTAAAACTTTTTGCGATGGTCACAAAAAATCTTGCGACTTAACCACAATACTAAGCGTTCACAGTGGTTAAATTCGGATTCAGCAGGCAAATCAATCCCAATCAATTTCAGAATTAGTGTTCAAAATAAAACACGGTAACTTATATTTGTAACTCAAAAGTCATTTATGCCGCATTTTGTAGAAGTCGTTTTACCGTTAGCCTTACCCAAAACATTTACTTATCTGGTTTCTGAAGCCGAGTTTCAGTACATCCAAAAAGGAATGCGCGTGGCCGTGCCTTTCGGAAAAAGCAGAATCTACACCGCTTTGGTAATCGATTTGCATCAGAATGCACCAACGCTCTATCAGGCCAAAGAGATCCATCAGATTTTAGACGAATCGCCGGTAGTAAACGAATTCCAAATCGAACATTGGCAGTGGATTGCAAACTACTACATGTGTTCCATCGGAGAAGTATTTAAAAGCGCTTTGCCGTCCGGATTTTTATTGGAAAGCGAAACCATTATTTCGGCTCAAAACGATGTTACTATCGACGCAAAAGAGCTTTCCGACAGCGAATTTCTGATTTACCAAGCGTTGCAACAGCAATCGTCTTTAAAAGTGGAAGATATCGTTTCCATCCTTGGGAAGAAAAACGTATTTCCGATTTTAAATGCAATGCTCGCTAAAAACGTATTGGTCTTACAGGAAGAAGTTGCCGAAAAATACAAACCGAAATTAACCCGATACATTCGTTTGCAAGAAGAATTTCTGCAACAGGAACAATTATCGGAATTAATGGAAATCCTTTCCCGCGCTCAAAAGCAACGCGAACTGGTGCTGCTTTATTTTCAGCTGAATGCAAAAGAGAAGAAACCAATATCCGTTAAGAAATTGTTGGAAACCTCCGGAAGTACTTCAGCAGTCGTGAAGTCATTAGTGGATAAGGAAATTTTCGAAGAATATTATATCGCCGAAGACCGGGTTTCCTTCGAACAAAATACGGATGCCGGTTTTCAGTTGAGTCAGCCGCAACAAAAAGCGTTTGATGCAATTAAAGAAAACTTCGAAAACCATGCTGTAACCTTATTGCACGGGGTAACCGCTTCGGGTAAAACCGAAATTTACATTAAACTCATAGAAGAATATATCGCTAAAGGCGAACAGGTTTTGTATTTGCTTCCCGAAATCGCTTTAACCACACAATTGGTAACGCGATTGACGGCTTATTTTGGCAATCAGGTGGCGGTTTTCCATTCTAAATATTCGAACAACGAACGCATCGAAGTGTGGAATCAGGTGTTGCAAAATTCGGATAAAGCGAAGATTGTCATCGGAGCGCGTTCGGCTTTGTTTTTACCGTTTTCAAACTTAGGATTGATTGTTATCGACGAAGAACACGAGCAGACTTTCAAACAATTTGATCCCGCGCCACGCTATCATGCCCGTGATGCAGCTATTGTTCTGGCATCGCAACATAAAGCGAAAGTTTTGTTAGGTTCGGCAACGCCAAGTTTGGAAACCTATCACAACGTAAAAGCAAAAAAATACGGTTTGGTGGAACTTTTCGAGCGTTACGGCAATGTGGTTTTGCCGGAAATTTATCTGGTTGATTTAAAAGATAAATACAAGCGGAAGAAGATGAACGGGCATTTCAGTGATGATTTGCTCGAAGCGATGGCAGAAGCATTAGCTAAAGGGGAACAGGTGATTTTGTTTCAGAACCGCCGCGGGTATTCGCCATTTGTGGAGTGCATGACATGCGGACACGTACCGCAATGCCCAAGTTGCGATGTGAGTCTGACCTACTATAAATTCAAAAACCAGTTGCGTTGTCATTATTGCGGGCATTCGATTGCGAATCCTACGCATTGTCACGCTTGCCAGTCGGTTGATCTGTCTACGAAAGGTTTCGGTACCGAACAGATTGAAATCGAACTGAAAGCCCTTTTTCCGGAAAAAACTATCGGAAGAATGGATCAGGATACTACTCGGGGAAAATTCGGTTACGAAAAAATTATCGATGCGTTTAAAAATCAGGAAATTGATGTTTTGGTCGGAACACAAATGCTCGCCAAAGGATTGCATTTTGATAACGTAACACTGGTCGGCGTAATGAATGCCGACAATATGTTGAACCAACCCGATTTCCGTTCGCATGAGCGCGCCTATCAGATGATGATGCAGGTGTCGGGCAGGGCAGGACGTTCTGAGAAAAGAGGAAAAGTGATGATTCAGACGTACAATCCGTATCATAATATTATTCAACAGGTTGTGAATAATGATTATAGCGGAATGTATAACGAACAAGTGTATGAACGTCATAATTTCAAATATCCTCCGTATTACCGTTTGGTAAAACTGACGTTAAAACATAGGGATTTTGATAAGTTAAAAGAAGGTTCGCTGTGGTTGTACAATGTTTTGGTGCAGCAACTTCAGATTCCTGTTTTAGGTCCGGAAGAGCCAGCAATCAGCCGGATTCGTAATGAATATATCCGAACAATTTTAATCAAAATTCCGAATCAGAACCATTTGGGACAAACAAAAAAAACTATCCAACGGGTGCTGAATAGTTTTGAGGCGGTTGCGCAATACAGAGCTATAAAAGTGACACTAAATGTCGACAATTATTAAGCGCTTTCGATTGCTTTTACTAAGTCTTCTTTTTTGTTTCGGCTTAACGGAATTTTGTTCGGACCGATTTCAGCAAACTTACTGTTAAATTTCTCTATTTTATCAATGTTTACGATAAAGGATTTGTGAACGCGAATGAATTTCTCTTTCGGCAGTTCATTCTCAAAAGCTTTCATTGTTGATAAAACCAAGTGGTTGTCTTCCTCGGTAATTACTTTTACATAATCGCCGTACGCTTCAATCCATTTGATTCGGGAAATATAAATTTTAAGTTTTTTCAGGTTACTCTTGATAAAGATGTGTGGGCTTTCTTCTTCACCGCCGTTTTCTTTACTCAGCGAGATCATACTTATGGCTTTTTTAACAGCCTGGTTAAAGCGTTCTCGGGTAATGGGTTTGTGAAGGTAATCCGTCGCGGCATAATCAAATGCCTTTACAGCGTATTCTGCTTTAGAGGTAATGAAAATCACCTGCGGTTTCACTTTCAAGCCGTCCAATAGGTCGAAACCATTAATTACGGGCATTTCGATATCCAAAAAGACCAAATCCACATTTTTATTTGTGATACAGTTTTTGGCTTCCACAGCATTAGAAAATTCGCCTACAAGCTCCAGATTCGGGTTGTCATTTACCAGTTTGGTAATGGTCAATCTTTGGATGCTACTATCATCAACTACAATACAATTTATTTTCATAAGCTTCTGGTGAGAGTTAATATCGAAATAAAAATAGCTAAATAGTTTTAATATCCAAAGAATTTATGTGAAAATATTGCATTTCATCTAAAATATAGAAAATGGTATTGCGGGTTAAATATAAATCACTATTTTTGCACCCAATTTTATAACAAATAAATTTTTTATTATGAATCATTATGAAACTGTTTTCATCTTGAATCCCGTTTTATCTGAGCAACAGGTAAAGGAAACAGTTAGCAAGTTTGAAGATTTTCTTACTTCTAAAGGAGCAGAGATGGTATCCAAAGAGGATTGGGGCTTAAAAAAAATGGCTTACGAAATCCAACACAAGAAAAGTGGTTTTTACCATTTGTTTGAATTCAAAGCAGCACCAGAAGTTTTAATCGCTTTTGAAACTGAATTTAGACGTGACGAAAGAGTTATGCGTTTCTTAACTGTAAGTTTAGACAAACACGCGGTAGCTTGGGCAGAAAGAAGAAGAGCAAAATTAAAAGCAGCTAAAGCATAATTATTATGGCAACTTTACAACAATCCGCTTCAGGAAAAAAAGACGGAGATATCAGATATCTAACGCCTTTGAATATCGAAACTAACAAAACTAAAAAGTATTGTCGTTTCAAAAAATCCGGTATCAAATATATCGATTATAAAGATGCAGATTTCTTATTGAAATTCGTTAACGAACAAGGAAAAATTCTTCCTCGTCGTTTAACTGGTACTTCTTTAAAATACCAAAGAAAAGTGTCTGTTGCTGTTAAAAGAGCAAGACATTTAGCTTTAATGCCATACGTGGCCGATTTATTAAAATAATTAAAAATTACAGTTGTTGCCGCGCCACTGGCGGGCTAACTTCTATAAATACAAAAGGACAACAACATGGAACTTATTTTAAAACAAGACGTTCAGAATTTAGGATTTAAAGACGATGTGGTATCTGTAAAACCAGGTTACGGTCGTAACTTTTTAATTCCTCAAGGAATGGCTATTTTGGCTACTCCTTCTGCTAAAAAAGTTTTAGCTGAAAACTTGAAACAAAAAGCACACAAAGAAGCTAAAATGGTTGCTGATGCAAAAGCAATTGGTGAGGCTTTAAAAGCTTTGGATATCAAAATTTCTGCTAAAGCAGGTGGTGAGAAATTATTCGGATCCGTTACAAATGCTGACATCGCTGAGGTTTTAGAGAAAAACGGTCAGTCAATCGACAAAAAATTCATCACTTCCGGTATCGTTAAACGTACTGGTAAATACACTGCTTCAGTGCGTTTACACCGTGATGTAATCGTTGAATTAGCTTACGAAATTATCGCTGAACAAGCTTAATTTCTAATTCATTATAAGGAAGCCTTCTCGTTTGAGGAGGCTTTTTTTTTAATCAGCAGTATATGAAATATACACGACTTACAAAAGAACAGCTTGAAGAACTGCATCCGGAGTTCATTAACTTTTTGGCTTCTCAATCTATTGATAAAAACGAATGGGATACTATTAAAGCACAAAATCCGGAAACAGCAGAGCAGGAAATTGATGTTTTCTCCGATTTGATCTGGGAAGGTGTTTTAGGAAATGCCAAGTATTTGGAGCATTATTCCAAAAACTACATTTTTCTTTTTCATTGTACCGAAGTTCACATGATGACCATCATTATCCGTGCTTTGGTGCCGGAAGTCAATTTGTTGCAAAAAGAAGGTTTACAATGGTTGAGCGATAATTTGTTCACCGATAATGTTGAAGTGCAACGCGGACAGAAAGTTTTTACAGACGACAGGAATATGGAAATATTCAACTTGATTCAACAAGGCGCTATTTTTACGGATGGTGATTTATTTGAACAAATGAGTGGAATTTTGGAGCAATAGTTTTATTGTTTTAAAAGGGATATTATTAAAAATTGGTTAAATTAGTTGCATTAAACTAATCTAGCCAATTTTTTCTTTTTTATGGATGTTTTGCCTAAAATACAAGCCCTAAGAGACGAACTCAACCAACACAATTATAATTATTACGTATTGGACAATCCTACGATTTCCGATTACGAATTTGATACAAAACTAAAAGAGCTTCAGGATCTTGAGGCTAAACATCCGGAGTTTTTTGATGAGAATTCACCAACGCAAAGAGTTGGAGGTGCCATAACCAAAACTTTTGAAACGGTTCAACACGAATACCGTATGTATTCACTCGACAATTCATATTCCAAAGAAGATTTGCTGGATTGGGAAAAACGCGCCCAGAAAATTTTAGGCGATGTCCCTTTGGAGTATACTTGTGAATTAAAATATGACGGTGCTTCCATAAGCATTTCGTATGAAAACGGAAAACTGAAACGTGCTGTTACAAGAGGTGACGGATTTCAGGGCGACGATGTAACCAATAACATCAAAACCATCAAAGCAGTTCCGATTAAACTGAAGGGTGATTTTCCGCAAAAATTCGACATTAGAGGTGAAATCATTTTGCCTTTTGCCGGATTTGAAAAAATGAATCAGGAATTGATTGAAATAGGAGAAACTCCGTATGCAAATCCGAGAAATACCGCTTCAGGAAGTTTAAAATTACAAGACAGTGCCGAAGTGGCCAAGCGTCCGTTAGATTGTTTGCTGTACTCGTTAATAGGTAACAATCTGCCAATCACTACTCATTTTGAAGGCTTGGAAAAAGCACGTCAATGGGGGTTTAAAGTACCAACACAATCGCATTTGGCCAAAAATATGAATGAAGTTTTTGACTTTATCAATTATTGGGACAAGCACCGACACGAAATGCCTTATGAAACAGACGGAGTGGTGGTTAAGATTAATAATATTCATCAGCAGGATGAATTAGGTTATACCGCAAAATCCCCGCGTTGGGCAATCGCCTATAAATTTAAAGCAGAGCAGGTTTCGACGAAATTAAATTCGATTTCCTATCAGGTTGGACGGACGGGAGCTATTACACCAGTTGCTAATTTAGAGCCGGTTCAGTTGGCGGGAACTGTGGTAAAAAGAGCTTCGCTTCATAACGCGGATCAGATTGAGAAATTAGATATCCGAATTGGTGATACGGTTTTTGTGGAAAAAGGAGGCGAAATCATTCCGAAAATTATTGATGTTGACTTAACGAAACGACCGGCTAATTCTGAACCTACAAAGTACATTACCCATTGTCCGGAATGTCAAACCGAATTGGAACGAAAAGAAGGCGAAGCGAATCATTATTGCCCGAATTTTTACGGTTGTCCGCCGCAAATTATAGGAAGAATTCAGCATTTCATTACGCGCAAAGCGATGGATATTGAAGGGTTGGGCGGTGAAACCGTAGCGTTACTTTTTAACAATGGTTTGGTGACCAATTATGCGGATTTGTACGAACTCAAAAAAGAGCAGATCATCCCATTGGAACGAATGGCGGAAAAATCAGCCGATAATATGATTAAGGGGATAGCCAAATCTAAAGAAATTCCATTTGAAAGAGTGTTGTACGCTTTAGGAATCCGGTATGTGGGAGAAACAGTCGCCAAAAAGTTGGCAAAACATTATAAATCAATTGATGCTATCGCTTCTGCTTCCCTGATGGATTTGATTTTAGTCGATGAAATAGGCGAAAAAATCGCCCAAAGTGTCATTGAATTTTTTGATAATCAAGAAAATAGGCTTATCATTGAGCGATTAAAACAATACGGAATTCAACTGGAAGCAATCGCCTCAGCAGACACAACGGTTTCCGATATACTTTCTGGTAAAACGTTTGTGGTTTCGGGAGTTTTTGAGAAATTTTCACGTGACGATCTGAAAAAAGCCATAGAAGACAACGGCGGAAAAGTAGGAAGTTCCATTTCTGCAAAGACTCATTTTGTGGTTGCCGGTGATAATATGGGACCTGCTAAACTGGAAAAAGCGAATCAGTTGAATATTCCAATCATCAGTGAAGATGATTTTATAGCAATGATACATGGGTAAAAATGCACCGGCCTTAATTTTATATTTTTCTGCATCTTTGGTGTACGTGCTTTCTATTGTTTTGAAATGGGATTCTATAATTACATTCCTTTTCAAACCAATGATTGCTCCGGCAATTTATTTCTATTATTGGCAGGAAAGTAAGGGGGAAGTTGCTTTGTTGCCTTCTTTGGTGATGCTCTTTTTTTATATTGGCGACATGATGATTCTAATCGAATATGAAGATTTATTGGTGCCGCTAATGATTTTAAATCTGATTGCTTATTTGTTTATCGGATTTTATCTTACCCAAGATTTGTTGCGTTTGAAAAATCCTAAAATATCAAGCTATGCCGTTTTGATAATCTGTTTGGTGATTGTCTTTTTGTTGAGCTTGCTTTACGTTGGTTTATCGCTTGTTTTTAATACCACAGACGCAAATTATGGTTTACTTCTGGTTTATGGTATCACGCTTGTAGTATTGGGTATTGAAACCGTAACCTATTATGTTTTGAAAAGTAATCAGGCCGGTTTTTTTCTGTTATTGACCATTTTTTGTTTGGTAATAAGTGATCTGTTTTATGTATTGTACAATCATTATGCGAAATTCAGTGTTTTTATAGACATCAACGTGTTTTGTCAGGTCATTTCATTTTACTTCATTATTAAATATTTTTTATACCGCAAACAACAATACATACCCATAAGTTACGATGAAGAATAAACCTGTATTAATCATGTATTTTATCGCGTGTATGGTTTACATGCTGGGAGTTGTATTGGACAATAATGAACTTATGCTGGTTTCCAAACCGGTAATTGTTCCGGCTATATTTTTCTATTATCTTCAGGAAAGAAAAATTAAATTCAGTTGGACTTATACTTTGATAACGATTCTTTTCTTTACAGGAGACATGATTGTACTGATTGATTCGGAAAACCTTTTTGTTTTAATTATTGCCGTTTTTCTTTTGGCATATCTGTTCTTTCTGAAAGGACTTGTTGATGATTTGGTGACGATACGTTTGCGATTTATCAATAAAACACATTTGTTTGCGTTGCTGATTTGTGTGTTCTTTTTAATCTATTTGTTAATCAGTATAGTGGATGTTCTGATAGAGAATAAAGCAGAAAACTTAGGATTAATAGTACTTTATGGAATCATTTTGGTTTCCTTAGGTACGTTGGCCTCCTTAAATTATATTACAAGACCTTCGAGATATACTACTTTTATGATTTTAACGAGTTTGTCATTTGTAATTTCGGATGTTTTTTATATTCTTAAAAAGGATTTTTTGGAAATTGAAATATTAGACTATCTGAATAATTTCACACAGATAGTCTCATATTATTTCCTAACCCAATACTATCTTCTTAAAGATTTGAAAAATTGAGAACTGAATTCCGAAAATATATAGCAGCACTTCTGGGGATAGTATATTGTATACTTTCTTTGTTTGTTGTTTTTGCTGAATATGAAAAAGACATTCGGTTAATTAGTTACACCAAACCTTTTTTAATTCCTGTTTTGAGTGTTTTGTATGTTGTGATGTCCAAAAAAGTTAACTGGATTTACCTGTCGGCACTGTTGTTTATCTGGATGGCGAATTTGTTTTTTATCAATCAGACCCCGGAATTCATTTTTAAAGGCACGGCAAGTTATCTCGTGTTTTGGATATTCATCATTTATCTGATTCTGGTAAATACTCCGTTCCCAAATAAGGTGTCTTTTTTGATTGCGGTAATTCCTTTTTCGTTTATTTATTGCTGTGTTTTTCAGTTGGTTTATGAAAATATCGAAACCGGTGTGTATTTCTTTTTTATCAATGGGGCTTTTATGATTTTTATGGGCGCCTATTCGCTGGCTAATTATTTTATCGATTCCAACAGAACAAATACTTATTTTTTAATCTGTGCCTTATTTTTCACCTTCATTCAGTTTTTGGTATCGATAGATTTGTATTATGTTTCGATAAAACTTTTCAGGCCAATTGCAATGTTGTTGTTTGTTACGGCACAATTTTTTCTGCTAAAAACAATGCTCTTATTTGAAAATAAAACTCTTGGGAAGGAAAGAAGGTAGTGTTTTTAGTTAATGGATTTTTTAATGAAGAAAGTTTCTGTTTTAAAATAATGATATGGGTTTCGAATTGACGAAAATATGGTTCTCCGAAAAAATAAAACTGCTTTATCTGCTTATAAGCTTGGTATTGATTTATGCGGAATATTTAAAAGATGTGAACCTTCTCTATTTTGTAAAGCCTTTTTTAATGCCAACGTTGTTTTTTCTTTATTTGATGAATGTCAGTAAAAAAGAAGTCAGTCGATATTTTATTTTGGCGCTTTTTTTTATGTGGATTGCCAATATTTGTTTTATCAGTTCTGAAAAAAAAATAATTGTATTGGGAATTTTAAATACCTGTATAAGCAGACTGTTCGTTCTGATTTTAATTTTGAAATGCTGCAAACCTCCTAAAACATTGCCGTTTATAATTGGAACTTTTCCTTTTGTAATTATTTTTATTACTGTTTTAGGGCTCCTGAATGATAAATTGGGAGATGCATTTTATTTTGTACTGCTTAACGGACTGCTTGTGATTTTGTTGGGAGGAGTAGCTTTGGCAAATTATTTTATAACCACAAACAAGATTAATACCTATGTTTTAATAAGCGTTATCCTGTTCACTTTTATGCGTTTCATTGTTGCAATCGATTTTTATTATCTTTCTTTGCCAATATTCAGACCGATTGCTATCGCCATATTTTCTGTTGCTCAATATTTGCTTTACATGGCAGTTATTGCCATACATCAGGAAAAAGAATTAAACAATAATACTTCTGCCGTTTCCTGAACCGGCTTTGCTTTTCGGATTAAAATAAAAATCAATTCTTCCGAGATTGATTCCGTAACAACCAACCTGATTTATCATAACTTCCTTGCCGTCTTTGTTTTTTTCGATTACCGGTTTATCAAGAAAAGTATGCGTATGTCCGCCAATAATTAAATCAATGTCTTTGGTTTGTCGGGCCAGATTAACATCGCATATTTTTTCCGGGTCGTTAGCATATTTAAAACCCAAATGCGATAAACAAATCACTAAGTCACAGTTTTTTTCCTGTTTAAGGATTCGCGTCATGTCTTGTGCAATTTCTACCGGATTGTTGTATACCGTTTCTTTGTAAAGTTGCGGACTCACCAATCCCTGAAGTTCCACTCCCAGACCGAAAATTCCGATTTTAATCCCGTCTTTGTGCAGAATTTTATAAGGTTTTACGATGTCGTTCAGAATGGTGTTTTTAAAATCGTAATTGGCGGAAACAAAGTCGAATTTTGCATGGGGTAATTGTGCATAAAAACCATCAATTCCATTATCGAAATCGTGATTTCCCATCGTTGCCAAATCGTATTGCAACATACTCATTAATTTGAATTCCAATTCGCCTCCATAGTAATTAAAGTATGGGGTTCCCTGAAAAATATCTCCGGCATCCAACAGTAAAACGTTTTTTTCCTCTTTTCGGATTTGTTCTATCAGAGCGGCTCTTCGTGCTACACCTCCCATATTTGGATTCTTAGGATGGTCAGCAGGAAAAGGATCGATATGGCTGTGAACGTCATTGGTGTGCAAAATGGTAATTTTCTTAACTTCTGCAGATGTTTCAGAGGTGTTGAAACTGCTCAACGATAAACCACCCAACGTCAATAATGCGGAACTTGCTGCCGTGTTCTTTAAAAAGTCTCTTCTTTTCATCTTATTCCAGGATTATTCTTTTGTTGGTAATTACGGGGATTGTATCTGTTTTCTTGAAATAATCAATCATAATATTCCTTAGCTTGTAATTCATGTCGTATGATTTTATCGCTTTCTTAAAGAACGTCATATTGTCGCCTCCGTTGGACAGATAATCGGAAGTGGCAACATAATACGTTTTCGAATCGTCCAAAGGTTTTCCCTTCACGGATAACGATTTTACGGTCATGGTGTTTTTGTCGACTATTATTTCCAATCCGCTTAAAGGATGTGGTTTTCGTTCTTTTAGGATGTAATTTGCCATTTCACGGATTTCAGTTCCTTTGAGTTCTGCGATAATCAGACTGTTTTCAAAAGGCATGATTTCGAATGCGGTTCGTGTGGTTACATTTCCTTTGGGTAAGATGGCTCGGATTCCTCCGTGATTTAAGATGCAAATGTCGATGTCCTTCTTTTCGCGCGACAAAAAAACGGGATTGCCCATTTCGATTGTCATGTCGGCCATAAGGTTGCCTATCGTGGTTTGCCATTCCCCTTTACTTTTGTCTAGGGTTTCCGGAGCATAGGCCAGCACATTATCAAGGTCTTTGTTGATGTGTTCGCGATAAGGGGCAACAAAAGCATCAATGGATTTTACTTCACCCGATTGCTCGGTAATTCCAATTTGTTTTCCCTCTATTTTCGAATTGTAATATTTGTTTCCACCGCAGGAAATCAACAAAAAAACCGAAAAAGCAACAATATATTGTATGAAAAAACGGTTATACTTTCTTAACTTTACCATTCGTAATAAGTCTTATTTCGTTAAATTTGTATTCCAAGTAAAATTACTATGTTTTTAAAACTTTTAAAGGATTTTTCAATTAAAAAATTAGTTAAAAAAACCTTAGTGAACTATAAACCTGTCGTAACTGAAGATAAGATACAAACTGTTGGATTACTGATTGATGAAAGTTATTTTACCCAAAAAGAAGCGCTCATTTCAGAAATTGCAGAAAACGGAATCGACCGGAATGCTATAGAAATTCTTATTTACAGAGATAAAATCAAAAAGAAAGATACCTTTGAGAATCCGTTTTTCAGCAGAGATGCTATTTCTTTAGGAGCTGAATTTCAGAAACAGGACGTAACGGATTTTATCAACAAGCCGTTCGATATGTTAATTAGTTATTATGATATTGAAAAAGCTCCATTGGTATTGGTAACTTTGCAGTCGAAAGCGAAATTTAAAGTGGGTTTTTCTACTGTTGAAAAACGGTTGAATGCTTTTATGATAACAACAGTAGCTGAAAAACATTCTGAATTTGTAACGGAATTGTTCAAATATTTAAAAATTTTAAAAAAGATATAAAATGCAGGAATTTATTGGTACCGGAGTAGCATTGGTAACCCCATTCAAAAAAGATTTTTCTGTTGATGTGGAAGCATTGAAAAGAATTGTGAATTATGTAATTGACGGTGGTGTGGAGTATTTGGTGGTTTTAGGAACCACTGCAGAATCAGCGACCCTTACGGCAGACGAAAAAGAATTGGTTATCCGTACCGTTAAAGAAGCCAACAACGGAAGGTTACCTTTGGTTTTAGGGGTAGGAGGGAACAACACCATGAAAGTTGTGGAAGAATTGAAAACAAGAGATTTTTCAGGATTTTCAGCCGTTTTATCCGTTTCTCCGTATTATAACAAACCTACTCAGGAAGGAATTTATCAGCATTTTAAAATGGTGGCAGAAGCGTCTCCACTACCCGTGATTTTGTATAATGTTCCGGGCAGAACCGCTAGTAATATGTTACCATCAACGGTAATCCGATTGGCGAATGATTTTAAAAACGTAATCGCTATTAAAGAAGCGGCCGGCGACATTGTACAAGCTATGAAATTACTTCAGGACAAACCAAAAGATTTCCTTGTGATTTCAGGAGACGATATGATTACTCTTCCAATGGTTTTAGCTGGTGGAGCGGGTGTGATTTCAGTAATCGGTGAAGGTTTTCCAAAAGAATTCTCTGAAA
This sequence comes from uncultured Flavobacteriaceae bacterium, assembly GCA_963812405.1. GTDB lineage: Bacteria > Bacteroidota > Bacteroidia > Flavobacteriales > Flavobacteriaceae > Flavobacterium. The sequence continues at coordinate 524,009 of CAWEUV010000004.1, read as the reverse complement.
TGGTGCGTTTAGGATTGCAAAGAAAAGTAGACGAAGCTTACAAGCTGCACTATCTGCTGGCCGACAGTATCGATATGATTTTCGAACAGGGAAATCCGGGCGGTATCAAAGAAGTCTTTAAATCATTGGGATTGTCTGAAAATACGGTTCGTTTGCCATTGGTAAATGTTAACGAAGATTTAGCAAATCGCCTTGATGCTTTTGTAAAGAAAGTCGTAAATTAGCATTTCTAACAAAAACAGAAATCTATGTTGTCAAAATCTATAGAGACTGCAATCAATAACCAAATTAAAGTAGAAGCAGATTCTTCTCAGATTTATCTGGCGATGGCCTCTTGGGCGGAAGTTCAGGGGTTTGAAGGAATCGCTACTTTTATGTACAATCAATCCGATGAAGAGCGCATGCACATGCTTAAATTGGTAAAATATGCCAATCAGCGTGGAGGAAATGCAAAAATCCCGAATGTGATTGAGCCTGTTTTGGATTGTTCGTCTTTTAAGGCGCTGTTTACACAATTGTATGAACATGAGGTAATGGTTTCCCAAAGTATTAATGATTTGGTTCATGTTACTTTAGGTGAAAAAGACTATGCAACACATAATTTCCTGCAATGGTATGTTTCGGAACAAATTGAAGAGGAGGCAACCGCAAGAACGATTTTAGACAAGATTAATCTAATTGGTGATGATAAAGGCGGATTGTATCTGTTTGATAACGATATGAAAAATTTTTCCGGAAATCAGCCCGGTTCGGTAAAATAAATCACGATAAAGTGAGTTAAGCAAAGATGTCTTTTTATGGCATCTTTTGCTTTTTTAAGACATAAAAAAAAGATTTTGTAATCTATAATTAATAATTAACTTTGCATTTGCTTTTGAAGGTAATGTGAAATTACGTTTACAGGCATTATAACCAAAACGAAACATGAATAAATTTTTATATATTTTACTTTTTTCAGTACTTTTTGTTTCTTGTAGTCCGTACCAAAAAGCTTTAAAATCAGAAGATTTGGCGTTTAAATATGAAGTGGCTACTCAAAAATACGAAAAAGAGAAATATACCAAAGCCATCCGATTATTCGAGCAGATTGCCGGTCCTAACAGAGGAAAACCTCAGGCCGAAAAGTTGTTTTACATGTTTGCACAGTCGTATTATAAAACAGAACAATATTATCTGGCAGCTTATCAGTTCGAGTCATTTGCAGCTACATATCCAAAAAGTGAACACAGAGAAGAAACTGCTTTTTTAGGTGCAAAATGTTATTCATACCTGTCTCCGGTGTACTCTTTGGATCAAGCCGATACTGATAAAGCAATCGAAAAGTTGCAATATTATATTAATACTTATCCTGATTCCAAAAATTTGGAGGAAGCCAACAAAATTATGGCCGAACTCAGAGATAAATTAGAGAAAAAAGCTTTTGAAATCGCAAAACAATACAATACGATTTCAGATTTCAAATCGGCTATTCGTTCTTTGGATAATTTCATTTCGGATTATCCTGGTACAAAATACAAAGAGGAAGCTTTATATTATAAGTTTGATTCCTCCTACAAACTGGCGTTAAACAGTGTGCCTTCCAAAATGGAAGAGCGATTAAATTTAGCTAAAACAGCTTATTCCGGATTGATCCGTTTTAAAGCTGATACAAAATACAAAACGGATGCCGATGAAAAATTGGCAATTATTGAAACTGAATTACAAAAATTTTCTAAATAATTACCTATGGATTTAAAGAAGACTACAGCTCCTGTAAATACAATTACCTACAATAAGAGTAAAATCGAAGAGCCAACGGGGAATGTGTATGAAGCGATTACTATTATGGCAAGAAGAGCGAATCAAATCAACTCTGAAATCAAAAAAGAATTGATTGACAAGCTTGAGGAGTTTGCTACTTATAATGATAGTCTTGAAGAAATTTTCGAAAACAAAGAGCAAATTGAGGTTTCCAAGTTTTACGAAAAATTACCAAAACCACATGCGTTAGCAGTTCAAGAGTGGTTGGAAGGTAAAATCTATTACAGAGATTCAAATAAACAATAACAGTATGTCTGTTTTAAGCGGGAAAAAAGTATTACTCGGTATTTCCGGAGGAATTGCCGCATATAAAACAGCAACATTAGTTAGACTACTTATAAAAGCAGGCGCTCAGGTTCAGGTAATCATGACGCCTGCTTCTAAAGATTTTGTTACTCCGTTAACACTGTCAACACTCTCCAAAAATCCAGTTTATTCCACCTTCCTGAGTGAGGAAAATGAGAACGAACAATGGAATAATCACGTTGAGTTTGGACTTTGGGCCGATTTGATGCTCATTGCTCCGGCAACTGCCAATACACTTTCCAAAATGGTAAACGGCAATTGTGATAATCTTTTAATTGCCACTTATCTTTCTGCCAAATGTCCTGTTTATTTTGCTCCGGCAATGGATTTGGATATGTACAAACACAGTTCTACTGTAGCCAGTTTTAATGCCCTGAGAGACTTCGGTAATATTATTATTCCGGCAGAAACCGGCGAATTGGCAAGCGGACTTTCCGGTGAAGGAAGAATGGCAGAACCTGAAAACATCATTGCTTTCCTAGAAAAAGACATCGAAAGCAAACTTCCGTTAAAAGGAAAAAAAATATTGGTTACCGCCGGTCCAACTTACGAGGCGATTGATCCCGTGCGTTTTATCGGAAATCATTCTACCGGAAAAATGGGGTATGATATAGCCAAAGCAGCAGCTGATTTAGGTGCCGAAGTAATTTTGGTTTCCGGACCCACACATCTGCAGTTGAAACATTCTCTGGTGACAGTGGAAAGGGTAACTTCCGCTGAAGAAATGTATAAGGTGTGTCATCAGTATTTTAAAGATATGGATGTGATGGTAGCGGCAGCTGCTGTTGCAGATTATCGTCCTAAAAATGTTGCCTCGCAGAAAATAAAAAAGAACGATACCGCGTTTTCCATTGAATTGGAAAAAACAAAAGATATTCTCGCATCGCTTGGTGAAATTAAAAAAGAACAATTTTTAATAGGTTTTGCATTGGAAACTGAAAATGAAATTGAGCATGCAAAGCAGAAAATTCAGAAAAAAAACTTAGATTTGATAGTTCTTAATTCGTTAAACGATCAAGGTGCCGGTTTTGGAAAGCCAACCAATAAAGTTACGTTTATCGATAAGAATTTTTCCATTGAACCCATGGATTTGAAATCGAAGGAAGAAGTGGCAAAGGATATCGTCAATAAAATAACAGAACATTATGCGTAATTGGATTATAACAGCACTTTTATTGGTTTCTTATTTCGGATACAGTCAGGAATTAAACTGTACGGTAAAAGTTAATTATGATCAGATTACTGCGGCCAATGTTCAGATATTCAAAACATTGGAGCGTTCTCTTGGGGAGTTTGTTAACAATACCAAATGGACTACCCGAAATTTTGCCAACAAAGAGCGCATCGACTGCAGTATGTTTATTACCATCCAGTCTTATGAATCCAACGAGTTTACCTGTACGCTTCAAATCCAGTCTTCCAGACCGGTGTATAATTCAACTTACGGTTCTCCGGTATTTAACTTTAACGATAAGGATTTTAATTTCAGGTATCTTGAATTTGAAAATTTTGTTTACAATCCGAATAGTTACGATTCTAACCTGATTGCAGTTGTCGCTTTCTATGCGAACATCATAATTGGTTTGGATGCCGATACTTTTTCCAATCAGGGCGGTACAAAATTCCTTGAGAGTGCTGCTAATATTGCTAATCTGGCTCAGTCAAGCGGAACGGCAGGTTGGACGCAAACCGAAAAAAAACAAAACCGTTATTACTTAGTAAACGATTTACTTTCCAATACATTTACTCCCTATCGTGAGGCCTTGTACGAATACCATTTTTTAGGAATGGATAAAATGGCTGATAAACCGAAGGAAGCAAAAGAGAATATCGTTAAAGCCATTCAGACCGTTTCCAAGATTCACAGTGTACGTCCGAATGCTTTTATTACTCGTATCTTTTTTGATGCCAAAGCAGACGAAATTGTAGCTGTTTTTTCAGGAGGTCCGAATGTTAACGTGGCTGAATTGTCTGAAACGTTAAACAGGGTTTCGCCGTTAAATTCCGCTAAATGGAATGCTATAAAATTCTAAATTTGTGTTTAGACTAATTTTCCACAAGCACAAATTATGCTGATACATTTATCCATTAAAAATTTCGCTTTGATAGAACAGTTGGACATGTCTTTTTCCAACAAAATGTCTATTATTACCGGTGAAACCGGAGCAGGGAAGTCCATTCTTCTGGGAGCTTTAGGGTTGGTTTTAGGAAAACGAGCCGATCTGACCTCACTAAAAGATAAAGAACAGAAATGCGTCATAGAAGCGCAATTTCAAATCGATAACTACAATTTAAAATCCTTTTTCTCGGACAATGATTTGGATTATGAACCGGTAACCATTATCCGAAGAGAAATTTTACCCTCAGGGAAATCCCGTGCTTTTGTGAACGACAGTCCGGTAAATCTGAATGAATTACAGGAACTGGGTGAGTTTTTAATCGACATCCATTCGCAGCATCAAACCCGTGAGTTATCAGAAGAAGAATATCAGATCCGGATTTTGGATGCTATCGCCGGAAACTCACAATTTTTGGCAACTTATCAAAGCCGACTTTCCGAATACAAACAAACCAAAAGTCAGTTAAAAAAGCTGATTTCAGATAAAGAATCATTGTCTAAAGAACAGGATTATAATACTTTTTTGCTGGAAGAATTGCTCGCAGCCAATTTGAAAGCCGGAGAACAATCGGAACTTGAAGCCGTTTTTGAGAAACTTAATAATGTCGAATTTATCAAAGAAGCTTTAGATAAATCGTTAGCATTGGCTAATGAGGAGCAAATCGGTATCATTCAAAATATAAAAGAAGTTAAAACCGCATTGCAGAAAATTGCCGGATTGTCTTCGGAATTTAGTGAATTGAACGAACGTATTTCCAGTGTGCTGATTGAATTCGATGATATTGCAAATGAACTTTTCAACCAATCCGAAAAGCTGGTTAACGATCCGGAGCAATTGGAATTGGTAAATCAAAAACTGCAAACCATTTATTCCTTACAGAAAAAACATCAGGTTGGTTCTGTAGAAGAATTGCTGGAAATTCAGCATGATTTGGATAATAAAGTGGTTTTAGCCGATGATTTGGAAACCGCGATTCAAAAAATGGAAACTGCAGTTCAGGAAATCACCTCGGATTTGGAGCAAATGGCAAATACGATTTCTGTCAGCAGAATTAAAGCAGTTCCGGTTTTAACGGATAAAATTACCTCCGTTTTATCACAACTCGGAATGCCCAATGCACGTTTTCAGTTTGATATTCGACCTACGGAAACATTTAATGCTTTTGGGAAAGACGAAATTCAACTGCTTTTTTCTGCTAATAAAGGCACCGATTTCGGTCTGTTGAAAAAAGTAGCTTCGGGCGGAGAGCTATCGCGAATCATGCTGGCGGTTAAAGCAATTTTAGCCGATTATTCGAAGTTGCCTACCATTATTTTTGATGAAATCGATACCGGTGTGTCGGGTGAAATTGCACATAAAATGGGGGATATTATGAAAGGGATGAGCAGTGAAATGCAGGTTTTTGCCATTACGCATTTGCCTCAAATTGCTGCAAAAGGACAGCAACATTATAAAGTGTTTAAATCCATTCAGGGGGAAAGCACCATATCCGAATTAAAATTATTGTCTGCCGAAGAACGTATTGTTGAAATTGCCGAAATGTTATCCGGCAAAGACATCACGGATTCGGCGCTAAATCACGCAAAAGCGTTGTTGAATTAATTTTTTAACTTACTTTTGTTTTACTAAAATTTCGAACAAACAAACCAAAAATAGAATAAATAAAATAAGCAGGAAATGATTATAGAACCTAGAATGCGAGGATTTATTTGTTTGACGGCCCATCCAAAAGGGTGCGAACAAAATGTGAAAAATCAAATTGAATATGTTAAATCAAAAGGAAAAATTAACGGACCAAAACGCGTATTGGTTATAGGAGCTTCTACCGGATTCGGTTTGGCTTCAAGAATTACAAGTGCTTTCGGTTCAGACGCTTCTACTATTGGTGTGTTTTTTGAAAAACCGCCAATGGAAGGAAAAACCGCTTCTCCAGGTTGGTACAATTCTGCCGCTTTCGAGCAGGAGGCGCATAAAGCAGGTTTGTATGCAAAGAGTATCAATGGTGATGCCTTTTCAAATGAAGTGAAACAGCAAACCATCGATATGATTAAAGCGGATTTAGGTCAGGTTGATTTGATAATTTACAGTTTGGCTTCTCCGGTTCGTGTTCATCCTGTTACAGGAGTTACACATCGTTCTGTTTTAAAACCTATCGGGTCTACATTTACAAACAAAACGGTTGATTTCCATACCGGAAACGTATCTCAGGTTTCGATTGAGCCTGCAAATCAAGAGGATATCGACAATACGGTTGTGGTAATGGGAGGTGAAGACTGGTCAATGTGGATGGATGCCATGAAAGAGGCAGGAGTACTGGCAGATGGTGTAACTACCGTTGCCTATTCTTATATCGGCCCTGAAGTTACGGAAGCCGTTTACAGAAAAGGGACTATCGGTAGAGCAAAAGATCATTTGGAAGCTACTGCTTTTGAAATCACAGATAAATTAAAAGATATTAACGGTAAAGGTTATGTATCGGTAAACAAAGCGTTGGTTACTCAGGCAAGTTCTGCCATCCCGGTAATTCCTTTGTATATCTCTTTGTTGTACAAAATTATGAAAGAAAAAGGTATTCATGAAGGTTGTATCGAGCAAATTCAGCGATTATTCCATGACAGATTATATAGTGGCGCAGCTGTTCCAACGGATGACAAAGGAAGAATTCGTATCGATGATTGGGAAATGAGAGCTGATGTTCAGGAGACAATTGCTAAATTATGGACAGAATCTACTACAGAATCTTTGGTTGAAATTGGAGATTTAGCAGGTTACAAACAAGACTTTTTGAACCTGTTTGGTTTCGGTTTCGACGGGGTGGATTACCTTGCAGACACTGATGAAATGGTTCAGATAGAGAGTATTAAGTAAGTAAAATCCTTAAAAAATGTTATAAAACTCACGCTTTGTCGTGAGTTTTGTGTTTTATATCCGATTTGTGTTAAAGATAAGATTATTGTTATTATTTTTATGCTTTAATTTTAAAAGTTATAACATGAAAAAAATTACTTGGATTTTATTATTCTTTATCTCGTGTTTTTCATTTGGATATGCACAGGTTTCATCATATTCCTTTGCACAGTCAAATGATACTTATGTTGAGATAACCGGAGGAACTATTTTAGGTACCTCTACGACCGCAACTAGCTTTGATAGTCAGGTTTGGACGATTGCAGATGGTTCGATTCCGTTCAACTTTAATTTCAACGGAACTGATTATACTGGTTGTAAAGTAACCAGTAATGGTTTTATAACATTTGGAACAACAGCACCTTCAACAACTCTATACACTCCAATTTCATCTACTACTGCATATAATGGTGCTGTGTCAGCATGGGGAGCAGATTTGTGTGGTGTTTTTGTTACAGGTCTAATTACAGGAGAGGCAAGATGGGAAGTTGTTGGCTCTGCACCAAATCGTGAATTCGTGATTCAGTTTAAAAACTGGAGACCTGCATACTCTTCAAGTACAACCAACATTCCTTATATTAATTTTCAGATAAGATTGGTTGAAACCTCAAATTTAATAAAAGTAGTTTATGGTTCAAACGGATATGCAGCTGGGTCTACTAGTTCATCTGGGACAAGACAAATTGGATTAAGAGGTGCTACGAACACTGATTATAACAACAGATTAAATAATACATCTACGTTATTTACTGCTTCAACTGCGGGAACTGCAAATAGTTCAACTCAAGCTTATAATACGACAGTTGCAACACCGGGTATGCCTACAGATGGATTGACATATACATGGACACCTCCAACACCTTGTACTGGAACTCCTGTTGCTGGAACTTCAGCTCCGGTTTCTCAAACATTAATAAGCGGACAGGCTTCTGCAACATTAACAATAACTGGGCAAACTACCGGCGTAAGCGGTTTGTCATATCAATGGGAACAATCTACTGATAGTGGTTCAAACTGGGCAAATGCTGTTGGCGGAACTGGTGCAACAACATTGTCTTATACACCACCGGTTTATGCGGGAACTCCAATCCAATACCGATTAAAAATTACTTGTACGGCTTCAGGACTTTTTGATTATTCATCTGTCGCTTCAATCGTTTCTTGTGGCGCTGTGACTTCTTTGCCTTGGACTGAAAATTTTGACGGCTTAACTACTTTGGGAACTACAAATTTCCCTTCATGTTGGTTTAAAGAAATTGGTGATTGGTCGTCTTCAAATGCAACCACATACAATACTGCCAGATCCGGTGCAAATTACATAAGAAATGCATGGTCATCTACAAATGAATATATCTGGACTGTTGGATTTGATTTAACTGCAGGTACTTCTTATGATTTCTCTACTTTTGTTCAAGGTGATGGTGGAACTGGTTGGGTAGTGGATATGTTCTACAATACTTCAGCAAGTTCTGTAGGTGCTACTCAATTAGGCGGCAGCTACAATGTACCGGGAACAGGAACAATTGCGATTCAGTCGTATGCAGAAGTGAAAAGAACTTTCGTTCCTTCATCTTCAGGAACCTATTATTTTGCTGTAAGAGTTAATCAACCAAGTTCTTCTCCATGGTATGTGGCTTTTGATGATTTTAAATTAGAATTAACACCAGCATGTCCTTCTCCATCCGGATTAACTGTAAACTCAATTACTGATGCAAGTGCATCGATAACTTGGACTGCAACATCAGGAAACTACCAATATGTTATCGATCAGGTAGCAGCAGACCCTGCAGGTGCAGGTACTAATTTAGCGGGTGAAACCTATGATGCGCCATCACTAAACCCTCTAACTACTTATTATTTTCACGTGAGAACGGATTGTGGTTCAGGAACATATAGTACTTGGTCGACTATTTCTTTCACAACATTGGCAACACCTCCTGCAAATGACGACTGTATCAATGCAATTGCTTTAACACCAGGTGGAGTTTACAGTGATAACCCTGTAGATGGAACTAATGCCGGAGCGTCGACTTCAAGTCAGACTGCACCAACTACTTGTTTCGGATTTAGTGGAGGAGACGTTTGGTATAGTGTTGTGGTACCAGCAAGCGGAAACATTACGATTGAAACAGGAACTCCAGTAGGAGGGGGTACAGGAATTGATACTGTAATTACAGCATATTCTGGTGATTGTGCTTTTCCAACGCAAGTTGGTTGTGATGATGATGGTGCTGCCGAATTTGCAGTAGGTTTTTCAAAATTATCATTAACGGGACAAACACCTGGAATGACAATTTTCATCAGAGCTTACGAATATAGTAATGATGCAGCTGGAAGCTTCGGAATTTCAGCTTACGATGCGTCATTAAGTACAGGATCTTTTGATAGCGCTTCTTTCAAAGCTTATCCTAATCCAGTTAAAGACATGTTGAATCTTTCATATTCTTCAGATATTACTTCTGTTGAAGTTTATAATATGTTAGGTCAAAATGTTATGACTAAAGCATTAAATGCTTCACAAGGACAAATTGATTTGTCAAATCTTAATGCTGGTAACTACATTGTTAAAGTTACAGCTGACGGATTGGTGAAAACAATTAAAGTTGTGAAACAATAACTTAAATACATAGTATTTTTTGAAAGGTGGTCTTTTGACCACCTTTTTTTATTCTTTTACGAGTAATTTGTTATTTTTTATAAGAAATATATAAAAATGTTAATTATCTGAAAATATTTACTATTTTTATCCAAACTACTAAAAGCTTATGAAAAAAATTACTTTATTTATCTGTTTCTTTTTTGTTGGTATTGCCGTTAAAGCGCAATGTATTTCAACAAACCAATATCCTTCATCGGATGTAACTTCCTTCAATACAGGAGTCGTTCAGGAAATTACAAGTTGTAATTATGCCGGCGAATATTCCGTAATTACCGGTCTTGTTATTGGGAACGATTATGAATTTACTGCAACAGACGGAGCAGGAAATTATATCACGGTAACTGATGCTTCTGACAACGTAATTGCATTTGGAGATTCCCCTTTAACTGTAAATGCTGTAGCTGTTAGCACAGTGAGATTTCATATCTCTTTGAGTAATGGCTGTGAAACTGATTCCGATTGCCATACTACTACTATCCAGTGTATCTCTGCAACGTGCGCGCCTCCACCTCCGCCAGCAAATGACGAATGTGTGAATGCAATCTCATTAACAGTAGATTCTACTTTTTGTGATGGTACCAATACAAATGCAACAAATGCAGGCGCTACTGATTCCGGTGTAGTTGCAGCTTCTTGTTTCCAATACGGTGAGAACGATGTTTGGTTTTCATTTACCGTTCCAAGTGGTATTGCAACTGTAGATGTTTCAACTGATTTTACTGGAGGAACACTTGTCGATTCAGAGATTTCATTGTATTCAGGAACTTGCGGTTCTTTAACAGAAGTGAGTTGCGATCAAGATGGAGGTACTACAACATTAAGTAATGGCTTCTCTTGGAATTCAATTATTTCGGATGCCCCTGTAAATGTAGGTGAAACGTATTATGTTAGAGTTGGAGGTTATGATGCTACGTCAGAAGGAACATTTTGTTTGAAAGTGTCCACTAATCAACTCTTATCAGCTCAGGATTTTGTTTCAGATGCTTTCAAAGCGTATCCTAACCCGGTTAAGGATGTTTTAAATTTATCCTATTCTACAGAAATAACATCAGTATCTATTTATAATATGTTAGGACAGGAAGTTTTATCAAAACAATTAAATGCAGCACAAACCCAATTGGACATGTCTGTACTTTCTTCCGGCAACTATTTGGTTAAAGTAAATATTGACGGGATGACAAAAACCATTAAAGTGGTTAAGTAATAATAATTTTAAAGAAATTTCTTTAAAAAAGGAACTGCGAAAGTAGTTCCTTTTTTTATCTTCGTAAAAAAAATCATGATTAAAAAATACTGTTTAGTAGTTTCTCTTTTATTTTTTGGAATAACGGTTTTTGCTCAGAATTTAGACATTAATATCGTTGCTCCAAATACGGTTTGTAACCCGGGCGATTGTACAAATCTACAAGTAAACTATTCAAATTTGAAGGAAACAACTTCCTATCAGGTTAATAGTATTCCGTACAATCCACCTTTTGCAACAACATCAGGATCTTCAATAAGTTTAAATTTAGATGATCAATGGTCTGATGTTATTGATTTAAAAGGACTAACCTTTCCGGATTTTAATTTTTGTTTTTACGGGCAAACTTATAATAAGGTGTTGATTTCAACCAATGGGGTGATTACTTTCAGTGTTGCCGGTCAAACTCCTAATGGTTTTTATTCTCCTAGCTCTTTTTCAACATGGATAATGGGTGGTGCGGTTCCTTATGCAGGAAACGCTTCGCAAGCGCCTTTTAGAAATTCAATTAATGGTGTTTTTCAGGATTCTAATCCATCGGTTTCTAATTCCTTTGCTCATCCAAATATAAATTATTATACAGCAGGGGTTTACCCTAACAGGGCTTTCGTGGTTAATTTTAGCCAACTTGCTCAATATGGTTGTTCTTCAGACGCAGGGGTTGGTGCACAAACTTCACAAATGGTGATTTATGAAACTTCAAATAATATTGAAGTATATGTACAAAGACGAGTGCCTTGCACTGCATGGAATTCAGGTAATGGATTTATTGGAATTCAGAATAATGACGGAACCATTGGCTCTGTTCCACCGGGAAGGAATGTTGGCACTTGGTCAGCTGCGAATGAAGCTTGGCGTTTTACGCCTAATGGGAATACTATTACACCCAACATTACATGGATGCAAAATGGTAATGTTATTGGAAATTCAGCAACCGTAAATGTTTGTCCGCTTTCAACAGAACAATATACAGCAATTGTTTCTTATCCAAGTTGTAATACAACAGTGACAACAGATATTTCTGATTCAATCACTGTCGGTCTAGAATCAATGAACTTTCAAGAACCAGTTGATTTACAGGCTTGTGCTGAATCACTAGGTACTGTTAATTTCAATTTGACTTCAAACGAATCTGTTATGTTAGGAGCACAAAGTCCTTCTAATTATACGATAACTTATCACACTTCTTTCTCTGATGCAAATACTGGAAATAACCCTATAGCAAATCCTCAAATTTATTCAAGTGCTGGAAATCAGACTATTTTTGTAAAAATTGAAAATTTATTAAACGGTTGTGTGTCGATAAAAAGTTTTGCTTTGATAGTGAATACACGCCCGGGAGCTCCAACAGGAAATTCCGATCAGGACTTCATTACTGGTGAAACTATTGCTGATATCGAAGTAACCGGTACAAATATTAGTTGGTACGGATCAGCAACAGGAAGCGATTTGTTACCCAATTCGACTTTGCTGGTAGATGGAGCCACTTATTATGCCTCCCAAACCAATGCATTTAATTGTGAAAGCAGAACTTTACCTTCCCGACTAGGAGTTACAGTGCATAATACTTTAGGTTCTCAAAATTTTATTGAATCGAATTTTAAAGCATATCCAAATCCAGTTAAAAATATTCTGAATTTATCCTATTCAAAAGAAATTACAACAGTTGAAATTTTTAATATGTTAGGTCAAAAAGTTTTGATTATAAACTTGAATACGACACAAGGTCAAATTGATATGTCAAATTTGAATTCAGGCAACTATATTGTTAAAGTTACGGTTGATGGATTGCTCAAAACAATTAAAGTGTTTAAGCAATAATAAATTCACTCAAAATAATCCAAAAGCCACTGTTTCAAGTGGCTTTTTTATTTTTATAGCATTACCTTTGTTAAAATTTAGTTGCAGCAATGTATTTTTCATTTATTATTCCGGTGTATAACCGACCCGATGAAGTAGAGGAACTGCTAAAAAGTTTAGCAGAGCAGATTTATCATGAAGATTTTGAAGTGGTTATAGTTGAAGACGGTTCAACTATACCGTGTAAGGATGTGGTTAAAAAATATGAAGGAAAGTTGTTTATTTCCTATTTCAGCAAGCCTAATTCCGGTCCCGGCGATTCCAGAAATTTCGGGATGAAACATGCCATGGGCAGTTATTTCTTGATTTTAGATTCGGATTGTATTTTACCGGAAGATTACTTGGCTTCAGTAGATAAAAACCTGAAGAAAAAGTATGTAGATTGTTTCGGCGGACCCGATAATGCATTAGATTCCTTTTCATCGGTGCAAAAAGCAATAAACTTTACCATGACTTCGTTTTTAACAACAGGTGGGGTTCGTGGCGGTTCGGAAAAAATAGGAAAGTTTCAGCCAAGAAGTTTTAATATGGGATTGTCTAAAAAGGCTTTTGAAGCGTCGGGCGGATTCGGAAACATTCATCCCGGAGAAGACCCGGATTTATCCATCCGACTTTGGGAAAAAGGTTTCAAAACCCGATTATTCAAAGATTCCTACGTATATCATAAACGGAGAATAGATTTTAGTAAGTTCTACAAACAGGTTAATAAATTTGGGAAGGCCAGACCCATTTTAGATTCCTGGTACCCAAAATACAGTAAAATAACGTTTTGGTTTCCCACACTTTTTTTGTTTGGATTTGCGTTCTCATTAATTTTATATGCTTTTGGATTTTCAATTCCGATTAAAGTATATGCGGCTTATTTTATTTTATTGTTCTGGATTGGTTCTATAGAAAATTTAAATCCCTGGATTGGATTTCTGTCTGTTTTTGCGGCCATTTTTCAGTTTGTTGGATACGGTGTCGGTTTTTTACAGTCGTTCATTAAAATTAAATTGAAAAAACAACAGCCCGAAACTGCTTTCCCGGAATTGTTTTTTAAGAAATAATATGACAAAGATAATCGGACTTACAGGTGGCATCGGAAGCGGAAAATCAACCATCGCGGGCTATTTTAAAGCGCTTGGGGTTCCTGTGTATATTGCTGATGATGAAGCAAAAAAACTAATGAACAATCCGGAAACGGTTAAAAAGGTACAGTCGGTTTTTGAGGAAAATGTAATAGAAAACGATGTTTTGGATCGGAAAAAAATTGCGGCTCTTGTTTTCTCCAATCCGCAAAAATTAGAACAGCTTAACAGCGTTGTACATCCGGAAGTTAAAAAGCATTTTCTTACATGGTTGAAAATACACAAAAATGAACCTTTTATCATTAAAGAAGCGGCCATACTTTTTGAAAGCGGAAGTTATGAAGACTGTGATAAAATAATAATGGTAACGGCTCCGGAAGCTATTAGAATAGAACGAGTTATGCAGCGTGACAAAGTAACAAAGGAGCAGGTTTTAGAACGGATGCAAAACCAATGGCCTGAAGAAGAGAAAATAAAAAGGAGTGATTTTGTAATTGAAAACATCGATTTAAAGGAGTCTGAAAAAAAAGTAACCGAAATTCTTAAAGAATTGAATAATCTGTAAAATGAAGGGCAGATGTTAATCTTTGGTTAATATTTTTAAGGTCTAAATGTTAAAATGTTAATTTTGTTTTGATGAATAAAACGCGTTTCCGATTGCTTGTTGTTTTGATGAGTTTGTCCCTCTTGGGGATAATTCTCGTTCAGCTGTATTGGATTGATACTTCTTATAAAAATAATGAAGAGCAATTCAAATACCATGTGCAGCAGGTTGTAGGGAATGTAGCGAATAAACTGCAACAGCAGGAAGCATTTGAGTTTTACAGAAAATACAACAAACTGAAAGACAGTATAGGGAAAGCGCCCAAACAAAGTGATTTAAAAGAATATTTCTTTGTAGAACGCAATCCGAAAACCAATGAGCAAATCATTTATTCGAATACGATTATTTCAGAAGATTACAATTTAAACCGTTCGTTCTTTGATAAAAATTCTGACTCGGTGCCGCTAAAAAGCTTTGTGGCCAAACGTAAAACCGAAATTTTTAACGGAAATATCATCGATAATTCCGGAATTCAGAAAAAAAGTATGCCGGATGTAACCGTAGAAAAATCCGGATCACTCGACATTCTGGATAAAGCACAATTTGAGATTTATTTCAAGGATATTGTAGCTTTAAAACCCTTGCAGGACAGGATTTCGAAAGAGCGGCTTAATGCGATGTTGGCCAACGAATTGCGCCAGTACGGTGTGAAAACGCCATTCGAATTCGGTATTTACAGCAACGGGCTGGCTACGAAAATAAAATCGGAAGATTTCAATTACGATAAAAAGTCAACCTACAGCATTCCGGTTTTCACCGACAACGACAACGAAAACAAATACCAGTTGCTGGTAAGTTTTCCTCATAAAGGAAAGTTCTTGTTTTCTTCGTTGGTAGGAATCACCTCATTGTCGCTGATTTTTACGTTGGTAATCATTGTTGCTTATTTCAGTGCACTGAACCAATTAATTAAACAAAAACAGATTTCGGAAATTAAAACCGATTTCATCAACAATATGACGCATGAGTTTAAAACACCTATAGCAACCATTAATCTTGCTTTAGATGCGATTAAAAACCCAAAAATCATAGAAGATAAAGAAAAAGTTCAACGCTATCTTCAAATGATTCGCGACGAAAACAAACGAATGCACGCACAGGTGGAAAACGTACTCCGAATTTCAAAACTGGAGCGTAAAGAGTTAGAAATTAGCAAAGAACCAACCAACGTTCACGATATTATTGAAGATGCCATCGAACACGTTAATCTGATTATCGAAGATCGCGGTGGAACAATCCGGGTAAATCTGGAAGCCAAGCGAAATACGATTTTATTAAACGATGTTCATTTTACGAATGTGATGGTTAACATATTGGATAATGCCATAAAATATTCTCCGGAAACGCCCGTAATTGAGGTTTCAACGGAAAATGTAAAAGACTATATCCTGATAAAAGTAAAAGACTATGGCGCTGGAATGAGCAAAATAGCTCAAAAGAGAATATTTGAAAAGTTTTACAGAGAGCACACCGGCGACCTGCATAATGTCAAAGGACATGGTTTAGGGTTGGCTTATGTAAAAAGAATTATAGACGACCATAACGGTCAGATTTTTGTAGAAAGTGAAAAAGGAAAGGGAAGTACCTTTACCATTAAAATGCCTTTAATAAATTAAAAAATATGGATACAACTAACAAAAAAATTCTATTAGTAGAAGATGATCCAAATTTCGGAGCGGTTTTAAAAGATTATTTAATTATAAATGATTTCGACGTTACTTTAGCTAAAAACGGAATGGAAGGTTTCGAAAAATTCAAGAAAGACAACTACGATTTGTGTATTCTTGACGTCATGATGCCTTACAAAGACGGTTATACTTTGGCAAGAGAAATCCGCGAAAAAAACAAAGAGGTGCCTATCATTTTCCTAACAGCGAAATCGATGAAAGAAGACGTTTTGAAAGGATACAAAGTAGGAGCCGACGATTATTTGAACAAACCGTTTGATTCCGAAGTGCTGTTGATGAAAATCAAAGCCATCATCATGCGTAAAGCTTCCGAAACCAAAACAGACAACACCAAATTTGAATTTGAAATCGGTAAATTCCATTTAAACTCAAAATTGCGTTTTCTAACATTCCCTGGCGACGAACCAATCAAATTGTCACCAAAGGAGAACGAATTGCTTAAAATGCTGGCCTTGCATGAAAACGATTTAATGCCTCGTGAATTGGCTTTAACAAAAATCTGGAGAGATGACAACTACTTCACTTCCAGAAGTATGGATGTGTATATTGCAAAATTGCGTAAATACCTGAAATCCGATGAAGACGTTGAAATTTTAAACATTCACGGTGAAGGGTTCCGTTTGGTGGTAAAAAGCAAAGCGGCAGAATAGATAGTTATTAGTTAATAAATTATATTGGTTAAGAAGCTCTGAGAAATCGGAGCTTTTTTTTATCTGGAACTGTTTCCCGCTTTCCGCTCCAAGATTTTTCATAAAAAAAAGAGTTCCAATGAACAAAAAAGAGCTTCCGTTGGTCGCTTTTTTTCTTCAGGAACTTCTACTTTTTTATTTCAAAATGCTTTCCGCTACAATCGGGGTTAGGGCTTCAGTCATTGAAACGACAATTTGTTTAAAAAATTAAATTCGCTCCAAAACCAATGCAAAACAAACCTTTTCGTCTTTGGTAACCGTAAAGAAACCGTTGTGATCCGAATGAAGTTCCACCTTGTTATTCCAATTCAGCTCCCGTAAAAAATTCATTTCAAGGGTTTTAATTTCCTGCTTCAGAATTGTTTTCGGCTCTAAAGTATCCAGACACCATTCCAGATATTTCGTGTTGTTTACATGATTTACAATATCCAAATCGGATAAAACGACCGTTCTTTCGGCAATTTTTTGAGTTTCCTGAAGCACGTTTATTCTCATAAAACTTTGTGAAGTGGCTTTGTCTTCGGCAAATTTTTCAAAGTGTTCGTGCGGTAATGCCAACGGTTCCGATTTTCGCAACTTCGTATTTAAAACGGCCCAATACGTCGTTGCACCAACAATTTTCTTTCCGTCAAGGTACATTTCAATGTTACGAATCGATTTATTGCCCTCCAAAAGTTCAATCCAGGTTTTTACAACAACTTTATCCATCCACTTTGGCAAAGCTTCAATTTCCACCCGAATCCGGCTTAACACCCATGCCTGATGATGTTCCTGCATATCGTTAAAACTCAGTCCGCCCAAAATGGAATGTTCCGCAGCGGTTAATTGCAGAAGGTTACAAAGGTCAACGTACTTCAAGTACCCGTTTGGAGCGCATTGGGTAAAGTTAATTTCCCATTTGTGTGAGTATATGGAGGTAAAATCTGGAGAAATTGGCATAAAAAAGTATTTAGGGATAAGTAAAAAGGGATAAGTGATGAGGGGAAGTGGGTTAATAAGTTATTTCTTTTACCTTTTCTCTTCTCCCTTTTCCCTTTCTTCTGTTTTTTCTTCAACAAAGTTAATTATTTCCGAAACATTCGTTTGGTAATCAAACCATTTTGCGTTTTCGGTTCGTTTAAACCAGGTTATCTGTCGCTTGGCAAAACGTCTGGTGTTTTTCTTGATTTCTTCCACAGCAAAATCCAAAGTGGTGTTTCCGTCGAAATAATCAAACAATTCACGATAGCCCACGGTTTGTAAGGCATTCAGCTGTTTGTTTGGGTATAACGCTTTTGCTTCTTCGAGCAATCCTTCTTTTAGCATCAAATCGACGCGAAGGTTAATGCGTTCGTACATTTTCTCCCGTTCGGCTTCCAACCCAATGACAATCGGAGTGAAGTTACGCTGGTTTTTTCGCAAGCCGATAAAGGAAGAATACGGTTTTCCGCTACCCAAACAAACTTCCACAAAACGTTTCATTCGTTGCGGATTTTGAAGTGTTTGCGGATTTTCGGAAAGCAACTTAGTATAATAAACGGTATCTAATTCTCTTAATGTGTTTTGCAGATAATCAATTCCGAATTCGTCAAATTTAGCATTGATTTCTTCCCGAACCGTTGCATCAATGTCCGGAAAATCATCAAATCCTTTCAAAACCGCGTCCACGTACAAGCCTGAACCGCCAACCATAATCTGAACGTTATTTTCTTTGAAAAGGTCGTTCAATTTGGCAATCGCTTCCGTTTCAAAATCACCCACAGAGTAACTTTCAAAGACAGATATATGTTGGATAAAATGATGTTTTGCAGCAGCCAATTCTGAAGCATTTGGAACTGCCGTACCGATTTTCATTTCTTTAAAAA
Organism: uncultured Flavobacteriaceae bacterium; assembly: GCA_963812405.1. GTDB lineage: Bacteria > Bacteroidota > Bacteroidia > Flavobacteriales > Flavobacteriaceae > Flavobacterium. The sequence goes on along the minus strand of CAWEUV010000004.1, from coordinate 505,219 downwards.
ACTGTCTGCTGTCGCACGAAATGATATCACAACCAAAATGCTGCGCTAATTTGATGCTTAAAGCGGTTTTTCCAATGGCTGTAGGACCAATTATGGTTATTAGGTAATTATTCATGTGTTAATTTTTCACCGCAATGATGACAATATCGTGCATCTTCATTATAAATTATGGTAGTACAGGATGGGCATTTTCGGTTTGTTTCATTGGGTTGCTGATTTCTTTTTACGGCTGCAAATTCAGCAGTTACAATTCCGGTTGGTACCGCGATAATTCCGTAACCCATAATCATGATGCAAGAAGCTATAATTTGTCCGAGTGTCGTAACCGGAGCGATATCACCGTAACCAACAGTCGTCAGTGTTACGATACACCAATAAATACTCGTAGGTATGCTGGTGAAACCGCTTTCTTTTCCTTCAATAACATACATAACGGCACCCAATAAAATGGACACAATTAATACAAAGTAAACAAACACGATAATTTTTGTCCTACTGGCTTTAATGGCTAATTTTAACTGCGATTCCTGACCGGTAAAGTGCACCAGATTCAATATCCCGAACAAACGCAACAAACGCAGTGCTCTAATTACGGACAACATTCGAGATCCCGGAATGAAAAACGACAAATACATCGGTAAAATCGAAATAAAGTCGACTATCCCATAAAAACTGAAAATATAGGTAAGTGGTTTTTTATTGCAAAGTATCCGTAGTAAGTATTCTAAAGTGAAGGATATTGTGATAATCCATTCTGAAATAAGAATGAACGAATGGTATTTGGCGTCGAGTTTTTCCACTGATTCCAACATTACCAAGAGTACACTCAAAAGAATGATGCCCAGAAGAGTTAAATCAAAAAGGCGTCCGGCTACCGTATTGGAACCATAAATTACGATGTAAATTTTCTGCCGAATAATTTCATATTCCGATTTAAATCTTTTCATAGTATGAAACGTAAGGTATCAAAGTTACTTAAAACTTTATGATTTTAATAACCTTCTTTTTTCGGATGTAATTCTGAATGATGTTACGGCTGTCGCGGTTGTTCTGCATCGGAATAATAATGTTTTTTAAAATTTCGATGTTGTTGATCTGATAATTCAAATCGTAAAAGCAATAGCCTTTGTAAATACCGTTTTCAAAGAGAACAGCGCTGCGTTCGTTCACTGTTCTTCCATGATCGACAATTACCATGCTTTGGCTTTGCAATTGGTTGTTTTCCAAAAAGTAGGTTACTCTTTGGTTGTAATCTTCCGGAGTTTCTTTATCGATACAAGCGCCATAGCATTTTTTTAAATCGTATTGAAAACAACTTTTTTTGGTGTCGTACAATCCGTTGATTTTCTGACAAAGGTTGTTTTCCTCCGTAATTTTATGAAGAATGTTTTTTCCTTCCTGAAGCGTGGCAAAAGAGGTAATCTCTTTTTTACGGCCATCGGTTTTCTGTAATCGTAAAGCGATATAACCTTTTTTGTCCTTTTCGGCATACAGCGCCCAAGGGAAAATGGTTTTACGTCCGGCACGATTGTACACCGGTCGGTTCACTTTAATTTCTTCGCTTTCTTTTAAAAGCGCGATAAGTTCGCTGCCGGTTTCTTCAAACGTTACGGCATAGACTTCGTTCTGTAGCTTTTTGGACTTACGGTCGGTGCCGGTAAAATGCTGGTTGACCCTTTTCTTAATGTTTTTACTTTTCCCGATATAAATGATTGTACCATCTTCACGATGAATATAATAAATACCGGTTTTGGATGGAATCCCATCAATAATATCCATCAGTTTTGGAGAAATTCCGGATTTGATTTCAATTTTGATATAACTTTTTACGATTTCTTTTTCCAAATCCTTGGCCAAAAGCATTTTAAAAAGTTTTACGGTAGCCATGGCGTCTCCGGTGGCACGATGTCTGTCGGCCATTGGAATCCCAAGTTCACGAACCAATTTGCCCAAACTGTAGGAATGATGTCCAGGCAGTAATTTTTTGGAAAGTTCTACCGTACAAAGGGTTGGTTTTTTAAAATCGAAACCCAGTCGGCGGAATTCGGTTTGTAAAATTCTATAGTCAAACGAAGCATTATGTGCTACAATAACGCAATCCTGAGTGATTTCGATAATGCGTTTCGCGACTTCATAAAACTTCGGAGCCGAGCGCAGCATTGCATTGTTGATTCCGGTAAGTTTTACCACAAACGGCTGAATCGGAATTTCAGGATTTACCAAACTGATAAACTGATCCACCACCTCATGACCATCGAATTTATAGATGGCGATTTCGGTTATCCCTTCTTCATTATACTGACCTCCGGTGGTCTCTATGTCCAGAATTGCGTACAAAATAAGTAATCAGTGTTCAGTTATTAGTAATCGGTGTTCAATCTAAAATAAAGTTTCTTATCCTTTGTCCCTTATCTCTTTTCCCTTTTTTTCTCCTTCTATCGGCTTCCAAAGATACTACTTCCTACGCGAATCATCGTACTCCCGCATTCAATTGCTAATTCGTAGTCGCCGCTCATTCCCATTGAAAGTGTATTCAGTTGACAGTTACCGCTATTGAACGGTTTGTATTTATCAAAAATGGCTTTTAAATGTAAGAATTCCCGTTTGATTTGTTCTTTGTCATCGGTAAAACTTGCCATTCCCATCAAACCCTGGATGGTGATGTTGGTCATTTGTTTCACTTCCTCCGAATGTAGAATTTCAGCCAGTTCTTTTTCGTCCAATCCGAATTTTGTTTCTTCTTCAGCGATGTAAATCTGCAACAAAACATTAATGTGTTTGCGCCATTTTACTGCTAAACGATTTATTTCTTTGAGCAATTTCAAACTGTCAACCCCATGAATAAGTTTTACATAAGGTACCATATATTTGACTTTATTGCTCTGAACATGACCAATCATGTGCCATTCAATGTCTTTGGGCATTTGCTGCCATTTTTCAGTCATTTCCTGAATTTTGTTTTCTCCGAAAATGCGCTGACCGGCCTCATAAGCTTCCATCAAATCGCTAACTGGTTTGGTTTTGGAAACCGCTACCAATGTTACGTTTGAAGGTAAAGTTGATTTTATATGTTGAAGGTTGGATTGAATTGACATATATAATTTATTTAACGGCTGATTTTGAAGTATAATAGTTTTGACAATACAGGAATAAAAAGGAGTTGGTTACCATATAAAGCATTACGAACCAAAACCCAAAGTTATTCATAATCCAGCTGGAACCACCCCAAGTATGACATAATAAGACAAATAAGGTGAAAAATACTGTTGTTTTTTTGGGAAGGAAAGCGCCAACCAGTCCGATAATCAATAACCAGAGAAAAGAAACTATAAAAAATCCTAAAACATGGTGTTTCATAGCAAATGCTCCTATCGGATTTGCTTCGTTTGCAATGTCCAAATTCCCTTTCCAATATTCATTCGGCTGATAAATAACTGTTATTGTCATATCAAAAAGAGCAGCCCAAAAAGCGGGTATCAGCATTATGAATTTGTGTAAAAGCTTATTGCTCATAATTAAAATTTAACACGATTTTTTGTCGAAATGAACAGGCTGTATATTTTCAACTTCACAATTCGTAAACCACCAAACCGCTTCGAAACTTCGGTTCGATATAAGTGCTTTTCGGAGGCATGATCAGGTTTTCGTCGGCGATGGTTTTAATTTCTTTGATATCAATAGGGTAGAGCATGAAACCAACTTCAAATTCCCCACCATCAACCAAATCTTTGATAGCGGAAACCGATTGTTTTCCCGGGATGTAATCGATACGCTCGTCGTTTCTCAAATCACCGATGCCTAACAAAGGATGCAACACTTTGTCGTATAAAATCTGCGCGTCAAGATTGCCTAAAATGTTTTTTTTCTGTGGTACTTCGGTTTTATAATATAACGCATAAAAATTACCGTCCAAATACATTCCGAATTCATTCTTATTTTGCGGCTTCCACAATTCCTGCTCTTTCAGTTTGATGATGAAAGTGTCGGCCAATTTTTTGATGAATTCTTCTTTCGACATTCCGTTCAAATCCCGAATGATACGGTTGAATTCGTAAATTTTGACGTTGCTTTCGGCAATCAGAAAACTCATGAAATATTGCAGGTTTTCTTTCCCTAAATGCTTGTCTTCTTCATAAAGCAATTCCGCGGAAGCCGAACGATGATGACCATCGGCAATATACAGATTCGGAATCTTTTCAAAATGTTCCTGCAGCCAGTCGATTTCACTTTGTGTATCAATTTTCCACAACGTATGTTTTTCTTTGTTCGTGGTGGAAAATTCATAAACCGGTTTTGTTTTTTTTCGCAATCCTATAAAAGTATTGATTTCGATACTGTCCGGATAAGTAATCAGCACCGGTTCGGTATTGAATTTCGTTTGATGCAGATAATCTTTAAAAAGTTCCACACGATATTGCAACGTGTCTTCGTGCTTTTTGATGACATTCTCCTGATAATCTTTAACTGATGTTCCCGCAATGATTCCCGTGAAAGTTTGGGATTTTGTCTGAATTTCATAAAGATAAAAAACAGGTTTTTCTTCGGTAATAAGAATGTTTTCCTGTTTAAAATCCTGGTATTTTAAGGCAACTCCTTTAAAACGTTTGTCCGTCGAAATTTTTTGCAGATGCGAATAGGCAGGATTGATCACATGCAAAAACGAATACGGATTAAAATTCAGCCATGCAGCAAGCTCGGCCGGACTATAATCGTCATACGTTCTGCAGGTTACCAAAGCTACTTTATCTGCAATGGGACGAACCGCTTTAAAAGGAATTATTTTGGCCATTTATTGAGGATAAGTGATTAGGGAAAAGGGATAAGCTGTTGACTTTTCCCTTTTCTCTTTTCCCTTTTTGCTTTTTATACGAATTGTTTAGAAACTTTCTCTGCTTTTTTGCTTTCCGAATAATCGTAGAAACCTTCTCCGGATTTCACACCTAATTTTCCAGCCATAACCATATTAACTAATAACGGACATGGAGCATATTTAGGGTTTTTGAATCCGTCGTACATTACGTTTAAGATCGATAAACATACGTCAAGTCCTATAAAATCAGCTAATTGTAATGGGCCCATAGGGTGTGCCATACCTAATTTCATAACGGTGTCGATTTCCTGAACGCCGGCAACTCCGTTGTATAAGGTTTCGATGGATTCGTTAATCATCGGCATTAAAATTCTGTTGGCTACGAAACCTGGGTAATCGTTTACCTCAGTTGGCGTTTTGCCTAATTTTACCGATAAATCCATGATGATTTTCGTTACTTCATTAGACGTATTGTATCCGCGGATGATTTCCACCAATTTCATAATCGGCACCGGATTCATAAAGTGCATTCCGATAACTCTTTCCGGATGAACCACCTGTGCTGCAATTTGTGTAATCGAAATTGAAGAAGTATTGGTTGCTAAAATCACGTTATGATCGCAAACTTCGCTTAATTGTTTGAAGATGTTCAGTTTCAACGTTACGTTTTCAGTAGCGGCTTCCACCACCAAATCACAACCTACCACACCGTCTTTAATATCGGTATAAGTAATAATGTTTCCGATGGTTTTGTGTTTGTCTTCTTCGGTAATGCTTCCTTTGGCTACCATACGGTCAAGGTTTGCGGCGATAGTGGCCATTCCTTTTTCCAATGATTTTTCGGAAATATCAATCAATTTTACGGTAAATCCGGATTGTGCAAAAGTATGTGCAATTCCGTTGCCCATAGTTCCCGCTCCAATTACAGCTATGTGTTTCATTATGAATATTTAAAGATTAAGTAATTTAAAGATTTAAAAATTTTGAACCATTGATTATACAGATTTTTTTGTCTGTTTTCTTTTAATCTGCTAATCTGCGGTAGATTTTATTTGTTTTCCATACAGTCGATAATCTGATATGCCACTCGTAAAGCTTCCGTAGCTTGCTCTAAAGTTACGATTGGTGTTGTATTGTTGTTGATGGCGTCTGCAAAAGATTCCAATTCATCTAAAATGGCGTTGTTCGGTTCTACAGTCGGATTATCGTAGTAGATTTGTTTTTTCACGCCTTCCGCATTTTGCAGAATCATGTCGAAATCCCCCGGAGTTTCCGGTGCGTCTTTCATACGAACCACTTCGCATACTTTGTCGAGATAATCCACGGAAATGTAAGCGTCTTTTTGAAAGAAGCGCGACTTACGCATGTTTTTCATCGAAATTCGGCTTGACGTGATATTCGCCACACAACCGTTTTCGAATTCAATACGGGCATTGGTAATGTCCGGTGAATCAGAAATTACAGCCACACTACTGGCGTTGATGGTTTTAACTTTCGATTTCACAACGCTCAAAATAGCATCGATATCGTGAATCATCAAATCCAAAACTACGGGAACATCAGTACCGCGCGGGTTGAATTCAGCCAAACGATGCGTTTCGATGAACATCGGATTTTGGATTCGGTCTTTTACTGCTTTAAATGCCGGATTAAAACGCTCCACATGACCTACCTGACCTTTAACATTGAATTCTTTGGCTAAAGCAATAATTTCTTCCGCTTCTTCAACTGTTGTCGCAATAGGTTTTTCAATGAAAACATGTTTCCCGGATTTGATGGACACTTTGGCACATTTGTAATGCGAAAGGGTAGGCGTAACGATATCCACCACATCCACCGCATGAATTAATTTGGCGATGGTATCGAATCGTTTGTAACCGAATTCGGCTGCGATTTTTTCAGCATATTCCTGATTTTCATCGTAAAAACCGACTAATTCGAATTTTTCAGACTGATTGAGTAATCGTAAATGTATTTTTCCAAGGTGACCGGCACCTAAAACGCCTACTTTTAGCATAGAAATCTATTTTTTATTTCATAACAGTTCGGCTTACAGCCTCGAGTGAACAAATGTAATATTATTTGTTTAAAGTTTAATGTCAAAATTTAGCGGTTTTTTGGAATTTTGCATTTGATTTTTGAGAATTTAAAGTCTATTTTTACGAAATAAAACACGCCGAAACAGTGAGAGATTTAGCCAGACATCAAGGACTTAGAAATCAGTTGGTAACCCTTTTGGAAAAGAAAGGCATCAGCGATAAAAACGTATTGGAAGCCATTCGAAAAATTCCGAGACATTTATTTCTGAATTCGAGTTTTGAAGATTTCGCCTATCAGGACAAACCTTTTCCGATAGGTGCCGGGCAAACTATTTCTCAACCTTATACGGTAGCGTTTCAAACCGAATTGCTTCAGGTGAAAAAAGACGATAAAGTGTTGGAAATCGGAACGGGTTCGGGGTATCAAACGGCTGTTTTATGTACGATGGGCGCCAAGGTTTATTCTGTGGAGAGACAAAACGAATTGTTTAAATCGACTTCCCTTTTATTGCCTAAATTAGGCATTCGTCCGAAACATTTGGCATTCGGAGACGGATACAAAGGCTTACCGAATTACGCTCCATTCGACAGTATTATTGTAACGGCCGGTGCTCCTTTTATTCCGCAACCCTTAATGGCGCAATTGAAAATTGGCGGGCGATTGGTAATTCCGGTAGGGGAAGATGTGCAGGTGATGACGTTGCTTATCCGTAAAAACGAAACCCAGTTTGAAAAACACGAATTTGGCGATTTCCGTTTCGTACCGTTGTTGGAAGACAAAAACTAATTACAGATTGGAAAGTTTATTTTTCAGGTTGTCGATTTCCGAAAGAATGTCGGCCAACTGAAGTTCTTTTTTATCTTCCTGAGCGATTTTAATTCCTTTTTCCGCGAGGATTTCCGTAACCGCCTGAATCGAATAGGTGTTGAAATCCAAAATGTGCAACAGTTTTTCTTTGTACCAGGCCACCATTAGTATTGCTAAATCGATATCCAATAATTTCGCAAGATTTTGAATTTGTATTTCGGTGGGAATACGTTGTCCGCTTTCAAACTTACTGATTAAGGCTTTGTCAATGGAAAGCAAACGCGCGACTTCGGTAGTTTTGAGTCCTTTTTGTTCCCGGGCGTTTTTAAGCAATGTTTTCATTTTAAATGACCTTAAGTTTTTCGGAAGAATCCTGTTCTGAAATTTAAAACAAAAAAGTGAAGTATATTAGAATGATTTTTTAATTCGGTCCAAATCACGTTTAGTGTCTTGTTCTTTCAGCGATTCACGTTTGTCATACGTTTTCTTACCGCGACATAATGCGATGTCTAATTTCGCCAATCCTTTTTCATTGGTGAAAAGGCGCAACGGAATAATAGTCAGTCCTTTATTCTGCACACTTTTCAGAAGACTTTTCAACTCGCGTTTGTTCAGTAACAGTTTACGTTCACTTTTCGCTTTGTGGTTGTAATGCGTTCCGTAAAGGTATTCTTCGATGTGGGAGTTGATTACAAAAAGTTCTGTTCCGTGAAATTCGCAAAAACTTTCCGCGATACCGGCTTTACCCAAACGGATGGATTTGATTTCAGTTCCGGTCAATACAATGCCAGCCGTATATTTTTCGAGTATTTCATAATCGAATTTGGCTCTTTTGTTAAGGATGTTGACCGTTTTTTGCATAGGACGACAAATGTATGAACAATTAATCAAATAGTAAAGAGTAAATAACGTGAAAATATATTTTCGACAATGATTTTTATCAGTCTTTTCGAGGTTTTTGAGGGGTACTTTTGAAGTGTAATTAAAAACAAACAAAAATGAAAAGAATTGTATTTGCCCTATTAGCGATGTCTTTTTTAAGCGTTGGATTTGCTCAGGAGAAAACAGAAACCAAATCGGCCGATTTTTCAAGATGGAAAGTACGTGTTAGAGGAATCGGAGTGGTTCCTAACGAAAGTGCCTCTATTGGAACTATTGGAGGTGATGTTTCCATTTCGACAGCCTTGGTGCCCGAGTTGGATTTTACCTATTATTTCACTAAAAACATTGCAGCCGAATTAATTTTAGGTACAACAAAACACGATGTAAATACTGTTGGTTCTGATATTTCAGCCATTGGCGGACCAACAAGTTATAATGTCGATTTAGGATCGGTTCGATTATTACCGCCAACCTTAACCGTTCAATATCATTTTAATCAATCGTGCGACAATGTGTTTAAACCTTATTTGGGTGCCGGTGTGAATTATACCATTTTTTACGACGTAAAACCCGGAGATGTGGTTAAAGACGTTAGTTATGACAATGCATTTGGTTATGCAGCTCAAGCTGGTTTTGACTTAATGGTTACCGATAAGTTCTTTATCAACGCCGATGTGAAACGATTGTTCTTAAAAACAGATGTTACCGTAGACGCTTCAAACCTTGCGCCCGGTTTAAGCATTCCTGCAAAAGTGGATATCAATCCGTGGATTATAGGAATGGGTGTGGGAGTGAAGTTTTAATTGATAGTTTTTTGGTTTGAAAGTCCGCTGCAAAGCGGACTTTTTTTATTTGTTCAAAAGCGAATACACAAAACTGTCGAGGTATTTTCCCTGCCAAAAACAATCTTCTTTAAAATGTCCTTCACGAATAAAACCATTTTTTTCCAGTAAACCCCACGAAGCATAATTTTCGGGATCGGTCACCGCTTCTATGGAATGAAGTTTCATGGTTTCAAAACCATAATCGATAATTTTGGTTAGAGCTTCCTGCATGATTCCTTTTCCTTGAAATTCAGGGCCAAGCATGTATCCGATTTCGGCACGGTGGTTTTCGGGTTGCATTCTGAAATAGCCTATATTACCTATAAGTTTATTGTCTTCTTTTAAGCAGATTGCCCAGTTGATGCATTCGCCACTTTCAAGAAGCCCTTGCATAAATTCGATGTGTTTTACAGCATCGTCTATGGTTTTTGGCATTTCACGGGGAATGTATTTCATGATTTCCGGATTGGAACGTAACGCAAACATTTCATTAGCGTCGTCTTTAGTTATTTGTCTGAGCAATAATCGTTCGGTTTGAAGCAAAGGGAAATTAGTAAAATTGAAAATTAGCATGTTTACTGTCAGAATGTTAGGTTTGTTGAGAATATAATGGTATAAATTTTTTTATTGGAAATTACTAAAAAAAGGGTTTGATGTTTACTTTTTAATATTTTTTTAATAAATTTAGAAAACCAAAATCAAACTAACTAACTATTAATTACCATGAATTACAATTTTGAAACGATTGACAAAGAAAAAATCGGAAGTTTATCTTTTCCGAACACTGATGTTTTGGAAGATGACAAAGATGCTATCAAACAGCGTAAAGAAGAATTAGACCGAGCGCTGACTTTAGGAAATCTGGAACACCTGAAAATTAAAATTTATTTTGAAGATGATACGTCCAAAAAAATGGTGGATACCACAATTTGGGGATTAACAGAAGAGCGAATCATTTTAAAACAAGGTGTAGTTATTCCGATTAATAGAATTTACAAAACAGTTTAAGCTATCTTAGGATAGCTTTTTTTATGCACGCCTACTTTCGAAATTATAACAAAATATACTGAAATCTTTAACAGTGTAACATTTGTATATCGACTAACTTTACACTGTTAAACTCCTGTCTTCCATACTACTAAGTTCTCTTGCGGTAATTATTGTTTGATTTTAAAGAATTGATTACTAATGCTGGTTTTTTTTTGAATCTGAATAATGTATAGTTCATACAACAAAAAGGGGAAGTAATAATATGCCTTACGATTTATACATTATGAATAAATAAATATTTATAAATCAAAAATCGAACATTATGAAATCAATAATCTGTTTATTAGTTATCGTTGGGTTTGCCCTAACTGGATATTCTCAGGACAAAACCTATGAAAGTGGGGAAAGTATGAGTTTAAAAAAACTTCCTGAGATTGTTATTAAAAGAGCCGGTAATGACTTTTCCGTGTATCTTCCAGAATTTGAAAATCAAGACGAAAAAATCAAACAATTACAAGAATCGTTCATAGCCTACGACTTAGGTAAAGATTATGAAGGATATGAAAATTATTTGGTAACCATGAAAGTAAAAGATGGTTCGTTGGTGGCAACTTATAATGAAAAAGGCAAACTAACCCGAGTAGTTGAAAAATATGAAAATGTAAAACTACCAACGGATGTTATTTATGGTGTTTATAAAACCTATCCAGGTTGGAAAATCAGTAACGATAAGTATTTGTATTCTCAAGAAGATGGGGATATCATCAAAAAACAGTACAATTTGAGACTCACAAAAGACAAGGAAACTAAAAAAATTGTCGTGAATTCAAAAGGTGAAATCCTAAAAGGATAATGAATTAGAAAGGTATTAAAAGTAAATATAAATAAAAAGCTATCTCTTTCGGGATAGCTTTTTTATTGTCTTATTCGTTGAAATCCAAGTCTTTGTTGTGGGTTTCTTCAATAGTTAGTGTCGAATAAATGCCGAGTGTAAAAGCAATTAAACCAACGATTGCCGCCGCCATAATTACACCACTGTTAACTTTTAAACCATCAAAAGCGAGTAACATTACCGGAACGAGTCCGCGAACCATATTGGGGATTGTAGTGGTTGCCGTGCTACGGATGTTAGTCCCGAACTGCTCCGAACCCACTGTAACAAACATGGCCCAATACCCGGTTCCTAAGCCTAACCAAGCACAATAAAAGTAATACATATTCTCTGATTTTGCTCCGCTGAAAAGTAACAGGCAAACGCCAACGATGGTAAACAACATCATGTAAAAAATGGCTTTTTTGCGCGAGTGCAGCCAATGGGATATGAAACCGCTGGCGAAATCACCAACAGATATTCCAACATAAGCCCACATGATGGCTTTTCCGGGAGTGATGGAAGTAATGCCCATAACCGGTGCAAACTGATTGGCCATCATGGCAAGGATGCCGATGCAGAACCACGTTGGCAAACCAATGGCGATGCATTTCATGTATTTTATAAAACGGTCCCAATTGGTGAAAAACGAAAAGAAATTTCCTTTTTTAATCTCGGAGTTTTGTTTGATGTCGTTGTAAATTCCCGATTCGGCAACGCTTACACGGAGTAATAATAACATTAATCCCAAACCGCCACCGATGAAGTAGGCAATCGTCCAATCGCCGGCCAATTCTACGGTTAATTGTGCTACCACGGCACCCAATAACCCGAAACCGGCTACGATGGAAGTTCCGATGGCGCGTAGTTGTTTTGGTAAAGATTCGGAAACCAGGGTAATTCCGGCGCCTAATTCTCCGGCCAAACCAATTCCGGCAATAAAACGGAGTAGGGCATACACTGTAGTTTTGTCTTCAAAAGGCATTTGCGGTAAGAACCCGCAAGCAATATTGGCCAAAGAATACACTAAGATGGAACCGAATAAAACAGAAAGCCTTCCTTTCTTATCGCCTAAAACCCCCCAAAGGATTCCGCCCAAAAGTAAGCCAACCATTTGATAATTGAGGATTAAAGTGCCAGCAGTGTCCACGTCTAAATTCATGTCTTTTAAACTGGGAACACGCACAATGCCGAAAAGCAGTAAGTCGTAAATATCTACGAAATAGCCTAAGGCGGCGACAATTACGGGAAAGGAGAAGAGGTGTTTCAGTTTCTCGTTAAAGGTGAATTCGTTCATTTTTGGTTTTGGTTAGGATGCCAAAAATAGAAAAATATAGTTAGTAACCCGTTGGGTGAAATTGCAAAATGTCATTTTTTGTTCCTCCGACGAAAGAGGAGTCTTATTATTTTTCTCTTATTTATGAGATTCCTCCTTTGTCGGAATGACAATCAATCGTACTCAAGGTTTATGTTTAACAGTAATAAATATCGTAAAACTAATTTCACCCAACGGATAGTTAGTAGTGAAATTTTTGGTCTATTTATGATGAATGTTTTTTAAAAGGAATACGATGTAGAAGACAACTAAGCCGATGCAGACGACAAGTAAGTCGATGCAGACGACAATTAAACCGATGCAGAGGACAAGTAAGCCGATGCAGAAGAAAAGTAAGCCGATGCAGAAGAAAAGTAAGTCGATGCAGAAGAAAAGTAAGTCAATGCAGAAGACAAGTAAGTCGATGCAGAGGACAAGTAAGTCGATGCAGAAGACAAGTAGGTCGATGCAGAGGACAAGTAAGCCGATGCAGAGGACAAGTAAGCCGATGCAGAGGACAAGTAGGTCAATGCAGACGACAAGTAAGTTGATGCAGAAGATGAGGAAAGTGAATTTTACAGTGAAATGTTTTATGAAATACTGATTTTGGGTAAGACCCTCACCAAATAGCCCTGATGGGAGTGGCGCCTTGCAAAGCGGACAGCAGGAAAAGGGATTGCAAGGATGCGCTAACCCTTCGCTCCAAAAAAATACCCGACAGATTCCTTGAAACCTGTCGGGTACAACCAAAAAATATTGAAAAAACTACTTACTCTTTAATTTCATCGGATTGGTTTCTGAAAACCAGTTGTCCGTTGAAGCTGTCTAACAGTATGATACTGTCGGTTTTGACTTTACCGGAGAGAATCTGTTTGGAGAGTTCGTTGAGAACGTCTTTCTGGATTACTCGTTTTACCGGTCTTGCGCCGAAAGTTGGATCGTAACCTTTTTCGGAAAGATAGGCGATTGCTTCCGGAGTGGCGTCCATCGTGATGTGTTGGTGTGCCAGCATTTTGATAACGCTCTTTAACTGTAAGCCCACGATCTCTTTGATGTTGTCGCTGCTTAACGGCGTGAACATTACGATTTCGTCGATACGGTTGATGAATTCGGGACGAACGGTTTGTTTTAGCAAGCCTAAGACTTCGGTTTTGGCCGCTTCTGTGGCTGCTTCGACTCCGCCTTTTAAGTTCTCGAATTTCTCTTGTATGATGGCGCTTCCCATGTTGGACGTCATGATGATGATCGTGTTTTTGAAATCGGCAAGACGTCCTTTGTTGTCGGTTAAACGCCCTTCATCTAATACTTGTAACAAGATGTTGAACGTGTCCGGATGCGCTTTTTCGATTTCGTCTAACAATACTACAGAATACGGTTTGCGACGTACGGCTTCGGTTAACTGACCGCCTTCATCGTAACCTACATATCCCGGAGGCGCACCTACTAATCGGCTTACGCTGTGACGTTCCTGGTATTCGCTCATGTCGATTCTGGTCATGGCGTTTTCATCGTCGAATAAATATTCGGCCAACGCTTTTGCCAATTCGGTTTTACCGACACCGGTGGTTCCAAGGAATAAGAACGAACCGATTGGTTTTTTAGGATCCTGTAAACCGGCACGGCTACGACGCACGGCATCACTGATGGCCTGAATTGCTTCTTCTTGACCCACAACGCGATTGTGTAATTCGTCTTCCAGTTTTAATAATTTTTCGCGTTCGCTTTGGAGCATTTTGGTTACCGGAACTCCGGTCCACTTGGCTACTACTTCGGCGATATCGTCGTGGGTTACTTCTTCTTTAATTAAGGAAGTTCCGGCTTGGTTTTCCTGCAATTGCTTTTGCAGTACTTCGAGTTTCTCTGTGGCTTCTTTGATTTTTCCGTAACGGATTTCGGCTACTTTTCCGTAATCGCCATCGCGTTCGGCACGTTCGGCTTCGGCTTTGAAATCTTCTATTTCTTGTTTGACGGTTTGAATGTTATCGACTACATCTTTTTCGGATTTCCATTTGGTGAAAATCTCGTTGCGTTCCTCTTTCAGATTCGCCAAGTCCAAGCCGAGAATCTTTAATTTGTTCTCGTCGTTCTCGCGTTTGATGGCTTCGATTTCGATTTCCAATTGCATGATCTTACGGTCCAAAACGTCGAGTTCTTCGGGTTTGGAGTTGATTTCCATGCGGAGTTTGGAAGCCGCTTCGTCCATTAAGTCGATCGCTTTGTCCGGAAGGAAACGATTTGTAATATAACGTTGTGATAATTCTACCGCAGCAATGATCGCGTCGTCTTTGATGCGTACTTTATGATGCGTTTCGTATTTCTCTTTGATTCCGCGTAAGATGGAAATGGCGCTTTCGGTATCCGGTTCGTCCACCATTACTTTTTGGAAACGACGTTCCAGTGCTTTATCTTTTTCGAAGTATTTCTGATATTCGTCAAGCGTAGTGGCTCCGATGGCTCTTAATTCACCACGGGCTAATGCGGGTTTTAAGATGTTGGCGGCATCCATTGCGCCTTCACCACCGCCGGCACCCACTAAAGTATGGATTTCGTCAATGAAAAGTACGATGTCGCCTTCGGCAGAAGTTACTTCTTTTACTACCGATTTCAAACGCTCTTCGAATTCTCCTTTGTATTTCGCTCCTGCAATTAAAGCACCCATATCCAGCGAGAAAACGATTTTGTCTTTCAGGTTTTCGGGTACGTCGCCGTCTACGATTCGGTGTGCCAAACCTTCGGCAATTGCTGTTTTACCTACACCGGGTTCACCAACCAGCATTGGGTTGTTTTTGGTTCTTCGGGTAAGAATCTGCAATACACGACGGATTTCCTCATCGCGTCCGATTACAGGATCTAACTTTCCGGTACGGGCTAATTCGTTGAGGTTTTTGGCGTATTTGTTTAAGGCGTTATAGGTTTCTTCGGCAGAAGCGGAGGTTACACGTTCTCCTTTTCGGATTTCGGCAATGGCGGCTTCTAAGCCTTTTTCGGTCACGCCTTGGTCTTTTAAAATTTGGGCAACTTTGCTTTTCGATTTGAAAATCGCTAGGATTAAATGTTCGATGGAAACGTATTCATCGGTCATTTTTTTGGCAATATTGTTGGCTTCCAAAAGCGTGTTGTTGGCTTCTCTGGACAGCATGATGTCGCCACCGGAAACCTTTGGAAAACTCTGAATGGTACTGTCTAATATTTGTTTAAATAAATCGACGTTAACATTCAGTTTCTTTAAAATAAAAGGGGCAACATTTTCATCGACCTCAAGAATCCCTTTAAAAAGGTGTTCGTTTTCGAGTTGTTGTTGTCCGAAGCTTTGCGCAATTTGTTGTGCTTGCTGAATGGCTTCTTGTGATTTGATGGTAAAGTTATTTAAGTTCATAGTGTTAAAAACTATTTATCGTTGTTGTAATTGTTTAGCTTTGCATTGCAATGGACAATATGTGTTCCAATGTTGAAATCAGGACAAAATGACTTGTTTTGGTGTTTTTTTGGAATTAAACCAAGACAAAATGTCGTAAAAACGGACAAATTATGAGTTTTATTAAAAATATTTTCGGTAGTTCGGGTGAAGAAAATCCGCAATCTAAAATGGATTGGGTTTCGCTTACCGATTTGGGGCAGTTAAATGAAATTACCGATTTATCACATGAAAATCCGGTGGTAATCTTCAAACACAGTACGCATTGCAGTATAAGCAGAATGGCGTTAAAGCAATTTGAAAACGAATTTACATTGAAGGATAAAGTTACTCCTTATTTTTTAGATTTGCTAAACCATCGGGAAATTTCCAATACCATTGCTTCGATGTTTGATGTGGTGCACCAATCGCCACAACTGATTGTCGTTAAAGAAGGCAAAGCCATTTATGATGCTTCGCACAGTGATATTGATGCGGAAGATTTGAATCGGTTTGTGTAATTAGAGATAAATAAAAAGCCTGCTTAATCAGCAGGCTTTTTATTTGGATAAAGGCATGGTTTAGAACATCCCTCCTCCTTGTTTTACGTTATTGTCTCTCTGTTTTCTGTCGAGCGATTTGTTTTTACCACTTCCAAAGCGATAGCTGAAGTTTAGGTTAACAGTTTGGCTTTCCCATCTGAATGTACCGTTAATATTTCCGGGTTCAGTAGATGTAAATCGGGATTTCATGGTTTTGAAAATATCATTAAATCGTAAGCTTAACGAGCCTTTACCTTCAAACAAGTCCAATCGTGATCCTAAATCTGTTTTCCACATATCTTTATTAGAGAATTGTAAACCTTGTCTTGCACCTGAATACATAGTGAACCATATTAGTCGGAAGTTTTTGGTAACTTTAAAAGTGTGATTCATTCTGGAATTAAATATGGAGGCATGTATGCTTTCATCGTATAAATTCCCGTCTCTTTTTTCAATAATACCTCTTGTATTGTTGAAATAATTGTCTACACCAAAGTTTACATTCCACCATTTTTTAAACTCGTAACTACCTGAAAGTTCCAAACCATATTCCTGATTTTTGTCAAAATTGGTGAAGGTCATTAATTGTTTTGTAGGATCGTAAGGATTGCTGGTTAAAACCTGATTGATTTCATCTTTGATGAACCTTACAAACGCTCCGGCTGTAATACTTCCTTTTTGCAGTTTGCGGGTATAGTTAGCTTCTATTGAATTTGTAAATTGGGGTTTTAATTCTGAATTACCTATTTGTTCAATAGTGGAAGCGCTCCATTGTCTGATTTTATTAACCTGATCCATGTTTGGTCTGTCAACTCTTCTTGAATAGTTAAAATTGAAAGAATTATTTTCAGACGGATTGTAAGTCAGATATGCTGATGGATATGCTGTGAAAATATAATCTGTAAAGGTTTCATCGGCAAATCCGTTTTTCTTAAATGTTCCTTTTACATCATAGCTTTCCAGCCTTAAGCCTAACTGATAGCTCCATTTAGCATATTGTTTGCTGAAATTTCCATAGGCTGATTCGATATTTCGTTTGAAATTGAAGTCGGCATCAAAATTATCATTTACAGCAAAGGTGTTTGATGTTTCGTCTAATCGGCTTTCAAGACCTAATTCTACTTTCGTTGTTTCGTTTATCGGATTAACAAAATCTATGTTACCTATGAAGTTTTTTCCGTCTTTCGTGACATTGTTTTTGCGTAAAAAAGTATTGTTAGCATCAGTATACAAACTGTTTTCAGGAGATTTGTCTGTATTGTAATTTAATTCGATATCTAAGGTTTTTTCTTCTTTATCAAAAATATGTTTGAAGGCTAGATTATAGGTTTGATTTTTGGATTTACCGGTTGAGTTTTGAATTTGCAGCTGATCCGTTGTTGCTGGATTAGAATAATCGACACCATTTTCAAATTTGAAAAGCGGACTGTTAAACGTCTGTAAGGTGTAAAATGATAAAGTGTTTTTATCATTGATATAATAATCAGAGCCTAATTTGGTAAAATGTTCTTTGTTGAATTCCGTGATTTTAAACGATAAATCATAATCTTCCGCACTGTTGTATTTGTCCCAATGCACAATTCCTTTGTTTATTCTTTTTCCATGATTTAAGGAATACGTGCTGTAAAAATTGAATTTATTGACTTTATAATTCAGGTCAAGTGAGCCATTAAATTTTGGAACAATACCGAAAACCACACCCGAATTTACATTACCATTAAAACCCATCATTGAATTTTTGTTCAAAACGATATTAATGATTCCGCTCATTCCTTCCGGATTGTATTTAGCCGAAGGATTTGTAATTAACTCAATTTGCTTGATTGAAGTTGATGGAATTTGTTGCAAAACCTGAAGTGCTGTTAAATTAGTAGGTTTTCCATTCACTAAAATTTTCACATTTTCATTGCCTCTTAAACTTACCGTATTATTTTGTAAATCTACGTTTACTGTTGGGATATTGTTCATTATATCGGCTGCCGTGGAACCTGTTGCCTGTAAATCTTTTCCAACGGTCACGATTTTTCTGTCAATCTTTTGAACGATAGCAGTTTTATCTTTTGTGATTATTACTTCGTTTAATTGTTTTGCTTCTTCTTCTAACGCTATGTTTTTTAAATTAATAGTGTTTTCCTCTTTTGAAAAATTTACTGTCGTTTCAAACTTTGCATAACCTATAAATACAATTTCGATGTTTAAAGTCTTTAACGGTAAATCGTTTAGGTTAAATGTTCCGTTTTCTTTTGTGATGCTTCCGGAAATAACCTTTCCATCGTCTTTTACTGTAATCGTTACATAGGGTAGAGGTTCCTTTGTTTTGTTGTCGATTACTTTCCCGGTTAAAGTTCCTTTAGCATCTGTTTTAACAGTTGCGTTAATTGTTGGAGGAACGGATTGTTGCGCTTGCATACCGGCAATAGAAGCCAATAAGCAAAGCATGATTGCTTTTACTTTCATTTGATTATGATTTGATTGATGATGGGACAAAGTTAGTGCAAAAAATAATACCATGCAATACAAGGTACTATTTATTTTTAAACATTTGGCTTTGTCAAAAGAAAGACGAATGAATAAGCGATTTGTAAAATAAAAATGAAAAAAAAATCCGAAGCTTTTAACTTCGGACTTCTATTGCTGTTTATTTCTTTATGATTTTCTTAGTATATTCTTGATTATCAATAAGTATTCGGATGGTGTAAACGCCGCTGGATAATGTTGAAATATCAATTTGTTGTTTGAAATTTTCTTCATCCAAACGGTGTTTTGAGTTTTTAACAACCCTGCCATTGCTATCAAAAATAAAATATTCAAGCTGTTTATTTTCAAGATTTGTTACCTCCAGATTGAAGTAATTATCGCTTGGATTTGGATATACATGAATTACAGGTTCTGTAGTGGTACTATCCTCTGCAATCTTTGAAGCACAACTTATCGCGGTAACCGAGGTTGTTCCGTTTGAATTATTTATTGTACCAGCACTGTTTTTAGCCTTCACATAATAAGTATATGTTGTTCCGGCTGTAATTAAATACGTGTTTAAAAAGGTAGTAACCGTTACATCGGAAGCGTATAAATTCCCATTTCTGTAAATGTCATAACTCGTTGCATTTGTTGCGGTTGTCCAAGACAAATTTATGGCACTCGTTGTTCCGCTACAGGTTGGTGTAACTGTTAACGTGAAACTTCCCGGAGGGCAAGTTATGGCAGTTGCGGATAAGGTTCCGTTAGAATTGTTAGTGGTTCCGGTTGCGTTTTTTGCTTTCAGGGAATAGGTGTAAGCTGTACTGATGGTTACATAGGTATTCAGGAATTGTGTCCCGGTGATGTTGCTCGCGTACAAAGAGCCATTTCGGTAAATGTCGTAGGAAGTCGCATTTGTTGAAGCGGTCCATGTTAATTTTATCTGACTGGTGGTTCCGTTGCATTCCGGTGTCGCTGTTAAAGTGAAGGCGCCCGGCAACGGTGACGAACACGTTACATTCAAATTTGATTTTAAAGAATTGAAATACGACAGTGCAAAAGTATCACGCCAAGTCGAACTCGTTAATTTAGTTGCATCGGCAGAATCCACAAAACCGATTTCATTCAGACATCCTGTTGCAGAGGAGTATTTTAAAACGCCCAAATGATAAGCAAGAAAACTATTGTCTTCCACACAACGGCGGTTGTTCCATGCACCATTGGTTGCCATGTCCGTTTGGATTTTTTGCGCAAAGGCGATATCGGGTGCTGTATTGGTATCACTATCAGTACAATAAAAAGTTTCGGTTCCTGTTCCGCCACCGGCGTTACAGTGAATACTTAACAGTCGGTCGGCATTCCAGTTGTTGGCCATTTGTGCACGTTGCGTTACGGAAATCCAACTGTTGAGGTTGGTGGTTCTTGTCATTTGAACCGTCCAGGCTGAACAGGCATTCTGGATTAAAGTTCGGGTTCGTAATCCGACTTCTAAGGAAGTTTCGATTTCGGTTGCGGTTCTACCGTCTGGGTTATCGCTTGTAGTGGCACCATAACCGTGTCCGGGATCGATTACTACAATTTGGGCTTTAACAGAAATGCTCAACAGCAAAATAAAAAGTATTTTGAATAGTTTTTTCATGGCTTATAGTTTTAATTGAGACGTAAAGATTTTACCGGTTTTGTCGTCTGCAAACATGATTTTGTTATCGTCATAAAAGCACGGAAACATTTCGATTACGTTTGCCGTTGCGGTTAATTTTACTGATTTTGCCGTTGCAGCATTAAATAAATATAAATCGGAATTGGTTACCGAATGGCCGTCTTTGCTTTCGTCTAAAAAACCAATTAAGTATTTGTCGTCTTTTGACCATGAAGTAGCTATTCCGGTTCCGATTTTTATTCCTTTACCGTTTCCTTCAATGGGATAAATGTAAATGTTGGCACCGTTATGAACCGCTACTTTTTTTCCGTCGTGGGATACAATGGCGTTGTAAAATTGTCCTTCTTCATTAGTGACTGTCCATGATTTTAAGGTAGTTAAATCTGTTGCTTCAATTTTTAAGGTTGATGGATTGGTATGCACTACCACATTGTTTTCTGAACCGTTGTACGATGGTAAAAAGTTGTGATTAATTTGTAATTGTTTACTCTTTTTTTGAGCAATGAAATACGTTCTGACTTTCGCATCCGAGAAGTATTCTTTTTCTCCTTTTTCTTTGTAATAAAATGTAGTACTGTTCGGGTTCCAGGAATAGGCATAACCACTTCCTTCCTTATCTGAAATTTGAGTGATTTTTTTGTTTTTTAGATTCAGCAAGTATACGCCTTTTAAATGTTCTTTGGTTAACAAAGCATAATTGCCGTCCGGAGAAACTACCGGGTTGGTAAACGAACCTTTAATCGGAATTTGTTTTGGTTTTTCCAATTGCTGTGCCTGCATCTGTAAGCTTAAGAGCAACGTGGCAGCGAGTAAGAATTTTGTTTTCATAGGTAAATATTTAAATTAAAGTAATAAATGTATTACAAAAATATTTCTTAAACAAAAAAAAACACCTTCTGTGGAAAAGGTGTTTTTTATAATGAAGCTGAATTTAAATTATCTTCTGAATTTATTACGGGTGATAATTGCTTTCAATTTTGCTTTTAAATCTTCACCTGTATCAAAAACCATTTGCTCATTACTTGGGAACGGAACGGCTCTACGGTCGAAATACATTAGGTAGTTGTCATCGCAGGCACGTTTGTCTCCATTGTAATTAGCATAAATGTATTCGAAGTTGAATTCACTTGCCAATGGGAATGTTTCAATCAATTGGTTGGTTCTGAAATCAACATAATCCACTTTTGCAGTTACCTGACACGCTTTAAACTGACGAAACTCGTAAATGTTGGCGCGAATGGTTTTGAAGTTGTCTACTTTTATAGGATGGCCTAAACTGTCCTTAACTACATTTCCGTTGGCATCAATCAATGTTTTAGTACCGTCTTTAACCTGTTTTTCTTTAATGAATTCTTTCTCTTTAATTTGCTCCGGAGAAATGTTAATCTGACGGAAATTCACAATCAAGCCATAATCGTAAGTAACTCCTTTTTGACGGTTGTTGTGGTACACGGTCCATTTGTCGTTTAAACCAAACGTACTGAAATCCAATAAATCGTTTTGCAAACGAGTGGGAATTACCATATTGGTTTCGTTTTTGGTAAACACATTCACGAAATCCGTTCCTTTAAACTGAGCTTCGTCCATTAATTGTTTCACGTCTTTGTATCCCGGGTTAATGCTTTCCAGATACGCAAAATCATCATAAGCACGACGGTAGCTCATTTTATCATTGGTTTTCAATAATAATTTCGAATTGTCATATAAATATTTCGACAAGGCGTTTTTACTGTTTACAATCTGAGTCGAATAATCGTCAAACGGAAAATAAGCATCACGACCTTGTTTCAATAACTTCAAAGGAAGCAACGGACGAATTTTTTCCTGACGGTTGTTCAACTGAAGATACGTATTATACACTTTTTCAAAGTTTGCCGGATTCGCATCTTTGGCTAACATATCGATATTACGCAAATCACGTTCCTTGGCTTTAGCGAAGGCTTCCTCCATTAAATACACGTAATCCTGTTTGCCTTTTGCATTTTTGTTGGTTTTCAAACCATCTGCAGCACGATTGATGGCACCATCATAATCACCATCGCTTAACATGCTTTGGGTTTGTTTTACACCACAGGAGTAAACGAAAATCAATAATAACAGTAGGGTAGTAATTTTCTTCATAAACAGTTAATTTTAGCAAAAATATAATTTTTTGGGAGCTATTCCCGCTATACACTATATCTTTTTGTATCGTTAAAAAAAACGATACAAAAAGGATGCCGTTTCTATCGGGGCTAAGCCGGATTTCATGTTCATACAAAAAAAAACTCCGAAGGTTGAATTTCGGAGTCTTGTATTATTAATATTTTGTTGGGATAGGAGGCAGCAACTTACTTGAAACTTCTCCAAATCCGATTCGGACTTCATTGTTGGCACAGAAACCACGAATGATTACTGTATCCCCATCATTAATAAATTTACGCTCGGTACCGTCTTTTAACGTCAACGGTTTTTGTCCGCCCCAAGTCAGCTCTAACATCGAACCGAAAGAATCTTCCGTTGACCCTGAAATCGTTCCCGATCCCATCATGTCTCCCGAATTGATTCGGCAACCGTTAATGGTATGATGCGCCAATTGTTGGCTCATTGTCCAGTACATGTATTTAAGGTTTGACTTACTAACGATTGTTTCTTCAGCTTGTTCTGGAGCAATCGATACTTCTAAATTAATATCAAAAGCATGGTTTCCGTGTTGCTGTAAGTATGGAAGCGGTTCTGGCTCCTGTTTTGGCCCGGCCGTTCTGAACGGTTCTAAAGCATCCATAGTTACAATCCAAGGCGAAATTGACGAAGCAAAGTTTTTTGCTAAGAAGGGTCCAAGCGGCACATATTCCCATTTCTGAATGTCACGCGCACTCCAATCGTTCAATAAAACCATACCGAAAATATATTCTTCCGCTTCGTTTACAGGAATGTTTTCGCCCATAAGATTTGCATCGGTAGTAATGAAAGCGGTTTCCAATTCGAAATCCACTAATCTTGAAGGACCGAATACCGGTTGTGTTTCTCCGTTTGGTAAGGTTTGTCCCATCGGACGGTGTACCGGAATTCCGGAAGGAACAATTGTAGAACTTCTTCCGTGGTAGCCCACCGGAATATGTAACCAGTTCGGCAATAACGCATTTTCCGGATCACGGAACATTTTACCAACATTGGTAGCGTGTTCTCTGCTGGAATAGAAATCGGTATAATCCCCAATCTGAACCGGTAATTGCATTTCCACATCCTGAATGTTGAACACCACTACATCACGATGTGATTTGTTATCTCTTAATTCGGAATTTTCCGCATCGAAAATGTCGGCTAAGCGGTTACGAACCAATCTCCAGGTTTTTTTACCGTCGGAAATGAAATCGTTTAACGTATCCTGCATGAACATATCGTCGGTTAATTCGATACCTTCAAAGTAACCCAATTGTTGTAAAGCGCCCATATCGATAGCGAAATCACCAATTCGGGTTCCGATAGTGACTACATCTTCTTTGGTAATAAAAACGCCGAAAGGAATATTTTGAATCGGGAAATCACTGTTTTCGGAAACGGTTAACCAGGATTTTCTATGAGGATCGTTTGCTGTAATTGGCATGATGTTGTGTTTTTTTGTCGGTTTGTATTTCAATCATCAAATATACTTTCTATTGTGATTTTACCAAACACTTTTCGTATTTTTGAACTCGATTTAACAAAATATTTGAAAATGCAACGCGACGAACAAATTTTCGACTTAATTCTTGAAGAACAAGACAGACAAATCCACGGATTAGAACTTATTGCATCAGAAAACTTTGTAAGCGACCAGGTAATGGAAGCTGCAGGTTCGGTGTTAACCAATAAATATGCGGAAGGCTATCCCGGAAAAAGATATTACGGTGGCTGTGAAGTAGTAGACGTTATCGAACAAATCGCTATCGACAGAGCCAAAGCTTTATTCGGTGCCGAGTATGTAAACGTACAACCACACTCCGGTTCACAGGCAAATACAGCAGTTCTTTCTGCATGTTTAAAACCGGGTGATAAAATTTTAGGTTTCGATTTATCGCATGGTGGTCACTTAACGCACGGTTCTCCGGTTAACTTTTCCGGTAAATTATACAATCCTGTATTTTACGGCGTAGAGCAGGAAACTGGTCGTTTGAACTACGATAAAATTCAGGAAATCGCTACCAAAGAACAACCGAAATTAATCATCGCGGGTGCTTCGGCGTATTCTCGTGATATGGATTTCAAACGTTTCCGTGAAATCGCAGATTCTGTAGGCGCTATTTTAATGGCAGACATTGCTCATCCTGCAGGTTTAATTGCTAAAGGATTAATGAATGATCCGGTTCCTCATTGTCATATCATCACAACTACAACCCACAAAACATTACGCGGACCAAGAGGCGGAATGATTATGATGGGTAAAGATTTCGAAAATCCATGGGGCTTAACTACGCCAAAAGGTGAAATCAGAATGATGTCGCACGTATTGGATATGTCGGTTTTCCCAGGAAATCAAGGTGGTCCTTTAGAGCACATTATTGCTGCTAAAGCGGTGGCTTTCGGTGAAGCGTTAACGGATGAGTTCTTCCGTTATGCAATGCAGGTGCAGAAAAATGCCAAAGCAATGGCGGCTGCTTTCGTGAAAAGAGGCTACAATATTATTTCTGGCGGAACAGACAACCACATGATGTTAATCGACTTGAGAAACAAAAATATTTCCGGTAAAGAAGCAGAGAACGCATTGGTAAAAGCTGAAATTACCGTAAACAAAAATATGGTTCCTTTCGATGATAAATCGCCGTTTGTAACTTCAGGTATCCGTGTGGGAACGCCTGCAATCACAACTCGTGGTTTAGTAGAAGCTGATATGGAAACTATCGTTGATTTGATCGACAGAGTAATCATGAATCATACTAACGAAGAAGTATTGGAACAAGTAGCCGATGAGGTTAACGACATGATGAGCGAAAGAGCAATGTTTGTTTTCTAGTAATTCATTTCACTAAATAATAAAAAATCCCTCAATTGAGGGATTTTTTTTATGGTTTTATTCTTCTTTTTGCCCCATCATCATTAGATAGGCTTTCAGGAATTCGTCAATTTCACCGTTCATTACGCCATCTACATCGCTGGTTTCATATCCGGATCGAACATCTTTAACCAATTTGTAAGGATGCATTACATAATTTCGGATTTGAGAGCCCCATTCAATTTTCATTTTACCGGCTTCGATATCAGCACGTTGGGCCAATTTCTTTTTCAGCTCGATTTCGTATAGCTGAGAACGTAGCATCTGCATCGCGCGCTGACGGTTGTCGTGCTGCGAACGCGTTTCCGAACACTGAATCTGAATTCCGGTCGGTTTGTGCAACAACTGCACTTTTGTTTCCACCTTATTTACATTCTGACCACCGGCACCACTGGAACGGGCTGTCGTAATTTCAATATCGGCCGGACTGATTTCAATCTCAATCGTGTCATCCACCAAAGGGTAAACATACACGGACGCGAACGAAGTATGTCGTTTTCCATTACTGTCAAAAGGAGAAATACGCACCAATCGGTGTACACCATTTTCACCTTTTAAATAGCCGAAAGAATAATCGCCTTCAATTTCCAATGTCACGGTTTTAATTCCGGCCACATCGCCTTCCTGAAAGTTCAGTTCTTTGATTTTGTAGCCTTGTTTTTCACCCCACATTAAATACATACGCATTAACATCGACGCCCAGTCACAACTTTCTGTTCCTCCAGCTCCGGCTGTTATTTGTAGTACCGCACTCAAGTTGTCGCCTTCGTCGGAAAGCATGTTCTTGAATTCGAGATTTTCAATGTGTAATAGTGTGGTATGGTATTGCTGATCAAGCTCTTCCTCGGTGGCATCGCCTTCTTTGAAGAACTCATAAATCAACTGAAGTTCTTCGGCCATGGTGTTGCCTTTTTCGTAATCTTCGACCCATTTTTTCTTGGAACGCAGGTTTCTGACAATAACTTCGGCTTCCTTGGCGTTGTTCCAAAAATCCGGTGCAAAGGTTTTCTCTTCCTCGTTGGCTATCTCAATAAGTTTCTTGTCGACGTCAAAGATACCTCCTTAACGCACCAAGGCGCTCAATAATATCCTTAATCTGTTCGGTATTTACCATAAAAATTGTAGTTTTATACCGCAAAAATAGACATTCCTTTTTAGAATATGGAAATAAATTTAATTAGCGATACGGTTACCAAACCAACCCCCGAAATGTTACAACATATGTTTCGCGCCAAAGTAGGCGATGATGTTTACCGTCAGGACCCTACGGCTGTGGAATTGGAAGAAACGGTTGCCGATTTGTTCGGAATGGAAGCCGCTTTGTTTTTTCCTTCTGGAACGATGGCGAACCAAACCGCAATTAAGTTACATACCCAACCCGGCGAGCAGTTAATTTGTGATAAATGGGCACATGTTTATTTATACGAAGGCGGAGGAGCTTCGTTTAACAGCGGTGTTTCCTGTTCGTTAGTCGATGGAAACCGCGGAATGATTACATCGCTTCAGGTGGAAGAACATATTACGGATCCGGAATTTTATCACAATCCGAAAACTTCTTTGGTTTGCATTGAAAATACTACCAACAAAGGCGGTGGAGCTTGTTATGATATTGACGAATTACGCAGAATCAAACAGGTTTGTGTCGACAATAATTTAAAATACCATTTGGACGGCGCGCGCTTGTGGAATGCTTTGGTAGCCAAACGCCAGCATCCGAAACAATATGGTGAATTGTTCGATACGATTTCGGTTTGTTTGTCGAAAGGTATGGGCGCTCCGGTGGGTTCATTGCTTTTGGGAGATAAGGAAACGATTCACAGAGCGTTGCGAATCCGAAAAATATTAGGTGGCGGTATGCGTCAGATTGGCTATTTGGCGGCTGCTGGATTGTATGCCCTTCAGCATAATGTGGGCCGATTGGAAGAAGACCACCGTCGTGCCAGAGAAATTGGCGCTTTATTGCAACAATTGTATTGGGTGGATAAAGTGGAACCGGTTGAAACCAATATTCTGATTTTCTCCGTAAAACCTCAATTTGACGAAGCCTTACTGATGGAAAAACTGAAACAGAAAAACATCTTCATCAGTTCGATGGGGAAAGGAAAACTCCGCATTGTTACCCATTTGGATTACAAACAGGTCATGCACGATTATGTATTGGAAGCTTTGATGAAAATTGAGCTTTAGAAATCCGGATTTACCTGAAAAGTCATCGTTTCTTTCGTGACCGGGTGTTTGAATTCAAGCCATTCCGCATGAAGATGCAATCGGTTGGCTTTTGTTCCGTACAAATCATCACCCACAATCGGCGCATTCAATCCTAAACTATGTGAGGCATGCATGCGCAACTGATGCGTTCGTCCGGTAATTGGCCAAAAATAAATGCGGGTTTGCTTGTCTGTTCTTTCAATTACTTTGAATTTTGTAACGGCGCGTTTGCCATATTCGTAACAAACCAATTGTCGCGGACGGTCTTCCAAATCAATGCGCAAAGGCAAATCGATTTCACCTTCGGATGCCGATACAATTCCTTCCAATAAAGCAACATAGCGTTTTTTTACCGTTCGTTTGATAAACTGACTTTGTAAAAGTTTGTGTGTGTCTTTGTCTTTTGCAATCAGCATTAAACCGGAAGTGGCCATGTCCAAACGATGCACGATTAGCGGTCCGGTGGCTGTTGGATATTTCAGTTTCATGCGTTCGTAAACCGAATCCATAATATTGATGCCCGGAACCGATAAAAATTCAGCCGGTTTGTTGATTATGGATAGGAAATCGTCTTCATAAATCGTTTCAATTTCCAAGCCTAAAGCCGGATTTACAAGCAGCGGATTTTCATCTACAGTCAATCCTTCCAACATGTGACCTAAAATAGGTTCGCATTTTCCACGACAGGCAGGGTAGAACTGACCGTGTTTCCGTATTTCCGATTTTGGCGATTCGCCCCACCAGAATTCGGCCATTGCAATTGGTTGCAGGTTGTTTAAATAAGCATATTGTAAAAGTTTTGGTGCGGCACATTCTCCAGCTGCAGCCGGTGGTTTCAATAAAGCGGTTTTTTCGAAAATTTCACACAGACTTTTAGTTTCACCGTTATTGTTCAGAAAATGATACTGATCGAAAAGCTGTTGTTGTAAGTCGGCCGATTTTTCTTTCCGTGCCTCTTTTAATGCCGAAATTTCAGAAGTATAATGATTTAACTTTTGTTTGATAACCGAAATTCGCTCTTCCAGATATTCAGTAAGTTCCCGTAAAAGAAATTTGTCTTTTAGGCTTTCTCTGACCAATGCATTCATCTTGATTTCAAGAGAAGCGGCGTCAAGATTTTCGGCTTCTATTTTTTTACGTTCCAGTTTGCGGACTTTTTTAGCCTCGCTCATTTTCAGTTTTTGTCCCTCTAACTTTTTGGTTGCCGATTCTGTTTCAGTTTTTAAAAGTTGGGATAATGCTAAAAATTCCGGATCGCTTTCTAAGGTTTCAATCCGAGTATTGATTTGTGTAAGTTCTTTAATTCCGATGATGAAAAAACTGTCTTCTTCCAACATGTCAAAAATCGGAGGGACAAACAAAGGATGGATGTTTTTCTCAGCCAACTTCCCTGAAAACGCTGCTAAATATCCGATTTCATTCTCCTCGTTTCGAACCACCATTACCCCGAACATTTTTCCGATAACAGGGCCTTCATGGTTTTTATCCAAACCAAAATTATGTTCCCAATCGGTTTGTTGCTCCAGATACTCCTGAAGTTCTTTTGCCGCTAAAACGCTTAACGGATGAGGTTCATAATAAAAAGGGAAAGTGAACCGTTCCGGCAACGCATACGAATCAATTGCTCCTTTAAAAGGAATAAAACATGTCGCTATTGAGGTTTTGGTCGGAGTCATTTCGGTTTTTATTATGGAATGCAAAAGTACGAAGCTTATGTCAGGTTGCAATACACAATAATGACGTACGAAATAATAACATACGTCATTACTGTAAATCATGTTTTATTTAAACATATCCATACCCGGAATATTTGGCATTCCGTCTTTGGCTACAGCGGCTAATTCCGCTTCGTTTACGTTAGTTGCTTTTTCAATTGCTTTGTTCATAACTAACACTAAATAATCTTCCAATTGTTCTTTGTCTTCCAGTAGACTGTCGTCAATAATGATGGATTTTACTTTGCGGTTGGCTGTTAAAGTCACTTTCAATAGCCCGTCGCTGCTTTGTTCGTCAATTAAAACGATGTCCAGACGTTTTTTTGTGTCTTCAATTTTTTGCTGGGTTTCTTTAAGTTTGCCCATCATGCCCATGATATCTCCAAACATGTTAATAAATTTAATGGTTATTGACTCGCAAAATTATTAAATTGCAAGTACATAAATCCAAAAATGAAATATCAATTTCTTTTGAGTTGCGTTTGTCTTACTTTTGCATCCGCAATTGCTCAAAACAATAAACCAAAAATGGTAGAAAAAATAAAAGCTCCTTTGGCAGCTGTGAAGCCAAAACAACTTGAAAAACACGGTCATGTCCGTACAGATAATTACTATTGGTTAAATGAAAGAGAAAATCCGGAAGTAATTGATTATCTGAATAAAGAAAATGATTACTACAATGCAATGACGGCGCATACCAAGCAATTCCAAGCGGATTTGTTTGAGGAAATGAAAGCGCGAATTAAAGAAGACGACAGTTCTGTTCCTTACTTATATAACGGTTATTATTATATTACCCGCTATGAAAAAGGAAAAGATTACCCTATTTATGCCCGAAAAAAAGGAAGCCTTGAAGCGAAGGAAGAGATTATGTTCGACTGCAATGAGATGGCAAAAGGACATTCCTATTTTCAATTGAGCGGATTGAGCGTTAGTGAAGACAATAAATGGTGTGCATTTGGTGTAGATACGGTTTCCCGAAGAGAATATACCATTCAGATAAAAAATCTGGAAACTGGAGAAATTCTTCCGGTAAAACTGGAAAAAACAACCGGAGGTTCCACTTGGGCAGCCGACAACAAAACCTTGTTTTACACGCGAAAAGATTTGGTAACGTTGCGTTCGGATAAAATTTACAAGCATAAATTAGGTTCGGAAGCGAAAGACGATCAAGTTGTTTATCCATGAAAAGGACGATACGTTTTCGACTTACATCTACAAAGAAAAATCAAAAAAATATCTGGTTATTGGTTCTTCGAGTACACTAACATCGGAATATCAGATTTTAAAATCCGACAATCCTGATGGAAAATTCGAGTTGTTTCAGAAAAGAACACGCGGATTGGAATATTCGATTTCGCATTTCGGAGACAGTTTTTACGTGGTTACCAACAAAGACAAAGCAACCAATTTTAAACTGATGAAAACGCCGGAAACGGCAACTGCTAAAGAGAATTGGGTAGATTTGATTCCGCACCGAAAAGAAACGTTGTTGGAAGGTATTGAAATTTTCAAAGATTATTTGGTAGTGGAAGAGCGTAACAACGGTTTGAATAAAATCCGAATCATGCCTTGGAGCGGCAAAGGGGAGTATTATTTGCCTTTCGATATTGAAACCTATACGGCTTACACGACTACGAATGTCGATTTTGACACTGAAATTTTACGTTACAGTTATCAATCGATGGCTACACCATCTTCGGTGATTGATTTTAACATGCGTACCAAAGAGAAAACCATTATGAAGGAACAGGAAGTCCTTGGTGGTAAATTCGACAAGAATAATTATACCGAAGAACGTATTTGGGCAACGGCTCAAGATGGAACTAAAGTGCCAATTTCTATGGTCTACAGGAAAGGAATCAAGAAAGACGGTAAAAATCCGTTGTTATTGTATGCTTACGGTTCTTATGGTTCATCTATGGATCCTTATTTCTCGTCAATCCGTTTGAGTTTATTGGACAGAGAATTTATCTATGCTATCGCGCACATTCGCGGAGGTGAAGATTTAGGACGTGAATGGTATGAAAACGGAAAATTATTGAAAAAGAAAAATACGTTCACTGATTTTATCGATTGTTCCAAATATGTAATTGAACAACAGTATACTTCCGCCAAAGCATCTCTATGCTGAAGGTGGTTCTGCAGGAGGATTGTTGATGGGAGCAATCGTTAATATGGCTCCGGAATTGTACAACGGAGTGATTGCCCAGGTTCCTTTTGTGGATGTGGTTACTACAATGTTGGATGATTCTATTCCGCTTACAACAGGAGAATATGACGAATGGGGGAATCCAAACGACAAAAAATACTACGATTATATGCTGTCTTATTCGCCATATGATAATGTTAAGCAACAAAAATATCCAAATATATTGGTTACAACGGGCTTGCATGATTCTCAGGTGCAATATTGGGAACCGGCAAAGTGGGTAGCTAAATTAAGAGTTATGAAGCTGGGAGACAGTCAGTTATTTTTAGATACCAATATGGATACAGGGCATGGAGGTGCTTCCGGAAGGTTCGAGGCGATAAAAGAAGTAACAAAAGAGTATACTTTTTTATTAGATTTAGAAGGAATTAAAAAGTAGATAAAGAATTTTTTATACATTTGCAAGGTTGTGACTATTCCAAAAAAGGTTTATATTCACAACTCGCAGAAATTTATTTTTTATGAAAGAAGAAATAAAAGCCTATAATAGCGTATTGGAATTAATTGGAAACACACCTCTAATTAAGCTTAATACGATAACTGAAGGATTAAAAGGAAACTTTTACGCTAAAGTAGAGGCCTTTAACCCGGGACATTCCACTAAAGACAGAATTGCATTATACATCATTGAAGAAGCCGAAAAACGCGGTATTTTAAAACCTGGTGATACCATTATCGAAACTACTTCCGGAAATACCGGTTTCAGTATTGCGATGGTAAGTATTATTAAGGGCTATGATTGTGTTTTGGCGGTAAGTTCTAAGTCATCCAAAGATAAAATTGATATGCTTAGAGCCATGGGAGCTAAAGTATATGTTTGTCCTGCTCACGTTTCTGCTGACGATCCTCGTTCGTATTACAATGTGGCCAAACGTTTGCACGAAGAAACCAAAGGATCCGTATACATCAACCAGTATTTCAATGATTTAAATGTTGATGCACATTATAAATCTACAGGTCCGGAAATTTGGGAGCAAACCAATGGTAAAATCACTCACTTTATTGCTTGTAGCGGAACTGGTGGAACTATCTCAGGAACAGCACGTTATTTAAAG
Source organism: uncultured Flavobacteriaceae bacterium (assembly GCA_963812405.1). Lineage (GTDB taxonomy): Bacteria > Bacteroidota > Bacteroidia > Flavobacteriales > Flavobacteriaceae > Flavobacterium. Next base: position 472,423 of record CAWEUV010000004.1, on the reverse strand, counting down.
GAACAAAATCCTAATATCAGAGTGTTAGGAGTTGATGCTTTTGGTTCGGTATTGAAAAAGTACCATGAAACCAGAGAATTTGACAATGATGAGATTTATCCGTACCGAATTGAAGGTTTGGGTAAAAATTTGATTCCTACAGCAACTGATTTTGATGCTATTGATAAATTCACAAAAGTAACCGACGAAGAAAGTGCTCATACAGCAAGAGAGATTGCTAAAAAAGAAGGTTTGTTTGTTGGATATACTTCCGGAGCAGCAATGCAGGCCATCAAGCAATTTGCAGAAGATGGTGAATTTGACGAAAACAGCAATGTAGTAGTTATTTTCCCGGATCACGGATCGCGTTACATGAGTAAAGTTTTCAGTGATGAATGGATGAACGAACAAGGTTTTTTCGACAGCATCAATGCGGAAGAAGCTCAGAAGATTGAATTTATAAAATAGTTCTCTAGAGAATAGAGAAAAGGAATATAGATAATAGAAAAACTCTGCTGAAAAGCGGAGTTTTTTGTTTCACAGAAGTTTTTAGATTAACTTATATCATAAAAAAACTCCGAAGATTTCTTCGGAGTTTTTTTATCTGCATTCTTAAATCTGCTATCTGCAAACTTTATTCCTGCATTGTATGATACACGTTCATCACGTCGTCATCTTCTTCGATTTTTTCCAATAATTTCTCAACATCGGCTACTTGTTCCGGTGTTAATTCTTTAGTGATCTGCGGAATACGCTCAAATCCGGAAGATAAGATTTCAATATTTCTGTTTTCCAGTTCTTTTTGGATGGCACCGAAGCTTTCAAAAGGAGCATACATTAAGATGCCGTCTTCGTCTGCGAAAATTTCTTCTACACCAAAATCAATCATTTCCAATTCCAATTCTTCCACATCCTGACCTTCAGCCGGGATTCGGAAATTACAAGTATGATCGAACATGAATTCTACCGAGCCTTGCGTTCCCATCGTTCCGTTGCATTTGTTGAAATAACTTCTGATGTTGGCAACAGTTCTGTTGTTGTTATCGGTAGCAGTTTCAATTAAGATTGCAATACCGTGTGGCGCATAACCTTCAAACAATACTTCTTTAAAGTTGGCAGTATCTTTATCGGATGCTTTTTTAATCGCACGCTCTACGTTGTCTTTTGGCATGTTTGCCGACTTCGCATTCTGGATAACGGCTCTTAAACGGGAATTGGTTTCCGGGTTTGGACCACCTTCCTTAACGGCCATTACAATGTCTTTTCCTATTCTTGTAAACGTTTTAGCCATTGCCGACCAACGTTTCATTTTACGTGCTTTTCTGAATTCAAACGCTCTTCCCATTTCTATTCGGAGTTTATTATGTATAAAGTAACTGAGTAACAGAGTTTCTTAGTTGCTGGGTTTTTTATTATAATCGCTGCAAAAATACTTTTTTAACTTGATTTTTAAAAAAACTCAGCGACTTAGTTACTTAGCAACTCAGGAACTCTTTTTATTTTTTATAAAATGGCATTTTAACCACTTTTGCTTTAATGTCTTTGTTTCTGATTCGGATATAAATTTCGGAATCCGGAGTTGCTAAAGCTGTTGGAACATAGCCCATTCCAATTGCAATTCCCATTGAAGGCGACTGAGTTCCTGAGGTTACAATACCAACAATATTTCCGTCTGCATCAGCAATCTCGTAATCGTGACGCGGAATTCCTCTTTCCAATAATTCAAAACCAACTAATTTTTTGGCAACACCCGCTTCTTTTTGTTTTTTCAGGTTTTCGGAATTGGTAAATTCTTTGTCGAATTTCGTGATCCATCCCAAACCGGCTTCTAATGGAGAAGTAGTGTCGTTGATGTCGTTTCCGTACAAACAGAATCCCATTTCCAAACGTAAAGTGTCACGTGCGGCTAGTCCGATTGGTTTGATTCCGAAAGCGGCACCGGCTTCAAAAACTTTATTCCAGATTGTTTCCGCATCTTCGTTTTTGAAGTAAATTTCGAAACCACCGGAACCGGTATAACCTGTAGCCGAAACAATTACATCCTGTTTTCCGGCAAATTCACCAATCTGGAAAGTATAATAACCCATATTAACCAAATCGATATTCGTTAAACTTTGCATGGCTTCTGCTGCTTTTGGGCCTTGAATTGCCAATAAAGAGTAACTGTCTGAAAGATTTTGCATGTCTACGCCTAAATCGTTGTGAGAAGAAATCCAATTCCAGTCTTTTTCGATGTTGGAAGCGTTAACCACTAGCATGTAGTGATTGTCGGCAATTTTATACACGATTAAATCATCTACGATTCCACCTTCATTATTTGGTAAACAGGAATATTGAGCTTTTCCGTCCACTAATTTTGATGCATCGTTAGAAGTAACTTTCTGAATCAAAGCCAAAGCATTTTCGCCTTTCAAAAAGAATTCCCCCATGTGCGAAACATCAAAAACACCCACGCCGTTACGAACTGTTTCGTGCTCAATGTTAACTCCTTCATATTGAACAGGCATATTGTAACCTGCAAACGGAACCATTTTAGCTCCCAAACTTTCGTGAACGTGCGTTAATGCTGTATTTTTCATTGTATGTTGATTGTTTGTTTTAGGACGCTAATGTATTGATTTTTTACGGAGTGACAAAACCATACATCAGAGATATTTCGTAAATTTAAGGTATGGAAAATTATATTTTAGTAGATAAAACTGTAGCCTTGCAACGGATAAAGCCAATCCCGGAGGATACGCATAAAGGTACTCAGGGACACGCAATGATTGTTGGAGGCAGTTATGGGAAAATTGGTTCCGTTTGTCTTTCCGCAAAAGCATGCTTGAAAGCGGGAGCCGGTTTGGTTACGGCTTATGTGCCGAAATGCGGTTATGAAATTGTTCAGACAGCTGTTCCCGAAGTGATGGTTATAACTGATGATTATACCGACCATATCACTTCTGTAAATCATAAACTGACGTTGAAAGCTATCGGAATCGGAATGGGGATGGGACAAAATGCCGATGTACAACAGGCCATGTTTCATTTTTTGAAAATGAATGCTATTCCAATGGTTATTGACGCGGATGGATTGAACATTATTTCGGAAAACAAAGAATGGCTGGAAATGCTTCCGAAACAAACTGTTTTAACGCCGCATTTAAAAGAATTGGAACGACTAATTGGTACGTGGACTTCGCATTCGGATAGGATTGAAAAAGTTCAGTCGTTTTCGAAAGCTTTTGATGTGGTTGTTGTTGTAAAAGGAGCGCCGACATTAATAGTGTATAAGGATTCTGTCTTTGAAAATACAACCGGAAATCAAGCTCTGGCAACCGGGGGAACCGGTGATGTTTTAACCGGAATTATTACAGGCCTACTTGCTCAGGGGTACAATCCTTTGGATGCAGCTGTTTTAGGTGTTTATCTTCATGGAATGACTGCTGATATTGCCGTTTCGGAAATGGGTTACCACGCTTTTATTGCTTCAGATATTATTAATTATCTCGGGAAAGCATTTCTGACTTTAGAGTAATAAAAAAGGCCGTCTATTGAAAGTCAGCCTTTGTGTTTATAAGCTAATTGTTTTATTATCAATTATTTTATTCCTAATTCTTCAAATTTAGCCACCAATTTAGGGTCGGATGGGCGAGGAGCATCAGCCGAAACAATGTTTCCGTTCGGATCCACTAAGATAAATCTCGGAATTCCTTCAATGGCGTATTCCTGAACAAATTTCGAATTCCAGTCGTTATCCGCAAACAATTGAATCCCGCCTAATTTTTTCTCATCCACAAATTTTCTCCATTTTTCGTAGTCTTTTTTTGCATCGATGGAAAGGCTTACGAATTCGATATTTTTTCCGTGGTATTGTTCTTCTACTTTTTGTAAACTCGGAATTTCACGACGACATGGTCCGCACCAAGTTGCCCAAACATCGATGTAAACGTATTTTCCTTTTAGACTTTCTAAAGACGTTTTTCCGCCTTTGAAGTTTTCGTAGTCAAATTTAGGAGAAGGATTTCCCGCAGTAAGTGTTTTGATTTTGTTGAACTTGGTAGTCAATTCGGTTTTAAATTTTGTATCTGAAGAAAGCGAAATCAACTCGTTATAAAGCATGGCGGCATCCGGATTTCCGGCACCCACTTCATAGGCTAAATTTTGTATGTGCGCATTTTTGATTGCCGGGCTTTTAACTTTTTTAATTTCCGGCAACGCCAGTTTGTATGTGTATTCTTCATTTTCGCCTAATTGTGCGAAGATGTTATTGTTGAATTTTGTAGCAACAATTTGTTTGTAAGGCGAAGAAAATAAAAAATCCTGTTCGTTGTCTAAATCAATTTTAGTATCAAATTGTGGGAAGGTTGCCGAAGGTTTGAATCCTTCAATTTTTGCATAATGCGCATGGTATTCAGGGTAATTAAGCAATTGCAGCTGTTCGAAATAACCAATACTTTTCAATTCGTTTTTTTTGAAATTTTCATCGGTGATTTTCGATTTGTTCAATAAATCCGTCATTGCTGATTTTACTTCGGTTACTTTGGCTAAAAAAGCAGTTTCATCCAATGCGTAGAAATCCTGAACATTTCCCATAAGTTTATTAGCTGCTGCGGATTTCAGAGCAAAATATTGATTCTCTTTGCTTCCGGCACCTGTATAAATTAAGCTCGCAGGGAAGTTTTTGTCGTCAAAATTAATCGCCAATTTGGTTCCTTTAGACAAATAAAGTGAAGTACGACTGTTTTTTGTGGCTAAATTATAGGTTCCGGAATATTCAATCGGGAAGGTTTCCGAGAAAGAACCGTCAGCTTTTAGAGTGATTTCTTTTTCAAAAGATTCTCCTTTAATTTTCAGTTTACCATCTTCAGTATTGGTGATTTTTCCGGAAAGGGTAATGTTTTCTTTTGGAGTTGTAAAGGAAGCCAATAATACAACCAACAAAAGGCAAAGTGTGTTTTTCATGTTTAATGGTTTTTTAGTTGTCCAAATATAAGAAATGTCCGCCATAAAGTGTCATAATGAAATACTAATAATAAATCTTGCATTTTAACCGCTTTTTGTTGAATTTTGAGGTCTTAATTTAACCACGAAAAATGGATACTGTACATTATATAAGTTCTGATGTTTTTTCTTTAGAGTTGCTTGAAGAAATTATTTCTCAAAACAAAACATTGGATTTATCAGAAGAGGCACGTGTTAACATTGAAAAATGCCGTACTTATTTAGATAACAAAATGCAATCCCATGGCGAACCAATTTACGGAATCAATACCGGTTTCGGCTCGTTGTGTAACATCAAAATATCAAACGAAAATCTTACCAGACTTCAGGAGAATTTAGTGAAATCACATGCTTGCGGAACCGGAGACGAAGTGCCGCAGGAGATTGTAAAAATCATGTTGTTGCTGAAAATTAAATCGTTAAGCTACGGACATTCCGGTGTTCAGTTGAAAACCGTAGAACGATTGATCGAATTCTATAATAATGATATTTTCCCTGTAGTTTATACTCAAGGATCTTTAGGGGCTTCCGGCGATTTGGCACCTTTGGCACATTTGTCTTTGCCGTTAATCGGTGAAGGGGAAGTGTATGTTGACGGTTTCCGTCAGCCGGCCAAAAAGGTTTTGGAAAAAATGGGTTGGAACCCGATTGAATTGCAGTCGAAAGAAGGATTGGCATTATTGAACGGTACCCAATTTATGAGTTCCTACGGATGCTACGTACTTCTCAAGGCAATGAAGTTTTCCTATTTGGCAGACGTAATCGGAGCAATCTCCCTGGAAGGTTTTGATGGAAGAATCGAACCTTTCAATGAATTAATCCACATGGTTCGTCCGCACAAAGGGCAAATCAATACGGCAAAACGTTTTCAGGAATTATTGGAAGACAGTGAAATCATTGCGCAACCAAAACAACACGTTCAGGATCCGTATTCGTTCCGTTGTATTCCGCAAGTGCATGGTGCTTCAAAAGATACCATTGATTATGTGAAAAAAGTATTCAAGACCGAAATCAATTCGGTTACGGATAACCCAAATATTTTTGTAGGTGAAGATTTAATTATCTCTGGAGGTAATTTCCACGGGCAACCTTTGGCTTTAGCATTAGATTTCTTAGGAATTGCTTTGGCAGAATTAGGAAGTATTTCCGAAAGAAGAACCTATCAGTTAATTTCCGGTTTAAGAGATTTACCACCGTTTTTGGTAAGCAATCCGGGATTGAATTCCGGTTTCATGATTCCGCAATATACGGCGGCGAGTATCGTAAGTCAGAACAAGCAATTGGCCACACCGGCGAGTATCGACAGTATTGTTTCGTCGAACGGACAGGAAGACCATGTGAGTATGGGGGCTAATGCTGCTACGAAATGCTTGAAAATCATGGAAAATCTGGAGCGCATTTTAGCGATCGAATTGATGAATGCTTCTCAGGCCATCGAATTCAGACGCCCTTTAAAATCGAGTGAGTTTTTGGAAACGTTTATTAAATCTTTCCGTGAAGAAGTGCCGTTAGTGGATGAAGACAGAATTCTGCATTACGATATTGAAAAATCAATTGCTTTCCTGAACAGTTTACAGTTGGATAGTGAAGTTTTAGAATAACAAAAAAGCCTCTTAATTGAGGCTTTTTTTATTTCATGAAATGAATACTGATTATTGCCAATAGCGCAGGAACCGATTGTACATAAAATATAGTTCTTTGTACGGTAATTGCTCCGTAAACGCCGGCCACAAAAACACAGCTCAGAAAAAATAAAGCTACATTGAAACTCCAGTGCGCATCACAAATTAATAACGACCAGATTAAACCGGCTGCAAGAAATCCGTTGTACAAACCTTGATTTCCGGCCATTTGTTTTGTTTTTTCGAACATTTCGGCAGGAACACTTCGGAATACTTTTTTGGCTCTTGTGGTCCAGGCAAACATTTCAAGCCAAACGATATACAGGTGGATAAAAGCCACAAAACCGATGAGTATTTTGGAGAGGATTGTCATAATTTATTTGTTTAGGAATCCATTAGGGTTTTGATCTTTGTAAATTTTTAAAATAAGCATAACGCCGGCCAAAGCTTCCGAAAGCATTCCTAAAATTAAGAGTACCGATGCATAAGGCCAATGCATGATTTTGAATAAAGCGCCAACAATTGTTATGATGCAACCTAAAATAAATGCGATTAAGATGTGTTTGTTTTTCATGGTTAATTTCTTTGTATATAATTTAGGTTTGGTTTTGTAAAGTGCTTATGTATTTTGAATATTTTGTAAATAAGGGATTAACATAAAATCATGATAAATAGTTCATCTTTATTCGGAATCAATGATTTTCTCAATTCGTTTATCTGGAATTAACCACATTAAAGCAACCAAAATGTACATTATACCGGCAAATAGAGGATTAAAGTTAGCGCTAATAATTCCGATAATGTATAAAACGGGGGAAATTTTACCTTTCAAATCCTTACCGATAGCTTTAGACAGTATAGAATCCGGTCCGTGTTTCTTGAGTATTTGCCATTGCAAAATGAAATAGGCGACAGCAGCCATCAAAAGAATGACTCCATATAGAATCATTGGAAAAGGAGCAAAGTTGTTTTCACCAATCCAAGCCGTTACAAACGGAACCAACGACAGCCAAAATAATAAATGTAAGTTAGCCCAAAGAATACCGCCGGTAACCTGTTTTACGGTATGCATCATATGATGGTGATTGTTCCAGTAAATTCCAACATAAATAAAGCTGAGGATATAACTTAAAAATTTTGGAAATAGTGGACGTAAAGAATTGAAATCCATTCCTTCAGGGATTTTCAATTCTAATACCATTATAGTGATTATAATTGCCAATACGCCGTCACTAAAGGCTTCTAATCGTGTTTTATTCATTTAATTGTTGATGTTACCTAAGGTTTTATGTATCTTTCTTTTATGATGTGTCTGAATTAAATTTTTATCTCCAGAAATTATACTGATAGTTCCATCAATTTCAAACATAGCCAATTTAACCTCTTTAAAGTATTGAACACCATGTTCGCGCATGGCTTCCTGTAATTCGTCTGATGTTATTCCAAGCTTGGCTAATGTTTTGAATTCAATTTTACCATTATGGATTAAAATTTCCGGTTTATCTTGTACCAGATTTTTGATAAATTTGGAACGCAGCATTATATTTTTAAAAAGATAATTTATAAGAAATAGTGCTAAAGCTGCTACAATTCCACCTAAAAGACTACTGTTGCTTCCCACCATTGCATTTTGAACCGAGTTACTTATCAATAAAATAAGTATTACATCGGCAGTGTTAAGTTGCGATAATTCTTTTTTTCCGAAAATGCGTAAAACAATTACCATGAACAAATACACGGAAACACTTCGAAAAATTATATCAAGGTAGGGATTCATTTATTTTTTATAATTGAAAGATTAAAAAATGTTCATCTAAAGAACAAAATTTAATTTTGCTAACTGCTAACTGCTAACTGCTAACTGCTAACTGCTAACTGCTAACTGCTAACTGCTAACTGCTAACTGCTAACTGCTAACTGCTAACTGCTAACTGCTAACTGCTAACTGCTAACTGCTAACTGCTAACTGCTAACTGCTAACTGCTAACTGCTAACTGCTAACTGCTAACTGCTTATTTCCATTTAAAATTTTTCTCAATCGCCTTAATCATTTCTCCAGCAATGTCTTTATTTGTAGCGCCTTCAATGCCTTCCAATCCCGGAGATGAATTTACTTCCAATAATAAAGGACCTTTTGAAGAACGTATAATATCCACACCAGCCACTTTTAAATTCATGGCTTTAGCAGCTTTGATTGCGATGCGTTTTTCTTCCGGAGTTACTTTTACTACTGAAGCTGTTCCGCCTAAGTGAATATTTGCTCTAAATTCCCCCGGCAAAGCTTCACGCTGCATGGCTGCAACCACTTTTCCGTCAACAACAAACAAACGCAGATCTTTACCATTTGCTTCTTTGATGAATTCCTGAACTAAGATGTTGGCATTTAAACTTTTGAAAGCATTGATAACCGATTCAGCTGCTTTTTTGGTTTCGGCTAAAACGACACCTTTTCCCTGCGTACCTTCTAATAATTTTACAATTAAAGGAGAACCTCCAACCATTTTAATCAAATCGTTGGTGTCCAGCGGAGAATTGGCAAATCCGGTTGTTGGAATATCCACACCATTATTCAATAGTAATTGTAATGAAAACAGTTTGTCTCTTGACTGACTGATGGCTGCCGAGTTGTTCAATGCAAATACTTTTAAAGCTTCAAACTGACGTGTCAAAGCACAACCGTAATACGTCATACTCGGACGGATTCTCGGAATTACCGCATCAAAATCATTCAGAACACGGCCGCCACGGTAGTGGATTTCCGGTGTATCGGCATCGAGTTTCATGTAGCAGTATTTCAAATTAAGGAAGTGCATTTCGTGCCCGCGCATTTCTCCGGCTTCCATGATTCTTTTATTGCTGTACAATTCCGGATTACTGGCTAAAAGTCCTATTCGAAGTCCTTTTTTACCGGTATCTTCAGCGTAATAATACTCTTTTATTTTTTCGTTTGTGGGTTGTCCCAATAAGTATTTTTGTTCTGGGTCTACTAAAATTCGCCCGGACATAGCTTCGCGACCTAATAACATTCGGAATCCCATTGAATCACGATTGGTTAAGGTAACTTCAATTTCCCAAAGACTTCCGCCGATTTCCAAAGTAGTTTTAATCACATAACGTTGTTCACGGTAACCGCTGGAGCTTTTTACCACACGTTTGTCGACTAAAACCGCTTCACAATGAATAACCGCTTTCAGATTGTTTTGTATGGGATTGATATCGAATCGGATCCAATTTTCTCCGTCTTTTTCAAAAGGAGTGATATTTGTAGCGTGCAGCGCTGATGTTTTTGCGCCCGAATCAACACGAGCTTTAATAGTTGGGATTCCAAGTGCTGGAAATGAGCACCATTCTTCGCTTCCTACGATAACTTTGTCTAGCATTTCAATACATAATTAGTAATTCTAATGTACTACTTTTTTTGAAATGCCAAACAATTTTGCCTAAAAAAGAAAAAACCTACTAATTAGTAGGTTTTTCTGCTTTTTTTATAGTTATAAAGAGTTGTTGTTTTTCTTCGTTCAGATCCATGAAAATTTCGTCGCCTTCATGAATTTTGGAAGTGATGATTTCTTCGGCCAATTCGTCTTCAACGTATTTCTGAATCGCTCTTTTTAAAGGTCTTGCACCAAATTGTTTGTCGAAACCTTTTTCGGCGATATAGTCTTTGGCTTTCTCGGATAATGAAAGTTTGTATCCTAAATCGGCTACGCGAGCGTACAATTTGTCCATTTCGATGTCGATGATTTTATCGATATCTTCTTTTTCTAAAGCATTGAATACGATTACATCATCAATACGGTTTAAGAATTCCGGTGCGAAGGCTTTTTTCAAAGCATTTTCGATAATTCCTTTTGAAACTTCATCAGCCTGAGCGGTTTTTGCTGCGGTTCCAAAACCAACTCCGGTTCCGAAATCTTTCAATTGACGTGCTCCAACATTGGAAGTCATGATGATAATCGTATTTCTGAAATCGATTTTACGGCCTAAACTATCTGTTAAATGTCCGTCGTCTAATACCTGAAGCATCATGTTGAATACATCCGGATGTGCTTTTTCAATCTCATCCAACAATACCACACAGTATGGTTTGCGTCTTACTTTTTCAGTTAATTGTCCACCTTCTTCATAACCTACGTATCCCGGAGGTGCTCCAACCAATCTTGAAATGGCGAATTTTTCCATGTATTCGCTCATGTCGATACGTACTAATGCATCTTCTGAATCGAACAATTCTTTTGCGATTACTTTAGCCAATTGCGTTTTACCAACACCGGTCTGACCTAAGAAAATAAATGAACCAATCGGCTTGTTCGGATCTTTCAATCCCGCACGGTTTCTTTGAATGGATTTTGCAATTTTCATCACCGCTTCGTCCTGTCCAATTACCTTACCTTTAATAAGTTCCGGTAAATGGGCTAATTTATTACTTTCAGTCTGGGCAATACGGTTTACAGGAATTCCGGTCATCATGGAAACCACATCGGCAACATTGTCTTCGGTAACTACGATACGATTGTTTTTAGCGTCTTCTTCCCATTGTTCTTGGGCGATGGCTAAGTCTTTTTCAATGCGTTTTTCGTCGTCGCGAAGTTTGGCTGCTTCTTCGTATTTCTGTTTTTTAACGACAGAATTTTTCAGTTCGCGAACTTCCTCCAATTGTTTTTCCAGTTCCAGAATTTGTTTCGGAACATCGATATTGGTAATGTGAACACGAGAACCTGCTTCGTCTAATGCGTCAATAGCTTTGTCCGGTAAGAAACGTTCCGACATATAACGGTTCGTTAATTTCACACAAGCTTCAATCGCTTCCGGTGTGTAAATTACGTTATGATGGTCTTCGTATTTGTTTTTGATGTTGTTCAGAATCGTAATGGTTTCCTCAACGGAAGTCGGCTCTACAATTACTTTTTGAAAACGTCTTTCCAAAGCACCGTCTTTTTCAATATACTGACGGTATTCATCAAGCGTAGTGGCACCAATACATTGGATTTCACCTCTTGCTAAAGCGGGTTTGAACATGTTGGAAGCATCCAGAGAACCGGTTGCTCCACCGGCACCCACAATGGTGTGAATTTCGTCAATGAAAAGAATGATGTCGTCGTTTTTCTCCAACTCGTTCATCACGGCTTTCATGCGTTCTTCAAACTGTCCGCGATATTTTGTTCCGGCTACTAAACTGGCTAAATCTAAGGTAACCACGCGTTTATTGAATAAAATACGGGATACTTTCTTTTGGATGATTCGTAAGGCTAAACCTTCAGCAATGGCAGATTTACCAACGCCTGGTTCCCCAATCAATAGCGGATTGTTTTTCTTTCTTCGGCTTAAAATTTGTGAAACGCGTTCAATTTCTTTTTCACGGCCCACAACAGGGTCTAATTTGCCTTCTTCAGCCAATTCTGTTAGATCACGACCAAAATTATCTAAAACAGGAGTTTTCGATTTTTTATTGGCTTTACCTGCGGCGCCCGGATTGTTAAATCCTGCATCACGCATACTGTCATCTTGTCCGGAATCGTCATTAAATGACTCGTTTTTCGGTAAGTTATCGATGTAATCTTCTTCGTTTGATGTCATAGCTATAAATTGGTCTTTAACAAGTTCGTAGTCAATTTTTAATTTGTTCAAAAGCTTGGTTGTTGGGTCGTTCTCGTTTCGGAGAATACACAACAATAAATGCGCAGTACTGATTGAAGTACTCTGAAATACTTTAGCTTCAAGGAAAGTGGTACGCAAAGCACGTTCCGCCTGACGCGTTAAATGCAGGTTTTTCTTGTCGTTACTTCTGTCGGCATTAGGATTTGGGGGACTAACGATTTCTATTTTTCGGCGTAGATGTTCTAAATCCACCGAAAGGTTGTTCAATATATTGATTGCGGTGCCGTTACCGTCTCTTAAAATCCCGAGCATTAAATGTTCTGTGCCAATAAAGTCGTGCCCTAATCGTAAAGCTTCTTCTTTACTGTAGGTAATCACGTCTTTAACCCTTGGTGAAAAATTATCGTCCATTACAAAAATCTTTATATTGTAAATTTACTAATTCTATAAAGGCTGTGCAAAAATCATACCTGATAAAATCATTTTACTTGTATTGCTAATAGACGAATAATAATTGAGAAATAAAAGACAAAAAGGCAGGTTTTTTCAACTTTTTAAAACTTTTTCAATGTTAATAAAATCGATAAAATTGTGGATAAATTACTGTTTCGTTACTGCAAAAATGTGTATATTGGCACGTTTTGAAATAGCTATAATTTTTTAATATAAATACTTATGTCTGAAGGAGAAAAGTTAATTCCTATTAACATTGAGGATGAAATGAAATCAGCCTACATCGATTATTCGATGTCGGTAATTGTATCCAGAGCACTTCCTGATGTTAGAGATGGTTTGAAACCAGTACACCGAAGAGTTTTGTTCGGGATGTATGAATTAGGAGTATTATCCAATAGAGCGCATAAAAAATCAGCGAGAATTGTAGGGGAGGTTCTAGGTAAGTACCACCCGCACGGTGATAGTTCAGTATACGATGCCATGGTTCGTATGGCACAGGAATGGAGTTTGCGTTACTTGTTAGTTGACGGTCAGGGTAACTTCGGTTCGGTTGATGGCGACAGTCCGGCAGCAATGCGTTATACGGAAGCAAGAATGAAAAAATTATCGGAAGAAATTCTTGCCGATATCGATAAAGAAACAGTTGATTTCCAGTTGAACTTTGACGACACGTTAGAAGAACCAAAAGTAATGCCGACAAAAATCCCGAACCTTTTAATTAACGGAGCATCGGGTATTGCTGTAGGTATGGCGACCAATATGGCGCCGCACAATTTAACAGAAGTTATCGACGGTACGTTAGCGTACATCGATAATAATGATATCGAGATTGACGAATTGATGCATCATATTAAAGCACCGGATTTCCCAACAGGAGGAATGATTTATGGTTATGAAGGCGTTCGTGAAGCATTCAAAACCGGTCGTGGCCGTATCGTAATGCGTGCAAAAGCGAATTTTGAAGAAGTGGACGGACGTGAATCCATCATCGTTACCGAAATTCCATATCAGGTGAACAAGGCAGAAATGATTAAGAAAACTGCCGATCTGGTTAATGAGAAAAAAATTGAAGGTATTTCCACAATCCGTGACGAATCCGACAGAAATGGTATGCGTATCGTTTATGTATTGAAGCGTGAAGCGGTTCCGAATGTGGTAATGAATACCTTATTTAAGTATACTCAGTTGCAGTCGTCTTTCAGTGTGAACAACATCGCATTGGTAAACGGACGTCCGCAAATGCTGAATCTGAAAGACTTAATCCATTATTTCGTAGAGCACCGACATGAAGTGGTAACACGTCGTGCGCAGTTTGATTTACGTAAAGCGGAAGAAAGAGCCCACATTTTAGAAGGTTTAATCATTGCTTCCGATAATATTGACGAAGTAATCCAATTAATCCGTTCTTCAAAAGACGGAGACGAGGCAAGAACCAAATTAATTGAACGTTTCAATTTATCTGAAATTCAGGCCCGTGCGATTGTTGAAATGCGTCTGCGTCAGTTAACCGGTCTGGAGCAAGACAAGTTAAGAGCCGAGTACGAAGAAATCATGAAATTGATTACGTATTTGAGAGAATTATTGGCCAGCAAGGAGATGAGAATGCAGGTGATTAAAGATGAATTGGTTGAAATCAGAGATAAATATGGTGATGAGCGTCGTTCTAAAATTGAATATTCCGGTGGTGACGTAAGTATTGAAGATTTAATTGCCGATGAACAAGTGGTAATTACCATTTCACATGCGGGTTATATCAAACGTACGCCACTTTCCGAGTACAAAACCCAGAATAGAGGTGGAGTAGGGCAAAAATCGGCTGGAACAAGAGATCAGGATTTCTTAGAACATATGTATGTGGCAACCAACCATCAGTATATGTTGTTCTTCACGCAAAAAGGGAAATGTTTCTGGATGCGTGTGTATGAAATTCCGGAAGGAAGTAAAACCAGCAAAGGACGTGCAATTCAGAACCTTATCAACATCGAAAACGATGATAAGGTAAAAGCATTCATTTGTACGCAGGACTTAAAAGATCAGGACTATATCAACAGTCATTATGTAATCATGGTGACCAAGCAAGGTCAGGTGAAGAAAACGTCGTTAGAGCAATATTCAAGACCACGTGTGAACGGAGTTGCCGCCATCACGATTAAAGAAGACGATGAATTGTTAGAAGCAAAATTAACCACCGGAAACAGCCAGGTGTTAATCGCTGTGAAATCTGGTAAGTTGGTGCGTTTCGAAGAAGAAAAAACCCGTCCGATGGGAAGAACAGCTTCCGGTGTACGCGGAGTTACTTTGGCAGACGATAACGATGAAGTAATCGGTATGGTTTCCATAGACCGAGATCATGTGAATGATTCTCAGATTTTAGTGGTTACCGAAAACGGTTACGGAAAACGCACGAAGTTGGTGGACGAAGACGGTGAAGACGTATACCGTATTACCAACCGTGGTGGAAAAGGAGTGAAAACGCTTAATCTGACAGAGAAAACGGGAGCATTAATTTCAATTAACAACGTTACCGATGAGGATGATTTGATGATTATCAACAAATCCGGTTTAACCATTCGTATGAAAGTTTCCGATTTACGTGTTATGGGACGTGCCACACAAGGGGTTCGCTTGATCAACATTAAAGGAAACGACGCCATTGCTGCGGTAGCAAAAGTAATGCGTGAAGACGAAGAGGAAGAAGTAAACGGTGATGAATCCAATTCAGAAAACGATACTACTGATACTTCATCAGAAGGAACCGAAACACAGGAATAATTAAAACTGAACATAAAATGAAAGTTAAATATGTTTTATTGGCATCTTCAATGATGCTTTCAGTAGCTTCTTTCGCGCAGAAAGATGAGCTAAAAACGTTGAAAAAACTATATGCAAAAGACCAGTTATCAGCAGATGACATGTCTGAATATAAATTAGCGGTTAACAAAGCCACTGCAATGACTGGTTTGGTAGAGCAGGATTTGGTTTATGTTAATTTCTATAAGTCGATGTTGCCGATTTTGGAATTAAACAGTGCGATGACTAAGAATCCAAATGATTTGCAGGCATTAACCAGAAATCTTACTCCTGCCAATATTAAAATGTTGGGTAAAGGTTTGAATGATGTATTGGATTTTGAAAAAAAATCCGGAAAGCAGATTTATACAACAGATATTAAAGAAACTATTACCAGTTTTAAACCAATGATGTTGCAATATGCTTATGGCTTAAATCAGGCATCAAAATTTAAAGAGTCTGCTCAGATTTTTGAAGCAATTTATCAATTGGATAAAAGTGATGCTTCAAATTTATATAACGCTTCACTTTTAGCACTTCAGGCTCAGGATTATGACAGTGCGCTAAAATATTATGAAGAATTAAAAAATATCAATTATACCGGTGAAGGGGTTAATTATATTGCCGTTAATAAAGCTAATGGTCAGGAAGAATCTTTCGCATCTGATGCCGACAGAAAAGCAGCTGTGAAAATCGGGACACATGAAAAACCGAGAGATGAAAAGATTCCTTCCAAAAGAGGTGAAATTTACAAAAACTACGCTTCAATTTTATTAAGCAAAGGAAGAGTGGAAGAAGCTAAAAAAGCTATTGCTGACGCTAAAGCTCATAACCCGGAAGATACTGATTTAATTTTAGCGGAAGCCAATCTTTACTATGAAGCGAAAGATATGGTAACATACAAGAAACTAATCAATGAGGTTATTGCAAAAAAACCAAATGATGCCGATTTGTATTTTAACTTAGGTGTTGCAAGTACAAATACCGGAGAAACTGAAGAAGCGAAAAAATACTATGAAAAAGTAATTCAGCTTGATCCAAAGTATTTTAATGCATATAATAATTTAGGTGCAATCTATCTTATTGGAGACGATAAAATTGTAAAAGAAATGAATTCTTTAGGTATGACTCCAAAAGAAAGCAAACGTTACGATGAGTTGAAAGCAAAGAGAAAGAAAATGTTTAACAGTGCAATTCCGTACTTTGAAAAAGCATTAGAGTTACAGCCTTCAGATGAAGGTGTTAAATCAATTTTACTGAATTCTTATCAGGTTTTGGAAATGGATGCCAAATACAAAGCGCTGAAAGCTAAAAAATAAAATGAAGCCCCTCAAACGAGGGGTTTTTTTATGATGATACCCTTCAAAAAACTAAATATAAATCTGATTTAACTTTTTTTAACGGTTTCTGTATTAATTTTCAGGTTGGAATAGTTTTTGATTTACTATTTTTGAAATTCTAAAATTAGAAAAGTGAAACATTTATTCGCGCTGGTATTCGCATTAACTTTTTCAACAGTTGTATTTGCACAACCGGACAGTGGTAAGAAAACCGTTGTGATTCCGCGTATAAAAGATCCTGAAGTTGCTGTAAACAAGATTCCCGCAAAAGCCGCAACGCCGCGTTTTAAACCAATGGATTTCAGTGATTCGGTTTTAGATAAAGACAAACCTTTAACGTTTCCTAAAGAAGGTAAAACACCTTTGCAGATTGGTCAGGTCACACAACCAAAACAAGAGCAATTTGCCAGCCCCTATGAAATCCCTAAAAATGCTCTTCCTAAACCACAGGGAGATGAAAATACCAAGGTTTTCAGAAGAAACCAATCGTTTGGAGAATATAAAACAAAGTCCAAATTTGTAAAAGTTTTATGCCGAGATCACATGGCTATTGACGGTGATGTGGTAAAAGTGTACATTAACAATATGGTCGTAGCAGCTCATGTTGAACTCTCCGCAGGTTACAGAGTTATAGAAATAGGATTAACGCCTGGTTTTAATAAAATAGAATTTGAAGCTTTAAATCAGGGAACTTCCGGACCCAATACGGCCGAGTTTTCTATTTTTGACGATAAAGGAAAAGTTATTACCAGCGACCAATGGGATTTGGCAACAGGTTTTAAAGGTTCGGTCATGATACTGAAAGAATCAGAATAAGTAAAAACTCCAAATTAAACGTTTGGAGTTTTTTTATGACCTTTATCAGTACTTCCCTCACAAAATTCCTGTAAATTTGATAAAAGAAGCAAACAAATCAACTCAAGCTTCCAATTAAATCCTATTGCAATGAGGTTAAATGCTATTGTTTTCATTATTTTAATTTTAATGCTGACGGCCTGTAAAAAAGGAAACCCGGGAATTCAGCCTACTTTAGGAGATATTACCCAAAGTGTTTATGCTTCAGGAGTTGTCAAAGCTGATGGACAATATATCGTGTATCCGACAACAAGCGGGGTTCTTCGTAAGGTCAAGGTTACGGTTGGTGACGCAATCGTTTTAGGACAACCGTTGTTTGAATTGGACAACGATAAAGCGCAATTAAGTACTGAAAGCGCCCAATTGGCTTATCAATTGAGCAATGAGAACAGCCGGTACATTCAGGATAAAATTGCCGAAATGCAGCTAACCGTGCAAAATGCAAAAGACAAATTAAGATTAGACGAATCCATTTACAACCGAAATATAAAAGTAAAAGACCAAGGCGGTGTTTCCGAAGTTGATTTTGAAAAGGTTGAGCTTGCTTACAAAAGTTCAAAATCAGCGTATGAAACAGCTCAAAGCAGATTGAATCAATTGCGGATTCAACTGAAAAATGAACAGAGTAAAAACAGGATTAATGTGCGCTTAAGTGAAAAATCGGAAAGTGATTTCACGGTTAAAAGTGCTTTTTCCGGACAGTTGTTTGATGTTTTGGTGAAAGAAGGCGCATTGGTTTCTCCGCAAACCCCTTTGGCAGTTATTGGTAAAGCAAATTCTTTTCTGTTGGAATTGGAAGTTGACGAAAACGACATGGTTCAGGTAACTGTTGGCCAAAAGGTTTTGGTAACGATGGACAGTTACAAAGGACAGGTTTTTGAAGCGGAAGTGGATAAAATTTATCCGATAATGGACGAGCGCTCCCGAACGTTTAAAATAGAAGCCCGATTCGTTAAAACGCCAGCAAAACTTTATCCGAATTTAACTGCGGAAGCCAATATTATCATTCAAACCAAAAAAAATGCCATCACAATTCCGAAAAATTACTTAGTTGATAAGGAATATGTTTTGGTAAACGGAGACGAAAAACGCAAAGTGAAAATTGGTCTTTCCGATTATCAGAACGTCGAAATTACAGAAGGTTTAAAAGCTGGTGAAACCATTTATATGAAGGAATAATGAATCGCAGACTGATACTGAATATAGCCGTTCATTTGCTCCGAGCCCGATTGAAACAAACCGTTGTGGCAGGCGTGGGTGTAACTTTCGGTATCGCCATGTTCATTACGTTGGTTAGTTTCATGAACGGACTGAATGATCTTCTTGACGGATTAATGCTCAACAGAACGCCGCATGTTCGATTGTATAACGAAATAAAACCTGCCGAAATTCAACCGGTTGCCTTATCGGAAACCTATAAAAATGATGTGAATTTTGTTGCTTCCATCAAACCAAAAGACAGGGGAAAGGCTATTTACAACAGTAAAACCATCATTAAAGTTTTAAAGGAAGACAAACGCGTATTGGATGTGGCGCCTAAAGTAACAACTCCAGTTTTTTTCAACTCCGGAACGATTGAAATATCAGGCATCATTAACGGAATTTCGGTTGCAGAAGAAGAGGAACTTTTCAAATTCAGTGATTATGTAATCGAAGGTGATATGGCCGATTTAGAACAAAATAACAGTATTATCATCGGTTCCGGATTAGCCAAAAAAATGATGCTTCAAAAAGGCGACATTTTAAAAGTGACTACACCAAAAGGCAATTTAGCATCGCTTAAAATCGTAGGGATTTCTCAAATCGGGATAGCAGAAATTGACGATGTTATGAGTACGACCTCGTTAAGTACCGCACAAAAGTTTTTGGGTGAACCAACCAATTATATAACGGATATTCAGCTGAAACTGCATGATCTTAAACTGGCACCGCAATTGGCTAAAGAATTCGGGACGAAATTCGATATCGATGCCATTGATTATCAAACGGCAAATTCACAGTTTGAAACGGGAAGCAATGTAAGAAGTATTATTTCGTATTCTGTTGGTATCGTTTTGTTGATTGTGGCCGGTTTCGGAATTTACAATATCTTGAACATGATGATTTATGAAAAAATGGACAGTATCGCCATTTTAAAAGCCACCGGATTTTCGGGTAGTGATGTAAAATGGATTTTTATTTCATTGTCCATGATTATCGGATTGGCAGGCGGAATGTTAGGACTCATTTTCGGTTTTGCATTTTCAAATATCATTGATACGATTCCGTTTGAAACTTCCGCACTTCCTACCATAGAAACCTATCCAATCAATTACAATCCGATGTATTATGTAATTGGAATTACCTTTGCTTTAGTAACAACGGCTGTTGCAGGACTTTTGCCGGCACTCAAAGCCAGTAAAATTGATCCTGTCGAAATCATTAGAGGAAAATAGTCATGAGCAATAAAGTATTGGAAACCATAGGGCTTACAAAGTATTTTTATGAACCGGCAAAGTTTAAGGTGTTGGACAACATCAACATGACTATCGATCACGGTGAATTTGTGTCGATTGTAGGGAAATCCGGTTGTGGGAAATCAACGTTGTTGTACCTTTTGTCAACTATGGATACCGATTATGAGGGTCAGGTTTTAATTCATGAAGAAGTGGTTACCGGAAAATCGGATATGGATTTGGCGCGTATCCGGAATGAAAAAATCGGTTTTGTTTTTCAGTTTCATTATTTGCTTTCCGAATACAATGTGCTGAAAAACGTAATGCTTCCGGGATTGAAATTAAAGCAGTATTCGGAAAAAGAAGTGGAACATCGCGCCATGGAGCATCTCAAGACTTTAGGGATGCAGGATCAGGCGCTTAAAATGCCCAACCAGTTGAGTGGCGGACAGAAACAACGCGTTGCTATTGCCAGAGCTTTAATTAATGATCCTTTAATTATCATGGGCGATGAACCAACGGGAAATCTGGATAAAAAAAACAGCGATTTGGTTTTTGATATTTTTAAAGAGCTGACGCAAGAACAAAACCAGACGCTTTTGGTGGTAACTCACGATCCGGATTTTGCTGCACGAACCAATCGGATTATCACGATGGAAGACGGAAAAATAATTTCCTAATCTTTTATCACCAGATTGTATTTGGTTAGCAATCCTTTTATGCCGTCGCTCGAGAAAATAGCTTTTTTAAGTTTTGTTTTTTCAGGATCGATGGTGAAATCCCGACTCGAATAAAAATCAGTTTTTTCACAATTCGCATCCGTAAATACAGCCAAACGCAGATTGCAATTGTCGAATAGCGCTTCCGATAAATCGGTTTTCATGAAATCCACACTCACCATACTGCAATTGGTAAAACTGATGCGTTTTAATTTCAAGGCATAAAACTGTGCATAGTCTAAAAGACAGTTGTTGAAGTAAAATTCGTGTAAAATCTGATCGGTCATGGCAAAGTTTACCGAAGTGAAATTACAGTCATTAAAAATGGCGTTTCTCAGTCCGACATGACCAATTTTTGCTTCTTTGAAATTGCAATGGTAAAAAGTGCAGTCAATGAAAACGGTTCCTAAGAAATTGCAAAGTGTAAAATCACAGTTGTTGAACGTACAGTTTTCAAATTCTTTGAATTTAATTTCGTATTCGGCGAAAATATTGTTCTTGTATTCTTTGTCGTAGATAAAATCGGCATTCATTGTAGTGAGTTTGAATGCAAATATAAATTATTCTGCGTCGGCAATGACTTTTAATTTTTCAAGATTTATGGGTTTGCTCAAAAAATCCTTTACGCAATTGTAGTTCTGAGCTTTAATTTTGTCTTCGGTTGCAATGGAAGAGCTGGCAACATAAATGGTAACTTTTTTGTGAAAACTCTTTTCTATTCTAAGCAATTCATCCAAGAAATCCCAGCCATCCATTCCGGGCATTTCAATATCGAGTAAAATTACATCGGGCAAATCGCCGGTGTTTGCAAAATAGTGTAGTGCTTCATTGCCGTTTACAAAAGCTTTGGTTTCACTGAAAAGATTGGTCTTTTCAATTAACCTTTTGGTAACGAGTTGGTAGATGGGGTCGTCGTCAATTATGTAAATTCGCTTTTGGGGCATTATTTAAAATAAATTTTAAAAGTTGTTCCTTCGTTTAAAGTGCTTTCAACTTCAATTTTTCCGTTCATGGTATCGATTTGATTTTTTGAAATAAACAAACCGATACCTCTCGATTCGGCGTTATTTGTAAACGTTTTGTACATACCGAAGAGTTTGTCTCCGTTTTTCTTTAAATCAATTCCTATGCCATTGTCTTTTATTTCAAGAACCTGGAAATTATTTTCAAGATACGAATTTAATTCGATAATCGGTTTTCTTTCAGGATGTTTGTACCGAATCGAATTCGAAATAAAGTTAAGCAATACGCTTTCCAGATACGCCGGGTTGAATTTTACCGTTACGGTTTCCGGAACATTATTTCGGATTTCCGCATCATTTTTAATGATCTGATCTCTTAATACTTCCAGAGTTCTGTTGATGTATTTGTGCAGGTTCAGATCTTCAATTACGGGCGTTATATCGGTTTGAATAGACACTACTTCGTTAAGGTTGTCGATGGTTTCATTTAAGGCTTCTGAAACCGATTTAAGCAATACGAGTAACTCTTCTTCTTCTTTTTTGTCCTCGGTTAACTCTATCAGATTGATTAACGACTGAATGTTGCTGGTGTGCGAACGCAAATTATGAGAAACGATATGTGAAAAATTCAACAGGCGTTTATTTTGCTCGGTAACTAATTTAAGCGAGTTGTTCAGGTCGATTTCAAATTGTTTCGATTTTGTAATATCAATCAGGATACCTCTGAATTTAATCGAATTTTCACTTTCGTGATAAATACTTACGATATCACGCACCCAAACGGTGTTTCCGTTTTTATGAATCACTCGGTATTCGCTGTCAAAAGGCTTTCTCTCCCTAGCGCACTCTGCACTTTTCTTTATAACCCAGTCGCGGTCTTCCGGATGAATGATTTTTCTCCAGAAATAATCATCGGCTATCCATTCTTCGGGTGTGTATCCTAAAATACTTTCCGATTTTTTGCTGATAAAAGTGATACCGGGTTCTTCTGAATTTCCTTCCCAGACAATTCCGTCAATGCTGTCAATCAGGTTTTTAATTTTTTGTTGTGATTCCAAAATCAGTTGCTCCGAGGCTCTTCTTTTGGTAATGTCTTCAACAATAGCGATGTGGGTTTTTGAGTTTTCATCTTTTTCCCATAAAGGTGAAACAGTGAGGTTAACCCAAATAATGTCTCCGTTTTTTCGGAAATATCTTTTTTCCATGGAAAACTGAGCGATTTCTCCTTTTCTGAGACGCTCCATATTGTCCAAATCCAGTTGCAAATCATCCGGATGGGTAATCATCATAAAGTTGAGTTCCTTAATTTCTTCATGAGTATATCCTATTATTTCGCAAAACTTGTCATTGCCATCGATGAAAGTGCCGGTAATTGAATTGATATGTGAAATTCCCAAACCGGCATGATCGAAAATCGATTTAAACAAAAACTCACTTCGTTTTAATTTTGAAGTTTGCAATTTTACAAATTCCTGAAGTTCAGAAGGTTTTTTTAGTAATGTTGTTACAAACAATCCGCAGAGCAAACTAAGGAAAAAAGAGATTAATGCTATCGGGAAAAATTCCGCAAGAAGATAAGATTGTTTTTTCGGAATAATGTACAGCGTCCAATCGCCTTCCGGAATTTCAACCTTTTGATAATCTCTTTTGGAGAAATCAGATTTGTTTTCCAAAAAGAATTCTTCTTTATTGGTAATCGGATTAATCTTTGAAATCTGGAAATAGTATTTGTCATTTTTAAACGTACTGAAACCGGTTGACTTCAGAAAGGTGTTAAAACGAACCACTACTGCGGAAAATCCCCAAAATTTCCCTTTTTTAAAAACTGGTAAACGGCCAACAACTCCAATACCTCCTTGTTTTAAGGAAACAGGACCGGAAAAATAAATGGCTTTTGTTTTTATAGCTTTCAGCGCGGCTTTTCTGTGAAGCGGACTGTGGAGTATGTCAAAATTGGTTGCCGCTTCGTTCCCCTGAATCGGATAGGTGTATTTAATAACTCCGTTAGGAACAAGTTGAACCGCATCAATCGAATTGTAACTGTTAACTAGACGTTTTGATACTTCTTCAAAATTTTTAGGATTTCCCGAGTCGTCAATCGTTAGTGCGAGTGTAATAGTGGCAACATAACTGTTGCGCATGGTTTGTTCAATATTTTGTTTGACAACTCCCAAAATGTTAGCCATATCGTGTTGCTCAATTTCTTTTACGGTTTGATATCTGAAATATATCGACAGGTTAAAAACTGATAAAAGAATTATAAAAACAAGCATTCCCGAAGTTTTAGGACGGGATAAAAGCCAACTGTTAAGTGTAGTTATTTTAGCATCAAGACTCACAAAAAAAACCTTTTATATTGTAAAAATAGCTAAAAATCAGATAAATACGATTTTTTAAGCAGGTTTAGTGAGGTAGGTGTGGGGAGCAATAAAAAAGCCCTGCTAAGCAGGGCTTTGGTGACCTCGACAGGATTCAAACCTGTAACCTTCTGAGCCGTAATCAGATGCGCTATTCAGTTGCGCCACGAGGCCTTGTTTTTAACGAGTGCAAATATAGAAAGAAATGTGTAACTTGCAAAGTAATATTTGAATAAAAATTAAAAAAAATGTCGTTAGAACAATACATACGTGATATTCAGGGTTTTCCGCAAGAAGGAATTTTATTTAAAGACATAACTCCGCTTTTGGCAAGTCCGAAAGGACGTGAAGAATGTCTGAATTTATTGCTCAGTACTTTAAAAGATAAGAAAATTGATAAGGTAGTTGGCGTGGAAAGCAGAGGTTTCTTTTTCGCAATTCTTTTGGCCGACCGATTGAATGCAGGTTTTATTCCGGTTCGGAAGCCTAAAAAACTACCTTACGATACAATTTCCGCTTCCTATGATTTGGAATACGGAAAAGATACTCTCGAAATCCATACTGATGCCATAAAAAAAGGCGATAAGGTATTGATTCACGATGATGTTCTGGCTACCGGAGGAACTGCAAAAGCCGTTTGCGAATTGGTGGAACGTTTGGGTGGAGAGATTGTACAGCTTAATTTCCTGATGGAATTGTCGTTTTTAAACGGTAGGGAAAAATTAGGCGATGAAGAAATTTTTGCAGCAATGACGTTTTAATCCAACGCTCGTGTGGTAACATAATAACGCCAGGCAATAATGGCTTTCTGCCAGTTTTTGGCTTTGGCTAAATCCAAACGTTGTTTGGTGAAACTGGGTAAAATCAGTTTGTTTATCTTGGCAATTATTTTGAACATAAAGCAGTTATTTGCTGCAAAGGTATAAAAAAAGACCCTCTTGTGTAAGAAGGTCTTTTGAGTTTATTTAGTATCGGAAAGTATCGGTATCGTTGCGGGTATTTTTGCAAAGATCACTTTTCTTTCTTCATTATTTTGCTTTTAATGAATATGATCGTCTTCGATTTCAAATTCGGCATCTTTTTCCCAAATTTCCATTTCGCAAGGTTTGCAATTAAATTTTAGTTTGTATTCTAATTCCCCTTGTTTTAATACTAATGGCTCTTTTAGTTTTTTGTCCATGTTTTCACGATGGTATTTCGGACAACGCTCCAATTCGTATTTAATACAATATTTAGTGGTCATTACACGCGATTTCCCAGGATCCCATTGCAACTCAAATGCTTTTTCAATTTCGGTTACACCGTGACGTTCGTAGAATTTGCGCGCGGTTTTATTGGCCACATTGTACATGAAATCCAGTTTCGTTTCGGGATAAGGATGCGACGTTTTTACCATTTGATGCTCTTTACGAACATAATTTTTCAAACGAATTTCCGATAATTGTTCGTAAACCGTTCGTCGCATTTCATTGATTTTGGAAATAGGAAGGAACCAGTTTTCAGAAAACTCAATCGTAATTTCATCCGCCTTATAAGGAGTAAAACCAGTTTTTGCTAAATTTACTTTGAAATTTTCTTCTAGTGATTCTCCAGTTTTCGTTTGTTCTTTCGGATGAACCAAAGTTGCCACACTTACATTTCCGTCTTCATCGGTTGCGATTAACTCAAAACCGGTTTCGTTTTCTTTCAATACTAAAGTTGTACTGATTTTTCGAACCGCACTATCTTCTCTTTCAACCAATTTAATGAAAGCAGCATCGTTATTTCTGTAAATGAAAGTTCCTTCTTTGATTTCTTTCAATACGTTTGGATAGACGATTCCGTTTTCTACTTTGTTCACGTAAATTCCTTCTGCTTCATTGTTTTCGTTAATGAAACACAATCCATCACCGTTATTTAAGAAATGCCCGTTTTCAATTTCATAGGAGTTTCCAACTGTTTTGATTAGTTTTCCGATGTATTGTCCTTTGGATTTCGGACTTTCCCAAGAACCAATTGCCTGATGTCTTTCGTTAACGAAATAATCGGTATAACCACGATTAAAAGTTCTGTCTAAAGCGGAATCGAAAGAATACGTACACGTTCCTGAAGAAGCTTTGGTATATTTATCACTGTTTTCGTTTAAGAAAGCATCTAATTTCTGACGTAAATAGGACACGTTATTTTTTACGTAAACGATATCTTTTAAACGGCCTTCAATTTTGAAAGAAACAATTCCGGCTTCCACTAAATTTGGAATTTGATCCGAAACATCGAAATCTTTAATCGAAAGTAAGTGACTGTTTTTAATTAAAGTCTCACCGTGACCGTCAATCAAGTTATAGGGTAAACGACAGTTTTGCGCACAAGAGCCACGATTTGCGGAACGTTCTCCGTTTGCCACACTCATATAGCAATTTCCGCTGAACGATACACACAAGGCACCTGTAACGAAGAATTCCAATTCCACATCAGTTGCCTGGCTGATTTCTTTAATTTGATGTAAGTTTAATTCACGGGCCAAAACCACTCTTTTAATTCCGGCATCGGCTAAGAATTTAATTTTATCGGCATCACGATTGTTGGCTTGTGTACTGGCATGCAATACGATAGGAGGTAACTCCATTTCCATAATCGCCATGTCCTGAATGATTAAAGCGTCTACGCCAATGTCGTACAATTTCCAAATCAATTGACGGCACGTTTCCAGTTCGCTATCATATAAAATGGTATTGATTACCACAAAAACCTGCACATTATATAAATGAGCATATTCCACTAAGGCTGCAACATCTTCAATAGAATTGTTCGCATTGGAACGCGCACCAAATTGAGGCGCACCAATATAAACTGCATCTGCACCAGCATTTATTGCCGCTATACCTGTAAGTAAATCTTTTGCAGGCGATAGAATTTCAATCTTCTTTTTCATCATTTCTATAACTTTGGTTTTTTGGAAGTTGCCCAAAAAAAGTCTGCAAATTTCTTATAAAAAGTCAAAGATTTCTAATTCCGATTCATTTTTTTTTGTTTAGCACGTAAATTAAAGTGTGATTCGTTAAAAAAGGATGTTTTTTAGTACTAAATTACAACTTACTGTTCTTGAAAAATGTTTTGATTTTGACGGCATTCAGGATTGTATACAAAAGAGCGTCTTAGCAAGATGCATTGGTTTGAATAAAATGGCGATACAGATGAATGTCTTTAAGAAGATTGTTATTTAAGTTGTTTGGGTGTTTTAATATTATTCCGCTTTTGATAACGATTGTAAGCTAATGGTAATTTTAGTTCCTTTGTTTGGCGTACTTGTAATTTTAAAATCAGCATTGATTGTTGCTGCGCGTGCTTTAATATTTGTAAGACCAATTCCTTTTGTTGTGTTAGCTACGTCAAAACCGATACCATTATCTTCAATTTCGAGTGACATTGAATTGTTAATTAAATCAATTTTTAAACTGCATTCCGAAGCTTTTGCATACTTATTTACATTTAAAAACAATTCCTGTAAAATCCTGTAGATATTTACTTTAATTACAGACGAATAGTCGTCCCAATTAATTTTTTCAGATAGTGTCACACTAAAATTGGTAGTTGCGATTTCGTTATTAGAAACCACTAATGCGTTTATTAAAAACTCAAAGTCGGCTTGCGCAAAATTAGTTTCCGTATGTAACCCGTGCGATAACTCCCTAACTTCTTTTTCGATTCGTTGAAGCTGAGTGATATAGAACAATCTTTTTTCTTTGGCTTCATCGTCGTCTTGATTGTTTAAGAAACCTAAATTTAGGCGGACACCGTAAATTTGGTTCATAATCCCATCGTGTAATTCTTTCGAAATGCGATTTTGTTCTTTTTCTTTGGTTTTAACCAACTGAACTTGAAAATCACTAATTAAATTAAACAACTCTTCATCAGCCACTTTTTTTTGAGCCAAAAAGGCAGCCTCCTTTTTTTGGGCGATATTATTTTTTATAATAATTACAATTAAAAAAAGAATAACGAATAGGGTAATTAAAATGAGAAGGAATAAGTTTTTATCATTGAGCGTTTTGTTGGTGTTTTCAATTTTACTTGTTTCATATTCGATTCGGGCAAATTTATCTCTACTGATTCGTTGCTGTTTGACAATACTGTCGCTCACTTGAACATACTGATCTTTATAAAGGTTGGCTTTTGGATAATCTGAAACAGATAAAAAGTCAAGTATTTTTAAAACTTCTTTGCCACTTTTAAGTTTTCGAGCTAAAAATAAAGCTTCTTTAAAATAAGCATTGGATTTTGTGGTGTCGTTCTGTAATAAATAATATTCACCAAAATTGATTATTTTATACAAATAGCCTTTGTCATCTTTGTTTTTTTGGGTTAAAGCAACTGCCTTTTCTAGGTTTTTTTTAGCGTCAACGAAATTCCCGCTTTTCATTTCGGAATATGCAAGATTACCAATAACAGAAGAATACAGTTTGGGGTATTTGGACTCTAATTCCGGTGTTATTATTTTTTTAAGTTCCTTTATAGACTTGTCATACATCCCTTTTTTATCATATACATTGCAAAGAGCGATTTTAGTTATTATTTCATAATCGTTGAAATCATTAGAGTCTTTACTTGAATTTTTTAATTTGTTCAAAACTTTTTCCGCTAATTCCAGATATTCAATCGCTTTGTCGAATTCTTCTAATTCAATATGAATGGAGGATTGCAAATAATAACACTTGAAAATTAACTCAAAATTATCCGCATTCTGCAATTTATAAAGTGCTTTCATTAATTCTGCTTCACTTTCCACAAAATTGCCTTCTGTGAATAGCAAGTGGGCTTTGTTAAATAAAGCTTTTGCGGTTCTGTCGTCGTTTTTTATCAGTTTAAAGATTTTCTCAGACTCTTTATAGTAATAATAGGCACTGTCTTTTTGAAAATCCTCGTAGCAGTCCCCCATGTAGTAAAGCGCTCTTCCCATGTTGAAAGAGTCTTTTCTTTTTTGGGAAAGCTTATAAATTTGGTTACTCGATTTGAACGAACGCTTGTTCTCTTTAAGATAATAATATTCTGCGGCAACTTTATATAGCAATTGTATTTTAACAGAGTCGTCACCGATAAATTGTATGTTTTTTTGAACAGAATCGAGATAAATCCTTTTTTTGGCTTCTGGTAAATCATTATAGGCTTTGTCTAAGACAGAATCCACATTATATGATGGATTAGAATCATTGCATGAATTTAAAAAAATAGTGATGAGGCAAAAGAGGAATAATCGTTTCAAGTTTGGAATGAATTTATCCAAAAATAAAAAAAACTATGCAACGCATAGTTTTTTTTATCAGTTTAATTATCTTTTCCTTTGGGAGGGACCGGTTCTCCATCATCCAGAGTAGTAGTGGTTGCGTTATTGCTAAAATCAGCAGAATCCAAATTTTCATATTGGGTTTGTTTGCCGTTTGTAGTTTCAATTTCGTCTGTAGTACAAGAGTTAAAAGTAAGTCCCAGTACAATAAAACATGCTAAATAGTAGATTTTCATAATAATTAATTTAGGATTAAACATTAGTAGTTGTGATCTTTGGGTATCACAATTGTTCGGGAAAATGTAGGGGCCATTTTCCCGAAAGCATTTCAATAACTAACGAATTTTATGTTAGTCCCTTTATTGAAATACAAAATTTGAATTCAAATATTCTTGTTCTGAACAATCCAAAATTAGGACCTAAATATTAGTATGAAGCACGTTTTATCCTTCCTTTAGTAAGGTGTAGGATGAGAAGAGTGAACGGCATGTTTTTAGTAGTAACAAACAATAATGTTACCCTATTCTTCTGATAATAGTATCGATGTTGTTTTTATAAGTCCTTGAAAAAGGAAGATTGTAGGTGTTGTCTAATAAATAGCAACTGGATTTACCGATATTAATACGACTTACAAAATTCATATTAACGATATAGCTGTTGTGTATTCTGAAAAAATAAAAAGGAAGTTGGTTTTCAAAAAATTTCATGGTTTTAAATCCTGAAATTATTTTACCGTTTTGAAGATAGAAATCGGTGGTATTATTATCGGCTTTAAGATAAACAATATCTTCCAAAGAAATAAAATGATAGTCTCCATTGGATTTAATAGATAATTTTTCGTTTTTTTCTTTTTTGGAAAGTTTCGTATATTTAAGAAATGTTTTTAGTAGTTCGGTTGATTGGACAGGAGATAAAAGATAATCTTTCACACCGTATTTTAATGCGTTGTAAGCATTTTTTTTCTTTGGGTTTACAGCAATAACGTAAGGGATTTCATCTACATATTGTTGTAAATCTAACAATAAACGTAGGGGAATTTCTTTAGAAAAATGAAAAAAAACCAATTGCGGCCTTTTTTCCAATAATGCGTTTAAGGCTGTTGTATAATCGCTGAAAATTCCAATACAAATCAATTCATCAAACTGTTGAAATTCATTCAAACTTTTTTCTAAAGTTTGTGAGGCATCAATAATAATATAGGAATTCAGCACTTTGTGATTAAATTTGACGCAATTTAGTATCCTTAAGATGTTTCTTCTTACGGTTTTTTTAACTAATTATTACGGTTGTACTATGAATGAAACTCTTTCCATTTTAGTTGTTGATGACCATCCCATGACAACGGATGCTTATATTAATTTGATTACCAATACTTTAAAGGAGATTAAATTTTCTTTTCAAAAAGCTGCAGACTGTAAAACGGCTTTTAAGACTATTGAACAAAATTTTAAAACAGGTAGTGCAATTGATGTCGCTTTAATCGATATTAGCCTTCCTCCTTATGAAGAAGAGAAAATTTTATCCGGGACTGATTTAGCCAAAATTATCCGAAAAAGATTCCCTGATTGTAAAATCATTATGCTTACCATGCATACTGAAGCTTTGATTTTAAACAGAGTTTACAAAACGATACACCCGGAAGGGTTCATTTCTAAAAACGATATCGATTTTGCCACTTTTCCGTCTTTATTTGCAAACATTCTTAAAGGAGAACTTTTCATTAGTAAAACAATAAAAGATTCATTAAACGCACTTCTGAAAGAAAATGTTAAGTGGGATGAATACGATACACAAATTATCATACTTTTAGATAAAGGAATTAAAACCAAAGAATTGCCTGACTTTATAGACTTGTCTCTTAGTTCAATTGAAAAGCGTAAAGCAAACATAAAAAGAAATCTTCTGGATCAAAAAGCTTCTGACGATGAGTTAATTAGCATTTGTAAAATGTTAAAATTAATATAGTATTCTAAACCGTAATTCTTTATTGGAAAAACCGTAGTGTTTATCAATATTTTGAGGTTAACTTTGGTTAGAAACTAATAAAAAATATCTCTAGGAAGTAAAAAAGTTTGCTGTAGGAAAAACTTGAAAATAAATGAAGGCAGAACCAATTAATGTATTTGGGTTATTAATCTGAATTTTAATTGTTTAGTGAGGGGTTGTTTTTTTTATCATACTAAAATATGTTTTTAATAAGAAGATAAAATCCGATTATTAATCAGTAGCTACTCCATTTATAAGATTTAATATCAATTCAGGTTTGTTCTCTTTTTTCATTAAGCTTTTTTCTTTTTTTTAAAGAAGAATTATTATGAAACAAAAGACTATTCTCATTATTGATGATTCTTATACAGATCGTTTTATTGCAACAGAAATTATAAAAAGTTGTAATGACCGTTGTAATATTGTGCAAATAGACAATGCTCAAAAAGGACTTGACTTTCTGAATTCTTCGAATCTTCTTTCACCAATAATTATTTTTTTAGACATCAGGATGCCAATAATGGATGGATTCGGATTTTTGCAACATTTCGATTTATTACCCAAAACCATTAAAAACTTCTGTAAAATATACATGCTCAGTTCTTCTATTGATCCTTCTGATTTTAAAAGAGCTCTCGATTATACTTATGTTGTTGATTATTTAGTTAAACCACCAACTACAGACAGCATTCAAAGTATTATGAAGTTTAATGAAAATGAACATAGAAATGTTTCTTAAATAGGATAGAACAGTACGTAAAAAGATGGTTGTATCATTTTACAAATGTATTGGATGTAAAAAAAGACTATCTTGATTAGACAGTCTTTTTTTTTTTTTTTGATTTTTCCTTAACGCTCCAAACAGTTCAGCTGCGCCTTGGTTGATGATGATTGATGATATTTTGCTGAATTAATTATTTTTTACGGGCTTTTGCCGCTTCTTCTCTGGCTTTTTGGGCTTCCTGTAATGCTTTTTCTCTTTCTTTCATGGCTTCCTTATGAGCTTCCATGGCCTCTTTATGTGCTTTCATAGCTACTTTGTGTTCTTCCATAGCTTTTTTTCGTGCTTCTAAAGCTTCTTTTCTGGCTTCCATCGCTTCTTTTTGAGCTTTTTCAATTTCCGGACGGATGCGCTCCATTTCTGCTTTGGTTTCGTCAGTTATTTTTTTGATATCGATGGTTTCAACGACTTTTTTTCCGTCTTCGTTTCGGGTAGTAATAATAACTTTTTTATCGCCGTCCTGAATTATTTTAATCTCATCAGCACTGATAGTTTTACTGCCTTTTGGCCCTTTTTCTCCCTTAGTATTGTAAACAAATACATTATCAATATCTTCGGGATCGATGTTGCCTAAAACATCCTCGGTTACTTTTTCTCCGTTAACCCAAATTTCTTTTTTAGTACCGTTTTGTTTGATTACGAGATTTTTCTTAATCATTTTTGGAGCTTTAGGTGCTCTGGGAGCATCTGGAGGCGACGGCATGTCTTCTAAGGCCGGAGCATCGGGTGGGGAAGGGATGTCGAAATCGTCTGTCCATGCAAAACCGTCTTCATCACCTTCAACGATTACTTGTACTTCTTCGCCGTCTTCATTCAAATGTTTGATGGTTTTGATTTTCGCCAAGCCTTCTCTCGGTCCTTTTTCTTTTGGAAATCCAAAACCGATGGCGCCTTTTCCGTTTTCATTTATTTCTTTGAAAAAACGTATAGGTTGAATTGGCGAATCACTTTCTGTATGTGACGTTCCTTTTCTGCCGTCTTTGTCTTTGTACTCTACTTTTATACCTGTAATTTCTCCATTGCTGTTTCTTTTGATTTTGGATACTTTCAAGGTAACGCCAAATTCGTTTTTGAGCATTTCGATATCTTTTTTAATATCGGATTCCGACGAATTTTTGTCGATTACAATCGCAACAATTTTGCTGTTTCTTTGCTGTGTTTCAACTTTTGGCAAAGATTTTTCCTGAGCCAGCACTCTCATTTGAAATTGAAACATGAAGAAAGCCAGCAGTGGTAGCACCACAAAATACTTCCAAGCGTTCTTCTTACTGGATTGATTTTTGTTTAACATAACGATTCGTTTTTTGATTAATGATTGATAAAATGGATTGGTGATTGCAATGCATTGCGACTGCATTGTGACTTTTAATAAGGTTTTCTGATAACTTTTAATGTCGTCTATGTTTTTAGTAGCTTCGGCATCGGCAATAAATTCAAGGTTTTGCGCGATTGCTTTTTTGTACAGCCAAACAATCGGATTGAACCAGAACGCGATACAGAAAATCTGGGCGATCATCATGTCGAAAGAATGTTTTTGCGCGCTGTGAACCAATTCGTGCTGTAAAATGTTCTCCAGTTCGTCTTCTTTTAAAGCTGATGAATTGTAAACAATATAATTGAAGAAGGAAAAAGGTGATTGGACTTTCTCAGTATCAATTAAATAGAAATTACTGCGTTTAATAGCTTTTGGTTTTTCGATTAACTTTTTGATGGTAAAACAATCCATTAAAAATTTGATAAAAAACAGACTGATTCCAATTCCGTAAAGCACCAACATAACCTGAAACCAATTGATTTCAAAAACGGGTTCCTGAGTCGGAACATACTGATAAGCCTGAGTAACGGCATTATAGTTCTCCACCACCGGAGCAGGATCTACCCAAATAATTTTAGTATAGGTGATGAAAGGCAGCACTAACGAGGTGATGAGTCCCGCCAGTAAAAACCATCGGTTCGAATTGAAAAACGTTTCTTTTCGAAGGAATAAAAAATAGGCCAGATAGAACACGCCCATCAAGGCACTCACTTTCAGCAGATAAATTCCCAAAGCTTCCATAGGCTTTATTTTTTCTGTTCGATCATTTCTAAAATCTCACGCAGTTCTTTCGCACTGATTTTCTCTTCCTTGGCAAAAAAGGAAACCATACTCTTGTAGGAATTATTGAAATAATTTTCAATAGCAACGTTCATAAACCCTTTGCGGTACTCTTCTTTAGTTACGATAGGGAAGTACTGGTGCGTGTTCCCGAACGCGTTGTGCGACACATAACCTTTCTCTTCCAGATTTCGGATTATTGTCGACAAGGTGTTGTAATGCGGCTGATCTTCGGTGATTTCAGCCAAGACCTCTTTTACGAAAGCTTTTTCGAGCTTCCATAAAATGTGCATTACTTCTTCTTCTTTGTTGGTTAACTTTTGCATGATTGTTTTTTTTAAAATTGGGCGTTTCCACAAGGGTCGGGCTATTCGCTGTATCTTTTTTATTTCACTTTGCAAGATGAAATAAAAAAGGATGTCGCTACTATCCCTAACGCAAACATTCGGCTTTCATTCAAGCACAGAACAAACATACAACTATATTTTTAGTTACGCAACTATTTTTATAGTTGAATAACGGATTTTATAGTTTTGTTAACAAATTTGAGGAACGTAAAAGTATGAAATTATTTGATTATGAGGATGTTAATTGTTTTCCTCGGCAAGAAGTTTTCGCAACCAAAAGGATAATCCTAAAGCAATTAGCCCTAAAGTTCCCATAAATAACCAGTTGGCCTGATATCCCCATCGCCCGCTGATTTCCAAACCAACTTTAGCACTAAGAATGTGCGCCATACTGTAGCTCATCGTGAAAATGGCCATGTATCGGCCTTCATGCCCTTTGGGAGCCCTGCTCATGGCAAATGAATTTGAAAAAGGGAAAGCAAACATTTCTCCGAAAGTCATGAACAGCATCATAATAATCAATATTCCTGCCCAAACATTTATAAGTAACAAAAACATACTGATAATCATGAAAATCAATCCGAAAATAACGATTCGTACTTTATCAATCTGTTTTCTTTCCACATAACTTACAATAGCCATTTCGGTGAAGAAAATAATCAATCCGTTCATCATTAACAGCAAACCGCTCTGAAATTCATTTAAATTGAACTGCACTTTATGATACAGCGGAAGCGTGGTAAACAACTGGAAAAATAAAATTCCGGTAGTCATGCAAATGAAAAGGAAGATCCAAAACGGCGTATCGGTAAAAACGGATTTATTATCATTTTCAACACTTACGGCTTTGTGTTCGGAGGTTTTTTTCTTTTCTTTTACCAATAACCAGAAAATCGAAATGGCTAGGATACAGGTCGCACCGTCTACCCAAAACAATCCTTTATATCCGGAACTTATAATGATCAAACCGCCCATTGCCGGACCGGCCGCAAAGCCCAAATTAATTGCCAATCGAACTAAGGTCAGCGCCCGTGTTCTGTTTTCAGGTTTGGCATAGGCACCGAGTGAAACGAACATGGCGGGGCGAAACATATCGGCAACAACCATAATGGAAAACATCCCGATGCAAAGTCCTGTAAAACTCGTTATATATTGCAACAACACAAAGGCAATTCCGCTGGTAAATAAGCTGAATATCATTATTTTATAAAATCCAAGTTTGTCGGACAATTTTCCTCCCAACCAAGAGCCCAACATCGAGCCAATACCAAAGCACACCAAAATGGTTCCTACTTGACTATGGGAAAAATGTAAATCTTCTTTAAGGTATTTGGAAAGGAAAGGCAACACCATGGTTCCGGCTCTGTTGATGAATGTAATCAATGTCAGAATCCAGATTTCCCTCGAAAATCCTTTGAAGTTGTTAATATAGCGCGTAAAAGCCTGCTGCAGCATAGGGAAAGTGTTAAGTGCAAATTTAAGAATCTTATTGCGCCGTTGGTTGTTAAATGAATGTGAATTTTTAAAGGCGTTTTTTTACTTACTTTTGCATAAAATACGTCAAGATGAAAAAACTGTTTTTTACTTTTTTGTTTCCGATAATAGCATCAGCGCAATGCAGTGTGGAAAGCGCAAAATCTTTTCAGGATCAATTGAATAAAGAATACGCCGACGCCAAGGAAAGTCCGCTGAAAAAAACAGATCTGGAACATTTTAAAGCATTAGATTTTTATGCAATCGACATGGATTTCTGTGTGGAAGCAAAATTGGTGAAAACCCCAAAAGAAAAACCTTTTGCTATGAAGACAACCGGAACCCGCACTCCGCTGTATGTGAAGTACGGTGAATTGCATTTCACATTAAAAGGAAAAGTATGTAAACTGAATGTGTTCCGAAATATCGAATTGTCAAAACAGGAAAAATACAAGAATCATTTGTTTTTACCGTTCACGGATTTAACAAGCGGAGTGGAAAGTTATGGTGGCGGTCGTTACATCGATTTAGAAGCATCCGAAAAAGAAACCTTAATAATTGATTTCAATCAGGCTTACAATCCGTACTGTGCTTATAATGAAAATTATTCGTGCCCGATTCCGCCAAAAGAGAACGATTTATTGGTAGAAGTGAGAGCAGGTGTGAAGAAGTTTCATGATTAGATCGTAGAAGGCAGAGAGCAGAAGGCAGAGAGCAGAAGGCAGAGAGCAGAAGGCAGAGAGCAGAAGGCAGAGAGCAGAAGGCAATAAGCAGTATTTTAGTTAATAGATTCGTGTTGCATGCATTCGTTTAATCCGCATTCCAATAAATAAAAAGTGAAATACAACATCCACACCCATAAAAGCACCTATCAGGACAACGTATTGGAAATTGTTAATCAGTATCCAAATGAATTCGATGATTCTGTAAAGTACTTTTCCATCGGCATTCACCCTTGGTATATCGATGTGGATCGCGTTGACGAATATCTTCAGATTATCGATGTGAAACTTCAATTGGGAAACTGTCTTGCTTTGGGCGAGTGCGGTTTGGACAAACGCATCGAAATGCCATTGGAAATTCAGACGGAAGTTTTCGAAAAACAGTTGCAATTAGCGGTAAAACGCCAAAAACCTGTAATTTTGCACTGCGTTTCGGCCTATCAGGAAGTAATCGAAATAAAAAAACGATTAAAAATAGATGTTCCGATGATTATTCACGGATTTTCTAAAAACTGGCAAGTAGCCAAATCGCTATTGGATAACGGTTTTTATTTGTCGTTTGGAAAATATTTGCTTCGTAATCCGGAACTTTCGACAGTATTTGAACAAGTACCAAATAACCGGTTTTTTCTGGAAACCGATACAATTGAAGAAGGCATCAATGATGTTTACATAAAAGCTGCATCAATAAAGAATATTGGTGTGGAACAGATTATCACAGATAATTTTAAGTTAGTTTTTAACCCGTAATGCATGAACGGTTTTTCGACCGGAATCACATTGCACAAAATGTTTCAAAATGGCAGAATGGACAGAAAGAGCCGAATTATTATTTAAAAAAGAAGGATTAGAAAAATTAAAAAATTCCAATGTATTGATTGTGGGCATGGGTGGAGTAGGTTCGTTTGCAGCCGAATTCATCGCGCGTGCCGGTGTTGGAAAAATGACAATTGTTGATGGCGACACGGTTGATATAACCAACATTAACAGACAATTACCCGCTTTGCATTCTACCGTGGGCGAACCAAAAGTAAAAATTGTTGGCGATCGCTTAATGGATATCAATCCGGAATTGCAACTGACCCGAATTCAGGAGTTTTTATCACCGGAAAGAGCATTCGAATTGGTTACTCCGGAATACGATTATGTTTTGGATTGTATCGACAGCATCACTCCGAAATTGAATCTGATTTTGGCTGCCAAACGTAAAAAGGTAAAAGTGATCAGCAACATGGGCGCCGGTGGAAAATTACTGGCCAGTAAAGTTGTTGTGAAAGATATCAGTAAAACAGATGTTTGTCCGCTCGCAAAAGTAATTCGTAAGCGTTTAAAAAAAGAAGGAATTTCCACGGGAGTAAAAGCGGTTTTTTCTGTTGAGAAGCCCGATCAATCCAGTTTAAAAATGACCGATGGAACTAATTTTAAAAAGTCGTTCTTCGGAACGAATAGTTGGATGCCTGCTTTGTTTGGTTTGCATGCCGCCGAAACAGTTGTTAAACATTTGATTAAGAAATAAAAAAAAGTCTCCGCCGCGGCGGAGACTTTTTTGTTATTGTACTTTTGTCGAGTCTTTAATTGCGACAGGAACTTCAATAGGTTTGGCTTTTTCCACAATCGGGATGTAAATTTCGGTAACCCATTGCGACGATTTTCGGGTTTCGTTCACTCCGGTTTTATATACTTCAATGTATTTTCCGGATGGATTTTCCATCCATTTGTGCTTCGCAATTTCTGCATAGGCTTTGTCCCAGGCTTCTTTACTGTGGGAGTAATCCCCTTTAAGTGTAGTTTTTAATGCCAAATACGAATAGAAACGTCCGCCTTCAATATCACTGCCTTCGGAGGTGAAAATTTCTTCCACAATCGGTAAACAGGCTGAGAAAGTAACAATTCCGTTCGCGGTATCGTATTTGTCATAAATAGCGAAAGGTGCTCCGTTTAGGGTAATGTTATTGTCTTTTGCAAATTTCGTAATCTTACGGAAAAGGATTCCCATGTTTTTGGTTAGAGTCGGAATCTTACAGGTAATCGTTTGCTTAATGTAGTATGTCCCAGATTTTCGG
Organism: uncultured Flavobacteriaceae bacterium; assembly: GCA_963812405.1. Classification (GTDB taxonomy): domain Bacteria; phylum Bacteroidota; class Bacteroidia; order Flavobacteriales; family Flavobacteriaceae; genus Flavobacterium. Next base: position 433,600 of record CAWEUV010000004.1, on the reverse strand, counting down.
GTTAAACCATTAACGGTTACCGAATAATTTTTTAGTTCACCCACCAAAATGTTATCGATGTTGGCTAATCCTTTTTCGAACATTGGTGCCAACATGTTTTCGGCGCCTCCGCTAAAGAAAGCGAAAAATTTCATCATGAAATTCATTTGCCCTTTCATTCTCCAGGTTACTTTGGTGCCGTTACCGGATTTCTGAAAACCCCAGATAATGTCATTAGGATCACTGTCTTCGAAAGATATTTTCTGGAAAATGCTGTCGTTTTCAATGGTTTTAACCGTATTCATTTTGCCTTTGCCGTCTTTTCCGGTCCAGGAATATGAGGCCCCCAAACCTTTGGTTTTATCGGCATATTGGTATTGAATGGTTTTATCTTCTTCTGCCCAAGGTCCCCAGTCTTCCCAGTTTTTATAATCATCTACATAATTATACAATATAGATTGCGGAACATTGATGACCTTGCTTCGCTGGATGTCAAAATTCCCGTTTTGGGTTCCTATATAAACCGAAACTGCTATGGCAGCAAGTAGTATGAGTAGAAATATGTATTTTACAATTCGCATAATCTTGTGCTAATTATGATAATTTTCAAATATAAGACTATTTATTCTTTCAGGACCAACTTGATTATAAATAAAATTCCTATAAAAAGAAGGAAGAAGAAAAGTATCCACAAACTGCCTTTATAATGAATTTTGTGTAGTGCCAAATCTTTACGGTAAACGTAAATCATGACAGCAACAAAAACGATAACAAAGAAAATAGCAAAATACAGCTGACCTGTTGAAAACATAGTTGGAAATTTTATACAAAATTAGTTTTTTTGAGCATTCTTTTTGATTAATTTCCTTTCAAATTTTCAAGAAGATGCAAAAACAACTTAACGCAGTTAAAGAATTTCATGATGCTTTCGGTTTAGGGGTACGTTTTGAACCAAAAGGACATTTGGGAGAACAGGTAAATATGCTTCGTTTCAACCTTATGAAAGAAGAAAACGAAGAATATCTGGAAGCGGTACAGAATGATGATTTGGTTGAAATTGCCGATGCTTTGGGCGATATGCTGTATATTTTATGCGGTACGATTTTGGAGCACGGATTACAACACAAAATTGAAGAGGTTTTCGACGAAATCCAACGCAGTAATATGAGCAAGTTGGGCGAAGACGGAAAACCGATTTACCGCGAAGACGGAAAAGTAATGAAAGGCCCGAATTATTTTAAGCCTAATTTTGAGGAGATATTGAGGTAAGTAGGAAGCAGAAGGCAGAAGGCAGAAAGCAGATTGTAGAAGGGAGAAAGCAAGAAGCAGGAAGCAGGAAGAGGAGCGGAAAGCTAAAAGCTAAAAGTTAAAAGTTAAAAAATATTGTATTTATGCTAATTTACCAATCATAAAAAAAGGGAATCAAATTTTGATTCCCTTTTTTATTTTATATATTCTATTAGTTGTTGATTGCAAATTCTGTAATCTGCCTTCTGCCAACTGAAATCTGCAAACTATATTTTAACGGTCCAGCCGAAAGTATCTTCCTCCAGTTTGTATTGAATGTTCGTCAGCTTTTCTTTGATTTCACCTGCAAATGAATTTTCGATTTTCGGTAATTCATAATAGGTATCCTGATAAGAGAATCCGGCAATTGGGTTAACCACTGCAGCGGTTCCTGCTCCGAAAATCTCTTTTAATGTTCCGTTTTTAGCGGCTTCCACAATTTCGGAAACCAAAACCGGACGCACTTCAACTTTAATTCCGTCTCGTTGTGCCAATTCAAGAATACTTTTTCGGGTAATTCCGTCCAAAATACGCTCGCTGGTTGGCGCTGTATATAAGGTATCGTTAATTCTGAAGAAAACATTCATGGTTCCGGCTTCTTCCAACATGGTATGCGTTGCATCGTCTGTCCAGATGATTTGCTGAAAGCCTTTATCATTCGCTAATTTTGTTGGATAAAATTGTGCCGAATAGTTACCTGCCGCTTTTGCTGCACCAATTCCGCCGTTAGCCGCACGACTGAAATGATCGGCGATAACCACTTTTACTTCACCGGAATAATAAGCACTGGCCGGTGAAAGAATTACGCAAAAACGATACTGATTGGAAGGGGAAGCGATTACGCCATGTCCCGTTGCAATCATGAACGGACGAATGTATAACGAATTTCCTTTGCCTTTTTTAACCCATTCTTTTTCAATTTCAATCAGCTTTTTCAATCCGCCAATGAAAACCTCTTCAGGAACTTCCGGCATAGCCAAACGAACGGCTGATTTGTTGAAACGCTCAAAATTCTGATCCGGACGGTACAGCCAAATATCATTGTTATCATCTTTGTAGGCTTTCATTCCTTCAAAAATGGCCTGACCGTAATGAAAAACCCTTGAGGATGGATCCATAGTGAACGGTTCGTAAGGCTTGATTTCAGGTTCTCCCCAAACGCCGTTGTCATAATCACAAACCAACATGTGGTCGGTGAAGATGTTTCCGAATGATAAGTTGTCAAAATCAACCGAAGTTATTTTTGATTCTTTTGCAGTAACAATTTTAATGTTGCCTGTAGCTGTTAATTCCATTGAATAAAAATTAGTATTTAAAAACACTAAATCGCTGTTTATTAGTGAATTCGGAATTTTTGAATTCCTAATAAACCTGTTGTGTCATTGCAAATCTAACAAAAAAATGCACGTTTTTTAACATCAGATTAAAAATAGCATAATTGATTATGGAATTGCCAATTTGTTTTTGAATATTCAAAATTTGACTTTAAAATGTTATTTTTTAATGGAATAACCGGAAAAAATCCGTTGCCCGTTTTGTCAATCGATTTTAATTTGTTTCTTTGGAATTCAAAATTATAAAGACAAAAATTAAAGAATATGAAAAAAGTTGTTGTTTTTGCCGTAATGGCTCTTGCAGTTGTAAGTTGCAATAAGAAACAGGAAGAAGCTAAAATTGCGGAAGCACCTAAGGTGGAATACGCAGTTTTTGGTGACAGTATTTCAGCTGCGGATGCACTAACTAAAGAAGAAATGTTTGCCAAATTTAAGGATTTAAAAGAAGGCGATACTTTAAATGTGAAGTTCAAATCGGATATTAAAGAAGTGTGTCAGAAGAAAGGCTGTTGGATGTCAATGGATTTGGCAGATGGAAAAGAAACCTTCGTTAAATTTAAGGATTACGCCTTTTTTGTTCCGATGAATGCCGGTAAAAAAGAAGCAATCGTTAACGGTAAAGCGTTTGTGAGCATTGAATCAGTGGAGGAACAAAAACATTATGCGAAAGACGGCGGTAAATCACAAGCGGCAATTGACAGTATCACAACTCCGAAAGTTACTTATTCTTTTATGGCTGACGGTGTTTTAATTAGTAAATAATGAAAAAAACGATATTATTGCTTCTAACCTCACTATTGTTGCTTTCCTGCAATAAAAAGGAAGAGGTTAAAGAGGAAGCGAAAAAAGAAGCTGCCGGGAAAAGTGATTTCAAGATGTATGAAATGTCTGAAATGGCGGCTTTGATGGAGCAGATGTATGTTGACAATCAGCGTTTAAAAGAACGAATCAAAAACGGTGATACAATCGGGCAGTTTCCGCAGCATTTTATGAAGATTCATAAAGCGGTGATGACCGATGAAAGTGAAAATGACGATTTCTTTAAGGAACAGGCGGCGAAATTCATCGAAGCTCAGGAATTGATTTACAAGGATCCGAAAAACGCCAAAGAGCATTTTAATAATGGTGTGGATGCTTGCTTGAAATGTCATGAAGTGAAATGTGGTGGACCGATTCCGAGAATTAAAAAACTTTATATAGAATAAACGTTGAAACGAAAAATTATTCAAACCGAAGACGGCTCTTCTTCCTTATTAATGGAAGAGTGGGGAGAAACCTATCATTCCAGACACGGAGCCATTCAGGAAGCCAAACACGTATTCATACAAAACGGACTGTCACTATTTAAGGAACAGTCCGTTGCTGTTTTAGAGATTGGTTTCGGCACCGGATTAAACGCTTTTGTGACTTTATTGGAAGCCGATAAGTTAAAACTGAAGATTGATTATACCGGTGTGGAAGCCTATCCGATTTTGCCGGAAGAAGTAGAAAAACTCAATTACGTTTCGCAACTTAATGCTAGTCAGTATGATAAGGAATTTCAGTTATTGCATTCCTGCGAATGGGGCGTAAAAACTGAGGTTTCAGACGATTTCACTTTAACAAAAAGGCAACAATATTTTAACGAAATAAGTGACAAAAACTGTTTTGATTTGATTTACTTTGACGCGTTCGGATTTCAATACCAACCCGAGTTATGGTCGGTGGAGATTTTCAGAAAAATGTTCGAAGCATTAAAACCGAACGGTATACTGGTTACCTATGCCTGTAGAGGCAGTGTGAAGCGTGCAATGTTAGAAGTTGGCTTCACTACAGAAAAATTACCGGGCCCACCAGGAAAACGTGAAATGCTTAGAGCTGTTAAAAAGTAATTATTTTGTTAAAATTATGTGATATATGTTTAATGTTAATAAATAATTAATTTAGAATTAAATAATAATAAAATTTTTTTAATAAATTTACTAAGCGTTCTTACCCTAAACCAATTAATAGTTACAATTATGTCAAGATCTATGTATGCTTACACCAAATCTATTTTAGAGCGAGTAAGTTTCGACCCAATATTATTTTGTAAAGAATTGGAAAAAGCCGTTAAAATTCTGTTGCCTTATGAGTTAGAACAATTAACAGAATGGCTGTTAAGTTTTACAAAAGAAAAACCCGAATTACGACAATGTTTAATTTATGTTAACGAATAATACACTGAAAGGAGCTTAGGCTCCTTTTTTTATGGGATGACTTTTGTGGGATTACGAAAAATGAAATAATTAAAATGTAAGTATTTTAACGGCAGTTTTGAAAGAAAAACGCTTTTAATCGAAAAATATTGCATTTAATCGATAAATTTTTGCTTTTTTTCTTTGTTGGAATAATGTTTTTAGTTAATTTTACTCAACGTTCTTACCTAGTTAACCAAAAATACTGATTGATTATGCCGCGAATGATTTATGATTACACAAAATCGGTGCTTGAAAGAGTGAGCTTTGATCCTTTGCTTTTTATGAAAGAACTTAAAAAAGCAATTAAGAGTTTATTACCTTATGAAATTGAACAACTGACCAATTGGCTGAAGTATTTTACTTCTGAAAAGCCGGAACTGCGACAGTGCTTGATTGTCATAAATGAAAATTAACTATATAACCCTACCTAAAACTTAACCCAAAATAAAAGGAGCTTCGGCTCCTTTTATTTTTTCCCCAAAGGGCTGATGATTTGTACATTGTGAAAGGCAATCGCACCTTTGACCACTCCGGAAATAGTAGCCCTTAAAGCATCTATTATATGCATTTTAAGTTCGCTTTTCGGATAAATTAAACTGACTTCACGAGCCGGTCGCGGTTCTTTAAAATGACGTAGCTTTTCTTTGTTTTTGTCGCTTAAATCCAAAGTGTGTAAGTAGGGAAGCAGTGTAACACCTAAACCTTCATCGGCTAATTTAATCAAGGTTTCAAAACTGCCGCTTTCTATTTGAAAACGGCTGTCGTGGTTTGCGTTGGCATTTTTGCAAAGATTTAGAATCCCGTCTCTGAAACAATGTCCGTCCTGAAGCAGCAATATGTTGTCTAAATCCAAATCATCCACTTCAATTTCGGCTTTGCTCATAGTGTGATGATTTTCAGAAAAATATCCCACAAACGGCTCATAGTACAAAACAATTTCTTTGATATTTTCTTCTTCCAATGGTGTGGCAGCAATGGCAGCATCTAAATGTCCGCTTTTCAATCGCTTAATGATTTCTTCGGTATTATGTTCTTCAATAACCAGATGTATTTTAGGATACTTTTTGATGAAATTATTTAGAAACATTGGCAAAAGCGTAGGCATTATTGTCGGAATGATTCCGATTTTAAATTCTCCTCCAAAATACCCTTTTTGTTGGTCTACAATATCTTTAATTCTATCCGATTCATTTACGATATTCTTAGCCTGAGAAACAATTTTCGCCCCGATTTCGGTTAATTGTATCGGTTTTTTGGTTCGGTCAAAAATCTGAATATCCAATTCTTCTTCCAGTTTTTGAATTTGCATGGAAAGGGTAGGCTGGGTAACAAAACACTTTTCGGCAGCCAAAGTAAAATTTTTATGTTCTGCAACCGCTAAAACATAATACAATTGCGTGATAGTCATTGAATAAATATTTTCGATAAAATTATAAAATCTATCAATTTAACTTATACTTACCAACTGTTTTTTTTAAATAATTTTGCATTATAAATAAATCAAAAACGTAAAAACATGAAAACGAATAGCTTAGGATTGCCTGTGAAAGAAACGAAAATTCTGATTGCCGAATTGAATATATTGTTGTCGAATTTTCAGATTTATTATCAGAATTTAAGAGGATTGCATTGGAATATCCGCGGAAAGCGTTTTTTTGATCTGCATTTAAAGTTTGAGGAATTGTATAACGACAGTCAGTTAAAAATAGACCTGATTGCAGAAAGAGTGCTTACGCTGGGCGGTACACCATTGCATACGTTTGATGATTATGTGAAAAACAAGCAAATTAAAGTTGGTAAAGATATTTCCAATGATGAAGTTGCGATTCAATTGATAATTTCGTCGCTTATAGAACTGTTGAAAATCGAACGCGTTATTTTAAAACAAGCGGCCGAAATTGATGATGAAGGAACGAATTCGATGATGAGTGATTTCATTAAAGAACAGGAAAAAACGCTTTGGATGATGAAAGCCTGGACGGAAGAAGAAATTTAATTTGTTGTTCTGTAATACGAATCGGGTAGTACTATTAAATTAATCATAATTTATTTTCTGCCCGAATTTTAATTTTCTACTTTCGCAATATGAAAATTCTAGTAAACATAGTTTTATTACTTTTTATCACTTTTTTAGCAACGCCCACAATTGTAGGCATGTTGAAAAGTGATACAGATACTTCTGTGGTTTACTCTTTTTCGGAAGAAGAAGTTCATAAAGAGATAAAAGAAATTCCAGCGAACATTGAAGGTATTCTTCAGGTTCCGGTAGTTTTTAATACTCCAAAAGCTACTGCAATAAATACAGAAAATGAACTGAAGCACGATAATGCCTCAGAAGAAATTTTCTCCCCTCCACCCGAATTGTCATAATACATTTTTAAAGTAATCATTTTGATTATTAGTCAAATACGTCTTTGTGTTTGAAGTATTAATTGTATTATATTTTATCGGGTTATGACAAAAAAAACAAATCTTTTTGGCAGCCTTAAATTTGATTTTGCATCAGGTTTGGTTGTTTTTCTGGTCGCTTTACCGTTGTGTTTGGGTATTGCGATGGCTTCGGGTGCACCGCTTTTTTCAGGGATTATTGCTGGAATTGTAGGCGGGATTGTAGTAGGGTATTTAAGTAAATCTCATGTAAGTGTTTCTGGACCTGCTGCTGGTTTAACAGCTATTGTATTAACGGCTATTACAGATTTTGGTGCCTTCAATATTTTTCTTACCGCTGTTTTTCTTGCGGGATTAATTCAGCTGGTATTGGGCTTTTTGAAAGCAGGAAGCATCTCGAATTATTTTCCAACCAATGTTATTGAAGGAATGCTTGCGGGTATCGGTGTAATTATCATCTTAAAACAACTTCCTCACGCTGTAGGGTATGATGCTGATTTTGAAGGCGATGAAGCTTTTGTGCAAGGTGATGGCGGCAATACTTTTTCGACTTTATTCGGCGCATTGGATTATGTTCAACTAGGCGCCATAATCATCACTTTAATTTCATTGGCAATTTTGATTTCATGGGACAGAGTTCCTTTTCTAAAGAAATTAAAATTGGTTCCGGGCGCTTTGGTTGCGGTTATTGTAGCCGTAATTTTAAATGAAGTATTTACTGCTACCGGAAGTTCTTTGGCAATTGGAAAAGAACATTTGGTTTCCTTGCCGGTTCCGACCTCTCTTGCCGAATTTAAAGATATTTTTATTTTTCCGGATTTTGCATCCATAACGAATCCGAAAGTTTGGGTTGTAGGCTTAACCATTGCCATTGTGGCTTCTATTGAAAGCTTACTTTGCATTGAAGCTGCCGATCGATTGGACGTGCAAAAAAGATATACCGATACCAATAATGAGCTTCGCGCACAAGGAATTGGAAATATAGTAAGTTCGCTTTTAGGTGGTTTGCCCATGACATCGGTAGTAGTTCGAACATCGGCAAATGTTAACGCCGGAGCCAAAACGAAAATGTCCACAATTGTACACGGCGCTTTGTTGTTAATTAGTGTTTTGGCCATTCCTATGGTATTAAATAAAATTCCGCTGGCAACTTTAGCTGCTGTTTTATTGCTTGTAGGCTATAAATTGGCAAAACCGGCAACCATAAAACATTTCTGGGAAAAAGGAAAATATCAGTTTGCACCTTTTATTGCCACACTTTTAGCGGTTGTCTTTCTGGATTTGTTGAAAGGTGTAGCTTTAGGGATGATCATCAGTATTTTATTCGTTTTGAGAGGAAATTTAAAAAGAGCTTATTATTTCAGAAAAGAAGAATATGAAAACGGCGATATCATTCATATCGATTTGGCACAGGAAGTTTCTTTTCTGAACAAAGCTGCCATAAAACAGACGTTAAACAGTCTTCCGGAGAATTCAAAAGTAGTAATCAATGCTTCTGATACGGTTTACATAGCACATGATGTTCTGGATCTGATAAAAGAATTTAAAACAATTAATGCTGTGGAAAAAGATATTGAAGTATCCTTAATCGGTTTTAAAGAGGCGTATGAATTGGAAAATTCGGAAAAAGAAAACAATCATGTTTTTATGGAACACGATGCACTGATTGAATTCAGAAAAAAGGCAACATCTTCCCATAAAGAAGTAATAGAAGAATTAACATCAAATTAAATAATAACATTTAATCATTTTAACGTAAATTCGTCGCAGAAAACGACTTGTTAAATGATTTAAAAAATAACAAGTAAACATTATGGTAATGAGTGATTTTTATAAAAAGATTTTAGACAATAATAAAAAGTGGGTTGAAGAAAAATTGGCAATCGACAAAGATTTCTTCAAAGATTTATCAAAAGGCCAAAATCCGCCGTTGCTTTGGATTGGTTGTTCCGACAGCCGTGTTCCTGCAAATGAAATTATCGGAGCAGCTCCGGGAGAAGTTTTCGTACACAGAAATATCGCTAATATGGTAATCCACAGCGATATGAACATGTTAAGTGTGTTGGATTATGCGGTAAATGCTCTGAAAATCAAGCATATTATTGTTTGCGGCCATTACGGTTGTGGTGGTGTGAAAGCAGCCATGGGTAACGATTCTATCGGGATTATCGATAACTGGATCCGTCACATTAAAGATGTTTACAGACACCACAGAGTATATTTGGATTCCATTATTGATGAAAATGAGCGTTTCAATAAGTTCGTTGAAATCAATGTAAAAGAACAGGTTTACGATTTAGCCAAAACATCAATTGTTCAGGCGGCTTGGAAGTCGGGCCAAGAAGTTACCATTCACGGTTGGGTGTACGGATTGAATTCGGGATACGTAACCGATCTGAATGTAAATATCGATTCGAATGAAAAATTAGACGATGTATATCAATTGAAATTCTAATAAAAAATCCGCTGAAAAGCGGATTTTTTTTATTCTATATCTAAATTCTCATTAAAAGCAGAAGGTAGCATTTTCGGTATAAATTTAATCAGTATCGGAAGCAACAAACCACCACCGGGCAAAAGGAAAATTGTTAACGATGGAACCGTTTTACAAATGTCTAACAATTGTTTTTTGACTTTCTTCTTTTCCTTTGCATCCAAATCCCGTGTTGTGGAAAGCGCCAGTAATTTCATAAGTTCGCCACTTTGCGAAATTTCCTTGATCAATCGGTTTTTATTTCGGGTAATCAAAACGGCTACATTTTGGGAAGCCTGATCGTAGAAGTGTTTTACCGGATTGGAATATTTGAAATACGGAATTTCTTTCTGATACTGTTTGATAAAAGCGTCTATGGATTCGATACTTTCCGTGGCGAATCCGGTTTTAATTTCAAGAAGTTCTGCCAATCGATATAAGAAATCACTTTCCTGCTGCTCCAGAACATCGTCGCTCCACATCGCCATTCCGGCAATATCCAGTAAATAGTTTTTTTCCAGAGTTGAAGTGAAATAATCCAGTTCCAACATTTCGAAATTCTCGATATTAACTTTCGAAAACTTGGTATAACGAACAGAAGATTCGAAAAGTTTTATCAGTAAATCATCATAATTTGATTTTGTAGCTTTCGTTTTCAGCGCTAACGAAACGATACTGATGATGGTTTCTTCGAGTTTCTTTAAATAATTGTTCGGAATTTCCTGGTGCAGCAAATACTGACGGAACGCCAACACATCCATAAAAAGAAGTGCATTGGTTAGAATATGCGAGAAGTTTTTACTGATAATGTTGTCATTGGTCTGAACCCGCTCGTCAATCATTTCTTCCAGTTTATGACTCGCACTGGAATCCGGCAGCATTTTTTTCAGCAAACTAAAGCCTTCAGGGTTCATTTGCTTATAAAAATTAATCACTTGTTCGATAAACTCTTTGGGATTACCATCATGAGTTACCAAACCGTAAACGCCGTAAAGGGTGTTCAGTAATGCTACTTTGGTGATTTCTTCTGATGTCCAGCCTTTCGTACTGATAGGTTTTTCAACATCAAAACCAACAGTATGACCGTAGATAAATCCCGTTTTTCGGACATTAGTGTAAAAAGCTGACGAATATACAACAACAGGTAGGAGCAATGGTTTTTGCTCCATAAAAAATTTATCTATCCAACCGCTGCTAGAAGGGTTAATCATTGCTGTGAATTATACCGCAAAGCTATGTCTTTTTACATATTTGATACAAACTTACGGTTAAGTTTTCCGCAAATAATTATTGTCGGGATTTGATGTTCGCCTCGCAAAGTTTTATGATTTCGGCAATTCGCGTTTTTCGGGTTTCTTCTCTTTTGGCATGATTGAGCCAATAGAGATAACTTTTTCTATAGGTAAAACTAAAATTGGTATAGTTTTCAAAAGCGGTTTTATTATTGTCGAATGCTTTTTGCAAATCTTCGGGAATGATTAAATCTTCCACATGATCTAAGGATGTCCAGGAACCGTTTTGCTTGGCGATTTCAATTTTTTTTAAACCACTTTCGTGCATTAAATTCTCTGCAATGAGTTTTTCAATGTAATTTTTGTTGACTTTACTCCAAACGCTTTTGTCTTTTCTAGGCGTGAAGGTTTGTTTGCGTCGGTCTTCATCCAGTTTCCTTACGGTAGAATCGATCCAACCGTAACAAAGTGCCACTTTAACGGCTTCTTCCCAACGCATGCTTTCAAAATCGCTGCCTACTTTATAAAATACAAGATGTACACCTTCAGACGAGTCATGATTATGATGTAACCATTCCCGCCATTCGGCATCATTTTTAAAGTAGAGCAGCTCTTTTTCTTTCATGTAATTGTTTATCGGATAATTGCCGAACAAGCAACACGTCCTCCGGCATTTCCGGTAGGTTGAGTTACAAAATCATCTGCGCCTTTATGAACGATGATGGCTTTCCCTAAAACATCTTTGGTTTCATCTCCGCAACCGATACACCATTCGTCTGTAGATAAAACGATTTTTCCATTTCCTTCAGCATCAGCGGTAAAGTTTCCGATATCCCCTTTATGATATTCGCCTTGTCCCCATTTGCCGTGTTTTTTGAAGGTTGGATTCCAATGTCCGCCGGCAGAAGATCCGTCAGCAGCAGAACAATCCGATTTTTCGTGAATGTGGATGGCATGAACGCCTGGAGTTAATCCAGAAATGTTAGCAGTAAACGTTACGGTTCCGTTTTTTTCTGAAAAGGTTACCGTTCCTTTTGTTTTAGTATCGCTTTTTGGTTCTAAAGCAATTTTAAGCTCGTTGACTTTGCTTTCGGTTTTTGTTTTACACGCGGTTGTTAAAGCCAATATTCCCAATGAAGCTAAAATGATTTTTCTCATGATTCCTTTTTCTTTCAAATTTACAGAAAATATAGAGATTTGAGTTGTTAAAAAACATAAAAAAAACCGCTCTGCAAATGCGAGAAGCGGCTTTTAAACAAACTAAACCAAATTTCAAGTCAGTTAATCACGAAGATTAAAAGCAGTAGGCGTTTTCAGCAACTAATTTGGCAGCGATAGTTTCACGTAAAGCTACTACGTTAGGCATGTTTGTGTATTTTGTAAAACGACGTAATCCCATTAACATCATGCGTTGTTCGTCACCTTCAGTGAAAGAAGCGATTCCTTCTTTTCCTTTTGTATTGATGATGTCAACTGCATGGTATAAATACAATTGCGCCATTGCAATTTGTTCTTTTACGTTATCAGCACCTTTTGATTTTGCTAATTTTTCAGTTCTAAGGATAGTAGATTCTGCCATGTAAATTTCAATCAACATATCAGCTGCTGCCATCAATAACTGTTGGTGCGCTTCTAAATCCGGACCGTATTTCTGAACTGCAGAACCAGCAACCATTAAGAACGCTTTTTTCAGTTTTCCGATTAATTCTTTTTCTTCGGCGAATAATTCAGAATAATCCGGAGTATCGAAAGACGGAATTCCCATTAATTCTTCCGCAACTTTCATCGCAGGACCTAATAAATCCACATGACCTTTCATTGCTTTTTTGATCAACATTCCCACGGAAAGCATACGGTTGATTTCGTTCGTACCTTCGTAAATACGAGCGATACGCGCATCTCTCCAAGCAGATTCCATCGGAGTGTCTTCAGAGAATCCCATTCCACCGAAGATTTGGATTCCTTCATCGGAACAGTTTTGAATGTCTTCAGAAACCGCCACTTTCAAGATTGAACATTCGATAGCAAATTCTTCAACTCCTTTTAATTCAGCTTCCTGGTGCGAATTTCCTTCTGCCACGCGAGAATTAATACGTTCTTCGATACTTCCGCCAGCTCTATACGATGCACTTTCGCCTGCATAAGCAGAAGTTGCCATTTCCGCTAATTTCGAACGGATTGCGCCGAAGTTTGCGATTGGTGTATTGAACTGCATTCTTTCGTTAGCGTATTTTACAGAAGTCGAAATAGTTCTTCTTTGTGCATCCAAACAAGCGGCTGCTAATTTGATACGGCCTACGTTTAAGGCATTCATCGCAATTTTGAAACCTTCGCCACGACCAGCCAACATATTCTCTACTGGAACAATCGTGTCACTGAAGAAAACCTGACGGGTAGAAGAGGAGCGGATCCCCAATTTATGTTCTTCCTCACCTAAAGTGATTCCGTTTGGATTGGCAGCATCATATTCTACGATGAAACCGGTAATGTTTTTATCGTCTTCGATTCTGGCGAAAACAATCATTAGATGACAGAAACCGGCATTGGAAATCCACATTTTCTGTCCGTTAATTTTGTATGATTTACCGTCAGCAGAAAGTTCTGCTTTGGTTTTTCCTGAATTTGCATCCGAACCTGCGCCCGGCTCTGTAAGACAGTAAGAACCGAACCATTCACCGCTGGCCAATTTCGGAACGTATTTTTTCTTTTGTTCTTCAGTTCCGTATAATGTGATCGGCATCGTACCAATTCCGGTGTGAGCCCCAAAAGCAGTCGAGAACGAACCTGTTGCACCGGAAATATAATCACAAGTAAGCATCGTGTTTACGAAGCCCATGCCTAATCCGCCGTATTCTTCAGGAACAGCAACACCTAAGAAACCAAGTTCTCCGGCTTTTTTCATGCATTCTTCGGTATAGGCGTAATCTTTTTTCTCGAATTTATCTTTATGTGCCCATAATTCTTTGTCTACGAATTCTTTAACAGAATCACGCATCATGATTTGCTCTTCGTTGAAATCTTCTGGTGTGAAGACATTCTCGCATTTTGTTTCTTTTACAAGGAATTGACCCCCTCTAGTGATATCGCTCATAACTTATGGTTTATAGTTGGTGTATTATAGTAATTCATAGATTCCTGCAGTACCTTGTCCGGTTCCCACACACATGGTTACCATTCCGTATTTGTTCCCGCGGCGTTTCATTTCGTCGAACAACTGTACGGAAAGTTTAGCTCCGGTACAGCCCAGTGGGTGACCCAAAGCGATTGCGCCTCCGTTTACGTTTACGATATCAGGATTTAATCCCAATTCACGGATTACGGCTAACGATTGCGATGCAAAAGCTTCATTCAATTCGAATAACTCGATGTCTTTTAATTGTAAACCGGCTTGTTTTACGGCTTTCGGAATGGCTTTTACTGGTCCGATACCCATAATTCTCGGTTCAACTCCAGCCGAAGCGAAGTTTACCAAACGGGCGATTGGTTCAAGATTCAGTTCTTTTACCATTTCTTCCGACATTACCAATACGAAAGCCGCACCGTCACTCATTTGTGAAGAGTTTCCTGCAGTCACAGAACCGTCGGCTGCAAAAACCGGACGAAGTTTATTAAGTGCTGCTACGTTAGTATCGGCTCTTGGTCCTTCATCTTTGGTTACCACGTATGACTTTGTTGCTTTTTTACCGTTTTCATCGATATAAACCTGCTCAACGGTAATAGGAACGATTTGTTTGTCGAATTTACCTTCTGCTTGAGCTTTTAAAGCTTTCATATGCGAATTATAGGCAAATTCATCTTGGTCTTCACGGGAAACGTTGAATTGTTTGGCAACCGCTTCGGCTGTTAATCCCATTCCCCAGTAATAATCTTCGTGACCGGCTGCTGCTGCTTTATAATCCGGAGTAGGTTTGTAGCCTCCCATCGGAATATAACTCATACTTTCTGCTCCGCCGGCAATGATGCAATGCGCCATTCCGGATTGGATTTTAGCGGTTGCCATTCCAATCGTTTCAATTCCGGAAGCACAGTAACGGTTTACGGTTACACCCGGTACATCATCAATTTTCAATCCCATTAAAGAGATTAAACGCCCAACATTCAAACCTTGTTCGGCTTCCGGCATGGCGTTTCCAACCATAACGTCGTCGATTCGGGTTTTGTCGAAATCCGGCAATTCGTTCATCATGTATTCGATGGTTTCGGCTGCCAGTTCATCGGGTCTTTTAAAACGGAACACTCCTTTTGGTGCTTTCCCAACGGCGGTTCTGTATGCTTTTACTATATATGCTGTTTTCATTTCTTAGTTTCTTAACGGTTTCCCTTTGGTTAACATAAACTGAATTCTTTCCAAAGTTTTTCTTTCGGTACACAAGGATAAGAAGGCTTCTCTTTCCAAGTCCAATAAGTATTGTTCGTTTACTAATGTTGGTTCGGATAAATCGCCACCTGCCATTACATAGGCTAACTTGTTGGCAATCTTTCTGTCGTGTTCCGAAATGTATTGTCCGGCCTGCATCTGATCGGTTCCTACTAAGAACATTCCCAGTGCTTGTTTTCCTAATACTTTTACGTCGTTGCGTTTTACCGGTTGCGTGTAACCTGCTTCGGCCATTAAAATCGCGTGTTTTTTCGCTTCGGCAATCTGACGGTCTTTGTTTACGACAACGATGTCTTTTCCTTTCTGTAAAACACCGATATCGAAACCTTCGTAAGCAGAAGTAGCTACTTTGGCCATACCTACCGCTAAGAAATATTCCTGAAGAACATTTAATTCCACGTCGTTTTTACGGAACGTATCCGAAGCACGAAGCGCCATTTCTTTGGAACCACCACCGCCAGGGATGACACCAACTCCGAATTCCACTAAACCAATATAGGTTTCTGCAGCAACAACTGCTCTGTCAGAGTGCATGGTTAATTCACAACCACCGCCTAAAGTCATTCCGTGAGGTGCCGCAATTACCGGAATTCCCGAGTAACGAACGCGCATCATTGTGTCCTGGAACATTTTGATGGCCATGTTCAATTCGTCGTATTCCTGTTCTACAGCCATCATGAAAATCATCGCCAAATTCGCTCCAACAGAGAAATTCGCAGCCTGATTTCCGATTACTAAACCGCGGTAGTCTTTTTCAGCTAATTCGATGGCTTTGTTAATGCCCTGAATTACGCCACCACCAATGGAGTTCATTTTTGACTGGAATTCTAAGTTTAAGATACCGTCGCCCAAATCCTGAACAATGGCTTCGCTGTTGCTCCACACTTTTTTCGTTTCACGGATGTTGTTTAAAATGATGAAGGCGTCTTGTCCCGGAATTTTAACCTGAGACTTAGAGGTAATATTGTAATAGTTTGTAGTGCCTTTTTTTACAGTATAGAATGATGTATTACCTGAAGCAATCATTTCAGTAACCCAAGCAGCAGGAATAAGTCCTTCCGCTTTCATTAATTCTATACCTTTTTCTACACCAATGGCATCCCAAATTTCGAACGGACCATTTTCCCAACCGAAACCGGCTTTCATGGCATCGTCAATTTTGTAGAAATCATCGGTAATTTCAGGAACTCGGTTCGATACATAGGCGAACATTGCCGAGAAACTTTTTCGGTAGAATTCTCCGGCTTTGTCGGTTCCTTTCACCAAAACTTTGAAACGGTCGATTGGTTTGTCGATTGTTTTGGTCATTTCCAGAGTTGCGAATGACGCTTTTTTAGCCGCTCGGTATTCTAGAGTATCTAAATCTAAGGATAGAATGTCTTTGTCAACTTTTTTGTAGAAACCTTGTCCGGTTTTACTTCCCAACCAATTGTTTTCCATCATTTTGGTGATGAAATCCGGAAGTTTGAACAATTCGTGTGCTTCGTCTGTCGGGCAGTTTTCATAGATTCCGTTGGCTACGTGAACCAAAGTGTCTAAACCAACTACGTCAACCGTTCTAAAAGTCGCCGATTTTGGTCTTCCGATAACAGGTCCGGTCAATTTATCGACTTCTTCAATGGTTAAGCCCATTTCTTTTACCAAATGGAACAAACTCTGAATGCCGAAGATTCCGATACGGTTTCCGATGAACGCCGGTGTATCTTTGGCAACAACAGAAGTTTTGCCTAAGAATTTTTCACCATATTCATTTAAGAAATCCAATACTTCTGTTGAAGTTTGCGGCCCCGGAATGATTTCGAATAATTTTAAGTAACGCGCAGGGTTAAAGAAATGTGTTCCGCAGAAATGTTTCTGGAAATCTTCACTTCTGCCTTCGCTCATGAATTTGATAGGAATACCGGAAGTATTTGATGTAATTAACGTTCCCGGTTTTCTGTATTTTTCGATCTGTTCGAAAACAGCTTTTTTGATGTCTAATCGTTCAACAACCACCTCGATAATCCAATCGCAGTCTTTGATTTTTGCCAAATCGTCGGTTGTATTTCCGGTTGTGATTCGGCTTGCGAATTTCTGATCATAAATAGGAGAGGGTTTCGATTTTAAAGCATTCGCTAAATGGTCGTTTACCAATCTGTTACGTACCGCTTTATTTTCCAAAGTCAGTCCTTTCTTTTGCTCGGCTTCGGTTAATTCTCTCGGAACAATATCGAGAAGCAATACTTCCAGACCGATATTGGCAAAGTGACAGGCAATTCCGGATCCCATAATTCCGGATCCTACTACTGCAACTTTTTTGATTAGTCGTTTCATTTTATATTGTTTGTTTGGTATGTTAATCGTTATTTTCAGTATCGCTGTATATGCTTTTATCTGCAATCAGTTCGTTAATAATTTCGGCTACTTCCATGAAATTATTTAATTGTTCGTCGGTTACATGTTGCCTTACGGTTTCATTAAATTTTAAAACCGTCGATTTTGATAACTCTCTTTTTTCTTTCCCTAATTTGGTAAGGTGTATCAAAACACCTCTTCCGTCTACCGGGTTTTTCTTTCGGATAATTAACCCTTTTTCCTCCATGGATTTTAAGGTTCTGGTAAGACTTGTAGCTTCCATTCCCATTCTTGGTCCCAATGCGGTAGAAGGGGTTCCGTTTTCTCTGTCAATACTTAATAAGGCAAATCCCGTAGCCATTGTAGCACCATATTTAGTGGCTTCTTCGTTATACATTCTGGAAACTGCTTGCCATGTTGCTCTTAAAACGTAATCAATAGTTTTGTCTTTCATAATTTTTCAGAAGTTCAAATATACAAAAAAATTACTATGCGTGCATAATAAAAATGTATTATTTTTATGTTAATTAAAAAAAAACTCCTCAAATAAGAGGAGTTCGTTGATTTTTAGGCATTATTATAGATTTTATCATAAAGATATTGATATTTTTCTTTTATGATTTTTCTTTTAAGTTTCATGGTAGGAGTCAGGTGTCCGGCTTCGATAGACCAGATATCCGGAGTTAATTCGATTCGTTTTACCTGTTCCCAGTTTCCGAATTTTTTGTTCAACTCATTTACTTCTTCTTCGATACGTTGTATCACAGCCGGGTTTGCTGCTATTTCTTCATTGGTGGTGCCAATTTGAATACTTTTAAGTTTTGCCCATTCTTTTACAAAATCAAAATTAGGTTGAATAAAAGCAGCCGGCATTTTTTCACCGTCACCAATCACCATAATTTGCTCGATAAATCGGGATTGTTTGAAGGTGTTTTCCAAAACCTGAGGCGCTACATATTTTCCGCCGGAGGTTTTGAACATTTCTTTTTTACGATCGGTGATTTTTAAGAAACCGTTAGCGTCAATTTCGCCAATATCTCCGGTGTGGAAATAACCGTCTTTTAGTGCTTCACCTGTTTGTAAATCGTCTTTGTAATAGCCCATCATTACGTTGGGACCTTTGCAAAGAATTTCACCGTCATCGGCTATTTTTACTTCAACGCCATCTAATACACGGCCGACAGTTCCAATTTTAAATCCTTTGTTTTTTACTTCATTTACGGAAATTACCGGAGAAGTTTCCGTTAAACCGTAGCCTTCCATAATAGGTATTCCTGCAGCAGCAAAAACTCTCGTTAATCTCGGTTGTAAAGCGGCACTTCCGGAAACCATTAATTCTAATTGTCCGCCAAGACCTTCCTGCCATTTGGAAAAAATCAGTTTGCGGGCAATTTTCAACTGGAATTCATACCACCAGCCGTTTGCTTCGTAAGGTTCGTATGCCAAGCCTAAATCAATAGCCCAAAAGAAAAGTTTCTTTTTGATTCCGGTCAGATCAGCACCTTTGGCGTAGATTTTATCGTAAACTTTTTCTAAAAGACGCGGTACTGCTGTCATTACGTGAGGTTTGACTTCTTTCAGGTTGTCGCTCATTTTTTCGATGCTTTCCGCAAAATAAATGGAGATACCATAATATTGGTACAAATACAAAATCATGCGTTCGAAAATATGGCAAACCGGAAGGAAACTCAATCCTCTGGTGTCACCCGCTCTTAGAGGGACACGGGGCGCACTCATTAAAACATCGGAAACGATATTCTGGTGGCTTAACATTACTCCTTTTGGTCTTCCTGTAGTTCCGGATGTATAGATAATAGTTGCCAAATCGGTTGTTGCGATGCTGTTTTTACGGTCTTCCACCACATCCTGATTGCCGATGTCTTCCCCTAAATACAGCACTTCTTTCCAGCTTTTACATCCCGAAATATCATTATAGGAAAAAATTTCAACTAATGATGGAACGTTGTGTCGGATACTGTTTATTTTGTCAAATACTTCACTGTCAGAAATAAAGCAATACTTTGATTCGGAATGGTTTAGGATGTATTCATAGTCTTCCGCTGAAATGGTAGGATAAATGGGCACGGTTTGCGCACCGGTTTGTAAAGCACCAATATCGGTAATATTCCATTCGGTTCTGTTGTTGGAAGAAATGACAGCGATTTTATCATTTTTTTGAATTCCCATCCGAAGCAAACCGCGTGAAAGCGTATTCGCTTTGTCAAGATATTCCTTAGTGGATGTTTTCACCCATTCTCCGTTTTGTTTGGTAACCAGAGCGTCGGATAAATTATAAGTTTCCAGCTGATAATAGGGAAAATCAAAAAGACGTGTAATTTGGTTCATTTTTTCAGAATTTATTCTTTGCAAATTATGAAAAATTAAATTTTATTGCAAAAAAAAAGAAAAATAGAATGGTATTTGTTGGCTTTTAATGTTTTTTTATGAAAAATAATCTATAATGTGCTGATAATTATCACTTTGGGATGTGTAGAATTATTGCTTTTTTTTTAAAAATAAAGTTGAAATATGTGATAATTGACCTCTAATTTTACGTTATTAGGGAAATGAAAACATGTTCATAACTCTTTTTTTGTCGAAAATACTATGAAAGCATACTATTTTTTAAAAGTGAGGTAACATTATACTTTTGAATTTAGATAAACCTAGCTTAATTGTTTATTAATGTTTTCCCAATGAATGTGTTTTAACTGTCATATTTTGTATTTTTGAGCACTAAAAAATTGATTTTCATTACCTTAACATGAAGAACTTCTTTCGTATAAAAGAATACAAGGCCTTGTTTTACAGGTTGTTGCTGGTGTATTTGTTTTATTTCATCGCCAGGCTTTTATTTTTTATTTACAATTATAATCTGCTTAAAGTGGATTCCGTAAGCGAATTTTTCAGACTGGCTTACCACGGATTAACCTTCGACACCACCGCAATCCTGTATGTAAACGGTTTGTTTATCCTTTTTTCGGTGTTGCCTTTATGGATAAATACCAAACACGGCTATCAGAAGTTTTTGTTTTATCTTTATTTTATCACCAACTTAATTGCTTACGCTACTAACTTTATAGATCTTATTTACTATAAGTTCATTTACGCCAGAACGACCATTGCGGTTTGGGATTCTCTGGAACACGAGAAAGACAAAGGCAGTATGATGTTCCGTTTTCTGATCAGTTACTGGCATGTGTATTTGTTATTTTTTATTATGGCCGCGTTATGGATTTACCTGTACAGAAAAGTCAGAGTCATTCACGAGCCGGTTAGTCACAGCAAATTAAAATATTTTCCTTTTTCCATAGTCGGGTTATTGGTTATTGCTACGCTAACCATTGGCGGAATCCGTGGCGATTTTAAAAAAAGTACACGTCCTATCAATCTTATTGATGCCAACCGATACGTAACCAAAGCACAACATGCCGACGTAGTATTGAATACTCCTTTTGCAATTATCAGAACGATTGGAACAACCAGTTTTAAGAAAATTAATCTGGTGGATGAAAGTGTGGTAGAAGCTAATTTCCAGCCGATTAAACAGTATAAAAACAATCCAAAATCGACGCCAAATGTGGTATTAATCATCACGGAAAGTTTCGGAAAAGAATACTGGGGTTCTTTTAATAAGGAAACAAATATTCCGAACTATGAAGGTTATACACCTTTTTTGGATTCATTAGCCCAACACAGTATGATTTACACGAACGGATTTGCTAACGGCAGCAAGTCAATTCATGGTATGTCTTCAATTATTGCCGGTGTTCCTTCTTTCAGAGATGCGTTTACATCATCGCCTTTTCCAAAACAGAAAATACAATCTTTGGTTTCCTGTCTGAAAGAAATGGGATACGATACTTCTTTCT
This sequence comes from uncultured Flavobacteriaceae bacterium, assembly GCA_963812405.1. Classification (GTDB taxonomy): domain Bacteria; phylum Bacteroidota; class Bacteroidia; order Flavobacteriales; family Flavobacteriaceae; genus Flavobacterium. The sequence goes on along the minus strand of CAWEUV010000004.1, from coordinate 412,104 downwards.
TTCATGGTGCACCAAACGGCTCGATGGGCTTTCTCGGATTTGGAAACATTTTGGGGTTTGACCATTATTACGGAAAAACGGAATTCAATAACGACGCCGAGTTTGATGGGGTTTGGGGAATTTGGGACGAACCTTTTCTGCAGTTCATGAAGCAAACATTGGATAAAAAACAGCAACCATTTTTCAGTACGGTATTTACGGTTTCTTCTCACGAACCTTACATCGTTCCGGAAAAATACAAAGACAAGTTTCCGAAAGGAAATGTTCCGATGCACCAGTGTGTAGGCTATACTGATTTTTCGTTTAAGAAATTCTTTGAATCGGCTAAAAAACAACCTTGGTATAAGAATACGATTTTCATTATCACTGCAGATCACGGAAATCAGACCTTTTACAGTGAGTATGAAAAAATGGTTAACAGAACTGCCACACCAATTCTTATTTATAAGCCCGACGGAAGTCTGAAAGGCGAAAGCAAAGAATTGGCACAGCAGATTGATATTTATCCGACCATTTTGGATATGGTTGGTTATGATAAGCCTTTCAGAAGTTGGGGAAGAAGCTTAATCGGAGACAAAAAGGTAAAACCGTACACGATTAATTTCAACGGAAATCTGTATCAGTTTCAGCGTGGCAATTATATCTGTACCTTTGACGGAAAGCAAGTTGTAGGTTATTATGATATTAATGATAAGGCTTTGGAACACAATTTGATAGGAAAGCCAAATAAAGAAATGCTCGAAAACGGAGAAGCCTGTAAAGCGTTTATTCAGGATTACTTCGAAAGAATTATCGATCAGAAATTATATTACAAAAATTAGAATATGAAAAAGAAAATAGGATTACTTGTACTTTTGGTAGTAATGATTGGTGTAGGAAAGTATGTTTATGATATGAACATCAACCACAATTTCGAAACCATAACTGAAGGGAAGGTATATAAAAGCGGCGTGATTCCGCCGGATGAAATTGAAGACTACGTGAAAAAATACCACATTAAAAGTATTGTAGATTTGCGTTTTCCCGGAACAGGTGATGATGTTAATAATCCCGAAATTCCAGCCGAATTAACGGCCGAAAAAGAAGCTGTTGCCAAAATTCCGGGCGTTACTTATTTTAATAACGGTTCCGATCAGGTACCACAGCAACATAATTTGGATACGTTTTTCAAGATTATGGATAATAAGGACAATTATCCGGTTTTGATTCACTGTTATCATGGAGTTGGTCGTGCCGAAATGTATTCTGCTTTGTACCGAATTGAATATGAGAATATGGATAGGGATAAAGCCAGAACTAGTACGCGTTTTCTAACCAAATGGAGCTCTTTCGATTTAGGAAAACCAAAAGGAGATTACCTTCACAACTACGAAACCCGTAAAGAGAAAGCGGCTGAAAAAGAAATTAAGTAAACGCAATTAAAATAGATTAATAAATCAAACCCATTTTTGACATCAGAAATGGTTTTTTTTGTACTTATTTCAAATTGAAGACCTAAACTCAGTATTTTAAAAAAGATTAGAGATTTGTGTTTAAGATATTGGAATTTAACCGAATATGTTTGTGTTCGTCCGAAATATTTGATTAAAAGTGATTATTGTCGTAAATTGAATACGACTAATTATTTGAATCGTGAAAAGCACTGAAAGCTTAAGGGATATTTTCTACGCAAACAGAGGTCCTATATCTTCGTTATGTTTTTTTTGGTGTCTTGTTTTTTTTCTTGTTATTCCGTTTTCTGCAATTTCTCAACAAACTGCCATCGATACAGTCGTTTTAAAAGAGTTCGAAAAAGCGAAAAAACTGTTAACCCAAAAGGATTATGATTTGTATGAAAAAGGCAATCAAATCCTCAATAAATTAGAGAAAAAACTCATTTCCGAGAAAAATTACGACCAGTTGCTCTATTTGTATCTGGAGATTTCCTATTTCTATTTAACGCAATACGATTACAATTCGAGCCAGAAAACATTGGATAAAGTTGGAAAAGTTTTAGAAAAACACAACAACAATTGCATTCGGGGAGAGTATTATGAACATCTGGCTGTTTTTTATAATGCGATGGGCAAAGAAGATCTGGATGAAAAATACACCCTTCTATCTGAAAAATATTTAACTCAATATGCGCCGAAGGAAAAGCAGGTGGATTTGTATTATAACCTTACGCTTTTGTATTTAAAAAAAGAAGACTGGAACAATACGCTGCTCAATTCACTTAAATTTCTAAAGATAAATGAAGAAACCGGAGGCGATCCGGATCAGCCGGAGATCGATTTGTTTATTGCCGAAAGTTATTATAATCTGAATCAGTTTGACAAAGCCTTTGCTTATTTAAATCGCGTTAAGCAGTCGGATGTTTTTATACATCATGACGACGATTTTCTGTTGAAATCCCGCTACTACCTGATTTTAGGGGATTTGTATGAAAAGCAAAAAAAGTATAAGGAAGCGGCCATCAATTTAAAAATCGCCAATGAGTATTTTAAAGAGCGATTGATTTACAGGGTTTCAAAACTCAATAAATCCTTAAACCAAAAAAGGGAACTGGAAGTTAAGAATATTCAATTTCAATCGGTTATAAAAGAAAACCAGCTTAAAAATGAGAATGTAAAGTACAAAAATTATTTGCTTGTGCTTTGTCTGATTACGATCGTAAGTTTATTGATTCTGCTTTACTTTCAGTATCGGAATGCTAAATTTAAAACGTCTACCAATAATCTGCTGAATGAAAAAAACAACTTACTTCATAAAGCAAATTCGGAACTGGAAGCCGCTTTAACGGTTAAAAAGAAATTATTGGATACTATTTCACATGAATTACGAACGCCGATTTATACTTTAAACGGGTTACTTCACTTAATGAAAGAAGACCAAACCAATTATGAAAAAAATATAGAACAGCTTCAGTCGTCGGTACAGAATCTTTATAATTTATCAGGAAACATTATTGAAATTACTGTTTTAGACAGTTTTGATAACGATTATATTCCTAAAAAAGATGTTATTTCACTGAAAGAATTGCTTTCGAAATTGCTGGCTTTGGTGAAAAAAAACAGGGATAATAATAATTCAGAGATATTGGTTTTTGATGATACAATCCCGGAAAAACTTATATTTGATGAAGCCAAATTGTATCAGGTTTTGTTTAGTTTGATTGACAACGCTTTTAAATTTTCAAAAAACGGAAAAGTTATTGTGGAAGCCAGTAAAATATCCGAAACCGAAAATAAAACCGAAATCCTATTCGTAATCAAAGACAACGGAATCGGAATTGCATCTGAAATTAAAGATAAGATTTATGATTTGTTTTTTCAGGGTTCCGATAAAATTAATTACGAATATGGCGGTAGCGGTTTGGGACTTACGTTGGTTAAAAAAACATTAGCCTTATTTGATGAAACCATAACCATAGATTCCGAACCCAACCAAGGAACCAGAATTTCTTTTTCTTTGGATTTTGAAAATTATGCCGAACATCACGAAGTTGCGGAGCCATTAAAAACAAAAGAGATACTCGATCCTTCAAAAGTTAGAATCCTGTTGGCTGAGGATAATAAAATCAATCAGCTCATCACCAAAAAGATTTTAACCAATAAAGGATATACTTGTGATGTGGCGAATAATGGTTTAGAAGCCTGTAATATGGTAAGTGATAATGATTATTCGTTGATTTTAATGGACATCATGATGCCAATAATGGACGGTTTTGAAGCGTCCGAATACATATCCAAATTCAAACCGGATATTCCTATTGTAGCTTTAACGGCTATTTCGGAAGATGTGAACAAAGAACTTTTTGTGGCTGCCAAAATAAAAAAAGTACTCAGTAAACCGGTAGATGTTGACGAGCTTTATAAAACAATAGAATATTATTGTGTGTAGTTATGTCAGCGTAAACGTTTTAGGCATGATAACTGAAGTTTCCGAATTTCCAATCGGTTACATAACCGAAGATAAGCATTAACACCATAATAAATTCGAATATCAGCAAAAACAGAAAAAGAAACATCCGGAAGCTGAATTTAATTTTGGAATACTTCTCGGAAAATGCCGTGTAATAACTGCGAATGGTGTGTAAAATTATGATGAATGGTGTTAAATAGTCGATTAGAGAACTAATGCTGTCAAGATATTTTACAAAACTCAAAAAGGTCACTAAATTGAAAAAGGTCACAAAAATTAAAATCCCTAAAAAAGTTATGCCCGCAATTATAAAATGTTCACTTAAATTAAATTTGCGTCTTCTGAAAAGCAAATAACTGTTGAGCGCAAAAAAAGGAACAAACAAAAGAATTATGCTCTTTGCGTTCTCGGTTAAAAACGTTTCAAGACTATTCTTAACATGATGCTCTCCATTTGAAACGGAATTAAAATCCGCCACAAGTTGGTCATAATAATGATTTAGGAAAAAATTCAAACCCAGCAACAGTAAGATAAAATAAAAAACATTGTAGTAAGGAATTCGTTTTCCGCCAATATAATCCAACGCAGCTTTTCCCGGTCGTAATAAAGCTTCTTTTGCCGTAAAAAGCATTCCTTTTTCAAAATGCCAAATACCGTGTAAAACGTCATGCATTATGAAATGTTTGAAAGTAATACGGTGTGTATCTGATTTTTGCCCACAGTTGGAGCAAAATTTCCCTGAAAGTTGAGTGTCGCAGTTTAAACAGTTGTGTTGTTCCATTATTACGAAATAATTTCGCACAATAATACAAAAAAGCACACTAATCTTAGTGTGCTTTTTTTCAGAATTTATTAAAAATATTATTTGTTTTTTGTTTCAATCCATTTACGGGCGTTCACAAAAGCTTCGTGCCAAGGCGTTACTTCGTCTTTTTGTCCGTTATCCGGATAATAGGCCCAGTTCCAAGGGAAAGTCGAACGTTCAATGTGCGGCATCGTTACCAAATGACGACCGGTTTTGTCGCACATCATAGCAGTATTGAAGACCGAACCGTTCGGATTCGCCGGATACCCTTCGTAACCGTATTTTCCAACGATGTTGTATTGGTCTTCCGAATAAGGTAAGTTGAATTTACCTTCACCATGCGAAACCCAAACACCCAAAGTAGTGCCTTCTAAAGAAGAAAGCATAACCGAATTATTTTTCTGAACCGTTACCGAAGTAAAGATACTCTCGTGTTTTTGGGAATTGTTGTGAAGCATTTTTCCGTGAACTTCATGCTCCGGATTGATTAATTCCAATTCCATGAACAATTGACAACCGTTACAGATTCCTACTGATAATGTATCTTCACGTTTAAAGAAGTTTTTCAGTGCGGTATTCGCTTTTTCGTTGTATAAAAACGCTCCGGCCCAACCTTTGGCAGAACCTAAAACGTCGGAATTCGAGAATCCTCCAACAGCTCCGATGAATTGAATGTCTTCCAAAGTTTCACGACCTGAGATCAAATCGGTCATGTGAACGTCTTTTACATCGAATCCTGCTAAGTACATGGAGTTGGCCATTTCACGCTCGGAATTACTTCCTTTTTCACGGATGATGGCGGCTTTCGGTCTTGGTTTTGAATTGTCGATAACCGGTGCTTTTCCGTCAAAATGCGATGGGAAAGTATAGGTTAACGGTTGATTTTTATAGTTTTCGTAACGGGCAGCTGCCATTCCGTTTCTCGATTGTTTGGAATCTAAAAGGAAAGACGTTTTGTACCAAGTGTCTCTTAATTTTGAAACGCTTAACGTGAAGGCATCATCATTGTTGATGAATGTTACCACATCGCCTTCCACAGCAGAACCGATGTTGAAAATTTCGATGTTATTTTGAGCGAAAACAGCTTCCACTTCGGCATCTGCCTGGAAAACCACCCCGATGTTTTCGTTGAACAACGCTTTAACCGTGTCTTTTTCGCCTAACGAAGTCAAATCAAACGAAGCGCCTAATTTTACGTCGGCAAAACACATTTCCAATAACGTTGTGATTAAACCACCGCTTCCGATATCGTGTCCGGCCTGAATTTTACGCTCTTTAATTAAATCCTGTAAAACGTTGAATGCCTTTTTGAAATATTCCGCGTTCTTAATCGTAGGCACTTCATTGCCGATTTTATTCAAAACCTGTGCGAAAGAAGAACCTCCTAATTTGAAGGTATCCTGCGATAAGTTAATATAGTAGATGTTTCCGCCGTTTCTTTTCAAAACAGGTTCAACAACTTTAGTAATGTTTGAACAGTTTCCAGCCGCCGAAATGATTACCGTTCCCGGTGCAATCACTTCATCGTTTGGATATTTCTGTTTCATCGAAAGCGAATCTTTTCCGGTTGGAATGTTGATGCCCAATTCGATAGCAAAATCCGAACAGCCTTTAACCGCTTCGTATAATCTTGCATCTTCGCCTTCGTTTTTACAAGCCCACATCCAGTTGGCAGAAAGCGAAACCGATTTTAAATTGTCTTTCAACGGCGCCCAAACGATGTTGGACAACGCTTCAGCAATCGCCGTTCTGGAACCCGCAACCGGATCCACCAAAGCAGCAATAGGCGAGTGGCCAATGGAGGTCGCAATTCCTTCTTTTCCTTTGAAATCCAACGCCATAACTCCAACGTTGTTCAACGGTAATTGTAATGGTCCGGCACATTGTTGTTTGGCAACACGTCCGCCCACACAACGGTCTACTTTGTTGGTTAACCAGTCTTTACAAGCAACTGCTTCTAATTGAAGTACTTGGTTTAAATAGGTTGGAATATTTTCTGTTGAATAGTTTAAATCCGAGTAATTTGCCGCAACCGTTTTGTCGGTCATGATGGTTTTTGGCGAACTTCCGAAGAAATCTTCCAAAGCATAATCCATTGGTTTTGCGCCGGTTGTTTTGGATTCAAACGTAAAACGATGATCCGCTGTTACATCACCTACCTGATACATTGGAGAACGCTCACGGTCGGCGATTTTCTGAAGGATATCAATGTCTTTTTCACCAATTACCAATCCCATTCGTTCCTGCGATTCGTTTCCGATGATTTCTTTTGCGGAAAGGGTAGGGTCGCCGACAGGTAATTTATCCAAATCGATTAAACCTCCTGTATCTTCCACTAATTCTGAAAGACAGTTCAAATGCCCACCCGCACCGTGATCGTGAATCGATACGATTGGGTTGTTATCACTTTCCACCAAACCACGAATGGCGTTGGCAGCACGTTTTTGCATTTCAGGGTTGGAACGTTGGATAGCATTCAATTCAATTCCTGAACCGAAAGCTCCGGTATCTGCAGAAGAAACCGCAGCACCACCCATCCCGATTCTATAGTTTTCTCCACCAAGAATTACGATTTTATCGCCTTCTTGTGGTTTCTTTTTAATCGCTTGGTCTAATTTTCCGTACCCGATTCCGCCCGCTTGCATGATTACTTTGTCGTAACCGATTTTGCGGTTGTTTTCTTCGTGTTCGAAGGTTAAAATGGAACCTGTAATTAGCGGTTGACCAAATTTATTACCGAAATCAGAAGCTCCGTTAGAGGCTTTGATTAGGATGTCCATTGGCGTTTGGTACAACCAAGGTCTTGCGTTCATGGCCTCTTCCCAAGTTCTATTTTCTTCTAATCTTGAGTAGGAAGTCATATAAACGGCTGTTCCTGCTAATGGCAAAGAACCTTGTCCACCTGCTAAACGGTCACGGATTTCTCCTCCCGAACCCGTTGCAGCACCACTGAAGGGCTCAACTGTAGTAGGGAAGTTGTGGGTTTCTGCTTTTAGGGAAAGTACGGAGTCGAATTCTTTTTCTTCGTAGAAATCCGGTTTGTCGGCACTTTTTGGTGCGAACTGTGTCACTTTTGGTCCTTTTACAAAAGCAACGTTATCTTTATAAGCGGAAACAATATCGTTAGGATTGGTCTCCGATGTTTTCTTGATTAATTTGAATAGGGAAGTCGGTTTTTCTTCACCATCCACCACGAAAGTTCCGTTGAAGATTTTATGACGACAGTGTTCTGAATTCGCCTGTGAGAAAGCAAAAACCTCTGAATCTGTTAGCTTTCTTCCGATTTTAACGGCTAAATTATTCAGGTATTCTACTTCTTCGTCGCTTAAAGCTAAACCTTCCTGTTTGTTGTAAGCCGCAATATCTTCAATGTCCAGAATCGCTTCCGGTTGAATGTTGATGGTGAAAATATCCTGATTTAATTCGGCATATTTTTGAGAAATCATCGGGTCGAAAGCGGTGAAATCGGAAGTTGTTTTTTCAAATTCCTCAATTCGGATGATTCCTGAAATTCCCATATTTTGAGTGATTTCAACGGCGTTGGTACTCCAAGGCGTCACCATAGCGGCACGAGGTCCAACAAAAAAATCCGACAGTGCGGATTTTTCTATTTTATGTGCGTTGCCAAAAAGCCAGTTTAATTTGTTGATGTCTTCAGTCGATAATTCGTTTTGCGTCTGAACTGCAAAAACAGTGTTCGTTTGGTTTCCGAAGAAATGAATCATTGTATGTAGTTGTTTTATTCCGTTACGTTCCAAAGAGTTTGGTTCGCCTCGGGTGTGTTGTTGTTTTGAAAGTGCAAATTTATTCTAAAAAAGTCAGTTAACAAAGTTTGACCTCATAAAAAAAGCACAAGAATGAACCTGTGCTTTTCTGTAGAATTATTTAAAGAAATTATTTCTTTCTCTTCATTGTAATTTCCATGCTTTTGAACTCTTTTCCGTCGTATCCGGTGTCGTACATTTCCATTTTTTGAGTGTTTTCGTCTACCATGGTAATGACTTCACGCATTTTTTTCATTTTCTTCGTAACCGGATCAATCACTTCGCCTTCCATTTTGAAGGTTTTAGCGGCTTCATCATAATTTCCGCGCATAACCATAATTCCGGTACTCATGTTATCAATCCAAGTCGAAATGTATTCTTTGGAAGCATTGTCATACGCTAATGTACTTTTTCCTTCAAACGGCATGCCCATGAAATCACCTTTATGAACAGCTTCCTGATATTTACCGTCAAATACAGATTTGATTTCAGCGGTCATTTTCATTTTCATCGGTTCTGCACCTTCATGTTGCCATGAGGTCATGTCTTCATCCCAAACACCGTTGTCTTTTGCCATTCTTTTGTGGGCATCACCGGGAGTAGCGTATTCCATCCATGCTTTGCTGATAGTCGCAGAATCTGGAATCATTGTGGCAACTTCTTCTGTTTTCGTAGCAGTTGAATCAACTGTAGCTTGAGAATCTGCTTTTTCTCCGTCTTTTTTGCAGGCAATCAGACTTAATGAAGCGATTGTTACTGTTAAAAATGTTTTGTTCATAATCCTATGTTTTTTGGTTTACTCAAATATAACAAAATTATAAGCACCTATGTCAGAAGGATTTGTTCTGTTTTTATCAAGAATATCTTTAAAGTTAGAAAATGAAAAATCGGCAGTTGCTTTTGCGGCAGAATTTTCACCAATGATAAGTTGGTTTCTTGATGGATTTTTAAAATCAGGTTTATTCGTAGTCGAATTTCTTGCAATGATACAACCCGGATAATTAGCAGTATTGGCAATCGGATATAAAGAATCGTTTTCAAATTGTCCGAAATCGAAAAACTTAATCAGACAATTTCTGAAATTATAATTGAAAAGATTTCCTTCTTTCTTCAAAGAAATACCGTAGCTGCTTGAACCATAGATGATACAGTTATTGAAATTGGCATTGGTAAGCGCAAAAGGTGCAGTTCCATCGTAGTTGTCAAGAACAACCGGTACCTGATTTGGTCGTGGCCAATAATTGGCAAAAGTACAGTGTGTAAAATTATAATCACCTCCGTAGGAACAAGCCAATCCTGCCTGACCACAGTTGTTAATCACTATGTTTTTCCCATCAATAGTTGCGGTTTTTGCTAAAATACCATAATTGGAACAATTGTAAATCTGAACATTTTTCATATTTAATGTTCCTGTGTTTTTATCAATAAGTAAGCCTATAGTTGCATTTTTAATGGTTGTGTTATTGAATGTTCCATTGCTGCCTAAAGTCATCCAGATTGTTCCCCATTGTCCTGGAACATCTTCAAAATCAGGTTCCAAACGGTCGCTTTGAAAAACGATTTCGTTATCATCAATTACATTTCCGTCAACATCATAGGTAGAAGGTATTCCGTTTGAATTTATGGTAGCATTACTTCCGATGATCAGTCCGGAATCGGCATGAAAATGAATTTTAGCGCCCGGATCAATAGTTAAAGTTTCATTATCAGGCACTGCAGCATAACCATATATTACATAAGGTTTTGTGTTGTTCCAATGGTATTCGTCTCCGTTGGCCGGATCGGCATGGTCCAGATAGAATCCATAGATTTCCTCACCGTTTATAGGTAAAGTTTCAGTTGTTCCGTCGCCAAATTTTTTCGGATATAAAAAATAAGCATCTCGCACTAAAGTTACCAAATCAACGGTTTGCGGAGCGCCGCTTATGTTGTGAAATTCAATTTTATCAGTATATAGGTATTCCGAATCCGGATTGGCATATTCCGAATAATCAATCGTGGTTTCTATGAAGATGAACATACTGTCTTTGGCCAGCAATTCCACGTTATTAAATACTTTGCCGGGCATTCCGTCTACCATTAAACGGTATTTGGAATTTTCGCCCTGCGCTAATTGAAGTGTTGGGATTTTAATGTCTTTATCGCTGTTGTTGTAGACTTTAAGGGTATAAGTACTTGAACCGATATTGGTGAAAACCGTATCCAGATAAACCGTTTGTTTTGAAAATTCCAGTCCGCCGGTACTAGGTTCAAATTCAAAATCCTGACGACAGGAAGTTAACAAAAGTACGAATCCAATAAAAAGTATATATAGGTAATGACGCATAAAAAAGTGCTTGTTTTTGGTAAAAGTATTGATTTTTTTTAAATTTCTTATAAGTATTCACTTAACTGCTTAACGTATTTTTAACCAAATTAGTTTACTCTGAGATGAGAATAATGGTTTTACATTTCATAAATTTACATTTCTAAAGAAATAATTATGTCATTTGATAAAGATAGAGTACTGCAACTTTGTAAAAAATTTTCCCAAAACACATTAATGGAGACGCTGGAAATGGAGTTTATAGATGCCGGCGAAGATTTTCTGGTAGCCACAATGCCGGTAAACCCACGTGTACATCAGCCTATGGGGTTGTTGCATGGCGGTGCTTCCGTGGCGTTAGCGGAAAGTGTGGGCAGTGCCGCTTCTATAATGTTTATTAATCCAGAAAAACAGGAAGTTCGCGGTATTGAAATTTCTGCCAATCATTTAAAAAGCAAACGTGAGGGAATCGTTACCGGAACTGCCAAAATCATTCACAAAGGCGCAAGTATCCATCTTTGGGAAATTCGAATTACCGATGAACAGGGAAAACTGATTTCGCTTTGCAAACTGACCAATATGGTCTTACCAAGAAAACGATAAACATGACCGATTTATTTCTAAAAGTTAAGACACATCAGGAGCAAAACCTGCCGTTTGTTTTGTATTCCAAACCTAACAAGCCATTTGTTGTTGGGCTTTTTCAGAATAACGATCATCTTTATTCGGTTACCAGTTTTAAAGAGAAAGGATTTGTTTTTGCGCCATTTGAAGGCGATCATTACGTGCTTTTTCCAGAAGAACACCTGCATGTTTTTACCGAGCATTTTCAAAACGAATCGGTAAAATTGTCCGAAAATGTGTTTTATGAAATGAATGAAAAAGCAAAGGCTGATTTTGAACATTTGGTGGAAAAAGGAATTACGGCGATTAATTCCGGACATTTTCAAAAAGTAGTGCTTTCACGAAAAGAAGAAGTTGCACTGGAAGCATTTGATGTTGAAACCTTGTTTAAAAAAATGGTGTTCAGTTATCCGTCGGCGTTCAAATATTTTGTCTATCATCCGAAAGTAGGGATGTGGATGGGGGCAACACCGGAACGATTGCTGAAAGTAAAAGATTTTGATATCGAAACCGTTGCCTTGGCAGGTACGAAAGTAAATAAAGGAAAAGAAAATACCGTTTGGAAATCGAAAGAACAGGAAGAACAGCAATTTGTAACACAGTTCATTCTTGAAAATATTAAAAAGTATGTTTCGGAAGAAGTGGTTTCGAGTCCGTATACGGTTGAAGCCGGAAATTTGCTGCACATCAAAACCGATATTTCCGCAAAGCTTAATGAAAAATCAGATTTGGGCGAAGTATTGAAAGTGCTTCATCCTACACCGGCCGTTTGCGGTTATCCGAAAATGATTGCCAAGGATTTCATCTTGCAAAACGAAGGCTATGACCGTGAATATTATGCCGGTTTTTTGGGAGAATTGAACATGAATTTCGCTACCGGAAAAAGCGAATGTTCTGATTTATATGTGAATTTACGCTGTATGAAAATTGAAGATAAAACGGCACATTTGTATATTGGTTGCGGCATTACCAAAGACAGTAATCCGGAGAAAGAATTCCTTGAAACGGTCAACAAATCAATGACCATGAAAAAAATTTTAAATTAAATGAAATTAGATATACTAGCTTTCGGGGCACATCCCGATGATGTGGAATTAGGTTGTGGCGCTACCATTGCCAAAGAAATTTCGCTTGGAAAGAAAATCGGAATTGTAGATTTAACCCGTGGCGAATTGGGAACACGCGGTTCGGCGGAAATCAGAGATGAGGAAGCGGCTGCTGCGGCAAAAATCCTTGGTGTTTCGGTACGTGAAAATCTGAGATTCCGCGACGGTTTTTTTGTCAACGATGAAAAACACCAATTGGAAATCATCAAGATGATTCGAAAATACCAACCGGAAATTGTTTTATGCAATGCGGTTGACGACCGTCATATTGATCATGCAAAAGGAAGTAAATTGGTTTCCGACGCTTGTTTTTTATCGGGTTTACGCCGAATTGAAACTGAGTTAAACGGAGAACAACAGGAAGCCTGGCGACCGAAATTAGTGTACCATTACATTCAGTGGAAAAATATTGAACCCGATTTTGTAGTGGATGTAACCGGATTTACCGATAAAAAAGTAGATGCGATTATGGCTTACAGTTCCCAATTTTACGAACCGAATTCGAATGAGCCAATAACACCAATTGCTACAAAAAACTTTCTGGACAGCTTAACTTATCGTTCTCAGGACCTGGGACGATTAATCGGAACCGATTTTGGCGAAGGATTTACTGTAGAGAGGTATTTGGCAGTCAATAGTTTAGGAGATTTACGATAATTTTTTTAAAATTTTATTTGCGAAAGCCGATAAAACCCCTATATTTGCACTCGCAAAACAAATGGTGATTGTAGCTCAGTTGGTTAGAGCGTCGGATTGTGGTTCCGAAGGTCGCGGGTTCGAGACCCGTCTTTCACCCTTAACATTGGAAAGCCTCTGAGAAATCAGAGGCTTTTTTTATTTGTTATAATTGTATTCTTTTTTAAACATGATTTTGGAAATATTTATCTTCTTTCCAAAGATTATCTTCTTAGTATATTTTTCTTCTGTTTCACTCACTAAATTTAGTGATGCTAAAATCATTAAATTTAGTGAGATTTATATTATAAATAGATTGTACATTTGCTCAATTTTAACGATCTACTTTATTTAAATAGGTTGTTTTGGTCCCCGAATTACATAACTTAATTATATTTTATAATGCTGAATATTTCTTCAAAGACCTATGGCTATCTATGGCTATTGGTTATTAATCTTTGTATTTGCAAAGTTCATTCTCAAGATATACTTTGGGAAAAATCCTATGGTGGTAAACATGCTGAATATTTATTTGATGCTCAACCAACACCTGATTATGGTTTCATTTTGGCAGGTAGTTCTTCTTCAGGGAAAAATGGAAATAAATCTGAGTTCAGTCAGGGGAATCTTGATTATTGGGTTTGGAAAATGGATGAAAAGGGTGAGCTCGATTGGCAAAAAAGCTTTGGTGGTTCTGGAGATGATTTTTTACAAACTATTAGGCTCACAAACGATGGTGGTTTTATTCTAGCAGGAACTTCTAATTCTGCAAAAAGTATTCAAAAAAATGAAAATTCCAGAGGCCAGGAGGATTTTTGGATTCTGAAATTAGATGCGAGAGGAGGTGAAATGTGGCAAAAAACAATTGGTGGAAACGGGCAGGAAAAACTCAATTCCATTATTCAAACTATTGATGGTGGGTATTTAATTGGAGGATCATCGAGTTCGGATGTTTCAGGCGAAAAAACTGAAGCAAATAGAGGGAATCTCGATTACTGGATTATAAAATTAAATAAGAGTGGAAATATCCAATGGCAAAAAACATATGGAGGTTCTCAATTTGACCTTTTAAAAAGTGTTGTACAAACTAAAGAAGGTGGATATCTTTTGGCAGGATATTCTAATTCAGTTGCATCAGGAGATAAAATTGAGAATAATATTGGGGTCGGGGATTATTGGATTATAAAAACAGATGATAAAGGTGATATTTTATGGCAACGTACATTGGGGGGAGATAAAGATGATCAATTGAATTGCTTAATTAAGCTAGTAGATGGAAGCTATGTTTTGGGTGGGAATTCGAATTCAAACGCTACAAATAATAAAAGTAAAGGTAGTAAAGGGACAGATTTTTGGGTACTAAAAATTGATGAAGATGGAGAAATTATTTGGCAGGAAACATATAATTATGGTAAAATTGATGTGCTAACTTCAATTGTGGAAAATCCCGACGGTACGATGTTGATTGGTGGTTATGCACAAAGTGAAGTGATGGGAACATCAATGAAAGATAAAGAAGGAATTAATGACTATATAGCACTAAAAATCAACAATAAGGGTGAAGAAATTTGGGATAAAATAGTGGGAAGTAATGGTGAGGATTTGATGAAAAAAACCATTGTAACAAGAGATGGAGGGTATTTATTGACCGGAACTTCCAAAGGAAAAATCTCAAGAGATAAAAATTCAGGTAAAGGAAGTAATGATTTTTGGGTTGTGAAATTAAAAGATAAAGATAAACCTCAAAAAACCAAAGCTCCAATCGAAGCAATACCAAATCCTGTACAAACATATACAAATGTTATCGTTGGTTTTGAATTTGATTCTGGAACGGCAACGTTATATGATTTGTCTGGTAGACAACTACAGCAATTTGAAATACAAGATAGAACTGTTCCGATAGATTTAAGTAAATATCCGGAAGGAATTTATATTGTAGAAGTGAGAACAAACACTCATGACAATTCTGTGAAAATTATTAAAAAAAAATAAATTAGAAATAATGAAGCCTACACTCAAAATTATTATAATAATTTTATTTTCATATTGCAAATTGTATTCTCAAGAGGAAACAATAAAATTACCAAATGTAACCACACCATCACCTGAAGCTTATGCATTAACAAAATTTGGAAATGTTCCAGTTAATGAATCTACAGGAATGGTAAATCAAACAATTCCTTTATATACTTATAAAGTTCAAAATTTAGAGTTACCAATTACCATTAATTACTCTGGAGCAGGAGTTAAAGTTGATGAATTACCTTCTTGGACAGGAATAAAATGGACTTTAAGTGCTGGTGGTGTTATCACTAGATCATTAAAAGATAAACCAGATGAAATGGTGGGAAGTAACAACAGAATTTTATTAAGTGACTCACAAATAACAGATTATTCAACTGATTTAGTAAATGGTTCTGCAAAAGCAGAGTATATGTATGATTTGGTGGAAAATTCATCTAAAGATACAGAGGTTGATATTTTTAATTTTAATTTCCCAGGGTATTCAGGTTCATTTTATTTTGATGTAAATTTTCAAGGTGTTCTATTAAAAAATGATACTCCTCTAAAAATTGAAACCATTGGAAATTTTAGTATAAATAAAACAATATTAATTACAGCTCCTGATGGGGTGAAATACTTTTTTGGAGGTATTGATGCAATAGAAGACACTGAGATTAGGTATGTACAAAATACTTTTTTGCAAAAAGTTAATTCGCAAGGCACTACGTCTTTTTATTTATCAAAAATAGAGCATCCAATATTTGGAGAAATCAACTTAACATACCAACATACAAATGTTGAGCAAAGTATTGTTTTAACAAAAGAGCAAAGTAAAAATGGACCTTCTATTTGGATTGCAGGGTTAGAACCTGATAGTGTTGAAAATTGTTTAAACCACCCTTATGATGATACAAGTGTAACAACTATAACAGTTGTGAATAGAATTTTAAATCCGATTTTCCTTTCTGAAATTAGTTGTCCATATTCATCTGAGCGTATAAATTTTTTCTCAACTAATATTGACAATAATAATTTCAAAAGAGTTTTAAATAAGATTAAAGTTTTTAATTCTGGTGAAATTGTAAAAACAATTGATTTTGAATATACTGAATTTACAGAAAACCCAATAAATCATGGCCCTAGAGATATAACAAAACGGTTTTTTCTAAAGAGAATTATTTTTGATAACGATATTCCACATGAAGGAATAGGTTCGGGAAGAAAAAATGAAATTTATTCTTTTGAATATAATGATTACAATGCTCTTCCTCAAAGATTTTCATATGCGCAAGATAATTTGGGATATTTTAACGGAGTTACAAATAATACAAATTTAATACCGGACAATCCAGTATTTAATCCAAATCACAACCCTGGATTTGCTGATAGAAGTCCAGATTTTGATTTTGCCAGTAAAGGTGTGTTAACTCACATTTATTACCCAACAGGTGGATTTACCCAAATTGAATATGAATCACCTAAAGTTAAAAGAAAAAATCTTGAAGAAATAAGTTTATATGCTCATAGAAACATTGAAATTGCTGATCAATTTACCGATGGAGTGCCAAGAATGGTAGATGGTGGATATGACGAAGGAGGTTTTGCTGAATTTGATTCACCAATACCATTTAGACAATCAGTTGTAATAAGTGTTAGTCTGTATTCAACATTAATTAATAATGTTCTTATCAGTCCTAGAACTGAATATGTCACTCTAAAAGTAAAAAATATAACCGGTTCACCTCATATAAATATATTAGAGAGAGTTGTTTACTTGCCAAGTCCTGGACCTGGACCTTATGATGTATCTACAATCTCTAATGGCGCAAGTTTTGGTGTTACCTTTATAGAAGGACAACGTTATTCGGTTGAAATAGAAATTCCGGATGCTGGTACAGCTTCTTTGGAAGCTTTTGCATCATTTTCAAGTATTTCTAGTTATCAAGCTGTAGATGATTGTGGTGTTAGAGTAAAAAGAGTAACTGATTATTCAAATGAAACTTCTCCATCAAATGTAAAAAGATATTATTATACCGCGATTGATAAAACTACAATACCGATTCGCGAATTAAGAGATGAAGGGGGGAATTCTTACAAGACTTCCGAGAGTGTGTATCCTTATGTTTGTGAGTTAAGACAAGCGGATCATTCTGGAGGAACAATTCCTCTATCTTTGATGGAGTATGCTAAAACATATAATACCCTTTATTCCAATTCATACGATAATTTTTTTGGGTCAGATGCACAATATGAAATTGTTACTACAAGTTTTGGGAGTGATGATTTCCAAAATGGGGGTGTAGAAAAAACTTTTTTCATGCATGAAGGAGTTTCATCGCATAGAATGAATAACGATACATCTGTAAATACGACTTTAGATTTAGATGAATATGTTACTAAACCTGAAATAAGTAATCCACCAATCTTGATTGGTCAGCTTTTAAATGAAAAAGTTTTTAGTTTAAAAAATAATACTTTATATAAGATAAAAGAATCCATTTATGGTTTTGATTTCTCTCAGACTACACATATTAACAATATTATGGGACAAAAATTATATCCTGTACATTCATTAAATTCTGGTGTTAGTATGAATAATCATATATCAAATTATTATATAGGTACATATCGTACAATTAGTTATAAAAATGAAATGACCTCGTCTGAGATAAAGGAATACATTGATCCGGTACCTTTTAATGTTACAGATGAAAGTGGTTATAATAAAATAGTTATTACTCAAAATTACGAATATGGTTCACTGAGAGGCTTACCTATAAGAATAACTACTTCTACAAGTGATTTGGGAACGGAAAAGAGTGTTCGCAATTATTATCCTGCTGATGGTATTAGTTTTAATAATTTAAGTGCATTACACTTAAATGGTTATAATAAACTTGTTAGTCAAAACAGGGTTTCAAAACCTGTTCAGGTGGAAACATATTCAGACACTGAGCTCTTAAGCAAACAACGAACTCTTTATAAAGCATGGAATGATATGCCAAATTTAGTTCTTCCTGAATTTGTTCAAACAGCTAAAGACAGTCAAGATTTAGAGAGCAGATTATTTTTCACAAAATATGATACGTTCGGTAACCTAATGGAAGTTTCACTACAAGACGGGAGTAAAACAAGATATTATTATAATAGTAACCGTCAGGTTATAGTCAAAATTGAAAATTATATTGAGCCTGCTTCTGGTTCTGCTGGTGAATTGCCGGAGGATACTCCTGTTGATGAAGTACCTGAAGGTTGTGATTTACATTTACAATATCCAAAATCACTGGTTACTACGTATGAATATAATACTTTAAATCAGATAGTTGAAATTAAAGATCATAATTGTAAAATAACTTATTATGAATATGATGCATTTCATCGTTTAAAGAAAATTAAGGATAATGATGGTAATGTTTTAAAAGAGTTTGACACAAATTTCAGAAGATAATACATCCACATACAATGAGAAAAATTATAATTATAATAGCAATATTGTTTTCTGTTCTTGTATTTGGACAAGATACAAGTCAGAATTATACAAAAGTAGTTACATATCGTGATTCACTATCAGGTAGCCCGCAAGTAAAAATGACTTACTATGATGGGTTAGGAAGACCAATTCAACAAATTGATAATCAACAATCTAATAGCGGTAAAGATATTGTGGTTCATATGGAATATGATATATACGGTCGGCAATTAAAAGAATTTTTACCTTTTGCTAATCAGTCCCCTTCATTAAATTACAATGCTAATGCAGCTAATGATGTTTTAACATTCTATAGTGCTAATGCTTATGAAAATACTTCTAATCCATATAGTGAAAAACTTCTAGAAGCTTCACCTTTAAATAGAGTTTTCAAACAAGCTGCCCCTGGAACAGATTGGTTGTTAAATCCTTCTGGGACAGACAGAGCAATTAAATTCGAATACCAAACAAATTTAGATAAAAAAGTAAAATTGTATAAAGTTGCAACTGCATGGAGCAGCACTTTAAATATATATGAACCTTCACTACTTAATGCCTCTGGTAATGTTGAATACGAGTTTAACCAATTGTATAAAACGATAACCAAAGATGAAAATTGGACTTCAGGTAAAAATAATACAACAGAAGAGTTTAAAGATAAAGAAGGGAAAATAATTTTAAAGAGAACCTATTCTAATTATAAGAACGAAACGGAAGTTGTTCATGAAACCTATTACATTTATGATATTTACGGGAATTTAACCTATGTCATACCACCGTTAGTAGATACAGATAATGCAATATCACAAGAAGTCTTAGATGGTTTATGTTACCAATATAAGTACGATTATCGAAACAGATTGGTAGAAAAAAAATTACCCGGAAAACAATGGGAGTTCATTGTATACGATCGTTTAGATAGAGTGGTTGCTACAGGTCCGGCATTAAATCCTTTTGGGAATTCGGAAGTGGGGTGGTTATTTACTAAATATGATGAATTTAACAGGCCAATTTATACTGGTTGGTTTAAAGATTTTGCTCCAACAACTGAAGGTAGAAACGATATGAATAATCAATATACTTTATCAGAGTTATATGAAACAACATTTGGAACAACTATCGATGGATTATCGGTTGGATATTCAAATAAAACATTTCCGGATTTTAATTACAATTATAAAATACTCACAGTTAATTATTATGATCGCTATGATTATCCCGGTGCCCCAACTACAATTCCATCTAATGTTTTAGGTGGTATTCAAAGTGTATTTTATAACGAAACCATAAAACCTAAAGGATTACCAACAGGTAGTTGGGTTAGAATATTATCTGATGAAAATGATCTTCTTGGAGAAATATCATATACTTTATACGATAGTAAATCAAGACCGGTAAGAGTGAATACTACAAATGAATATTATGGAGGCTACACACAAACTGACAGTCAAATTGATTTTAGTGGCAAAGTACTTTTAACGGAAACACAACATAGACGCACTGATACTGATATAGAGTTAACTACTCTTGATACTTATGTTTATAATGCACAAGATAGATTGGTGCTTCATAAGCAACAAATTAACGGAGGACAAGAACAGTTAATTGCTAAAAATACATACGACGAATTAGGTCAATTGATAAGCAAAAATGTTGGAGGTGAAGATGTAACTGGAGCTATAGGTCTTCAAAAAGTGGATTACACTTATAATATAAGAGGATGGTTAACAAGCATAAATAATGAACAAGAAATTGAGGAGCAAGGCATTACTCTTGGTTCGGGTGACTTATTTGGTTTTAAAATTAATTACAACAAACTTGAAGGAGAAATTATTCCAAATGTTGTTAAGTTATATAATGGTAACATAGCCGAAACATTATGGAAGTCATCTAGCGATAATAATTTGCGAAAATACAGTTATCAATATGATAATTTAAACCGGCTGTTAAAAGGGACATATCAAAAGCCAAGTTCAGTTGTTCCCGTTAGTAATTCATATAACGAGGAGCTTGGGTATGATAAAAATGGTAATATTCAATATCTGTTAAGAAATGGAGACAGAGATTCAGATTTAGAGAGTATTGGCGCACTACCTATTGATGATTTAATTTATACCTATAAAGAAGATTCTCCAAATCAGCTTGTGAAAGTTTTGGATAGATCTGCCATGTTGCAGGGATTTAAAGATGATAGTGACGGAATAACTGATTTGGACGACGATTTTTCTTATGACGATAATGGTAATCTAAAGTTCGATGCAAACAAAGAAATCAGCCTTATTACATACAACCATTTAAATTTGCCATCTAAAATTCAATTTGTAAATGGCAATTTTATTGAATACATTTATATGGCGGATGGAAAGAAATTCCAGAAAAAAACGGTTGACTATTTGGGTGGCTCAAGTGCGACTATAGAATATTTTAATGGATATCAATATAAAGGTGGGCAATTACAATTTTTCCCACACCCGGAAGGATATGTAAACGTAACGAATTCTGATGGGGGCAATTATTATAATTATGTTTTTAATTATACAGATCATTTAGGAAACATAAGATTAAGTTACGGTATTGATCCAAGTTTAGGAGTTCTTAAAATTATTGAAGAAAATCATTATTATCCTTTTGGATTAAAGCATACCAATTATAATAGTGATCAACTAATATATCAAAAAGGTAGTGAAGGTGGTATTGCTCTAAAACGCCCAGGACCTACAACTCCACCAGTACCTTCTTATAAGTATAAGTACAGTGGAAAAGAGTTGCAAGACGAACTGGGACTGAACATGTACGACTTTGGTGCAAGGAATTATGACCCCGCATTAGGACGATGGATGAATATTGACCCGAAAGCAGAGAATTCTCGTAGATGGACACCTTATAATTACGCTTATAATAATCCTTTAGTGTTTGTTGACCCCGATGGAATGCAGGCAGATTGGTTTGATAAAAAAGCTGAGAAAACTGCTCAAGCAACTGAAAAAAAGATAGATAAGAAAATCGAAGAATTAAACAAAGGAAATGCTAGTGATAAAAACGATAGAATTGCTGAATTAAATAAATCGAAAGCTGATATCGCTGATATGAGAAACGATAAGAATAATGAGTATAAATTTGATAAAGCATCTAGTAACAATAATAATCCAGAAACTAAAAGAACTGGAGCAAATGAAGTAACAATTTATACCGATGACGATTCTAAACAGATTCACGAAAACAGACACGGTGGGCAAATAGCTAGAGGTGAATATGATATTGACACGAGTGGTAATGTTACAAAAGGTGTTATTGGTGCTAGTAAAGAAATAGATGCGTATAAGGCACAATATTCTTTTGAAGGCAAAATAGAATATATTCCTAACATTGATTTTAATAATCAAACGAACATAATGAATTTTACACTAAAAGGGGGTAATAGCTTTAAACAAACCATCAGTAGTATGGGGCAGATAAACAATGCTTTTTTACAGAAATTAGTAGATAACCCAGGAATAAATCAAACTCCTATCTATCCAGACCCAGCTACTAACCCAACTTATTATCAACAATAACATTATGAAAAAAATCTTATTCCTATTCACAATTGCTTTAATATTATATTCTTGTTCAACTATAAAAGATATTTCAGGCAAGAAATTTACATATAGAAGTCCTAATCGAGAACTTTTACTGTATTTTGAAAATGATAGCTTATGTAGTTTGAAAAATATTTTTTATTGTGATGACATCGACAATAAATATAAAGAGATAACTATTAAAGCTACATACAAAAAGCAATCAAATATGATTATAATGAAAAATATTGTTTGTAAAGACAATGCTTGTGAATTTTCTCCAAATATTGATATTCCAATTCAAATGAGCAACAAATGTATTTTTTTGAATAAAGAAAGTAGAAATGGAAAAACAACATTTGATGGGCGTACCTATCAAAGTGACTATCACAAATATGGATTAGTTCCTAATATTGATATTGATACAATGTATATAAATAAAAACCAAATCATATTTGTAAAAAAAATAGATAAAGGTAATTTTGGATTCATTTTTAAGTAAGAAGTTACGAAATCGTTCCGACCTCTGAAACGAACACCATAACGCATCAGGAATCATCGCAATCGCACCTGAATCATAGAAACCTAACAACTGGATATTATCTGGTCGTTAGGTTTTTTTTATTGGCACTAAAATGAAATTACGTATAAATACGTATTGGTTGGTACTTTTTTCTTTTTACATTACAAGCTGAAGTTAGCAATTGAATGTATTAATGATTTATAATAATTTTAAAAAAAATATAATGAGCACTTTTGAATTTAATAAAGTTTATGTGATTGAGTCTTTGGATTCAGCCATAGAAAAACAAACAGGAAAAGAACTTTACGATGATTTTTTTAGGTGGAAAGAAATGGAATTCAATAATGATTTTAAAGCTGAATTAATGCAAGTAAAAAATAAACTGGAATTTCATGAAAGTTTATCCAAAATAAAAGATAACTGCATTAAATTTAATCATTATCCGATTCTACATTTAGAAATTCATGGCAGTAAAGAAAAAACAGGCTTAATTTTACAATCTGGAGAATTAATAAAGTGGATAGAACTTTACGATATTCTCACTGGAATAAATTCTATAACTGGAAATAATTTATTTTTAACATTAGCCGTTTGTCATGGAGGTTATGTTATGGAATTAATAAAGTTAAGTAATCCAGCTCCATTTTGGGGATTCATTGGTTCATTTGATACAATCTACTCCAGTGATTTGTTAATTCGATATAATGAATTTTACAAAGAATTTTTAAGTTCTTTCAACGTGAATTTAGCGTTTAAAAAGTTACAAGTGGCAAATAGTACAATTCCATCTACTTATAGATTCATCAATTCTGAACAGACATTTAAAGAAGTTTATAACAAATATTTAAAAGAAAACACTTCTGAAGGAGGAATTGAAAAAAGAAAAGTACAAGTTCGTGAAGATGAAAAATTGAGCTTTGTAAACAGAAGAGGCAGAAAGAAATTTGAAAAAGAATTTGCTATGGTAATACGTAAGACAAGAAATGAATATTATAGAAAACACAGTGAAATATTTTTTATGTTAAAAGAATTTCCTGAAAATCGAAAAAGATTTGATGTGAAGCCAAATTTAAAAAACGCATAGTTATTTTATTGGAACAATCCCAAAAGCAAAAAACCTACTCCAGTATTTGGAATAGGTTTTCTGTTTCATTTGCGGTTGCAAATTCTTCAAAACTAATTAATCTATTGGGTTTTCAAGATAATCACCCATTTCAGTTTCAAAATCTACTGGTCTGTCAATTGGATATTTCATTTTATACATCAAAAACTTTGCGTTAATGTTGCCGTTATTAACCGAATAAAGATTCAGAAGATTTTTTTTATTGAAAACCTCATCTTTCAACCAATCCTGTAATGCTTTGAATGCTTTTTTATTGGAATCAGGGGCTTTCACCTTCGCAATTTCAGCGTTATAGAAACGTTTAAGGTACTTTTTTGAAGCTTGCTCCATCCCCTTTAAGTCCTTTTTGTCGTAGAATGCAATAATTTCATCCTTGTATTCGTCACCGTAATAATCCATTAAATCAGCAAATGTTCCCAAACAATTATAAAAGTCAGCTTCGCTTGGTAATTCGATTTCATTTGAAACCGTTGGTACTTCTTCAACAAAATTCGATTCTGATTCGATTATTTCTACCAGTTCTTCGTTGGTTTTTGCTTCGGTTTCACTTTTCAAATTCCCAAAACTTGAAATTATATATTTATAGCTAAAGCCATTTCCTATACCTCTTTCTTCTTTGGTTATTCGTAAGTACCCATTATCTTGAAGGCTTTTAGTTGCGGTAGCCAATTTGTTTTTTGACCAGCCCAACATATCACGATAATATTCCAAGCTAACTTTTTTATCATTTGGTGTATCCAGTATCAACTGAAATAATCTGACTGCCGAATCTTTTAAATTCACATCAGTAATTACATTTTTTGGGGTTTGTACAAACCCTCTGTCTAGTCCAATAATAGCGGTACTATTTCTGGTTTTTCTTTCCATTTTTTATTTTTATTCCCTTTTTATAATTCCCCTTTTGGATTTATACTCGGAAGGGAACCTTGGAAGTACTACCCCCAAGGAACCGAGTACGCAATTTCTGCGGTTTTATAATATATACACATCTGGAGGAAATAAGTCAAGGAAATTTGACTATATTATTTTTCTATGTTTTTGTATTATTGATAGATTTAACTTATAACATTGATACGAAAGCTCCCTCATTTTGAGGGAAGATTGAAGTAGATTCTTATAGTATTGCAAAATAAAGCTCCCTCATTTTGAGGGAGGTATTGAGATAAGTTCCCTCATTTTATGTAAATAGTTCCCTCATTTCGCAACCTTATAACATACAGTTATATAACATAGTAATGTATGCGCTATGGCGCAATACATAAAATCAGAAAAAAAAAGAGAATCGCACTTTGGGTGCTCATCATCTTTTTTTCTGAATAAAAAATAAAAAAGGTAATTCTATCCAACTGCGTTAGCATTTTAATTTAATCCACTTCAATAGCCGTAGGCTGAAATTGAGGTTTTTTATTTTAATAATATCCAACTGCGTTAGCACATTTCATTTAAACCACTTCAATTGCCGTAGGCTGAAAATGAAGCCTTTTATTTCAATTCTATTCAAATAAAATTTAACAAATGACAATGAAGACACTTCAACTTTATTAAAGCCCCAGCGGGGCTAAAATCAAAGAAATATAAAGGCTTCAAGTAATGGAAATCAAGACCAACCAAATTTAGGTTGTGATTATTTAGGAGATTTGAACAAGTGATAAACGCTGGCGATGATAAACACCAATAACCCGATGGCAATTTGTACGATAGCACCAATTAACGGGATAACTGCGCTATTGGATGCTGAATTGTTGTACTGGGTGCGCTTGTGGTTCTCAATCCCAGTCATAAACTTGGATGCTACTAGGTCATAGTGCAAATTTGTACGGGATGATTCATCAACGGGGAAGAAACTGCGGAAGTCGGCTTTATTGCTCATATCTATTGGCTTTTATAAGCACAAACATACTGAAAACCAGGGTTATACGCAAGTATTTAGTGCGAAAACTGTGGATAATGAGTATTTAATCGCAAATACCGCACACCTCATCGCTAGAAGACCCCGACACACCCCCCCTGTTTGCCAATACCCCTACCTCCCCGTAAATAGGGCGTTTCAAGAAGATTGTAAAAAAAGGCGATGCGATTACGCACCTTATATTACCCCTAAAAAACAAGTGCCGTATTGGAATTTCGGATTGCTTCAGAAAATTTTGGTAGAAAATTTTGAGATATTTTTTTAAGGTTGACCTATTTATAGGTAAAAGAAACCATGAAACTAAAGATTACCATTAAGCAGTTACGTGAGGTGCTTAAGACCCAAGCCGTGAAGTACCCGATAGAAATAATGATGAATAAAGTTGACCAAAGCGAATTGCTTAAAATTGGCAACCTATTGAAAAAGAAGGATTAACGAGACTATACACCTTTGAATAGCACTGAAATATCAACATTTAGTGCTTTGGTGATACGTGCTAACTTATCAATACCCATTATCTGCGTTCCAGCCATGTACTTCCTAAAGTTCTCAATGTCAAGGTCGGCATCATGTGCAATATGGCGTACTTTCAGATTATTATCCTTAATGATTGCTTTGATGTTAGCACCAATGGTTTTCACTGATTCTGGAATATCGTTTTTTCTTGGACTCATATACTTTGAATTATATGCGACCAAGTTATATTTAGGGTGTTAGCAAAATACGCTTATATTTATCAGGTTATATGTACCCGTTTTTTATATATTTGCGAAATAACTTTAAAACTTTAATGTCATGAGTAACGGAAAATTATGGACACTTATCGTAGTTGGAACAATAGTCGCTGGTTTCGGGATTGGTTTCGTTAGTGATAAGTTGAAATCAAAAGACCCAAAATCTACATCGGAATACTCCACGGAAAACACCTGCTACTATATTAGTGAACTGGAGGATGTTAAAACCTGTGCAATCGGAACATGGATTGCCAAACCAACTGGAGATATTTGGAAAAAAATCATTATCAAATCAAACGGAACTTATGAGCTTTACGAGGCTACTCCTCAAAGTGGTAGTTGGGGTGCATCACCAGATAGAAAAGGTAGCTACGATTTTAAAGAGGATAGATTTTCCGATACAGGACAAAAATACGTAACCGTGAATTTACACGAAAGCGGAATATCCGATTATAGAATTGTCTTTAATGGAAGTGTTCCGTCGTTAGAAATGAATGGAAATCATGATGTACTTAGAAAAGGAGACAAAAACCCGTGGAACTAAATTCCAATCCAAATACAAAAAATTAAACGAAGCCAACCGCTTCGTTTTTTTATGCGGTAAAATGACCATGAATCTCCGTAAGCCCAGGAAAACCAGGGTTTTTCTAGTTTATTAAATTCCAGGTGTTTACATTTGTTTCACTTTTAGACAGAAGTGAAAGTTGAAGCGCAAACCTAGTAAAATCAAGGGTTTACAAAGGATGAAAAAACCACCACTTTCACTTACTACCTAAAAGCAATAAAAGTGAAACTAAAATTAGAATTATGGCACTGAAAGGACAAAAAACAACATCAGATTTTTTAGAATGGGAAAAGATGCAATCTTTAGTATTGAAGTTGGAACGTGATGGCGATTTGAAATTTGCGTTACTGATTGCGACAGGTTCATATATAGGACTACGAATTTCCGATTTACTTCAATTGCGTTGGAATCAGGTTATAGGTGAAGATTATTTCACCATTACCGAAAAGAAAACTAAAAAGACCCGTAAGGTAACCATCAACCCAGAGTTACAAACAATCCTTAAACGATTGTTCGTTCAGTTGGAAGCCAAAGAAAACGATTTGATGTTTGTAAACCGATTCGGTGATAAACCGTTCAGTATCCAATACGTGAATTCTAAACTAAAAGACATATTCACTACCTATAAGATAAAAGGACAGTACAGTTCGCACTTTATGCGCAAGACTTTAGGTCGTAGAATCTGGGAGGTGAACAAATACAGCGACCAAGCTTTGCTATTATTGTCCCAGTTGTTCAACCACGCATCGGTAACTACAACCAAAATTTATCTTGGAATTCGTGAAACTGAAATCAGTAACTTATATTTGAGCGTGTAATCCTAAAACAGAATCCAATGACCAAAAAGGAAAAGCTAGCATATTTCAAACTGGTAGAACCGAAACTTTATGAAAAATATACAGCCCAAAATTTAAAAGAAAGTGATTTTGAAGCTTTGAATATTAAAGGAAAAGATATTGAGCTATTCTATGAAAAATATCTTGACTTATGGATTGAAAAGGAATTTGAATCCGAATTTACGGAAAATGCAGAATTTTGGGATGCTATAACGGATGATGATATTTTTGGATTAGAATTTCCTGATGACAAATTTTTCTATCAATTAGGAGTTTCAAATCTAAATATTGAAGCATTAAAAACTGAATTGGAATTAAAAACCAGAATACTATATATTAATAAGATTACGGGGGCAATAGAAACTCCCGACCAAATAGAGTTATCTCATTTCCCAGATGATAAGAACATTCAGAATCGTATAAAACTGGTTATTGAAGACCCGCTTGTTTTTTTTGACCAACTAAAAAATGGAGAAATTGATAAAATCCTAGCTTACGATAAAAAGAATCCTACCCAATTGGAAATACCGAAAACTAATGAAGTATCAAAGGTTTTAGACATATTGGAAGTAGATAAATTAATAGACATACTGGCAGAGGATAAAAATTGGATATTGTACCAAGACACGCTTTATCTGTCAAATGGAATGGAGTTTGAATTAAAAGATTTTAGGGCGTTCGATGATTTTCAACAGGTGAAATCAAATGAAATGGCAATATTGTTAGGTGAAAATGAGGAGTGCAATAAGAAAACTGCGGAAAACAGATTCTTTTTTAAAGTAGATAACCCATCCAAAATGAGAACGGAACTAATAAAAGGAAACATGAAAATTCTTGATGAAATAAAAAATATCACTTTTTCTTCAATTTTTTTAACCAATAATAACGAGGTTTAACATAATAAGTCTCATTTACCGCAATCGCTGATAGTGCATGAAAACACCTGTCACCCTATCTTTGCCATGTAATTAATCGGAAATATGAAAACAAATTATAAGAAACATTTAAGTATATATGATATTGTCCAGATGGTGCAATACATGGTAAGGGATAAAGAGTATTCTTATGCGTTTTTGATACTTATAGGTTGTACACTGGGCTATAAAATCGGAATCCAATTGAAAATGGATTGGAGCTGTTTTGTGGATGAAAACGGAAAGGCAAAAGATGTGATTACATTTGAGGATTCGGAACCTCGAACCGTAACCAAATTTTTAAAGAGTTTCATTGAATACATATACATTAAATTGGAAAAACCTGCATTGAATACCCCTGCATTTATGAATCCCGTTAATGGTAAAGTCATGACTACCAACAGTCTTAATAGGGATTTGAAAAGGTTGCAGAAAAAATACCAGTCGGTTGTCGGGATGCCTTACCCACTTGAAACCGATTCGTTCAGAAGGGTGTTTGGTTTGAGTGTTTTGGAAAAATGGAACTTTCAGCAATCAGCCATCGGAGCATTGCGGAAACACTTCGGTCACAATTCCGATAAGCGAACCAGAGAGTTTCTAATGATACCCGAAAAGATAACTATCAGTAAAGTAAAAGACCTGTACAGTAGTTATGACCCACACTGGAAATTTGAAGACATTGCCTTCTAATCTCTAAATCCTAATTAACTGATTATCAAATTTAAAATTCGGTGTAATACCCGAAGCAGGATTCTTATGTCCAAAAATTAACGTCAACCCTTTAAAAATTAAAGCTTATGGAAACACTAGAAACCTTATTCCAATCTTTTGAAACTGGAATCCGAAGCAGTAAAGCCACCAAGCCAAAGGAATATCTTAAAAGCATTGGATTAGACTATACGGAAATGCGAATAGGCTTCAATTCAGGGCAATTCCACCACAGGGAGAGCCAAGAGGTCAAAGACCAATACGAAGCATTGGGAGTAATCAAAAAAAGTGCTACTGCGGTGGCAAATAAAGAAGACCTAACGGCTTACACGGTGTTTGGGAGATATGGGGTTATTTTCCCGCTGATGAACAAGGAAAATGAGATAGTGAACTTCTTTGCGGTTCGGTTTGAAAAGGCTGACAAACAAGAGGCATACCTCAACAAAAATGGGCTATTCCCGAAGCATCCCCATCAGAAAACCAAAAGGCTTTTCATTACACCGACCTTAATAGATTGTGCTAGCTTCATACAATCCAAAGCATTAGACCAGCGGGAGGCAGTAATGGCATTACATAACGGGAAGTTACTACCTCAGCATAAGGAAGCCATCGAATCATTAACCGAGTTGGAAGAAATAATAATCATTAAACGCTAGAACCTATGGAAAACATCAAAACACAAATACAGCAGTTCAGACCAGAATTGCCCATCACAATGGTGCAACTTCCAGACGGTCACAGTTTGAATGATATGTGGCTCAACTACGGAACGGATGGGATTCTGGAAATGATAAACGATGCACCACGGGAAAAGATACAAGGTAATGGGTTGTTGATTACAGGTGAAAGTAAAATCCAATTCGATGGCAAAGCGGGAACGTATTACATTGTGGGTAATCTGCCAATGGATATGGGAAACATGAGGATTGCATTGCAAATAATCGCAACGGAATCCACCAAGAAACACCGATTAAAAATTGATTTGTTTGAGACCAGTAACGTGGAATACCATTGTAAGGAATTATCGGAGAAACAAGGATTTGATTACCATTTATTGGAAGCCGATTTGTTGGAACTAACGGATTTATTGGAACAGTACAGGGAAGATATTTTAAACGCTGAAATGAACCCTATAACCGAACAATTTTCAGAAAAGGAGCTAACAGCCAAAGCAAGTGAAAAAGCGGTGGAATTCCTCTCTAAACCTCAACTATTCCAAAACATTGACAAGCTATTGGAACAGACTGGAATAATTGGCGAGGAAAACAACAGGAAAGTTCTTTTTGCGGTGGCTTCATCCTATAAAATGCCCTATCCACTTCATGCAATGGTGATGGCGAGTTCTGGGTGTGGTAAGAGCCATATCATAAACAAGGTAGCTTCTTGTATGCCACAGGAAGACCTTTTCGACACGACCAGTATAACCAGTAAATCGCTGTACTACTATACCGATAAGGAACTCAATAAGAAACTAACCGTCATCCAAGATTTTGACGGCTTGGATGAAGACGCAAGACTGGCATTTCGGGAAATCCAATCTTATAAGATGCTAAAGCGTTCCACGGTGGTAAAGGACAGGTATGGCAATAGCAAATCGGTAAAGAAAAATGTTAACGCCCATTTTGCAAGCCTTGTAGCAACCACCAAAACGGAAATCTATCAGGATAACGAAAGTAGAACCATCATGCTGGGAATTGACGAAAGTATGGAGCAAACTATGAGAATCATCCAAAGGCAGAACCAAACAAAGGCAGGGATTACCAACAGCGAAAGGGAAAACGAAGCCAAGCAACTGTTACGCAACTGCATGAGGGTTTTAAAAAGTTATGAGGTGGTGAATCCATTCGCTGATAAAATCATGCTTCCATTGGATGCGAAGATGCTCCGTAGGTTAAACGAACAGTTTCAGGACTTCATTTGTCAGATTACCATATTGCACCAGTACCAACGCAAAACCGATGCACAAGGCAGATTGATAGCCACCAAACAGGATGTTAACCTAGCCGTGGAAATATTTTTTGATGCCATCATTTTAAAAGTTGACGAACTTAACGGAAGCGTTCGCCAGTTCTTTGACAGATTGAAAGAATACGTAAAAAAACAGCCAGCAGGTTCAACCCATAAATTCACCCAAAGGGAAATTCGTCAGTACACCAAGTTATCCAATACGCCAGTGAGTAATTACATCAAGCTACTTTTGGAAATGGAATACATACAGATTTCTTCAGGTAGTGTAAACCGTGGATTCCATTATGTGATTACCTACTGGGATAATTTGCAGAAGCTTAAGGCTAAAATAAAGCAAGACCTCAACAACCAGTTAAAGCAGTTGTAAAATGCCAGAAAGTATACGCCAGCCCAGTAATCATAAGGCATATAACGCTGGCGTACTACGATTTGAGAAAAGAGCATAAGGAAAGTTTTGCTACGATGAATTTTAAACCTAATGAACCTATGAAAAAAACAATACAAACCCCCGCATTTCAGAACCTTCTCAACGAGTTCGACAGCTATGTAAAAGTTAAGAACTACAAACAGGGAAAAGGGAAAATGTACCAGACTACAATTTTTGAATTCCTAATCTGGCTGGAAGAATCTGGAATCACCAAGATGAAAGCGGTAACAGGGAAAGAAACCGTAAACTATCTGGAGTACCTCATCGCAAGACCCAACCAGCGCAGGGCTGGAACGTTAGCCGATAAAACTATAAAGTTCCACCTATTCGCTATAGGATTGTTTATGCTGAACCTATTGGAGAGCAAAGAGATTGAAAGCGGGTTTTACATTCCAAGTTATAACGGTGGTAGTCAAATCCCCCGAAATGTTCTAACGGTAGAGGAAATCAAAATCGTTTATCACCATTGTGAGAACCATTTGGAAAGAGCGTTGTTATCAATCGCCTACGGTTGCGGACTTCGCAGGGCAGAAATTGAAGCATTGGATGTTCGGGATGTTGATTTCCATAGACGAATGCTAATTGTTCGGGATGGTAAGGGTGAAAAAAGGCGTGAAGTACCTATGAGCAACATGGTAGTGGAATACCTAAAGAAATACCTCATTGAAGAACATTATCCAAAGCAAGCGGGTAAACCTAAAATCGAAGATGCCTTTTTCATCTACGACAACGGTAAACGAATGAGCGGGGAATACTTGGGTAAAACCCTAAAGAAAATGATGGAGCAGACTGGTAAATATGAGCTAATCCAACGGGATATAACGCTTCATTGCCTTCGCCACAGCATTGCACACCACTTGGCAGAGAAAAACGCAGGTTTTGACTTTATACGCAGGTTTTTAGGTCATTCCGACATCAATACAACGTATATCTATGCCGTCAAAAATAAAAAGAAAAAACCAGTAGTAACATTTTAACCTAAAGCTTATGACAAAACAAACACTAGAGCAGTTTTTGCACCAAGATTACAGTAAACAAACCGTTAAAACTTATTTGTTTACCATCGACCACTTTATAAAGATGAATCCAAAAGCCAAGCGATACAAGTACCAGAACATCGTTAACTACATGGATGAAATCAGCCAAGAGCAATCTAATCCCAGATACCGTGTTGTTATCCTGTCGGCAATCAAAAAATATTACGATTATTTGATAGCAAGCGGGTACAGAACCGACCACCCCTGCAAGCGGTTGAACATTAAAGTTAACAGTAACCATGCTATTCAGGTTCAGGATTTATTTAGTAGCGAGGAACTCCAATTGCTAATGAACCGAGAAAACCGCTATTGGTTTTTACAGGATAGAAATAATGTTCTTATAAGTTTATTGATATACCAAGGCTTAACTAGCGATGAGATTGCCCGATTGGATGTTAAAGATGTGGATTTGGATAACACCACAATCTACATCAAAGCATCGAAGAACCTCAATAGTAGAACCCTAAAACTGAAATCAAAACAAATGAAACCATTTTTAGATTATATCAACGAAACCAGAAAAAAAATG
This sequence comes from uncultured Flavobacteriaceae bacterium, assembly GCA_963812405.1. Lineage (GTDB taxonomy): Bacteria > Bacteroidota > Bacteroidia > Flavobacteriales > Flavobacteriaceae > Flavobacterium. Next base: position 378,619 of record CAWEUV010000004.1, on the reverse strand, counting down.
CTGATGGGTAGAACCGATAAGCTGATTCTGAATAAATTGGGCAAGCCTATTTCGGTAAGTGGTATTCATTCGATTTTCGACCAGTTCAAAGGTTTATTTCCCGATAGGAAACTCAACCCACAGACCATACGCATGAGCGTTATTTGCAATTGGTTAAACGAAAAGGAATTGCCTTTGGAAAAGGTACAGGAGCTTTGTGGGCATCGATTCCCAGGGAGCACGGAGAAGTATATCAAGGTGAATAGTTTGGAAGAAGTGGAGCTAATCAATAAGTTTTTTCCGTTATGATTACTTTAATCTACACCAATAATTTTTCTAAAGTTTGCTTCTAATTGTACTTTAATTGCAGGTACAGTTTCTCGGATTTTCTCGGTTGCATTTTTAACATTTTCATAGTGCATTTCAGCTGGTATATTTTGAAAAATATATTTGAATGTAAAATCTGTATGACTTCCTTTTAAATGCTTAATGATGTCTTCAATTAATTTACAGGTTTCATCATTGAAATACAATTTGTTTCTTGTATAGTATGCGAGAAATTTAGTGCCTGATTCGTTAGCTTTATTTACGTTATCAATTTCTTGTTGCTCAATTTCTTCTTTGGCCATCCCAGTAACAATTTTCCATGAAATCAATTGTTGCATATCATTATGGAAATCTGTTAATAATGCATAAATTTCTTCAATCCTTTCGATTCTCTTATCATGTAATCTATTCGCTTTCTGCGATAAAAATGATAATTCCTGCTTAAACAATTCGGATTGATGGTCAAGCTTTTTCTCATAAGCTTTCAGATTCTTGTCTATAAAATTTTGTCCTAACTGCTTTATTAGCCAAGTAAGTAACCCAGCTAAAACTCCTACTACACCTATTTCCTTTAATATTGATTCCCAATTCATAACTTGCTGTTTACACTAATAACCAAAGATATTCCTTAAAATATTATAATAACAAGATTTAATCATAATTTTCTGTAGGTTAATCAACAGAATATTATATTTGCGTATCGTAGAAAGTTCTTTGAATTAACCGATATTTGGTAGTGGTTTTGCGACTCGGGCAAGTGTGAGGTAGGTTTGCAGGAACGTATAAGTATAAGTACAACGGTAAGGAGTGGCAAGACGAACTGGGGCTAGCGATGTATGACTATGGAGCTAGACTTTATGACCCAGCAATAGCAAGATGGGTAACGATTGACCCGCTGGCGGAACAAATGAGACGATGGTCACCGTACAATTATTGTTTTAATAATCCGATGAAATTTACTGACCCTGATGGGATGGGACCAAATGATATCATTGTTCTACGACAAAAGTCTCAATCAGGACATCAGGAAGGTCATCAAGCTGTTTTAATTGGAGATGATAAAAATGGTTGGAATTATTATTCTAATGATGGTGATTCATTTGACTATAATGGAAATGACCAAGGGACTATTGCACATTTTGGTTCGATAAAAGAGTTTGCAAATTCTGAGCATAATACTTTTAAAAATGATTACGATGATGGTCAAGGGAAGAAAACATCTGAAACAAATAAAGATGGTGATATAAAGCAGAGATATGCAGAAGGCTACAGAATAGAAACATCGAAAGAGCAAGATGCTAAAATGAATGAAGCTGCCAAAGAGACTGTAAAAGATGGATATAGCCTATTTACAAACAACTGTACTGATGTGCCCAAAAATGCATTAGATGCGGGTGGATTAAGAAATGGAGAAACATCTAATAGTGGTTCTGTAAATATTCCAATTATAGGTAAAGTTTCGCTTGATTCAAAGAACTTTACTCCAAGCTCTAAACAACAAACGATTGAAGAAAATAATACAGGTAAGAGAATTGACGAAAAACTAAAACCTACTGGAACTAATTAATAAAATTCAAATATGAGAAACTTAATTTTAAGATTGTTTTTAATACTTATAACCACAATTATATTTTTTATTCTTGATGAGTTTAGTTATTATGATTTTGTTATTGCATTTTTATTATTCACTGGTTTAGTTTTAAATTATAAAACCAGCGAAAATATAGTCGACACAATTTCAAATTATTTTTTCTGGATAGTAATGCCTCTACTTATTATCATTCATAAAGGAATTAGCCTTGCCAGCTTTGTAGATTCATTCTTAATACTCTTAGCTCTTAAAATATCAGTTTTAATTTATAGCTATACTAAGTACAAAAAAGTAGCTATAACAAGTTCATATTTAAGTAAGATTTGGATTTTAACATTCTGTTTTTATTTCACTGAAATTATATTAAATAGTACTCACGGATTAAAAAGTTTATGCTTTTTCCTTGGGATAATTTCATCGATTGAAACTATTATAATTATTTTCAAAAACAAAGAATGGAAAGCTAGTGTAGTAAGTTTTTGGAAATAGAATTTGAATAAAATCATTAATCCGTTTCCAGCAATGGCATTCGGCATTAAAACGCACCTAAAGGGATGGGCATCACGCTCATCTCTTTTTTATTTTATGAATTTAGATTTTAAAATTATAGTAAAATTCTCTATATTAGTTTTTTAACTTAATCTAAATATTATGGGGAAATATGTAATTTCTAAAAGAAAAAACGGAGAGTTTCAATTCAATCTTAAAGCAGGAAATGGTGAAGTGATTTTATCAAGTGAAGGATATTCCACAAAGGCAAATTGCAAAAATGGAATAGAATCAGTACAGACTAATTCTCAAATTGATTCAAGATATGATAAAAAACAATCAACAAATGGGAAATACTATTTCAACCTAAAATCTTCAAATGGACAAATAATTGGTACAAGTGAAATGTACGAAAGTGAAGCGGGTAGAAATGGTGGAATAACTTCTGTTAAAAATAATGGTACGACAACCATTATCGATGATTTAACATAATTTTTTTCAAATATGATTATAAAGGGATGGGCATCAATGTTCATCCTTTTTTGTTGTGAAAATATCATTTTAAACCGCTGTTATCCATTACTGTTTAATTAACTTGTTGTTAACGATTTTGTATTTACCACTTTCCACACAATTTGAGCAATAATTCTTTTCTCCATTAGGACTACATTTTCTTGTTATTATTAGCGTTCCATTTTGATAGATAATTTTAGAACTACATTTCCTGATATTGATATATTTTTCGTGGTTCTTATCATCGTCAGAGTTATGCGAAAATGTTTGTATTACTAAATATGTTCTTTTTTCTAAATCAAATAAAATGAACCAGCCATAATAATTTTCACCCCAACCTGAACGCATCACACTAATATCAATTGAAACATATCGTTTTGAGTGTGTTTTGTGTTTATTAATGCTATAGTTTGAAATAAAGTATTTGTCATAATTGTATACTATCCAATAATTTCCTTTTTTTTCAATTAAAAATAGACCTTTTTCTTTATTGTATTCTTGAGTGAAAAAGAATGATGAGTTTTTAACAACATCTTTTGATTTTATCTGGTCAATCACCTTTTGACTTTTTATAATGTCAATGATTTCCAAAGGCTCAAATTCATGTAAGACTTCTTGCCCATAGATTGATGAAAACCAAAAGGTTAAAAAAAATGAAGTTATGATTGTTCTAAAAATATTCATTTAAGGAAATAAGTTTTGAATTTATTTTTATCAATTTAATTATCTTGTTTTTAGTCAACCTATTTTAGAACGGCACGATAAAAATGATTTCATTTTTCAAGTTTAACAACAAACCACTTTCTCTTTCTGTTGAATTTTTCAATTCGTTTTAATGTTTCTTCAGACATTTCATACTGTGAAATCATACAACCTTGACACAAATTGAAAATTTTTGTTTCATAACCATTGCTGTGCATTGCGTCATAAGTAAATTTATTATAGAATGAAAAATTTTTACCGTTTAAAGGTATTGGTGTTTTTATATAAACGGCTTTTACATATTCTCTTGAAGGATAATCAATGTAAATTGTATCATTTTTATAGAGAATGGCAAAATTTTGGATTTCATATCCATAGGTTGTAATAGCTAATGCCTTATTGATGGTATCATATTTTAATTTAGCTGGATGATTTGATAAAAAACGAATGTCTTTGATTTCTATGTCTTTTGCTGTTAATGATTTATATGGATTTTCTATCTCACTTAAATTAAAAAATAATGTTCCGTAATATGGCGTAGGTTGTGCAAAAACTTTGTTTTGGAATGTCAAAAACAAAAAAGGAAGTATGTAAAAAAGTTTTTTCATAAATTTCTGTCAATCAAATTTAACACAATTTGCGCTAAAATAGCATACAACTTGTGAATACACAAACCAAAAGTAGAGAGTAAGTTAAGACACTGTTTTTCAAATTAACGGCATTCGGCATGTAAACGCACCTAAAGGAGATGGGCATCAACGCTCATCTCTTTTTTGTTTTTAGTAGCAATCTGGCAATAGGTTTTTTATTAGGCTGTTTGCCAAATAGTAGCTAGGTTTGCAAATACAAATCATAACACCACCATAATGAAAATTAGCTTAACCAATAACATTGACAAACTTGGAACTGGTGGACTTTTTCTAACCGCCATTTTCTCACCTTGCTGTTTTCCTCTTTTTGCATTTGGTGCATCCGCTCTTGGACTTGGGAGTTTTGAACTGTTTGGTGGTTGGACAATGTGGATATTTCAAGCAATGGTTTTGGTATCGCTCATTGGACTTTATATTTCTTACCGAAAGCATCGATGCACCTATCCATTGTTGGTTGGTGTTCCAAGTGCCTTATTAATATTCAACGGTTACTATTTAGCCAATGATGGCACATATTTCATTTATGCTGGTATGTTTGGGTTGTTTATTAGCACCGCAATAAATTATTACAGGAATAAGCTTCACGGAAATTGCGATACATGTACGATTTACAATGGTAAAGAGGTTGAATTGGAATCAACGATTACTTGTCCGAAATGCGGTCATAAAAAAACGGAAATGATGCCAACCAATGCTTGTGAGTTTTTCTACGAATGTGAGAACTGTAAGACACGATTACGACCATTAGAGGGTGACTGCTGTGTATATTGCAGTTACGGAACGGTAAAGTGTCCACCTATTCAAGCAGATGAAAATTGTTGCTAAATAAAAAACACTAAAGGGATAGGTATCACGCTCACCTCTTTTTATTTTTAAATCAAAATCTTTAGAGGTTTATAATTCTAAGCTACTGTTATAGCCTCTTTCTTATTCGCAATCTTTCCAAGCTTCAATAACAATTTTTCCAAGCTCTTTTGGTTCTAGAGTTTCTGAAACCCTTTCCAGTTCTTTTTTCTCTCGGTATCCTTTCTGATTTCCCTTTGTTCCGCCATTTATATTTGGAGTAATAAATAAACTATCATTTTTGAAGCGTACTGAAACATATTTTGAATCTTTCATTTGCTCTTTGATTGATGTCAACTTGGTAATCTTTTTATAATCTTCGATACTTTTTTGACTATCATATCTTGCATAGTTTATTCCAGCTTTACTTAGTTTTAGATGTTCAAAAATCTTTTCTCCAATTTCTGTTTGAGAAGCTGTTACTGAAATTATACTTACATAAGATGACCTAAGGTAAACTCCTGTGTCGGCTTTGTGATAAGTTTCTACAATTATTTTGTTTGGATATTGTATAACTCCGACTAATTGCTCGTGCTTTTTTGGAGAAAAAAAATGTTGTAGTAATTTAAACATATATGTGATGGAAATAGGATATAAAGTGCTGCAGTAGTGAAGTCAGCGAACTGATTGTTTTCAGTTAAAGATAAAATTTTTCGTGAAGAAAAACGTCAAGGTAACAAAGCAATCCAAATATTACTTCAAATCGCTATTGTGCACTGGTTTTTATGTGACTTTTTCTATTAATAAAACTCGAAATGATATTTGTTAAAAATATAAGTATTGATAGAAAATTACAAAATTGTAAAAATCCAATTCTATAAATTTCAAAAAAATATATTGATATCAATATTGTTACAATATGAATCATTGATAATGTTTTATTTGTTCTCCATTTGCATATGGCAATTATTGAATACAAAATGAAGAAAAGAAAGAATAGGAAAATGAAAATTAAAGGACTCATAGTTTCATAAAAATCAAAAGCCCATCCAACAGTTTTATTAATTCCAAATTCTTTTTGCCCTGTGAATAAACTAAAGAAAATATAAATTAATAAAATCAAAAGGAACATTCTTTTTTGAAATAAATCATCAAATAATTTTGTCATTTTTTTAAGGTTTTGTTGGTGATAAACTTGCGCATAATTTGTTTATATGTATGACAAAACTAAAAAAATTTATTTTCCAGCAATGGCATTCGGCATTTAAACGCACCTAAAGGGATGGGCATCATTGCTCATCTCTTTTTTGTTTCCACCACCCCATCATAATCAATAGATGAAGGAATCTGTGGTTAGGTTTTTTAATGAATTGTGTTTAGGTTTGTAAGTAAATTCAAATTTTAAAAAAGATGGCAAAGAATGAAGTTAATGGATTTTGGTCATTACTCCACGCAAATAGATGGATGAAAATAACATTTGTAACAATTGCTAGCTTCGTTGCTCTGGTTATATCTGGTTGTATTATTTATGGTTTTACCCATGGTTATGTTTACAGCGGAAAATATGGAGAATTTGCTCCCCAAAAAAAAGAAAATAATCCAACAATAATTACTAAAAAAAACGAACCCAATTCTATTAAAAATAAAGAGAAAAGCGATAACCCGAAAATTATATACATAAAGACTAAACCTGAATTAACAAAGGTTGATACATCTAAAAGTAAATCTTCCCAAGTAAATGTTACCAGCTATAATCAATCTGGGGGGATAACCGCTAATAAAGTCACTATCGAAAAAATAAAAAAAGATAGGGTTCTGAAAATGCAGGATGAAGTTTCTTTATCAGTCAAATTACCATATAAAGACCAAGCCATAACTGTCTGGTCACTTATGGGTGACCCTGAATCTTATAAATTTGCGAAACAGATTCATACCTTTTTAATTACTTCAAAATATTCAAACGTATATCAAAATATTAGAACGTATATGCGAACTCCACCTTTTTATGGTGCTGAAATAAAGTGGGATGAAAATGAAAAAACTAATAATATTTACGTAGGAATTGCACCTGATAATTAGAATTAGTCAATCCGTTCCCACATAATTAATTCGTATCGATAATGATATTCAGTAAAGGGATTGGATGGGCGCAAATTAATGTGTCTATCCTTTTTCTTTTTAATCTCTAAATAAAATACAAATGTTATCTGACAAAAAATGTAAACAGATTTTAAACCAGAATGGATTTTTCTACACAGACGAAGAAGTGACACTAATTAAAGAAACACTTTATAAATTGGTTGAAATAATTCATAAAGATGATTTACAGAAGAAAATCAAGAGTGAGAAGTAAAGTTTTGAAATGTTATTTGCAAAGGGATTTGATGACACATAATTGCCCAGTGTTTGCCACTAACGTTTTAGGCATTGAAGTTGGTGGATTTAGTACAAAAATTCAAGCGAAGAACGAGTATTGAACCTTAAACAAATCCTCAATCAAGAACCTTTTGGCTATACTTTGTTATGCCGTTTTTAAGAATTCAACTACCTTCATCTGACTTTAAGTAAACAGGTACAGATTTTGGCATAGGAATTTTCACTACTTCTTTATAGAGTGAAAGATATTTTTCTTCTAATTTATCAGCCTCGTTTGAATAACCTTCATTCCTAAAGGTTTCGGATAATTCTCCAATCATGATTTTGTTAATCATCCACAAAAATTTATATTCATGTTTAGCTTTAGTGTATTTAATAAAGTCTTTATCTCCATAATCAAGGTCTCTTATAAGTAGGGTTTTATGTTTTGCCAAAATTCGTTGAATATTTGCAGCCACACATCTGTGGTAATCAAACACGAACTGGTCAATTATTTTAATAGAATCATTATTAATATCAATCAACTTACAAATGTTGATTATGGACATTGAAAAATAATTAAAATCAGAACCTACAGCAAAAGGAATCATATTCTTGACTATTTGCGAGCCATAAATATGGTCTGCATTTTGTATGTTTTTAGCTAATTCTATATTAAAATCATCTTCAAAATTATGTGTGTAATTAATTCCTAGATTTTGTACCACATAATCATAAAAATGTCTATCAGTTAATGGAAGTTCTTCATGACCAGTTAATCCAATAAAAGCTGGGTTAGGTAAGAAGTAAGGATTTAAATTAAACTCAACATAAAATGCAATTCTCAATGGAGAAATTATCAAATCTGTCATAAACTCTAGTGCTAAATCTGAACATCTGTATGATTCAACAGTTTTAAGAATTACATTGGACAATCTCTTCATTTCCCACTGGTCTAAACCACCAGTTCTAATGAATCTAATTTTTAAAAGTGTTTTGATGATTTTAAATGCATATCTGCTCCCATTTTTTAAATCCCATGCATTAATTATAATGATAAGTTCTAGTAAATTTTGATATAGAAATATTGAATTTCTAACTTTTAAAACATCTTTTATGTTCTTAAAATTAATATTGTAAGCAAATCTTATAAAATCGGGTGTATGTCGAATATATTCTTCTGAATTGCATAAATCGTATAATTGTTTTACTTCATCTTCCGATAGATTTTCACCATAAGCAATTAATACTTTATTTCTTTCTATTAATTGCTGTTTTCTTTCTTTTGTCTTTTTAGGAGGTTTTCGATTCTTTATAATATCAGGGGTAGCATTATAAAAATTATTTACTGTATTAATATCCCAATTATCTAATGTGCTTGAAACATATTTTTCTTTGTCATTATTAACAAAAACACATGAAGAAGAAATGATTGTATTTATTGAATCAATGTGAGAGAAGGGCTTACCATTATTACCTGTCATCGGCTGTTCCCAAGTTGGAAATGCTGATAATATTTCATCCTCCCGAATTTGGATTCTAATTTTTATTGATTTAAACAAATCATCTTTGTTAACATATCCAATTAATAAAGATTCATCAGATTCTTTCTCATCTATATTATGTAATGCTTCATCAATTATTTGAATAATATAATCTTTTGTAAAACCAATTGGAAATAACGATTTCCATAAATACCCTGATTTATAATATGTCTCAGGGAATTTTGTAATGTTTGCGGCTTGTGATTGGAAACAACTCCTAGGAATTCTGAGCAAGATTACTCCATTTTGTAACTTCCTGGTATAATACCAATTCTCATTATTTTCAGGATTAAAAACTAATCCATGCTTAATGTCTGGACGATGATTCAAGAATGAGTTCCATGCATCAATTGTATGTAAACCACCTGAAATTATTTTTGTCAATATGGTATTGCCATTTTCATCTTTATCTTGTCGGTCTGATAAATTTCCATTAATGATATGATTTAAACCACTTTCTGCTAATTTATATTTTCCTTCTATTCCTAAGTTATATGTCATTGTATAAGAAATTCAAATTTCAGTTATCTCATTTCAATAATGGTAACTTGTTGTTCCACTTCGTTGTCCGAATGTAGCTTGTTATGTGGCGTCATATGTTTGTCCAAATCCTTTGTAGTAGCTGTTAACTGTTGTTATTATTCTAGATACTCTCTTATGTCAAAAATATTATTGTTAACTGGAAATTTATTTTTTATTTTATTTAAGCCAAATTCATAATCCCAAGTTTTAATTTTTGCATTTGAGTTTTCTTGACTATGAATTTTATTATTGTCTATTTGAATATTTGCATTATAAATTGGATTTGCAATCAATTGAAAATTATAACATTCAGGATTGTCAATATTTACTTTGTCGTAGGAATAAAATCCTCGACTAGCCATTAAATTGAAAAAAGATTTATATTCTTCTAAAGTATTTAAATTATCTCTTTGTATATCTTCATTTTCTCTAATATCAAATCTTCTTCTTAATCGAATTATACTTCTAATAATAAGGTGATTTTCAGGGACTATTTCTTTTAGGATACCAAAAGGATATAATCCTCCACTGGCAATGTGTATTAATTTTTCATCGTCATAAAAGAAATAGTCGATGTCGTAGTTTTGTGGATTTTCAGCGATATCTGATGCAAAGTAGAAATAATACATTAGAATAATTTATTACAGATTGCACATTTTTTCCCTTTCTGCATTGTTCGAGGACGTATTGCACTTCCTACTTCAATTGAGTCAATCTTTTCTATTTTTCGTGTTTGACAAACAGAATTTACAGAATGAACTTCTGCACAAAATCCTATAGTAGATTTATTATATTTAGTCCCAATCTTGCCAAATTCTTTTAGAGAAGTTTCTAGTTCTTTAGAATAAATATCTTGTTCTGAAATTTTGCCTGAACTTTTTACAATTCGGGTATTTTTGTACTTAGCACCAGAGATAAATGAATGATGGTTTCTTTTCATTTGGCAATGTTTTGCTTTTCTAAAAATTTTTGCTTCTAATTTTATATCCATTTCTATGCATTATAACAACTAACTTGTTAATATCTATATACGTTAAACATATACTTTTTTTGGTATATATGATAAGAGCTACATTCACTTACTAATATAATAATTAAAAAAAGTATTTCAAAATCTTTAATCCGTTTAAAACGGCATTCAGTAAAGGATGGAATGGGCGTACAAATAAAAGTGGCCATCTTTTTCTTTTTCCACCAAACCCCAAACCAATCAATAAACTGTTATCGGAATAGTAAGAAACAAAAAACCTACTCCGTAATTAGCATAGGTTTTATATATTAAAATAACAATGATTATTTCCAGTAGTTCTCAATAAGTTCTAAAATTTTCTCTCTATCCAAAAAGTATACACTGCCTTTCATTGTCGTTGGGATTTTTTGAGCAATTTTTTCTTTTGCATTCTCTGTAAAATTTCCACTAATTGCAATGATAAAAGTATTTATAATTCTAGTTTCATTGACAGAAACTTCAAAGTATGGCATTGAAAACGCATCATCCAATTGTCCAATTAGTTCATCAATATCTGAATTTACATTACCTCTTATATTCCCTGCTTTGGCTTGAAGTGCATAATGCCTTAAATTTCCAAACTTTGTTATTTCTGAAAATGTAAAATCTTTACCATATTCACGAGTGCCATGTGAAAATCTAACATCTATAAATTTCATTTTCCTGAGTAAAGGGTAAAGTAATTCCGTACAAAAAAGTTTTTCATCTTTTTCAAACTCCTTTTTCCATAATACTCCTGAAAGTAATCTTTCTGTATTTTTTATATATTCATTTAATAAAGTGACATATTTTACTAATTGTGTCGAAAATTCAAAGTCATTTTCACATTTAAATTTTACTTCAATTTCTTTATAATTATCATCAACGGATAAATAATGAACTTCACCTTCAGTAGAATCGTTTATAACATTGTTCAAAGCACTAAGGAAAGTTGAAAGACCCCATTTACCTTCCCAATATTTATTAGGTTGACTACTTCTAAAAAGAAAATATAAATCACCTTCTTTACTTTTTCCAAATTCTAATTCATAAAAGAAAAATGTTCCAAAACCTTCAGAATCATTCACTTCAAAATGCAACTTATCAGGGTAATTTTCTAAGCAAAAATTTGTTTTATGTAAATGCCTTAATTCAGGTTCAATATTTATAGATTCATATTCTTCAAATGATTCAATATCAAAATCAAATCTTTTATTATCAATACTAATTTGATGATTGTTTACGTCTAGTTTATACATTTAGTTTGATTTACCATTACTATCTTTAATCTTAATAAAAAATCAGCAAGCACTCTTAACAGCTGGGCTTTTCATCAATATCCCAATATAATTGCACAAATCCATTTATCCCTTGAAGTCTCAAAGTTAAATTTTCGAATTTCCATTTCCTCCCTTCCCATTTTTCTCTATTGAATTCGTCTGCTTTTAATTCTCCTTTTGCCTCTATATCAGGACCAAAATAGCGTAATAATTTTTCAACAAGTATTTTTATTTCTTTATCAATAATAAACCAATTTGTAGGTTTGTCTTGACTTAAAAGAGTCATACTTTCACTTGTGTCGGATTTAGGATAAAAACACATGATTTTATTAAAAAAGCCAAATAAGAAAAAAGGAAAATAGAATGTTCTATATATTCCATCTTCAGTTTCTGAATCATGAAAGCTATTCGAATTAATAATATCATGCATGATTTTTAAATCAATTTGAGGATTCTCGTTATTTAGAAATTTCTTATAAAAATCTAAGAATTCATCGGGTTTTAACACTCTTGTATTTATGTCTAATTTTTCAAATACCTGAGTTGTTTTTTTATAAGATTTATTATCGTTAATTACATAAATATTACAGGTTGAAGCAAAAGCTGCGTGAAATGCATCATCAGTTGTATTTTTGAAAGTTTCTTTTCTACCTTTCTTTATGTTTACTTTATCTTCTTGATAACCATGCATATCTAATTTTAGATATTCATCTGAAATATCATTAAACCATTTTGGACTATATTCCGAATTTACATTAGTTTTATCCAAAGAGATACCCGTGTTTTTATAGCTTTTATCTATGTGTTCGAATGGATTTTCAATATCAAAAATTTTATCTCTATTTATTCCTGTTCCACTTTGAATAATTTGTCGCAAATCTTTATAACCTTCCTGTTCGTTAAGATTAAAATTCATTTGGCTAAAACTTTTAAAAAATCCATCCATTGTTGGGTTTTCTTTTAACCCTGGAAACATTTTTTCCATTATTTCAGCACTTTCTGGATTCTCAAAAGCCTGTTTGAATGATTCTTCGATTGATATGGATTTCAATAAATCAAACATTGGTTTTATTAAGTTTATTGTTGATTCATCGCCCTCAAAACTCTTCATTAATCCATCAATCGATATATCATTAAATGTATTTTTATCAGCAATATTTTGATTGAATAATTCTGTAGGGGGATAAATATCGACTACTATTCCTTTTCCATTATTAAATAGACAATATTCATTGGTTATATCTGCAATAAATTCTAAATCTGAATTTATATAATCTAAGTTGCTAGTTGTTTCACTAAAACTAGAAGATATATCATTAATATGTGATGTGGAAAATGGTATAAATAACTTGTCATTACCCTGAACAAGTTCTTTTAATTCATTATGACTTCCATTTTTCATTTGGGATAGTACATTCCAGTCAAAGTATATTTTTATCATTTTTTTAATTTTAGGTTGAAACGATTAACAAGTTTTCCATTGAATATTATTTTGGTCTCCTGTTATTAGTGATTGTATAAATTCCGTTTCTACATAATTCTTTTGACCAACATTTTCCATTTTACGTCTATTAGCAGCAAGAAACCGCATTTTTCTTTCTACTACCTCGGGCTTTAAGGCAAAATTGAACCCTTTTTCAGTATAAATTGTACTTGGATATAAGATTCCGTCAGCTTTATCAACAGAATCAAAAATATAATTTGTAAAAGCAGTTGTTATTTTATAATGATTTGAATTGCCATTTGATGGACGTGAAAATTCTTTCGATAAAAATTCAAGCATATTTCGTAACATTCTAGCATTTTCATCATTTTGTTCTTCAACTAATTTTTCGAAATCAATACTATATTTATCTACACTTGCGTGCTTACCACGAATATCTTCGTTTGACAATAGATTTACTGCGTAAATATCTTCAGTTGAAACCCAGAGTCCTGTCGTAATGTACTCTACGGGCTTATCAATTTGTTTTCTTGCAACCTCACTCGTTTCCATTAATGATAAAGCATCATCATCAGCGCAATAAAATACTGACTGTCCTGGCTCGTTTGCACGACCAAATGATTTTATATTTTGGATGTCTTTGCGGTATGATAGCTCACTAACTTTATTGAAAAAATCAGTTTCATTATTGTGAACTCTACAGCGAACAAATTTGGAGCCTTTTGGATAAATTATGAAAGGAATTGCAAATTCAACTGAATTTAGAACGTTTTTAATATAAATATAGCTTTCAATCGAGCTTTCATCTTTTGCTTTTTTTAGTAAATCAATGAAATAATCTAATTCTTTTGAATCAAAATGCATAATAAAAAGTGTCTTTAGTTAGGTTGATTGATTATCAAAATTAATTAAAAGTTTAATAGCAAAAAATCAGTATAAATACGTATTGTGAGATATTAATGAAATTATTTAATTGTTACGGTTTTCCGTAATGAAATAATGATTTTATTGATATTATTTGTTATATAAAAATGTAATCACATCACTAAATTTAGTTAGATAGAATATCCCTAATATTAGGGATTGTCTAGTGTTTTTTGTTGTGATATATTACATACGAAATTGAATTACTTTAAATGGAGTTATTAACGAAAAGAGTAGAGAAATTAATTTTTAAATTTTCTCTTAAATTGGAAAAGGGCAAATGGGAGCATTTCCCGATGCATCTAAATTATGAGGATGGAAATTATCGTCAACATGAAATAAAAAATATAGTAAATGATGCATTACCACATTTTGCACTAACTCCTTCAGAATATGCTGAATATTCAGCATCTGGTGATGATGGTGAAAAGTACAGAAAAGCTTGGAGCCGAATCTCTAAAAGAGATAAAAGTAAAAAAGGTGATTACGGAGAACTTTTACTTTTTCTTATACTCAAAGTTTTTTTTAAATCAGATAAATTGGTTACTAAAGTTAAATTAAAAACGGGTAATCAAGAAGTGTTTGGATATGATTGCGCCCATTTTACTATAGAAGAGGATGAGCCTATATTATGGCTTGGAGAATCAAAATTCTATGATGATTTTTCAGGAGCCATAAGTAATGCGTTTGAATCACTAAAAAGCCATTGTTGTGTAAATTTCACTAAAGATGAATTCTCATTTTTAGAACCTCATATAGAAATAAATAAGGACTATCCACATTATAAAAAGATTCGTGATAAATTAAATTTAATTGACACATTTGATGATATAAAAGTCAGAGTGCCAGTTTTCATAACTTATGATTGTGAAAAAATTAAAAATCATACAGATTCAAAAACAGAAAATTTTCTAAAAGAATTTCAAGATGAATTTGCAAAGAAGTGTGCTTCCATAGAGAAGAAATCACTTGATTTAAAATCAAATTTCGAACTTCTATTTATAATATTACCTCTTGAGTCTGTAAAAGACGTTAAAGAACAAATCGATAAACTAGAACAAGCCCATAGATAATGTACTATTACTATTATACAGAATATGATTATCTAAATAATCTACTCGAAAAACTTAAGAAGCAAAGAACTCTTACTTATAAAGAGTTTAAAGAAATTTTGGAAGGAACTTACTATCTTCTTCAAAAAAATATTGACAATGAAGATTGGTATAATTTATCACTTTCTATAATTTGCCATGTTTCAGAATACCTTCCTGATGATTCATTATTGAATGAAATTCTATTAGAATGTGTTTCGGCATCCCGTGTATTTCTCTACAGAGATATGCTAAATAATAAATCAATTAAAATTAAAAATTCTGAACCATCTTTGGTTGAAGAATTTGCTAGGAGTTTTTATACTCTTGATTCTGGGACAACACTAACAAAAGACCAAAAAGAGCTTGTGGGTCTTTTTCAGCAACATAAGCGAATAGTCGTTAGTGCCCCTACTTCTTTTGGAAAATCAAGAATTATTACTGAGATAATTACCCATAATGATTATTCCAATATTGCTATAATCCTACCAACAATAGCTTTATTAACAGAAACGTTTACCCGTTTCAGGAAGGATAATTTAATATTTGAGAAGTACAATCTTGTTAATAGTTTAAAACAACCTCTAAAGGAAAAAAACAATATTTTAATATTTACTCCCGAAAAAATTGACTTGTTTATGGATGAAAATCCAAAATTCAAATTCGATTTTTTTGTTATGGATGAAATCTATAAAATTCAAGATGATGGCGATAGGAGTAAAATTTTTACTAATAGTTTATATCGTTTATCGAAGACAAAAGCAGATTTTTACTTGATTGGACCATATTTTGATAAATTCAGTCAGGAATTTTTAAACAGAACTAATGCTAAATTTTTTAAGTTTACTTCTGAGATTGTTCAAAAGGATAGAATTGACATTACAACTTATCAAGCAAAAGAAAAAGTTATTATCGGGAATTCGGAAATTAAAAAAAGTGGAATAGATGTAAATTTAAAAAACATAATTAAGTCCAGTAGTGAACAAACTTTAATTTATGTAGGTAATAAACGTTCTGTTGAATCCAAAGCAAAGCTAATTGCTAGTAATCTTAAAGAACTTGAAGACAAAAGTGGATTGATAGATTATTTAGAAACTACTTTCTCAAAAGATTGGTCGTTAGTAACTTGCTTAAAAAAAGGGGTTGCATATCATCATGCAGGAATCCCTAAGTTTGTTCAAATTGAAATTGTAGACTCTTTTAATGAAGGAGATATTCGGGCGATTGTTTGCAGCCCTACTTTAATTGAAGGGGTAAATACAACTGCAAAGCAAGTAATTATTTATGATGATGAGAAGGGTGGTGACGCATTAACTGATTTTGATGTGAAAAATATCAATGGAAGAGCAGGAAGGTTTTTACATCATTTTATTGGTCGTACAATTGCATTAACGAAGCTGCCTTTAAATCAAGGTGAAAAAATAATAGAATTTTCTTTTTTTGACAAGGAATTACAGGATGATGAATTGATTCAAATAAATAAAGAAGATTTAAAAAATAAAAACCTTGAAAAAAGGAATAAACTAGAAATTTATCTTAAAAATCAGCATGTGCCGCTAGAATTAATTAAGAAAAATAAATTTATTCCTGTTGAAAATCAAATTGCATTGATAAATTATTTTAGAAAGAGTCTTTTCTTTTACGATGATTTCCAATTTCAAATGCAACCAAAAAAGAATCAATACGAATCAATTTTGAAGCTAATTCATGAATTTCTTTTCGTGACTAAGTATAAAGAGGATAAAAATATTCCGATATGGGAACTAATATATCATTCAAGTGGATATATTTATTTTGATTTAAGCTTAAAACAATTAATTGAACAACAAAATAGAGTTACAATCGATGCTAAAATAAGAGTAGCTCTTACTTTGCTAACGAACTATTTTGAGTTTGCTCTCCCTAAGTATCTAACTGTTTTTCAAAACTTATTCAATTTTGTTTGCGACGAGTTAAATCAACCTACAAAGAAAATAAATTTGGAATTAGTAGTTATTAAATTAGAATATGGTGTTACTGGTGCTCATGAAATTGCATTAAAAGAAGCTGGATTGCCAAATGTTATAATTAAAAATATTAGCGATAAGTTCAAAGGTTGCAATGATGTTAACGAAATAAGGGAAAAATATAAAAACAATCCACAACTTATCAAGAGCTTGCACCCATATGAGCAAATAATATTTTCTAAACATATTTAAAGCCAAAAAATAACTCCACAAATAATATATCTAATTTAAACAAATAACCCTACCCCTGAAATGGGTAGGGTTATTAACTTGAGAAATTCCAGTTATTCGAAAAAATTCTCAGGCAAATCATAGCTATCATCAATAAACTCATACTCCTCTTCAGAATCCATTTTTTCCTCCAATAAATCCTTTTCATGCAATTGCGGTGCAATACCATACATTTCCAAACAAACACCAATCAAAGTCTCCCTAACAACCAATAATTCGCTTTCAGCCACCAAAAACGAATCGTGAATCGTAAACGGATTGATGTTTTTTTCTTGTAATCTGACCATGACCATATCGAGAACCGTCAATGATTCCCTTTCCTGAAGCAGAACCGCAAGTGTATTGTTCTTTTTAAAATTTACCTGATTGATATACTCCATAATGGTTGGAAACTTCATCGCAAATACCTCTTTGATGTTTGGATATGATTCTACTTTGGAATAAAATATCCTAAATAGGTTGATTTTGGATTTTTCACGGAAAACAACCTTGTCCTCATCGTCCAAAGAATCGTAATCTATCGCAAAGAAATCATTGGCCAAATATTCATACAATACCCCATTAACAGCCAATTTACCATACAATTCCAGTTCATCCTTATCGATTCCCTTTTCATTTTGAAGCTTGGTGTATAGAAAGAACGGCTGGCTATTTTTGATATCCAAACTAAACAGCTTTTCATCGCTTTTAAGGAACTTTCTAAGATAAGACGGCAAAGACGTTAGATTGGTATCCAAACGTCCGTTAGTCTTGTTTCTTTTGAAGAACAAATAGCCGTCATTAATGGCATAAACCTGCTGTTGGTGTACCATCAATCGATGCAATATATTATTCAGTTCATAACCGCAACGTTGCGTAATGATTATCCTGTCCATTGTTGTATTACTTCTGCATTCGATTAACTCCAATATCCTTTTGTCACTGATATCGTATTTGATTTTTTTGCATAATTCACTAATCTCACTTATGGCATTTTCAGTAATGGCAGACATAGCAGCATCAAAGTCAATCTTGAAATTCTTATAGTATTTGGATTTGAAGAATTCCAGATTCTTCACTCTTTTTTTCCTATTATTCAGTTTGATTTCCTTGATGCGCTTATTGATTTTGGAATCAGTTATTTCAACAGGAACCTTTGAACCAAGATATTCAGTCATTATCTTATATCCTTTGGCTTTGGATATGACCCCATACTGGTAGAAGTCGTTTCTTTTAATAAGTCCGTTGTCCACCAAGAAATCCAATGCTTCTCCGATGTAATTTGGGCTTGGTATCAGTTTCTGGAATGAAGACCTTGGGATTTCAATATAGCCGTAACGCCTTTGGAGTTCGGTCTTGAAGTAGATTTGTCTTCTGTAAATTAAATCGATGATGCAGTATAAATCATCTTTTCTTTTGTAATCTGTTTTGGTAATGTAATCTAAAATTGGTTGTGTAACATACCTCTGCTCATTCTTTGCAATTTTCATTAATATTTATGCTCTTATTCTCCCATTCTTTACGGAATGCTTATTTGCTCCTTATTTTACTTGCTAAGAGCAGCTGACAGTTGCGACCTGCCAGCAAGCAAGAATTTTATAGAGTTTATTCTCCTATTATCCGTTTTGTTAAAATATACGAATTGTTTAAAACATTGTCAAGTGAATTGGGTAACAAAATTTGCCATGGGCATTTATTAATAAGTATCTGGAAAAAATTAAAACACCCAGAAATAATCAGATTTCAATGAGAAAATCAAAAATGCGAAATTTATGATTCTCTTCAATCCCTTTTCTGACAAGGCTTTCGGAAGAAATTTTAAAAAAATAATACACATAAGGACCGCCTGCGGTTGGA
Source organism: uncultured Flavobacteriaceae bacterium (assembly GCA_963812405.1). Classification (GTDB taxonomy): domain Bacteria; phylum Bacteroidota; class Bacteroidia; order Flavobacteriales; family Flavobacteriaceae; genus Flavobacterium. Next base: position 359,364 of record CAWEUV010000004.1, on the reverse strand, counting down.
ATTTCCAAAGCGTACCGCTCCTTATGTGTATCAAAAATGTAAAAAACTATTGGGAGTGTCAATAAAATCAATGCTTCGTAAAATTTATAAATTTCGCAAAAATGACATTTAAGGTAATTTTACTTGCTTAAGGCTTTGAAAATGGTTCTCAAAAGCCCAAATGAGAAGATGATTAATCCAATGACAATTTGGAATATTCCTCCAATCATTCCAAAAAGGAATGCAGTGGATTGGGAATTATGATACTGCCTCATTTGATGATTCTCTACACTAGTCACAAACTTGCTGGTTACCAAATCATATTTTAAATTGGTACTTGCTGAATTATCAGTTGGGAAGAAATTATTAAAATCTTGTTTATTGCTCATATTTACAGGCTTTTATACTCTGTGAATGTATCAAAACCATATGAATAAACCAACAAAAAGCACATAAAACCTGGTGTTTTCCGTACTTGGTGGACAACTCTTTGCTGGTGAGGTCTAATTTAGAAAGTTAATGCACCCTGAGGGGCTCCCTGTTTGCAACTTTAAGGTATGTAAGGTTTTAATGAAATTCAATCTGCGGTGACCTCCCTCTTCAAGGGGATTTTGCTTTCCTATGTTTTTGAGCAATCAAAGGGATTTACAGATTTTTTGAAAATTTTTTTGGTAAAATTTTGACCAAATCCTATGGGGAAAGTATTTATAGTAAAAAGATATTATGAAAAGAAAACTGAAAATCAAATTCTCCCAATTGAAAGAAATACTAAGTACTGAAGAACCTAAATTCCCATTGATATTGATTATGGACGGAATAACTGATAAGGAATTGGATGAGCTATACAAGCTATTAAAAAAGAAAAAGAAGAGTTAGGCCTTTTTCTTAGGTTTCAAATCGTCCAAAAGTTCACTAGTTGAAACATTTAAAGCATAAGCAATTCTTATTAAAGTTGTCACCTTCATTTCTTGTGAACCACGAATATACTTTCTAAGATTAGTAGCGTCAAGATTTGCATCATGGGCTACATTCATTACCGTTAAATTCTTTTCAACGATTAAGGACTTAATCTTCTTACCAAGAAGAATTACTTCATTTTTTTGTTTTGTTTCCATGAATGGAAATTAGAGCAATGTAGTCGCATGCAACTAATCTATTACGACAGGTTGTTTATAACCTGTATTTTTATATATTTGCTCTGTAAATATAAAATTGAAGCGATGAAAAAAATTCTTACTCTCTCATTATTAGCTATTTTATTTTCCTGCAGCAACGATGATTCTTCAACAAATGATAATACAAACCCTGACCCAAATCCTATACCGACAACTTACACTTTAGGTGGAATTGGTCCAGGGGGAGGTCGTATATTCTCAATAGATGCTAGTGGACAGCATGGCCTTGAAGTTACTGCTGTTTTAGGGTTGGTTAAGTGGGGAGAACTGCCTCGAAATCCACAAACGCAATTTCTTGTTCCCGTTCCACAATTAGGAGTTGATATCGGAACTGGAAAAGACAATACTACCAAAATCGTTAATCACATCGGAAACAATAATGGTGAACCGTATGCAGCTAAAATGTGTTATGACTTGGTGCAAAACGGGAAAGATGATTGGTATCTGCCATCTAGGGAAGAACTGTACAGTTTGTTATACTTTTTTAAATATCAGCATCCAGTTGATGGGTTTTTCAGCATAAATGAAAGTACATGGAGTTCCAGCCATGACATTAACGACCCAGCCGACCCAAATCCATATAATTCAAGTCCTCTGGTTAACGTATGGAGCGTGGATTGGCATTCAAACAACAATTACTGGAGACAACACCTATATATAGAATCCCCAGCGATGGCAATAAATGTTAGGGCAATTCGAAATTTCTAAATCGATTTAAAAACAGTATTAATTCTAAATTATAAAACATGAAAAATCTTTGGCAAGTAATCGCTGTTGTTTTGTTTATCGCCTTTTTTTGGTTCACAAAATGTTCCGATTCCGCATCGAACGAAAAAACAGAAGAAGTAAATCTTCAAGATACAACCCAAATCCAAAACTACTTACAAGGTAAATGGCATTTAGCCTATTATCCATCAGGAGGATTAACTATTCATATTAGGTTGCTTATCGAGGGTAATACAATGAAAACATGGTCTAGTATTAATGACCATAACAATGAAAATGATTTTACTTGGAATATGTCAGAGCCACCGAGTGAAACATATAATTTTAGAATTGGTGAGCTGACTGCAAAAGACACCAAAAGATATTTAGAGTGGGATGATTACGGAGATTTAACGATGAGACAACGAGCCATAGGTGATTTTTTCGTGGCTAAGAGTGGATTTCACCACAATAGTGCATCAGCATTCGTAGTTGAAAAAGGTTGGGAGTAAGTTCCAATTACAAATATTGATAAAACAAAAAAGAGCCGACTCCGGCTCTTTTTCTTTTTTACTATCTTAATCCGTTAAATAAATGTGCAACTACATTGACGGAAAAGGCCAATCCCAATACTTTTAATTTATCAGTTTTGGAAATCTTTTGCACTCCATCAACATAGAGGTCAGGAACAGTCATCAGTCTTGAGTATTCTTTAATGCTTGGGTGACGGTAACAACCATTTTGAAAATCCAATTCATCTGGATTACTACCAGATTTACCGATATATCCTGACGCTTCCAAAATGGCAGGATATTTTAATAGTTTTTCTTCTTTTGGAAGCTTAGCAAACGATTCATCTTTGTAGATGATGTTGCCGATGTTCATTTTGAAATGCCTGAAAATACCATTAGTCAAGGTTACATTTCCAGATAATAAAACATTGGCTTTATCACGGTCAACAAAACCATTTTCCAATATATCCGAAAACTTTACATCAGTAGCATCAGGAACTGAAACATTTGGAATATTGGTCCAGTATAGTCTTCTTCTGTGAGCTGGTGTGATAAGAGCCGAATCGATTTTCAATAACTCTGTATCATAAAATATTTTTGATAGTTCTTCGGTTATCTTATCCCTATCGATTGCTTTCATACTCGCTACATTTTCCATTAGGAAATAAAGTTTTTTACTTGCTGGTTTGGACACCCTAATTTCAGTTAATATCCTTAGGGCTTCATAAAACAATTTGGATTCATCACCTTCCAAACCACGCCTGTCAATAGGGTTTATGCTGCTTAAATTGGTGCAAGGGCTACCAAATACCACTAAGTCAATTTCATCACTTAATTCGATTCCATTGATGTTTTTTACATCACCCAACTGGATAAAATTCTTGTCCTTTCCGTAGTGATGCTTTTGGATGGCTAATGCTGATTTATCGATTTCAGAACTGTAATATTTGTTGATTTTTATTCCTGCTCTCTCAAGGGCTAATTTGGCACAACTGATGCCATCAAATAGGGAAAGTACATTAATCCCTTCAGTTTTTTCATTTATCATATTTATCGTTTTTAGATAAATATTTCGCCCTGGAGGAAAAGACCGATTTCGCTATGGTAAGAATTGCAATATTTCAATAATCTCCCTATTCACGGGGCTTTACAGATAAATATTTTTTAAAATAATTGCAAAAAAGCTGGCACGGGAATAATATTCCTTGTACACTCGTGGTGTACAAGGAATATTAAAATATAGTATTATGAAAACATCAGAAAGAACAATGGAAATCGCTCAAACAATTATGGACCAAATCAAATATGCAGACCGTTCAGCATTAATGGCATGGGGAGCTAAACATTTCGCAGCTATTTCAGAATCAAAAGAATTTCAAGGCGGGTTGGCGTTCCAAGTAAATGGATTAACCCACAAGGGCTGGGTAAAGGTTTGTCTAAGGTGGGTTGATGACTATACAATCATATTCATTAATAAGAATCGTGAAGTAGTGAAAACCGTTGAAGGGTGTTATTGTGATATGCTGGTTCCAGTAATCGATTGGATTGAAGGAAAATAGTTTTACCTAATTATATAGTATATGACCCTGTTTTTTGAACAGGGTTTTCTTTTTGGGAAGAAATTGAAAAAAAATATTCAAAAAAGCTGGCGCAGGAAGTAAATTCCTCTTACACTCGTGGAGTACAGCGGACCACAAACGACTGTTTGGAATCCGCTATAAAACAATAAATTTTATAAAAATGAAGAGATTTGTGGGTTATTTTCGTGTGAGTACTTCCGAACAGGGGAAATCTGGATTAGGTTTAGAGTCTCAAAAGTCAGTTGTGGATAATTTCGTAAAATCCAATAATGGGGTTTTGATTGAGAGTTTCACTGAAATCGAAACTGGAACGTCGAAACGAAAAAGAACCGAAATATACAAAGCCATTGATTTTGCTAAAAAGAATAATGCAGTTTTGGTAATTGCAAAAATTGATAGATTGGCCAGAAATGTTTTCTTTGTTTCTTCCTTGATGGAAACGGGTGTTGAATTCGTGGCTTGCGATTTACCACAAGCTACTAATTTTACCATTCACTTGTATGCCGCCTTAGCGGAGATGGAAGCCAAACTGATTGCAGAACGTACCAAAAATGCTTTAAAAGAAAAGAAAAAGCAAGGCTTTAAACTTGGAACACCAGCAAATTTGACTGAAGAGGCTAAAATGAAAGGCTTGGAAGTAATAAAACAAAAAGCAGTTAGTAACAAGGCTAATATCCAAGCGACTGCGCTAATTGTTGAATATAGAGCCAAAGGATACAGTTATGATAAGATAGCTAATACCCTAAACCAGTTGAATTTTGGAACTTCAAATGGGAAAATGCATAATTCAACCAGTGTTCATCGGCTATATAAAAGATATTTGAGTACAGTAGAGGAAAATCAGACTATAAATCGTATATAATCTCTTCAAACATAGGCTCTCTGACTTTGTCTTCAATTCTAAATTCCTTCTTTTTGTGATTTGTCTCTATGTAAAGAAAATCAAAAAGTTCCTTTTTACTTCTAAAATTAAAATGGTCTTTAAGACTATCAATTGTTGCTTTGTGGTCCCCTTTAATCTCTATTATTCTCCTGCCAAACATTATGGAAGTTGATTTTGTGGTGATTTTGTCAAAATGAGGGAAGCCAATTTGTTCCATCACTTTTTTAATTTCACGGGATAAACTGGGCTGTGTTATTGGATTTCCCGAATTCATTACAAAAATGTGGGTATCTAAAGGAGGGGTTTTATCGCTTAGGTATTTGAGCTTGTTCTTAATCTGGTATCTGGCCGAGGGCTCTTCTAACCATTTATCATTTAAACCTCGATGATTTTTTTCGAGTTGTATTAGTAAGCCATCTTTGATTTCTTGAGTGGCATTCAAGCAATACCCATCAATTAGAATGGAATCTACTATACCTACAGTATTTTGGAGTTCATCAATCTCCAAAACATCTTCCCATTTCAAGCGGATTAATGTAGATGGCCTAATACCAGTATAAAGACTAATTAATAACAACATTCTGATGCTATTATGTAAAGCATCAAGGCTATTTACATTGCCAATGATTAAGAAGTCGGAAAAAGCATTAAACTTTTGAAACGGATATTCATTGTTGAAGTTTTTGTCTTCAAGTTCAATCAATGCATTTTTACTGTTCAGATTGATATTAGACAATTCGTATTTTATGTCTTCCTTCGAGTCATAACCTAAAAAATTAAATAGCTCTTCATTCAGGCGAAATCCGAAATGTTGCTTTAAGTCTTTGCTTAATTCATTTGAATATCCATTTACTTCAAAAACTTTTCTTCCAAATAAAACTTGACTGAAATTCTGAAAATTGAAACTATTTAAAGTCACATCATCCATTTTATATAATGTACGCATATTGGAACTCCCAGACATAATCATATTTCTAACTAGCATTTCATTCGATAACCTTTCCTTGATTGGAATGCTATCGGTAATTAGTGAATCAATGCGAGGGTGTCCTATGTTGAAATACATTTTGTATATCAACTCCCTTACTTTAGGGTGTATGGGTATTAAGTATTTTCGAACTGCCAGTTCATTTTTTACTGCTATGTCATATCCATTGTCATTGGAAATTAGGTCTTTCCATTTCAGCCCTAAAATTATCTCAATTTGAAGACCTGTTGTTAAGCCAAGAGCTAGGATTATTCTATAGACCATCTGTCTTTTAAAAGCAGATATTTCATCTAAATTTTTAAAGCATTTGTTTAGCAAATCATCAAAATCAATAAGGTTTTCTATCTCTTGCGTGGTTTTTGACATAAAACAGACTTTTTCAATTTTTTTTCACATCAAATATAGCATTTAATAGCTAGTAAAATGGCCGTAAATAGTGGCTGCGTGAAATATGTACTGATTCCGAACAGCCTTTTTTTCCTCATTTTATCGCCATATCTTTGTCTTGTTGGAATGAAATAACGGTCTTTAAAACAGAATGTTAAACCAGAAAAAAAAACAGAATATGGATTAAAATAATATAACAATCAGTTTCTAAAAATGAAACGAAACATTAAACTAACGGGAGATAGTTGATGAACTTCAAAATTCCGAATCAGGAAGAAAACACAATCACTAAATTTTATTAAATCACAAGAATATTGGGAAACCAGTACTGGCAATCTATTGCCTAAAAAGAAATAAATAATAACAATTTTAAAACTCAAACATTATGAAAACTTCAAACAAAAAATCAATGAGACAAGCAATGTTGAATGAAATGAAAAACGATTCTTATACTAAAAAAGAAGGAATTTATGCTAATCTAATTATCAATGTGTTAGAAGAAGCCAATAAATTCGATGAATCAATTAACAATGTTTATGTTGACCATAATATTATTGAATTGATTTTAATGTACGATTTTTTATCTACCTGCCTTAGTGATATATTCGGGAGAAATGAAGAAGAATTCTCACCAGAATTCATTAAAGCTTGTAATGAATTAAAAAAACAGTTTGATTCAGACTATCCAAATGCAAGTGAATACAATGAAAAATGTATAAATTTATATTATACTTCATCATGTTTCGGAGTTAGAACTTTTATGAGAAAAGTCATTTCAAAAATTGTTTTTCCTTTAGGAATTAAAGCAAAGGTTCAACCATTATTTGTAAGCTTGGAAATTCACACTGATGGGATATTGAATATCGCTTGGGAAAAGGGTAAAAAAGGTGGAACCTATGTAATGCAAGATGACTGTGAAATTTCAAGAAACCTTACTGAATCTGAAATGAGATTATTGGAAGACCAAATTAATGAAGCAATAAGATTAAACGGTCATGAAGTATTGGAATTTGACGATTTAGCAGATATTATAGATGCTTTTGTGGCTCAAGCTGCCTAATATTTAAAAGCCCTTTTTCAATACAACGGAGAGGAAAAATCCAAAAAAGCTGGCGAGAATCAAATTTTCCTTCTATCCTCGCAGTAATTAAGCAATTCCATTGCTTATTCATTAAGTTCAAAAATGTGAAAGAAAGGTAATCTTTCACTAAATCAATAAAATATAAATAGCTGTTTATCAGCAGAAAGTATTCGGTGAAATATCCGAACAGGGATTCTTTTATCCTGATTTAACCTAATTATTAATTTAAAAACAAGTATTATGAGAAAAAGTTTTTTTGATGAGTTGAACCCAAGAGAGTTTAACCTAATGTGTGATTTTATGAATGGTAGAACCGTTGATTTTACGGATACGTATTGGAGAGCAACTTTCATGTCTGGCTTAAGAGATTATTCCAATGAAGAGCAAAACCATTTTCAAAGGTGGCAAGTTGACAAAGAGGAATTATTTCTAAAACTGGAATCCCATACCAACATTCGTTTAATCGTTTTGATATCCGCACTCGATGAGTTCTGGGATAAAGATGAAGAAATGTACCATGATATGGATATGCAATGCCCATCTTCAAAAGTTCATGAGATTTTAACAGACGATGAAACTCAAAGCCCAATTTCGTGGAACCCTGAAGTGCAGACCCTAGAAGAATTCATTGATGAAACCATGGAAAATGAATATGATTTCTTTGTCAATATACTGGATTTAAAAGGAGACTCAAAAGGTATTTGCGCTGTAAAAGAGGAAGATTTAATCGGATTTATGCTATCGATTTCAAATGAGAGATGGTTTGCGAGAATCCAAAGAAATGATGGATTTGTCAAAAATGATTTTGTCTCATTTACAAACTAAAAGCCTTTTAATTATGGAAACATTGGAATCATTATTTCTGTCATTCGAGACAGGCATTAGAAGCAGTAAGGCCATAAAGCCAAAAGAGTACCTAAAGGAAATTGGATTGGACTACAATGAGCTTAGAATCGGCTTTAATTCAGGCCAATTTCACCACAGGGAAAGCCAAACTGCTAAAGATGAATTCGAGGCTTTAGGAGTGCTAAAAAAGAGCGATGCTGGGGTAAACAAAGAAGGATTGACAGCTTATACCGTATTTGGAAGATATGGGCTGGTCTTCCCCCTGCTGAATGAGCAAAATAGGATTGTTAACTTCTTTGCGTTGAGGTTTGACATGGAAACCCAAAGAGCAGAATATCTCAACGAAACGGGCATATATCCAAGTCATCCGAATAGGAATACCAAAAGGCTCTACTTGACCACAACAGTAATGGAATGCGCCAGTTTATTGCAAAGCAAGATATTGGAAAACAGAGATGCCGCTATGGCGATGCAAAACGGGAAACTATTAACCCAACATCTGGAAGCTATCAAAGCCCTACATGAACTGGAAGAAATAATAATTATTAAAAACTGAAAGCTATGGAAAACATAAAACTGCAACTGCAAAATACAAGACCTGATTTACCAATCAATTTGATTGAACTACCTGAAGGGGAAAACCTAAATACAATGCTGGTCAACTACGGACCAGAAAGCATTGGGGAATTCTTAAACAACCCAACGGGAGAAGAAGAAAATAATGCCTTGGAAATCATCGGGGATTTTAAAATCGGTTTTAAAGGCAGAACAGGAATGTTCTATGTAATTGGTGCTTTGCCGATGGATTTGGGAAACCTTAGAGTATCCCTCCAAATTGTGGAAAAGCATAACCAGAAGAAACACCGATTGAAAATCGATTTGTTTGATTTTGTAAACGTGCAGAACCAATGCAGGGAACTGAATGAAAAACAAGGATTTGATGCGAACCTATTGGAAGCCGATTTGATACGATTCACCGACCTTTTGGAAGAATACAGGGAATCACTATTCAATGAAGAAATGAATCCAGTGACCGACCAATATTCGGAAAAAGAACTTACCCCAAACGCTCATGAAAAAGCGATTGAATTCCTTAAGAATCCTAGAGTATTGGAGAATGTAAGTAAACTTTTAGGACAAAGTGGGATTGTTGGTGAAGAAGATAATAGGCTCTTGATGTTCATCATTGCAAGCAGTTATAAAATGCCTTACCTGCTTCATGGACTCGTGCAAGGCTCATCAGGTGAAGGAAAAAGTCATATTATCAACTCAATAGCCGATTGTATGCCACAGGAAGATGTGATGAACATGACAAGAATTACCAGTAAATCACTTTACCATTACAAGGAAAAGGAATTGATGAACAAGCTGGTGTTGATTCAAGATTTTGATGGATTGGACGAAGATGCCCAACTGGCGTTTCGAGAAATGCAATCAGCCAAATTCTTATCAAGTTCTACAGTTGTTAAAGATATGTTTGGCAATACAAGAGGAAAGATGAAAACGGTTCAGGCCCATTTTGCGAGCCTGACAGCCACAACAAAATCCGACGTGTATTTTGACAACATGAGCCGTTCGGTAGTATTGGGAGTCGATGAAAGCCGTGAACAAACCCTTAAAATCATCGAAGCCCAAAATAAGCGTATTGCAGGGATTTATGACAAAGAATGTGAACAACAAGCCAAACAGCTTCTTAGAAACTGCATGCGGGTACTTAAATCCTATGAAGTGGTCAATCCGTTTGCCAATCAATTGATGTTGCCGTTAGAAGCCAAGATGCTTAGAAGACTCAATAGCCATTTTCAGAATTTCGTTTCTCAAATCACTATCCTTAACCAATACAGGAGAAAAACCGATGACAAAGGAAGGTTAATCACAACCAAAGAAGATATTGAAAAAGCGGTTGAGGTTTTCTTCAGCTCGATTGTAATCAAAGTAGATGAATTGGATAAAAGTACTAGACAATTCTTTGAGCAACTAAAAGGTTATGTAAAGAGCCAGCCTAACGGTTCGACCTATAGATTTACGGCAAGGGAAGTTCGCCAAAGCTTGAACATGAGCAAAACTTCGGCTTTCAAGTACTTTGAATTATTGCAGAAACTGGAATATATACAGGCGGTAGAAGGTTCGCCTAATAAGGGATTCAAGTATGTCATCTCCTATTGGGATAACATGGAGAAGATGAAAGCTAAAATCAGGGAAGACTTGAATAATCAGATAAAACAATTGTAAAACACTAAATAGAACACTGGGAGACCAGTAAAACAAGGCAATATGACGCTAGTGTTCGATGTTTTTGAAAGTGTGCATAAGGAAAGATTGTAAAACCAAATGATAATGACCATGAAAAAGACGATAAAAACGCCAGCCTACGAGAACCTTCTTAAAGAGTTTGACAGGTTTGTAAAAGTAAGGAACTACAAACAAGGTCAGAAAGGAAAAATGTACCAGAATGCAGTAAAGGAGTTTCTCATTTGGCTGGAAGATTCAGGAGTAACCAAGATAAAGAACGTAGACAGCCAAGAGACAATAAGTTATTTTGAATATCTGATAGCAAGACCCAAACAAAGAGGTGAAGGCACTTTAGCCGAGAAGACCATCAAATTTCACCTGTTCACAATGGGACTGTTCATGCTGAACCTTTTGGAAAACAAAGAAATTGACAAAGGGTTTTATATCCCAACGTATGGGAATGGAATTCAGAATCCGAGGAACATACTTTCAACTGTTGAGGTTAAAATACTCTTTCATAACTGTACATCTGAAATCGAAAGGGCTTTGCTGTCAGTTGCCTACGGTTGTGGTCTTAGAAGGTCTGAAATAGAGAAACTGGATGTCAAAGATGTACAACTTACCAGTGGGATGCTGATGGTTCGTAAAGGGAAAGGTAGTAAAAGACGGGAAGTTCCAATGAGTGACTCGGTTCTTAAATTCCTAAAGCAATACATCACCGAAGAACGGTATCAGAAACTGATAGGAAGAAATCAATTGGAAGAGGCTCTTTTTGTCAATGTTCGAGGCAAAAGGGCCAGCGGTGAAATCCTCAATGATATGCTCAAAAGGATTATCGAACAAACGGACAATTACGAGTTGATTCAAAAAGACATTTCGCTCCATTGCCTTCGTCATAGCATCGCAAGTCATCTTTCCGATAACGATGCAGGCATTGAGTTCATCAGGCGTTTTCTTGGTCATTCTGAAATCAATACTACCTATATCTATGCCATTAAGAACAAAAAGCGAAAGCCAGTAGTAACCTTTTAAAATCAAGCTTATGGAAAAAATCAAGTTAGAAGATTATTTGAAACAGCGATTGGCCGAGAAAACAGCCCAGAGCTATCTTTTCACCATCAATAATTTCATAAAAACCAATCCCAAATGCAAGCGATATAAGTTTCATGACATTATCAATTATATGGATGAGGTCACACTGAAACAATCTAATACCCAATATAGAATCCGAATACTTTCAGCAATTAAAAAGTACTACGAGTATCTGGTGATGACTGGAGCCAGAAAAGACCATCCATGCAAGAAACTGAACATCAAAAACAGAAGCAATCAGGATATCCAATTGCAGGATTTGTTCAGCAGCGAAGAATTGCAATTGCTGCTACAAAGGGAAAACCGCTATTGGTTTTTGGAATCTCGAAATAATGTGCTTTTGTCGCTTTTGATTTATCAGGGTCTTACCAGTGAAGAAATCACCAATCTGGAATTGAAAGATATTGATTTGGAAAACGGGACAATCTACATCAAAGCATCCAATAATCTCAATAGAAGAACCCTTGAACTCCTCAACAAGCAAATACTTCCATTATCCAAATACATTGATGAGGTTAGGCCAAAAATGCTTCGTTGCAATACTGATAAACTGATTTTAAATAAGCTTGGAAAACCGATTTCTGTAGATGGGATTCATTCGATTATCGAACCATTAAAGAATTTGTTCCCAGATAGGAAACTAAACCCTCAAACCATTCGGATGAGTGTGATATGTAATTGGCTCAATGAAAAGAAATATGATTTGGTTAAGGTTCAAGAATTGGCTGGACATAAATGGCCAGGGACTACGGAGAAATACATTCGAGTTGATGTGAACGCAGAGAGGGAACTTATAAACAGGTATTTCCCGATATAAACAAGTATTAATTTTAAATTTTATAAATATGAGAAAACAAAAATTACACTATTCACATTTTGTGAAATCAAACGGCTTTGGGGTTAATAAAATTAATGTTAGTGCCTTAAGGGACGATTTAAAATTAACTGACACCGAAATTCTTCTAATGGTGAGCTTAGAGTCAAGATACTCTTCTACGGAAAAAGAGCTTCCTGTTTTAAAAAATGGAGTTAGAACAGGTGAAAAGATATTGTGCGACCCAATATGCATTGCTCTTTATTATACTTATACTGGTTGTGAAATATCTTTAAAAATTGGATTACTTAATAATTCTACTGCTTTACGGATGATGCAACTGATTAAATCTATTTTTAAAAAGTATAACCCTGAAATGTTTGATTATTTATTATAAAAAAGTGCAAAAATGAAAACTAATTAAAAGCCTATCAAAATAAAACGATAGGCTTTGTTTTACCTAATCACTTGATAAAATTAATGTTTTCACAAATTGTTAGTCAAAAAAAATGCTATTGGAAACCGTTCGGAATTTAGCGGGACATAAGTGGCTTGGAACGACTGAAAAGTACTTGAAAGTGGATGCGGATGCGGAACGGGAATTGATAAATAGGTATTTTCCGACTGTTTAATTTTGCTATTTTTGAATTAATTTGACAATTATAAGAATATGACACAAATTAATAATGAACAAGATTTTACTAAGTGTAATAAATTTCAAAGTGGTAATTCAACTTATAGATTTGAAAATTGCACTTTCAATATTGCAATTACTTCACCAACCGAAGTTTTTAATTTAGATTTTAAAAACTGTGTCTTTAATGAAGAAGTTCATTTTGGAGAAACTAAACAAGGTGTTGTTGAATTTAAGGATTGCGAGTTTAATAAAAAAGTTGATTTTTCAAATTCAAGTTTTGAAAAAAAAGTTGATTTTTTGGATTGTATATTTAACGAAGGTATTGATTTCAGCGAGTCAAATTTTAATAATAAAGTTCGATTCTATTCATCAAAATTTATTGGAGAGGCAAATTTCAACAATGCTACTTTTGAAGATTTAGCAGACTTTTGGAATACTGAGTTTTCTAAACCAACGATTTTTTATAAAACAGATTTTTTAGGAACAACTGTCTTTTCTTCAGCAGAATTTAATGAAAATGTTTTATTTACATATTCGTTAATTGGAAAGATGATTATTTTTAGAGGGACAATCTTTAAAAAAGGATTAGATATTTCTTTGGCAATTTTTGACGGAAGTATAAGTATATTTGATATTGAAGTTGAGAATTTTGAATCTAATGAAGATTTTGAACGTAACTTAGATGATGCTTATGAGGAATATGTTAGTTCTTTAGGAATAATAACAGATAAAAATAAGCGAGAAACTTTTAGGATTCTTAAAAATCAATGTAATAGTCAAGGAAATAATATATCTGCTTTAAAGTTTTCGGCTCTTGAAATGAAATCGTATCAGGAGTCGTTAAAAAGAAAATTATATCAGCGAAATAATTTCTATAAAAAATCGCAAGATTACTTTGTATTAGGTTTAAATAACTTATCTAATAAACATGGGAAATCATGGATTAGAGGGGTCTTTTTTACTCTAATAGTCGGTGGGATATTTTTTTATTTTTCATTATTAGCGACACAAAAATATTCTTTTGGTTATCCAAACCTTTCTCGTTCGGATATAAAAACAAACTTTGGATATTACTTTGTTATGTTAACACCGACTCATAAAAATGAGTATTTAGACAATGAAAAACCAACAGCTATTTTTTACATGATTGATTTTATTGCAAGGATATTTATTTCGTATGGAATATATCAAACAATCCAAGCATTTAGGAAGTTTAAAAGTAAGTAGGAATTAAGCTTTCGCTATTCTCATATGGTTCATTTATACTAAACTTATATTAAATTCGTATTAATACGAAACTTTTTTGTACATTTGAACGTACAACAAAAAGTACAATAAAAACTAAGACTATGAAAGCAGTAACTATATCAACATTAAGAAAAAACATCAAAGGATACTTTGATGAGGTTTCGGAATCATCGGAAACAATCATCGTTCCCAGAAACGAGGAAGAGGATGCCGTGGTAATCATTTCAATCAAAGAATACAATTCCATTATGGAAACACAACACCTGTTATCTACAAAAGCCAACAGAAAAAGACTATCCGAATCCATTGAGCAAATGGAAAAAGGAAATCTGAAAACTTTTAATTTGGACGAACTAGAAACGGCTTAATAAATGGATATTGTCTTTACAAAGAACGCTTGGGAAGAATTTGAATACTGGATTGAAAATGACCAAGACACCGTAACAAAAATTAAAGAATTAATAAAATCCGTTAGACAGAATCCATTTAGTGGTATTGGTAAACCCGAACCGTTACGCCACGATTTGAAAGGATATTGGTCACGTAGAATCAGCAGTGAACATCGATTGGTTTACAAAGTGACAGGTACTAAAGGCGTTGACCAGAGGTGCATCATACTCCAATGTAAATTTCATTACGATGATTAATACAATGTAAGCTCCCAATCGGGAGCTTTTTTATTTTCAAAAAGGACAAAAAAAGTTTCGCTGGATTTGTCCACTACTGACCCCAGTGTTTACTGGGGTTTTTTATTTTTCAGAAATGACGATAAAATCACAATCCCTTTATTTATATGGGCTCACAGTATTTTTTGTTTAATGTTTCGTGTCCTTTTCAGTTATATCCACAATTTCCACTTTTGAAAAGCTAAAATTTCATGTCTTAAATTAAAAAATCGGATGAGCGTATTTAGCACCATGATTGTGAACTACTGATTTTGCTGGATTTTTTTTGTCCTATTTTTTTTAAGGCCCAATAAATACTTTAGCTCACAAGAAAGGAACAATTTGTTCCTAATGATTTGAAATGATATAGCTCAATTTGCAAAAATGTATGTCACACCAAATCTGAAAAAATATGATTCGCTTTGTAAACAAAATTGAAAAAACGAGATATAACGTAAAAAGATATTTATTATGAACAACGTAACTTTAATAATAGTATTGGGCTTCGTGTTTGCATTACTGGTTTTATTTGCGAGTTTACCATCTAAACGAGCTTATGATTCAGCTAAATGTTTAAAAATAGTTATAGGTGTACTGCCTATTAGTAAAATCTGCCAAGCCATTATTGAATACTTCAACAGCAAAAAAAAATAACAATCGCTTTTCATTGAAAAATACTACATTTGAATCGCTGGTTGGTGATGGAAAAAGGACGTTCTTAACCCGTTGGGACAGGTTTGCAAAGTCCTACAAGTATAAGTACAATGGGAAAGAATGGCAAGACGAGCTGGGACTGAACATGTACGATTATGGAGCGAGGAATTATGACCCTGCTATTGGGCGTTTTATGAATATGGACGCTTTAAGTGACAGATACGTAGGTTTAAGTAATTATTCCTACACTTATAATAATCCTATTTTGTTTATTGACCCAGATGGAAATCAAATAGATGATTCATTTATCTATCAAAAAGATAAAAATGGAAAATATGTTTCTCCTGCATTGGTTAAGGCGTGGGAATCATTTGCAAAATCCAAAAACGGAATTGCGTTCCTATCTAATTTTGCTGCTAAAGGACAAGTAATAGCAGGTCATAAGTATGAGGAAAGTGGTAAATTTGACCAGAAAAATGTTGATTTAAAATTTGGCAAATTGCCTGACGATGACCCTGCAAATGCTAAAACCATTGATAATCAGACAAAAGATGGGCTTCAAATTACAGTTTTATTATGGCAAAACGACCGAGATGTTGCCAGAAATATAAAAGAAATAGGACACGAAGGTTTTATTCATGCCGAAAAGACTGCGGAAGATTACGAGGACGATGGAGATTTAAATTACTCAAACATTGATAAAGACATTGTAAAGTATGCTTCGGATGCAGTAAAAAATGGTTATCCTAAAAAGTATCAGACAAATTTAATTCAACATACACAGGAAAAACGAGATAAAACATTAGATAAAAAATTATTACCTATTTTGCAGGCATATTATAAAAACAATAATATGCAAGTGCCTGTCGAAAGCATTAAAAGAACAATCAATGGTTATCGCCGATAATTTATATTTTAACCTATGAAGAAAATAATATGTTTATTAGTAGTCATTAGCCTACTAGTATCGTGCAAAAATAAAGACCATAAATACTCTGATTATTATAGTATTGATTTGAGTGTTATATTTAATGACAAGCTAATGTCATACAAAATAGATAATAATGGTAAAGTAATCATTCTTGATAACTCCTTAAATGAAAATGCTGTAGCTTATGAAGGATTTATAGGAGAGGAAGATTTGCAAAATATTCAAGACGAATTGAATAAAATTGTTGCAGTAAAATGTGTGCCTACTGAGGAAACGTATGTAGATGGAACTCGTTATGTTATGGTCTTAAAGAGCAAAGATAATAGTAAAAGAAGCACCCTGATTAGCGGAACTTGTAAAAGCTATAAACATCTTGATAAAATAGTTTTTAAGATAGTTAATAGGTTTAATAGCGGTAATAAAAGTGAGATATATGAAAGTTTGACAAAGATTGTACCTCCACCTTTTCCTAACAGTTTAAAACAATAATTTATTAAAATAATAATCGTTTCCAGCAATGGCATTCGGCATATTAACGCACCTAAAGGGATGGGCATCTGCTCATCTCTTTTTTTTATTATGAAGATTATAATTTTAAACCATAGTTAGCAATGGCTTATGTAATTAATATAAATGCATAACTTTTTTGTTTTTCATCATTCTATATGAATAATTTTATTTTTTACCTTTTTTAAGGGTATTCTATATTCAAATTCATATTCACAATGGCTATCACAAGGCTTTTTTCCAGTGAAAGAGTTATTGATTTTTATACTGTCTTCAGAAAATAATATTTCTTCTTCAGGCATAAGGCAGCAATCACTGATGGTTCTGAAAGTGATTTTTATAGTATCATTTTGAGATATAATATTTTTAGCATAAACTTTTCTAATTCCAAATTTTGAAATAGAATCTTCGCTTAGAAATTTAATTGGATTTCCATTTTTGTCATTACATAAATCCTTTCCAAAGAATTTATATTCTTTAGTTTTTTCTTTTTGACAATTTAAGAAAATTAAAATGGCAAGTAATATTCCTAATTTTTTCAATTTTTAGCTTTTTAGTTAAATTACTGGTAACTTACTTATATAAACAAAGCTAAATAAAATTATCCATTACATAAATAATTTGAATATTGGGTGGACACAACAGAACGTGTTCATTCTTTGTTTTTCCTTTCAAAACACAAATTTTAAAAGTATAGTAAAATTCCTTATATTGGTCTCTTAACTTAATCAATATACTATGGGAAAATATGTAATTTCTAAAAGAAAAAACGGAGAGTTTCAATTCAATCTTAAAGCAGGAAATGGTGAAGTGATTTTATCAAGTGAAGGATATTCCACAAAAGCAAATTGCAAAAATGGAATAGAATCAGTACAGGCTAATTCTCAAATTGATTCAAGATATGATAAAAAGCAATCAACAAATGGGAAATACTATTTCAACCTAAAATCTTCAAATGGACAAATAATTGGTACAAGTGAAATGTACGAAAGTGAAGTGGGTAGAAATGGTGGAATAACTTCTGTTAAAAATAATGGTACGACAACCATTATCGATGATTTAACATAATTTTTTTCAAATATGATTATAAAGGGATGGGCATCAATGTTCATCCTTTTTTGTTGTGAAAATATCATTTTAAACCGCTGTTATCCATCACTGTTTAATTAACTTGTTGTTAACGATTTTGTATTTACCACTTTCCACACAATTTGAGCAATAATTCTTTTCTCCATTAACGGCATCATAAAGGGATGGGATGTACATCACGCTCATCTCTTTTTTGTTTCCATCACCCCACCATAATCAAAAACCAGTACCACCGTAGCTAAAACAAAAAACCTACTCCGTAATCGGAATAGGTTTCGTTTTGTTTCATTCTTTTTAGGAATCTTTTATCCTTTTGGCTGTTCGTCAAAATTAACCATCCAATTAATTCCAAATTTGTCTGTAAACATTCCAAAATAAGCGCCCCAAAATGTTTTGTTCATTGGCATAGTTATTTGTCCACCTGAAGAAAGTGCATTAAACAATTTATCAGCTTCGTCTTTACTTTCTGCATTTATTGAAATTGAAAAATTGTTACCTTGTTTGAAATGTGAAGCCCATTCTCCACCTGTATCACTTCCCATTAAACAGGTTTCTTTACTAATTGGAAGCGTAACGTGCATAATTTTGTTACCGTCTTCTTCACTCATCGGTCCGCAATCTTCACTTGGCGGCATGTCTTTGAATTTTCCAATATACGGAAATTCTCCACCGAAAACAGATTGATAAAACATGAAGGCTTCTTCACAATTGCCATCAAAAGTCAAGTAAATATTTACTGTTGCCATTTTTGTCTAATTATTTGTTGATTAAAATTTATCTATGTTGGTCAATTAATATGTTGTTTCCATCTGGGTCTGTCAATGTAATATATTCAGGGCCTGTGGTTTCATTGTTTGCTTCTTTAGTTAATGATACGCCTAAACTTTTTAAGCGTTCCTGAATGCTTCTTACATCGTCAAAATTTTCAATATTTTGAGCATTGCCATCCCAACCAGGATTAAAAGTAATGATATTATCTTCAAACATTCCTTGAAAAAGTCCAATAACTGCATTTTCATTTTTCAAGATAATCCAATTTTGGTCAATGTTCCCACCTTTATAGATAAACCCTAATTTCTCGTAAAATTCTTTTGATTTGTGAATGTCTTTGACTGCTAGACTTATTGAAAATGCTCCTAATTTCATATTGCTTTTTATTTTGGTTATTAGACTTATACACAATGCTTCCCTTGCTTGGGGTTAATGTGACTAATTTACAAAAAGTTTGTTATGAAAAATAATATTCAAAAATCCGTTTCCAGCAATGGCATTCGGCATCTAAACGCACCTAAAGGGATGGGCATCATTGCTCATCTCTTTTTCGTTTCTACACTATCGGGTTTTGTCTCCTTTATGCCATTTATCATTACTGATAAAAATAGTATTCCTAACTTTGATATACCATCTACCTTAATACAATGTGATGATTATGCAATTGTCTGATATCATAATAGCTAGAATTCAAAATGACGGACCAATTTCATTTAGAGATTTCATAGAGATGTCATTGTATTATCCTGAATTGGGTTATTATACATCGATAGGCGAAAAAACAGGATATCAAGGGGATTATTATACCAGTCCTAATCTTACTTCTTTATTTGGGGCAATGATTGCCCGTCAATTCCAAGAAATGTGGGAGTCATTAGGCAAAGGGCTTTTTACCGTTGTTGAGTATGGAGCTGGTAATGGTAAACTTTGTTATGACATCCTTAATTACGCTAAGAAAGTTCCTGATTTCTATGAAAAATTGAATTATTGTATCATAGAAAAAAGCCCGACTCTTCAGGAAAAAGAAAAAGCATTTCTTCACGAAAATGTGATTTGGCGTGATAGTATTCAGGAAATGGATGAAATTACAGGCTGTATTCTTTCAAATGAATTGGTTGATAATTTTTCGGTGCATCGAGTTGTGATGCAAAATGAACTTATGGAAGTTTTTGTGGATTATCAAAATGGGTTTCAAGAAGTTCTGTGCCCAGCATCAAAAGAATTGAAGGATTACTTTAACGAACTAAATATTGAATTACCTAAAGGATTCCAGACAGAAATTAACATAGAAGCCACACAATGGATAACGGAAGTCGCAAAATCTTTAAAGAAAGGATATGTACTAACGATTGATTATGGCTGGCTTTCCCATGAACTGTATAAACAAGAAAGACAATTAGGCACGCTAATATGTTATTTTAAACATGCCATAAATACGAATCCGTACCAAAATATCGGAAATCAGGATATAACTAGCCATGTGAATTTCTCTGCTTTATGTCATTGGGGTGCTAAAAATGGATTAACTTGTTGCGGATTAACGACTCAAGCCAATTTTTTACTTGGGCTTGGGTTTAAGGAATACTTGCGAAAATCTACTTCTTCTAATAAAAGCCTGATTGAAAAAATTGAAAGAGAAACCCGCCTTACCCAATTATTACTATTAGATATGGGTACAAAATTTAAAATACTCATCCAGCAGAAAGGTAAAGTTAGTGGAGAGCTTTCAGGGCTTGCAAATTCTACAGGTCATTGATAATAAAACTATAAACTTAAAAGAAATTTTTTTTCAGCAATATTGGTATTAAAACAAAACTAAAGGGATGGGCACTGCAACTCTCATCTCTTTTTTATTTCCGACATTCTGAAACAGACCTTCGGAACCACAATCCGACGCTCGGAATTATAATAAACCAAAAAGAGCATACAAAATAAATTGCACGCTCTTTAAAGACCAAAATAATCAGAAAGATAAACCATCAATTATTCAGGTCATATAAAGTTACAATAAATAAAACCGAAAGCTACTTATTGAAGAACTTTTATGAAAAGTTTGTGATAATCATAAATGATATTCGGCATATAAATGCACCTAAAGGTGATGGGCATCACGCTCATCTCTTTTTTGTTTCCACACCCCACCATAATCAAAAATCAGTATCGTTTTTACAATTCTTTAAGTGAATTTACAATATCTTGAATTGTGTGAATAGATGTATTTAATGCCATTTTATCCGCAAGGGATGGGCTAAATTTTAAAACTTCGTCCTTAGATACTTTGTGCCAAATAGGTAATATGACTTTATGTCCATTCATTTCTTTTGCAACCATTCCGTTAAGTTCATATTCAGTCCAATTTTTTTTCACAAAAGATGGTGAAATTATTACTATCCCAAAACGAGATTTGGAAAGACCATTGTCTATTTTTTTCCTCAGACTATCTCCAATTTTTAATTCAAATTCATCGTACCAAACTTCAAAACCATTTTCTTTTAGTGCTTCTGCTAATTCTCTTACGATATCGTCTTTATCTTCTGAAGCATGCGAAATAAAAAAATCAAACTCTTTAGCATCTGAATTTTCACTTTGGGAAATATTTTCGGTTTTGGATGAATAATTCTGATTTATAAGAAAATCTAATTGTGATTTTTGGTGTTGAATATCTTGTTGAAGTTTTCTTTGAAAATCTTGTTGTTCTCGATGTAATTTTTTTTGTTCACTTTCTTCAGATTTTCTCAAGTCCTGCTTTTTTTTACCTAATTCAACTGATTTTGTGGCAATTTGTTTTTGATAATCAGCAATTTTCTTTTTGCAATTGTAAATATCATTTTGATATCCTTGGATTTGCCTTTGTTTAGATTGTAAAGTTGAAAACGATGTGTTTTTATTTATAGATTTATTTACGGCATCTACTTGTTTTAGCTTGTCATTTTCCTTTTTATTCTCATCGGCTATTTTTTTATATAAGTCCGCAATATCTTTTTCTAGTTTGTTGATTTGATTTTGGTAATAAGATGAATTCATAAGGCTGTATTTGAAAGAAAAGTGTTTGTGTTAATAACAAAGCTAACTAAAATTCTAATGCGAAAATTCAGTATAAACACGTATTGTGTGATATTGTGGAATTCGTTTTCTTGTTATGGTTTTCCGTAATGAAGTAATGGATTTATTCAAGTTATTTGTTATTGAGAATCAAAATGTATCCCTAAATATAGTGAGTAAAAATCACTAAAATCAGGGATTGTTTCGTATTAGCTAATTGCTCGATATTGTTAAAGTTTCCAAATAATCTAAATCATAAACAAATTACATCGATGAATTTTAAATCTAAATCAATATTTTTTCTTTTAATCTTTTTTAGTTTTTCTTTTTTACTTCAAAGTTGTTCAACGGTTTATTATGTTGGTGAAACCACAGAGCCTACAAATATCTATGCTACACAGGATGAATCTTCAGGTGTAGTTTATGTTGTGCCTGCTGGAACTAAACTATTAATTAAGAAAAAAATAAAAAGCAATTACTATGTGATTTATGATAGCTATCAGGGCTATTCAAGAGGGACTACGTTTAATAATTATCGAAAATTCAATTCGAGTTATGATGGAAATTTATATGGTTATTCAACTAATAAACCATCAAAATCATCGTCAACTTCTAATAGTTATAGATCAAGTTCAAGTTCGGGAGGATCGGTTAATGTAAAAGGCTATTATAGAAAAAATGGAACTTATGTAAAACCGCATACTCGGAGCAGTCCAAAAAGAAGATAAGAATGGAAGGAAAATATACTAAAGCAGGAACAATAATTGGATTATTGGGGTTATTAGTTGCCTTATGGTCTCTTATCCCTAAATCTACAAATAATTTAGCAGGGGAATGGCTAATGACCTCTAAAGTAAATGAAGCTGATTTAAGTGCTTATGTAGGTGCTGAAATTCAATGGAGGATGTTTATAACTGAAAATCAAAATACAGTTAAAGGGACTGCTGAAAAAGCCAAAATTAACGGGAAGGAATTGGATTATAAGCAGAGAACTTCTTTAGAATTTGAAGGTGTTGTTGATGGAGAAACTTTAGTTATAAACTATGTTGAAAATGGTAAAATTAGAAAAACCAGTGGTATCATTAAAGTGAAATTTGATGATAAAAGATTTTTTGGTGAATTTTCTCAAACAGCTTCCAATGCTAAAGGAAGTATTATCGGTTTAAAAATTAAATAACATAATCAGGAGTGTTAGTATTTTGAAAATAAAATTATTAAAGAAATAATAAATTAAAATGGCTAAAGAAGAATTTTTAGAACTCGTTAAAGAGATTAAAGAAAATGATAAAGAATTTGAAATCACACCGAGAGAATTATTGAATTTTTTTTGGTGTGAGAAAAGAACATCTGGAAACGTTGCTCATATAAATAGATTTCTAAATGAAAACCAATTAGAAACCGAACCAAATTATGTTAATAATTGGATTGATAGTAATATTATTCTAAAGCATAAAAAAAAGGCAATTACAAAAAATGGAATAGACCCAATACAACGAATTAAACTATTGGCATCTTCCAATATTGAACCCGTTTCTGTATCAAAAGAGGCTAAATTGAAAGAGGCTATTACATTAATGATGATGCATAATTATTCGCAATTACCTGTTATGAGCGGAGCCAGAAATGTTATAGGTTACATAAATTGGGAAACTATAGGGTGTGCTTTAGCTAATGGAATTGTTTCTGAAGATGTTAAAGATTATATTAATACAGATGTGACACTTTTAAGTTATGAAACTCCTTTGTTAGATGCAATTTCTATTGTAATAGATAAGGAGTTTGTATTAGTCCATAAGAATGATAAAACAATAAGCGGTATATTAACAATAGCGGATATAAGTTCTCAATTTTTGTCTGTAACTGAACCCTTTATCCTTTTAGAACAAATTGAAAATCACATTAGGCAATTATTAGATAAAAAGTTTTTAATAGCTGATTTACGTGAATTTTGTAAAATAGGTGATTTAGAAAGAGAAATTGAGTTTATTGATGATTTGACATTTGGTGATTATATAAGAATTGTTGGAAAACCTGAAAACTGGGAAAAATTAAACTTATCAATTGAGCGATCACATTTTATAAAACAATTGGATAAAATTAGACTTATAAGAAATGATGTAATGCATTTTGATCCTGAAGGAATTACAAAAGAACAACGAAATGATTTAATTAAAATGGCAAAATTTTTAATGGATTTAAAAAAGTATAATTAAAAGTTGTGCGTGATAATAATGGAAGAAGAAATTTTGCTTTGTTCTAATTGTTTTTGTGATGAGGGATTAAGACTTGATTCTTTTAAAATTGGTATAGAATTAGAGAAGGCTTGTCCGAATTGTAAAGAAGTAAACGGGAAAAAGTTAAATAAAAGCTTAATTGAGATTTTATCTCATCGCTTTTTTGTTAGGGGGACTTTACATAAATCACCTTATGGTGCAGCACCATTAATTCAATTTAATGAACATCAAAAAACAAGCGTTAATTTTTCTGAGCAATTGAAAAATGATGTCAAACTTATCGAGAGGGGTATTGGAGTAGGATTTTTTCATTATGGACCCAGAATGTGGATGATAGGTGAAGTAGAACCGTTAAAAGATTTACAAGAAATATCAAAAAGAAATAGTATTATCAAGAAAATTATTTCAGATTATCCGAAGAAAAAATTAGAGAAGACTGAAATATTTTATCGCTTACGAAAGAGTCCAAAGTCATCCAATAACCATGGTGAATATGATAGTGCACCAACGTCAGGTAATGGCAGGCTGGATTCATTAGATTTAGCTATTCTGTATGGATCACAAGATATCGAGGTGTGTATTCACGAGTGTAGAGTTACAGTGGTAATGTTCCAGAGTTAGTGAATTTGCTTTGTTGATGTTTTAAAGTGTTGGAAATGAGCGGTGATTTTGGGTAAAACAAAAAAGGATGAACAATATTGTTCGTCCTTTTTTGTTTTATAACGCTTTAAAAACTCGTGAAATGAATCAAAATATCACCTCGTGTTCCAGATTTAGTGATGGTACCACTTGTCCCAATTGTAAAAATCCAAAAATCATAAAAAACGGGACTACTAAAAACAAAAAACAACAATATTATTGTAAAAATTGTGGTAAACGATTTATAGTGAATTATACTTATAGAGCTTACTTATCAAACACAAATCAAAATATTATACTACTCACTAAAGAAGGTTTAGGGATACGAAGTACAGCCAGAGTTTTAAAAATTTCAATTACAACGCTATTGAAAAGAATTATAACCATTGCACAAAATATTAAACAACCCATAATAGATAAAAGAAAAATCTACGAAGTAGATGAAATGAGGAGTTATATTAAAAGAAAGGACAAACTAATATGGATTGTGTATGCATTGGATAGAGAAACAAAAAATGTAGTTAGTTTAAATGTTGGCCGTAGAACCAACAATACATTGAATGTTGTTTTAAAAACGATAGAGTTATCTAATCCTATAGCTATTTATACTGATAGATTGAATCAGTATAAATATCTTATTGATAAAACCATTCATAAAACGAAACGCTTTGGTACAAATCATATCGAAAGAAAAAACCTTTCGCTGCGTACTCATTTAAAAAGATTAAACAGGAGAACAATTTGTTTCAGTAGAAGCCAATTAGTTCTTGTTTCTATTTTAAAGATTTGTTTTTGGTTGTAATTTTAAATATGCAATTACGATTAAAAAATTATTTTATATACTTATTTATCATGTACGGTGTAATCGGTCGCAAAGGCTTTTGGTTTACCGGGTGAAATCCCGGTTTGTTAAACAGCTCCAGTTTGTTATCACTATTTTTGTAATACCAAATTACCTGTTTACCATTTTTAAAATAAGTAGTGGTATCACAGGCCCATATTCTTTTAAAATCTAATAAGGATTCATCAAAAGTAATTTTAGTATTTAAATTTACAATTCCTTTAGTTTCAGTAGTACAGTCAACAACCACATAATGATCTTTTTGCCATTCCATACAATGTTTATTAGGAAAGAGAAGAGCTTTAAATGAAAAGCCAATTCCAAGACTAATCATTAGAATTATTAAAATCAAGATTTTTTTATTTCTTATATTCTTATTTTTAGGGATAATAAGATGTTGAGATGTTAGCGAAACGGTTTCGTTTTCAACATTGACCGTTGTTGATTTCTCAATAGTATTTTTTGCCGGAATATTGTCCGCGGAAGTACTTCCGATTTTAGCAAATTTCAAAAAAGGTCTTGGTTGAAAATCAACAAGAATCGCAGCTAAATTTATGGTTTCAATATCAGCAGGATCAGTTTCCCCTTTATAAAAATTCTCGATAGGTCGAAATCGATCGGTTTCCTCTTTTAATTTTTTACCGCAATCAGGGCTAAATTCAAACTTAAAAAAAGACAGGAAAACTTTCAAATCTTCATCATTTGGATAGCCTTTAAAAATCTCAAAGCAAAGCTTTCTCAATTTCGCTCTTGACGGACTTAAAAGAAAATCAGAATGTGCTCCGGTTTTTTCTTCTTCATATTTTGCTTTTACAGCATTTTTGTAATCTTCCAAAGTATTTTTCATCATAAGCTTATCGGATTTTTTAGGAATTCCCGGGAATCCTGCGGAATGAAAGGAATTCTCGGAATTCCGTATAAACACCTGAAAACAAACCCATTTACTTTGCCTCAGAATTAGTTCTTGTTCTATTTCGCGATAGGAACAAATGTACAAAACTACTTCTACATAGTGTTGCCAAAAATCGCTTTGGATAATTGTTCGGGAAGTATAATTCTTTCACAGCGGTTTAGGCACACTACACTTCCCAATTAAAGTTGGCATTGCCATAATACACATTCAGAAACTAATCTGAACAGCAATGCCTATGTCTAATTTTTAATTCAAAAAAAAATGAAAAAAGTAATTTTATCAGCTGCATTTGCAGTATTGGGTTTTGCAGTAGTTTCTTGTTCAACAGACGATATTGGAGTGGAAAAAGCAAATCCTAAAGTTAAAGAAATAGGTAGTAATGATGCATCATTATTCTTAAAAACCGGAGATTCTCTCGGAGATGGTCCCGGAGATGATCCAATTGTTGTTCCACCACCACCACCACCAAAACCATAAAAAACTTTTTAGTTAATTAATTATTACTAATTTCGGGGAAAGTAACGTTTATGGTACGATCCCCGTTTTTAATTTTATTAATAATATTTTCTTTTTTTTATTCTTGTAAAAAAGAGTCGAAAGATAAATCGATTTCAAAACAGAATATTCACCATGCATATTCTTTACTTACGAAGGGGAATGAATATTTTGAATATAAAAAATTTGATAGCGCTTTTTTCTATTATAATAAATCTAAAGAGTTGTTCGAATTAGAAAAAGATAGTTTTTATATCCCATATTGCTTTAATAAAATTGCGGAAATCCAACAAATATATGGAGATTACAATGGAAGCGAAGAAACTCTCACAGAATTATTAAAATTTGATAATCCAATTTATAACGCTTCGGCTTATAATTTATTAGGAGTTGTGGCAAAAGAATATAAAAACTATGATGATGGCATTAAATACTATACCAAGGCTTTTAATACTACTAAAAAAATGGTTGACAAACAATCGCCACTTAATAATATCGCCAATATTTATGTTCAAAAGGGACAACCTTTAAAAGCTATTTCTATTTTAGAAACCATTTTAAAAACAGGACTTTTAAATTCAGATACCTTTCAAATTAAGAAAGCTAGAGTAATGGATAATTTAGGATATGCCTATTTTAAACAAAACCGTTTAGTAAATGGATTGGTTTACCTGAACAAGGGGCTTGAAATAAGAAATAAAAAAAATGATAGCTATGGAGTTATAGAAAGTTACCTGCATTTAGCGGAGTTTTACCAAAATCAAAATCTTAAAAAATCAAACGAATATGCTTTAAAAGCCTATAAAAATGCTACGACCTACAAAAGTATAGACGAAAGACTGGAAGCTCTTTCTTTTTTAATGAGTAATAATATCACTCAAGGAAAGAACAAATATGCTGTTCAATTTATAGCATTAAATGACAGCATTACAAAAGTCAGAAATAATGCGAAAAATCAATTTGCAAAAATCAAATACGATTCTAAAAAAGAAAAAGATGAAAATCAGCAGTTGAAAATTGAAAAAGCCGAAAACCTACTTCAATTAGAACGTGAAAAGTATCAAAAAATACTGTTTATATTCGGAATATCGATGTTGATTATGAGTATTATTTTCCTGATTCGGTATTATCGAACTAAAAACAAAATAGAAAAGCAACAAGCTACATACGAAACTGAAACACGAATTGCAAAGCGATTGCATGATGAATTAGCAAATGATGTTTTTCAGACCATGTCATTTGCAAAAACACAGGATTTACAAAAATCGGATAAAAAAGAAGTACTGTTAGATAACCTTGATAAAATCTATCTCAGAACAAGAAATATTTCGAGAGAAAACAGTGAGATTGATACGGGGGTAGGTTTTGAAAAGGTTATAAAGCAAATGCTTACAGAATACGGAAATGATAGTGTCAGAGTCATTATTAAAGATAATTATGATATTAACTGGGATGAAATCCAATCTGAATTAAAAGTTGCTATATACAGAGTTTTGCAAGAACTTATGGTAAACATGAGGAAGCATAGTCAGGCCAGTCTTGTTGTTATAGGTTTTGAGGGTAAAGACAAAACAATTCAAATTATGTATTCAGATAACGGTGTTGGGGTATCTAGGGAATTGAATTTAAAAAACGGATTGAAAAATGTGGAAAACCGTATTCAGGCAGTAAAAGGAACTATTACTTTTGAAACTGAAACTGATAAGGGATTCAAAGTAAGATTTTCACTTCCAAAATAGTTATTATGTTTAAAAAAGTTTTGATTGTCGACGATGTAGATTTAAATGATATTGCTGTAGTGCAAGTTCTTAATGAGCTTAATGTTCCTAACATTGAATATGCTAAATATTGTGATGATGCATTTTTAAAAATAAAAAAAGCGCAACAAGATAACTTTCCTTACGAGTTAATAATTTCAGATTTATCATTTAAAACCGATCATCGATCATCAGAAAAACTTAAATCAGGTGAAGAACTTATTCAGGCAGTAAAAACAATAGCACCTGAATCCAAAATAATAGCCTTTTCAATTGAAGATAAATCATACCGAATAAAATCATTGTTTGATAACTTTGATATAGATGGATTTGTAATCAAGGGACGTTACAGTATACCAGAGCTAAAAAAGGCAATTCAAAAAGCCTTTCTTGGAGAAGGAAAATTCATCTCACCGGAACTGCAACACATACTCCAAAACAAAACGATTAATGAAATTGATAATTATGATATTCAATTATTAAAATGCCTGTCAGTTGGAGTACCACAAGAGAATATGGAAACTAAATTCAAAGAATTAAACATAACTCCAAATAGCAAAAGCACCATTGAGAAACGGATCAATAAACTTAAAATTTACTTCAAAGCAAACAATACGGTTCATCTAGTCTCCATAGCAAAAGATCTAGGCATCGTATAAATTTCATTCTCCATAATAACACCCTTTTAGGGTGTTTTTTATGCCTTAAAAATAGTTTATTCTTTATGGTTTCCCGTAAGGGATTGGTTTTTTATGGCTGTACGTTTGTTTGGTAAATGAAGCTGTTTAATCAATAACAACAAAAAGTAAAATAATTATGGCAGTATTAGCAATTCCAAACCCTAAAAAATCAACTCAAGTAGATTTCCCAATAGAGAGGGTTAAATTAAGTGTATTGAATATTAATTTGATGAATGACAAGTATAAGTTCACTACTTCAAATGAGATATTTAACCAATATACTTACGAAGCCTTAGAGTTTTTAAGTTTAGGCGTTTATATAGATATAAATTTAAACAAGTTGAGCGAGGATAAAACCGAAATTACTGTAGAAGTAAGACGTAAATTAGGTACTTTCAATCAGTCTCATGAAGTTACTAAAGCTAATGATCATTTGGTTAAAATATTTGATTGCATTGCTCGGTTAACAGCAAAAAGCGAGGAAGATATTGAACATCTTAAAAATCAAAAAAATGTAAATCATACAAATGCTTCAAATTCATTTTCAAAAAGTAATCCAATAACTAACGCTTGGTATGAAAAAACTTGGTTAGTAATATTACTTTGTATACTCTTTTTTCCAGTTGGGATTTACGCTCTTTGGAAAAATACATCAATTACTAAAGGATGGAAAATAGGAATAACTGCTGTAATTGCTTTTATGGTAATTGTGAATATTGGCGGCAATGGAGAGAAATCATCTAATTCTGCCAAAGAGCAGAGTATTCAAGAAGTAGAACAATCAGATATAGGACAAACTGTTACTAATGATGAAGAAAACAAAAATGTTGAAAAAGAAACAATTATTGAAAAGTTAAAAGCAAAAGCAAAGAGAGATTGGCCAAGTGACTTTACAACTCAGGAGTTTTGGGTTAATCAACAAATAGAGGATTATGAATATATGTTAACCATTGAAAATAATTCTATAAAAGCAAAAGCACAAAAAGACTGGCCTCTTGATTTTTCAACACAGAAATTTTGGTATAACGAGCAAATTGAAGCACAAAAAAGAATGAATCAATAATTAAATAAAATAGTTATGAAGTATTATGTAAACACAAATGCACAGTCTAACGGAGACCATGAGGTGCATACAGAGAAATGCGTTTATTTACCAAGTAGTTCTAATAGAAAATATCTAGGAGATTTTTCAAATTGTAAGGATGCTGTTGCAGAAGCAAAGAAAACCTATTCGAAAGCAAACGGATGTAAAACCTGTTCAAATAGCTGTCACACAAGCTAATTTTAAGTTATGGGATTCCGATTTCAAAAAAGGGTGAAACTAGGTGGGGGGCTGGGCTTGAATATAAGTAAGTCTGGAATCTCCCCTAGTTTAAGAACGAAAGCTGGTACGATTAGTAAGAGAGGCTATTCTGTTAAAACAGGTATGTCGGGAGTTACTTATCGTAAAAATTTTAGTAGCTCTAAAAATAGTGGATGTCTACTGTTTTTTGTAGTATCAGGGATATTAGTAATCATAATAAATTCAATTTTATAAAATAAAATGAAAAAATATTACACATTAATAGCAATTCTTTTTGTAACAGTTTTAACGGCTCAGGAAGCCAAAAAAGACATGGAAACTGTTAAAACGAAAATGGATGTTTTTGCATCTAAAACAGGAGTTATTACAAAATTTGTCGATTCAAAGCTTCCGGGTATAAAAGGATCTTATGGTGAATTAACAGAAACACGAATAAGAAAATTAGTAAGTGGTGCAACCTCAATATACTTCTTTCAAATAGTTAAGCAAGGCAAATATAATAGTTCAACTGCTTCTATAGAATATGCAGATTTATTGGAAGTGATTAAAGCATTGAAAAGTTTAAAGCAGGAAGCTGAAAAAGACGTTTTGTCAACTCCGGATTATTTAGAAAACAAGTTTACAACTGTTGATGGTTTTCAAATAGGATATTATGTTAGTAAGGGTAAAGCAACATGGTATTTAAAACTCGAAAAATATGGATCGGATAATACTTTATTTATAGATAATGTTGAGGTTCTGGAAAAAGGATTTGATGAAGGCAAACTTAAAATTGAAGAATTTAAAAAGTAAACTTATCTCAGCCAAATTGTAAAACAAATTTTTAAAGCACTTTGTTCTTAAGAAAAAAACTACCTTTAAAACAAAAAAATATGAAACTACTTATACTATCATTAACTTTTGTTGTCACATCTTCTTATACCACTGGATCAGATGTTTATATCTGTGGTGCAACTGGAGCAAAAAAATACCATTATAAAGAAAATTGCCGAGGATTAAACTCATGTAGTCATGAGGTTAAAAAAGTAACACTCAAAGAAGCGCAAGGATACGGATTAACACTTTGCGGTTGGGAAGATTAAACAAATCTAAAAAAAGCGTTTTGAAAAAAAGGTTAGTTATTTTCCTTATTCTTTGTGCTAGTTTGGTTAATGCACAAATCAAATTATGCACATGGAATATCGAAAACATTGGCTCCTCAAAGTCTAATGAAAATCTAGAGTATATAGCCAATACAATTAAAAATTTTGATGTTGTAGCTATACAGGAAGTCGTCCCTAATGATGGTGGAGCTAAAACCATAGCTAAACTTGCCGATATTTTAAACCGTAAAGATGCAAAGTGGGATTATGTAGTGAGCAATCCAACTACGGGTAGTAAATATAAAACCGAACGCTATGCTTATCTCTGGAAAACTGCAAAGCTCAAGAAAGTAGGCGAGGCATGGCTTGAAACAAAATATCAGCTTGAAATAGATAGGGAGCCTTACTATTGTACTTTCCAATATAAAGACAAGAACTTTACCCTTTGTAATTTCCACGCTATTACAAAAAAACTGCAACCAGAAACAGAAATCAAGTTTTTTAAGTTTCTACCAAAACAATATACAGAGCATAACCTTATTTTTTTGGGCGATTTCAATTGCCCGCAATCTCATTCTGTCTTTGGGCCATTAAAAAGTATGGGATATAAACCAGTATTTCAAAATCAGAAAACATCATTAAAAAAACAATGCATTGGTTCCGATTGTTTGGCTTCAGAATATGATAATATCTTTATCGACACTGCTGAAGTTGAGATAATAAACTCAGGAGTCATACACTTTTACCAAGATTTTGAAACTACACATAAAACAAAAGAAATTTCAGATCACATCCCAATTTGGGCAATAATAGAATTAAAATAGCGTATGAAGAAAATTACTCTTTTAGCACTTTTAGTTGTTTTAACCACCTTACTAAGCTGTAAAGACAATAAAGCGAATTATAATGATAGTAACGATTCTCAGGTTCAGGGCTTTGTGTCAACTAAACAAGTTGAATACGAAGAACCACAAGACGATCCAACCTATCATGTAAACAAAGAACATAAATACGAATACCGTACAGGTACATCAGGAGACTACGAATACAATTACGATGTAATTGGGCATGATAGTAATGGAGACGATGTTTCTGGAAATGTAACCATGAATGGGAAATATGGTAGCGGAACAATCACCACACCCGATGGTGATGAAGTTGAGGTTAATGCCGAATGGGTGGATTATGGAAAGTTAAAGGCTACCGATGAAAATGGGAATCAATACGACTTGGAGGCTGAGTAAAAAATAGGCTAGTTATGAAGATGAGTTTTGACTCATCTTTTTTATGTAATAAATTTTGGGTTACGGTTTTCCGTAATGAAATTATCTATTTGTTGAAGTTATTTGTTATTGAGAATCAAAGTTTATTATAAATGTTTAAATCCGATAACCGAGCTATGGACTAAAAGAGATACCGAAACGGGAAGGTTTCTCGATGTAAAAACTTCAAGTTCGAAACCATTTAAAAGAATAAGAAAGGAAAAGTAAAGCCATGGAAGAAAAATTCTTACAAAAAGCGTTAGTGCTTGACGCAAAACACAGCACAGGAAAAATTAAAGTTGAAAAACTTTGTGAGTTGATAACAAATCATCCATACAAAGCTGAGATTTTTAGAGCTTTTAATATTGAAAAAATTAAAGATGAAATAATATCAATTAATCATATTGATGCGCTATTTGATCGAGTAAAATTTTACAATAATAACTATAACAAGCAATCAATATTTGCTCAAACTAAAGACATCAATGTTTTTGAAGAATGGCAGATTATTGATGGGAAGAAGGAGAAAGTTGTTGTTTTCGATTTCGAAGAGTATGTTGTTATTGATGAACTAAAAAAAAAATTAAAAACCATTGCAAAATATGATTCTAAAAATACTTTTTTCGACAGTTACGTTATGACTAAATATGCAAATCATCTTTTCAAGATTGGTTTGTCAGATTTAGCGAAAGCGAACGTTCAATATTTTAAAGATTTGGCAAGTAGTTCAGACAACTATAACAAACATAAAAGTTATAGACTTATTGAAAATGATGGAATTACATATTTAAGAGGGATTACTTCAATAAATAAGTATTTTGAATATGGAGTTGATTTTACCTTTGTTGTTTCAATGCTACTATTTCATGATAACATGAAAAAAAATAAAGGGACTGAATACAAAATTCAAAGTGCTGCATTGAATGAATCAAAGCTTGAATTGATAGTAGCTGAAAAGTTTTTAAAGAAAGCTGGTTCTTTTGGTGACGTTTCAACGGCAATTAAAGTTTCAACAAATGATTTAGGACAAGGGTCATTAAATTTTCAGAGTATTATACATGTTGGTAAGGTAGATCAACAAGGGTTTTATTTATTTCCTAAAGAGTCGAAGTTTGAAACAAGTAAGCTAATAATTTCACACACAGTGAAACCAGAAAATATTTTTACAAGTTTGCATAGTATTGGAAATGTATTAAATACAAGTGATAGCTTTATAACGGAACTGAATGAAGTAAAATCAATTAAAACTCCTGATGAATTAAGAGTAAAAATTAAAGCTAAAATTGACCATCCGCGTAGTTCTTTTTCTCATATTAAAAAATTGTCAGATATTTTTAAAACAAAAATTGACAACGACATTAATCATTTTTCTAAACTTTTAGAAATGTGTAATAAAGCAGAGGAATTAGATATCGATTACGATTTAAAAGATAAGTTGAGGTACTTAATTTCGGATATAATTCTTTATGGAAATTCCTAATCTTATAAAATGGTATGAAAAATTTTGAAACGTTTGTAGACCATGTTGTAAGTAAATGGCGAACCGAAAAAAAGACTATTCTTGAAAGCTACGGACTAGGTATGCCCAGCAATCGAGAAGCTGGGGATTTGGCTGAAAAATACGTAGTATCTAAGATTGATAAATTAAAACCAACTTATACTTCATTTATATCGAAAGGGAGTCAAACACCTTCAGATATTTTTTCAGTTGCAAGAAGAAATGGCTATTGGCATATAATGTTGACTCAAGTTAAAAGCTCGTATTCAAAAGATACAATTTATGAATTGAATAAAACCGAAATAGAACAATTTTTGGCGTTTGCAAATTTTGTTAAGTCTGAGATAAAATCGAGTGGATATTTAGATCTTTATAAAGATAAGCCAATTATAATCTCAATTGGGTATGCTGGTGTACACTCCGTATAGTAAATGGAAAAACTCGTCACCGGACAGTTAAGGTAATACCTTATAAGCTGTTAAAAATAAATTTTAAAAAACCAATTGTTTTAGTTGAAGATTTGGTAAATCGAAGTCATAAATTAGGTTTAAAATGATACTATTTCAAAAATAGCATAAATTATCTAAAGGGCTTAAGAATTTAATTAATTGAGTCCTTTATATTTAAATGTGTTTTTTTTACACTTCATTCTCTTTTTCTCCGACTGAAATTATACCTACGGTACTTTCACCATCATAAATCTTCCCCTGCAACCTAACCCCTGCAGGCGCAAGCGCAACTAACTCTAAGTTTCAATATCTCACAACCCCAAAATAAAGTAAGTAGGGTAGAAGTATCTGTTTTTAAAAATAAATAAACCTTTTTTGGGACTTGTTTAACCTATTTTACCAACAGCTTCAAGCCTCCTTATTTTTGCTTCCTTTTCTGCAATCTGCATTGTGAGGTCATAATAAAAGTAACCTGCTATAATTACAATAATAAAAGCAAGAATTAGCATCCAATAGGCTTTTAAAAATTTCATAATAAGCTAATTAATAAATTTAGCTGCAAAAATATAAAACATATTCTTACAAAAAAAGATGCTTTAAAGCATCTTTTGTATAAACGGTAAATAAGTTTCAGTTTTATCCTAAAAAACCACTTGCTCAAAGTCATTGTTGAGAGTTTTGCTTTTATCCTCCCACGTTGCTTTTTTCAATTCAAACCAATCGGTTAAGTCTCCTTCATAATCAAAAGTTTCTCGATGCTCAAAACCAAGCTTATTGAGCACTTTTTTTGAATTTAGGTTATCAGGGTCTGTTATGGCGAATATTGAATCAATATTTAGGTTCTTAAACCCATAATCTAAAATTGCAGTTGAAGATTCAGTTGCAAAACCTTTTCCCCAATGTTTTTTCTTAAACCGATAACCAAGCTCATAAAAATTATTATGATTGTTTAGAGACTGATTAAAATACTTTAATCCTGACCAACCAACGCATTCGTTTGTTGATTTGTCAACTACTGCCCAACGAGCAATTCCATTTTCTTGGTATTGCTTTTTTAGTATTTCAATCACTTTAGTTATTTCGTCAATTGACTTAACAGGATTGTTTTCGATATACAAATGAACTTCTGGATCAGAGTCCATTTCAAACAAATCATTCTCATCCATGTATTCTAATTCTCTTAAAATTAGCCGTTCTGTTTCTGCAAAAATTTTCATCTGTTGTTTTGTATAATATCTTGGTAATTTAATGATTAATTTTGTAATCTGGTTAGATACGAATATAACTCTTTAAACTTTTACCTACAAAAAAGACGCCCTAAAAGCGTCTTTCATTTCCTTTTCATCCAACTATCATTATACCCACGATACTTCCGCCCATCATAAACCTTCCCCGCAACCAAACCCCGGCAAGTACAAACACAATTAACCCTAAAATTTTATACCATTCCATAAATAATCACAAAGAAAACATTCAGAGTTGTTAATTTATTAAAGTTTTGGTTTTTTGTCAGTGCTTTTATCCTTTAAATAAATCATTGCTTCTTTAATTGCTATGTCTGAATTTTTAGGATTAAAGCCTAACTCGTTTCTTGCTTTTGATATATCAAAATCTTGCTGCAATCCCGAAAACATTGCAACATCTTTTACGCTTAACAAAGGTGCTTTCCCAGTTAATTTACTCCCTAATTCCATCAGCCAGGCAATTAAAAAAAGGATAGGTTTAGGAACCGCTATAGGCATCTTAATTTTCAATTCAGGGAATAGTTTTTGAGCAATTTTAGTAGTGTCTTTTATAGAGGTGCATTTTTCATTTGCTAAAATATAGCGCTCCCCATTTCTTCCCTTTGTAGCAGCTAAGTAGCAATCCTCGGCAACATCTTTTACATCTATCCAGTTTAGCGTAATGCCAGTTTCAACAGGAATCTCTTTTTTAAGGATTAAGTTTATAATATTGTATGAAACACTCAAGCTTCCATAAGATTCGCTTCCAATCATTGCAGAAGGTAGAACAGCAACTAATTCAATATTATGTTTTTTAGCTAATTCAAACGCCAACTTTTCTCCATCATTTTTTGAATTGTAATACATATCCCTTCTGTCGGGATTTTGACCATAACTCTCTTTTGTTGGAAGTTGAGTGTAATTTAAAGAAGCAATAGAACTTACATAAACTATTCGTTTAACCCCTGCTTCTGCAGCGGCTTCAATAATATTTTGCGTACCTTGAAGATTTACATCATAAATTTCCTTTTTTGGGTCTTTTGCCCAAAGTTTAAAAGCTGCCCCAACAGCATAAAGAGTTTCTACACCTTCCAATGCCCTTAACAACGAATTCTTATCAGTAATATCCGACTGAACAACTTCACAGTCCAAACCTACGAAAGGTTCTTTGTTCTTGATATTGCGAACAGAAGCCCTAACCGGAATACCTTTATTTAGTAGTAGTCTAACAAGGTTGTTGCCAAGGTGTCCGTTTGCACCTGTAACTAGTGCTAAATTTTTCTGTGTCATATTTTATGATTTTAAAATGATAACACAAAATTCAATATTGTTTTTTCGACGGCACTTCGCAAATGTTACTTAATCATCTGTTTTCTAATTCTGCTCAAACTTTTTGCGTTCATTCCTAAAAATGAAGCAATGTATTGAAGTGGGACATTGTGAATAATATCAGGATAGTTGTCTATTAACTTTTGATATCGTTGTTCTGCTGTAAGTGTTGCTAATTCCTTTGAACGATTTTCATTATAGGCAATAGATTGTTGGAAAACCCAGATACTAAAATCCTTAAAAGCTTCACTTTTTGAAGTGATGAGGTCTAAATTATCTTTAGTTATCCTTAGCAGTTCACATTCGGTAACGCACTCCACATTTTCATTAGCTTTTGTTTGGTTAATAAAATTGAAATACGAGGTGATAAAGCCTGGAGGGCAATTAATGTGAGAAGTTATTTCGTCTCCATTGTCATTATAATGAAACAATCGCATATATCCCGAAACAACAAAATACAAGTATTGAGGAATTTTCCCTTCATCTTCAATTATTCTGTTTTTTGGAAAAATGACAGGTTCAAAATAATCCTTGCAAAGTTCAATGTCATTGTCCGAAATGGATACTTGGTGCTTTATTATTTTTAAAAGATGTTCGTGCATTTTGTTTGTACTAATTGCTTGGTGTTACGGTCCACCATAGGGCTGGTAGTGACTATAAAAGGTATAAAGTTTCTATCAAAAGTAAAAATAAACAAAAAAGACGCTCCAAAAGCGTCTTTCATTTCCTATTTTTCCAATTACCAATATACCCGCGAAACTTCGAGTCATCATAAACCTACCACCATTGCACCCTCCGTCATTACGAGGAGGCACGACGCGGTAACCTACCATTCCATAACCCAAAATTCAAGAAGTATAAGGAGTGGTGGTTATGGTAAAGGTCAATGCTCCGTTTTGGATAGTTGTTTATCTCTAATTGACAACAACATCACATTGCTATAAAAACAAAAGATGCCCTAAAGCATCTTTCTTTAATTGTTTATCCCTTCTATAAAATCAATAATATCAAGTTTAATAAATTCCCAAAGCTTTCCTCTCAAACAATCTGGTTCAAAATCATCATCAGCCTCTTCAAAATCAGTAAACTTCTTTATTAGAGCTTCTCTGTCATGGGTGTAAGGGTAGCGTTTTTCATGAAGCGCAAACATTGCTTCAATAGAATAGTCATCCTTCAATTCATCTATATCCCAAAAATCTTTCTTTCTACCGGTTTTGGAAACAACATCCAGTTTCATGGCAATTATTTCTTCAACGCTGGCTATTCGTATGTTGTCAATTTCAATTACCTCATCAATAAAATTATCGGTATAAAACAAATCCAATTTAATAGCATCATCTTCACTGTTGCCAATAAAATAAGCTTTCCCAAAACCAATTACATCAAAATTATTTGTTTCAACGTAGGGATATTTTTGGCGTAAAAAAGTATCGATGGCATCAAAATCTACGGTTCCGTAATCAGCATCTGTAAATAAATCAATATCAACAGACATTCTGTGACCTCTGTACAAACTCAGTGCAGTTCCTCCAACAAGTCGAAAATCGGCAAATTCTTCCGCAGCCATTAAATCGCCCAAAATTTCACGAAGTAGGGGAGATATGGTGTTATAATGCAGCATTTTTGTTAAAAGTGTTTAATATAGAATCTATTGTTTTCTTACCGTAATAACGGATTATTTCATTTTTTTCCGTTTCATTACCTCGTTCAAAAACCCTTTTAACAATGGCTCTTTTTTGTTTCTCCCAGTCTATTTTTTCAATTTTGGTATCCCAAAACAAAGCACGGCGTAATTTAGGTAAAGAAGTAGCAGAAATTTTAAGCTTTCTCTTTTCTTCTGCGATATCGTAGTAAACCTGTAAAACCATAAAGTAACCTTCCTCTAATCCAAGTGCTTCTTCAATCTTTAATGCCAAAGCGGTATTCATGCCTCTTTTACCTTTAGTAATAGCTGTTAAAGTTTGCGGATACTCTTGTAACGAAAGTGCAAAAGCCCCTTTTCGCAAATGGCGTTTTTTCAATTCACGTTCCAATACAAGTCCCGGATGAATACCTTTTAATATTTTTAATTCTGATTTCACACTACAAAAATAAACAAATTTGTTTACGCAATAGTGTTAAGTAGTGTTAAATGTAGTTATTTACTATACTCGCTTGGATTTTTGGTATTACTGGAAAAAACGGTCAAATTCACCACCTAATTCCGGCGCAAATTGACCATCTGATTTCGGTTTAAAATGACTACCTTTTAATGACTACTTTTTTTCATGCTGTTACCCATAAATTCGTTTTTAAAAACGGACTATGGCTAATAAATTAACAGACAAGAGTAAGATTCGAAAAACGATTATTCCTTGCAAAAGGCAAGATTAAATCGGTTTTAAGCAATTGTATATGGTAGAGACGGTAGCAAAGTACATTTTTTGTATTGTGGTTTTTGATTAGAGCCGTAAAACCAAAACTGACGCAATCTTTGAACGTTTGATATATTAATCATATAGGAGGAATAGATGAGGAAGAAGAAATCACAACTAAAAGATAATGGATTTACAGTTGAAATACAAACTACTAGTAGAATAAATTAGTTTTTTTTGGAATTTTGGGAGGTCAATTTGAATCACAATAATATGGCTACTTTAAAAGGAGACTGGATGGTTATTATAGCCTGAATTTGCGTTTTGTTAGTAAAAACACTAAATTTAATATCGTTTTTAATAGATCCACATGAATGATAATGATATACCTGTAAAACATATTGTAAATACTGATCAAATTACTAATTTAACAGGGCGTTTTACGATTAGAAAAATTGAAGAGCTGACGCAAAATAATGATTTAGAAGAAGGTCTTCACAGGCATGACTTTTACTTAATTCTATTTATATCTAAGGGTAGCGGTTTCCATGAAATTGATTTTGTAAATTACACTATTAATGATTTTTCCGTTTTTCTATTGAAACCTGGGCAGATTCATAAATTAAATTTAAAACAAGGAAGTAAAGGATTCCTGGTACAGTTCGATAAAGAATTTAGTTTTTCGGGCAATATTTTATCACAGCTTTTACTTAGAAAAGTTAGCCATTTGAATCTTTGTCAGCTTAATTCTTTAAATTTTGACAAATTAAATGTAATACTAATAAATATTTTCGAGGAATATACTTGTAAATATGAAGATTATACTGACGTCGTAAAAGCATATCTAAATATATATTTCATAGAACTCATAAGACATAGAAACAGTAATATTGAGGGACCTAAGGAGGCTAACCAATACAAACAACAAAAACTTGAAAAATTTTTAGATTTAATTGAAGACAATATTGTCAAACACAAGCAAGTATCAAAATATGCTGAAATGTTAAATCTAACGGTCTATCAGCTGAATGCAATAACAAAGGTTTCATTAAAAAAGAATGCTTCAGATGTAATTAATGAATATATAATATTAGAATCAAAAAGAAATTTATTAGCCACTACACAATTGGTCAGTCAAATAGCCTATAATTTAGGATTTGAAGATACATCATACTTTATAAGATTTTTTAAAAAACATACAGGTTATACCCCAGAAAACTTTAGGCAACAAATAAATTAAAAGTTTGATGAAATTTATTAGTAAAACTCCAGACTTTGCGGCCGAAAAATATATTAATTCTCTAAATATTTAGGATGATATCATTTTTCAACTATCCTGAATAAAAACTATAAATATTAAAATACCTCTACATCACTAGATTGCTTTTGTAAATCTTTTATTATTAGGCTGTTAGGTTTTTAAAATTTAAATATGTCCTATTGAATTTAACTATTGTCCTATAATTATTCAATTAGGCAGATTTAACTTTGTAATCAATATTTAACACTAGTAATATCTGTTCATTTTAACTTTTAGTGCTTTAAATAAATAATATTAACTAAAAAAATTAAAAAATGAGTATTTTTAAAAATCAAGAAGGCCAAATTAGAAGTGTTTTGTGGATAATAATATTCTTCATGGTATTAGCATCTTTAACATTACCATTAGTTTTTATTTCTCAAGCCTACAAGTGGGAAATCACCATGTATCATCAGGTAATAATTGTTGTCATTACTACATTAATCTGTCAATTTTTTAGAAAAAAGCCAATAACCGAATTAACAGGAGAGTTCAATAAATTATGGCTGAAAAATCTATTTAAAGGAATGTGCATCGGCGCTGCTTTAATGTTGTTACCTGCTTTAATATTAAGCATAAGCGGACAATTGAACTGGCATTTTTACAAATGGGATTGGAATTTATTCATGACAACTACAACCCTAACATTATGTGTGGCAATTGCTGAAGAATTTCTTTTTCGAGGCTTTCTTTTTCAGCGAGCAAAAGATTGGTTAGGTATCTGGGGAGCACAATTAGTATTAGCGGGTTATTTCTTGTTAACCCATATGAATAATCCGGGAATGACGGGTAATATTAAATTATTGGCATCTGTAAATATTTTTATAGCTTCTATAATGTTTGGGTTTGCCTATTTAAAAACAAAAAGCCTGGCAATGCCAATAGGGCTTCATTTTATGGCGAATTGGGTTCAGGGAACTATTCTCGGTTTTGGAGTAAGTGGTCATAACGAGTATAGTCTCCTAAAGCCTGTCTTTAAACCGGCTCCCGAGTTGCTTACAGGTGGTGATTTCGGACTTGAAGCTAGTTTGCCTGGACTGGGTTGCGTCATAATTACGGTTGTATTACTTTACAGATGGAAGCCTTCTTTTAAGAACATTGATTAATCATTATTAAAGCTAGTTGACAATGAAAGCTGTTATTTATGAAAAATATGGTTCCCCAGAAGTACTTCAATTAAAAGATATTGACAAGCCTACTCCTAAAGAAAATGAAATTTTAGTAAAGATTCATTCCACTTCGGTTACGGCAGGTGATTGGAGAATGCGAAAAGCGGATCCTTTCCTTGTTAGGTTGTTCAATGGGGTGTTTAGACCTAAAAAAGTAAAAATTTTAGGTTTTGAATTAGCCGGAACAATTGAAGAAGTCGGCTCAGAAATAACAAAATTTAAAAAAGGAGATAACGTATTTGCTTTTTGTGGGTACAAGTTTGGAGCCTATGCAGAATATAAAACGCTATCGATTGACGAAGAAGTCGAATTAATGCCTTCAAATTTATCCTTTGAAGAAGCAGCTGTAATACCTCTTGGAGCTCTCACTGCTTTAAAATTTTTACATAAAGCAGGAATAAAAGTAAATCAAAATGTTTTAATTTATGGCGCATCTGGAAGTGTTGGTACATATGCGGTTCAACTCGGAAAATATTTTAATACGAATATTACTGCCGTATGTGGACCAACAAATTTCGATCTGGTAAAATCTCTTGGAGCGGATAAAATCATTGATTATACTACCCAAGATATTTACAAATTAAACGACAAATTTGATATAATTTTTGATGCTGTTGGAAAATATTCAAAAAGAAGTTCAAAAATTCTTTTAAAACCTAACGGTAAATATGTTTCAGTTTTAGGCTCAGTAAGAAATAAAAAGGGTGATTTACTTTTCCTTAGAGATATAATCGAAAAAGGGAAATTAGTCCCGGTAATTGACAAAAAATATAACCTAGATCAAATAAGAGAAGCTCATTCTTATGTGGAAAGTTTTCATAAAAAAGGAAACGTGGTAATCAATATTACTTAAATTTTATCATTAACATAAACTATTAAATGGTTGCCTAATTCAACTAAGAAATGATTAAAAGTGGTTTAGTGATGTCGAGATATTTTATATCGAAGCTGATATCACCTTACCAAAGTCAACTGAAAAGATGTACTATATTGGCCTACGGGTTTTAAACAAAAAATACAATATCAAACAATAAAAATTATTTATTATGCCACATTTTATAATTGATTGCTCAGTAACTATATTAAAGTTAAAAACACCCGAAGAAATAATGCAAAATGTATTTGAAGCATCTGCATCAACAGGACTATTCGATTTGAGTGAAATAAAGGTAAGGATCAATCCTTTTCAATATTATACTGTTGGTGG
Source organism: uncultured Flavobacteriaceae bacterium (assembly GCA_963812405.1). Taxonomy (GTDB): domain Bacteria; phylum Bacteroidota; class Bacteroidia; order Flavobacteriales; family Flavobacteriaceae; genus Flavobacterium. The sequence goes on along the minus strand of CAWEUV010000004.1, from coordinate 315,811 downwards.
TAAAGAGGACGATTTCATTCACATTTTTGGAAATATAATGGAAGGAAGGACAACGTCTCAAAAAAGCAATCTTTCTAAAGCAATTGTAAGTAACCTTAATTTGATATTTCCCGAAGTTCCCATCATATCAATAAATATAAGAGATTTTGAAAAATCTACTTATTTCAACAAATCAATGATTTAGAAACGGTTAGAGCTCGCTGTAATCAAACAGACTAGATAGAAACGAATAATGAAATTAGCTTGAAATGGAAATTATTGAAATTACTTTTGACAACTTTACAATTACGACAGACAAATCAAAAATGGATATTGATGCAATCCACGACTTCCTATCAAAATATTCAGGTTGGAGTAACGGTATCCCTTTTGATAGAGTAAAAACTTCTATTGACAATTCTCTAAACTTCGGGCTATTTCACAACGATAGCCAAATCGGGTTTGCAAGAGTAATATCGGACTTTTCAACTATTGCATATTTAGGTGATATTTATGTTTTAGATAATTACCGTGGACAAGGGCTTTCAAAAAAATTAATGAAAGCTGTAATGGAACATCCAGATTTACAAGGCTTAAGACGTTGGATTTTATTGACTTCAACTGCTGATTGGCTTTATGAAAAGTATGGTTTTGTTAAACTTCCAAAACCAGAATTGTATATGGAACTTTTTAATCCAAATGTTTATAAATAGTAACAATATAGCTAAATATAAACAACAAATGATGACAAAGGTTTTATGCAAAGTAGTAGTAAGTTGTTATGCCAAAATAACCATGTAAATTAACATATAAATAAATATATAATAATGAGTAAAATTAATACACCTCCTTATTCTACTTTCCCCACTGTTTCAAATGAAAGAATAGCATTACGACAGATTCAGAATTCGGATATTAATGACCTAATAGAAATTTCATATTATGACACTATTCAGGCAACAACATTGGAGCAAGCAATAGAAATGAATTCAAAAATTAATGCGGATTATGATAAAGGGGACTCTATTCATTGGGGAATTATTGACAGCCAATCTAATAAAATTGTTGGGACTTGTGGATTCTATCGTGGGTTTGACAAAGATGAAGGGGAACTAGGCTGTGTTTTATTACCCCAATATCGTGGACAGGGATTTATGACTTCTGCAATGTTATTAGCAATAGACTTTGGATTAAATGATATTGGATTAAAACGAATTATGGCCATAACCAGCCAACAAAATGAGAAGGCAATAAGACTTCTTGAAAGAGTTGGCTTTATACAAACTAGGTTTCTAATGGACAATGATATAGAATTTGAACTACATCAAAAACAAAACAATAATTATAGTCAAAACTCTAAGTAATTTAGTTATCTAAACAAGAATGTTGCTTCAAGTAAACTGTGATTTTTAATAGCAAATCGGTAATATAAAATTACATTATAATCCCATTAAAGTAAATTTTTGTCCTATTTATTACGTTCCTATGAGATGTAAATTTGTTTAATAATAACTTAAATTAATTTACACATGAAAACAAAAATGAAATTAATAGCAGCGCTAAAAATATGGGCAGTAATCTATCCATCGATTACGTTTTTTTTATTCTTTTTTGGAGAGGATTTGGCAGTGTTTCCACTATATATAAGAACATTAATCCTTACAATTGCATTGGTTCCCTGGGTTGTTTTTATTGGGGTTCCGTTTGTTGATAAAGTAATACAGAAAATCTCAAAAAACGATTAATAATGACAATCCTACCTATTGAAACAGAGAGACTTCTTATTAGAAATTTAAAGGATTCAGATTGTAATGATTTCTTTTTTTATCGTTCAAATCCCGAAGTTACCAAATACCAAGGCTTCGATGTTTTTACAATAGAACAATCTGTCGAATTTATTTCGCAACAAAAAAATAAAAAATTTGGGTTTCCTGGTGAATGGGTTCAATATGGTATTGAAAATAAATATACCGGACATTTAATTGGAGATTGTGCCATAAAATTAGACCAATACGATTCCAGGTTGGCAGAAATTGGAATCACAATTTCTCACACGCAACAAAGAAATGGTTACGCAAAAGAAGCTTTAATGGGAATATTAAATTTTTTATTTAATCTAGAGGATTTTCATAGGGTTACAGAAATTGTCGATACTGAAAATGAAGCTTCCATTAAACTATTAGAAAGCATTGGCTTTAAAAAGGAAGGCCATTTTAGAGAAAATATTTTCTTCAAAGGCAAATGGGGAAGCGAGTACCAATATGCAATGTTAAAAATGGATTGGTTAGAATTGAGTAATAGATAACAGAATCATTTAAAATATAGTTATTGCTTACCAAATACAGCAAGCATTTAATCTTAGTCAAGTAGCAAACGATTTATGAAATTACAATTTTAGACGACTATAAAAAACGCAGTTCAAGTGTTCAAATGTTTTAAATTATATAAACGGTAATCCGACAAAAATTGCAAACCCGGAAGTATTGAACAAACCGTAAACAATGTTATTTTTTTAATCTATTTAAAAACAATCACCTATGTGGTGGTTGTTTTTTTTATGAATCAAATAGCAATAATTAAACAACAGATTTATTCTTGTTTTTATCAATTACCAAACTTCATAAAAGTACCATTTAACTCAGTTATTGTCCTATCCCTTTCTCTCTTGATGCTACTAACTTTGTATAAGTAAATATGAAGAAAATGAGAGATAGAAAAGCATACAGCAGACGGCAATTTGTAAAAATAAGTAGCATGGCTATCACTGCATTTTCTTTACCTACAAACTTTATAAACTTTATAAATCAGGATAGTATGGAAAAGTATAAACATTATGATGTTATCATTATTGGTGGCAGTTATTCAGGTTTGGCAGCAGGAATGGCTTTGGGAAGAGCGTTAAAAAAGGTTTTAATTATCGACAGTAACAAACCTTGTAACAGACAAACCCCTCATTCACATAATTTTTTAACCCAAGACGGAAAAAAACCTTCTGAAATTTCAAGTATTGCTAAAGCACAAGTACTCAAATACAACACTGTTTCTTTCCATAACGGCATAGTAACAAAAGGAACCAAACTGCACAAAAGCTTCAAGATTGAACTGGAATCAAAAGAAATTTTTACTTCAGACAAATTAATATTCGCATCCGGTATAAAAGATATAATGCCAAAAATAAAAGGATTTTCGGAAAGTTGGGGAATCTCAGTACTGCATTGTCCTTATTGTCATGGCTACGAAGTCAAAAATCAACAAACCGGAATTCTTGGTAATGGAGAATATGCTTTTGAATTTGGCAAATTAATTTCCAATTGGACAAATGACTTAACTATTTTCACCAATGGTGCCTCTACTTTAACACCGGAGCAAACCTCTAAACTTCAAAACCGCAATATAAAAATTATTGAAACTGAAATTGAAAGTTTAGAACATGAAAATGGCTATGTCAAGAATATTGTCTTCAGAAATGGCAAAAAGGCTTCTGTGAAAGCAATTTATACCCGAACTCCTTTCGAACAAAACTCCAAAATCCCTGCTGAATTGGGTTGTGAAATAACCGATGAAGGGTATCTTAAAACTGATGCAACATTAAGAACTACAGTTGACGGTGTTTATGCGTGCGGTGACATTGTATCAAAAATAAGAACCGTCGCAAATGCGGTATCAACAGGAACAACAGCCGGAATGATGGTTAACAAAGAAATGATTTTTGAAAGATTTTAATAACAAATAAACAGAAAAAAAATGAAAATTATTATTGTAGGTGCTACAGGCACAATGGGTAAATTTTTAGTAAAAGCTTTAGAAAATGAGCATGACATTATTAAAGCAGCTTCTAAAGACGCTGATATTGATGTGGATATTACATCACCGGAATCCATCGAAAACATGTTTAAACAAATTGGTTCGTTTGATGCTTTAATTTCAACAGCGGGACCAACATTTGTAGGACCTTGGAGTAAATTAAATAACGAAACCTTCCGAAATGGTGTCGAAGGTAAAATGATGGGACAAATCAATTTGGTTTTAATTGGTCAAAAGTACATTAATCCAAAAGGGTCTTTCAGCTTAATAACAGGTGCTTTAACCCACGAACCTCAAGTAAACTTCGCCAATGCCTCTGCTGCAAACGGCGCTGTGGAAGGATTTGTTCGTGCAGCTGCTATAGAATTGGAAAATGGGGTACGCATTAACGCTATCAGCCCAACGGTAATCGAAGATTCACCTCAATATTTCCCTTATTTTCCGGGAGAAATTCCAACAACAATGCGTCAATTGGAATTTATGTTTCGAAAAAGTGTATTCGGTAAAGTTACCGGACATGTAATTAAACAGTAATCATACAATAGTTTCAATGGCCATTAACACATTTTTAATGGCCATTTCAAATTTGTCTCCAAAAAGTGTGACAAATCGGAGTATCAATCATCAAAAAAATCAAAAAAAAAATGAATAAAATCAATCCGATAGTATATTCAACAATGATGATGCTTATCATCGTAATTTCTCCCTCATTCGCTCAAAACAAAATCCATTTAATGCGCTATGAAGACGACTTTACCATGTTAAAAAAAGACTCATTAAAGAAAGGATTTGACAAACTAAAATACCTACCATTGGGAAGTAACAATTATGTTTCTTTTGGTGGCGAATTGCGCGAACAATTTCAAATGTATGACAATCTTAATTTTGGAGATGTACCTCCCACTTATTCGGATACAGATGTTAACCAACTCTGGCATCGTTTGATGGTGCATACTGATATCGAATTAGGAAATCATTTCAGATTTTTTCTCCAATTGAACAGTACATTACGTTTTTTCAATGACAATCCAATAGTACCCGAAATCGACGAAAATCAATTAAGTCTTCATCAGGCATTTGCCGAATTAAAAGTAAAGAATTGGAATTTCCGCTTAGGACATCAGGAAATGTATTATGGGAACCATCGTTTAATTACTGTAAGAGAAGGTCCTAATACAAGACTCGCATTTGACGGCCTTGTAGTTAAACACAAATTCAAAAAAGGAACGCTTGATTTTATAGCGGTTTCAAAAGTACGCTCAAAACAATATGTTTTTGACGATGAAAGCATGCACGACGGTTTATACGGGATTTATGGAACGCAACACTTTTCAAATCGTAAAATCGGATTGGATTATTACTTGTTCAATTTTCAGTCAAAAGACAGAATGTATAATTACCAAGCGGGATTCGAAAACAGGGAAACCTGTGGTTTTCGATTGTTTACCAACCTAAAAATCATTAACTTTGAGTTGGAAGGCGCTTATCAAACCGGAAAATTCAATGACTTAGTTATTGAAGCTTATAATGTTTTAACCGATATAAATGTAACTGTACTTCCTTCCAAAAAGGGAATAATTGGTTTGGCTGCCAATATCGCATCAGGGGATAAAAATCCCAACGATAAAAAACTGAATACTTATAACCTGCTATACGCAAAGCCTACTTACGGATTGGCAGCTCCAATTGGCGCAACAAACATGAACAGTCTTAATCCCTACATAAAAATTAACCCGATCCAAAGGCTGAATATCTTGGCACAAGTATTTTTTCTGTCAAGGAACAGCAATCAGGACGGAACATATTCCCCAGGAATGATCCAGAACCGACCAAGACCAAATTCTCTGTTCAGTACCGATAAAAAAACATTAGGACAATATTTCGTTTTGGAAAGTAATTATCAGAAAACAAGCCATTTATCATACGCAATTGATATTTCATACTTTAAAGCCGGAAGTTATCCTAAAGCTACCGGAACCGGAAACGACATTTTTTATTTATCCTTTAAATCAACATTCAAATGGTAAAACACTGAAAAACAACAAATTAAAAACAACAAATTAAAAACAATTAAGATGAAAACATTTTTCACATTTACGCTTGTGTTATTTACGACTCTCGTATTTAGTCAGGCAGTTAAAAAGGAGGTTTTGACCTTAGGCACTTTCCATTTTGCATTTCATAATAGAGATATAAAAAAAACGGAGAAAAAAGATCAAATAGATGTTCTTGATCAAAAATATCAAAAGGAAATAATTGATATTGTTGAGCAAATTTCAAAATTCAAACCTACCATTATTGCTGTAGAAGTTGATCCTTCATTACAATTGAAAGTTGATTCTCTTTTCAATAGTTATCTAAACGGGACTTACGAACTCAATAGGGAAGAATATCAACAAATTGGGTTCAGATTAGCCAAAAAATTAAAATTGAAAAAAGTATTCTGTGTGAATGATTGGGGACAGAATTACAAAAGTATCGATAGCCTTTTGGATAAGGATAGCGTTGAATCAAAAAAATTCACAAATTATTTTTATAAAAACCCAGACTCGGCACTGACATACTTTTCGAATGATATTTTTAAAACCAAAGGCATTAAAGCCCAATTAAGAGTATTAAATGACGAAAATAATTTGAACAGAAGTTTAGGAAATTATTTTATAGGTGTGTTTAAATATGAAACGAAAGACAATGATTTCTTTGGAGTAGATTTTACAACAGGTTGGTGGTTTAATAGGAATCTCAGAATTTTTAGAAATATTCAAAAAATTGAATCAAAACCATCTGACAAAATTTTAGTTATCTATGGAGCTGGGCATATGAATTTACTTAACATTTTTTTTAACGCATCACCAGAGTACAAGCTTATGAAAGTGAATGATTTTTTAAAATAATTCATTAAAAAGTATAGACCAATAGGAGTTTACATAAATTAACATATTGTATATAAGCGTGTTATTTTTAAAAGTTTTTTATCTACTATTCGACCCAACTATATAATTATCTTTGAACCGATTCACCACTAAACAGAAAAATATGGTTTATGAAACTTTAAAAAAACAGATACTTTCCTTTTCAAGTTTTTCCGATGACGAATTAGACCTAATCATTTCAAAGTTTAATCCTAACACATTCAAGCAAAAGGAATATATTCTTTCGGAAGGAAAAATTTCTTCAAATATTTATTTCATAGTAAATGGATTAGTTAGAAATTTCTATTTAAGGGATGGTAAAGAAATTACTACTTACCTAGCTACAGACAATGAGTTTATTTGTGCTTATTCGAGTTTTATTACCCAAAGTAAATCAATTGAAAGCATGCAATGTATTGAAGAAACCGAAACCTTGTCCATAAGTTATAATCAAATGCAGGAACTTTATAAACAAATTCCAAATTGGCAGATAATAGGGAGAATTTTAGCCGAACAAAATTACATCTGTGTTGCTGATAGATTAATGCGGTTACAATCTGTACCGGCTAAAGAAAAATATCTTGAGTTCTTATCCGTATCATCTGAAAAACTTATACAACGTACACCCCTTATACACATTGCCTCTTATTTGGGTATAACTCCCGAATCCCTTAGCAGAATACGAAAAAACATTTCTTAACATTTATCAAGAAGAATCTGTTCGTTTGTTGCCAACTTTGCATTCAACAAATCAATATACAAAATGAATGAAGTAGCAAAAAATGTTTTTCAGATTCCGTTGATGCCCCGAAATAGCATTAATTGTTATGTAGTCGATGATGTGCTGATAGATGCAGGAATTAAGAGTTCTGCAAATAAAATCTTGGACGCAATAAAGAATACTGATATAAATACTCATGTATTAACACATGCTCATGCAGATCATCAAGGTAGCAGCAGTATTATTTGTGAACGGTTAAATATTCCTCTTTGGACTTCCGAATGGGAGAAAACTAATGCTGAATCCGGCATCGTCATAGATGAATATCCTAACGAAAATCATTTCATTGCCCAATTCCAACAAAAGTATTGGGCAGGTAAAGGTTATAAAGTATCTAAAACGCTCACAGAAGGTGACGAAGTAGGAAGTTTTACAGTAATTGAAACACCAGGCCATTCCAAAGGACATATATCATTTTTTAGGGAAAAGGACGGGGTGTTGATTGTTGGTGATACATTGGTTAATATGGACTTTTTTACCACTTTTATTGGACTTAACGAGCCTCCTAATTTATTCACTACTGATAAAGTAAGAAATATTGAATCCATAAAGAAAATTCATGGATTAAACCCGAAAATTCTTTGTTTTGGTCATGGTCCAGTTCTGAAAAACAATGGACATCTAGAACGGTTACTTGAAAAAATAGGATGAGGTTTTTAATCTGATTATCACTATTAAAAAAATATTATATGAAAACATTAATTTTTATTACGTTAATTAGTTCCGTATCAGTATTCTCACAGATAAATCGTCAAGCACCATTAAAAAACGAAGTTATTAATAATCTGATCAAAGATGACAAATATGAGATGATCTGGTATGCTCAAAAAGACTCTTCAAAAATTGAATTGGCAAGAGTATTTACTGAAATAACCAAGAGTAAAAGAAAGTTGTTGGTTACTACTAACGTGAAGATGAAAAACACTAGTGCTATTTGGACTGATTCAACTGTCGCAAAACTGCCGAGTCTCAAACCTATGTATCATTCATCCTATAATCAACAACGTGACATGGTACTTAATTTTGAAAAAACTGTTAATGGATATTATCTCGATAAAACCACCAACAAAAAAACTATAATTGCTCAAAAAGTTAATAATGATTTTTTTGACAGTAACCTCTATCCACAACTTATCCGTTGGCTGCCATTAAAAGAAGGATATTCATCTTTACTAACCATTTTTGATTATAATCCAAAATCAACGTCTGGAATTCAAAACGTTTATATAAAAGGAACCAAAAGAGGTTTACTGAATAGTAGAGAAGTTTGGATTGTCACCGTAACAGATGATATTTCTAATAATAGTGTTAAAAATACTTATTACATCGACATTAATACCAACAAACTTTTAAAACAAGAAATCGAAACAGGTGGAAGAAAAATGTTTATGGAATTAGTGGAATAATTTACAGCGTTTCTAAATTCATTTCAAATGAATTAAAGACTAACATAATAGTTTTTTAATAAATATTTAAATAATACAGATGGAAGAATTAAATATACAAACGCCTCGATTAATAATCAGACATCTTAAAATTGAAGATTTGGATGATTTCCATGTTTATCGTTCTAATCCAGAAGTTACAAAATATCAGGGCTTTGATGTAATGGACAAAGAAGAAATAAAAGCATTTATTTTATCTAATGGTAAGAAGTTCTTCGGTAATGCGGGAGAATGGATTCAATATGCAATTGAAAATAAAGAAACTGGAAAATTGATAGGCGATTGTGCGATTAAGTTGGATCAGTACGATATACGAATTGCAGAAATTGGTATCACGATTTCGCATTTAGAACAACAAAAAGGCTATGCAAAAGAAGTTATGATTGGAATTTTAGATTTCTTATTTGAAAAGAAAGGGATTCATCGTGTTGTTGAAATAGTCGATGTCGAAAACGAAGCTTCAATTGCGTTACTCAAGAGTCTAAAGTTCAGGCAGGAAGGTTATTTTGTGGAAAACATTTTCTTTAAAGGGAAATGGGGTAGTGAATATCAATTTGCCTTGTTGCAAAGAGAATGGGCTAATAAATTTTAGTAACTTTAACATTATAAAAAATAACTAATCACTAAAAGTTACAATTCGGAGTTCCAGATTATTTTTTTGATAGAAATTAAACTTACCCGTACAAGTTCTCCATCGTTACCTACGCTTAAAAAGTAAGCTAAATCAATAAATATTTCAAATTAAAATTATATGAAAACATTTTTTTATTCTTTATCAATACTCCTTTTTTCATTTTGTTTGAAAGCACAGGAAAATAATCCTTTTACAATAGGGTTTGAAAAAAGCTTGCCATCAAAAATATTAGATCAGCAGCGTAAAGTTTGGATTCATATTCCAAACAGCAATGGAGGAAATGAAAACACCTCTAAAGAACGTTATCCGGTAATTTATCTATTAGACGGAAATGAAAACTTTAATAATGTTGTTAGTATAACCGAGTTTATGAGTAGTGCAGGTTTGTGTCCGCCAACAATTGTCGTTGGTGTTTTACATCCTAATCGAATGACAGATCTAACATTTGGTACAGACAAGGGTATGCCTAACGTTGTTGGCAATGGCGAAAAATTCATGCAATTTATGGAAAAAGAGTTAATGCCATACATTGAAACAAATTATCCAACAGCTTCCTATAAGATATTCATCGGTCATTCTGTTGGTGGTCTAACCGTTATGAATACATTATTGCAAAATCAAAATTTATTTAATGCTTATGTGTCTCTTGATGCCGCTTTATGGTGGAACAATCAAAAAATTGTAACAGAAGCAAAGACGGCTTTAGAAAACAAGAATTATAAAAAGAAAACCTTGTTTATGGCATTGGCAAACCGTATGGAAAAAGGGATGGATACACTGCAAGTACAAAATGATACTAGTGAAGGTACTGAGCTTATTCGTAGTAATCTTGAATTCATTAAAATTATTAATAAAACTAAAACAAATCAATTACGTTTCCAGCATAAGTTTTATGAAAATGATGATCACAGTTCTGTTCGATTGATTGGAGAATATGATGCCCTTCGCTTCATTTTCGATTATTACAAACTTAAACTTTATAACAGTCAATTAGACGATCCTAATTTCAAATTAGATTCCTTATTCGTATCGCACTACAAAAATGTTTCAGATCTAATAGGCTACCTCGTTAAACCAGATGAAAGACAGGTTAATGGGCTTGCCTATTATATGTTGAGTAAAAAACATTACAGTAGAGCTGAGGCATTATTTAAACTAAATATTACAAACTATCCTGAATCGGCTAACTGTTATGATGGCTTAGGCGATTTATACTTGGCAAAGGGTGATAAAGTAAAAGCCATAGAGAGTTATAAAAAGACGTTATCGCTAAAGATTATTCCTGAGACAAAACAAAAGCTAGAAACATTGCTGAAAAAGTAAAAACAGTCATCTCCAATTGTAATTTTTTTGAGAGCGTAAAACAACAGTAGAGAATTCCTTGAACTTTGGAGTATTTTAATAAGGACAGGTAAATTGGGTTTGCAAGAGTACTATCAGATTTTGTAACGATTGCTTATTTAGGGGATGTCTATATACTGGAAGTATATAGCTGCCTGAGGCTCTCTATTAAATTGATGAAAGTCCTAATGGAACACCCCAATTTACAAGGGTTGAGACGTTAGATATTGTTAACATCAACCGCTGATTAGCTATATGAGAAATACAGTTTCAGCAAATTGTCAAAGCCCGAACGCTATATGGAACTCTATAATCCTAAATGTGTATCAGAACTGTTAATAGATTAATGGTGAGCTTGTGAGAAATTCATCTAAATCAATTATAAAAGAAATTTAATTCATGGATTATGAAAAAAACTGTAAAAATCTTATTGATGATATTGTTGCTACTCCCTCTGTATGGATTGAGTCAGAAAACAAATCGTAACGACGAAAAAATTGTCTTAGGCATAAAGAAAACCATACATTCTAATATTCTAAACGAAGACAGAGAAATTTGGATATATGCGCCCAATTCAAACGCTACTAATAATAGCAAACTTCCAGTAATGTATATTCTGGATGGGCCATCGTTTTTTAATTCCTTTAGTAGCATTGCTGAATATTTAAATAAAGCCGGAAAAATGCCCGAAATGATTATTGTTGGAATAGCAAATACAAACAGGCTACGTGATTTAACACCATCACATTCTGTTTTTTGGTCAGACGGAGAGCAGGATTCAGCAGCTTTGGGAGCGTCAGGGGGAGGGGAAAATTTTATAAAATTTATAAGAAATGAACTTATTCCCTATATAGACACTTTGTATAAACCAGCACCCTACAAAATGCTTGTAGGCCATTCGTTAGGAGGACTAACTGTAATTAATTTATTGGTCAATCATAAGGAACTTTTCAATTCTTATGTTGCTATAGATCCAAGTATTTGGTGGGATAAACATCTAGTAATGAAGCAAACTTCTGAAAAATTAAAATTATACGACTATTCGGGGAAAAGACTTTATTTTGCATCAGCAAACACTATGGCCAAAGACATGGATACAATAAGAGTGATGCATGATCAGGCTAATATTAATTCTCATGTTAAAGAAAATTTACAGTATCGCGATATCCTTAAAAGTACTGCCAAAAGTAATTTGGTTTGGGATTGGAAATACTATCCTAATGATAATCACGTATCCATTCCGGTTATTGCTTCATATGATGCTTTTCGTGCTATTTTCAAGGATTACGAGTTTGAAAAAGATTTAAACGACAAGAGTATTACATTAAATGAAGTGAAAAATCATTATGCAAATTTGTCAAAAATGATGAACTATGAGGTTTTACCCTCACAAAATATGATAAATAATCTTGGGTATAATTTCCTTAGCAGTAAAGATTTTGACAAAGCTTATGATTTTTTTAATTTGAACATTCAAAATTATCCATTCAGCGCAAATGTTTATGATTCTATGGGAGATTATTATATGGAAAAGAATGACCACAAAAAAGCATTAGAGTTATTTAAAAAGGCTTTATCGCTGGAGAAAATCCCAAGTACTATAAGTAAAGTTAAGAAATTAGAGGCCAAGAAATAACGTTGCTATATATTAAAAAAAGTTAGTAAAATGGTAATGATTTGTACAAAAATTGAAATAATAATTTATGGATTGTTCCAGAGTAGATTGCAAAGATTAAGTGGGTAATCATGATAAATGATATATTTAAAGATATATGCTTTATCATCAAAACTGCCATTTAGCGTTTTCTATAAAATCAAAGTTCTAATTTTCTTTTGTAAAATATATAGTCCGTATTTATTGGTTCTATTCCATTTTGCTTTAAATCGGTTGCAATTTGAGCACGATGATACGTTGAATGATTTATTATATGATAAAGAATATCTTTAATTTTGTTTGAAAAAGTTTCACCTTTTGAATTGGTGTATTGAATACTCACATTCAAATCATAATCATCCAATATTTTTAACGATGTTTCATAGTTATTAGAATCTATACTTGATAATTTAGACCAGTCATTAATTTGCCAAACATCAAATTGTTCAGTATTTTGAATTCTTGCATTCCAGATTTGCTGTGCATTAATTAGATGGTTAATTAATTTTTGAGTTTTTTCACTTGTTTGTGTTTTATTCTCTAAAATTAATGCTACTAATTTTTGATTAAAATGATTATTGTAATCAAAAAGTTCTATAAAATTTTCTTTCATTGTTTTGATGTTGAGTTTTTTATGAAATATTTCCTGCCGACCAGACAGCTATATGCCGTGACGGATTTTGATCACTAATCCTACAAAGATACCGAAAAGATTAAATGAAAAACTTGAATATTTAGGCTGGAAATGCAAACAACTGACACTCAAAAATTTCCAAACTACAGTTGCACAAAACAGCCGTAAAGTCCAGCATCTACAATTGTTTTGTAATATTAATTATTTACTTAACAGCAAATCGCTATACGATGATTTTTCTACTTGGTCAGATTTGATTTTAAAATAATCGTAATAAAAATCACATTGCTTCTTTAAATCTTCCAGGCTGTAATTTTCGTTTTCGTCAATTGCTTCAACTTCTATAAATGTCCCCAAATTTTCAACGGTATCAAAATGAAATTTCACATTTTCAATTGCGTAAATTTTTCTCTTTTTAACAATAATTACTTTAACTCCAAGCTGATTTGAAAGTATATTTTTTAGAGATTCGCTCGTTTCATGTGTGTACAAAAGAATATCAGATTTTTTACTTCCTAAAATATTCTCTCTGTTATAATCAATAAGTCTACTTTTTTTTCCAATGATTTCTCTGAGTTTAAGACGTCCTTTTTGTGCATTAAAATAAGTGTCAATTTGATGGTCCAGTCCAAAATCTTTTGGATTTAGTTTTAACAGTTGATTTTCGTATTCTTCAAGAGAATTAACTCTTACCTTAAATTCAAAGTTTTTAATTTTCATTAGATTTTTATCTTTCGTTTATTTTTTTGACTTTAATTTTTTGTCAACCTATTTCAGGAATTGTCAAAACCCCAAAAAGCACTAACTTTTGGGGCATGGCATTAAATAGAGCCTTTATCTAATATATCAGGGGGTAAGGCCAAACCAACTTAACTAAAGTTTTATAAATTTCTGTTTAGCAGTTTTACCGGAAATTGTTGTTATTGTTACAAAGTAAACGCCGCTTTGTAAAGAAGAAACATTTATATTATTATCTGTAGTTTCCATTACCTGTTGCCCGGTTACAGAATAAATACTTGCATTTGACAGCGATTCATTATTTAATTGTATTGAAATATGGTCATTTGCAGGGTTAGGGTAAATGCTGAAAAAGTTGTCACTTAGTGAAATTTCAGGTGTACTTAATTGTGCAAAGTCAATAGTATAGCTAACCACTCCAAGGTCGGTTGTGTTTAAATAAACAGTTGCATTATTCACACCAAATTTTAGTGCTGCCGCATAACATGTAATATGGGCTAAATCTCCGGCAGGAACCTCCAGCCAATTTTGCCCGGAGTCTGATGAGTAACGCAGGGTAAAGTTAGTGAATTCTGTATCGTAGGTTACCGCAACCAGTTGTCCTGCAGATTGTGTGGAATATCCAATAAGATGTACGCCTTCGTTAGGAAAAGTAGTAGCGTGCTGCCAAGTTGTTCCTGCATCTTGTGAAATGAAAATACCCTGACTCGTAGCAAGTGTCATCTCAGTAGCAACGAGTGGATTATGAACAATCTGAAATATTTTATCAGTTCCATTTTGAAGCACTTCCAAACCTTGGCTTACCAGTGTCCAGCTGGAACCCCCTGTTGTTGATTTGTAAAGATGAGTTCCCAAAGCAATATAAATTTCCTGAGGATTAACAGGATTGAAGGATAAAGCTGTCAGAAAGTTTTCTTCGGGAAGGGTAATGGGTTGTTGTAATAGGTTAGCTGGATCACTTATGTTTAGCTCAAATAACGAACTGGTTCCCATATAATCGGATGCGCTGCACCAGATCACATTTGGGTTACCCGGCTGCGTAGCAATAGCTTCCATAAATGGGAAACTAACAGGAGTTTGTATATTGGTTATTCCGTGATCATTACTAATGTTTAAGGCTGATCCCCACATTCCGCTTACAAAATTATAGGTCCTCCCTGCAACTTGTGGGTCGCAAAAGAATTTTGCACTCCAGCTGGTAAAACCACCGAGACTGATTACAAATGCAGGAGTTTGGGTCTGTGTACTCATATCCTTATGGACAAATCCGCTTTGTACCCCATAATAAAGATGTGATTGATTGGAAGCTGCAACATAACCGGCGAAATCTAGCGAAGCGAAGTAGGGTTGCTTAACACGCGTTACCGTTGTGCCTCCATTAGCTGAGAAAAGTGGGAAATAGTTAGCCGATATGAAAATTTCACCTGCTGTAAATGGGTTAAAGCTTGCATTTGTTCCGTAATAATAATTGTTGTTTCCTTCCGGATTGTTGACACCGGTCGGATGATGGTAGAATTCGAGTGTTTGTAGTCCATCAGTGGTTTTAACGATGTCTTTTTCCGCTAGTATAATGATGTTGTTAGAATTATGTGGATTGTACTTTATGGTTATAATTGCATCTGTTACGTTTTGAGTCCAAGTTTCATTAACAGTGCTCCAGGTTTCCCCTCCGTCAAGAGATTTAAATAGATTTTGGGTTTGTGATCCTACCGTAGTACCAAGTAGGATAATATCCGGATTTTGAGGATTGAAGGCTATAGGTTTAAAATCGATGCCAGGCAATTTTTCTTCCCAGGTTACACCGGAATCTTCTGAGATCAAAAGCCCTCCAATGTGGGCTGGGTCGAGTCCTCCAATGCGAGGCATAAATAATTTTTGAGGGTTATCGGGGCTAATGGCTACGTTACAAGGAAAGATCGAATAATCTTCAGTATTGTCATATATTTCATTCCAAGAAATTCCACCATCATTAGTATAATATACTTTTGCTTTGAATGCGAATCCTACTTCGTAATACTGCTGTACAATTGCTATGTTAGTATTTGTGGCATAAACATCATAAGCACTGATAAAACTGCTGGTCGCATCATCCGGAATTGGAATCTGATAGTTTTGCGTTATACTTAAGGATGCAATATTTAAAATATAGATGCCATTGCTGTTATATGCGTTGGGATTATTGATTGTAAAAGCCAGTTTATTACCGGGCAGCTGTTTTAGATCTTTAATTATAGTGCCTGCCTGTGGATATGTGTAAAGCACTTCCCAAGTGTTTCCGTTGTTTTCAGAGACAACAATATGATTTCCCAGAGTGGCTGCGTAGAGTTTACCAGGCGTTGTTTGATCATAGGTAATGTCAAATATTCTTCCGTACTCATTTGAACCCTCCAATGTCAGTTGGGCATTAACAGTTGAGAAACAGTACATTAAAAATAAAATAAAGAGTTGTAGTTTTTTCATAAATAATTTTAGAGGTTTTAGTTGGTATTGAATTAATCAAAACTATTTTTTTAAGAAGTCACAACCAATACCTGATTACAGGTAATTTTGAGGTAAATAATATTTTTGATTAATTAGGTTATATCATTTTTTTATTTTTGTTTATTGGTTATAGATGTCTTTAACTCCATTTTCAATACAGAACGGCTATGTAATTTGGTACTATGAAAAAAAACTATACTATCGCAATCGCTGATAATCATCGTATAGTCACAGGGGGGCTTAAATTCCTGCTTACTAAATCTGAAGAGATATCAGTTCTTGCCTGTTTTAGTTCGGGTAAGGCTATTCTTGAATATGGAAAACTGCACCAGGCGGACATACTTTTACTTGATATATTCCTTCCAGATATTAACAGGATTGATCTTTGTCTAAAACTCAAAAAGCTATATCCCAAACTCATCATTTTGGCCATGGGTAGTCAGGTAGAGGAAGGGATTGTTTCGCAGCTGTTGCAGAGCGGGGCTAACGGTTATTTACTAAAAAGTGCCGGTATTGAAGAATTCTATGAATGTATCAGGCAGGCTTCAGAAAGAACGCCGGTTTTCAGTAAAGAAGTGCAGGCTATCATGGAAAAATCTAATGCGGATGTTTTTAAAAATATTCCCAGGTTGACCAAACGTGAACGCGAAATATTATTACTTCTGATAAAAGGCATGCAGACGCAGGAAATATCTGAAACACTTTTCATAAGTTTTTTGACCGTGCAGACCCACAGACGAAACCTTCTTAACAAGTTTCAGGTTAAAAATGTTATAGAGTTGATTAATTTTGTCAAAAGTAATAGCCTGCTTTAAGACTCAAATTGTTTTAAAATAGGAATAATTCGTTCGTGTTTTTCAGAGTAAATCCAATACATTTCTAATATTGATTCGTTTCATACCCCATGCTTTTTTGAGAATCTGGTGTTTTGTGTATTTTATCCGTTTAGAGTGGAAAAAACGGTCAAATTGACCACTCAATTCCTGTTTAAATTGACCACTCAAAAATTTCCATTATACCCGCTTTACCTCCACCCATCATAAACCTTCCCCCGCAACCAAACCCCGGCAAATACAAATACAATTAACCCTAAAATTTCATACCATTCCATAACTCAAAATACAATAAGTAGGGCAGTAGTTATTATACTAAAGGTAAATGCTCCGTTTTAGACAACAAATTATCCCGAATTAATAACTAAATCATGTTGCTATAAAAGAAAAAAGATGCTTTAAAGCATCTTTTGTATAAACAGTAAATAGTTTTTAGTTTTCCTTTAAAAAAAAAACAATTACTGGAATCCGTTTTATGATATTTTCTTTTTTAAGTGAATGATAAATTTACAACCTTTATTTTCTTCACTTTCTACCTTAACATGCCCACCCATTGCTTCTATTTGATATTTAGTAATATATAAACCAATCCCTTCTGCGTCATTATTTCCATGAAATGTTTTATACATTCCAAAAAGGTCATTACCGTATTTTTCTAAATTAATTCCTTTACCGTTGTCAGTAATACTTAATATAACTTCATCATTTTCGGGAAAACAATTTAATTCAATTACAGGAGTTCTGTCGGGGTGCTTATATTTAATTGAATTTGTAATAAAATTAACCAAAATACTTTCTATGTATGCTGGATTACCTTGAATAACAGTTTTTTGGGAAACATTATTTTTGATAATTGTGTTACTATCATTTATTTTTATACTTAATATTGAGATAGCGTTAACAATGTATTCATATAAATTTAATGGTATTAGTTCAACATTATTCATATTCTGCACACGAACAATTTCGTTTAAATTTTTTATTGTCTGAGTAAAATTATTTGAGATCGTTTTGAGGTGACTAATAATCTCTTTTTCCTTCTCTTTAGAATCGGCTTCAACAAGCAACTCTAACATTCCGGTAAAACCATGAGCATAGTTTCTAAGATTATGTGAGATAACATTTGCGAAATTCATTAAACGTTTGTTTTGTTCACTAATTATCTCGTTCGATTTAACTAATTCGTTCTCTAGCAGTTTTATTGAAGTTATGTCTGCAACATGAACAAAAAAACCTCTAACCTCTCCATTCACAATATCAGAGAAATAGTTAGCTATAGAGTAGCGAATTTCACCCGAAGGCAAGGGTATCTCACGTTCAAATGTTTGATTTTCGCCTTTCAATACGCCAGAAATATAAGGTAGATTTTTTTCATAAAGTGGTCCTAATAGTTCCTTAATGGTTATTTTGTCAACCATTTCTTCACGCGTTTTTCCAAACCAATCTCTGTAAGCAGCATTAGCAAATCGACATACCAGATCTTTATCCCAATATGCTAACATTGCAGAAACATGGTCTGCAACTAATAGTCCTAATGCGTTAATGTTATTTTCAGTTCCCATTTTAATTTTTATCAACTTACTGTTAGGATTACACATTGGGTAAGATTATGTAAACCTTCCGCTAGTATAGGAAGTAGTGAACTAGCCTCCTTTTGTTAGTTTCTCTCTAAACCTAACATAAAAATCTTATTTCATCAAAATAGTTATTGCCAATTGCATTTATCAAGAAATTTAATACGTCAGGGATTTCAAATTCAACCAAATTAATCAATTTTTATAAAGATTCTTGCAAGCCTAAATAATACATCTCTACAGTTATAATAGTTGGGATGCTTCTTCAAGAATTTTTAGTTCGGTACCAATAGAGACTTTACGAGACCAAACAAATGTAGTCATTTAAACTAGAAGTTTAGGATTATCAATTCGATTCGTATATTTCAAAAAAAAACGTTAGGGATAATTTATAAATCTTTTCCTTTAAATCAATATCCATTATAGTTGAGAACTTACGAAATGACATTATATAAGTTCCATTAACATGCACATACATATCGTAAACAGTACAAAGAAAACTATAAGGAGGTATCCATGATGCAAGAGTACTAGCTTCGGAGAATGCTTGATAAATCTTTTCTAGAGAACATTTAAGTACTCTGTGTAACGATGCGCTGTTGTTTGACTTGATTTAGGTATCTTAATTACTGATTATTTATTTTTTGCAATTTTTTAGGTACTCTAACTCATCTAATACATTTAATCAAATATTCCTTAAGGATACTCAAAACTAAATGTATTGTATTGTTATCAACTTTCAGATAATTCAATTTCATTAGCGTAGGTTTTACTAGTAGCACTAATTTTCTTCATTTCAGCTTCCTTTTTAGCAATTTGCATTGTAAGGTCATAATAAAAGTAACTTGCTATAATTACAATTATAAAAGCAAGAATTAGCATCCAATAGGCTTTTAAAAATTTCATGATAAATGGCTTATAAATTAGACAGCAAAAATATAAAATATATTCTTACAAAAAAAAACACCTAAAAGCGCCTTTCATTTCCTTTTCTTCCAACTGTCATTATACCCACAATACTTCAGCTTTTCAAAAGCATTCCGGTGCAACCAGAACACACAAGCTGCTGGCACTAAATTATAATTTCTTCCATGAGGTCTAGTTTATTCATTAGATGTTCAATAGGTATATGCCCCCCATTTTGTCTACCATCAATACTTTTTTATGGACTTGAGTAAACTTTTAATTCGATATTTCCAACTGTTGCAAGATAATGCTGAACATTACCTAACAATAATAAAATGTCGTTTGATGGATTTGCTTTACTCAATGAAGGTTGAACAATGTAAATATGAAAACGCATTGCCTTTGTCCATTTAGCTTGTTTTAAAAGGTTTTCTAAATCGTCTTCTGTCCCTTTTACAATTCTACTGCAACTATTGCCACCAAGTGTTTTTGTTTTTCGTTTAAACAGATGATTAAAAAATTCTCTGCCATCTTTGTGTTTCCACTTTAAAGATTTTTCTGCTTGTCCGCAAACTTGATAGAAATTATCAATATCATTGCTTACAACACCATTCTTAGCATATTTGAGATGATATAAATGAATATCAATAACAGTGTCTGAATCGTTGATGCCAATAATGTCAGCGATTTCTCCTTTACCATCATCATCATAGATAATTTGAAAGTCGTCTTTTATCTTTTCAATAAAGTAATACTGAATTGACTCTTGAATGTATGGCGCTATGTCTTGTGATTCTTTGCTAATATTTACACCTGTCCAATTGTCTGTAATTATTAATTCATCAGAAAAAACATCAGGCTGAATTTTAAGTTTGACAAAAAGATTTCCGAATAACTGTGAGCCATCAGCGAACCAAATTGTTGGTGTAGTATCTTGTAAAAAATTCACCAAATTTTCGTTCTTATTTCCATATTGTATTGTGCAAGTTTGATTTGTTAGTTTATTGACTTTGTAATATGGTTCGTTGGTTGCTTGGTTAAATCCTATTTCAATTTCAAATTGAATAGATTCTCCTTCTGTATCAATTGTAAATTTTATGCTTTGATTAATATCAACGCTTGGATTCAATAAGTTTAACTCTATAAAGGCAAGGTCATAAGTTGAGCCATTGACATTTAAAGAGTATCGGTTTTCTGTATTATCATACATTTCAGGATTCCAATCAATTAAAATTGGCATTACATTAGGTCTTTGCTGCAATTTCTCAATTGCTAACGTGTGTTGTAACACAATATTTGGGTCAATTGTGTTGTCCGCCACTATTTCTCCAATATTTCTACACCATTTTGTAAGTTCATCTAAGTTACCTCTTTGATATGACCATATTTTTCCTTTTACAGAACAGCCTAAGGATACTTTTTCTCCTTCTTTGTAGCCAACTCCAAAAATGTTATTTTTGATAAGTGTCCCTTGTTCTAATTCTCTGACACCATCCTGAACTCCTTTTCCATAATAAGATTGAAAGGTAACGTCTTGTCCGATTCCTCTTCTTGTTCCGACATTAAAAAGAGAAAGTCTATTTACGTTGTGGAATATTCGGAATACATTCATCCCGGAAATTTGGGTTGTATTATCTGCTCCGAAAATAGCTTCCATTAAAGATGTTCCAGAAAACCCTTTTATAGAAGAGTTTAAGAATACTCTGTTAATGTCTGGTCTTAAATCCCAATGAACGACTACTAAATCCCATTGTAAATTTTGAACTGTTTCAAATTTACCCCATTCAACTTTTTCAATTTTTCCTAAAATGATTATTAAAGTATCATTACTGTGACGACTGAAAATGTGTTCATAACCACTAATTCCTGGAAAGCCTGTTTCCCAATTTGAAGGATACCAATTGTTCACTGCACATTGAAAAATTACAGTGCTCATTGCAGGACTTATTTGCTGAAAAGGAATAATTGAATCTGAAAGGTTATCAAAGTTGTCTAAAAATGCTTTAATGTCAAGTTCCTTTTGCGTTGCGTTAGCACTTAAACGGGGAAGAAGTAAATTCCAATCAGAATCACGTGCGTATAGCTGATCTAATTCTTCGTGTATGGGCGGATAAGCGATATTTGTAATAAAACTTGCATTACCTAATTGGTCATATGACGTCCTTGTAAATCGACCAATAAATTGAAGTGTAATTGGTAAGCTTTGTCTTTCATCGTGAATTGCAGCAATTTTTAAATTAGGCAAGTCAAATCCTTCGCCTAACATATTTACACATACAATTATTGAATGTTCCCCCCTTTTTATTGCTTCAATTTTATTTCCTAATCCAGAAATACCTGTATGAACTAACACTGGATTAAATTCAGTGTAATCTTTGTAATATTCAAAAACTTCTTTTGCTCTTACTTTGTCTTTACACCTTGCCATAATAAAATGGTTAAAACCTTCGGCACGGTCTGATCTTAGTTGTTCAACAGCTTTTTCTGCAATTTTTTTATCAGCTAAATCTTTATTGTATTCCCTAATTGGTAGGTAGTTAATCTGTTTGTAGTATTTTTGTTCTTGTGCTTTTTTAAGCGAAAAATTAAAAATTTTCTTTCCTTGTAAACTTAGTCCATCATTTCGGAAAGGTGTTGCAGTAAATAGAAAAACTTTCTCCTTGTCAAATTTATTGATAAGCATTTTCCACGTTTTAGCCTCTGAATGATGAGCTTCATCAACAAAAAAATGAGAGAAAGAATTGTTTAATATATCTTTTTGTTGGGGAGAAAAATTTGTCAATAAGGTCATTGTTGATATAACAACATTACACTTGTCAATGAAGTTTTGTAAATCTTGTTCGGTATCAAAACCACTATTAATTATTCCAACAATAGGATTAACGCAAGAAGTATCAACAATGCCATATTCTTTGAGTAATCCAAGTGTTATAAATTTATGTGCAATCTGTGCCCTAAGAGAATCAGAGGGAACAGAAACGAGAAGTTTTTTGCAACAATTTGAAATTAATGTCGCCAACATAGTTTCAGTTTTACCTGTTCCAGTTGGCATTACTATAATTGCTTTGTCGTCTGTATTGTGAATGTGAGCTAAAATAGAATGCAAAGCACCAACCTGTGGCGGTCTTAGTCCTTTGATGTTTTGTTGCTCGTTTTCCTTGATAAATTTGAATTTATCAATCCAAGTGGTTACAACTTCTTCTGGTTTTATATTTTGAAAAAGAGGGTGTTTTAGCCAACGTTTAATAATTATTGTTCCCGCGTTAAAATCTGCTCTTCTAGGAATTTTGGATGTAAGAAGAATATAATCAATGGTATTGTCTTGATGGTCTTTATCGCTTGTCAATAAGTAATTTATTCCTTCTGATTGTATTATGAAAGGGGCGGCATTTATAATTTGAACATTGTCAATTGTTGTTTGTTCTCCTAAAAGTTGCCAAATCTGATTTGAGTTGATTTCATCAACAAGTTTCAATATTCTTGGTAGAGTTAATTTCATTTATGTACTTTTTTCTCTTGATGTTCTTGTTTCTGGAGTATTCTATACAGTTGATGCCAACTTCTAAATATATGAAGTTTATATCAAAAATAAGAATAATCCTAAATGAACCATTACGGTTTTCCGTAAACAGAAAAAGACGCTCCAAAAGCGCCTTTCATTTTCTATTCCTCCAACTATCATTATACCCAGGATACTTCCGTCCATCATAAACCTTCCCCGTAACCAAATCCCGGCAAGTACAAATACAATTCCTAGAATCTCATACCATTTCATAAGCTAAAAATACAATAAGTAGGGTAGTGGTTCCTATGGTAAAGGTTATCGCTCAGTTTTGGATAACAAAGCATAAACTGCAAACATGTATTTAGCTAAGTCCTATAATTCTACCGCTTGTTCCTTTTTCAGAATTGAAAAAAAAGTCAGGACTGATTATTGAGTTACAAGAAAAGTTAAAGGCTAATTTTATTTTTATAAACATATTTAAAGGTTGAGTTAGTTGTATCTGAAATCTGAAAGGAGTTTTTGGATAGGCATAAATTGGGTCTGATAATTCAATAGTAGTTTTGCCACCTGAATTCATGTCTCCATAATCTAATTTTGTACTGTACTTTGCCGTCACTTTTAGGGTACCTGATGGTTTTTTATAAGTACCAGCCAAAGCAATAGGTAATAAATTGGAAAAGATCTCTATTGATTTAAGAAGAATTGTGTTTTCGGTGTTGTTGATTAAAGCAATATCGAAAACTGGCAATATATTTTCATTAGCACAATCATAGAATATATAAAGTCTTTAATTGGTTTGAGATTTTCTATATATATTTTTATTTAATATTTCAATTTTAGCAATTTCAATAAAATTATTCCTGAAAGGATAGTACTTGTTTACTAAATTATTAAACAAAAAAATGTTATTACATATATAATCCCAACCCCAATATTCAATAGTTATAGGGAGGTTTTTTTTATACATAATTGTATTTAATTCATCTTGAATTAAAGTATCGTTTTCTATTGTAGTTGCAATAATAATTTTAGAGGGTAGATTTTCTAAAAGTAATATTGAATTTATGTCTTTGATAACATCATTTATGAAATCTAATTTAGTTGTTTTGTTATTAAGATTAAGGTTTTTGAGCTTGCATTGCGTTACAGTCTTCTTCTCATAAGAAATAATGTCTATACCATTTTGATTCTGTCCTCTACGACCATATATGCTGAAACTGGTCGTATTATACAATGCATTGAGTAAATCACAAGTTATGTTTTCAAAAAGTTCTGGGCTTTTAGGAATAGGTAGTTGATAAATCATTTCAATTGAGTATAGTTGTTATGTTATGTGATTTTAAAAAATATAGGTTTACAATAGTTAATCGCTTATCATTGCTCTTAAAATTCTATACTATTCCATGATCAAAAAACATAATAAGTAGGGTAGTTCTGGTTATGCTATATGTAAATGCCTGTCATTATTAACTGTTTATTAAAAATTGACATTACTATATTTAAACATTCGGAATTAGAATAAAGCTTAATAAATTTCATTTTGGTATAAATATCTTTTATTAAATACCCATATATTGATCTCCTCTGTTAGTAGAGATAGCTTTACTTTGTCTAAACAAATCTTCAACTGCAATTTTAACATTAGGTTTGTAGAAAATTTTTGAGATACGGTCTAAAAAACTTTCTTTTCCAATATTTTCATTTTTTTCATTATCTATATGATTGAAAATTTCTACAGGAAATCTTCCGGTATTCCTTCTCTCAATAACTGTAAATATTTTACGACGATAATTTCCCATTTTTGGAGCTACTATATAAACCATGTATAGTGAAGCAAGTGTGTTTGGTTCGGATTCCAAATATGCATTTACAGTATTTATTTCCATTTCTAATTCTCCGTCAGTTAATTTGTTAAAAATGTCTTTTTGTGGTAATAATAAATCGTAAGCAGTATCTTCTTTAGTTGTTGAGAAGTTTAATGCATCAAAAATATTTTCCATAATTTAGATTGTTAATGTTAATGTATTAGGTAAATGATCAGAATATTTTTTACGATTTGGTCGTGCAAATTTTTTCAATAAACTTTTTGTGGTTAATTCTTTTACTATTTCTATGTAAGGTTCATTTAAATGTTGATGGAAGCTAGGGCGCAACAAGATTTGATCAAAAATATGCCATTGATATGACACATGTCCGGATGGTGGATAATAACATGTGCCAAAAGGTTGGGTATAATTGCCAAAATAATTCCACATTGGGTTGTAAAAATATCTATAAAAGCGTCTGTCAACTCTTCTTCCTTGTGGTAATTGAACCGCATGTTCTAAATCAGGTGTTGTATTTAGTCCATTAGCTGCAACTAATCCGCTTTCGAACGGGTTCATATTAAAGTCTCCTATTACAATTGTATCCGAACAATTGGTTATATGTTCAATTGATTCAATATCTCTTGCAAGATTTACGCATTCTAGTGCTAGACTAGCATCTGACCAATCTGTTTTTGAATAAAAATGTACAGAAAATAGATTTATTGTAAAACGATTTGGAATAGTAATTTTGTGTGCTAACCATCTTGATGATACATAGTTGTAGCTCAAATCTTCAAATACCAATGACTTATAACGCGAAAATAATTTTAAACGGTCTTTAGACGATTTTACCAAATGGTATTTGTCAGGAGACTTTATATTTATTTTTGTTAGAAACAATGTACAAACAGATTCTGTAGCCTCTGCAACAACAAGAATATCTAGTTGTTTTTCAATAACGAGGTCTACTATAGTGTCACTTAAATCTTTTTTGTTTTTTTCAGTACAGTTAATATTCCAGAAACCAATGTTCATTTTATACTGTTTTTATCGTTTATTTAATAATCTGTTTATCGTAAAATAAATAATAAACGTTTACTTGCAAAAAAAAGATGCTTCACAAGCACTTTTCATTTCCTTTTCCTCCAACTATCATTATACCCACGATTCTTCCGGCCATCATAAACTTTCCCCCGCAACCAAATCCCGGTAAGTACAAATACAATTAACCCTAAAATTTCATACCATTCCATAATTCAAAAATACAATAAACAGGGTAGTGGTGGTTATGGTAAAAGTAATTGCTCCGTTTTGGATAACTATTCTTTCCAAAATGACAACTTATTTGTTTTTAAAGCCCAAATTTCGCAAAACCACTGTTAACAGAAGTTTTATTCTGATAATCCTGAAGAATTTAAATTTCCTAGTGAGATTGTATATTTTTTTAAATTTTTTCCTTCAGATGTAAGTATGAATTGCATGTGGAAATTATATATTGATAGCACATCTAACTTTGACTTTATTTCCCCAATTCTTAAAATATCAGATTTAATTATCGTATACGAGTTTCTCTCTTTTTCGGGATTTTCTCTATGAAACAAAAGTGAGTGTTTTATTTCTTCTTTTTCTCCTTCTTCAGGATTAATTTTATCTGTATCAGAAATAGCTTTTTTTGCCTCTTTTTGTTTGATTTTCGTATCTTTTCTTGATTGTAAGTTTTCTAAATCAAATTTGCCAAAAATATTTGTTTCTTCTATGTCCTCAATAATTAATGATTGCAAATTTTCAATTCCATTTATATTTTGATTAAACCAGACAATAGCATTTTTATCTAAAAGAAATCTGTTCAATTTGTCTTTAGACATTATTCTTGCGCAGTTTATAATTGCAGGACCATAATAATTTTTGTTATAATAATACAGTTTGTCAAAAGTTAATGAATATCTCAAGTTTATCTCGCCAATAATATTATATAATGCTGTAGTGCCTTGGTTATTACTGTTATAGCGTACAATAGCAGCCTGAAAATAGATAGCAAATATTATGGCTTCGAAAGGATTGTTAAAAATTTGAAAACCGCCATCACCTGAATCAATGAAGTAATTTATAAAATCTTTTTTCTCTTTGCCTTTAAAAAAGTTAGGTTCTAGTTTTAAACAATTATTAATAGTTGTTTCATATAATTTCTTGAATAGGTGTGGAATTAATGATTGTTGTAGTGTAGGGTATTGACTATATTGATAAATATCAAAACCTAACACACATTTATTTTCTATATGGTTATTAAAATATTTTTCAATTTCATTAATCTTAGGATTTTTATTGTCTTTTAATAGAGTATTAATTTTGTCTTCTAATTGTTTATCAAGATCTTGAACCGTAATTTCTTTCATGGTTGCTGTGTGTTAAAATTTCCGTTAACTTCCAAATATAAGAAGTTTCTATCAAAAATAAGAATAATCTTAAACAAAGCATTACGGTTTACCGTAAATAAAAAAAGATACCTTTGGCATCCTTCATTGTTTATTCTTTTTCCAAATCGAATTCAAAATCGAATAATTCTTTAGGGTGTATTTCTAATCCTTTTGCGATAGAAATAATTGTTCCCATAGAAGCTCCATGCTCACCATTTATTACTCGATAAACTTGTTTGGGCTCAATTTTTCCTATTGATGCAACAGTCATAACATCTTTTTGATGTTTGATAAGGAGAGTTTGCAGGTGTTCACCAAACTTAATATAGTATGTCTTTCTAATGTCTTTCACAATGTGAATGTCCTTCGAAATTCAAAAAAATAATTGTCAAATTTGACAATTATAGAATAAATTCGTACATTTGACTTTTAGTAAAAATTTAAAATGATTTAAATAATTATTATTTTTGCGATTCTTCAAATAAAAAATTGAAGCATTCGCTTTGAATCTCGCGTCGAAAAACTGGTAATTTTAAGCAACGAGATGATAAGTAAGATGCTCACGTCTATAGGCGTGGGCTCACTTATTGTTGCACGGTATACCAGTACCTTCGGCGCAGTAAGCTGAGTTCCACGCTTTTTTATGCCCTAAACTCTCCTTTGTCAAAGCTAAACTTCACTTTCACAGGTTCGCAAAATCATTATAAAATCGGCTTGGGTTTCCATGCCGTTATATGCCACTATGGCTTAGCTGCATTAGGCTAATAGTGGCATTGTTTTAAACAATGTCAAACCCTAACGGTATTGCCTATGATGAGATAATCTATAAATAAAAAGAGCCTCCTGCCTAGTGTTGGCGCATAAGTTCAGAAGGCCCTAGTAAACAAAACTAACGTTTCATTAACCAATCCAATACTATGAAAAATTTTTCATTCAGTAGGCATAGGCTGGAAATATTTTGCCTTATTTTTTCTGCTTTGCCACTCGCTACACATGCGCAATCCCAGCCGCATAAAGTATCTGGTACCGTGTCAGACAACACTATGGCTTTACCCGGTGTAAGCATCGTTATTAAAAATTCCAATAACGGTACCATTTCAAACGAAAAAGGGGAGTATACCATAAATGCGAAGCCTTCAGATACTTTGGTGTTTTCCTTCATCGGCTATAAAACACAATACATTACGGTAAACAAGCAAACCACAATTAATGTAACTTTACAGGAGGATGCAACCCAATTGCAGGAAGTAAAGATAAACGCCGGCTACTATTCCGTTATGGAAAAAGAACGTACGGGCAGTATCGCCAAGATTTCTTCAAAAGATATAGAAAGACAACCTGTAACCAATGTACTCGCCACAATGCAAGGCAGAATGGCAGGGGTAGAGGTAACACAGGACAGCGGAGCTCCAGGTGGTGCATTTCAAATCAAAATTAGAGGGCAAAACAGCCTTCGGGCAGATGGTAATCAACCGCTCTATATTATCGATGGTGTGCCGTATTCTTCCGAAACTATTGGTTCGATAAATACCTCAGGTGCACAGCCAACATTAACTAGTCCCCTAAATTCCATAAATCCAGCCGATATAGAAAGTATCGAAATCCTAAAAGATGCCGATGCTACCGCTATCTACGGTTCAAGAGGGGCAAACGGAGTAGTGCTCATTACCACCAAAAAAGGAAAGTCGGGTAAAACGGTTTTTAGTGTTAACGCATCATCAGGTGTGGCTTCCATTACAAAAAAGCTGGACCTTATGAACACGCAGGAATATCTGGCAATGCGCACCCAAGCTTTCGCAAACGATGGCATTACAACTTATCCTGATTATGCCTACGATATCAACGGAACTTGGGATCAAAACCGCTATACCGATTGGCAGAAGGAATTAATCGGAGGAACTGCCGAAATCAACAACCTGCAAGCTTCGGTTTCAGGCGGTTCAAAAAACACACAATACTTGCTAAGCGGCAATACCCGCTCCGAAACTACGGTTTACCCCAAAGCTTTTAAATACAAGAAAAGTGCTGCCCATTTCAGTATGAACCATGTTACAGATGATAATCGCTTTAAGCTGAATTTTTCAGCCAACTACAGCGCACAAAACAACAACCAACCCGCTACAGATTTAACGGCAGTTTCCAGAACATTGGCACCAAATGCCCCAGCTTTATACGATGCCTCCGGAAACCTAAATTGGGAAAACAGTACTTGGGACAATCCTTTGGCAGTATTAGAATCCGAGTTTATTTCTAAAATCAAAGATTTCAACGCGAATACGGTTTTGTCTTATAATGTTTTACCCAACCTACAACTCAAAACCAGTTTAGGCTATACTGATTTACGCAGTAACGAGAGCAACACACAACCCTCCACAATGTACAATCCTGCGTATGGTTTAGGCAGCGAAATCTCAGGAATCAGTAACAACATTACATCCAGAACATCGTGGATAGCCGAACCACAAATCAACTGGAATTGGAATCTAGGAAAGTTAAAAATTGAAACATTGCTGGGGACTACTTTTCAAAGCCAAACCACCAATCGTTTGTTTCAGTCCGGTTTTGGTTTTTCAAGCAACAGCCTAATTCACGACTTAGCTTCCGCTAACCTAAAAACCATAGACCTTAGCGACGAAACGGTTTATAAATATCAGGCGGTTTTCGCTCGTATCAATTATAATTTCAATGTTAAGTATATTATAAATGCTACAGGCCGTCGCGACGGTTCCAGTCGTTTCGGTCCGGGTAAACAGTTCGCAAATTTCGGAGCTGTGGGAGCAGCTTGGCTGTTTTCAGAAGAAAAGTTTTTGAAGGGAAACAATATCTTAAGTTTCGGAAAACTCCGCACCAGTTACGGTACAACGGGTAACGATCAAATTGGCGATTATCAGTTTTTGGATACTTATGTGTCTTCCGGCAATGCTTATAATGGTACTATCGGTTTACAACCCATACGATTATTCAATCCCGAATTCGGCTGGGAAACCAACAAAAAGTTCGAAGTAGCTTTAGAAACAGGCTTTTTTCAGGACAGAATCTTTATTACATCGGCCTATTACAACAACCGCTCCACAAACCAACTGGTTGGAATTCCGTTGCCGGCTACTACAGGTTTTCAGTTGCTGCAAGCTAATCTCGATGCCACAGTGCAAAACACAGGGTTAGAGTTTACGCTATCCACTAAAAACATTTCCCAAACCAATTTCTCTTGGACAACCAATTTCAATATTTCGTTCAACAGAAACAAGTTACTCTCATACCCGGGCTTAGAAACCTCAACGTATGCAAATACCTATGTAGTTGGGCAATCGGTTAACATTGTAAAACTCTATCATTACACAGGGTTCAATCCACAAGCAAATGTATATGAGTTTGAAGATGTAAATAACGACGGTCAGATTACGTCATTGGCAGACAGGCAAACCATTGCCAATCTAAGTCCTAAATATTTCGGAGGTTTGCAAAACAACTTCCGTTACAAAAACCTGCAATTGGACTTTTTGTTTCATTTTGTAAAGCAACAAAGTTTTGGTTATATGCCTGGCGTTCCCGGAACTGCGGTAAATCAGCTTTCAGAGGTAGGTGGCCAACAATTACTCTTTACTTCGGGAGCAAACGGTGCTGTAATTTCAGCGTATTACCGATATGGCTTAAGTGATGCTGCATTACAGGATGCCTCATTTATTAGGCTTAAAAACGTTTCCCTAACGTATGATATTCCTTTAAAAGCAAAAAGTCTAAAATGTCAGTTGTTTTTCCAGGGGCAAAACCTGCTCACATTTACACCCTACAACAGTGGAGATCCTGAGTTTAAATTCTCAGGCTATCTGCCTCCGCTAAGAGTTTTCACAACCGGAGTAAAATTAACCTTATAATAAAGTCGAATTATCATGCGAAAATCAATTATAGTTTATTGTTCATTGATGGTGTTAGTAGTAACAACGGCTTGCGAGAATTTTGTAGAAGTCGAAACACCTAAAAACCAACTTACTGGAGTAGTGGTTTTTGAAGACCGAAATACAGCCAATGCAGCCGTATCAGATATCTTCGCTAAACTCCGCGATAACGGATTAATTACGGGCTCTTCACTCGGCACTTCCGTAAACCTCGGTCTGTACTCAGACGAGTTATTGTATTATGGCACAGCCGATGAAAACGTATCCCATATTTTCAACAACAGCCTAATGGCATCCAATCCAACCGCAAAGCAATTCTGGAACGATAGCTACCATCAAATTTATTGTGCCAATGCCGTTATAGAAGGCTGTCTGGAATCGGTTAAGATTTCGCAATCAGATAAAAATCTGTTTATAGGCGAAGCGCTTTTTATAAGAGGATTGGTACATTTTTATTTGGTCAATCTCTTTAACGATGTGCCTTATATTACGACTACAGATTATCAGCAAAATAGTTTAACGACGCGTATTTCAAAAGCACAAGTTTATGAGCAGGTGGTTTCAGATTTACTTCAGGCTATAGAACTTTTACCGCAAAGTTACCTGACCCCGGAGCGCGTTCGCCCAAATAAAGCCACCGCCAAGGCATTACTAGCAAGAGTATTTCTGTATCAGGAAAATTGGCTGCTTGCGGAAACTATGGCAACAGAAGTTATTGATAATCCCGATTATGTTTGGGAGCCGGATTTAGATAGAATCTTCCTCAAAGAAAGTACTGCAACCATTTGGCAGTTCGCTCCAAAACTTTCGGGAAACAATGCAGACGAAGCCTCGGTTTTTATTTTCACAAGCGGCCCACCTCCATTTGTTGGGTTAAATCCAAACTTAATGACTGTGTTCGAGCCTACAGACCTCCGCAAATCCCATTGGATAAATACAATCACAGACGGAACAAATACTTGGTATCACGCCTACAAATACAAGCAAAACACCAATACAGGAACTTCGTTGGAATATTCGGTAATCTTCCGTCTGGCAGAACAGTATTTAATCAGGGCAGAAGCAAGGTTAAGACAAGGTAACGAGATCGGGGCAAAATCAGATGTAAACCTAATCCGAAACACTGCGGGCTTATCAGATACACCGGCAACCACCGAAGTAGCTTTATTTGATGATATCATGGCACAACGCCGTTTAGAATTCTTTACCGAATATGGCCATCGCTTTTTCGATCTAAAACGAACAGGACGCTTAAACACAGAATTGAGCCCGAACAAACCGGGTTGGAATAGTACAGATGCTCATTGGCCAATTCCCGAAACCGAACTATTAGCTAACCCCAACATGACACAAAATCCTGGATACTAATGAAAAAAACATATTTACAAGTTGTTTACGGTGTATTAGCTGTATTCATATTTGGGTTGGTGCCCTGTCCTGTAATGGGGCAGGTAGCAACCAAAATCCCGCTTACCGAGAAAGACTATCATCTATGGGGCACGCTGAAAACTCTGGCTATTTCTGATAATGGCAGCTGGGTAAGTTATGCTATGGCTTATCCATCAGAAGCTGATACCCTTTTTGTCTCAAATACCCAAATCGAGAAAAAGTATACACTACCAAAAGCCTTCAACAGCAGGTTTATCCAAGATAACATTTTTGCATACCGAAAAAGTAACAATTTAATACTGTTAGACCTTTCAAAAGGAACAGAAACCAGTATCACAAACGTTTCCAATTATGAGGTAACCACAAACGGAAATTATCTCATTACCGAAGAACTGGCTTCAAATGAAAGTAAAAGACTTTCTATTAGAAACCTTCAAGGGAAACTTTTACAATCCATCGATGAAGTAGGGCAGTATGTTTGGAATGATGCTAAGACAAAAATCCTGTTCACGACAACAGATAGTAGGCCTTCGGTTAAAATTATCAGTCTTGTTATAAAACCTCAAGTTACTTTAGTTTATCAAAATGAAAATGAGGTATATAGTGCTTTAACTTGGCAGGAAAATGGGGATGATGTAGTATTGTATCAAACTAGTATCACAAACGATAAGCAATCCGAAGTCGTGTACTACAACAGTAAAGAAAACAAATGTCATATTCTAAACCAAACAAGTTTAGGTTTTCCAAAAGACTTTAGGATAGATACCAATTCTCATATCAGATTAAAACTCTCAACAGATGCAAGCAAAGTGTTTTTCGGAATACAAAGCAAACTCGAAAAACCCGATAAGGAAAACTTCGAGGGGGTAGAAATATGGAATGCGAATGACAAGATGTTATACCCAGATAGAAAACTAAGAGCTTCAGTAGGTAATCCGCAATTATTAGCAGTATGGTGGCCCAAAACAGGAAAGATAAGAACAATTACTTCAGAGGAAGAATCGTGGGTAATGCTAACTGGAAATCAACAATACGCCATAACCGCCAATCCACTACAATACGAGCCCGAATACAAACTCTTTGCAGACAGAGATTTTTACCTTACAGAGTTGGCAACCGGAAACAAAATAAAATTGCTGGAAAAACAATCAGGTCAACAGGAAATGATTAGAGTTCAGCCCAAAGGAAAGTATATTGTTTATTTTAGAGAAGGAAATTGGTGGAGTTATGATACTAACCAGAAAAAGCATAAGAACATTACAGAAAGGCTACAGTCAGATTGGGATAACCGCAAAAAAGATCCCGGAGCAGAACAAAATGTATGGGGGTTGGCAGGTTTCACCAGCGATTACAAATCAGTACTGCTTTACGATTATTACGATATTTGGTTGATTGATTTAGAGGGAATGAAAAGCCAAAGGCTTACAAAAGGTAAAGAAACCAAAACAAGGTTTCGTATAAAAGTAAGCCCGATAGCGTATACTAACTATTCAGGTCTTCCGGATGCTTTAATAAATCTGAACAATACACAAATAATTACGTCATTAAATCTTCACGATGGGAGCAATGGCTTTCACGAGTTGCAATCAAATAAATCAATAATTCCGTTAGTTACAGAGCAGGGAGCATCAAGCAGATTGTTTGTTTCTAAGAATAATCAGGGTTTTACTTATCAAATTCAAAGGTTTGATGTGCCACCAAGGCTTATGTTTAAAGAAAAAGATGAGGTAAATCATAAGATTATATATAAAAGTAATCCCCATCATGATAAGTATTTTTGGGGCAAGTCAGAAATGATACACTACAAAGCACCTTCAGGAAATGAGTTAAACGGGGCGTTGTTTTATCCCGCTAATTACAAGTCTGGTGTAAAATACCCAATGATAGTCTGGATTTACGACACGGTTTCACGGGAACTAAACCAATATGTAAACCCAACACTTTGCAATCCAATTGGTTTAAACATAACCAATCTTACGGCTAACGGGTATTTTGTTTTATTGCCGGATATCGAATTTCAAAAAGGAAGTCCGGGAAAATCCGCTTTAAATTGTGTAATTGCTGCCGTCAATGAAGTAATAAAAATGGGTTGTACGGAACAGGGAAGAATAGGACTAAAAGGACAATCATTCGGAGCTTACGAAACCAACTACATTATATCCCAAACCAACTTGTTTTCCGCTGCTGTTAGCGGCGCAGGAGTTTCCGATGTTGCAAGACATTATTTTACACTTAATAAAGAAGACAATAAAATAGATGCTTGGCGTTATGAAAGCCAACAATACCGTATGGGAAAATCATTTTTTGATGATCCAAAGGGCTATCTCGATAATTCACCCTTAATGCAAGCAGCTGGGATAAATACCCCTTTATTAACTTGGGCTGGTTTAGAGGACGAAAACGTACTGCCAGAACAAGCTTTAACATTGTACATTGCCTTGCGGAGAGTAAACAAAAAACACATCATGCTTCGCTATCCCAATGATGGACATATCTTTGTAAATACAAAAAATCAAATAGATTTAACCAATCGTATCCAACAATGGTTCGACCATTTTTTAAAGAAAGAACCCGTTTTCCCATGGATGAAGAATAATTAATGAATAAGATTAAGACCAACAAAATAAAATCTTTACTGTAAAACTGTAATTTTGTAAAAATTCTACTCCATTGAAAAAAGTACTTATCATAGACGACGAAGAAAAACTTCGCGGGCTTATTGCCAGAATCATTCACTTGGAAGGCTTTGAAGTTGTTGAAGCCGGAGATTGTAAAACAGGTTTAAAAAAACTGGAGCAAAATAATATTGATATTGTACTTTGTGATGTGAAACTTCCCGATGGGAATGGTGTCGATTTAACGGCAATAATGAAGGAGAAAAATCCGTATACTGAGATAATTCTTTTAACAGCTTACGGCAATATTCCAGATGGAGTTCAGGCTATTAAAAACGGGGCTTTTGATTATATTGTAAAAGGCGATGACAATAATAAAATAATTCCACTGCTTCACAGAGCTGTTGAAAAATCAAACCTTACCAAAAGAGTAGCCCAATTGGAAGCACAACTCGATACTAAATTTTCATTCGATGGAATTATTGGCGCTTCAAAAACATTACAACATGCAATAGAATTAGCTAAAAAAGTAGCTGTTACAGACACTACGGTTTTACTTACCGGAGAAACCGGAACAGGGAAAGAAGTATTTGCACAAGCCATCCATCAATCCAGCAATAGAAAAAATAAAAATTTTGTAGCAATCAATTGCTCGGCATTCAGTCACGATTTATTGGAGAGTGAAATGTTTGGGCATACTGCCGGAGCATTCACCGGAGCAACGAAAGACAAAAAAGGATTGTTTGAAGAAGCAAATAACGGAACAATTTTCTTGGATGAAGTTGGAGAGATGCCGCTCGATTTACAGGCAAAGTTATTGCGTGTCATTGAAAATGGTGAATTCATTAAAGTCGGAGAAAGTAAGGTTACTAAAGTGAATGTGCGAATCATCGCAGCTACAAATCGTGATTTGATAAAAGAGATTGAAGTAGGACATTTTCGACAGGACTTGTATTATAGGTTGTCGGTATTTCAAATTCAGCTGCCAGCTTTACGAGAAAGAGTTTCAGATATTGAAGTTCTTGCCAAACACTTCTTAACTACGTTTTCTTTAAAAACGAATAAGAAAATTAAAGGCTTTTCAACTGATTTTATTCATTTGCTAAAACTACACACTTGGCCCGGAAATATTCGTGAGCTAAAAAATATAATGGAGCGAAGTGTCATTTTAGAAACCGAAGATACGCTTCAGCCAGACAGTCTTCCCTTTGAAATTCAGCAACTAAGTGAGAGTAATGATACTGTAACTTCAGATAAAACGTTATCAGCTTTCTCTTTGGCTTCGGCTGAAAAAATTCATATTCAAAAAGTACTTAACTATACTAACGGTAATAAAACCGAAACAGCAAGATTGCTCGGAATTGCCTTAACAACCTTATACAGAAAACTGGAAGAATACAAAATCAGTTAAAATCCTATCGTTTTGAAAGTAGCAACCCTATCGTTTTGATAGGGTTTTTTATTGCTTGAAATTTTGGAATGAGAATAAATTCAACAATATCAACTAATTAGACTTGTTTGCGCAATTTAGGCTTGTTTTTTGGCATAAGACAGGAAAATAAATTCAAATTTTTATGAAAAAAGTAAACACTAACCTGATTACAAAAATGGAACGTTTTGCGGAAGTAACCGTAAACAGTTTGAAATTAGGAAAAATTGTTCGCGCCAAAAGATGTTTTGCCCTTGCAGAAGATTTGTTCCAAAAAGGAAATGCCGAAGTTAAAAATGCCATTTCAAATGTGTATTTAAATTCAGTGTCTCATTACATGGAAATTAATCGTTTTGCGATGAAACAATTTTTACCGGTAACACTTCACGGGGAATATGTAAAACAAATTAATACTTCGGGTGTATGATGACAATAGTTTTAACGGGAGTTGGATTGCTCTGCTTTGCACTCCTTTACGCATCGGTTAATTATTTTGAAAAAATTTAAGAGATGATAGCCTTATTTATAATTGCCATAGCAGTGTTTGCATACATCTGTTATGTGCTGGTAAAACCTGAGAAATTTTAATCATGAACACAGAAATTTTAGGAATTATTGCAATGTTTCTCATCACCTTGGGATTATCCATTCCGTTTGGGAAATACATTGCAAAAGTATATTCAGGACAAAAAACATTTTTAGATCCTGTTTTCAATCCGATTGAAAAATTATTTTATAAGATTAGTGGCATTGATGCTTCTAAAGAGATGAATTGGAAGCAACACATGGTTGTTTTACTAACCTTGAACATGATCTGGTTTTTACTGGGAATGTTGGTTTTAATGTGTCAGGGATGGCTTCCTTTAAATCCTGACAATAACCCA
Source organism: uncultured Flavobacteriaceae bacterium (assembly GCA_963812405.1). Classification (GTDB taxonomy): domain Bacteria; phylum Bacteroidota; class Bacteroidia; order Flavobacteriales; family Flavobacteriaceae; genus Flavobacterium. The sequence continues at coordinate 278,155 of CAWEUV010000004.1, read as the reverse complement.
AACATGACTGCCGATTTAGCATTTAACACTGCCATTTCTTTCCTTGTCAATTGTAACTTACAACACTACTCCGGAGAAACCGGTTTAAGCTATTTAGGGCAACTGTTTTTAATGTTCTTACAGTTCGTTTCTGCCGGTATCGGATTGGCAGCCGCAGCCGTATTGTTTAACGCTTTAAAAGAAAGAACTACCGACAAACTGGGTAATTTCTACAACTATTTTATTAAATCATGCACTCGTATTTTGTTGCCTGTTTCAGTAGTCGTAGCAATTATTTTGTTATTCAATGGTACTCCGATGACTTTTGAAGGAAAAGAAACAATAACAACACTTCAGGGAGACACCGTTCAGGTTTCTCAAGGTCCTGTTGCTGCTTTTACTGCTATCAAGCACGTAGGAACTAATGGAGGAGGATTTTTCGGAGTCAATTCTGCACACCCTTTTGAAAACCCCAATTACTTTACCAATATGGTTGAAATGGTGGCACAAATGCTAATTCCATTTGCCATGATTTTTGCCCTTGGTTTTTACTTGAATCGCCGTAAACTGTCTTGGATGATTTTCAGCGTGATGACCATTGGGTTTCTTGCTTTAACTGTTCCGACGGTAATGACAGAAATGAACGGAAACCCTGCGATTACTCAAATGGGTATCGATACATCCAACGGAGCAACCGAAGGAAAAGAAGTTAGGTTTGGAGCCGCAGCCTCAGGATATTGGAGCATTGCAACAACAGTTATTTCAACTGGTTCCGTGAATTCAATGCACGATAGTGCTATGCCACTTTCGGGAATGAATCAATTGTTAGCCATGATGGTGAACTGTTTTTATGGTGGTTGTGGTGTAGGGATATTGAACTTCTATATTTTTATTATCCTTGCGGTATTCATCAGTGGATTGATGGTAGGAAGGACACCTGAATTTTTAGGAAAGAAAATTGAAGCTCGGGAAATGAAAATAGCCATGATTGTTGCTTTATTGCATACGTTACTGATTTTAGCAGGAACGGCGCTTTCAACTGCATTTCCTGAACAAGGAGCCAGTACATTAAACAATCCGGGATTTCATGGTTTTAGTGAGATATTATATGAGTTCACTTCTTCCTCAGCAAACAATGGTAGCGGATTTGAAGGTCTTGGAGACAACAATCCATGGTGGAACATCACAACAGGAATTGTACTGATTTTATCAAGATTCTTACCAATTATAGGTCCAATCGCAATTGCAGGTATTTTGGCTAACAAAAAACATATCCCTGAAAGTGCTGGGACCTTAAAAACAGATACTGCAACTTTTGGACTGATGATTTTTTCTGTCATTGCTATCATTGCTGCTTTGTCTTTCTTTCCAGCCTTGGCTTTAGGTCCTATTGCTGAATATTTTTCAATGAAATGAGCACTATGCGAATTCCATATGACCTATTGAAAAACAATAAAATTAACATATGAAAACTAAAAATAAATCATTGTTTCAGAAAGAGTTGGTGTTTGAAGCTTTAAAACAATCTTTTTTGAAGCTGAATCCTGCCACCCTTTTTAGAAATCCAATCATGTTTACCGTAGAAATCGGTACAGCAGTAATGTTTTGTGTTTGTCTTTGGATTTTATCCGGAGAACAGTCACAAGGTAGTTTCGCCTACAATTTCGCTATCTTTCTAATTCTGTTATTCACACTTTTGTTTGCCAATTTTGCAGAGGCAATAGCCGAAGCAAGAGGTAAAGCCCAAGCGGACAGTTTAAGAAAAACCCGTGAAGAAACACCTGCCAAAAAAATAGAACAGGTAGGTGAATTGTATGTAAATGAAATCGTAGTAGTTCCGTCGTCAAGCCTGCAAAAAGGGGATGTCTTTATTTGTGAAGCAGGAGATATTATTCCAACAGATGGTGAAATTATTGAAGGTTTGGCTACTATAGATGAAAGTGCCATTACCGGGGAGAGTGCACCTGTTATTCGTGAATCCGGAGGGGATAAAAGTTCGGTTACTGGTGGAACAAAGGTATTGTCCGATAAAATTAAAGTACAGGTAACTACCGAGCCTGGCGAAAGTTTTTTGGATAAAATGATTGCTTTGGTTGAAGGAGCCTCACGTCAAAAAACACCAAACGAAATAGCGCTAACCATACTTTTGGCAGGATTCACTTTGGTATTCATAATCGTTTGTGTTACCTTAAAACCATTTGCGGATTATGCCAACATTCCAATCACAATTGCAGCATTTATCTCATTATTTGTTTGTTTGATTCCAACAACAATTGGAGGACTTTTGTCTGCAATCGGGATAGCTGGTATGGATAGGGCTTTGCGTGCCAACGTAATTACAAAATCAGGTAAAGCCGTTGAAACAGCCGGTGATATTGATGTATTATTATTGGATAAGACCGGAACAATAACCATTGGAAACAGAAAGGCAACCAAATTTTACGCGACTTACAATGTTGAAAGGGAAGACTTTATTAAAAACTGTATGCTTTCTTCTTTGGCAGATGAAACACCTGAAGGAAAATCGATTGTCGAATTAGCCGGAGAGCACATTAAAGAAAAGCTTTCTATTCAAGGAGCAACCCTTATCAAGTTCACCGCAGAAACAAGATGTAGCGGTGTTAATTTGCCAGACGGAACAAGGATCCGAAAAGGAGCGTATGATTCTATTAAGAAAATTGTGGAAGATGCCGGAAATGATTTCCCTAAAGATACCACAGGGAATGTAATGGATATTTCTAAAAACGGAGGTACACCATTGGTAGTCTCAGTAAATGAGAAAGTATTAGGGGTAATCGAATTGCAGGATATTATTAAACCGGGTATTCAGGAACGTTTTGAACGCTTACGCAAAATGGGAGTAAAAACCGTGATGGTAACCGGAGATAATCCACTAACAGCGAAATTTATTGCTGAAAAAGCAGGTGTAGACGATTTTATCGCCGAAGCAAAACCGGAAGACAAAATGAACTACATCAAAAATGAACAACATTTAGGTAAGTTGGTAGCTATGATGGGTGACGGTACCAATGATGCACCCGCCTTAGCTCAGGCAGATGTAGGAGTTGCCATGAACAGTGGAACACAAGCAGCCAAAGAAGCCGGCAACATGGTAGATTTGGATAACGATCCAACCAAACTGATTGAAATTGTCGAAATAGGTAAACAGTTGTTAATGACAAGAGGTACATTAACCACCTTCAGTATTGCTAATGATGTAGCGAAATATTTTGCCATTATCCCGGCACTTTTCATTGCAGCAATTCCTTCATTACAAGGATTGAATATTATGCATTTGCATAGTCCTGAGAGTGCTATTTTATCAGCAGTAATCTTTAACGCTATTGTTATTCCATTCTTAATTCCTTTGGCTTTAAAAGGGGTAACTTACAAACCAATTGGAGCATCGGCTTTATTGAGAAGGAATTTATTATGGTACGGACTAGGAGGTATTATCGTACCATTTATCGGAATCAAAGCCATAGATGTTGTAGTGGCATTATTCATGTAAACCAAAAAAAATTGAAATGAAAAAATATATTATATCAGGAGTCAAACTGACAGCATTATGCCTGATCTTTTTCTCTGGAATTTATACGCTATTTATTTTAGGGATAGCTCAAATCACTCCAAACAAAGGGAAAGGTGTAATTGTTGAAGTGAACGGTAAAAAGCAATATGGCAACATCGGACAATCTTTTACGGACGCTAAATATTTCAACTCTCGCCCATCGGCAGTAGCATACAATGCAGCCGGTTCCGGAGGAAGTAACAAAGGCCCGAGCAATCCGGAATATTTAGCCGAAGTGCAAAAAAGAATTGATACTTTCTTAATCCAAAATCCCGGAATTAAGAAAAGTGAAATTCCTGCTGATTTAGTAACAGCAAGCGGAAGTGGCCTAGATCCCAATATTTCGATACAAGCTGCAAAAGTTCAGGTAAAACGAATCGCAAAAATCAGAAATATAGACGAACAAAAATTGGTACATTTAATTACTGAAAATACTGAAAAACCTCTAGCTGGGGTTTTCGGTCCAGAAAAAATCAATGTGCTTAAATTAAATATTGCCCTAGATAAGCTAAAATAAAATGAACACAAAAATCACAACAATAATTGCAACCGCCTTAACATCATTAAGTTTACAGGCACAAACTGACAGTACAAAAACCGTAAATCCATTAAAATTCAGTGGGTATATCGAAACCTATTATGCCTATGATTTCGGACAACCGGAAAATAATACACGTCCTGGTTTTATTTATTCTCACAACCGACACAATGAAGTCTCCTTAAATTTAGGTTTTATTAAGGCCGCTTATGAAAAAGATAACGTGAGAGCAAATTTGGCACTAATGGCCGGAACCTACAGCAATGCAAATTTAGCGGCTGAAGAAGGTGTTTTAAAAAATATTTATGAGGCTAATGCCGGAGTGAAACTTTCCAAGACTAAAAGCCTTTGGGTAGATGCGGGAATTTTTGCTTCCCATATTGGTTTCGAAAGTGCTGTCGGTAAAGATTGTTGGAATTTAACAAGAAGTATGCTGGCCGATAATTCGCCTTACTATGAAAGCGGCGCTAAACTATCCTACACTTCCAATAGCGGAAAATGGTTTGTGAGCGGATTGGTTTTAAATGGATGGCAGCGAATTCAGCGTGTGGAAGGCAACAAGACATTGGCTTTCGGACATCAGCTAACCTACAAACCTAATGCAAAAGTTACTTTAAACAGTAGTTCTTTCATTGGAAATGATAAGCCAAATGAATCGAAACAGATGCGTTATTTTCACAACCTTTACGGTCAATTTCAATTAAATGATAAATGGGGACTAACAGCAGGTTTTGACATTGGTGCCGAACAAAAAACAAAAGGAAGCGAAAGCTACAATTGTTCGTATTCACCGGTTTTTATTGCAAAATATAAAGCAACCGATAAAATAAATGTTGCCGCTCGTGGAGAGTATTATTCAGATAAAAACGGAGTAATAATTGCGACTGGTACGCCAAATGGTTTTCAAACTTTCGGATATTCCGTAAATTTAGACTACAATATTTACGATAATGTGGTTTGGCGTATTGAAGCCAGAAACTTAAGCAGTAAAGATGAGGTATTCAGTAAAAACGGAAACCCTTCAGAACAGAATTTCGTAGCAATAACAGCTTTAGCTATTTCATTTTAACACAACTAAAAAAGTGCATTTTGGAAAATAATAGAGAAGATAACGTTCAGCACTTTCTCGATTTAATAAAAAAATCACGCAAAGGGAAATTTAAAGTCTACATCGGTATGAGTGCCGGTGTAGGCAAAAGTTTCCGTATGCTTCAAGAGGCGCATTCTTTGCTGAAGAGCGGGATTGATATTAAAATTGGATTTATCGAAACACACAACCGAAAAGAAACACATGATTTACTAGAAGGTTTGCCGGTAATTCCTCGCAGAAAACTTTTCTACAAAGGCAAAGAGCTTGAAGAAATGGACGTTCAGGCTATTATCAATTTGCGACCTGAAGTAGTTATTGTGGATGAATTGGCGCATACCAACATCGAAGGCAGTAAAAATGAAAAACGCTGGCAAGATGTGATGGAAATTCTTGAAGCCGGTATAAACGTAATCAGCGCAGTTAATATTCAACATATTGAAAGTTTAAATGAAGAGGTAAAAGGTATTACAAATGTTGAGGTCAAAGAACGGATTCCCGACATCGTTTTGGCTCAGGCTGATGAAGTGGTAAACATAGATTTAACGGCTGATGAATTGATTACCCGTCTGAAAGAAGGCAAAATTTATCAGGCAGAAAAAATTGAAACGGCTTTAAAGAACTTCTTTAAAAGTGAACATATTTTGCAGCTGCGTGAATTGGCTTTGAAAGAAGTGGCAAGTCAGGTGGAACGAAAGGTGGAAATTGAAGTTCCTAAGAATAAAGGGGTGCGTCATGAAAAGTTTTTAGCCTGTATCAGTAGTAATGAAAACACCGCTAAGAAAGTAATCCGTAAAACGGCAAGATTGGCAAATTACTATAACAGCAAATGGTATGTTTTATATGTTCAATTACCCAATGAAAGTGTAGACAAAATTCCTCTTGATAAGCAGCGTCACCTCATTAATAATTTTAAACTGGCAACGGAGTTAGGTGGGGAAGTAATCAAGATTGAGCACACTAAAATTGCAAAAGCTATAATAGAACTTGCTGAGCAGAAAAACATTACAACGGTTTGCATCGGAAAACCACGAATGAACCTGATGAAGATTATTCTCTCCACGAATGTTTTCAAAGAGCTTTTAAATAAACTATCTTCGAGTGATATCGATTTAATCATTTTAAGTTGAAAAAATGAGAATTAAAACAAAACTTACGCTTGGCGTTGGACTGCTGTTTTTTCTAATTGTACTGTTGGTAGGATTAGGAGTTCGTCAAGTGCATAAAATTTCCAACGATACAGAAAACATACTTGTTGCAAATTACAATTCATTAGACTATTCCCGAAATATGCTTAAAGAGTTGGAAAAGATTGAGAGCGAAAGCAAATCCTTCCAAAGATTTGATAGTTTCTTAAAATTACAATCTCGAAACATCACTGAAATAGGAGAAGATGAATTTACACAGAATCTTACAGAAGATGTTGTCATGTATAAAAAACAAAGTACAGCTATTTTAGCAGGCAAAATCCGTAATGATATAAATGACATCATGAAACTTAACATGGATGCCATCCAACGAAAAAGTAATATAGCTTCCAAAACTGCACAAAATGCCATACTTTGGATATCTTTAACCGGTACAGCCTGTTTTATAATTGCTTTTACACTTCTTATAAATTTGCCAAGCAGCATAGCTAATCCAATAAAGGATTTAACAGACAGTATTCGTCAAATTGCAGCTAAAAATTACCATCAACGCGTTCATTTTGAGGATCATAATGAGTTTGGTGATTTGGCCAAATCATTCAACACAATGGCTGAAAAATTACAGGAATACAATGAAAGCAATTTGGCTAAATTAATGATGGAAAAAAGGCGTGTTGAAACGCTTATAAACAATATGCATGATCCAGTGATTGGATTGGATGATAAAAATATAATCTTGTTTGCTAACGAACAAGCCTTGGCGATTTCCGGTTTAAAAGCAACAGATGTTATTGGGAAATCTGCAAAAGAAGTGGCTCTTTCCAACGACTTAATACGCTCTTTATTGCAACATTTGGTCGGTAATCAACTTGAAGGAAAACCTGAAACTTTAAAAATCTACGCTGATAAAAAGGAAAGTTATTTCGAAAAGCAGCTTGTTCACATCGGAATCATCCCTACTGGTGAGAAAGAGAAGATTCACATTGGGTCGTTTATAATACTCCGTAACGTGACGGCCTATAAAGAGTTGGATGAGGCTAAAACCAATTTTATAGCTACAGTTTCCCACGAATTTAAGACACCTATTGCTTCCATGAAAATGAGTTTGCAGTTGTTGGAAAATGAAGGTATTGGAAAACTTAACCCAGAGCAAAAAGAATTAGTTCACAGTATTTACGATGACGCCGACAGATTGCTTAAAACCACAGGAGAATTATTAAATATTACGCAAGTAGAATCCGGAAAATCCAAAATGAATATTGAATCCTGTGAAATCAGACCAATCATTATGCAGGCTGTTGAGTCTACCAAAAATCTGGCAGAGCAAAATAAAATAAAACTTGAATTGTTTATTGAGGAGAATTTACCGGAAATACTGATTGACAAAGAAAAAACTGCTTGGGTCATTTCAAATTTAATTTCAAATGCAATCAGGTATTCTTATGAGAATTCATCAGTGAGGGTTGAAGCTAGAAAAACTTTGAACAAGGTTTCTGTGAGTATCATAGATAATGGTCTAGGTATCTCGTCCCAGTATAAAGACAAAATTTTTGATAAATACTTTAGAGTTCCGGGAACCGATAAAGAAGGTACGGGTCTTGGTTTAGCAATAAGTAAAGAGTTTATTGATGCTGAAGGGGGAACAATATCTGTGGAAAGTGAATTGGGCTCAGGAAGTACTTTTAGCATATATTTTAAAGCACAGCTTAATGATTAAAGCTGTGCTTTTTTTTTATTAGTGAATCACTTTATACAGGTTCAAACTACACTGGTTTGCTGCGTTTTTTAGCCAAACGCGTCTTGGAGTTGCCTCGCTCGACATACAAAATTGTCCGGTGTTTACTGGGGTACAATCAATAGAGACTTCCAAACAGTTTGATGGAGAAGGATTTTGAATGAATCCTGTAATTAAAACAGGTTTTTCAGCTTCCTTAACTTTTGCGTCATTAGTACTGATAGCACCTGCGCTGGCCATTGTGAATGCCAATACTGGCAAAATCACTTTTGCAATTGTTTTCATAATAATAAAATTTAGATATAGTTTTTTGATCTACTCTTTTCTACAGGTTTTCGATCTCAGTCCTGCTACCGGCCGGTATATTTTTAAGTCTTTTTACGGATAAGTTTTTTGTTCAAATGGTATCGATGCAAGTGGGAACCAATAATAGCATATAAGTTTTCTCCAACAACATACATAGATTGCAGTCTTGCTTTATCCACATGGTATATGTAAATGCTCGATAAATAAGTATTATTTTGCGTATCATAAAGATCCACAATAGAAGCTTGCTGCCACATTTCTTTAGCTTCATAGCGACCAACAATTTTAGAGTTTATAAATAACAAATCTTCAGACGAAGCCGTCAATTGGTTTACCGTAAGTGGAGGAGAAGCCATTTTTCGGGATTTAGTCTCTTTAATAAAGGCAGTTTTAAAATTCACATGGCTTATAGTGTCAATGGTTTTTCCACGATAGGATAGTCTTAAATTAGTATTGGTAACAATAAATTGATTTCGATAATAATAAGTGTAAATGAATTTTTTAGTGATGTTGTCAAAAGCCATTGTGCCATCCGTATCGAAGAAACCGTCAACTTGTTTTTCAAGCAAGTCGGGAGCATAAGTAACAGTAAGCGAATTTTTAAATTGAAATGTTCCCAATACATTATTTCCTGATTTAATATCCTGAGCTCGAAACACGATAACATCAGGAGTAGTAATTTCAGCTTTGGAAAAATAATAACCATTAGGCTGCATCAAAAGTTTTCCTTTCCAATCCGATAGTAATCCGCGATAGATAACCGGAACGGTACCGTCCATGAGATAAAAATAGGGTGGAAGCACTTTAACCTGTACAATACGAAAAGGAAAATCTTCACGTTCCAGTTCAATTTTAAATTTCTTCTTGGTTTTTAATGTAGTATCATAAGCCGTAATATGTAAAGGCGCCAAATGGTCAGCTAAATAGATGGTTGCACCATCAGAACCTGCAAAATATTGTGAAGTATTGATCAGTTTTGCTTCATCAGTTTTAAATGCCGAACCTTGAATAAACCTTCGGATAAAAGGGTTTTCCTGATGCATGGTTCGCTCCGAAGCTATATAAAGTCCCATCATGGTCAAAACACATACAGGAGAAATAATAGAAATCTCAAGAATTGTTTTGCGAATGTTTACAGTGATTATAAATAAACCAATCAACGCCAAAACCACAAAACCGATATTAAAAGCAAGATGCTCTTTCCATCCGAGCGATTCCAAAATACCTCCGCAAGAGCAAGGTACAAAGTAGGAGTAGTTCAAAATGATTACGATATAAACAGTAAAAAGAACCATTAGCGCTAAAGCAGATAACAACCCAATGTACCGTGTTTTAGGGAAGCAAAGAAAAACAGCAATTACAAGTTCAATCCCCAAAACAGCATAAGAAACAAAGCCCGTATAAGCACTCAAAAGCGGTGATTGACCGAGTTGAGCCTGAAAATTTTCAAACTCAAGTAGTTTACTTATAGCGGCATAAACAAACAAAACAACATACAGTAAACAAATACTCTCAAGTAGGATAGTTCTAAAAGTTGCATTCCATTTCATAGCATTAACTGGTTTAGTTTAATGATGTAAAATTCTGAAATACAATCAATAAAGACTTTTCAATTCGGGACAACAACTTATCAAAAAAGGAGTATTCCATGTAGTTGGAAGATTATGAAAAGCAAAACGTAATAATACACAAAATGGTCTTTAGCAAACCCGACCTAAGGACACGTAGCCATAAAGAAAAATTAAAGCAACTACGTTAAGAATTATCCGCTGTCTGACCGAAGGGAGTTCGGATAATTTAGTAGTCCGCTTTTTTTAGTAGTCTGTTTCTCCGGTGGCTGAGGTTCTCGAAGCCACGCAAAGAAATTAGAGATAAAAAGCTATTTGCTGGAATCCCTTTTCAAATCAGTAGGCGAATACCCATATTTCTTCTTAAATGCTTTCGAAAAATTAGGATACGTATTAAAACCATTCATATAAGCAATGCTCTTTAAAGGCATATTGGTTTGCTCAATAAGCAAATGCACTCGTTTTAATCGTTCATCATTGTAAAATTGATAGATACTCGTATTAAAGAAATATTTAAAAGCTTCTTTTAGTTTGTGTTCATTGGTTCCAAATATTTTAGATAGTTCTTTAAGTGAAGGGAGTGGATTCTCTAAATTAGATAGAATATAATCATATACTTGCTGCATTAATCGGGCGTCGTCTCGTCTCGTTTTGGGTAATCGAATTGGAGCATCGAAATCTTCATGGTTGTTCCCATTTTCTAGAGAATCAACAAGAATAGAATGAATAATAAACTTATTTTCATTTGAGATTCTAGAGATGGTACTGAACAAAGATGTTATTTCCGTTTGGTTGGAACTAAGATAAATCAAAGAAAGAGTTGAAACTTTTTCATTGGCTAAAATGGTAGGTAATAATCGTTCAAAATTTTGAGATGAGGTATCCGTCAAAAGTTTTGTAAACTTCAATCCTTCTAATGAAGTTGTGTCATGATGTAGAAGGGAGTATGCTTCAGGTATAGTGCTCAGGATAATAAAGTTTTCATCTGTAATAAAACTTAAAGAAATGAGGTTTTGTTGTAAATGATGCGTATTGATGTAGCCTTTTGGAAACAGCGTTTCTTGCATTTCCTCTGCCACCATATTGATAAGCACAGTTAAAGATTCCAATTCATCATCCTGATCCGTTCGGGCTATTCGCTGGCTGAAATTACCACTGGCCATTTCAAGAAGCATCTGGCGAATACTGTGTATCCGTTTCTGATTGATTTCCCTATTCATTAAGTGCTGATATTTAATTATAAATAAGTTTTCAAGAATGCTAATGCCTGCTTTTCATCAGTAAAAAAGGAAGTGGGAATAGTGGGTTTGTTTACCTTCAGATAAAAATCACTCATGGTTTCAGAAACTTGAGGATTGCCAAGAATGGCAACAGCTCTAGTAAGTACAGAACCTGACTGGGCAAGATAATCTCTTCCGGCCTTGTCCGAATCTTTAATACCTCTGATGTCGCATAGAACAGGATAAATCATTTCGTTTTGAAATTGGATTCGGTCAGACACGACTTTTCGGGCTACTGTTAAAGAAATAACAGTTTCCGGCTTATATTCAAAAAAAAGTATGCCATACGCAATCCAAAATCGGGCGTATGCATTTTCATAACAATCATGAGCTGCATTCATGATGTTTTAGATAAAATGAGACAATTCTGCAAAAGTAAAAATATTACTGAATTAAAAAACCTACAAAATGCGCTAAATGTCCCTAAAATCAATTAGTGTTTGTCAATTCGGGAATATCTGTTGTCAAAATAGGAGTAAGCACAATCCATTATAAAACACATCAAAATTTATCCACAATTTTGGCGCCTTAATAACCCAAACATAAACCACTACTAATCAAAATAGAAATGGCTAAAATTAAACACAACAATTTTATCGACACCGTAAATAGTGTCATTGCAGGAGCAAAAAACGAAGGAGTACTTCATTTGTATGCCGAAGACTCTTTTTTAAACGGAAGAACATTGCAAATTGCAGGGAAGCAAATGTATCATTTCGGAACAACAGGCTATCTCGGATTAGAACAGGATGAAAGAATTAAACAGGCAGCAATCAATGCTATTCAAAAATTTGGTACTCAATTTCCACTCTCTAAAACCTATATTTCAAACCCATTGTATAGCGAACTGGAAGCAAAAATCGAAAAGATGTATGGTATAACACCTGTGATTACCAAAAACAGTACACTAGGACATTTGGCAGTTATTCCAACTATTGTTCGTGATGAAGATGCCGTCATCTTAGATCATCAGGTACATTGGAGCGTGCAAAACGCTTGTCAGCAACTCAAACTAAGAGGGATTCCTGTTGAAATGATTCGACATAACAACCTTAATATGCTGGAAGATAAAATAAAAGAGCTGTCCAATTGAAGAGGTAAAATATGGTATATGGCAGATGGTGTCTATTCTATGTATGGCGATTTTGCACCAATACCGGAATTGATAAAGCTTACACAAAAATATTCTCAACTGTATTTATATTTTGATGATGTTCACGGCATGAGTTGGAAAGGTAAAAACGGCACAGGTTATGTTTTTGATTCATTTAATCAATTGCCTGACAATATTTTAATTCTCTCAACTTTAAGTAAAACGTTTGGAGCAAGCGGAGCAATGTTAATTTGCTCAGACGGAAAGTTAAGGGACAAAATCAAAAACTTTGGAGGACCATTAACTTTTTCAGCACAATTGGAACCGGCTTCTCTCGCAGCGGCTTCAATTTCAGCAGATATTCATTTATCTACTGAAATCACAATGTTGCAAAATGAATTAGCAGAAAGGATAACATATTTTAATTCATTATTAGGAAATTCAATAGTACCGCTAATTGTTAAAAATGATTCTCCTGTTTTCTTTATAGGTGTGGGTATGCCTGCTACGGCTTATAATCTTACTCAAAAGCTGTTTAAAGAAGGTTTTTTTGTTAATCCGGGATTGTATCCTGCAGTGCCTGTTAAGAACACTGGTATTCGTATTACAATTTCACGTCATAATCAAAATGAAGATATAAAAGCATTGGCAGAAGCTTTGCAAGTTCACTTACCTAAATCTTTGGAAGAAACAGACAATACATTGGATAAGATTCACAGAAGTTTTCGGCTTGAAAAAACAATTCCTAAAATAGAAAACGAAGCTACTGAGTTAGGGTTGTTGAAGCTCCAATTTGAAAAAACAATTCGAAAAATTGATTTCAATCTTTGGAATGATGCGTTAGCTGGCCAAAGTGTTTTCGATTGGAATGGAATGTGTTATTTGGAAGAAGCGTTTAGTAATAATGCAAATCAACAAGACAATTGGGATTTCTATTATTGCATTGTCAGAGATACTGCGAACATACCAATTCTTGTTACTTTTTTCACAACTACACTCTGGAAAGATGATATGTTACTACCGGAATCTATTTCAAAACAGATAGAAGAAAAACGAAAATCAAATCCTTTGTATCACACTTCAAAAGTATTGAGTATGGGATCACTTTTTACTGAAGGAAAACATTATTACTGCAATAACGAACATCATTTGCAAAGTGAGGTAATTAAAATGTTGCTCAAAAAAGTAGAGGAGTTGTATCATGATATAAATGCGGATATGTTGGTGTTGCGTGATTTTGAAAAGAATAACAATTGGGATGATATATTTCACAACCAAGGTTTTATCAAAATGGATATGCCTGAAGCTTGTACAATAACAAATAATACTTGGACTACTATTGAAGATTTTAAAATGAAGTTATCATCCCGTTCAAAAAAGCATTTTAACAAAGAGATCCTCCCTTTTGAATCAAGTTTTAACATTGAGGTAAAGGGTAATTTATCAGATTCAGAATTAGAAAAAGCATACGAACTATACAGAAACGTAAAAGAGAACAATTTGGCAATAAACACTTTTACATATCCATTGAATGTATTTAATAAAATGAACGATTACAATTCATGGGAATTCATAGTAATATACTTAAAAACAAATAAATCTATAGAACCTGAAATGGTTGGAGTAGTATTTGGGTATAAAAACTCAGAGCATACTTATGTTCCGGTTTTAATCGGAATGGATTATGAGTATGTTCAGAAATTAAATTTGTACCGTCAGCTTTTGTTTCAAATTATTAAACGCGCAAACGCTTTAGGATACAAAAAGATTGATTTCGGATTTTCGGCTACGTTCGAAAAGCGAAAACTGGGAGCAAAAATAGAGCCTAAAATTGCCTACATACAAGCCAGAGATAATTTTTCTTTTGAGGCTCTGAATAACCTTCAGAATGAAACTATCAAATAACTAATCATGCTAATTACAAGCCAAGAAACATCACAAATGAAAACCATTAAAACCCACATTGAAGATTTTAACCAAAAATGTACAACTATCTTAGAATCAAACGATAACTATCTCAAAAAAGCAAATGAAGGTATCCAATTGTGTAACAGAACTTTATCTGTTTTAAAAGATAGGGTAGAACAACATGATTTTGAGAATGTACCGGATGAAATAGAGTTTTTCAAAAACGATAAACCCATTCCAATGAGTTATCTTATCTATTTTACCGAAGTCAGATCCTGTGAGCTGCGAATGCCCAAAGCAGGTACTTCCTATAAAATCGAGTTTCTGCAAAAAGAATTGCGGAAAGTAAATAAGTTCTTCTACAAAAATGCAGATTTTGTCCATTATATGGAACAGGAGTACAGTTATCTCGACCATCAGTTTTTCACCCGTAATCAAAGAGATAATTTTCCGTTCACTCCAATGACAGATTATTACCAGTTCCCGGAGTTTTCTACTTCTCAGGATATGCTTTGGGCAAAAGTAAAAGCTATGTACCGTTTCATTCACTACATACGTGAAGCACTTAAAAAATTAAAAGTGGATGATTCGGAAATCTTTGAAGAAAAGAATCATAAAATATTGGTTTGGACGGCTCCTAAAACAGCTTTAATAGAATTGATTTACGCCTTGTATTCAAGCGGAGCCCTAAATCATGGAGCGGTGGATATAAACAGTATCACTTCATCTTTCGAAGATTTTTTTAATATTAAACTGGATAATGTTTATAAAACCTACAATGAAATAAAAGAGCGTAAGAGCAGTAAGACGAAATTCTTAGAAGAATTGATGATAAGTTTGCAACATAAAATCAGTAAAGAGGAAAGTGTTTAGTCTTTCGAAACTAATCGTAACTACGAAAAATGTAGTTATTGATTGTTGAATATGAGTTGATTACAATTGTGGTTAAAACAGGATTTAATCCGGGTTTGGTATAAAAATACTGAATCCGGATTTTTTTTAAAATCAGTATGGAATAATTTAAAAAGACCTAAAATGTTTCATTGCTAACTGCCTTTTAATGGTGGTTTTGGCATTTTTTAATGTTAAAGTTTCTCGTAACTACGAACCGCATTGGGAAAGAAAGAGAGCAAAACACAACAATTTTGTGCTGTTCGAACAAAGCAAATTTAAAATAAGTCAATCTCATTTAATTTTTAAAAGCAGTATGGCAGCAACAATTATTACCACCGAAGATTTAAGAGAATTCAAAAGAGAATTACTTGATGACATTAAAAAGTTATTAGATGTAAAATCTACTTCCGATACCAAAAAATGGTTAAAGTCAAACGAAGTTAGAAAACTACTCGGATTATCATCAGGAACACTTCAGAATTATAGAATAAACGGAAGTCTTTCCTATACCAAAATTGGTGGCACCCTTTTTTATTCCCATGATGATATAGAAAAAATACTTTCTCAGAATAAAATTAATACAGACAAATAATTCCCCTCTCTTAGGGGGTGGGATAATTACATCTTTACTACAAACTCAAAAAAAAACTCAGCAAATCAGAGTCTTAGCAACTCAGCAACTCTCAAGAAAAATGAATTATATAAAACAATTAACAGCCTTTTTTCAAAGGACGTCGGAAGATCATGGGCTAAACGCAACTCATGTTAGTCTCTACATGGCACTATTTCAGTTTTGGAATCTCAATAGGTTTCATAATCCCATAAGCATAGCAAGGGACGAAGCTATGCAAATCAGTAAAATTGGATCGAAATCAACATATCATAAATGCATGCAGGAATTACATCGTAAAAAGTATATCATTTATGAACCTTCTTGTAATCCATTGAAAGGGAGTATTGTCAGAATGATTGATTTCGAGGCAGTAGATCAGGTAAAAGTAAAGAATCAAACCAGTCCAAAATCGGTACTGCTTATGGAACAACTTCAAGAAAGGCTGCAAACAGGTACTGAGACTACTAGTGAACAGGCATTGGTACCTTATATAAACAATACAAACAATAAAAATAAATCAAAAATTAAAAAACAATTGAATCATTTAAATACCCTAACACATAAAAATTATGAGGAGCCACTTTGATATCAGTAGCACATATACAATAGTAAATAATAGGAAGGTTTATAATTTGATTCGTTGTTTTAAGTATTTGGAGAAGCAAGGCAAGAAAACATATGGTCAGGCTTTCACGATTTACGAAGAAGACAAACCAATAATTTTAAAACTATTGATTTATGCTATTAGGGATGAAGATAATGCACAAAAAATGGGATTGGACTTAAACAAAGGGATTTTAGTATCAGGTCCTTTAGGTTGTGGAAAAACGTCTATAATGCATTTAATTAAACCTTTTTTTAATGTCAAGTACGACTATAAAATAAAAACAACACGGGAAATTGCATTTGAATTCTCAAAAAATGGTTTTGAATCATTTAATTCATATAATCAAAATGGAACAAATCTTAACCGTCTAACCGGATATTGTTTCGATGATTTGGGAGCAGAACCTCAGATAAAACATTTTGGAAATGAATGTAATGTTATGGCGGAAATTCTGTTAAGCCGTTACGATAAATTTATGGAAGATAAGGCAATAACACACGTTACAACAAACCTCTCAGCATCAGAGATTGAAAGCCTTTACGGGAATCGTGTGAGGTCACGTATGCGTGAAATGTTCAATTTAATTGCGTTTGATTATCGTTCAAAAGACAAAAGAGATAAAAATCTGTAGTGATTACATTTCTAATCTGTAAAAAAAGCCCAAACATTTAAGTTTGGGCTTAAAATAAAATAATTTATTTTCTTCTTTTTCCAATAATACGCTCCAATACTATTGAAACTACAAAGCTCACTATGGCTCCAATAACAGCTAATACAATTGTTTTCAGAATATCTTCTGATACAATGTTGGGAGCAATACTTAATAAGGTTCCGCTTGCGGTTCCTATTTGTAAAGTGTTATTCGGCTCCATGTCGTAAAACATTATCGTCTTTCTGAGTTTGTCGAAGAATCTCACTATCACTGTTCTTCTGATCTTGTCGAAGAATTCCATCATCAACAGTAATCTGACTAACAGCAGATATAACACTTCCGGCAACAGCGGCATAACCTGCAATAGTAACAACCAGTGCCGGTAAAGCTACCGGAGCAGCAACAATACTTCCGCTAATGGCCAATAAACTTAAACCAACAGTTCGCAGTACTTTAAAAAACTTTGGGGTTGGAGCTTTTGCTCGTTCTACTATGTTCATGTTTTACTTTTTTAAATTATTAAACACCTCCGTCAACTTTTACAATGGATAAAGGGTTGAAAGCACCGTTTTTCAATGGATACAATTGCCCGTTAATGTCCTGATAAAACTCGATACCTAAAGCCAAAAACAAAGGTTTTGTTGAAGCAGGGGTAACTATATTTACTTGGTTTATTGCAGCAGTGGCGGTAGAATTCCATGGTAAAATCGCACTTTCCGAATTACTCATTACATAAGTTTCATTTTCAAAATCAACTTCAGCGCCTCCTGAAATAATTTTAAAATGAGTTGTACCACCTGGAGCAACTACCATGTTGGTAGGGACAAACGAAGCAATATCAATTTTGATTTCCCCTGTAACACGATCAATAGTAGGAACTACGGGAGCAAATAGAGTGGTGCCTAATTTTCCTCTGATATTAAATTCAAACCCAAATAAAAGTTCTGCTTCACCATCAATAACATTACGCAATCCCCTTGGGCTCGTCATGTCAGCTTGAATAACTTTCATCATGCTTTGTGTCAAACGACTAACCATTCTACTGTCAGCCGAGTTGATAAGTAACGGACGCAAAGCAGTTCGTAAAATCTTTCCGGATTTTCCTGCTCTACCAAATTCCGAACCGTTTTCACGAGTGCGTTGAAATGCGGGATCACTGGCAATGCGTTTGGCATCAATGCCTCCTTTTTCACGAACTAAATAACCATCCCCCGATTTGTAAAAAGTAACATCACCAATGGTACCTTTAATTTTAAATATGCCTTTCTGTCTAGCCATAACTTTAATTTTTTAAGATTAATAAAATGTACTGCTCAATCGTAATTCTGTTGCAACATTTCCTGATTGATTCGAGAGCAAATTTGAGATTTAATCAAAACGATTTTAAGTGATGGTAACGATATGTCTATAACTAAACAAACATGTCCTAAAAAGGTAGCAATTCAAAAAAAAATGCCATTTATTACCGCTTAAAAGAGATTACTTTTTTAAATAGTTTTGTTTTTATAAATAATGGGTTAGCGGTTTAAAAAATAGGAAAGCCTTATTAAAGCTATAGATAGTGTATGATAATAGAAACTAAAAGAGCCTGTATTTATCCTAAGGACATACAGTGTATTACAGGAAAAAGTTACCGGCAAAGTACAAGGCTGTTAAATAAAATTAGGGAAGATTTAAATAAAGACCAAAAAAGTTTTGTAAGTATAATAGAATTTTGCCAATATACAGGTTTGGAATATGAGCATATAGAACAGCATATTCACGGCTAGTTATTTTATAGTTTATATGAAATATCCATTTTGTTTTTTCGAGTTGTAAGAGTAATTAAAGTGAAGATACTATGCAAAAAAGCATGAACGAGAAAACTTTGTACACCAACTAAAATAGTCTTTAAGGTTTAAGACTGTGATGGTTTTGTATCTCTAAAATGTTCTTGAAATTCATACCTTTGGTTAACGGCCTCTAAATTTCATCAGTGAGCTAGTTACAGGGTTAATGTTCTAAATAAAGCAATTTCTAATCGTATATGAGCATACAAGAACAAATCAAAGAATATATTATCAGTCAGCCTGAACGTAAACGCAGTGATATGCAAGAGTTGCATCATAGGATACTGTCCATGATGCCTGATTGTAAATTATGGTTTTTGGACGGTAAAAACAGCGAAAATAAAACGGTTTCCAATCCAAATATCGGATACGGGCTTCACACCATAAAATACACGGATGGAACAACAAAAGAGTTTTATCAAATCGGCATTAGTGCCAACACTACCGGAATTTCGGTCTATATTCTTGGAATCAATGATAAAACATTCTTGGCAAAAACTTTTGGAAACAAAATCGGTAAGGCAAGTGTTACCGGATATTGTATTAAATTCAAAACGCTGAAGGATATTAATATCGAAATACTCCAGGAAGCTATAGATTATGGGTTTAAGGCATCTTCTTGAGATTTATGGGGAGAACATTAACTTTTAAATCCAATCGGCAATCAATATAAAACTGGAGGAATTGTAAACGTTTTTTGGGGACTGTAAGAAACTTTTTTAATAATCAATTTCAGAAAAAATTTCAATCATAATAGAAATCTTACTATATTAGTAGGGCTTAATTTAAAGCAAATTAATAAGTAGAACATAAAAAAACTATTATGGGATCATTTTTAATTACAAAAAGAACAAACGGTGAATTTCAGTTTGTATTAAAAGCAGGTAACGGTCAGGTTATTTTAGCGAGCGAAGGGTATACTACCAAAGCAGCTTGTGAAAACGGAATCGAATCGGTTCGCAAAAATTCTCAGGAAGATGCGCGTTTTGACCGTTTGGTATCTAAAAACGGAAAGCCGTATTTCAACCTGAAAGCAACTAACGGACAAATCATTGGAAACAGTGAAATGTATGAATCGGAAGCTGCCCGTGAAAACGGAATCGAATCGGTTAAGAAAAATGCACCGGATGCAACTGTAAAAGAAGAGTTGTAATTTGCATTGAAAATAAAAAAGCTCCTCGATTGAGGAGCTTTTTTATTGATTTTATTTTCCGTCTTTGTCTACTACAATACGGTTTTCACGGTTGGCCAATTCCCATGCCAAAGCAAAAGCAAGTTTTGCTCTTTTAGTAAGGGCATCAAACTCGATTTTTTCCACTTCATCTGTTGGTTTGTGGTAGTCTTCGTGAATTCCATTAAAGAAGAAAATCGCCGGAACACCTTTTTTAGCGAAGTTATAATGATCGGAACGGTAATAAATCTGCTCCGGATCGTTTCTGTCGTTGTATTTGTAATCCAAACGAAGGTTTACATATTTACTGTTCATTTCTTCATTAATGGTATGCAATTCCGAACTCAATCGGTCTGAACCAATCACATATATATAATTGTTGTCGTTCGGATTTAAAGTATCGCGTCTTCCTACCATATCAATGTTAATATCGGCAATCGTATTCTTTAAAGGGAATAACGGGTTTTCGGAATAATAACGGGAACCGTGCAATCCGTGTTCTTCTCCGGTTACATGAAGGAATAAAATAGAGCGTTTCGGACCTTTACCGGCTTTTTTAGCTTCCATAAAAGCTTTTGCGATTTCCATTACGGCTACAGTTCCGGAACCATCATCATCAGCACCGTTATAGATTTCTCCGTTTTTCATCCCCACATGATCGTAATGAGCGGAAATAACCAAAATTTCTTCCGGTTTTTCAGAACCTTCAATATAGGCCCAAATGTTTTCAGAATCGTTTAGTTTCGGACTGAAGCCTTTTTTCATGAATTCGGACGGCACTTTTTGATAGTAACTGTCGGCACCTTTCGGGAAAGGAATCTCAAGTTTTTTATACTGATTGATAATGTATTCCCCGGCTTTCTTTTGTCCGGGCTCTCCAGTATTTCTTCCCTGCATTTCATCGGAAGCAATCACATACAGATTCTTTTTGATGTTTTCCTGACTAATCGAATTCAGGTATTTTTCCGGCGTACTTTTCTTTGTTTCAGCAATTTTCTGTTGCGAGGTACAGCTTACAAAACTCAACGAAAGTACCATGCTCAGCACGATTATTTTCTTCATATTTGATTGATGTTTTTCTAATTAGTAGCAAAAATAAATTTTTGTTTCACTTTAATTTATTTTTTATTGAATTGTCATTGCGGTATATAGAATGTAGCAAACCAAAACAATCCAAAGAAAAACGAAATTTATGAAAAACAACGTAGAACTTTTGATAAAAGAGATAAATTTATTTTCGCCATAGAGTCTTTTATGGGCTTTGTAAAAATAAATAACAGGCCAAAGGAAGAAGGCGGTTCTAAGTAATCCTTGTAAAATATTGAATAGAATAAAATCGGTATAGCTGAAAATCCATTCCGAAATGATAAATAAACTGGTAAGCAGAAGCAAAAAGGAGAAATAATGCAGCGTAAAAATACCGTGATCAAAATAATACCAGCGTTTTTTACCATGAAATAACCACAACCAAAAGGCAAAAATCGGTAAATAAAGAAAAAGGACTTTAGGTAAGTTTTGTTTGAAATGTAGCAGCGATTTATTGAAAGCTTGTCTAAAGGTATTGTGTGCCGCAACGGTAATCATCTTTTTAGTGTACCAATATTGAATTTTACTCAGCTTCTCTTTCTGCGGAAGAATACTCTGTGCAGAATCCAATGCTTTTACGGTTTTATATTGTCCGAACCAACCGTATTCGTCCATCCAGTTGTAGTTGTAGCGATTTTCAGTTTTCGGAATAGTGTCGCTGTTGTTCCATATTTTTACATTGGCTTCTCCGGTTGATTTTGTGAATTTTACCGATGAATCTTCGCCACCAAGTTTAAGATCTTTATCATCAATTACAAAACCGGAAAGAAAGAAGGTTATAAAACTTATAAAAATATACAGCTTTACCGGAAGCACAAAACGTTGCCTTCTGCCGGAAAGGTATTCCCGGGTTAATCGGGCAGGGTAGAAGAGCAGGTATTTCATTGTATTCCAAAAACTACTGTCGTAGTGAATGAGATCTTCTACAAAATGGGTAAAAAGATAATGGAAAGATTTTCGGGTTTCGGTATTTTCCTGCCCGCATTGCGGACAAAAGCGTTCTTCCACAATATTCTCGCAATTCAAACAGGTTTTGTCTTCACGAAGTACACCTTTACTCATAGTTGTTTCTTTTAACGTTTAAATTTAAAAAGAAATAAGAGTTGAATAAGTGTTTTCTGTATAAAATGCTGATTTTTAAGATGAAAGGTACACGTATAAAAAAAAAGCTCCCAATTTTGAGAGCTTTCAGTATTCTTAGAAATTCGGACTAAGATTGTATTTTTTGTAGAAGGTATCCAGCACTTCCAAAACTTCATCTTCGGTATCCACCACTTTGATAAGGTTCATGTCTTCCGGATTAGCATTACTTTCTTTATCGATAATTACGGTTTTAATCCAATCCAGTAATCCGCTCCAAAATTCTCTTCCCACTAAAATGATAGGGAATTTACCAATTTTTTTAGTTTGAATTAAGGTAACCGCTTCGAATAATTCGTCCAACGTTCCAAATCCTCCCGGCATTACCACAAATCCCTGAGAGTATTTTACAAACATCACTTTACGTACGAAGAAATAATCGAAATTCAGGTTTTTGTCTTTGTCGATATACGGATTGTAATGTTGCTCAAAAGGCAATTCGATATTTAATCCTACCGAGGTTCCGTTACCAAGATGGGCTCCTTTGTTACCGGCTTCCATAATTCCGGGACCGCCACCAGTGATTACACCATATCCGGCCTGACTGATTTTATAAGCAATCTTTTCAGCCAGTAAATAATATTTGTTATCCGGTTTTGTTCGCGCCGATCCGAAAATTGAAACACAAGGACCAATTCGCCCCATAGATTCATAACCGTTAACGAATTCAGACATAATTTTAAAAATTGCCCAAGAGTCGTTAGCGCGTATTTCGTTCCAGGTTTTTTGTTTGAACTTATCCTGGATTTTGTCGTCGTCACTTAAAAAATCATCTTTCATCATTTTCTTTTTCGTTAAAATTAAAACAGCCTGCTAATGTAATTCTTTTTTCAAAAACTGAGCAGTGTAGCTTTTTTTATTTTTGATGATTTCTTCCGGTGTTCCTTTGGCGATTAATTCGCCTCCGCCTTTTCCGCCTTCATACCCAATATCAATGATATAATCGGCAAGTTTGATTACGTCCATATTGTGTTCGATAATCAAAACGGTATTTCCTTTTTCAACTAATTTATTGATTACATCCATTAACACACGAATGTCTTCAAAATGCAATCCCGTTGTGGGCTCGTCAAGAATATAGAAGGTGTTTCCTGTATCTTTTTTAGACAGTTCGGTTGCCAGTTTAATACGCTGTGCTTCACCGCCGGAAAGCGTTGTACTTTGTTGTCCGAGTGTAATATAACCTAAACCAACGTCCTGAATGGTTTTAATCTTGCGATAAATTTTCGGAATGTTTTCAAAGAATGGAACGGCTTCATCCACCGTCATCGCTAATACATCAGAAATCGATTTTCCTTTGTAACGGATTTCGAGTGTTTCACGGTTGAAACGTTTGCCCTGACAGGTTTCACATTCCACATACACATCCGGAAGGAAACTCATCTCGATAGTTCTCACGCCCGAACCTTCGCAGGTTTCACACCGTCCGCCCGAAACATTGAAACTGAAGCGTCCGGGTTTATAACCACGAATCATGGCTTCTGGGGTTTGGGTATACAAGCTTCGGATTTCCGAAAAAACATCGGTATAAGTCGCCGGATTCGAACGCGGTGTGCGGCCAATCGGACTTTGGTCGATATCAATTACTTTATCAATGTGTTCCAAACCTTCAATTTTCTTGTACGGCTGCGGTTTTTTAACCGCGTTGAAGAAATGGGCGTTCAGAATAGGGTAAAGCGTTTCGTTAATCAATGTCGATTTTCCGCTGCCCGAAACTCCTGTAACGCAAATTAACTGTCCCAGCGGAAATTCCACCGAAACATTTTTAAGGTTATTTCCTGTCGCACCGGTAAGTTTGATGGTTTTTCCGCTGCCTTCACGGCGTGTTTTCGGAACGGCAATTTCCATTTTTCCGTTCAGATATTGCGCCGTAATCGTATTTTCCTGTAACAATTCTTTCGGTGTGCCTTTGCTGATGATTTCACCGCCAAAACGACCGGCTTTCGGACCGATATCAATCACATAATCGGCACGTTCTATCATGTCTTTGTCGTGTTCCACCACAATTACGGAATTTCCGATGTCACGCAGTTGTTCCAACGAATGAATCAGTTTTTCATTATCCCGCTGGTGCAACCCAATACTTGGTTCATCCAAAATATAAAGCACACCCACCAGTTGTGAACCAATTTGTGTGGCCAGACGAATACGCTGTGCTTCACCGCCGGAAAGTGATTTTGAACTTCGGTTCAGGGCTAAATAGTTTAATCCCACATCGACCAAAAAGCTTAAACGGGCTTTGATTTCTTTTACGACTTCAACAGCAATAACTTTTTGTTTTTCAGATAAATGATTGCTTAAATCGTTAAACCAATCGCACAATTCATCAATATCCATCGCCGATAATTCGCCAATGTTTTTCTCGTTGATTTTAAAATACAATGATTCTTTTCGTAAACGCGAACCATGACATTCCGGACATTCGATTTCGTCCATGAATTCTTTCGCCCAACGTTTTATCGATGCTGAACCGCTTTCGTCATATTGGTTTTTAATGAAATTCGAAATGCCTTCAAAATCGATTTTATAATCTTTCGTGATGCCCATAACTTTGGACATGACTGAAAATTTCTCGTTTCCGCCATTCAAAATCATGTCCATTGCTTCCTGCGGAATGGTTTCTATGGCATCGGTTAATTTAAACCCGTATTTTTCTCCGATAATTTCCAGTTGTTTGAAAATCCACGAGCTTTTTTGTTCGCCTAACGGGGCAAAACCACCTTGTTTGATGGATAATTTAGGGTTTGGGATGATTTTATTCAGATTGATTTCGTTCACGGTTCCCAATCCGTTACAATGCGGACAGGCGCCTTTCGGAGAGTTGAACGAAAAATTGTTCGGTTCCGGATTCGGATAGGAAATTCCGGTGGTCGGACACATTAAATTTCTACTGAAATAACGCACTTCCTGACTTTCCTGCTCAATAATCATCATGATTCCATCACCGTGATACATCGCA
This sequence comes from uncultured Flavobacteriaceae bacterium, assembly GCA_963812405.1. Taxonomy (GTDB): domain Bacteria; phylum Bacteroidota; class Bacteroidia; order Flavobacteriales; family Flavobacteriaceae; genus Flavobacterium. The sequence continues at coordinate 252,991 of CAWEUV010000004.1, read as the reverse complement.
ACTTTGATGCTTTCGGTTAGGCGTTTGTCGATGTCTTCCGTTTGTTCAATTGCCATTCGGTCGATAACGGTTTCGATATCGTGGGTTTTGTAACGGTCGACTTTCATTCCGTATTCCAAATCACGGATTTCACCGTCAACGCGCACTTTCACAAATCCCTGTTTGGAAATTTGTTCAAATAACTCACGGTAATGTCCTTTACGCGAGCGGATTATCGGTGCTAAAATATTAATGCGTTTTCCGTTGAAATGCTCGAAAATCAATTCTTTAATCTGCTCATCAGAATACGAAACCATTTTTTCGCCGGTGTTGTAACTGTATGCTTCTCCGGCTCTGGCAAACAACAATCGAAGGAAATCGTAAATCTCTGTAATGGTTCCGACGGTGGAACGCGGACTTTTACTGGTAGTTTTCTGCTCGATGGCAATTACAGGGGAAAGTCCGTCGATTTTATCCACATCAGGACGTTCCAATCCGCCCAAAAACTGGCGTGCATAAGCTGAAAAGGTTTCAATGTAGCGGCGTTGTCCTTCAGCATAAATAGTGTCGAAAGCCAATGACGATTTTCCCGAACCCGAAAGCCCGGTTATCACCACGAGTTTCTCACGCGGAATGACAACATCTATATTTTTAAGGTTATGGACGCGGGCGCCTAAAACTTCAATCGTATTCTCTGAATCTAACATAATTAGCTGTGTAGTTGTGCAAAACGCAAAGGTACTGTTTTGTGGCTAATTTTTAATAGAAGCGTTGTAAAGAAAACAGAAATTTTATTCTATTCGTAATGATTTCAGTTTTTCCCGATACGTATCTAGAATGTCAACTTTCGCAATGTATCCCAAGCAGGTTTTGTCTTTTAAAACGAAAAGCAGTTCTGAATTGGAAGTTTCAAATTTCTCCATGACAGTTTCCATGACTTCATCGTAGCAAACCGTTTCTTTTGGAGCTTCGATAACATCGTTTAGAGGGGTATGTTTCTTCTGAAAATCGTTGAAGATAATCGAACGGACAGTATCAAAACTGATAATTCCTTTAAATTCATTTTTTTCATTAACTACAGGAAAAACGGTTTGCTTGGTTTCCGAAAGTAAATTTGCTACATCATCAAGTTTTGATGTGTTAGGAATCGTGACAAAATTGGTTTTAATGTGCTTTGATAAATCGATAGAAGACAGGATGTTTTTATCTTTATTCGTGGTGAAAACTTTACCGGAATCGGCCAGGTTTTTAATATCCATCGAATGGCCTTCCATATTTTTGGAAATGATAAAGCTGATCGACGACACAATTAAAAGCGGCACCATCAAACCATAGCCACCGGTAATTTCTGCGATAAGGAAGATAGCGGTTAAGGGCGCATGAAATAATCCGCTCAGTAATCCTGCCATGCCTACCACCGAAAAATTGCTGATTGGCAAGTCTTTATCAATTCCTGTTAACTGGAAAAATTTGGCCACAAAAAAACCGAGATACGAACCAACAAAAAGGGAAGGAGCAAAGTTTCCGCCATTTCCACCGCTGCCTAATGTAAGACCGGTTGCAACGGATTTTATCATTAAAGTTACGCCGATGAAAGCCAACAGCATCCATTCGTTCGATTTATGTTCGTCAAGAATTGTGTTTTCCAGAAGCACTCCCGGATTTGCGGAAGATAAGGCTTTGATACTTTCATACCCTTCACCAAACAACGTTGGAAAGAAAAAGATCAGTACTGCTAAAAGAGAAGCGCCAAACAAGGCTTTTTTATACGTAGACGATTTGAATTTACTGAAAAAATGTTCGACTTTACGGAAGTTGCGCGCATGATACACCGAAACCAATCCGGCTAGAATCCCCAAGATAATGTAGTACGGAATATTGTGATAATCAAAGGTTAATTGTCCCCTGAAGGTCAGTAAAATATCTTCTTTTAAAACCACTGTGGAAACCAAAGCACCCGTTGCCGCCGAAATCATAATCGGAATGAATGCGGTAACACTCATATCGGCTAAAATCACTTCTATGGCAAATAAAACTCCGGCAATTGGAGCGTTAAAAGCAGCTGCGATTCCGGCAGCTACACCACACGCCAATAGTAGGGTTCGGTCTTTATAATTCAGTCGGTATTTTTGGGCATAATTCGAACCGAAAGCCGCACCGGTTATGGTAATTGGCGATTCGAGTCCGGCTGAACCACCCATGCCAACGGTTAAGGAACTGGTTATGATTTGCGCATACATTTGTTTTTTCGGCATAATTCCCGATTTGTTCGCTACGGCAATCATAATCTGCGAAGTCCCTTTTTCGATACTGCCATCGAGAAATTTTTTGATTACCCAAGCGGTCAGTACAATTCCGATCACGGGAAGTAAACTGTTGGAGTAGGGTAAATGTAAAATACGGTCGATATAGTTGGCAAACCTAAAAACCCAATGGGCAAAGGTTTTTAAAACAATTACAGCCAGTGCTGAAGAAATGCCTACCAATACACAGGAGACATATAAAAACTGTCGATTGCTTAAAACGGATTTCAGTAAAAACAAAAAAGCTTCAAAACGCTTTAAGCCCTTACGAATCAATAAAGTGAAAACAGAAACTTTTTGGGTTGGCATTATATGTTTTTTAGATTTCAAACGAATGAAAGGCTAAAATAAGGCATTTTTATGAGAACACTGTTTTAAAGAAATTATAAATTTCTCAAAGCTTCCCGTTTGCTTAGTGGTTTTAAATCGGTTTTCGCCACAAATTCCGTTACGCCTTTTGGGTTGAACCTACTGTATTCACGCAACGCCCAGCCAATCGCTTTCTGAATGAAAAACTCTTTGGAAGCTTTGTGTTTTTCGCAGATGGAAAACAATAGCTCCGCATCGGTTTGGGCTTTGTAATCCAATTGGAAAAGAATAGCCGAACGGTTCAGCCACATGTTCTCGGAAGAGGAAAACCGGTTTATTACATTCGGAATTTCTTCCGGAAACTGAGCCAGATAATTTCCTAAGAGATATTTAGCTATCGTATCCACACTGTCCCACCACGAATGGGTTGTAATCATTTTTTCGATAAGTTGAACGTCTTCTTTCCGGTACTTTTTTTTCAATTCCTTCATCAGGATTTCAATCGCACAATAATGAAATTCACGTTCTTTCATTGAAAACAATTCCATAGCGATTTCCCGGGCATTCTGTTTTACTTCTTCTTTGTGAAGCTTCCAGATTTCCTTGAATAATGTTCTTCTTGGTGTGGTTTTGATTCCTAAAAAGGGAAAGTTATTTTTTAGGTAAGCTTCCATTGGTGCGGCTGTTTCTGCGGAAGCATTTTTACGGAATACCTGTTCCAGTTCAATTTTGAAATTCATTACAAAATAGCCATTTTCTGTTGCACGTGAGCGCGTAATTCTTCAAAAAAAGTAGTGAATTCCGTTTCGAATTCCGAGTAATATTCCTGTAGTTCGTTAACTGCATTTTGCATTGAAACGCGGTTTTTGGTACGATGATCCATCTGAAATAAAATCATTCCGATGCCTTCAACCGTTGCGTAACTCGCCAGCCAGTTCCGTCCAATCATGGAAGGCATCATGGCTTGGGTTTTTGAGTTCAGCCAATCGTAATTATCGCGTAAGGACTGATAAAAACGCTCGGCATACTCTTCCAATTTTTCATCAGAATACTTTGCCCAGTTTTTTGCCAGAAAATGATCGTAGAAAATATCCATAATCACCCCCGAATAATGTCCGTAGGCTTCATGCAAGCGGTGTTTGCTCTTTCGGAAAATCGGATGTGCATCGGTAAACGTGTCAATGGCTCGGTGTATCAGAATTCCTTTTTGCACATCAATGGGAAATTGTTCGTAATCGTGACCACGAATCCCGTCCGCGATGAAATTCCCGATTTTAATCAGGTCGTTATTTCCGGAAAGATAGATGTGTGCTAAGAAGTTCATTTAACAAGTTGCTAAGGTTCTAAGAGGCTAAGGCACTAAGGACATTTGTAAATATAAAGAAACTTATGTAATTATTCTCTCATTTTTTTTCAAAAAAACTTAGCTTCTCAGTACCTCAGTACCTCAGTACCCTTTATATTTGTACTTACATAAAACGAAATTCATATGACGCTAATAAAATCAATCTCCGGAATCCGTGGTACCATTGGCGGTAAAGTGGGGGATAACCTAACGCCGGTAGATGCCGTGAAATTCGCATCGGCTTACGGAACCTTTTTAAAACAAAACAGTTGGAAAGAAAAACTAACCGTTGTAATTGGTCGTGATGCCCGTATTTCCGGACCGATGATTCACAATTTGGTAGTCAATACGCTTGTTGGTTTAGGAATTGACGTAATCGACTTAGGTTTGTCGACCACGCCAACGGTGGAAGTAGCCGTTCCGATGGAAAAAGCGGATGGCGGAATTATTCTGACGGCTTCCCACAATCCGAAACAATGGAATGCCTTGAAATTATTGAATGCAAAAGGAGAGTTTTTAAACGGAGCGGACGGAGCGAAAATCCTTGAAATTGCCGAAGCAGAAGCTTTTGATTTTTCTGATGTGGACAGTTTAGGAATCGTTACCGAAAACGATGCTTACATGGACATTCACATTGACGAAGTGTTGAATTTACCTTTGGTAGATGCCGATGCGGTTGCCAAAAGAAAGTTCAAGGTTGTGGTTGACGGAGTGAATTCCTCGGGTGGTGTTATTATTCCGAAATTGTTGGAACAAATGGGTGTGGAAGTGGTGAAATTGTACTGCGAACCTAACGGTCATTTTCCACACAATCCGGAACCTTTGAAAGAACATTTAGAGGACATCTGTCAATTGGTTGTAAAAGAAGAAGCCGATTTTGGAATTGTTGTGGATCCGGATGTAGACCGTTTGGCGTTTATTTCCAATGATGGAGAAATGTTTGGCGAAGAATATACTTTGGTGGCTGTAGCCGATTATGTGTTGAGTAAAACCCCGGGAAATACGGTTTCTAATATGTCGTCTTCCCGTGCTTTACGCGATATTACCGAAAAACACAACGGAAGTTACCAGGCAAGTGCCGTAGGTGAGGTAAATGTGGTGGAACTGATGAAATCGACACACGCGATTATCGGAGGTGAAGGAAACGGCGGAATCATTTATCCGGAAAGCCATTACGGACGTGATTCTTTAGTGGGCGTTGCTTTGTTCCTTACACATTTAGCCAATATGGATATGACAGTAGCCGAATTAAGAGCGTCTTATCCGCAGTATTTCATGAGTAAGAATAAAATCGAACTGACTCCGCAAATTGATGTGGATGCTGTTTTAAAATCGATGACGGAAAAATATGCTTCTGAAAACATTTCAACGATTGATGGAGTGAAAATCGATTTTCCAACGGAATGGGTGCATTTAAGAAAATCAAATACAGAGCCAATTATCCGTATTTATACCGAAGCACCAACACAAAATGCCGCCGATGTTTTAGCGGAACGTTTTGTTAATGAGTTAAAACAGATTGCAGGAATTTAAAACAGATTTTAAATTCTAATTCTAAATAACAATAAACCCTGAGTGAAAGCTTGGGGTTTTGTTTTTGATGTCATAATTATTTTCAATACCAAAATCTTCAGAATCGATTTTGTCGTATATGATTTCAACATCGGAATTTGTACTTTTGAAAACCATTAAAAAACAAACAATGAAAATCGTTATTTCTCCAGCTAAGTCATTGGATTTTGAAAAAGAATTGCCAACTGCACAATATTCGGAAGCTTGCTTTCTGAAAGAAGCCAATTCGGTACACAAAGTTCTGAAGAAAAAGAAACCCAAACAGTTGATGGAACTAATGGATATCTCAGACAAGTTAGCCGATTTGAACTGGCAACGCAATCAGGAGTGGGCAACACCATTTACACCTGAAAATGCGCGACCGGCGGTTTATGCTTTTAATGGCGACGTTTACCATGGCTTGGATGTATATACTCTTCCTGTAGAGAAATTAGACGTTTTGCAGGACAAACTCCGCATACTTTCCGGGTTGTACGGATTGCTGAAACCGTTGGATCTGATGCAGCCGTATCGTTTGGAAATGGGAACGCAAATGCCAATCGGTAAAAACAAAAACCTTTATGAGTTCTGGAAAGCAAAAATTACCAAAGAGTTAAACAAAGAATTGAAAAAAGGCGATTTGTTTGTCAATTTAGCCAGCAATGAATATTTTTCGGCGGTTGATGTAAAAGCGTTGAAAGTTCCCGTAATTACTCCAGAATTTAGAGATTACAAAGACGGAAAACTTAAAATGATCAGTTTCTTTGCCAAGAAAGCCAGAGGCATGATGGTGCGTTACATTATTGATACAAATGCAGAAACCCTCGAAGAATTGAAAGGTTTCAATTACGAGGGCTATACATTTGATGAAAATTTAAGTAAAGGAAATACGTTGGTTTTCACCCGTTAATTAACCTAAGTGTAAATATTCTTCATAATCTCGGAAGGTTTCCCGGGTCATTTTACGTTGGTCACGTGATAATTCACGCAGTGCTTCAACACCTTTTCTGGCGCAACGTTTTACTCTGCCTAAGCGGGAAGAAAACTCCATTAATTTATTTGCATCGGAAGGTTGAAGTTTACCACGTAATTCGTTTACAAATTCAGAGAATTCGTTCAATACATAACTGTTTTCTTCGTATTCCGATTGTAGGTCTACTAAAAACTCGTCAATCTCTTTTTCGATGTCGTGACAGTTGTGTTCACTTTTTTGCAAAAATTCCTTTAGAATCCTTTTGTCGCCGTTTGTAAATATGCCCATGGTGAAGAAGTGTTTGGTTAATACTTTGTAACTGATTATGAATCAATCAAATATATTTTAAATTTAGGTTAATTTTTCATTATGTTATTAAAAATCGATTAAATGAAAAAATAGACGACCAAGCGAAAAAATCATAAAAAAACTCTGAAACAATTACGTTCAGAGTTTTTCAATCAATTAACAACTATGTTTAAATTAATGAACATTCGATAAATCTACTTTCTTTCCGGAACCTCGTTTGATTAACAGCACAAACGGAATACAGATAAGAAACATAATTCCCAGGTACATGAAAACATCCATATAGGAAAGCACGGTACTTTGTTTGGTTACGGAAAGTTCAATGGCTTTATGCGCTTTATCCAATGCTTCGCTTGCGCTGAAACCTTTCGACATAAAACCCATTTGCAGTTGTTGAATCCGTTGTTGGACTTCAAATTTTGTCGAATCCAAATGCGCAATCAGATTCACACGATGTTCCTGACTAAATCGCGAAATGAAAGTGGTGATAATGGCAATTCCGAAAGAACCTCCCAATTGACGCATCATTCCGGTAAAAGCAGCTCCTTCGCCAATTTCCTTTCCGTTTAACGTTGATAACGCCAAAGTGGTAATCGGAACGAATAACAAACCTAGACCAATTCCACGAAGGATTAAAGGCCAGAACATGTATTCGCCACCGGTATCGGGTGTCATTATACTGTACATCCAGAACGTAAATCCGAAGAACACAGCAAAACCAACCGCAACCATATAAGCCTGTGGCACTCCGCGTTGGATTAACTTACCGATAAACGGCATCATGATTCCGGTCATGATAGAACTTGGAATTAATAGTAAACCTGCATCTAAAGCCGTCCAGCCTAAAATGGCCTGTGTATAGATTGGAATGATAAAGGTTGAACCATACAATCCGAACCCTAAAATGAAACACATGATGGTTCCGATGCGCAGGTTCTGATCGTTTAAAACCCTAAGATTTACTATCGGATATTTGTATGTCAGCTGTCGCCAGATAAAGAAAATCAATCCGAAAAACGATAACAAGGATAGAGCGATAATAGTATTGTTTTCGAACCAATCATCCTGTTGCCCGTGTTCCAATACAAATTGCAGCGAACCGATAAAGGAAGCAAGGAATACGATTCCCCACCAATCGACCTGGTGTGCTTTTAGTTTTTCGCCGTATTTCGGACTTTTTACAAAATAAAGTGTTAGAATCGTTGCTATAATTCCCAACGGAATATTGATGTAAAAAATATAAGGCCAAGAATAATTATGTACCAGATAACCTCCTAATGGCGGTCCTAAAGTCGGACCAACAATTACACCCATTCCGTAAATGGCCTGAGCCATTCCGCGTTTGGCTGCGGGATAACTTTCGGTAATGATGGTTTGTGCCGTTACCAAAAGTGCACCGCCACCCATACCTTGTATGAAACGGAAAAATACCAGCTCCCAGATGTTAGACGCATTTCCGCAAAGGAAAGACGAAACGGTGAATATAATAATGGAAGCGGCAAAATAGTTTCTTCGTCCGAATTGTTGCGAAAGCCAGCTGGTCATCGGAATGATAATCACATTGGCAATAGCATAAGCCGTAATTACCCATGCGACATCGGTTAGGGTTGCTCCCAAACTTCCTCGCATGTCGTTAAGCGCTACGTTTACAATGGTGGTATCTACAATTTCCAGCAATGCACAAAGTACCGCTGTAATTGTGATGATGACTCTGCGAAAGCCATATTCCACCAAATCATCTGGTTGTGTTGTTGCCATATTATTTTACATGTACGTCTACTTCCACATTCATTCCGGGACGAAGTAATTTTACTTTTTCAGCATCATTGTTAGCCGTCAATTTAATTTTAACCGGTAAACGTTGAATTGTTTTAACGAAGTTACCTGTTGCATTGTCTGGAGGCAAGATAGAGAAACGGGAACCTGTTGCCGGTGAGAAAGAATTTACTTCTCCTTCAAATTCCGTATCCGGGTAAGCATCTACTTTTAAGGTTACTTTTTGTCCGGGACGCATTTTATTCAATTGTGTTTCTTTGAAGTTGGCTACCACCCAAGTGTCTTTATTGCTAACGATATAAAACAACGATTGTCCGGGTTGCACCATTTGTCCGGCCATAACATCTACACTGGAAACCTGACCGTCAAGTGAAGCGGTGATAACGGTATAGCTTAAATTTAATTGAGCAGCATCTAAAACCGCCTGAGCACGCTTGATATTTGCTGCTGCTACTCCGGTTTGTTTATAAGCCACATTCGTTTTTGAAGTTACGGCTTCGCGCTGATGGATGTTTGCATTACGTTGTTGCTGTAAAATTTCCACTTGTTTTTCCGCTTCTTGTTTCGCAGCCAATGCCTGTTCGTATTGCTGTTTGGTAATTGAATGATTTTTATACAGATTCGCATAACGTTCAAAATCGTTTGTAGCTCTTCCTAAACGGATTTTCGCTGCTTCAATACTTCCTGAGTTGGATTGAATTGTCGCTTCTGAAATTGAAATGTTTGCGGAAGTTGCGCCTACATCAGCTTTAGAAACTTCCAGTGAATTTTCTGCAGCGGCTAAAGCGGCTTTTGCTTCTTCCACTTTTACCAAAAAATCGCGGTTGTCAATCACCAAAAGCGTGTCGCCTTTTTTAACGAAGTCGTTATCTTTTATGTACACTTTTGTCACATAACCCGCCACACGCGGAATAATTGGGTTCATGCTTTGTTCAATCTGAGCATCATCGGTTTCTTCGTGCGCTTGTCCGTGCATGTATTTGAAGGTTCCGTAAACAATTCCCAAGATGACTAAGGTGCTGATTATGAATATGAATTTTTTATTTGCGGGTTTCTTTTCCATGATGAATGAAATTAGATTAGTTTTTGGTTGATGATGAGGTTAATTTTCCGGAAGCTGCTAAAACTTCGTAATATTTCTGAACGATATCTGCTTTGGAATACGCTTCATTGATTTTGGACTGCAATTGCTGTACATCGGCATCAAGAAGATCGTTGGTATCGGATAAACCATTGTCGTATTTATCTTTTACAATTCTGAAATTTTCAGAAGCTTGCGCCACCGCTTCCTGATATACTTTATTTTGTTTCTGTGCCAGCAGATAATTTTCATTCGCCTGTTGCATTTGAATTTTGGCCTGATCCGTCATGATCTCCAAGGATTGTTCCGCTTCTTTGGCTTTGCTTTTTGCTGCTTTAACGTCTTTTCCGTTTTTGAAAAGGGAAGTAACATCATAGGAAAGTCCGACTCCAAAATTCATGGCATTGGTTACCGTAACCACATTTTGTAAATCGAATGCGATATAGCCGCCCATTAACGTCAACGCTGGATAGTAATTTCCTTTTGTAATTTTCACATTGGCTTCGGCCGCTTTTTGTTGTGATTGAATTGCCAATAAATCATTTCTGCCTGAAATATCAGAAGACAGGGTAGTGGTAGTGATTTTACCGAAAGCTGAAGTGTCCGGATATAGCTGCGTACCTTCAGGTAGTTTTAGAAGCGTTGCCAACTGAAAATTTACGATGTTGCTGTTTTTCTTAGCTTCTTCTAAAGCAATCTGATAGTTGGAAACCTGTAATTGTGCTTTCAGTAAATCGTTTCGCGCAATGATTCCGTTTTGTTCCATCGCTTTGAAATCGGTTACACGTTGTTCGGCACGTTTGATGTTTTCCTGAATCAGTTTTTCACTTTCCAGTGCTTTGTATAGCGCAACGTACAGTTTAACGGTTTCCAGCGCTAATTGTTCTTTTGTATTTGCAGCGTTGAATTTTTCGGCTTCAAACAAACTTTGAGAGGCTTTAATACTGTTTTGTACTTTAAATCCGGCAAACAATGGAACTGTTGCCATTGCGTTTCCTAACATCAACTGATTAACTTTAGGAGAAGCACCGCCCTGAGAAGCATTTCCCAGTTTGAAATCGACATCGGCATTGGTCAAACGCTGAAACTGACCGTTGATTTTTACATCGGGATATTGTTTGTTTTTCACCGTAAGCATTTCAAATTCTTTTGTAGCGGCTTTGGTGTCGGCCAGTTTGGCTTCAGTACTTTGAGTAACTGAAAGTTGGATGGCTTCTTCGAGCGTAATGGTTTTTTTCTCCTGTGCATGTACAGTGATAAAACCAAACAAGAAAAAGATTCCCAACCTTAGTGAATTACTTTTCATTTGTTAAAAGGGCTTTAATGGTTTGTTTGATGTGGATGGTCAATTCATTATAGACATAATTGTTGATGTCTTCCTGCGTAATCAGATTCAGGATATCTTTGAAAAACGGTTTGTTCATCTGAAAATGAAAATAGGTTCCCATGATGGTCGTCGGAAGTAAAACAACGTTCACGTCTTTGTTGAAAATATTTTTGTCCTGACCTTCTTTGATGATGTTTTTCAAGACTTCCAGATTGTTTTTCTTCATTTCGTTGAAAGCATCACAATTAATGATTCGTTTTCCGGAAGAAATTTCAAAATGGATAATCTGATACATGCCTTTGTTCTGATGAATACGCTTAATGTACAATTCAATCAGACGATCGATTTTTTCAATAGGCGTCAGGTCTTCACGATACAGATTTTCCATCTGCAAGCGCATGTCGGAAATACGATAAAGAATTAACGCTTCTAATAGTTTTTCTTTCGAACCGAAATAATAGGAAATCATAGCGATGTTGATGTTGGCACTTTTGGCAATATCACGTACTGATGTTCCGTCAAAACCTTGCTCGGCAAACAGGTTTTCTGCCACTTGCAAAATTTCAATTTGCTTGTCGTTAAAATCAGTCATTTTAATTTGATTTTAAATTCGGATACAAAATTAAACACTTGTTTAAATTAAACGTTTGTTTAAATTTTGATTTAACATTTTTTTAACAAATAAACAACGCCATTTCTAAGAACAAAATGGTTCCGAAAATTGACGTTGTTCTATTGGAAAAATGATCTTTTTTAAAGTATAGTTAAAATCTATAATATGTTTTTAAAACATTGAAATTTAATTATTTATTGTGTTTTATGTAAATAAATTATTGATGTAATTTTGAATATTTGCGATATTGTTTTGACTGATGAATTTTACAAAACCACTACCGATAATAGCTCCTTTTTGACGTTCGGTAGCCTGTTGAAAAGTTGCTTTGTCTGAAATACCAAAACCTACAATTTGCGGGTTTTTTAATTCCATTTTTGCGATGCGTTCGAAGTATTTTTTTTGGTTTTCTCCGAAAGTATTTTGACTTCCCGTTGTACTTGAACTACTTACCATGTAGATAAAACTGTCTGATAACGAATCCATTTTACGGATGCGTTCTTCGGAAGTTTGCGGTGTAATTAAGAAGATGTTTTTAAGATTATATTGTTCGAAAACCGATTTGAATTCGCGTTCAAAAACATCCATCGGGAGATCTGGAATGATTAATCCGTCAATCCCTATTTCGGAGTATTTTTGGCAAAAATCTTCTACACCAAACTGTAAAATAGGATTGAAATATCCCATGATAAGTAACGGAATAGTAACGGTTTCCCGAATGTCTTTCAGTTGTTCAAAAAGGAGTTTTGTGGTCATTCCGTTTTCCAGAGCTTTGGTGGAACTTTTCTGAATGGTCGGACCGTCTGCCAAAGGATCACTAAAAGGCAAGCCGATTTCGATCATGTCGACCCCGCTTTTTTCCAATTCCTGAATAATAGTAACCGTATCGTTGAGGTTAGGAAATCCTGCCGTGAAATAGATGGAAAGCAGTTTTTTGTTTTCTTGTAATTTTAGGTTTATTCGGTTCATTTTAGATGTTTTTGTAGTATCAAATTGTGTTATGAAAACGGATTTTGTTTGCGTTAGGGATGGGAGCGGCATCCTTTTTTGGGTTGTTGAGGTTCTCGAAACGCCCCAAAAAAGATACAGCGGACAGCCCGACCTTTTGGGAACGCCCCATTAAAAATTAAAATAGTCGATATAGGTATTCAGGTCTTTGTCGCCGCGACCGGATAAATTAATGACTACGATGTCATTTTCGCTGAATTTTCGTTTTTCCAAAACTGCCAGTGCATGCGCACTTTCGATAGCCGGAATTATGCCTTCGGTTTTGCATAAATTCAGTCCGGATTGCATGGCTTGATCGTCAGTAACAGCAATAAATTCAGCTCTTTGTGTTTCAAAAAGATGTGCGTGCAGCGGTCCGACTCCCGGGTAATCCAAACCTGCGGAGATGGAATATGGTTCCGTAATTTGTCCGTCTTCCGACTGCATTAAAAGCGTTTTACTTCCGTGTATAATTCCGATTTTTCCCAAAACGGAAGTTGCCGCACTTTCACCCGAATCGATTCCTTTTCCCGCAGCTTCCACGGCGATTAGTTTTACGGTTTCGTCTTCCAGAAAATGGTAAAAAGCCCCGGCTGCATTGCTTCCGCCACCTACGCACGCAATTACGTAATCGGGGTTTTTATGGTTTTCTTTTTCGAACAATTGGCTCTTTATTTCTTCGGAAATTACACTCTGAAACCGCGCTACCATATCAGGATAAGGATGCGGTCCGACCACGGAACCAATGATATAATAGGTGTCTGTCGGGTTGTTGATCCAGTCGCGAATGGCTTCGTTTGTGGCGTCTTTCAGGGTTTTGGAACCGGAAGTTGCGGGTCGGACTTCAGCGCCAAGCATTTTCATTCGCGCTACATTGGGCGCTTGTCGTTGAATATCGATTTCCCCCATATAAACAATGCACTCCAAACCCATTAACGCACAAACCGTTGCTGTGGCCACACCGTGTTGTCCTGCTCCGGTTTCAGCAATGATGCGGGTTTTACCCAATCGTTTGGCGACTAAAATCTGCCCGATGGTATTGTTGATTTTATGGGCTCCGGTGTGACATAAATCTTCCCGTTTCAGATAAATTTTGGTGTTGTATTTTTCGGATAAACGTTTCGCATAATAGAGCGGAGTAGGTCTTCCGACATAGTCTTTCAGCAATTGTTGGAATTCCGATTGAAAATCAGCATCATTCATATAATTGAGATAGTTTTGACGTAATTCTTCCACGTTTGGAAAGAGCATTTCGGGGATGAAAGCGCCACCAAAGTCGCCGTAAAAGCCGTTTTCGTTAACTTGATAGTTCATTTTGTAGTTCTTTTAAAAGTTGTGTGTTTTTTAAACCCGGTTCGGTTTCGAATTTGCTGTTCACATCGAGTGCATGAATCGGTAAATCCAGTTGTTTTATTTTGTTAATTTCCTTTAAACCAATGCCTCCGCTTAAAAAGAATGGTTTTTTGGAAAGATAGTTTTTCAGTATTTCCCAGTTGAAAGTGGTTCCGTTACCGCCAGGACTTTCGCCTTTGGTGTCAAACAGATAATAATCGCAAACGGATTCATAAGGAGCAAGTGTTTCAAAATCGAAGTTGTCTGCTACAGAAAATGCTTTTATGACTTCTATATTGATGATTTTCAGTACTTCGCAGACTTCAGGCGTTTCGTTGCCATGAAGTTGAACAACCTGTAAATCGTGTTCCTTGATTTTTTTCAGAATGTCATTCATGGCAGCATTCACGAAAACGCCGACTTTAAGAATGGATTTTGGCAGTTCCGGTAATTTTCCGTTGAAATAACGAGGCGATTTTTCATAAAAAATGAATCCTAAATAATCGGGTTGAAGTGTTGCCACTTCCTGTATGTTTTCGGGATATTTCATTCCGCAGATTTTCAGTTTCATATATAATTTTATTTTTTAGTGGTTATATATGTTATCGCCTTTTATTTATTGGTGTTTGTTTGCAACAAACTATTTTTAGTGGCGATTTCATGATTTATCGGAGTAAAGTATTGATGAATGCTGCTGCTGCTTGTCCTGGATTGTCGGTTTTCATAAAGTTTTCACCAATCAAAAAACCTTGATAACCATAAGGTTGAAGTTCTTTAATCGCTTCCGTAGAACTGATACCACTTTCGGAAACTTTTACGAAGTCGTTTGGAATGTGTTGTGCCAACGTTTTGCTGAACTCCAAACTGACTTCAAACGTTTTCAGGTTGCGGTTGTTTACACCGATTAGGTCCAAACTTGGCATAATGGATTTGTCTAATTCTTCTTTATTATGAACTTCTAATAAAACTTCAAGTCTCAAAGAATGAGCGAATTCGGAAAGCTGTTTGATTTCTTCTCTTGTTAAAACAGCGGCAATCAACAGGATAACATCCGCTCCGTGCGCTTTGGCTTCCAGAATTTGGTATTCGTCGATGATGAATTCCTTTCGCAATAAAGGAACATTTACAGCAGCTTTAGTCAAAAGTAAATCGTCTAATGAACCACCGAAATATTTGCCATCGGTTAAAACTGAAATTCCTGAAACTCCGGCGTTTTGATATCCGATTACCACTTCTTCCACAGAAAAGTTATTGCTGATCACTGATTTTGAAGGTGAGCGGCGTTTGTGTTCGGCAATGATTCCCACCAGATTGTTTCGTAAATTTTTGCTAAGGGAATAGGTTCTGTTTCCGAATAAAACTGAATTTTCCAGTTGAATTATTGGAATTAGCTGCTTTTTGAGTTCGACTTCCCGTTTTTTATCGTTGATTATTTTATCTAGTATTGTCATGTTTTTTATAATTGAAAGATTGAAAGATTGAAAGATTGAAAGATTGAAAGATTGTTATTAAAGGCTTATAGCTTGTAGCTTTTTTAATTTTTCCAGCGCTTTTCCGCTTAACAGGCTTTCTTTTGCAAATTCAAATCCGTCCGAAATTGAGCAGCTTTTCACCGTCGCAATCGCCATTCCGGCATTGGCACAAACCACATTGTTTTGTGCGTCGGTTCCGTTTCCTTTTAAGATATTCAGAAAGATTTCTGCTGATTTTTCGATGGTGATTCCGCCCTGAATTTCGAATGGGTTCAGTTTTGAAACATTGAAATCTTCCGGTTTAATGATTTGTTCTAAGTTTTTAGAAATGAGCTTGGTATTTCCGGTCAGCGAAATTTCATCATAACCGTCCAAACTGTGTAAAATGGTAAAATTTGTTTCGGTGTGCTGATACAGATAAGCGTACATTCGCGCCAGTTCCAGATTGAAAACACCCACCAATTGATGTTTCGGAAAACTCGGATTTACCATTGGGCCCAACATATTGAAGAAGGTTTTTACGGCTAATTCTTTTCGGATGGGCGCCACATTTTTCATGGCCGGATGGAAGAGTGGTGCGTGTAAAATGCAAATTCCTGCTTCGTCCATACATTGTTTAAGAAAAGCATGGTCGTTACTGAATTTTACACCTAACATTTCCATCACATTACTCGAGCCTGAAATTGACGAAACTCCGTAATTACCATGTTTCGCCACGTGGATTCCCGCTCCGGCTGCTACAAACGAAGCCAAAGTTGAAATGTTAAACGTGTCTTTTCCGTCGCCGCCGGTGCCGCACAAATCGATAGTTTCATAAGCGCATAAATCAATTGGAATACAGAGTTCGAGTAATGCTTCACGGAAACCCGCCAATTCCTCAATGGTAATGCTTCGCATCATATATACAGTCAGGAAACTGGCAATCTGGCTTGCATTATAACTTCCGTTGGAAATGTTTTTCAACACCGATTTGGCTTCTTCTTTGGTAAGCGCTTCGTGTTGGATTAATCGGTTTAATATTGTTTTCATGGTTTTTATTTTAAGTTGTTAGTATGAAGGGATAAGGGATAAGTTCAGGCAATAAGAATCAGGCACAAGGTGTTGACCTTATGGTAACTTGTTGATTATGTGTTTTGTTAGATTATTTTATATAAATGCTAATCTTAGTTGGGAGATTCTTTTCCCTTTTACTTCTCCCTTTTTCCTTAAGAGTTTACCCAATTTTCGAGAATTTTCTTTCCATCAGGTGTCAGCACACTTTCCGGATGGTATTGTACGCCGCGAACATCGTAAGTTTTATGTCGGAGTGACATGATTTCTCCGTTTTCATCCACGGAAGTGATTTCCAGCATTTCGGGAAAATCGTTTTGATTTACTACCCAGGAATGGTAGCGTCCTACTTCAATTTCATCGGCTAAGTCTTTAAAAAGTATTTCATCGGGAACGGTGATTCTGACTTTAGTCGCCACTCCGTGGTACACTTTTTCAAGGTTGGTCAGGCTTCCGCCAAAAACTTCTCCAATCGCTTGCTGGCCCAAACAAACGCCAAGAATGCTTTTAGTGGGCGCATAGGTTTTAATGACTTCTTTCAGTAAACCGGCTTCGTCAGGGATTCCCGGACCCGGTGAAAGCAGGATTTTATCGAAGTTTTTAAGCTCATCAATGTAAAATTCGTCGTTGCGGAAAACGGTTACTTCGCAATTCAAATCTTCCAGATAATGCACTAAATTATAAGTGAAACTATCGTAATTGTCTATGACTACTATTTTTTTCATTTTTTTTGAGTTACTAAGTTGCTGAGTTACTGAGTTTTTTTCTGTTAACTAAGACTGCTTACTGAATATTATATTGTTTCCGCTAATTCCAAGGCTTTGTTCAACGCACCCAATTTATTGTATACTTCCTGCATTTCATTTTCTTCGTTGGAATCCGCTACAATTCCGGCACCTGCCTGATAATGCAATTGGTGGTTTTTACTTAGGAAAGTCCGAATCATAATCGCATGGTTAAAGTTACCATCAAAATCCATAAATCCTATAGCGCCGCCGTAGAAATTTCGGTTGGTGTTTTCGATGGTTTCAATGAACTGTATGGCTTTGTGTTTGGGCGCTCCAGATAATGTTCCTGCCGGAAAAGTGTCCGCGACAACCCGCATTGTTGTGGCTTTTTCATGCATTTGTCCGCTCACCTTCGAAACCAGATGAATTACGTGCGAGAAAAACTGAACTTCACGGTAGTTTTCGACTTCCACCTTGTTTGCGTTCCGACTCAAATCGTTTCTTGCCAAATCGACTAACATTACGTGTTCGCTGTTTTCTTTCGGATCTTCGGATAGTTGTTTGGCTAAAATGGCGTCATGTTCGTCGTTTCCGGTGCGTTTGAATGTTCCTGCAATCGGATGAATTTCCGCTTTTCGGTTTTTGATGACCAGTTGCGCTTCCGGTGAAGAACCCATGATTTTGAAATTTCCGTAATCGAAAAAGAACAAATAGGGTGAAGGGTTGATGCTTCGTAAGGCTCGGTAAACATTGAATTCATCGCCTTTGAAATCTTGTGTGAAGCGTCGGGATAAAACCAATTGGAAGACATCGCCACGAAAACAATGCTTTTTGGCTAAAGCAACATTGGTTTTGAAATCGGCATCGGATAAATTTGAAAGTGAATCACCTTCTTTGGTAAACGAATACGATGCGAAATTTTTGGATTGAATCAGTTGTTCGATTTCGGCAATATTGTTCTGATTGTCAATGCTGTGGTAGAAAATATAGGCTTCGTTTTTGAAATGATTAATCGCAATGATGTTCTGATATACAGCATAAAAAATATCGGGAATTTGTAAATCAGAAGTTCTTTTTTTGATGTTGACTTTCTCAAAATAACGCACGGCGTCATAACTGATATAACCGAACAATCCATTATTGATGAATTTGAAATTTTGGTTTTCCGATGCAAATTGTGTGGCAAATTCCTGTATGATTTGCGGAATATTGGTTTCGTTTTTTACAGAAGTTGTATTCAAATTTCCGTCTGGAAATGTTGTTGTAATCAGTTCATTCTCAACTTTTATGCTTGCAATCGGATTGCAGCAGATGTAGGAGAAACTGTTGTCATTTCCACGATAATCACTGCTTTCCAACAATAGACTGTTTGGGAATTTATCGCGGATTTTCAAATAAACACTTACCGGCGTAATGGTGTCGGCAAGGATTTGTTTGTAATGGGTATGTAATTTATATTTTTTCATGATGCGTTGTTTCGGTTTGGACAATAAAAAAAGGCTTGTCGTGATTGACAAGCCTTTTTATCTATTTTGGTTTTAAAAATACAGATAGGAGGATTCGCTCACGATTTTCGACGTAAGTTATTCCACCACCAAGTATTGTTTAAAATGTTGTTCATTTCTTATTTTGTATGCTGCAAATTTATAGAAATGTTTTTCGAATACACAAATGTTTAGTGAAAATAATTTTCAAGAAGAAATCGATTTTAGATTGTTGATTATGAAAAATTGATAAATAATTATTGTTTTACGATAAATAATTATTATATTTGCTTATTTAATTTAAATTAAGAATTAATGAAACCAGTTCGGATTATAGCTTCTTTTTTATTTGTCGTAGGACGAATCACTGCATTTTTTTATTTGTTAACAGCAATTTACACTTTGATTAATTGTTTGTTTGAAGGTCCTTTTTTTGAAATAATGGAAAACAATCGATTTGCAATAAACTTTCCGTTTACAACACAACATTTTTTGTTAGGCTCTGAATATTCTTGGGAGTATGTTGCTGAAATGGTTTTGGGTTTAGCAGTGTATGGTTTGTTTTTTTTGGTTTTAAGTAATGTTTTTAAAACGTTTAAACAAGAGCGTTTGTTTACCAAAGAAGGATTAAAAAATTTAAAGCACTTTTATCAGTTTAATTTGTTGTTTTATCCGATATTAACAATACTTTGGTCGTTTATCAGTGTTGAGGATTTTCCTTTTTTTGCCATGATTGTAGCCCATGCCATTATGGGAGTTTTTATTTTCTTTATGGCTGCTATTTTTCAGCAGGGGGTGAATTTGCAACACGAACAAGACTTATATATTTAGAGTATGCCAATTATAGTAAATGTAGATGTTATGCTTGCCAAGCGGAAAATGCAGTCGAAAGAATTGGCGGAAATACTGGGAATTACTCAGGCGAATTTGTCAATTCTTAAGACGGGAAAAGCAAAAGGTATTCGTTTTGATACGCTCGAAGCGATTTGTAAAGCTTTGGATTGCCAACCCGGTGATGTTTTGGAATACGTCAGCGAATAAATAATATCTTTTTTTTAGCCTATGCAACTATCGGTTTTTTGACCGACAGGATTTTTTTTACCTATTTTTTAAAAGCATCAGAATTTTTAAAATCAATCAATAATCATCAAAATCAATCAAAATGAACAGTTTAAGTATTAAAAGTCTCCAAAAAACGTATAGTAACGGAGTGAAAGCGATAGACAATGTTTCCCTTGAAATCAAAAACGGAATGTTTGGTTTGTTAGGGCCGAACGGAGCCGGGAAATCATCATTAATGCGTACGATTGTAGGTTTGCAATCGGCAGACAAAGGACAAATTTTCTTTAATGATGTCAATGTCTTGGAACATCCGGATTTCATAAAAAAACAACTTGGGTTTTTACCTCAGGATTTTGGTGTATATCCTAAAGTTTCAGCTTACGATTTGCTGAATCATCTTGCTGTTTTAAAAGGTGTTACAGATTCCGTTGATCGAAAAAATCAAATTTTTTCTTTATTGGAAAAAGTTAATTTGTTTGCGCATCGCAAAAAAGAAGTGCACACATTCTCAGGCGGAATGCGTCAGCGTTTTGGCGTGGCTCAGGCATTATTGGGCAATCCGAAAATTATTATTGTAGATGAACCTACTGCAGGACTGGATCCCGAAGAACGCAACCGTTTCAATAGTTTGCTGAGTGAAATAGGGGAAGACCGTATTGTTATTTTATCCACACATTTGGTAGAAGATGTTCGCAATTTGTGTTCTAAAATGGCAATTTTTAAAGAAGGAAAGGTGCTTTTGCATGGTAATCCGATTGAATTGATTAATTCTTTGGAAGGGAAAATTTGGAGAAAACAAATTCTAAAGGAGGAATTAGCCGGTTATAAAAGGGACTATTCTGTAATTTCCTCACAATTTACAGCCGGTAAAATGAGTATTCATGTGTTTTCGGAATCCCTTTTGTTTGATTTTCAAAAAGTAAATCCAACTTTGGAGGATGTTTATTTTAGTACGTTAAACCAAAAAACGAAGGTATTATGAAAACAGTTTTCAGGTTTGATGTTCAGGGATATTTAAAAAGTTGGATTTTCTATATTGTACTATTACTTATCATTGTTTTTGGAATCTTTGGCGGACAAAACGCTCGTTTTTCGGTAAGTGAAAATGTGTTTTACAATTCGTCGTATCAAGTTGGTTTCATCACTGCTTTTATCAGTTTGACTGCGATATTTTTTTGTACTCTTATTACGGCTCAATTGTCAATTAAAGAGCTTGATAATGGTTTTGAACAGATTTATTTCAGTACTCCGATTTTAAAAAGCCAATTTTTATCCGGACGATTTGCTTCAGTGTTAGTTATGAGTTATTTGTGTACGCTTGTCTTGACAGTTAGTTTTTTCATAGGACAATCTGCAAATGCCGAGATTATGGAAAAAGGCCCTTTTAACTTAGCCTATTATTTGGTTCCGATGCTTTGTTTTACATTGATCAATACACTTTTTGTTACGATTGTTTTATGTGTTGTAGCCTGGTTTTCCAAAAGCAAAATGCTGATTTATGTAAGCGGTTTACTGCTCTACATTCTTTATTTGGTAATGATGTTGTTTTCGAGTTCGCCTTTTATGGCGCAGAGCTTACCGCAATCGGAGAAAACAAAATTTATTTCTGGTATTTTGGATCCTTTCGGTATGTCTGCTTTTTTTAATGCAACCGCACAATGGACTGTAAAACAACGAAATACTGCTGTAATCGGATTGGATAGCGTCTTTATTTGGAACCGATTTGGAGTTCTTTTGCTTTCTGTATTATTGCTATATATTGCCTTTAAAAAGTATTCCTTTTCGAAAAAAGGTAATGTAAAAAAGGCTGTTTTTCGACCAAGAGATGAAAAGAAATACGATGTTGTTCCGTTCCAATTTATTAGTGTAAATGATGGACTTAAGGCAGAATTTAAAGCGCTTTTTTCGGTCGTTAAAATCAACCTGATTTATATTTTTAAAAGCATTCCGTTTGTGTTGTTTGTGTTGGCTTTGCTTTTTGCTGTGGGAATGGAAGTGTATGCAGAAATTGAAAAAGGCATTCGTATTCCACAAAAATATGCTACGTCCGGTTTGATAACATCTGTAATCATTCAGAATTTTTATACGTTGGGTGTAATGGTTGTACTCTTTTATACGCACGATGTTTTCTGGCGAAGTAAAAACGTCAATTTCAATCTCATAGAAAACAGTACGCCAAACATCAAAACTCAATTTTGGGCGCATTGGATTACTCTGATACTTGTTGCTTTGACTTTTACAGGAGTTCTTGTGGCTCAAGGAATCGTTTTCCAGTTTTTGTACGGATGCACTGTTGTTGAGATGAAAGTTTATGCTAGTATTTTATTGTTCAATACTTTGCCGTTAATGGTTTTAAGCGGTTATTTAGTACTGATTCAAAAACTGATTCGTCAAAAGTATTTGGCTTTGGGAATCTCGTCATTATTTGTTTTTGTGATGTCAACTCCGCTGGGGAAAAAGGTTGTTACCTTTCCACTGATGAAATTCTTGTACAGTATCAATTTCGATTATAGTGACATGAATGGTTTTGGAAGTTATCAGACAGCATTTGGTTACCGATTATTATTTGGATTTTTAATTTTACTTCTTTTGCTTTGTGTAATTCATTTGAAAAAAAAACATCTTGGGAGGATGTATGTCTATCTAACTTTGTTTTTCCTGTTGATAAGTACTTATGCTGTGGGAATCAATGTAATGAATGACTATCAGCCTAAAAGCGAACAATCGGAATTACAGGCACAAGCTGATTATGAAATACAATTTGGCCATCTGAAAAACCTTCCGCAGCCAACAATTGTTGAAGTGAAAACTTTTGTGGATTTATATCCGGAAGAAAACCGGTATGTGATTCAAGGAACTTATATGTTGGAGAACAAATCGTTGGAGCAAATCAACAAAGTATTTATAAATTTTCCGGATGGTTTTAAGATTGAAAAAGCTCATTTTCAGCATGATTTGGAAGTTCAATCAGTTGAAAGTCAATATCAGGTGCTCAAACTGAAAAAACCTATGTTGCCCAATGAAAAAGCAAGACTGGCTTTCAAAATTGCCTATCGATGGAAACCGGTAAACGGACATGAATCGTTCAATGCAATTGTTGAAAATGGTTCGTTTATGCGCATCAGCCGTTATTATCCTCAATTCGGTTACAATTCAGATTATGAAATTCTGGAAAATCTGATTCGGAAACAATATCAATTAGGTGCAAAAACAAAATCAAGAGCTTTCGATGCTCCAAAATTACCTAACAATGATTTTATCAATTTGGATATGACAATTGCTACTTCCGTAAATCAAAATGTAATTGGAATAGGAGAATTGGTTAAGCATTGGAAAGATGAGAACAGAAGTTATTTTCAATATCAGGTAAAACAAATACCTTTCCGATTTGCAGTTTCATCCGCAAAATACTCGGTTAGGAAAGAACATTACAAAGGCAAGAGTTTTGAAGTGTATTATCATTCGTCTCATTCAGAAAATGTTCTTCATTTGCTTAAGAATGCTAAGCTAACTATGGATTATTGTGAAGCAAATTTTGGTCCTTATCCTTTTAAAACTATTCGTTTTGCAGAAGTTTCAGGTTTTACGAGAGGTTTTGCGGCAACAGCTTATCCGGCCACGATTTACATGACGGAAAATATGGTGTTTCACAGCAATATTAAAGCCGATGAACAGCAAGATGTAATCAATGAACTTGCCGGTCATGAACTTGCGCATTTGTGGTGGGGTTGTAATCAGATTAATCCGGATGCTCGCGATGGAGCAACTATGCTTACGGAAACATTAGCGATGTATACCGAAATGATGCTGCTGAAGAAAATGTACGGAAAAATTGAAATGCTGAAACGAATACAAATGCATCTTGATATTTACAATAATGAAAAAGGTTTTTCCAAAGAAACACCTTTATATAAAGTAAAACCCGATGAACGTCATATTTCATATTCCAAAGGGGCGGTTGTAATGTATTTGCTAAGTGAAAAGTTGGGTGAGGAAAAAGTTAATTTGGCTTTAAAAAGGTTTTTGCAAAACAACAAATATCCTAATCCAAAACCATTAACTACAGACTTTATCAATGAGTTGTATAAAGTCTCTGATAAAAAGTTTCATCCTGAAATTAATGCCCTTTTTACTCAGATTATTCCTTTAACTAAGGAAGATTTGAAAGTTGAATAATAAAAAAGCCTGATTTTAAAATCAGGCTTTTTTTAAATTCTGGAATTAGAATTTCAAGTTTACGTTTAATTCAAATTCGTCGTAAATTGCTTTGTCACCAATACCGTCAAAGAAAGATTTTGATCCGTATTTGATGTCGTATTTCGTTCTGTCAATCATTAATTTAGCAGTAGCGTCATTTTTGTTAACAACGATATCAAAAGTAATCGGATTTGTAATGTCTTTGATTGTTAAATCAGCAGTTACAGTATAAGTATCTTTTGATTTTGCAGCGATAGTTTTGAAAACCAATTTAGAAGTTGCAAATTTATCAGAACCAAAGAAATCATCTGCTTTCAAGTGTCCTTCCAATTTTTCTTTACCTCTTCCAGCTTCTAAATCAGTTACAGTAATTGAAGTCATGTCTACTGTAAAGTTTCCACCCGCTAATTTTTTTCCTTTGAATACTAAAGCACCATCTTTAAGAGCGATTGTTCCCTCGTGTTGTCCGGTTACTTTTTTACCAAGCCAAGTGATTTTACTTTTTGCTGCGTCTACTTTTTTAGTTGTTTGCGCTGTAGCGGATAAAGTTCCTAAAGCTACTACTAATGCTAAAGCAATTGATTTTAATTGTTTCATGATTTTAATTTTAGTTTAATTGATTTAATTGTTTATGATTATAAATTGATAAATAATTCCTGTTTTGATTTGCGCACTTTTACATTGTGTTGTGTAGCGTCTTCTTCATGACGATACCCTACTGTAGCGATTAAAGACGCATTTAAGCCCAACTTTGTAAGGCCAAGGATTTCGTTAACTTTTTCCGGTTCGAAACCTTCCATAGGAGTGGCATCTATTTGTAATTCGGCCGCAGCATTAAGTAAATTTCCTAATGCCAAATAAGTTTGTTTTGAAGTCCAATTGTTTTTTACATCTTCCGGTAGAGAAGTGATTTTAGATTTCATGAAATCACCGTAACCTGAAATGTTTTCTGCAGGAATTCCTCTTGTTTCCGCAATGTTTGCAATGTAATTGTCTATTTCTTTCTCACCTAAGTTTGTCATATTGGCAAAGACAAACAAATGAGAAGCATCTACAATTTGAGATTGTCCCCAGGCAGCCGGTTGAATTTGTGCTCTTAATTCCGGGTTTTCTACAATGATAACTTTGTAGGGTTGAAGTCCGTAAGACGATGAACTTAAGCGGATTGCCTCTTTTAAAATTTCAAGATCGTGATCTGTAATTTTTTTGGTGGCATCGAATTTTTTTGTGGCATAACGCCAGTTTTGATGTTTTATGAAATTGCTCATACTTAAATTGTTCTGAATTTTTCTAATAAAAAATTTAATTGTTCCAGTTCGTCCTGCGTAAGGTTTTTGCAGAACATGTTTTCGTGATTTTCCACTTTCGGATCGAGTTCGTTTAATAAATCCAATCCTTTTTCTGTTATCGTTATTTCCATTTTACGTCTGTTTTCCGAACAAACTTCACGGGTAACCAGATCTTTCAATAATAATTTATCTACTAATCGGGTAGTGTTGCTTGTTTTGGCCAACATGCGTTCCTGAATTACGCACATGTTAGTGGGTTTTCCGTTTTGTCCTCTTAAAATACGCAGTACATTGTATTGTTCTCCCGACAAATCATAGGGTTTTAACACTTCTGCAAATTTCTCGGAAACAATATTTTGCGTATAAAAAATATTTAACACCGTTTTCTTTGACGATGATAATATTTTAGTCGATTTTATGATTTCTTCGATTTTCATATCAGTACTTAATTTGTCGATACAAATGTAGTAATGTTTTTTATTGTATATACAAATGTGGTATTAAAATTTTGTTAATTTTAAATTGTAGGTAGTCAGCTAGTTTCTAATCTCCTGATTTTAAATTTATTTGATAAAAATAAAGCAACGATATGTGTTCAAAGTTAAATTTTTATTAATATTGCGTACCATAAAAACTAACTTAACTAACTAACTTAACAATTACAATGAAGAAAAAGTATTTTTTAGCATTGTCACTGTCATTATCCATGATTGTATCGCTTCAGGCACAGGACAATCAAAAGGTTTCCGAGGATAAGGCATACCAAAAGATTAAAAAATTCTCCAATCCGCTTGTCAAAGATGCTGCCATAGGAGTTTTTTTGAAAGAAAACAAACTGGGAAAAGGCTACACTTTTAAGGCAAAAAATGAAACTACCGACAAAAACGGGAATGCTCATCAAAGACACCAACAGTATTTTAATGGATTAAAAGTTGAATTCGGAACAATTATAACCCACAGTTCTGAAGGAAAAGTTTATACCATTAATGGAGAATTGTATAACGTTGCGAATCTGAATGTGGTACCAACCTTATCTAAGGAGCAAGGCTTGCAGAGAGCAGTTGCATTTAAAAGTGCCAAAAAATACCTTTGGGAAGATCAGGATCAAGCACAATTAATGGAGTACAAGAAACCGGAAGGGGAGTTGTTGATTTTACCAAATGTGAAGACCGGAGCAGTTAATTTAGCTTATAAATATGATATCTATACGTTAGAGCCAATCTCCAGAGATGAAGTTTATGTTGATGCACACACGGGAGTTATTCTTTATAAAAATCCAATTATCAAGCATGCTGACCGATTGATTTCAACGGGAGAAACAAAAGCGCAGGCTGAAAAAATGAAAACTCTTGTTGCGGGAACTGCAGCTACAAGATACAGCGGAAGCAGGCCTATCGAAACTACTTTTAATACTACATTAAATAAATATGTATTATTGGACAATACAAGAGGTAATGGTATCGTAACTTACAACTGTCAGAAAACTACAACTTACCAAAGTACGCATTTTCAGGACAATGATAACAACTGGACTGCAGCGGAATTTGCTAATCTTAACAAAGACAATGGAGCTTTGGATGCACATTGGGGGGCAGAAATGACTTATGATTTCTGGTCTACTATTTTTGGAAGAAACAGTTTTGACGGGAATGGAGCTCAGATTAAAAGTTATGTACACTACCGCCAGGTTTCAGGACAAAATCTGGTAAATGCTTTTTGGAACGGTAGTGTTATGTCATATGGAGATGGTAACGGAACAGTTAACATCTTAACATCAATTGATGTTTGCGGTCATGAAATCGGCCACGCAATTTGCAGTTATACGGCAGATTTAGCTTACCAAAACCAATCGGGAGGAATCAATGAAGGGTATTCTGATATCTGGGGAGCTTGTATAGAGCATTTTGGAAGAACAGGATCTTTAGCTGGAACACCGGCTGCCAATGTTTGGAAGATTGCTGAAGATTTATCGTCTGCAGGAACACCTTTCCGTTCAATGAGTTCTCCAAGAACCTATGGAAACCCGGATACTTATTTAGGTCAATACTGGACTACAACCGGAGATGAAGGAGGCTGTGCGCCAGCCAGTGCAAATGATTATTGTGGAGTGCATAATAACAGTGGTGTAATGAACCATTGGTTTTATATTTTAACAGTTGGTAAATCAGGAACCAATAATGCTCCGACTCCGGATACTTATAATGTTACGGGAATCGGTATGGCGAAATCTTCTGAAATTGCATATTTCGCTGAAAGAGATTATCTGACTCCGAATTCAACGTATTTGGATGTAAGAAATGCTACTTTGCAAGTTGCTAACGACTTATATTGCCCGAACAGCCCTGAAGTTATTGCCGTAACGGATGCTTGGTATGCTGTAAACGTAGGAGAGCAGTATGTTGGATACCCGAATGATGTGGCCATAAAATCCATTAGCGGAAGTTTAAATGTAGCTTGTGGTGCTACGGTTAATCCAATAGTGAAAATTCTAAATGCAGGTACAAGTACAACGCCAATCACAACGGTAAATATTTCTTATACTATTGATGGAGGTGCAGCTACCAATTTAGTTTGGAACGGAAGTTTGGGTATCTGTCAAAGTCAGGATTACTCGATTTCTTTAGGAGCGTTGTCAAGAGGTACTCATATATTAAGTGTTACAACTACAATGGGTGGAGACGGAAATGCTGCAAACAATACAAAAACAGCGGTAATTATTGTAAATGATGCTGGTGTAGTAAATCAAATCAATACTTTCGAAAATGCTACTGATGTTTTAGTTTCTGTTGATGAGAGCGGAACTAATAATTTATGGCAAAGAGGTACATCAACCAAAACGCAATTGTCAAACACTGTTGCCGGTAATTCAAAAGTTTATGCTACAAACCTAACAGGATTATATCCAGACGGTACTGTTTCTTATTTGGTTTCTCAATGTTATAATTTAACTTCTGTGCAAAATCCAATGTTGAAATTTGATATGGCATTTGATTTGGAAACGGATTGGGATTTAGCATACATGCAATATTCTACAGATGGTGGTGCTTCATGGGCTGCTTTAGGAACCGGGGTAAGTACGAATTGGTACACGAGTAACAGAACACCAAACGGAACAGATTGTTTTAACTGTATTGGTGGTCAATGGACAGGAGAAGCAACTTTAGCACATCCATCAGGAGGAACTAACGGTCAGAAACGTCAATACAGCTATAGTTTGGCAAGTTTTGGAAATGGTGGTGCAACACCTCAATCAAATATCATTTTCCGATTTGTTTTCCATTCCGATGAGGCTGCTCAGGAAGAAGGTGTAATCATTGATAATTTTGTTATCGAAGGAACACTGTCAACCAATGAAAATAATTTCGAAACGTTTAATGTATGGCCAAACCCATCTAACGGAACGGTTAACATTCAATTGAATACAACAGAAAAAGTAAATGTTACGTTATTCGATATCAGAGGAAGAAATGTGTTTAATAAAATGTATACGAATACCGGATCAATGTTTAATCAGGAAGTGAATTTCAATTCATTAGAAAAAGGAATTTATTTATTGAATGTTGAATCGGAAGGTAAAAAAGCAACGAAGAAGTTAATCATTAACTAATCGTTTTATAACAGAAATCAAGCGGATAAAAGTCAAATTTTATCCGCTTTTTTATTTAAATTTGAATTCAAATACAACGATTATGAATTTAACACAAGAAGATTGGGCAAGCAGACTTCAGGACGACGATAACGCCGTAATTTTAGACGTTAGAACCGAAGATGAATGTTTGGACGGAATGATTCCAGGAGCCATAAATATTGATATTTACAAAGGTCAGGGCTTTATTTATAAAGTTGATGAACTGGACAGATCCAAAAATTATTACGTGTATTGCAAAGCCGGAGGAAGAAGCGCACAAGCCTGTAGTATAATGAATCAAATGGGGTTTGAAACGACTTACAATTTAATGGGAGGATTTTCCGAATGGGAAGGTCCGACAGACATACCGGAATAAAAAAAGGAGCAATTTGCTCCTTTTTTTATTCTGCCAGTTTTCGCAGCTCTTTTTTATCTTTCAGAATTATTTTTTTTCCGCTAAGCTCGATCCAACCACTTTTATTAAAGTCCGATAATAATCGAATACAACTTTCTGTTGCCGTACCAATAATACTGGAAATTTCATCTCTTGATAATTGAATTTTCAGGGAATCATCTTCATTTACGCCAAATGCATCATGAAGATAAAG
Organism: uncultured Flavobacteriaceae bacterium; assembly: GCA_963812405.1. GTDB lineage: Bacteria > Bacteroidota > Bacteroidia > Flavobacteriales > Flavobacteriaceae > Flavobacterium. The sequence continues at coordinate 223,588 of CAWEUV010000004.1, read as the reverse complement.
TAACGTAGCGGCAAGGCGTTCTTTTACGCTTTTTTGCGCCAAATTTACCAAAACATTATCCGCTTCTTTTAAATCATGGCAAACGTTTTTCATCATATTCAACGAAAACTTATTGTTCACATTGAAAAATTCCATAACCTGACTTTTAGGAACAAAACAAACCTGCATGTCTTCCAATGCAATGGCTCCTAAATTCGCCGGTTCTTCACTAATTAGTGACCGTTGCCCTAATAATTCTCCTTTAGCAACAAGTTTTACAATCTGATCTTTACCGTTGGAGCTTAATTTTGTGAGTTTGCAAACACCATCTTTGATACAAAAAATACCATCTAAGTTGTCGCCTTCTTCAAAAATAACATCTCCTTTTTTTACGGTATAGGAAGTTTTACAATCAGCAAGTTTCACTAATTCATCTTTATTCAATGCTTTTAAGGCACTGAATTCTCTAACGATACATTGTTCACATTTACCCATTATTTCTGATTGTTTTTGCAAAGATACTAAAGGATGACAAATATCATATTTTAAAAATACTTAAATTGTCAATTTTGTATCAGGTAAATGAGCAAATTTTTATGAACGCACAAAATTGTTTCCATTGTGGTAACGATATTGTAGTGGCGGATGAAATTATTTTTGACGAGAAATCATTTTGTTGTGCGGGATGTAAAACCGTATACGAAATTTTCAGTCTGAATGATTTAACCTGTTATTACGATTTTGAAAATGCTCCAGGAGCGACACCACAGGATATTAAAGGTAAATATGATTTCTTAGACAATGAAGAAATTGTTTCTAAACTTCTCGAATTCCAAGAGGATACAACACACATTGTTTCACTCTACATTCCTCATATACACTGTAGTTCGTGTATTTGGATTTTGGAAAATCTACACAAGCTTCAAAAAGGAATCGCTGCTTCGCAGGTAAATTTCCATGAAAAGAAAGTAAGGGTTACTTTTAATCCCAACGAAACCAATCTGAAAGAAATCGTTCTGATGATGAGTTCAATAGGATATGAACCTTACATCAGTCTGGAAAATTATGAAAATAAGAAAAAAGCAGTCGATCGCAGTTTGTATTACAAAATCGGAGTCGCTTTTTTCTGTTTTGGAAACATCATGCTTTTATCGTTTCCGGAGTATTTCGAAGTAGGCGAATTCTGGATTGAACAATACAAAGGTTTTTTCCGTTGGCTGATCTTCGGACTTTCTTTACCGGCGTTTTTCTACTCGGCCTGGGGCTATTATGTTTCGGCCTGGAAAAGCATTAAATCGCGAATGCTTAATATCGACATTCCAATCGCTTTAGGAATTGTGGTAATGTTCGTAAGAAGTACAGTAGATATCTCGTTGGGTTATGGTCAGGGCTTTTTCGACAGTATGTGCGGACTGATTTTCTTCATGCTGCTCGGAAAATTGTTTCAGCAGAAAACCTATAATTTTCTTTCGTTTGAACGCGATTATAAATCGTATTTCCCCATAGCGGTTACCAAAATCAATTCGGATGGAACCGAAGAAGCCGTTCAGGTGTATGATGTTAAAAAGGGTAACCGATTGTTAATCCGAAATCAGGAATTGATTCCGGTAGACGGTATTCTGATTTCAGAAAAAACGTCATTAGATTACAGTTTCGTAACCGGAGAAGCAGAACCAATCGAAAAAAAATCAGGCGATAAGATATTCGCCGGCGGAAAACAACTCGGGAAAGTGGTTGAAATGGAAGTATTGCATTCGGTTTCCCAAAGTTATCTGACCCAATTGTGGAGCAACGACGTTTTTCAGAAAAGAGTCGACCAAAAATACAAAACCATTACCGATACCATCAGTCGTTATTTCACACCGGCTTTGTTAGGTCTTGCTGTGGTTTCATTTGGATATTGGATTTTCATTGATGTAACAACCGCTTTTAATGTTTTCACTGCGATTTTGATTGTTGCTTGTCCGTGTGCTTTGGCTTTAACGGCTCCGTTTACATTAGGAAACGTTTTGAGAATCGTTGGAAACCGAAAATTCTATTTAAAAAATGCCACGGTAATTGAACAATTGGCCAAAGTGGATACCATTGTTTTTGATAAGACCGGTACCATTACAACCAACAAAAAAACGTCTATTACATATGAAGGCACAGCGTTAACGGATGCCGAACTGATGCTGTTGAAGAATGCGTTAAGGGGATCCAATCATCCTTTAAGCAGACGATTATACGATTATATTCCGAATCAGGGAAAAGGGGAAGTTACCCGTTTTGAAGAAATTATCGGGAAAGGGATTTTTGCTGAAATCGATGGAACTACCGTGAAAATAGGTTCATCTCAGTTTTTGCAACATATGAGTGAAAACACGCATAAGAAAACCAAAGTCCACATCGAAATTAACGGTGTTTACAAAGGAAGCTATGTGTTTAATAATCAGTACAGAGAAGGGTTAGAACAGTTGTTCGAGAATTTATCGAAGAACTATAATTTGGTTGTGTTGTCAGGGGATAATGATGGAGAGCGAAAAATTCTGGAAAAAATGTTGCCCAAGAATACCACTTTAGTATTCAATCAGAAACCCGAACAGAAACTCGCTTTCATCGAACATCTTCAAAAAGAGGGTAAAAACGTTATGATGATTGGCGACGGTTTAAACGATGCAGGAGCTTTGGCACAAAGTAATATTGGAATTTCCATTTCGGAAAACGTGAACGTGTTTTCACCGGCCTGCGATGGTATTCTGGATGCTTCGCAGTTTTCCAAAATCGGTTTCTTTATGAAGTATTCCAAAAATGCGATGAAAACCATCATGATGAGTTTCGGATTATCATTACTTTATAATGTTGTCGGACTGAGTTTTGCGGTTTCAGGAAACCTTTCACCCATTGTTGCAGCCATCATTATGCCGTTAAGTACGGTTACAATTGTAAGTTTTGTTACAATAATGAGCAATTTTTTTGCAAGAAAATAACTAATTTTCATAGTGTTATGAAAATAAAATCGTATATTTTAACAAAATTTTTAAGTATGACAAATGTCATATTTTAATAGGATATACTGGGATAACTTTGTCAAATAAACTTAAGGTATGAGTGTAATTTATCTATTAATCTCCATCAGTATCGTAGTCGCCGCTGTATTTCTCTACATTTTTATCAGAGCAGTAAAAAGCGGTCAGTTCGACGACGATTACACCCCATCGGTCAGAATGCTTTTTGACGATGAATTGAAAAAAATTCAAACAAATCAGAACAAATCAGAACACAAATAGAAAAACAGAACTAATTATGGAAATGCAACAATTTTATTACGATAACAAAATTGTAAAGAAGTTCCTTTATGCTTCAATAGTTTTTGGAGTAGTGGGAATGCTCGTTGGTCTTTTAGTGGCAACCATGTATCTTTTTCCGAATTTAACAGATGGAATTCCTTGGTTAAGCTACGGTCGTTTAAGACCTTTACACACTAATGCAGTAATTTTTGCCTTTGTGGGAAATGCCATTTTTGCAGGTATTTATTACTCTTTGCAACGTTTGTTAAAAACCAGAATGTACAGTGATGTTTTAAGTAACATTAACTTCTGGGGATGGCAGTTGATTATAGTAGCTGCCGCAATTTCGTTACCATTAGGGTACACATCTTCAAAAGAATATGCCGAATTAGAATGGCCAATTGATATTGCAATCGCAGTTATTTGGGTGGTTTTTGGTATCAATATGATTATGACGATTTTACGTCGTAGAGAGCGTCATTTGTATGTTGCAATTTGGTTTTACATCGCCACGTTTGTAACGGTAGCAGTTCTGCATATTTTCAACAGTTTGGCGTTACCGGTTGACGGAATGAAAAGTTATTCAGTATACGCCGGAGTTCAGGATGCCTTGGTACAATGGTGGTACGGCCACAATGCAGTTGCGTTCTTTCTTACCACACCGTTCTTGGGTCTAATGTATTATTTCATTCCTAAAGCGGCGAACCGTCCTGTTTACTCTTACAGATTATCAATCGTTCACTTCTGGTCGTTAATTTTCTTATACATCTGGGCGGGACCTCACCATTTGTTATACACTTCTTTACCGGATTGGGCACAAAATTTAGGGGTTGTTTTCTCTGTAATGCTAATCGCTCCGTCTTGGGGTGGTATGATTAACGGTTTACTTACGCTAAGAGGGGTTTGGGATAAAGTACGTACAGAACCTGTATTGAAATTCTTCGTAGTAGCAATTACTGGTTATGGTATGGCCACTTTTGAAGGACCAATGCTTTCGCTTAAAAATGTAAATGCCATTGCGCACTTTACCGACTGGATCGTAGCTCACGTTCACGTAGGAGCACTTGCTTGGAACGGATTCATGACCTTTGGTATGATTTACTGGTTAATCCCAAGAATGACAAAAACGAATTTATATTCCTTGAAGTTAGCTAATTTCCACTTCTGGATTGGAACTTTAGGAATCATTTTATACGCACTTCCATTATATGTAGCCGGTTTTGCTCAGGCGCAAATGTGGAAACAATTTAACCCGGACGGATCACTAGTGTACGGTAACTTCCTTGAAACCGTTACAGCGATTATGCCAATGTATGCAATGCGTGCAGTAGGAGGAACGTTATTCATCATCGGATTGTTCGTTTTGGTGTACAACATCATAATGACAGTAAGACAAGGTCAAACAATCGAAGACGAATTGGCTGAAGCTCCGGAATTACAACGAATCGCAGCAAACCGATTAAAAGGTGAAAAATTCCACACTTGGTTGGAAAGAAAACCAATCCAATTGACTGTTTTGGCTACTGTTGCAATTCTTATTGGTGGAATCATCCAGATTGTACCTACGTTGATTGTAAAATCTAACATTCCTACAATTTCCAGCGTAAAACCATATACTCCGTTAGAATTGGAAGGACGTGATTTGTACATCCGTGAAGGTTGTGTGGGTTGTCACTCTCAAATGGTAAGACCTTTCCGTTCTGAAGTGGAACGTTACGGTGAATACTCAAAATCAGGGGAATATGTTTACGATCACCCGTTCCTTTGGGGATCAAAACGTACCGGACCGGATTTAATGCGTGTGGGTGGAAAATATTCAGACAACTGGCATTTCAACCACTTATGGGATCCGCAAAGTACTTCTTCAGGTTCTATCATGCCGGGTTATAAATGGTTGTTTGACAACGAACCAATGGATTATTCCAAAACAGAAGCTAAAATGCGTGTAATGGTAAAATTAGGTGTTCCTTATACCGATGCTGATATTGCCAATGCAAAACAAAATATTGCAAAACAAACGGCACAAATTGAGAAAAACTTAACGAACGATCCTGACTTCGTGAAAAGTTATGAGGAAAGTAAGAAAAATGCAGCTGCTAAAGGCGAAAAATTTGTTCCGATGAAAGATCGTGAAATTGTAGCAATCATTGCTTACTTACAACGTCTTGGAACGGATATTAAAATTAAAGATGTAGCACAACTTAAAAAATAAGAAAGTATGCTGAAGTTTATCAAACACAATTTGGAAACCATCTCAGGAATTGAGATTTATCCGATAATTTCATTACTTATTTTCTTTCTTTTCTTCGTAGGACTTTATGTTTGGGTTTTCACGTACAAAAAAGAAAAAATTACCGAGATGAGTAATATTCCTTTTGGGAATGATGATACAAATGAATTTCAAAATTAACAGGTCATGAAAAAGTTTTTTCCAATATATGTTCGAATCCCAGTTTTATTTGCCCTTTTCTTTGCGGCTTTGGAATTCTTCATCGACTCCGGTGACAGACCGGCTTTTATAAAATTTCCAATCGTTTCAGTACTGCTTTTGCTTTTCCTTTTTGTAATGGTAGCAATGGAAATCGTACTGAAAGCAACCCAAAACATTGTAAACAGTTTGCTTACCGAAGAACAGCGTAAAGCAAAAGAAGAAGAGGAAAATCTTCCTTTTTCGGAAACTGCATTTTACAAAAAATGGATGCACAAATTAACGCGCTCCAATAAAGTGGAAGAAGAAGGTGAATTATTACTGAATCACGAATACGATGGTATCAGAGAATTAGACAATGTTCTTCCACCATGGTGGGTATACCTTTTTTATGGATGTATTGCTTTTGCATTTATCTACTTGGTTCGTTTCCACATTTTAGGACACGACGATCAGACTACCGAATTCAACAAAGCAATGGCTGAAGCTAAAATTGCCGTAGAAGAATACAAGAAAACTGCTCCGGATGTAATGGATAAAGAAAAAGTAACTTTATTAACGGAAAAGGCCGATTTAGATGCCGGAAAAGCAATTTTCGAAACCAATTGTGTAGCGTGTCACCGTGCAGATGCCGGAGGTGCTATCGGACCAAACTTAACAGATAATCAATGGATTTTGGGTGGCGGAATCAAAAATGTCTTCAATACGATTATGGAAGGTGGCCGTGACGGAAAAGGAATGGTTTCCTGGAAAGCAACAATTAAACCTTCTGAAATTCAGAAAGTGGCCAGTTATGTTTTAAGTCTGCAAGGAAGTAATCCGAAAGATCCAAAAGCACCGGAAGGTGAGGTTTGGACTGAACAATAAGCTTGAAAAATAAACTGTTATTGATTAATTTAGAGAACACAAAAATTAATTAATAACAACAATCAAAATCAAATGGCAAATTTACCGGACGAAAGTTTTAGAGATTCCATTGGAACGATAGATAAAGAAGGCAAACGTGCCTGGGTTTTTCCTAAAATTCCAAAAGGAAAGTGGTACGACAGAAGAAAATGGGTAAGTTATTTTTTATTACTCTTTTTATTCGCAGCACCGTTTATCAAAATTAACGGAAACCAGTTTCTGCTCTTTAATGTAATCGACAGGAAGTTCAATATTTTCGGATTTCCGTTCTGGCCACAGGATTTTTACCTGTTTGTAATCACAATGATTATTGGGGTAGTGGGATTGGCATTATTTACAGTTGCTTTCGGTCGTATTTTCTGTGGTTGGATTTGCCCGCAAACCATTTTTATGGAAATGGTTTTCAGAAGAATCGAATTTTGGATTGATGGCGACAGAGGTGCACAGATTAAACTGAACAAACAAGCTTGGGATGCTGAGAAAATAAGAAAAAGAGTAACGAAATGGATTATCTTTTTTATTATCTCTTTTTTGATTGCCAACATCTTTTTAGCCTATGTTATCGGAAGTCACGAACTTCTTAAAATGGTAACGGAAGGACCAACACACAATACCAGTACGTTCATTGCTTTATTGATTTTTACCGCTGTTTTCTACTTCATATATGCATGGTTTAGAGAACAGGTTTGTATCATTGCCTGTCCGTACGGACGATTACAAGGTGTTTTGTTGGATAACAAGACGATTGTGGTAGCGTATGATCATAAAAGAGGTGAGGCAGAAAACGGTCGCGCGAAATTTAAGAAAAACGAAGACCGTACTGCATTAGGTAAAGGTGATTGTATCGATTGTCATCAGTGTGTAAATGTTTGTCCGACCGGAATCGACATCCGAAACGGTACGCAGCTGGAATGTGTAAATTGCACCGCTTGTATCGACGAATGTGACTTTATCATGGAAAGTGTGAATCTACCGAAAGGTCTGATTCGCTTCGCATCGGAAGATGAGATTGTGAAAAAGGAAAAATTCGTTTTCACGACCCGAATGAAAGGTTATGTTGCTGTTTTAGCGATTCTGACCGGAATTTTCATCGGATTGTTGTTCCTTCGAAATGACGTGCAGGCTACAGTTTTACGTTTGCCGGGACAGTTGTTTGAACACAAAGGCGATAAAATCAGTAACGTGTTTACCTATAAGATTGTAAATAAAACGGTTAAGGATTTCAATCAGGTTCATTTTAAATTAGCCAATATCAAAGGCGAAATTAAAGTCGTGGGTAAACCGGTTTTCACAGTTAAAAAAGAAGCTTTGGCGCAAGGAACGTTGTTTATTGAAATTAGCCCCGCGCTTTTAAAAGGCGATAAAACCAAAGTGAAAATTGAGGTTTATGATGGCGATTTGCTCCTTGAAACCACAACAACAAATTTCCTGGGTCCTAGAAGTTTTAATTAATGAAAGGGTTAAGTGAAAAGTGAAAAGTGAAAAGTGAAAAGTGAAAAGGGAAAGTTGAAAGACTCTTATTACTTCTCTCATATCCCTCAAATAAAAATAGAAATTATGAAATTGAATTGGGGAACTTCAATTGTGATTGCATTTGCTTTGTTTATGACGTTTATTTTATACTTCGTTTTCAAAGTACAATCGGATTCGCAGTACGACCACGAAATGGTTACCGAAGAATATTATAAAAAAGAACTGAACTTTCAGGGGCAGTTGGACAAGCAGCAAAATGCCAATAATCTGAGTGAAAGAATTACAATCGAATCCAATGAAAACGGATTGCAAATTGCCTTTCCAAGCGATTTTGACTTCAAGAAAATAAAAGGAAAAGTGTCCTTATACCGACCGTCTAACCAGAAATTAGATTTCGAAATTCCGATTTCGTTGTCTTCTTCTAATTTGCTCATACCTAAAACAAATTTGGTTGACGGTCGTTGGGACATTTCCATAGAATGGGAATACGAAGGAAAAGAATACCTGAATAAAAAAGAAATAAATTTATAAATCATGCTTTTTTCGGGACTTATATTAGGGTTAATCAGCAGTTTGCACTGTGTTGGGATGTGTGGTCCCATCGCAATGATGTTGCCGGTAGATCATAATAATCCGACTAAAAAAGTAATACAGCTTCTTACGTATCATATAGGCAGAATAACTGCTTACATGACGCTAGGTTTGGTTTTTGGTTTGTTGGGTAAAGGACTTTTTCTGGCAGGAATGCAACAGCAGTTGTCTATTGTCATTGGCATTTTGATGATTGCATTCGTTTTAATTCCGGAAAAAGTCTTCGCCCAATATAATTTCTCAAAACCGGTTTATAAGGCGATTTCCTTTGTGAAAACGAAATTGGGCAGCCAGTTTAAAAAGAGATCATTTAAAGCACTTTTTACAATCGGTTTGCTAAATGGTTTTTTACCTTGCGGATTGGTTTATGTTGCGCTTTTCGGAGCCATTGCCATGCAAAATGAAACCCTTGGTGTTGTCTATATGTTTTTATATGGCGTAGGAACAATTCCAATGATGAGCCTTGTGGTTTATGTGTCCGATTTTTTAACCGTTCCGGTTCGGAATAAAATTCAAAAAGTCATACCAATTATAACCGTTTGCATCGGAATGTTATTCATCATGCGCGGATTAGGTTTAGATATTCCGTTTGTTTCGCCTAGCAATACAAGTCTTTTTGTACAGAGTGAAACGATATGTAAAACAGAATAAGTAACTTTATAGTAAGAAATTAACTTAATAATTTGGATAATATGGAAAGACACGATTTATTACACGAATTTCCGGAGCATCAAGACAAAATTCACCAATTAAAAGTGTCTGATCCTCATTTTAGAGAATTGTTTGACGAATATCATGAATTGGAACATGAAATCCACCGCATTAATATGGGGGAAGAAGTTGTTATTGACGAAGCAATGCACGAGAAAAAAGCCAGGTTACTTTTCATAAAAGACGAAATTTTTTCGATGCTGAAAAACTAAATCGACATCCAATTTTGGGTTGTAATTCATCCTAAAAAAGAACCGCAGATACTAATTGTGAATCTGCGGTTTTTTTTTTGATTGATATTGTATTTCTGTAAAATTTTAAATGAAGAAAGAATATTGATTTCAATTATTCAACAACTTTAAACTGCTTCATTTCTTCTAAAGGTTCGATGGAAACGAAATCTTTCCAGATTTTAGGATCGTATCGTTGAAGTTTTGTATAGTTAAATTCTTCTTCCTTAACTTTTTCAAAATCCGCTTCATTGATTTCAGATTTGGATAAATTCAGATATTCAATTTTTTCCATTGAATTTCCCTCAACTTTAAAATCAAAAGCTACTACATCTCTTTCACCATCGGTAAGTTCGATAAATTTAAGGGGTCTGTTTATGTAAAAATACTGTCCTGATTCTGAAGAGGCATAATGCAGATAATAACCGCTACTAATTGGGTTTTTCCTGAAGATAAGCGTTCCTTTATTTATATTTTCGGATACTTTTATTCCTAAAAGGAATTTCATGTTGAATCCGTTCAATTTTTCGCCTTCCGCTAAAGTATAATCACATCGAACAACAGCATAATCCGCTGCTGAAACGTATAGTTTTCCGGTATGTTTTGCTTTACTTTTTCTAGGTTTAAAACTCAGAACATACACTGTTTCATCTTCATTATTGTAAATTTTGCCTTCATAAGTATAATCATATAATTCAGGCTGGTTCACAAAATTCATTTGAGTGCTGTTTAAAAAACTATTTTGATATACAAACGATGCAATTCCGGTTTTTGAAGAGGATATCCTGCTTGTTTCCGTTTTCTTTTTCTTCTCATTGTATCCTTTTCGCATTGAAATTGTATCACGGGAACCGAAAAGGCCACTTTTAACCCGGTAATATTTCGTGGTATCTAAATGCTTCAGCAAAATATTTGTTCCGGTTTCTTGCATGTCATCAAGTGAAAACGCACGATTTTCGTCTTTGAGAACTATTGCTTTTTTTACTTCAAGTTTTTGACTGAAAAAGGGCTTATTGTCCTTCATTTTTGTGCCGGAATAATAATTGCAAAGCATATCTTTAAATTCCTGCGGCGGATTGGAAATGAGTTTGGAAGTAAACGTATTCAAATCTTTATTAACAGCTTCAAGGCCTTTTTTTGAAAATCCTGTTGATTTAGTGAATTCGATATTGATGTTTTTAGGTTTAAAAACGGTTGCTTCACGATAAAATAGTTGATTTTTGGACAGTTTGCCACTACTTTTATAATGAACAGGCAGATTTTTTTTAACCTCTGCCATGATAGTATACGGATCTGGTTTTACATTGGATATTGTCATGGTTTCCAATTCAAAAACACCGGGTTCCAACTTGATAATGTATTGCAGATTTTTCAATTCTCCCACAGTAATTTGACGTTTGGCATAACCAAGATAACTAACTGTTAGAACAGATGTATCACTACTATTACTTTCCGATAACGTAAAATACCCCTCGGCGTTAGAAATAAGGTTTATTGTTTCGTTAACCTTAATGTTGGCGTAGGGAAGACTTTCGCCACTTTTCGAATCGATTATTTTTGCAGTAATATTTTGGGCAGTTGCGGCTTGGAGCCCAAGCAGAAAAATTAAAAGTTGTGTTAAGGTTCTTACCATGGATTTACGTTTTTGAATTTGATGATTGATGATTTTAAATTCTACTTTCCAATAAACGAAACTTAATCACGAATAGTATAAATAGTAAAATTCCTTCCAAATATATCAATTAAGAAGGAATTTACTGTAAAAAAATTATGAAAAAAATAATCACACAGTCATGGAGAACAACTGTGTTTGGGGTGCATTGCGTTGTAAGCGCAAATCAAAGGCCATACAAATGTTTCGAACGAAAGGTTTTCCTTTTTCCGTAACCGTTATGGCATTATTCTGAATGATTAATAATCCGTCATTTTCCATTTCTTCCAATCGTGATAAAACATCCGGGAGTTCCTTGAAATAAAGGTGTTTTTCATCCCATGAAGTTGTAAACTGGCACATTAGGTTTAAAATATGACGTCGAATAATTAAGTCTTCCTCTGTGAGTAAATGACCTTTAAAAACGGGTAATTCGTCTTTGGCTAATCGCGCATAATAGTCTTCAATCGATTTCTCGTTTTGTGCGAAACTGTACCAACTGTCACTTATGGAAGAAGCTCCCAAACCAATCATTAATTGGGTTTTAGAAGAAGTATAGCCCATGAAATTTCGATGCAATTTACCTTCTTGGAACGATTCAAACATGCTGTCCTTTTTCAGCGCAAAATGATCCATACCGATTTCGTGATAGCCTTTTTTTGCCAATAATTGTTTGCCCACTTCATACAGTTTTCGTTTCTCGTCGTCTTTCGGAACGTCTTCGTCTTTAAAACCGCGTTGTCCGTTTCCTTTTATCCACGGCACGTGCGCGTAACTGTAAAAAGCCAAACGATCGGGGGAAAGTGATTTGGTTTTTTCAATCGTATCGATAATGTTTTCCAATTCCTGAAACGGTAATCCGAAAATCAAATCGTGTGATACCGAAGTATAGCCGATTTCTCGTGCCCACAAGGTAACTTTTGCCACGTTGTGAAAAGGCTGTATTCTGTGAATGGCTTTCTGAACTTTGTCACTATAATCCTGAACGCCATAACTCACACGTCGAAAACCTAAATCGTATAATTTTTGTAAGATGTTCACGAGTAGTGTTGTTCGGATGGCCTTCAAAACTAAATTCATGTTCGGCCGCTCTTTCGGCTCTTTTGAAAATTCCGTTGATTAATGTGTTCCAGATTTTCCGGTGAAAAGAACGTTGGAGTTCCGCCACCTAAGTGAATTTCCTTGATTATAGGTTTTTCCGGAAACAAATCACAATACATATTCCATTCTTTCAAAACCGCTTCGATGTATGGATTTTCTACTTCGTGACGTTTCGTGATGCGTTTATGACAACCGCAAAACGTGCACAAGCTTTCACAGAACGGCAAGTGAATGTAAAGACTTATGCCTTCTGCTGTATTACTTTCCGTGAACGATTGTATAAAAGTTTTTTTCCATGTTTCAGTCGAAAAAGCTGTTGTCTTCCCAATACGGTACCGTTGGATAACTGGTGTATCTTGGTCCTGGGACATTATATTTCTGAACTAATGAAGTTGTCATACCTAAGGTTTTACAGAATTCAAAATTACAGGTAACGGTGATAACTAAAATGATAATTGTCATATTTTTAAGGATGAGAAATGTTGTTTTGTAACGGTAAATTCCATTTTTATTAGTAATATTGATGCCGTAAGCGAACAGCATAAATCGCTTGGATTTAGCATGAAAAAATTCAAAAACAGCTTTTTTTATTTCGGGATTATCGGAGTAACTTCAGCTATAATGTATTGGACGGTTCAAAACGGTAAAATCCTTGAAAAAGGAAGAAATGTCGTCGTCTGGCTAATTCAGAGAACAGTCAGTGGCAGGAATTTATTAATTCCTTAATTCATAACTTAACCCATCCACTTGCTATTTTATTGGCGCAGATTGTTACCATTGTTTTCATCGCAAGACTGTTCGGTGCAATTTTTAAAAGAATAGGACAACCAACCGTTATCGGTGAAATCCTTGCCGGAATTGTCCTCGGACCTTCAGTAATCGGAAATTATTTTCCGGGGTTTTCAGAAGCATTATTTCCTGCAGCTTCACTCGGGAATCTTCAGTTTTTGAGTCAGATCGGATTGATTCTTTTCATGTTTGTTGTCGGTATGGAATTGGATCTGAAAGTTCTTCAGAATAAAGCTAAAGAAGCAGTTGTAATCAGTCATGCCAGTATCGTGATTCCGTTTACTTTAGGATTGGTCTTGGCTTATTTCATTTATACCGAATTCGCTCCCGAAGGTGTTGAATTTATTTCTTTCGCCCTTTTTACCGGAATTGCCATGAGTATTACTGCTTTTCCAGTTCTCGCGCGAATAGTGCAGGAGCGAGGTTTGCACAAAACGAAATTAGGCGCCATGGTGATTACCTGCGCTGCCGCAGATGATATTACCGCTTGGTGTATTTTGGCCGCCGTTATTGCGATTGTAAAAGCAGGTTCGTTTTTAAGTTCTCTTTACATCATAGCTTTAGCAATCATTTATGTTTTCCTGATGTTGAAGTTTGTAAAACCGTTCTTGAAGCGTATCGGGGAACTTTATGATAACCCGGACAGTATCACGAAACCGGTTATTGCTATTTTCTTTCTGACATTACTTATTTCTTCATACGCCACAGAAATTATCGGTATTCATGCTTTGTTCGGAGCTTTTATGGCCGGTGTAATCATGCCGGAAAGTATGCGTTTCCGTAATGTTTTTATCGAAAAAGTAGAAGACGTTTCCCAAGTAATGCTACTTCCGTTATTCTTCGTTTTTACCGGACTTCGTACTCAAATCGGGTTGTTGGACGACGCCTATCTTTGGGAAGTTTGCGGCTATATTGTCCTGGTTGCTGTTGTTGGTAAATTTGTCGGAAGTGCACTTACCGCAAGATATGTAGGGCAAAGCTGGAAAGACAGTTTAACTATTGGTGCTTTGATGAATACCCGTGGTTTGATGGAACTTGTCGTTTTAAACATTGGTTACGATTTGGGCGTGCTGAAACCGGAAATTTTTGCCATGATGGTGATAATGGCTTTGGCCACAACATTCATGACCGGTCCGGCATTAGATTTAATCAACTATTTGTTTAAATCCAAAACCGAAATCATCCCGAAAGAAATTGTTCAGAATAATAAATTCAAAATCCTTTTTTCGTTTCATAATGCAGAAGAAAGTCAGTCGTTATTGCGTTTGGCAAACCATTTTGTAAAGAAAATGAACAATAATGCGATTGTTACGGCTATGCATATTTTACCCAGTAACGAGCTGAATCCTTACAATATCGATGAGTATGAAGAAGCGAGTTTTAAACCGGTTTTACAGGTTTCGGAAGAATTAAACCAAAAGATCACAACGATTTTTAAAAGTTCGATTGAAGTGGAGAACGATGTGGTGGAAGTATCGAACAAAGGCGACTTCGATTTGGTTTTGATGAGTTTAAGCCAATCGATTTTTGACGGTACAATTTTAGGGAAAGTCTTAGGTTTTACTACTCGTATCATCAGTCCGGAAAGTTTGATCAATAAATTTACCGGAAAAGAAAAACTGTTTGACAGCGCTCATTTTGACGAAACTACCGCCATGATTTTATCGAAAACGGAAGTGCCAGTTGGTATTTTGGTGGATAAGAACTTCAATAATGCCAACCATGTGTTTGTTTTGCTTTTAGACGAAAGCGATTTGTTCCTGTTGGATTACGCAAAACAACTTATTGAAAATTCAAATTCAATGGTAACCATTTTGGACAAAGCCGGTCATTTGAAAGGCAGTTCGGTGTTTAATGAAAAGATTGATAAAATCAGTAAAAAATATCCGAAACACGTTAAGCTTGCAGTAGAGAGAAAAATCGAAAAAGCATTGTTAGACGAACAGGATTTAATGATAATAAGTGTAGGAAGCTGGAAAGAACTTTTGGAAAAACGAAGTTCCTGGTTAAATAAAACGCCATCGTTACTGATAGTTAAGCCATAAAAAAAAGCCCTGAATTTTTCAGGGCTTTTTTAGTTATTATATTTTGTTAGTATAAACTCGGATATTTCGCCGGATTCACTTCATGCATCATACCGTATACTTTCTCAAAAATATCTTCAACCGAAGGTTTTGAGAAGTAATCTCCATCCGTTCCGTAAGCCGGGCGGTGTGGTTTCGAAGCCAAGGTTTCCGGATTACTGTCTAAATGTTTGTAGCCTTTTTGTTCGTCGATAATCTGTTGCAAGATGAATGCCGAAGCACCACCCGGAACATCTTCATCAATCACTAACAAACGATTGGTTTTTGCCAATGATTTTACGATATCATGATTAACATCAAACGGTAATAACGACTGAACGTCGATGATTTCTGCGTCGATGCCCACTTCCAATAATTCTTTTGCTGCCTGTTCTACCAAACGTATTGTTGAACCGTAGGAAACTAAAGTAATATCAGCACCTTGTTTAATTGTTTCCACAACACCAATCGGAGTCTTGAATTCGCCTAAGTTGGTTGGCATTTTTTCTTTCAAACGGTAACCGTTCAAACATTCTACGATTAAAGCAGGTTCATCGGTTTCCAATAAAGTATTGTAGAAACCAGCTGCTTTGGTCATGTTTCTCGGAACCAAAACGTGAATACCGCGAATCGCATTAATAATCATTCCCATTGGTGAGCCTGAATGCCAGATGCCTTCCAAACGGTGACCACGGGTTCTGATGATTAGTGGTGCTTTTTGGCGACCAGCTGTTCTGTATTGAAGCGTAGCCAAATCGTCACTCATAATCTGAATCGCATATAAAAGGTAATCCAAATACTGAATTTCAGCAATTGGTCGTAAACCTCTCATCGCCATTCCGATTCCCTGACCTAAAATGGTTGCTTCACGGATTCCGGCATCCGCTACACGGAATTCTCCGTATTTCTCCTGCATGCCTTCCAAACCTTGATTCACGTCGCCAATGTTTCCGGAATCTTCTCCGAAAATCAATGTTTCAGGATGTTTGTCGAAAATCACATCGAAATTGTTTCGCAATACCAAACGTGCATCAACTTCTTCTGATGTTTCGTCATATTTCGGTAACACTTCTTTAGCCGATAAAACATTTTTATCCGATTGTGAAAACAAGTGTGAACTGAACTTCGGTTGGATTTTTTCGGTATAGGCTGTAATCCACGCGGAAAGTTGCGCTCTTCCGTTTTCTTTTACAATTAAGCGTAAAACTTTACGGGCGGTGGTGATAATATCTTTACGGATTGGCTCTTTAATAGAAGCCAAATCGTTAGTGTATTTTTCAATGAAAACTTTATTAGAACTGTTGGCAGCAATCGAATTTAACAACGCAACCAATTCTTGTTGTTCCGCTTTAATAGGTTCAACAAATGCAGCCCAAGCCGCTTTTTTACCTTCTAAAACTTCTTTTTTGGCTTGTGCATCAATGGCTTCGATTTCTTCGGCAGTAGCCAAATTGTTTTCGATTAACCAAAGACGCATTTGTGCCAAACAGTCGAATTCTGCTTCCCAAGCCAAACGATCGGCGTTTTTGTAACGCTCGTGCGATCCGGAAGTCGAGTGTCCTTGCGGTTGCGTTAATTCGTAAACGTGAATTAAAACCGGAACATGTTCTTCGCGGGCAATTTGAGATGCTTTTTGATAGGTTTCTACCAAAGCCGGATAATCCCAACCTTTAACGGTCATGATTTCGTAGCCTTTGTTGTCTTCATCGCGTTGGAAACCTTTTAAAATTTCCGAAATGTTTTCTTTTGTGGTTTGATAACGGGCATGAACCGAAATTCCATACTCGTCATCCCAAACACTCATAACCATCGGCACCTGTAAAACTCCGGCAGCATTAATGGTTTCAAAAAACAATCCTTCTGATGTTGACGCATTTCCGATGGTTCCCCAAGCGACTTCATTTCCTTTTTCGGAGAAATTAGTTTGGTTGATACCGCCAACGTTTCTGTATATTTTTGATGCCTGAGCTAATCCTAATAAACGCGGCATTTGGCCTGCAGTAGGAGAGATGTCGGCACTTGAATTCTTTTGTTGCGTTAAGTTTTTCCAGTTTCCGTTTTCGTCAAGTGAATGGGTTGCGAAATGTCCGCCCATCTGACGTCCGGCACTCATTGGGTCGTGCGCCAAATCGGTATGACCGTATAAACCGGCAAAAAACTGTTGGATTGTCATTTGACCAATAGCCATCATAAAGGTTTGATCACGATAATATCCTGAACGGAAATCACCGTTTCGGAACGCTTTGGCTAAAGCCAATTGCGGTACTTCTTTTCCGTCACCGAAAATCCCGAATTTTGCTTTACCGGTCAGCACTTCACGTCTTCCCAATAAGCTGCATTCGCGGCTGATGGTTGCAACTTTATAATCATTAAGCACTTCGGTTTTGAAATCTTCAAACGATAATGCTTCTTTAGTGGCAGTTTGGTTCATATCTCTAAATGATGTTATTTGACAAATTTAATTATTTCGACAATATAAAACAATGGGCTGATAAAATAATAATTTCACTTTTGTTAATCATATTGCCGAATACAGATGTTGTGATGTGATATTTTTAATAAAATATTCTTTTTGATGAATATTTTTCAATAAAACACATCAAAAATAATGTCTAAAATTTTGATTAAAAGGATTATAACCACTTTCTGGTGAATAATGATATAAGTGTTTTCGGACTGAGTGTAATTACAAAGCGCACTTTTTCGTCGTAATTGTCCTGGGCAATTTCCCAACCGTTATTGGAGTATACGGGAAAGTATAATTCGAAATAATCGGGTACAAGATTTAGTCGTATCCCGCTGTCATACAAAAAGTCAGCTGATTTGAATTGGTTTTTCATTAACCCTAAATCGCCATAAATTTCAACCCAGTTCCAAATATTAAAACTTCCGTTTACTGTAGTCATCCATTGATTGGCAAAACGCGTGTTGAATTTCGATTTGAATCCGCCTTCGGCCATAATGTATTGCTGACTGTAAAGTCCGGTACTTTCAGAGCGACCAAGCAATCCGTAATCATATAGGTAATCGGTAGGTCGGTCTAACCCAAAACTGAAAAATTCTGATTTGGTATCCCGATACATAAAAGCGCCGGCAAAAAAGCGAAGGTTGACTTGTCGGTTGTTTTCAAAAAGTTTTCGGTATTGAATTTCTCCTGACAGTTTTCCAAAATTATTGGCAATCTGAACATCTGTCATTAAATTGTATACTCTTGTGATTTCTGATTCCCCTTTAGTATAGCGCAAATTGAAAACCGAATAATTTTCGTCTTTAGTGGTTACAAAAAGTGATTTTTCCCGATCTACAAATACGTGTCGGATGGTAACATTCTCTTTTTTATTGGCTCTGTAATCCAAATCTCTGAATCGGAATGATATGGAAGGGGATATTTTGGTATAAGCCGCATTGGGCGCATAATGGTAGGTAGAGGCATTTAAACTGTAGCGAATATTGTAAAGTCGGTCTTCCCGAACGTTTTGATTAATTGTGAAAAATGCTCCTCCAATAAGTTTATTTGTATTTGAAGAATATACCGGAGTGACATCAAAAATAAAAGGCTTGTCTAACAATGATTTATTGTGAAAACTTAAACCCGGAGAAATGCCGTCATAAAGATTATAGGAGAACTCGGGAACATAAAATATCTGATTCACATTGGAATCTTCCAAATCTTTAATAAATGTGAATTTAATCGGACGGTTGTTTCCAAAGAAACTTTTGAGTGATTTCCAATTGTTTCTGGAGTTGTATTCGGGTATTTCATTATTGTAATTTAAAACGACTTTATCTGCCTTCTCTCTTGAAAAAGTGATTACTGTGTCTTTTGATACGTTTTCTACCCATTTTTTAAAGACGATGCTGTCGTTTTTAATACCGTAAACCGAAATAGGAACATTGGTATTGGTTCTGTTTTTAATCACTGCATGAATGCTGTCTTTGTCTTTTTTTACCTTACCGAATGTAAAGTCAATAAGTTTTCTGGAATGTACTGCGGTTGTAAAAAACCAATCCAGGTTTTTGTTGGTTTTTTGTTCTAACAAGGCTCTGAAATCGGCTTCTTCAGTTTGCTGCGATTGGTTTAATTTGATAAAATCGGTTATTGTTTGAGATACAATATCATCACCTAAGAAATCATTTAAATAATTTAGATTCATACCGGCTCTGTATTTTCCCGATATCTGTTCGTTGAATTTGATGAAAGAACTTTTGGAATCACCAACTGGCTGGTCGAGATTCTTGCGCGCCATCAAGAGGTATAAGTAATAATACTGATCGTTGAAATCGGATTTAAAAAGATTGAAACCTTTCAGTAGTTTGTAGTCGGATAGGCTTCCCATCATTTTCATATTCGGATAATGCTCTTTGATGTACTGCATCATGATGTACGTCTGAATCCCGTCTGCAATCCAAGTGTCTTTTCTTGGATTCAGGTGTAGAGCAGACTTAAGGTAGTTTTGAGTGTAGGTTTTTAAGAACTTCAATTCATATAAAAATTCGTCTGGAAACGGACTGATAAAAGAAGGAAGCTGATTCAAGCCGTAAAACGGATTTCGTTCATAATCCACTTGGGAAACCACGATTTTTTGCTGCGGTAAAGGACCTAATTTTTCGGCTACATAATTCACTACCCGATCAATAACAATGGCTTTCTGAAAGTCGTTGAGCCTTTTGTCTTTCAAATTGGTTACTACTTCCGAATTGTTGTTTTTATAATTGGAAAAAGTAGGGTTGGATTCTAATATTAAATTGAAATCCTGAAGGTTTCTTCCTTTTAAAAGATATACCGATTCATTATTTTTTTCCGATTCTTTCGTGGTTTCAAGATCGGTAAAAATATGCATTCGGGAAGGTAAAATCATTTTGATATCATAATCGGAAAGGCCGTTGGCAATATCATCCAGATTTTCGTTACTGTTTTTTATAAAGCTGTTTTTTTCAATTCGCGCCGGCGTTAAAAACCAGTTTTTTAAATAAAGGCTTCCGGAGTTATCGTCGGCACCGAAACGGGTAAAACGCTGGTCAGGAATTCGGACAGTATACTTTATTTTTATTTTAAATTTATGATTTGGATAAATAGGGTTAACCAAATGAACATCAATAAGATCGATTTGATTTTTAAGTCTGGAAAATTCCAAAACACGATTGTTCTGATCAATAATGGAAATGATGCTTGTGAGTCCGCGATCACTTTCTTTAGCCAAATGAAAACCGCGGTAAAATTCATCGGAAAAACGTTTGGCAAGAGGCGAGTTTTTGTCGGAGTAGGCGTTATTCCAATCGTTTAGAATGTAATCTTTTACGGTGTCTTTGGTGGTATTGAAATAAGTGATTTCCTGTTCAATGGTAAGTGTTTTGCTTTCAGCTTCCACATAAACAAGGAGGGAATTGTTATGTTGTCCCAAAACGGCATTACTGCATAAAAGCAGTATGTTAAACAGAAAAAAACGATATGGAATTCTCAATTGATTTATTGGTTTTGCAGATAGTACTAAGTTGTAAATTTAGAAAAAACATCGGTTTATCATACTATTCAGACAATAAAAAAATAAATACCAATTACTTTTCTTACAAGATGTTTCTTTTTACGTAAACTTTTCAATAACAGGCATTTATTCGATAATAATTGTCTAATTTTATTGCCCCAAATTTTAGAGGAGATGATGAAAAAACTACTTATTTTATTTATCGCATTACTTTCAAATGCGTCTTTCGGTCAGGTTGTAATCAATGAATTGGATCCGGATACTCCTTCAACGGATGTAAAAGAATTTATTGAATTAAAATCGGCCGTACCAAATTTTCCGTTGGATGGTTATGTGGTGGTGTTTTTTAATGGAAGTTCGGGTGGAACCACTAATTTAAGTTACTATGCAATTGATTTAGATGGGTTAATAACAGATGGTAACGGAAATATTTTGCTTGGAAATTTACAAGTTGTCCCATCTCCTTCTTTAATAATTCCACAAGCGACTATTCAAAACGGACCCGATGCTGTAGCTATTTATTTAGGTGATGCTACTGATTTTCCCACAAATACAGTTGGAACAACTACTAATTTAATTGACGCCCTAGTTTACAGTAACAGTGGAACTACTTCGGCTACTGTTTTAATGACAGCTTTAGGGGAAACTGTAAGTTATAACGAGGCTGTAAATGGAGCGGCTAATGCTCCGCTGCAGTCCATCCAAAGAAAAGCTGACGGAACTTATGAAGTAAAAGCACCTACACCGAGAGCTAATAATGATGGTTCAGGAATTATTTACAATGGTATTGCAACCACTTTTTCTGCTACTCCGCCATTTACTGAAGGACAAAATGTAACAGTAACTTTTACTACTGATACAAATGTTACTTCCGATTTGAATTTGTCATTTACAATGAATAACGGCGCTTTTACATCGGCAGATTTTACCGGAAATACTAATGTTACAATCGCAACAGGAACTAATACCGCTTCTACTGTAATTCAATTCACAGATGATCTTGTAAATGATGGTGATGAAACTTTAATGTTAACCATCGGATCGGTTCCGGCTGAATATATTATCCTGAATAATAATATTACGGCTCGTGTTAATGATATTAATTTTATTGTGTCACCATGGGGAACCCCTTTAAATCCGACTTATGGAGTGGTAACGAGTACGGCACCAGTTGGTTACTACAGCTCGTTGGAAGGCTTAAGCGGAGCAGCTTTAAAACAAGCGGTTCAGGATATTATTGCTAATCCCGGAGTGCATTTACATAGTTATGCTGACATTTGGGAAATTTTAAGAACGGCCGACCAAAACCCATTGAATTCCAATCAGGTTTGGTGTATGTATATTGAACAACCAATGGCAAAAGTAGATCAGCAAACTGGAAGCAGTATTGTGGGAAAATGGAACCGTGAGCATATTTTTTGCCAGTCTAGAGGTGGTTTTACTGTAGCTCCCGGAGATTCAGCAGACGGAATAAGTGTTTGGACTTCCACAAGTGCTTCCACAACATCAGACGGAGTTTCTGATGCACACCACATTCGTGCAGAAAACGGCCAGGAAAATTCATCCAGAAACAATAAAAATTATGGTCCGATTGCTTCCGCTACCGTTTATGCTGGTCCCGTTGGAACTCAAGGATCTTGGCATGGAGATGTGGCAAGAGCAGTATTTTATATGGCAGTTCGTTTCAGCGCACTTAATGTTGTGAATGGCGACCCGTCCGAATATATGGTAGACGGGGTAACTCCTTCGGGTAATATTGGCGATTTAGCCACTTTATTAACATGGAATGCTTCCGATCCTAGAGATGATTTCGAAATGAACCGAAACAATTACATATACACCTGGCAGGTAAACCGTAATCCGTTTATTGATTATCCTAATCTTGCCGATTATATTTGGGGAGTTCATGCCGGTGAACCGTGGTTTTCAACTTTAGGAATTAATGAGGTTACGGATTTGAAATTTATGATGTACCCGAATCCAGCTAACGACAAACTTACCATTGCGGGTATTCAGGGTAGTGCAAAAGCAGAAGTGTATTCCTATACCGGACAACTGGTAGCGAGTCAGAATTTTTCAGATACAACAACAATGCAATTGAATTTACCTTCGGGAATTTATTTTGTAAAAGTGATTTCAGGCTCAAAAACCACAACCCAAAAATTAATAATACGATAAAAAAAGACATATTCTTTTACGCGAAAACCATTTTGATAAGCATATTTTTTACGTTTAATAGCAAAATGATTTTTTTTATAAATAAAGCGAAAATAGCTGTAAATCTTGATGATTTCGCATTTAAAAACCCGTTTTTCGGGGTTGGTTTTATGTAAAAAATAATTTAAATGCTGTTTTTTATTTGGAACGTATTGTAAAAATGCTATAAGTTTGCAGAGTTGAAAAAACACAAATAAATGAGAAATCAAGTTTTAAATATGATGATGTGCATGATGTGCTGCTCAGATACTGAGGGGTTGTTTGCTATTCGTTAATGTTTATAAAACTAAAACATAACTGCAAAACTCCTCAAGCAATTGGGGAGTTTTTTTTTGCACTAAATTGAAATTACAAAACAAATAATACTAAAATGAATACGATAACGACCATAACAATTTTACTTACATCTGCAGTTTGTATGATGATGATGTGTTGTATGCGAAACTTCGCAAGAGGCCGTCTATCGTATTATTTGCTGTAAATAATATTTTAAAACCAACGTAGCCTCTTGATTTCAAGGGGCTTTTTTTATGCCCAATAGTAAGATTTTTTAAAAAAAATAACGATGAAAACAACAATCATAAACCAAATAACTGATAATCAGGATGTCGCAGAAAACCTGAAGCTTTTAGCGGAAAATGCTTCAGGGAAAGTGGTGTTTTCAACCAGTTTTGGAATTGAAGACCAATTGATTACCAATCTGATTTTCTCTAATCAAATAGAAAATATTGAGGTTTTTACACTTGATACTGGTAGACTTTTTCAGGAAACTTATGCAACATGGCATCAGACAGAATTGCACTACAATCAAAAAATTAAAAGCTATTATCCTGAAAATGAAACGTTGGAAAAGTTTGTAAATGAGAAAGGAATTAATCCTTTTTACGAAAGTACCGATTTAAGAAAACAGTGTTGTCATATTCGAAAAGTAGCACCGCTCAAAAGGGCTCTGAAAGACGTGAAAGTATGGATTACAGGTTTAAGAGCAGAACATTCCCCCAATAGAAATTCACTTGAAATCGTTCAGTGGGATGAGCAAAATCAGCTTTATAAATACAATCCTTTACTGCATTGGACAACACAACAAGTCAAAGATTACGTCGCCAAAAACGGAATTCCTTATAATGTTTTGCACGACAAAGGATTTGTTAGTATCGGCTGCGCGCCATGTACCAGAGCAATCAAGGAAGATGATGATTTCAGAGCCGGCAGATGGTGGTGGGAAGATGCTTCCAAAAAAGAATGTGGTTTGCACAATTAGTTTTAAAAATTGAAAATAAATAAAAACACTTTTAACATGAGTAACACAACAAATTATTTGAATGAATTGGAGGATGAGGCAATCTACATTCTTCGGGAAACTGCCGCACAATTTGAAAAACCGGCTTTGTTGTTTTCGGGTGGAAAAGACTCTATCGTTTTGGTGCATTTGGCTTTAAAAGCCTTTCGTCCGGGAAAATTTCCTTTTCCTTTAGTGCATATTGATACCGGGCATAATTTTCCGGAAGCAATCGTTTTCAGAGATTATCTGGCGAATAAAATAGGAGAGAAATTGATTGTAGCATCAGTAGAAGACAGCATCAAAAAATACAATCTGAAAGAAACCCAAGGCCGGTTTCCTTCCCGAAACGCATTGCAAACTTACGCACTTTTAGATGCCATTCAGGAAAATGAATTCGATGCCTGCATTGGTGGCGCCCGACGTGATGAAGAAAAAGCCAGAGCCAAAGAACGCATTTTTTCCGTACGTGACGATTTCGGACAATGGGATCCAAAACTGCAGCGCCCTGAATTATGGGATATTCTGAATGGAAAAATTCAAAAAGGGCACAACGTTCGGGTCTTTCCAATCAGCAACTGGACGGAATTAGACGTTTGGAATTACATCAAGAAATACAATATCGAATTGCCCAATCTGTATTTCGCTCACGAAAGGGAATGTATAGTGCATCAGGATAAGCTGGTGGCAACTTCCGAGTTTATTCAACCTTTAAAAACCGATACTGTCGTTGTGGAGAAAGTGCGTTACCGAACCGTTGGCGACATGACTTGTACCGCAGCAGTTCCTTCTGAAGCCACTACAATTCAGGATATTATCGATGACATCATCCAAACCAGAGTCAGCGAAAGAGGTCAAACCCGATTGGATGATCAGCTTTCGGAAGCCGCAATGGAAGACCGTAAAAAACAGGGATATTTTTAAGAACAATGAGAGAAAAGGGATAAGAAATAAGTAAAAAAGAAAAAGATGAACACACTTAAATTTATAACCGCCGGAAACGTTGATGACGGTAAAAGCACTTTAATAGGGCGGCTACTTTATGATTCCGACAGTATTCATACCGATCAGTTGGGGGTTTTACAAAAACAGACCAAACAGGAAGGCGTGGAAATTGACTTAGCATTAATTACCGATGGTTTGCGTGCCGAACGTGAACAAGGAATTACCATTGATGTAGCCTACAAGTATTTCTCGACCAAGAAACGAAAATTCATCATTGCTGATGCACCCGGACACGAACAATATACGCGAAACATGATAACCGGAGCGTCCAATTCGGATTTGATTATTATTTTAGTCGATGCCCGAAAAGGAATTACACTGCAAACCAAAAGACATGCTAGCGTTGGGTCTTTAATGGGAATCAAAAAGGCCATTATCGCCATAAATAAAATCGATTTGGTCGAGTATTCGGAATTCATTTTCAATGATATCAAAAATGCTTTTGAAGCAATAAGAAGCGAACTTGCTTATGATGAAATTGCCTATATCCCCGTGAGTGCTTTGGTTGGCGATAATATTGTTGCGAAATCTCTAAAAACGCCTTGGTTTGAAGGCGATACGTTATTGTCGACTTTAGAGCATATTGAAGTGCCTTCAAAGGAAAATCTCGCTTCCCGTTTTCAGGTGCAGTGGGTAATCCGCCCGCAAGACGATGAAAATCACGATTATCGCGGGTATGCCGGACAAATTTTAAGCGGACTGTATCAAATTGGCGATAACGTCAAAATACTTCCTTCCGGAATTGAAACCACCATTGTAAAAATTGAAAAACAGCAGCAAACCATTGAAAAGGCAGTTGCAGGTGAAAATGTTGTGTTGCATTTAGCTGATAATATCGATATCAGTCGGGGTGACAGTATTGTTAAATCGGATGAACTTCCCATTACGTCTAACGAATTAAAAACCTGGATTTGCTGGCTTGATAACGCTCCATTACAAATCGGTAAAACCTATATTCTGCAACACCGATTTAGAAACGTAAGGGTAAAAATCCAATCTGTAGACCGAAAATGGGATGTCAATCAGTGGCAATTTAACGATGCAAAAGAAGTCAAACTTAATGATATCGGTCAGATTTCATTAAGGGCAAATCAACCGTTGTTTTTTGACTCGTTCGAAGAAAATTCGAAAAGCGGTAACGCCATTTTAGTAGATGAGACGACTTTTAATACCGTGGGCGCGCTCATGTTTTTAGCCTAAGCAATGGAACATCCAATTTATAAAAGAAACAATCGGGAAGTTAAAAAACTGCCTGATAAAGCTCGGACAGAAGCTTGGATTGAAAACATTTTCAGTTGGCTTTTTTCGATAGAAGAATCTTATGCGGATTACGACTTTTTCTTAAAAAAAGAAGTGGAATTACAGTCGGAACTGGCAACAATTTTAAACAATATTCTTATCGATCCTGAAAACATCAAAGCAAAAGTAAAAGCGTTTTTTGATGCTGTTATTGCGATTCACAGTCAGTTGGAAGCTGATTTGGAAACGGTGTTTCGTTTTGATCCGGCAGCCAAGTCCCGAGATGAAGCACTCGTGGCTTATCCCGGTTTTTTTGCCATTGCGATATACCGATTGGCGCACCAGCTCTGGAAGAATAATGTACCGGTTTTGCCACGTTTGATTTCGGAATATGTGCACAGTAAAACGGGAATCGATATTCATCCCGGTGCAGAAATTGGAGCACGTTTTTTTATTGATCACGGCACCGGTATTGTAATTGGCGAAACTTCGGTAATTGGCAACGATGTTAAAATTTATCAGGGCGTAACCTTAGGTGCATTAACCGTCAGTAAAGAGAAAGCCGAAAGCAAACGCCATCCGACGATTCAGAATAACGTCATTATTTATGCCAATGCAACTGTTTTGGGAGGCGATACAATAATAGGAGAGGATTCAGTAATTGGCGGTAACGTCTGGATAACCCATTCCATTCCGAAACAATCCTTGGTGTATCATAAAAGTGAAATCATCATTAAAAACAAATTACCCTTTCCGGAGCCTTTGAATTTTGTGATTTAAAGAACGAGAAGTAGGGAACAAGAGTAAAACAAAGCAATTTAAAAAAGAACAAATGAAAGCAAATAACATTTTAGAAACGATAGGAAATACACCGGTTGTGCAACTTCAAAACTTGTACGGAAACACTAAAAAAGTGTGGATTAAATTAGAAAAAAACAATCCGGGAAACAGTATCAAAGACCGAATTGCCCAGGCAATGATTGAAGATGCAGAACGTAGGGGAATCTTAAAACCGAATAGTGTTATTATCGAACCAACATCAGGAAATACAGGAATCGGATTGGCTTTGGTAGGCGCTGTTAAAGGATACAAAGTCATCCTGGTAATGCCGGAATCCATGAGTGTGGAACGCAGAAAATTAATGGAAATCTACGGTGCCGAGTTCGAACTAACGCCTCGCGAAAAAGGAATGAAAGGCGCCATCGAAAAAGCCAACGAACTAGTGGCACAAATTCCAAACGCCTGGTCACCGCAACAGTTTGACAATCCGGCGAATGTAGCAGCACATGAACAAACAACGGCACAGGAAATCCTGAGCGATTTTCCGGATGGGATTGATTATCTGATTACCGGAGTTGGAACGGGCGGACATATTACAGGTGTTTCCAAAGTATTGAAAGCCCAATTTCCAAACCTTAAAGTAATTGCCGTTGAACCGGAATTATCGCCGGTTTTGAGCGGTGGAGCACCGGGACCCCATCCTTTACAAGGTATCGGAGCCGGATTTGTGCCTTCTGTTTTACAAAATGAACTAATTGATGAAATCATTACCGTTGGCAAAGATGAAGCGTTTGATTACGCCAGAAAAATTGCCAAGCAGGAAGGAATATTAGTTGGTATTTCAACTGGAGCTTCGTTAGCAGCCGTGGCCAAAAAAATTGAAGCAATCCCGGAAGGAGCAACGGTTTTAACCTTCAATTACGATACAGGCGAACGCTATTTATCCATCGAAGGATTGTATTAATCCGTAACAAAAAAAAAGAAATGAGTATAGAAAACAGAGGGAAAGTCATTCTGGCGGGCGCAGGTCCGGGTGATCCCGATTTGATAAGTGTCAAAGCACTGAAATATCTGCAAACTGCCGATGTAGTTTTAACCGACCGATTGGTTTCGCCGGAAATGATAGCCAATCACGCCCGAAAAGAGGCTTTGGTAATTTATGTGGGCAAACAGTGTTCCAAAGGAATTCATACACCGCAAGGTGATATTAACGATTTGATGGTCGAATTTGCCCAACAAAACAAATTGGTTTTACGTCTAAAAGGCGGTGACGCTTCGCTGTTCTCCAATATTTTGGACGAGTTGGAAGTGCTTAAAGAAAATGGGATTCCGTATGAAATTATTCCCGGAATTTCAGCTGCATTTGGTGCTGCTGCTTACACGGGAATTCCTTTAACGGCAAGGGAACATGCCCGTGGAGTGCGCTTTCTGACATTATTCGATTTGAGTTCGATAGTTCCTTCACAATGGACCGATTGGGCAAAAACGGACGATACTTTGGTTTTCTATATGAGTGGTCAGCGATTGCATGCTTTGGTAAATTACCTGATTTCCAGCGAAATTGATTCCAATAAAGGAATCGCGGTAGTGCAACAGGCTACAACGCCTTTTCAGAAAACCAGTGTTTTTTCTTTTGAAGATTTAAAAACAAAGGAATTACCCGATTTCGAATATGTTCCCACATTAATAATTATCGGGAATGTAGTGAATCTCCATGCGGATTACGCTTGGTTTGAAGAAAAGTCCAACACAAAATCGTATTTCGATAACCACATAATAAACTTACAACATGCTGGCTGAAAATAAATTAACTGTATTAAAAGATCTGGTAAAACAGTATTCCAGAGATGAAATTATCTGGACGAAAGGTTATCTGGCCGGAATTTTGGCCCAAACGGAAATAGCACCAACACTTGAAATTCCAACGTCAGTAGCGGTCAAACCAACCATTGTGTACGGAACCGAAACCGGAAATTCGAAAAAACTGGCTTCTCAGCTCCAAGCCTTACTGAAGAAAAATAAAATCCAGTCGAAAGTGGTGGATGCATTCCAATATCCGATTGAAAAACTCGATAAGGAAGCATTTTTGATTGTGATTATGAGTACGCAAGGAGAGGGCGATCCGCCACAAAACGCAATAAAATTCTTTGATAATCTGAGTAATTCTTCGGTGAATTTGAGTAAGACACAATTTGCGGTTTTAGGTTTGGGCGATTCGTCATATCCGCTTTTTTGTCGTGCCGGTGAAGCGATTGATGAACAACTGAAACGTTTAGGCGCACAACCCGCAGTAGCTTTTCAAAAAGCGGATGTTGATTATGTACAAACGGCTGAACTATGGTTTAATGAACTGTTAGCGGCAATTCAGCATTCGGGAACCGCCACAGTATCTTCGAAAAAAGCAACGAAAAGTATTGTTTCAGCAAAGAAAACCTTTACCGGAATTATCAATCATAAAGTGGTTTTGAATGATATTGGATCTAACAAAACAACCTATCATATCGAAATAGCAACCGAGGACGAATTGAGTTATGAACCGGGTGATGCAATAGGTTTTTATCCGAAAAACAATAAAGATGAAATTGCTGAAATTATATCGTTTTTTGATGAAAACAGTGAAAATGAACGCCTTTTTGATAAAAATATAAGGGGTTTGAGTAAAAAATCTTTGGATGCATTCTCTAAATTATTCGGAATAGAAATCACGGAAGAAAAAGCAGATTTGTTGGATATTCTGAAGAAGTATACAAAACCGGAAGCCGTTTCTTTCGATGAAGTACTTGCGTTGTTGCACCCGATTGCGCCAAGGCTGTATTCGATTTCTTCTGCTTTGGAAGCGCATGAAGGCGAAGTGCACGTAACGGTTAATCTGAATGTCTTTCAGGTTGATGGGATCATGAAAACAGGCTTGTGTTCGCAGTTTTTAGCCGATTTGGAAAAAGATACGGAAATCGAATTCTACCTTCATAAAAACCAAAATTTTAAACTGCCGGAAGACGATAAAGATATTATTCTGATTGGTCCCGGTACCGGAATTGCGCCGTTTAGAAGTTTTCTTGCCCATCGCGATGCTACCGGTGCAGAAGGAAAGAACTGGTTGTTTTTTGGGGAACAACATTTTGTTTCTGATTTCTATTATCAGACGGAAATTCAGGAATGGCTTTCTACCGATGTATTGACCAAATTGGATACCGCTTTTTCAAGAGATCAGAAAGTGAAGATTTATGTTCAGGATCGTATCCGGCAAAAAGCAGGTGAATTTAATGAATGGCTGGAAAACGGTGCATCCATTTACATCTGTGGCCAAAAAAATCCCATGAGTAGCGATGTCGAGCAAACCATCATAGAAGTAATTTCAATAGAAAGAAATATCAGTATTGAAGAAGCTAAACAAGTTTTAGACGATTTGGAAACCACCGGGAAATACCAAAAAGACGTGTATTAATAACCTAGCTACAAGCTAACAGCTAAAAAAAGATGAGCGAAAAATTATCACCAATAGAAGCCATAAAAACCAAGAGCGATGGTTTAAGAGGCACTTTAAAAGAAAGTATAGATTTAGACAATCACACCGGAAACGTACGCCCGGACGATGAAACATTAGTTAAATTTCACGGTATGTACGTGCAGGACGATCGCGACAGAAGGGCAGAACGTGCCGAGAAAAAGCTGGATAAACTGTATTCGTTTATGATTCGTTTGCGCATTCCTGGAGGCGTTATAACTGCCGAACAGTGGTTGGCAACACACGATATTTCAGAGGAATTCGGTACAGGAACTTTAAAAATCACCACACGACAAACGCTACAGTTGCATGGCTTATTAAAACACCAATTGCGTCCGACGATTCAGGCGTTTAATACCGCCAAATTAGATTCGATTGCGGCCTGTGGCGACGTGAATCGAAACGTAATCGTGAGTTCGCACCCGCAGCTTTCCCCTTTGCATCGGGAGATTTATACTTATGCCGATAAGATTTCGACATTATTATTGCCTAAAACGCAATCGTATTACGAAGTTTTTGTGGACGGTGAAAAAATTTACGAGCGTTCTGCCGAAGCCGATCCGTTGTATGAAGACCGTTATCTGCCAAGAAAATTCAAGATTGCCATTGCGATTCCACCGTCTAACGATGTGGATGTTTTTACTAATGATATCGGACTGATAGCCATCGTGGAAAACAACAAATTAAAAGGTTTCAATATCGCTGTTGGCGGTGGATTGGCAACCACACACGGAAACCCGAATACTTATGCCCGTTTGGGATCAATTATCGGTTTTACCGACACAGAAGAAAAAACCTTAAAGGCAGTTTATGAAATTCTTACCGTGCAAAGAGACTTCGGAAATCGTGTTGACCGAAAGTTGTCCCGTATGAAATATACTGTTGATAAATTAACTGTAGAAGGTTTCAAAAAAGAACTGGAAAGTCGCATCGGGTTTGATTTATTGCCGGCACAGCCTTTCAAATTTACGGAAAGAAGCGATCGGTTTGGTTGGGAAAAAAGCCACGAAGGAAAATGGTTTTACACCTTATTTGTGGAGCATGGTGTTGTGAAACCGTATCAGAAGCAATTTCTGTATGAATTAGCGCAGTTGAAAATCTCTAATTTCATTTTTTCGGGGAATCAGAATTTGATTTTAGGAGAAATCAGCGAAAGCGATAAGCCGAAAGTAGAAATCTTACTAGAGAAACACGAAATCAACAAACACGACAGCACACTTCGTAAAAATTCGATGGCGTGTGTGGCATTACCAACCTGTCCGTTAGCTTTGGCAGAAGCACAGCGGTATTTACCGGAATTGGTAACGAAAATCGAACCTTTATTGGAAAAATACAGCCTTCAAGAAGAGGAAATTTCCATCCGTATGACGGGTTGTCCTAACGGTTGCGGTCGTCCGTATGTTGCCGAATTGGGTTTTATCGGTACCGGACCGGGACAATACAATTTCATGTTAGGCGGCGATCGTTTTGGCGAAAGACTAAACAAAATATACAAGGAAAAACAAACTGAAGCAGAGATTTTAACCGAGGTGGACAGCCTTTTAAATCAATACGTTAACGAACGGGTACATAATGAAACATTTGGAGATTTCTCATTCAGGAAGTTTTTTGCGAAGAATTAGACAATCGTTAGTGATTTATGTGTTGTTTGCATCGTTTTCGTTGTTTGCACAAAAAAAAGTAATCCATCAGGAATTATTGTGGTACGGCTATTACAATACTTTAAAGTTCAATGCGAACTGGACGTTGAACAGTGACATTCAGGAACGACAGTTTATTAATCCGTCGGCACAGCATCAGTTGGTTTTCCGGACGGGCATTCAGCGAAATATTTTTGAAAATTGGAATGCTTCGGTAGGGATGACGCTTTTTTTACAAAGTCCGCAGGATCCGGAATCAGAAAGTCATTTGATGGTTCCGGAATTGCGTCCGAATATAGGTTTCGATACTAAACAGCAGCTATCATTTTTAACAGTTTCCCATCGCTATAAAGTGGAAGCGCGCTTTTTCCATGATTTTGAAAACAATGCGTTGGCTGGCGGTTATCGTTATTCGAATATAAGAATACGCTATCAACTCGGATTGGACATTCCTCTCTTTACAAAGAAAAACAAAGAAAACCTGATTTCAGTGAAACTTAAAAACGAAATAATGGTCAATGCCGGAAGTAAAATCGTCAGGAATACTTTCGATCAGAACCGAATTTCGGTCGGACTACAGTATTGTATAAATCCTGATTTTTCCTTTGAAGCGGGCTATATGAACTGGTTTCAGCAACGTACATCGGGAGTGGATTATTACAACAGAGACATTATACGATTGTCCTTATTTCATTCGATAACATTAAAAAAGAAACAGTAATGGAAAATACATTATTTCCAATATTTTTAAAAACCGACAAATTCCGGTTCCTTATTGTAGGCGGCGGAAAAGTGGGTTTGGAAAAAACAGAAACGCTTTTGAGGCAGTATCCTTTGGCGCAAATTAAAATTGTTGCACAACAAATTAATGAAGAGTTGAAAAGTGTTTTGCGATTGAACCCGCATTTAAAATGGGAAGAACGATCTTTTACCAATCATGATTTGGAAGCGGTTGATTTTGTGATAATTGCTACCGATAATACTCAGTTGAATTCTGAAATAAAAGACTTTGCCAATAAGAAAGGTATTTTAGTTAACGCCGCGGATCAGCCCGATTTGTGTGATTTTTATTTAGGGTCGATCGTCAATAAAGGACATCTGAAGATTGCCATTTCCACCAACGGAAAATCGCCGGTTTTGGCACGACGATTACGCGAACATCTGGAAGAAGCCATTCCGGGTGATATCAATGAAAGTATTGAAAATTTGAATACTTTCAGAGCGCGTCATAAAGGAGATTTGCAAACAAAATTAATCTCACTTAACAAGGCTACGGCGTTATTGGTAAATCCGCAGGAAAATAAAAAAGAAACAAAAAGATATAAGAAACTCACTTTTGAAATTGCAGTTGTTTTTTTGGCGATTTTCTTTGGTTACGGATTGTCTACCATAGTTTCCGTGGATAATTTCAGCAGTTTCGTAAAGGAAATTCCGCCTGCTTTTTACGCTATGGTTTTGGTTGGTTTTTTTGCACAATTGGTTGATGGCGCCGTTGGTTTAGGATATGGTGTAACGTGTGCGACCAGCATGATGCTTTTCGGAATAAAATTACCGGCCATTAGCGGAAGTATTCATACCGCAGAAATGTTTTCCAGCGGTATCAGTGGATTTTCGCATTATAAATTCGGCAATGTAAACAAGAAATTATTGCTTTGGTTGGCTATTCCTGGTGTTGCCGGTGCTGTGCTTGGTGCTTTGCTGCTGATTTACCTTGGAACTAAATACGAAACCATTACCTATACTGTTTTGGCAACGTATACGATGATTATCGGAATCCGATTGATTGGTATTGCTTTTAGAAAGAAAATTGAAAAGCAAAAAATAAAACATACTGGGGTTTTAGGATTTGCAGGAGGTTTGTTGGATGCTTTCGGTGGCGGTGGTTGGGGACCAATTGTGACTTCAACACTTTTAGCCAAAGGAAGAAAATCGAGTTATGTAGTAGGAACAGTCAGTTTAGCAGAGTTCTTCGTTACATTGGCGGCTTCGGTAACGTTTTTCGCGTCCTTGGGTGTGAGTCATTGGTACATCGTGATAGGACTTATTTTTGGTGGTTCGATTGCTGCTCCGTTTGCTGCTAAATTAGCCGGGAAACTGCCTCAGAAAACTGCTATTCTTGCTGTGGCTTTTCTGGTAATTGTATTTAGTGTTCGAATGTTGTTTAAAATATTTTAAACAGAAGTTATTTCAGAATTTTAATCATTTTAGATAAATAGGGGAAGGGTGAAAACAGAAATAACTTTACTCAAAATGAAACTAAATAAAAAAAGCACTTAGTTGTCTAAGTGCTTTTGTGGGGAGAGCAGGATTCGAACCTGCGAAGATGTAATCAGCGGATTTACAGTCCGCCCTCGTTGGCCGCTTGAGTATCTCCCCAACGCATAATTGCTTATTGCGGTGCAAATATAGAACTGTTTTTGCAGTATCCAAACATATTTTAAAGATAATTCATAACTTTTTTTTAATGTATTGGGAGTGAATAAAATAAAAAAATCTCCCGAAGGAGATTTTTAAATATTTTGAACCCGAAAAGGAATTATTTGGCTAATAATTCCGCAATTTTTGCTTTTAATTCTGCACCACGAAGGTCTTTTGCAACGATTTTTCCTGAAGCATCAAGAACAAACATCGCCGGAATTGAACTTACATTGTATTGTTTCGCGATTGGTTCAGACCAATGTTTTAAATTCGAAACCTGTGTCCACACTAATTTATCTTTTGCAATCGCTTCTTTCCATTTAGCGGCATCTTTATCTAACGACACTCCGATGATGTTTAATCCTTTTGAATGGAATTCATTATACAAAGCCACTACGTTTGGATTTTCAGCACGACAAGGTGCGCACCATGATGCCCAGAAATCAACGATAGTAACTTTTCCAAGAGATTCTTTTAAAGAAACAATTTTTCCTTCGGGATTAGGAGCGGAGAATCCTGGAGCTGCACTTCCTACGTTAACAACTTTTTGACTTTTAATAAAATCGTGAACACGGGCACCGCTTTTTGTTTTCTTGATATCTGAAGCTAAAGCATTGTATAATTTTTCAATTTTAGCCATTTCAAGTGTTTGTCTTCCGATAAAATTTTCTAACAATAGACAAGAAA
Organism: uncultured Flavobacteriaceae bacterium; assembly: GCA_963812405.1. Classification (GTDB taxonomy): domain Bacteria; phylum Bacteroidota; class Bacteroidia; order Flavobacteriales; family Flavobacteriaceae; genus Flavobacterium. Next base: position 188,144 of record CAWEUV010000004.1, on the reverse strand, counting down.
GAAAAGCATTTGGGTTTTTTTCAGCAAATGTTTCAGAGAATTTATCCATGTCTGTCTGGAAAGACATGTTTTTAGTTCTAAGCGCCATCAGGGTAACTGTATCCTTAGCCTTTTGTGCTGCCATTAATTTTTGCTGATTTGCTTTTTGAAAAGCAATCATTTTTTTATAAATAACACTTGATCCGTCGTTGTATTCCTGAAACTTATCGTTGTTGTTTGTTCCACCGATTTTTGATTTCTGAATCGTATCTTTATCAACCGTAATATTGATTTCCCCGTTTTCAAGGATTAAAGGTACCATTCCATTATCAATGCTTTCGATTATGATGAAACCAATTTCCGGTCCGTCTTTATATTCTCCTTTAAATTCGAATTTTCCGTTTTCTACTTTAACGGTATCTTTAGAAACAGGACCCATTTCGTTTTGAACCTGAAGAATGGCCATTTTTCCGTTGTCAATACCTTTTGCAGTTCCGGAAATTAAATATTCATTATCTCCAACTTTACTGCAAGAAGCCAAAAGGGTTAATCCGGCTAATAATAAAAAATGTTTACTCATGTTTTGATATTTTGTTTTGTATTTATGACTTGAGCCTAAAAGGAGAACTGAAGACATAATCTTCGATTTCAATTTTAGGTTTATTTGTTTGTGTTGCAAAAGTATTTAATTTTTTTACCGATTTATAATCTGTGTTGCTAATTTTTTGTTAGTTTTTAAAACAAAAAATCAGGCAAAAGCCTGATTTTTTCTTCTTTTTATAAATTTATTTTAACGTAGACGGACAAACGAATTTTGTAAGTTCTACACCCGCATTGCGGATTCCGTTAATTCCTTTTTCAACATTAATCATATTATGGTATCCACGCGCTTTTAAAATGGAAGCCATAATTACCGAACGGTAACCGCCGGCACAATGCAAATAAAATTCTTCTTTAGGAATTTCTGCAAGATGATTGTTTACAAAATCCAACGGAATGTTAATTGCGTTTTCGACATGTTCGGCTGTAAATTCTCCTGGTTTTCTCGAATCGATTACAGCTAATTTTGTTTGGTCTTTTTCAGTTGCAAATTGTTCCGGTGAAATTGAAGTTATACTGTCGGTTTCAAAACCTGCCGCTTTCCAGGCATCCAAACCACCTTTTAAGTAACCTAAACAGTTGTCAAAACCAACGCGTGCTAAACGGGTAATGGTTTCTTCTTCTTTACCTTCGGGTGTGATCAATAAAATAGGTTGTTTTACATCCATAATTAAAGCACCTACCCAAGGAGCGAAATTTCCGTGCAAACCAATGAATATGGAGTTTGGTACATGTTCTTTTACGAAATCATTTTCATGACGTACATCTAAAACCAAGGCTTCCGTTTCGTTGGCAACCGCTTCAAAGGCTTTTGGCTCTAATGCGGTATTGGCTTTGTTCATAACGGTTTCCAGACTGTCATAACCTTGAATGTTCATTAATACATTTTGAGGGAAATACGCTGGCGGTGCTCCCAAGCCGTCCAACAGTTCTTTTGTGAACTCTTCTTTGGTCATATCAGCGCGCAAAGCATAATTTACTTTTTTCTGATTACCCAAGGTGTCCGTGGTTTCTTTGCTCATGTTTTTTCCGCAGGCACTTCCGGCACCGTGATTCGGATAAACGATTAAATCGTCAGACAGCGGCATGATTTTATTGCGAAGCGAATCAAACAACATTCCGGCTAATTTTTCCTGTGTTAAATCGGAAACCAGTTTCTGTGCTAAATCCGGACGGCCAACATCACCAATAAACAAAGTATCTCCTGTAATGATTCCGTGTTGTTTTCCGGTTTCATCAATTAAAAGGTAAGTTGTACTTTCCAGAGTGTGTCCAGGAGTATGAATGGCTTTTATGGTATAATTCCCGATTTTAAATTCCTGATTGTCTTCGGCAACAATCGCTTCGAAATTTGGCTTTGCTGTTGGTCCGTAAACAATTTGAGCTCCGGTTTTTTTAGCTAAATCCAAATGTCCCGAAACGAAATCGGCATGAAAATGCGTTTCAAAAATATATTTGATTTTCGCGTTGTCTTTTGTGGCTTTATCGATGTAGGGCTGTACTTCTCTTAACGGATCGAAAATAGCAGCTTCGCCATTGTTTTCAATATAATAGGCTGCGTGAGCAATACATCCGGTATAAATTTGTTCTATTTTCATAACTATTCAAATTTTTTGTAAAGGTAATTCAATATTTAAAAAGTAAAGCAACTTTGGTTACAGTCCGTAAAATTCTTTGGTAAGAATAAAAATTGCCATGAGTAATACAAAGTAACCAAAACCCTTTTTAAGCTGGGTTTCATTTAGGAATCTGTTAAGATAAATTCCGATAAAAATCCCGGTTACCGATAACGATGTAAAGGTTAATAGGAATTTCCAATCGATAACCAGTGTTTGAAGATCTCCTAAAAAACCTATCAGTGAATTTAAAGCGATTATCAGTAGGGAAGTGGCAACGGCTTTTCGCATCGAAAGTTTGGCAAAAAACACCAAAGACGGAATGATTAAAAAACCACCGCCGGCACCCACCAAACCAATTAAAATTCCCACACCGAAAGTCTGGGCAATAAAAAGAGTTTTAGATTCATCTTTATCGGTTGTAAGTGGGTTTCCTTTCTTTTTTTTCAGCATCGATAAAGCAGCAAACAGCATAATTACCGCAAATAAAACCATGAGAAAGAACTCTTTGGTGATTTTGAAGTTGTCTATCGTTGCAATAACATCCGGTAGTGCCGGAACAAGATAACGGCGTGTAAGGTATACCGCGATAAATGACGGAACGGCAAATAAAAAGCCTTTTTTTACATCGACCATGCCTTTGAAGAAATTTTGAGTAGCTCCAAAAGCCGATGTGGTTCCAACAATAAACAGGGAATAGGCTGTGGCGGTTATGGGATTAAATCCTAAGATATAAACCAAAATCGGTACGGTCATTATTGATCCGCCGCCGCCGGTAATGCCTAAAATCAAACCGATGCACAAAGCACCGATATAGCCTATTATTTCCATTAAAATTGCAGGATTTCTATTTTATTGCGGTTCAGTTTTATTTTTCCTTCCAATTCCAGACTCTTTAAAAGTCTTGAAATTACTACCCGAGAAGTGTGCATATCGGTGGCAATTTCCTGATGGGTATTGGCAATTTCGGTAGTTCCTAGAACTTTTGCCTTATCGGTTAAATATTTAAACAAACGCTCGTCCATTTTCATAAAGGCTAAAGTGTCGATTGCTTCCAACATTTCCAATAAACGGACATTATAACTTTCGAATACGAAATTGCGCCATGATTTGTATTTTACAATCCATTCTTCCATTTTTTCAATCGGAATCATGATTAGTGTTCCATCGGTTTCGGCTACAGCCTGAATTTTACTTTTGTTTTTTCCCAAACAGCAGGTTAAGGTCATTGCGCAGGTATCGCCTCGTTCCAGAAAATACAATAGTAATTCGTCGCCGTTTTCGTCTTCGCGCAGAATTTTAATGGCGCCTTTTACCAATAACGGCATGAATTTTACCTGTTCGCCAATTTCGATAAGAATATCATCCTGATGGAATTTTCGTTGACTGCCAACTGCGGCTATTTCTTTTAATAATTCGTCTTCAAACAGATAATCGTAGGATTCTTTCAGCAATTGGTACATGGTTTCTTTTTTACAAATTTAGGATTTTGAATGTACGGATAAGTAACTTTTGTTACCAATATAAGGAGGAATTATTAATTAATCAAAACGTACTGTTAAATTGTGGGTTTGAATTACATTTTATTCAAAAAAATGGCTTTGAAATTATTTAAAATAATATATATTTGCTTGCTTTTTTCAGAGCATAAAAAATAAACAAACAAACAAAATAAGTTGTAAATCATTAAAACTATGGCAACAACAGTAAAGCCCCAGCCAACCATGTATGAGAACGTGAAAAATCAGTTCGAAAAGGCGGCTAATGTGATGGGATTGGATGAAACTGTAAAGAAAATCCTTTCTTCTACAAACAATGAAATTATAGTTAACTTCCCAGTAAAAATGGACAACGGAACGGTAGAAGTATTTACCGGATACCGTGTACAACATAACAATGTATTAGGTCCTTACAAAGGAGGATTGCGTTACCACCCAACGGTGGACATCGATGCAGCAAGAGCATTGGCTACTTGGATGACTTGGAAAACTTCGTTAGCCGGACTTCCTTACGGTGGTGGTAAAGGTGGTATTCAATTGGATCCTAAAAAATATTCTCAAGGAGAATTAGAGCGTATCACACGTCGTTTTACATATGCATTGGGTGATAATATCGGTCCTGAGCATGATATTCCTGCACCGGATGTAAATACAAACGCACAAATGATGGCTTGGATTGCAGATACATACATGTCTACAAAATCTCCGGCTGAGCGTTCTAAAAACCAACACGTGGTTACTGGAAAACCAGTAGGGTCTGGAGGTTTGGAAGGTCGTGACCGTGCAACAGGATTTGGAGTAGTAGTTACTTTAGAGTCTTGGGCGAAATTAAGAAACACTACTTTAGAAGGAAAAAAATATATTGTGCAAGGTTTTGGTAACGTAGGTTACTGGGCAGCACACTTTATGAACAAAAACGGAGCAATCCTTGTTGGTGTTCAGGATGCTACAGGAACTATCTACAATCCGGAAGGAATTGATCCTGAGGCATTATTACGTTTCCAAGCAGACAACGGAACAATTTCAGGTTTCAAAAATACTCAGGATTATGAAGGTTCAGAATTCTTCGGAATTGACTGTGATGTAATTATTCCAGCTGCTTTAGGAAACCAAATCACTGCTGCAAATGCTGATACAGTAAAAGCTAAAGTAATCGCTGAAGGAGCAAACGGACCAACAGATACAGAAGGTGAAGCTATTTTATTAGCTAAAGGAATTGAAATTATTCCGGACATCTTATGTAACTCAGGAGGTGTAATCGGATCTTACTTCGAATGGTTACAAAACCGTAACGGAGAAATTTGGACTATGGATGATGTAATCATCAAATTAAGAAAGAAAATGGAAGATGCGTTCAACCGTGTAGTAATTACAGGTGGTCAGTACAAAACAGACTGGAGAACTGCAGCTTACATTCAAGCGTTAGTACGTATTGAAATGGCTTACAAACAAAGAGGTATCTTCCCTTAATTGATACTTTTTTCAGATACAAAAAACCATTCGCCGCGGCGAATGGTTTTTTATTTTACACCCATATAATTTGAATAAATTTAAGGACTGATTGAATCGGTGGCTTCTTTTGAAATATTTTTCAGTGCTATTTTATCGGCTTCTTCTTCCAGTTTTTGATTGTCGGTAATGATTGTTTTATCATTTAACTGTTTGGTAGGTTTTACTCTTCCTTGTTTTTGTTGCACGACATGCCATGCTTCATGAGGCATATGTTTTTCTTGTTCTTCAGCTAAATGAATGTCAAAACCTTGGGCATAGTTTTGCGATTTTAATTGCGCTGGCTTGTCGGAATTGAAGTGTGTTTTTACATCATCAGTAGAAAGACCGGAAAGGCTTTCAATTCCGGACTTCAAATCATCGGATAATTCGGTTTTGTTTTCTTTTTTGCGTTTGTTCATCACACCAATTTAACAAAGTACGGTAAACAATAAATTAACCCATCCGGAAACCAATAAGAGTCCGCCAAGCGGGGTAATAGGTCCTAAAAAAGTCCATTTGTTGCCTTTCATGGAAGTAAGGCACAATCCGTAAATACTGAAAGAAAACAATAGCGTTCCAACGATAAAACACCACCCGATGCCTTGGCTTAATCCGCTTTCCAAATCAATGATTTGTGGGAGAACCAATAAAACAATAGCGTGATACATTTGATATTTCACACCGGTTTCAAAGCTTTTCAGCAAGTCCTCGCTCATTCGTTTCTTTAAAGCATGCGCACCAAACGCTCCGAAAACTACCGCCAATCCGCCATACAAAGCGCCAAAAGCCAAAACTGTTTCTTTCATTTCTTAAGTTTTTGTCAAAGATAACGAAATCTGATATTTATGATTTATGTATAACTGCAACATGGCACACAAAGCTTTTTAGGATTTTTTTTTGGGTTCTTTACATAAAATTTAGCGCACTTTGCGGTTAAATTCTAAAACTTTATCTTTGCCACAATGCAAAAAGTCTACAACAAAACCAATTTTCATAAACACACTTTCTGTATTTACAGAGAAGTTACGTTAACGGAAATAGACGGTTTAAAACTTAGTTATACCAGCAAATCCGGAAGCAGTTATTATTTTACCGAAAAAGGTTTGTACAGGGTTTCCAATCACTGGGGGCGCGCAGCCAATTGCCGTTGGCGTTTATTGCCGTTGGAAAACGAAACTTTATCCAAGACAAAAGTGGGTTATGCCGACTGGACCGACTTTTATCCAAACAACGAACACGAGAATCTGTTTTATGTAGAAGTAAATTGGGATACAAAAGAGGTGAGTTTTCAGCATAAAAACAATCCGGAATACAACGGGAAAGCTCATCTTCGCAATGCTGCCGAAACAGCCAAAGTGATTCGCCATCTCAATGAAGTGCTAACTACGCATAATTGGGCAAAATACATTAATTTTGAAGATATAAATGCATTGCGGGAAGAAGCGGTAACAATGTTAACCGATACCAACAGTTCTTTTCTCGACATCAAAAGAAAATTAACAGCAACGTATGGGACGGCGTAATGAAACGAATCGATTGGCACACAAAAAGAAAGTAGACCAAAAGAAAACAAGAGTACAGGAGGCAGAACAGCTCCGAAAAGAAAAACTGAAAGCCATTGCCCGACAGTTTAATGAAAACAATAAAAAAGACGAATTACTATAATGGAAATTAACTTCACCGAATTGCAAATCAACGTACAGCAAGTCATTGACGCTATTGCTGCAAAAGATCTTAAAGCTGCGAACAATTCTTTAACCGATGCGAGCGAGCTATTGGATGAACTGCTGGACTATGCCGAAGAAGACGAAGATTTAATTGAAATCAGTCGTTATCAGGTGTTGTTGAATCAATTGCATCAGAAAATTAACGGATAATGCAAAACTGTTACTGTGGTTCTGGAAAATCCTTTTCAGAATGTTGCGAACCGTATATTCTCGGCGTAAAAAAAGCGCCAACTGCCGAAGCTTTAATGCGTTCTCGTTATTCGGCTTATTGTACCCAACAGGCGGATTATTTGGTGGCTACGACGCATTCTTCCACACGTCGGTACCACAATAAAAAAGATATTCTCGCTTGGTCGAAAGAAAACCATTGGCTGAAATTGGAAATCATTTCCGCTTCTGAAAATACGGTTGAGTTTAAAGCCTATTTCTTAGACAATCGTCTGCAAAACCATATTCATCATGAGAAATCCACGTTTAAAAAAGAAGGCGATTTTTGGTTTTATGTGGACGGGATTTTTAACGAAGACATTCGGTAATGCTTCCTCAGAATGCTTACCAACCTCCTAAAGACTTTTTTAAAAACACGTTTTGTATTTTTAACGAAGTACCGCTATCCGTAATTGAAGACCGAAAACCCGATTTCAAAAGCACATCCGGAAGCCACTACTATTACACACAGGAAGGAATGTTCCGCTTGTCAAACCATTGGGGAAAGCTGGCCAACAGTAAATGGCGTTTGATAGTAATGGAACCGCCATCATCGGCCAAAATCAAATTAGGATTTGCAAAATGGGAAGCTTTTTTTTCGGATAATGACTTAGAAAAGTTATACTATATCACGGCTGATTTTGAAAACCACACGGCCGAATACTATCACAAAAGTTGTCCCGATTATAACGGAAAAGTAGTTGTACGAACCTATAAGGAAACCCAAAAACGCCTGAAAAACATCCGAAATATTTTAACGCTTACCAATTGGGCAAAACAGTTTCCTCAGCAGAATATTGAAGTGTTGCGGAGAAAAATTATAACCGAATTAATTCATACCGACAAAACACTTGCTGTAATAAAAAGTGAAGCAGATAAGGTTTAAAAAAGCGTCCCCTGAATCCCGTCAGTAGGGTTGCTGTTAAATAGAAAAGTATCGGTAATTTCAAACTGTTTAATCGTTTCGTTAAATTTACGAAGCACCACACTTTCAGTTATAAAAGAAACGTCAATTAAAGTAAAGATTTGATAAGCAATATCAAGTTGTTCTGCGGATAATTTTCGGGCAATCGACAAATGCGGATCGTCACTTTTATGCAAATTCTTTATAATTAATGTATCGTTAATCCGCTTCATAATCGGTTTTAAATTGTTTTTGGAAACTGCGTCCGGAGCAATAAAGAAGGCACCGTTCGGATAAGAATCAAAGCGGTTCAGAATTACTTTTGTCGGTTCAAAACCATCGCACAATCTGGCCAACTGTTGTTTGACCTTTTCAAGTACCGCATCCGATGCTTTAAACTCGCAAATCGTAATATGGGCTACGGAATTTCTACTGTGGAACCAACCCACTTTTTCGGCCAAGGTTGCTTTCATTCCTTTAACCAAAGCAATAACTTCCTCAGACGGGTATATCGCAACAGAATAATGTCCTTCCATAGTTTTAATAATTGTACACCAAAAGTAGCGAATTGTCTGAGAAAGTCAGTGATTGAATTAAAAATGAATATGTTACCTTTTTTTCTTAAATTTGAGAAAAGCACTACTTCTTATGATACAAAAAACCGAGCACCGTAATACCATATTTTCTCATTTAGACGGCTTAGTAACTGCGCCTGTTGCCTATGCGTTATACAAAAGCGGCGTTTCCGAGACTTTATTGAAAGAAAAAACCATGCGTCTGAACGCTTTGGTGGATCAATATAAAGCAAATGACGGTTACCTTAATGTAGCTTTACGGGCGCTCGCATCACAAGGGTTTATCAATTATGAACTAAATAATGCCACCAACGAAATTACTGTCAGCACCAATGAAAATAGTAGTTTCGCATTTTCACTTTTTCCTTTGTATAAAGATGTGGTAACACTTTTACAGCAAACGGATTTGTTTACTTCGGTGCATATTGCTACAGCTTCGGTATCACAACTGAAAGCAGTTTTCGATAAATATGAAGATCATTTCGGAATTGTTTTTTCAGATAATCCAAAAGAAAGAGCGCTGCAAGAACAGGTTTTAACGCACATCGAAGGTTTTTTGGTTGGACCAATTATCGTCAGTTTAGGAATGACCGGCATGTTTCATAAGTATTTCATGGAAACTTCTTTCCGTCCCGAAGAATTCCACAAAGAACCGGAGGTTTTTAAAATCATACTCGATTTCTTTACGCATCTCAATTGGTTCACCGAAAAAAGCGGAAATTATCAGTTTACCGAAACCGGACTTTTCTTTGCCAAACGCGCTTCAGCCTATGGGGTAACGGTTTCCTATTTGCCGATGTTTAAGGTGATGGATGAGTTACTGTTCGGAAATCCGTCACTGCTGCGGGATATCGGAATAAATGAAGACGAACGCCACGTAAACCGCGAAATGAACGTATGGGGCAGTGGAGGAGCACATACCACTTATTTCAAAATTATAGACGAAATCATTATCGAACTCTTCAATAAACCTATTCAGGAACAGCCTAAAGGAATACTTGATATGGGATGTGGTAATGGTGCTTTTTTACAGCATATTTTTGATGTTATTGAACGTCAGACGCTCCGCGGAAAAATGCTGGAAGAACATCCATTGTTTTTAGTGGGAGCTGATTATAATCAGGCAGCCTTAAAAGTAACCAGAGCCAATTTAATTAAAGCCGATATCTGGGCGAAAGTCATTTGGGGCGACATAGGAAGACCGGATTTACTGGCACAGGATTTAAAGGATAATTACAATATCGATTTAAAAGATTTACTCAATGTGCGAACCTTTTTGGATCATAACCGCATTTGGGAAGCTCCAAAAGTGAAAACCGAAAACAGAATCAGCACGTCAACCGGAGCCTTTGCGCATCGCGGAAAACGCATCAGCAACAACGATGTGGAAGACAATTTACTGGATCATTTTACCAAATGGGCGCCGTTCGTTCATAAATTTGGGTTACTGATAATCGAATTGCATACCATAGCTCCGCAATTAACAGCTGCGAATATTGGTAAAACCGCCGCTACGGCTTATGATGCCACTCATGGTTTTTCCGATCAGTACATTGTAGAAATTGAAGTACTGCATAAAATCGCTGCCGAAGCCGGGCTAAAACCGGACATGCAGTATTTCCGAAAATTCCCGAATACTGAGTACGCTACAGTTAGCATTAATTTGTTAAAAGGGTAGGTTGTTTACACCTTTCCGTAAACCGGAACAATATAATTCCCATTCAGGAAAGTTGCCGGATCAATCTGACTTTGGAGGATAATACCACTATGAGTGCCTTCCAACAGCATTTGTGCAGTTTGCGCCAACGGAGCAGCCGTAGTCGTTTGAATGGCTCTTAACTGATGGTTTCCTACTTGTTGCGGCAAGATGCGTTTGGCAATCTCACGACGGCGAAGTATTCCGTTGCTGTTTTTTCCTTCCACCGCAGCGTAAAGCACAATCTGGTCGTCTTCGATATGCGGAATGGCAGCTTCCATTTTTTCCTGTAAGATTTTAATAGCGGCATCTGATTTGTCTGAACCAGACAGTTGTTGGGCTACCCAAGCATAATGTCCTGGGTGACGTAAAGTTTTATAATCAAGCGAACGTACTTTTCCGGATAACGCATCGGGTAAATCGGCAGCACCTCCAGAGGTCAGGTCGTCTTCATAGGTAATACCGTCAATAATTATAGAAGCTCTTTCCGATAGGGAAGGAAGTACGGTTTTTTTATAGTCACGCAATACAAGGGTGTCTTTAAGGTATTCGGTGGCAACTCCAACCGGACTCCAGGTAAAGCCATAATAATGAGGTGCTACGGCATGATTGGTAAGAGCTCCCACTTTAAGTTCGAGTTTCTCTGCTTTATCAACCCCAAAATCACGACAGAACTCCTGAAACAATCCGTGTGCCAACAGGTCGATATACCCTGGTGCCAAACCCGTTTGCAGTGCAAAGCCGGTTTTAGCGTCTTTGGCTAATGTCATTATCGCTTCGGTTTCGGCAACATATTCGGTAAGGTTGGCATAATGCAAGTGAAAATCTTTAGCGAACTGCGCAATTCTCGGAGCCTGACTTCCGGGCAAACAATCGAGAATAATATCGCCCTCATCAAAAAGCACTTTCATTTCATCGGTAATGCCTTCTTCGGGGAGGTAAAAGTCCTGAACGGCGCAAGATTTAGTGGCTCCTTGAGTAATCCATTCGGCTACTTTTTTTGCCTTCTCCGGAATTCGGTCGCCAATAAAAAGGGTAGGGTGTACGTCACTCCACTCCATAAGTAATAATCCTACGGCTTCGGCAATACCACCGGCACCGGCAATAATAATGGTATGATGCGTTTTCATGCGTTACGATTTTGTGTTCGAAAGAATAAAGTTACCAATTTTTTGTGATTTTCAATTGGATGTTTTTACTATAATTTTCTGAATTGTAATGGTTTATGTTTTTTAGTGCGAATACTTTTGTACCCTTCTTTAATGAGGAAATTTTAGTTAAAATCGTTATGTAGGATATGATAAATAGCAGTGTACAGATATAACTTATTTTTAACAAAGAATAATTTGTCGAACAATTTAACTTTCTTTACTTTTGCCGACAATGAAGAAGTTGTTTATAAAATTCTTTTTACTTCACTGTATTCTTTTTCTAACAGGATACAATACATTGCAGGCTCATGTAACGCAACATGAAGTTTGCGATGCGACAGTAAACACACTTCAGAGAAATGATTTTGGCAAATTTGAAGATGCCAACAAAAGCTATAAAGCCACCACCAATTTCGATTTATTTGATAACGAAGACAACAAACAGAAACTTCGTTCAATAGTTGATATTGATGAGGAAGAAAGCGTATCCTCTCACAAGAAAAAAGCAGAGTTAAACAACTATTTTACTTCTGTTTTTTGTGTTCAGACTACCGGTGATACTTCTGAAAGTGTTAAAAACGGCTTGTCTGAAGTTGATCATTTCTGTTATTTTTTATCCGAAAAATGGTTTATCGTATTTCGTGTTATACGAATATGATTTAAAAATTCCCCGGTAATTTAAATTACCAACACCCCAAACGGTTTATTATTATTTGTAGCTATCCTTAGTAATGCATCTGTTGCTTTAAAGGATATACAAGTGTATTTCTCTATACCGTTTTTTTAAAAAAATCAAAATTATTTATCGTTTTAAAAAATAAAATCATGAAGAAAGTTCTTGTGCTTTTAGGTATTTGTACCTTGTTGTTTAATGCAAGCTGCAACTCACACAAAGAAGAAAAAGAAGAATCCGTTAAATTTTCAGTAACCAGTCCTTTAAAAACCGACACTTTAATCACGAAAGAATATGTTGGTCAGGTGCGCTCCATTCAGCATATCGAATTGAGAGCCTTGGAAAAAGGTTACTTGCAAAAAATCTATGTAGATGAAGGTCAGCATGTTAAAAAAGGACAATTGATGTTCCAAATCATGCCGATGTTATACAAAGCTGAAACTCAAAAAGCACAGGCTGAAGCGAATTTCGCCGAAATCGAATACAAAAACACCAAAGCACTTGCCGATTCTAAAGTGGTATCTCCAAACGAGTTAGCCATGGCAAAAGCAAAATGGGACAAGGCTAAAGCCGAATTGGCATTGGCTCAGGTTCACTTAGGATTTACCGAAATCAGAGCGCCTTTCGACGGTATCATGGACCGTTTTCAGGTACGATTGGGAAGTCTTGTGGATGAAGGTGATTTGCTAACCACACTATCAGATAACAGCAAAATGTGGGTGTATTTTAATGTACCGGAAGCCGAATACCTGGATTATAAAACCAGTAATAAATCCGAACAGCAAAAGAAAGTACAGCTTTTAATGGCTAACAATAAGCTTTATCCTTATGTTGGATTAATCGAAACGATTGAGGCCGACTTCAATAACGAAACCGGAAACATCGCTTTCAGAGCAACCTTCCCTAATCCGAGAGAAATTCTAAGACACGGAGAAACCGGTAACATCCAAATCATTTCTCCTTTAAAGAATGCGCTTTTGATTCCTCAAAAAGCAACGTTTGAAATTTTGGATAAAAAATATGTATATGTAATCGATAAAGACAGCAAGGTAAGAACCAGAGAAATTACGCTTGCAGCCGAATTGCCGAATATTTATGCTGTAAAAGCGGGATTATCCGAAGGAGACAAAATACTTCTTGAAGGACTACGTCAGGTAAAAGAAAATGAAAAAATCAATTACCAGGTGTTAGATCCTAAAAATGTAATGTCTCACTTGCAGCTGTATGCCGAATAATCGAACACTATAAAAAGAAGAAACAATGTTTAGTAAATTCATACACCGACCGGTTTTCGCCATCGTGATTTCGGTCATCATTCTTTTCGTAGGTTCCTTAGCCATCAAACAGCTTCCGATATCGCAATTTCCCCAAATTGCACCTACGACAGTAAATATTTTTATCGCTTATCCGGGTTCAAGTTCGGATGTATTGGTAAAATCAACACTTATTACCCTGGAAAATGCCCTAAACGGGGTACAGGACATGCGATACATTGCCACCGACGCTACCAGTGCCGGTGAAGCAACGGTAAGGATTATTTTCGAACCCGGTACCGATCCCAGTGAGGCGGTAGTCCGTGTAAAAACAAGGGTCGATCAGGTAATGCCGTTATTACCCGAATTGGTGCAACGTGAAGGGGTTATCATTACTCCGATTCAACCGAGTATGTTGATGTACGTGAACCTGTATTCAAAAAACAAAAGCATGGACGAAAAATTCCTTTTCAACTATGCGAGTGTGAGCATGATCCCGGAAATCAACCGTATCAAAGGGGTTGCAAGATCACAAATTTTAGGAAGTAGAACATATGCCATGCGTGTTTGGTTGAAACCGGACCGTATGCGTGCGTATAATATTTCTGTGGAAGAAGTAATGGACGCGCTTAAAGAACAGAGTTTCGTAGGACGTCCGGGTAGAATTGGTCAAAGTTCGGGAATTGCCGCCCAATCCTTAGAGTATGTACTTACCTACAAAGGGCGATACAACAAACCGGAAGAATATGAAAAAGTGGTTATCCGCGCAAATGCAAACGGGGAGAGCATCCATTTAAAAGATATTGCCTCCATTGAGTTAGGGAGTGAATTTTTCGATATCTATTCCAATTTGGATGGTCATCCCTCGGCTGCAATTGTGTTGAAACAAAACTACGGAAGTAATGCCAGCGATGTAATTGCCGAAGTAAAAGCCAAACTGGAAGAAATGAAACAAAGTTTCCCTCCGGGAATGGATTATAAAATTAGTTACGACGTATCGCAATTCCTTGATGCTTCGATCGAGCAGGTTATCCACACCTTGCGTGATGCGTTTATTTTGGTGGCTTTGGTAGTATTTATTTTCTTAGGCGACTGGCGTTCCACTTTAATTCCGATTTTAGCGGTTCCCGTATCTTTGATTGGTGCCTTTTTCGTTATTCAGTTCTTCGGACTGTCGATTAACTTAGTAACCCTTTTCGCCTTAGTATTGGCTATTGGTATTGTGGTCGATGATGCGATTGTCGTCGTCGAGGCCGTCCATGCCAAGTTCGACGAAGAACCCAACATTACACCTTACATGGCCGTGAAAAAAGTATTGGGTGAAATCACCGGAGCGGTTATCGCGATTACCGCGGTAATGGTATCGGTATTCTTACCAATTTCATTCTTGTCTGGTCCTGTAGGAACGTTCTACCGTCAGTTCTCCATTACCATGGCAAGTTCCATTGTAATTTCAGCATTAATTGCACTTACCTTAACACCGGTACTTTGTGCCATGTTATTGAAAAATCACCATACACACCACAAAAAAGCCAATGTTGTAACCAACGCTTTAGACAAATTCAACTTAGCTTTCGACAAACTAACCGGAAAATATACCGGTTTATTGAAATCCATCGTAAACAGAAGATGGTTAACGTTCGGAATCCTGATTGCTTTCTGTGGGGGTATTTATGTAGCCAACCAAGTGGTACCGTCCGGATTTATTCCAAGTGAAGACCAGGGAACTATTTACGCGATCATTCAGACGCCTCCGGGTTCCACTTTAGAAAAAACCAACGAGGTTTCGCAACGTCTTCAAAAAATATGTCAAAAAGTAGACGGTGTAGAATCGGTTTCTTCATTGGCAGGTTACGAAATCATGACCGAAGGTCGTGGATCGAATGCAGGTACTTGTTTGATTAACTTGAAAGAGTGGTCCGATCGTGAGCATACGGTAAAAGAAGTAATGGAAGAACTGGAAGAAAAAACCAAAGGACTAGGTGCCACAGTAGAGTTTTTCGAACCGCCGGCCATTCCGGGCTTTGGTTCTGCCGGAGGTTTCACCATGCGTTTGCTGGATAAAAATACCGATACGGATTATCAGGAATTTGATAAAGTGAACAAACAGTTCATGGCCGACTTAGGTAAAAGAGAAGAGTTAACAGGTTTATTTACCTTCTTTGCTGCCAATTATCCTCAGTATGAATTGGAATTCGATACGGATTTAGCCATGCAAAAAGGCGTTGATCCGGGTAAAGCAATGGAAAACCTGAACATCCTTATCGGAAGTACGTACGAACAGGGATTCATCAAATTCAACCGTTTCTTTAAAGTTTACGTTCAGTCGGATCCGAAATACAGACGATTACCAACAGACATCCTGAATCTTTTTGTTAAAAACGATCAGGGGGAAATGGTGCCTTATTCGGCTTTCATGAAACTTGTAAAAGGGCAGGGACCTAACGAGCTTACCCGTTACAACATGTACAATTCTGCTGCCATTCAAGGGCTTCCGGCCAAAGGCTTTACCAATGCCGAGGCAATTAAAGCAATTAAGGAAGTAGCAGCCAAAACATTACCGAAAGGATATGACATCGCATGGGAAGGTCTTTCTTATGACGAAGCCAGCCGTGGTAACGAATCCATCTACATTTTCGGAATCGTATTGTTCTTCGTGTATTTGGTATTGGCAGCGCAATATGAAAGTTTCATCATTCCTTTATCGGTAATCTTCTCGTTACCGGTTGGGGTATTCGGTTCGTTCATACTGTTAAAAGTAATGGGACTTGAAAACGATATTTATGCACAAATCGGACTGATCATGCTGGTCGGACTCTTGGGTAAAAATGCCGTATTGATTGTAGAGTTCGCCATCCAGAAACACCATGAGGGCATGACGGTACTCGAAGCTGCCATTGAAGGAGCCAAAGTACGTTTCCGTCCTATCTTAATGACTTCTTTCGCGTTTATTGCCGGATTGATTCCTTTAATTATAGCTTCCGGTGCCGGTGCTATCGGTAACCGTACCATTGGTGCTTCAGCACTTGGAGGAATGCTTTTCGGAACAGTTTTCGGAGTAGTTATTGTACCGGGGCTGTACTATATTTTCGGCTCTTTGGCCGAAGGCAGAAAACTAATTAAAAACGAGGAAGACAGCTCTCTGTCAGATGTGTTTGCGCATCAAATGGATAATTTCCCAACCACTCATGAAAATGATGAACATGAAGAGAATTAATAAATTAAAATACGCAGGCACTGCCTGCGTATTATTAGCCTTAGCCAGTTGTGCTCCGGCTATAGTGCAAAAAAACGAGAATGTTTCCGTACCGGCAAGTTATGCCACTTCAACGGATACCATCAATTCCGGGAAAGTGAAATGGAAAGACTTTTTCTCCGATCCGCATTTGAATTCCCTTATCGATTTGGCATTGGTAAACAATCAGGAACTGAACATCACCTTGCAGGAAATTCAGATTGCCAAAAACGAAATCCGTGCCAGAAAAGGGGAGTATTTACCGTTTGTTGGATTGAATGCTGGCGCAGGATTGGATAAAGTCTCCCGATACACCAGTAAAGGTGCCAGCGAAGCCATTTCGGAAATCACACCGGGTAAAGAAATTCCGGAACCGTTACAGGATTACAAATTTGGCGCTTATGCCACTTGGGAAGCCGATATCTGGGGGAAACTTCATAACGCTAAAAAATCAGCGGTAAAGAAATACCTTTCTACCGTAGAAGGTAAAAACTTCGTAGTGACTAATTTGGTGGCAGAAATCGCCAATTCCTATTACGAATTATTGGCTTTAGACACTCAGTTGGACATTGTAAACAAAAACATCGGTATTCAAACCAATGCATTGGAAATCGTAAAACTGGAAAAACAATCGGCAAGAGCAACAGAATTGGCAGTACAACGATTCGAAGCGCAGGTGCTTAATACCAAAAGCCTTCAGTACACCATTCTGCAAAGCATTACCGAAACCGAAAACAAGATCAATTTCCTTGTAGGACGTTATCCGCAACACGTAGACCGCGACAGTAAAGTTTTTGAAACGCTGGTGCCGCAAACCGTTTATGCAGGTATTCCTTCTCAGTTGTTGGAAAACCGTCCGGATGTGAAACAGGCCGAACTGGATCTGGCTGCAGCCAAACTGGATGTAAAAGTGGCCAAAGCCCGTTTCTATCCTTCGTTGGGAATTTCTGCCGGAGTAGGGCTTCAGGCATTTAATCCGTCGTATTTGCTAAAAACACCACAATCGTTAGTGTATTCATTAGCAGGTGATTTAGTAGCACCATTGGTGAACAGAAACGCCATCAAAGCAACCTACTACAATGCCAATGCAAAACAAATTCAAGCCGTTTACAATTACGAGCGTACCATTTTAAATGCTTATATCGAAGTAGCAAACCAAATGACAAAAGTGAGTAACCTTGAAAAAAGTTATGGTTTAAAATCGAAAGAGGTAGACGCTTTGAACCTGTCAGTAGACATTTCCAACAACCTCTTCCGTTCGGCAAGAGCCGATTATATGGAAGTGTTGTTAACGCAACGCGATGCTTTAGAATCGAAATTTGAGCTTATTGAAACCAAAAAGCAACAAATGAATGCTTTAGTAAACATTTACCATGCTTTAGGTGGTGGATGGAATTAATAGATTTTTTTGATTTTTTTCAAAACCCCTTGTCGTTCGGCAAGGGGTTTTGTTTTTTCTATACCAAATGTTGAAAGAGAGAATCGTTTTAATGACAATTTTCGCAAGTACTAAAAACCGGACAACACCCAAACCGTGTAGTTTGTCGTAACCCTTTGATTAAAAAGATATAATGTCGTAAATTTATAAATCAAACCAACAGTTTAAAATATGGCTTATATCGACTATTATGCTGTATTAGGGGTTTCAAAAACCGCTACTGCCGAGGAAATTAAAAAAGCCTACCGGAAACTGGCCCGACAGTACCATCCCGATGTAAACCCCAACAAAGAAGAAGCCACGCGTAAATTCAAGGAAGTTAACGAAGCCAATGAGGTACTGAGCGACCCCGAAAAACGCAAGAAATACGACCAATACGGCGAACATTGGGAACATGCCGAACAGTATGAAGAAGCCAGACGCCAGCAACAGCAAGCCGGCGGTGGCCAACAATACTATAGGGGTACCGAAGGTTTTGACGACTACGAAGCCTTCTCTGATTTCTTCGGTTCCATGTTCGGAAAAGAAGGCAGGGCAAAAACCAAAGGATTTAAAGGTCAGGATGTTTCGGCCACGTTACGCTTGCAATTAACCGACATACTTACCACACAAAAACAAGTGTTGGAAGTCAACGGCAAAAAAATACGCATTACCATTCCGGCGGGAGTCGCTAACGGACAAACCATTAAAATAGCCGGACATGGCGGTAAAGGTTATAACAACGGCCCTAACGGCGATTTGTACATCACCTTTGAAATCGTAAACAACACCGCCTTTGAAGTAAAAGGCAACGATTTGTACACTACCGTTTCCATCAGTCTTTACGATGCACTCTTGGGGGGCGAAGTCATTATCGAAACCCTAACCGGCAAAGTAAAAGTACCCATAGCCCCGGAAACCGAAAACAACAAGAAAATCAAACTGCGCGGTAAAGGACTGCCGGTGTATAAAAAAGAAGGCGAACACGGCGATTTGTATGTAACCTATTCGGTAGAACTGCCTAAAAACCTGTCCGATAAAGAAAAAGAACTGCTCGAACAGTTACGTTCCATTAGAAAATAAGCGTTATGAACCAGACTACACTAAAAATATCCGTCATCACCTTTTGCCAATACCACGAAATAGCACCCGATTTCGTTTACGCCTTACAGGAAAGCGGACTCGTGAAACTGGAGGTTCAGGAAGAACACCATTACATCACCAACGAACAGGTAGAGGTGCTGGAAAAATACATCCGTATGCACTACGATTTAGGCATTAACATCGAAGGACTGGAAGTCATAAGCCGGCTGTTAACCGAAATGGAGGAAATGCAGCGGGAGTTACGGATGCTTAAGGGGTAGTAAGAGCAGGAGGCAGGGAGCAGGGAGCAGGAGGCAGGGAGCAGAAAGCAGAATGCAGAATGCAGAAAGCAGGGAGCAGGAAGCAGAAGGCAGTAATAGAAGTATAATATAAAGCATAAAAAATAACCAATACTAAACGATTATGAAATTCAACAGAAGAGCGAGTGCCCATTGGAAAGGCAGCGGCATGGAGGGGAAAGGAACCCTTACCACGCAAAGTACCACATTAAACAACACCCAATATTCCTTCAAATCTAGATTTGAGGAAGGAGTAGGGACCAACCCGGAAGAACTTATAGCTGCGGCACATTCCGGATGTTTCGCCATGAAGTTAAGCTTCCTTTTGGGCGATGCAGGGTTCACCCCGGACGATTTAAATGTAGAAGCCAAAATAACCTTCGAAGACGGAGCTATTACCGAAAGCCATCTCGATTTAAAGGCAAAAATACCCGGAATCACCAACGATGCCTTTCAGAAAATCGCCGCCGAAGCCAAAGCAACCTGCCCGATTTCAAAATCCATCACAGCAGCCATCAGCCTAACCGCCACATTGGTATAAACACATTAATCGGTGACTTATTTCGGTGGCTGAGGCTCTCGAAGCCCTCGAAGCCTCGGTGGCTTATTTCGGTGGCTGAGGCTCTCGAAGCCCGGTGGCTGAGGCCTTTGTTCTCCGGTGGCTGAGGCCCACAAAGCCAACCTCTAAAAACAAAAAATCAGGACTTTGTCCTGATTTTTTTAATTATTCTTTAGGATGACCATTCATCGTAATCACATATTTCAAAATCAAATCCCGATCTTTATCATCCACCGCATTAGGATGCTTCTTGTTGACTTTTTTCACCATTTTCGGAACAATATTCTGCCATTTCTCTTCTGAAAACTTCGTTGGGTTTTTCAGTCTGTGACATTCCGCGCAGTGTTTTTCAAACAGCGCTTTCCCCTGATTCAGTTCTTCCAGCGTATACCCCGGATATTTTGTTTGCATTCGGTCCACATCCGGTTGAGTAGGAGGGATCAGTTTTACGGCACAGCTAACAATTAGCAAAGCTACAGAGAGCGTAAGCACGATTTTTTTCATAGTCAGTTTTTTTTGATTAGTGAGCTTAATCAGTTCATACTATAAAAATACTAAAAATTGTACAAATTCCTCATTTCAGTCTCTTACATTTAAAAAAACAGACCACTTTATATCTTTCCCACGGTCCCCCGGTCCCTAATTCTATTCCCGCTCCCTAGGTCCCTGAGGCTCTCGAAGGATCATTCCCCGGTCCCTGAGGCTCTCGAAGCCCCGCTCCCTAATTCTATTCCCGGTCCCTCGGTCCCTGAGGCCCTCGAAGGGTCGAAGGCAAACTAACCCATCAAACCAGCCTGATACTTAAGTAAGTTCTGTTTCATCAAATACAGTCCCCTATGGTTCAGGTATTGGAAATTATAAATCATTTGCATTAACAAATTCAAATTATCCTCAATGTAAACATCCGTATCAAAATAAATATAATCCTTAGAAAGGTATTTAGTAATGTCTTCCCTCAACTCACTCGTTAGCTCCAACATAAAAATAGGATTGTTCACCAATGCCTTAAGCTGCTCTTTCATCTGCTTTTCCAGTATCAAAACCCTTTTAAATTTGGCATTAATTACATTATAAGGCAAGGTTTCCGTAGTAAACTGTACACTTTCCATCAAATCACCGTAAAGCTTATAACGCTCGTCATATAAGGCATCATAATTAAAAAACCGCTCATAATACCCACGGTACTCGTCACCTTTCAACTGTGCCTGGGCTTTCTTGTAAAAGGTGGCATAAATACGTTTATCATGCTCTAATATCTCCTGTTCCAGCGTCTTTAACAACGCATCATTGCGCAGTTTCACGTTTGCAGCTTCCTTAGCATGGTATTTTATCCCCTCATAATCAAAAGTCGTAATCTTATAATTCTTATTGGTAATCTCATCCAACAAATAACCGTCATTTTGCAACGCTAAATAGTCATACACCCGGTCCACATGCTCCTGAGTAAACAACTCCTCTTCGTTGGCATCCATACCGGCAACAGCATCCAATGAAAACGGCATCGGGTTTTTATTGTCGTAGTAATTGTTGTAACGCTTGTCAAAACTCAGCGAATTATAATACTCCACAAACTCGCGTTCAAAATCGGTAAGACTGTAAACAGTGGTTTCTTTGTCATACACCACATCCGCGAAAATAGCTGTCGTCAGTTTTTGCTGTAAAGCTTCCGTATCCGAAAACAACAATCGGGCTTCTTTCTTTTCCTTGAGCTCTTTTACAAGATTCAGTTCTTCAAGTGCCGCGATACGTTCCGAAATCTCAGGGTGCGAAGCCCATTGGTTCTTAATAACCAAACGCGAACGATTAAAACGGCTGCTTTCTTCGGAAACCACAGGCAATCCGTTTTCAACAGGGATAGCCTCTTCTTGGGCAAGGAAGTTCATAACAAAACGTTGTTCCTTAAAAAAGTTCGTACTGATAACCGCCTCACTCAGTTTCGAGTTATAAAAGCCAACAACACTGTTAAAACTCTTATCGGCCAAATCCATGCGCAGCAACGAATCTTTTAAAGGTAAATATCCGGTTACAGTAGCAGCTACAGCATCCGCATGAAACTCCATCTCGCGGGACAATTCCATATAACTAAGGTTCACCAGCGCATACAGTTTTCGCAAAACCCACTGAATACCTTCCACAATCTTAATAGCACACTCCAGGAAAAAGTTAATAAAAGCATTTTTACCCGATAACGAAGTAATAAGACTGTTATACGAATCGTTATCATACAGCATATTGTAAATCACCTGATTAACATTATACACATAACTTCCCACTTTCATGCTCTTCTGGGAAAAATGCCCGAATTCGTGCGCGAGTATCGCTTTAAATTCCTCTTCCGTAATCGTGTTCACAAGCCCCATCCCAATATGAAGACTCTTCTTAATCGGGAAAAACATACTCCAAAAACTCGAATCATAAAACACACTGGCATTCACCTGCGGAGAAATATAAATCTTGTTCGGAAACGGCGTGCCCACTTCTTTTACAATCCCATCAATAAAAGCAAACAATTCCGGATGTTGCGCTCGGGTAATCGGCGTTAAATTAGACAGGTCGGTTTTGTGGGTTTTAAACATAAACTTAATCAGGAAGAAAACAATCATTGCTCCAAATACGATCAAACCTCCGGCTACAATCAAAGTAACTAACGAGGCATGTTCTTTAAGTATATAGCCCGCAGCCACAAAACAAAACGTCATAAGCCCTAACGCCATGGCAAACAAAATCAAATAGGTAACGATAAAAAGAATAATAGCGGCGATAGCCTTAGAGGTCTTTTTTTTGAAAGTAGGGGAAACGGTAACGTTCATATAAAAGGGGTATGAATTTATTTTTTATTCACAAATGCAAAAGAACCGAAATTTGCCTTTATACATAAGTGCTGGTTTCAATTAAATTTTAGTGCTCAAAGAGTTAAGATTTCCTCATCTCCTTAATAATTTTATTGGTTCTCCTATCGGCATACATACGGTTTAAAGAAGTAACCGCCCAAATAAAAGCTGGGATCCAACCGATGATTGTAATCTGGAGAATCAAACAAACTATTCCAGACATGATTTTCCCTTGCAGAAATAAAGACAGCCAAGGGAAGAAAAAAGCTATTACGTATCGCATGAGTTATTTTTTATAAAAAAGTTCAAATTGTTTCGCAGTATCATACCAGGAATCCTCAGGGTCCAGATACATAATATCCAACGGCAAGTCCAGTGTATAGCCGTTCATTCCGGTATTGATGGCACCCATTATCGCTTTTCGGGCATCGTCGGTTTGCTGCTCCAATACAAAAGCCAATATCAAAAGGTTTTCATTTCCGCGAACCATTACAAAATGATACACTTCTTTAATATTGGTATTCCTGCTGAATTCCCGAATCAAACTTTCTTTATTCGCACCGTCAATAGGGTGTAGGGGAGAGCCAACAGTAACTTGGGTGTCTTCTGTAATCACTTCGGTTGTAATGTTAGAAGTGTCACGCTCCAATACAAACATCGTGGGCTGGTCGCTGTCTATTACAATCCTGCCAAACTGTTCTTTTTCGGCAATTTCCAAAACCGCTTTTGCAGGCATGGCAGTATAGGCAGTTGCTTCTTTAGTCCATTTGGATAGCGCTTCTTCCGATGTAAACACCCCAAACACCAATAAACCTTCCACATTAAAAACGGTAGTAAAACCCAACGTAGCTCCCGCTTTCAAGGTGTTCCACTCTGTTTGTTGGGTATTCCCGTTGTTCTCGTTTGCCGTAGGAACCAGTAAAAAAGCAGTAGTGCCATACAGCTCTTCAATTACCAACCCATAGTTTTCATTGGTTTGGTCTTGGTGGTAGCGTTGTATAAGGTGCAACAATCGGGTATTGTCTGGGGTAAATTCGGGTTCTTTTTTACCGAATAGTTTTTTTAGGAGATTCATTTTAAACTTAATTTTTATGCTGTTTTTTTATTACTCAAACTCGAAGGGTCTTTTTCTCGGTGGCTGAGGCTCTCGAAGCCCCGCTTCTTATTTTGGTGGCTGAGTCTCTCCTTTCCCCCCGTCCCTGAGGCTCTCGAAGGGTCGAAGGCAGGCTCTCAAAGCCACATTTGTTTTTAAAATTTAATCATTATTTTCATAATCATTGAAGTATGACCACGAAATATGTTCCTTCTATTTTTATCACTAAAAAGTAATCTTCTTTTCAACTTTAATTACACTACTTTCTTTTAGAATAGTTTGTGTTATAAAAACATAATCATAAATTAACTTTTGAATATCAGTTACATCTTGTGGTATAAAAGATAAATAAGCTGGCTGCTTATTTGCATGAAATCTTAGTTCTCTCTTATATTTATAATGAGTAGTATCGAATTCAAGTCTATTTAGAACCTTTAATAATTCATTGTATTTTTTCAAATGATAAGAAAACCTAATTTCATAACTATCTTTGAGCATTATATCAGCAAAAGGCATTAGTTCATTACAATACAGATAAGTAGAAGTACTGTTAATTTTTACATGTGGAAATTTCTCGTTGAAAATTATTTTTATTTTTTCAAGCTCATTCTCTTTGAAAAGAGACTCGCCTTTCCGGTCAGTTTCTACATCTGTAACCTTTATAGTTTCCTTCAATGCACTTTCAGATTTGACCAAATATTTATTAATCAGCTTCAATAATTGGGACTGTTCTTCATCTGTTTCAGTACTGTATGCAAAATCAATAGAGTTTTTATCTGAATATTCATAAAGATTTTGGGAAGAGACTATACTATAGGTTTCATTCATATAAATCTTAGCATGCAAATCTTTTACAGGTACTACCGTAACATTTAACTTCTTTAAGTACTCTAAATTTTGCTTTGCATTATACTTTGTATAATCAACATTTTCTCTAACATAAAATGTTATCGCAATATTACGTGTTATTGCATTATTTAGACATCTTTTTAACTTGTCCCAGTCTTTGATATCGACATATGGCGACACAATAATTAATTCCTTTTCCGCTTCTTCAATCAAAGTCATTATTTGACCTGATATCTCCATGATAGGTATAAACTTCATTATTCAATCATCTTATTTTAATCTACAATTATAATTGAATAAATATTATAAGAGTGATGTTTTAATTTCTGTTAAATCAATATCCAATTCATTTTCAACTTGACTACAAAACCAAATCCACCGATCATTCATAGATTCAATGTTCCAATTTTTTCCAAATTTATTTGAATGATAGTCATTGACTAATCTTTGTGAAATATTGAACGAAGTAATTTTATCATCATTATCATGGTGATGTCCAGTTCTATCATATGCTATTATTTTTTTATCAAAACTGTCATTACTTGCTGAAATATTTTTTGTACCACTTAATAATGTTAGATTAGCTCCAGTATTAACCCAAGAATCAATACCTTCAATTGTTGTAAAATAGTGCCAGTCAGGATTTTTTTCATAAGCCTTTGGAAGAATGTGTTCAACATGAATATTCCGATCTTCTATCCATAAATATTTTGGATTGTCTTGTTGTCTGTATTCTAAGAGAAACATTAAAGGTTTACACCAAGGTTCGTAATAAATATCACCATTTAAATTACCTACAGCTCTTTTAATTGTATCATTTTGTAAACCTTTCTCTAACTCTGCTTTTATAAAATCGAGTGGTTTCTTATCCCGTAACCATGAAATGATATTAAATGATGTTTGCTTTATTTTTGTAAGAGTGTTTCCGGCAATCCAATTGATGTAATAATATCTCTTAAAAACTTTCAAGAAGGCTTCATATTCTGGATAACTGGTGTCTAAAGCAGTTAATACAATACTTTTCCAATACATTGACCATCGAAAATAAAAGAAACTATACATAATGGCTTCTTCTCTATAATAGACATCGTTTTTGTAATGGCTTGCAAACTTCTTAAACTGACTTATTACTTCATTTGGATCTTTATATTCAAATAATTTTTTAAGTTCATCATATAAAGATTTTTCAGGATTCTTTCCTAAAAGAGAATACTCATACATGACAAATAAATTATTCATGTTTTCATAAGTGTCTATAGCAATGTTTTCGCATACCTTCCAATCATCCATGAACTGGTCTTCTTTTTGCCGTTTTAATTCATCGTCACCTTCATACTTTTTGTGTATTTTCCCAATAAGAAAACTCTTTATTAAATCAGCGTTAGATAAATCTAACCCTCTATCATTTAATACTTGGAATAATTTTATTGCAAAGCTTACAGATTGACAGTCAATGCGTATTATTTTAACGTTATTAAACAAATAATTTATAAATTCTCCTGCTTTTTCATGTCCTAATTCTTCAAATTTTTCTCTGAAAAACCACGATGTGTTGCAAAATTTAAATTTCGGGGCTACTTCAATTCTCAAATCTTTTTTAAATGGTTTTCTATTTAAAATAGACAATCCGTCTTGTAGTACCAATTGTTGAAAATCACTTTCATGGTTAGAATGGGTTCTCAATCGCAATCTTTCAAAACGATCGTTAAATCTTATTGATGATTTAACCATTTTAGAATCAACTGCAAAAGGGTTAATCTCCAAAATATCACTATTGAGATTTGGATATAAATCTCTACAAACACACAATAAAATAAGTAAAGTGGTTAATCGTTGCTGACCATCAACAATATCAAGATAGTTTGAGGTTTCTTCTGGTTTGGCTGTAATTACTGATCCTAAAAAATAGTTTGGTTCGCCCGTTGTTTGAGCTTCTATTAAATCTTCCCAAAGTTTTTCTAACTGGTCGTCACCCCATGAATAAGGTCTCTGATAACGTGGAATTTGATAAAGTGCATCTTTGTTGCCAAATAATTCACCTATAGTGAGGCTTTGTGGTTTAAATATATCTTCCATTTTCGTTTTTCTATTTTTTTAAAATAATTATATATTTGGAACTTCAACTACATTTTTCGCTGGAACCTTATAAGAACTATTTACTTTATTAAAAGACTTTTCAATAAAATCAAACACCTTTTCAAAATTTTGAATCGTTTGTTCGTCTAATTTAGATTTTGTGATTTTTTTATTAATTACATTTTGATAAAATTGTTTTGCATAAATGATCTTTCTATCACCAATTATTTGAGATGGTATTTTATCTGATTTAACATTGAATTTATCATCTACAAGTAAAAAATCTTTTGCGCTAAACATATCTTCTACTTCTTTAAAATCAATCAGTTTAATTTTTTCATCAGTTAATATCTCGTCATTATTGAAAAGATTTTCTTTTAATTCCTCTCTTGTAGTTCTTGGATTCACTCCATTATCCATTAATAAAATCCAATCTAAACCATATCCAATGCAAAAGGAAATTAAATGATATATTTTTGAAGACTTTATGCCAATACCTGGGACGAATTTGTAATCCTTCTTTTTATTTAAAATCTTTGCCATAGATTCAAAATACCAAAAATCAGACAAACCTTCTAATAGAACATTTTTTTCTGATAAAATTGAAAAGTCCTTTAATGGCTCCAATCCCATAGCTTCAGAAATTGGTTGTAAAGCATCTTTTTTATAAGTAGAATCAAGTTTTGAGGTAGTTAGTCCTTCCACTATGGTGCCCTCATTTTCAGTATTTAATACTAAACCAATATTATGAAGTTTATCTAATTTTATTAGTGAAGGCGAATGGGTTGAATAAATTATTTGATGTCCAGATTTAGCTAAATTTTCGAAGACTTCTAACATGTCATTGTTAGCTTTAACATGTAAATTTTGTCCAGGTTCATCAAAAAGAAAAACTATTCCATTTTCTGATTCTGAAGCTTTCAATTCTAACCATAGAGATAAAAACCAAATCAAACCCTTACTTCTTCTTCTGGGCTGTAAATATTGACCATCTTTTGATTTTACGAAAAATGAAACTTTCTCTTTGCCAGTTTGATCAAATGCTAATTCAAAATTAATTTCTACTTGTTTATTTCCTGAAATTTTCTGTTTCCAGTCTTTTTGAAATGACGCTGTAAGTTCTTTATTAAGAGTTTCAATTTTACCTTTTTTTAGCTGAGGATTTTTCTTCGAAAATTCAACAAAATTAATCTTGAGTATTTCTTGAAAATTTTTAACTGCTTTTATGCCTTTTTGGCCCGAATCACTTTTTTCGAGTTCATCAACATAAATTTCATCGGGCAATAAATCTGCAACATCATCAAAAAAAATGATAGATGGACAACATCTCCAAATATCGTAAACAACTTTCTCTTTTAATAAGTTTATGTCTATTATAGGCCTTAAAATTTTTATAATTGCTGTTACAATGTCATCTTTTTCATTAGGTAAATTGTTAATAGCTGATTTAATAATTTGAAAAGCGGGTTCATTAATTTCTAATTTATATTCATTTTGATTTTCCCCTCCAAAATCAATTGTTTTTGTTAGGGTAAATTCTTGCAACTTTTTTAACTTCTCTACATCAAATACTTTAAAAAGCGCTGTATTAGTTTTAAGTTCATCATTTACATACTGTCTACACTCGTTCTCAAGTTCTTTAAAAAAAAACTCACTTGTCTTGTATGTTATTGAAATACTCTGTTTCAAATTCCCATTGCTTTCTTCCTCAAAATTTAAGTTTTCGCGATTCACTATATCGTCCTCAAAACTGTATAGTGCTTCTAATATGGAACTTTTACCAGCTTCATTTTGGCCTGCTAGTGTAAATAGATTATCGCTAAGTTCAAACGAAGTATTAATTATACTTTTAAAATTTTGGATATGTATTTTTTTTATCATTATCAAGGTTTTAATATTATTAACTATTCTCAACAATTTCTATTTCTTCTTGTGTCAACCCATACAACTCATAAACCATTTTATCAATAGCCTTATCCGTAGCATCAATCTGCGCTTTTAGCTCCAGTGCTTTTTTCTGTTCACTCATAAAATAATCCTCCCATTCTGCTTCTTGGGCTAAGGAGAGTTTTATTTTCTTTTTGGCTAATTCTTTAATAAACTCAGCATACGTTAACAAATACCAATCCTGTAGTTTTTTAGGCAAATCGTCTAACTCAAATTTGCGCTGTAGGGTTCGTTGGAATTTTTGAGAAGTTTCTGTTAATTCTTTATTAAGGGATAACATTTCATTGGCTTTCGCAATGAAGGGTTGCTGATTAGAAAGAGATGCTTCTTTTATAGGTAATAATTCAATATTTCCAGATTTCATAATTGGGAAAGTTGCTCTTGAATCACTAAAAACTAACTGAAAATAAAAGTCTAACAATTTTGAATTTAGTAAGGTCAATAAAAATTTAATCGAATAATTATTATCTAATAATTCTAATGAACAAGCCGTGTTAACAACATAATATTGCTTATTATCGTAACTGAAAGATAATCTATTACCTACAAATTTTGAGATTAATTTTTCTTCTAATAAAAAGATGCGTTCATCTCTCGGTCTATCAAGTTCACTTGGGATATAGTTCACATATTTACTATTATTTTCAATATAATATCTTGAAATTTCGCTCCCTGATATTAATGGTTTATAAGAATCTCCTAAAGTTTTATTTGAAATGTATTTTTTATCATTTCCCGTTGTCAATCCTCTCCATACCTTAGCTATTTTCTCAAGTCTGATATTTGAATTTAAAGTGTTTAATAACTTCAAAAGAGATTTGTCAACATTTATTAAATATTTATTATCATTAGTTAATTTTCTTGTATCATTAAAATCAATTTCAAAACTAATTTCATTATTAATTATTCTAGTGAGACATTTGTATTTGGAATTAGTATAGGTTGTTATTGTAGTTTCAACGCTAGCGTCTTCAAATACTAATCCTACATTATTAATTTCAATTAAATTGCATTCTTCAATTAAAAAATCTCTTATTTTTTTTGAGTATTCGTTTGCGAAAAAAGTATTAGGTGTTATTTGTGAAATAATTCCGTTCTTTTTACTTATATACTTAGAGAGCTCTAAAAATAGGATGTATGTATTTATCTGTTGTTCTGCAGTTTTAAATCTATTTTTAATATAATCAATAGCTATATTATTATATTCAAAACCTCCAACCCATCTACCTCCTTTAATAACCAAGTAAGGCGGATTCCCAATCACCACATCAAACCCACCTTTAGCAAGCACTTTCGGGAAAGCCTCTTGCCAATTAAACGCTTTGTCGCCTGCTACTTCGGGGGCGTCTATTAGCGAGTTCCCGCATTTAATATTGTTGTTCAGGCTGTTTAATTTTCTATTGCGTTGTGCGGTGCGTAACCATAATGAGAGTTTGGCAATTTCCACACTTTCCTCGTTCAAATCTACGCCGTACAGGTTGTTTTCCAAGATGCTGCCTTCCACATCGCTCAATACCAACGCATCGCCAAATAACTTGGCTTGCAGTTCGTCCACATAACGGTGTTCGGCAATTAAAAATTCTAAGGCTTGGTTTAGGAAAGCACCACTACCACAGGCAGGATCTACAATGGTTAGTTCCAACAACCATTTACGGTAGGTTTCCAGTTTTCCTAAAAGGTCTTTCTTGGTTTTCTGTTGGATGCGTTTGTCGGTTGTATATTGGGTTTCATCCAACTGTAACTCGGTTTTTTTCTCAGTACACAGTTTCCCAATAGTGTTGTCTACTATGTATTTGGTAATGTATTTCGGGGTGTAGAAAACGCCGTCTTTTTTGCGCTTGGTTTTCGTTTTTTCGGTTACAGTGCCTTCAATTTCGTTGGCGATTTCGTCTATCTCGTTCAGCGAGTTTTCAAAAATATGCCCCAAGATGTTCACATCGACTTCGCTTTCAAAATCATACTCGCTAAGTTTTCGGGTATGCTTGAAAAGTAAATCGTCGTCAATTTTTATGCTGTCTAACAGTTCATCCGTTTGAAACAGTCCACCGTTATAGGCATAAATGTCATATTGCGCCGTAACAATTTCATTGGTGTGTTTCCCAAATGCGGGTAACGAAACGCGGGCACCGGTATTCAAATCATCAAAATACATTTTGTAACGGTCATACAACGATACTGGTACGCGTGCTTCCTTGAGCTTTTGCCATTCCAGATTAATCGAAAAGATAAGGTTGGTAGGCAACAGCAAACGGTCTTCGGCAAAGAAAATAAACAAAAAGCGGTCTAACAGTTTTTGCGTTTTCTTAAAAAGTTCCAGTTTGTTGTGCTGCGGGTTCAAGGCAACAATGTTGGTAAACAACTCTTTTCTAAAAGCCGAGTAATCTTTATATAAGTTCTTGGTAATCTTGTCTTCGTTCGAAACACTCTCGGCTTTTAATTTTCCGGGTAAGTCGTTCTTAATATTCTCAAACGCCAAACACAGCCAAAGGGTAGCAAACTCGTCTTTGCTTAAGGTAAATAGGTTGAATTCAACAAATTCGGTAGCATCGTCTATATAAAAACGGAGTTTCTCAAAGTTGGAGATAATCACATAACGGCAATCGCGTTGGTTGGTTTTGTAGCCAAAGGCTTGGGCTTCAATTTTGCCTAAGTCGGTCGTGTCGGTTCCTTTAAGTTCAATAACCGCCATTACTTTGTCGTCTATAATAATGGCACCATCGGCTTTTTTGCTGTTGGTTAAGTTTTTTAACTCGGTAGTTAAATTAAAATTCGCATCGGGATTGATAATATAACCTAATACTTTTACAAACAGCTCGCGTAAAAATCCTTCCTGATACTGTTCTTCTTTACTGGAACGAATGTTAGCTTGTTTGTTGATATCGTGAAAGATAGCTTTGTAAACCTCCCATTGAGCATCAAGTGTAGTTTGTGGTTGGGCTTGGCGGTATTTTTTCAATACCGTATTTTGAAATAATGACATTAGTAGTAAGTTATTTGAATTTCTAAAAATAAGAAATTTATGCCAATTGTAAGAAATTTGTTATTAACAATAAATAGTGCAAAACTCGTTAATCATGTTTCAGTAGTTTAGGGCATAAGGATATTTCTTAAATTCAGAATATTTCAAAAATAACGTTTTGGGTGCAATAAAAATATCCCCAGAAATGGGGATATTTATCTCACTAAATTTAGTGAGATTTAAAAAAATCAGATAGATGATTTGGTTGTGTCATTAATCAATCAATTCTAAATTGAATACCCGCTCTAAAAACAGACTGCCTTGTATAATTATTAAATCTGTTATCATAATTCAGGAGGCTTTCACCATAGCCGTTCCAATATTGTAAATACAAATTAGGAACCCAAGGTACTTTCTCAGTCTTTTTAAAAGGATTTACCATTAAATTAATAACGAATGATGTTCCACGTTTCGCTGGGATAAGTACATTAGACAACTGAATTGGAGTTTTACCGTTTGATTGTCCATAATCAAAATTAAAGTTTGTAATTAGCTGACCATAGCCTTGATAGTCGGCAATGGTTTCATTCTCACGAGTAACAAGATACCAAAACCAAACCTGCGGATTCATATTGATTTCTTTTAATCTGAAAGAAGTCGAATTTGAGTTATTTCGATAGGAAATTCTGGAATGAACAAAGCCTTTAAATATACTTCGGTTAGATTCCCCGTCTTTTCCGTTTGACTGATGTAACGTTCCAAATTTTACATTTTCAAATTTGATTTTAGATAGGGAAGAAGGATGCAGTTTATATTCATAAAAAAGCATTGGAGTATAAACCAGTTCCCTCATTGGGGCAGAAGGTTGATACACGTCCCAAAAGGCAAATTGTGTGTATGCAAAAAACACTTTATTACCATTGTTGGATTTAAAAAATAAATTGTATTTAAAACTGATTTTAAATTTTAATTGCCCAAAATCATGCTTACCGAAATTAGAAATAATATAATTGGGCTCATATTCAGAATACCGATATTGTAAACTGTCTTGTGCCTTTGTGGTCTGCGTCATAAAAATCAAAAAAGCAATAGGTAGGATACGTAGTATAATTCGTTTTTTCATAACTATTGTATTTAATTAGAAATTCAATTAGCTAATTCATAATTTTAAAACCATCACCTTTTTAATTTACTGATTCCTATAGAGAATCGATAACCAAATTGCAATTGATAAAAAGCATCGTTATTTCCATGGGTTGCATCATTAAAGGCATTAAATCTTAAAAAAATAGACTGCTCTTTAGAATCGTTAGGATAATAATAAACTTCGGCTTCATTCTTAAAAACCCAAAAGGCATCTGGTGGTGCTATTGAATCGATGCTATTAAGCGCTCTCGAATTAAATCGCACCCATTCCATCGAATAGTTAAAACCAAAATTATTAAATCGTCTAAATTCAAGCATAAATCCGGCTCCCATTCCCATCGATTTAAAATTTACCCGTGTACTGTCATTCACTTTTAGGTTAGCTATCTGATAAGAAACCGGAGTATACAGGTTAAAAGTGAAGGGGTATTCTTTGTTCAATTTAAAGGAAAAGAAATTAACTTTTACTCCCATTTTTAAGTAGGATTTCTGTAGCATCTCCAATGGAGATTTTAGTGTGTTAATACTATCGTTAACTTTTAATTGCGTCAAATCTTTGTCAATATCATCCAATCGTGAAAAGCTAACAAAAGGCGATATTTTTTTAAAAACATAAACAAGTGAATTGCGCAAATTCAGCGGAGCAATAAAAAAATCCGCTTTACCTTCAACTTGTACAAGACCATTGGGGGAATCCCCAAAAAGAGCTAAAAAATCAGTATAAGTTCTCAGTTCCAAACAATTCTGTAGCGAGGTCTTTTGTTTTATCTGGTATTTTACCGGTTGGGTTTTATAGGCATTTTTGTCCTCATCCTTAATTGGGAATTCATAGGTAATATTATCGGGAACATAGCTGTTACCTGGGTTTGAAATATAATTTAATACATCAGTAAGCTTAATTCTTTGACGTATAAATTTTTTTTCGTTGTATATATTATCTTCTTTCGTTTTATCATGATACAAATAATTTTTATAATTCAAATCCGAGAATCGAATCATGCTTATAGGAGTTCTGTTTTCAAAAACCAATTCATTGTTGTTTTCATCAATTAATGTCGCTTTTACGTCATAAAGCCCCCCTTCAAAAATGTATAAACGTATATTTTTAAACTTATAACTAATTGCAACAGTAGAAGCAGTGTCCTTAATACAGTTAAACCAAGGTAGTCCCAAAACATAGCGGTTTTTTAAGTCAAACTCCTTTACAGTAATCTCTGTGTTTTCTTTAGGAATGGTAAAGTCTCCTAAATAGCTTTCAGACTCCGTTTTTAAGATTTTATTAAAAACATCATTGGTGTTTTTATCCTTAAAAAATTTTTCATCTTCAGACAAGATCAGATCATCTCCAAAATATAAAAATGTTTTTATGGTATTTGAGCCTTCTCCCGTAGGTTCATCGGATTCTATTTTATAATCCTTTTTAAAATAAGAATTCACACTGCCTTTGTCAACTTTTTTACTGATGTAATAGGTCTTGTAACTCTGGGCTACCAAATAAATACTGTCCAGTTTAACTTTTGCGTCTTTTATTTTTACAAATTGTGCCGATAGTTCTTCTATGTTCAATTTGTGGTCGGAACTGCCGGTAATCTTATTTTTTATAAGCGTCAATTCAGAATTTGCAGTATCAAACGCTGTTTTATAGTTGTCAAAATCTTCCGAAAGTTTGCCTAATTCATTTTTAGCTTCGGTTTTCAAATCTTGGCTGTACGCTGCCAGATTAAATAAAATAAGGATAAGGTAAATTTTTTTCATAAGTGTTGTTTTTTAATGTGAGGTGTTGTTAATTAGTCGGTTAGCACTTTTTTAAACATTACCTTTTTCAAAGAAGAAGGTGTAATTTGACAGAAAATTAATTCTATTTAAAATAGAAATAAAACTTATATGTAAGTATTTACATTAAAATCGATGAAATACCAAAAAATTACTTACAAATACACTATTTGGCATATAATCTTATTTTATTTACAAAATAAAACCCCATACCAAAAGGTACAGGGTTTAAAAAAACGCAATAACTTTATTAATCAGTCCCTTAGTCCCTTAGTTCCTCAGTCCCTTAGTTCCTCAGTCCCTTAGTTCCTCAGTCCCTTAGTTCCTCAGTTCCTTATTCCCTTAGTTCCTTAGTTCCTCAGTTCCTTAGTTCCTCAGTTCCTCAGTCCCTTAGTTCCTCATCCATTAAACCACATCCAAAATCGTCAACACATTATACTCCTCATTCCTCAGCGAATACTGTACAGAATTCACTTCCTGATAAAACGAAATCATCAAAAGGAAAAACTGCTGCCCGGTACCCGTAGGAACATTGCTCGGCGTCAAAGTAACCGTAGTAGGAGTGAGGTTCAACGGTAAATTCACTATCGGACTGTACGCGACTTCCGATTCCTCCGTTTCAAAATCCAGCGCACAAACCGCGCCCTGAAAACTCACATGGGTAGCCCCCTGAGGAAACATAATCTGTTCGGCAGTCATAATATCCCGCAGCATAATTACACCCGTATTCGTGTCCAAATCATAAGGCGCAAACAAAACACTGTCCAAAATCGCATTGGCATTAAAATTAAACCCACGCAACACTTGTTTGCCTTCCGGGGTCGACAAACCCACACTCACACTGCGCTTACCTCTGGGAGAAAGAGTGTCCATATTCTTAATGCGCGACATCACACCCAACAAACGGCTTTGCAGCTTGCTGTCCTTGGCCTTAAATACCATCGTCCCCAAAGCACGACGCAAAACTTTACCACTGCTGCCACTGTGTCCAAACTCACTGTTGTTCTCACGGGTACGGATATAATTCGGGTCGCTCCCGATACGTTCTTTCGAAACCCCGCCTTTTTTACGCACATAATTCTTCCCGTCTTTTTTGTAAAACGTCAAATCCTCAACCGTTCCTTCAATCTTAATAATACTGTTAACTTTTGCCATAACTCTTAAGTTCTTTTATTGGGTTAATAATTAGGCTGCAATACTATAACAACCAAAAATCAACCCCAAACCCCCATTGCCGAAAACAGCCGAAATTGCCGAAATGAACCAAAATTGCCGTTTTTGCCGAAAAAATTTTTAAGAAATACTTTTCTGATATAAAAATCCTACGATATTTGCATCCCGAAAGAAAAAACCTATTTAATGTTAAAAATAACACCTGAGAAATGGAAAAACAAATCACATCCTTACTCCATGCTTGCGTCATGCTAACGTCATGCTAACGTCATGGTAGCGTCATGGTAGCGTCATGCTAACCCATACAAAAGAAAATAACACACTAACAAATCAAAAACAACCACAACAAAAACAACACAATGAGCAGAATCATAATCTATCCGAAAGACATCCAGCAAATCACCGGAAAAAGTGAAAGACAATGCCGCAACATTATTGCCAACATCAAAAAAGTACACAACAAAGAAAAACACCAATCCGTAACCATTTACGAATTCTGCGACTACATGGGCATCAACCCCGAAACGCTTCCGGTCAAATTAAAATAACAAAACCCTTTTCAAATCACCGATTGGTCCCTGAGGCTCTCGAAGGGCGGTGGCTGAGGCTCTCTTTTTTCGTTGGCTGATTCGGTCCCTGAGGCTCTCGAAGGGCGGTCTCTGAGGCTCTCGAAGGGCGGTCCCTGAGGCTCTCGTTTTCGGTCCCTGAGGCTCTCGAAGGGTCGAAGGGTCAAAGGCAAAACACAAAAAATGAAAGGATACCTATACATACTAAAATGTTCAGACGGTAGTTATTACACCGGAAGCACGATAGATTTAGAAAAACGTTTAGAACAACATCAAAACGGAGAAGGAGCCAACCACACCCAAAAGCGCCTTCCAGTGGAACTCGTTTATTACGAAGAATACCAAAAAATTGACGAAGCTTTTTACAGAGAAAAGCAAGTACAAGGCTGGAGCCGAAAAAAGAAAGAAGCACTAATCAACGGAACCCAAGAACTGCTCCCCGCATTAGCCATCGCCTATAGAGATTTCAATAAATAAAGTGGCTTCGAGAGCCTCAGCCACCGCACAGCATAACAATAGTGCCTTCGAGAGCCTCAGGCACCGAATTGCATAAAATCTCAGGAAAAGAACCGTATAACATAAATCATTACCCGATTCCTTATTGATCCTCATTGGGTTTCCATTCGGTCCCTGAGGCTCTCGAAGGGTCGAAGGGTAGTTTCTCGGTGGCTGAGGCTCTCGAAGGGTGGTCCCTGAGGCTCTCGAAGGGCGGTCCCTAATTCGATTCCCTCAACTCCTCGGTGCCTGAGGCTCTCGAAGGCAGGCTCTCGAAGGCAGGCTCACAGGCAAATTACCTATCTTTGCAAAAAAAAAACAATGCCCAACAACAACTACATCTACTGTCTCGAATCCGTCCCCGATGTGGAAGCACCCGGCAGCAGTCCCATTCTTAAAGGACTCGAAACCCTCGCTACCCAATACGGCATCACCAACGTATACAAAACCTGCGACAGTATAGAAGGGTTCGAGGAAGGCATCAGTACCCTGTTGTATGAAGACCGCCATTTTAAGGATTATGGCGTTATTTATTTAGTATTTGAAGGTAGGAGCAACGAGCTCAAAATAGACAACTACTATTACAGTTTCGAAGAAATCGCCGAGTTTTTCGAAGGCAAGCTGCAAGACAAAATCGTTCATTTTGCCAACACCCTACAGTTGGATCTCGACGAAGAAACCTTCCAGTACTTTTTAGACATCACCGGCGCCAAAGCCGTTTCCGGGTATGCCAACACCGCCCCGGTTCTAAGTACGGTTTTAGACCACCTGTATTTTTTCCTGTGTCAGGAATACGACGATGTAGTGGAAATAACCGAAACCCTGTTTGAAAAACAATACGCCTTGTGCAACAGGCTAGGATTCAGAATGTATTATTAAGACGATTTACCTTTAGATCTTAGTATTTATCGTCATTCCAACGCTGCAGGGTGTTGTTATTGTCATTCCGACGCAGGAGGACACGAGCGATAGCGAACTGGCGAAGCAATCTCATAATCCTTTTTCATAATCCTTTTTCATAACCCTGTCTCATAATCCTTTCACAATACCAATCAGAGAAAACAAATAGGATGAGATGCTTCCTACGTCAGCATGACAAAGCAATGGTGGTTATAATTCGACTTTTATTGTCATTCCGACCAAGGAGGAACCCCATAATCCTTTTCACAATGTAATAATTAACCCATTACTCCATAGTATCTTTCCGCTTCAAACACCGTCCTCGGGGCTCATCACCCTCATGCAGTACAATTTCAGAATGCAGAAACTCCGCTGCCGCTGCCGAATCGTTCACCTTAACAGCACTGCGTTGCAACATCTCTTCTTCAAAGGCAGTCAGTACACTTTCTCTAAGGCCGACTGTCCTCCAATGCGAAGATGATTTACACCCCCGAGTGATTCCACGAGCCAGTGAGAGTGCATCCAACAGCGCCTGATTGGCCCCTTGTCCTTTAAACGGACTCATAGGGTGCACCGCATCGCCTAGTAAAGTTACCGCACCATTGTTCTCCAACAGTGCAGGCGTAAGCAATTCTCTGTCATACACAGGATACCCCGAAACCTGAGCGGGAAGGGTAGAAGCTACAATCTCAGGAACAGGACTATGCCATTGGGTTCTTCTAAAGGCTTCTTCCTTAAGCGCCTGAGGTCCCAAAGCACTTAACGCCTTGGCGTCCTCTTCAGGCATCGGAAAGCTAAGTTGCCACATCACCGAGTCCGCCGTAAAAGGCATC
This sequence comes from uncultured Flavobacteriaceae bacterium, assembly GCA_963812405.1. GTDB lineage: Bacteria > Bacteroidota > Bacteroidia > Flavobacteriales > Flavobacteriaceae > Flavobacterium. The sequence goes on along the minus strand of CAWEUV010000004.1, from coordinate 149,539 downwards.
ACATAAATCCGTTCCTTCCCGTTAGCTGTTTGAAACACTGTAGCCGAATCCAATAGCGCACTGTCCACGCCTTCAAGAGCGCTTAACGGACAAATACCCAATATCACAATACAGCCAAGGTAACGCAACGGAGTAGCCTCTTCACCCAGCAACAATCTTCGCACCGAACTGCGAATCCCGTCGGCACCCACCACAAGATCGGCCTTAGCAGTTTTCTCCGCTCCATTCACCTGAAAGTTCAGCGTTATATGAGTATCGTTATCTTGTTTAAAATCAACCAACTGATGTCCCCATTGTACCTTGTCATGTCCGCCAAGCTGTTCAAGCAGTGCTAACCGCAACGATTGTCGGGCAATATGCATATTGGTACGTTTGGGTGCTGTTTTCACATCGTCCGGCATCCACTTTCGGGTGCCCCATTCTCCAATCACTTTCCCTTCAACGGTATGTACCAAGTGGCGTGTGGAAATCACTTTATCTTTTAGTGCAAAAATCCCCAATCCTTCAATGGCTTTACTGGCTTGTTGCAGCGTAAGGCCATACCCCTGAGAGCGGGCCTCAAAGTGACTGTCGCGTTCGTAAAGGGTAAAGGGTATTCCGCGATGCAAACAAGCTACTGCCAGGGCAACCCCTCCAATTCCGGCACCAATAATAGCTACATGAGGATAGTTTTCTTCGTCAACAGCAGGAGGACAGGCAGCAGCAACCAACCCAGACCCCGAACAGTTAGGGCAGGGGTACAAAGGCGCCTTAGGACGAACCGGAGCCGTACCTTCGCCATTGTTCTTTTCAAATGCTTCCACTGCTTTTTGGTAAAGGAGTCTTACCTTTTTGCTGAGTCTTCGGCTTTTCTTACCGCGTCCGTTACATTCCTGGCACACTGTCCAGTTTACTCCATCATGTTCCGCTGTATTCACTGCTTCTTTTTTGACTTGAGTTTGAGTGCCCTCAAAACTATAATTAGGTTAACAGATTATTTTCCGATACAAAAAATGAAATTATATTGAAAATCAACTAATTATATGATTTTAGCAACAAAATAACAACAAAATTATGTAAAATTGATACTGAATAAGAACCTAATAAAAGTTTTTTATCAAATTTCAACTTGGTACTTTGACTCTAAAAAATCATCAATGGTGTTTTTATCATTCTCATTAATAATAAAATCAATTTCTTCCTCCGATAATTCACAAATACCAAAGTTTTTAATGTAATTTTTACTCAAAGAATAATATTCAGAGCCATATGGTTTACTTGAGTTTTTAATATAATACCAAAAAAGATTTGAGCTCATAATTTTTTTTAGAAGTAATAAGTCTCTTTCATTTTCAGAAACAACGGCAAGCCCATTATGGAACAATAAACTTTCATCAGAATTAGTGACAAAATTTGGAATATGTGGTGTAATGTGTGGAAAAAAAAGTTTATATTTCATTTTCTCAAGAGATTGATTTCTGCCATATGCAAACCAATTTTCATATTTACCCTCACCTTTATCTCAGAGTTTCAAGAATTAGACGTTTTTTATTTAAATATTCATAAGCTCTTGGATATTTCTTTTTAAAATGATCCTCTTTGATTAGAGTAGCTTTTTCATTTATGTACTCGTAAGGGAATATTATTTTTCTTCTAATATCATTTACATTATCTATTTTGGTAAACTTATTAGGGTTTACAATATCAACGCAAATGTCTTTTTCTATTTGGTAAAGACTTCCATTTTTTAAAGTATAAAAATTTTCATCCTCAGCTATTGGATTAAAAATATAAATACTGTTTTTTAGTGTTGCAATACCATTTCTTGTTTTATATAATTTTGAGAATGGTTTACCTGTTTTTTCTATTTTATTTAAAACATCAGAAACTTCTAAATTCCAACCATTTTTAGCATCCAATTCATCATATTTGATTTTGTTGAATTTAAAATTATTTTCTAATGATTTGGATTTAGCTTTTATGTATTGAATATGGTTATCAATTGTCTTTTCAATTAGACATATACAAGTGTAAGTAGACTTACTTTTAAAAATTTGAATATTTCCAAAATCAATGATTTTAAAATTCAATCTGATATTTTGAAAAAAATCTCTTAACGCTCGCCCATTATTACTTTTGAAAAAAGTATTCATAGTTATATATCCTAAAATGCCATTTTCACGTAGGTTTTCTATTCCTATTTGAAAAAAGGGGATATAGAGGTCGGGATGACCGGTTGAACACACTGACCAATTCTTTATATATTTTTTAGTTTGTTCAGGTATATTCCTAGAACAGACATAAGGAGGGTTACCTACGACAGCATGAAACCCGTCAAAATTTTGTATATGACTTGCCCAATTGAAGTTTAAAGCATCTCCAACAAATAGATTAAAATTAAAATCAACAGCGTCTTCTCCTGCATTAATTGCTAATAATGTTAAAAGAATTTTGGTTCTTGTAATTGAATATTTTTGAATATCAAGCCCAAAGATGTTATTTCTGAAAATATCATAATAACTTCTATTAGTTCTATTGTGTATATATACAGCGGAATCAAGCAAAAAACTACCACAACCACATGCTATATCAGATATTTTAAAATTATCTAAATCCTTGTTATTTAGGGATTGGCATATTATATATTCTCGTACTTTTTTTGGGGTATAAATTGCTCCGGTAATAATTTTGTCTTCAGGAGAGATAACTATTTCAAATAATTCTATTAAGCTTTCAAAATCTAAAATTTTATTTTTTATTTCCAATATTTTGATGAATTCTTGCAACTCGGAATATTCATCTGCATCGTTCTCAGTAATGATATAATCTTTAATGAACTTATTATTTATTACTGTGAGATTATTAAATATTAAAAAAGAAGATACAATTAACCTATCAACTAATTTAGGATTAGTTGAGTAGTTATTTATTAGTTGTTTAACTTCTTTGCTCTTCATTTAAATTAATTAATATATAATGGAAATACTTTTGCCATTGTAAAGTTTGAATGTGTAGTTCCATGATTGAAAGCACCAAAATAAGGAACCCATAATCTTTTCTGCGCTCGCATAATTATATCTTGATAATTTTCATCTGAAAACAACTTATTTATGAACGAATATTCTTTTCTATTATAAAAGTTGTTTAAAACAAAATGAAATCCCAAGAAGATATCCATTGGAGGGTGCGAAAGTCTTGGTGCTCCTGTGAAAATTGTTTTACCAGTGTCAATGCTATAGAGCTCATCTCCACCTGCTTGAAAATGATAATATGGATGTGTACATTTATGTTCTTGGTCACCTTCAATGTCTTGGTCAAGACGCCACCAATTATTGTATTCATTTTTATCATTATCATATCCAGCTATTTTTAAACTGAATCGATAATTAGATTTTATTAAGTCGTCACTAACAGGATTTTTATCTATATCAAATTCACAAGTATGGTTAAAAAAAACAGATATTTTAGCAATTTCAAAAGGCACGGTCCCAGATATTTTTTTATCAATATAGAAAACAATGTCTTCTACATTGATTAAATAATTTTCTCTGTAAAGGAAATTACTTTGAAAATCGTAAACTTTAGAAACATCAACCGGTAATTCATATTTTTGAATCAGCTCTAAAAATGTTTCAAGGTCCTTAGCAAAATTATTTTTATCCCAATGAGGCATATTATAAACTTTTTTCGAAGGTTCTTAATTTCTCCTTATCAAACGGTTTAACGTAGCGATATAAATCACAAGTTTCTAGACCTGATTTTATCGAAATGTATTCTTTGTCTTGCCACGGAAATAAATCACGTTGATTAAGTTCTAATCCATCTATTGGGTCTAAAGGTTCTTTTGAAAATTTACAGATTGTCCAAAAATTTGATCCACTTGAATGTTCTATTTTATTTAGTACATCTAAATTTTCAAGCCCTGTAAACTCAATAAGTTTTTTGACTCTTTGTTCAGCATTTAATCTTCTCCAGCTATTTCCATTATTTTTTGTAATCAACCAATTTTCTAGTTTATGACTCCACCATCTGTTGTAAGCATTTGAGTATATCCCTGTGTACTTAAATTGTGATAATATCTCCATAAGTTTATGCCAATCTTCTGATTTTCTAGAGACTCCTAGTCTAGCCGAAAGCACTTCTTCACCTATTAAGACCCCAATTGAGCGGATAATATTGTCTAAAATGAAATTATTATATGCAAAAACACTGGTTTGATATATGTCGTTATTTAATTTTTCTTCAATCCTATAATCAACATTTTCTTTAATTTCATCAACTGATAATCCTAAAGAATGTGATATGTTTTTATTGTTTTTATTGACGATTTTATACGCCTCAATTGTTGCAGCAAATCGTTTTGAGTATTTTGCAATATTTTTAAGAAAGATTTCTTTTGATACAGAATAGTCAAATAAATCTTGACTTGAAAAATCTTTGTAATAGTCACAAATCTTTCCTTCTGTTGATATTAATACGATTGGTATGTCCATATGCTGGCTACCGCCAGTTGTTCTAATTGTTTGAGCAATTGTTGGCGCATCAAATACAACTTTTTGGTTTTCAGTTAGTCTAAAGTCTAAAAGAAGTAAATCAAACCCTTTAATTTTTACTAATAAACTTTCTAATCCATCGGGTTCATAGTGTTCAGCTTGAAATCCATTCGCTTCAAGATCGTGAATTATTGAACCAGGTTTTAAATCTTCAATATATAATATTTTATAAGCCATATTTTATTATATCTTTTTCTGTAGCTTTTGGTATTTCAATTCTGATGCATGTTGAAAATTCGCCTTTGGGTGAAACAACATATACATTTCCTCTATAACTTTTGACAATATCTCTAACAATTTTTAAACCTAATCCAGTCCCTAAAATTTCTGAATTTTCGTTTATGTTATCGAAGTTTTCAGATGAAGTTGTTGTGAAAAATTCTTCAAAAATTCTTTCTTCATGTTCACTAGATATCCCATCTCCGTTGTCAGAAAATTCTAAGTAAACCATTTCATTAGATTCTCCACACTCAATAAAAATTTTTCCATCAGAACCAGCTCTTTTAATAGCTTTCTTCGAGTTTGTGTAAAAATTAAAAAGAATAGATGACCATTCAGATGGATGCATAGGTTTAGTGAATAATCTATATTTATTAAATATTGGATCAACAAATTCAACACCTGCTTTAGCAGCATCGAGTCCAATTGAGTTAATAAATGGTTTTACTACATTTCTTAAATCTAAAGGTCTAAGTTCTCTTATAACATTTTGCGATACAACATCATCAAAGTATGATGTGTATGTATGGAATGATGAAAAATTTTCATCTAAAATATTGATTCTGTCTAATGCAATTTTATCTTCTTGTAGTTTTGAAACAAGGAATCTAATATCGCTTTGTATATTATCCATGTAATACTTAATCTCATGAATGAATTGAGCAATAGTTAAACCAACACTACTTAAAACACGTAACATTGATCTTTCTTTAAGTGTCTTTTCTTGTTCTTCTTTCTGAATTTTTTCGATTTCTTTTAATGCTTCTTTAACCTTTTGGACTCTCTTTTTTCTTTTCCTCTTTTCCTCAACACCACCACCATCATTTTCCAATTCTTTGTCAAGTTCTTCCAGAGTATGAGCTATATTTTTAATTCGGAACTCAATTTTTTCCCAATTGCCTTTTTCGTTTTTTTTCTGAGATGTTGTAATTTTTACATTTCTTGCTTCTGCGATTTTTACAACTCCCGTAATAATTGTTCGGTATACAAAATTTTGTAGTTGAATAAAGGCATCATTCTCTGTCAACCCCTCTCTGCTAGATGTTTCGTAAAAATTATTTTCTTCATCGGTTAATTCAACAAATCCAAAAAAGTTATTATTACCATGTGATGGTAATAGAGATCTTGTTCTAAGAGATTTATCAAGTTTTAACCAGTCATTGCTAGGTTCGCCATAAGGTAAAACTCTAAATCCATTTCTGTATAATCTAATACCCCCCTGTGTCAAAGCCAATCGTTTAATTTTTGTACTTTGCATTCTAGGAATTAAGTCACTATCATAAATAAAATAATAAGCTCTGAATTTTACATCTTTTAATTTGTCAAATGGAACATTATTATCATCTGAATCATTTCCAATTTGACCAATTTCATTTATGTTAAGAATACCACTCTCAATTGAATATAATCCTATACCAGACTCGTCAATTTCTCCTTCAATAACAGCAACTGCATTTGAATGAAATTTGAGAATTTCGTTTTTGATTGATTTTGCGTTTCCCTCTTTAATTTTAATAAAACTTGTCTTAAAACCCGGGTCTTGAGTGCTTTGAATACGATTATTATCTTCAATTATTTTTCTCTCTGTTAGTGCTACTGGTTGAATAATATCTGTTACATAGTTAAAAATTCTTTGAATAGCAGCCTCAGTCCATTTTTCTCGTAATTCAGAAATTATTAGAGTAGTTCCTTTTGTTCTTTGTTTAGGAATTATTTTCAAGGAATTTGTGATTGAAGAGAGTTGAATATCTCCTTTATAATCTTCCCAATCAATATTCAACATAAGAGCATTTTCTGAATCTTCAGTTTGAGTAATTATAGTTAATTTTTTACCTAATCTTTGAACCGCAAATCTTCCAATTCCCTTTTGACCTGCTCTTTTTCTTTTATATGTTCTTGAAAAAGGATTATGTATTTTGTCTGTAGAAGATATTCTCATAAACCCATTGACTAATTCATCTCTAGTCATTCCATCACCATCATCTTGAATTTTTAATGTTCCTCCTGTATCATCGGAATCAATAAAGGTAAGTGTTGTTTCCTTTGAGTCAGCATCAAATGAATTTTTGACTAGTTCAGACACAGCGGTTTCTTGTCTTGCAACTAATTCTCTACCTAATCTGTCTATCAACCCAGCATCGATTGAAAATCTAACCTGCTCATCATCCAAATTAATTAAACTATTTGAAAGAGATAAAATAAGATTATTATCAGAATTTTCTTTGTTAACCTCTAATGCAAGTTGCTCTTTTAATTTTTGTATTTGAATCGATTTTTCCAATCTTGTAATTTATTTTGTAAGCAAATATATTCTTTTATATTGATATTTTTGATAAATTAAAGCTTTTCTAAAGGAGCTTTTTTGATTTTAAATAAGCAAAAAAATAACCCTATTAGGGGTTATTTTTTAAAGCAATCCAACTCTCTCATCTGCTCATCTAAAAAATCCATCAAATCAGTATTTCCATGACCTGTTCTTGCTCTTTGGCTATTACTGTTATTATCAGCTGTTTCAAACTCTTCCTGTAGTTTTTTACAATCCTTATTAAAAATTAACATTTCAACTCTATCTTTAACCTCGGGTGAGTATTCTTCCCAAAAGGTATGTTTGTCAACTTTAGGTAAATACTTACTATCATCGTAGATTTTTTTTAAATGTTCTATATATGATTTTTTATTTGACATAAATGGATAATCTAATGTAGTTTCATTATCATCATTCCAATTGCCAATATCGCTAAAGTTAGTTTCATAAATTGCATCCAGTACTTTTTTGTCATTTGGACTGAAGAGAGCAATTGCTGTAGTAATATTGAATCCATCATCTAATTTTTCACTTTTGCCTGTGTTGTCAAAAAATATTTTTTGACCATCATTGTAAAGACCGTATTTAGTTCTGTATCTGTCAAAAACTTCAACTATCTCTTTGGGTAGTCCGCCGTTCATTTTTAAAGAAAGTGAAGAAGCATTTACTACAAATTTCATTTTTTCTTCTCCTTCATTTGAATGCTCAATTTTTGTAGCAATTTCATCTGAAATTCTAAATTGTGATTTTCCATTTTCTATAACTGAATTTTTTATAGCATCACTAATAGCTGTTAGTGTTGGTAGATAATCGACCGAGACAACTTTATTTTTTACTAACTGAACGTATACTTTATTTGTAGATAATTCATTTATCCAATTATCACGTTGCTGCTTTCTTTCGCTTGAAAGATTTGATACATTTTCCTCTACCTGATTTATATACTCCTTATAAGTAATTTCAGCCTCATTGTTGCTGTTTTTTAATGTAGAATGACCACTAACGCCACTTTTGCTTATAAATCCTGCAGAAATGAGGAAAAGTGCAATGTAAGAAGCGTACCTAATCCTTTTGTTTTCCCAAATCTTGAAACTTTGCTTTATTTTTTGTGAAACAGGAGGTAAGAGAATCCCGCCGAGTAGTATTAAAGTTAATGCTCCAAAAAAGGTGCCTTTCATAATTGCTCCAGTTCCTGCAATTGCCATTAAAACAGCCAAAATGTACTTAATTGTTTTCATATTTTTTTTACGATTAGAATGTAAAAATACAAAAATGTAGTATTTTAAGGTTACAAAAAATTTTGTTTTTACGTTGACCTTGCATTAATGCAAAGTCTTACAGAAAAAGAAATATTGAGGTTGTCGAATGAAGTTCCTAAACTTGTGGGGGAGCAGATTGTTATGTTTAGAAATTCGAGAAATTTGTCTCAAACTGAATTAGCTGAAATGGTAGGTAAAGACAGGCAATATATTTATAAAATCGAAAAGGGGAGAGTTACTCCAAACATTGCAACACTAGCAATCATAGCATCAGCTTTAGAAATTACTCTTTCTGATTTATTCACGGATGTTAATTTATAGTTAGGATATAACTGTCTCAATAATTGTCTCAGTTGATAAAACTGTCTCCAAAAATAAAAGTGTCTCAAGTAAATGAGACACTTTTTTTGCTTGAAAATCAAGTTATTACATTTTTTGTTTCAAATATGCGTTTTGTTTCAAATATGTGTACTTGTAAAAGAATAAAATTTGAAATTGTAACAGCTTTTGAATTTTAATTGAGACAATTATTAAATGCTTTGATTCTCTTTTAGATAATTGTAACATCAACCACATTCGATTTAAATCCGATTAATTTTGATTTATTAATTCAGATAGTTTAGAATCGATTTCATCCAAATGATTTACCTTATTTACCTCTTTTAAGGAGTCATTTATAGTTCGCATTTTTTTTCTGTAACGATGTATTTGAGTTGCTGTTAAATTCCCTTTTAAATAGCTTTTGTTTAAGTCATCTAATACTTTATTTACTCCAATACTCATAACTCCCTTATTATATATAACCATGTCAATTTTTTTTGATGTCAATTTCTCGTTTAGATTAAAAATTGAATGGTAATATTTTTCAATAGACAAGTATTCATGTAATGCATTACTTTCAATGTGTTTTATAAACGTTTGCTCACAAAGATGTTTAAGTCTTAACTCATCATATTGCAATTGCTTTTTAATGTTTTTTAAGTATCTAATCTCAAATCTCATGATATTAACTTTCTTCATATTCACTTCTTTAGATTTGTTATAAAACACTAATGTCTTTTGTGCAATTTTATAATACTTCCCATTTGGATAATGTGAACATTCATATCTCTTTTTTTCACCATAAAACTTAAGGTAAAAATTTGGATTATGCTTGGTCTCAATGTCAAAGAAAAAATCAAATCTCGTTACTTTTGCCTCAAATAAATTAATATCTAATAACTCATTAAGTTTAACAATTGTTTGATATAGTTCAATATTTAAAAATGAGCCTTGAAAATTTTCTGAATAGAAATTACAAAGACTATTTCGAATACTTAACCCGTTCTTATTTAGTCTAATAATTATATTTTTTAATTGTACACTTGAATATTGAAATTCACCACTCTTGTCATAATAAGTTTTGACATCTTCTAAATATTCTGATAGATCATAATTTAAAGGTAAAAACTCAGTAAAAAGAAATAGATGTACAGTGTCATATCCTTTTCTCATAATAAAATTATTTCAAAAAGAGCAAACTCATCCCTATATTGATATATAGGGATTCAATTTGCACTCCTTTGATTATTTAAATGATTTTTTGGATATGAATGCTTGGGCTCTTTGCTCCAAAATGTAATCAGCTGTATTGCTGTTTGAAGTTAGCCATGCTACAATTTTCTTTTTTTCAAAAAAAAGCTTTTTGTTGTTAGGTTTGCTATAAGGAATTATGTTTTGATGAACCATTTTATAGATATAATCAATTGTATATCCAGTGTATAATGATAGTTCTTCAATTGTTAGCACTTCTTTTTGTAGGAGTAATATTTTTTCTAAACTCTCTAATTTTTCAATGATATTTTTCATTGTCGTAATATTTGAATAATTAATAAAATTGAACAGCTATTCATGTTTCTTTTGTAATTACTCAGCAATATTATTCCTTTAATGGATGGTGAAAAAAAGTGATTTTGGTGATTAAAAATCACCTTGGATAGAGCTTAGGTTTTTCTGAAAATTTTTTATCTGTAGTTGTTTGTTCAGTCCTAGAAAAACATTCAAATTTAGCATGTAAGTACTTGATTAAGTTTTCTCGAACGGCTGTAGTATCATTAATAAGGTAGATTTTATGATAGCAGAATCTTAAATAACCTAATTTAGTGTTTAATTTATTTTTTGGAATTGAGTTATAAGAATGCTTCATTTGTTCATTATGGACTATATCTGAAGTCTCCTCAAGAATTTCAAAAAATAACTCTTCGGTGATGTTGTTTTCAAATAGGTTCTTTAAGAGCTCTAATATTTTATCCCTATGTGGCTGATTTTCATTCGCTTCTTTAGAGAAAAGTAAGCCCTGTTTTTCTTTCTGAATTTGATTTACAGTTTCTTTATTAAGCTGTACGCAATATCGAATTATATATTTGCTATCAAGATAAAAAGGAACTCGTCTTTTTTTTAGAATTTCAATATAGTGGTTATCAATGAACCAATTGAAAAATTCTTGTGGGTTAGGGTTTATTTTAGTTTCTTCTATTAAGAGTTCACCAAAAGTTAATAATTGTTTTTCAATCTGCTTTTTTATCTCATCAAATTTCTCATCAAATAAAGCTTGTAACTCTTTGATTTTTTCCATGTCAAACCCTTTATTTTCCATAGCTATTAAAAATTAAAAGTTGGGATTTTATTAACCGCTTCGTCTCTTTTTTGACTTATGATTTTTGTGTAAATCTGTGTGGTTTGCACGTTTTTGTGTCCAAGTATTTCCATTATTATATAAATGTCAACATCATTGGTGAGTAATAGAGTAGCGTGAGTGTGTCTGGCACAGTGAAAAGAAATTTTTTTATTAATTCCAGCCCTTTTTACCCAATCTTTTAAATATCTGCCATTTGATGAGGTATTGACCAAGTCCCTAAAGATTTTTCCTTGAGATTGACCATTTTCTTTAAGCAGGGTTAAAGCCTGTTCATTGATAGGGTGGTATTGTACACTTTTAGTTTTTTGTTGCTTAAAAACGATTTTAGTGCCTTTTTCGGTTTGCTCGACTTCAGACCATTCCAATTTTTGAATATCACTAAAACGTAAGCCGGTTAAACATGAAAAGATAAAAGCAGTTGAAAAGGATTTACCTTTTGGATTTGGTTCGGTTTCTATTAGATTTTGTAATTCCTCTTGGGTTAAATACTCCCTAATAGTATCTTCTTCTTTTATGTTGTCAATGTTTAAAAAAGGGTCTTTTTTTAAAATATCTTCTCTGAGTGCATGGTAAATAGCTGCCTTAAATTTTCTAAAATATGTTGAAGCAGTGTTGGTAGAAAGACCTGTTTTGCTTTTTGTTTTTGACTTGTTTTTAAGATGTTCTCTGAACCCTACAATAAATGAAGTATCAATATCTTCAAAAGCGATATCGCCTTTACAAAATTCAGTTAGTTTAGTATAGCTAGAGTACCAAGCTCCCTTTATCCCGTTGTTTTTTGTTTTTGCAAGTCTCTCAAAATAATCCAAAAAACTTTCATGCAACCTAGAATGTTTAAAATCATAAGTATCGTTATTAAGATTGTTTTGCTCTCTTATTACAATTTTTTTGGCAAGCTTCTCATTCTCTTTGTTGGCCTTTTTTTCATTTAGATCTTTAGGCTCAATTATATGGTATATATCTAGTCGCTCAGTTTTCCTGTTAGGTATTTTATTACCATCACTATTTATTTTTGTCCCTAAATAGTAATCTAAATAATACCTTTCTTTTCCACCTTTTACTAATCGTCGTCGTAGCGTTACTGATTTTTTCATTGGAATAATTTATTTATATCAGACCTTTTAAGAATTCTTCTTCCTCCAACTTTGTTAGAAATTAGTACTCCGGATTTTACTAGTCTAAAAATGGTTCTCTCGCTAATACCTAATAGGGATGAGGTCTCCTTTATACTTAGAAAATCTTTAGAATTAATTTCAGGATTGTAAGCAATCTTATTATTTTGAATAATGGCATTATCTGCAGTAGCTTCATTAATCTTTTTATCCCTTTGTATTTTCTTATAATGTCTAGAGTTACATTTATGAGAACAATACCGAGTCACTAATGTTTTAGCTATGAATTCCGATTCACAAAACAGACATTTTTTAATTATTTCAAGATTACTGCTCATGTTTCTGTGTCCAAAAATGATAATTGATGAAATAGTCTGACATAGACTGCCATTATTTCGCCATTATTTTATTTATCTAATCAGATAAACTAAATAACAACAATTCAGCAACAAAAATATGAAAAAATAAAGCAAAATAAAAACCCATTAAAGTAAAATAATGGGTTCAATGTATTGATATTTAAGGAGTTTGTTTGGTTGTGAATTTACTGTGTTTTACCTTGTTATTTTCCGATACAGAAGTTGGCAAAGATGTTCCCCAACAATTCGTCGTTGGTAACCTGCCCGGTAATCTCCCCGAAATAATACAACGCCTGACGGATGTCAATCGCCATTAAATCAGAAGAAATACCACTCTGCAAGCCCCATTGTACCTTTTGGATTTCCTCTAAGGCTTTCAGTAATGAATCGTAATGTCTTGTGTTGGTCACAATGGTTTCGTTGTTGCGCAACGCACCGGTATTCACAAAGGATAACAACTGAGTTTTCAAATCCTCCACACCCAGCTTTTCTTTCGCACTCAGCAATAAGATTTCAGGGATAAGGGCTTTCAGTTCAGCCGCTTCCGTAGCAGTTAATTTGTCGGCTTTATTACCGATAATAACCAAAGGTTTCAAAGGGAACTGGTTTCTAATCTTCTGTATCTCGGTTTGCAGTTGACTACCCAGTGTTTTATATTCCGAACTGTCAAACAGATAGACTACTACCTGCGCCTGTTCCATTTTCTCAAAAGTCTTTTTGATACCGATGCTTTCCACCACATCCTGCGTATCCCGAATCCCCGCCGTATCAATAAATCGGAAACCGATACCGTCAATCACCAATTCGTCTTCAATGGTATCACGGGTAGTTCCCGCAATGTCCGATACAATCGCGCGTTCCTCGTTAAGCAGCGCATTCAGTAGGGTAGACTTCCCAACATTCGGTTCACCCACAATCGCTACCGGAATACCGTTCTTAATCACATTACCCACCGCAAACGAATCAATCAGACGTTTTAAAACAAATTCAATTCGGTTCAATAAATCGTGAAACTGCGTACGGTCGGCAAACTCAACGTCTTCTTCCGCAAAGTCCAGTTCCAGTTCTATCAGCGAAGCAAAGTTCAACAGTTCTTCCCGCAGTTTGGCAATCTCATTACTGAAGCCCCCGCGCATTTGCTGCATCGCTATCTGATGGCTGGCTTCATTATCCGAAGCAATCAAATCGGCTACGGCTTCCGCTTGCGATAAGTCCATTTTACCATTCAAAAACGAACGAAGGGTAAATTCCCCCGGTTGCGCCATTCGGCAGCCTTTACGAAGCAGTAATTGAATAATCTGTTGTTGGATATAGGTAGAACCGTGACAGGAAATCTCCACAGTTGGTTCACCGGTATACGAATTCGTTCCTTTAAAAAGCGATAACAGCACCTGATCGATAACCTTGTTGTCATCCACAACATGCCCTAAATGAAGGGTATGCGTCTTCTGTTTGGTAATGTCTTTACCGGAAACCGACTGAAATACCTGTCCGGCAATAGTAATCGCATCTTTACCCGAAATACGGATAACCGCAATGGCACCGGCTCCCGAAGGCGTTGCTAAGGCTACAATAGTATCGTGTGAAATCATTTTTAAGTTACAAAGTTACAGAGGGGCAAAGGTACAAAGTTTTTTGGTTTTGTGTGGAAGACAGAGAGAAGTGAGCAGAAGGCAGTGAGCAGAAGGCAGTGAGCAGAAGGCAGAGAGCAGAAGGCAGAGAGTAAAGGATCATGTGAAAAGCTCAGCTACTCAGTCACTCAGACATTTTGCTACTCACCATCTTTTTCTGCAGATGGTCTAAAATACCGGATGCCTACTATTTTATGTAAGATTTATTAGGTAACTTTATGTAAGTAACTGAAAATCAATTGTTATGAAAAAGATTCTTTTTCCTACCGACTTTTCTGAAATCGCCAACAATGCTTTTGTATATGCCTTAAAATTAGCCAGGGTTTACGATGCGGAAGTAGTAGTGCTGCATGTCTTTGAATTGCCCAACCTAACCTATACCCAGCTTCCTGATAATCTTATTGAAATTTACAACAGTGTCGAAATCGATCAGTTTGAAAACTTCAGGGACTATGTGCCTTACCTAAGGGAATTGGCAGAAAAACACAATCTGGACACCGTTAAAATGAGCCACGTACTCAAACACGGCAATCTGTTGGACGCCATGAAAGAAGTAATTCAGCAAGAACACATCGATATGGTGGTAATGGGAACAAAAGGCGCTACCGGTAATTTTGAAGTTTTCCTGGGTACTGCCACTTCCAACGTAATTACGGCCTTACCGGTTATGGTACTCGCTGTTCCGGATGAAGCTCAGTTTACCGGAATAAAAAGCATAGGCTTTGCCACTACGTTTAGTGAGAAAGACAGTGTAGCTTTAATGAAAATTGTCAACTTTGCCACGATGTTTGGCGCTACTGTAAAATGTATTACAGTCAAAACGGATAGCCTAAATGTAACGCCTTCTGAAATGGAGCATTGGCAAAAACCCTTCGAAAAAGAGCCTGTGACCTTCTTCCTGATTCCGGATAACGATGTAAAAGAAACTATTTTAGATTTTATACACGGGCAACATATCGATGTTTTTGCGATGCCGGCCCATAAACGTAATTTCTTTAAAACACTATTCACAAGAAGCCTCGCAGAAAAACTTTCCTTTCATACTGATACTCCCATTTTATCAATCAATATTTAGACAAAGCACCATCTCAAAATCAGTATTTAAATCGTTGGTTGAACAAATTCAGCTTATTTACTTTTTTAAGTCAGGTTAAATAATTGTAAAACTGATATTAATCAGATTTTATTTGCGGTACTTTTAGTAACTTTATGTAAGAATTTAAAAATCAACCAATTATGAAAAAACTGCTTTTCCCTACTGATTTTTCCGAGACAGCAAACAACGCGTTTGTGTATGCTCTGAAAATGGCCAAATCAATCGATGCAGAGGTTATTGTGCTTCATGTATACGATTTGCCTACGGTTTCATTTGGTGAAGTTCCGGTCACTTTGGTTGAAATCTATGATTCTATCGAACTCAATAATTTTGAGAATTTTAAAGATCAGATTCCGCACCTCAGAAAAATAGCCGAAAAATACCAATTGGAGGATGTAAAAATGAGTCACGTGCTCCGTCATGGCGATTTGGTGCGCATTATGAAAGAGATTTGTCACGAAGAACAGGTAGACATGATTGTAATGGGTACCAACGGTGCTTCAGGATTACAGGAAATGTTTTTGGGTTCCAATACCGGTAATGCCATTGTGAATGTTCCGGTGACGCTTTTAAGTGTTCCTAATCAGGCTAAATTCAAATTAATCAAGCACATTGGTTTTACCACCACTTTCACCGATCAGGATCGAATAACGCTGCACAGAATTATTGCCATTGCTAAAAAAATGCACGCCACCGTAAAATGTTTAGCAGTAAAAACCCATGGTTTTAAAGTCACCGATGAAGGCATGGAATACTGGAAATCTGAATTTAAAAACGAACCGGTGGAGTTCTTTTTAATTCCACACGACGACGTAAAAGAAACCATTCTAGATTTTGTAGAACATCAGGAAATTGACATTCTGGCAATGCTAACGCAAAAACGCAATTTCTTCGAAGAGTTGTTTACGCACAGTTTAACACAAAAATTGGCTTACCATATTGAAACACCTATTTTGGCTTTTCACGAGAATAAGTAGCTGGCAGAAGGCAGAAGGCAGAAGGCAGAAGGCAGAAGGCAGAAGGGGTGTGTTAAAGAACAGTCTAAAAGCTAACAATCTAAGTCGTCTAATAATCTAAGAAGTATAAACTATCTAGTAAGAAAATAAAAAACCGCAATTCCCCATAACAGGATTGCGGTTTTTAGGTATAAAAGGGTTGGTTATAGATTGTTTTGGAGTATCAGTGTTCAGTAATCAGTATAAACTGCCTTCTGTTCTCTGAATACTGCCTTCTAAATTAGTTATTCAGCATCACCGGCATTACCAACATGGTAACGGTTTCGCCTTCATCCAATCCATCAACAGGAGTAAGGATTCCGGCACGGTTTGGTAACGACATTTCCAATTGAATTTCATCCGATTGTAAGTTCGTCAACATTTCAGTCAAGAAACGGGAGTTGAAGCCAATCTGCATGTCATCACCTTGGTAATCACATGTCAAACGCTCTTCCGCTTTGTTTGAGTAGTCAATATCTTCTGCAGAAATATTCAATTCTGCTCCGGCAATTTTCAAACGGATTTGGTGTGTGGTTTTGTTAGCAAAAATTGCCACACGACGCACAGAACTTAAGAATTGTGAACTGTCCATTACTAATTTATTTGGGTTTTCTTTCGGAATAACCGCTTCATAGTTTGGATATTTTCCGTCGATTAAACGACAAGTCAATGTGTAATTGTCAAAAGAGAAAGTAGCATTTGAATCGTTGTATTCAATTTTAACTTCCGCATCCGATGTTCGCTAAAATCCCTTTTAAAATGTTTAAAGGTTTCTTTGGCATAATGAAATCAGCCGCTTGTGATGCTTTTACATCCGTTCTTGCATATTTCACTAATTTATGAGCATCCGTTGCAACGAAAATCAAACCTTCAGTAGAGAACTGGAAGAATACTCCAGACATTACTGGACGTAAATCGTCGTTTCCGGCTGCAAAAATCGTTTTACTGATGGCAGTTGCCAATACTTCGGCAGGTACTAATGTTGAAGATGGTTCTTCTAAAACAACCGCTTTAGGGAATTCATCACCCGGAGCATAGGCTAATGCATATTTACCGGAGTTAGAGCTGATTTCGATAGTATTATTATCTTCAACAGTGAAAGTTAACGGTTGTTCCGGGAACGTTTTAAGGATTTCCAACAATAATTTGGCCGGAACCGCAACACTTCCCTGGCTCGTAGAATCGATTTCCAAGGTAGAAGACATGGTAGTCTCCAAATCAGAAGACGAAACTCGTAATTGGTTGTTATCTAATTCAAATAAGAAATTATCCAAAATAGGTAAGGTGTTGCTGCTATTGATAACACTACCTAATACCTGCAATTGTTTTAACAAATACGAACTGGATACTATAAACTTCATCTTCTTTCTTTTTAAGGGATGTAAAATTGTATTTATCATTTTACAATTCACAAATATATTCTAAACTAATTAACGTAAAAATAATTTTATTAACAACTACCGTGCGTATTTTCGCTTTCGCAAGAATGTAAACAGGAATCCGAAAATAGCCAGCACAACGATTGGTAATCCGACAGTTAGGATTTGCGTGAAAGTATAATTCTCGTGAACCTTTTCTTTATCCAATAAAGGTAAATCAACATCCTTGCTTCGAATGTTAATAAGTCCGTTGTCATCCAGTAGATAATTTACACAGTTTAAGTAAAAACTCCTTGTTTCCGAATAGATTGTTCGTCCATTTGTCGTAACCCAATTCCAACGGCTGATACGCCTGATCCAACTGGTTTTTGATAATGTCGCCATCGGAAATCACAATCATTTTATTGTTGTTACCCTGCGCTTTGTATTTGGCGTCTTTAAACGGAAGTACACGATTTTGGTACATCGAATTGAATTTTCCTTCCAACAAAACGGCCATCGGTAACATGCCGCCAGTTTGATAATCTTTCGGATTTGTTTCTTCGGTAACCATATCAAGGCTAACTTCTGTTGGTACTCCAATCGCTTTCGAATATTTCGACGATTCCATCAAAACGGTTTTCTTAATGTCGTTTTTCAGCAATTCAATCGGGTTCGCAAACTCGAATTTAACACCTTCAATGTTTTTTACAATCGGATGTTGGGATTCCGGATACACAAACGGAGCAAAGCGCCAAGGATATTGTTGGTATTCCGTTTTACTTCCCGGTTCACCGGTTGCCAGTTTAATTGGAGTAGCCTGTTCGTCTTTAATCAGCATCGGATTGATACGGATGCCGTATTTGAAAAACATATCGGTAAGGTTCAAATCTTTCGGATACGCTAAAATCGAACCGGATTCATTATACAAACTGTCCATTTCAGCCTGAACATCGTCAACCAGCCAAAGTGTTTTTCCACCGTTGATGATGAACTGGTCCAATACTTCTTTTTCTTCTTCGGTAAAGCGTTTGGACGGTTTTGCAATAATCGCCAAATCGTATTTTTTCAAGGCTTCCAAAGAACGTTGCGGACTTTTAGCCACTGAATCCATAGTAAACGGACCGATGTAATAGCTTTCGCGAACGGTTTTCAGGAAATCGGCAATCTGGATGTCGTGTAATTCTCCAATGCCTTTAATTACAGCGATTTTCTTTTCTTTTTCTTTGGTGATTTTATTGAAAGCATCGGCTAAAGCATATTCCAGATGTTGTACAGAACTAACCACTTTTTCTTCAGTGGAAGCACCCATCATGTTTTTCAGCAATTGGACTTTCGTGCTTTTACCATTATAAGTTGCAATCGCCCAAGGGAAAACCACTTCCTGCGATTGCTTTCCTTTGTCGTCAACGGTAATGCTCACCGGAGTTAAACCGCGTTGGAATAACATTTTCATATTTGCCTCGCGTTCTTCTTCTTTTTCCAGCGGATTTACGAACTGGAAAATGATATTGGAATTGTAGGCTTTGAATTCTTCTAAGGTCTGACGGGTTTCATTTTGCAAACGTTTGAATTCTGCCGGAAACTGGCCTTCCAAAAACACATCGATGTACAGCGGACTGTCGATTTGTTTGATAATGTTTAATGATGTTTCGGATAAGGTATAGCGTTTGTCGGCCGTTAAGTCGAAACGCTTGAAAAAGTAATTTCCGAAAATATTAAGAGCGATTAACCCTGCGATGAGTAATCCTAATTGTTTCAATCCTTGTTTTTTAGTGTCTTTCATTACCATTTCAAAGATTTAAGTTGATAAACCGTTCCTGCCAAAAAAGCAATGGTAACGCTAACGAAATACAAAATGTCACGAGTGTCCAATACACCACGGCTCATACTTTTAAAGTGATAATCGAATCCGAAACTTGAGAATAATCCGCCGAAATCGCCCATAAAAGAGGCCAATCCTTCAAATCCGAAGTAGAAGAAGAAGCAAAGGAAAACTGCAACTATAAAAGCCACAATCTGATTGTCGGAAAGGGTAGAAGTGAAGATTCCGATAGCCGAATATGCCGCAATTAAAAACAGCAATCCGAAATAAGAACCCATGGTACTTCCCATATCCAAATTTCCAGGTGGATTACCCAAATCGGAAATAACGAAAACATAGATTAACGTTGGAATGATTGCAATTACTATCAATAAGAAGGCGCCAAAGAATTTTCCGTTTACGATTTCCCAGGTGCTTAACGGTTTGGTTAACATCAATTCGATGGTTCCCTGTTTTTTCTCGTCGGAGAAACTGCGCATGGTTACGGCAGGAATCAGGAAGATTAAAATCCACGGTGCTAAAGTGAAAAACGGACTCAAATCGGCAAATCCGCTTTTTAGGATATTGAATTCTCCTTCAAAAACCCAAAGGAACAATCCGTTGAGCAAAAGAAAAATTGCGATAACCAAATACCCAATCGGCGAACCGAAAAACGATTTGATTTCTCTTAGTAATAATGCTTTCATTCTTTGTTTTTATTTGTTTATTGGGTAATTTGATTACCTAAAACGTAATTCGTAATTAATCTAATGTCACCAACTTATCAACACTCCAAGCTTCGGGTTTGTCGTTAAATAACTTTTTGGTGAACGTCCAAACATCGTAAAACAGTTCCGAATTCCGGTAATTTTCCAAATCCTGTTCGGTTTCCCAATAGCTGTAAGTGAAAAAGATACACGGATTATTCTTGTCCTGATACAATTCTAAGAAACGGTTTCCGGGCGCATTTCGTATTTTCTCTTTCATTTGCTCGAAATTCTCAAGAAAAGCCGGAATATTTTCTTCGTGGAAACTCAGTTTTACAATGCGTACAAACATACTATTTTTTTATTATTTGTTGATTTGGTAATTCGGTTATTTATATTGAATAGTTACGACATCTCTGAACTTCAATCCGAGCAGGGAAGTGGCAGAACCCACCGTAGATGGATTGCTTTTATAAATGGCAATTTCCAGAAAACCTGCTTCATTAAAAAGTGCCAGACGTTCGCCTTCGTAATCTTTCAGCGTAAAGCGTTCGGAGATTTTAAAATCGGAATAACTCTTATGAATGTTTTTAATGGTTTTGGTGCCGAATTTTACTTCAAATGGGCGCCCTTTTCCAATTTCATGGATTAGTTTTCGGGAAATATTGGTGACACAATTCCCAAAATGGTCAATATACACCACTGCACCTTTTATGGAATTGAAATCGGAAGCTACAACTGCCTGAAGTTCGTTGATTTCCTTAATTGTTGAAATCTCCTTGCCAATTACGCTCATCGCACCGCCTTTGGATAGATGACAGGCTACTTTTACAAAAACGTCCATATCGGAAGCGCCTTCTGGTAAACGGTCGTGAATGTTGATTTCGACAATTTTCTGCGGAACGATTTTCTGCGTAAGGATGCTCAGGATTCCGTTATCGGCACAAATAAAAAAATGGTCGTTCCATTGCATGGCGATGTGTTTGTTTTCTAATGTGCGTTCCGAATCGACTCCAATTAAGTGTACAGAACCCTTGGGAAAACTGTTGTAAGCCGCG
The DNA here is from genome assembly GCA_963812405.1 of uncultured Flavobacteriaceae bacterium. GTDB lineage: Bacteria > Bacteroidota > Bacteroidia > Flavobacteriales > Flavobacteriaceae > Flavobacterium. The sequence continues at coordinate 128,427 of CAWEUV010000004.1, read as the reverse complement.
TTAATAGTGTAGCTCGCTCCGGAAATATTAAACAAATCGACGTTGTGGGAAATATCAATAATCTGTGCCTGAGGATGTTCTGTAATAATCTTACCTTTTAATGCGCCAACAAAGTGGTCTTTCAGGCCAAAATCGGTAGTTAGCGTAATTATTGACATCATTTTGTTTATAACTATTACAGAAAGTTTTTCTAAAATTCACTAGATTTGAGATAATGCAAAGCTAACTTATTTTTTTAATTAAATCCAGCTGCTTTTGAACGAAAGAACCATCGAATTGACAGACATCACTCCGAAAGAGTTTTGGGGTGCTCAAGATTCTCATCTTGAAGTAATTAAAAAATTATATCCGAAATTAAAAATCGTAGCCCGGGGCACGCTGGTGAAAGCCTACGGAGAAAAGGAAATTTTGGACGAGTTTGAAGTACGCTTTAATAGATTGATTGCTCACTTTTCCCGTTACAATTCCATTGACGACAATGTGATTGAGCGTATTGTGCAAACCAACAGTCAGGATGAACACCGTATGGCGGATCACGACAAGATTTTGGTACACGGAATAGGAGGAAAGTTAATTAAGGCCATGACGCCCAATCAACAGAAACTGGTTGATTATGTGCATAAAAACGACATGGTATTTGCCGTTGGTCCGGCGGGAACAGGAAAAACCTATACCGGTGTGGCTTTGGCGGTAAAAGCTTTAAAAGAAAAACAGGTAAAACGAATCATTTTAACACGTCCGGCGGTAGAAGCGGGCGAAAATTTAGGATTCCTTCCCGGCGATATGAAGGAAAAACTCGATCCGTACATGCAACCGTTATACGATGCGTTGCGTGATATGTTGCCACCGCAAACACTGGAAGATTATATTCTGAAAGGAATTATTCAGATTGCGCCGTTGGCTTTCATGCGCGGACGAACGCTAGACAACGCTTTCGTGATTCTGGATGAAGCGCAAAACACGACCCACTCGCAAATGAAGATGTTTTTAACGCGTATGGGAAAAAATGCAAAATTCATCATTACCGGCGATCCCGGCCAGGTGGATTTACCGCGTCGCACGATTTCCGGACTGAAAGAAGCGATTTTAGTACTGAAAGACATCGAAGGCATCGGAATCATCTATCTTGACGATAAAGACATCGTACGCCACCGATTGGTGAAAAAGGTTATCGATGCGTATAAAAGCATTGAAAACCACGATTAATTAAAACTATTGTTTTTAAAAAAAGCCCTTGTAAATTTTTACAAGGGCTTTTTTTGGAAAATGCTTTTAAATAAAAAACCTTCAAGTTTCCTTGAAGGTTTTTCTTTGCGGAGAAAGAGGGATTCGAACCCCCGGACCTGTTACAGTCAACAGTTTTCAAGACTGCCGCAATCGACCACTCTGCCATTTCTCCAGTATGTCTCGCTTTACTTCCGTATTGCGAGTGCAAATATAGACGGTTTTTTTATTTCTGCAAACCTTTTAAGGATAAAAAACGGAAATAAATTTCAATCTTTTTTTAACTATTTCATTTCGTTTATTTTACAAAATAAAAAAAATGAAATATTTTTTTAAAATCCTACGTATTCTGTGATTTCAAGTCCGTATCCAATCATTCCCACACGTTTTGTTTGCTCGGAATTCGATAATAATTTGATTTTTGAAATGTCCAAATCGTGTAAAATCTGTGCACCGATTCCAAAATCTTTAATATCGATTTTAATTTGAGGTGCTTTATGAACTCCTTTTTCCTGCAATTCTTTTAATTCTGACAAACGATTTAATAAATCGGAAGATTGGGTTTGGTGATTGATAAACAAGATAGCACCTTTTCCTTCTTCATTGATACGTTTAAACATATCATCCAGTTTTTTGTCGGCATCATTATTTGTTAATGTTCCTAAAATGTCATTATTGATATGAGTGGAATTGATTCTCGTTAAAATAGGTTCTCCGGCACTCCAACTTCCTTTGGTTAAGGCAATATGAACCTGTTTGTTGGTAATTTGTAAATAAGCACGTAAACGGAACTCTCCAAAACGGGTTTGAATCTCGAAATCTTCTTTTTTATGGATAAGACTGTCGTGTTGCATTCTGTATGCTACCAAATCTTCAATGGAAACCAGTTTCAAATCTAATTTTTTGGCTACTTCTACTAATTGTGGTAAACGAGCCATGGTTCCATCGTCGTTCATGATTTCACAAATTACACCGGCGGGTCGAAATCCTGCCAAACGAGCAAAATCGATAGCCGCTTCCGTGTGTCCGGTGCGTCGTAAAACACCACCTTCTTTTGCTATTAATGGGAAAATATGTCCGGGACGTGCCTAATTCAAATGGTTTTGTGTTTGGATCAACCAATGCTTCAACAGTTTTAGCTCTGTCGGAAGCTGAAATTCCTGTGGTTACTCCATTTCCTCTTAAATCAACAGAAACCGTAAAAGCCGTTTGCATAGGATCGGTGTTGTTTCCAACCATTGCATGAAGATCTAATTCTTTACAACGTTTTTCTGTTAAAGGCGTACAGATAAGTCCTTTTCCGTAAGTAGCCATGAAATTGATCATTTCCGGAGTTACTTTATCGGCTGCAGCCAAAAAATCACCTTCATTTTCACGATCTTCGTCATCCACCACTATAATCACTTTCCCTTGACGGATGTCTTCTATAGCTTCTTCAATAGTGTTGAGTTGTATGTTTTCTGTAGTTAGCATTTTATTCTTTATTATCAGATTCGTTGTTATTGTTGTTGTTGAATATTTTAGTATACAGTTTCTGGAACGGTTCGGTGATCCAATCGAAATTAACCATTACACCAATATCGTTTGTGGCTCTATACGTTAAGGAAACAGCTAATGGAGTTAAAATGAATGAAGAAAGCCATGTGCCTAAAAAAGGAGGCATTCCGTTTTCCTGCGCTACTTTCTTACCGAACGTATTGATAAAGTGGAAGGTTATGAAAATTAAAACGGCAAAGACAATGGGTAGTCCTAATCCACCTTTTCGAATGATCGCTCCCAAGGGTGCTCCTATGAAAAACATAAGCAAACAAGAGAACGCTACCACAAATTTTTCATGTAGTGCAATCCAGTGTTTGTTAATGTTTTTTTGTTTTTCAAACAAATCATTTTTATTGCTTTGAATTGAAAAATCGGTGCTGGAGATAGTATTTAATGCCGATTCGTAAACTCTACTTTTTTCTTCTTTGGTAAATGACGCTAATATGTCGTCTGTGTTTTTGAATTTTCCGCTGTCGCTTCCTGGTTTTGGTTTTAAGGTAAATTCAATGCCCTGAGAGATATTTTCGGTGAATGAAACAACATCTTTATTAAAACTTTTTTGAAGCGAATCGATAGTAAAATTCAATTCATTTACATTAAGCATCGTATTGGTATTTACGATTTCGCCGGCTTCCTCACTTTTATTTAAATTCGTCAGATCGATATTGATTCTGTATTTCTTAAAGCTTGCTTTGGCAAAAGGAAATTTGTTTTGATCTTCAAATTTTTTAGGATGGATATCTTCGTAGTAATTTCCATCGATTAAATCCAGTTTAAGAATGTTGGAACCTTCTTCACTTTTCAGGATACCGCTTTTTGCCTTAATAACGGTTTTGTTTCCAAATCCTTGATTTGATTTTACATGCATGGTAACACCTTCCAGTAGTTCTCCGTTTTCTCCGGATTTTTTGTCCACTTTGATGTTTGAATTTCCGATAGTATTAAACTGACCTTCAGCAATGGCCATAGCCGGTTTGGTTTGCAGAATGTCTTTACGGAGATTGATAAACTTATATTCGGCTTTCGGAATTACGTTATTAGCGAAAAAGAATGCTGCAAAGCTTAGTAAAAAAATAAAAACCGTAAGTGCTTTCATGGCTCTGCCCAATGAGATTCCGGCAGATTTCATAGCAGCAAACTCATAATTTTCGGCAAAACTTCCGAAGGTCATAATAGAAGCCAGTAAAATCGATAATGGCAATACCAGCGGAACAATTTTAGGGGAGTAGAATACTAAAAATTTCACGATTACCATAAAATCCAGATTCTTACCTGCAAGTTCAGATATGAAAAGCCAAATTCCCTGTAAAACGAATATAAAAAAAAGGATTACAAATACCGAGGCAAATGTAATCAGGAAGGATTTAAGAATGTAACGATCTAAAATTTTCACCCGAAATCTAGTCTAAATTGTTGATGTAGTAATTGGGATATTTACTCTGGGTAAAGGTAAAATGATTTTTCGAAATAGGCTGATTTGTTTTAAAAGAATTAACAGTGATCGTAGTTTTTGACCCGTTTTTACCGGTTTCAATCAAATTATAGATGTTTTTGGTCTGTGCATCAATGCCTAACAATATTTCTTTTCGATTGTCTTTCGTATTTATTGGTGTAAGTTTTACATACTGTATTTGTCGTCCTTTAACGTTTTGCAGAATATCCCAGGAATATTTGAACCCCGAATTAAAAAATGTAAGCATTTTAGCAGGGGTTAAAGCATTGGTATCATTGTCATCGTGTTTGGAAACCGTAATTTCCTCGTCTTCAGGTACGATGGTGTAATTCTTTTTTCCGTCAAAAATTTTTGTCACACCCATTAAATTCAACACATACTGGTTGCCTTTCAGTGTAACATTTCCTTTACTGTCCTGATTGATGTTTTGCTTTAAATTCTGAAGGGAATAAGTAAAGTTGATTACAATATTGTCATAGCTTTTTACCTTAGCGGAAACATCGTCCAATAATTCTTTTGCTTTTTGGGAATTTTGAGCCGATGCGGTGAATCCGAAAAATAAAATCGAAAAAATAAAAGCTAAATGTCTCATTTTACATGTTGTTTTGTTCGTTAGCGAAAAAATGTTCCAGTGCTACCAAGTCAGGAATATTTACGCTTCTTGCTTTACTGCCTTCAAACGGACCAACAATTCCGGCTGCTTCCAACTGATCGATTAATCGACCGGCACGGTTGTAGCCCAATTTCAGTTTGCGTTGCAGTAACGAAGCAGAACCCTGTTGTGCTGTAACAATAATTTCAGCAGCATCCCTGAACATGGAATCTCTTTCGGAGATATCTATATCAAGACTTATGCCACTTTCTTCGCCAACGTATTCCGGCAGCATATAAGCATTCGGATAGGCTTTTTGTGAACCGATATATTCGGTGATTTTTTCTACTTCGGGTGTGTCTACAAAGGCACATTGTACACGAACAATATCGTTTCCTTGTGTGTACAATAAATCGCCTCGTCCGATTAACTGATCAGCGCCACCGGTATCTAAAATGGTTCTGGAATCGATTTTTGAAGTCACACGGAAAGCAATTCGGGCAGGGAAATTCGCCTTAATCATACCGGTAATTACGTTTACTGAAGGACGTTGCGTAGCGATAATCAAGTGAATTCCGATAGCACGGGCCAACTGTGCCAAACGTGCGATAGGGGTTTCCACTTCTTTCCCGGCTGTCATAATCAAATCGGCAAACTCATCGACAACTAAAACGATATACGGTAAAAATCTATGTCCGTTTTCCGGATTTAATTTACGGTGTTTGAACTTCTCGTTGTATTCCTTGATGTTACGAACCATCGCATCCTTCAGTAATGAATAACGATTGTCCATTTCGATACAAAGGGAATTTAAGGTGTTGATAACCTTGGTGTTATCGGTGATGATTGCATCACCATCATCCGGAAGTTTTGCCAGATAATGTCTTTCGATTTTGTTAAAAAGTGTCAATTCGACTTTTTTCGGATCGACCAAAACGAATTTCACTTCTGCCGGATGTTTTTTATACAATAGGGAAGTCAGCACGGCATTTAAACCTACTGATTTTCCTTGCCCTGTGGCACCGGCCATCAATAAGTGCGGCATTTTAGCCAAATCGACTACAAAAGTTTCATTAGAAATGGTTTTCCCTAAAGCAATTGGTAATTCCATTTCTGCTGTTTGAAATTTCGGAGAAGCAATTACACTTTTCATCGAAACCATTGTTGGGTTATTGTTCGGCACTTCAATACCGATGGTTCCTTTTCCAGGAATAGGAGCGATGATACGAATTCCCAATGCGGCTAACGAAAGTGCAATATCGTCTTCAAGATTTTTGATTTTGGAAATACGGATTCCGGCTTCGGGAACGATTTCATATAAGGTAACTGTCGGACCAACAGTCGCTTTGATTTGTGAAATTCCGATGTTGTAGTTTTTCAATGTATCTACAATTCGGTTTTTATTTTCTTCCAGTTCAGCCTGATTGATGGTAATACCACCAGAGGAATATTCTTTTAAAAGTTCAATCGAAGGAAATTGATAATTGGACAATTCTAAAGTCGGATCAAATTCACCGAAATCCTGAACCAAACGCGCCGCCAAATTTTCTTCAACGGTAGCTTCTTCTTCGATTTTTTCGATGGTAAAGCTGTCGTCGTCGGTATGAATTATTTCTGATTTCGGAACTTCCGGAACAATTGGCTCAATGATATGAGGAACAGCAACAGGAGGAACCGGTTTCAAACTGATTTCAGAAGGATTACTTATGGTTGGTTTTAACGCTTCTTTGTTGATTTCAAAAGTGGAAGGCGTGGTTTTTAATTCGATATTGGACAGAATTTCATCGTCTTCCGCATCATTGAAATCCAAACTCGGATTGGAACTTACAATTTCTTCATCAACAATAATATCGTTAATTGCCGGTTCAGGGGTAATAGTAACATTTTCAGTAATTTGACTGCCTTCATTTAATTCATCTTCGAAAGACTTACTTCTGTTCTCAAAGAAGTTTTTAATACCTTCGGTAGAGACTTTTATTTTCAAAATCAAATATACGATTACACCGAAAAGCAACACCAGAAACGTTCCTGTTTTGCCAATGTAATCCTGAGCGAAAAGGTTCATTTCATAACCAATTACGCCACCCAATTGCGGAACATAATCCCAGAAAAACCCGAAAAGAATCGAAATGATTACCATCGCGAACATATCCCAGAAAAGGGAACTTTTCAGTTTTGCCAGTGAAATATCCACCAAAAGATAGGCTCCGGCTAAAAAGAACAGTCGTACAAACAAAAACGAAGCAGCCCCGAATCCTTTGTACAAAAAGAAATCCGACAGATAGGCACCGAATTTACCCAACCAATTATAGGTTTTTTCACTTCTGTCGGCAAAAGACGTAAGTGCACTCTGATCGTAATCTCCGTAGATATAATAGGAAACAAAGGAAAGCAGTAATGCAACTGAAAATAAAACGAGCAAAGCCCCAATAAGGACTTTGTTTCTGCGATTTAACTTCCAGGGTGTTTTTGGAGTATCGTTGTCAGCTTTTTTTTCAGAAGTTTCTTTTTTTGTTGTCTTCGCCATTTAGAATACTAAAATTTGATGAAAAATTGAGAATCGGTCTTAAATTAGATTATTCTTGGTAAATATATAATTAATCCAATACCGATGGCAGATAAGGCCGCAAAAAAAACAGCACCTGCAGCAATATCTTTAATAAAACCAATGCGTTCGTGATAATTGGGATGAATAAAATCGGCAATTTTTTCAACTGCGGTATTCAAACCTTCGATACTTAAAACCAGTCCGAAAGCCAGTATCTGGAACATCCATTCGGTTTGGGAAATATTAAAATAAAATCCGGCAACCGTCATTAAAACCGCGATTGACGACTGTACCATAACACTATGTTCAGTCGTAATCAGTTTTATTGCACCTTTAACTGCAAAACTAACGCTTTTGAGTCTTCCGGTAAAAAAAGTAGTGTCTTTGTTAACTTCCATTAAAGTGCAGCTAAAGCGTTTTCGTAATTAGGCTCGTCAACAATATCTGCAACCTGTTCGGTATATTTTACCACGCCATTTTCATCCAAAACAATTACTGCTCTGGAGTGTAAACCTGCTAAAGGTCCGTCTGTAATGGTTAAACCGTAAGTATTTCCGAAAGAAGCATCTTTGAAATCTGAAAGATTCACTACGTTTTCCAAACCTTCGGCGCCACAAAAACGGGTTTGTGCAAAAGGCAAATCGCGTGAAATACATAAAACTTTAGTATTTTCAAGGTTGCTCGCCGTTTCATTGAATTTACGAACTGAAGTGGCACACGTACTTGTATCAATACTAGGGAAGATGTTTAAAACCAGTTTACTTCCTTTGAAATCTGTAAGTGAAACAGTTGATAAATCGTTTTTAACTAATGTAAAGTCTGATGCTTTAGAACCTACTAAAGGTAAAGTACCTGTTGTGTTTACCGGGTTACCTTTTAATTTTATTTGCGCCATTTTATTGCTTTTTTTAAGAATTTCAAAAGTAATGAATTTATTTGAGATTTGATTTTTTACAGAATTCCTTTTTTGTTTAATTTGTTTATCGTAATATTGCAATATATAAATAAATAAAATGGGCGCATCTAAATCAGAATTCTTTTCGGAACAACAAAACGAACTGGCTTCCTTATTCAAAGCAATCTCACATCCGGCGAGAGTTGCTATAATTGAATACCTGTTAAAAGTTGATTCGTGCATTTGCGGCGATATCGTAAACGAATTGCCTTTGGCACAACCAACTGTTTCCCAGCATTTAAAGGAATTGAAGAATGTTGGAATCATAAAAGGAAATATCGAGGGGACAGCAATTTGTTATTGCTTAAATCCCGAAACCATGAAAAAACTGGAAAACTATTTTTCAGGCATATCAAATGAATTAAAAACGAAATGTTGCTAATTAAAAAATAAAGTTATGAAACTATCAGAAATTAAAGAAATATTGAAAACAGTGGAAACTGTAAATTTTCAATTGCCAAACGGCACTTTTGTACCGGAACATTTTCACGTTACTGAAGTAGGCATGATTACCAAAAACTTCATCGATTGTGGCGGAACGGTCCGAAATGAAAAAGTAGTGAATTTTCAATTGTGGGATGCCAACGATTTTGAGCATCGATTGAAACCTCAAAAGTTAAATCATATTATAGAATTGTCTGAAAAAGTATTAGGTATTGAAGATTATGAAGTAGAAGTAGAGTTTCAGGCGGAAACCATCGGAAAATATGATTTGGATTTTAACGGAAAAGACTTTCTTTTGGTGGCCAAACAAACTGCCTGTTTAGCACAAGATCATTGCGGAATTCCGAAAGAGAAAATGAAAGTTTCTTTAAGAGATTTACAGGAGAAAACTTCATGTTGTACGCCAAATTCCGGATGTTGTTAAAAAGTAGTTTATGAACAAATTGTTTTCCGAATTACAAAATCTGGTTCAGATGTTTTTGGAGAATTCTATTTCATCCGAAAGAAAAGAAATACTTCAACCGCTGATAGATTATATTCAGTCGAAAATTGATGCAAATCAGGATATTAAGCTGAATTTTATCTGTACGCATAATTCCAGAAGAAGTCATTTGTCGCAAATTTGGGCGCAAACGATGGCATTTCATTACGGAATTAAAAATGTAGAGTGTTTTTCGGGTGGAACCGAAGCAACAGCGCTATTTCCAAAAGTAGCAGAAACATTGCTAAATCAAGGATTCTCAGTAGAAAAATTAAGTAGTGAACCTAATCCGGTTTACAGTGTAAAGTTTGCTGATAATGAACATCCTGTGATTGGGTTTTCCAAAGTTTTTGATGCCGAATTTAATCCGAAATCGGGTTTCGCCGCGATTATGACTTGCTCTCAGGCAGATGAAGGCTGTCCGTTTATTGCTGGAGCCGAAAAACGTTTCCCAATTCGTTATGACGACCCGAAAATATATGATGCAACCGACTTACAAACCAAAAAATATTCAGAACGAAGCATTGAAATCGCTACTGAAATGAAATATGTTTTTTCACAAATAAAAAATAATAAACATGGCTAACCGAAAACGATTAAAATTTTTGGATCAATATTTAACGTTGTGGATTTTTCTGGCGATGGCAATAGGAGTGGGAATTGGATATTTCATTCCCGATACTTCCGGTTTTATTAATTCTTTTTCATCAGGAACGACGAATGTTCCTTTGGCAATTGGATTGATTTTAATGATGTATCCGCCGCTCACCAAAGTGGATTTTTCGAAAATTCCGCAAATGTTCAAACAACCGAAATTACTCTTAGCCTCTTTTGTGATTACTTGGATTGTAGGGCCATTTTTGATGTTTCTATTATCGATTTTCTTTTTAAGCGATTATCCGGAATACATGACAGGATTGATTATCATTGGTTTGGCTCCGTGTATTGCAATGGTTATCGTTTGGAATGAATTGGCTGAGGGAAATCGCGAATTAACCGCAGGTTTGGTAGGAATCAACAGTTTGCTGCAGGTGTTCTTTTTCAGTTTGTACGCTTATTTTTATTTGGAAATCATGCTTCCGTTGTTTGGTATTCACGGATTGTCCATAGATATCACTATAGCTGAAATTGCTAAAACAGTTGGGATTTATCTCGGAATTCCTTTTGTGCTGGCAGTTATTAGTCGGTTCATGATTCGAAAATACATGGGCGAGAAATGGTTCAATCAAATTTTTCTACCGTTTATTTCTCCAATTACTTTAATCGCGCTATTGTTTACGATTGTGGTAATGTTCAGTCTGAAAGGCGAAATGATTGTCGATATTCCTATGGATGTGCTTCGAATCGCTGTTCCACTGATTATCTTTTTCGGAATCATGTTCTTTTTAATGTTTTTCGTTAGCAAGAGAATAGGAGCGACTTACCGTGATGCGGCTTCACTTTCTTTTACAGCTTCGGGTAATAATTTCGAATTGGCTATTGCGGTTGCAATTGGTGTTTTCGGAATTAATAGTGGTCAAGCCTTTGCGGGTGTAATTGGTCCGTTAGTAGAAGTTCCCGCTTTAATATTGCTCGTTCGCGTTGCTTTTTGGTTGAAAAAGAAATATTATAAATAAAAAAAGCTCTCATTTACGAGAGCTTTTTTAGTTATAATCTGAAGGTTTATTTTTTTATTACTTTAATAGTTTGTTGCTGTCCTTCATTTTCAAGAACAATCATATACATTCCTTTGGAATAGCCCGACATGTCAATAGTATTGGAAGTCATTGAACTTTCAAATGATTTAATGTCTAATTGTTGTCCTAAAACAGAGTAGATGGTTGCTTTAGAAAGACTCATATTATCCAAATGCAGCACATCTTTAACAGGATTCGGGTAGAATTTGAAATCAGCTATAAGGTGTTCTGAAGCAGATAAAGTAGTCGTTATCGTAAATTGATGCTGAGGGGTAACAAAAGTACTGTTGCTTGAGCCTGTGTTTGGATTTGGTATTATACTGACAATTTTTAGAAAATAATCTCCCGGAGCCAAAGTTCTCGTGAAATTTAGGGTAGTCCCTGAATTGTTCTGCACGGCACCAACCGCAGTTCCTGAATTGTCCAAAATTGTGGCATTCATGGAAGTGGTGGCGATATTACTGATTAATACATTAGCATTTACATTGTCTGCGACAGTAAATTTGTAAAAATCATTATCCGGGTTTGAAGGTGTAGTTTGAATGGAAGTATAGCCATTATAAATTTTGTTTGTAGCGATTCCATACGCTAATTCTTTCACATTCGGTTCGTCCAAACCTTGCATGATCTGATAGTAATAGCCGGGTAACTCAGTATGATTTTCAATCATATCATATCCTGAATTGAAATAAAATATTTTGTTAGGGTAGGTTAGTCCGGTTATGTAAGTTTCTATTTTTGATGAAGGTTCTGCTACAACTCCGTCAGTGGTAATATTACTTCCGAAAGCATTCGTGATACGTCCGATAACACTCGAAAAATCGATTAAGTTATCTATCGGTTTCTGATTTAATCCCTGAATCGTTTCACCGGTAATTCCGTTACAGTTGATGTCGGCTGTATAAAAATCAGGGCTAGAAGAATTGTCATTCATACTTGATGAAGTCAGGGTTTCTGTTCCGCCAAAAAGAAAATGACTTGGTTCGCCACTATAATAATAAGTTGCTTTTAAATCTCGTATGGCTTCCGACTGTAAATCAGTTCCTATTAAGGTTGCAATAGTACTGTTATCGCTGGCATTACTTCCTCCGTGTGGTGTTCCTACCGTTAATAATTTAGCCACATGGTGTTTGTTGTCTGATTGCCAGTTGGATGGATTCTGAATGTATTCTCTTGAGGCCAATCCGCCCATACTGTGACCTACTAAAATGACTTTATCTTTTCCGGTTAATTGTAAAACACGTTCCACGGCTTTTTTAACCGCAGCGCCTTGTTTTGCGACAGCCGATTGGTTGCTTAATACGTCTGTTCCGAAAGCTCCGTTAATTTTTACACTGAAATTAATCGTGTAATAATCGCCATTAATTACTGAAGATTCAAAAGCGGCGATGTCGGCTCCAGGAGTCGGATAAAAGTTTTTATTGGTTGTGGAATTGTTTCCATCGGCGTTCAGACAAAAATCAAAACGACCGCCATACGTATATAAATATTGGGTATCGAAATAGTTTAAAGTGGTATTCCAGGTATTTGAATCAGAATTTAGTCCGTGAACGAAAATAATCGGATAAGGTAATTTGCTTTCAAAAACTTTTCCGGTTAGATTTTCAGGCGGTGCTTTTAATGCAAAAACACTATCGCCAATTTTTCCGAACAGTTCATATTCTTTCGGACGGGGTTTGTATTGAAATTTAGCATCCTGAGCCAATGCAGACCCAACTAGGAACAACGATAAAAAAGAAGTAATAAAAGTAGTTTTCTTCATATAAGCGTTAATTTTTGAATGACGAATATATAAATATTTTGTTAATTTATTATGATTGCATAATAAATTTTGAATCAGAATAATAATATGCAAAAAAAAAGCGCTCTTTCATTGAATGATTAAGCGCTGTATACCTAAGGTTTCGGAAATTTATTTGTCGATTGATCCTAAAACACGTTGCATGAATGCGTTAAGGGCCTCTTTTTTATCTTTTCCTTCTTTAACCATTTTATTCACTTCAAGAGCACCATACATATTGGAAATCAATTCGCCAATTACATCCAGTTCCTCATCTTTCAATGACGGAACTTCGGTTAAGGCTTCCAGTACTTCGATAGTTTCAATAATATAATCCTGATCGTTTTCTTCTATAAACTGCGTCAGGTGTTTGATTACCGGTAATTTCATATTAAGCAATTTCGTTAACCAAATCCGTTAAAACTTCCGCTTTATTGGTTTGGGTTTCGTTTACCAGTTTTCCGTTTACGAAAGTCGCAAAGGTTGGTAAATTGGAAACATTAGCCAATTTTCTGGATTCCGGAGCATTCTCGGCATCAACCAAAACAAATGTCAGGTTTTCTTTTTCAGTAGCCAGTTTTTTGAATTTTGGTTTCATAATACGACAGTTTCCGCACCATGAGGCCGAAAATTGTACAACTACTTTTTCGTTGGAATCAACTATATTTTGAAGTGTGTCTTCGTTTAATTCTATTAACATAACGTACTATAGTTTAGGGATTAAAAAGAAATTCCAAACGTCAGGCCCATTTTTGCAAACGAAATCCTGTTGTTTGGAATTTATAGGGGTTTGCAAATTAGTTTTTGCTTAAGTATGCTGCAGTACTTAATCGGTCAGCAGTCATTGCTTCTTTTCCGTTTTCCCAGTTAGCAGGACAAACTTCACCTTTAGTTTGAACGTGAGTATAAGCGTCGATTAAACGTAAATATTCAGCAACATTTCTTCCTAACGGCATATCGTTTACACTTTCGTGGAAAATTTTTCCAGTCTCGTCAATAAGGTAAGTAGCTCTGTAAGTAACGTTTGAACCTGCGATTAAATAATCTCCTGTTTCTTCGTTGAATTCTTCTTCAGCATCTAAAATTCCTAAAGCAGCAGATAAATTTCTTGTAGTATCTGCTAATAAAGGATAAGTAACACCTTCGATTCCACCGTTGTCTTTTGCTGTGTTTAACCATGCAAAGTGTACTTCGTTAGTATCACAAGAAGCACCGATTACGATAGTGTTTTTTGCGTTAAATTCAGGTAAAGCAGCCTGGAACGCGTGTAATTCTGTAGGACAAACGAAAGTAAAATCTTTCGGGTACCAGAATAATAATACTTTTTTATTGTTTTTTGTTGCTTCTTCAAGAACGTTGATTCTCAAGTTATCACCCATTTCTGAAATTGCATCTACGGTAATGTTTGGGAATTTTTTTCCAACTAATGACATAATTTATCTGTTTTTAAAGATTATTAATTTTAATCATGCAAAAATAGCCATAAGAATGTATCCTTTATATTATGTTTGATTATAATTTTTTATGTAATGATAAAGAATCCTTATCAGAACCTTGTTGATACAATTTTAAAAGTAAAAGATTAATTATACAATTGGTTTCATATATTTGTTTCCCTATTAAAAAAACAAACCTTTTTTTATGTCATTTTCCAATTTATTCAGAAAAAAATCAGTCACCGATATTTTAGCTCAGGTTGCTAAAAACCAATCGGATGGCCATAATTCTCTTGGGAAACACCTTACAGCCAGAGATTTAACAGCATTCGGAATTGCTGCAATTATCGGCGCCGGGATTTTCAGTACCATTGGAAAAGCCAGCTCTGATGGAGGTCCTGCAGTTATTTTTCTGTTTATTTTCACAGCTGTTGCCTGTAGTTTTGCGGCATTTGCTTATGCAGAGTTTGCTTCAATGGTGCCTGTTTCCGGAAGTGCTTATACGTATTCCTATGTGGCTTTCGGAGAAATTATTGCGTGGATAATCGGTTGGGCTCTAATTATGGAATATGCCATCGGAAACATAACGGTCGCCATTTCCTGGAGTGATTATTTTACCGGATTGCTCGAAAGCGGCGGAATTCATCTGCCACAATGGATTCAAATGGATTATTTATCAGCAACCAAAGGGTATGACGAAGCTGTAGCCTTAATGCAGGGCGGAAAGTCGTATGAAAATTTGAGTGACAGTTTAAAAATGGCGCATACCGCCTGGACAACATCGCCAACCATTGGTTCGTTTCACCTGATTGCAGATTTACCCGCACTACTAATTATCATATTGATTACTTGGTTGGTTTACCGCGGAATGAAAGAATCCAGAAATGCCAGTAACTTAATGGTTGTGGTTAAATTGTGCATCATTTTGCTTGTAATTGCAGTGGGTATATTTTATGTGGATACAGAGAATTGGTCGCCATTTGCACCTAACGGGGTAACCGGTATTTTAAAAGGTGTGTCAGCAGTCTTTTTTGCCTATATCGGTTTCGATGCCATTTCTACAACGGCAGAAGAATGTAAAAATCCACAGCGTGATTTACCGAAAGGGATGATGTGGGCTATCATTATATGTACGATACTTTATGTAATTATTGCTTTGGTACTTACCGGAATGGTAAAATATTCCGATTTGAACGTTGGTGATCCATTAGCTTTTGTTTTTGATAAATTGAACCTGAAATGGATGTCGGGCATAATTGCGGTAAGTGCAGTTGTAGCCATGGCCAGCGTTTTACTTGTCTTCCAAATGGGACAACCTCGTATCTGGATGAGTATGAGCCGTGACGGTTTACTTCCAAAACGATTCTCCAAAGTACATCCTAAATACCAAACACCTTCTTATGCTACTATTGTAACTGGTTTCGTAGTTGCCATACCGGCTTTATTCCTGAACCTAACCATGGTAACGGATTTGTGTAGTATCGGAACGTTGTTCGCTTTCGTATTGGTTTGTGCGGGTGTGTTGGTGTTACAGAATAAAAAAGACATTCCAAGAGGGAAATTCAAAACGCCTTATGTGAATTCAAAATTTGTATTCCCTTTATTAATGGTAGTCGGACTAATTGTTGCGTTTACACAATTCAAGGAAAATACGATGAGTTTCATCACTAATGAAAAGCAAATTAACGATGCAACAACAATTGTAACTTCATTAGATGAAAATCAGGCAAAAGAAGTTTTCAAGTATCTTACAACGGTTAAAAACGATAATAAGACAACGGATTTAGAGGAATTATTAAGCGAGATAAGTGAAGACGAAGCCGTATATAAAACAGTAGTCGAAAACATGCCTATCGATAATTCTCTGAAGTATGAAAGCGGTTTTGCGTTGTTCAAACACAAAATTCCGATGTGGATTTTCCTAATTTCACTACTTGGTTTCGCCGTTTGGTCGTGGAAACAAAACTTATCGCTTATTCCGTTATTGGGATTGGTGTGCTGTTTGTACATGATGGCCGAATTAAGCGTATGGAACTGGATCTATTTCACAATATGGCTACTGATAGGTTTAGGTATTTATTTCGGATTCAGTCATAAAAACAGTAAACTGAATTTTAATAGAATCGAACCAACATTAGAAGATTAAATAAAGAATCCCGAGTTAACGCTCGGGATTTTTTGTTTGTTGTTTGAACTGTTGAATTTCAGCAACGGCAAACTTTCCTTCTGCATCGACCTACTTTCCTTCTGCATCGGCTAACTTTTCTTCTGCATCGACCTACTTGTCGTCTGCATCGGCTAACTTTCCTTCTGCATTGGCTTGCTTTTCTTCTGCATTGGCTTGCTTTTCTTCTGCATCGACCTACTTTCCTTCTGCATCGGCAAACTTTTCTTCTGCACTGGCTAACTTTTCTTCTGCATCGACTTACTTTTCTTCTGCATCGGCTAACTTTCCTTTTGTAACGGGCTAAATCATCCTATTTTTATAGTATCCTTAGTTTATTTGATGCAAAAAAAATCCGCCCTGTTTTCACAAGACGGATTTTCTAAATAGCTAACATTATGAGAAGTCTATTTCTTCAAATGTACATTAAAGTAGTCAGCCACTTTTGCGTATAAATGAATACGGTCTTTACCACTCACATTGTGTTCGTGGTTAGGGTATAAGAAGTAATCCACCTGTTTCCCGGCTTTAATACACGCTTCAATAAAATTCATGCTGTGTTGTTGTACCACAACCGGATCCTGAGCGCCATGAATCACCAATAATCGTCCTTTAAGGTCTTTCGCTTTGTCCAATAAAGACGTTTTCGCGTACCCTTCAGGGTTTTCCTGTGGCATGTCCATATAACGCTCACCATACATGATTTCGTAATATTTCCAGTCGATTACCGGTCCGCCGGCAACACCCACTTTAAATACATCGCTGTGGTTGGTCATTAACGAAGTAGTCATAAAACCACCAAAACTCCATCCGAAAACACCAATTTTATCAGCATCTACAAACGCTTTCGATTTCAGGAATTCAATACCTTTCATTTGATCGGCCATTTCATTTACGCCTAAATTTCTGTGGTTTACATCGCAGAATTTCTTTCCGCGGGAATCACTTCCTCTGTTATCCAAGGTGAAAACAACATAACCCTGTTGCGCCATATAATAATCGAAGTAGCCTCCGCCGCCCATCCAACGGTTGTTCACCAATTGTGCGTGCGACCCTCCGTAAACGTAAAGCATTACAGGATATTTTTTCGTAGCGTCGAAATTACCCGGATAGATAATTCTTCCGTTAAGCGGCGTTTTTCCGTCGGCAGAAGTAATCGTAACCAATTCCATTTTCGGCATGTTGATTTTTCCGGTGAACGGATTGTCGGCCTTAACTAAAGTGGTTGCTTTTTTCGATTTTACATCGATAACCGAAATCTCATTTGGAGTCGTTATGTTGCTGTATTGGTCTAACACCATCGTTCCATCATCTGAAACCGAAGCCGTGTGCATTCCCGATACAGACGTTAACTGAATGGTTTTCCCAGATTTGATGTCTACTTGATACAATTGCTTGTCTAAACCGTTATTAGCAGTTCCCAAGTAATTGATTTTTGTTCCCTTGGCATCAAAACCTAAAAGGTCTTTAACCACTACGTCTTTGTAACCTAAGTTTTTCAACAGTTTTCCATCCGTATTGTACAAATACATTTGGTTGAAACCGTAGAAGTCCGTTTGATAGATGAACTGACTTGGATTGTTCGGAACAAAAGTTAAAGCATGCTGCGGTTCTACCCAAGTGGAAGCTTTTTCTTCGAATAAAGTTTTTACAAAAGCACCTGTAGCGGCATTGTACTTGTTGAATTTCAAATGATTTTGTTCGCGGTTTAACACCCCGATGAAGATGTATTTTCCGGTTGGTTCCCAGGAAACCATTGTTAAGAATTGCTCTTTCGGTTCTCCGGTTTGAACGGTAACTTTGTTTCCGGTTTTAGTATCGTAAATTACAAGAGTAACTTCTTCACTTTTCATTCCGGCCATCGGATATTTGATGTCCTTGTTCACCGCTTCGCGCTCGTTCCAGTTGATGATAGGGTAGTTGCCCACCATAGTTTCATCTTTTCGGTAATAGGCCAATTGCGTTCCGGCTTCGTTCCACCACATACCGCGGTCGATTCCGAATTCCTGGCGGTGAACATAATCCGAACCGTTTACAATGGCAGGATTCTGATCGTTGGTTACCTCGATGATATTTCCGTTGGAAGTGATTCTGATGTTATTGTCTTTCAACCAAGCCACATTTCCGTTGGAAGCGAATTTCGCCTGAGCACCTTCGTTGGAATAGGTTACCACATTGGTGATTTGTTTGGCAACGACATCATAGGTTACTTTATAATTGTTTTTTTTCCCAGCTACTTCCGTTTCGAAAGTGTTTGCGGTTTTCCAATCGATGGCGAAAGGGAACGTTCTTAGGGTAAATTCGTCGGTAGTAATTTTCGATTTCAAGGCTGCTTCAAAATCAGCTTTGGTGGCCAAAGGCGTTTCTTTCCATGAAGTAGCGGCGCTTTTTTCAAATAAAGTTGAAAAATCGGAACTTAAATAGGTAACCGATTTCGAATTTTTACGCCATTGTTGTGCTGTTTGTGTAGTTGGAGCATATTTTCTGCCACCCATTACCGTTTCTTCAATGGTAAAGTTCTGCTGCGCAAATGCTGCCGAACCCGCCAATAGAAAGCATAAAGTAAATTTTTTCATTAATTTCTGAATTTTAAAGGGCTAATTTATACAAAGTTGAATTCCTATTGTGTTAAGAAACTCAAAATTTATTTGATACATCAATTAGTTACAATTTTCTGTGATTTGTTACAAAAAAGAAATCCGCCAATGAATACTCAAAAGCGGATGATGTTTTTAAAGTCATAAATTTATTTCTTGAGAAACTTTTTAAATTCTGTTTCCGAATCTGTTTCAATCTTAATAGTATAATATCCTGATTCGAATTGAGTTACATAGATTTCAGATTTTTGGCTATTGTCTTTATATACAACCTGACCAATGCTGTTATAAATCGTTATGGATTGAATTTCTTTCTTGTGTTTTGTATCGATGTGTAAAACTGAAGTAGCCGGATTTGGGTAAATTATAATGTTGTTATCTGATGAAAAAGTTTCACTTGAAAGTAAACAATTGTTAGAAGCAGTTGAAATGCTTACTCCGGTTGGAATAACATCATTTAAACCTGTAAATACTGCTGCATATTCTCCGTTATCATGATATATGTTTGTAAGGTTTGGTAAATTGATGAAACTAAAACTTTTGATTGGTGGAGGTGTTAGTTTCCAATTATAATAATCTGGAGAAATGACATTGTTTTTAATATTAATGGTTTGAATATTAGGATTGTTGTCAATCCATAATACAGAAACTGAAGTGCCGCATGTATTTATTTCCTGAAGCAGACTGTTTTCGCAAACCAAGCGCCATAAAGCTGAGAGATTCGATAAATTAAGAGATGATATCGGATTGTTGCTAATCCATAAATCTTCCAAATGAACCAAATTTTCTATCTGCGACAAGTTAGTTATCTGGTTGTTTGAGCAGTATATTAATTTTAATGCGGATAAATCTGAAACCGGTAAAGTAGTTAGCGAATTATCCTGAACCTGTAAAAATTCAAGGTTTGTAAAATTTTCAATTCCGTTAAGTTGCGAAATATTGGCAGCAGAAACATCTAATTGATAGACATTGAGTGCTTCGCTCAATTCAACCTCATTGTTATTATTAGTATCAATAGCAATATTATTTCCATTACTGTCTTTTGCTACGCTTGTAGAAGAGCTTGAAAGAAGTAGTTTGTTCTTAAAATTTAAATCTGAAAAACTGATTGTCTGTGCTTGCAGGGAAAAAAAATGCAATAATAGAATAAGTGAGTAGTATTTTTTCATGATTATCATTTTTTACAAATTTATAAGAATTTTTGTAAAAAAAAATCCGCCAATGAAAAATCAAAAGCGGATTCTTAACTAAAAAACTAAAAAACTTAATTTAAAATCGAAAGTTCCTCCATACATGCTTTCATCATGTTGTAGGTTCTTTCAATATCGTTATCCAAACCGATGGAGAAACGGATTAATCCATCAGTAAGTCCCATTTCTTTTTGTTCGTCAAGCGGAATTTCAGAAGAAGTCGATGTTCCCGGTGCGCTGAATAAAGTTTTGTAGAACCCTAAACTCACTGCCAAGTAACCAAGATTTCTTTCCTGCATTAACTCCATTAAAGCATTGGCTTTGTCTAAAGAACCAACATCAATCGTCATCATACCACCGAAACCGTATTCCGGATTGATCATCGTTTTGTAAATCTCATGACTTGGGTGTGATTTTAATCCAGGGTAAACGGTTTTGATTCCGTCTGCTTCAAATTTCTCAGCCAAATATTGTGCGTTATGACTGTGTTGTTTCATACGAATATGCAACGTACGAAGGTTTTTCATCACAGAAGCCGAACGCAAACTGTCCATTGTCGGACCTAAAAGCATACTGGCACCGTCATTAACGTTTTTCAATGCATTGATGAATTCCTGAGAAGCACAAACCACACCACCAACAGTATCACTGCTTCCGTTGATGTATTTTGTTAAACTGTGAATTACGATATCTGCACCCAATTTCGCCGGAGCTACAGATAAAGGTGAGAAGGTATTATCTACAACTAATTTCAGATTGTGTTTTTTTGCGATTTTTGCCAAGGATGCGATATCAGCAACTTCCAATAAAGGATTACTTACCGTTTCGCAGTATAAAACTTTAGTGTTTGGAGTAATTGCAGCTTCCACAACATCTAATTTTGTGATGTCAACGAAAGTGGTACTTACGCCCATACGCGGAGCAAAGTTTTTCAAAAAAGCATACGTTCCACCGTAAATAGTACGACTTGAAACAATATGATCTCCGTTTCCACACAATTGCAATAAAGTAGGAGTGATGGCACCCATTCCGGAAGCAGCTACATTAGCACTTTCCGTTCCTTCCATTGCAGCCAAAGCTTTATCCAAATATAAATTACTCGGAGACGAATGACGGGAATACAAATAACAGCCTTCCGCATTACCTTCGAACGTATCGAACATTGTTTTTGCGGAAAGGAATGTATAGGTTGAACTATCTGAAATAGAAGGGTTAACGCCTCCAAATTCACCAAAATATTGTAAATCCTGAATTCTGTCTGCCGGATTGAAATCTGTCATAATAATAGTTTTAAGTTGGTTGGTTAGTAGTTATATCGAAATCAAAATAAGGTTATTCAGGAAAAATAATCAACAGATGAATTGATAATTAGATAATAAATCTATAAAAAGTTATTTTTTAAGATTAAATGTGAATTCAATTTGTTAAATTTGACTCGTAAACCAAAAAATAATCTTCCGATGAACTTTGATGCAATCGACAAAAAACTATTAAAATTATTACAAACTGATAGTAAACAAACGACGAAAGAACTTTCTCTGAAATTGAATCTTTCCGTAACAGCGGTATACGAACGGATCAAGAAACTGGAAAAAGAAGGCATCATTTCCAATTATGTTGCTTTGGTAAATCGGAATAAGATAGATAAGGGCTTTGTTGTTTTTTGTCATCTGAAATTACTACAACACACTAAAGAATTCATCAATCAGTTTGAGAAAGAAGTGGTACAGCTTACAGAAGTTTTAGAGTGTTTTCACGTGAGCGGTGATTATGATTACATCCTGAAAGTCTGTGTAAAAGACATGGAAGAATACCGTGAATTTATGGTGACCAAATTAACCACATTGCAGCACATCGGGAGTACGCACAGCACCTTTATGATTGGTGAAGTGAAAAACACTACAATTTTTGAAATTTAATTCAGAAATAACCGAATAAACGAATACCCGAATAAACAAAATTCCTTAATTTTGTCACTCGAAATTTTTAAAAACACAACATAAATCAGATACTATGAGTGCATTTGACGTAGTTATTATAGGTTCAGGTCCCGGTGGTTATGTAGCGGCAATCCGTTGCGCACAGTTGGGAATGAAAACAGCCATTATCGAAAAATATTCAACCCTTGGAGGAACTTGCTTAAACGTGGGATGTATTCCTTCCAAAGCAATGTTGGCTTCTTCTCATCATTATGAAGAATTACAACACTTTGCTGATCACGGAATTGAAGTGTCCGGAGAAGTGAAAGTAAACCTTCAGAAAATGATCGACCGTAAACAAGCGGTGGTAGATCAGACTTCTGGTGGTGTGAAATTCTTAATGGACAAAAACAAAGTTACTGTTTTTGAAGGTGTTGGATCATTTGAAAATGCAACTACGGTAAGTGTGACCAAAGCAGACGGTTCTGTAGAAAAATTGGAAGCTAAAAATGTAATCATTGCTACAGGTTCAAAACCATCGTCTTTACCTTTCATTAAAATTGATAAAGAAAGAATCATTACTTCTACTGAAGCTTTAAAATTACCGGAAGTACCTAAACACCTTGTAATTATTGGTGGTGGTGTTATCGGTTTAGAATTAGGCCAGGTATACTTACGTTTAGGAGCTCAGGTTTCTGTTGTAGAATTCATGGACCGAATCATTCCGGGAATGGATGCAGGTTTATCGAAAGAATTGACCAAAGTGTTGAAAAAACAAGGAATGAAATTCTACACTTCGCACAAAGTTCAGGCTGTGGACAGAGTAGGTGAAGGTGTTGTGGTAAAAGCCGAAAATGCTAAAGGTGAAGTAATTACTTTAGAAGGAGATTACGCTTTAGTATCAGTAGGTCGTCGTCCTTATACAGACGGATTGAATGCTGACAAAGCAGGAGTTAAAATTACTGAAAGAGGTCAGGTTGAAGTAAACGATCATTTACAAACAACTGCTTCTAATATTTACGCCATTGGTGACGTAGTTCGTGGTGCCATGTTAGCTCACAAAGCGGAAGAAGAAGGTGTTATGGTTGCTGAATATTTAGCCGGACAAAAACCTCACATCGATTATAACTTAATTCCTGGAGTGGTTTACACTTGGCCTGAAGTTGCTGCTGTTGGTAAAACCGAAGAGCAATTGAAAGAAGCGGGAGTGGCTTACAAAGCGGGAAGTTTCCCATTCAAAGCTTTAGGTAGAGCACGTGCCAGTGCAGATAACGATGGTTTTGTAAAAATCCTTGCCGATGCAAAAACCGATGAAGTTTTAGGAATCCACATGATTGGGGCAAGAGCGGCTGATTTAATCGCTGAAGCAGTTACTGCAATGGAATTCAGAGCATCTGCAGAAGATATTTCAAGAATGTCACACGCGCATCCAACATTTGCAGAAGCTATTAAAGAGGCAGCGTTGGCAGCTACCGATAACAGAGCGTTACACGTGTAATCAAAACAGAATTCAACTATAAAACCCGTCTCGTTGTTCGCAACAAGACGGGTTTCTTTTTTTATCAAGAATAAGCATTATTGTAAAAATCACTAAAAACAGTGAGGCAATATCACTAAATTTAGTGATGGCTTAAGTCGTATATTATCTCTTAATTTGCGACTATCATCAATTTAATAGTAATTAAGGGTTGATTTTTAATAGTAATAAAAGTTAGTTTTAAAATTTAAATTATAACTATGAATGTACGTCTAGGTATAATTATTATAATTTCAATTCTTTATCAGCCCTTAATTTTTTCTTTTTTAAGTTGTTATGCTTTAAACAACTCTTTGTAACTACTCCAATTTCTGTAAATCAGAAAAATATTTCCAAGAAACAGAAAGGCACCGGCACCAATATTGGCCGGATCCAAAAAAAGATGAACCAAAATAATATTTACTGATACAGGTAGTAAAACTAAGTTTGCCAAGCGAACGAACTTACCGGAAATAAATGCTAATCCGCACAGTAATTCGATGGTTTTGACTAAATTCATCATATAGCCCGAAGCAGCAAGTCCTTCATTAAAAGTTTTAAGATTACCCGTAATTTCAGGTTCGGGAAAGAGCTTGAAAAAATAAGCGATTGACGCAAATAACAGTAATGCTCCCATTAAAATCCGAACAACAATAGTGGCTATTTTCATTTGAAATTAATTTGGTTAGTCTCAAATTTAATAAATAATACAGAAAAACTACTATTTTTTACTAATTTTCTTATAAATGATGAAGTTTAAACGAAAGTGATTTACTTAATTCTGGAAGTTGAAATTTTTACATCGGCAGTAGCCCAACTTTTGGCAATCAGTTGATTCATTTCAGCTACTTTCTGTTTGTTTCCAAGCTTTTCATAAGCCAATTTCAGTCCGTGTTGCGCCCAACCATTTTTTGGAAATTGTTTTAAATCTTCTTCATAAACTTTAATGGCCTCGTTGTATTTTCCGGCTTCAATAAAAACAGCACCTAAATGATGTCGAACGGAGAAAAACCAATCTGGTGGTTCATTGTAATTCAGACCATCTTCTATTTCAACTGCTTTTTGTAATAAATGAATGCTCTGCGTGTAATTTTTCTCAGAAGCTAAAATTTCTGCATTCAATATTTTGGTAGCTATATTTACAATCGAACTCATCGAATTGATTTGCCAAATGGTCATTTTTTCCAAGCTTTTATCGTTGGCTAAAACTTCTAATCGCATCAATTCGGCTTTGGCTTTTCTTAAATCGTTTTTGCCTAAATAAGCCATTCCTTTGGCATAATGCGAAATGGCTTTCGGATATTTAAGCGTATCGGAAACCAATTTCATTTTCAGAATATCATCCCATTTTCCAAACTTCACTGCCACAAAATACGGAATTACATAGTAGTGTTGTAACGTTTCCAATCCGGGCAAGATCATGTTTTTCGGATGTACCAGTTTTGAAGTTTCAGTAGCGCCCAGCATGGCCCATTTCGAATTGCCTTCTAAAGTTGCCGTTCCAGCCATAAAATGATAATTATGAGGATAATATCCAATAGGATAAGCGCCTTGGGCATGACACATTGTAACATACGCACTATCCACTTTACAGGCATTAATATTAGCCATTGTACCTTTATGATAATCGCCAGTTCGGATGTAAATATGTGACGCCATGTGCGTTAAATGTCCGAACGCTTTTGCATTGCCGTCATCAAAGAATTTGGCTGCTGCATAACCGCGTTGTGGCATATCGGAAGCTTCCACTGCATGAATGTAAAAGTGATTGGCACCAATATGTTTCGGATCTTTCTTGAGGATTTTTTCAAACAAACCAACGATTTCTTGTGTCCATGGTTTTGGTTTTCCGTTTTTCTCATACAAATCCCAAGGATGTAAATCCATCACTGATTCGGCATAGAGAGCATTAATATCGTTATCGTTGGGAAATTTTGCGCTGACTTCTTTCATAGCATTCGAATAAGCAATATCTAAACCCTTTCTATCTTCAACCGGTTTTTCCACATACCGTTTTGAAAGTGCCTTAATTAACGCTTTTTCACTTTCGGAAGCGTTATCACTCAGTTTTAAGGCGGTTTGTATGGCTTTGTACGCTCTTTCGTAATTATCAGGTTCCATTCCGGCGTTGTAATTCGGACCTAAAACATAAGCAAATCCCCAATAGCACATGGCACATTCTGGATCCAATTTGGTGGCATAATAAAACGAACGAGCCGCTTCTGCATGATTAAAACCGTATGCCAGCGCCAATCCTTGATTGAAGTATTTTTGTGCTTCCGGATTTTTGGTTGTAATCTTATAATCAATCACATCCATGCCTTTGAAAAGCGGTGCTTTTTTATCGGAAGTATACCACGCTGCATCCACAACCGGCGGGGCACAACTCATACTGTTCATTCCAATGATTGGTTTTTCCTTGGTTACCGGAGTGTCTTTTTTGCAGGAAAGAAATAGGGCAGATGCAAATATCAGAAGGAAAATTACTTTTTTCATGACTGCAACTTTTAGGTAAAAAAAACATATAAAGTTACTTAAATTCAATGAGTTGTGTATGTTTTTTTGAAGCGAATCGGTAGTGACTTATCAGCCATCCCTATTCCCGTTTTCCGCTTTACAAGGTGCCGCTCCAACCAGGGCTAGAGGGGAAGCATAGCATTTTTGTGAACTTTGTAAAATTTCGTTGCGAACTTTATTTGTAAACCGTAATTTTACTAACAAAACAGAACTATTGAGAACTTCGGTTTTTAAAACTATATCAGACGTTAATCAATTCAAAAACAATCTATTGAGTTGGGCGCAGCAATTTCGGGAAGTTGTATTTCTGGACAGTAACAATTATCCGCAACATTACGGAAGTTATGATTGTGTGCTGGCCTGCGACGCTTTAACGTCCATTAAAACAGATTATCATAATGCTTTTGACGATTTAAAGCAATACCAACAGGAATCTAAAGATTGGTTGTTCGGTTATTTGTCGTACGATTTAAAAAACGATACTGAAAGTCTGAATTCCGCTAATTTTGACGGTCTACATTTTCCGGATTTGTTTTTCTTTCAGCCCAAAAAGCTTTTCTTATTAAAAGGCAATGAGTTGGAAATCTGCTATCTGAACATGTGTGATGATGAGTTGGATTATGATTTTGAGGAAATCAGAAATCAGAAATCAGAAAGCGGAAATCAGAAAGCAGAAGTAGAAATTCAACAACGCATTTTAAAAGAAAGCTATATTGATAAAGTGAATGAAATGCTTACGCACATTCACCGCGGCGACATTTATGAGGCGAATTTCTGCATGGAATTTTTTGCAGAAAAAACCGAAATTTATCCGTTGGAAATTTATCAAAAATTAAATGCTATTTCCGAACCGCCATTTGCAGCTTTCTTTAAAAACAATACCGATTTTTTATTATCCGCATCGCCGGAACGTTATCTGCGGAAAGAAGGAACTAAAGTTATAAGTCAACCAATTAAAGGAACTTCCAAACGTTTTTCAGATTTAGAATTGGATAATCAGTCCAAAACAGACTTATCTCAAAACCCAAAAGAGCGTTCGGAAAACATCATGATTGTCGATTTGGTTCGCAATGATTTATCACACACTGCCACAAAAGGTTCCGTAAAAGTTGAAGAATTGTGTGGCATTTATTCGTTCAAACAAGTGCATCAAATGATTTCAACAATAGTTTCTGAAGTTGATCAAACTACTTCATCCGTTGAAATTATTAAAACCACTTTTCCAATGGGAAGCATGACCGGAGCACCAAAAATTTCCGCGATGCAAATTATTGAAGATTTAGAGGAAACCAAACGCGGTTTGTATAGTGGAGCAGTAGGCTATTTTACGCCGAATAACGATTTCGATTTCAATGTGGTAATTCGAAGTATTTTATATAATTCCAAAGAAAAATACATTTCCTTTTCCGTAGGAAGTGCTATTACAGCTGAATCAAAACCTGAAAGCGAATATGAAGAGTGCTTGTTGAAGGCAAAGGCGATGCGGGAAGTGTTACTGGGTTAGATTTCATACATTTGGCTATGCTTTCAAAATTTCAAAATCATATCAGTTATAACCTTGCTTTTCTAAGAGGAAAGAAGTTGCTGCTTGCCGTAAGCGGTGGTATCGACAGTATGGTTTTGTTGCATCTTTTCAGGCAATCGGATTTCAATATTTCCGTAGCCCATTGTAATTTTAATTTAAGAGGAACGGAAAGTGATGGAGATGAAGCTTTTGTAGAATCAGTCTGTAATAATCATAATATTAAATTATTTGTAAATTATTTTGATACAGAAAAATATGCTGATTTACATAAACTATCCATTCAGGTAGCTGCGCGCCAACTTCGGTACAATTGGTTTAACGAATTACTCGAAAAAGAAGCGTTTGATTATTTGCTTACTGCTCATCATTTGGATGATTCGATTGAAACCTTTTTAATCAATTTCACAAGAGGAACCGGATTGGAAGGTCTTACCGGAATTCCGCAACAGAATGACAAAATCATCCGACCACTTTTGATTTTTTCCCACGAAGAAATTGAGCATTATGCTCAGGAAAACGAAATAGAATGGAGGGAAGACAGCAGTAATGCTTCCGATAAGTATTTACGCAATAAACTCCGCCACAACGTTATTCCGATTTTAAAAGAACTGAATCCCGGATTTTCGGATTCTTTTGAACAAACTTTGAAAAATCTGCAACAATCGCAATCTATGGTAGACGACGCTTCGCGAATTGTCTATCGCAAAGTGGTGGAAGATGTTGATTTTCAGAAAAGAATAAACCTTACCGAATTAATGATTCTACCGAATTATCAGGCGTATTTGTACCAATGGCTCAAACCGTTCGGATTTACCGCGTGGAATGATATTTACGATTTGGTTCACGCGCAATCCGGAAAGCAGGTTTTTTCAGAACATTACCGATTGCTGAAAGACCGAAATGAACTTATTTTAGCTGAAAAAAGCGAGTCGGCATCTGAAATTTTTCTTGTTTATGAAGACAATACGAATCTTAATGTTCCATTAAAAATGACGGTTTGTAACAAAGATGACATTACATTGGATCAGAAAGACTGTATATTTGTTGATAAAGATACGTTAAAGTTTCCGTTGGTATTTCGTAAATGGCAGGAAGGTGACTATTTTTACCCTTCGGGAATGGCCGGAAAGAAAAAGCTGAGTAAATATTTTAAAGACGAAAAATACTCACTTATCGATAAGGAAAATGCCCGTATTTTATGTTCTGAAAATGAAGTCGTTTGGATTATCGGTAAACGTGCAGACAGACGGTTTTCTATAAATAAAACAACACAAACTATTATAAAAATTGAATTGAAATAATGAGGAAATTATTTGCCCTACTGCTATTATCTTTAGCCTTTTCAAGCGGTTATGCCCAGATACTGGATCCGGTAAAATGGAAAACTTCGGTTGAGAAAAAATCGGATACCGAAGTAGTTTTGATTTTTGATGCCGTAATCGAACACGAATGGCATATGTTTTCGCAATTCACTCCCGAAGGCGGATCGTTGCCAACAGTTTTCCAATTCAAAAATATGAAAGGGAATTATGAATTGGTTGGGAAGACAAAAGAGAGTCCATACAAGAAAGTTTACAGCGATATTTTTGAGGTAGACGAATACATGTTTGAAAACAAGGCGCAATTCCGTCAAACTATTAAAGTTACCAACCCAAAAGCGAAATCGATTTCGGTTTATGTGGAGTATCAGGTGTGTAAGGAATCGTGTATTCAACAGGATAAAACTTTCGAAATTAAATTACCGGCTTTAACTGTTAATGCGTCTGAGGCAACAGTTGCAACCGCATCTACAGATACCACAGTAACTACTGCTGACAATACTACAGTCGATACAGCTTCAGTTTCAACCAATGAAGATGTAAAATCGGTTTCGGAAATGTCTAAACCTATTGAAAAGAAAGCCGAGAAAAAAGGATTGTTTATGATTTTTATTCTTGCCTTTTTCTCCGGATTTGCGGCATTGTTAACACCTTGTGTTTTCCCTATGATTCCGATGACGGTAAGTTTCTTTACAAAACAAAGTAAGGATAAATCAGAAGGAATTAAAAATGCAATTATTTACGGAGTTTCTATTATATTAATTTATGTACTATTAGGTTCATTGGTAACGGCTGTTTTTGGTGCCGATGCCTTGAATGCTTTGTCTACAAACGTTTGGTTTAACATCATATTCTTTGTTTTATTGGTTGTTTTTGCATCTTCATTTTTGGGAGCGTTCGAAATTATGCTGCCCAATTCATGGGCTAATAAAGTAGACCGTCAAGCGGATCGAGGAGGTATTATTGGTATTTTGTTCATGGCTTTGGCTTTGGCAATCGTATCGTTTTCCTGTACCGGGCCAATTGTTGGAACATTATTAGTGGAAGCGGCTTCCAAAGGAGGAATTGCACCAATTGTTGGAATGTTAGGGTTTTCATTAGCTTTAGCCTTGCCGTTTATGTTATTTGCAATGTTCCCGGGTTGGTTGAATTCGTTGCCAAAATCAGGCGGATGGTTAAATACGGTAAAAGTAGTTTTAGGATTTTTAGAATTGGCTTTAGCGTTCAAATTTTTATCTAATGCCGACTTAGTTTTACAATTACATTTATTAGAAAGAGAAACATTCTTAGCGATTTGGATAACCATTTTCGGAACATTAGCTTTTTATCTTTTCGGAAAAATTACTTTACCGCATGACAGTCCGCTCACACATATCTCTGTTGGAAGATTGTCCTTAGGTTTATTGGTTTTATCTTTTACAGTGTATTTAATCCCTGGACTTTGGGGAGCGCCTTTAAAATTGATTTCAGGATTTCCGCCACCAATGACGTATAGCGAAAGTCCGTATGGAGTAGGTAATTCAAAAGGCGGTGAAACAGCAACAGCACAAATTTTACCGGAAGGATCACATTTGGGAGCACATGATTTGGTAGCTTTTGAAGATTATGAAAAAGGGATGGCGTATGCAAAATCAGTTAACAAACCCGTATTGTTAGATTTTACCGGATTTGCTTGTGTGAATTGCCGTAAAATGGAAGATTACGTTTGGTCGAAACCCGAAGTACTTTCTTTATTAAGGGATAAAGTAGTTTTGATTTCGTTATATGTAGATGACAAACGCGAATTACCTGAAAACGAAAAATATACTTCTAAAACTACAGGAAAAGAAATTAAAACGATTGGTAACAAATGGAGTGATTTTCAGATTACGAATTACAAAGCCAATGCACAACCTTATTATATCGTTCTGGATAATAGCGGTAATCGATTGACCGATCCTGTGGGCTACACTCCTGATGCTAACGAATACAAAGCTTGGTTAGAGAGCGGTATTGCTAAATTTAAAAAATAAAAAAAACGCCACTCAATCGAGTGGCGTTTTTTTATTTCAATATATGCTGACTTAAAATCTGATATACTTCGTTGATGTTGTTGTCTTTTCCGAATTGTTTTTTAATTGGCAAGGCTTCTCCGGTTACCCAGATTTTCAATTCTGCATCCAAATCCATTATTCCTGCACTTTCTTTAGAAAATTTCTTAATGCTTGTGTAAGGAATCGACTGATAATCTACTTTTGAACCTGTTAGTCCTTGTTTGTCCACTAAAATCAATCTTTTATTGGTGAAAACAAACATATCGCGAACAATTTTGTACGCTTTTTCAATCTGTTCACCGTTGATTAAAATCGGTTGGAATTCCTGTGAAATTTTTTCGATGCTTACTTCCGAAGCATTTCCCATAATGGCGTTAAATAATCCCATAATTTTCTTACTTTTTTGAAATTTTTGCTAAATTTATGAAAAATTTCGTATGTCTTACTTAATTTAAGTAATTGTAGAGGTAAATTTTAAGTCAATACTTTTAGTATTATAGACGAATCTATGAAAATAAATAAATTTATGAGAAACACTTTAAAATTGGTTTTTCTTTTTCTGCTTTTTATCAATTGCAAAGGTTTAAAAACCGTGAATATTAATTCATATAATCAGGAAAATAACGATAATAAATATTTTAAAGACATAAATAATAATTACCAAAACTTTGTTGGTACTTGGGAAAATACAACTGGTAACATTACTTTTAGAGTAATTGTTTGGAAAGTAACTAGAAGTAAGTTATACTCTGATGTAAACAGTTATATGGATAAAATTAATGGAAGGTTTTTAATAATACAAGATGCGGGAACGAATAATGAAGTTGTCTTATGTAATTCAATTAAGTATTTTCCTCAAAATGGCGTAACAAGTAATAATGTTATTACTGGGTATAGTATAAATAATATGGGATTTGGAGGGTATTTTGTAGATACTTGTGCTTCAAATGGGACAAAAGTTATCGAAGGTATGATGGATATGACAATTACAAATTTAGGTAGTTCCCCATTTATAGCACATTGGATTGTTGAAACTCGTCCTTTAGATTCAGATGAAACCCTTTCAATACCTACTGATATAATGCTGACAAAAGTTAATTAATATTTGGAAAACTAAAAAGACTATCTTAAAAAATAAGAAAACAATCTAAAAAAAAGCTGGTGATTCACCAGCTTTTTTTTAGATATTAACAGTATAATCTGTAGCCATAACGATTAAATTATAATCCACATATTCAATCCCAAATATCAATTCAATCCGATCTCTAATTTGGGTGATGTGGTTTCTTATCTCGCGCCATTTAATTTTATCACAGGTATGATAGATGTATATGACAATCCTTATTTATGCAATTAATGTAAAATTAATTACATTTTAATTTTTTATAAGAAAAATAGTATATTTGAAAAAAATATACGCCATGTTAGTTAAAGTATTTGGAAGCGCCGTTTTTGGAGTAGACGCCACGACCGTTACCGTAGAGGTAAACGTAGACAAAGGAGTAGGGTACCACTTGGTAGGATTACCCGATAATGCCATAAAAGAAAGCAGTTACCGGATTGCTGCAGCCTTAAAGAATAACGGTTATAACCTTCCCGTTAAAAAAATCACCATCAATATGGCGCCTGCCGATTTGAGAAAAGAAGGTTCTGCTTACGATTTAACCATTGCCATAGGAATTTTAGCGGCCACAGGTCAGATAAAACCTGAAGAAGTTGGCAAGTATATTATCATGGGTGAACTTTCCCTTGACGGAGGCATGCAACCCATAAAAGGCGCTTTATCAATAGCCATTAAAGCCAAAGAAGAAGGTTATAAAGGTTTTTTTCTTCCAAAGGAAAACGATAAAGAAGCAGCCATTGTAAGCGGACTCGATGTTTATGGTGTTGAAAACGTGTTGGAAGTCATTGATTTTTTTGAAGGAAAAGGAACCCTAGAGCCAACCATAATCAATACCCGTGATGAATTTTACAAAACCTTAGACTATCCCGAGTTTGATTTTGCTGAAGTACGAGGGCAAGAGTCGATAAAACGGTGTATGGAAATTGCAGCGGCCGGTGGACATAACCTAATCCTCATCGGACCACCAGGAGCCGGAAAAACAATGTTAGCGAAACGATTACCCAGTATTTTACCGCCAATGACGTTAAAAGAAGCTTTAGAAACCACCAAAATTCACAGTGTTGCCGGAAAGGTGAAAGATACCGGACTGATGAATCAAAGACCATTTCGGAGTCCGCATCATAATGCTTCAAGTGCTGCTTTGGTTGGTGGGGGCAGTTATCCGCAACCGGGAGAAATTTCACTGGCGCATAATGGCGTATTATTTCTGGATGAATTGCCGGAATTCAAACGTGAAGTTCTCGAAGTGATGCGACAACCTTTGGAAGATCGGGAAGTAACGATTTCAAGAGCGAAATTTACGATTACTTATCCGTCATCGTTTATGTTGGTGGCAAGTATGAATCCAAGTCCTGGCGGTTATTTCAATGATCCGGATGCGCCCGTCAGTTCATCGCCCGCAGAAATGCAACGGTATTTGAGTAAGATTTCCGGACCATTGCTGGATCGAATCGACATTCATATAGAGGTTACTCCGGTGCCTTTTGAAAAATTATCGGATACCCGAAACGGTGAAAGCAGTGTGGAAATCAGAAAAAGGGTAACGAAAGCCAGAGAAATTCAGGCCGTTCGATTTGAAAATTTTGAGCATATTCATTACAATGCACAAATGAGTACCAAACAGATACGTGAACATTGTGTTTTGGACGAGACCTCACTTCAATTACTAAAAACGGCTATGGAAAGATTGAATCTTTCCGCTCGTGCGTATGATAGAATTTTGAAAGTTTCAAGAACTATCGCCGATTTGGAAGGTTCGGAGAAAGTAGCCTCTAATCATATTTCGGAAGCAATCCAATACCGAAGTTTGGACCGAGAGGGTTGGTTGGGGTAAAGCAGTTCTCAGTTGACAGTTTTTAAGTTAACAGAAAAAAAAAATCGGGAAACTTCCCGATTTTTTTTATAATTCTTCAGCAAAGGTATCACCTTGCTTTATATCGCCGGTTTTATAGCCTCGCATGAACCATTTCATACGTTGCTCCGAACTCCCATGCGTAAAGGATTCCTGATTAACCTGTCCCTGCATTTTGGTTTGAATGGCATCGTCCCCAACGGCATTGGCAGCACTTAGCGCTTCTTCAATATCACCTTCTTCTAAATACTGTTTGTTGTGATAGGCCCAAAGTCCGGCATAAAAATCGGCCTGTAATTCCAAACAAACTGATAGTTTATTGGCTTCAGCTTCACTTTTACCGGCTTGCAACTGTCGTACTTTTCCAGAAGTTCCCAACAAGGTCTGAACATGATGCCCTACCTCATGTGCCATAACGTATGCAATGGCAAAATCACCACCTTTAGCACCGAAACGGGTTCTGAGTTCTTCAAAAAAAGCCATATCCATATACACTTTTTTATCTCCCGGACAATAAAAAGGACCGGAAGCCGAGGTTGCGCCACCGCAAGCAGTTTGAACCTGATTGGTGAATAAAACCATCTTCGGTTTTTCGTATGTCAGTCCGTTTTCTTCAAATATTTTAACCCAAGTGTCTTCCATGAAAGCAAAATTGGTTTTTACAAATTCACCAATTTCAACTTCTTCAGCAGTAAGTTCTCGTTGCTCTGTTGGTTGCTGTTGCCCTTGCTGCATCTGTTCGAGAATAGGTGTGAGCTGTTGCGCATTTTCACCCCCAAAAAGATTAAGCAATAAAACGATGATTCCTATTATACCGCCTCCTATAGCAACTTTTCCACCGGAAAGTCCTCTACGGTCTTCCACATTGTCACTTTGTCTGTTACCTCTCCATTTCATGGGTTGTTTTTTTGAGTTTAATTTAGACTTCCGTTGTACCTATCTCATCAATTTCACTTTTATCAGTGATGCCGACTGCATTTTTGTATAAAACATAATGTGTGGAATAATAATATGGCATTGTAAAGAAAATTCCGATGCAAAGACCAATAATTCCAACCATTGCCATAATAGCCGCGACAATTAAGGCTATTAAAATTACGAAAGGTTGTTTGATTACCAATGCAAAACTGTTTTTAATTGCATCCATATAGTTCAGCTTTCCGAAAATAATCAGCGGAATCATGAAAACCGCTAAAAAACCAATAGCATACGTGAAAATTAATCCGATGAATTTATAATCGGCAAATTCACACAAAGTGGCAATAGAAGTAGTGGCAAATGAAATAAGAAGTGCTGATAGAAAAAGATCTTTGAAACGGTCTGATTTATAATGATCGAAAACCATTGAGATACTAACTTCATGGCCAATTTCTGCTTCATGACACATTTTGATTATACCTGCCGTAAAAGGGTAGGTAAGAGCTGTAAATACAGCGGTTCCAAAGATGTAAAGCACTAATGTAAGAGTGGAAAAATTGGTAATCTTAAAATCGGTCATTTTCTGAGCAAAATCACTAAAACCCACCAAGAAACCCAATGAACCTAATCCGATAACTATGAAAACTATAGAAACCAAAATCATGGCAATGCCCACTGTTCCTGCTATTTTTTTATAATTTTCAAAACTTTGAGAAATAACGTCTCCCAAGTCTAATTGATATCCGTTTTGTTTTAAACTTTCCAGTTTCCTTAAAAAATCATTCATACAATAATTGGTTATGTGAGTTAAAAATAAATTATATGCCGAATCGGAATCCCATATAAATATCGGCTTGTTTTGAATTGTTTAGTGCTGCAGTAACAATAGAACCGGATCCTAAGAAGAAACCGCCCAATCGGAAACCAAAACCGGTTGTAAATCCGGAAACCTCATTGCTTGATAATGGCAGATACAGTTCGTAATTTTCACCGGCAAAACGTGGTGTCAGGGTAATGATGTTCTGGATGGTTGTAAAGTCGTTCTGACTGTCATCGGATAATTTTTGTTGTGTATAAGCAGAAACATACCATTTATTATGAATCTTATAATCAACATAAGCATTTAATACTGCTGGCAGTTTTACTTTGAAATCGCCGTTTGAAGATTGTTTGGTCAGATAACCTCTGTCGATTAAAACTTGTTCAATATCTCTTACACTTTCCGAATTTTCAAAATCGGCCAGATTCAGCGGATTGGTGGTTGGGATGTTAAGTTGATAGTTCGCGGATTCATTATTATCGTCCTTGAACGTCATACTTCCCATGTTCCTGAAAGACAATCCTGCATTTAATTTGTATTCGTCTACCGTTTTGTCTCCTCCATCAGTAGTTACCTGAACTTTTTCTTTCCATTGATAATTGAAACCGAAATCTGCACCAAATCCATTTAATCCTCCGGCAAAAAGGTTGGTGTAATTGGAATTGTCGTTATAACTGTTGGCTAATGAACCGGAATAAGAGAAATTTACATTTGCTGTAGCATTGTATAAATAAACGTCTCCGGTAGTGATATCATTTGTTACTTCCCCTTGAAGTTTATCAACTCCCATATTCATATAAGAACCCGGAAAAAGTAATTTTAAAGTTACACCGCCACTGAATTTATGGTCGTCGTTTTCAAAAATATTCCGTGCCGCAGAAAGATTGATTTCTCCCCAGGAAGCTGCATTCATTCTTTGATTATAATTGGAATTGATTTGTGCTGTACCTAAAAAAGAATTTGTTACTGCATTTCCAAAGTTCACATCAACATCAGTGGCATTCGCTTTAATATTACCAGCAGAAGCAAGTGCAAACGCCCATTTTTTATATTTCATGGCAACAGAAGGACCTTGTATCAATACATCCAATCGTATGCTCGTAGGATCAGATCCGGTAAAGATTTTTTCTTCCAGGTTTTCACCTTTCATTATGTCATTAAATTTTATTTTGTTGTTGGATACATTCACACTGGTGTTGAATACTGCAACATCAAATTTTCTCGACATATTAACCAATTCGGCTGGATTTACCGTAGCGTTTAATAAACCGGATCTTTTGGAAATATTGATCCCGGAAAAATGTTCCTGTGAAAAAGCAGTCAAGGTCAGCAATGAACAGCAAAGAAGTAGTTGTTTCTTCATACAGCTTACTATTAAGATTTAATTTGTTAAATTAACAAAAAATCAAATACTTTTCCAAATAATGTCATTTGGAACCGGCGCTGTAATTTCAATCAATTCTTTTGTAACAGGATGGGTAAAAATTAATTTTCGGGCGTGAAGATGAATTCCGCCGTCTGGATTGCTTCGGTCGAAACCGTATTTTAAATCGCCTTTAATTGGACAACCAATAGCAGAAAGTTGCGAACGGATCTGATGGTGTCGTCCTGTATGCAGGTTGATTTCTAAAGCATAATAATTGTCCAGTTTCTTAATGATTTTATAATCCAAGCTGGCTTTTTTACTTTCCGGAACTTCTTTTAAATGGGCTTTCGAAGTATTGTTTTTCGGATTGCGTTTCAGAAAATGAATCAGAATATCTTCCGTTTTTGGCGGTTGGTTTTTCACTACTGCCCAATACGTTTTTTTAGTTTCTCGCTGACTGAACATTTCGTTCAAACGCGTCAATGCTTTTGATGTTCGCGCAAAAACCACAATTCCGGTAGTAGGTCGGTCAAGCCGATGCACAACTCCCAAAAAAACATCACCAGGCTTGTTGTATTTCTCTTTAAGGTATTCTTTTACAACATCCGATAACGGTTTGTCACCGGTTTTATCGCCTTGCACGATATCGCCCACACGCTTGTTAACCACTATAATGTGATTGTCTTCATGAAGAATCTGGAGATTATCTTTTGTAGAAATTATTTTTTCAGACACCGAAATTACTGCTTACTGATTACTGAAAATGCTGACTAATATTGCTCATTAGCATTAGGGAAATCCTGAGCTTTTACATCGCCAACATATTGTCCGATGGCTTTAGTCATGTCTTCGTAAAGATTCATATAACGTCGTAAGAAACGCGGACTGAATTCGTGCGTCATTCCAATCATGTCGTGTAAAACCAAAACCTGACCGTCAACTCCGCTTCCGGCGCCAATTCCTATAACCGGAATCGAGATGCTTTCGGCTACTTTTTTAGCCAATGCGGATGGAATTTTTTCCAAAACCAAGGCAAAACATCCTATTTTTTCCAACATTTTAGCATCTTCCAATAGTTTTTCTGCTTCTGCATCTTCTTTCGCACGAACGGTATAGGTTCCGAATTTGTAAATTGACTGTGGTGTTAAACCCAAATGTCCCATAACCGGAATTCCGGCGTTTAATATTTTTTTGATGGAATCCTTAATTTCGCTTCCGCCTTCCAGTTTTACAGCGTGACCACCACTTTCTTTCATGATTCTGATGGAAGAACGCAACGCTTCTTTGGAATCCGACTGATAACTTCCGAAAGGTAAATCCACCACCACCAAAGCTCTTTCCGCAGCGCGAACCACACTTGACGCGTGATAAATCATCTGATCCAAAGTAATTGGTAGCGTTGTTTCGTGTCCGGCCATAACATTACTGGCAGAATCACCCACTAAAATTACGTCGACACCGGAAGCGTCAACAATTTTTGCCATAGTATAATCGTAAGCGGTTAACATCGAAATCTTTTCTCCGTTGGCCTTCATTTCGATTAAAGACTTTGTGGTTATTCTTTTGTAATCTTTTTTGGCTACTGACATATTCTTAAAGTTATTAGTGGTTAGAAATCGGAAGTTAAAAGGGTCATTGACTTTTAACAGCTCTTTTCTACTGTAATTAGTTTGTAAAATTACTACAATTTCTAAAATGACGTAACAATATCCCGATAAATACTACTTATTATCAGATAAAAACTAAAAACATGAAAAAGCTGATTTTACTTATAGCAGTTTGTTTTGCGATTAACACGAACGCACAGAAAACAGAAATTGAAAATACCGTAAAAACATTTTTTGCTGGTTTCCATGCCAAAGACACGATGAAAATAAAAGCGGTTTGTGCTGATAAAATGATTTTGCAATCGATAATAGAAGGGCAGAAGGGAACCCGTTTTGAAGACGAAAAACCGTCGGAATTTTATAAATCGTTTTCCACATTTCCGGCCGATTTAAAATTCGAAGAAAGAATTCTGAGTTATAACATTCAGATTGACGGTAAAATGGCGCACGCCTGGACGCCTTATGAGTTTTATGTGAACGGTAAATTAAGCCATTCCGGAGTAAATGCTTTTACACTTTATAATGAAAACGGAATTTGGAAAATTATTTATCTGATTGATACCCGAAGAAAATCGGCTAAATAATCTTTATAAAATCTTTATACTTCCCACATTTCATCTTATAAAATACTTACAACTTATGGCTTAACTTTGTAGTGTAATTAAGTTATAAGAAATTGAAAAAGTTAATTCAACATACGCGAGCCAATAATCAATACTTGTTTAGTGTTGTTTCGGTCGGTTTAGTATCGACATTATTTCTTTTCACAAGAAATTATTTAGACTATACCATCATTGGTTATTTATTGCTGGTTTTAGTTTCACTATTGGCAATTTTTCTGGATATCTATCCGGTTCTTCTCGCGGCGATTTTAAGTGCTTTGGCGATGGATTTTCTGTTCATCAAACCTTATTATACGCTGCATATTGAATCGGCAAAAGACGGTTTTTTGTTGCTGCTCTTTTTTATTATCGCTTTGATAAATGCCGTTTTGACTTTTAAAATCAGGAAGGCCAATCAACTCGCACATGCTAAAGAAGCGAAGTTGCAAACCATGAAACTTTATAACACCTTATTAGATTCATTATCACATGAGTTACGAACTCCTATTTCAACTATTATGGGAGCTGTAGGAACACTTCAGGTACGACCAAAAATATCAGAAGAAAACAGTACAAAACTGTTAAGTGAAATGGAAAAAGCTTCCCTTCGTTTAAATCATCAGGTAGAAAATTTACTGAACATGTCGCGTCTGGAATCCGGTTACATTCAACCTAAAATGGATTGGTGTGATTTAAAAGAATTGATCTATAATGTTTTGGATCATCTTAAGGACGAATTGACAAATCATCGCATAAAAGTAAAAACGCCGGACTATCTTCCGTTATTTAAATTAGATTATGGACTGACTGAACAAATCATTTACAATCTGGTTTTTAATGCTTCACAATATACGCCTCAAGGTGCTTTAATCGAAATCGGTGTAGAGTATAAACCAGATGTAAATTACGATGGTGACGAAGATAAAGTAATGACCTGTATTATTACAATTGCCGATGACGGCGACGGTTTTCCGGAAGATGAAATTGAAAAAGTATTCGATAAATTCTACCGATTAAAAGATTCCAAAACTGGAGGAACCGGACTTGGGCTTTCCATAGTAAAAGGTTTCGTGGAAGCTCAGAATGGTGAAATTTATGTGTCAAATAAAGAAGAAGAAAGCGGTGCGGTTTTTACCATTGCTTTTCCGGCTTTAGTAATGCAAACTAATTCTATCAGTCATGAATAATGCCACCATTTTAGTAATCGACGACGAAAGTCAAATCCGTAAATTATTGGAAATCACGCTGGAAGCCAATGGTTACAAAACGGAATTTGCGGTTAATGCAAAAGAAGGATTAATGTTGGCTGCAAGCCATCCGCCGGATCTAATTATTTTGGATTTAGGTTTACCGGACGACGACGGACAAAACGTATTGGTACAGCTTCGCGAATGGTTTAACAATCCGGTAATTATTTTATCGGTTAAAAGTGCTGAAGAAGAAATAGTTAAAGCTTTGGACAACGGCGCAAACGATTATCTAACAAAACCTTTCCGAACTCAGGAATTGCTAGCCAGAGTCAGAGCAGCACTCAGAAATTTAGCCGGAACTTCGAATGAACCCATTGTTTCGATGGACAACCTTCAGATTGATTTTTCCGCCAGAATCGTAAAAATTGACAATGAAGTTTTGAAACTGACCGCAACCGAATATACGCTGCTTTCAATTCTGATTAAAAATGAAGGAAGAGTATTGACGCATCAGTACATTTTAAAGGAAGTTTGGGGACCAAGTTATATTGACCAAACCCAATATTTAAGGGTTTTTATAGCCCAATTAAGAAAGAAAATAGAAAAAGATCCGAACCGTCCGAAACACATTTTAACCGAATCGGGAATCGGGTACCGCTTTAACATCAACTAATTAATTTTTACGAATTATTGCTTCAAGATTATGAACATCAGCTTCATAGTCGGCCTTTTTATTGCCTTGTTTTTTCAGAATTAAATCAACTTAAATAATTAACAATCAAATTTTTAAATCAAAATGAGCACTCAAAATGTAAATAAAGTTACAGCTGCTTCTTTGCTTGTCGCACTCGGGATAATTTACGGCGATATCGGGACGAGTCCATTGTATGTGATGAAGTCGATAATTGGCGACCGACCAATATCCGAATTGTTGGTGTATGGCGGAATTTCCTGTGTTTTCTGGACGTTGACGTTTCAAACCACATTCAAATATATTTTTTTAACGCTTTCCGCTGATAACAATGGGGAAGGAGGCGTCTTTTCGTTATATGCCTTGGTAAAACGATTTGGAAAAGGAAAATTAGTGATTCCTACCATTTTAGGAGCCACAACACTTTTGGCTGATGGAATTATCACGCCGCCAATTTCCGTAGCTTCGGCTGTTGAAGGCTTAGATGTTATCATTCCCGGCATTCCAACGATTCCGATCGTAATTGGAATTCTCTCGGCTTTGTTTTTCTTTCAACGGTTTGGGACACAAAAAGTAGGAAGTTTGTTCGGGCCAGCCATGGTGGTTTGGTTTTCGATGCTTTTTGTTTTAGGAGCTTCACAAATCGTACATCATCCGGAAATTTTTAAAGCATTGAATCCGGTTTATGCGTACCGACTTTTAGTGGAATATCCACACGGGTTTTGGTTGTTAGGTGCTGTTTTCCTTTGTACCACAGGAGCCGAAGCATTGTATTCTGATTTAGGCCACTGTGGAAGAAAGAACATCCGCATCACCTGGAGTTTTGTAAAGGTTTCATTATTAGTAAATTACTTGGGACAAGCAGCTTGGTTAATGTCGCAGGGAAATCCATCTTTAGGCAGTAGAAATCCGTTTTTTGCCATCATGCCGGAATGGTTTCTAATTTTCGGAATTATTATCGCCACTGCGGCAGCTATTATCGCATCACAAGCTTTGATTAGTGGTTCGTATACTTTAATAAACGAAGCAATTTCCCTGAATTTCTGGCCAAGAGTTGCTTTGAAAAACCCAACGGAACTGAAAGGGCAGATCTACATTCCATCGATTAATACGATTTTGTGGATTGGTTGTGTTATGATGATTTTGTATTTCAAAAACTCGGCACACATGGAAGCGGCTTACGGTTTTTCCATTACGATTGCGATGTTAATGACCACTTTTTTGTTGGCATATTACTTAATCTTCATTAAAAAAGTAAAAATTGGCTGGGTGGTGGTTATCCTTTTTATTTTTTCAACCATTGAAATTTCGTTTTTCGTAGCCAATGTGGTGAAAATCAAAGAACGTTGGATGTTTTTATTTTTCGAATTGTTCATATTTATGGTGATGTATGTTTGGTATTATGCACGCAAACTCAACAACAAATACCTGAAATTCATTAACCTTGCCGAGCAAGCTCCGTTGTTGAATGAATTAAGTGAAGACGACAATATTCCAAAATATTCCACCCATTTGATTTACTTGTCCAAAGCCGACAGAACCTACGAAATAGAAGAAAAAATAATCAAATCCATCTTTGCTAAAAAACCGAAGCGAGCGGATGTGTATTGGTTTTTACATATTAATCGAACCAACGAACCCTATACGTTAAACTACGAAGTCGTTGAGATTTTAGATGATAAAGTAATCAAGTTAATCTTAAACGTTGGATTCCGAATTCAGCCGAGAGTGGAATTGTATTTCAAGAAAATTGTTCAGGAGTTGGTAGAACGAAAAGAACTCAATTTACACATTCGCCCGGATGGTTCTACAAAATACAATCCAAGTCCTGATTTTAAATTTGTAATCATCGAAAAATTCCTTTCGGTTGAAAATGAGTTTTCCATCAAACATGATTGGTTGTTGAAATCTTACTTCATCTTAAAAAGATTATCTATTTCCGATGAAAAAGCTTTCGGTTTGGATAAAAGCGATGTAGCTATAGAAAACGTTCCTATGGTATACCATCCGGTTTCAAATGTTGCTTTGGAACGTAAATCGAGTTAATTTTACCTTATGAGAAAAGCATTAGTATTATTTTTCATCATCTCATTACAACTTTGGGCACAAGAGCAATTACAAGATTCATCAAAAGTGAAAGTTGATTTTTCGGGATACATTGAAACGTATTACAGTTACGATTTCAATAAACCGGAAACGAAACAACGGCAAAGTTTTCTCTACAATCACAACCGTCACAACGAATTTAATGTGAATGTGGCTATGTTGAAAAGTTCGATTTCCTATGACAATTATTATGCAAAAATAGCGGTTCACACGGGTACTTATGTTCAGGATAATTATTCTAATGAAGATGTTAAGTTTTTAAATGAAGCTTATATTGGAGCCTATTTGGATAAAAATCAGACAACAAGTGTTGATGTTGGGGTTTTCGCTTCACATATTGGTTTTGAAACCGCAACTTCTGCCGGTAATCTGAATGTGACGCGTTCCATTTTAGCTGAGAATTCGCCTTATTTTTTATCCGGAATCCGTTTTAATTATAAGCCGAATGATAAATGGACGTTTGTCGGAATTTTAAATAACGGTTGGCAGCGCATCAATAAAACAAATCGCGATGCTTTGCCCGCTTTCGGAAGTCAGATCGTGTATAAACCGTCTTCAAAAAGCACGTTCAATTGGAGTACATTTATTGGCGATGAACCCATTGGAACCGATTTAAGAACACGTTATTTCAACAATTTGTATTGGGACTGTCAATGGACGGATAAATGGCGTACCATTTTAGGTTTCGATTACGGTTTGCAAAAACAAATTTCCGGCGAGGAGTATGCGAATTGGTACAGTCCTGTTTTAATTGCTCAATATTCGTTTGATAAAAAATGGCAATTGTCATATCGTTCGGAATATTATCAGGATAAGGAAAATGTAATTATTGCTTCAAATTATGGAAGTTTTAAAACATTAGGCAATTCACTTAATTTGGATTTTGTGCCGAATCCAAAAGTAAAAGTCAGAACAGAAGCACGTTGGTTGCACACACAGGAAGAAGCATTTAAAACATCCGGAGGTTTTTCCAAAGATGATTTTTTCATAACAACCATAATGTCGTTTGAATTTTAAAAAACAAAGGCTGTCAAAATTAATCGGCAGCCTCTGTTTTATTTATTATAAAGATTGATTAACAATCTGCTAAGTTTACGGCTACTGCCAAACCTCCTTCAGATGTTTCTTTGTATTTGTTGTTCATGTCTTTAGCGGTTTGCCA
Organism: uncultured Flavobacteriaceae bacterium; assembly: GCA_963812405.1. Taxonomy (GTDB): domain Bacteria; phylum Bacteroidota; class Bacteroidia; order Flavobacteriales; family Flavobacteriaceae; genus Flavobacterium. The sequence continues at coordinate 84,082 of CAWEUV010000004.1, read as the reverse complement.
CATGGTATCGACAACTTTGTCTAAAGGTACTTTTGCGTTTTTAGGATTCGTTTCCATGGCTAATTCCGCAGCATTAATAGCTTTGATAGCACCCATTGTATTTCTTTCGATACACGGAATTTGTACTAATCCGCCAATTGGATCGCAGGTTAATCCTAAATGATGTTCCATGGCAATTTCGGCTGCCATTAAAACCTGTTCGGGAGTTCCGCCCATCACTTCGCATAAAGCTGCTGCTGCCATTGCTGAAGAAACCCCAATTTCCGCCTGACAACCGCCCATCGCTGCTGAAATTGTCGCGCCTTTTTTGAAAATACTTCCAATTTCACCGGCCACCATCAAAAATTGCTTGATGTGTTCGTCGTTGGCTTCGTGATTTTCAATTACCATATAATACATCAAAACGGCTGGAATTACTCCGGCACTTCCATTGGTTGGTGCGGTTACAACACGTCCTAACGAAGCATTTACTTCATTGACTGCCAAAGCGAAACAGCTAACCCATTTTAAAATTTGGCGAAATTTCACTTCGGTTAAACGAATGGTTTCCAACCACGATTGCGGATTATCATAAGGTAAAACGCCAATCAAGTTTTTATGCATGTCATACGCACGACGACGTACGTTCAATCCGCCCGGAAGTGTTCCTTCAGAGTGGCAACCAATATAAATACATTCCAGCATCGTATTCCAAATGCGCATCAATTCGTGATTGATTTCTTCCTCCGAGCGCATCGATTTTTCGTTTTCTAAAACAATCTCAGAAATCTTTTTATTTTCTTTCTGACAATACTCTAACAATTCGGCTGCTTTGTCAATCGGATAAGGAAATGTTCCTTTTATTTCCTTGTTTTCTTTCGAATGTTCGCGGTCTTCTTTTACCACAAAACCACCACCAATAGAGTAGAAGGTGGAGCTGTATTCTTCATCGTCTGTATAAACCGTAAAAGTTAGTCCGTTTGCATGAAACGGTAGGAAGTTTTTATTAAAAACAATGTCTTTTTCAAAATCAAATGGAATGATAATCTCATTTCCGAGGAAGATTTCCTTTTTGTTTTTTATAGCAGTGATAATAACGTCAATACTTTCCACGGGAATATATTCCGGGTCGGCACCGCTTAATCCAAGCATTACAGCCAAATCGGTAGCATGTCCGTGTCCTGTCAGTGAAAGTGATCCGTATAAATCAACTTTAATTCTGTTGATGTTGTCAATTAGATTGCGCTCACGAATTTCGGCAAGGAATTGTTCGGCCGCCCGCCATGGACCTAGCGTGTGTGAACTCGAAGGTCCGACACCGATTTTTAGCATATCAAAAACGGAAATACATTCCATAACTTTAGTATTGATTTGGTTTGTTTAAGACAAAGATAATCGTATAATTTGAGAGTTCATAGTGCTTTTATTTTTTTATAATACCCTCAAGTTCTTCTTTTTGTTTTAAAAATGTATTTTAAGCAATCAATAAAAAAGAATGAAGAATAAAATTTCATAAAAAATTATAATTATTTAATTTTCAAAATCCAGTTTTTTATAATTTAAATAAAAACTTTATTACTGAAGTAAGAATTAGGTAGTTTAATGCCGCATTAATAACGATTGTGAATAATACATTGTATTTCTTCTCGAATTTGCTTTGGAAAGGCTATGACAAGTTTGAAAGCTAGTCTTTAATATCGATATGACATAAAAAAACAACGTTTGAAATGTCATCCTGTCAGTATTTTTAAATCGTTTTTTAACAAAATCTGACAAATTTTATTTTTTTTACCATTGGCACAATCCTTGTCATTTGCAACACGAGTTTCAAACTTTTGAATTAAAATTAAACTATTATAAAAATGAGTAAGATTATTGGAATCGACTTAGGAACAACAAACTCTTGCGTATCCGTAATGGAAGGTGGAGAGCCAGTTGTAATTGCTAATGCCGAAGGAAAAAGAACAACACCATCTGTAATTGCATTTGTGGAAGGTGGCGAAATTAAAGTGGGTGATCCTGCGAAAAGACAAGCAGTAACGAATCCAACAAAAACTATTGCTTCCATCAAACGTTTTATGGGTAACAAATACACAGAAAGCGCTAAAGAAGCATCAACTGTAGCTTACAAAGTTGTTAAAGGTGATAACGACACACCACGTGTTGATATCGACGGAAGACTTTACACGCCACAGGAATTGTCAGCAATGGTACTTCAAAAAATGAAGAAAACTGCTGAAGATTATTTAGGTACAACAGTAACAGAAGCGGTTATTACCGTTCCAGCTTACTTTAACGATGCACAACGTCAGGCTACTAAAGAAGCTGGTGAAATTGCAGGTTTAAAAGTGCGTCGTATCATTAACGAACCTACTGCTGCAGCGTTAGCGTACGGTTTGGATAAATTAGGACACGATCATAAAATTGCGGTTTACGATTTAGGTGGTGGTACTTTCGATATTTCTATCCTTGAATTGGGAGACGGTGTATTCGAAGTATTGTCTACAAATGGAGATACACACTTAGGTGGTGACGATTTTGACCAAGTAATCATCGATTGGTTGGCTAACGATTTCAATGCTGCTGAAGGTATCGATTTACGTAAAGATCCAATGGCATTACAGCGTTTGAAAGAAGCTGCTGAAAAAGCTAAAATTGAATTATCATCTTCTGCTCAAACAGAAATCAACTTGCCATACGTTACGGCTACTGCTACAGGACCGAAACACTTAGTACAAACGTTAACTCGTGCTAAATTCGAGCAATTGGCAGACAGTTTAGTAAAACGTTCTATGGAGCCGGTTGCTAAAGCATTAAAAGATGCTGGTTTATCAACTTCTGATATTGACGAAGTAATCTTAGTAGGAGGTTCAACACGTATTCCGGTTATTCAGGAACAAGTTGAGAAATTCTTCGGTAAAAAACCATCAAAAGGAGTAAATCCGGATGAAGTTGTGGCGATTGGAGCTGCAATCCAAGGTGGAGTTTTAACTGGAGATGTGAAAGATGTATTGTTATTAGACGTTACGCCACTTTCATTAGGTATCGAAACTATGGGTGGTGTTATGACTAAATTAATCGAGTCAAATACAACTATTCCAACTAAAAAATCTCAGGTTTTCTCAACTGCGGCTGATAACCAACCAAGTGTTGAAATCCACGTGTTGCAAGGTGAAAGAGCTATGGCTACTGATAACAAAACCATCGGTCGTTTCCATTTAGACGGAATTCCGCCTGCACCAAGAGGAGTACCTCAAATTGAAGTTATTTTTGATATTGATGCGAATGGTATCATCCACGTAACTGCAGTTGATAAAGGAACAGGTAAATCACATGATATCCGTATCGAGGCTTCTTCAGGATTGACTCAGGAAGAAATCGAGAAAATGAAAAAAGAAGCTGAAATGAATGCAGAAGCAGACAAATTAGCAAAAGAGAAAGTCGATAAATTAAACGAAGCTGACGGAATGATTTTCCAAACGGAAAAACAATTGTCAGAGTTCGGAGATAAATTATCTGAAGGAAACAAAGCAAACATTCAAACTGCTTTAGATGGATTAAAAGCGGCATACGAAACAAAAGATATCGCAACGATTCAACCGGCTTTAGACGCTATCAACGAAGCATGGAAAAATGCTTCCGAAGAAATGTACAAAGCGCAGGCAGAAGGACAAACTCACGAAGCTCAGCCACAAGCAGACGCTTCAGGAGATACTACTCAGGATGTAGATTTTGAAGAAGTAAAATAATCCTTTTTGATTTATAAACTAAACCATCCGCCTTAGCGGATGGTTTTTTATTTTACATTAATTCGTTTAATTGTTAAATAGTTGAAGAATTGTTTTTATCAAGAATATTTTTGTATTTTTCATTACCAAGAAACCTATAAAAAAATATGAAAAAAACAATTTTAGTATTTGCGCTCGCAATGCTTACTACCGTTGGTTACAGCCAAAAAAAGAAGGGTAGTTCCAAAGGTAAAACCGGAACAGAAGTGCTCACAAAAACCGATAATCTTTCGGCGGAAATCGTAAAAAACGAATTTCATCTGTATGTTGATGAAGGCGGAAAAAAAGAACTTCTTTTTTCAAGACCCGTAGACGCAAAGAAAACATTGTCTGAATGCAAAATTACCAGTTTCAAAGCCAAAGAAACACCGTTGTATTATATTTCATGGACCGAAAAAGGAACCACTAAAACCGATTTAAAAACAGAAGATGCCACCAGCATCGTTTCTGAAATCTGGGAAGTACCAACGAAAACACAGGTAATTGCCAATACGCAAACTACTACACATATTGTTGAAAAAGTGTTTTTGGATAAACTTAAAAATGCATCCGAAACTCAGGAGAGAAACAGAAGAGAAGGTTCTGAATTTACTTTGCTACCAAACGGTGACATCCTTTTGAAAAATAAGTCTCAGGAAAGCAAGCAAACTTTTGATCCGGCTACCAAAAAATACATTGCAGCTGCGGCTCCTGCGCCGAAGAAGAAAAAGAAATAATTTTCAAAATAGAAACAGCATTAAATAACAACTCCTCAAAACAAATTGTATTGAGGAGTTTTTTTATTGCTTAAATTCTGTTATTTAGTTTGTAGTGCTTCACCATCATAAACAATACCGTTCCATCCAAATTTTATAAAATTCCGAATGTTTTGATGATCTGTTCCTTCTGGATTTCCTAAAACGTCTATTCGGTAAAAATCACCAAATAAATGTAAGGTCTGCTTCGGCGACAAATTATTCGTTTTCGCAAAGAAAAAGATTTTACACGAACCGTTATTCTGATTGGTTTCATTAACCGTATTTCCGTTGGTAAATCGGGTAGGAGTAAAGTCGTATTTTGAATCAATATATTCGATAACTTCGGAAAACGAAATGGTTTCGGGTTGATTCTGAATTTTTTCAATTAAATTCATAGTGTTGATTTTACTTTACAAAACTTCTGTTCTATTTCCTTTTCTCTTTTTCCCTTTTCCCTTACTCCGTTATCTTAATCTCAAACATTTTGTCCCAGTTTTTACCAGTTACAAAAATGGTTTTGGTTTTTGGATTGTAAGCGATTCCGTTAAGAACATCAACATCAGGATGTTGGGTAACTTTTGATTTTAAATCGGCTAAATTTACAACTCCTTCTACCGCACCGTTTTTCGGATTGATAATTGCAATGGCATCCATAGTATAAATATTGGCATAGATTTTTCCGTCAATCCATTCCATTTCGTTTACGGCTTTAATTTTTGAACTGGCTGTGTATACATTGATGTAATCAACTTCTTTGAAATCGACAGGGTTTACAAAATAAATTTTTTCGGATCCGTCCGACATTAAAAGGTTTTCACCATCGTTGGACAATCCCCAACCTTCCATATTGGCTTTAAAATAAGGGAATGTTTTTTCTTTTTTGAAAGTGTCTGCATTGTATAGGTAAGCTTCTCCGTTTTGCCATGTAATCTGATATACTTTATTATTTAAAACGGTACAACCTTCTCCAAAAACAGTTTCCGGAAGTTCTACGATTTTATATACTTTACCGGTTTTAAAATCGGTTTTACGAAGCGAAGAAATGCCGCGCAAACCCGTTCCGTTTCCTTGTCCGTTTCCGGTACTTTCAATTAAAGTGTCACGGTAAAATTCCAATCCTTGCGTATAGGCTTTCAAATCATGCGGATACGTATTTACAATTGTGTATTTTAATAGTTTCGGCTGAATATTGGAAACCAATTCCACTCTTGAAGTCGTTTCAGTATTTTCTCCTTCAAAATAAACCAATGCTTTGATATTTTGGTATCCTAATTTTTCATTTGCTAATACAAAATCAAACTTTGTATTTCCTTTTATGGATCCGACTTTTTTATCATTGATGTAATAAATAATAGAGTCGATGGTCTTGTTTTCTGCATTTTTTATAGCCAAAGAAAGTGTCTCTTGCGGCTGATACTGTTCTTTTAAACCGGTTGAATCTATCGAAAATAAATTTTCCGCATCTTTTTTACCGTCATTGCACGAAACAAGTGCGGTTCCTAACAAAATGAATGTTAATAGGTTATGTGTTTTCATTGTTTTAAAATTGATACAAGCAATATACAATGTTATTTTTATATCTTCAATTGCCTTGCAAAAAAATAAAAAGGTTGTATATTTGCACCGGCAAGTCCTACACGACCAGCTCCTGCAGACTCCTCCAGGGTGGGAACGCAGCAAAGGTATGCGGTTGTAGCGGTGCGATGTAGGTCGCTTGCCATTTTTTTCTTTTTATAATAAAATGTATCTCCCTTGCGGAGATTTTTTTATTTTTAGGGCATACAAAATCATAGCATGAACCTATCTTGGCAAATTGTCCGACTCCATCTTAAAGAAACCTTTTCAATATCCTATGGGGATTATTCATTCAGAGAAGCATTAATTGTAAAATTAAGCAGTCACAATTGTTCTGGATACGGCGAATGTACAGGAATTGACTATTATAATATAAGTTTGTCCGATTTTGATAAAACACTGCATCGGCTAAAAGATAAAATCGAAAGCCAACAAATCAAGCATCCAACGGAGTTTTATCAATTTTTAATTTCATTGGAATTACCCAGTTTTCTGCGTTCGGCATTGGATTGTGCTTATTGGGATTTGTTCGGAAAACTCGAAAACAGAAGTTTTTCAGAATTAAACCGTATTGAAATTAATGTTTTGTCCGAATCTTCCATAACGATCAGTGTGGCACCAATTGAAATCCAACTTGATAAAATTGCAAAATCTTCATGGACTAAATTCAAGGTAAAATGCAATCATTTTGATCAAAACGAAATTCATAAATTATTACTTACCGGAAAATCAGTGGCTTTGGATGCTAACGGAAGTTATTCTCCGGAAGAATGTCAATGGCTTGAAAACCTGGAAGCTTCAAAAGGTTTTACATACATAGAACAACCGATGAAACCCGGAGAAAACAATTTCAAATCATTACAATCTAATCAATATCCCAATTGGATGGCCGACGAAGATTGTCAGGAAAAAATCGATTTAAAAACTTTGCAACCGCACTACCGAAGTATAAACATAAAATTGGTAAAATGTGGCGGATTGACTCCCGCATTGGAATTAATCAAAAACGCCAGAAATTTAAATTTTAAAATCATGATAGGTTGCATGACCGAATCTACCGTTGGAATTTCTGCCGGAGTTGCTTTGGTGCCGTTAGTAGATTTTGTCGATTTGGATGGAGCCAATTTAATTTCAAATGACATTGCTTCGGGTTCAAAAGTGGATTCGGGAAGAATATTACTTTCCGAAAAACCGGGATTGGGAATCAAAATTTTATAGTCGGATACTTCTAAAAATGCGTACTTTCGCACATGATTTTAAAAAATCCAAGAAGTCTAACAATCTAAGAAGTCTAAAATAATGTCAAAAGTTGTTTTAATTACGGGTGGTTCATCGGGAATCGGGAAATCGGTTGGTGAATTTTTACATCAAAAAGGGTTTATGGTTTACGGTACGAGCCGAAATCCTGAGCGTGTTGAAAATTCTGTTTTTCCATTAATTGCTTTGGATGTTAGAAATTCGGAAAGTATCAAAAAGGCTGTAGCCGAAGTAATTGCAAAATCCGGACGGTTGGATATTGTAATCAATAACGCCGGTGTGGGAATTACAGGTCCGCTCGAGGAAATCCCCGCTGAAGAAATCAAAAACAATTTCGAAACCAATCTTTTTGGTCCGATTGAAGTGATGAAAGCCGTTTTACCGCAAATGCGCCTTCAGAAATCGGGTTTAATTATTAATATAACTTCTATTGCCGGTTATATGGGATTGCCTTACCGAAGCGTGTATTCTGCATCAAAAGGTGCTTTGGAATTGATAACCGAAGCCTTGCGTATGGAAACCAAATCGTTCGGAATTCAGATTACCAATGTAGCTCCGGGTGATTTTGCTACGAATATTGCTGCCGGACGTTATCATGCACCACTGGTAAAAGGTTCGGCTTATGAAATTCCATACGGAAACACCTTGAAAACCATGGACGAACACGTAGACAGCGGAAGTAATCCAAACGATATGGCTTTGGCGATTTATGCGATTATCCAAAGCCCGAATCCAAACGTTCATTATAAAGTTGGCGCCTTTATGCAGAAGTTTTCCATTGTTTTAAAACGTGTTTTGCCGGACAAAATGTATGAGAAATTATTAATGAATCATTATAAGTTGTAATTTTGCAACCGAAAAATAATTAACCACAGAAAACACAACTTTATATTATATGAAATTTTTTATTGACACAGCGAATTTAGCGCAAATCAAAGAAGCACAGGAATTAGGCGTATTAGACGGAGTTACAACAAACCCGTCGTTAATGGCTAAAGAAGGAATTACAGGAAAAAACAATATTTTAAAACATTATGTAGATATCTGTAATATTGTTGATGGTGATGTAAGTGCTGAAGTAAATGCCATGGATTTGGAAGGCATGATTAAAGAAGGCGAGGAGTTGGCTGAATTGCACGAGCAAATCGTTGTAAAATTACCAATGACAAAAGAAGGAATCAAAGCCTGTAAATATTTTTCAGATCGTGGCATCAGAACAAACGTAACGTTGGTGTTTTCTGCAGGTCAGGCAATTTTGGCCGCTAAAGCCGGAGCAACTTATGTTTCGCCTTTCTTAGGTCGTTTGGATGATGTTTCTACAGACGGTTTAAATCTAATCGATGAAATCCGTCAGATTTATGACAATTATGCTTTCGAAACACAAATTTTAGCCGCTTCTGTTCGTCATACGATGCATGTTGTAAATTGTGCTAAAATCGGTGCTGATGTTATGACCGGACCATTATCTTCAATCTTAGGATTATTGAAACACCCGTTAACCGATATCGGTATCGCTCAGTTTATTGCTGATTACGAAAAGGGAAATAAATAGTTTGCAGTTAGCAGAAGGCAGCAAGCAAATTATATATTGCAGTATAAAAAAAAGGATTCAAATAAATTGAATCCTTTTTTTTATGGTTAAAATTGTTTTCTGCAATCTGTTTTCTGAATTCTAAATCTATTTCAGATTTTCTTCAAATCGGGCATCAAAAAGACTTACGAAAGCATTTTTAATGGTACCGTCAGCATTTAGAAGTATCACGCGATGAATTTTGGTAATAACCCATTCGTCTTTAAGTTTTTGTAATTCTGAGGCGTGAAGCTCAACGGTATCCCTGAAATCGTATTTCGATAATGTTTTAAGCCAGTCTTCTTTGGAATCGTCCATATTGACCGCTATAAAATTTAATTCAGGATATTTGTCTTTAAGTTCCTGTGCTTTTTTGTGAACTGCCTCCAAATGTGATTTCGAACTCATCGTCCAGAAAAAAACAATGGTTTGTCCTTTAATCATATGGTTGAAATCAACGTTTTCACCAAATGTGTTTATGAACTTTTCTACCGGAAGTTTGTTTCCCGGATTTAAATGCTGTGCAGCACTGGATATTTTCCGAATTTCGTTGTGCTTGCTTTTGTCGGTGGAAAGTTGAAAATAACGTTCCAGAAACATATTGTTGTTTGCCATGTTTTGATCTTCAAGAAGATACATAAAGGCAATATTGTTCAGAACACCGTTTTTAATTTTCTGATTTTTAAAAAGAGTATCGGTTATGTTCAGTTTCTTGATATTGGAAGCAAGCGCGGTTTGCTCATAATCTTTTTCAGTATTACAGTTCTTGTAGGCAATATTGTTTAGCATTGCCGTCATATACCGAACAAAAGCTACATAAGTGGTTAAATCCTCGTTATTGTAGTCTATCTGTTTTCTGAAATCATAATAATTTTTAGGCAACGATTTACAGATGTCTTCTCCGCTTCTTCTTTTGTGTGCAATCGGATAAATCTCTTTTTTTGCCAGATGATTTAAATCCAAAGAAGCTTTTGCATAGGTGTCAAATTTTTCATCCCAACCGATTTCCGTTTTTCTGCGGAGGTAAAATGCTTTTTTGGAATTGTAAGACGAATCGATTGTTTTGGTAAAACTTTTATAATCTTTATCAAAAACATCATAACCGCGATCGGCTTCATTTTTAAGGAACATTTCTATCAGAAAGTTGTTTTTCTGATCGCCGCGTCCGCAAAAAACTAGGGAATTATCAAATTCTTTTGTGTTTAAACGAAGCATTATACTGTCGTTTTTGTCAAAATAAATGTATTGGTATTCCGGTTCGTGTCTGAAAGTATACATCCCGGGAGCAAGCGAGTCGAATTTCTTAAAAAAACGGTTTTTATCGTCCAGTAAAATTGAGTCAATAACTTCGTTATCCTTTAACAAAAGGACATAACGATTGTTTGGGTTAAGGATCTCACCTCCAAAATAGGCTGTGTAATTATCGTCTTTAAATTCTTTATTGCAAGAACAAAGCGTACACAAAGCAACTGTGGAAATAGGAAGTAGTAGATTTTTGAAATAGGCAAACATTCAATATCAGTTATTTATCGAAACAAAAATAGCTTTGTAATACTTAACTTGCTGTTAATGTACAGTTAAAATAAGTATAAACACATTCTAAATAAACCGCGTCAAAACTCCGTTATTTTTTCTACTTTTGCAACACTTTTATAAAAAATAAGAAATCAATGTTAACAGTTTCAAATTTATCGGTACAATTTGGTAAGCGAATTTTGTTCGACGAAGTAAACGTAACCTTCACACAAGGGAACTGCTACGGAATTATCGGAGCTAACGGTGCCGGAAAATCAACTTTTTTAAAAATATTATCAGGAGATATCGATCCTACTTCAGGACGCGTTATTCTTGAGCCCGGAAAACGTATGTCGGTTTTAAACCAGAACCACAATATGTTTGACGACCACACGGTATTGGAAACCGTAATGATGGGAAACAAAACGTTATTTGCCATTAAAAAGGAAATGGACGAATTGTATGCCGATTACGATGATAAAAACGCCGACCGTATTGGAGAATTGCAAATGCAGTTTGATGAAATGAACGGTTGGAATGCCGAATCGGATGCCGGAGCAATGCTTTCCAATTTAGGAATTTCTGCCGATTATCATTATACGATGATGGGCGATATGGAAGGAAAGATGAAAGTACGTGTGTTATTGGCACAGGCTTTATTCGGAAATCCTGATGTATTGATTATGGATGAGCCTACCAACGACCTGGATTTTGAAACCATTGGTTGGTTGGAGAATTTCTTAGCCAATTATGAAAACACCGTTTTAGTGGTTTCTCACGACCGTCACTTCTTGGATGCGGTTTGTACGCATGTTTCGGATATCGATTTTGGAAAAATCAACCATTATTCCGGAAACTATACTTTTTGGTACGAATCATCGCAATTAGCTGCAAAGCAAAGAGCACAACAAAATAAGAAAGCGGAAGAGAAAAAAGCTGAACTAGAAGAATTTATCCGTCGCTTTTCGGCGAACGTTGCCAAATCAAAACAGGCGACTTCCCGTAAAAAAATGATTGATAAATTAAATTTGGACGAAATCAAACCTTCCAGCCGTCGTTACCCTGCGATTATTTTTGATACTGAGCGTGAAGCTGGAGATCAAATTTTGAATGTACAGAATTTAAGCGCTTCTGTTGATGGTGAAGTTTTGTTCAAAAATGTTGATTTAAACATGGCAAAAGGCGACAAAGTGGTAGTTTTCTCTAAAGATTCCCGTGCAACTACAGCCTTTTATGAAATTTTAAACAGTAACATGAAAGCTGATTCCGGAACTTTTGACTGGGGAATCACTACAACGCAATCTTACTTACCGGCAGATAACCACAGTTTCTTCGAAAACGATTTGACTTTGGTGGATTGGTTACGCCAATGGGCTAAAACTGAACCGGAAAGAGACGAAGTTTACGTTCGCGGATTCTTAGGGAAAATGATTTTCTCCGGAGAAGAAGCTTTAAAAACTGGACGTGTTTTATCTGGAGGTGAAAAAGTACGTTGTATGTTGTCCCGTATGATGATGATGAGAGCAAATGTTTTAATGCTGGACGAACCAACGAACCACTTGGATTTGGAATCGATTACAGCTTTCAATAACTCGTTGAAAAACTTCAAAGGTTCTGTATTGTTTACTACACATGACCACGAATTTGCGCAAACTGTTGCAAATAGAGTAGTGGAAATCACTCCGAAAGGTGCTATCGATCGTTATATGACGTTTGATGAATATCTGGAAGATGAGAAAATCAAGGAAATGAGAAAACAGATGTATTCTTAATAAAAAACAAATCCCGTCAGTAATGGCGGGATTTATTTTTTTAATTGATTACTGTACAGAAATGTTGCTGTAAATTATAGTTATCTCAGTCTTGATTACTTTGTCGTTGTTAACCGAAATAACATCAAATTCGGATTTTCAATTGCACTGCTTCCTATATTTTTGAAATTCAGTTTTTGTAGAAGGCTTGTCGAGCTTTGATTGTCTTTGTGGGTAAAGGCATCAATACTTTTTACGCCAAGGGTTTCCATTGCGTATTCTATGACGTTCTTTGTGGCTTCAAGCATGATTCCCTGTCCCTGAAATTCCGTTCTAAGCTCGTATCCGATTTCACATTTGTCCTTATCGTTTGAGAAATCGAACAAACAAATGGTTCCAATTAGTTGTGCTTCGCCGGTTTTTGTGATGGCCCAATAAAATGTCTCGCTGTTTTCGAGTATAATTTTGATGAAGTGCAACGCTTCTTCAATTGTTTCGCTTGGTTTTCGATCAAGATATTTATTGATTTCGCTGTTAGAACGCAATAGTAAAATTTCAGTAGCATCATTTACGGAAAGCGGCCGAAGCGTTAATCGTTCCGTAATTAATGTTGGGGGATTTGTAGAAATTTTGTTCATTTTTAGGAATTCTTTGTTCTATGTTTGACAAGGAAATTTGTTGCTGGTATTTACAAATATACCGAAAGAATAGAAGAAATAATCACACCAACAGGCTGTAAAGTGGAAGTGAACTTACACTAAAGAAAGTACAACAGTATCAAAAGGAATAAAAAAGAGTTAGAACGCTTTAAGCAGCCATCCTAACTCTTTTGATGTTTTGTTTCAGATTGAAATTTACCGGTTAAATGAAACTTGTTTCAATTTCCGTCGGATTCATAAGTACTTTGTGAACCGGACATTTATCGGCAATTTTCAAAAGTCGCTCCCGTTGTTCTTCGGTTAAATTACCTATCAGTTCAATTTTTCGGGTAAATTTCGATTTAGATGCTTCATTATCCCAATCAAACGTGACGTCTATTTTTACATCGGTTAAATCCCAATCTTTAAGATTGGCGTACATTTTTAACGTAATTATCGTGCAGGAACCTAATGCAGCCGTCAGCAGTTCTTTGGGCGAAAACCCTAAATCCTGTCCTTCCAATTCAAGTGGTTCGTCTACAATTAAAGTGTTAGTGGCAGTCTTAATGGTAGTTTTAAATTTTTCCTGACCTAAATGTGCGGTTATTTTTTCCATGATTATTTAAAGTTTTTTAGAGCGGGTGGAAGTGGAACAAATTCCGTTTCATCCGGAACTTTCGGAAAGGTTTGGTTTTCCCAATCGGTTTTGGCTTGTTCAATTCGCTCTTTTCTTGAAGAAACGAAATTCCAGAAAATAAAGCGGACTGTAAACCGGAACCGGTGATTTTCTGCCAAATGCTTCACCGGCAATCAGTTTGAAAGACAATCCATCTTGTTTCCAATGCGGTAAATCGTCTTTTTCAACATGAGTAAAACTCGGTTCCATTTCTTCTAATTCTTTCGGAAGGGCTACCCAAATTTGTAATCCGTGTAACATTTTATCAGAAGTTCGAAGGTACTGAGGCGTTCTTTCAGAATGGACGATTCCTTTTCCTGCTGTCATCCAGTTTACCGCACCGGGTTGGATTTCGATTTCGGTTCCTAAACTGTCTTTATGCATGATGCTGCCTTCAAACAAATAGGTTAGGGTGGAAAGTCCGATGTGCGGATGTGGTGCAACATCTAAATTCTGATAGTCTTTTAAATAGGCCGGACCCATATGGTCAATAAAGGCAAAAGGACCAACCGTTCGTTTTTCTCTGAAAGGAAGCAATCTGCCAACCATGAAATTTCCAATATCGGCAGCGCGTTCTTCTATAATTAATTGTACGTTCGACATAGTTTAATGTATTTTTCCATCTTTAAATAATACCTGAAAAAAGCCCGGTACCGTTTGTTCGCGGTTCCAATCGCGTTGCAATTCGCAAAGTAATTGGTTTACCGAAATTAATTGTGCACCCGCTTGTTCTATTCTTCTTAATGCAATATTGTGTGCTTCAGACGATGTTCCGCCAACTGCATCGGCTACCGGAAAAACTTCAAAACCTTCTTTAAGGGCGTCTAATGCAGGAAAAGCCAAACAAGCTTCTGTCCAGAGTGCGGCCATAATCAATTTCTTTCTTCCGGTTGCTTTTACGGCTTGGTAAAACTCTTTGTCTTCCCAGGCGTTTATGCTGGTGCGGTCGTAAGACGCGTCTTCGGCTAAAACTTCTTTTAACGGAGCAATAGTATCCTGATTCCTACCTGTTTGTACATTTACCGTCGATAAAATTACGGGAATATTGTACACTTTTGCAGTTTTTGCTAAACGTACAATCTGTTCTGTCAAATAGGTTTGATCCATCGATTTAATTGAAGAAATTTGAATAGGCTGATAATCAATAATAATAAGTATTGAATTTTCAGGACTTAACAAATGATCGTTTTTGGGGTCGCGAATAGGTATTGCACTGCTCATACTATTATAATTTAAAGATTGTGATTGTGTTATTCTTCAAAACCTTTGAAATTTTCATCAACGATTCGTTTCCATTCCGGGTGTCTTTTGATGTACGCAAATACTAACGGACAAAGCGGAACGAGTTTATAGTTGTTGTCTTCAATATAAGCCAGAGTCTTTTCAATTACGGCTGTTGCGGCGCCTTTGCCTTCTAATTCGGGTTCTACTTCCGTATGAATTAAAGTGATTTTTCCCGGACGTTCTTTATAGTCGATAAAAGCTTTATGACCTTCAAAAGTAATTTCAAAACGATGGTTTTGTTCGTTTTTTACTAAAGATATGTTTTCAAATTCTGGTTTCATTTGTTTTGAATTGAAAGATTAAAAGATTGAAAGATTTTTTAATTCTCTAAATATCCGAATTTTCCGTTGTTGAAATCGTCAATTGCCTGAATGATTTCTTCTCTTGTATTCATTACAAACGGACCGTGAGGAAAAATCGGTTCATTGATCGGTTCTCCGCTTAATACCAAAACCACTGTGTTTTCTAAAGCTTCGATGGTAAAATCTTCGCCTTCATTTTCGAATAAAACGAAATGGTCGGTCGGAACGGTTTTTTCATCATTTACTTTGATGCTACCTTCAATAACAAGTAATGCGGTGTTGTAACTGGCCGGGAACGAAAACGATGCTTTTCCGCCTTTGTTGAGCTTTGCATTTTGCATGTTTACCGGCGTGAAGGTGGAAGCCGGGCCTTTTACATCTTTATAATTTCCGGCAATTACTTCAATAAAACCAGCGTTGCCCGGAAGTGTATAAATTCCCATTTCACTATTTGCAATTGCCTGATATTTAGGTGTAGACATTTTATCTTTAGCCGGTAAATTCACCCAAAGCTGCACCATTTGAAACTCGCCACCGGTTTTACTGAATTCCTCTTCGTGGTATTCTTTGTGTAAAACTCCCGAGGCAGCTGTCATCCATTGTACGTCGCCTTCACCAATGATTCCGCCTCCTCCGGCACTGTCATGATGGGCTACTTTTCCTTTATAGGCAATGGTTACGGTTTCAAAACCTCTGTGCGGATGTACGCCAACACCTTTAGGAATTTCCGATGGCGGAAAATGATATTTAGAGTTGTAATCCAACATGATAAACGGACTCATGCGTTCCATATCCAAACGGAAACCACTCGGAATGAAGTTGTGTACTCTGAAACCGTCACCTACGAAATGCGGTGCTCTTGGCTCGGCTACCAATTCTATTTTTTTTGTTGCCATGATGTTCTTCTTTAATTTTGTTCCACAAAGTTACAGCATCAAATCAGCGAAAGCACTTAATTTAGATTAAGAAATAACTTATGTGATTAAGAAAAAAATATTCTTTAAAGTTACTCAATAATCAGTGATAATCTTTCAGATTAAGAAATTTATCGTATTTTTACACACCAAACACAACACTTCATTATGAGTCAAAAAATATTGCTCACTTCTAAAGAAGTCAATATCATTCTGCATCGTTTGGCCTGTCAGTTAATCGAAAAACATCTTGATTTTTCAAACACTATTCTTATTGGGATTCAGCCGAGAGGCAAGTATTTAGCGGAGAGAATCAAGCAAATTCTTGAAGAAGAATACAATATTAAAAATATACCGTTAGGCTTTTTGGATATTACTTTTTTCAGAGATGATTTCAGAAGAAATGAAAAACCGATGGAAGCCAATAAAACCCAAATCGACTTTTTAGTAGAAGATAAAAAAGTGGTTTTCATAGACGATGTTTTATACACCGGTCGCAGTATTCGTGCAGCTTTAACCGCAATTCAATCCTTTGGAAGACCATCCGGAATTGAACTCTTAACCCTTATCGACAGACGTTTCAGTCGTGATTTACCCATTCAACCCGATTACAGAGGAAGACAGGTAGATGCGATTAACAATGAAAAAGTTATCGTACACTGGAAGGAAAACGACGGAGAAGATCAAGTGCTTTTAGTAGCAAAGGAAGTGAAAAGTGAATAGGAAAAAGCAAGATAATAATATGTGATTTTTTAGTCTAACAATCTAAGAAATCTAACAATACAACAACACAACAACATAACCATACCGATGAAAGAGCTAAGCGTCAATCATTTACTAGGAATAAAATACATCAACAAAAACGACATCGATTTAATTTTCGAAACTGCCGACCAGTTCAAGGAAGTAATCAACCGTCCGATTAAAAAAGTACCTTCATTACAACACATCACGATTGCCAATATTTTCTTTGAGGACAGTACGCGTACGAAACTTTCATTTGAATTGGCTCAAAAACGACTTTCCGCTGATGTAATGAGTTTTTCAGCAGCACAATCTTCCGTTAAAAAAGGAGAAACACTTATTGATACGGTAAACAATATCCTTTCAATGAAAGTGGATATGGTGGTAATGCGTCATAAAAACCCTGGAGCAGCTTATTTTCTTTCCCAAAATGTAAAAGCGAGTATCGTAAATGCCGGTGATGGCGCGCACGAACATCCAACGCAAGCTTTATTGGACAGTTACTCCATTCGAGAAAGACTTGGTGATGTAGGTGGAAAAAAAGTGGTAATTGTTGGTGATATTTTGCACTCACGCGTAGCTTTGTCAAACATTTTTGCTTTACAAATGCAAGGAGCGGAAGTAATGGTTTGCGGCCCAAAAACATTAATTCCGAGATACATTACAGAATTAGGCGTAAAATACGAGCCCAATCTGCGTAAAGCATTGGAATGGTGTGATGTAGCCAACATGCTTCGTGTTCAGAACGAGCGTTTGGATGTAAACTATTTCCCTTCTACAAGAGAATATTCGCAACAATATGGCGTAGACAAAGCGTTATTGGATTCTTTAAACAAAGAAATCGTAATCATGCACCCGGGACCGATTAACCGCGGAGTGGAAATTACTTCGGATGTGGCCGACTCACAACAATCTGTCATCCTGAATCAGGTTGAAAATGGGGTAGCAGTTCGTATGGCCGTGATTTATTTGCTTGCACAAAAGATTAAGTAAGTCTGAAAGTTGAAAGTCATAAAGTTGTTGAGATTAAAAAAACTCAGTACCTTAGCAATTCAGCTACTAAGCAACTAGAAATATGAAAGTAGATCACAAAGTTCACACCACTATAATTAAAGATACCGAAGGTAATATTTCGGAATTTCTTAAAAAAGTTACAGACCAATATGAATCGTTTAAAGAGCGTAATCTTATCTTGAATGTAACCCATGATAAATCAGTTGATGTAAAAGCAATTAAAACATTTTCTGATTTGTCCAAAAAACATAAAAAAGCAAAAAAATCATTTGTAATTGTAGCCGAGAATATCGATTTTAATGACATTCCTGCTTCATTATTGGTCGTTCCAACACTTTTGGAAGCACACGACATGATTGAAATGGAAGAAATCGAGCGTGATTTAGGGTTTTAACAATTAACAATTGACAATAGGTAATTGATAGTTCTTTGCAATTGTTAATTATCAATTATCAACTATCAATTAAAATGAAACTAACAATCCTAGGTTGCTACGCGGCCACTCCCAGAACCATTACCAATCCGACTTCACAAGTTCTGGAAATAAAAAACAGAATGTTTTTAATTGATTGCGGCGAAGGAACTCAGGTACAGTTGCGCAAGAATAAAATCAAATTTTCCCGCATAGAACATATCTTTATTTCGCATCTTCATGGCGACCATTTTTATGGTTTGGTGGGATTGATTTCAACGTTTATGTTGCTTAATCGTCAAACCGATTTACATGTTTACGGACCTAAAGGAATAAAAGAAGTAATCCTTTTACAATTAAGATTATCAAACTCTTACACCGGTTATAATCTTTATTTTCATGAACTGGAAAGTACTGAAAGCGAAGTAGTTTTTGAAGACGAAAGAGTAGTGATAAAAACGATTCCTTTGAAACACAGGGTATACACGAACGGTTATTTATTTCAAGAAAAAAACAGGGAACGAAAACTAAATATTGATGCGATTTTAAATCATGATATCGACGTGGTTTATTATCAGAAAATAAAATATGGTGGCGATATTAGGTTGGAAGACGGAAGAGTCATTTCAAACGAAAAACTGACTTTCGATCCGGAACCGGCAATGAGTTATGCTTTCTGTTCAGATACGGTTTATGATGAAAATATTGTTCCGATTATAGAAAACGCTACGGTTTTATATCATGAAAGTACTTTTTTGGATTCCGAAGAGCATTTGGCCGAAAAAACCATGCATTGTACAGCAAAACAAGCGGCTTCCATCGCCAAGAAAGCCAATGTGCAACAATTGGTTTTGGGACATTATTCCACTCGTTACGAAAGTATAGAACGATTTAAAGACGAGGCGGAAACTGTTTTTCCAAATATTCTTCTTGCCGATGACGGACGAGAATTTGAATTCTAGCTATAAAACTTAGTACCTTAGTAACTCAGAACCTTAGAACCTTCACAAATGTCAGACCTAAGTAATTACCGAAAATCATATGAAAAAAGCGAACTTCTGGAAACCAATATTCCGGAAGATCCTATGAATTTATTCCACCGTTGGTTTTATGAAGCCGAAGATTTAGGCGGAATAGAAGAGGTAAATGCCATGACGGTTTCTACTATTGGTTTGGATGGATTTCCAAAAGCAAGAGTAGTTTTACTTAAAAAATTCAATGAAGAAGGCTTTATTTTCTATACCAATTATAATTCCGAAAAAGGCAAAGCATTAGCGAAAAACCCAAATGTCTGTTTGTCCTTCTTTTGGCATTCCATGGAACGACAGGTGATTATAAAAGGAATTGCCGAAAAAACCACCGAAACGATTTCGGATAATTATTTTGACAGCCGTCCCGATGGCAGTAAATTAGGCGCGATCGTTTCCCCGCAAAGCGATGTTATTCCATCAAGGGAGTTTTTAGAAGACAATCTCAAATCTTTGGAAAAAGAATTCGAACACAAAGAAATTCATCGCCCGAAACATTGGGGAGGTTATCTTGTTAAACCCATTTCGGTGGAATTTTGGCAAGGTCGCCCAAACCGATTGCATGATAGAATTCGCTATCAACTTTTGGAAGATTACAATTGGAAAATTGAAAGGTTATCTCCTTAAAAATCAATAAATTACGTTTAAATGTTAAAATTTAGTGCGTTTCGTCGATTTTATTTGCTTATAATCGATTTTAACGTACATTTGTCTCGTTATCAATTAGTTACATAAAAATAATTGATAGCGAAATAAAGCATAACATTTAAATTTTGAGTTTATGAGAGTAACAATTTTTCGCCCCGTATCGATCATTGCCCTGCTTATAACTTTTGCTTCATGTTCTACAGAAAGTGCAGACGCAACGCCACAAGCTGAAACGTCATCCAATTATACGATAAACAATAATTATACTTACAGTCAGATTGAAAACGATGTGGCCGATTTAGTAAATCAATACCGCATCAGCAAAGGATTAAATCAGTTGGAAAAAATAAATCATATTTCAAACGTTTCCGAAGGTCACGACGAATACATGATTTCGATCAATACGTTAACACACGCCCTTTTTGCCCAAAGAGAGGAGAATTTAAGAACTACTTTAGGAGCTGTTGCTGTAGGGGAGAACATTGCCTACAATTATCCTACCGCGGAATCTGTGGTAACGGCTTGGATAAACAGTCCGGCTCATAAAGCAAACATGGAAGGGGATTACACTCATTTCGGAATTGCGGTTAAAACCAATCCCGAAGGAAAAATGTATTTCACCAATATGTTCATCAGAAAGTAATTTACAGGAAAATATCTGTTTAGTTTCTGGGTTTTAATAATCCCAAAAATGAAAAAGCATTCGTTTTGGCGAATGCTTTTTTTAATTTAATGTATTTGAAATTCTGTTTTATGACAACGTTTCCAATAGTTTTTCCAGATTGCTCACACTCATCATAAATCCTTCTTTGAAACCCATTTCGATCATCCTTTCCATTCGTTCCAAAGATTCATTGTAAATTGTAATGCACACTTTCGTGTTTCCGTTATGCTCGCTAAATTTATAATCCCAATCAGAACCGGGTAACTGCGGATTTTCATCTTTATCTGCAAACGCATTAAACATCTTAAAATTGGTTTTCGGTGTAATGGAAGTGTATTCCTGAATGGCCCAATGTTCTATTTCTTCCGGACTTACCATGGCATAAAATCGTTTTCCGCCAACTTCAAAATTCATATACTTTGTTTTTGATGTCCAGGGTTTTGGAGCTACCCATTGGTCCAGAAGTTCCGCTTTTGTGAAAGCATCCCAAACTAATGAAAGTCCGGCAGCAAATTCTCTGTTAATGATTACCGTTTTAGATGCTTTGTCTACGGTGAAATCAGATTGCAAATTGTTGTTCATTTTTTCTGGTTTTTAATAGTTGATAATAAGTCGTCCAGCTGACTGAATTTGGTTTCCCAAATTTTTCTGAATTGTTCCAGCCAGATATCGATATCTTTCATTTTATCCACTTCAAGCTTATAATAGATTTCCCTGCCTTTTTGCTCTTGGGTTATCAAATCACATTCGGTAAGTATTTTTAAATGTTTTGAAACGGCTTGTCTACTTGTGTCAAAATGTTCTGCAATGGCATTAGGTGTCATTGCCTGCATTGCTATGAGTCCGATAATCGCTCTTCGGGTAGGATCTGCAATAGCCTGAAATATGTCTCTTCTTATTTCCATAATAGTTAAACGCTACTATATGGTTGCAAATATACATGCAATTATTTGGTTGCACAAGTAATTGATGAAAAAAAATTATTTAAGCTAATGATAATGAGGTTAGTATCGATATGTATTAAATGCAAAGAGAAACATTTCAATCTTTAAGCAATCATTTTCCAAAATCAAATTTAGTTTTATGTAGTTGTTATTCAGTGTTTTAGCTTAAAATGTTAAAATTTAGTGCGTTTTGTCGATTTTATTTGCAGATAGTCGATTCTGTTGTATATTTGCTTAGTTATCAATTGGTTATCAAATCATAATTGTTAACGAAGCAAGCATAATATTTAAATTTTGAGCTTATGAGAGTAACAATTTTTCGCCCCTTATCGATCATTGCCCTGCTTATAACTTTTGCTTCATGTTCTACAGAAAGTACAGACGCAACGCCACAAGCTGAAACGTCATCCAATTATACGATAAACAATAATTACACTTACAGTCAGATCGAAAACGATGTGGCCGATTTAGTAAATCAATACCGCATCAGCAAAGGACTGAATCCGCTGGAAAAAATAAATCATATTTCAAACGTTTCCGAAGGTCACGACGAATACATGATTTCGATTAATACGTTAACACACGCCCTTTTTGCCCAAAGAGAGGAGAATTTAAGAACTACTTTAGGAGCTGTTGCTGTAGGGGAGAACATTGCCTACAATTATTCTACTGCACAATCTGTTGTAACGGCTTGGATAAACAGTCCGGCTCATAAAGCAAACATTGAAGGCGATTACACTCATTTCGGAATTGCGGTTAAAACCAATCCTGAAGGAAAAATGTATTTCACCAATATGTTCATCAGAAAATAACCTTAGTTAAAAATATGTGTTTAGTTTCTGGGTTTAAATAATCCAAAAAAGAAAAAGCATTCGCCTGGCGAATGCTTTTTTATTAAAGTAATTGTAAAAAAAATATAAAGAATTAATCCATGCTTAAGACAATAAACTCACTTCGTCTGTTTTTTTGATGTTCAGCCTCTGAGCAGTTTACACCATCGGAACAACCATTGATGAGTTGTGTTTCTCCAAAACCTTTCGCAGTTAATCTGCTTCGGTCGATACCGTTTTTAACCATATATTCTAAAGTTGATTTTGCTCTACGATCAGAAAGTCTTTCGTTGTATTTATGCGTTTGACGACTGTCGGTGTGCGAACGAATGTCGACTTTCATTTTTGGATATTTCTCCATTACAGCAATAATTTTTTCCAAATCCACTGCTGCATCCGGGCGGATATTCCATTTGTCTAAATCGAAATAAATAATGCTGATGTCGAAAATTTTAGCAAGATCTGTTCCGTTTTCGATAGGCATTACACGTTTTTCCAAAGCAATATCACCTCGGGTTTCACCTGATTTTAAAGGAACGGAAACATTAATTTCTTTGGTTTCATAATCTGCTTTTTCTGCTCTGACATAATATTTTTTATCACATTCGATATTTTCTTCAAAAGCATAATCTCCTTTATCATCCGCTTCTACAGCTTTTATCAGTTCCATATTCGCATCAAACAGGGAAACTTTTGCACCCGGCAAAGCCAAAGCGGTTTGCATATCGGTAATCGTTCCTCTGAGTAATTGCTCACATACATTTTCTTTGAATTTGTAAATATCATCAGAACCTACGCCGCCATCACGGTTTGACGTAAAATAGCCTACATGCGTTTTAGTGTTTACTATGTAACCAAAATCATCTTTCGGACTGTTAATCGGCGCACCAACGTTTCTGACAGAAGTATAACTTCCGTCTTTATTCATTTTTGCTTCGAATACATCCAAACCGCCAATTCCTAAATGATCATCGGAAGAAAAGTACAAAACGTTCTTATCTGTCACATAAGGAAATGTTTCACGTAAAGGCGAATTGATTCCGCTTCCCAGATTTTCCGGCGTACCAAAAGTGCCATCTCCATTTATAGCCACTTTAAAAATATCCGATGCTCCTAATGTTCCGGGCATATCCGATGAAAAGAACAGTGTTTTTTCATCCGCACTCAAAGCTGGGTGGGCAACGCTGTAATTGTCATTATTAAACGGAAGCTCTTTGATATCTTCCCATTTTCCGTCTTTTAAAGTAGCTTTATAAATTTTGAGTTTGTTTACTTTATCATCGCTTTTTCCTTTTTTACCTTCATTGTAATTGTTTCGTGTAAAATAAACAGTGTTTCCGTCTTTTGTAAAAACCGGAGTAGCTTCATGAAATTTGGAATCGAGTTCTTTTGCAAATTCCTGTGCATCGCTGAGTTTACCGTCATCTGCAACTTTTGCAGTATAAAGTTTCGTGAAATACTGACCCGTCCAACTGTGTTTTTTCTGGAAAACGTCTTTTGTTTTTCGTGCCGATGTGAAAATAACGTCAGCTCCTTTAAACATTGAACCGTAATCCGAAAACTCGGTGTTAATTCCGGCGTTTTCAACAACGTATCGGTCTGAATTTTTTCGCAATTCATCAAGATAGTTTCTGTTTCTCAACATTTCTTCACCTGCCTTATCATTGGTTTTTTGATAGAATTTCAACTGATATTCATCGGCTTTTTTATAATTTCCAATCGATTTTAAGGATTGTGAATATCTGAAATAATATTCGGCAGGAACATCTTCAGTCATGGCAAACAATTCGGAATACCATTTTTCGGCTTTGTCATATTCACCATTGAAATAATATGAATTTCCGAGTTTTTCAAATAAATCTACGGATTTATGACCTTTTTCTGCTACTTTTTCATAAACTTCGATAGCATCGATGTAAGCATAATTGTCGTATTTTTTATCTGCTCTTGCCTGTTTCCCAATCTGAGAATATATAGTACCTATACTGAATAAGGTAATTATAAGTAGTGCTTTAATTTTCATAACATTTCAATTTAGAAGAAACGAGGAGTTAACATTTTAGAATTACTGAACAATTCAAATCTCAGGAAAATCTCGTGAGAACCCGAATTATAATTCTGTAATCGAGTAGTTTCTCTATCATATCCATATCCGATGAAGATTGAATTTGATATTTGAAATCCTGCCAGCGCACTCCAGGCGGCGTCCCATCTGTAGGCAGCTCCAAGAGTTAGTTTGTCGTAAATCAAAAAGTTCAGAGAACCATCAGCTTGTAAGGGCGCACCTTCAACAGCTTTTGCAAGTATCGAAGGTTTTATTTTTAAATTCTCTCCGACATCAAAAACATAACCTGTGATAAAATAGTAATGTAGTTTTTCCTGTGTAATTGAAACCGAATTGTCTTTGTAATGATTGGTTTCAAAAAAGTTTGGTACGGATAACCCGGCATAAAATTTATCAGAATAAAGGTAAATTCCTGCGCCTACATTCGGACTGAAATCATTGCTTAGATTTTGAAACTGCGGGTCGTTTTGATCCTGAATTCTCAATTTATTAACATCAAGATTAAAAAGATTTGCTGTTCCTTTTAAACCAAAAGCAAGTTTGTAATTATCTGACATCTGAATTGCATAGGATAAATCTGCCGAAATTGCACTTTCATTAGCAGGACCAATTCGATCATTTACGAAAGAAAGTCCGATACCAAAACTTGAATCTCCAATAGGGGAGTTTATTGAAAACGCATTTGTTGTAGGTGCTCCGTCCAATCCTATCCATTGGCTTCTGTGTAATCCGAAGATACTCAGAACTTCTCTTGAGCCGGCATAAGCCGGATTTATATTAATGGTATTATACATATACTGTGTATACTGTGAGTCTTGTTGCGAATAACCCATCATACCTATTAATCCTAAAACGAGTGTTATTAATTTTGTTTTCATGTTCACTAATTTAAATTAAATTGGTAAATAATTAATAGTATTATGAGAATTATCTGTTTAAATACAAGTACCCTGATTTGTCATGCCAAGCTCCAGTCTCATTATCTTTGTATTTCATGATGTAAAAATAGGTTCCATCAGGTAACTCTTCACCGCGGTTAAAAGTAGATCTTCCGTCTGATTTTCCATCGAAGTAAACGGTCGTGTTATTGTATCCGTTTTTGTCGAATACCAATATTCCCCATCGATTATAAATCTGAACATTATTTTCAGGATAACATTCTAGACCATCAATTACAAATACATCATTCAAACCATCATTATTTGGAGAAACCGCATTGTATACAGTAATTGTACAAGCTGCCAAAACTCCGCAATCGTCTACAACATGAATATAGAATTCTAATGTTCTTGGACATGAAGTCTGTTCAGTTGTAAGGATGTATTGAATTGTATAATAACCTACAGCTAATTGTGTAACATCCAGAGTATTATTTTCATGATTGAATAAATTATTCGGAACATTTACACCAACCCATTGTCCACCAGTTTCAGTTCCGTCGGGAAGTAACAACATCAAGTTATAATTAGCATAAGTAACATTATTATTACACAATTCAGGATTGTCTGCATCAAAATAGTCCTGAACATTAACATGGATTATTTGTGTTGCAACAGTAACGTTTCCACAAAGATCTGTTGCTGTCCATGTTCTTATTAAATCATAAGTATGAAGTTCAGGATCTTCATTTTCGGTATGTTCTTCATAAACAACTGTCACACTTCCACCACAATTGTCAGAGAAACTTAATTCCGGAGCAGCAGGAATATTAATACATGCTGATGTTATTTCCGGGTTTAAATTACTGTCAAGTGTAGGAGGTGTTTGATCTGAAACTGTAATCACTTGAGATAGAGAAGAACTGTTTCCACATTCGTCTATGAAAGTCCATGTTCTTGTTACTACAAATGAATTCGGACAATTACCTTCTACAACTGAGTCGACAGCTTCAGCCACAATATTTCCGGAGCAGTTGTCAACAGCAGTAAGCGATAATGGTCTTGGCAATTCCGAAGCACATGAAATATTCAAATTGGCAGGCGCTTCAGGTAAGACAGGTGCTGTCTGATCGGATACGATGATATTCTGACTCACGGATGATGTATTTCCACATGCATCGACAAAAGTCCAGGTTCTTACTATAGAATAAGAATTTCTACATTCTCCTAAAGAGATTTCATCAGAGCCCATTACAGTTATTTGACCCGTACAGTTATCGGTTGCAGTTAACGAAACCATTTCAGGGATTTCACCACTACAAGAAACAGTTACATCAGCCGGTGCTTCCGGAGCAATAGGTGCAATGTTATCGTTAACATTAATGGTTTGCGATACGGAAGAAGTGTTTCCACAAGCATCCACAAATGTCCAAGTACGAGTTACTACGTAAGAATTAGCACAGTTTCCAAGAGTTACAGAATCAACTCCGGCAACAGTTATTGGTCCATAACAAGCATCATTTGCTGTTAAGGAAACCATTTCTGGAATCAAGGATCCACAAGAAACGGTTACATCAGCGGGAGCTTCCGGTACAACAGGTGCAATATTATCGTTAACATTGATTGTTTGTAATACGGAAGAAGTGTTTCCACAAGCATCCACAAATGTCCAAGTACGAGTTACTACGTATGAATTAGCACAATTTCCAGGAGTTACAGAATCAACTCCTGCAACAGTTATTGGTCCATAACAAGCGTCATTTGCTGTTAAAGAAACCATTTCTGGAATCAAGGATCCACAAGAAACGGTTACATCAGCAGGAGCTTCCGGTATAACAGGTGCAATATTATCGTTAACGTTGATTATTTGCGATACAGAAGAAGTATTTCCACAACCATCTACAAATGTCCAAGTACGAGTTACTACGTATGAATTAGCACAGTTTCCAGGAGTTACAGAATCAACTCCGGCAACAGTTATTGGTCCATAACAAGCATCATTGGCAGTTAAGGAAATCATTTCAGGAATTAAGGAACCACAAGAAACAGCTACATCAGCAGGAGCTTCCGGTACAACAGGTGCAATATTATCGTTAACGTTGATTATTTGCGATACAGAAGAAGTATTTCCACAACCATCTACAAATATCCAAGTACGAGTTACTACGTATGAATTAGCACAGTTTCCAGGAGTTACAGAATCAACCCCGGCAACAGTTATTGATCCGTAACAAGCGTCGTTTGCAGTTAAGGAAACCATTGGAGGAATCAAGGAACCACAAGAAACGGTTACATCAGCAGGAGCTTCCGGTACAACAGGTGCGATATTATCGTTAACATTGATTGTTTGTGATACGGAAGAAGTGTTTCCACAAGCATCCACAAATGTCCAAGTACGAGTTACTATGTAAGAATTAGCACAGTTTCCAGGAGTTACAGAATCAACTCCGGCAACAGTTATTGGTCCATAACAAGCATCATTGGCAGTTAAGGAAACCATTGGCGGAATCAAGGATCCACAAGAAACGGTTACATTAGCAGGAGCTACCGGTACAACAGGAGCAATGTTATCGTTAACATTGATCGTTTGCGATACAGAAGCAGAATTTCCACAAGGATCTGCAAAAGTCCATCTACGAGTAATTACGAATGAATTTGGACAATTTCCAGGAACAATAGTGTCAACTCCCGGAACGGTAATTTGTCCGGCACAAGTATCGGTGGCAGTTAATGAAATCATTGGTGGTACCAAATCGATACAGGATACTGTAATATTCGCCGGAGGAGTAGGTAATACCGGACTGGAAGAATCATTTACATTAATAGTCTGACTAACGGAAGAAGAATTGCCACAAGAATCTGTAAATACCCAAGTTCTTGTCACTGTAAAACTTCCGGAGCAGCTTCCACTTGTTAAAGCATCGGTTCCTGATACAGTTATTGGACCATTACAAGCATCGTTAGCCGTTAAAGATATCATTTGCGGAATATCGCCACTACATGATACCGTAATATTTGCTGGTGCTTGCGGAGGAACCGGAGCAGCTATGTCCTGAACATTTATAGTTTGTGAAGCAGTAGACGAATTCCCACAAGCATCTGAAGCGGTCCATGTTCTGGTTAC
Organism: uncultured Flavobacteriaceae bacterium; assembly: GCA_963812405.1. Taxonomy (GTDB): domain Bacteria; phylum Bacteroidota; class Bacteroidia; order Flavobacteriales; family Flavobacteriaceae; genus Flavobacterium. Next base: position 55,745 of record CAWEUV010000004.1, on the reverse strand, counting down.
GGAATAGGATCCTGAACAACTTCCCTGAGTTCTCACATCATTAAATGTCAAAGTAAATGCGGAACCACAATTGTCTGAAGCCGTAGCTTGAGCGAATTGCGGCACTGCTGGACAGTTAATAGTTGATGGTGCAGGTAACGCTGCAATTACAGGAGCAGTAATATCCTGAACATTGATAGTTTGAGACGCGGTTGATGAATTTCCACAAGCGTCTGTTGCGGTCCATGTTCTTGTTACAGAATAGGATCCGGCACAATTTCCAGGTGTTCTCACATCATTAAAAGTCAATGTAAACTCAGAACCACAATTGTCTGAAGCCGTAGCCTGAGCGAATTGAGGTACTGCCGGACAGTTAATGGTTGAAGGAGCTGGCAATGCAGCAATCACAGGAGCTGAAATATCCTGAACATTGATAGTTTGAGAAGCGGTGGATGAATTTCCACAGGCATCTAAAGCAGTCCATGTTCTTGTTACGGAATAGGATCCGGCACAATTTCCGGGAGTTCTCACATCATTATAAGTTAACGTAAAAGCGGAACCACAATTATCTGTTGCAGTTGCTTGCGCAAATTGTGGTACTGCCGGGCAATTAATAGTTGATGGAGCCGGTAATGCAGCAATTACTGGAGCTGACACATCCTGAATATTTATAATTTGAGAAGCGGTGGATGAATTTCCACATCCATCTGTGGCAACCCAAACGCGGATTAAGGTATAACTTCCGGCACATTGTCCTGGAACATTTTTATCAATATAGGTTAGTGCTACGCTTGAACCACAAGCGTCAGTTGCTGTTGCCTGAGCAAATTGCGGTACAGCCGGACAATTAATAGTTGATGGAGCCGGTAATGCAGCAATTACAGGCGCTGTAACATCCTGAACATTGATGGTTTGCGATGCAGTAGATGAATTTCCACATGCGTCTAAAGCAGTCCATGTTCTTGTAACAGAATACGATCCTGCACAACCGCCCGGTGTAGTTACATCGTTAAACGTTAATGTAAATACCGATCCACAATTGTCTGTTGCAGTTGCTTGTGCAAATTGCGGTACAGCCGGACAATTAATAGTTGATGGAGCCGGCAATGCAGCAATTACTGGAGCTGACACATCCTGAACATTAATGGTTTGCGATGCAGTGGATGAATTTCCACAAGTATCTGTGGCAGTCCATGTTCTTGTAATAGAATAGGAACCGGCGCAATTCCCTGGGGTTCTTACATCATTGAAAGTTAATGAAGCAACAGAACAATTATCCGTTGCGGTTGCCTGAGCAAACTGGGGTACAGCTGGACAATTAATTGTTGATGTAGCCGGTAACGCCGCAATTACAGGCAAAGTTGTATCGTCAATGGTTATAACTTGCTGATCGGAACCAACATTACCGCAAACGTCTGTTAATCTGAAAGTTCTGGTAACGATGGTTGGACAAGTTCCTGAAGCAACATCTTGATAAGTAACTGAAGTTATTGCAGATGCGTCGGTATAACTTCCGCCGGCCGCTGTAAATTGTGCTAATGTAATACTTACCAAAGTTGTTGAATACGGCAGTAAACCTTGCGATGCAATTGACGCTGTTCCGCAACCCTCAATCGATAAATCGTTAGGTGCAGTTACAACAGGATTCGAAGTATCCCCAACGCCAATTGTAAAACTTTGTGCTTTTGTACAGCCAAAGGCATCGGTTACGGTAATTGTATACGTGCCTGGAGCAAGACCGGAAATATCCTGTGTTACTGCTCCGGTATTCCATGAGTAAGTGTAAGGTGCTGTTCCTCCATTAACAGAAACATCAATGGAACCATTACTTTGATTTGAGCAATTTGCTCCACTTACAATTCCAGAAATTGAAATTGGATTAGGTAAATTAATTACTTGCGTATAGGTACTTACCAAATGCGTTGGCAAATTTGAATCCGTTACAGTTAATGTAGCTGTATAAGGTCCTCCTGGATAGACGTAGTTGTGAACAGGATTTTGTTGAGTAGACGTTGTTCCATCTCCAAAATTCCATAAATAGGAATAAGGCGTAATACCTCCAGAGGTTTGATCGTTAAAAGTCACCGTTGATAGGTTTCCAGAAGTACAAACAGTATAGGTATATTCCACTGCTAAAGGAGCGGCAACAATCATACAGCTTCCAAATTCACATTGAGATTTACTATAAGTAGTACAAGTGTAAGAACTTAGCTCAGGATCATTTACGTTTCCGGTGGTTTTCCACACGGCCAAAATTCTGCACAAGGCTAATTCTTGTCCGCAAGTCCAGGTAAATGGGCCATAAATTTGACGTTGTCCGGCACCCGGCGCAACACTTCCAAGATAGGCGTTAATTGGAATTATAACTCCGTCAATCGATAAATCAGCAAAAATTCTGGTTTGAGTAATGTTGCTGTTTGAATTAGAAGTATAATTCAGCATCACATACATTTGTTGTGACACTCCCGGGGTACAGGTTGTATTGGATAACGGAACCCCATTAACATTGGTAAGACTTAGGAAAACCTGATCCAAAGTATAATTGTTAGACGTACAGTTAAAATAGTCCTCATAATAATTAGGTGCAGTACCACACAAACGTAAGTCTGGTTTTTGAGGAGTAAATTGCGAAAAGACATTGTTAATTCCTAACAGGATAAATAACAACAGTAAGGTAATTTTTGGTTTCATGGACAATTACTTTATTAATTGAAACTTTAATAAAACAGTAATGAAAAACACAAATTTCAGAGGTCAGAAATCCGTTTCGCGATACAAAAAAGTATGCAAATGACTTCGGCCCTAAAATTGACACGGCAATAAAAAATCTGTTGGAAAATAAAGTGAAATTGTTCCGGTTAGTTATAGCAGAACAATATACAAGCTGATTGAAAGGTTATAATAAATCTTGGTGTGGTATTAAGACTTAAAACGACCTGATAAATTCAATTCAAAATGTATTTCGATAATTTGTTAAGTCTAAATTATTTAAATTACTTATTGGTTCAGTAACAATTAGTTGCATTTTCGATGAAAGTGGGCGTTTTATCCGTGAATTAACATTTATTTGACAAATGTTCTCTGGTTTTTTTGGTTTTTTTTGACTTACTTTATAAATATAAATTCAGGATTATGAAAAATTTAATTCTCATTCGCCATGCTAAATCCAGTTGGGATGCTCCTTTAAAAGATATTGACAGACCTTTGTCTCAGCGGGGAATAGGCGATGCGCACATAACATCAAATGCAGTTGATGGCTATTTACCCAAAACTTTCATTGTTTGGAGTAGTCCGGCAAAAAGAGCCAAAGAGACTGCCATGATTTACGCGCAAAATCTTTCAATACCATTAGAAACCATTATATATAAAGAAGATTTATACACTTTCGACGAAAGAAGTTTAGAAAAAACCATAAAAGACTGCGAAAATAAGTATGACAATCTAATTCTTTTCGGACATAATGAGGCAATAACAAATTTTGTTAATAAATTTGGGGATTGTTACATAGATAATGTCCCTACTTCGGGATTTGTCTCATTAAAGTTTGAAGAAGAAGATTGGAAAAACATACAAAAGGGAAAAGTGCTCAAGACCATTTTTCCCAGACAACTAAAATCATGAGTGTTACGCAGGAAAACAGATATATTGACCGAGAAAAAAGCTGGCTCGCCTTTAATGCCAGAGTTCTTCAGGAAGCAGCAGACGAAACAGTTCCATTATTAGACCGACTACGATTTTTAGGGATTTTTTCTAATAATTTAGATGAATTCTTCAGGGTTCGCTATGCGGCAATTCGTCGTTTAAATTCGGAAGGGATTTCCGGAGAAAAAATTTTAGGCGGAATTTCAGCAGAACAACTTTTAAAGGATATCACCGAAATCGTAATCGAACAACAATCGGAAAGTTTGCGTATTCTGAGTGTCATCGAAAAAATGCTCGAAAAAGAAAACATTTTCATCATTAATGAGCGTGAAATTAACAAAGAACAGAAAAAATTTATTCACGATTTCTTTATCCAGAAAGTAAGTCCGGAATTGGTAACCATCATCCTTAATGATTTGGATGAGTTTCCGTTGCTAAAAGACACTTCAGGCTATCTTGCGGTAAAATTGGTGATGAAACCAAAACCGCAAAATACCATTCTTTCCAAGATTATTCAGAAGAAAGAAGTACGTTATGCCGTTATCGAAATCCCGAAAACCATCAACCGTTTTGTGGTGCTTCCCTCCAATACCGACAAACAGTATATCATTCTTTTAGACGATGTCATCCGTGATAATCTGGACAGTATTTTCAATATTTTCGATTACGAAAGCATTTCGGCGCACATGATAAAAATTACTCGTGACGCCGAATTGGATATTGATGCCGATTTGAACAAAAGTTTCATGGAAAAGATTTCGTCCAGTGTAAAAGACAGACGAATAGGGGAACCCGTACGTTTCGTTTACGATCAATCCATAGAAAAAGATACTTTAGCATTCTTTTTAACCCGAATGGGAATTGATGCGACCGACAGTTTAATTCCCGGCGGACGTTATCATAACCGTCGTGATTACATGGATTTTCCAAACTTAGGAAGATATGATTTGCTAACGAAGCAAAACACACCACTTCCTGTTGTGGGATTAAACCTTGAAGGAAGTATTCTGGAAAAAATCAAACATAAAGATTATCTGGTAAATGCGCCATATCAGTCGTTTTCCTATTTAATTAAGTTTCTTCGTGAAGCGGCTTTGGATCCGAAAGTGGTTTCCATTAAAATTACATTATACCGACTGGCGAAGAACTCACAAATCATCAGCTCTCTTATCAATGCAGCCAAAAACGGTAAAAAAGTAGTGGTGCAGATTGAATTACAGGCCCGTTTTGATGAAGCTAGTAATATTTCCTACGCTGAAATGATGCAAACCGAAGGGATAGAGCTGATTTTCGGAGTAAAAGGCCTAAAAGTTCACAGTAAGATTTGCGTTATTGAACGCATGGAAGAAGGCAAAGTAAAACGTTACGGAATCATTTCTACAGGAAATTTTAACGAAAGTACCGCCAAAGTTTATACAGATGTGACTTTATTTACAAGTCACGTTCAGATTATGCGCGATGTTTCTAAGATTTTTGAGTTTTTTGACGTGAATTATCGCGTGTACCGCTACAAACATTTATTGGTTTCTCCACATTATACCCGTTCTAAATTTTACAAGTTAATCGATCGGGAAATACTCAATGCAATGGCCGGAAGAGAAGCTTTCATTAAGTTGAAAATGAATAGCTTATCTGACTTTAAAATGATTGATAAGTTATACGATGCGAGCAGAGCCGGAGTAAAAGTACAATTGATAATACGTGGTATTTGCTCCCTTATTCCAGGTGTTCCGGGCATGAGCGAAAACATAGAAGCCATCAGTATTGTTGATAATTACCTTGAACATTCCCGAGTATATATATTCGGAAACGACGGTAACCCTGATATTTACATTTCGTCTGCCGATTTTATGACCCGAAATTTAGACGCAAGGGTAGAAGTAAGTTGTCCTATTTACGATCCTGAAATCAAACAGGAAATGTTGGAAACCTTTGAAATAGGCTGGAAGGCTAATGTAAAAGCGCGTTTGCATTCGGAAAAACTGGACAACCAATACCGTAAGCAACCCGATCAGAAAATGTTCCGTGCACAACAGGAAATGTATAAATATTACTGCGATAAACTAGAAGTTATTACAGAAAAAATATAAGGTTACTAACCATAACGATTAACTGAAGAATCTTTAAATGATTTCAATAAAAAAATATGCAGCAATCGACATAGGTTCCAATGCCATGCGATTGCTTATTACCAATATTGTAGAACAACCCGGGAAAGAAACACAGTTCAACAAGAGTGCTTTAATTCGTGTTCCAATACGTTTAGGACAAGATGCTTTTACAGTTGGTGAAATCACCGAAGAGAATATCAATCGTATGATTGACGCTATGAAAGCTTTTAAATTATTGATGAAAGTATATAAAGTAGAACGTTATATGGCGTGCGCTACATCCGCTATGCGTGAGGCATATAACGGAAAAGAAGTTGCCGAAATCATCAAGAAAAAAGCAGATATTAAAATTGAAATTATCGATGGTAAAAAAGAAGCCGCAATTATCGCATCTTCCGATTTGCATCACTTTATAAAAACCGATCAAACCTATTTATATGTAGATGTCGGCGGTGGAAGCACCGAGTTTTCATTGTTCTCGGAAGGCAAAATGATTGCTTCAAAATCCTTTAAAAACGGAACCGTACGTTTACTGAACAATATGGTAAACGAAGTGGTTTGGCTGGAAATTGAAAAATGGATCAAAACCAATACAGAAGATTACGAAAATATAACGCTTATTGGCTCCGGAGGAAATATCAATAAGATTTTCAAATTATCCGGAAAAGCGCAGGAAAAACCGCTTTCGTATATTTACCTCAATGCCGAATATCAAAAACTAAACGCTCTAAGCTACGAACAGCGCATTGCCGAATTAGGTTTAAACACCGACCGTGCCGATGTAATCATTCACGCACTTCGCATCTATTTAAACGCCATGAAATGGAGTGGTGCCAGAAACATCTACGTTCCAAAAATCGGACTTTCCGATGGTGTGGTGAAAGCGATGTACAACGGTAAGATTTAGTTTTTATGGAGGTACTAAGGATTTAAGGTACTGAGGAACTAAGGTTTAAAAATAATTCTTAATTATAGTGTTGTTTTGCAACTATTTGGTTTTAGATGCAAAACTTTTAAAATACCAAAATAATATAAAAATTATGACTACAAATTTAAAACTGTATTTTTCTATACCAAAAATGATTAAGTTATCACTGATGTCTTTTTTTATATTATTTATTGGGTTGTATTGTTTTAAATCCGATATTCAGACTGTCATAATAATGGGTGTGTTAGAAATTGTTATAGGGATTACCACTTTGTTCATTGCACTGAAAAGCTTATTCAATAAAAATCCACAAGTGATTATTGATGACAGTGGAATTATAGATAACAGAATCTTGAAAAATACCATTGCCTGGAATCAGATTCAAAAAATGGAACTTGCGATAGTGGGCAATCAGAAAGTTTTAAGATTGTTTGTATCGGATACATACAAAAATGAAAATTTTAAATGGTTGTATGCAAAAACTGCTGCTGTAAAGCTCCGTCAAAATCCAAAAACGGTAATGTTGAATCTTGATCAGCTAAAAATTGATTACAGTACTTTAAACAAATACCTAACTAACAGAGGTGTTTATTTTACAGCGACCGATTTAGCGAAAAATTTAATCGGTTTGGAGAAATTTTTAAATAAACTACTTCACTGATTCCGAATAAAATCAATTGTCTGTAGAAAATAGTTATTGGAATTAATTCTATAAAATAGAAACCTCAGAACCTTAGCTTCTCAGTGCCTTAGCACCTTCCTCTAAACATCTAAATCAAAAGTCTTGCGTAACAATTCCATGGCAGGATTAATTGTTTTTAATCTTTCGTATTTTTCAATCGGAGTAAAGGCATATTTTGTTTCGGTCACTTCGTTAACATGAACATCAATCACAATATCGTGGTTGTGTAATTTTCCTCGCAAATAGCCTAATAATTCATTTTTGTTGGCGTCAAAATCGACTTTTGAACCTTCATTGGGCAATTCTAACTTAATCGTTGTTCCTTCTAAAGTAGGATCATTGATAAGCATATAAGTAGCCATGATTTTTTGTCCTTTATCGCTTAGTTTTTGAGCAAAATTGGTCCATTGCAACAGCATATCGGTTTCCGTGAAAGGCTCTTTAGGCAATTCGTCATGATGTTTGATGGTTGCTTTTTGTGACGCTTCCAACTCCCGTTTCGCCTTAATACTCGCTAACGACAAAGCAGAAACTTTCGTTCCAATGATTGGTTCCGATTGTACTGCCGGTTTAATTTCCGCAACAACAGTTTGTGTGACTTGAGGTGTTTCAACAATACTCGGAGTTGCAATGACATCGTTTGAAATTTCAATTGTATTTGGAATTTCTTTCTCAACAGTTACTGCTATTGTATTTTCAACCGGAAGCGCAACTTTAGGTTTTACTTCGGTAATCGAATAACCGGAATTTCGATAATAAGTAGATGGGATTATAAAGGACTCAGCTTTTTTTTTTCTCCATCAAAAGTGATAGAGGCAAGCTGCATTAAGCAAAGTTCAACCAAAAGGCGTTGGTTTTGCGATACTTTGTATTTTAAATCACATTCATTGGCAATACTGATGCCCTGTAAAAGAAACTCCTGAGAGGCTTTTTGAGCCTGATCGTAATACAATTTCTGAGCGTGTTCTCCGGCTTCCAATAAAACTAAGGTTGCAGGATTTTTAGAAACCAATAAATCCCTGAAATGCGAAGCCAATCCGGAAACAAAATGATGTCCGTCAAAACCTTTTGCCAAAATATCGTTGTAAGCCAATAATAATTCCGGAATTTTATTCTCCAAAATTAAATCGGTGACTTTCACGTAGTATTCAAAATCAAGTACGTTCAGGTTTTCCGTTACCGCCTGACGTGTTAAGTTACTTCCGCAAAACGAAACCACACGGTCGAATATTGATAGGGCGTCACGCATCGCACCATCTGCCTTTTGAGCAATAATATGCAACGCATCGTCTTCAAAAGTGATGTTCTGACTAGCCGCTACTTCCGCCAAATGATTTTTAGCATCTTTAACGGTAATTCGTTTAAAATCAAAAATCTGACAACGTGATAAAATCGTTGGAATAATTTTATGTTTTTCGGTCGTTGCCAATATGAAAATCGCATGACGCGGCGGTTCTTCCAATGTTTTCAGAAATGCATTGAAAGCTGCCTGAGACAACATGTGCACCTCGTCAATAATATAAACCTTGTATTTTCCGGTTTGTGGCGGGATACGAACCTGATCAATCAAATTACGAATATCGTCCACCGAGTTATTGGAAGCCGCATCCAATTCAAAAACGTTGAAAGCGAAATCCTCATACGGATCATCGTAACCTTCCTGATTGATTTTTCGAGCGAGAATACGCGCACAAGTAGTTTTTCCAACACCACGCGGACCTGTAAATAACAGCGCCTGAGCAAGGTGATTGCTTTCTATGGCATTCAGTAAAGTATTGGTAATCGCCTGTTGCCCAACAACGTCCTTAAACGTTTGGGGTCTGTATTTACGGGCTGATACGACGAATTGTTCCATAGAAATTTATTGGAATACAAATATAGAATTTTTGTTGATTTTGATATTCCGCAATTCGTTAATTTGAAGAAAAGTTATTCACAAATCATTTCTGGTTTCTTTTTATGGAAAGATCAATGAGAATTTTTGCGGCTTCACTTTCAGAATTTGCAGCAAAACCGGTTACAAAAACACCTTTTTTGCCATTTTTCAATGATTTAATACCATATACCGTTGCTTCATCATCCGGATTGGTATCGCCTTCGTAGCGGTAAATATGAATGATTTCAAAGTTTTCAGGATGCGCTACGATTTCATTTTCATGGATGTTGAAATCATGTACAAATCCATTCTCATTCAATTCGTCCAGTGCTTCGGAAACCGTTGCATAATGATAAGTGTGAGCCATAATTTTTAAGGTTTAAATTATTGAACTTATTTAATTTGTTTACAATCCTCTTCTTGATTTGATCGAAAGTCCGATTAAGAAACGAGCGGAAGCACTTTCTGAATTGGCAGCAAAACCGGATACAAATACACCTTTTTTATCCTGCATTGATTTAGAACGTATTCCGTAAACCGTTGCTTCATCGTCGGGATTGGAATCGCCTTCGTAACGATAAATATGGACAATTTCAAAATCATGAGGATTACTTTTAAATTCGCTGTCATTTACATTAAAATCATAGACAAAACCCAACTCTTTGAGTTCTTGTAAAGCCTTGGAAACACTCGCGTAGTTATATGTATGTATCATGATGCAAAAAATATTGATTTAGGGGATATTAAATTTACGATTTTTATAAACGGGTATTGCAGAAACTAATGTTAAAGTGTTTAGCTTAAATTTGATTTTGGCCATTTTTTTATCGTAAGTTTGCACCGCAGACCGCCTTATCGTCGCCCGCTTAGGTGGGGGGAGGAAAGTCCGGACACCACAGAGTAGCATAACGGGTAACGCCCGTCCGTCGAGAGGCGAGGACAAGTGCAACAGAAAGTATGTACAGGTAATGCTGTAGTGAAACCAGGTAAACTCTATGCGGTGAAATGCCAAGTATATCAGCATTTAAGGGCGACTCGTCCGTTGTTGAAGGGTAGGCAGCTTGAGTTATTCAGCAATGAATAATTTAGATAAATGATAAGGGCCAACTTCGGTTGGTACAGAATCCGGCTTACAGGTCTGCTTTTTTTAAGTTAAAGTTTCTGAGAAAAATAGTTTATCGGAATACCTATTAATTAGTATAGAAATAAAGTAGTTTGCTTGTTTTGTTGCCGTTTAAAACAACCGATAGACTTAACAACAAAACCTCTTAACTGTCGAATTCGTCATTATCATCTTCTTCATCGATTTCTTCCTCGTTTTGTTCAAATTCAAAGAAAGAGAAAACCGAACCACCATAATTTCTGTCAAAGGAGAAATTCTCCATGTGATCCAGTTTGGTGTGCTTGGAATGTTCGATAATCATCATACCGTCTTCTTCAAGTAGTTCATTTTCAAAGACTAACTGAATGATTTTTTCGAAATCCTTTTGTTCTATTCCATAAGGTGGATCCGCAAAAATAATATCATAACTCGCTTTGCTTTTTTCCAAAAACTTGAAAACGTCGCTTTTTATAGCGGTAATATCAAAATCGAATTCCTGAGCGGTTTTTTTGATGAAATTTACACAACCCATATCACCATCAACGCTGGTAATGGGTTCACAGCCGCGGGAAGCAAATTCATAACTGATATTTCCGGTTCCGGCAAACAAATCCAAGACTTTTAATTCACTGAAATTGAAGTGGTTGTTCAGAATATTAAACAAGGCTTCTTTAGACATATCCGTGGTAGGACGAACAGGCAGGTTTTTGGGCGGACTGATGCGTCTTCCTTTATATTTTCCGGAAATTATTCTCATGAATTCAGTAGGATAAAATGTTGTAATGCTTCAGCTTCAGAAAGGGAATATTTCATTTCTAAATTTGAAGTTGGTAATAATGTTATGTTGCGGACATAACGGTAAGCAATTTCAAAACACGGTTGGTTTTCTGAGATTTTACCCAACAGATAAACCGAAATCGTTTCCGGATTTAACTGCAATTGTTCTAAGGTAAAAAGCAAATAATACACGAAATCTTCCGGGGTTTTGTATTCGAAAGAATTATACAATAATAACTTTAAGTTATTTGATACAATTATTTCAAAATGAGTTTCTTGCAAATGAATATAAACTTCTTTATCAAATCGATTTTTTGACAAACCCAATATCTTGGAAACTAAAACCGTGTTCACGTTTTTATACTCAAACGAACCAAACTGATCGATTAAAAAGTTATTCACATTCACAAACGGAACATGAACATTGTTCATATCATAGGTATCAATTTCGTCGTAAGCAAAGAAGTCGGTTTCAAAAACTTTAGTATTGTATTGCAGATAACTTCCCAAATAATTTTCATCGAAAAGCGCTTTTGGCACGAAGGAATTGAAGTTGTTATCGTGCAACACCACAATTTCATCGTACGATTTCGTTAGCGCCGGAAAATCGACAAACGTACGCCACAATTGGTCTTCCAACGATTGTGTGTAATTGAATTTGACTTCCTGCAAATCCAGAACTCTTTCGTTCAAAGTATCAAAAACACAAAAAGAAAGCCCGTTAAGCGCCACCTGAAGTGATAGTTTTTTATAATTTTTTGAAGCGATTGTAGCTGTAGTCATACGTTAAATCCGATTAGGGCAAATTTACATTTTTTTTCCTACTGAAACCGGTATTGTGTTTAAATTCCTTGTTATCTTTGAAATCCGATTAAAAGGAGCCTAAAGTTTTCCCTTAGCCCTGATGGGAGAGGATCCCGATTTTTCATTGGGAGTAACGGACAGCAGGAAAATGGCCTAATTCTCGCCCATAGTTTCGCTCCAAAAAAATAAAAATTAATGATTTCAGCCAAGTTTTATTCTTTACTCAAACAGAATTTCCCTTTTCAGACGACGGCCAAACAGGATATTTTTTTCCAGCAGATAGCCGAGTTTACCACAAACGACAATCAGGATGAGATTTTTGTATTGAAAGGATATGCCGGAACCGGAAAAACCACGGTGATTTCCACGATTGTGAATCAGCTGAAAGATATTAATAAAAAATATGTTTTGCTTGCACCTACAGGACGTGCGGCGAAAGTGATTGCGAATTATTCCAACAAACCGGCGCATACGATTCACAAACGCATTTATTTTCCGAAAAAGAGCGGAGGCGGAGTGACGTTTACGATGCAACCCAACAAATTTAAAAACACGATTTTTATTGTCGATGAAGCCTCGATGATTTCCGATTCGCCCACAGAATCAAGCATGTACGAGAACGGTTCATTGTTGGACGATTTGATTATGTACATTTATTCCGGTCATAACTGCAAGATGATTTTGGTTGGTGATACCGCGCAGTTGCCACCAGTGGGAATGGATGTGAGTCCGGCCTTGGATATGAACAAACTTTCGATGAATTACAACATGGAAGTTCCTCATATTGAGCTGGATGAAGTCATGCGTCAGGCTGAAAAATCGGGAATTTTATACAATGCTACCGAATTGCGCGAAGTATTGAAATCGCAATTTATCGATACCTTTCAGTTTCAGTTACGCGGTTTTAAAGATATTGTTCGTTTAACAGACGGCTATGACATTCAGGATGCGATTCACAGCGCGTATTCCAATTACAGCATTGAAGACACTTGTTTTATTGTGCGTTCGAACAAGCGCGCGAACCAATACAATCAGCAAATCCGGATGAAAATTCTGGACAAGGAAAGTGAGCTTTCGGCAGGTGACTTTTTAATGGTGGTGAAGAACAATTATTTTTGGCTGAAAGACAATGAAACTGTCGATTTTATTGCCAATGGCGACATTATTGAAGTATTGGAAATTTTCCGAATAGTAGAATTGTACGGCTTCAGGTTTGCTAAAGTCAAAATCCGAATGATTGATTATCCGGACCAACTCCCGATTGAAACTGTTTTGATATTAGACACTTTAACCAGCGAATCACCATCATTAACCTACGAACAATCTAATTTATTGTATCAGGAAGTGATGAAAGACTATGAAGACGAAACCAGTAAATACCGCATGTTGCAGAAAATTAAGAATAACGAATATTTTAATGCGCTTCAGGTAAAATTCTCATATGCCATTACGTGCCACAAATCGCAAGGAGGGCAGTGGAATACCGTTTTTATTGAACAACCATACTTACCGGACGGCATCGACAGGGATTATATTCGTTGGCTATACACCGCAGTGACCCGCGCAAAAGACAAATTGTATCTTATTGGTTTTCAAGACGAATATTTTGAAGAATAGTGCCTTAGTAGCTTAGTAACTTAGTTTCTTAGCGCTTTAGAAAATCAGTAATTTTTTTCAAAAAAACTTTGTGCCTTAGCTTCTTTGTGGCAAACAAAAAATTCAGCGGAAAAGTCACTCAGCAACTCAGCAACTTTTTCAAAAAAAACTCAGTATCTTAGCCACTTAGAACCTTAGCGCCTTGTTAAAAAAATGAAAATAATAGCCGTAATTCCAGCCCGATACGCTTCCACACGATTTCCCGCGAAACTGATGCAGGATTTGGGAGGAAAAACCGTGATTTTAAGAACCTACGAAGCCGCGATTGAAACTCAATTGTTTGATGACGTTTTTGTGGTTACCGATTCTGATTTAATTTATAACGAGATTGTTTCCAACGGCGGAAAAGCCATTATGAGCATCAAAGAGCACGAATCGGGAAGCGACCGGATTGCGGAAGCCGTTGAGAATATGGAGGTTGACATCGTAATTAACGTTCAGGGCGATGAACCGTTCATCAACAAAAAACCGTTGGAACAGGTTATTGAAATCTTTAAAAACGATGCGGAAAAGAAAGTCGATTTGGCTTCTTTAATGTTTGAAATCAAAGAGAAATCCGAAATTGAAAACCCGAATAACGTTAAGGTTATTGTTGACCAACAAGGGTTTGCGTTGTATTTCTCGCGTTCGGTGATTCCGTATCCGAGAGAGGAAAATGTTGGAGTTCGTTACATGAAACACATTGGCATTTATGCTTTTAGAAAAGAAGCATTAATGGATTTCTACCGCTTACCGATGTTAGCATTGGAAGCTTCCGAAAAACTGGAACAACTTCGTTATTTAGAATATGGAAAACGCATTCGAATGGTAGAAACCGAACATGGAAGTATTGGTATTGATACTTTGGAAGATTTGGAGAAAGCCCGTAAATTACTGTAAATCATGGATAATTCAGAATTCAGTATCCGAAATGCCACTCCGGAAGAGTATCACACTATTGGGGCTTTAATGGTTAAGGTCTATAGTGCACTTGAAGGTTTTCCAAAACCTCACGAACATCCGCAATATTTCGAAATGCTTGCCAATGTTGGCGAACAGACAAACAAACCCGAAACAGAACTTTTAATAGCTGTTTCTTCAAAAAACGATATTGCAGGTGCGGTTGTGTATTTTGGAGACATGTCGTATTATGGTTCAAAAGGAACAGCCACTCTTGAAAAAAATGCAGCCGGTTTCCGTCTTTTGGCTGTTGATGACGAGTATCGAGGAAAAGGAATCGGTAAAGCATTAACCCTATATTGTTTGGAAAAAGCAAAAAATCAGAAACAAAGTCAAATGATAATCCATACAACTAATGCCATGAAACCGGCCTGGAAAATGTATGAAGCGATCGGTTTTAAACGATCGGATGATTTGGACTTTTCACAGGATGATTTAAAAGTATTCGGATTGCGTTACAAATTTTAATTACTGCAATTTTTTTATCGTGAACAATTCGTTGTGATCTTCTACTTTCGGGTACATTCGAACGGAATAATTTTCATCAAAACGGGAACGATACTTTAAATTACGTTCTTTATCTGCTTTGTTCAGAGTCATCGTATTAAAAAGGATAAACCCGTTTACATTAAGTAAAAAGTTAATTCGGTTAATGAAGAAATCTTCAAATAAAAAGTTAGGCATTTTAGTATCCTGAAAAATGTCGATGATAATCAGATCGTATTTTTCTTTGGTTTTCAAGACGAATTCAAACGCGTCATCAATCACGATTTCCAGATTTTCAACTTCGTTTAACCCGAAGTATTTATTGGCGATTTCTATGACATTTGCGTCGAGTTCCACGCCGGTAATCTGACCTTTAAATTTAATTTCGTCGACTAAGGTTTTAATCACACTTCCGCCGGCGACGCCCAAAACCAGTACGTTTTTAAACCCTTTAATGCGTTCAAAGCCAATATAGTGCAACCCTTTACGAAGAATACGCTGTAAACTTCCATAAGAATAATTAGTGTTTTTAGAATCCAAAACCAATTGACCGTTAGCCCAGGTAACTTCAAGGCTTTTATTGATTTCAGAATTTTTTTGGTGTATGTTTATGGGGATAAAATAACTCAGAATCTTTTTAATCATCGCACTGCACTTTCTATTCGTAAATATAATGCTATTTTTGAAGCAAATTTTTTATAATGAAACAAATTCTGTACAAGTTTATATTCTGCCGTTTAATGGGCTGGAAGATCATCGGAACAATTTCACCGGAAATTAAAAAATGCGTCATGATTGTTGTGCCGCACACCAGTTGGCATGACTTTTACTTAGGTCTTTTTACCCGTGGAATAGTAGGTTTGGAGATGAATTTTGTAGGTAAAAAAGAGTTGTTCAAATTCCCTTTTGGTGCTTATTTCAGATGGATGGGTGGCGCACCATTAAATCGTCATACCAATGAAAACAAAGTAGATGCCATTGCTAAAGTATTTGAAACAAGAGAGGTGTTCCGTCTTGCAATCGCGCCCGAAGGCACCCGAAAAAAAGTAACCGAATGGAAAACCGGGTTTTATTATATTGCCCTTAAAGCAAATGTTCCAATTATCCCGGTGGCTTTTGATTGGGGTAGAAAAGAAGTACGTTTTTCCGAACCTTTTTGGCCAACTGGTAATAAGGATGCCGATTTTAAGATTTTAGAGCAAAACTTTATAGGAGTATTAGGGAAAATTCCGGAAAATAGTTTTGTCCCTAAAACATAACCTATTCCGGGAAATAGTTTTTAAACGTACCGTTTTTATAAAAGACTACGATTTGGTCAATATCCGAGTCTGCTTTAGGAATTCTGAAATTTCGCGTATTTGAAAAATTTTCTTCATGATTTTCAAATACGCGATTTTTTTCAACCGTTGGTTCAGCAGAAAATAAATCGGGTTGATTTTCGGATTTCACTTCTTCTGTTTTATTTTCAGAAAATAGAGAAAGGGCAGGATTAGAAATTAAACTTGGCTTTTCGGTTATATCACTTTTTGGAAAAGTACCTTTTCCATTCAAAATCCAATACAAATCCACTTCAGGAAAAACCTCAATTATTTTAAGAATAAAATCAAGACTCGGTTTGTTTCGACCGGAGAGTAGGTGAGACAAACTGGAACGTTGTACACCAATTTTATCGGCGAATCCGGAGGCCGATAATCCGTAATATTCAAGTATAATTTCAAGTCTTTTTACAAAATCTTCCGTGTTTACCATTGTAAATAATTATAAAATAATAACAGTATTACAAATGTAAACAAATAGTATTTAATAACCAATTTTACAGATGTAAATGTATACAAAACAAACATTTTTATTACATTTAAGCTTTAATAAACTGACTATAAGTTACTGAAAAACAAATATTTGAATAAATAAAAAATAAAAGCTTGTATTTACAAAGACTTTAGAATATAAATACTTCTATTTTATTTATTATTCGTTTATTGTTGTAAACAAATGATTAAAATCATGTGTTTACAGATGTAAAAAATAAGATGTTTACTTTTGTAAATAGAAAAAACATCGTATGGATTTTACTGCAATTGCCGAAGCAAATAAGGAGCGATATCTTTTTGGGAGATATATCACCAATAAACATATAGAACCGCTTTTAGAAAAACTTAATGCCAATTTTGAAGTTTCCGTTATAGGGAAATCTGTTTTAGAAAAACCCATCTATGCGGTAAAAATTGGAACCGGAAACAAACGGGTTTACATGTGGTCTCAAATGCACGGAAACGAATCGACCACAACAAAAGCGCTTTTTGATTTTTTCAATTTTTTGTCATCCGATAATACAACAGCGATTGAGTTTAAAAAAACCTTTACTTTTTTATGCATACCGATTTTGAATCCAGACGGTGCGGAAGCATATACACGCGTAAATGCCAATGAAGTTGATTTAAATCGTGATTCTGTTGACTTATCACAACCGGAAAGTCAGTTACTTCGCAAAACTTTCGAAGAATTCAAACCCGATTTTTGTTTTAACCTGCACGATCAGCGTTCTATTTTTGCAGCCGGAAACACTAATAACCCTGCAACAGTTTCATTTTTAGCACCTTCTTATAACGAGCAACGGGCGGTGAATGCTGTCCGACAGTCTGCAATCAATATTATAGCTTCGATGAATGAGGTGTTGCAGAAATACATCCCAAATCAGGTTGGGCGATTTGATGATTCTTTTAACCTGAATTGCATAGGCGATATGTTTCAATCTTTGGATGTTCCGACCATACTTTTTGAAGCAGGTCATTATCCAAACGATTATGAGCGGGAAGTTACAAGAAAAATGATCTTCATTTCGTATTTAGCAGCACTGATTTCTATTTCTAAAAACGATATTCTTATCAATAAAACTACTGATTATTTTAATATTCCTCAAAATAAATCTATTTTTTATGATTTTATTTATAAAAATGTAAAAATAATACTTGATGGTTTTGAAAAAAGTATTACTTTTGCAGCCCATTATAACGAAATTCTTTTAGACAGAAAAGTTGTTTTTAAGGCAACGATTCGTCAAACTGAAGGATTAGAAGGGAATTTCGGGCATACAACGTATGATTTTGAAAACCAATTGTTTGAAAATCAAAAAGATAAAATGCCTAAAATAGATTCAGAAGCAAATTTCATTATAGGTATTGATAATAAAATTGTTAATGGATTGCTAAAAAAATAACAAATTAATTGTTTTATTGCTAAATAATTAATTTATTATTCTTAATTTTGACTTTTATTAAAATAAATAGATAAATTTAATTATGAGTAAGTTTCGTTTGGATGAAGTTGATCATCAGATATTAGATATGTTGATAGACAACACTAGAGTTCCTTTTACTGATATTGCAAAAAAATTGTTGATCTCAGCTGGAACAGTTCACGTTCGTGTGAAAAAAATGGAAGATGCAGGAATTATTCAGGGTTCGTCTTTAACTTTAGACTATGAAAAATTAGGCTATTCTTTTATTGCATATGTGGGTGTTTTTCTACACAATACTTCACAAACCAAATTCGTATTGGAGCGTATTAATGAAATTCCGTTTGTTACTGTAGCTCACGTTACAACAGGTAAATTCAATATTTTCTGTAAAATCAGAGCAAGGGATACCAAACACGCAAAAGAGGTAATTTATATGATTGATGATATCGATGGTGTTTACAGAACAGAGACCATGATTTCTCTTGAAGAGAGCATCAATGATAAAAAACGTTTGATGCATACAATTTTTAAAGATATGTAATCAAATCAATATCAAACCCGAGGTGAAAGCTTCGGGTTTTTTATTTAAATTTATCCAACAATAAAAAAAACAAATATGAATCCGACACAACTACAAAAAAACGAATACGCTTCTTTTTACCAGCCTTATATTGACGCTCTTGATGAAAACATAAATCTTATTGACGAACTGGAAATCAGTTTGCATAAGACCATACATTTTATTCAGGACATTCCAATGGATAAATTTGATTACCGTTATGCGGAAGGGAAGTGGACCATCAAAGAAATTATTCAGCACATCATCGATGCTGAACGGGTTTTTACTTACAGGGCTTTACGCTTTTCCAGAAACGACAAAACAGCACTTCCGGGATTTGATGAAAACGCTTATGCAGATGCGGTAAATCCTTCTGCAAATAAAAGACATTTAAAAGATTTGCTGACAGAGCTAACGATGGTGCGACATTCCACGATAGCACTTTTTAAAAGTTTTACTCCGGAAGATTTTCTTAAAATAGGAATTGCTTCTGAACGTGAAATGTCAGTGCGAGCACTGGGCTTTATTATTATCGGACATCAAAACCATCACATGAAAATTTTCAGAGAACGATATTTATAAAAAAAGGAACTCAATTGAGTTCCTTTTTTTTATATGCTTTTTGACTAGTCTTCTTCGTCAGCATCATCTTCATCACCGTCACCAGGTTCATCTCCAGCTTCGTCAGTATCATCATCGTCATCGTCTGAATCCGAATCGATATCTAATTCTTTCAATGCATCCAATGAATCTTCTCCTGCTTCAATGTCGTCATCATCCTCGTCAAAATTTTCTATTCTGTCTGCTAATTTCGTACTCACTTTCACCAAGTAGATAGTGTCTTCTGTGCGAACTTCTACAGCTTCAATAGTCTCATTCTTAGCGTTTTTAAAACGGATGATGTCAGAATCATCATATCCGTCAGGAAACTTCTCAACCAAAAGGGTCAAGATTTCATTCGTTAATTTAGCGTAATCTACAATTACTCTTTTCATTCGTTGTGGTTTAATCTTTGTATGTGGTCAAATGTAATATCCTAAATTGTATTTTTCAAATAAAAATAATCTTTTTTTGAAAAAAATTACCACCCTAAAACGTAAGCAAACATCAATGGTGCCACAATGGTAGCATCTGATTCTACTATGAATTTAGGTGTTGTAATGTCTAATTTACCCCAAGTGATTTTTTCATTCGGAACAGCTCCTGAATAAGATCCGTAACTTGTTGTCGAATCGGAAATCTGGCAGAAATAACTCCAGAACGGAACATCATGCATTTCCATATCCTGATACAACATTGGAACAACACAAATAGGGAAGTCACCTGCAATACCTCCACCAATCTGGAAGAACCCGATTCCTTTTCCTGCGCAGTTTTTCGGATACCAGTCGGCCAACCACATCATGTACTCAATTCCGCTTTTCATTGTAGTGGCTTTGAATTCGCCTTTGATGCAGTAGGAAGAGAAAATATTTCCCATTGTACTGTCTTCCCATCCCGGAACAACAATTGGTAAGTTTTTCTCAGCAGCTGCAACCATCCATGAATCTTTCGGATCGATTTCATAATATTGTTCCAAAACACCGGAATTAATCATCTGGTACATGAATTCATGTGGGAAATAACGTTCTCCTTTTGAATCAGCATTGTTCCAAATATCAAACAAATGCGATTGCAAACGACGGAACGCTTCTTCTTCCGGAATACAAGTATCGGTAACGCGGTTATAGTGGTTTTCTAACAAATCCCATTCTTCCTGCGGACTCAAATCACGGTAGTTAGGAACTCTTTTATATGAATTGTGCGCTACAAGATTCATGATATCTTCTTCAAGATTAGCTCCAGTACAAGATATAATGTGAACTTTATCCTGACGAATCATTTCAGCTAATGATTTTCCAAGCTCGGCAGTACTCATCGCACCGGCAAGTGTAATCATCATTTTTCCGTTATCCAGTAAATGTTCTTCATATCCTTTAGCAGCATCTACTAATGCCGCAGAATTGAAATGAAGGTAGTGCTTCTCTATAAACTGACTGATAGGTCCTTTACTCATCGCTTTGTATATTTCTATTGTAAAATTATTTTTTCTTATTGTATCCTAAAATCTCTAAAACTTCTTCAACTCTTTGTTGTTCCGAAAAAACTTCAGTGGCAAAAATTCCGTTTTTATCTTTATCAATCAGAATGTGTTTCGGTTGCGGTAAAATACAGTGACTTAATCCGCCAAAACCACCGATTGTTTCCTGATAAGCTCCGGTATTAAAGAAACCGATATACAAAGGTTTTTCTTTATTGTATTTCGGAAGATAAACGGCATTCATGTGTTGTTCCGAATTGTAATAATCGTCGCCATCACAGGTTAATCCTCCTAAAAGCACACGTTCGTAAGTATCATTCCATCGGTTTACAGCCATCATAACGAAACGTTTGTTGATTGCCCAAGTATCCGGTAAAGTAGTAATAAATGAAGAGTCAATCATGTTCCAGTTTTCACGGTCATTTTGTTTCTTCTGATATAAAACCTGATACAATGCTCCTCCGGATTCACCAACAGTAAACGATCCGAATTCTGTAAAAATATGAGGGACCGCAACTTCTGCTTCGTCACAAGCGATTTTAATCTGATTTAAGATTTCATCAACCATATATTGGTAATCGTAATCGAATGCCAATGAATTTTTGATAGGAAAACCACCACCGATATTCAAACTGTCTAAAGTTGGACATTCTCTTTTTAGAGCAATGTACACTTTCATACATTTCAATAACTCATTCCAATAGTAAGCCGTATCACGAATACCTGCATTAATAAAGAAGTGAAGCATTTTCAACTCAACCTTTTTATTGTCCTGGATTTGTTTACGATAGAAAGGAACAATGTCTTTATAACCGATTCCCAAACGGGAAGTATAGAATTCAAATTTTGGTTCTTCTTCAGCAGCAATACGAATTCCGATTTTGAATTTACCATCAATTTGCTCCTGTAACAAATCAAGTTCTTCAAAATTATCGATTACCGGAATGGTATTTTTATGTCCGTTATTGATTAAACGTGCGATGTTCGTAACATACTGATCGCGTTTAAAACCATTACAGACAACGAAAGTGTTTTTATTGATTTTTCCTTCTTCCATCAAGCGCTCCACAATGTCAATATCAAATGCAGAAGACGTTTCAATATGTATGTTATTTTTTAAAGCTTCATTTAATATGAATTCAAAATGGGAGCTTTTTGTACAATAGCAATAAAAGTATTTCGCCTCATAATGATGTTTTTCCATCGCATTTCGAAACCACATTTTGGCTTTGTTAATGTTTTCGGAAATCTTAGGTAAATATGTGAACTTTAACGGCGTTCCGTATTGTTCTACCAATTTCATTAAGTCGATACCGTGAAATTGCAGGTTGTCTTTATTTAAAGTAAATTCTTCTTGAGGGAAGTAAAAGGTTTGGTTTATTAAGTCGTAATATTTAGTATTCATTTGAATAATAAGTTGTTAGATTATAAAATTACTGTTTTTTTCCTAATAACAACTGATTTTCAAACTCTAATATTTGCGTATATTATCTGCAACTCGTCATGCAGTGGGTTGGGGAATTCCAAAACGTCAAAATTCTGAATACTTTTTATCGAAAACACAATCTGCTGAATATTGGAAAGCAAATTGTTTTCAATGTTATTTCTGTTAGCGGTAAACCGTGTATTCTGCGTTTTTTTCATTGCGACAAATGTAAAAAATATTACAGCGTATTTAAAAGAAATTTTTCAAAAAAATATCAGTTTTTATAATCTTCAAAAGCACTGAAAATCAATTCATTATTTGTAAATTGATTGATTTTTATATTGCCGATTCCGTCCAGCAATGCAAATTGCACTTTTCCGAATTCATTTTTCTTATCGTGAATCAGCAATACAATGATTGCTTCGATATCATTCTGACTGAATTCCACCTTTCCGAACATATCAAGAATTACTGTTTTAATTTCGAAATATTCTTCTGCGGTAATTAAATCTTTTTTCAGGGAAAGAAAGCTTTCCAAAACCATTCCAACAGCAATGGCTTCTCCGTGAAGTAATGGTGTTTTTTCATCATTGTTCAGAAAATAACTTTCAATGGCATGACCTAATGTATGCCCGAAATTAAGTGCTTTTCGTATGCCGTTTTCAGTAGGATCCTGAGAAACAATGTTGTTTTTTATTTGAATGGATTCGTAAATCAAATCATCCAAATCATCTGTATTTAAATCACTTAAGTTTTTAAATTTATTCCAGTATTCTTTATTCTGAATCAGTCCGTGTTTCAGCATTTCTGCTAATCCGGAACGCATTTCGTTTGCTGGTAAAGTGGTTAAAAAATTAGTATCTATTAAAACCGATTTTGGAGTAGTTATGGTTCCTATTTGATTTTTAAGGCTTCCTAAATCCACGCCGTTTTTACCTCCAATGGAAGCGTCCACCATTGCCAAAAGAGTAGTAGGAACATTGATGTACTCGATGCCGCGTTTATAAGTCGATGCCACAAATCCGCCCAAATCCGTTACAACACCGCCGCCAAGATTGATGATAATACTTTTTCGGTCACCGCCAAGCTCTGTTAATGCCGACCAGATTTCAAAACAAGTTTCAATGTTTTTAAAATGTTCACCGGCTTCAAATTCAATGATTTCCAGAGGAACTTCTGTTGCTAAATTCGCAAGAAAATCGGGCAAACAATACACACTGGTTTTACTGTCTGCCAACACAAAAACTTTAGAATAAACATCCGGACGGAGCTTTTCGCTTAGAAAAGTATAAATAGCGTCATTAAAATAAACTGAATATCCGTTGGCGTTTATGATCTGCATTTTTAAAGTATTGATAATGGAAGAGCAAAATAAGGCATTTTTTATCAATTATTCTCAAACCCTCCGTATATTTGTAAGCCGATTTATAAATAAACCATGGAAAAAATATTTAACAACACCCAAGTCGCATTCTCTTTAAAAAACAACAGGGAATTAAACAGAGCCCATTTCCTTTTTAAACTTATTGGAAATCCATCATTGGTTAAAATAGGGACATCACTAACTAATTTCGCATTGAATTTTCATCTTCCGGTAGAAGGTTTAATCCGCGCAACTGTTTTTGATCATTTTTGCGGCGGCGTTAGCGAAAACGATTGCCTGAAAGTAGTCGATAAAATGTATACTAAAGGCGTTTCTTCGGTTTTGGATTATTCTGTTGAAGGAAAAGAAGAAGAAGCTCAGTTCGATGCTGCTTTAGAGATGACTTTAAAAACTATAGAATTTGCCAAAGCTAAAGAAGCCATTCCTTTTGCTGTATTTAAACCTACAGGTTTGGGACGTATTGCATTATATGAAAAAGTAGGTGCGAAAACAGAACTGACCGAAACTGAAAAATCAGAATGGAGCAGAGTGGTGGCTCGTTTTGAAACCATCTGTAAAACCGCTTTCGAAAAAGACGTAATGTTATTGGTAGATGCCGAAGAAAGTTGGATGCAAGATGCTGCTGATGATTTGGTTACCGACATGATGCGCAAATACAATAAAAACAAAGCATTGATTTTTAACACCTTACAAATGTACCGTTGGGATCGTATGGATTTCCTGAAAAAACTGCACGAAACTGCTAAAGCGGAAGGTTTTTACATCGGAATGAAAGTGGTTCGTGGTGCTTACATGGAAAAAGAAGCAGAAAGAGCTGCGTTGAAAGGCTATAAAAACCCCATTTGCGATTCGAAAGAAGCTACAGATAACAATTACGACACCTGTATTGCTTACATGATGAGCAATATAGATAAAATGGCGATTTTTGAAGGTACGCACAACGAGGCCAGTTCTTATAAATTAATGGAACTGATGGAACAAAAAGGCATTTCTAAGAATGATAACCGCATTTGGTTTGGTCAGTTGTACGGAATGAGCGACAACATCAGCTACAATTTAGCTGAAAACGGTTATAACGTTGCCAAATACCTACCGTTTGGACCGGTCCGAGATGTTATGCCATACCTAATCCGACGTGCGGAAGAAAATACTTCCGTAGCCGGACAAACCGGAAGAGAATTAATGCTTCTGGAAACCGAAAAGAAAAGAAGAAAATTATAATACTAAAAACTCCGAATTGCTTCGGAGTTTTTTATTTTATAAATTGTAGAATATTGCCAATAACACTGTTGGAAAAACAATCAGATTGACTCCCAAAATGACGTTTTCATTAGCTTTGATTATTCCCAGTCCTAAGTTTATTATGTATAAAATTATGGTCAACACTATAAAATAAAACGCAAACACCAGCCAATTACCAGTATTGGCCATCCATCTGAAATCATAAAAACCTTCATCAATGAAGAAAAGAAACTGAGTTATCAGGAAGCTATTGATACCAGCGAGACGAAAGGCTCTTTTTTTCATGAATAGTTTAGAGTTTAACTATTAACGAAAATTAAATCAAATTAGTGTATAAAAAAAGCACTTCGAAAGAAGTGCTTGAATTAGTGGGCGATGAGGGGTTCGAACCCCCGACCCCCTCGGTGTAAACGAGGTGCTCTGAACCAGCTGAGCTAATCGCCCCAATAAATGCTTTCAGTTGTTCCTGATTGCGAGTGCAAATATACGTCAGGAATTTGATTTTGCAAGGATTTTCTAAACTTTTTTACTGTTTTTTTATATCTTTAAGTACCACTCTTTCCGTGTAATTAATCATTTCAACAGTAATATCTTCATTCTTAGTATTTTTTCCTTCGATTATGTAAAGCTTGCCTTTTTCAAAAGGTTTATTACTGTTGTCAAAATCAACCTCTCCGTACTCCAAACATTTCTTAACATCCTCAATGGTAACCCATTTTTCTTTAAATTTAGCTTCAGCTTCTTTGGAATAGCTTATTGGTTTGCTGCGAAGATCTTTTAAAACCCGGCAATTTGGCAAATAACAGAATTCCGTTTTCTTTTTCTGGAAGAAGAAAACCAAAAACATTCCGCCCAAAAGCAGACCGAAAAGATAGTAGGCTAAACGATGTACAAATTTCATGGTAAACAATTTGCTGCAAAAGTAAACAAACAATTGGCTACTGCCAACTAAAATACAATCAGGTTTATATCGCGGTAAGAAATATTAAACCAATCCGCTATAGATTTATTGGTTAAGATTCCGTGATAAAAATAGACTCCGTTTTTTAAACCACGGTCGCAACGAATTGCGCTTTCCAATCCGCCGTCATCTGCAATTTTGAGTAGGGAAGGCGTTATAATATTACTGATAGACATCGAAGCGGTTTTCGAATAACGCGACGGAATATTAGGTACGCAATAATGAATTACATTGTTCTTGATGAAAGTAGGTTTTTCGTGAGTGGTTACTTCAGAGGTTTCAAAACATCCTCCGGTGTCAATACTGACATCTACAATAACAGCGCCTTTTTTCATATGTTCCACCATAGTTTCGGTTACCACAACAGGCGTTCGGTTTTTACCGCGCATCGCGCCAATAGCTACATCACAACGACGTAAAGCTTTTAATAACGATTTTTCCTGAATAGTGGAAGTGAAAATACGCTGGTTCAACATATTTTGCAAACGACGCATTTTGGTAATGGAATTATCAAAAATCTTTACTGTTGCCCCAAGTCCGATTGCGGTTCTGGCAGCATATTCCGCAACAGTTCCTGCACCCAAAATAACAACTTCGGTAGGTCGTACCCCTGTAATATTACCAAATAACAATCCTTTACCTATCGATTGATTAATCATCAGTTCCGAAGCAATTAGTATGGATGCTGTTCCTGCAATTTCACTCAGTGATTTTACAGCAGGATAGGAGCCATCTTCGTCTTTTATAAATTCGAAAGCCAAAGCGGTAATTCGTTTTGTTGCCAAAGCTTCAAAATACGCTTTCTTTTGTGTTTTTAATTGGATGGCCGAAATCAGTATCGTCTGCGGATTCATCATATTGATTTCATCCAACGTAGGCGGTTCTACTTTCAGAATCATCGGACAATTGAAAACCTTTTTGGTGTCGTTGGTAATTTCCGCGCCGGCATCACTGTATTCCTTATCCGAATAACTCGAACTTTCTCCGGCACTGGCTTCCATTAATACTCTGTGACCATGAGATGTCAATGAGTTCACAGCATCCGGGGTGAGGCAAATACGACGCTCTTGATAGGACGTTTCTTTTGGAATTCCTATAAAAAGTTCGCTTCTATGTTTTGCTATTTCCAGCTTTTCTTCCTGCGGAATCAGTTGGTGTTTCGAAAAAGGTGTTATTGACATGCTTTAGTTGTGTGAATTGGGTACAAATTACGAAATTTTAACAAAATACAATATCATTTTACAGTCAAATGACGTTTTCCGTTAGGCAATAATTTGATGTGGATTGCCGTATGATCCAAAGGAATAAGGTTTGGTGTTTTCTCAGGCCATTCGATAAAGCACCAATTTCCGGAATAAAAATACTCGTCAATTCCCATGTCGTAGGCTTCTTCTTCCGAATTCAACCGATACAAATCAAAATGGTAAATGGTCTCGCCGTTGGCTGCCTTGTATTCATTAACCAATGAGAAAGTCGGACTCGAAGCCATATCTTTAACACCAAGATAATGGACTAAGGCTTTTATTAATGTAGTTTTTCCCACGCCCATTTCAGCGTGGAAAACAACTACTTTTTTTATACTGTGAGCAAATATCTGTTTTACTACATCCTGAATCTCTTCAAGAGTGAACGTTATTTCCATAACAATTATAGGCTTTTATTTGATTGTAAGAATTTTACAATCCAAATATACCTATTTTGGATTGAAAACCAAGAAAGGTACAATCATTTCTTCCAATGAAATTCCGCCGTGTTGATACGTATTACGATAATAGCTCACATAATGGTTATAATTATTCACGTAAGCCAGGAACAAATCGTTCTTCGCAAAAATAAACGAACTACTCATATTGATAGCAGGAAGCCCAATTTTTTTAGGATCTTTCACCGCGTAAACGTCTTTGTCTTCGTAAGTTAGACTACGGCCGGTTTTGTAACGTAAATTCAAACTGGTTTGTTTGTCGCCGATAACTTTTGAAGGATTTTTACAATTAATCGTTCCGTGGTCTGTCGTCAAAATCAGTTTGAAGCCCATTTGCTGTGCCTGCTGAATAATTTCCAGCAACGGCGAATTACGGAACCAACTTAATGTCAGCGAACGATATGCTTTGTCATTGGAAGCCAGTTCTTTCACTACGTCCATTTCGGTTTTAGCATGGGAAAGCATGTCTACGAAATTGTACACTATTGTTGTTAAATCGTTTCCTTTTAAACCTTTAAAATTATCAACCAACTTTTTACCGTCTTTAAAATTGGTAATCTTGTAATATTCCTGTTTAATATCGATTCGCAAACGTTTTAACTGTTCGGTTAAAAACTCACCTTCAAACAGGTTTTTACCGCCTTCATCCGTATCGTTTTTCCAATACTGCGGATAGTTTTTTTCCATCTCCAAAGGCGTTAAGCCGGAGAAAATAGCATTTCTGGCATATTGAGTAGCGGTTGGTAAAATGGCGAAATAACTGGTTTCTTTTTCCAATTTATAATGATTGTTCACCACGCTTTCAAACGCTTTCCATTGGTCGTAACGTAAATTATCAATAACAACAAATAAAATTGGTTTGTCTTTTTTGCGGATTTCGGGAACTACTAATTTGCGGAAGATTTCGTGCGACAAATAAGGACGGTTTTCTTCAGTGGTAAACCATTTTTCGTAATTTTTCTCGATAAATTTTCCGAATTGGGAATTGGCTTCGAGTTTCTGACTTTCCAATATTTCCACCATGCTCTGATCTTCAATATTTTCCAGTTCAATTTCCCAAAATAATAGCTTTTTATAGAGTTCCACCCAATCTTCATAGGAATTGACCATTGCCATATCCATTGCAATTTTTCGGAATTCTTTCTGATAATCCAAAGTAGTTTTTTCAGAAACCAAACGCGAATGATCCAGATTCTTTTTTAAACTAAGAAGAATCTGATTCGGATTCACGGGTTTTATCAGATAATCGGCAATTTTAGAACCGATGGCTTCTTCCATGATGTATTCTTCCTCACTTTTGGTAATCATAATTACCGGTGTGGCCGATTTTTTTTCTTTGATTTCAGCCAAGGTTTCCAATCCGCTCAATCCGGGCATGTTTTCATCCAAAAACACGATATCGAAATTTTCATCATCAAACATATCAATGGCGTCCTGCCCGTTATTACAGGTAGTTACATCGTATCCTTTCTTTTCTAAAAATAATATATGCGGTTTCAGTAAATCGATTTCGTCGTCAACCCAAAGTATCTTTATATCGCTCATAATGCTGTG
The DNA here is from genome assembly GCA_963812405.1 of uncultured Flavobacteriaceae bacterium. Taxonomy (GTDB): domain Bacteria; phylum Bacteroidota; class Bacteroidia; order Flavobacteriales; family Flavobacteriaceae; genus Flavobacterium. Next base: position 26,617 of record CAWEUV010000004.1, on the reverse strand, counting down.
TTGTGTAATTAAAGTGCAATTTATGTTTTTATCAACGGAATGAGGTTAAAATTATTGTAAAAATAAACGTGTTATTATTCATGTCCGATTTAAAAACGTAATATATTTGAAATTGAGAAACAGCAAAGCTATAATATCACTATAGATTTGTCCGAAAAGTATCTGAGTATACAATAGAATATACCATTATTTCGGATTCTGATTAACCTAAATCATAACCCATTTCACTCATTATTTGTAAAAAATAGTTGAAAAAGATATCTTTGAAAACATAAATTGCTCATAAAACCAAAAATCATATGAAATTAAAACACGTTACACTTCTTGTTGCCGGAGTTACTTTGGCAATGACGAGCTGTAAAAACAAAGAAGCAGACGAATTACTACAACCCGATCCGTTAGCAATGAACCGAGACACAACCGTTAACCCGGGTGAAGATTTTTTCCATTATGCGAACGGTGGCTGGTTCAAGAAAAACCCAATTCCGGAAACGGAAAGCAGCAACGGAATTTTCAGAACCATCGGTGATACCATCAATTCTCAGATTAAATCAATTTGCATCAAATCAGCCGAGGATAAAGAGGCGGAAAAAGGCAGCAACAAACAGAAAATCGGTGATTTTTATGCTTCCGGAATGGATTCCATTGCCATTGAAAAAGCAGGAATCAATCCGTTAAAAGAAGAAATGATGCGCATCGATGCAGTAAAAGATTTACCGTCTTTAACAACTGCGATGGCGCATATGCATACGATCGGATCAAGTCCGGCTTTCAATTTTTATTTAGGGCAAGACGATAAAAACAGTACTAAATATGCGCTTTTCTTTTCACAAGGCGGTTTAGGTTTGGGCGATCGTGACTACTATTTCAATACCGACGAACAAACGGTTAATATTCGAAAAGAATATGTAAAACACGTTCAGGCCATGTTGCAATTAATCGGTCAGGATAACGCAACTGCAGCTAAAAATGCAGCAGTTATTATGAAATTAGAAACCGATTTGGCTGGAGCATCAAGAAAACTAGAAGCGCTTCGTGATCCGATTAAAAATTACAATAAGATGTCGGTTGCTCAATTCAAAGCAATGACTCCTAATTTATCTTCAGATAAAATACTTGCCACTTTAAAAGTAGCCAAAGCAGATTCTGTTATCGTGGGTCAGCCAGAATTTTATAAAGGATTGAATCAATTGATTCAAAAATATACTGTGGAAGATTGGAAAGTATATTTAAAATGGAATCTGGTAGACAGTTATGCTTCCTATTTGAACAAAGCGATTGATTTACAGAATTTCAAATTCTATTCTACGGTAATGAATGGTGTTACCAAACAAAAACCAAGATGGAAAAGGGTAGTGGCACGCACCGACGCTTCATTGGGAGAGTTAATCGGACAAGTGTATGTGGAGGAATACCTACCTAAAGGAACCAAAGAAAAACTTTTGGAAATCGGTAACAACATTAGAGATGTTTATGCCGATCATATCAAAAAATTGGATTGGATGAGCCCGGCTACCAAAGAAAAAGCGCTTCAAAAATTAAGCAAAATTGTAATGAAAGTGGGCTATCCCGACAAATGGAAAGACATGAGCAGTGTTTCCATCGACAGAAAATCCTACTGTACCAATGTGATGAATACCAACAAATGGGAATACGATTTTATGATTTCCAAATACGGAAAACCGGTAGACAGAACCGAATGGGGTATGTATCCGCAAACCTATAATGCTTATTACAACCCAAGCAACAATGAAATCTGCGTTCCGGCCTGTAATATTATCGTTCCAGGATTTGAAGGAAGAATGCCGGATGATGCTGTTTTATACGGAATTATCGGTGGCTCTACATTCGGACATGAAATCACGCACGGTTTCGACGATCAGGGAAGCCAATACGACGAAAAAGGAAACTTAAACAATTGGTGGACAGCGGAAGATTTGACAAAATTCAAAGCCAAAACGAAACTGATTGTTGAGCAGTTTAACAAATATGAAGCATTGAAAGGTAAATTCGTTAACGGAGATGCCACTCAAGGTGAAAACATTGCCGATTTAGGTGGTGTTGTCATGGGATATGAAGCTTTTAAGAAAACGGAACAATTCAAAAAGAATCAGAAGATTGCAGGACTGACTCCAAACGAGCGTTTCTTCCTAGCTTACGGTTATGCATGGATGGTAAACATCAAAGACGAAGCGTTATCGCAACAAATTATGACCGATGTTCACGCGCCGGCGCAATTCAGAATTAACGGTCCGTTGAGTAATATTCCGGAGTTTTATACTACTTTTAAAATTAAAGAAGGCGATAAGATGCACCGTTCTCAGGAACAACGTGTCGTAATCTGGTAATAGCAGTACTAAACTAAATAAATTAAAACCACTCATTCGGGTGGTTTTTTTGTTTTGTAAATCTTAAGAAAGAAATTCTCAATATTAATTTTCTTATATTTGTTAAAAAGTAATACTTGCGTGAGTCAGATTAACAAGCTTAAAATATTAAACGACCCTATTTATGGTTTTATAACCATTCCTAATACCTTAATTTACGATTTAATACAACATCCTTATTTTCAGCGATTACGACGTATTTCGCAAATGGGAATGTCGTATTTGGTATATCCGGGAGCGCATCATACGCGTTTTCATCATGCTTTAGGCTGCTTGCATATTATGCAGAAAGCAGTTCAAACGCTTCGATTTAAAGAAGTTGTTATTTCAGAAGAAGAAGAAAATGCACTTTACATCGCTATTTTACTGCACGATATCGGTCATGGTCCGTTTTCGCATGCGATGGAACACAGTATCGTAGAAGATGTGCACCACGAAGAGATTTCATTGCTGTTCATGAACGAATTGAATCGCGAATTCGACGGGAAATTATCTTTGGCAATTCAGATTTTCAAAGGAGAATACCACAGAAAATTCATGTTACAACTGATTTCCAGTCAGCTCGATATGGATCGTATGGATTATTTAAAACGCGACAGTTTTTATACCGGTGTAGCCGAAGGAAACATTAATTCCGAACGCTTGATTCAAATGATGCATGTGGTCGATGATGTTTTGGTAATTGAAGAAAAAGGCATTTATTCGGTAGAACAATTTCTGGTAGCAAGACGATTGATGTATTGGCAGGCGTATTTGCACAAAACCAGCTTGGTGGCAGAATTAACGCTGACCAAAATCTTAAAACGCGCCAAAGAGCTAACTCAAAAAGGTGATTTATTGCCTTGCAGCGAACCGCTTTTGTTTTTCATGCAACATAAAATCACGCATGAAAGCTTCGATGCAACAATATTGAAAAAATTTGCGTTATTAGATGACTTCGACATCGTAAGCGCTATCAAAACATGGCAGTTTCATGACGACTATGTGCTTTCGTCGTTAAGTAAAATGATTATCAACAGGGATTTGCCAAAAATAAAAATGGTTACCGAAAAAGTAACCAAAGAACGGCTTTCTGATTTAAAAATGAAATTAATGCAACTCTATCCAATCAACGAAAAAGATGCGGATTATTTCATATTTAAAGGAAAAATTAAAAATCAGGCATACAACAAAACCGGTGAACCTATTCATATCTATAAAAAAGACAAAACCATTGAAGATGTCGTGGAGGCTTCGGATCAGCTGCATTTAAAAGCATTATCAAAACCTGTTACCAAATATTACCTCTGTTTTCCAAAAGTACTCTTGGAAAGTTCAGATTTGATTTAATTTTATATTTTTGCAAGGATGAAATTTACAGCAGAACAAATAGCAGGTATTTTAGAAGGTGAAGTCGTTGGAAATCCCTCGGCAGAAGTCTTTAAATTGGCTAAAATAGAAGAAGGGACAGAAGGTTCGCTTACTTTCTTGGCCAATCCGAAATACCTGAATCATATATATACCACAAAAGCGACTATTACGATTGTAAATTCGACTTTTGAACCCGAACAGCCCATTACTACGACTTTAATTAAGGTAGAAGACGCTTATAAATCCTTTTCCAAACTTTTGGAATACTACAATCAGGTGAAACTGATGAAATCCGGAATCGAGCAACCTTCTGTCATTTCAGAAAATGTGGAATACGGGGAAAATCTTTATTTAGGCAGTTTTTGCTACATCGGTAAAAACGTGAAAATCGGTAATAACGTAAAAATATATCCGAACAGTTTCGTGGGAGACAACGTAATCATTGGCGACAATTCTGTATTGTTTGCCGGTGTTCGTGTTTATTCCGAAACTGAAATCGGTAAAAATTGTACCATTCATTCCGGTTCCATTATCGGTTCGGATGGATTTGGTTTTGCACCTCAGGAAGACGGAACCTATACCAAAGTACCGCAAATCGGTAACGTAATTATTGAAGATAATGTTGATATCGGTTCCTGTACGACCATTGATCGTGCTACTTTAGGTTCGACAATTATTCGTAAAGGCGTTAAATTGGACAATCAAATTCAAATCGCCCATAACGTGGAAATCGGTGAAAATACCGTTATTGCATCCCAAACCGGGGTGGCGGGTTCTACTAAAATCGGTAAAAACTGTATGATTGGTGGGCAAGTCGGAATTGTTGGCCATATTACCATCGGTGACGGCGTTCGCATTCAGGCACAATCCGGCGTGGGAAGAAGCATCAAAGAAGGCGAAGCAATACAGGGGAGTCCGGCATTCAATTACGGAGATTTCAGCAAATCGTATGTCCATTTCAAAAATTTGCCAAAAATTGTGGATGATCTTCACGCATTAAAGAAAAAACAAACTAACTAAAACTAAAATAATTGAACCATGGTTAAGCAAACAACCATTAAAAACGAAATTTCATTAAAAGGAGTGGGGTTACATACCGGTCAGGAAGTAACGATGACCTTCAAACCGGCGCCGGTAAACAACGGATTTACATTCGTGCGTGTGGATTTGGAAGGACAACCCATTATTGAAGCCGATGCCAATTATGTTGTTAACACCCAAAGAGGTACAAACCTGGAAAAATTGGGAGTTAAAATCCAAACTTCAGAGCACGTTCTAGCTGCTTTTGTTGGTTGTGATGTCGACAATGTTATCATCGAATTAGATGCTTCCGAGCCACCAATCATGGATGGTTCTTCAAAATATTTCGTGGAAGCGATTGAAAAAGCCGGAATTACTGAACAAGACGCAGAACGCAATGTATATGTTGTTAAGGAAGTGATTTCTTATATGGATGAAGTAACCGGAAGTGAAATTACCATTATTCCATCTGATGAATATTGTGTTACCGCAATGGTCGATTTTGGTACAAAAGTTTTAGGAACACAAAATGCGACGATGAAATCCATCAGCGAGTTCAAAACAGAGATTGCTGATTGTCGTACGTTCAGTTTCCTTCATGAATTAGAAGGTTTGTTGGAACACGGATTGATAAAAGGCGGCGATTTGAACAATGCTATCGTTTACGTAGACAAAGAAATATCTTCCGAAACTATGGAACGCTTGAAGGTTGCTTTCGGAAAAGACAATATTTCTGTAAAACCAAATGGCGTTTTAGACAATCTGACGTTACATTATCCAAATGAAGCAGCACGTCACAAACTACTTGACGTAGTAGGGGATTTGGCATTAATCGGAACTAAAATAAAAGGAAAAGTTATCGCTAATAAACCGGGGCATTTCGTAAACACCATGTTTGCTAAAAAAATGTCCAAGATTATTAAAAACGAACAAAAAAATCAGGTTCCTGTTTTCGATTTAAACAAAGAACCATTAATGGATGTTACTAAAATCATGTCGATGTTACCACACAGAAACCCGTTTTTGTTGGTTGACCGAATTTTAGAAATGTCTGATACACATGTAGTTGGATTGAAAAACGTAACCATGAACGAGGAATTCTTCGTTGGTCACTTCCCGGGAGCGCCGGTAATGCCGGGTGTTTTAATTATTGAAGCTATGGCTCAAACAGGAGGAATCCTTATTTTAAGTACGGTTCCGGATCCTGAAAACTACCTGACGTATTTCATGAAAATTGACAATGTAAAATTCAAACATAAAGTTTTACCGGGCGATACTTTAATATTCAAATTAACATTGTTATCGCCAATCCGTCGCGGAATCTGTCATATGCAGGCCAGCGCGTATGCAAACGGTAAATTAGTTACTGAAGCCGAATTAATGGCACAAATTGTAAAAAAGAACTAAACAAGAATTTATGAATCAACCTTTAGCATATGTTCATCCGGGTGCAAAAATTGCCAAAAATGTGGTAATTGAGCCTTTTACAACGATACATAACAATGTAGAAATTGGTGAAGGAACCTGGATTGGTTCGAATGTTACCATCATGGAAGGGGCACGAATCGGTAAGAACTGTAATATTTTCCCCGGAGCGGTTATTGCAGCCGTTCCTCAGGATTTAAAATTTGGAGGTGAAGATTCACTTGCAATAATAGGTGATAACACCACTGTAAGAGAATGTGTTACAATAAACAGAGGAACTATTGCTTCAGGACAAACCAAGATTGGAAAAAACTGTCTGATTATGGCAACAGCACACATTGCTCACGATTGTCATATTGGTGATAACGCTATTATTGTTAACGGAGTGGCTTTGGCCGCGCGCGACAGCAAGGAGGTCGGCGACGCGGAGGCGGTCCGCATCGCCGAGGAGATCGAGCGCGGCGTGGCCCGAGCAGCACGCCGTCGTGTCGATCGGCCCGGAGAAGCTACAACCAGCTCCACCGCGGAGTTCGGCGGGAACCTGAACCGCCTGCTCGGCGTGGGGCCACGCGACCGTCGCGGAGCAGCTCCTGAGGAAGACGCCGTGCCGGCGCGATGATCTCCGACCAGTTCGGGGACCAGCGACTCGTGCGCGACGCGCTCGCGACGCAAGGGGATCGACGTGACGCTCGAGCAGCGTCCGCGCGCGGAGTCGCACCCCGCGGTCGCCGCGGCGTCGCTCCTCGCCCGCGCTCGCTTCCTGCGCGAGCTCCGCCGGCTCGGAGACGAGTCCGGGCGGAAGCTCCCGAAGGGCGCGGGCGCCCCGGTGGACGCCGCGGCGCGCACGATCTTCCTCGAGTCCGGCCTCGCGGGACTGGCGAAGGTCGCGAAGATGCACTTCCGCACGACGGAGAAAGCAAGGAGCGGCGCATGAGCCCCAACGGACGACCCCCTCGGAAGCTCGGTCCCGACGGCGAGGGCGAGCAGGGCGCGGTCACGCTGCGCTTCCTCGGCGCCGCCCGCACGACGACCGGGTCGCTGCACCGGCTGCGCACGGAGGAGGGCGACGTCCTCCTCGAGTGCGGCATGTACCAGGGTCACCGCGAGGAGTCCGGGGCAGGCTGGAACCGCCGGCTCCCCGTGGACGTGACGCGCGTGGGCGGCGTGCGTCCTGCGCACGCGCACATCGACCACTGCGGCGCGCTCCCGGCCCTGGCGAAGGCGGGCTTCCGCGGCGAGATCTGGACCACGCCGGCCACGGCGGACCTGCTCCCCGATCATGCTCTACGACTCGGCGAACATCCAGGCGGGCGACGTCGAGCGCGTGAACCGCTCGCTCGCGCCCGGGCAGCAGAAGCAGCCGCTCTACGACGCGGGCGACGTCGAGCGCACGCTGCGCCTCGTGAAGACGGCGCCGTACGGCCGGCCGTTCGCGCCGCTCCGGAACATCGACGCGCGCTTCGTGGACGCGGGGCACATCCTCGGATCGTCCGCGCTGCACATGACGATCGGCGCCCGCGACGGCAGCCGGACGACGCTCGGCTTCACCGGCGACCTGGGGCGCGATGACCGCGGGCCTCATCGGCACGCGCCAGTGGATGTGGCCGAGCGAGCTGGCGGAGATGGCGCTGCGCTACGGGCTGAACGCGGTCGGCGCCGCGCGCGGGACCCGCTCCTCCAGGCGCTCTTCGAGGCCGAGCTGCCGCCGGCGATGCGCGTCGGCGGTCGGCACCGAGTACCTCATCCGCCTGGGGCTGACGCACCGCGAGGAGGTGATGGAGAGGCTGCGCGCGAGCTTCGCGGTCGAGCCCGACGACGAGAACGCTCTTCCTCACCTGGGACGAGGTGCGCGCGCTGCAAGGCCGGCGGCATGGAGATCGGCTCGCACACCATGACCCACCCGGTGCTGACCGACCTTGAGCGCGCGACGAGGTCGAGCGCGAGCTCGTCGGCCTCGAAGAACGTCATCGCCGAGCACGTCGGCGAGCCGCCCGAGCTGTTCTGCTACCCGCACGGGAACTTCAGCGAGACGCGTCAAGAACCATCACCGCCCGCCACTACGGCGCCGCCGTCTCCTGCATCGCCGGCCAGAACACCCCCGCGACCGATCCGCTGGAGCTGCGGCGCATCGCCGCCTACAACGTCGACGAGCTCTCCTTCGAGCTGGCGCGGCCGCGCTGACGCTCATGACCGACCCTGCCGGCCGCTCCCTGCTCGCGCGCGCGAGCCCCGCTGGTCGTCGCGCGGATGGCCTCCGCGGCGGTCACCTTCGCCATCCCGCTCGCGCTCGCCCGCGCGCTTCGCCCCCGCGGACTACGGCACCTACAAGCAGCTGATCCTCCTCTCGCAGACGCTCTACTACCTGCTGCCGCTGGGGATGACGCAGAGCCTCTACTACTTCGTGCCGCGCACGCGGACTCCGCGGCCCTACCTGGTGCAGACGCTCGAGCTGGCTCGCGGGAGCCGGCGCGCTCGCCGGCGCTCGCGATGTCGCTCTTCGCGGGGCCCGCTCGCGCAGCGCCTTCGGCAACCCCGGGCTCTCGCCGCACCTGCCGCTGGCTGGGCGTCTACACCTTCGGCGCTCCTGGGCGCGATGCCGCTGGAGGTCGCGCTCACCGCGCAGGGGCGGACCCGCGCCGCCGCGGCGGGCTACCTCGTCTCCGACGCCGCCAAGGCCGCCGCGATGACCGTGCCGGCGCTCGCTCGGCTTCGGGCTCGAGGGCGTGGTGATGGGCATGGCCGGCTTCGCCCTGGTCGCGGCTGGCCGCGACCTGGGCCGCTCCACGCGCCGCGGCGCGGGGCCCGCCACGACGCCCGAGGCGCGGCGCGCCCAGCTGCGCTACGCCCTGCCCTTCGGGCTCGCGGTCGCGGTGGCCGTGCCGCAGCAGTTCTTCCACCAGTTCGTCGTCTCCGCCGGGCTCGACGCCGGCGCACGTTCGCGATCTACGCGGTGGGCATCTTCCAGGTGCCGCTCTTCGACCTGCTCTACGCGCCGACCTCGGAGATGCTGATGGTGCGCATCGCCGAGCTCGAGCAGGCCGGTCGCCCGGAACGACGCGGCGGCGAGCTTCCGGGAGGCGGTGTCGAAGCTCGCCGCCTTCTTCCTGCCCGCGTGCGTCTTCCTCGCCGCCGCGGCGCCGGACTTCATCACCGCGCTCTTCACCGACCGCTACACGGCCTCCGCCAAGATCTTCCGCATCACGGTGATGGCCGGCGCCCTGGCCTGCCTGCCCGTCGAAGGAGTGCTCCGGGCGCGGGGCTGGACGCGGCACATCCTCTCTGGCCAACACCGCGAAGGCCGGCGCCGACGGTGCCGCTGGTGCTCTGGGGCGTGCACGCTTTCGGGATGCTCGGCGCGGCCGGCTCGTGGCTCGCGGCGGAGATCCTCGGCAAGGCCCTGCTGCTCGCGCGCGTGCCGGCCGCGCTCGGAGTTCCGGCCGAGGGACGTGATGCCCTGGCGAGAAATCGGGCGGACGGCGTTGCTGGCCCTCGCCGCGCTCGTGGGGTTCGGCGTGGCGAAGGTCGCCGTGCTCGGCGTGAAGCAGCCCTTCGTCGCGCTCGCCATCGAGGCGACGGGTTACGGGGTCGCCTACGTCGGCATCGTGTTGGCGCTCGGCGGGACGGATCCCGTTCCTGCCGTGGCCGGCGAGGGCCGCGCCGCAGCCGGAGACGGCTACGCGATAGGGCCGGCCGATGGATAGACGCGCCGGATCTAGGCTGGGCGGAACCTCATTGCCGATTCCGGCTGCTTCCAACACCGAGAGAAGCGTGTCGAGACCGGGATTTCCGTTCGCGGAGAGGGCCTTGTAGAGGCTCTCCCTCCCCCGATGGGCTCGCCGCGCGATCTTTCCGTACCCCTCGGGTCTTCGAGTTACGTCGCGTAGAGCGAGTAGTCAGCTCACGCTTCCCCTCTTCCGCGGCAGCACTCAAGTACTCTGCCGCGTACTCCGGATCCTCGAGGCGCTTTTCCGAGGCCTTCGGCATAGGACTGTGCGCGCTTGGTCATGATCTAGGCCTCCTGGTAGCTCGCCCAGTATCGTTTCGCCATTGCGATGTCGGACCGCTGGCTCGCCTTGTCGCCGCCTAACAAAAGCAGCACCAAGCGAGACTCCCGCCACCGCGAAATACACTCGGTACCCCGGCCCGTAGTCAATTCGAAGCTCCCAGACTCCCTCGCCTACCGACTTCGAATCGCCAAGATTGCCAAGCCGCAGGCGTAGCAGGCGCGCGTCTATTCGAACCTTCGCCCTGTCGTCCTTCAGCCCTTCGAGCCAACGACGAAAAGGCGAGCACCCATTCGGCGTCTTGGTACTCGACCAAGGTTCTTTCTCGAGCATCCACATCCGCCTCATCGTGTATCTTTTGGGATACACACGTCAAGAGCCCAGCCCGATCGCGCGGCGACTCCCCGACGGCAATACAAGCGGAGGCTACCGCACCGTCCAAGCTGCCGGCGGCACGCGGTGCGCGGCCTCCGGGCGGTCCTCGGGCGCCAGGCTCGACGCTCCTCCGCGCAAGGTCCCGCTCAACGTCGCCACGACCCGGAAGGCCACGCTCAAGGTCTTGCCCGGCTGCAGTGGATTCGCGTGCAGCACCACGGCTCCGTCCTCGACTTTGTAGGAGCGCAGCGCGCCCTCGCTCACCCACTTGTCGAGGTCGGCGCGCTCGGGCTGGACACCCGCGGGCAGGCTGGCCTCGACCCTCAGGGGCATCCCCGCCGGCGCACCGGCCTCGACGCGCACCTCCGCGGGCACGCCTCGGCGCAGCTCCGCCGGAGCCTTGACCTCCAGCTCCAGCCCACCGCGCGCCGGCTCTTTCTCCCAGGGCGCCGAGCCTTGCAGCGTCACCGAGTAACCCAGGCCCGGCAGCGCCGGTTCAGCCTGAAGCTCCCAGCGGTGCGAGCCTCGGCGCGATGGCGGCGGAGGGCTCCAGCATCAGAGCGCCCCCTTCTCCTTCTGCGGCTCGAGCACGCCCGTCGCGACCGGCGCGCCGTCGACGAGGACCTTCACGGCCACCGACTTCGGCAACGGCTCGCGGAAAGCGGAGAGCACCGCACGCATCGCTGCGAGGTCGGTCCTCGAATCGGACCATCCCCGGCCAGCCTGGAACTTGCCGAGGACCGAGGCGGCGAGGTCGGGCCGCCACTTGGCCTCGCTGTCGCCCTCGAGCGCAACCACGGCAAGCGCGGTCGCGTCGGCGCTCGTCGCGCGAGTGCCGTCCGGGCGCAGGACGCTCTCGGGAATCTCGACGTATCGGCTGCCGTCCTCGTCGGTCTTCACGGCCTCGCGCAGCTTGGCGCGCAGGCGATCGGCCACCGTGCCGGAGACCGCGCCGCTCGAGAGGATGGAGGCCACCGTGTAGCCATCCTGGATTCGCTCGAGGTACCGCTCGAACGCGCCGCTCGCCTTGATCGCAGCCGCTGTGGCCCGGGTCGCAGCCTGGGAATCGAGCGAGGCCGTGGCCTTGAGCGCGCGAACGCCGTCGGCCGTCGCCGCGAGCACCCGCTGCAAGGGCCACCCTTCCCCGCCGCCGAACGTGCCGTCCGGACGCTGCGCCTTGGCGAGTTGGAGGCTGAGCCGCTCGGTCAGGCGCGAGAGAATCGGGTTGTCCGGATGGCCGGCAGTCGCCTCGGCGATTGTCGCCGCCAGCGCCGCATCAGGGGCTCGGCCGTGGCGGACCATGCGCTGAGTCGCCCCAAGGACGATGGCCCGGAGCGCGTCTTTCTCCTCTGCCGCCATGCCGAGCTTCGAGGCCGCGGCCGCGACCTGGAGCGCGTAGGCGTCTCCTTCCGGCGAGTCGGAGCGCGCGAGCGCCGAAGCCAACTCGGAGCGCACGAGAGCGAGCGCGCCTCCGAAGACGACGATGCGAGCCCGAGCCTCGCCCGCGCCCGGAGTGGCGAGCTCGAACGCCCGCGGCGCTGCCAGCGTCCCGGCCTTGCGCGCCTCGACTCGGCGCCCGACCGGCAACACCGGGATGGTCCGCACCACGGCGTCGGTCGTGCCCAGCGTGAAGCGGAGGACTGCCGTGCCTTCTCGGTCGGCGGAGAGCGAGAGCTCCTCGAACTTCCTGCCCGACCCGCGGCCACGCGCACCTCGCCGCCGCCGGCAATCGTCGCGTTGACCGCCTCGACCCTGAGCGGCATCGAGATCGGCTTATCCGTGGTGTTGATGACCGCGACCGGCAGCCGCACGCGATCGCCCGCGCGCAGGAAGGCCGGCACCACGGGGTCGACGTAGACCGGCAACGTTCCGCGGAACGACGTCACCGCTCCCGCCTGCGCGCCCTCGCGAGAGTGCGCCAGGGCGAGCACGCGCCAGGAGGTCAGCCGGTCGGGCACGCGCACCGAGACAGAGCCCGCGCCCTGAGCGTCGGTCTCGACGAGCGGGTTGAAGAGGAAGGTCTCCGGGAACCAAGCGCGAGTCTGAGGAGCGACTTCCTTCTCGCCCTCGGGTGCTGGCGTCGACGGCATCCTTTCGTCCGCCTCGCTTCCTTCCGCCATCCATCGTCGCCCCCGAGAGCCACGGCCGCTGTCCGCCGAAGTTCGCCATCTCCTTCTTCATCTTGGCGTGCCTGGCGGGGGCATTGGGCTTGGGCATTGGGGCATCGGCAGCGCATAGCTTGAGGAGGTGGCGCAGGCGTCGCGACCAGCCCCGTGGCCTTGCTCCAGCGCCACTTGGGCTGACGCTCGCGCCATAGGGCCGCGTCTCGCATCACGAGAGAACTGATGACGATCAACAGGAGAAGCAGCGACGCCGACGACGGCCACACCGATGATGAGCGACGCGCTTCATGGCTGCTCCTTCATGACCCATCCGCTCCAGTCTTCGACGTCCTCGGGGAGCCTCGTGCCCTGCAAGACCACCGCTCGCGGATCCACCAGCGCGAGCAAATCGGAGGGCAAGTACTTCAATCGCAGCGGCCGTCCGTAGGCATCCACCGAGGCCTCGCCTCGCTTGGCGCAGGCCTCCACGGCCTTGGACCAGAGCTCCGACATGCGCGGCGGGCTCATCGTCTCTTCCGCCGGCGCGCTCTTCTCCCAGGTCCGAACCTGCCGGTGCAGCTCCGCCAGCACGCCGTAGAAGTGCTCGGTCAGCGCCAACGTCGGGTCGAACGGGCTCGTCGCTTCCCGCAAGATCCGCTCGTTCATGTCGAGCGACGGAGGCAGCCCGCCGACGCCGAGCACCGTCGCCGCCGCGGCGTTGGCTCCGCGAATCCTGCCCAGCGCCAACGCCTGCGCATCGAGGATCCCGAATGCCGACCGCCGCATCGGCGCGGCCGGCCTCAGGCGCGACATCGCGTCCGGCCCCGCCAGCGGCACCAACTGCGACAGGCTCTCGTCGACGCCGAACAGGCCCACCGCCGCCGACGTCGGCTTTCCTCCGGCCTTGGTCTCCAGCAACAGGCGCGCGGTGCTGCCCGGCGCGTAGTGCTCCTTCTCCGCCCGCACCGCGACCTCTAACGTCTCCTTCGGCGTCACGTAGGCGACCGCGCGGGCAACACTCCAGTCGGCCGCGCGGGCATCGGTCCAGTCGACCTGCAGCCAGCCGCGCGCATCCTCGGGAAGCTTGAAGACGGCAGCGCGCTTCTTCGGATCCACCTTCGCCTCGAGCGTGCCGCGCTCGGTGAGGCAGGTGAGCTTCTTCGGCAGCTCCCCGCGGAATCCCGGGCCACGCAGGAGCTCCACCGTCAGCTCCGAGCCCGGCTGCGCCAGCACCGGCGTCGCCCGCAGCCTGAGCGGCGGCACCTGGCCGGGTCTGAGCCTCAGCTTCGCCGACCCCAGCGCGCGCTCGCCGGACCAGGCCTTCACCACGAACTCGTAGCCGAGCATCGTCTCCGGCTCGTCGGCCCCGTCCTCATCCTCGCTTTCGGCGGGCTCCGCATTGAAGAAGGCGACACCCGTGTAATCCCCGGTCGCGGCCACATCGAGCTGGAGCGGACGCAGCCGGCTCTCGAGGCAGGTGCCGGCAGGGACCAAGGCTTCTCCATCCTCCGCGGGCTTGTTGACGACGGCGATCGCGACGGACTTGCTTCCCTGCTGCGTGCGCCAGGTCAGAAGCGCCTTCGACAAGTAGTCGCTAAACCGCACAGTCAGGCAGGGGCGCGCGTCATCGGCCAGCTCCTGGAGTGCCTCCTGAAGCCCCGGAGGCGCCTCCGGGACGCCCGTCACCTGCGCCGTCACTTGCGGTAGATCCGAATCGCGGAAGCTGAACTCGGCCTTCAAAAGGCGCGCCCGGCCCGCCGCGAACTGCCTGCCTCGTACGACCTGCCCCACGCATTTCGGGAGCGCTCCGGAACCCGCGCCCACCGCCAGGACCACTCCGCTGGGATCGATCTGAATCCCGACCACTGCCTCTGCGTCATCGTGGGCGAAGCGGCGGCACGGCGAAAGGCTCGTCAGCATCGCGTCGAGCGCTGCGCTGGTCGGCCAGGCTCGGCTCCTGAATCGCTGAGGAGACTCGTGCGTCTGGCCGAGCTCCACTGGTGGGGCTGGAGGCTGCTTGCGCACCGGCATCGGCGGCAAGAGCACGTTGACCGCTGGGCCCGGGTCGAGCTGCAGCGCGGCGACGCCGTCCTCGTCGGCAGTCGCCTCGATGCCCGGATCGGTCGCCTCCCAGGCGCGCGTGATCTTGAGCTTCACGCCTGGCAAGACCCCGCCTGCGGAGTCCGCGATGCGCAGGAAGAGCCGGTTGTTGAATCCCTCGCGAGACCGTCGGCGAGCTCGGTGACCGCCTGCACCGCGATCGGCTCTTGGGCCAACAGGACCGCCACCGCCCCGGCGACGCGATCCCCCGCGGCGTCGACCGCCGAGAGCTGGCCCTGGAGCGTGACTGTGCCGACGAGGTCTCGCGGGATCTCCGGCAGCGCAAGCGTGAATGCACCGGAGCGATCGGTCTTCGCCTTCGCGGGCAGCTTCTCGCCGATCCAATTGGTGGGCAGAGGCCAGGCGCCGCTCGATCCAGTCGATGCTCACCGGCGCGTTGGCCACCGGCGCACCCGAGCTGTAGGTGACGTTGCCGCGCACCACCGGCCGCTCGCCCATGCCGTAGAAGGGCTTCGAGGGCCGGGCTTCGACGCGAAAGCGCGGCAGCGTGAAGGGCGCGACCTCGAAAGCGACGTCATCGCTCGCTTCGCCGGACTCCCAGCGCACGTGCCAGGTACCGGTAGGGGCCTCGGCGTCCAACGGGAAGCTCCCCGAGGCGACGCCCCAACGGCCGGCTGGGGATCGCTCCTCGAGGACCGACTCGCCCGAAGGCTCGCGGATGACCCAGCGCCCGGGCCTGTTGTCGAGCGGCGCCAAATCCTTCGCGCGCAGCACCACCGCTCGGAAGTGGACCAGGTTCCCCGGCTCGTAGAGCGGCCGGTCGGTGATCACGTGGACGCGCGCCGGCGCGTAGAGTGGGAACGGAATCTCCACGCTCGCGGGCCCGAGTGGGCCCTTCGCCGTGACGCGGATGCGGTAATCGCCGTCGGCCAGCTCCGGCAGGACGACGTCCGCGATGCGGTAATCGCGGACCTCCTTCCATCCGTCCTTCGGCTCGAGCGGCAGCTCCTTGGATCCGTCGAGCAGCACCGCGCTGCAGCTGACGCGTCCCGCCGGCACAGGGTGGGTCACGTCGGCCGGCCCGAAGGTCAAGTTGGCCCAAGGCGAGACGTTGATTTGCAGCGGCTGGTCGCCGCGGCGCTCCCGACCCAGGACCGCGGTGACCGTGGGCTGCGGCCGCCCATCCGGGACTCTGGCACGACGATCCCGTAGCGGACCCAGGCGGTCACGCAGACCTGCGAGTCGATCACCAATGCCGCGAGGCCCAGCACCACCACCAGCCCCACGACGGACCACTTGCGCGCGCGCGACGACATCGGCCCCTCCAGTATTCGGGAAGGACCGACTACACCGCACCGGACGGGAGGGCGCAACGGTTGTCGGAGGACGACGGCCGATCAGCTGCCTTGGCTTCCAGGCTTTCCGGGCCGCGATGAGGAAGGCCATGGCTCCCGCGGATCATGCTGCGGAGCCTGGCGAAGAATCTCGTCGTCGGTGGAGTACTTCTTCGCGCACTCGGCGCACATGCAGGCGAGGCTCGAGGGCGTGCTCACCGAGAAGGGCTCCTCGCCGGGTTGCAGGACCCTCGCGCAGTCGATGCACTGAACCATGGCCGCCCTCTCTCCCCCCCTTGGGACAGCAATGCCCAGGCCAGGCAGCTGCTTTCCCAAGCGCCCGAATCTGAAGCGCGTTCTCGGCGTCGACTGCCCGCTGGGTGGAGGGTCAGGAACCCGTACGAGGTCTGAGCGACCCAGCCCACGAGCACCGCCAGGTCGCTGCCGGGATGCCTTTGGGACCTGCGTCCGTGGTAGGTCCGCGGCCATGGAGAGGCAGGTCTGGGCGCTGCTCGTGCGGTACGACGGCGGTCCCTACAAAGGGTGGCAGCCGCAGCCCGCAGCTTGCCGACGGTCGGCGGGGTGCTGGCGGCGGCCCTGCAGCGGGTCGGTGTCCGGGCCACGCCGTTCGGCGCCTCGCGGACCGACGCCGGGGTGCACGCCCGCGCGCAGGTCGCCTCGTTCTCCTCGCGCGCGGACCTCGACCCGGAGCGGCTCCAGCGGGCGGCTCAACGACGAGCTCCCATCGACGGTGCGTGTCCTGGCCGCGCGCCGCGCAGGCCGAAGAGCTTCCACTCGCACTGGTCCTCGATCGGCAAGATCTACCGCTACCGCATCTCCTTCGCGGGCGAGGAGCGGGCCTGGCGCCTCCCCAGCGCGCGGTTCCCTTACGCCGTCCGTCGATCGGACGCGGTTCGAGCAGGCGCTCGCGGCCATGGTCGCGGCACCCGACGTCTCGGCGCTCTGCGCGGGCGCAGAAGAAGGC
This sequence comes from uncultured Flavobacteriaceae bacterium, assembly GCA_963812405.1. Classification (GTDB taxonomy): domain Bacteria; phylum Bacteroidota; class Bacteroidia; order Flavobacteriales; family Flavobacteriaceae; genus Flavobacterium. The sequence goes on along the minus strand of CAWEUV010000004.1, from coordinate 9,574 downwards.
CAAGGCCCGGCGAATCGACCGCGCTCAGCTTGCTCGAATTCGACGGCCGAGGGCTGACGGCGAGCTCGCGGCGGCCGGGTTCGGCAAGTACCTCGGTGCGACACCTGATCTCCGGTGCGCTCGGCGTTGGCGGTCGGCGCGCTCAGTCCGGGAGACTTCGAAGGCATGATGGCGGGTCGGCTCAGCCGCCGCCCAAGGCCGCTGCCGGAGGGGCTCTGCCTGCACCGCGTGCTCTATCCGCCCGAGGTGGACCCGTTTCCGGACGTCGACGCGCTCACGCCGGTAGCCGTCGCTTCCGAACCACGGGCGATCGAATCGGCGGCCTGCATCAGCGGTCCACTCAGAAACGCGAAGGGTCGGTGTCTTGCCCGCCGCCTTCGGCTGACGGCTCGGAATCGGCGTGTTTCCCCGCGATCGGAGACACCGCGTCCGCGCGCGCCTGCTCTCGCCTTCAGAGCCGTGGCGCCGACTACACGGGAGCTACTCGGCTGGGAGGCTTCCCGGAGGGGGCAGCGGCCCGCCGCCGTTCGCGGGCGCGAGCAGCCCGGCGGTGTAGAGCCGGTCGATCGCCGCCTGGATTCCCGGGGAGCGTGACGCCGCAATCCTCGAGCTCCTTGAATACTTCCTTCGGCAGCCGGTCCTTGGCGATGCACTCGCTCAAGATCGCCGCGTCCTGGGGCGTGACCTGGTGGCTCTGGGCCCAGGCCGACTGGAGCTTCTCGAGCTCATCGCGGTCGTGCCGGCCGTTCGAGTGGTAGGAGCGGATTGCCTCCTCGTACTGCGTCACCGCGAGCTTGCCCAGTCGGTGGCGAGGAAGCGCTGGCGGGGCGGCCACCGCAAGCTGCCGGGCCTCTTCTTGAGCGAGTCGAGCATACCCATCCTGGTGAGCGCGGCCCCCGATCGGCCGAAGTGCCGAAGCGAACCGCGAGCACCCTACGCTCAGCGCGCTTCAGAAATCAATCGCCAGCTGGCTGCCGCCCACCGCCTTGGCGGCGCGCTTCCTCGGCCCGCCGGCCGAAACCAGCACCTCGGTCATGCGCCCGCGCCCGGTCGGCCTTGCTGTTGATCGCCCGGATGGCCGAGACCGTCTCGAACGTCGAAGCCCTTGTCGCGCGTAGAGCTCGTGGATGAGCGGCGTGTTCGAGTTCGACAGCAGCACGTCGACGCCGCGCTCGACGAGCTGCGCGAAGACCGCGGCGAGCTGCCGCTGCCCCTCCTCGCCGAAGCCGCCCTTGGCGTAGGCGGTGAAGGAGGCGGTCTTCGCTCAGCGGGTGGTAGGGCGGGTCGAAGTAGACGAAGTCGCCCTCCTTGGCGTGCTCGCAGCACCGCCGAGAAGCGACGCCGGTCTCGAGCGTCACGTTCTGCGAGCGCGCTGGCTGACCGCGCAGCAGGTTCTCGCGGTCGAGCGACCTTCGGGTTCGCGTAGCGGCCGTAGGGCACGTTGAAGCTGCCCGTGCGGTTCTCCCGGTACAGGCCGTTGAAGCAGGTCTTGTTCAGGTAGATGAGCCGCGCCGCCCGCTCCTGGCGCGGTGAGCTTCGCCGGGTCGAGCGCGCGGATCTCGTAGAAGTCCTTCTCGCTGTGCGTCCTTGGCGAGCCCTCCAGCTCGCCGATCACGTTCTCGCGGCGCGTCGCGCAGCTCGGTCCAGGCGTTCATCAGCTCGGGGTTGATGTCCGACAGGCGCGCCTTCTTGACGCGCCCGAGCGCCTTGAGCCGGAAGAAGAGCGCGCCCGCCGCCCACGAACGGCTCGTGGTAGGTGCCGGAACTTCTCGGGGACCCGCTGCGAGCAGCTCCTCGAGCAGCTGCGTCTTGCCGCCCGCCCACTTCAGGAACGGGCAGGCCTCGGCTCGGCGTGCTTGGTCTTGCGTCCGGCCATGGGTCAGCTCCCCTTCGCTCTTCGTCGCTCAGGCGCCGAGCCTGCTCCTTGCAGCTCGGCCAGGAGCGTTGAGCGCCGCCAGCGGGGTCATCTGGTCGAGGTCGAGCGCCCTTGAGCTCCTCGACGCACCGGCCGCGTAGGCGGCGCCGGCGGCTCCTTGGCCCGCGAACAGCCCGAGCTGCGCCGGCGACGCCTCGCGCCGCCCGCTTGCGAGCAGCTGCGGCCGGCCCGCCTCGTCGAGCTCGGCCTTCTCGAGGTTCGCCAGGATCTGCCGCGCCCGCGCGAGCACCTCGGGCGGCAGCCCGGCCAGCCGCGCCACCTCGATGCCGTAGCGGCGCGAGGCCCCGCCGGCGACGAGCTTGCGCAGGAAGACGACCTTGCCCTCCAACTCCTTCACCGCGATGGTGGCGTTCTTCACCCGCGGCTTCTCGCGGCGCGAGGTCGGTCAGCTCGTGGTAGTGCGTGGCGAAGAGCGTGCGCGCGCCCGACCTGGTCGTGCAGGTGCTCGGCCACCGCCCAGGCGATGGAGAGCCCGTCGAAGGTGGAGGTGCCGCGGCCGATCTCGTCGAGGATCACCAGCGAGCGCGCGGTGGCGTTGTGCAGGATGTTCGCGGTCTCGGTCATCTCCACCATGAAGGTCGACTGGCCGCGCGACAGGTTGTCGGAGGCGCCGACGCGCGTGAAGATGCGGTCGCACAGCCCGACCCGCGCGCGCCGCGCCGGCACGAACGCGCCCGCCTGCGCCATCAGCACGATGAGCGCCACCTGCCGCATCACCGTGGTCTTGCCGGCCATGTTCGGGCCGGTGATGACCAGGAGCTGCTGGCTCGTGCGGTCGAGCGCGCACGTCGTTGGGGACGAAGGCCTCGCCGCGCGAGCATCCGCTCGACCACCGGGTGGCGGCCCTCGACGATGTCGAGGACGTCGCGAGTCGTCGACCTCCGGGCGCACGTAGCCGTGCTCGGCGGCCGCGCGGGCCAGCGAGAGCAGCGCGTCGGCGACCGCCACCGCCTCGGCCGCGCCGCGCAGCCGCGGCGCCTGCGGCCGACCACCTCGCCGCGCAGCTCCTCGAAGAGCTGCGAGCTCGAGCGCGATGCGCCGCTCCTCGGCGGTGAGCACCTGCTCCTCGAACTCCTTGAGCTCCTCGGTGACGAAGCGCTCGCCGCCGGCGGTGGTCTGCTTGCGCACGTAGTCCGGCGGGCACCAGGTGCAGGTTCGGCCTTGGTGACCTCGATGTAGTAGCCGAAGACCCGGTTGTAGCGGACCTTGAGCGAGCCGATCCCGGTGCGCTCGCGCTCCTTGGCCTCGAGCTCGAGCAGGAAGTCCTTGCCCTCGGTGGCGATGGCCACGAGCTCGTCGAGCTCGGCGTCGTAGCCCTCGCGGATGAGCCCGCCCTCCTTGAGCGCCGACGGGCGGCTCGAGCGCGACCGCGCGGTCGAGCAGCGCCGCGAGCTCCGCCGAGCGCGGCCGAGCGGCGCGGCCGAGCTCGCGCAGCAGCGCCGCCCTCGCAGCCGCCGAGCCGGCTCGGCGAGCGCCGGGCAGCGCGAGCAGCGAGCTCGCCAGCGCGCGCAGGTCGCGCGCGTTGCCCTGGCCCAGCGAGAGCCGCGCGGTGAGCCGCTCGAGGTCGGCGATCTCCGCGCAGGTCGCGCGGCCAGCTCCTCGCGCAGCACCGCGCTCTCGACCAGCTCGCCCACCGCGTCGTGGCGCGCGGTCGATCGCCGCGAGGTCGAGCAGCGGGTAGCTGAGCCAGCGCGCCAGGCGCCGGCCGCCCATGGCGGTCGCGCTCTTGTCGAGCAGCCCGAGCAGCGAGCCCTTGCGCTTGCCGTCGCGCAGCGTGCGCACGAGCTCGAGGTTCGCGCGCGTCGCCTCGTCGAGCACCATCGTCGGCGCCGCTCGGTGGCAGCGCGATGCGGTCGACGTGCTCGGCGCTCGGCGCGCTGGGTCTCCTTCAGGTAGCGCAGCGCCGCGCCCGCCGCGGCGACCGCCAGCGGCAGCTCGCCGAGGCCGAAGCCCTCGAGCGCGCGGCGTGCCGAAGTGGCGCTTGAGGAAGGCCTGCGGCGCGCGCCGGCTCGAAGGCCTCGTCCGCGAAGCGCGTCGACGCGAGGCGCCGCGGGCAGGCGCGCGCGAGCGCCGGCGCGCGCCGGTCGGAGCCGCGCCCTGCGGGACGCAGCACCTCGCGCGGCGCCGGCGCGGCGCGACCTCGTCGACGAGCGCGCGCGTCGGTCGCCGAGCTCGCCGGCGAGGAACTCGCCGGTGGAGGCGTCGAGCAGCGCCAGCGCCGCCGCCCGCTCGTCGCCGAGCGCGACCGCGCCCAGGAAGTTGTTCGCGTGGGCGTCGAGCAGCTCCTCGTCGAGGACCATGCCCGGGGTGACGACCCGGGTCACCTCGCGCCGGACGATGGCCGTGCCCTTGCCCGGCTCCTCCATCTGGTCGCAGATGGCGACCTTGAGGCCGGCCTCGACCAGCTTGGCGATGTAGCCCTTGGCGGCGTGGTAGGGCACGCCGCACATCGGGACCGCGCTCGTCGCCCTTGGCGCGGGAGGTGAGCGTGATCTGCAGGATCTCCGAGGCGCGCGATCGGCGTCCTCGAAGAACATCTCGTAGAAGTCGCCCGAGCCGGAAGAAGAGGATGGCGTCCGGGTGCTGCCCCTTGACCTCGAGGTACTGGCGCATCATCGGCGTCAGCTGGCGCGATGGCTCTTGACCTCGGGGCGCGGGGGCCGCGTCGGCCACGGGCGCCGGCTCGAGCTCAGGCTTGTTGGCGGAGACCTGGACCACGGGGGCCCTCCTCGCTCAGGAGCGGTCTTTCATAGCACGCCCCGCTGACGTGCCACCTTGGAGCGCGGGCGACCCGCCCGCAGCCTCAGGCCCCTCGCGACGCCAGCGGCCGCTACGTCGCCATCGTGCGCCCGCGCGCCTGGGCTTCGGCGGCCTCGATGCGCTCGTGCGCCGCGGCCCGCAGCTGCGCCTCTTCCTGGCGGCGCTTGGCCTGCTCGGGATCCTCGGGCTTGGACTCGCCGCGGAGCATCCGCTGGGCGAGCGCCTGGGCGTCCTGCTCGCGCTCGGCGGGGCTCTTCGGGCCGCGGGCCCGGTCCTCGCGCGGCTCCCTCGGCTCGCGGCGGGCTTCGTCGCGCGCCTTGTCGCGGCAGCGCCGGAAGAAGTCCTCGTCCAGGTCGAACACCTCGACGCCGGTCACCGCGCAGCCCACGCGCTTCTCGAGGCACAGCTCGGCCAGCGAGTCGCCGCAGTGCAGGAACACCAGCGGGCTGCGACGCCGACGCGTCGTGCTTGGCGTCGCGGGTGGCCTCGGAGGCCGAGAGCAGCATCGCCAGGTGCGCCTGCTGCTCCTTGGCGTCCCGGCGCAGCTCCTCGACGTTGGCGCGGGACACCTCGCCGCCGCGCTGCATGCGCACCACGTACTTGAGCTCGGTGAGGCCCTCGCGCTTGCGGGCGGTCAGCACCACCACGTCCTTCGACCGGCGCACCGCGCGCAGGTCGCGGAAGCCGCTCTGCTCGAGCAGCGCCGCGGCGACCTTCTCCAGGCCGTAGGCGTCGAGGTCCCCGCAGCGGCGGCGCACGAGCCTGAGCACCTGGCGCCGCTGCTCCTGGACCTGCGAGAGCAGCCGCGCCGCGCCCGGTCCGCGCTCTTCCTTCTTGGCCTCGCCCGCCGCGCCCACGCCGAGGGCGTAGGCGACCGCGGCCTCGAGCTCGCCGGTGGGCTCGGCGCCCAGCGCGATGCCCTTCTCCAGCGCGATCTCCCCGGTGGGCAGGAACGTGAACGCCGGCCGGCGGCCGGCCTCGATGCGGCGGCGGTTGTCCTCGCGCAGCGCGTTGACCAGCATCTCCGCGCCCAGGTCCTCGCTGACCAGCTCGCGCTCGCGCGCGGTGGCGGCGAGGTCGAGCGGCTTGAGCGGATTGCCGGCGGCGGTGAGCACCTCGATGGCGACCTCGGACAGCGGCGCCAGGCGGCGGCCGCGGCGGCGCTCGCCCCCTCCTCCTCGCGGCGCGGCTTGCGCGTGCGCTCCCGCTCGCCGCGGCCGGAGATGCGCGCCTTCTCGGGCGAGGGCGTGCGGGTGGCGCTCGCGCGGCCGCAAGGGCGGCTCGTCCACCGGCTGCTCGGCGACGGCCTCGAGCGCGGCGGGGTCTTCGGGGATCGCCCACTCGACCAGGCCGTAGGTCTTGCGGCGCGGTGGCGACGATCTTCCGCTCGTTGCGCCGCCGGGCCATCGCCAGCAGCCGGCTGTGCATCACCTCTTCCGGCGACTTGCCGACGTGCGAGAGGAGGTTGTCTTTGAGGGCCTGCTCGGTGATCGCGTCGACGTGCAACGGCTTGCCGGTGCGTTCGAGAACGCACAGGGCAGCTTCATAGAATGTCATCCAGAATCCGTGTCATGGCCGGGCGTTTGTCCGCGGCGCGTTGATGCCGGAAGCGAGGGAGTCAGCGGTCCGCATGGGCGCCGGTTCACACCGCGTGCCCCTCACCCGACATTGAAAAACCCGAGGCGTTCCGCGAACCTGCCGCGATACGCCTTTCGAGCCGGGCATGGTAGGGGCAGCGTCCGGCCGAAGTCAACGGAAGAAGCGCGCCGGACCTCGGGTGCGCAAGCGGCTCGCGCGAGGCCGCCGCCGGTGAACGAAAGCGTTTCCTGCCGGGGGTGCAGGAGCACTATCCTGGGTGTCGGCGGCCGAACCGGCCGCGCCTGGAGCAGGCGTGGGGAAGAACCGCACGATGGTGCGAATCGTCCCAGGGGGCAGCTGGAAGCTCAACCCGGCCTATCGGGCGAGCCTCGAGCAGGTGTCCGAGCGCGAGGCTCGGCGGTTCTCGACCCGCGGCCTGCTCGACGTGCTGGGCCTGGAGATCGACGGCGTCGACGTGCTCCAGCCGGTCGGCGAGGCGAACCTCTTCGACGTGGCCACCGAGCTGTGCGCCCTGGTCGGGCGGCTGTGCCGCTCGTCCTTCGCCGCCGGGCAGATCACCGTCGACGAGAGCGTGGAGCTGGTGGCGGGCCGCCGCGGCGCGCTGGCGGCGCTCTCCCTGGTGAGCCTGGGCCGGCCGACGCGGGTGGTCGCCGGGGAGTTCGAGGTCGAGCCGGCCGCGCTCGCCCGCGCCGCCTCGGAGTGCGCCCGCTCGCTCGTCCAGGATCTGCGCGAGATCAACCAGCACCTGGTCGCCATCCCGGCGGCCAAGCGGCTGGCCAAGCACGCCGAGTCGCTGGCCAAGGCGGCCCGGCGGGTCCCGCGCGCGGGGACCGAGCGCCGCTCCGGCGCGCCGCTGGTTCGCCGCGGCGCACCGGAGCCGAGCGCGCTGCGGCTCCAGTTCGCGCTGCCCGACCCGAGCCAGCGCATCGAGGGCTACCGCAAGGGTGGCGAGCTCTTCACGCTGCTCGGCACCGGCCGGCTGGCGCTGTGCCAGGGGCCGCGCGAGCTGGCGGCGTTCGAGCTGCCGCCCTTCCTGGCGCTGACCGACTTCGCGCGCGCCGCCTCGGAGCTCATCGCGGCCCACGGCCGCCGCTCCGGGCGCGTCGAGGTCTCGCCGGTCTCGACCGGGCCGCGCTTCGAAGTCGACCTCGAGAAGCAGACGCTGCGCGTCGGCCCCCTCTCGCTGGCGGCCCCTCCCCTGACCGTGGCGCGCGCCTTCCTCGAGGCGGCGGGCGACTTCGCCGACGCGGTCGTCGACCGCAACCGCGCCCAGGAAGGCAATCCCTACCTGGCTTCGCTCTCTGAGCGGGTGCAGGAGGGCCTCTCGCAAGTGGAGGAGCTGGAGAAGGGCGAGCTGTACCGCCGAGCCGGCGCCGCCGACCGCTCCTGCTCCCCGGACCGCGCCCGAGCCCAAGCTCGGCCTGGGCACGCTCAAGCGCCTCCGGTTCCAGCAGCGGTGGCGGTGCCAGGCCGTCGAAGGGGCCGCCTCCTGCGTCGAGCGCTTGGGCAACGGCCTGGTGGTGGTGGGCGGCACGGGCGCCGCCTGGCCGACCCGGCCACCGGCGAGGTGCGGCGGCGCTGCGACGGGACGAGCCTGCTCTTCACCGGAGAGGGCCTGCTCGCGAACGAGCGCGGCTTCCTCTTCGGCTACGACGCCGACGGCCGCGCGCGCTTCATGCGGAATCTGGCGGGCAACCCTTCGCTCAGCGCGTTCGCCGGAATCTGCCTGGCTGGCCCCGACCGGCAGCCGGCGGCGGTCTGCGTCCTCGACGGGAGCATCATCATCGCCTTACACCTGGCGACGGGGCGTCCGGCGTGGCAGTTCCGCGCCCCCGAGGCGGTCGATTGATGGGGGCGGTCTTCGGCGAGCGGGTCTACGTGTCGCCGACAACAGCTTGATGTACGGCCTGGACGCCGCCACCGGCCGGGTCGGCTTCCGCGTCCGCTCCGGCGGCACCTCGGCGGGCTCGCCGATGCTGGCGGGCGACACGGTGATCGCGCTTGGACACACCGAGGGCGCACTGGAGATGACAGCGGTCGACGCGGGATCCGGCCGGCCGCGCTTCACCACCGCCCTGCAAATCGATTCGGCCGGCCGCCCGCTCGCATGGCGCGGACGCTTCGTCATCCCGGGCTTGTCCGGTCGCGAGGCGGTGGCGCTGGCCTACGACGCCTCGGGACAAGAGCTGTTCCGCCAGCCGCTGGGCGCCGAGGGCTTGCCGTCATCGCCGCCCGCGGGGCGCGGCTGTTCTGCTCGCTGCGCGACGGCGGCGTGGTCTGCCTGGGAAGCTCCGGGGCCGTTCGTGTCGGCGGGCCCGCCCGCAAGGACGCGAGCTGCAGAAGGCCATCGCGCCGCTGGTGCGCCGCGGCGTGCTCCTCGTCCCGGGCGAGCCGGTCCGCGCTCTCGATCCGCTGCACGGCGGCCTCCTCTGTGAGCTCCCCGTCCTCGCCGGTCTATCGGCGATCGCGGCGACGCGCGACCTCGACGTCTACGCCGTGGACGACGACGGCATCGCCAGCGCGTTCAAACTGGCTACGCATCTCTCCGTCGTGGGCTGAAGAGCCGCAAGCCTAAGCGCGCCGGGGACATCCTTTCGAAGAGACGAGAGAGTGCGGGCCGCCTTGGTCTGACGCCCCTGCATGATCAACTTCCCCCGGCGCGCTGACGCTTGCGCCTGTTCACGGCCTCGTCAGCGCGCAAACCGCCACCGCTACTCCGACGTATCCGGACGCGGTGCTTCCATAGGCCCAGACGCTGCGGGAGCGCTGGCTTCCACGGGCGGCCCGGGCACCACCAGCGGGACCCCGAGCACGCCCTCCCGTTGGGCACCAGCGCCGAGGCTCCGAAGTCCTCTTCCGACAACCGCGCCAGAATGGGGATGACCGTCTTCTCGGGATCCAGCGTGGCGCCGCCGGGCTTAACTTGCTTGACCGGGTAGACCTTGCCGCCCGCGAAGCTGCCGTCGGGGTTGAGCGTCGCCTCGAGGACGAGCGTGATGCCGAGCGGCCCGGACAGGTTCATCTTGTCCCAGGTCGCGAAGTTCCCCAGCGAGTAGGCGATGAGCCGCCCCTTGTAGAGCTCCATCCCGCGCGGCACGTGCGGGCCGTGGCCATGACCGCCGCCGCGCCGGCGTCGATGACCACCCGCGCGAAGGTGCGCAGGTCTCCGCGGTTCTCGCCGATGAACAGCTCCTCGCCCACCGGCACGTGCTGGCGGTCGATGCCCTCGGCGCCGCCGTGGAAGGTGACGATGACGAGGTCGACCTCTTTGGCGAGCCC
>CAWEUV010000003.1:0-224555 GCA_963812405.1 uncultured Flavobacteriaceae bacterium | reverse complement strand
GCTTTTTTGCGGTCGTCGTTCCCGCTTTCCGTTCCAATTCCATCTCGTTTTTAGTAAACGAGCCGGGATTTCCACTGCAATCGGGGCTAGGGGAGCGTGGTTGTTGCTTTTTTGTGGTCATTTTGGTTTTATTGTCATTCCGACGTTAGGAGGACTCGAGAGCTTGCTCGACTGGCGAAGCAATCTCATAATTCAGTTGCCTATATATAGTAGGGTGAAAGAAATTAATCTCTCATGCTTTCCTCCTATATATAAGTATAGGTAATAGTAAATTTTCCTTAGCACCTTAGCTTCGTAGTCCCTCAGAACCTTTTTTTATGGTCTGCTTATTAATATTCAAAAACTTTTCTACCTATTATATATAGTATAGGGAGCATCAAACCTACTAAGCGACTAAGCTACTCAGTAACTCAGTTACTATTTGAAAAAAAAACTTTCTGATGTTATAAAATGGTTATCAGAGAGTTAAGGAAAAGTGCAAAAAAAAGAGGTAAAAAAGGTTGTAATTAATTTGCGATAATGGAAAAAGGTGCTACTTTTGCACCCGCAATAACGGCATAGTTCTACTGACATTTTGAAACAACCCGGGTCTAGAAAGATTTTGAAAAAAGTTTAAAAAAGATTTGGATTGTAAGGAATAAAGGAACTATCTTTGCAGCCCGCAAAATAAGGGAAAGTTCATTTGAAATACTGGTAAGCAAAACGAAATAAGGCTCGAAAATAAATCGAAAATTTTTTCAAAAAAAGCTTGTGAGATTTGAAAAGAGTTTCTACTTTTGCAACCCGCAAAATAAGGGAGGTTCTTAAAAATATTGAGCAGTGATTTTTGAAAAACGGTTTAGAAATAAAACGAAAAATATTTCAAAAAAAGCTTGCGAGAATTAAAAAGAAATTCTACTTTTGCAACCCGCAAAATAAGAGAAAGTTCATTTGAAATACTGGTCAAAACGGAGAGAAAATTTTTTCAAAAAAAAGTTTCAAAAAGTTTTGCAGGTTTAAAAAGAAGTTCTACTTTTGCACCCGCTTCCCGAGAGGATAGCGACAGAAATAAGAAGAATACGTTCATAGACATATTGAATTGACAGCATTGAGACAGAGCAATCTGTTTCAAAAATAAGAGAGAGTAAGACTCGAAATTATTAGAATTAACCTAGCATCTTAATCGACAATATTAAAATATACGATGAAGAGTTTGATCCTGGCTCAGGATGAACGCTAGCGGCAGGCCTAACACATGCAAGTCGAGGGGTAGAGGAAGCTTGCTTCCTTGAGACCGGCGCACGGGTGCGTAACGCGTATGCAATCTACCTTATACAGAGGGATAGCCCAGAGAAATTTGGATTAATACCTCATAGTATTATGAAATCGCATGGTTTTATAATTAAAGTTCCAACGGTATAAGATGAGCATGCGTCCCATTAGTTAGTTGGTAAGGTAACGGCTTACCAAGACAATGATGGGTAGGGGTCCTGAGAGGGAGATCCCCCACACTGGTACTGAGACACGGACCAGACTCCTACGGGAGGCAGCAGTGAGGAATATTGGTCAATGGACGCAAGTCTGAACCAGCCATGCCGCGTGCAGGATGACGGTCCTATGGATTGTAAACTGCTTTTATACAGGAAGAAACACTCGGACGTGTCCGAGCTTGACGGTACTGTAGGAATAAGGATCGGCTAACTCCGTGCCAGCAGCCGCGGTAATACGGAGGATCCAAGCGTTATCCGGAATCATTGGGTTTAAAGGGTCCGTAGGCGGTTTAATAAGTCAGTGGTGAAAGCCTATCGCTTAACGATAGAACGGCCATTGATACTGTTAGACTTGAATTAGTGGGAAGTAACTAGAATATGTAGTGTAGCGGTGAAATGCTTAGATATTACATGGAATACCAATTGCGAAGGCAGGTTACTATCACTATATTGACGCTGATGGACGAAAGCGTGGGGAGCGAACAGGATTAGATACCCTGGTAGTCCACGCCGTAAACGATGGATACTAGCTGTTCGGAGCAATCTGAGTGGCTAAGCGAAAGTGATAAGTATCCCACCTGGGGAGTACGTTCGCAAGAATGAAACTCAAAGGAATTGACGGGGGCCCGCACAAGCGGAGGAGCATGTGGTTTAATTCGATGATACGCGAGGAACCTTACCAGGGCTTAAATGGGAGACGACAGGACTGGAAACAGTTTTTTCTTCGGACGTCTTTCAAGGTGCTGCATGGTTGTCGTCAGCTCGTGCCGTGAGGTGTCAGGTTAAGTCCTATAACGAGCGCAACCCCTATTGTTAGTTGCCAGCGGGTCATGCCGGGAACTCTAACAAGACTGCCGGTGCAAACCGTGAGGAAGGTGGGGATGACGTCAAATCATCACGGCCCTTACGTCCTGGGCTACACACGTGCTACAATGGGCGGTACAGAGAGCAGCCACCACGCAAGTGGGCGCGAATCTTCAAAACCGTTCTCAGTTCGGATCGGAGTCTGCAACTCGACTCCGTGAAGCTGGATTCGCTAGTAATCGCATATCAGCCATGATGCGGTGAATACGTTCCCGGGCCTTGTACACACCGCCCGTCAAGCCATGGAAGCTGGGGGTACCTGAAGTCGGTGACCGCAAGGAGCTGCCTAGGGTAAAACTAGTAACTGGGGCTAAGTCGTAACAAGGTAGCCGTACCGGAAGGTGCGGCTGGAACACCTCCTTTCTAGAGAAAGATTAAGAATAGGTCTTATAATGATAAGAGCATTACTCTCGCTGTTAGTTCAAATAATACAATAATTAAAAAACAGAGTCTCGTAGCTCAGCTGGTTAGAGTACTACACTGATAATGTAGGGGTCCCCAGTTCGAGTCTGGGCGGGACTACTAAGTTTTTTTAATTAAAAGGAAATTTTAGAGGTTGAGTGGCCGTTTGAAGTACTGTTAACTGATAACTGTTAACTGAACACTAAAAAACGGGGGATTAGCTCAGCTGGCTAGAGCGCCTGCCTTGCACGCAGGAGGTCATCGGTTCGACTCCGATATTCTCCACCAAGTAATTGATAATTATCAATTGATAATTGTTAATTAATTAAAGTTCATTGACATATTGAGATAAAAAAACATTTAAAAAGTAGAAAGAACACAGCTTTTGTCTATTTATAGGCAAAAATGTAAGTACAATAAGCAAAATAAGGGCGTATGGGGGATGCCTAGGCTCTCAGAGGCGATGAAGGACGTGATAAGCTGCGAAAAGCTGCGGGGATTGGCACATACGAATTGATCCGCAGATATCCGAATGGGGCAACCCACTATGTTGAAGACATAGTACCCGATAGGGGGCAAACCCGCTGAACTGAAACATCTAAGTAGGCGGAGGAGAAGAAAACAAAAGTGATTCCGTAAGTAGTGGCGAGCGAACGCGGATTAGCCCAAACCAGGGATGTTACGGCATTGTTGGGGTTGTAGGACCACGATATTTCTTGCGGACAGAATTAGAATAACCTGGAAAGGTTAACCAAAGAGGGTGATAGTCCCGTATAAGTAATGGAAGATAAGGATAGTGGTATCCTGAGTAGGGCGGGGCACGTGAAACCCTGTCTGAATCTGGCGGGACCATCCGCTAAGGCTAAATACTCCTGAGAGACCGATAGTGAACCAGTACTGTGAAGGAAAGGTGAAAAGAACCGTGAATAACGGAGTGAAATAGATCCTGAAACCATACGCTTACAAGCGGTCGGAGCCCTTTAGTGGGGTGACGGCGTGCCTTTTGCATAATGAGCCTACGAGTTACCGTTGCTGGCAAGGATAAGCACTTCAGGTGTGGATCCGTAGCGAAAGCGAGTCTGAATAGGGCGCTTTAGTCAGTAGTGGTAGACGCGAAACCGTGTGATCTACCCATGGGCAGGATGAAGCTGTGGTAACACACAGTGGAGGTCCGAACCGGTTGACGTTGAAAAGTCTTCGGATGACCTGTGGGTAGGGGTGAAAGGCCAATCAAACTCGGAAATAGCTCGTACTCCCCGAAATGCATTTAGGTGCAGCGCTGTGTATAGTTATATAGAGGTAGAGCTACTGATTGGATGCGGGGGCTTCACCGCCTACCAATTCCTGACAAACTCCGAATGCTATATAATGTTTCACAGCAGTGAGGGCATGGGTGCTAAGGTCCATGTCCGAGAGGGAAAGAACCCAGACCATCAGCTAAGGTCCCCAAATGTATGCTAAGTTGAAAAAACGAGGTTTGTCTGCCCAGACAGCTAGGATGTTGGCTTGGAAGCAGCCATTCATTTAAAGAGTGCGTAACAGCTCACTAGTCGAGCGGACGAGCATGGATAATAATCGGGCATAAGCATACTACCGAAGCTATGGATTTACGTTTTACGTAAGTGGTAGGGGAGCATTCTAACAGGGTTGAAGGTGTGTGGCGATGCATGCTGGACCGGTTAGAAAAGAAAATGTAGGCATAAGTAACGATAATGCGGGCGAGAAACCCGCACACCGAAAGACTAAGGTTTCCTCAGCTATGCTAATCAGCTGAGGGTTAGTCGGGTCCTAAGGCGAACCCGAAAGGGACAGTCGATGGCCAACGGGTTAATATTCCCGTACTACTGTTAATTGTGATGGGGTGACGGAGTGATGAAAGCGCCGCGAACTGACGGAATAGTTCGTTAAAGTACCTAGCTATAGGTCCCGTAGTAAAATGCGCGGGAACTGGTGAAATACGATAGTACACGGAGTCTTCGGACAAAGTGATAGTGCGCCTAAGGGCTTCCAAGAAAAACCTCTAAACTTAGATTAACAGTACCCGTACCGTAAACCGACACAGGTAGTCGAGGAGAGAATCCTAAGGTGCTCGAGAGATTCATGGCTAAGGAATTAGGCAAAATAGACCTGTAACTTCGGGAGAAAGGTCGCCAGCGCAAGCTGGCCGCAGTGAAGAGGTCCAGGCGACTGTTTATCAAAAACACAGGGCTCTGCAAAATCGTAAGATGAAGTATAGGGCCTGACACCTGCCCGGTGCTGGAAGGTTAAGAGGAGATGTTATCTTCGGAGAAGCATTGAATTGAAGCCCCAGTAAACGGCGGCCGTAACTATAACGGTCCTAAGGTAGCGAAATTCCTTGTCGGGTAAGTTCCGACCTGCACGAATGGTGTAACGATCTGGACACTGTCTCAGCCATGAGCTCGGTGAAATTGTAGTATCGGTGAAGATGCCGATTACCCGCAGTGGGACGAAAAGACCCTGTGCACCTTTACTATAGCTTAGTATTGGTCTTGGATAAGTGATGTGTAGGATAGGTGGGAGACTTTGAAGTGGCGTCGCCAGGCGTTGTGGAGTCATTGTTGAAATACCACCCTTTGCTTATCTGAGATCTAACCCCATATTATGGGGGACATTGCTTGGTGGGTAGTTTGACTGGGGTGGTCGCCTCCAAAAGAGTAACGGAGGCTTCTAAAGGTTCCCTCAGCACGCTTGGTAACCGTGCGTAGAGTGCAATGGCATAAGGGAGCTTGACTGAGAGACATACAGGTCGATCAGGTACGAAAGTAGAGCATAGTGATCCGGTGGTTCCGCATGGAAGGGCCATCGCTCAAAGGATAAAAGGTACGCCGGGGATAACAGGCTGATCTCCCCCAAGAGCTCATATCGACGGGGGGGTTTGGCACCTCGATGTCGGCTCGTCACATCCTGGGGCTGGAGAAGGTCCCAAGGGTTGGGCTGTTCGCCCATTAAAGTGGCACGCGAGCTGGGTTCAGAACGTCGTGAGACAGTTCGGTCTCTATCTACTGTGGGCGTTAGAAATTTGAGTGGATCTGATTCTAGTACGAGAGGACCGAATTGGACAAACCTCTGGTGTATCTGTTGTTCCGCCAGGAGCACCGCAGAGTAGCTACGTTTGGAAGGGATAAGCGCTGAAAGCATATAAGCGCGAAACCCACCACAAGATGAGATTTCTTTTAAGGGTCGTTGAAGATGACAACGTTGATAGGCTATAGATGTAAAGGCAGTAATGTCATAGTCGAGTAGTACTAATAACCCGTAAGCTTATGTACACGCTTGCGTCCGCCTTGGCGGACGCAGCAAACTTTCTAAATAAAATATGATTTTTATCTCAGTGTGTTAAGATATTGTTCAATTGATAATTGATAATTAACAATTGATAATAATTGCCCAAAGCAATTATAACGACTTAAGGTGGTTATTGCGGCGGGGCTCACCTCTTCCCATTCCGAACAGAGAAGTTAAGCCCGCCTGCGCAGATGGTACTGCAATTTGTGGGAGAGTATGTCGTCGCCTTTCTTTTAAAAACCCTTCATCATTCGATGGAGGGTTTTTTGTTTTAGAACAGTTTGGGTTTTTTGGAAAACAACGGTAATTTGTGTTGGAATAACACCTTTAAAACCTTACGATGTCAAAGATTTTTGTTGTATAACCGGTTTAGAGAAAAGCGAAAATACTTTACATGCCTCTTTTTTGGACGGCAGCATTAAGCAAAAATCAAATGAAAAGTCAATTTTACAGTATTTTAAACATCTGTAAATCAACGATTTAATTTAGGTGTGGGGTGAAAAACATTTAACCTTTCATGGGATAAAATTTTTTAGGTAAGGGTTCTGTAATTGGCAACCTGTTTTCTAAACTACAAAAGGAATATGGATTACCCTTTAGCCCCGGGTAGAGTGGCACGAAGTAGAACGGAACACGGGAACTGCGTATAGCAATCAAAACCAAGCCTTTCGCTTCAAAAAAAAAAATGACCACCAGATTTTTAGTGGTTTGAAATTTTATAAAAACCTTAGTTTACATGTTTTTGTAGTAAGAACAGCAAAAATTAACTGGACAATCATCGCATTTTGGATTGGTAGGTCGGCAAATTTCGCGGCCTAAAAATGAAATGGACATACCGATTTCGCCCCAAATTTCTTTGGGTAAAACCTGCATAAGTTGTTTTTCAACTTTATTGCCGTCTTTGGATTCAGTTATTAAGCCAATTCTGGGAGCAACTCTAATTACATGTAAATCAGCGATAATGCCTTCTGCCGGAACGTTCGATTCTCTCATAATCACATTCGCGGATTTTCTACCGATTCCTTTTAAAGCGACTAAACTATCCATAGTAAGCGGTATATTTTTGTTTTCTTTCAGCAGTTGAGCAATTTCGATAATCCAACTCGCTTTTGTGCCAAAATTTCTGACTTTCGAAATGTGTGGAATTAAAGCATCAACATTTGAAACGGCCAAACTTTCCAAATTTGGATAAGCTTCAAAAAACGATGGTGCAATTTTATTAATATTTGCATCAGAATCCTGAGCCGACAAAATCACCATTACCATCAATTGATAAATATTGTTATATTCCAACGGATGTTTCCTTCCTTTGTAGTTGTCAAGGAGTGGTTTTAAGTTTTCCGCCCAATTGGTTTCGTTTTCAAACAAAGTCATGTACTATTTTTTTGTAAAATCTAAAGATAACGAATTTACGCAATAGCGGATACCGGTTTTAGTAGGACCGTCGTTAAAAATATGTCCGAGATGTCCGCCACAATTGGCACAGAGAATTTCCGTACGGAGCATGCCGTGGGAAGTGTCTTTTAGATATTCGACTTTTCCGGGAAGGGATTCGTCAAAAGAAGGCCAACCGCAATGGCCGTCGAATTTTGAATTACTTTCAAACAATGGTTCTCCGCAACCGCCACAGCAATATGTACCTTTTTCAAAAAGCAGGTTATATTCACCCGTATGCGGATATTCGGTTCCTTTTTGGCGTAGAATTCGGTATTTTTCTTCACCTAATTCTGCTTTCCATTGTTCTTCGGATTTTTCTATCGGATATTTCATTTTTTTGCAGGGATAAATTTTATGGATACGGAATTGGTACAAAAACGTTTTCCGGTGGTTTTAACTGGTCCGTCATCAAAAACATGACCAAGATGTCCGCCGCATTTGGCACAGGTTACTTCGGTTCTGTCCATTCCGAAACTGCTGTCATGAGTATATTTTACAGAACCTTCAATGGCTTGATCAAACGAAGGCCATCCGCAATCGGAATCAAATTTTGCATCGGAAGTGAATAATGGATTCCCGCAAGCTGCACAAACATACATTCCTTTTTCGAAGTGTTTCCAATATTCTCCTGTAAAGGGTCTTTCGGTTCCTTTTTCTCTTAAAACTTCGTATTGTTCCGGAGTCAGTTTTGCTTTCCATTGTTCCTCTGTGGTCGCGACTTTAGAGGATTGTTTAGCAACTTTTTTTTCCTGACCATTGCAAGAAAAGAAGATGCTGCAGACTAATAATAAAACAATTTTTTTCATAACGTTTATCGAATAAATTCTACAATTCTTTGAATGACTTTACTGTCACCTAAAATTTTTCGATGTCCTAACTCTTTGGTAATCATAATTTGTCCGTTTTTCAGGTGTTGATGGATGTGTTGGCCGGCAGTTACCGGAACATCATCATCATTTTCATCATGAATTACCAAAACCGGAATCGAAACTTCCTTTGCAGCTATATACGCAGAATAACTGTTCATGGTTTCCCCTAATTTATTTTCAAAGGCAATTCGCATCAGTTTGCTTATCTCCGTTTTCAAACCAAGTTTTAGTACAAAATCGTCCATAATGTCCTGAACGACATCGCCACTTCCGATTATCACTGCTTTTTTTACATTTAGCCCTTTTTTAATGGCGTTCATAACTGTCATACCACCCAAGGAATGTCCGATGGCAAATTCAAACGGTCCGAATTGCTTTTCAATTTCCATTGCAGCAGCTATAAATTCGGTCATATTACTGGTTTTACCCGGTGCTTTTCCGTGACCCGGTGCATCGAAACTAATCGTGGAATAGCCTAATTTTAGTAATTCATCGGCAATTTTAACCAATTGCGTACCCCTTCCGGACCAACCGTGAACCAATAAAACTTTTTTTTCACCTGAACCATACCGATACAGCATGATTTCTTTATTTATCGCTTCAATTTTTACTAATTGTTGCTTGCTTTTAACATCCATTTCGATTTCTCTTTTTGGAAGTTTATGACGGATGGGCATAGTGAATAATTTAATAGCAAATTTAGTGGCCAGTTTTGGAGATATGATTTCCAGAGCTTTAGCGGTAAAAAGTATTCCTTTTGGGATTTTGATGGTTTGCTGATGTTTCGGCTTTTTCATTATTGTAAAATATACCGCAATTTACTTTATTCCGAAGGTTTTAAATGATAAATAATTCTTAAATATCGTTTGGCATTTTATTTGTAACTGAAAAGAAGTATAATATTTTGTACCTTTATTAACAATGGTAAAAGGACAATTCATTAATTTTGTTTATTAAAAATCTTACGTTATGAATTTAAAAACCGGATTTATCTTAGCAGGTTCGTTAGCATTAGTTATTTCTTGTGCAAAGAATCCGTTTACTGGTAAAAGCACTATGGCTTTAGTGTCAAACAGCGAAATTTTCCCTTCCTCTTTTCAACAATACAATCAGTTTCTTGGCGAAAATAAAGTCATTAAAGGAACCAAAGATGCACAAAGAGTAGAAAGTGTGGGAATGAAAATTAAAGTAGCTTCTGAAAAATGGCTTAATGCTAATGGATATGAAGGCTACCTGAAAGATTATAAATGGGAATACAATTTAGTAGACAGTAAAGAAGTAAATGCTTGGTGTATGCCAGGCGGAAAGATTGTTTTTTATACCGGAATTTTACCTATTTGTAAAGACGATGCCGGAATGGCAACGGTTATGGGACATGAAGTTGCACACGCTTTGGCAAACCATGGCCAGCAACGCATGAGCGCCGGTTTATTGCAACAAGTTGGAGCAGTTGGTGTTGCAGCGGCAACCGGTAATAAAAGTGAAGAAACGCAACAATTAGCAATGACAGCGTATGGGGCTACTACGCAGTTTGGAGGGATGCTGCCATTTAGCCGTGCCCATGAAAGCGAAGCGGATATGATTGGACTGACATTAATGGCTATTGCAGGTTATAATCCGGATACTGCTGTTACTTTTTGGGAGCGAATGTCGGCGAACACCGGAGGACAAAAACCACCGGAATTTATGAGTACCCACCCTTCTGATGCCACCAGAATTGCCAATTTGAAAAAATTAATTCCAAATGCAAAAGCCGAGGCAGCAAAATTTGGAGTGACCTTTAAGTAAGAAAAAATATGTATATTCGAATCCCGATGTAAGTCGGGATTTTTTTATATCTAAAAAGTACTATGAAACAACTTGAAAAAGGGAATTCGAAATTATTAAATGCCTGGGCTTCTTATGATTGGGCTAACTCTGTTTATAGCTTGGTTATTGCATCTGCTATTTTTCCCATTTATTACGGACGTCTTTTTAAAGAAAAGGGAGATCTAAATATCGAAGTTTTCGGAACCACTTTAAAAAGTACGGCTTTAATTAGCTTTACCACTGCAGCTGCCTTTTTGATGGTTGCCTTTTTTTCACCCTTACTTTCTGGAATTGCCGATTATGCGGGAAACAAAAAATCGTTTATGCGTTTCTTTTGTTATTTGGGCGCCGCATCTTGCATTGGGCTTTGTTGGTTTGATTTGGAAAATATCTATTTTAGTTTGGCTTGTTATTTCTTCGGACTGATTGGTTTTTGGGGTAGTCTGGTGTTCTATAATTCCTATTTGCCTGATATTGCTTTTCCCGAACAGCAAGACAGAATTAGTGCCAGAGGATATTCGATGGGCTATTTGGGAAGTGTGGTTTTGCTTGTTTTTAATTTGATAATGGTAATGAAACCTGAATGGTTTTCCATAAAAGGAGCAGATGCCATGATGAGAGCGATGCGTTATTCCTTCATATCAGTAGGCGTTTGGTGGATTGTATTCAGTCAGTATGCTTTTTATTATTTGCCTAAAGGAACCAACGGTAACGGCAAAGTACATACAGCGGTTATTTTTAATGGTTTTAGGGAGTTAAAAAAAGTATGGTATTTGTTAGAAGAAAATCTTCGTTTAAAAAGATATTTGTTAAGTTTTTTTGTTTACAGTATGGCGGTGCAAACTGTTATGTTGGTGGCCACCTATTTTGGAGAGCAGGAAATTACATGGGAGTCAGACGAAGAGAGGACAATGGGTTTGATTATCAGTATTTTGGTGATCCAGTTGGTAGCGGTTTTAGGTGCTGTAATCACTTCAAGAATGTCAGAAAAATTTGGTAATATTAATACGCTTATCGGAATCAATTGCATTTGGGTAGTAATTTGTATCACCGCATTTTTTGTGACGCTTCCGGTACATTTTTATGTTACAGCCGGTTTTGTGGGATTGGTAATGGGGGGAATTCAATCGTTATCCCGTTCCACATATTCTAAATTTCTGCCTGAAACAAAAGATACAGCTTCCTTTTTTAGTTTTTATGATGTTGCTGAAAAAATTGGAATTGTTATAGGAATGGTTTTGTACGGATTAATAGATCAGAAAACCGGAAGTATGCGAAATTCAATTGTGTTTTTGGCAGTATTTTTTATAGCCGGTGTTTTTTTATTGATAAGAGTACCTAAAAAATAACGATGAAAGAAAAATAATATTATATTTGGAAAACTTTTAAAAAATCTACTATAAATAATTATGAAAAGATTTAAAATTTTAGCAACATTAATAGTGTTTGGTGCAGCGTTACTTACTTCTTGCGGTGATACAGAACCGATTGATCCTGCAGTTGCTACCGGAGATACCACTGTTATTACCGGAAGATATCGTTTAACTGCTTTCAATACTGATGTCAGAACAGATTTGAATAATGACGGTACTGCCTCAACTAATCAAATGTCTGAAACAACTTGTTATAACAATATGTTCTTAACGCTTAACGAAAACAATACGTTTAGTGCTGATTCAAGAGGTGTTGATATTTCTGCTACAGATGCATTAGAGTGTTTTACAGATCCTATCATAACAGGAACTTGGGTACGTTCCGGAAGTCAGTTGATTTTAACGTATACAGAATCTGGTGAAACGTTTACGGATACATATACAATCCTAGGAGATACTTTAACGATAAGAGAAGACTTAGGAACTATTGTTGGTATTCCGGTTGATGTTCCGGTTTTCTTAACTTCAGGAATCACCATAATCTACACGAAACAATAATATTTTCGATACTATTTTTAAAACCCGAAATTACTTCGGGTTTTTTTATGGCATAAAGATTGTCCTATAGTACTCAAGAGTTTCAATAATAATGTAAATTTGTATTGATATTCAGCAGAATAGTTGTTTTGAGGTCATCGAAATAACTGTTTGTTTTTTATTGTTTAATGACAAAAAGTCGCAAATATAGTATGTCAAATCAAAAAATACTCACACTTGACAATCTGTCACTTCAGGAAATTGATACCGATGCGGAATTAATTCCGCTCTTAACTCCCGAAGATGAAGAGGAAATGAATAACGAATTGCTCCCGGAAGAATTGCCCATATTGCCTTTACGCAATACCGTGCTTTTTCCAGGGGTTGTGATTCCTATTACTGCAGGAAGAGATAAATCCATTAAATTAATTAATGATGCCAATGCCGGTGATAAAATTATCGGAGTAGTGGCACAACGCGATGAAAACGTAGAAGAGCCAACCGCGGCAGATATTCACAACGTGGGTACAGTGGCGAGAATTCTTCGTGTTTTGAAATTACCGGATGGAAACACAACGGTCATCCTGCAAGGAAAAAAACGTTTCGAAATCGATTCGGTTACCACAGAAGAGCCCTATCTTAAAGCGAAAATAAAAGAAGTTACCGAAATACGTCCGAAAGCCAAGGATAAGGAATTTTTGGCCATTATGGATTCGGTAAAAGAATTGGCTATTCAAATCATTAAAGAGAGTCCGAATATTCCAACAGAAGCTACTTTTGCTATCAAAAACATTGAAAGCAATCCGTTTTTAATCAGTTTCGTTTCGTCCAATATGAATCTTTCCGTGGATGAAAAGCAAGAGTTATTGACTATTAATAATTTAAAAGACAGAGCGTTAGAAACATTGCGTTTCATGAATATTGAACTTCAGAAATTAGAACTGAAAAACGATATTCAGTCGAAAGTGCGTTTCGATTTGGATCAGCAACAGCGCGAATATTTCCTTCATCAGCAAATGAAAACCATTCAGGAAGAACTGGGAGGTGTTTCACACGATCAGGAAATAGAAGAAATGCGCATCAAAGCCAAGTCCAAAAATTGGGATGAAAAAGTAGCACAACATTTTGATAAGGAAATTTCCAAGTTGCAGCGTATGAATCCGCAAGCACCTGATTTCGGAATTCAGCGCAATTATTTGGAGTTGTTTTTGGAATTACCATGGAATGAATATTCTAAAGATAAATTCGATTTAAAAAACGCACAGAAAATATTAGACCGCGATCATTTCGGGTTGGACGATGTCAAAAAACGCATTATCGAACATTTAGCGGTGTTGAAATTGCGAAACGACATGAAATCGCCAATTTTATGTTTGTACGGGCCTCCGGGAGTGGGTAAAACTTCAATCGGAAAATCAATCGCAGAAGCTCTGGGCCGACAATATGTTCGCATCTCGTTAGGAGGATTACGTGATGAAGCGGAAATTCGCGGACACCGTAAAACGTATATCGGTGCAATGCCGGGACGAATTATTCAAAGTTTAAAGAAAGCCGGAACCTCAAATCCTGTTTTTGTTTTGGATGAAATCGATAAATTATCGAGTAGTTTTAATGGTGATCCATCTTCGGCATTATTGGAAGTGTTGGATCCGGAGCAAAATTCGGATTTCTACGATAATTTCCTGGAAATGGGCTTCGATTTGTCTAAAGTGATGTTTATTGCGACTTCCAATAGTATGACAAGCATTCAGCCGGCGCTGCGCGATCGTATGGAAGTAATCAACATGACGGGTTATACGATTGAGGAAAAAGTAGAAATCGCAAAACAGCATTTGCTTCCGAAACAGTTAAAAGAACACGGATTAACTTCGAAAGATTTACAAATCGGTAAAAAACAACTGGAGAAAATCGCTGTGGGGTATACCCGAGAATCCGGTGTGCGTTCGTTGGAGAAAAAAATTGCTTCGATAGTTCGAAATGCGGCCAAATGTATCGCTTTGGAAGAAGAATACAATAAAAAAGTAACCGATGAAGACATTATAAAAGTATTGGGCGCACCACGATTAGAGCGTGATAAATACGAAAACAATGAAACAGCCGGAGTAGTTACCGGTTTGGCTTGGACCAGTGTTGGTGGTGATATTTTGTTTATAGAATCGATTATTTCCAAAGGAAAAGGAGCGATGACCATGACCGGAAATTTGGGAACGGTGATGAAGGAATCGGTAACCATTGCTTTGGAATACATAAAATCCAATGCTGAAAAATTAAGTATCGAACCTGAAACCCTTGAGAAATACAACATTCACATTCACGTTCCGGAAGGTGCAACCCCTAAAGACGGACCAAGCGCCGGAGTGGCAATGTTAACGTCTTTGGTTTCCAGTTTTACTCAAAAACGTGTTAAGAAAAGTTTGGCCATGACCGGCGAAATTACACTTCGCGGAAAAGTATTGCCGGTAGGTGGAATTAAAGAGAAAATTTTGGCCGCCAAAAGAGCCAATATTAAGGAGATCATTCTTTGTAAGGAAAACAAACATGACATCGATGAAATCAAACCGGAATATATCGAAGGATTAATATTCCATTATGTGGATACGATGGAGGAAGTCCTCAACATCGCCATAACAAACCAAAAGGTGAAGAACGCCAAAAAAATATAAATAAAGAAGATTCCAATTTAGCAATAAGTTGGAATCTCTTTTTTTGTGTAATCTCGTTTATAATTTTATCTTCGCATTTGCGTTATTTATTCAGAAACGAAAAACCAAAATG
The DNA here is from genome assembly GCA_963812405.1 of uncultured Flavobacteriaceae bacterium. Lineage (GTDB taxonomy): Bacteria > Bacteroidota > Bacteroidia > Flavobacteriales > Flavobacteriaceae > Flavobacterium. The sequence continues at coordinate 209,714 of CAWEUV010000003.1, read as the reverse complement.
TACAAGAAACTACTGACTCTTTATTTTCTGCTGATTTGTGCTGTTACTTACAGTCAGATTGGAGGAAAATATACCTATCAGTTTCTGAATTTGGTCACTTCACCGCGTCAGGCCGCCTTGGGTGGAAAAACAGTAACCATTTACGATCAGGATGTAAATCAGGGAATTTACAATCCGGCTACCATCAATCCGGAAATGGACAATCATCTTTCGTTGAATTACGGAAGTTATTTCGGGGAAGTTACTTATGGCACAGGTGCTTATGCTTATACATGGGACCGTCATGTGCAAACCCTGCATTTAGGCGTGAATTATGTCAATTACGGACAATTTGAAGGATACGACGAAAACGGTCAGAAAAGCGGTGATTTTACCGGTAGTGAAATAGCGCTATCGGGCGGTTATGCTTATAATATTCCGTGGACACCAATTTATATAGGAGCCAATGTAAAACTGATTTCGTCTACTTTGGAATCGTATCAGTCTTTTGGAGCAGCTGCCGATATTGGCGGTTTGTATGTTGACGAGAAAAACGATATCAATATAGCTGTTGTCGTTCGGAATATCGGAACACAAATCACCACTTATGCGGGCGACAGGGAAAAATTGCCGATGGAAGTGATTGCCGGAATTTCACAGGAATTGGAAAATGTTCCGCTTCGATGGCATTTAACACTTGAGAATCTGCAACAATGGAATATTGCGTTCAGTAATCCGAATCGAACCGAAGCCACAATTGACGGCCCGGGAAAAGAAGAGAAAGTTACTTTTTTTAACAACGCCTTCCGACACGTTATTATTGGTGCGGAATTATTTCCGAAAAAAAGTATTAATTTTAGACTGAGTTATAATTTCAGAAGAGGCGAGGAGTTGAAAATTGTTGATCAGCGTAATTTTTCGGGGATTTCTGCCGGTTTCGGATTGCGATTCAATAAAATTAAATTTGATTATTCGTATTCACGATATACCATTGCTGCCAATATGAGTCTGTTCGGACTGACAATTAATTTGCAGTAAGAAGTGTTAGGAAGCAGAAAGCAGATGGCAGATGGCAGAAAGCAGATGGCAGATGGCAGAAAGTAGATGGCAGGAAGCAGATAGTAGAAAGCAGTTAGCAGAAAAGAGAAAGCAGGTGGCTGTAATAGAAGCGCACTATTTGTCATTCTGAATGTGTCGAAGAATCTAATAAAGTAATGCAAAAAAAGAGAGAAGATAAAATACATAGAGTCAGATACTCTTTATAAAAAAATAAAAGTTGAAAAAAATTACAATAGCAATAGACGGATATTCGTCAACTGGAAAAAGTACGCTTGCCAAGCAATTAGCAAAACATCTGGGTTACGTTTATGTAGATACCGGTGCGATGTATCGTGCGGTGACTTTTTTTGCCATGCAGCATCATTATGTTTCCGAAAATCATTTAGATAAACACAAATTGATTGAGAGTTTACCCGATTTACACCTGCATTTTGAATTTAATCCCGAGTTGGGTTTTGCAGAAATGTTTTTAAACGGTAAGAATGTAGAAACGGAAATCCGTACGTTGGAAGTTTCCCGTTTGGTAAGCAAAATTGCGGAAATTTCGGAAGTGCGTTCCAAATTGGTGGAACAGCAACAGCAAATGGGGAAAAATAAAGCGATTGTTATGGATGGTCGTGATATCGGAACCGTCGTTTTTCCGAATGCCGAACTTAAAATATTTATGACTGCCAGTCCGGAAACCCGAGCACAACGCCGTTTTGATGAATTGGTGGAAAAAGGACAACACGTTACATACAAAGATGTATTGCAAAATGTAATGGAACGTGATTATATCGATACTCATCGCGAAGATTCTCCTTTGGTTAAAGCCGCAGATGCTATTGAAGTTGATAATTCTGCGATGTCTAAAAAAGAACAATTCCAATTGGTTTTGAATTTAGTCAGCGATAAAGTAACCGCTTAAATCAATTAAGCATTGTATCCAAAATAGTTTGAATTAATAGATTAGTTTAAATTATTTTGGATTTTTTGTTTTTAGTGTTAGATTTACCGGCTTGATTAAAATTAACCCAACTTAAAACTACTTATGAATATTAAATTACGTTTAACCCTTATGAACTTTTTACAGTTCTTTGTTTGGGGTGCCTGGCTTATCACAATTGCAAATTATTGGTTTGGAACCAAACAATGGGACGGAACTCAATTTGGTTTGGTTTTTGGAACCATGGGGATTGCTTCTTTGTTTATGCCGACTTTAACGGGAATCATTGCAGACAGGTGGGTTAATGCAGAGCGTTTGTATGGGATTCTTCACGTGTTGTATGGTTGCGTTTTATTTTACCTTCCGCAGGTAACAACACCTACCGATTTTATTTACATCATGTTGCTGGCCATGTGTTTTTACATGCCTACAATTGCGCTATCCAATTCCATTTCTTATACATCTTTAAAAAATGACAGTGAAGCCGATGTGGTTAAAGATTTTCCGCCGATTCGTGTTTGGGGAACCGTTGGGTTTATCGTTGCGATGTGGGTAACCAATCTTTCCGGGAACAAAGCTTCTGAGTATCAGTTTTATATTGCCGGAATCGCAGCAATATTGTTGGGAATCTATTCTTTTACGTTGCCGAAATGCAAGCCACAACATTTAAAAAGCGAAAAAGCTTCTTTTATGGAATCAATCGGATTGGAGGCTTTTAAGTTGTTCGGAAGTTATAAAATGGCTTTGTTTTTTATTTTTTCGATGTTCTTGGGTGGTGCGTTGCAATTAACGAATGCTTATGGAGACGTGTTTTTGGATGAATTCAAACGCGTGCCGGAATATGCAGATTCTTTCGTAGTTAAATATTCGACAATCATTATGTCGATTTCTCAAATATCGGAAACGTTGTTTATTTTGGCGATACCGTTCTTCCTGAAGAAATTCGGGATTAAGAAAGTGATGCTGATTTCGATGTTTGCATGGGTGTTTCGTTTCGGGCTTTTTGCGTTTGGAAACCCTACGGACGGTCTTTGGATGATTATCTTATCATGTATTGTATACGGTATGGCCTTCGATTTCTTTAATATTTCAGGTTCATTATTTGTGGAAACGTCTACGAATTCTAAAATCCGTTCTTCGGCGCAGGGATTGTTTATGATGATGACTAATGGATTTGGTGCGGTTTTGGGAAGTTTCACTTCCGGTTGGGCAATAGACAAATACTTTACTCACGACGGACAAAGAGATTGGCACAATATCTGGATTTCATTCGCTGTTTATGCATTTATAGTTGCCATAGCGTTTGCGGTATTGTTTAAACACGAGCACAATCCGAAAGATGTGGAAAATATTGCACATTAAAATACAAACCCGATGATTTCATCGGGTTTTTTGTTGGCTGACATACAATACAATACCTCAATAGCCCCGATGGGAGCAAGCTACCGTGTAGCGCGGACAGCGGGAACATGGACTCCAAAAACGCCCAATCCTTTCGCTTCAAAACTATTTGGATAATACTGTAGCCTTATCCCTTTCCTCTTTTGACTTTTCTCTTCTCAAAACTTTGGTAATTAAATAATTATTCTTAATTTTGCAAACCTTTTGGCAGAGAAGAGTTTCCATTAGGTATCAACTATTTATGTAAAACACTGCTGTTGTTTTCTATCGCATTACGAAACTCGAGAGGCACGGCATACAAATTTTTTATCAGACATGTCTGAAACATTAAAATCACAAGAAGAGTTTTTAGCGAATTTTAACTGGCATAACTTCGAAGAAGGTATCGATGCAGTAGACGAGAAAAACTTACAGGAATTCGAAGAATTAGTAGCTAAAACTTTCATCTCTACAGATGCTGAAGAGGTAGTGGAAGGTGTAGTTGTTAGAATCACTGAAAGAGATGCTATCGTTGACATCAACGCTAAATCTGAAGGTGTAATTTCTTTAAACGAATTCCGTTACAATCCAAACTTAAAAGTTGGAGACAAAGTAGAAGTATTAATTGACGTTCGTGAGGATAAATCAGGTCAGTTAGTATTATCTCACAGAAAAGCACGTACAATCAAAGCATGGGATAGAGTTATTTCTGCTAATGAAACTGGAGAAATCGTTAACGGTTTCGTAAAATGCAGAACTAAAGGTGGTATGATCGTTGACGTATTTGGTATTGAAGCTTTCTTACCAGGTTCTCAAATTGATGTTAAGCCTATCCGTGATTACGATCAATATGTAAACAAAACTATGGAGTTCAAAGTTGTGAAAATCAACCATGAGTTCAAAAACGTTGTTGTTTCTCACAAAGCGCTTATCGAAGCGGATATTGAAGTACAGAAAAAAGAAATCATTGGTCAATTAGAAAAAGGACAAGTGTTAGAAGGTGTTGTTAAAAACATTACTTCTTATGGTGTGTTCATTGACTTAGGTGGTGTTGACGGATTAATCCACATTACTGACCTTTCTTGGTCAAGAATCAACCACCCAAGTGAAGTTCTTGAATTAGACCAAAAACTTAACGTGGTAATCCTTGATTTCGATGATGAGAAAACAAGAATCCAATTAGGTTTAAAACAATTAAACGCACACCCTTGGGATGCTTTAGATGCTAACTTAAAAGTTGGTGATAAAGTGAAAGGTAAAGTAGTTGTAATCGCTGATTACGGTGCATTTATCGAAGTTGCTGAAGGTGTTGAAGGTTTAATCCACGTTTCTGAAATGTCTTGGTCTACGCACTTGCGTTCAGCTCAGGATTTCGTAAAAGTGGGTGATACTGTTGAGGCAGTTATCTTAACTTTAGACAGAGAAGACCGTAAAATGTCTTTAGGTATCAAACAATTAACGCAAGATCCTTGGACTGATATCACTGCTAAATACCCAGTAGGTTCTAAACACACTGGTATCGTTAGAAACTTTACTAACTTCGGAATTTTCGTTGAGTTAGAAGAAGGTATCGACGGTTTAGTATACATCTCTGACCTTTCTTGGACTAAGAAAATCAAACACCCATCTGAATTTGTTAACGTTGGTGACAAATTAGACGTAGTAGTATTAGAATTAGATGTTGAAGGACGTAAATTATCTTTAGGTCACAAACAAACTACTGCTAATCCTTGGGATAAATATGAAGAAGGTTTCGCAGTTGGAACTATCCACAACGGAACTATCTCTGAAATCGTTGACAAAGGAGCTACTGTAGAATTCGGTGAAGATATCGTTGCTTTCATTCCTACACGTCACCTTGAAAAAGAAGACGGAAAGAAATTGAAAAAAGGTGATACAGCTGATTTCAAAGTAATCGAGTTCAACAAAGAATTCAAAAGAGTAGTGGCTTCTCATACGGCTATTTTCCGTGAAGAAGAAGAGAAAAACGTGAAAGCGGCTGAATCTAACACTACATCTTCTACAAATGCACAAGCATCTACATTAGGAGATAACAATGATATTCTTGCTGAATTAAAAGCGAAAATGGAAAAAGGAGGAAACTAATTCTTTCTTAATCTGAATAGTTAAAAGCCCTCGCGAAAGCGGGGGCTTTTTTTGTTTGTTATTGTGAGCCTGTCGAAGAATTACTATGCAGGAACAAACAACGTAGTAATTATACAAAACACATTCTATAAGAAAATTCGTTTGATGTTGAGTATTTATGTTATATTTGAATCAATAAATTTTCCTCAAATGAAGAAATTCTACTTTTTACTTTTGGCTTTGTGTTTTATTACTTCAACTCAGGCACAGATCATTAATTTTCCGGATGCGAATTTTAAGAATCTTTTGATACAAGCAGATACATTTTATAATCTAGCCCGGGACATTTATGGTAATCCGATGAGGATTGACATTAATAATAATGATGAAATCGAATTTAGTGAAGCTCTAAATGTATACGAATTGCATCTTAATTGGGGTTACAATATTTCAAACTTAGCCGGTATACAATATTTTACTAATCTAAGGATATTGAATTGTAATTCTAATAATCTTACTTATTTAAATTTGAGTAATTTAAGTAATCTTAGAGAGTTGGATTTTGGATTTAATCAATTGCAAACATTTAGTTGTAACGGTTTATTAAGTTTGAAAAAAATAAGTTGTCGAAATAATTTATTAACTTCAGTTAGTTTTAATGGTTCGATAAATCTCGAGGAATTGAATTGTATAAATAATCAAATTTCCACATTAGACCTAAGTAATTTAACTAATCTTAAAAGTGTAAACTGTGCAAATAACCTAATTATAGGTTCAATAGATTTATCTTCGGCATTAGGCTTATATAGCTTTTATTGTGATAATAACCAGATCAGTTCCCTTTTTGTGAAAAATGGTAGCATTGAAACTACATTTAGTTTTAGTAATAACCAAAACCTGAGATATTTATGTGTGGATGAAGGGCAAATATCATTTGTTCAAAATAAAATTGCACAATATGGTTATGCAAATTCTCACACAAATTCCTACTGTTCTTTTACCCCAGGAGGAAATTTTTACACTATTCAAGGGAGTAATAAATTCGATTTAAACGAAAATGGCTGTGATTTTTCGGATTTATCGATAACTAATTTAAAGTACAATATTACAAATGGAAGCTTGACTAGTTCCATTATTTCAAATATATCCGGTGATTATTCCATACCGGTTCAGGCTGGAATACATACAGTAGCTCCAATTTTGGAAAACCCTTCCTTTTTTAATGTTTCACCAGCTTCTGCCACTGCGACATTTCCAACACAGTCAAATCCTTTCATTCAGAACTTTTGTTTAAGTGCCAATGGAGTACATCCGGACCTGGAAGCGGTTTTGTTGCCCACTAGTCCCGCAAGACCCGGTTTCAACAGTCATTACGCTTTAGTCTATAAAAACAAAGGAAATCAGGTACAATCCGGTTCCATTGCTTTAACTTTTGATGATTCAAAATTAGATTTGGTAAGTTCTAGTCCATCATCTGATTTACAAGCATTGAATACTTTAACTTGGAATTACACCAATTTGCAACCGTTTGAAACAAGAACCATCAATGTTGTAATGCATATAAATGCTCCAACTGATACACCGGCTGTGAATGTTGGCGACCAGTTGAATTTAACAGCTGTGATCACACCTACAATTGGTGATGAGATTACTTTTGATAATACGTCGGCTATCAAACAGAATGTTATTGGTTCTTACGATCCCAACGACAAAACCTGTTTGGAGGGAGTAACGATTGCTCCTAGTGAGGTAGGGAAGTACGTGCATTACATGATTCGTTTTGAAAACACAGGAACTTATCCGGCAGAAAATGTAGTTGTAAAAGATATGATCGATACCAATAAATTTGATATTAACTCTTTGGTTCCGCTAAAAGGAAGTCATCCGTTTGTAACGAATATCACTAACGGTAACAAAGTGGAATTTATCTTTGAAAACATCAATCTTCCTTTTGATGATGCTAATAACGATGGTTATGTAGCGTTTAAAATTGAAACGAAACCGACTTTGGTAAATGGTGATACTTTTAGCAATTCAGCAAGTATTTATTTCGATTATAACTTCCCAATCGTAACCAACACGGCAGTAACAACCATTCAGGCGTTAAGTTCTCAGGATTTTGCTTTCGGAACTTATTTTACAGTGTACCCGAATCCGGTAAACAATGTGTTGAATATCGAAACCAAACAAACCATTGAAGTTTCGTCTGTTAGTATTTACAATCAATTAGGACAGTTGGTTTTAGTAATTCCAAATGCTCAGAATACAAAATCAGTGGATGTTTCGAGTTTATCAGCAGGTAATTATTTTATCAAAATCAATTCGGACAAAGGAACTTCCAATGCTAAATTTTTCAAAAAATAAAATACTGAATACTACTATATTAAATCCCGTGAGCAAATTGTTTTCGGGATTTTTTTATTTTTTAAAACCAAGAACAAAGTTCTCTCGTAAATGACTGTATAAAACAATTAAAAATAATCATTTATGAAAACTTCAAGAATTTTATCGGTTGCCTTAGTTGCATTTTCAATGTTCATCGGAACGACTGCTTTTGCGCAGAAAGAAAAAACAGTAATGGTGGGAGGCACTGCCATGTATCCTTCTAAAAACATTGTAGAAAATGCAGTAAATTCAAAAGACCACACCACTTTAGTAGCAGCTGTAAAAGCAGCCGGTTTAGTGGAAACATTACAATCTGCCGGACCCTTCACCGTTTTTGCTCCAACCAATGACGCCTTTGCCAAATTACCGAAAGGAACTGTTGAAACGTTATTAAAACCGGAAAACCTGAAAATGTTACAAACCATTTTAACCTACCACGTGGTTGCCGGAAAAATGAATGCCATGGATATTGCGAAAGCTATAAAAATGGGTAACGGAAAAGCAATGTTGAAAACCGTTAGCGGCGGAACATTAACTGCCTGGATGAAAGGAAAAGAGTTATACATTACAGACGAAAACGGAAACAGTTCTAAAGTAGCCATTGCCGATGTAAATCAGTCAAACGGCGTTATCCATGTGGTGGATACAGTTGTTTTACCAAAATCATAAGGTGGTATAGCCGTGGGTTTTTGCTATAAAAAAAGCGGATTGTTTTTCAATCCGCTTTTTTGTTTGTTATCGTAACTGAGCACCAACTTCCTTTTCGAAATTCTGTTGCAGTTTGCTTATGATTTTATCAATTTGTGCATCGGTAAGTGTTTTTGAAGTGTCCTGAATCGTGAAACTCACGGCATACGATTTCTTACCTTCCGGAAGATTATTTCCTTCGTAAACATCAAATAAATTCACGTCTTTCAATAACGATTTTTCGGTCTGCTTGGCTATCGAGTAAATTTGCTCAAACTGAACATTAGTATCGACTAATAAAGCCAAATCTCTTCGTACTTCCGGGTATTTCGGAATTTCAACAAACTTGATTTTTGTGGAAATTAATTTTAAAACTTCTCCCCAATTGAAATCGGCAAATAAAACTTCCTGTTTGATATCAAAATGTTTTAAAATCGATTTCTTAACGGTTCCGAATTCCACTATGGTTTCTTTACCAACATTCAAAGCAATTCCTTCCGCGAAAACATCATTTTCAAGCGGTTGCGTAGTTGTTTTTTCAATTCCCAAACGCGATAGAATGGCATTGATATAGCCTTTGAATAAGAAGAAATCTGATGGTTTTTCAGCAGTTGTCCAACTTTCCATCAAACGATTACCGGTTACAAATAAGGTCAAATGTTTCACTTCATTATAACCAGACGGCATTTTGTGATAGGTTTTTCCGAACTCAAATAATTTTAAATCCGAATTTCTTCTGTTGATGTTATACGAAACGGCTTCCAATCCACTAAATAACAACGACTGGCGCATGGCCGATAAATCGTTACTTAACGGATTAAGCATCATTACGTTGAATTCTTCTTTTAATTTATCCGAAAGCTTAATATACTCAGGAGAAGTTAAAGAATTCGCCATCATTTCATTGAACCCTTGCGAAACCAATTGGGTTGCAATTACATTTTGTACTTTATAATCTTCCGTACGCGATGAGTTGGAAATGGATGCATTTAATTTGGTGGTAAAACCAATATTGTTGTATCCGTAAACGCGTAAAATTTCTTCAATAACATCGATTTCTCTTTGCACATCCACGCGATACGCAGGAATGGTCAATCCTAAACCGGCATCAGAAACACTGTTTACTTTAATATCCAAAGACACCAATATTTTTTTGATGGTTTCTTTCGGAATTTCCTGCCCGATGATTTTATTTACATTGTTGAAGTTCAGTAAAACGGAGAAATCTTCAATTTTCTTCGGATAGATATCGATAGGATCGGAGGTGATTTCTCCACCGGCCACTTCCTGAATTAAAAGTGCTGCACGTTTCATCGCATATTCCGTAATGGTTGGATCGATTCCTCTTTCAAAACGGAATGATGCATCGGTGCTTAATGTGTGTCTTTTTGCGGTTTTACGAACAGAAACCGGATTGAAATAGGCACTTTCAAGGAAAATAGCCGTTGTATTTTCAGTTACACCCGAATTTTTTCCGCCGAAAACACCAGCAATACACATCGGACCGTTTTCATCACAGATCATTAAATCTTCTTCGTGAAGTGTTCTTTCCACTTCATCCAACGTAACGAATTTAGTTCCGGCCGGAAGTGTTTTTACAATAACTTTATTTCCTTTGATTTTGGCAGCGTCGAAAGCATGCAACGGTTGTCCTAATTCGTGTAAAACGTAATTGGTAACGTCAACAATATTGTTTTTAGGAGTTAATCCAATGGCTTTCAATCGGTTTTGCAACCAACTTGGCGAAGGTTTTACAGTAATTCCGGAAATGGTTACTCCGCAATATCTTGGTGCTAATTTTGAATCTTCAACTTTTACATCGATTTTCAACGTGCGTTTTTCCACTTTAAACTTACTTACCGATGGCGTCATTAACTCGGAATGGTTGATTCCTTTTTGAATTAATCCTGCACGTAAATCACGCGCTACGCCCCAATGACTCATGGCGTCGGCACGGTTTGGAGTTAAACCGATTTCGAAAACTTCATCCGTTTCGATATTGAATACTTTGGAAGCGGGTGTTCCGGGAACTAATTTTTCATCCAAAATCAGAATACCGTCATGACCTTCACCAAGACCTAATTCGTCTTCGGCACAAATCATTCCGTGACTTTCCTCACCGCGGATTTTTCCTTTTTTGATTTCAAAAGCGTTTCCTTCCTTGTCGTATAATTTTGTTCCGATGGTTGCTACAGGAACTTTTTGTCCTGCTGCTACGTTCGGAGCACCACAAACAATCTGAACCGGAGCATTTCCGTCGCCCAAATCTACTGTAGTGATTTTTAATTTGTCGGCATTAGGATGTTGTATGCACGTTAATACATGACCCACGACAACTCCGGAAAGTCCGCCTTTTAAACTTTCATATTTATCTACACCTTCCACTTCAAGACCTAAATCGGTCAGTAACGCAGAAGCATCTTCAGAATTCCAATCTATTTTAATGAATTGTTTTAACCAATTATAGGATATACGCATTGCTGTATCGTTTTATAAGTCTGCAAAGATAATAATTGTGGTTTAATTTGTATAGTGGATTTACCGGTTTTATGAACCAATCATCATAAAAAAACAGCTCGTTTTTTAGGCGAACTGTTTTTTAGAAGATCATAAATTGTTATTTATTTTTTCAGGAACGAAATCAATCCTCTGAAATACGTTTCCTGATCGTCATAAAAAGCCATGTGGCTTCCTCTCGGACAGAACAGATAGGTGCCTTCTTTAACTAATTTGGACATTTCTTCCATATGTTTTGGATCCATAGTGTCATATCTAGCTCCGATAACCAATGTAGGGATAGTTATGTTTTTCAATTCCGGCATACGATTCCATTTCTCCAATTTTCCCGATATTCCGAATTCACTCGGACCTTGCATGGTTACATATAAGGACTGGTTTGTTTTTCCTAAAGAACGGGTAACGGGTTCCGGCCAGTCTTTTGCAGGCAAACGCAAAATGTGTTTTTCATAAAAGTTAGGCATCAGTAATTCCATATAGCGTGGGTTGGAAAAATCGCTTTTGGCTTCAATGGCTCTAAGTTCCCGTAATACTTCACGATCCATTTGTTTAGCCAAAACTTCGTCAGCATATTTTCCATACGCAACAGCATCCGACATCATATTCGAGATGATAAGTCCTTTCATGTTACTTTGGTATTTCAGTGCGTATTCCATTGCTAAAATTCCGCCCCAGGAGTGTCCGAGTAAATAGAAATTGTCTTTATCAAGATTCAAGGCTTTTCGAACCTGTTCCACTTCTTCCACATAACGCGGTAAATCCCACATGGAAACGTCTTTCGGATCATCGGAATTTCCGCAACCCAATTGGTCGTAATAGATAAATTCGATTCCTTCGGCCGGAAGAAAACTTTCAAAACATTCGAAATATTCATGGGTTGCACCGGGACCGCCGTTTAATAACAAGACTTTTATTTTTGGATTGTTTCCGAAACGTTTTGTCCATACTTTGAAGGTTCCTTTTGGAGTTTCAATCGGAATGAACTGTATACCACCGGTTTGGAGCGATACCTCACTTTTTTTGAAGTATTCTTTCAGATCAGAGGTTGTTTCCGGTTCCTTTTCTTTACAACTGAATAGCGCCAAAGTCAGGAGAAAAGCAGTAATGGTGCACAATGTTATTTTCTTCATAATTGCGAATTTTCAGATAAAGTTACTTAAAAACCGCTGATTTGATGAATCCCAAATCGATTTATTTATCTGAAGCGCTCAAGATGGCGCTATTGTGCTATCAATTGAAGTAAATGTGCTATTTTTTTGTTGGACCGAAGTCTAAATTTGGTAAAAACAAACAAACAAGATTATGAGCAATTTAATTGAAAGACCAAACTTTAAATCGCGATACGATAATTATATCGGCGGGAAATTCGTTCCTCCGGTTAACGGAAAGTATTTCGATGTGATTTCCCCAATTGACGGGAAAGTATTTACCCAAGCAGCACATTCCTCCAAAGAAGATTTAGAAATTGCGGTAGATGCTGCAGCAGAAGCTTTTAAAACCTGGAGCAAAATGTCTCCAACCCACAGAAGTAACTTATTGTTTAAAATCGCTCAGGTTATCGAAGACAATCTTCCGTTAATCGCAGCCGCAGAAACCGTAGATAACGGGAAGGCTATTCGCGAAACTATGGCAGCCGATATTCCTTTAGCCATCGATCACTTCCGCTATTTTGCCAGTGTAATCCGCGCCGAGGAAGGTTCTGTAAACGAATTGGACGAGCACACGGTTTCTTTAATTGTTCACGAACCGATTGGAGTAGTGGCACAGATTATTCCGTGGAATTTCCCAATCCTGATGGCGGTATGGAAATTAGCACCTGCTTTGGCTGCCGGAAACTGCGTGGTATTGAAACCAGCTGAAAACACTCCGATTTCCATCATGGTTTTAATGGAAATTATTGGTGATTTGGTTCCTGCCGGCGTAATAAATATTGTGAATGGTTTTGGTTCCGAGTTGGGTAGACATTTGGTAACCAATCCGAAAGTTTCCAAAGCTGCTTTTACAGGTTCAACAGCTACGGGAAGAATGGTAATGCAATATGCCACTGAAAATATTATTCCGGTTACGCTAGAATTGGGCGGAAAATCACCAAACATTTTCTTCCCTTCGGTAATGGATCATGACGATGCCTTTTTGGACAAAGCCTTGGAAGGTGCAGCATTATATTGCTTAAACCAAGGGGAAATCTGTACGTGTCCTTCACGTTTGATTATACATGAATCCATTTATGATCGTTTCATGGAAAAATTAATTCAGCGTGTGGAATCCGTAAAAACCGGAAATCCTATGGATCCTAATGTAATGATGGGAGCACAGGCTTCTAAAATTCAGAAGGATAAGATTATGACGTACATTAATTTAGGAAAAGAAGAAGGTGCCGAGTTGTTAATCGGCGGTGACGAAAATAAATTCGGCGATGATTTGGACGGCGGTTATTACATCAAACCAACCATTTTCAAAGGACATAACAAAATGCGCATTTTCCAGGAAGAAATATTCGGACCGGTATTGGCCGTGACGACTTTCAAAACCACCGAAGAAGCTATTGAAATTGCCAACGATTCGGTTTACGGATTGGGCGCTGGCGTGTGGACCAGAGATGCACACGAATTGTATCAGGTGCCGCGCGCAATTCAGGCCGGACGTGTTTGGGTGAATCAATATCATGCTTATCCGGCGGGAGCTCCGTTTGGCGGATACAAACAATCGGGTATTGGTCGTGAGAATCACAAACAGATGTTAGACCATTACCGTCAGACCAAAAACATGTTAATCTCTTATGATAAAAATAAATTAGGATTTTTTTAAATCCGGTTTCGTAGTTGTTAGTCGGTTGGAAAGTGCTCCTTTGGGGGCACTTTTTTTAATATAAATTTTAAATTTTCAAGATGGTAAAAAGAATAGAGGCTACAGGGAAAGCAAAAGAAACAATTGCTTTTCTCAAAGAGAAGTTCGGAGCATTGTTTTTCTATCAGGCGGGTGGTTGTTGTGAAGGAACGCAGCCTCAGTGCCTGGAACTCGGCTCGTTTTTTCCGAGAACCAATGATGTCTGCATCGGTCAGGTGGAAGACTGTGATTTCTGGGTGGATAAAGATTTATTCGAATATTGGAAACACGCTCATTTTACCTTGGACGTTGTGGAAGGTTTCGGAGTAGGCGGTTTTTCGTTGGAAGCTCCTTACGGAAAAACGTTTAAAATCGAATACCGGTTGTTTACCGAAGCGGAAATTTCAGATTTGGAACCACTTCGTTACAATACGTTCGATTAATTATTAATGTTCATCAATTGGTATTGTTTCGGAGTTACGCCTTCATATTTTTTAAAAATTCGGATGAAATAATTGCAATCTTCAAAGCCAGATGCATAACTCACCTCATTGATTTGAATGCTAGGATTTTTGAGTAATTGTTTGGCGTACTTCATTTTTTCGTTCAAAATGAATTCTATCGGACTCATGCCCAATTCTCTTTTAAAAAAACGATAGAAAGTCGTGGTGCTCATAAAAGCTTTGTCGCTCAGCTCTTTCAGATTAATGCTTTCGCGAATGTTGGCACGAATGTGTTCCAGAATAGGGATAAGCGGACTGTTTTTATCAATGATTTTATTAGTATCAACCGCTTTTACGGTTTGCGTCTGAATAATCCGGATGAGTAGTTCCTGTAATGTTAAATCGGCAAGCGCGTCTTTGGTGATGGACGTACTCATGCACTCTTTTATGAGCTTGTTGATGGTAGTCGCCAATTCGATATTATTATAAAAAAAGTAATTTTCCGAATCGAGTTTCCAGAAATTATTGGTTCCTTCTTTCGGGTAACGCTCGTTTAAAAACTGAAGGATTTCATTAATTTTAAAATGATCGATGGCTAAGGCCAAACATTGCGTGGGATTGCTTTTTGTGGCTTCCGGAAAATCGATTTTCATTTCCACATTCGATGGAATTACAACTGTTTCACCCGGAAGGTACTCAAATTTTGGGTCGTCAAAAAGATGCATTACTTTTTTACCGCGCAACATGCTGGTCACTACCAAATCATTAAACTTTAACGGAACCAAATGTGATTCCTGGTAGGTTTCAAACAAGTTTAGCTCGCAATTGTCGAGGGAATAAACGGTTCGGTTTTCCACCAGAGTCTTTAACGATCTTTCATGCGATAAATGAGGCGTACTCAGTAAAATTCTGTTCTGCTGCATTGGGGCTTATGAATAAATAAAACGGTAATTTTCAAGCAATTAAAAATACTTATTTATTTTTCCGGAGCCGCAGTATTTTTGTTAATTTTTATATGAAATCATAAAATTTCTTCCACATGGCGCTTAATGTTTTCGGAAATTTTCTTTGTTGGTAAATCGTTTTCATCATCCCCGAACGGATCTTCAATTTCTTCGGCAATCAATTCTAAACTCGCCAAAACATAAAAGATGAAAACCACTACCGGAACCACATAATATCCCAAAGAAAAGGCATAGCCAAAAGGCAAAGTCATTACATAAAAGAAAATGAATTTTTTAAGGAAAGCACTGTAAGAGTAGGGAATTGGGGTGTTTTTTATACGCTCGCAGGCACCGCAGATATCGGTAAACGATTGAATTTCTGCATTCAGAATAATTAATTGGTCGCCGGTTATTTTTCCGGATGTGTATAAATCATTAATTTTCTCAAACATCATTTTTGCCACTTGGTTCGGACGGTGTTTTTCGTGATCGATTTTCAAGTCCAAACCCTCAAAAAGCATTAATCCTGTTTCTTCGTTTTTCAGATGTTTGTTTAAAATGGAAGCATAGCTTGAAATTATTTTTCTAAAATATGCCCTATCGTTTTCGTTTTTTAAAATTGCAGAAAGTTTTAAAGCCAAGTTTCTGCTGTTATTTACCAAACTTCCCCACATTTTTCGTCCTTCCCACCAACGATCGTAAGCAGTATTAGTTCGGAAAACAAGCAATAAGGAAATAACAAAACCCAGCATTCCGTGCATGGCACCAAGATTGCGAACGTAACTTTTTTCAGGAAGATTTAAATAGCCAACCTCCAGATATCCCACAACACCCGAATAAAGTCCGATAAAAAACATCATGGGTAAAAGTTGTCGAAAGGTATCGGCTTTGTGAAATCGGAAAATGAAGGTAATCCAGTCTTTTGGGTTGTATTGTACCATTTTTTAGAGTTTCTGAGTTCCTTAAGTAACGGAGTTATTGTTTTAAAATTTAAAATTAGTCATTTAAAAGAACAAAATTTAATTTTGCTTTCTGCTAACTGATATAATTCCAAATCGTTTTCTTCTTACTGATTTCGATAAACACTTTTCTCAGTGTCTGATGTTCCGGTTTTTCCATTGCAGCATCATCTTTTAAGAGTTTAATCGCATGATGACGTGCCAATTGTAAAATATCTTTGTCTCGAACCAAATCGGCAATCTGTAAATTCAAAACGCCGCTTTGCTGTTTTCCCATAATGTCACCAGGACCGCGCAGTTTTAAGTCGACTTCCGAAATTTCAAAACCGTCATTGGTACGGCACATGGTTTCGATTCTGGTTTTGGTATCGTTGCTCAATTTGTGTCCGGTCATTAAAATGCAATAACTCTGATCGGCACCACGACCCACACGACCGCGTAACTGATGCAATTGCGACAATCCAAACCGTTCGGCACTTTCAATAATCATCACACTGGCATTCGGAACATTTACACCCACTTCAATAACGGTAGTGGCCACCATAATATTGGTTTTTCCTTCCGAAAAGCGTTTCATTTCGGCATCCTTTTCAGCGGGTTTCATTTGTCCGTGAACAATGGAAACCGAATATTGAGGTAATGGGAAATCGCGGGTAATTCCATGATAGCCATCCATCAAATCCTTATAATCCATTTTTTCCGATTCCTGAATGAGCGGATAAACGATATAAATCTGTCTTCCTTTGGCGATTTCGTCTTTCAGGAACTTCCATACTTTCAGTCGGTTACTATCAAAACGATGTACGGTTTGAATCGGCTTTCTTCCTGGCGGTAATTCATCAATCACCGAAATATCCAAATCACCATACAAACTCATCGCCAATGTTCTGGGAATAGGAGTAGCGGTCATCACCAAAACATGAGGCGGCACTTCGTTTTTCTGCCACAATTTGCTTCGTTGCTCTACTCCAAAACGATGTTGTTCGTCAATAATCGCCAAACCTAAATTTTTGAATTTTACTTTGTCTTCCAATAGAGCATGGGTTCCGATTATGATATGCAAACTGCCGTTTTCCAATTCTTCGTGAATGACTTTTCTGTCTGCCGTTTTGGTCGAACCGGTTAGTAATTTTATGTTGAGGTTTAAGTCTTTCGCCAATTCTGTAATCCCGTTAAAATGCTGCGAAGCGAGGATTTCCGTCGGTGCCATCAAGCAAGCCTGAAAACCGTTATCGATAGCCAAAAGCATACTCATTAAACCCACGATTGTTTTTCCGGAACCTACATCGCCTTGTAACAATCGGTTCATTTGGGCGTTGCTGCCTAAATCGTTTCGAATTTCTTTCAGTACTTTTTTCTGTGCATTGGTTAAATCAAACGGTAAATGGTTGTTGTAAAATGTGGTGAAATAATCGCCAACTTTCTCAAACGGATGGCCTTTGATTTTATGTTTTCGGATGAGGTTCTTCGTAATTAACTGCAACTGAATAAAGAACAATTCTTCAAATTTTAATCGGAATTGCGCTTTAGCCAAAAGTTCCTGACTTTTAGGAAAATGAATGTTGAAAAGTGCTGCATTTTTCGGAATCAGTTTTAATTCTTCCAATAAATAACCGGGTAAGGTTTCGGTAAACAAAGCGTGCGTTTCAAGAAACAATTGTTGCATCATTTTATTGATGACTTTGTTCGAAATGCCTTTGTTGGCTAATTTTTCAGTACTTGGATACACCGGTTGCATCGCCGAGCGTAAACTCGCTTTATGTTCTTCCAACAACTCCATTTCCGGATGCGCCATATTGAAAACACCGTTAAATGAAGTAGTTTTCCCGAAAATTACATAAGGGGTATTTAATTTCAGACTTTCGCGTATCCATTTCTGCCCCTGAAACCAAACGAGTTCCATTTGTCCGGTATCATCTACAAAAGTAGCGGTTAAGCGGTTGCCTCGTTTTTGTTCTACAGTCTTTATATTGATGATTTTCCCGACAATCTGTACTTCCGAATTGCTGTTTTGCAGTTCGTTGATTTTGTAATACCGCGTCCGGTCGATATAGCGGTTCGGATACAAATTAATCAAATCCCCGTAACGGTGAATGTCAAGTTCCTTGCGTAGCAAATCCCCGCGCTGAGGGCCAACGCCTTTTAAATATTCTATGGGAGTTTCGAGAAGGTTGTTCATTTTGGCTTGTAAAGTCTGAAAAACGAAGATAAAACTTAATTTTTTTATTTTAAAAGATGTTCAGATTTATTTTAAAAAGTATATTTGAGGTAAATCTCACAAAATTATCATGTATAGATGTTTGATGTTCATTCTGATTTGTTTTCTTGCAACGGCATCCTGTCAGAAATCAAATGATGTTGATGCCATTGGAGATCAACTCGAAAACTCTTACCAAGATTGGTGGTTGTATTATAACGACTCCATAAAACTGGCTTCAAAGTTTAAACCACTTGATGCCAATTTAGATGAAATCAGTAAAGAAGTTTTTTTAAAATCGCTTTGTACGGGAAAATATATTCCTTTGCGTTGTTCTTCAGACAAGGGTAACAATGTGTATAAACTTTATGAATTGAAACAAATTGCGGATGAAAATATAAGCAGTACAATAAAAAACCTTGCCCAAGTTGAATTGGAAAATTTTCTGAAAGAAGGGCAGCAAATGAAGCCTTTCCGTTTTGTCGATTTAACCGGTAATTTGTTTACTTCTGAAAATACAAAAGGGAAAATCGTAGTGCTAAAGTGTTGGTTCATTCATTGTAAAAAATGTGTGGAAGAAATGCCGGAACTGAATAAAATAGTGCAACAGTATAAAAACCGCGACGATATCGTTTTTGTGAGTTTGGCTTCTGATTCTGAAGCAGCGCTGAAAAAATTCCTTTCCAAACGTAATTTTGATTATGCAGTTGTGCCCAATCAGAAAGAATTTATGGATACAACTTTAAATTTAGAAATCTATCCGACACATTTCATTATCGATAAAAGAGGAACAATTGCTAAAGTTGTTAACGATGTAAAGTATGTTGAAGAAGCAATAAAAGCTATCAAATAAACTTATTTCGGAATCAAATCGCAATACCAAAACCCATAATCAAAAGCATCCGAATTGTTAGTGTCGCAAGCCGAGTCGGAAGAATCTGTTTTTGGTTTTTCATATTTTCGATAAACAACTTCACCAATTTCAAAAGCAATCGGTTTCGAGAAAATCGGTCCGTCGAAAGTAAAGGTGTGAAATTCGCCGTTTTCGCCACAAACATCAACATCATCGGGTAAATCGGCAATAAATTGTGCGTCAATAATTCTTCCGGCAAAACTTTTATCGAGATTGCGTTCGTTTACGCAGGTTACAATCGTTTTGAAACCCAAATCTAAAAACTCCTGAAGCAATACTTTGGTGTCAATTTTCCACAACGGGAAAACACCTTCGAGGTGCATTTCGGCTAATTTATCTTCACGGTATTTTCGCAAATCTTCCAGAAAAATATCACCGAAAATGGAATGTGTAACGCCTTTTTCTTTGAATTCCCCCAAGGTTTTACGCATCACGTCTTCATAAACCTCCATCGTGGGCATTTCGGGAATTACCATTTTATGAAGCGGTAACCCGAGACTTTCGGCTTGTTGTTCCAAAAGTTCCGCACGAACGCCGTGCATCGAAATGCGATTGTATTGTTTATTAACGCTCGTTAGCAACGAAACGATTTCGATGTCCGGATCCTGAAGGGTTTTATACAACGCCAGCGCCGAATCTTTTCCGCTGCTCCAATTGAAAAGGGCTTTCTTTTTCACAAAATTGAATTTGAGTGTAAACTTACTCAAAAGTCTGAAATTCCTTTGTATTTTTGAAATTCAGATATCATAAATATGAAATATTTATTCCTTTTTATAACCTCATTCGTTTTTGCGCAACAAACCAAGAAAGTTGATTTTATTTCGATGAATGCACATTTACAACCTAACGCCATTGAAAAATCGATTAGCGGAAAAGTGGTTTATGATTTTGTGGTTAAGTCAAAAATTGATACCATTAAAATTGATGCAGTTCGGATGGAATTTTCGGAAGTGAAAATCAACGGGAAATCGGTTCCCTTCAAAAATTCGGTAAAATCACTGAATTTGTACAAAGGCTATAAAAAAGGGAAAAACAAACTTGAATTTTCCTATTCGGCACAGCCAAAGCAAACCATGTATTTTGTAGGAGATGCTTCGACAGGACAAGTTTGGACGCAAGGGCAGGGTAAATATACCAGTCATTGGTTACCAAGTTTTGACGATGTGAACGAGAAAGTCGTTTTTAATGTATCGGTTGATTTCCGGAATGATTTTGAAGTACTTTCAAACGGTGTTTTGAAAAATGTCAGTTATAACAGTAAAGGAAACATCAAAACCTGGAGCTATCAGATGCAAAAACCGATGAGTTCGTATCTCGTTATGCTTGCCATCGGGAAATTTATTAAGCAAACTGAAACTTCAAAATCAGGAACCAATTTGGAATTCTATCTTAAAGAAGAAGATGCTGCTAAGTTTGCCACGACTTATAAACATTCCAAAGAAATATTCGATTTTTTTGAACGCGAGATTGGTGTGAACTATCCTTGGGAAGTTTACCGTCAGGTTCCGGTGATGGATTTTTTATATGCCGGAATGGAAAATACGAGCGCAACAATTTTCGCTCAGGATTTTGTGGTAGATGAAATCGGGTTTAACGATCGAACCTACGTGAACGTGAATGCACACGAGTTGGCGCATCAATGGTTTGGTGACATGATTACGGCACAATCCGGAAAACACCATTGGTTACAGGAAGGATTTGCAACCTATTATGCGTTATTGGCCGAAAAAGAATTGTTTGGCGAAGATCATTTTAATTTTGAATTGTACCAAACGGCAGAAACCTTACAAAGGGTTTCCAAAACCGATACGATTCCGCTGATGAACGAAAAGGCAAGTTCGCTTTCGTTTTACCAGAAAGGAGCATGGGCGTTACATTATTTACGTGAAAACATTGGTGCAGAAAATTTCCGCATGGCTGTGAAAAACTATTTAAACAAATACGGATTTAAAAACGTCAATACCGATGATTTTCTGGCTGAGGTAAATAAAGTGTCCAAATTTGATACTAATACATTTAAGAAAGTATGGTTGGAACAATCCGGGTTTCAAGTGCAGGAAGCGTTGGCGATATTGAAACAGAACAAATTCATTTCCGATTATCTGGCGTTGTCCGAACAGTTTGAAAAGCCTTTCTCCGAAAAAAAGCAACAATTTGAAACGATTTTGAGTTCGGACGTTTTTTATCCGTTGAAGGAAGAAGTAATTTATCAGCTTCAGGAAGTGCCGTTTGAAGAGAAGAAAGAATTACTTGTAAAGGCAATGCAAACCAATAATCTGAAAGTCCGACAGGCAATTGCCGTTACGATGAAGCAAATTCCTTCGGATTTTAAATCAGACTACAGTACGTTTTTAAATGACGCATCTTATAAAACCAGAGAAATTGCGTTTAAAAACCTGATGGCGCAGTTTTCGGAGGAGCGATTTAGTTTGTTAGACAAAACTAAGGATTGGATAGGTTTTAACGATAAAAATTTGCGAATTGCATGGCTCACTTTGGCTCTGGCTACAAAAGACTATCAAAACGAGAAAAAAGTAACATTTTATGATGAATTGTTAGGGTATTCGACTCCGCAATTTGAAGCCAACACCAGACAAACTGCCATCGTAAACTTATTGTTTTTAAATAAAGCCGATAAAAATGTGTTGCCCAATCTCGTTAACGGATTAACACACCATAAATGGCAATTCACCAAGTTTTGCCGGGAAAAAATCAGGGAAATGATCAAACAGAATACGTTTAAAAAGTATTTTGAGGAATTACTGCCGACTTTACCGGAGCATGAAAAAGTGCAATTGCAAAAATTATTGTAAGTTTTTTTTCTTTTTTTAACACAATTGAAACATTTATTTCATCATCTTTGTAAGTATAAAACTTCAATTTATGAAAAAACACTTTCGATTTTTAACCGTTTTGCTTCTTGCATTATTTGTGAGCTGTGATCGAGATGATAATAATAATTCGGGAAGGGCAGTAACCGCTACCGAATATATTTCGTATCAAGTAGATGGTGGAGAAACTATTTTTGCATACGACATTGATTGGGCAGGTCCAATTCCAATTACCGGAGGAGGATTAGGTACAGAATTATGGGTTGTAGGTAGGACTGCCACTGGTCAAAATATTCAAGTAACCGGAGATATAAATACTCCTGGAGTATATACAACAGACACGTATCATTATGGTATTTCAGGTCCTTTTGGAGGTATATCTGCTGGTGGGGGAGATACACCAATAAACACAATGTCTTTTAATTTGATCAATCATGGAAATATTGGGGAATACATAGACCTGACTTTTAATGGTACCTACACCAATGGAACTGGAACACACACCTTAAACGGCGTTGTCCATGTAATCAGGAATAGATGATAAAAAAAGCCCTGAAATTTTCAGGGCTTTTTTTTATCCGATAATTTCGGCAATTTCGTTTTTAATGAAGGAAAGTGCCAAAACCGTAGGCGACTGACTTTCCATTAAATTGGTCAGTATTGTTTCTCTTAACTTGTCCGCATTTTCAACCTGTAGCGTCGTTTTACGGATGGTTTGAATAATGGTATTTTTGGCTGTCAGAATGATGTTCCAACATTCATCGGAAATATATACCTGTTGTGTTAAATTATGTTCAAATTCCTGTTCGATATGACGAATCAAAAGCGCTTCGTAATCGTTTTTATCAGTAGAAAGTGGTGCAATCCTTACTAATAGTTTTCCGGGATTGATGCGTTCTAAAAATAATGCCATTCGTTCATACGCCTGCAAACGTAAAGGTAAAGCTGTTTTTTGACTTTCTTTGTGTAATAAAAAACGTCTTCGTCCTTCTTCGTTTTTTAGATACGAATTAAAAAAATAATAGGCCACTCCGCCCGTAATCAATGAGGGAAGTGAATAAGCTGCTATTTCAATGATTTTTGAGTAATCCATTTTATTTTTTGTTTTATTTCTACAAAAATAAAAGAATATTAATATTGGTTTGTATTTGCTGTAGTCTTTTTATTTATTTTTGTTTAACCTCAAAAGAAACCTATGAATAAGGGCTTGTTTGTTTTACTGTTTTTTATTTCCTTAAATGTTTTCTCTCAAAATGTTGAAATAACAGTAGCTTTAAAAGATTATGAAACCAATCTTCCTATAGAGGACGCTTCCGTTACGGTATTGAATACCAAACAAGGATTGGTCAGTAATAAAGACGGTATTTTTAAGATTTCGCTTGAAAAACCTTCAAAAATTCAAATTTCCCACGCATCGTATAAGACTATCACAGTAAATTCGGCTTCCTTAAAATTAAAGGAGAATATTATTTATATGGATCGTAATAATAAAACACTGGAGGAGGTTATTATTACTACTAAACATCCGCAAGAAATCTTAAAGAAACTGGTTCAGAATTCCAGCGATAAATTAACCATTCCGGTAAATCTTAAAATTTATGTCAGAGAGTTTTTTAAACGAAATGATCAATATACTTCCTTTAATGACGGCCTTCTGAATTTCTACATTCAGGGAAGACCAACAAATGTTAAAACCGATATTCTTGTTGAACAAAACAGGTTTTACGGACTTATTGATGATGTTGTCGATGAAAGCACGTTAGGGTATAATTTAAACGATATCATGGGAAATTATTATGAATTCAAATACTTAAATAAGGTTGTTGAGGCCTATTCGAAGAAGAAATACGAATATGAAATCAAAACGTATCCCGGAAATGAAGATTATTACATCATGAACATTCGTCCGTTACCAACATTAGACGAATATTTACCTGATTTTTTTGTAGTCTACGATTATAAAAAGAACATTATTATCGAAATCAATTCCTCCGTACTTACGGAACGATATGAATTTAAAGGTGTAACCGATTTTTTAGTGATAAAAGGAAAAATTTTCAATTCGGTTTTCAATGCAACCTATAAAAATGACGGTAAAGATTATTATCTGGCGAATTCCAAAGAAGAAATAGGCTTCAAAACCACCAATAAAAAGAAAGAGGAAGAACGCATTGAAGTCAAAAACTATCTGGTAACCACCAATTTTAGTACGAAACCGGTTCCTTATGATAAAACTGATGTTTATAAAGAGAAATCGTTATTCAATAAACGAAATACCATTCTAACCAATTATTGGGAATTCGATTCAGGATTAACCCCAACCGAAGAAGAAAAGAAAATCATTGAAAGCCTTGCAAATAAATTATAAAATTCATTTCTTCGTAAGAAATAATTTATTAAATGAGATATTGGTTTTTATTGCTTTTCAGTTTGTTTTTTGCGAACAAATTTTCAGCTCAGGAAAAAAATATTGTTGTTATTCTTAAAGATGCCGTAACAAAAGAATCCATTTCAGGGGCTTCCGTAAGTGTTAAGAATTCCAATCAGGGAGCAATCAGTAATGAAGAAGGTGTTTTTAAGCTTTCAGTTGCTTCTCCATCCAATATTCAGGTTTCACATATTGCCTATAAAACTATAGTGATTCCTTCAAATGATTTGAAGCAAGGAGAAACTACGGTTTTCATGGATTTGAACGATGTTACCATGGAGGAAATCATCATTTCAAAAACTCCAATTTATGAAGTACTTGCTTCTTTAATCGATAATTCCAGACAGCATTTATCCAATCCGGTTCATTTGAATACCTATTGCCGTGAGTTTGTTAAAAATCATGGAAAATACACCCGTTTTACAGATGGTTTGGTCGATTTGCACATCAAAGGAAAACCTAAAAATATCGATGTTGATGCTGTGGCATTGCAAAACCGTTCGTATGGACTTAACGAAGAAGAACAGGCATCACAAATGCTTGTTGGATTTAATCTGGATGAGATTATCGAGAAAACTTATGAATTCGGAGGACTGAAAAAGTTTACTAAAAAAAGCAGTCTTGACAGTTATGATTTTGAAATCAAAAGCAATCCGGCAAACGAGAACATCTATATTATCCAGATAACACCAAAAAAAGAAGTAGAAGAATTACTTTTCAATGTTAAAGTCGCTTATGATATCAATAAAAAAGTAATACTTTCTGTAGAACAGAAAACCGCCGATTCTCACCTGCAATATTCTAAAGAAATCAATTTATTGATTGCTCGTGCATTAATAAAGAGAAGCCATTTCAAAGCCGAATTTAAATTTGAAAATAATAAATATGTGCTGTCAAACACTTTGGCTGACGTTCATTTCAAATTATGGAACAAAAGGAAAATCAATTATGATATGGAAGTTAAAAACGCCTTGATTGTTTCGAAATTTCAAAATGAAAACTACACGTACAACCAAAAAGACGTCATCAAAAAAGGCCGATTGTTTAAGCAAACCAACAACATCAAAACCAACTATTGGGAATTTGATTCCGGACTAACACCAACAAATGAAGAACAGGCTGTTATTGATAATTTGAAGACAAAATTATAGTTGTTAAAAAATATACACTTAAAGGCATTCAAAACTTGAATGTCTTTTTTTTATGGTTATTTTTGTCAATTCAAATTCAGAAACATAAGTTAATCAGATATTTTTACGAGTGGCGACAAAAGATCAAATGCAGCAAATAATCAACCAGCTTAATGAGGCACAACGCGCACCGGTTCTACAAAAAGACGGTCCAATGATTGTAATTGCGGGAGCCGGTTCCGGAAAAACCCGTGTGTTAACTGTTCGTATTGCCAATTTAATTCACTTAGGTGTAGATGCTTTTAATATCCTTTCGTTGACGTTTACCAACAAAGCGGCACGTGAAATGAAAAAACGTATTACCGATATCGTTGGTCCCGAAGCCAAAAACCTTTGGATGGGAACCTTTCACTCGGTTTTTGCCAAGATATTGCGAATCGAAGCCGATAAATTGGGTTATCCGAGTAATTTCACTATTTATGATGCACAGGATTCCGTACGTTTGATCGGTCAGATTATCAAAGAAATGCAGTTGGATAAGGATATTTACAAACCGAAACAGGTTTTCGGAAGAATCTCGTCTTATAAAAACAGTCTGATTACCGTAAAAGCTTATTTCAATAATCCCGAACTGATGGAAGCCGATGCGATGAGTAAAAAACCGCGAATTGGTGAAATTTATCAGCAGTACGTAGAGCGTTGTTTCAAATCGGGTGCAATGGATTTTGACGATTTGTTGTTAAAAACCAATGAGTTGTTAAACCGTTTTCCGGATGTTTTGGCGAAATACCAAGACCGATTCCGCTATATATTAGTGGATGAGTACCAAGATACAAATCACTCACAGTACTTAATTGTTCGTGCCTTGTCCGACCGATTTCAAAACATTTGTGTGGTTGGTGATGACGCGCAGAGTATTTATGCATTCCGTGGGGCAAATATCAACAACATTCTGAATTTCCAAAAGGATTACGAAGGGGTTCAGACGTACCGATTGGAACAAAATTACCGCTCGACCAAAAATATTGTAGAAGCAGCCAACACGATTATTGATAAAAATAAAACGAAATTGGACAAGGTGGTTTGGACCGCCAATGATTTCGGACCGAAGATTAAAATCCATCGCAGTTTAACCGATGGGGAAGAAGGCCGTTTTGTAGCCTCCACCATTTTCGAGGAAAAAATGCAAAAGCAAATGATGAACGGTCAGTTTGCGATTTTATACCGAACCAATGCACAATCCCGCGCAATGGAGGATGCTTTGCGTAAAAGAGATATTCCGTACCGTATTTATGGCGGATTGTCGTTCTACCAGCGTAAGGAAATCAAAGACGTCTTGTGTTATTTGCGATTGGTTATCAACCCGAAAGACGAAGAAGCTTTAGTACGCGTTATCAATTATCCGGCGCGAGGAATCGGGAATTCAACGATTGAAAAACTTACGGTTGCTGCGAATCATTACAAACGTTCCATTTTTGAAGTGATGGAACATATCGATAAAATCGATTTAAAACTGAATTCCGGTACCAAAAGTAAGTTGCAGGATTTTGTGATGATGATCAAGAGTTTTCAAATCATCAATGAAAATCAGGATGCACTTTATTTAACCGATCATGTTACCAAGAAAACAGGTTTAATTCAGGAACTCAAAAAAGACGGAACACCGGAAGGTATTGCCCGAATTGAAAACATCGAAGTTTTAATGGGTGGTATCAAGGATTTTATCGAAGGACAGAAGGAAGTCGACGGCGCCCGCGGTGCATTATCCGAATTCCTGGAAGATGTAGCTCTGGCGACCGATTTAGATAATGATACCGGCGACGACGACCGAGTAGCGTTAATGACCATTCACTTGGCAAAGGGTTTGGAATTCCCAACCGTTTTTATCGTGGGTATGGAAGAAGATTTGTTCCCGAGCGCGATGAGTATGAACACCCGAAGCGAACTGGAAGAAGAACGCCGATTATTCTACGTAGCCTTGACCCGTGCGGAACATCAGGCGTATTTAACTTATGCGCAATCGCGGTATCGTTGGGGGAAACTAGTTGATAGTGAACCCTCGCGTTTCATCGAAGAAATCGATTCACAATATCTGGAATATTTAACGCCGGTGGAAACCAATTATCGTTACAAACCAATGATTAATACTGATATTTTTGGAGATGTAGACAAATCGAAATTGCGTTTGGCTAAACCGATTGCGGGAACTCCGCCAAAATATATTACCGATAATGAACCGAAACCTAACGTAAATATTCGTAAATTGAAGCCTGTTTCGGGTTCAGCGCCAAGCGGTTCAGCGAATTTGTTTGACAATAATCTGGCGGTTGGAAATGTGGTAATGCACGAACGTTTCGGAAAAGGTCAAATCCTGAATCTCGAAGGAGCCGGTGCCGATAAAAAAGCGGAAATTAAATTTGAAGTGGGTGGTATCAAGAAATTATTGTTGCGTTTTGCTAAGTTGGATGTGATTGGATAAAATTATCAGAAGATGAATATTTTTAAAAAAGTAAATTGGAAGACATTCTTCATTTTTTTTGTTGTCTTTACGTTGATGAATGGTGTTATAATTCCAAAATTCATTAATAATGAAGAGATTACAATACCGCGAATTATAATTTCAATAGTCGTTTCTTCGATAGTAAGTTTTATTTTGAGTTTAACGGTCAAACCTAAAAGCAATAGTAACGAATAAAAGCAATGAAGTTCAGCTGATTTATTGAATCTTTTATCTTGTATCTTTATTAAATATCCTCATAAAATGGCACAATTCATAAAAATATATCCCGAGAACCCAAGCGAAAAAGAAATCGCAAGGGTAGTGAAAATACTAAAAGAAGGTGGATTGATTATCTATCCGACCGATACAGTATACGGACTAGGTTGTGACATCACCAATACCAAAGCGTTGGAACGTATTGCAAAAATTAAGGGAATCAAGCTTGAAAAAGCCAATTTTTCGTTTGTATGCAGCGATTTAAGTAATATTTCCGATTATGTGAAACAGATTGACACTTCCACGTTTAAGATTCTTAAAAGAGCTTTACCGGGGCCGTACACTTTCATTTTACCGGGAAACAACAATCTGCCGAAAGAATTCAAAAAGAAAACCACAGTAGGTATTCGTGTACCCGATAACGAAATTGCTTTAGAAATCGTTCGCCAGTTAGGAAATCCGATTGTTTCCACGTCCATTCACGATGAAGATGAGGTATTGGAATATACTACCGATCCGGAATTAATCTTTGAAAAATGGCAAAATCTGGTCGATTTAGTCATCGATGGTGGTTACGGAGATAATCATGCATCAACAATTATTGATTTGTCCGGACACGAACCTGAAGTAATCCGCGAAGGAAAAGGAAGTTTGGATGTTTTGTAGTTAGTAGAAGAGAAAAGTAATAGTACATAGAATAAACTGATATAAAAAAACGCCTTGAGAATTTCTCAAGGCGTTTTTTTATCTGCTTTCTGCTTTCTGCAATCTGATTATTTACTCAAACCTTTCATTTCCTTCTCAATCATGTCGTAAAACTGATCGATTTTCGGCATAATGATGATTCGGGTTCTTCTGTTTTTCGCTCTGTTGGCAGGGGAATCATTATCCGCTAAAGGAATATAGGAACTTCTTCCTGCAGGAATCAACTGTTTCGGATTTACACCTAAATCTTTCTGTAAAACGCGAACAATTGAAGTCGCTCTTTTTACCGATAAATCCCAGTTGTCTAACAATACCGCGTTTTTAATCGGCACGTTATCGGTGTGACCTTCCACCATACATTCAAAATCCGGTTTGCTGTTGATTACTTTGGCAACTTTACTCAAAACACCTTTGGCTCTGTCGCTTACTTCATAACTTCCGGATTTGAATAAAAGGTTATCGGCAATGGAAATCATTACGACTCCTTTTTCAACATTAATGTTGATATCTGGATCGTCAATGCCCACTTCACGTTTTAGACTGGTAACCAAAGCTAACGTAACACTGTCTTTTTTGGTTAAAGCATCCTGAAGACGGGAGATTTTAAGATCTTTCTCTTTTAAACTTTCCAATGATTTTTCAAGATTCTGAGCACCTTTTGTGGTTAAAACAGTCATTTCTTTGGAACTGTTTATTAAATCGGTGTTGTTTTTTTTCAGGTATTCGTTCTGGCTGCTTAAAGCATCTTTTTCGGTAAGACAACTGTTTAGTTTAACAGTACAGCTGTTCAGCAAATCCTGAATTTCTTTGTTTTTGGCTTCTAATTCGGCAATTTTCTTTTTCGATCCACACGAAGTAAGCGAAATTGCAGCTACTGAAAGGATAATAAAGAATCTCTTCATGATTAATGATTTTAATTGATGTACAAAGTTACTGAGTTCCCAAAGGGCTCAAAAGTTTAAAACGATAAACTAATGTTAAAAATTGGTATCAAAAACCTTACCGTTTTTAAGGAAGTAACGATAAACGATAGAATTTATTTTGTAGTACTTCTTGGATTGATTCCCTTCGCGTTTGCCTAAAAACTTGAAAATGTGGAAGTAAAAGTAAAAATGAGCGGTTAAAATAGCCCATAAATGTTTGGGTTTTCCCTGAAGTAAAAAACGAATTCCCGCAATACCGTCTAAAGTCATACGGATGAAAAGCACTGGGAACAATTGAGCAGTCGGAAGGTTTTTTAACATCATCCAAGCTGAATTCCTGAAATTAAGGAAGGTTTTTCGGGGATTTCCGGCTTCTAAAGTAGCGCCACCCACATGATAAACCGTTGAGGTTCCGCAATATTTTATGATATGGCCTTTGTTAAAGGCACGCCAACACAAATCAATTTCTTCCTGATGGGCAAAAAAATCATCGTCAAAACCTTTCAGTTCGCGATACACTTCTTTTCGGATGAAGAAACAGGCTCCGGAAGCCCAGAAGATTTCAATCGTATCGTTGTATTGTCCGTTATCTTTTTCTATAGTTTCGAAAATACGTCCACGACAGAAAGGAAATCCGTATTTATCAAGGAATCCGCCGCCTGCTCCCGCATATTCGAAATAGGCTTTGTTTTTAAAATCTAAAATTTTGGGTTGAATGATGGCTGTTTTCGGCTCGCTTTCAAACAACGCAAGTATTGGTTGCAACCAATTTTCGGTAACTTCAATATCAGAATTCACCAATGCGTAAATGTCTTCTTCCACAAAGCGCAATGCTTCGTTATAGCCTTTTGCAAAACCGAAATTCGCAGCGTTTTCAATTATTTTAACGGAAGAAAAATGGGTCGTAATATAATCCACAGAAGTATCTGTTGAAGCGTTATCGGCAACATAAATAGTGGCTTCAGGTGAGTATTGTATCACCGAAGGTAAAAACTGTTCCAATAGTTGTACACCGTTCCAGTTTAAAATGACTACTGCTATTTTTTTCAAAAGATCAATCGCGGATTTGGTTATTGGTTTTTGAAATCAGGCAATTCCCGAAGAAACTGATACTGTTCGTTTTCAAAATCCATTCGGCAAAAATAATGATTTAGTCCGTTGGTTACCATTAAATAATCGGCTTTAAGCGTCATATTGTAACGGGCAATCTGATCGAAAGTGTTTTGCGAGATGGGAACTTCGGGCGCTTTGCATTCAATCAGCAGAAAAATACTGCCGTCGGGTTTAAAAACCACCGCGTCATACCGTTTGGTAATGCCGTTAATTTTAAGCACTTTTTCAACGTTAATGTACGATTTAGGATAGTTTTTATCGGTTAGCAGAAACTGTACTACGTGTTGGCGCACCCATTCTTCGGGAGTGAGGACGACAAATTTTTTACGGATTTCATCAAACACAGCGACTTTATTTTCACTATTTTTGAACCGAAACGCATACGCAGGGAAATTCAGTTTTTGCATGAAGCAAATATAATTTTAAATTGAATTAGAAACAACTGATTACCAAACACTGCATACTGACTACTGAACCATGGACGAAGTTTTAAGAATCATCAAGGACATACAGGCCGGAAACATCAAACCGATTTATTTTTTAATGGGTGAGGAGCCATATTACATTGATAAGTTATCGGAATACATCGAAAACAATGTTTTACAGGAACACGAACGCGATTTTAACCAAACCGTTTTGTACGGACGCGACGTAACGGTGGAAGATATTGTAGGGAATGCAAAACGTTTCCCGATGATGGCCGACCGCCAAGTGGTGATTGTAAAAGAAGCACAGGAATTGTCCAGAACGATTGATAAATTAGAATCGTATGCCGAAAACCCACAGCCTACAACGGTTTTGGTTATCTGCTACAAATATAAAACGCTCGACAAACGTAAGAAAGTTTCCAAAACGTTGGACAAAGCGGGCGTGGTTTTCGAAAGTAAGAAGCTGTATGAAAATCAGGTGGGCGATTGGATGAAACGCGTGTTGGCCGGCAAGAAACTCAACATCGAACCAAAAGCGGCAGCAATGTTTGTAGATTTCTTAGGTACCGATTTAAGCCGAATTGCAAATGAAATCGACAAATTAGCGATTATCCTAAAGCCTGGAGAAACGATTACACCGGCGGTTATCGAGGAAAACATCGGTTTCAGTAAGGATTTTAACCCGTTTGAATTGCGCAAGGCGATTGGCGAAAAGAACCAACTGAAGGCATATCAGATAGCGGATTACTTCGCACAAAACCCAAAAGACAACCCAATTGTGTTGACAATCGGACTGGTGTTCGGGTTCTTCACACAGTTGTTACAGTATCACGGACTGAAAGATAAGAGTCCCGCTAACGCCGCGAAAATGCTGAAAGTGAATCCGTATTTCCTGAAAGATTATGATGTGGCGCTGAAGAACTATCCGATGAAGAAAGTAAGCGCGATTGTAAGTACGCTTCGCGATATCGATGTGAAAAGCAAAGGAGTTGGAGCCAATAACATTTCGCAACACGATTTGCTTAAGGAGATGTTGGTGAAGATATTTAATTAGTGGAGAAGGCAGGTAGCAGAAGGCAGGTAGCAGAAAGCAGAAAGCAGGTAGTAGAAGGTAGAAGGTAGAAGGTAGAAGGGAGAAGACAGAGAAGCAGGCTTTACAAATAAAGAATAAATTAAACGTTTTATAATGAAGCACTATTGGAAAATAATTGTTGTTTTTGTTTTACTTTTTTTAGTTTATCATGGGGCGGAATACATGATTGTTTTTAAAAATAACGTCATTGGGTTTTTAGCGCTACAGGGATTGTTCTTCGTCTTGGCATGGTTTCTTGGGAACTGGTATTCCGGGAACGGATTGAAAGCTTGGGGGTTGCCATTTAATAAAAAAGTGTTTAAACTGGCGGGCATTGGATTAGTGATGGGAATATTGCTGTACGGATTGCCCTTTGGGGTTAGTCTTTTATTAGGATTGGAACAAGTTATCAATGTGCCAAATCTTAAAACTATGGTTATGATGACTCTTCCGTTTGCCTTTGGGGTTTTATTTTCTTCGTTTTCGGAAGATATTCTCACCCGCGGAATTCTCTATTCGCAGTTTCATACCACTTTAAAACCAGTGTTGTTGGCTTTATGTTCGGCTCTTGTTTATCTTTTAAACCATATTTACCGTTTGACGGACGGGCCGGAATCCTGGTCGTATATTTTTATGCTTGGTCTTGTTTTTATCGTTCCGCTTTTGAATACAGGAAACTTATGGTTTACCGGAATGATGCATTGGGCCGGCAATGTGTTTTTTCATGTTACCCATAATGTTATCCAAACGGAAACAAATGAAGGTGGTATTAGTCCGAATTATTTGTTTGCCCTTTGTATGATTGCAATTTTACCGATAGTGTGGTTGGTTTCGAAATCAATTCGTACTGATTTAACAGCAAAGGAAGCAGTATCTTTAACGGATTGAATCTGTAACC
Organism: uncultured Flavobacteriaceae bacterium; assembly: GCA_963812405.1. Taxonomy (GTDB): domain Bacteria; phylum Bacteroidota; class Bacteroidia; order Flavobacteriales; family Flavobacteriaceae; genus Flavobacterium. The sequence goes on along the minus strand of CAWEUV010000003.1, from coordinate 176,171 downwards.
AAAGAAATAGTAGCTACTTCAAAATTTATATAGTGTAATAAAAAGGGACATTCGGTAAGAGTGTCCCTTTTTTTATGATTACGCGTTAAAATTTAGTCCTTTGATGAGTTTGTATTCCACAGAATTGTTTCCGTATTGTGCCTTAACCATTTCTTTGATTCTGTTAGCGGTGTCTGCCAGGGTTTTGAAACCGTTGCGTCGATCGTTGATTTTAGGCTGATAGGCACTGAACTTTTGGGTTACGGTATTATTTGCATTCAGGGCATTGGTGTGAAGCATATTGAGCGCCGGAATTTTGATGGCTACATTGGAAGGATTGTAATCTGGACCGAATTGTTGCAGTAGCGTAATGATATCAGTGAAATTTTGAAGCTGACTCCCGTAGGATCGTTCAGAACGGCTGATGGATTCCTGAGTGGAATTGGCAGTAACCGGAAGTGGTTTTTCGCCTCTGATTTTTTTAACCAGATTGTTTACATTGATGTATTGTTGCGAGTTGATTCCGTTTTTAGCTCTTAGATAGGAGTTTATTAAGGTTAAAGTTTTGGTAATGGAATCTGGGTTTAACGTGAACGTTTTCTTGCGCAGGCGCACCGCTTCCGAGAATTCGTGGTGTGTTATAGTATGTTGTGATTGAGTGCTGCTTAATTGCGTTATTAGGTTTTGAAAACTGGCGGGAGTAAGCTCGGGTATGCCTGGATTGTAATTTTGAAAGGTAGTAATGAACTGATAAAATTGTTCTGCTCTTGCGAGACGTGCGGCGTAAGAAGCCTGCGATGGTGCTGTCATGTTGTGTGTGTTAATGTTTTTTAATTGCTATAAACTCCGTAGGAATAATTGCGCAAATGTAAAAAAGGTTTTGATTATAATAAAATTTTAATGTAAGAAATAATCCTCAATATAATTAATGTGTTTTGATGTTTGTAATAAAAGTATTTCGGTTAAAAGGAATGAACGACAAGTAGGTCGATGTAGAAGAAAAGTAAGCCGATGCAGACGACAAGTAAGTCAATGCAGACGACAAGTAGGTCAATGCAGACGACAAGTAAGTCAATGCAGACGACAAGTAGGTCGATGCAGACGACAAGTAGGTCGATGCAGAAGAGAAGTAAGTCGATGTAGAAGACGAGTAGATCGATGCAGAAGAGAAGTAAGTAGATGTAGAAGAAAAGTAACTCGATGTGGAAGATGGTTTAGTCAGTAAACTAATGCGACAAAACGGAAATGTGAATAACTCGGCCGTTGTGTTGATAAGAAAATTCGGAAATTCTATTAGGTTTTTGTAGTTTGGCGGGGTGAAACTGCTAAAGGAATTCGGTGTTGATTGGATTGGCTTTGGGGGTTTGTAATATTTATAATTAGGTGTAGTTTTAATAAAATTCTATGACAAAAACACGTGTAAAAATTGGTGTAATTGGATATCTTCCTTTTGATTTTAATCGAGACATTTTTAAGAATTGGAAATCTGATGTACTTGAAATTGATAAACAAATTGAAGATTATCATTTTAACAATATAGACTCTGATACATTTTCTTGGGGATATAGTGACGAAATTTTAAATGAAGAACTTCCGAAAAATTTTGAAGGAGATTTTTTTATTGGAATTACATATGTTCCGATTGAAAATAATTACTATGCGAGAAGACTTGAAAAAAATAGAATAGTTCTCTCGTATTTTGAAATGTATCAAATTTTAAAGCAGGAAAATATTCCTGTCGAAAATTTATTACTTAGAGTAATTTATGCATACTTCTTAGTTTATCATAGAAATTCAAAAAAAATTCCACCACAGTACAATTTGCTAGGTTTCACGCATGACGACACGAGGGGATGTTTATTTGATATGAACGGCAATAAAAAAGATGTAATTTTTTCTTTAGATAAACCCAAAGTTTGTGATGCTTGTACAATTAAAATTAGGGCTGAAAAAGTATCTGATAATTGTATCAATTCCGTGAAAGAAGAAATACTCAAAATAAAAAAGCATCAATATTATAAAATTATCGAGTTTATAAAAAATAAGCCATTGATTTCAATAGGAATTTCTGCAATATTTGGTATTATTTTAAACATCATAGCTTCTTATTTATTCGAAATTATTAAATAAAACTAATAGGCAAAACACCTACTCGTAAGGTGGGAGACTTTAAGCAGCTGGGATTCAAAAAACTCAAATAAAAATCTGTTCAACTAAATCCGCAAAACAATCTCATGAAAGAAAAAATAAAAGCACTTCAAACCATACATCTTGCCATTTGTGGCGGAGTAATTATTGCCTATGCAACGATAGGAAAGTTTTCAATCGAAACCTTAAAAATAAAGACGATCGATTCTTCCGAAATTGTTTACGTACTTATTCCGGTTATGGCTTTTGTTTTGAGTAACTTTTTGTTCAAAATGCAATTAAAGCAGGTTAGTCCGAAGCAGGACCTTTTAGAGAAATTGCCGGTGTATCAGACGGCTTCTATTATTCGGTGGGCCATTCTTGAATGGGCAGCTTTTGTACTGTTGATTTTAAAACCGGATTTTATGGTATTGGGAATACTGATAATTGTATACCTGTTGTTTTTAAGACCTGCAGAGGATAAAATTACCGTTGATTTTGAAAAGATTGTATAAGAAAATACAACCTGACTTTGATGAAATTCTGTGTACAAAACCATTAGGAAGTAAGCCACAATGAGACAGTTAGTGCTTAAATTGGTTTTTCCGTTAACGATAGTGTCGTTTTTGCTGTTTACTAAATGGTGGTATGTGTTGGTAGTGGACGGTCCGGATACCATTATGTATGGTTTCCCGTTGATTTATACCTGCCAGGGATTTCATACTTCCATGTCTTCTCAGTTTTTTCTGCTCGAATTGTTGGTTGATCTTGCCGTTTATTTCCTGTTTTGGTTGGGTATGGTTTACCTTATTCATCGTTTTGTGTGGTTTATCCGGATTCCGAAAGTAATTACCATTTTACTGTTTGTCGTAACGCTGCTGTTATTGGGATTTAACATGTTGTTTGTGGTAAATCCGGATAATTTATTTTCATGGAAAAGAGATTTTGGTGTCGAGATTATGAAAACCGGTTTTAAATGGGACTGGCAGCAGCAGGAGCACCCGGATTATTATGATTACCATCCCGAAAAACGTAAACAATAAAATGGTATAGCGGTTACGGACAACTTTTTTACGATTTGTTACTACACTAAGGAAATAGTATATTGCAGTGTCAACCAAAACCAAAAACTATGCATCCGATTGTAAAAAACATTTTAGCGGTCCTGATAGGAATTATCGTGGGCACTTTTGTAAACGGGAGCCTGATTTCTATCAGTGGCTCAATAATACCGCCGCCGGAAGGGGCAGACGTTACCACAGTGGAAGGTTTAAAGGCCGCCATGCATTTGTTTGAACCCAAACATTTTATTTTTCCGTTTCTGGCCCATGCTTTGGGTACTTTAACCGCAGCTTTTATTGCTGCACGGCTTGCGGCGACCCACAAAATGCGAATTGCACTCGGCATAGGGATTTGTTTCCTTGTAGGTGGCGCGATGATGGTGTATCAGTTGCCATCGCCGGTTTGGTTTTCTGTTGTGGATCTTGTTGGTGCTTATCTCCCGATGGGATGGCTGGGCGCTAAATTGGCCTCGGGTACTAAACAAGGATAATTGTTTTCTATTATTCTGAAACAGAAATACTTTCTAAAAACAATTAAAATACCGATATTTGCCCACCTCAAATGATTAAACTTTAAAACAATGATGAATAAAAATACGGTTTTAGGATGGGCAACCTTAATCATGGTAATTATGGGATTGCTTTTAATCGGTCTTGGAATTTACCGTTATGCCGATGTGGCAGGCTGGGGATTTGCGGCTGTGGGTGTTGGATTCCTTGCAAATGCATGGGTATTTAACGCTTTGAAAGGAAGAGTTTAAATCAGAATACAGCAATAGTAGTATGAAAATCCGAATCTCCATTCGGATTTTTTAGTTTTAGGTGTTTCAAAATACGGAGTTGCCTGGTAAATGAAATGTATAAAGGACTTTAGAAACGACTAAAGTCTTTTTGTTTTTAAAATTTGTGCTATAAAACAGTAAGTTAGGAACCTGCGAAAGGTGTTCCGAAAATGCCCACGGCAAGTTCTGCCCAAACAAGTAGTAGCAAAAGTAGGATTACCGCACAAATGGCAATTCGGTATTGCGTTTTGGTTACTTTTCTCAGTATAAATTCACACAGTAGTCCGGTTCCGTATAGCAGAAAACCTGCAACAATAAAGTCGGCTAACGACCAGTTTACTTCTTCTGTAAATTGCATCGCGATTAAGGGAATCAGCAATAAAACTGTCACTGTAATCATAATCCCAGTAAGTCTTTTGTTTTGTGTCATCATAATCATAAACTACTCTTTTTAAAGGTTAATGGTTTTGGTTTTTTTATGTTAAATCATTGGTTTTATTGTTGTTATTGTTTTGAATTCGAGTGTGAAATACGAATTTATTTGATACAAATATAATGAACTTTGAAATACAAAGTACTTTATGTTTGAAAATTTTATACTTTAGCAGTACTTAATCTGATGTTATGCAATACTTTGTTGAGAAAAAATCTGTTGTTCGAAAAATCTGGGGGAAGAGTGATACGATACTTTTTATTTTTGCCGGAGCTGCTGCCGAGTTTGCACTCAATAAGGCGGTCGACTGGTTGTATTTTACCGGGAAGCTGCCTTCGGATCCCTTGGGCAGGTTGTTTTCTACCGTTCGATATGCGCGGAAAATTGTTTTTTCGTCAATGGATGAAGCCAACAGCGCTATTGATACCATGCGAAAAATTCATACCGCAGTAGAACAAAACCGCGGTGCAACAATACCTGATTGGGCGTATCGCGATGTTCTTTTTATGTTAATACATTATTCAATTGCAGCATATGAATTGCTCGAAAATAAATTAACCGATGACGAAAAGGAAGAGGTTTACAATGTTTTTTACCGTGTGGGAATAAGGATGGAATTGAAAGGATTACCGCCCAACTATAAGGCATGGCTTCCTGTTCGAGAGGCTCATTTAATTGAAAATCTACAAAAGAGTACGTTTTCAGAAGATCTTTTCATACAGTATAAAAAACATCTGGGAAGTATTCGATTTAAGATGTTGGTTGAAGGTCAGAAATTGGTGGTTCCCGAAAGAGTAAAAAGTTTACTGAATTTGAGCAATTTTTCTTTGTTGACGCCGGTAGTGCCAATGTATAAAATCAGCAGAACGATGAGGTTGGACGGACTGATTAAAAGTATTCTGCTGCCATCCAACTACCAAGAACAGATAAATGAACTGGATGTATATTCAGAGCAATAAAGGATTTAACGGATGAATTGCTAAGATTCCAATTTCAGCATTTGCTTTCTTTTTAATTAGGAGTATCTTTGCGTTTAGATTTAATTCAAAAGTTTTTGAAGATTATTAACTAATACAATATAAATTGCACTATGTCAGACGATAAGAAAGTAATATTTTCGATGTCGAAGGTGAGTAAAACTTACTCTTCCACAAACAAACAGGTTTTAAAAGATATTTATCTGAGCTTCTTCTACGGAGCTAAAATCGGTATTTTAGGTTTGAACGGTTCCGGTAAATCATCATTGCTGAAAATTATTGCGGGTGTTGATAAAAACTATCAGGGTGATGTGGTGTTTGCCCCTAATTATACTGTTGGCTATTTAGAGCAGGAGCCATTGTTAGATGAAAACAAAACGGTTATTGAAGTAGTTCGTGAAGGGGTTGCCGAAACAATGGCAATTTTGGATGAGTTCAATAAAATTAATGATATGTTCGGACTTCCGGAAGTATATGAGGATGCCGACAAAATGCAGAAACTGATGGATCGTCAGGCCGAATTGCAGGATCGTATTGATGCAGCAGGTGCTTGGGAGATTGATAACAAACTTGAAATTGCCATGGATGCTTTGCGTTGTCCGGACTCCGATACGCCAATTAGTGTATTGTCCGGTGGAGAAAAACGTCGTGTGGCTTTATGTCGTTTGTTGTTACAGCAACCGGATGTATTGTTATTGGATGAGCCTACCAACCACTTGGATGCCGAATCCGTATTATGGTTAGAGCAACACTTACAACAATATGCAGGAACGGTTATTGCAGTAACGCACGACCGTTATTTCCTTGATAATGTAGCGGGTTGGATTTTGGAATTGGATAGAGGTGAAGGTATTCCGTGGAAAGGAAACTACTCGTCTTGGTTGGATCAAAAATCAAAACGTATGGAATTGGAAGAAAAAGTAGCTTCCAAACGTCGTAAAACGTTAGAGCGCGAGTTGGATTGGGTACGTCAGGGAGCAAAAGGCCGTCAGACCAAACAAAAAGCACGTTTACAGAATTACGACAAGTTATTGAACGAAGATCAAAAAGAACTTGACGAAAAATTAGAATTGTATATCCCTAACGGACCGCGTTTGGGAACCAATGTTATCGAAGCGAAACACGTTGCAAAAGCATATGGCGACAAATTGTTGTATGACGATTTGAATTTCACCTTGCCACAAGCGGGAATTGTTGGAATTATCGGGCCAAACGGTGCAGGTAAAACCACAATTTTTAAAATGATTATGAAAGAATTGCAGCCCGATAGCGGTGAATTCATAACCGGAGATACGGTTAAAATTGCTTATGTTGATCAATCGCATTCTAATATCGATCCTAACAAATCCATTTGGGAAAACTTCTGTGACGGTCAGGAATTAATAATGATGGGCGGACGTCAGGTAAATTCGAGAGCTTATTTGTCCAGATTCAACTTTGGTGGAAGCGACCAGAATAAAAAAGTGGCAACGCTTTCCGGTGGAGAGCGTAACCGTTTGCATTTGGCGATGACCTTGAAAGAAGAAGGCAACGTATTGTTACTGGATGAGCCAACGAATGATTTGGACATCAACACGCTTCGTGCTTTAGAAGAAGGTTTGGAAAACTTTGCCGGTTGTGCAGTGGTTATTTCCCACGACCGTTGGTTCCTGGACAGAATTTGTACACATATTTTAGCGTTTGAAGGCGATTCTCAGGTATATTTCTTTGAAGGAGGTTTCTCCGATTACGAGGAAAACCGTAAGAAACGTTTAGGTGATGTGGCGCCAACGCGAATCAAATACAAAAAGTTAATCAGAAACTAAATGATAGAAGAGCGGCCTTAGGGTCGCTTTTTTTATGGCATGAAAATAGTAAAATAACAAGGCTGAACAATTGTTAAATTATTTAACAAAATTTGAAATTTTCTGTATTTTTTTTCGATGATATTTGGGTAGGGTTTAGTAAATTGTACTTTTTAATTTTTTAATGCAAACTAACCGATTTTATTTGTTTCTACTGTTTTTTGTGCTGATTTTTCAGTGCGTTCAGGCGCAATCTGAAAATGTCAGTCGCAGGACTATTTTAGATTTATTGTCGAAATCGGGAGAGCATTTGAATAAATTAGAGTGTAACAAATCATTGGATTATGCCAAAAAAGCACTCAATGAAGCTTATGAGATAGAAGACAATCAGTTAATAGCCCGTTCCTATAATCTGATAGGTTTAAATTTCGAGGAATTTTCGGATTACAAAAAGGCAGCCGACTTTTACAATAACGGGATAAAATATGCCCATAAAACAACGAATGATACTTTAAAAGGATGGCTCCATAACAATTTGGGTAATCTTTATTGTTTCAGAAAAGTCGATTTTAAAAAAGGTATTGAAAACTATAAAAAGGCATTGGTTTATTCTGAAAAGATAAAAGACAGTACCGAAATCATGTTTTCAAATCTGAATATCGCTGCGGCTTATTTTGCAAGAGAAGAATATCTTTCCGGTTATCCTTATTTAAAACGAGCTGAGCCATTAGTAAAGAAACTTGATATGATGGAATCCAGCCTTTCCATGAATTCATTATACGGTTCTTATTACTCCTATCGAAATGAATTTGCTAAAGCTGAAGCTTCATTTAAAAACGCATTGAAAATTTGCGAAAACAATAAAGTGGAATTGCTTGAAACAAATGTATCCGAACTCTACGACGATTTTTCGAGATTTTATTTCAAGAAAAAAGATTATAAAAACGCTTATCTGTATTTGGATAAATACAATGATTTAAAAGACAAGATTTACAATATTGAACGGATTAAAGAAGTTAACATTGCCGGTTCCAGTATTCAATTAGATGAATATAAAAGAGAAATCGACAAGATAGAGATTGAAAAATTAAAACAAAATGACCGACTAAAACAAACCAAGCTTGTTGTGGTGCTGTTTATTGTTGTCTTTTTTGTTCTGCTATTGTTGGTTTATGCACTTTATCGTAGCAATCAGTTGCGAAAAAAATCCAACAAAAAACTAAAAATTGCCAACGAAGAATTGCTTGTAGCCAAAGAACAGGCCGAGGAAGCTTCCTTATTGAAATCGCAGTTCATTTCTACCATCAGTCATGAATTGCGAACGCCTTTATATGGGGTGGTTGGAATTACCGATTTGATTGCGGATGAACATAAAGAACTTAAAAACAGCACCTATCTTAAATCGCTTAAGTTTTCGGCCAAGTATTTACTTTCTCTTGTGAATGATATTCTTCAGGTTTACAAAATTGAAGAAAAAAAGATAGTGTTGGAAAATTCAATTTTCAACCTTTCCGACGAATTGACTTCCATAGTCGAGAGTTTACAGTTCCTGTCCGTAAAAAACAACAACAAGTTGTGTTTGGAAGTCGATGAGGCCATTCCAGAATTCATCATTGGCGATAAAGTGCGTTTGTCTCAGATTTTCATGAATCTGGTAAGCAATTCTTTAAAATTCACGAAAGACGGCAAAGTCAAAATTATTGCCAAATTGGAGCGAAACGAAGCCTCATTTTGCTTTGTGACTTTTATGGTTATTGATAATGGTATCGGAATTGCAAAAGAACATCAGCAAAAAATATTTGAAAAATTTGTTCAGATTGAACGTAAAGAAGACGATTATCAGGGAACCGGATTAGGATTATCAATTGTAAAACAACTGGTAAATCTTTACGGCAGTGAAATTCATTGTGAAAGCGAAGAAAATGTAGGTACAAAAATGTTTTTCACCATAGGTTTTGACACCGACGAGACCAAACGGAATGATTTACTGAAAAACCTTGAAGTGGATTTCTCCGAAGAACGTACCTATAAAATTCTGGTTGTGGAAGACAATAAAATCAATCAGATTGTTACCAAGAAAATTTTGGATATCCGTCATTTTGAAAGTGTTATTGTCGATGATGGCTATGAAGCGTTGAAAGTACTCGAAAATGAAGTATTCGACGTTATCCTGATGGACATCAATATGCCGAAAATAAACGGATTCGATACTTCAAAATTAATTCGTAAAAAAGGAATTACAACGCCTATTATTGCAGTAACTGCTTTTGATAAACAGGAAATTATCGAACAGGTTCAGGCTTCTAAAATGAATGAAGTCATCGTTAAACCTTTTGATCCCAATTATTTGTATAAAATGATTATCCATATCTCAAATAAAAAAGAAGAAGAATCAAAAGCTAAAGCATAAAGTTTGTAAATCACCGTTAGCTTCTAAAAAAAAAAATCAATCGTGAAACCAGTTGATGTAACAATTGATTTCACGATTGGTTTTTTAAAAATTCTGAAACAGTATTATTTTTAGAATTAATGAATTGGAATATTTTTTTTGCTATTCGATAAACGATTTGAATTTTTAGGAATAGTGATATGAAGAATTCCGTCTTTATAAGTTGCTTCGATTCTTTCGGTTTCAGCGGCATCCGGAAGATGGAACGAACGGCAGAACGATCTGTAAGAGAACTCTTTTCGGGTATAATTCTCTTTTTTGTTCATTTCCTCTGATCTTTCTTCTTTTTCCGAAGCAATGGATATTGTTTTATCTTCAATTTCAACCTTAAAATCCTCTTTTTTCATTCCGGGAGCAGCCAAATCAATTTGGTACTCACGTTCGGTTTCCGATAAATTCACCGATGGCATGGTGCTGCCGATGTCCGTAAAATTTTTGAAACTCCACTCCATAATGTCTTTGGGGAAAAACTCGTCTAATAACGAATGTGTGGTTGATTTTGAACCACTGTTTGCTAATAAATCCATAATGTTTGTATTTAAAATTATTAAATAGTTTACATTATAAAAATACTGAAAAAAAGAAAAAGCAACAATATTTTTGAGGTTAATGTATTGTTAATCAGTTAGTTGATTTTTAAAACCATTCCAATTCCTGTTTGCTTACCATTGTAAAACGGAAGGATTCCGACCGATTCAATATTTTTATTTTTTTTAGAAAATAATTTGTTGGTATAAGGAAACAGCCAATACGCCACTTTGGTGCTCAGAATTCCAATTCCGGCCCCGGCAGCTACATCAGTAAACCAATGTCTGTTGTTAAACATTCGGTACATACCGGTTCCAGATGCAACAAGATACCCTGAGATTCCATACCAAACCGAAACATCTTTGTATTCCTGCCACATAAATTCTGCGCCTGCAAAAGCAGTTGCTGTATGACCCGAGGGGAATGAATTAAAAGAAGAAGCATCAGGTCTTTCTACTTTTGTAATATGTTTTAATCCGGTAACCGTTGCAGCAACAACTAAATAGGATGTTCCTAAAATAATGGATCTGTCTTTTAAATTGTTTTTACCATCGATACCAACATTATTCAGAATATAAACCGTTGCAGCGGGAGCATATTGAGAAAAATCATCAATGGATACTTTTTCGTCAATATGTTCATATACCTCAGTTCGGATTTGTGTGTTTATTCCAAGCAATTCATGATTGTCTAATGCAATAATTCCATAACTGATTAATCCTGCTGGGATGATTAATTGTTTGTAATTGAATTTTAAATTTTTATTTGCAATAGTATCTTTTTGCTTTGTTTCTTGTGCATTTACAATACAAACCAAGGTCAAAAAAAAGAATGAAAATAATTTTTTTAAAATCATAAATTACCTGTATTACATTTTAATACCAACGTTTTTTATTTTTTTTAGATGCTTCCGATTTTCGTGAATTTGATTCCGGTTTTTTCTTTGGGTCTTGAGGTTTCTTTTTATTTCTTAAATCCGGTTTTGCATCGGGATTCACTTCGCTCCACTGAAAAGGATGATCGGTAACTACTTTTACTTTCTGACGCGTTAGTTTTTCAATATCCTGCCAATACGTTTTTTCGTCTCTGGAACAAAATGAAATTGCCATACCCGAGTTTCCGGCACGTCCGGTACGACCAATGCGGTGTACATAGGTTTCCGGAATATTCGGTAAATCAAAATTAATTACATACGGCAGCATTTCAATATCAATACCACGCGCTGCAATATCAGTAGCCACTAAAACAGTAGTTTCGTTACGTTTGAAACTTTCCAACACGCGTTGACGTGCATTTTGAGATTTGTCGCCGTGAATGGCTTCCGCATTGATGTTTTGTTTTTTCAGGGCTTTTACCACATTGTCGGCGCCGTGTTTGGTACGTACGAAAACCAAAACACTTTCCAGTTTTTCTCCTTCAATAATCTGATACAAAAGATTTCTCTTATTTTCCTTATCAACAAAATAAACCTTTTGGTTCACTTTTTCAGCGGTACTCGAAATTGGAGTAACGGAAACATATTCTGGTTTTGTCAGGAAACTGTCGGCAAGCTCACGGATTGCTAACGGCATGGTTGCAGAAAACAATAGTGTTTGTCGGTTATCCGGTGTTAATTTGATGATTTTTTTCACATCATTAATGAATCCCATGTCTAGCATCAAATCGGCTTCATCCAAAACCAAATGGTGTAAATGGTTCAAGTCGATGAAACCTTGTTTGTTTAAGTCCAACAAACGTCCGGGAGTAGCCACTAATATGTCGACTCCTTTTTTCAGTTGGTCTACTTGCGATGTCTGATTCACGCCGCCAAAAATCACTAATGTTCTGATATTGGTATATTTTCCGTAGGTATCAAAACTTTCAGCCACCTGAATGGCTAATTCACGAGTTGGAGTAACTACAAGCGTTCGGATGTGCTTTGTCTTGCTGGAAGAACCAACAATTCGGTGTAAAAGATTTAAGATAGGAATAGCGAAAGCCGCTGTTTTTCCGGTTCCGGTTTGCGCGCAGCCCACCAAATCATTTCCGTCTAATATAATCGGGATTGATTTTTCCTGAATAGGGGTTGGGTTTGTATAGCCTTCATCGGCTATGGCGTGCTGTATATTTTTGAGTAAATTTAGTTCGTCAAATTGCATAAAAAAACGATAGTGTTTATTTGACTATCGTTTGCAAAAGTACTCTAAAATTTCGACATTGTTATTTAATCGATTTTGCTTTCATGAAATCGGTGATTAAATAGGCTATTAATTTTCCGATGAGATGATTGTTTTTTTCAAAATCCAAATCGGGTGCGCCTTCACAAATATGCAGATAAGAAGCATTTGGATGCTGTCCGAAATAATTCAGGAACTGACGCAGTTGTTCTACCGAAAAACCACTTAAAGTCATGGCACTGCTGGGAATATTAGGAATAGCATCCAGATCAATTTCGATTCCGAAAGGGTCGGTACCAATGTGTTTTTGGGCCAATTCCATTTCCGATTCAAAGTTTTTTTCCTTGCGTACGGCAATTTGCTCGTAAGTGTTGTATTTTACTTTGTCTTCTGCTTTTTTTATGTTTTCCAGTATGCTTTTTGAGGTATAACTTTCGTGTAAACCGAAAACGAAGTATTTTTTCAGGAAACCTTCTTCATACGCATAGGAAAATCCGTTTCCACTGTGACGTCCTTCCAAAGCTCGGAAATCGGTATGTGCGTCAAAATTTATGGCATTTACCGGTTTACCTTTTGCTAAAGCCAGACCTTTAATGTTTCCGTAGGCATTATTATGACCGCCACCAATGATGATTGGAATCTTTCCGGCTTTTACAATTTTACCTATAATATGGGAAACTTCCTTGTCAATTTTATCAACTAGTTTAAAGAATTTTTTTCGGTCTTCTTTATTGTTGATGCTCAACTCTTCAATTTCTTCCATTTCCGATTTTACGTCCAAATGGCCTAGAATCATCAGTCGGCTTCCTTTGCAAAAGCGATTGTTCTGAATGTTAACAATACTTTTTATCGTACTTTCCCAGGCAGAAGCCGCTCCGGGACGCCCTAAATTAGCGCGTACACCAATATCTTCCGGTATTCCGAAAAGTACAAATTCGGCATCACTGCTTTCCAGAAATTCTAAGGTGTCCATTTCTTTGGGAACGGTTTGAATACGCTCCCCAAATTTAATTTCGGTACTTCTGTGATTGGTGATTTTAGTTAAGTCGCTTAATGTAAAACGAATAAGTTTGTCCATAAAAACAGTAAATGTTGTAGCCAAAAATACTATTTTCTGTAAAACTTTCGTTGTAATAATTGGGTTTAAATAAAAAAAAATTAAATTTGAAAAAAACTATATACCATGGAAAATCAAAAAAGTAATTCTAGTCTGAAAGCAATTATTATTGTCTTAGCATTGTTGTTATTGGGAAGTTTAGGTTATATGTATAAAATGAGTACTGATAATCAGACCTCTGAAAACAAATTAATGACAGATAAGGAAAAATTAAGTGAAGAATTACAAGCGTCAATTGCAAAATATGACGAAGCAATTGCCGAAAATACGTCGCTTTCCGATGAATTGTCTGCCGAAAGAGAAAAATTGGTACAATTAAAAGCTGAGTTGGAAAAATCACAAGGTGATGTTGCTTCAATGGCAAAATTCAAAAATGACTATTTGCGTTTAAAACGTGAAATGGACAATTTGATGAAAGAAAACAATGTGTTGAAAAAACAAAACGCTACATTAACAACACAACGTGACAGTACGCAAGTTGTATTAGAAGATACGCGCAAAGTTCGTGATACATTGGTTGCTAAAAATGATGATCTTGTAAAAACAGTTGAAAAAGGTTCGAAATTATCGGTTTTGAATTTACAAACTATGGCGGTTAAACAAAGAAGATCCGGAAAACAAATTGATACCGACAAAGCAAGCAGAGCTGATGTTTTAAAAATCAGTTTTATGATTGCTGAAAATCAGATTGCAAAATCAGGCGATAAAACCTACCATGTTCAGGTAATCGACAGTAAAAACAACGTTTTAGGCGACAAGAAAACAGAATCTTTCGGCGACAAAACGTTAACCTACAGTTTTGAGAAAACGGTTAAATACGAAAACAAAACGGTTCAGGTTGCACAGGATTTACCGGTTAAGGATATCGAAGGTGGTACTTACTTTGTAAATATTTTTGATAAAGGAGAATTGGTTTCCAAAACGTCTTTCACTTTGAGATAATTTTCATTATTTGATAAAATTAAAGGCTGTCATTTCTGACAGCCTTTTTTGTTGTTTCACCGCAGATTCGCAGATTTTTTAATCTGAATCTGCGGTATTTTTTTAATTCGTATTGTGATTTTTAACTATGATAACCGTTGGGTGAAATTACAAAAAACGTCATTCTTGTCCTTCCGACGAAGGAGGAATCCCATGAAACAACTCAAATGATGAGATTTAGCTACGCTGAACTAAAGTTTCTCCTTCGTCGAAATGACAAATCCGATATGAATGATAAAATTTTGAATTTAATTTCTTCAAAAAACGAATTACAACCAAAGGGTTTATGATAACTTTTAAATTGATGTTAAATAAGTTGTCCTTCAATAACAACCTGATCAATTAAATTACTTCCAAAAGCATACGGAAGCTGATAATAGGAGGTAAGTGGTTTCGTAATTATGATACTCGCCGATTTCCCTTTTGTTATACTCCCGTGTGTTTCAGAAATTCCCATGGCATACGCTCCGTTGATGGTTGCCGCATTGATGGCTTCTTCGGGAGTCATTTTCATTTTGATGCAAGCAGTCGCCACAACAAAATTCATGTTTCCGGAAGGTGTGGTTCCCGGATTGAAATCGGTAGCCAACGCTAATGGTAAACCTGCGGAAATCATTTTGCGTGCCGGAGTATAGGGAATGCTGATAAAATAAGAACAGCTTGGCAAAGCAACCGGCATGGTTTTGCTTCCTTTTAAAATCTCAATATCTTCATCGGTTACAATTTCCAAATGATCCACTGAAAGCGCCTCATGTTTTACACAGGCTTCAATACCGTTAATTGCTGTGAACTGATTCACGTGAATTTTTGCGGTCAAGCCGAATTGTTTCCCGGCTTCCATAATACGTTCTGTTTCTTCGACAGAGAAATAGCCGGTTTCTAAAAAAGCGTCGATATAATCGGCTAATTTTTCTTCGGCGATTTTAGGCAGCATTTCATTGATAATCAAATCGATGTAAGCCGAATGGTTTTCTTTGTATTCCACCGGAAATGCATGCGCACCCAAAAAAGTGGCTTTTATTTTTATCGGATAATTTTCGGCTAATTTTTTAATTACACGAAGCATTTTTAATTCGCCTTCCACCGTTAATCCGTAACCCGACTTGATTTCCACAGCACCGGTTCCCTGTTGCATGACTTCTTCCAAACGTGCTTTCGACTGGTTGTAAATTTCTTCTTCGGAAGTTGTATTCAGTTTTTTTGCCGAATTTAATATTCCGCCGCCACGATTGGCAATTTCTTCATAGCTCAAACCATTTATACGGTCTACAAATTCCTGTTCGCGGTTACCGGCATATACAATGTGCGTGTGGCTGTCAACCCAGGTTGGAAGCACTGTTTTTCCGGTGGCATCAATAGTTTGGTCGAAATCGGTATTCGGACAGTCGCTCATCAAACCAAAATCTGCAATCAGGTTGTTTTCAATCACTAAAAAAGCGTTCTCAATTTTGGGTAAAACGGCCATTTCAGCTCCGGAAACTTTGGCAGTCGTATTTTTGCGAACCTGTAAAAGTTCCTTTATATTTTTGATTAGGATTTTCATTACATGAATTTTTCGGTAAATGTAAAATGGAATTTTAAAAACTCCTATCTTTATGACAAATTATTCGGTTTTGAGAAAGATTAAATACAAGAAAGTACGTAAAATACAACCCAATTTTTACGAATATACCGGAATTTACAAAACGGATCCTGTAGAAATGCAGCTCTTTGTTTATGCCGAAAACCACTTTGAGGAATACCATAAAGTACAATTGCCAAAAGTCGAAAAAGAGCTCAATGATAAATTTCAGGAAGATAAGGTTAAGTGGCTGAATGTACACGGGTTACATAATATTGAATTGATAAAAGATATAGGTGATTTGATCGACATTGAGCCTTATATCATTGGTGATATTTTAAACACCACCCGTCGTACCAAAATGGAAGAACTCCATGATACTTTGTTTTTTAATATTAAGTCCATTTTACCGGATGAAAACTTGGATAGCATTCGCGTAGAGCAAATCAGTTTTATATTAAAAGAGAATCTTTTGGTTTCGTTTCAGGAAAAGAAAAGTGATTTTTTTACCCATATTCGGGAAAGAATACGCTCCAATTCCGGAATTGTATGCCGAAAGAAGAACGATTATCTGTTGTACCTGATGTTGGATGCCGTGATGGAAAACTTCTACATTACCATTGAAAATTATGAAGACCGTATTGAAGCTTTAATGATTGAATCTAAAACTAATCACCGTCAGGATGTTTTGATTCGGATTGAAAATAACCGGGAGAATCTTAACTTTTTAAAACGGGCCATTGTGCCGTTGCGGGATGCATTGTTCAGTTTGAAAAGTTTTCAGGACGACAACGAATACGACGGTATTGAAAGTGTCAATTACACTTTTTTCGCCCGATTGCATCAGAAATGTCTGGAACTTTTGGAGCAGATTGATTACGACTTGAATTCTTTGGACAGTGCTTCACATTTTCATTTTTCGGCACAAAGTCAGCGTATGAACGAAATCATGAAAACCCTTACGGTAGTTTCGGTGGTGTTTATTCCGCTCACATTTGTTGTTGGAATTTACGGAATGAATTTCGACAATATGCCCGAATTGCATTGGAAATACGGCTATTTTGAAGTTTTGGCCGGAATGTTCCTTTTGGTTGTGGGCATGATTGTGTATTTCAAAAAGAAAAAATGGTTCTAATTACAGTAGCAGTATGAAAACATTTGTTAGTGATATTTCAGGGCAGGAATTTCCGATGGCCGATTGTGTTTACGGAAAAATGATTCGTAAATCCATTTTCGACAGTATTAAAAAAGAACATCCTAAGTTTGATCTTGACAGTTTACTTTCGATTAGCGAGCTGAATTATTTCCGTGAGAAATACATCTCCGGTTTTTTACTGAAGGAAGCCAGTGAATTAAGCGAACTGGAGAAAACTGTAATTAAATCATTAAAAAACAAGCATACGATTCTTCCACAGCTTGAAGAAGATACTTCACAAATTACATTCGGGCAACGGGTGGCTGACAAAGTAGCCGAGTTTGGCGGAAGCTGGACGTTCATCATTTCCTTTATGTTTTTCTTGGTTTTATGGATTTCGGCTAACGTATTTCTGTTGTTTAATAAAGGATTTGATCCGTATCCGTTCATTCTTTTGAATCTGATTCTTTCCTGTATTGCAGCTTTACAGGCACCGGTAATTATGATGAGTCAGAACCGTCAGGAAGAAAAAGACCGACAACGCTCGAAAAACGATTATATGGTCAATTTGAAATCGGAACTCGAAATCAGAATGTTACATGAAAAAATCGACCATTTGATTATGCATCAGGAACAATCGTTAATCGAACTTCAGAAAGTACAAATTGACATGATGAATGATATTATCAACAGAATCGAAAAGAAATAATTACACCATATCTTCCGGTTTTACCCAAGCATCGAAATCTTCTGCAGAAACATAGCCTAAACGGATGGCCTCTTCTTTTAAAGTCGTCCCGTTTTTATGAGCGGTTTGTGCAATTTCGGCTGCTTTATAATACCCGATTTTCGTGTTTAAAGCTGTAACTAACATCAAGGAGTTATCGACTAATTCTTTAATTCTGTTGTAATTTGGTTCGATACCTTTGGCGCAATGTTCGTTAAAAGAAACGCAGGCATCCCCCAATAATCTTGCCGATTGTAAAAAATTAGCGGCTATCATCGGTTTGAAAACATTCAGTTCGTAATGTCCTTGTGTGGCGCCTATGGCAATGGCGACGTCATTTCCCATAACCTGAGCGCAAACCATGGTTAAGGCTTCGCATTGTGTCGGATTTACTTTTCCCGGCATAATAGAAGAACCGGGTTCGTTTTCCGGAATAAGGATTTCTCCGATACCGCTGCGTGGTCCTGAAGCCATCATTCGGATATCATTCGCAATTTTATTTAAGGAAACCGCCAGCTGTTTTAAACCGCCGTGGGTTTCCACCATAGCATCATGTGCGGCTAGGGCTTCAAACTTATTTTCAGCTGTTTTAAAAGGTAATTTGGTGAATTTTGAAATGTACTCGGCTACTTTTACATCATAGCCATTTGGAGTATTTAAACCCGTTCCTACGGCAGTTCCTCCAAGCGCCAGTTCGGATAAATGGGGAAGCGTGTTTTTTAAAGCCTTCAAGCCATGATTCAATTGGTAAACATAACCCGAAATTTCCTGACCGAGTGTAAGCGGCGTGGCATCCATCAAATGGGTTCTTCCGATTTTAACCACATTTTTAAAGGCTTCTGCTTTTGATTGGAGCGTATCGCGAAGTTGTTCAATGCCGGGAATTGTGGTTTCAATGATGATTTTATAAGCTGCAATGTGCATCGCAGTAGGGAAGGTGTCGTTGGAAGACTGTGATTTGTTCACGTCGTCGTTGGCTTTGATGAAGGATTCTTCGCCAATTTCCTTACCTGCTAAAACCTGAGCGCGATTGGCAATAACTTCATTCACATTCATGTTGCTTTGCGTGCCCGAACCGGTTTGCCAAATTACCAGCGGAAAATTATCGTTGAGTTTTCCTTGCAAAATTTCTTCGCAAACCTGAGCAATTGCCTCTCGTTTTTCTGTTGATAAAACGCCCAACTCGCAATTGGTGTAAGCGGCTGCTTTTTTCAGATAGGCAAAAGCTTCGATAATTTCTTTGGGCATGGAGGCTGGTTCACCGATTTTAAAGTTGTTTCGGGAACGTTCGGTTTGTGCACCCCAGTATTTTTCTGACGGAACACGTACTTCACCCATGGTATCTTTTTCAATTCTAAAGTGCATAACGATGGTAATTTTCCTTAAAATTAGTGAATATCAATCGTTTAATCATTACCGTTAAAATAAATTTAAGATAAGTATTGTTCATGCTGAATTTTACCCGTATATTTGGCAAGAATTCATAAAATTCCGGAAAACATGTTTGAATTTCAACAGTATTTAGGCTTTTTACTTTTCTTAGGTATTTTCTTAACAGGATTTTGGCTTGATGCTATTCTTGGTAAACTTCGTGTTTTACTGGGTTGGTGGAGCACTTTGGGAAAGATTCAAAGAGAAAAGAGCAGAAAGAGCACAAGAGTAAGCGCAAAGTCGTTTTTCTTCGAAATAAAAAAGTCCCGACAGTTTGGGACTTTTTTTATGTTTTTTTGTTTCCAAAAGGGATATGGTTTATTTTTAGCCCCGGGTGGAGTGGCATCCTTTTTTATCTTTTCCCGTTTTTGTAACGGGAAAAGATGAAAAAGATAGAGCGGAAGACGGGAACATGGATGGCTGATAGTTCCCAAGCCATTAGCTCCCAATAATTCCAAGTTAAAAATTATCCTCCGATGTATTCATCACCGTTATCGCCGCCGTTTTTCACCGGACGTTCTTTTTCGGTTTTCTTTTTGTTGAAACGGTAAGTGAACGACAAATTAATCTGACGTTGTCTCCACTGCATTTCTGTATGCGTTATGGCTTGTGGCAGGTTGCTGTCGAAAATTCTTTTTCTGGAATTGAAAACATCATTAACGTTTAACGAAATGGTACCTTTATCTTTCAGTACATCTTTACTGAAGGCTAGATTGGCAGAGGCAATTCCTAAACTTTTACCCTGTGCATTTTTTTGTGGCGCGTTGTAGGTTGCATTGGTTTGCCAGTCAATTCCATAAGGCAATGAAATTTTAGAGCTCACGCGGGCAAACCATGAGAATGCTACGTTATCGAAATTCTGAACCACTTCATTACCTAAATAATTGGTGTATTTGTAATCTCCTTGGGTTTCATTTCGGAACATGTTGAAATTTCCGTTTAATCTCCACCATTTGTATGGCGTGTAGTTTAACGTGAATTCAAAACCGGTTCTGTACTCTGTTGCTAAGTTAATTGGCGTACTTTCGATTACCGGGATTCTGATGTCTTGACCGCCAACAACAATAACATCTCCTGTTGTCGGATCTATTGTGTCTGCTCCGTCAACAACGGTAACTACAAATGTTCCGGATTCACGCTGAATGAACTGGAACGAATTTTTGGTTCTGTTAAAGTAGGCTGAAGTGTTGAATGTCAGTTTGCTCCATTGTTTCATGAAACCGATATCGAAAGCATCGGTGAACGATGGATTAATGTCGGGATTTCCTTTGAAATAACTCAGATTACTCGAATAATTTGAAAACGGATTCAGGAAGCGGCCTCTCGGACGGTTAATTCTTTTGCTGTAATTTACACTAACACTGCTTTTTTCGGCGATTTCATAGGTTAAAAAAGCACTTGGAAAGAAGTTATTATAGTGTTTGTTGTTAAAATCGCTTGTAGTTAAAAGGTTAACATCGATGTTGGTATCTTCAAAACGCATTCCCAACAAATAGCTGAACTTACCTACTTTGTTTCCGTATTGCGTATACAATGCGTTTACTTTTTCTTTGTATTGTAAGTTGTTGGTAAATAATGGATTGATCGTTCCGGCGTTTGTGTTCGGATCGATATTTTCTTCAACTTTATAATCGGTCAGTGTTTCGGAGAAATCACCTCGGTAACCGGCTTCAAATTGTCCTTTTCCAATAGGTAAGACATAATCGGTTTGGAAAAGGCTTCTGTTTTGTTTTTGGTTGTTCAGGGTCCCTGAAATGATTGGGAGGCTTCCGCTGTTAAGTGTTGTTTCGGAAATCGTGGAAATATCATTGTCGTAATTGGTTGAAAATGAAATGTCCGCGGTTAGTTTGTGACCGTCTTTTTTGAAATTTTTCGTCAGATTTGACGAGTAATTGAAATTACGGCTGTTGTTTGTCTGATTATTGAATCGGTTTTTAATACTCAATAAATTTCTGTTTTCATCGTAGTTGTAGAAATTTACATCTTCCGGATTGGCACCATCATTTTTGGAAAAAGACAAAGAGTTTGTCCATGAAGTCGATTTGCTTAAAAACCATTCCATTCCGAAATTAGCGTTGTGGCCTTCGCGTTGTCTTTCGTTTTCTCTTTTTTCATCGATGTATTTCGGTGAACCTGGCGAAGGGTTGGTATATTCCGAATTTCGGGTGTAATTTCCCGGGCTTTCACTATTGTTGTAGCCAATGTTGGTGAAAAGATTAAAGTTTTCACCTCTAAAGTTCACATTTCCGTTGATGTTGTTATTTTTATAATAGCCAACAGTTCCGGTAACGCTTCCGTTTAAACCCTGTGCTTTTCCTTTTTTAAGGATGATGTTTACGATACCGCCACCACCTTCTGCGTCATAACGAGCAGACGGATTGGTGATTACTTCGACTTTTTCCACAGCATCGGCTGGAAGTTGTTTTAAGGCTTGTGCTACGTTAACGCCAATCATTCCTGATGGTTTTCCGTCGATTAGAATACGAACACTTTCGTTGCCTCTTAAACTTACATTACCGTCGGCATCTACTGAAACGGATGGAACATTGTCCAAAACATCGCTGGCAGTTCCGCCTTTTACGGTCATGTCTTTCCCAACGTTGTATACTTTTTTGTCTAATTTAATGTCGACCGTTGATTTTTCGGCTACAATTACCACTTCATCCAATTGTTTGGAATCTTCAGCAACGGCAACAGTTCCCAAATTGGTATTGGCATTGATTGCCTTGTCTTTGAACTCTACGGTTTTAAAGCCTAAGAATTCTACTTTAATATAGTAAACACCTTCAGGCACATCGAAAGTGAATTCTCCTTTAGCGTCTGTCATTCCACCCGAAACGATGGAAGCGTTTTTAGTGTTTTGAGCATAAATACTGGCGTATTCCAGTGGCTGATTCGTTGATTTCTCAATTACTTTTCCAGTTACTTTTACTTTTGCAGTTTGCTGCTTTTGCTGTGCAAATGAAAAAAGTGTAGTTACCAGTAATAAAAATGTTATTACCGAATGAAGCTTTTTCATGAATTATTATTTTGTTTGCCTTTTATGACTGCAAAATTAATCCTTGGTTTAAGCCTGAATTCACAAATGTTTGTTAAAACAAAGGTTTAATTATTCTAAATAATCTCTAAGATCTTCTCAATAGGACGACCGATTACAGCTTTATCTCCGTTTATAATGATAGGTCTTTCGATTAGAATCGGGTTTTGAAGTAGAATCTCAATTACTTCATCATCAGACAGTTCTTTGTCTTTGAAATTTTCTTTCCAAACGGTTTCTTTCGTTCGAACCAATTCGATGGGTTTGATTTTTAATTTTTCAATGATGGACACTAACTCACTTTTGGTTATTGTTTCATCAAGATATTTAACGGTTTCGAACGCCATTCCTTTTTCTTCCAGCAAACAAACACCTTCTCTTGATTTACTGCATCTTGGGTTGTGATAGATTGTAATCATTTTATTTTTTTAGCAAAAGTAACCGATATAATTTGAAAAATGAAGTAACTTCGATGTAACAAATTGCATTGCAACGGCACCAATTACTAAAATTTCGCTCATGTTTATTGAACAAGTAAAAACCAAAGACTTTAATTTCATTTTGTATCTCCCTGTTTTGTTGGGATTCTTTTTATTAATGGCCAGTAATTTTATCATGACGCAAGACATGAGTACTGAGGTTATTATGAACCAGATGATTGCACAGTGGGGAACCAATATTACGTTTGTTATAGTAATTATTCCACTGTCGTTAATGTGTTTGGGATTATTGTTTTGGGTAAAGTTCATCAACAGACAAAGTCTTAGAAGTTTTACCACTTCGCGCAAGAAAGTCGACTGGAATCGCGTTTTTTTCTCTTTTGGTTTATGGGCTTTGATTACTTCTGTATTAACGGCAGTGGCTTATTTTTCGGCTCCGGAAAACTTTGTAATCAATTTTGAACCCGTACCATTTTTCACGTTTCTCGTTTTGGCGATTATCTTAATTCCTTTGCAAACCAGTTTTGAAGAATATTTTTTCCGTGGATATTTAATGCAGGGATTAGGAGTGCTGACTAACAGTAGGCTGATTCCGTTTTTAACATCATCAATTTTGTTCGGATTGATGCATATTGCTAATCCTGAAGTCGGTAAATTGGGTATGGTAATTATGATTTATTACATCGGAACGGGTTTCTTTTTAGGAATCTTAACGCTGATGGACGAAGGTTTGGAACTTGCATTGGGTTTTCATGCCGCCAATAATTTAGTAGGAGCACTTTTAGTTACCGCGGATTGGACAGCTTTTCAAACAAATTCGGTGTTAAAAGATATTTCAGAACCTACCGCCGGTTTTGATGTCGTGGTTCCGGTTTTTATAATTTTCCCGATACTGTTATTCGTGTTTTCAAAAAAATACGGCTGGACGAATTGGAAAGAAAAACTTTTCGGAAAACTTGCTACCGGGACAGAAATTGAAACGATTGGCAACTAATGAAAGCTAATCATTTAACCATACATTCTGATTTTAAGCTGAATGGAAAGTATTTCGGCAAGGATGAATTGTGTGTGTTTGCCAATGAAATAAAGAGTTCTGAGGAAGAATACAAACAACAATTAGCGAAATTTATTCTGGAATGGTTTGATGATAAAAATTATGTCGAATTAACCACTTCAGGGACTACAGGAACTCCGAAAACCATTCGGTTGCAGAAAAACGCTATGGTAAATTCAGCATTGGCTACGGCTGAGTTTTTCAATGTAAAGGCAAATTGCAAAGCACTACATTGTTTGCCAACGCAATATATAGCCGGAAAAATGATGTTGGTACGTGCATTGGTTTTAGGTTGGGATTTGGATTTGGTTAAGCCGAACAACCATCCGCTTGACGGAAATACTAAAACCTATGATTTTGCTGCAATGGTCCCGCTTCAGGTGGAAAAATCTTTAATAGAGTTGCATCGTGTTCGAAAGGTAATTATTGGTGGTGCAAAACTGAATTCTACTTTAGCAGACGCATTAAAACAACTTTCAACGGAAGTTTATGAAACGTATGGAATGACCGAAACCATTACGCATATCGCTGCCAAAAAAGTACAGGACAATGCTTTTTCGGTTTTGCCTGGGATTCATATTTCAACCGATCAAAGAAATTGTTTGGTAATTGATGCGCCACGGCTTTCTGATGAAAAAATCATTACAAACGATGTGGTCGAAATACTTGAAGAAAACAAATTTGTTTGGCTCGGGCGTTTTGATAATGTGATTAACAGCGGAGGCGTGAAGCTGTTTCCGGAGAAAATAGAGGAGAGGCTTTCCGGTAAAATTACGCATCGTTTTTTCGTTATTGGGAAAGAGGACGCTACTTTAGGCGAAAAACTGGTTTTGGTTATTGAAAGTGAACCGTATGAAATCGAGAAATCGGTTTTCGATACTTTGGATAAATATGAAAAACCGAAAGAAGTTTTGTTTGTTCCGAAATTTTCTGAAACGGAAACCGGAAAAATAAAGCGTGCTGATTCGATTGCATAAAAAAACCACAAAGTCGCTTTTTCAGTTCACATCGCCCATACGACGAAGGTTAAGCAATCTTTGTGGTTATGTATAGAAAGAAGTTGTTTTCGCTTTATTGCTGCATTTTAAAATAATAATCTGCAGAGTGTTTTCCGCTTCCATAGAAAAGGAAGAATACACAAACAATTAATGTAATCGACGACAGAATAAAATTCACAGTATTAAATTCTCCGATAAAATTCACAGCCACAGCACCGAACAGAATTGGTAATTGAGCCCAAATGGACCATCGGGTCAGTAATCCGAATGCAATCATAATGCCTCCCATCATGTGCGCAGCGGCAATGTAATGAATCAGTAACATTTCACTTCCGAAATTTTGCATTGAATTCAAAATCTCATGAAGGTATTGTTTGTTGGTGATAAACGAAACGCCTTTTGTAATTAAAAAAATCCCAAGAGCAATTCGCAATACGTCAATGGGATAGCTTGTGTGTGCATTTGCCCATTTGTTTAAGTTTTTTACAGTATCCATGGCATTTCTTATTTGGTTTACCCTAAATTATTAATAACGAAACACATAACGTAATTTTTTCGTTAAAAGCAATTTAAAAATCGACAAAATGTGAATTGAACATACAAATACTACATTTTGTTTGATTTGGCAATCGAAATATGTTGTAAAAAACAGTTTTGCAGCGAGTTATGCTATTTTAAAATGCTGAAAAACATTTTTTTATTGTTGAAATTCACTTCGTTTGCATTGGTTTTTTCAGGAAGTTTCTGCCAGTCGTTGGTGACTTTAATTCGGGCAGATTTTTCTTTTATTGTGTATTCAACCGGCATTTCAAAATTTGTTACATCGGTTTTCCAGCGTACCTCTACATTCTTTTTAACTTGACGTACTTCAAGAACCGGAATGTTTTTATAGCGTAAATACTGATTGAAAACAGGTGTAAGGTTCATACCACTTTCTTTATTGAAGAACTCCACAACCGTTTCGGTATCAATAATTTTATGACGGTAGGTTTCAGAATATTTCAAAATCAAGGCCCACCATTTAGTATCATCATTAATTACATGACGTAAGGTGTTAAGCATTAAAGAACCTTTGTAATACATGTCGCCGGAACCTTCATTGTTTACACCGTAAATCCCAATGATTGGTTTGTCGTTTCGAACATTCATGCTTTGTCCGTTAATGTATTTCATGGCATTTTCATACCCTTGCGTACATTCGATGAAAACCGTTTCCGAATAGGTCGTAAAACCTTCGTGAATCCACATATCGGCAATATCTTTGGACGTAACACTGTTGCCGAACCATTCGTGACCGGTTTCGTGAATTGTGATGTAATCAAAAGCGAGTCCCACTCCGGTAAAACTTAAATCATTACCTAAATAACCTTTAAGATACTTGTTTCCGTAGGCCACGGCACTTTGATGCTCCATCCCTAAATAAGGCGTTTCCACCAATTTATAACCGTCTTCCGTGAATGGATAAGTTCCGAATTTTGATTGAAAGCATTCCATCATGGGTTTAACATCGGCTTCAAAATGTTTTTTTGCTTTTTCTTCGTTGGCACGCAAAACATAATAATCTAAATCTAAGCCTTTGTAATTGTCGTGTATGTGAACATAATCTGCAATGTTTACCGTAATATCATAGGTGTTAATCGGACTTTTAACTTCCCAATCCCAGCGGGTATACCCGTTTTTTAAATCTTCCGAACCTAAAAATCTTCCGTTTGAAACATTCATTAGTCCGTTTGGCACCGCCACTTTTACAGAAGACCCAAAATCCGGTTCATCGCTTTGGGAATCTTTTACCGGATACCATAAACTGGCGCCAGTTCCTTGCACTGCAACTCCAATCCATGGTTTTCCTTGTGAATCTTTTTTAAATACAAAGCCACCATCCCAAGGCGCATTTCGGGCGATCAATGGTTTTCCGGAGTAATAAAAACGGATTTTACCTTCTTTTCCGGGTTGCATCATTTCGTTAAAACTTACAAAAACGGCATGATGGTCTCTTTTGTATTGTAATGGTTTTTTATTGAAAACAATACTGTCTACACTCATATTGTCGAACAAGTCAATTTGAATTTTCTTGGTTGGTTCTGCAATTTTAAACGTGATGTCGTTATAACCAACGATGGTTTTTTCTTCGGGATTGATTTTGATGTTCAAATCATAGCGCTGCACATCATAACTTGTGCGTTCATTACGTAAACCGCCCTGAAGTGTATCTTTTAGTGTAAAATGCTGTGCCGATACCTGTTGCAATCCTAAAAGAAGTAACGAAGTGTATAGTAGTTGTTTCATAATAGTAAAGTTAAAATCGCTGTTCTCTATAGGTAGCTGATTTTGTCGATTTGTTACGACAAGTTATTGTTTTTCGGCTTCTTGGACATTATCGTTTGCTTTGATATTGTTAATCGCCCATTCTAATTCAGGATCGTTGCCTTTGATTCGGTCTTCTAAAGTAGGGATAATTTCTTTATCAGGGAAAATTCCACGTCCTTCAACAGAGGTTTTGTGATGTGGCGCTATAAACATTAAGCCCAAGCGAATGTTTAAACGAGATTCCGGTAATTCAACCAGCGGCATACGACCTGCAACCGTTCCGTTAAAAGCGCCTCCCGTTTCTTCACCAATAAAATAAGCTCTTTTTAAAGCTTTAAGATTGGAGGAAAGTATACTAGATGCTGAAAAGCTACCGCCATTAATCAAAACATAAATTTTACCTTTAAAAGCGATCGGATTTATATTTCGGGGTTTAGTTCCGGTATTGGAATAATAATAGTTTCCGTCGTGGTTTTTATGTACTTTAAAAAAGGTGTACGGATAATAGAAAGTCGCAAAAAAGGCTTTTGCAACTTTTGCACTTACAGAACCACCTTTAAAATAATCGGCTTGTAAAAGACTGGTTTTGGAAACTACCTGCGATTTGTCTATAAAAGTAAAAGTGTCGTCTGCGAGATAGGTGTATAGATGAGCAATTTCATTGAGCCTTCCTCCGGGGTTGTCTCTTAAGTCGATAATTAGTGTTTTTGCTTTGTATGAATTAATTTTCGCGAAACTTTCTTCATAAAAAGCATGGAAATTTCCTAAAGAGAAACCTCGGATTTTCATCACTGCAATACTGCTGTCTTTTTCCAAGAAGCGAAGGTTTCGGTTATAGTTCTTTGTGAGGGCGTTATATCCGTACCGGTTTTTTTTTGCGTTTAAAGCTTTTTGTTTTTGTTTTTCTTCAGGCGTTAATTTTTTTGATTCCTTTTTTTTGCCGGTTTCAAAAGTGTCGATTACTTTTCTTTTGATCCAAACCGTTTTAAGACTGTCATTGTATTTAAAAACATAATTAAGACTGTCTTTAGTGCCATTTTCATAAGTATAAAAAGTCGAAAAATGGCTTGCCAGACGACGTTTTTTAAAAGTAGTGTTGAAGCCGTCGGAAGTAAACCAATTGTTGTATTGTTGGAGTAAATCGATAGTTTTTATGCCGTTAATAGTGACTACTTCGGTTCCTTTTTTGATGGTTTTATCGTAGGATTTGTTTTTAATCACATAGAATTTGTTATCGAAAATCTCAAACTCGAATTGGGATAACGGCCCGACTCCTTTTTTAATCAATGCTTTTGCTTCTTTTTTTGTAAATCGTTTGAGTGAAGGGTACGTAATTGTATGTCCTTGTCGCACTTCAGCAACCACAGGGCTTAGTTTTTTAAAAAAATCCAAGCTGGTCATGGGGCTTGTTATAGTATTTTTTAAACTGTCGAATTTATAATCCAAATCTTTTTTAGGGATGTACCAATACAATTTCGGATGTAATTTTTGAAGTTTTTTGTACGCATAATCGACATCAGACTTTAATTTTTTTTCTGAAATCAGGTCTTTCAAATGCGCATTATGTTGTTTAACCGAAGTACAGCCGGCAAGGATAATCAGTAGTAGTGAAATTAATGATGTTTTTTTCATTTTTATAAATAACAATTTAAAGACTGTAAGTCGAAAATAAAAAATCTGCAGCGTAATACTGCAGATTTCTTGGTTTTATTGTAAAATTACAAAGTGATTATCTCATGGTTCTTTCGGTTACCTTTTCGTCATATTTTTGAACAAAAACTTCCAGTTTTTCAGGGTTTATTGTGCCGTCTGTGTTTAAAACTTTGTCTTTCAACATCCATTTTATCAATTTTTCACAACTTTTTCGGCTGTTCATAAAAGCCATAATTCTGCTAAAATCAGTAGATTCCACTTTTGTTTTTTCATTTATGAAATTCAAAGCATAATAATCATCATCTACATATTTAGGTGTTTCGTTGTCAAAACTTCTGAAGTTCAAAATCTCATCATCATTCATATTAAAAAACGAATGATTGGAGATGTTTATTTTTTCATATTTCAAAAACTGTTTACCGTCTAAAAGTATTTTGTCTTTAACAATTTCTACTTCTTGAGCATTTACAGCAAAGGAACTTAGAAGAATAGCGCCTAAAAAAAGTAATGTTTTTTTCTTCATTTTAATATAAGTATTCGTGTTTTAAGTTGTTATACCTGAATCACTCCCAAATTAAAAGGTTTTTCAATAGGGGCGTGGTTAGCAGCTTCAATTCCCATGGAAATCCATTTTCGGGTATCTAACGGATTGATGATGGCATCCGTCCACAAACGGGAAGCGGCATAATATGGAGAAACCTGTTCGTCGTATCGGGATTTGATTTTATTGAACAATTCGGCTTCTTTTTCCGGTGTGATTTCTTCTCCTCGCGCTTTCATGGACGATTCTTCAATCTGCAACAATACTTTGGCAGCCTGTGCGCCACCCATAACCGCTAATTCTGCTGATGGCCAAGCGAAAATTAAACGAGGGTCGTATGCTTTTCCACACATGGCGTAATTTCCTGCGCCGTATGAATTTCCTACTACCACCGTAAATTTGGGAACCACAGAATTGGCTACTGCATTTACCATTTTAGCACCATCTTTAATGATTCCGCCATGTTCTGATTTTGAACCTACCATAAATCCGGTTACATCGTGAACAAATACCAATGGAATTTTTTTCTGATTACAGTTGGCAATAAAACGAGTAGCTTTATCGGCTGAATCTGAATAGATTACACCACCAAACTGCATTTCGCTTGGCTTGGTTTTGGCTCCGGTCGTTTTTACGATTTTACGCTGATTGGCTACAATACCAACTGCCCAGCCATCGATTCTGGCATAAGCTGTAATAATGGATTGACCATAACCAGCTTTGTATTCGTCTACTTCAGAATTGTCTACCAAACGTTTGATGATTTCCATCATGTCGTATTGTTCAGCTCTTGATTTTGGAAGGATTCCGAAGATTTCGTTTTCGTCTAAGGCTGGTTTTTCCGCTTTAATTCGGTTGTAACCGGCTTTGTCATAATCGCCAATTTTGCCAACGATGTTTCGGATAGTATCCAATGCGTCTTTATCATCTTTGGCTTTATAATCGGTAACTCCGGAAATTTCGCAATGCGTAGTGGCGCCACCTAATGTTTCATTATCGATTGTTTCTCCGATTGCGGCTTTCACCAAATAACTTCCGGCAAGGAAAATACTTCCGGTTTTGTCTACAATCAGCGCTTCATCACTCATAATCGGTAAATACGCTCCACCGGCCACACAACTTCCCATTACGGCTGCAATTTGGGTGATCCCCATACTGCTCATAATGGCATTATTGCGGAAGATACGTCCGAAGTGTTCTTTGTCGGGGAAAATTTCGTCCTGCATCGGAAGATAAACTCCGGCACTGTCTACCAGATAAATAATCGGTAATTTGTTTTCCATTGCAATTTCCTGGGCGCGAAGATTTTTCTTGGCCGTAATTGGAAACCAGGCTCCGGCTTTTACTGTGGCATCATTTGCTACCACTATACATTGTTTTCCGTTAACATATCCAATTTTAACTACCACACCTCCGGAAGGACAACCACCGTGTTCTTTGTACATTCCTTCGCCAACAAAAGCGCCGATTTCAATGCTTTTTGCACCTTTGTCCAATAAATATTCGATACGTTCACGAGCCGTCATTTTGCCTTCGGAATGAAGTTTTGCGATTCGTTTTTCGCCACCGCCCAATTTTACTTTGGCAAGGCGTTGTTTCATATCGGAAAGTAAAAGTTTGTTATGATCTTCGTTTTTGTTGAAGTTAATATCCATTATGTTGTTGTTTTAGCTGTAATAGTGTAATTTTGGTTGGCTAAAATACAAAACCTTTTTGTTCTTTGAAACAAAGATTTTAGTACAATTTGAAGACTCTTATTTAAAAATGAATTGTTGTTAACTTAACATTAACTTAACATTGCACCGATACTTTTGCGGCAATAAATTCACACACAATGTCAATAAACAGTATTTTCCAATTTTTGGTACCAAAAGACAAAAAGTTTTTTCCTTTATTCGAACAGGCAGCTGCTAACTTAACATTGCTAGCCGAAACACTTCACGAAGCAGTAAACGCTCCTAAAAACGAAAGAGAGAATTATTACAAGAAAATTGAAGAGTTAGAAGCTAATATTGAGGAAATCACTCATAAGACGCATCTTGAATTGAGCAGAAACTTCATTACGCCATTTGATAGAGAAGACATTCATGCTTTAATTAAATCAATGGATGATGTTGCAGATTATATGCATGAAGCGGCCAGCAGAATGCGTTTGTATCAGGTTGAAAAAATTACTAAATCCATCCGTAAATTAACTGAAATTAATCTTGAAGCATGTCAGTTAATTAGCAAAGCGGTTCTTGAACTTAAAGATCTTAAGAATCTTAAATCGATTACTGATGCCTGTAAGCGTATCAATAAATTGGAAAGCAAAGCAGACAACGTATTCGATAAAGCGGTTGCCGATATTTTCGAAAACGAAACGGATGCTAAAAACGTAATCAAATACAAGGAGGTTTTATCTTCATTAGAGACAGCAACCGATAAATGTAAAGGAGTTGCGAATGTTTTAGAATCAATTGTTGTTAAGCATTCTTAATTTCTTTTCAATTTAGAAAGTAATCTATGGATTTTACATTATTAATACTAATCATTGTATTAGCGCTTGTTTTTGACTATATTAATGGTTTTCACGATGCGGCTAATTCAATTGCGACTATAGTTGCTACCAAAGTTCTTACGCCTTTTCAGGCTGTACTTTGGGCTGCTTTTTTTAATTTTCTTGCTTATTGGGTTTTTGGTTTTGGAGTTGCCGATACGGTAGCAAAAACCGCTAAGACAGAAAATATTGATCTGGTTGTAATCCTTTCCGGAGTTATTGCGGCCATTATTTGGAATTTAATTACGTGGTGGAAAGGAATTCCATCTTCTTCATCCCATACTTTAATTGGAGGTTTTGCCGGTGCAGCCATTGCACATGCAGGCTTTAATGTGGTAAACTGGTATAAACCGGGATCGGATGGTTCATTGCCGTCTGGTGTTTTGGTGGTTATTGCATTCATTGTATTGGCACCGTTATTAGGGATGTTGATTTCTTATTTTATCTCCTTATGGTTGATGTATTCTTCCAAAAAGAATATTTATCCGAAAATTGTAACCGTTATTTTGATGTTGTTGGCTGTTTGGCTGATGTCTACATTGTTGGTTGGGTATGAAGATATTAAGAAACCAAGATTTGAAAGTCATTTCCTGAGTGTACTTACCGAGCCTTCCAATATCAAATGGTTTTTGGTAGCGTTCATATTCTTTAGTATTGCAATTTTCAACCTTGTTTTCAGTAGTTTTTCCACGGCTAAGTCGGAAGCTATACTTAAAAAAATGCAATTGTTATCCTCAGCTTCTTTTAGTTTAGGACATGGTGGTAACGATTCGCAAAAAGTAATGGGTATTATTGCTGCTGCTGTAGCGGTTTACATCCATACAAGCGGGGTGACCGTTGATTCGATGCCGGATTGGTTGCATGTTATTTTACCTTCTGAAAAAGACGGTATTAAGACGGAAGGACATATGCCGGGTTGGATTCCGTTAGCTTGTTACGGAGCTATTGCTGCGGGAACATTAAGTGGCGGATGGAAAATTGTGAAAACAATGGGGTCTAAAATTACAAAAGTAAATGCTTTTGAAGGAGTTGTGGCGGAATCTGCCGGTGCATTAACGTTATTTATGACCGAGCATTTTAAAATTCCGGTTTCCACTACACATACTATTACAGGTTCTATCATTGGAGTAGGAGTAACCAAAAGGGTTTCTGCTGTTCGTTGGGGAGTAACGGTTAGTTTGTTGTGGGCATGGGTGCTTACCATTCCTGTGTCGGCTTTAATTGCTGCCGTTGTATATTATATTATGAATATTTTTATCTAAAATAAGATTCATTGATATAAAAAAACCACGCTTTTAGCGTGGTTTTTTTATACTATTTTTTTAATGACCCGAAGTTTGTGTGTATGTCTTCCGGTATCAATATTGTAAATTCCTAAATGATCTAATCGGTCAATGCGTACTTTTCCGTGTGCGTGAATGATGTAATTGTCTTCCATAATCATACCTACGTGTGTAATTCGTCCTTCTTCGTTATCAAAAAAGGCTAAATCCCCGGGTTCGCTTTCTTCAATGAAACTTAGTGCTTCTCCCTGTGTTGCCTGCTGTGAAGCATCGCGTAAAATCGAATATCCATTCAATTTGTAAACCATTTGTGTAAAACCTGAACAATCGATCCCGAATGGTGTTTTTCCGCCCCATAAGTAAGGAGCATTCAAATACATAAAAGCGGTTTTGATTAATTCCGATTTTGGTTTAACGCCACATACTTTCAATCCTTCAAAGGAAAATTGAGAGGTGTTAATTTCAGAATTATCCAAAAAAGACAGCGAACTTCCAATGGTAATGGGTAAAAGGTAATTGTTTGGAGTAGTAATGTATTCCACCAAATCAGCACTCATTATCGAAGCAGAATTTGATAGGGAATTATAATTGGTTTCCGAAATTATCTGAAATTGTTTGTTGTCAATCCAGCCTTCGTAATTATCAAAAGCCAATTGAATTCTGGACCATTTATCATTTTGTTCCAGAATTTTGAAATGTTCTCCAAAGAGTACCTGAGAAACTAATTCGCTTCTGTCGCTTGGTTCGGCACGTAATGGAACTATGGCTAGATTACAAATAGCAAACATTTGGAAGAATTATGAGTTAAAAATTATGAGTTATGAATTATAAATTTTGTCAATTCATAATCCACAACTCATAAAAGATAATTTATTTAGGCTCTTTCGATAACAATTGCAGAAGCACCACCGCCACCATTACAGATAGCTGCAGCACCAACTTTTGCGTTGTTTTGCTCTAAAACATTAATTAAGGTAACTACGATTCTGGCTCCGGAACATCCAAGAGGGTGTCCTAAAGAAACAGCACCACCGTTAACGTTTATTTTATTGTTGTCTAACCCTAAGATTTTAGCATTGGCCAAACCAACTACCGCGAAAGCTTCGTTGAATTCGAAGAAATCAACATCGTTAACTGATAAACCAGCTTTGTCTAATGCTTTTGGTATTGCTTTTGCAGGCGTTGTAGTAAACCATTTTGGTTCTTGTGCTGCATCTGCATACGATTTGATATACGCCAACGGTTTCAATCCCATTGCGTTTGCTTTTTCTTCGCTCATTAAAATTAAAGCAGCTGCACCATCATTGATAGTTGAAGCGTTTGCAGCAGTAACAGTTCCGTCTTTTGTGAAAACGGCATTTAAGGAAGGAATCTTATCTAATTTTACATTAGTGTATTCTTCATCTTTAGCGAAAACAATCGGATCTCCTTTTCTTTGAGGAATTGTTACGGGAACGATTTCATTGTCGAATTTACCTGCTTCCCATGCTTTAGCTGAACGCTCATACGATTGAATTGCGAAAGCATCTTGCTCTTCACGGGTGATTTTGTATTCTGATGCACATAAGTCGGCAGAAACCCCCATAGCATTATTGTCGTATGCATCGGTTAAACCATCTTTCTGCATTCCGTCCAATAAGGTAGCGGGGCCAAATTTAGCACCGTTTCTCATATGAACATAATGCGGAATTAAACTCATGTTTTCCATACCACCGGCTACTACAATTTCAGCATCGCCTGCCATGATGGCTTGCGCACCCTGCATGATAGCTTTCATTCCGGAAGCACAAACTTTATTTACAGTAGTGCAAACAACGGTGTTTGGTAAACCGGCAAAAATAGCAGCCTGACGTGCAGGAGCCTGACCAACGCCAGCCTGAACTACGTTACCCATGATAACCTCGTCTACTAAATTTGGATCTAAATTAATTTTATTTAAAGCACCTTTGATTGCTGTTGCGCCTAATTGCGGAGCTGTAACGGTTGATAAACTTCCCATGAAACTTCCGATAGGAGTTCTTACAGCCGATACAATAACTACTTTTTTATTCATGATGTAATGTTGTTAGTTCGTTGAAGATGCGAATTTAACCAAAATTGTCAAGATATTTGAATTTGAATTTAAAAATATGAGCTTTTAAAGCTGTATCAGATATATAAAGTATAAGAACCTTAAAAAAGGTGATTTTAAGAAAAACCTATTTAACTGACAATGAAACAGTTTTAAATTATCTTTATCAAAAAACAAAAAAAATCTTAAAAATAGTTGCAGAAACGATATCGTTAAGCTACATTTGCAACCGCAAAAAAGGATAAGTTCTTTGCAAATAGGAGAGGTGCCAGAGCGGTAATGGAGCAGATTGCTAATCTGTCGACGGGTAACCGTCGCCAGGGTTCGAGTCCCTGTCTCTCCGCTTTTCGGGGTGTAGCGTAGCCCGGTCATCGCGCCTGGTTTGGGACCAGGAGGTCGCAGGTTCGAATCCTGCCACCCCGACAAGTTAAATTTCAGTATTCCCAATAAAACTGAAAAAAGAGTAAGGTCCCGTAGCTCAGCTGGATAGAGCAACTGCCTTCTAAGCAGTAGGTCTCAGGTTCGAATCCTGACGGGATCACAAAAAACCACTGATTTTCAGTGGTTTTTTTGTTTTATAGCTGTTTGGGTTTTTATTCCACACATTTCAGATAATCCATAAAGTAATTTTCCGGAAAATAATTACCTTTTATACTTTCGGATTTCAGTTCTTTTTTCAAAACGTAATCAACCGTTTCTGTGGCATAATTGATTTTCATTAAACTTACCGGGAATTTTTTCAAATCTTCGAAGCCGTCTTTACTGAAAAGAAAATAATTGTTTAAAATACGGATGTTGTTTTTCTCTTTTTCATCATAAATTAACTGACTGCAAATCTCTCCCGCACTTAATAAGGTTACGATTTTTCCATTAGATAACTGCAGTGAAATTTTAGAAGAAGTACTAAAACATTTGGGATTTATAAAGTCTTTGCTTTTTTGTAACAATTGAAAATTCAAGTAGGGCGTCCCGTCTGAGTTAATCAGCGAAAACAAAACAAAATCCCTTGAATTTACAAAGTCCTTTTCGTAAATAAGATGTTCGGTGGTTTTTCGGATGAAGGTTGAATCTGTTTTTTCATCAACATCATAATCACACTTTTTTTGTTGTGCATTCAGGCTGATTCCGATAATAAGAATTAAGGCGGATAGTAGTTGTTTCATGTTTTATTTTAAATTTTCTCGCAAAGTAAAACTATTTTTTCGTTATTACTATTTGTGGTAAAAAAGCAATATTCGTTTCCGCCGTCTTTAATTTTCCATTTTTTACGGATTTCTTCAACGGATATCGGGAAATTTCGCGTCGTGATATTCATTTTTTTACCTTCAAGATTGTCTTTCATTTCCTTTTTTTCAAATGGGAGCATTTTTTTTACTGCAAATTTTCTGCCAGGAAAATCAATTTCTGTATCTGAGGTATATAAATGTGAATGTTGGTGTAATTTTTCAATGTTATACTGTACGCCAATGGCTTCAAAAGCACCTGTTTTCATCATGGCTGCATTGGGTTCATAAAGGTATTTCTTAGGAAGCGAGTAATCGGCTTTTGCGTCGGAATCACCGTATTGAACTGAAAATACTTCAGCTTTGTCTTGTGTAAGCGACACTGCGTTCAGTATGATTTTTCCGTTGTATCCTTTTTCGATTTCCCAAAGCAATTCTTTCACTTCATTGTCAAGGGCGATAATGTGAATGTTTCTAACAAAGGTCAGTTCGCTTAAACCGGCAGTGATATCCAAAATCGGCGCGGTTTTTATCATGATGTTGTCTGAAAAACAAAAATACGTTTCCAATAAATTTGGTACGTTGGGCAAGCAGTCTTTCAGCATAAAAACTTTTCCTTTTACGTCACTTCTTCGCGAAGGATCAATGTAAATCCAACTCCAATGCTGATTCAGTTTTTTAAGTATTTCCAAACTGTCTCCTTTGTAGCATTCGATATTGCGTTGATTTAAAATCTGATAATTATGTTGCACTATGGCCGATAATTCTTCATTGATTTCACAATGTGCTACTTTGTTGAATTTTTGAGCGAAGTAGTAATCATCCACACCAAAACCTCCTGTTAAATCTATGAGAGTAACTCCGTTAATGAGAGAGGCTTTGTAACTGGCAGTTCTTTCCGATGATGTTTGCTCAATGGAAATTTTTGAAGGATAAAGGATGTATTTGTGAGCAAACCAGGTTGGCAGTTTGTCTTTTGCTTTGTTTTTGGAGGCAATCTGGTTTAAAATATCGTTCCATTTTATTTCGGGGAACGGGTTTTTCATCAGCGCAATTTTTGGAAAATTGGCTTGTAGTGAATTGGTTATAAAATCCTGTACGTCGGAATTTAAAAGAGGAGAATCCAAACTAAATGTCTTTGGTTAGTATTTGTACAATCTTGTTTTCCGGTATGAATTCTTTTCCAACAACCTTTAATACCGTGTAAAAAGGAACGGCAAGCACCATTCCGGTAATTCCGAAAAGATAGCCGCCAATCAGAATAATCAGAAAAATTTCCAAAGGGTGCGATTTTACGCTGTTTGAAAAAATTATCGGTTGGCTCAAATTGTTGTCGATGAGTTGAACTATAAAGAATCCGATTAGCACATAAATTGAAGTAGGTAATATTTCAGTAACGAAATCGGCTCCAAGATTACCAATCATTGTCAGAATGAAAGCCAAACACGATCCTATTAACGGACCAACATACGGGATAATGTTTAAAACGGCACACAAAAAGGCAATTATCAGAGCGTTTTGTACTCCGAAAATCAATAAAACAATCAGGTATAAAATAAAAATAATGAAAAGCTGTAATAATAGTCCAATAAAATAGCGGGACAGCAATTCATTGGTTTTATCAATGGATGCCAATATCTTGTCTTCATGTTCATCGGGCAAAATCCATTTAAATAATGCATTAAAAACTTTTTTGTCTTTTAGTAAAAAGAATGTGATGAAGAAAACCGAAACGATTCCCACACCGAAACTACTTAAGGCATTTATAAAGGAATTCAGAAAATCGGAAATAATTGTCATATTAAATTTTGAAGCTATTCCGGATTTCTCGTAGAGTTGCTGCGCGTCAATGTTGTGAGATGACAGGTATTCATTGGCTTGTAGAAGCAGTGAATTGAATTCTTTTTCCATAGCCGCAGTATTCAGAAGCGACAAATTTTCTCCCTGTGAAGTCAGTAAAGGAACAAAAAGCAGGATGAAACCAATTATGATTAATGAAAAAAGAAATAAAGTGGTTACTACAGCAAAAGTGTTTTTAAATTTCAATTTGTGTTTGAGAAACCGTACGATTGGATTACCGATTAACGCAAGGACTAATGAAATAACAATATAGGTGATTACTGTACTGATCTGATAAATAAAATACAAAATCAACGCTATTCCTATCAATGTTAAAACAGCTCTAATTATTCCGTTTGAAATCTCTTTTGATGTCATAAAGTTGTTTTCATTTGAAATTTAAAAATATAAAAAAACTCGCTTATTAAGCGAGTTTTAATGATTTATTTTGAATGCTATTATGGTTGCGCGAAAGAATTTCTTGCACCACCTGTAGCAAAAATTGCTAACATTCTTGATTTCTGACCGTTAGAGAACATATACATTCCTCTGTCATCAGTATAATCCATGTAGTTCATGGTCATTTCAATTGGAGTACCTGTACAAGTACTGTAGTGAGGGTAAGCAGGAACACCGTAATTTGCTGCATTGTGTAATGGTGTATCGGAAACTTGGTCATTTCCACAAGTAGCATCACCCCAAATGTGACGTAAATTCATCCAGTGACCGATTTCGTGAGTAGCTGTTCTACCTAAGTTGTATGGGTATGTTGCTGTTCCGGTAGTCCCGAAATATTTAGAATCGATAACTACTCCGTCAGTTGATGAAGATCCACCCGGGAATTGAGCGTATCCTAAGATTCCGCCACCAATAGTACAAACCCATAAGTTAAGTTTTGTAGTAGGTGAAGTTGGATTCATACCGCCTTGCGTAGATTTTTTCATGGCATCAGCAGTTCCCCAAGATGTTTTTGTAGTCGATTTTCTGTAAATCGCATCCAAAACGAAAGAAACGCCAACGTTAGCTTTTACACCTGAGAACGTTGATGGAACTTTACTGAAATCAGAGTTTAAAGCGTTAAAATCTTTGTTTAAAGCATCGATTTGGGATTGAATTTGCGCTTGGGAGATATTTTCCGCAGTTGTTCTGTAAAGAACGTTTACAACTACTGGAATCTGAATTTTCCCGTTTACCAAACGACCTTCTTGAATAGCTCTCTCTGTAAAAGATTCAATTTCATTCATTTTAATTGCCAATTCAGGATTTTGTCTCATTTGTTCCTGAAGCACTTCATGAGAGGCACAACCTCTGTGTGATAAAGAAGCAGTTTCCTGTGTTGCGGAATTCTCTTCTTTGTTACATGAAATTAAAGACATCAACAAAGCAGCTGATAAAAGAATTTTTTTCATAAAAGTTGATTTTTTGTTAAAAAATGGTTTAATAGTTTAATAGATTGCAATTATATAACATTTTTATTAATTACAAAGAATTTTTTTGTAATAAAAGTATTATTTTAAATTTTTCAAAGATTTTCAATGATAGTCTGTTTTTTGTGTAAATAATTCAAAAACCAGATAGTACATTGTTGATTGGTTGAGAAATCGACACAGATATTGAGCGTTTGTTTGGAATTGACTTTCGGATACAATAAAAAAACCGCTCGAAAGCGGTTTAATTTTAAGTTGCAATACTATCTTTTTAAGGTTGCGCGAATGAGTTTCTGGCGCCCCCGGATACAAAAATTGCGGATATTCTGGATTTCTGACCTTCTGAGAACATATACATGGCTCTGTCGTCTGTGTAATCCATGTAATTCATGGTCATTTCAATTGGTGTACCGGTGCATGTACTGTAATGTGGGTAAACCGGATCACCATAATTTGCTGCATTATGTAAAGGTGTATCGGCAACCTGATCGTTACCACAAGTCGCATCTCCCCAAATATGACGAAGATTCATCCAGTGGCCAACTTCATGTGTTGCAGTTCTTCCTAAGTTATAAGGATAGTAAGCGCTTCCGCTTAACCCGAAATATCTTGAGTCGATTACAACTCCATCAGTCGCAAGTGAACCGCCCGGGAACTGTGCATATCCTAAGATTCCGCCACCAATGGTACAAACCCACAAGTTAAGTTTGGTTGAAGGGGAAGTAGGATCCAACCCGCCTTGTTTGCTTTTTTTCATGGCATCGCGTGTTCCCCAGGATGTTTTGGTTGTTGATTTTCGAATTACCTGATCCAATTCAAATGAAATTTCAACATTAGCTTTCACACCCGAAAACGCTGCCGGAACCTGATTAAAATCCGAATTAAGGGCGTTAAAATCTTTATTTAAAACGTCAATTTGGGATTGAATTTGGGTCAGTGATATATTTTCTGCGGCTGTTTTGTACAATACATTAACTACTACAGGAATAACTATTTTTCCGTTTACCAAACGACCTTCACGAATTGCCTGTTCTGTAAATGATTCAATTTCATTCATTTTAATGGCTAATTCGGGATTATTCCTTAATTGTTCCTGAAGGACTTCATGTGAAGCACATCCTCTTTTTTCGAAGTTTAAACTTGTTGCTTGATCGGTTGAGGATTCCTCTTTGTTACAGGAAACCAGCATTGCTAATAACGTAGCAGCTAATAGAATTTTTCTCATAATTGTAAGATTAAGTTGAGTGTTGAATAAAATCGATTTTTTTGCAAATCGAGAACAATTTTAACTATAAAACTATTAATTAAGAAAAATATTGTACAATCGGTAAAAATAATCGTTAAAAATTACAATATTGATGTTTTTTGTAACGTATTGAATAACGAAGTAAGTGTTTAAAAATGTGGTGGTTATTTCAAAATTACATTAATTATTAAACACATAATTAAGGATATTGGCGCCCATTTTGAGAGCTTTTGTCCGAACGTCAATAGGATCATTGTGTACCTCCTGATTTTCCCAACCATCGCCCAAATCGGTTTCAACGGTATAAAGTAAAACGAGTCGGTTTTCAACGATTATCCCGAAAGCCTGAGGTTTTTTATTGTCGTGTTCGTGAATTTTAGGTAATCCGGTCGAAAAAGTAAACGGTTTTTGAAAAATAGCATGTGAAGCCGGTAATTCAATCAATGGATTGTCAGGGAAAACCCGTTTAATTTCCTTTCGGATGTATTGGTCCATCCCGTAATTGTCGTCTATATGTAAAAAACCACCGGAAGTTAGATAATTTCTGAGGTTTAGGATGTCATTATCACTGAAAACAACATTCCCGTGCCCTGTCATGTGAACGAATGGGTATGACAATAAATCAGGGCTTCCCACTTCTACAGTTGGAATTTTTGTATTTAGCTTAGTATTGATATTCTGATTGCAAAATTTAGCCAAATTGGGTAATGAAGTCGGATTTGCATACCAGTCGCCACCGCCGGAATATTTTAATAGTGCAATTTCCTGTGAAAAACCCAGTAATGATGATAGTCCGAAAAAGAAAAATGCAATTTTTTTCATGAATACAATTTATTCGTTAGCAAAAACAACACTGTGACAAGCCACTACAGCAGCGGTTTCGGTGCGTAATCGCGTATTTCCCAAAGATACCGGAATGTATTTGTTTTTTAGAGCCAATTCAATTTCTTTTTCCGAAAAATCACCTTCCGGCCCAATTAAAATGGTGTAAGCTTCATTAGGTTTTATGACTTCTTTAAGCAATTTTTTATCGGTTTCCTCACAATGTGCAATGCATAAATTGCCATTATGTTCCTGATTGATAAAGTCTTTCAGCGAAATAGGTTCGTTTAGTTTCGGTAAATAAAATTGCAGCGATTGTTTCATGGCCGATTGAATGATTTTATCGAAACGCTCGGTTTTAATTACTTTTCTTTCCGAATGATCGCAGATAATAGGTGTGATTTCGTGTACACCAATTTCCGTGGCTTTTTCCAGAAACCATTCAAAACGATCGTTCATTTTGGTTGGCGCTACAGCTAAATGCAGTCGAAAATCGGTAGGTTTCTGTGTTTCGGTTTGGGTGATTTTAACGGTACATTTTTTATCGGAGGCTAAAATGATTTCGGTATGATATAAGTCGCCTAAGCCATTGGTAACATGAAGTATGTCGCCTTCTTTTTTGCGTAAAACTTTAACAATATGCTTGCTTTCTTCCTTGTCGAAAGAAAATTCGTTTAGTGTTGAATTTATATCCGGATTGTAAAATAATTGCATGTTGAGATTAATTAGTAGTTAACCATTTTGCCCATTCTTTTCCAACGGTTTCCCAATTGTAAATGTTGTGATTGGGTTCCATTTTTTCGTTTACCGGAAAATAATTATGCTCTAGTCCGACAAAAGGAATAAAAGTAATGTTTTTTAATTGTTTTCGGATTGTTTCCACATAAAACAAATCGTTATAAGGAGCGTTCCAATCTTTCGTTCCGTAGGTTATAAGCGCAGGGATTTTAAGCTTTTCTAAGGTTTGTGAAACCGGAACTGAAAAATCGTAAGTTGTTTTAAAACTATCACCGTCTTCGGTAACTAAATCATTTTTATTGTCAACTACATCTTTCCAATATTCAATCGTGTTGTTGTCGGAATCATAATAACGGCTTTGCGCCAAAATACTCAAGATTCTTCCGTATGGGTTTCCACCTGAGTAAATTAAGTGCGTAATTTTTTTATTTTCAGAAGCCATTTTCGCAGCAATCGAACTTCCTTCCGAATGACCGCCTACCACAATTTTTGTATCAGAGAAAATATCTTGAACTAATAGTCTTTTTAAAACCCAGTTGTTTCTTTGAACATAAAAGTCCAAGTAATTATTGTCGTTATAAGATTTAGGAGTTTTGCCTGTTTCATTGGTAAACGTGTAATTCTGTTTCAGATATTTTACGTCTGAAATTATCGGAATGCCTGGTTTTCCAACGATAATAAGATGAAAATCGTTTAGAAAATCATCAGGATTAAAAGGGAAGGTTCCATACATTCCTTTTTCATCATATTTGATAGTCGGTTGTGGCAAACTTCCTTGACACCAGAAAAAAATTGGTTTCTGTTTGTGTTCGTCTCCTTTTTTGCTTTGAATGATAACATCTACCAATTGTTTCTTGTATTCGAACTTAAGGTGTTGGTATCCAAAATCTTCAGGAGTTTTTTGTGCAAATACTGAAAAGCAACTCAAAACAATCAACAAAAAAATGTTTTTCATGTCTTAAAACTCAATTCTTGCTTTGGAAACCACCGAGGCGTCGTTAAACTGATTTTCTAAAAACTTATGATAGCCCACAATGCCAATCATCGCAGCATTATCGGTAGTGTATTCGAATTTCGGGACAAAAGTTTTCCAGCCATATTTTGTTTGGGCTTCTTTTAATGTGTTTCTGATTCCTGAGTTTGCCGAAACACCGCCTCCAATCGCAATCTGATTGATTCCGGTTTCCGCCACGGCTAATTTCAGTTTGTCCATCAGAATCTGAATGATGGTGTGTTGTATGGAAGCACAAATATCATTCTTGTTTTCTTCAATAAAATTAGGGTTTTGGGCCACGTTTTTCTGAACGAAATACAAAATTTGTGTTTTTAATCCACTGAAACTAAAATTTAAACCGTCTACTTTCGGTTTGGTAAACTGAAATGCTTTCGGATTGCCTTCCTGAGCAAATTTGTCAATCAACGGACCACCGGGATAGGGAAGTCCTAATATTTTAGCGCTTTTATCGAAGGCTTCACCAACGGCATCATCAGTAGTTTCGCCGATAATTTCCATATCAAAAAAACTTTTCACTTTTATAATTTGTGTATGTCCACCGGAGATTGTCATGGCCAAAAAAGGAAATTCCGGTTTGTCAAAGCCTTCTTCGTCAATGAAATGCGCCAAAACATGAGCGTGCATATGATGAATTGCCATTAATGGAATATTGAGCGCGATGGCCATCGATTTTGCAAAAGAAGTTCCCACTAAAAGCGAACCCATTAGTCCGGGGCCTTGTGTAAAAGCGATTCCGGAAAGCTGTGATTTGTCG
Organism: uncultured Flavobacteriaceae bacterium; assembly: GCA_963812405.1. GTDB lineage: Bacteria > Bacteroidota > Bacteroidia > Flavobacteriales > Flavobacteriaceae > Flavobacterium. The sequence continues at coordinate 131,956 of CAWEUV010000003.1, read as the reverse complement.
ATATTCGCTTTTTTTAATGCAACATCAATTACGGGAACAATATTTTGTTGGTGGGCACGGGATGCCAATTCCGGAACAACGCCTCCGTATTCTTCATGAATGGCCTGTCTTGCAACAATATTTGATAAAACTTTATTGTTCTCAAGTACCGCTGCAGCAGTATCATCGCAAGAACTTTCTATCGCTAATATATAAATTGGTGGTTTTGTCATAAAAAAGGCACGAAATTTGTGTTAATAATTCTGCCGACTGTATTATCTTTGAAATAGCAATCACTAAGGGCAAAAAAACCTTGTGGTTGTTGTTGAAAAGCTTAAATTTACAAGTCCGTTCGACAAATTTAAAACAAAATAAGGTATCAAAAAATTTAAAAAAATAGCAATTCGAATAATTTTAGGAATTCTCCTATTATTGTTGCTACTGGGTATTGCACTTTCATTACCGGTGGTTCAAACGAAAATTGCCTCATATGTCACCGAAAGACTTAATCAGGATTACGGAACAGATATTAAGATTGAAAAAGTAGCCATTTCTGTTTTTGGTACAGTTAAGCTAAAAAACATTATGATTGCCGATCATCATAAGGATACGCTTTTTTATGTGAACCGATTGCAGACCAATTTGCTGAGCATAAAAGAAATTAAAGATTCCCGCTTGTTTTTCGGAAAGGCGAGTATCGACGGACTGAATTTCAAGTTGAAAAAATACAAAGATGAATCCAGAACGAATCTTGATTTGTTTGTAGCACTTTTTGATACCGGAAAACCCGGGTCCGGAAAGTTTCGTTTAAAAGCTCAGGATTTATATGTAACGAATAGTCGTTTTCAGTTGATTGATGAAAATCTAAAAAAACCGAAAGCACTTGATTTTACAAGAGTGAATGGCGAATTGGAAGATTTTTTCATCAAAGGGCCTAAAGTTACTTCGCTAATCAATAAACTGTCTTTGAAAGATCACCGCGGTTTAATAGTCGAAAACCTGGCGGCGGATTTTACCTATACCAAAGAAAATATCATCCTGAAAGGGTTGGATTTAAAAACCGATGAATCGACCTTGATTGGTAATGTTACTTTAAAATACCATCCGAAAGATTTTACCGATTTTAATAACAAAGTTGTTTTCGATGTTCAGATGGAAAAGGCTTCCGTTTCTTCCAATGAATTGAATTTCTTTTACAACGAGTTTGGTAAAAACCAACGTTTTTTCCTGAAAACACATGCAACGGGTACCTTAAATAATTTCGTACTGCACGATTTAAAACTGGTAGACAGAAACAGATCGGAAATTATCGGTAAAGTGAATTTCAAAGACCTGTTCAATAAAAAAGGAGAGTTTTATATGAACGGGAATTTCGACAGGGTAAGTTCGAATTACGATAATTTAAAGGCGATTTTGCCAAGAATATTAGGTAAAAGCCTTCCGCAAACCTTAAAAAAACTTGGTAAAGTGGATTTGGTGGGTGATGTAAAACTAACCAAGAAAACCATTGATGCCGACGTGTATATCTTGTCGGAACTAGGAGAGTTGGAGTCAAAACTTTCCATGAACAACATCAATAACATCAACAACGCTTCATATAAAGGATATATTTCCCTGCACGATTTTGATTTGGGAACCTTAACCGGGCAAAAAGACATTCAGCGTGCCACGGTAGATTTGGACGTTGACGGGAAAGGATTCAATAAAAAATATTTGAATACTTCTGTTAAAGGCCAGATTCACCAATTCCGTTATAACGGCTATACATATCAGAATATTACGGTGGACGGAACAATGAAAATGCCTTATTTTAAAGGATATTTCAATAGTAATGATCCGAATCTGAAAATGGATTTTAACGGATTGGTCGACTTAAGTTCCAAGGTTAAAAATTACGATTTCAGTGCTCATATCGATTACGCCGATTTGCATTTGCTGAATTTCAGAAAGCAGGATTCCATAGCGATTTTTAAAGGAGAACTGATGTTTAAGGCTAAAGGAAATACACTTGACGATATCGACGGAAAATTAACCGTGGCGAATGCTTCTTATCAGAATACTAAAGATGCTTATTATTTTGATGATTTTATGGTGGAATCAACCTTTGATGCTAATCGTGTGCGTACCATAACGGTGAATTCTCCGGACATTATTCAGGGAAAAGTGGTTGGAAAATTCAAAGTGAATCAGGTTCAGAAAATTGTTGAAAACGCATTGGGAAGTCTGTATGCGAATTATTCTCCGAACAAATTGGCACCGGGACAGTTTTTAGATTTTGATTTTGTGATTTACAATAAAATCATTGAAGTTTTCAATCCGAATATCGCACTTGGTGAAAACACGGTTTTAAAAGGAAGAATCAATGCTGATGAAGGAAATTTTAAAATGAATTTCTCTTCGCCAAACGTTGTGGCGTATAAAAACACGTTCGATAATATTCGTATTGATATCGACAATAAAAATCCGCTTTACAACGCTTTTATTGAGCTCGACAGTATCAAAACGAAGAATTATAAAGTTTCCGATTTCAGTCTGATAAACGTTACCATGAACGACACACTTTTTGTCCGTTCCGAATTTAAAGGCGGTAATAAGAATCAGGATTTTTACAACCTGAACTTGTATCATACCATTGATAAGGAGAATAAATCCGTAGTTGGTTTCAAGAAATCGGAAGTAAATTTTAAAAATTACCTGTGGTATTTAAATGAAAATGATACCGAAGACAACAAAGTGGTTTTCAATAAAAAACTGACTGATTTTTCAATAGAAAAAATCGGATTGACACATAATGGTCAGAAAATGGAGTTGTCCGGAATGCTGCAGGGTAAAAATCATAAAGATATTCAGCTTTCTTTTGATAATGTTGACTTGGCGAAAGTCACGCCGTCCCTTACCAATTTGTCTTTCGGCGGTAATCTGAACGGGAAAGTCAATGTAAAACAGAACAATGAAGTTTATCAGCCTGCTTCCGATTTAACGGTCGACTCGCTGCAAATAAACGGCTATCAATTGGGTAATTTGGATTTGCAGGTTACCGGCGACAATTCGTTCCGTAAATTCAATGTAAACTCAACGATTAAGAATGAAGATGTTGAGAGTTTCTATCTTAACGGAAACGTTGAAATTGTAAACAATCAGAGTTTGTTATCGCTGGAAACCGGGTTTTCGAAATTTAACATCGGGGCATTCGGACCGTTATTGGGTTCAATTTTTTCTAACGTCCGCGGATTTGCGTCCGGTCAGGCTGCTATTGTCGGAACCGTGAACAATCCGGAAATTGACGGGCGACTGTATCTGGAAGAGGCCGGTATGAAAGTACCTTATTTGGGTGTCGATTACGATATGGAAAAAAACGCAGTAGTGGATGTCACCGAACATCAGTTTCTTTTCCGACACATTAAAATTACTGATACAAAATACAAAACATCCGGCTATTTAAATGGTAGTGTTCGACACAATAAATTGGCCGACTGGAGTTTGGATCTCGATATTGCCTCCAATAATTTATTGGCTCTGGACACCAAAGACAGTGATGATGCGGTGTATTACGGCGTGGCTTTCATTGATGGTAAGGCCAGTATTAAAGGTCCAACCAATGCTTTGGTGGTTAATATGGAAGCAAAATCAAACAAAGGAACCTCAATTAAAATTCCGGTTAATGATTCTCAGGGACTTGGAAACAATTCCTATATTCATTTTATTAGTGAGAAAGAGAAAAAAGATAAAGAAAAAGGAATTCTGACTCCTGAAAACAAATACAAAGGGCTGGAGCTGAATTTTGATTTCAATATCAATCAAAATGCAGAAATCGAGATTATCCTCGACAGAAATACCGGTCACGGCATGAAAGGACGCGGGGAAGGAACTATCAGTATGGAAATCAATACTTTGGGTAAATTCAACATGTGGGGAGATTATCAGGTGTATGAAGGGGAATACAATTTTAAAAATTACGGTTTAATCGATAAAAAGTTTGCGGTTAAAAAATACAGTACCATTCGTTGGGATGGCGAACCGATGAATGCCGCTCTGAACCTTGAAGCCGTTTATAAAACAGAATCCAATCCGGCTGTAATTTTAGATAATCCTTCCTTTAACAGAAAGGTACCCACTGATGTTATTATTACTGTAAACGGAAATTTAAGCAATCCCGAGCCGGATTTTATAATTGATTTTCCAACGGTAAGTTCGGTTTTAAAATCTGAAATTGATTACAAATTAAGTGATAAGGATATTCGTCAGACACAGGCTTTAGCGTTATTGTCGGGCGGAGGATTTTTATCTCCCGAAAACAGTGCCAATGCTGTTACCGGAACTTTATTCGAGCGCGCAAGCGGATTGTTTACCGATATTTTCACCGGAGATGATGATAAATTTAAAGTAGGACTGAATTATGTGCAAAGCGATCGTAATCCATTACTGCAAACGCAGGATAGGGTTGGGGTAACGATGTCAACTCAAATTAACGAAAGAATTACAATCAACGGAAAACTGGGAGTACCGGTTGGCGGAACCGAACAGGCTGCCATTGTGGGTAATGTCGAATTGCAAATGCTTCTTAACAAAGAAGGAAGTTTAAAAGCACGCGTATTTAACAGAGAAAATGATATAAATTATATTGGTGAGGGAATTGGATATACTCAAGGTGTTGGATTGTCTTATCAGGTTGATTTTGATAATGTTAGAGAGCTTTGGAGAAAAGTGTTCTCTAAAAAGGATCCGGATGTGACCACAAAAAATTCACCAGATCAGGACTCGGATTCGGATTATTCACCCGAATTCATTAAATTTACAGAAACTAGGAAGAATAAGAAAACCGAAGAACCTAAAAAAGACTTGCAAAAGGTTCCCGAAATAGAATAACTTCCCCAACAACAACACATCTAAATTTTACGGCAACACAACATTAAGAAATTCATTTTTCACTGAAAAATCGGATGTTCTTTAGGCTTTTGTGTGTTTATTTATTAAATTTAATAAAAACAATTTTTAGAATGTCAGCAAGTATTAAAAAGATTGGAGTACTGACTTCCGGTGGTGATGCGCCCGGGATGAATGCCGCCATACGTTCTGTGGTTCGAACGTGTGCCTATCACAACATTCAGTGCATGGGAATTTATAGAGGTTTTGAAGGGATGATTGAAGGCGACATCATTGAAATGGGTCCCAGAGCCGTTAAAAATATAGTAAACAAAGGCGGAACGATACTCAAATCGGCACGCTCCATGGAGTTTAAAACACCTGAAGGCAGAAAAAAAGCTTACGAACATCTGAAAAATTTTGGTATCGATGCTCTGGTAATTATTGGAGGCGACGGTAGTTTTACCGGCGGATTGGTTTTTAACAGCGAATTCGGGTTTCCGGTAATGGGAATTCCGGGTACGATTGACAACGATATTTTCGGAACCATGTACACTTTGGGATACGATACGGCGCTCAATACCGTAGTAGAAGTAATCGACAAAATTCGTGATACGGCCAATTCCCACAACCGATTGTTTTTCGTGGAAGTTATGGGACGCGATGCCGGTCATATTGCCTTAAATGCCGGAATTGGTGCAGGGGCAGAAGAAATCCTTATCCCGGAAGAAAATTTAGGTCTGGACCGCCTGCTGGAATCACTAAAGAAAAGTAAAGCTTCCGGAAAATCCTCCAGTATTGTGGTAGTTTCCGAAGGCGATAAAATAGGAAAAAACGTTTTCGAACTCCGAGATTACGTAGAAGAAAATATGCCGGAATACGATGTTCGTGTATCCGTTCTTGGTCATATGCAACGTGGTGGTTCGCCTTCTTGTTTCGACAGGGTTCTGGCTTCCCGTTTGGGCGTAAAAGCCGTTGAATCGTTATTGGAAGGAAAAACGAACTATATGGTAGGGCTCATTGCCGATAAAATCGAACTGACACCTTTGGAACAAGCCGTTAAAGGCAAATCTAAAATTGATGAGGAATTGCTTCGTGTTTCCGACATCATGTCAACTTAATCAGAATAGAATAATAACAGAAATAGATAGAAATTTAAAGCCCGTGCCGGGCAAAATGAACAAGATTATGACGAAAGTAAAATTAGGAATTAACGGATTCGGGAGAATCGGTAGAATTGTTTTCAGAGAAACAATAAAAAGAGACAATGTAGAAGTAGTGGCCATCAATGATTTATTAGATGTAAATCATATGGCATATATGTTAAAATATGATTCGGTTCACGGTCGTTTCGATGGAAAAGTGGAAGTAATCGACGGACATTTGTACGTAAATGATAAACTGATTCGCGTAACCTCCGAAAAAAATCCTGCCTTGCTGAAATGGAATGAAGTGGAAGTAGATGTGGTGGCAGAATGTACCGGAATTTTTACCACTGTAGAAACAGCTTACGATCATATTAAAGGTGGTGCAAAGAAAGTTGTAATTTCAGCACCTTCAAATGATGCACCTACATTCGTAATGGGAGTGAACCACGATAAAGTAAAACCAACGGATGTTATTGTTTCCAATGCTTCGTGTACGACAAACTGTTTGGCTCCGCTGGCAAAAGTATTGCATGATAATTTCGAAATCGTAGAAGGTTTAATGACTACGATTCACGCTACCACGGCAACTCAATTAACCGTAGACGGTCCGTCAAGACGCGATTTTAGAGGAGGAAGAGCTGCATTGCTGAACATCATTCCTGCAGCAACCGGAGCAGCAAAAGCTGTTACAAAAGTAATTCCGGCTTTGGAAGGAAAACTAACAGGAATGTCTATGCGTGTGCCAGTTGCTGATGTTTCTGTGGTGGATTTGACCGTTAAACTAAAAAAACACACTACTTATGATGAAATCATGAATGTGCTTAAAAACGCATCTGAAACCTCGATGAAAGGCATCATGGGCTTTACCGAAGACGATGTGGTTTCGCAGGATTTTGTTTCCGATTCAAGAACCAGTATCATCGATGCAAAAGCCGGAATTGGTTTGAATTCAACGTTTTACAAGATTGTTTCCTGGTATGACAACGAATACGGATATTCTTCAAAATTGATTGATTTATCGGTGCATATTGCCAATTTATAAAAAAATGTTATTTTTACTGAATCCCGTTTTAAGCGGGATTTTTTTATAAACAACACACATGAAATTAGTAGTAGACAGTGGCTCCACAAAAGCCGATTGGATCGCATTAGACGAAAACGGAAACATACAGTTTACCGTAAGTACTTTAGGTTTAAATCCCGAAGTTTTAACCAAAGATGAAGTACTTGAAAGAATCAACGAGCGTTTTGATATTGCTCAGAACAAAGAAGAAGTAAAAGAACTTTACTTCTACGGTGCCGGTTGCGGAACGGACCGAATGAAAAATCATTTGGCGGATATTCTTCAGGAGTATTTTTCCAACGCTCATGTTGAAGTAAAAGAAGATACTTATGCAGCTGTTTTTGCGACCACACCAAGAGGTGAAAAAGCTATTGTCTGTATTTTAGGAACGGGTTCTAACTGCAGTTATTTTGACGGTACGGTTTTACATCAGAGGATACAATCCTTGGGCTATATGGTTATGGACGATTGTAGCGGAAATCAATTCGGGCGTCATTTAATCCGGGCTTATTATTTCAAAACGATGCCAAAAAAATTGGCTGAAATTTTCGAGAAGGAATACGACTTGGATGCCGATGCTATCAAACACAATCTGTATAAAGTTCCCAATCCGAATGCTTATTTGGCGACGTTCGCTAAGTTCCTAATTCAACACAAAGATCACGAATTCATTCAGAAAATCGTTTTAAACGAAATGCAGAATTTTATCGATTTGAACATCAAACAATTTGAAAACAGCACTGAAGTTCCGGTACATTTCATCGGCTCCATTGCTTATTATCTGAAAGATGAATTGGACATGATTTTAACCAAAAACGGATTAACACTTGGCAATATTTTCAGAAAACCGATTGACGGATTAATTCATTATCATTCAGTACACGTTTAACTATGGAAATAGCAATAATCGCTCATGACGGAATGAAAGCCAAACTGGTCGAATTCATTAAGGATCATAGTGCTTTCCTGCAATCGGAAATGGTATCTTTAATTGCAACCGGAACTACCGGAAGCAGGGCAGAAGAAGTAGGATTTAAAGTAATGAAATTGTTGTCTGGACCTTTGGGTGGTGATGCACAGATTGCTGCGCGTGTGGCTGAAGGAAAATGCCAAATGGTTTTGTTTTTCAAAGATCCGTTAGCAAAACACCCTCATGAACCTGATATTAACATGCTCATAAGGGTGTGTGATGTTCATAATGTACCTTTGGCAACCAATGAAGCTACGGCACAATTATTACTGAAGGCTATTTCGTTGCCATCATAGAGATTTCAACATTTACATTTTTCGGTAAACAAGCTACTTGAACCGTTTCGCGTGCCGGAGCGGTTTTTTCGTCAAAATAACTACCGTAAACGCCATTGATTTTTGCAAAATCATTCATGTCGCTAATGAAAATGGTAGTTTTAAAAACGTTTTCAAAAGTCATATCTGCGGCTTCCAAAACGGCTTTCATGTTTTCCATTACCTGTTTGGTTTCCACTTCGATATTGTCTAAAACCAATTCACCGTTAGCAGGATTAATGGCAATCTGACCCGAAGTGTATAATGTATTTCCAATCAATACTGCCTGATTGTAAGGACCAATAGGAGCCGGCGCTTTTTCTGTAAAGATTATTTTTTTCATATTAGGGTTTCTTTTCTCTAGATTTAATACTGATGACCTTAATTATCTCAAACGTCTGTCGGGAACATTTCGTTTTTCCCATTTGATATCGCTCAATACCGAAGATTTGATTCCGATGAAGAAGCCCCAGTTGGTATACGTTCCAATTGGTACCCAGTTGAAACTCATACGCCAGCTCAACAAATCCCTTTCGAAACGCAATTGGGTGAAGGTAACTCCTTTTCGAACCATATCATAACCGGAAGAGAATCCCATTTTCCATCGTGGGGTAATATCGACATTACCAGACATCATTAAGGAATTTCCAACGATTTCATTCTCGCGGTTGTTGTTGGAATAAGTAAGGGAATAGGCTAAAGTAAGATTCCACGGAATTTTCAAGCTGTAGAATTCCGTTGATTTTTTTTCAGTTGCTTTATCGTCCTTGTTGAAAAGACTTTGTCGCTGATCACTTAAATCAGTACCACGGCCAAACAAATCATCTTCACGGCCACCGTTTAATATGGTTTGCTCTGTTGTTTTGTTTTTGTTTTTTCCGTCAGTACTCGAAATAGCGTAATTTACGGTTACGTTCGCCGAGGTCATTCTAAATAAACTTCCACCGTTATCAATATTGAATTCATCGATTCTTCTACCGGAATTGTCTATTGCATAAGGATCTAAAGTAGCACCGAAATTCAAATTCATTTTATTGTCGAAGAACTGTGTTCCTCCTGAAACCCTCATTGGTGACCACGCAAGTGAATCTGCAGCAATATTGTAACTTGTGGAGAAATTTAAGTTATTTAACAGCATTACTTTTTTAGCTTCTGTTTTTGTTTCATCCTTATCACGTACTTTAGCTTCAAAGGTGTTACTTAGCGACATTCCTACATTGTTTGAATAGTTTTTTCCGGGCGCACCAAAAATACCATTTTCAAAACGGGTGTAATCGGCATAGGTTGTTCCGGTTGCATCAAGTGCATAGGTCTCATAATAGCGATCAAAACTCGGTGTATATCCATAGGATACAGACGGACGCATTACATGACGAATAGCCTGAATTTTATTGGTTTCTCCAAAATTAAATGTTCCGTAAATTGTTGTTCCGATATTCGCTCCGAAATTATAAGTTCTGAAAGCATCAAAACCATTATTATCGATGGTCTCTACTTTGTTAGTTAAAGAACTGTATTCTTTTTTAATCGTTTTAAAATACCAAACTTCATTGTATGAGGTGCTTGTTGAAACACTGAAATACTTGAAAAGTTTGAAATTTGTACTGATAGGAATGGTGTGTTGCAATCCGTTTTTGGCATCCCGAAACATTTCCGATTTGAAGAACAGTGAATCCGTAGTCCGAATTCTGTTTTCTCCTCTCAGATTGTATTGGAAATTGATGTTTTTTATAAAACCTTTTTTGATTCCGTTTTTCGGCGCGAAAGGGAAAATCCTGTCAACACTTGCCTGTAAGGTTGGCAATGTCATGTCAATCTGTTCGGTATTGGTGTTTTGGGAATGCGTTGCGGTTAATGAAAAATTTACCTGAGGCACTGTTTGGAATGTTTTCGAATATGAAATAGACGAACTCAGGTTGTTGTTTAAGGACGATCCAATATTGGTTTGATTAAACGATTGTCGGAAATACTGACTGCTCCCTAAATTCACCGAAGCGGAAAATCTTGAATTCGGACTTGCTTTCGCGTCCTGACTGTGCGACCACTGTATGTTGTATTGTCTTGATTTTGAGTAATCGGGAAAACCCCTTTCGCTGAAAATCTGATTTTCAAAACGCAAATTAATTCGTCCGTTAAAATTATACCGTTGTGCATAACTACTTTCAAATCGAAGAGCGTAACTTCCGTTGGTATAATAATCTCCCAAAACCGCCAAATCATAATAATCACTCAGGGCAAAATAATAACCACCGTTTTGAAGATAATATCCGCGTTGTTGCGTATCTCCGAACGTTGGAATAATGAATCCGGAAACCGATTTTTCACTCATCGGGAAATAAGCAAATGGCAGTCCTAGTGGTGTCGGAACGTCGGCAATTACCATATTTGTAAAGCCGGTAACGACTTTTTTCTTGGGAACAAATTTAATTTTTCGTGCCAGAAAATAATATTCCGGATCTTCAATGTTTTCAGAAGTTGTAAAACGTGCATTTCGCATGAAATACACCGAATCGTTTTCTCTTTTACTGATTTCGGCTTTAACTCTGAATTCGCCCTGTTGGGTTCTTGAATTCCAGACTAATGCTTTTTTGGTTTTTGTATTGAAACGAATGGAATCCGGTTCGATTACATTGTCCCCCTGTTTAAAAACCGGGTTTTGCGTGTAATTTCCAATGCTGTCTTTGATTCTTCCGGCATACACTTCGTCTTTTTCATAGTTGAAAACAATAATTCCGGCTTTTAGTTCGATGTCTTTATACGTTAATTCGGCTTGATTGTAAAGTGTCAGTTCTTTCTTTTTCTGATCTAATTTTTCATAATCAACCGCTTTACGCTTCACAATTCCTTCAAGAACAGCTTTCTTTTTTTTAATTGAATCATTCTTAACGGAATCTACGGGTTTTAAAACCTCTTTGAGACCTATGTTTAGGCTATCTTTCTGTTTTACAGTAGGTATAGAAATAGTTTTGGAAGGATTTTCCTGTGCTTGAAGTTCAAAATTTCCAAGTGTTAGGAAAATTGATAATAAAACGATATGAAATAAGTTTGTATGCAACGCTTTTAATACTATTTTTGTAAAAATGTGGCTCAATTTTTGACGGGTCAAACTTACATATATTTTTTGTCAAAAGTAAGTATTTAATAAAATTATAACCATTGCCGTTTTTAAGCAGATATATGCCTGATAAAGTTAAAATATATTTATTCGTTTTTGCGCTGTTTTTACCTAATTTTCTGTTGTGCCAGTCAAAACCGAAATTTAAGGTCGTTTTAGATGCGGGCCATGGCGGAAAAGATTTCGGGGCAATAAAGAATGGCTTAAAAGAAAAAGAGGTCGCGCTCGATGTAGTATTGAAAATTGGTGAAATTTTAGAGGATAATAACGATATTGATATAGTATATTCCAGAAAAACGGATGTGTTTGTAGAATTACGGGAACGTGCAGACAGAGCTAATAAAGCAAAAGCGAATTTGTTTGTTTCAGTACATTGTAATTCATCAACCTCTTCTAAACCGTATGGGTCGCTTACTTTGGTAATGGGGTTGTCAAGAGCAGATACAAATTTAGAAATTGCAAAAACAGAGAATTCCGTTATTTTTCAGGAAACAAATTATAAAAAGAATTATAAAGGTTTTGATCCGAACAAGCCCGAAACATTAATCGGTTTGAAAATATTACAGGAAGAGTCGCTAAAATCCAGCATCGATTTTGCCAGTACAATTCAGTATAAATTCGGAAATAAACTAAACAGAAAAAACAAAGGCGTACACCAGCAGCCGTTATGGGTTTTGGATGCGACCTATATGCCGGGAGTTTTAATCGAGCTTGGATTTATTTCAAACAAAAATGAAGCACAATATTTAGGTTCCGATAAAGGTAAAAAAGAATTGGCCAAAGCCATTGCAGAATCCATCTTGAAATTCAAAGAAGATAATTTTGCGGTTTCGGAAGCTGCCAATAATACTGGAAGCAATGAAAAAAGCAAAGAAGTTGAAATAGTAAAAACGAAATCGGCAGACAATAAAAAAACATATAAAGTTCAAATAGCTTCCAGTAAAAAGAAATTGGATACGATACCGTCTAATTTTAAAGGATTAAGAAATATCAGTAGAACCTTTGAAAACGGATACTACAAGTATTTTTACGGAAGTACAGCTACCAATTCGGAATGCGAAAAGCTATTGAACGAAGCAAAAAATAAAGGATATGTATCTGCTTACATTGTTTTAGACAATGAGAGTAAATAATTAACAGGAGTATGAAAATGACTAATTTTTTTAGAATCACTTTACTTAGCTTATTTCTTTACACAGGATTAAGTTACAGCCAAAATAACGCAAAATTCAGAGTTGTTCTTGATGCCGGACACGGCGGAAACGACTTTGGAGCAACCTATCATGGATACGTAGAAAAAAACAACGCTTTAAATGTCGTTTTGAAAGTCGGTAAAATTCTTGAAGCTGATCCGGGTTCTCAGGTAATTTATACCCGAAAAACCGATGTTTTCATTCCATTAGATGAACGTGCGGATATTGCCAACAAATCCAAAGCGGACATCTTTGTTTCCATTCACTGTAATGCCAATAAAAATCAAGTAGCTAGCGGAACAGAAACCTATGTTATGGGGGTTACCCGAAATGCTTCCAACTTAGAAGTGGCAAAGAAAGAGAATGAGGTGGTAACGATGGAGAAAGATTATAAAATCAAGTACGACGGTTATGATCCTAATTCTCCGGAATCGGTTATCGGAATGACGGTAATTCAGGAAGAATATCTGGATCAGAGTATTGAACTTGCTGCAGGAATTCAGGAAGGTTTTGAAGACGGTTTAGGCCGAAAAAGCCGCGGTGTAAAGCAGGCAGGATTTCTGGTACTGAGAAAAATTTACATGCCCCGCGTATTAATTGAAATGGGATTCGTTTCTAATAAAGAAGAAGGTGCCTTTTTAAGTTCAGAGGAAGGGCAGGAGCAAATTGCCCAAGCCATAGCAAAAGCCATTCTGGATTATAAAAAAGAATATTTCGTTCCGGGAACCGAAGAATATGTGCCGGTTGAAAGAAAACAAACACCTGAAAAAGAAGTCATTCAAAAAGTAGATTCTCCAAAAGTTAAAGAAGTTAAAAACGATAACGAAAAAGGAGTGGTGTTTAAGATTCAGATTTCAGCAAGTGCTAAAAAATTGGAGCTTATCCCGAGTAATTTTAACGGTTTGAACAGTATTACCATGGAAGATGACGGGAAAATCATCAAATATTTCTACGGAAACACCAATAAATATGCTGAAGCTAAAAAACTATTGGAAGAAGCAAAGGAAAAAGGATACACTTCCGCATTTATCGCAGCCTATAAGAATGGACAAAAGCTATCCATTCAGGAGGCTTTACGATAATATAAATCCATTCTAAACTATTTTGTCTTAATTTTGTTTTAAAATATATTGATTTTGAAAATTACCAGAGAAGTAAAAACCGCAATTTTAGTTATTGGCTCCATCTTATTGTTTTTTTGGGGGTATAGCTTTTTAAAAGGAAAAAATTTATTCGATACCACAAGAAAATTCTATGTTGTATATGACAATGTTGAAGGCTTGACTCCCTCGGCAGCCGTAACCATAAACGGTTTGACAGTAGGGAAGGTCAATACTATTACAATCGATGAAAAAACAGGGAAGTTATTGGTTGAAATTCAGATGGATAACGATGTTCCTGTAGCTAAATCCAGTACGGCAAGTATTTACGAGCCGGGATTTATCGGTGGAAAACAAATCGCCATCAATCCAAATTTTGAAGATACCAATTATGCAAAATCCGGTGATTATCTGCAACCGAAAGTAATATTGGGATTAACCGCTTCTTTGGAGAAAAACTTAGCACCCATTCAGGAAAAATTAGATAAAGTTTTGGCTAATGCCGATGCTTTATTGGTGAATTTGAACGATGTTCTGGATGCTAATACAAAATCAAATCTGAAGAAAACCATAGCCGAACTAAATACGACAATGACGAATTTCAGTTCTGTTTCTGGCAATTTGGATAAAGTTGTAGCCGATAACAAGGATAAACTAGGTTCTGTTGTAACGAATCTGGATAAAACAACGGGTAATTTCGTTAAGATTTCTGAAGATCTGGAAAAAGCCAAATTAGGAGAAACTGTTGAAAATCTGGAAAAAACATTGGCTAATGTCAATAAAATAATGGCTGATATGGAATCCGGTAAAGGAACCATGGGCAAACTATTGAAAGACGAAGCCATGTATAACAACCTTACTAAAGCTTCAAAAGAAATTGAATTGTTGTTGCAGGATTTACGTTTGCACCCAACCCGTTACGTAAATGTTTCCCTTTTCGGAAAAAAAGAGAAACCCTACACTGCACCAAAAGAAGAACCGAAAAAATAGAACTATTTAAACCAACCCTATGAGTTATTTAGACAATATATTATTTGCAATACTTCTTATTTTAGGAGGTGGTTATTTTGCGCAAAACGTAAAAAAACTTATCCGCAACATTAAATTAGGTCACGATGTTGATCGTTCTGATAATCCTTCTGAACGATGGAAAAATATGGCAATGATTGCCCTTGGTCAGTCCAAAATGGTTAGAAGACCTGTGGCGGGAATACTTCACATTTTTGTTTACATCGGATTTGTGATTATTAATATTGAGGTTTTAGAAATTGTAATAGACGGTCTTTTTGGTACTCACCGTGCTTTTGCCTTCATGGGCGGATTTTACGATTTCCTTATCGGATCCTTTGAAATATTAGCGTTATTGGTTCTTGTAGCAGTTATTACGTTCTGGACAAGAAGAAATATCATCAAACTAAAACGTTTCATTCACAACGACTTAACAGGTTGGCCAAAAAGCGATGCCAATTATATTTTGTATTTCGAAGTAGTTCTGATGTCGTTATTCCTTTTAATGAACGCTGCCGATTTACACCTGCAAACCATAGGTGCTCCGGGTTATGAAAGTGCAGGAGCTTTTCCAGTATCTCAGTTTATCGCTCCAATTTTCAACGGAATGTCTGAAAGTTTGGTTCATTTAATTGAAAAAGGCGCTTGGTGGATTCACATTTGCGGAATTTTAGTTTTCCTGAACTATTTATACTATTCAAAACATTTGCATATTTTATTGGCGTTCCCGAATACTTATTTTGCTAACCTGAAACCTCAGGGCCAATTTGACAACTTAGAATCGGTTACCAATGAAGTGAAATTAATGATGGATCCGAATGCTGATCCGTTTGCGGCTCCAGCTCCGGATGCTGATGCTGCTCCGGCTAAATTCGGTGCCAGCGATGTTCAGGATTTGAATTGGGTTCAACTATTGAATGCTTATACCTGTACAGAATGTGGTCGTTGTACTTCTTCGTGTCCTGCCAATCAAACCGGTAAAAAATTGTCTCCTCGTAAAATCATGATGGACACAAGAGATCGTTTGGAGGAAGTTGGGAAGAATATAGATGCCAATAAAGGTGTTTTTGTTCCCGATAATAAATCATTGCTGAACGATTATATTACTCCTGAAGAACTTTGGGCGTGTACTTCATGTAATGCTTGTGTGGAAGAATGTCCTGTAAATATCAGTCCGCTTTCCATTATTATGGATATGAGACGTTATTTGGTAATGGAGCAAAGTGCTGCACCAACCGAATTGAACAACATGATGACCAACATCGAAAACAACGGTGCGCCTTGGCAATACAATCAAATGGACCGTTTAAACTGGAAAGACGAAGCTTAATAAAAATCAAATTAAAAACGATGCAACTTAGTTATTATGCTATTTTGCTATTAATATAAAAAGATATGTCAGCAAATTTAATTGTACCTACAATGGCCGAGATGATGGCACAGGGAAAACAGCCGGATGTGTTATTTTGGGTTGGTTGTTCAGGTAGTTTTGATGATAGAGCCAAAAAAATCACGAAAGCATTCGTAAAACTTTTAAATCACGCCAATGTTTCGTTTGCGGTTTTAGGCACCGAAGAAAGTTGTACAGGAGATCCAGCTAAACGTGCCGGAAATGAGTTTTTATTTCAAATGCAGGCCATGACAAACATTGAGGTGATGAACGCATACGAAATTAAAAAAATTGTTACGGCTTGTCCGCATTGTTTCAATACGATTAAAAATGAATATCCGGAATTGGGTGGAAAATATGAAGTGGTTCACCATACCGAATTCCTGAAATCATTATTGGATGAGGGTAAGTTAACAATTGAAGGCGGTCAGTATAAAGGCAAAAAAATCACCTTCCACGATCCTTGCTATTTAGGACGTGCCAACAATGTTTATGAAGCACCCCGTGATTTAATAACGAAATTGGATGCCGAATTAGTGGAAATGAAACGTTCCAAGAAAAACGGTTTGTGTTGCGGTGCTGGTGGCGCTCAGATGTTTAAAGAACCTGAAAAAGGAAACAAAGACATTAATGTTGAAAGAACAGAAGATGCGTTGGAAACCCAACCGGATATTATTGCAGCGGGTTGTCCTTTCTGTAACACCATGCTAACCGACGGAATCAAATTCAAAGAAAAAGAAGGTTCTGTTAAGGTAATGGACGTTGCCGAACTAATTGCCAACGCACAAGACTTATAAGATTTTTAAATCTGATGGAAAAAAGCCTGTAATTCATTTACAGGCTTTTTTATTAATTTTTTTGTCGATATTATTTGTTTTTTTGTCGATTTTGGTGTTTTTTATCAAATTTTATGACTTTTAAACGGATTATTTTAATTGTTTGTAGTTGAAAAAGTAATTTGGCTTTACAATTAAAAACAAGGGGTCATGAAAAAAAATTACGCACTTAAAACAGTATGTGTGGCTACATTACTGTTTTTCCAAATGGGGTATGCCCAAGTTGGAATTGGTACTACAAATCCATTATCCACATTGCATGTGCAAGGGACAATGCGAATAACCAATACCGATAATACAACATCAACAACAAAATTAGCAGGTACCTGCGAGTCAGGTATTGTAGCCGATGTAAAAGTTGGGAGAAATTTGTCGCTAGTTAATAACGAATTGAGTGCTGCAGACGGCGATAATTCGTTTTACAGAGTAGCTGCCGTTAAAATGCTTACACCAGTTTCAAACTTTGTTTTTGATAATTTGGATTTACAATTAAATGGTGCAAATGCCGGAGTGGTAGTGTTCAGATTCTATGGTTCTACTCAAAATTTTTCCATTAAAGGGATAACAGGAGGTACCAATGGGCGACACATCATTTTGTATAATTCTTCTCCGGTTAATATGAAAATGGATCATATGCAATCATCAATAGCACCAAATAATATAGATACGATAGGATCATCAACATCAACTTCCGGAATTGGTACGGTGGAATTGGTTTATGACGGTTCCGCTTCAAAATGGATTGTTATTGCTATCAGGGATTAAAAAAAATAGGGGTTAGTTATAATTGTGGCAAAAAACCATTGCATTTATAAATGTGATGGTTTTTTTTGTTTATGCTAAAATATTTTTAAGATTTACGTTATCTGAATCTAAAAGGTTATTTTTGTGAATTATATTATAAAAACATGTACGTAGAATTTGATACACTCCCCGAAGAATCCAGAATTTGGATTTACCAGTCCAACAGAAAATTTTCTGATGAAGAATTAGCCGAGATAGAAACCTCAATGAAAGATTTTATCGAAGAGTGGTCGGCGCACGGTGCCGGGCTTCACGCTTCATTTGTTACCAAATACAACCGATTCATAATTTTAGCCATTGATCAGACTTTGCAACCGGCATCGGGCTGTTCAATAGATGCTTCCGTGTCTTTTATCCAAAGTCTGGAAAAAAAATACGAAGTGGATTTGTTGGATAAAATGAATGTTACCTTCAAACTGGGAGAACACATTGCTTATAAAACACTAATTGACTTCAAAAAAATGGCGAAAGAGAAAGCCGTTTCCGAAAATACTATCGTTTTTAATAATTTAGTGAATACGATTGGAGAATGGCAGGATTTTTGGGAGGTTCCGGCTAAGGAAAGTTGGCACAACCGCTTTTTCTAAAATTTGAATTCAATTAATCCGAATTTGATAATTCCCAAGTATTTTTAAATGAGATATTTCCTTTTTACAATTTTATTTATAAGCCAATTTGCTTTTGCCCAAAATGAAAAGTTTTTTAACAACCATTCTTTGGACAGAGAGAAAGTTTGGGTAGACAGTATTTACAATCAACTTACTTTTGAAGAAAAAGTAGGGCAGCTTTTCATGGTCGCAGCCTACTCAAATAAGGATGCCGAACATGTTAAGTCGATTGAAAAATTGGTCGAGGAGTATAAAATTGGAGGCGTTATCTTTTTTCAGGGCGGACCGGTTCGACAAGCCAAATTAACAAATAAGTACCAAGCCAAATCCAAAATACCTTTATTTGTTGGTATTGATGCCGAATGGGGTTTGAGCATGCGCTTGGATTCTACCTACCGTTACCCATGGAATATGACTTTGGGCGCCGTACAGGATATGAAACTCATTGAAAAAATGGGGAAACAGATGGCAAAACAAACCAAAAGAATGGGACTTCAGTTCAATTTCGCACCCGTTTTGGATATTAATACTAATCCAACGAATCCTATTATCGGGAACCGTTCTTTTGGCGAAGATAAAAACAATGTCACTGAGAGAGCTTTGGCTTTAATGAAGGGAATTCAAAGTGAAGGCGTTTTCGCCACCGGAAAACACTTCCCGGGTCATGGCGATACTTCAACAGATTCCCATCATACTTTGCCATTTGTGAATTTTTCGAAAGAACGTTTGAATGAGGTGGAATTTTACCCTTATAAAAAACTCTTTAATGAAGGATTGGCCAGTGTAATGGTTGCCCATTTAAACGTGCCGAGTGTTGAACCGAGAGAAGGTTATCCAACGTCGATTTCGTATAACGTGGTTACCAATATTCTGCAAAAAGAACTGGGTTTTGAAGGATTGATTTTTACCGATGCTTTAAACATGAAAGGTGCCAGTAATTTCAAACAACCCGGAGATATTGATCTGGAAGCTTTTTTAGCCGGAAACGATATTCTGCTTTTTGCCGAAAATGTTCCCGTTGCCGTTGAAAAATTCTGTCAGGCTTACAACGATACTTTATTTACCGATGCCCGTTTGGAACATTCGGTTAAAAAGATTTTGCGCTATAAATTCAAAGCGGGATTAGCAAATTACAAGCCAATCGATTTAAATAATTTATACGAAGACCTGAATGCTCCGGAATATGAAGATTTGAATTATCAGTTGTATGAAAGTGCAGTTACGGTTTTGAAAAAAGAAGAAAATCATTTTCCGATAAAAGATATTCAGAATGAAAAAATTGCTTATGTGAAATTGGGCGACGATAAGAATCAGACTTTTTTAAATACATTACGAACTTATGCGCCAGTAACTGAAATTGACTTGGACAGTATTCATCTGATGCTGGAAAAATTACAAGGCTATTCGAAAGTTATTGTTGGTTTTCATAAAGCCGATGGTGCCTGGAAAAAGCATAATTTCGAAACCAAAGAATTGGTGCTTTTAGATTCGATTTCCAGACATAATAATGTGGTGCTGACTGTTTTTGCTAAACCTTACACTTTATTGCCAATTCAGTATTTCGGAAACATTAAAAACGTGGTTTTGGCTTATCAGAACAACGATATTGCACAAACAGTTGCAGGTGAAATTATCTTCGGAAGTGTTGCTGCTAAAGGGAAAATTCCGGTTTCCATTAATAAGTTTTTCAAAGTTGACGATGGCTTAAAAACAGTTAAAATTAATAATATTTTATCCTTTTCAACGCCACAAGCTGCAGGGATGAATCCGAAAATTTTAGCGAAAATTGATGCCCTGGCCCAAAAAGCCATCGATGGGAAAATGACACCCGGAATGCAGATTCTCGTTGCGCGTAAAGGAAAAGTGTTTTATCAGAAATCGTTCGGATATCATGAATACAATAAAGATACTAAGGTTACCAATCAGGATGTATACGATGTAGCTTCCTTAACCAAAATTCTGTCTACACTACCAAATTTAATGCAACTTTACGATAAGCATAAAATTAAAATGGATACGAAGTTGGGCGATATGTTACCGATTTTTGAAAATACCGACAAAAAAGACATTCATTTAAAAGAACTGCTGGCACATCAGGCAGGTTTGCAGGCTTGGATTCCGTTTTATCAGTCGACTTTAGACAGCACAAAACATCCGTCTAAAAAATACTATAGAAAAACCTATTCGGCTGAATTTCCATTGCAGGTTTCAGAAAATCTGTTTCTGAGAAAAGATTATAACGATACGATCATGAAACGTATTGCCGACAGTAAGCTTCTGCCCAAAAAACAATACAAATACAGCGATTTCACGTTCATAATTCTTAAAGAATATTTGGAAAAAACATTGCACCGACCGTTGGATTTTATCAGTTATAATAATTTCTATAAACCGATGGGAATGAGTACGATGACCTATAATCCATTGCGAAAAATGGATATGAGTGTGATTCCGCCAACCGAAAAAGACAATTACTTCCGCTATACAAAAGTTCAGGGTTACGTTCATGATATGGCAGCCGCGATGCAGGATGGAGTAGGTGGGCATGCAGGTTTGTTTTCCAATGCGATGGATGTTGCCAAAATGATGCAGATGTACCTTCAAAAAGGACATTATGGTGATAAAGAATATTTTACGGATAAAACGTTCGAATTGTTTAATACCTGTGCTTATTGTAATGTTGGAAACCGTCGCGGAATGGGCTTCGATAAACCACAATTGAGCGGAGAAGGCCCTACCTGTGGATGCGCTTCCATGACAAGTTTTGGGCATACCGGATTTACGGGAACGATTGCGTGGGCTGATCCTCAGGAAGATTTGGTGTATGTGTTTTTATCCAACAGAACTTTCCCGGATGCAGCCGTTAATAAATTATCAAAAGAAAATATCAGGGAAGATATTCAGAAGGTAATTTATGAAGCCATAATGAAATAATTTTTACTTTTTAGAACAAATTTTTATGCAATCGACAGCGAAAACACCTCAGGAATATATTGATTCATTACCGGAAGACCGAAAATTGGCAATGGAAAAATTGCGCACAATAACAGCTGCTAATTTACCTGCCGGATTTAAGGAAACCATAGGATATGGCATGTTGTGTTATGTTGTACCACATTCCACTTATCCTAATGGATATCACTGTGATCCGAAACTGCCTTTGCCTTTTTTAAGCATTGCTTCCCAAAAAAACTTCATAGCGGTATATCACATGGGGATTTACATGGATAAAAACCTATTGGATTGGTTTACAGCCGAATATCCTAAACATGTGAAAACGAAATTGGATATGGGAAAGAGCTGTATTCGTTTCAAAAAGATGGATCAGATTCCGTATGAATTGTTGGCAGAGTTGTTCCAAAAAATGACCGTTGAGGAATGGATTTCCAATTATGAGTCCGTTTTAAATTCGAATTCCAAACAACGTTAATATTATCTAAAAGTAAGGCAAGCCCTTACTTTTTTGCTTTAAATTAGTGACCACCTAAAACGAAAAAATGAAGATTGCAATTGTATGTTACCCAACCTTTGGAGGTAGTGGCGTTGTGGCGACTGAATTAGGATTAGAACTTGCCCGAAGAGGCCATGAAGTTCACTTTATAACCTATAGTCAGCCGGTTCGATTGGCGCTTTTAAATCCGAATATTCATTATCACGAAGTACACGTTCCCGAATATCCGCTGTTTCATTATCAGCCTTATGAATTAGCCTTGTCCAGTAAATTGGTCGATATGGTTAAGTTGCATAAAATTGAAGTTTTACACGTGCATTATGCAATTCCGCATGCTTACGCGGGCTATATGGCTAAGCAGATGCTTAAAAGTGAAGGCATCAAAATTCCAATGATTACGACGCTTCATGGAACGGATATCACTTTAGTTGGTAATCATCCCTTTTATAAACCGGCGGTGAGTTTCAGTATTAATAAATCGGATTATGTTACTTCGGTTTCACAAAGTCTGAAAGATGAAACCTATCGTTTGTTCGATATTAAAAAGGAAATCGAAGTGATTCCGAATTTTATCGAAATTGATAAAAATAAGATTGATGAGAATTCGAGTTGTCACCGTTCGCTGATGGCAACACAGGATCAGAAAATCATCACACACATCAGTAATTTCAGAAAAGTGAAACGCATTCCGGATGTGGTTAAAATATTTAATGAAATCCAGAAACAGATTCCGTCCAAATTAATGATGGTAGGTGAAGGACCTGAACGTGAAATTGCCGAACGAATGTGTACGGATTTGCAAATTAATGATAAAGTGATTTTCTTCGGAAACAGTAATGAGATTGATAAAATCTTAAACTATTCCGATTTGTTTTTATTGCCTTCGGAAACCGAAAGTTTCGGATTGGCCGCTTTAGAAGCTATGGCTTGCGGAGTTCCGGTTATTTCAAGTAATTCGGGCGGACTTCCAGAAGTAAATAAACAAGGGTATTCCGGTTATTTAAGCGATGTGGGTGATGTTGACGATATGGCCAAAAATGCAATATCTATTTTGTCTGACAACACTGAATTGCTGAAATTTAAGAAAAACGCACTTGCATTAGCGGCGGAATTCGATATTTTAAAAATAATGCCGTTATATGAAAATCTTTATGAACGCGCCATTGAAAAATATAAATAAAAAAAGTCCCGAATTAATCGGGACTTTTTTATTAGAATTTATATCTGACACTCAAGCCAAAATCGGGTCCGAAACTGTCGTCTCTCAAATCGTTATAATCTGAACTGATGTAAATTTCCGGACGGAAATCAAGTGAAATCTGAAGTGGAATGTCAAAGTTGTATTCGATACCGATATCACCGGTGGCAATTAGGAAAGCGCCACTTTCACTGGCATAATAATAATTTCCGTTACCATTGTTGTATCTATAAATATCACCTCTCCAGGTTCCAACACCTACACCCGGACCTGCATACCATTTAAAACCATTATCAATATTCCATACCCATTGGTAAATACCAATTAATTTGGCCGCATCATAATGTTTGGTATCTCTCCAACCTAAATCAAATTCTAGACGGTTTTTTTGAGAAAGCCATCTTTGGTAGGAAACTTCACCTCCAAAGCCATCATTATCTCCTAAACGTAAACCAATCGCGTTTTTCTTGTCTTGTGCCTGAGCGCTGAATGCTAATCCGATTAGCACAACAGCTGATAAAATTAATTTCCTCATATTTTGATTTTTATTTTAACAAAGTTAAACTTATATATTGTAAAGTTTTGTTTCAGTTTTAAAAACTTTAACATTTCACAATAGGAAAGAAACGCGGTTTTTTAGGATTAATTGTATGTGTCTAAAAATTCTTCCTGTGTTTGTGTTCCTGTAGGGTCTATTCCGAATCCGTCTGCTACGGCTTGGCTTACGGAGTATGTTGTAACTGTATTAGTATAAACAACTCCTATGTTATTGGCAATATATTGAGTAGATGCAAGAATTTGCTGGTTGGGTAAAACGGTAACAACAACAGGTATACCTCCAACAGTCTGAACTGTCGTTATCGAAGCATTTAAGACTATTTTAGCGGTTTTTACATTACTATAAGTATCACCGCTTGGTGAAGTATAGTTAGGAATACTTTCACCGCCTTTTGATTTTAAAGTATAATTTATGGTAAGTGGATATCCTTGTACGGTTTGCTGGATTGTTCCGGTTTTAGTGGAAAGTACTTCGTCTAAAGTTGCATTTTTTTTGAAGATGATGAAATCTACAAGGGAAACATCAAGAGTGATAGGTAATTGCTGTCCTGAAGCAAGTGATAAATCTCCGGTTAGCAGTAATTTATTATCCAATTCTCTTACGCCATTGTTTCGCAAGGAAGAAGAATAAAAACCTGTAGCGATGTTGTTTTTTACTTCAAATCTTTTATAGGTAATCCCATTTATAAGTGAATCTCCGGAAATATACAATGAATCCCTTGTTGTTCCCGCTTGTCCCGTAACATCATAAGTCCAGAATTTACCATCGGTTAATGGAATTGTAAAATTGGAATCCTGATTTGTATTGTCACCGCCATTGGAATCATCGGAAGAACAGGAAATTAAAAAAATACTGAAAACAGCAGTTAGTAGGTAGAATGTTTTTTTCATTTTAATGGTTGATTAGCTCGGCTAATATACTAAAAATGAAAATATCTTTATTTTTTTGTTAAAATATTTGATATCATTAACTGTTCGCATAGTTTTTCTTCAAATTCGAAGTATTCTTTTTCGTCGTCAATTAAAATGCTTTTTTCATATTGATAAAGTCTCCATCTTTTTTTGTTGTATTCCAAAGCTGTTAGATTTTCGATCCAGTCTCCCGAATTCATATACGTTGTAATTCCCTTTTTATTTTTTCGTTCTTCAATTTTTGGCTCGTGAATATGTCCGCAAACCACAAAGTCGTATTGATTGTCTATGGCTAAATCGGCAGCAGTTGTTTCAAAATCAGAAATAAATTTTACTGCTTTTTTTACGCTGGCTTTAACTTTTTTGGAAAGCGAGTAGGGTTCTTTACCCATTTTTACCAGCCACCAATTTATAAAACGGTTCAATAAGATGAGATAATCGTACCCGACACCGCCCAGTTTTGCAATCCATTTGGCATGATGCACCGAATTGTCGAAAATATCTCCGTGAAAAAACCAGGCTTTTTTCCCGTCCAGTTCCAAAACCAGTTTGTCAAGGATTTCGAAATTTCCCATTTTGGTATCACTGAATTTGCGAAGCATCTCATCATGATTTCCCGTCAAGTAATATACCTTTGTTCCTTTGGAAGTAAAATCCAGAATTTTTTTAATGATTTTTAAATGAGATTTGGGAAAATAAGATTTTCGGAATTGCCAAATATCGATAATATCGCCATTAAGAATCAGAATTTTAGGTTTAATGGTTTTTAAGTAATCCAATAATTCAATAGCATGACAGCCGTATGTTCCGAGGTGAACATCAGAAAGGACAACAATCTCAATAGCTCTTTTTTTTGAGTACATGTTTTTGTTTCAAAATAACGGGGCGATTGTGAATTGAATGTTATTTGTAAATTAAATAATACACTTATTAAGAGAAGAAAAACGAAATTGATTTTAAATGCCTTCTGAAAAAAACTTATTTTTGTTAAAAACAATACATAATGGCTGGAAATACCTTTGGCAGACTTTTTAAAGTAATGACTTTCGGGGAATCGCACGGTGAAGCGCTTGGCGGAATTATAGACGGTTGTCCCGCGGGAATTGATTTGGATTTTGATGCAATCCGTAACGAAATGCAACGAAGAAAACCCGGTCAATCGGCTATTGTAACTCAAAGGAAAGAAGAAGATGATGTGCAATTTCTTTCAGGTATTTTTGAAGGAAAAACAACCGGTACACCAATCGGTTTCATGATTCCGAATACCAATCAGAAATCAGATGATTATTCCGATATAAAAGACACCTATCGTCCCAGTCATGCGGATTATGTTTATGAAAAAAAATACGGAATAAGGGATTATCGTGGCGGTGGCAGAAGTTCTGCCCGTGAGACCGCCAGCAGAGTAGTAGCCGGAGCCATTGCCAAACAGGTAATTCCCGATATTAAAATTAATGCCTTTGTGTCTTCGGTAGGTGAAATATTTATTGATAAACCTTATCAGGATTTGGATTTTTCATTAACGGAAAGCAATCCTGTACGTTGTCCTGATGCTGCTTCGGCTGCCAAAATGGAAGAATACATCAGGCAAATCCGTAAAGAAGGCGATACGGTTGGAGGTACAATTACCTGTGTAATTCAGAATGTTCCGATTGGATTGGGAGAACCTGTTTTTGATAAACTTCATGCCGAATTGGGTAAAGCAATGCTTTCTATTAATGCCGTTAAAGGTTTCGAGTACGGCAGCGGATTTTGTGGCGCTAAAATGAAAGGGAGTGACCACAATGACTTGTATAATCCGGACGGAACTACAAAGTCGAATCTTTCCGGTGGTATTCAAGGCGGCATCTCAAACGGAATGGACATTTACTTTAGAGTGGCTTTTAAGCCGGTTGCTACATTAATACAGAAACAGGAGGTGCTTGATAATCAGGGAAAAATAATTGAATTACAAGGAAAAGGAAGACACGATCCTTGTGTGGTTCCCAGAGCAGTGCCGATTGTTGAGGCTATGGCAGCTTTAGTTGTTGCGGATTATTATTTGATTTCAAATAGAGTTAAAAAATAGAGAATTGTTAAAATATTTTCATAAATTTATAGGATAAATATTAAAATTTAAATTTATGAAAAGAATTTTACTTATAACGACATTGTTCGTTTCAGCTTTGGGTTATTCTCAAGTGACTCTTTTTGAGGATAGTTTTGATACTTATAATGATTTTTTAATTACCGGTTTCGGGCAATGGCAAAGTCTGGATCTTGATTTGCTGAACACCTATACCGGTGGAACAGATACTCCAACTTGGGCTAACGCTGGTGCCCCTCAGGCTTTTCAGATTTTTAATCCGACGACAGCTTTAGTGGCTAATGGAACGGGTGACTGTAATACAACAGAAAATGTTGATTTCACTCCAAGAACCGGTGCTAAATTTGCCGCTTGTTGGGCAGGTGTTCCTAATTCAAATGGACAGACAGCCTCTGCAAATAACGATTGGTTGATTAGTCCGCCAATTAATTTAGCCGGCGCTACCGGGACCCAATTAAATGTTTGGTATAAAGCACTGTCCGATTGTTATGGTACGGAGCGTTTTACGATAGGAGTATACGTGGGAAGCGGCACACCAACACAATCATCAGATTTTACGATTATTTCAACAGCACCATATATTCAGGCTTCAAGTTATACCACCTGGACAATGAATACTCAGGCATTAAATGCTTACAACGGACAAACCATTCGTATAGGTATTCATTGTATTTCTCCTGATCGATATATGTTGATGATTGATGACTTTAAAGTTACCGCAACATCAGTGATGGCAACAGATGATTTCATAGCGTCTAAATTTAGTGTTTATCCGAATCCTGTAAATAATATTGTGAACATTTCTAACGACGGAGCCATTCAAATCAATAAAATTGTTATTTGCGACCTTAATGGAAGAACCGTAAAAACATTGAATTTAGATAGCGTTCCCGAAACTCAGGTTAATGTTTCAGAGTTGAATTCCGGGCTTTATTTTATGAACATTGCAACAAATGAAGGCATCGCTATTAAGAAAATTGTTAAAAATTAGATTTATTAACAATCAAACTTCCCCCATCTTTATTAGGTTTCTTGCATTATAAGAGTTGCTTAACCTACTTGTATTCATAATCTCACATATTTTGGTAAAATGTTTGAAAATTTATTTTTAAATTTAACCATCTAAAAATCGAAGATTATGAAAAAAACTTTACTCACTTTTGTATTATTAATTATTTCAGCCGCAGTATTTGCGCAAACTGACTACTATGATGTAGTACCAGATATTGGTTCTACTTCCGGAAACGCAAGAGCACCTCAAGGATCAAGAAGGTATGCAAGATCAGTATATCTGGTTCCTGCTACAGCTATTTCTGCTGAAGGAATGGTAAACGGCGATGTGATTAATTCCATTGTATTTAAATATACAGTTGCTCAGGATATTGCTACCACCGGAAATTTAATTCTGTACTTACAAAATACAACTGATACCTCAAATTTAAAAAGTACAACATGGGCTACTGCCATTGCGGGAATGACAGTTGTTAGTAATGCAACGTTAAACATTCCAAATACAGTAGGTGATTTGGTAATACCTTTTAGTGGTGGTTCACCATTTACTTATACCGGAGGTGGTGTTTATGTTGCATTTGATTATTCTAACCCATCCGGGGCTATTGCAACAACCAATTCAACAGTTGCTTGTAATACAGATTTAACCAATGGATTGTTAGGTGCACAGTCTCAAACTTCAGCTCCAACAACATTAACAGCTTCAAGTTTCAGACCCGCTACTCATTTCGGTAAACCCGTATCATGTGCAAGACCTGTTTATTTAGATGTAAATACAGCTTCAACTACTTTAAACAGTGCTTTATTGTCTTGGAACCCAATAGGTGGAGCTAATGTTGATATTCAATACGGTACATACGGTTTTGCATTGGGAAGTGGTACAATCATGACGAATGTTGCGTCCCCTTTAACATTGAACAGTTTAGCACCAAATACTGTTTATGATTATTATGTAAGAACTAATTGCGGAGGAGGAAATTACAGTTCTTATAATGGGCCTTATGCATTCACAACACTTTGGAATGCAGCAACGCCTCCTTATAATACTAGTTTTGAACATGAAGTCTTACCTTTTGTTGGTTGGGCAACGCCTAATGCGACTCCTGTTGCCGGAGACTGGTCAATTGGGTATTATGGCCCGGGAGCTTTAGTTCAGAATGGAAATTCTTCTGTTGTTTCAATTACTCCAGCCGCTGCAGCCGCCAATAACTGGATGTTTTCAAGAGGGGTTAATTTAACTTCAGGAAGCAATGTCACAATTACATATTACATCAGTAATTATCAAAGTGGAACAACCAATACCGGTAGTTACCAACTTACTGTCGGAAATGCTCAGTCAGTAGCGTCTCAAACTACAGTTGTTGGTTCTGAAACAGGATTGAATACGGCTGCATTTACTTTAAAAACGTTTAATTTTACACCACCTTCAACTGGGGTTTATTATTTTGGGTTTAGAAATACATCCGCCGCAAATGCAGCAGGTACACATGCTTTAATTGTTGATAATTTTACGGTTACACAAGTGTTATCAACTTCAGATTTTGTTGCTTCAAAATTATTAGTTTATCCAAACCCGGTTAACAACATTTTAAATGTTACCAATAATGCTGGTTTACAGATTAATAAAACCGTAATTACAGATATTAACGGTAGAACTGTAAAAACCTTAAATCATGATGGGGTTTCAGAATTGCAAATCAATATCTCAGATTTAAACGCTGGAATTTATTTCATGAATATTGAAACGAATGAAGGTACTGCAACCAAAAAAATTATCAAAAACTAATTGTTTTAAATGATATTAATATAAAAGCCCTGAAAATTCAGGGCTTTTTTTATTGTAAAAATTTAGCTTTTAACTCAGGAGTAGGCATCATACAGCTTTCTTTTTTGCCATACCATTTGTACCGGTTCCGGGCAATAAAATCATAAACCGAATTTTTTATCCAGTTAGGAAAAACGGTAAACAGAGCTAATAAAGAGTAAACACCACCAATACTTTTTGCAATTTCAATCGCAGCTTCGGCTTTAATATGATAGGCTTTTCCAGGTTCATATAAAATAATGCTGTCAATTTTTGAAGTGTCAATTCCGATATAATTTACTATTTCTTTCCCCGTTTCCGATTGTAAGGCAGCAAAACGAAAAACATCGTTTTTATCTTTTCTGATGAGTTCCTGTACGGTCGCATCGCAAAGATTACATACTCCGTCAAACAAAATTATTTTTTTATCATGGGGTAATTTCATATATGTAGAAGTTTATTTTTATTGGTCATATATGCTATCGCATTTTTTTTGGAAGTGTTTTTTTGTAAAAAAAAACATGTTGTTAATGGCGATTTCATATCATTTCATTCTTTCTACTAATTCCAAACTGTCCAATGCGACTTTTGAAGTAAAAATTCCATAATTCACCGTTGCTTTGTTCTTTTCAATGGCATCGATGCTTCCTACAGCTTTTCCGTCAATCATGCGCACACGATCGCCTACTTTTAAAGGGATTTTTGGTTTATTGGCTTCTTCTTTTTGAGCTTTTACTTTTTTCTCTTTCTTTTCCTTGCGGATTTCTTCTACTTTTACTTTTACTTCTTCAATGATTTGTTTTTCAACAACTTCTTTTGTTTTTTTCTCTTTAGCGGATACTTTCTTTCGTTTGGAATTTTCAATCTCCACCATTTTTAAGAATTCACCAATTAAATCCTTTTTATTTTTATTGTTGAAATACTTTTCGGAAATATCATCCACTTTTTGCCCCATGTAAATCAATCGTTGATTGGCATCATACAATTCTTGATAACTCTCCAGTTTCTGTTGGATTTTAGTATTGATACTTTCCAGTTTTTTACTTTCTTCACGCGCTCTGATTTCTTCCTCTTTCAGATTTTGCGAAGTTTTTTCCATTTTGGAACGTTCTTTCTGAAGATTCGCAATCGTTTTGTCAAAACGCACTTTATCGCCTTCGATTTTCTTTTTGGCGCGGTTAATCAACCCAAACGGAATACCGTTTTTTTGAGCAACTTCAAACGTAAACGAACTTCCGGCCTGACCCAAATTTAATTTGTACATAGGTTCAAGCGATTTTTCATCGAAAAGCATGTTGGCATTAATGGCACAAGGTAATTCGTTAGCCAATATTTTCAAATTGGTATAATGAGTGGTGATGATTCCGAAAGCTTCCCGTTCATAGAATTCTTCCAGAAAAACTTCTGCTAAAGCGCCACCCAATTCGGGATCGGAACCCGTACCAAATTCATCGATTAAGAACAATGTTTTTGAATTGCATTTTTTCAAAAAGTAGTTCATGTTTTTTAATCGGTAACTATAAGTACTTAAGTGATTTTCAATGGATTGATTATCTCCGATATCCGTCAGAATCCTGTCGAACAAAAATGTTTCACTGCGTTCGTGTACCGGAATCAACATACCGCTTTGAAGCATTAATTGCAATAAACCTATGGTTTTCAACGTGATACTTTTTCCGCCGGCATTCGGACCGGAAATGACAATAATCCGACTGTCGTTCTTCAGTTCTATGGTTTGCGGATAAGTAGTTTGATTCTTCGCCTTATTGCTTAAAAGCAGGATTGGGTGAAAGGCATCACGGAAAAATAATCGCTTTTCTTCTGTAATGTGCGGTAAAATTCCGTTTATTTTATTGGCATAACGCGCTTTTCCGGTAATCACATCAATATCACTTAAAAATTCCTGATATTGTTTCAGAAGTTCCAGATAAGGACGAATTGCATTGGTTAATTGTTTTAATATCCGGATGATTTCTTCTTTTTCTTCATATTCCAAATTACCCAATTCGCGGGAATAGCGCATGGTGGCTTCCGGTTCGATGTAGGTGATGCTACCTGTTTTGGAATTTCCAAGAATAGTTCCTTTCACTTTTCGGCGGTACATGGCCAATACGGCTAAAACCCGACGATTGTCTACGATTGTTTCGCGAATATCATCCAAATAACCCAAACTGTTGTAGCTCGATAAAGCCATTCCGAAGCTTTGGTTGATTTTTCCGCGAACCAGATTCATGCTTTTTCGGATGTCAACCAGTGCCGGTGAAGCATTGTCTTTAATTTCACCATATTTGTCAACCACTTCATCAATTTTTTGAATGATGAATTTTGTCAGTTCAACTTCCGACGCTTTTGCGCTTAGTTTCGGATAATAATCTTCAAATTTTTTAAGAAAAACCAATAAATTATTAGCGGTTTCAGACAACGTAGCAATTTTTCGGAAACTGCCAACTTCTAGAAAACTGTCTTCTATAGCCAAAAATTTCAGTTCGTTGGTAATTTCGTCGAAATAATGGTTCGGAATTGCATTGTTGTTGGAATAGGAAGAAACATATTCCGATGTTTGCTGCAAAGCATCCATCAAGGTTTCTTTATTGTTGAAAGGCTTTATTTCCATAGCTTTTTGCTTCCCGATTTCGGTATTACAAAGCGTGGCAATGGTTTCTAAAACCGTAGTAAATTCTAAATCCTGTAATGTTTTGGTAGTGATTGAAATCATTTTAAAGTATCAAAGCATCAAAGTTACAAAGTAGTGAAGAATCAAAGTGTTTATATTTGTAAAAAATTAGCAAATGTTTACCGAAAACATACATCCTTCGTGGGAACCTTTTTTTAAAACCGAATCTGAGAAAGACTATTTTCCGAAACTCATAGATACTGTGGAAGAGGAATATCGGACCGGAACCTGCTATCCTCCAAAGGGACTGATTTTTAATGCCTTTAAACATTGCGCTTTTGATGCTGTTAAGGTTGTAATTATCGGTCAGGATCCCTATCATGGAGAAGGCGAGGCCAACGGTTTGTGTTTTTCGGTGAATGATGGTGTGGCAATTCCGCCATCGTTAAAAAATATTTTTGCGGAAATCAATACTGAATTTGACCGCGTATTTTTCCCTACATCCGGAAATTTAGAACGTTGGGCCGATCAGGGCATTTTACTTTTAAACGCAGGATTAACGGTTCGTAAAGACATGGCTAACAGTCACAAACATTTGAAGTGGAATTTATTTACCGATGCGGTAATCCAAAAAATTTCAACAGAAAAAGAAAATATAGTTTTTTTACTTTGGGGCGGATTTGCATTGAAAAAAGGTGCTAAAATCGACAGGAGCAAACATTTGGTCTTGGAATCCGGCCATCCATCGCCGTTGAGTGCTAACCGCGGTTTCTGGTTCGGGAACAATCATTTTATAAAAACCAACGATTTTTTGAAAGAAAAAGGGAGTAGTGAAATTCTCTGGTAATAAAAAAATCCACCGGTATTTGGTGGATTTTTTTGTTTACTATGTTGATTATTAGTTTACTGTGAAGTAATAGTGTCCTTTGCTATCCAAACTGTTTGCGTTAGTGGTAATTCTTACCGCAGTTTTATTGGTCGGATTTCTTGAAATTAAATCTGTTGATTGGATTCCGGTATAACTTTCACCAAAACTCAAGCGGTATTCCCCTACGGAGGTCAGAGGTATGCTTTTATCACATTTGTAAGTCATCGTACCGGATTGGTAAATTGCATCAGCAACGCTATACTCATCTTCATTTAACAGTACGGAAGTCCATACATCCGGGGCGGTTTCTTTTTCAAGTCGGTAAGCAAACCCGAAAGAGTTGGCCTCGCTGGTTCTGTAAATATCTAAAAGAGTAGTCATTCCGTCTTCTTGCTGGTATCTCGAAAAATCGGTATGAAACGATAGATTATCGCCCACAGCATAACTGGCGGGTGTGTCTATCGTGATTAAATCCGGAACCGAAATGTACACGGCATTGTAAAATTCATCATCTGTTTTGCATGAAACTAAGGACAATATTCCTAAAACAGCTATTATGTATAGTTTTATATTTTTCATTGTTTTATGTTTTTAAAATCGATATCCGAAATTAGCCCCAACACGCTGTACGTATTTCGGACTGATGTCTGTAT
Organism: uncultured Flavobacteriaceae bacterium; assembly: GCA_963812405.1. Classification (GTDB taxonomy): domain Bacteria; phylum Bacteroidota; class Bacteroidia; order Flavobacteriales; family Flavobacteriaceae; genus Flavobacterium. The sequence continues at coordinate 98,410 of CAWEUV010000003.1, read as the reverse complement.
TTATAATATTTCTGCCCACACCAACGAATAATTCAACGCCAAATTTTTCTTTGATGTATAATTTGTACCCTAAAGCACCACCAATGGCTAAATCCGTATAATTGTTTTCAACGGCAGTCCAATAAGCAGTACCACCTTCTTCCAGTCGTTGTAATTCTTTATATTTTCCACCATTAACGGATAAAAAACCTTCGATAAAATAATAGCTTACAGCGCTTTTGGACAAGGAATAGCGAACGAAAGGATTGGCTTCATATTGTGGAAGTGTTTTGTTAAATCCGTTTTCAAAATCCTCTTCTTTCTTGTTGCTTTTTGTTAGACTGGCACTTAAACCAACAGAAAAATCCTTGTTTAAAAAACGTTCGTAACTCACATGAAATCGGGATCGCGCAATTAAAGTGAGCACATCAATTTTGATTTCGTTTTTTTTAAGTGTAATCGGACTTACCGTTTCCACTGCTGTGGAATCCTGAGCATGAGTAAACTGGAAAAAAAGTACTGTCGCTAAAAAAGCTAGTTTTTTCATAAATGTTTTTTATTAATGATGGTAAATATAGCAAAAGGTTGCTTAATTGAAGGTAAGCGCTCCCAGAATTTCTTCACTCATAAAAGGGCCGCCGGGATATTTGGCCGTATAATCCAGATTGAGCCAGATTTGCCCGCGTTCGTCAATATGGTAATGGACTTCTTTGCCACGGCTTTCTTCTTTAAAAAGCACTTCTTTGATAAGGTAGTTGATGTTTTCCAAATCCGATTTATTACCAATTAACATTTCGGGATATAAATGCCCTCCGGTGTGAATGATACGCGGAGTTCCGCCAACTGCTCTTACAAGTGCCGACATCAAAATGGCATGATCATCACAATCACCGGAAAAATGCTGTAATGATTCACTAGCATAGGCAATGTATTCTTTTCCTTTTGGGTCGTTTACGTAATTCCAACGGTTTCGTACTTCGGTAAAAACGGCGAAACACTGAATAATCTGTCGGTATTCTCTAAAACCTTTTACGTTTGTAAAATGCTTTGTGGTAGCCATTAATGCAAAATTTCGGACTTTAGGATTGTCAAAATTTACGGCATCGATAATTTTTCCCTTGTTCGGAAAAGGAAGTAATTTCGAAATGATAATGTCTTGAGGATTAGGATCGTCTGCCATAGTGTATACCATCGAGCGGTAATCTTCAAATACGGCATTGAATCCGTATTTTCCAAAAAGGGTTCCCCATACGAGCGCAATCAGGTATAGAAAAATGCAGATGATGATTACGGTTTTTAATAACCTTAATATCAATTGAATAATTACCAGGATAATCAGAAATAAAAGAATCCGGTCTAAATGCAGCCACCATTCCGGATTGATTAAATTTTGATGTGCGATGATAAAAACAGGAATGGCAATTAAAATATTCAACAGAAAAATGACAACAGAATCCCAAGGCTTTGGTAATGAAAGCTTGTCTCGAACTATTTTGAGTTTTGGAGGAATTTCTGGAATCATTATAGTGTTTCCTGCTGCTGTTTTATTTTATTACCGTTTCGTAATTTGCTTTTTCAGCAATCAAATTTAATTCAAATAATTGGTTTTGTACTTTATCGAAGGTTAGTTTGTCTAATTTCTTTTGCGACCAACGCGTAACTTTTAACCATTCCTGAATATCTTCCGGTTTTTGGTTGTATTTTGAAGCTAACGTTCTGTCGATGCTTGGAATAGCTTTGAATTCTATGGTTGTGTTATTAATGATTTCCAAAATCTGTTCTACAACGTGTTTGTTGTTTTTCAGGAATTCGTTTCGGACCGCGATTACGAAACACGGCCACGGAGTAGGGCAGTCGGCAATTCTTCTGAAAGTCCCGTTGTCTACCAATGGTTTTGTCATAAAACGTTCCCACATGAAATAATCTGCTGTCCCATTTGATAAAGCTTCAACAGCACCGTCAATAGTATTTACGATTTCAAATTGCAGATTTTGAGTGTTCCAATTTTGGTTTTTGGCATTCACTATCGCCATTAAATGCGAACCAGAACCGATACGACTAATTGCGACTTTTTTGTTTTCCAGATCGGATAATTGCTGATAATCCGATTTGGCATCCACGTGAATTCCCCAAATTAAAGGCGATTGCACATAAACTTGAACAATTGACGAGTCATTTCCACCTGCGATATCTTTTATGATTCCTTCGGTTAGAATTACCGCCATATCGGTTTCGCCTTCACGAAGCAGTTGACACATTTTTCCGGTGCCTTCCGGAACGTCGGTCCATTGTAAATCAATGTCTACTTCGTCAAACTCACCATTTTCAATACATAAATGCCAAGGGAGATTGAAATGTTCGGGAACGCCTGCTATTCTTACTGTTTTCATAATTATCCGTTATACTCTTTTTTATTCAATTCAAACCAAACACATTCATCCTCTTCATGAAAGAAAGTGCCTGTGTTTTTCATGCCGATTTTTTCTAAAATTCGTTTTGAACCTTCGTTTCCAACCATCGCGTGTGCATAAACATTTTCGAGATGCATTACGTTGAAAGCATAATCCAGGCAGGCTTTCGCTGCTTCGTAACCATAGCCTTTTTGCCAAAAACTTTTGATGAAACGATAGCCTAAATCGTAAAAATTCTGATGCCCGTTGATTTCTTCTTTTACCAATTTTAGACCGGCCCAACCGATGAATTCATGATTTTCCTTGAGTAAAACCGCCCATCGTCCGATACCGTTTTCCTGATACTGAAGTCGGACGAAATCAATAACATTTTGAGCTTCTTCAATGGTTTTGATTGGATTTTTGCCCAAGAATTCATGAACATCCATATCAGAATCTAAACGAAAAATTCCTTCTTTATCGGAAGGAAGTAATTCTCGTAATAATAAACGTTCGGTTTCTATGATGATTTTCATTTTAAATGGCTTTTAAATTTGAAATAATAATTCGGAATCCATCCGGATCGAGAATCGTTTTACCGTTTTCATTCCAATATGGATTTGATGAAGCTATTGTTGAAATATTATGCCTTATTAAATTATTAATCAATTTATTATAATCTGAAATTGTTTCTGGATATAGGACGATACTATCATCTTCATTAGAAAAGTGATGGGCTTTTTTATCCGACTTTGTGAATTCGAAATGCCAGTCCAAACTCGGTTTACCAATGAAAATTCCGTCGTAATTATCGTGATTTTCAAAACTTCCGAGTAACTCAAAACCTAAAACATTACTATAGAATGTTTTGATTTTCTCCAAGTCATCGGTATGTCTGGCAACCCTTAACTTCATTCTATTAAACTAATTTGTTTAAAACGTAAACAATCAACTCGTCAACTGCTTTATATGGATCTTCACTGAAAGTTCCGTTCGCTCGGTTGGCAATTATGGCATTCATGGATAAGGTTTCGTGACCAAGCAATTTTCCCAAACCATAAATCGCTCCGGTTTCCATTTCCAGATTGGTCATTCGGGTGCCTTTGTAATTGAAACTGTCCATTTTTGCATTCAGATTATTGTCCTGAATCGCCAAGCGTAACACACGTCCTTGTGGTCCGTAAAAACCTCCGGCAGTCCCTGTAAATCCTTTGTTTATAGAATCACTTCCGATAAGGTTCATTAGTTTTTCACTTCCTTTTACCACATACGGTTTTCCTTTTCGGATGTCCCAATTGGTGTGGCTGATGAAGGCATCTTCAATTTCCGAATCTGTAATCGAATCGATGATATAGGAGCGAAGCATGTTGTCTAATCCTAATCCGTATTCCGACATTACGATGCTGTCTACCGGAATATCAGCCTGTAGCGAACCGGAAGTTCCGATGCGGATAATGTTTAACGAAGTAAGCTCTTTTTTAGGTTGGCGTGTTACCAAATCAATGTTAACCAACGCATCCAATTCGTTCATAACGATATCGATGTTGTCCGGTCCGATTCCGGTAGACATTACTGTTAAACGTTTGCCTTTATAGGTTCCGGTTTGCGTTTTGAATTCGCGCTTTTGGGTGGAAAATTCGATGTTGTCAAAGAATTGTGTAATTTTCTCCACACGGTTCTGATCGCCAACAAAAATAATGTCGTGTGCAATGTGCTCCGGTTTCAGGTTTAAGTGATAAACACTTCCGTCAGGATTTAATATTAATTCTGATGATTTTATATCTGCCATAATTTTTTTGAGTTACTTAGTTTCTGAGTTACTTAGTCGTGTGTTTATTAGTGGCTCAGTTGCTGTTGCGATTGTAAACCTATGAATCAGCCGCCAACGCGTTTTACCTTGAATCCTTTTTCTTTTAGCATCGTCATTATTTTATCGCGGTAATCGCCTTGAATAATGATGGAATTGTCTTTAAAGCTTCCGCCAACACTTAATTTTGTTTTGATTTCTTTGGCTAAAAGTTTAAAATCTTCAACATCGCCTTCGTATCCTTCGATAATCGTTGTTGCATTTCCTTTTCGCTTTTCATATTTACAGATTAAAGGCTCTTTTTGTATGAAAAGCGTATGTTCTTTTTCCTGTATTTCTTCCGGTTCGTTAGAAGGAACATGATCAGGGAACAGGTTTTTTAGTTGGTCTTGTAAATCCATTGTGATAATTTCTAAAAATCAAAAAGACATCAAGCAAAAACTCAATGTCTTTTTTATAAGAGTATAAATTTAGGGATTATTTTTTAATTAATCCTAAGTCTACCAAACGTTCGTATAAGAAATCACCTGCAGTGATATCATCGTACAATTTAGGATGATCAGCATCAATACAATTCTCCAGGCAGTTCAGCGGCATATCGCCAACCGGGTGCATAAAGAACGGAATCGAATAACGAGAAGTTCCCCATAATTCTCTTGGCGGATTCACCACTTGGTGAATGGTTGATTTTAATTTATTGTTGGTGTGACGCGATAACATATCACCTACATTGATTACCAATTCGTCCGGTTGAGCAATGGCGTCAATCCATTGTCCGTCATGGTTTTGTACCTGTAATCCTTTCCCTTGTGCGCCCATTAAAAGCGTGATAAGGTTGATGTCACCATGAGCAGCAGCACGAACAGCTCCGTCTTTAGGTTCATCTGTAATAGGAGGATAGTGGATTGGTCTTAAAATACTGTTTCCGTCTTTGATGAATTTATCAAAGTAAAATTCGTCCAATCCGATGTAAATTGCCAAAGCTCTCAGTACATAAACACCTGTTTTTTCAAGCATTTGGTATGCTTCTTTTCCAACGGCGTTGAATTTTGGTAATTCTTCAACAGTAACATTGTCCGGATATTCGTCAGCATATTTTGAGTCTTTGCTAACATACTGGCCGAAATGCCAGAATTCTTTTAAGTCTCCGGCTGAGCGGCCTTTGGCATGTTCTTTTCCAAAAGAAACATAACCTCTTTGCCCGCCGATTCCCGGGATTTCGTATTTGCTTTTCACCTCTAAAGGAAGGTTGAAGAAATTACGAACTTCACCATAAAGTTCATCAACTAATTTGTCATCTAAAAAATGACCTTTTAATGCTACGAATCCGATTTCTTCGTAGGCTTTTCCGATTTCATTTACAAATTTTTGTTTACGTGCCGGGTCACCCGACAGGAAATCACGTAAGTCAACACTAGGAATGTTTTGCATTGTACTTAGTTTTTGTTAATAACTTTTTCGGTATAAAACCATTATAAAAACAAATGTAGAGAATAATTTTTGGATAAAAATAATAAAGTTGTGAACAATCCTTAAAATTCACTTTTCAGGATTCGGATTTGTGGTTTTTGGATTCTGGGTTTCTTTATCGATGCGGTACTCCGGTCGTAGCTCAGGACTTTCCAAATAGCAAACCGGTGAAGCGTTCTCAGGAAGCTTCGCTTTGTTTTTTGAATCCTTTTTTTTGTCTAAATGGCTCATTTTAAAATGATTATTTGGTTCTTGTTAGGATAACTTAAAGTTAGTTACTATTTTGTTATAATTTAACGAATTGACGTTGTTTTTATTCTTAATTTTGACAGCGTTTTATAAACCAAAATACAATGAACTTCGAGAGAAAGAATCTATCCAACGAACAATTATTAGATTTATATAAAAGCTTACTTAAGCCAAGACTGATTGAGGAGAAAATGTTAATCCTTATTCGTCAGGGAAAGGTTTCCAAATGGTTCTCCGGAATCGGGCAGGAGGCAATTTCCGTGGGAATTACTTCGGTTTTGGATAAAGACGAATATATTTTACCGATGCACCGTAATTTAGGTGTTTTCACTACAAGAGAGATTCCTTTGCACCGTTTGTTTTCACAATGGCAAGGAAAAAGAAATGGATTTACAAAAGGACGTGACCGTTCGTTCCACTTTGGGACTCAGGAATACAAGATTATCGGAATGATATCGCACTTGGGGCCACAGTTGGGAATTGCAGACGGAATCGCATTAGCCAATAAATTAAAGAAAAACGGAAAAGTAACCGCAGTTTTCACTGGAGAAGGAGCAACTTCCGAAGGAGATTTCCACGAAGCGTTGAATATTGCTTCGGTTTGGGATTTGCCGGTGTTATTCGTAATCGAAAATAATGGGTACGGATTATCCACGCCAACCAACGAGCAATACCGTTGCGAAAACCTTGCCGATAAAGGTGTGGGATACGGAATGGAAAGCCATGTGGTAGACGGAAACAATATTTTGGAAGTGGTAAACCTGATTTCAGAATTAAAAGCGTCTATGGTTGACAATCCGAGACCAGTGTTGTTGGAGTTCAAGACTTTCCGTATGCGTGGGCATGAAGAGGCGAGTGGTACGAAATACGTTCCTCAGGAATTGATGGACATGTGGGCTATTAAAGATCCGGTTGAGAATTACAGAAACTATTTAAAAGCTACGGCAGTTTTATCTGATGAACAGGATGAGGCTTTCCGTGCGGAAATAAAAAAAGAAATCGATACCGATTGGGCAAAAGTTCAGGAAGAGCCGGAAATTGTGGCCGATTTGCATGAAGAATTAAACGATGTTTACCGTCCTTATACGCATGAAGAATTCAACCATTCCGATGAAGTGGAAAATATTCGTGTGATTGATGCGATTTCGAACGGTTTACGCCAGTCGATGGAGCGTCATGAGAATTTGGTAATCATGGGTCAGGATATCGCCGAATACGGAGGAGCATTTAAAATTACGGATGGATTTGTGGCGCAGTTTGGAAAAGAACGTGTACGCAATACGCCAATCTGTGAAAGTGCTGTGGTTTCTGCGGCTAACGGTTTGTCGATTAACGGACATAAAGCGGTTGTGGAAATGCAGTTTGCTGATTTCGTGTCGACAGGATTTAACCCGATTGTAAACTTATTGGCAAAACAACATTACCGTTGGCAGGAGAATTCCGATGTGGTAGTGCGTATGCCTTGCGGTGGTGGTACTCAGGCAGGACCGTTCCATTCGCAAACCAATGAGGCTTGGTTTACCAAAACTCCGGGGTTAAAAGTAGTTTATCCTGCTTTCCCATACGATGCAAAAGGATTGTTGGCTACAGCGATTAACGATCCGAATCCGGTAATGTTCTTCGAGCACAAACAATTGTACAGAAGTGTTTACCAAGACGTGCCTAAAGATTATTACACGATTCCTTTTGGAAAAGCGGCGATGATTAAAGAAGGAGAAGACGTTACCATTATTTCTTTCGGAGCAGGTGTTCACTGGGCTTTGGAAACTTTAGGAAAACATCCGGAGATTAAAGCCGATTTGATTGATTTGAGAACGCTTCAGCCGCTGGATTTGGAAACAATTTATGCTTCGGTTAAGAAAACCAGCCGCGTAATCATTCTTCAGGAAGATACGTTGTTTGGCGGTGTAGCGAGTGATATTTCTTCATTGATTATGGAAAACTGTTTCGAATACCTTGATGCTCCGGTGCGCCGAGTGGGAAGTTTGGAATCGGCTATTCCGTTTATGAAATCATTGGAAGATCAGTATTTACCGAAACAACGCTTTGAAACCGAGTTATTGGAATTGTTGAAATACTAAGATTTTAATTTATTATAGAAAAAGCCGTAACGTATGTTACGGCTTTTTTGTTTAAATGAAGTGTTTAGTTAAGATTTATACCTTTTTCTAAAAATAAGTCTTTCTTGATTTTAATTAAATCTTCTGCATATGTTCCTTTTATTGGAATAGCTTTAGTACCGACAATTTTGTAATAGTCTTGTGAAAATTTCTTTTCAATCTCTTTCGCAGAGAGCTTTGATAGATCAAAAAATACACTTTCATCAAATTCTATTTGTTGTGGTTTAATATTTTTGTCTTTTACATACAAATCATATTTGTAAGGATTTCCGGGACAAGCCCATCTTCCGTTTTTAGTTTTAAATAAATCAAAATACTGGTATTTTTCCTGATACAAATCACCACAATATTCACCAACAAAAAGTAAAATCGTTTGATACTGAAGGATGGTGGGTATTCCATAATGACTTGTGGAGTAGAACGTTATGGTATCTTTAGGGAAATTACCGTAAAGGGGTTTGATGATTTTATGTGTAGATTTTAATTTACTGTCTAAAACCTGATCACAATAATTAGGTGTTTCCTCTAATAATACTTCGACTTTTTCTCCAATAAAAACATAGAAGTTGGATGGTTTTTTCTGTTCGCATTTTTTAAATGGTACACAGGGTTCCTTCTTCATTTCTAAATCAATATTTTTCATTTTTAATAAATCGGACACCGGATATTTTTGTGTGTAATATCCTGATTTATGAAAAAATAAAGTATCAGTTTTTCTAGGCGCAATACTGAAGTTGCCTGAAGCATCAGTTTTTGCAGTAAGATTTTTGTTTTTCAGAAGTTCAGAATAAAGACGCTCTTCTTCTGGAGTAAGCATCATTACTTTTTTGCGAAATTTTCGTAAAGTGTCGTTAACACTAATCTCAACAGGGATGTGTTTTGTTAAGGTGTCTTTTACACCCCCTTTTATTTCAACATGTTGAGCATTACAGATAAAGGCTGATAAACAAACAGCTAATGAAACCGGGATTTTCCAATCTTTTTGGATGAAACTCATTCTTTAAGTTTTAGAGCAAGAAGTTACTACTGCAAAATAAATATAATTAAAATAGTTATTACGGTAGGACTGTAGAAGCTTTTGTTCAAACTTTGTATAGTGTTTAACTCCTCAAAATCTTCTCCATAGTCTTTCCTTTGGCCAATTCGTCAATCAGTTTGTCCAGATAGCGGATTTGCTGCATGAGCTTTTCTTCGATATCTTCCACACGGTAGCCGCAAATTACGCCGGTAATTTTAACCGCATTTGGGTTGATTTGCGGTGCGCTGTTGAAGAAATCTTCAAAATTGGTTTTGTCTTCAAGATGTTTTTGCAGCATTTGTTCGTTGTAGCCGGTTAGCCAAAAGATGATTTCGTGTACTTCTGCCTGAGTGCGTCCTTTCTTTTCGGCTTTGTTGATGTAGTGCGGATAGACACTTGCAAACGACATTTTGTATACTTTAGAGAAATCCATACTGATCGTGTTGGGTTTGGATAAAATTAGGGATAAAATTATAAATTGGAAGCCGGGTTTTGGTTTTTCGTAATTTGTTAGAATAGCCCTTACTTTTCATAAGCCTCAAGATACTAGGCTACAGTAAATTAATTTCCTTTTGAATGTTCTTTTTTGCCTGTTGTTCGTAGGTGTTCCGGAAGGTTTCGGTTTGATAAATGTATTCGTGCTCCAGGAAGTATTGCAATGCTTTTTTACGCCCCGGATTGTAAAGAAAATCAGGGTAGATACCGTATTCTTTTCGTATTTGCTGAAAATAGGCGGTGTAGTCTTCCCAATCTTTCGACAGTATTTTTAAATCGAAATCGATGAGCCATTTTTCGTCTCTGGTATTTTTTGACTGGTGGTTTTTGGTGGCCATTATCAGGTCGAAAACCACATTTTTGTTAACGGTTGTGTCATCGGGTAGGATCTTGACGGCAAACTCGGCACTTTTCAGTTCGTTGTCTTTACGGGAACTGTTGTAAACGTAATCATGATAGAAAATAGCATATAGTACCTCATCCGGAAACTGAAGCTCGTTTTTGTATGCTTGGAAACAGGCAATCATTTCTTCTAAATGCGTTAGGTTGTGGTAATGCCGGGAGGTATGCGAATAGGCTTTTTTAAGTTCGTTCCATCGCATCAAAACGGCATCGGTGGTAAAACCAATTTTTGCAAGCAGTTCGGTGAATAATTGTTGTAGTTCCATCAACGTAGTTTTGTCAAAAATAGGGTTCTTTTTTTATAGGGTAAAATAATTGCGTGGTTGGTTGTGTTTTTTTTTATATGGCTAGCAGGAGGCAGGAGGCAGGAGGCAGAGGGCAGGAGGCAGGAGGCAGAGGGCAGGAGGCAGGAGGCAGAGGGCAGAAGGCAGAAAGCAGAGGGCAAAAAGTAGGAGGATAAGGGATAAGGGATAAGGGATAGGGGATAAGGTAGGAAGTGTTTTGTTGATTATTTACAATTTGTTAACGGTGGCTGTGACTCTCGAAGCAGACCCTTGTAAGTTTTTTAAAAATCATTAGATTTAGTGATTGTACGGGAGTTTTTTTATTTATAGGTTTGTTAGGGTGTATGAATATTGAGTTATTAAACAATGAATTACCGTATGACCTGAATTGGTCTGAAAGATTAAACTAGATTCTCAATTATGAAACAAATTTTTTCACTGATAGTATTAATTAGCTCTTTAATTGCAAATTCTCAAAATAATTTTAAGTACGAAAGAGAGATAAATGCTGCAGCATCTTATGATTTTGAAGAAATTTACTTTCAGAATACGGATGATAAAATAAAACTTTCCGGAACTTTAATTAAACCTAAAACCGATTTCAGCAAAATTGTTGTAATTGTTCCCGGTAGTGGAAAAGACACCAGACATTCCCATTTTGTGATAGCAGAAGAACTCCTGCAAAAAAATATTGCCGTTTTTAGATTTGACGAGCGCGGCATTGGAAAATCTGAAGGCAAGTATTCAGAATTGGCTAATGATTTGTCTAATGATTTGACTTACGCATTTAAAGACTTACTGAAAAGATACAGCACTAAAAAAATTGGGATAATCGGTCACAGTTTAGGCGGAATAGCAACGCTTAAATCACTTAAAAATAATATTAATCCGGATTTTATAGTTTTAATAGAAACACCGGTGATGAAGGATGCTGTTTTTGTTTTGAAACAGATTGAAATGAACTATGAGGACAGTCTTCCACAATTTATGCGTGAAGGAAAAACCAAAGAAGAGACAATGAGTTTTCTGGAAGGTTATTTTCAGATTATAAATAGTAATGCTCCGGGTTTATGGAAAAAAGAAATCAAAAAATACATTAAGGATAAAGGCGTTAACAAGAACTTTATAGCGTTATTGAACGACGAATTTTTAATGGAAATGGTCACATTTAATTTGGAAGAAATTTATAAAAACACTGCTGTAAAATCGCTGTATGTTACCGGTACAACAGGTAAAAAAATTGACCATGAGAACGAAACAAAAACTGTTGAATCCTTTAAAAACCCTACTATTGAAATTAAAATTTTCGATGGTTTAAATCATTATCTGACGGATAGAAACGGAACGGTTGGCTCTTCACTTTATCAGATGGATAAGGAACCCCTAAAATTTATAACCGATTGGATATTGGAGAAATAAGAGCGAATGACAACGGTTTAAAACCAATATCGGTCTGTATCACTAAATAAAAGTCCAAAACAATCACTAAAAACATTCGCTCTATGCATCCCTTCCTGGAAATTAAGAAAACTGTTCTCAGCCTGCAATTGGAAATCATTGCTTTGGAAGAACAAAAAGAACCTTTGGTTAAAAATCAGAAATATGAAAGCGCTGCTGATAGTAACATTTTGATTAAGCAAAAAAGCGCTGCAATTGCATCAGCGGTTGAGAAGCTAAGAACAATTCTCAGAAACGGTGATTTAAACGATTTCGAAGAAAAAAGCCTTTTTATGTTCCTACTTCAATTTGAAGACATCTATTACGGTATCTTTCAAAAAATTAAGAAAGAAGCATATGCCAAACTATTAGAAGACTATGCGAAACAAAAAGATACTGCTTTACAAAACTTTGAATTTACCGAAGCGGAGCGAATTAGAGAACTGATGCGGGGAATAGAGAAGTAAGTTCTTTCTTTTGTCTTGGTATGCATTGAGGACTCTGCCTTATAGTTACAATCCTTGTGCCTTTTGGTGGCTGAGGCTCTCGAAGCCACTTTTTTGGTGAAACTATTTTTAAGTTTCTAATAAGGTTTGCATGGCTTTGCATGGCTTTGCATGACGTTACCATGGAGTAAGCATGGAGTAAGCATGGAGTAAGCATGGCTTTACCATGGCTTTGATATGGCTTTAGCATGACTTTACTGTTCTGTTGGGGTATTGGTCGTAATGTATGACGGCTGAGGCTCTCGAAGCCGCATTTGGTTAGGTTTTACTGCCAATTGTCCCATCTATAAAATAGGCAAGGGGTTGAGATTATAGGTTGTCTTTTAACTCACCTCTTTCGCCCTCAATCCATCGTTTGAGCATTACTCTTTCGGATGGTGCCTGATGTGTTCCTCCTGCCAGAATATCTAAAAAGGTGTCCCAAAGGTTTTTTTCTTCTTTAAACTCTTTTTTGAAAATTTTAAACGCTTTCAAATACTCTTTTTCATATTTATCCGCTTCTTCAAAGTTGTAGTTTTCGGGGATATGGGCTATGAGTATCTGGGTTAATCGGTGGATTTCTTTTGGCGTATATTTTTCCATCATTTGAAGTTCTATTTTACACGCTTCAGCATGCGACACAAGTAAAGGCAAAATAGTGTCTTCAAAATTACAGATGTCTTTTTTCCAATGTTTGTGTTCTTTTTCAGGAAGGATTTCGAAGCCCAGATTTTCGAGATTTTTATTCGTTTCTTTCAAAGCATTCAAATGCAAATTAAACTGTTCCCACAACATTGAGGAATCGGATCTGTCATGGTTTTTGACTTTCTCTTTTGCGGAATCAAGTATCTCGTGAATTGCTTTTAAAGAACCGTTCATTTCCGCTAAGCCCTTTTTCCATTTTTCCTGAGCTTCTGGAGAACTGTGTGCTTCAATTATAGCCAAAGCATTCTTATTCAATTCTTCGAGATTATTCTCTATTTGAATCATTTGTGCATAGTGCTTTTCTAAAGCGCTATTAAAATTTCTTATGGACAGTAGGGCTCTGAGTTCTGAGTGATAAGCTGCATTTTTCATGGTTCCTCTGTTTTTGATGTTGCTTTAACCTATCAAATTTACGCAGAAAAAATGTGTTTTAGTAGGGTTGTAACTTTTATTTATGATTGTAAATAATTGTATGTCAATAAATTAGCGCAAAGAAAACTAACATAGTAAAGACGTTAATTTGTTTGTTAAACTACCTGATTTACAATAGGGTGGCTTAGACTTGCATATAGTTGCGTGTTGTGCAATATTATGGCTGAGGCAGAAGGCAGAAGGCAGAAGGCAGAAGGCAGAAGGGATAAGGGATAAGGGATAAGGGAGAAGTATTTTGTTAATTATGTACAATTTTTAACGATGGCTGAGGTTCTCGAAGCCCTTTTTTGTTTTCATAAGGTTTGCATGACGCTACCATGACGTTACCATGGAGTAAGCATGACGCGTCACCTTTTAATTATCCACAATTTTTGTTAATTACAACTGTAAGAAAAGTAATAAGTTGTGATTTTTTTATTTATATTTGAAACGAATCATGAAAGATAAAATACTATAGAAATTACAGGAAATTGAACAGCAGAAAGGTTTGATTTTTTTGTATTTTACTAATGATTTTTGAGTTGTTAATATAATGGGAGGTAGGTAATTGTGATTTGTAGGTTTTTTTACAAACAATAAAAAGATTTTTTTGATTATAATTGAATATTATATAATATTTTCGTTTAAATTTTGTAATTAATAAATGTAATGCAAAACAAGTGTATATCTTATTTAGAATTTAGGAAAGCTGCTATTAGAAACATTTCTATTTGTGATATTTTATTGAAAAAATATGATTCTGAAAAGTCAGTAGTTCAAAAGCAAATTCTTTATAAAACTTTTTATCTTGGTGGATATGTAGTTGAGTTTTTGTATAAATTTTCGCTTTTTAGCCATTTGAATTTAAGTAGTAGTGATGATGTTTATAGCTATCGAAATGAAGATTTTCAAAAAAAATGGAAAGTTCATAATTTTAATCAACTAAGTATGCTTTGTGAAAGTGAAGGTTTAAAATTTTCAACAGATATTCCATATTTTGGAAATAATCAAGTTAATCCAAATGTTAAAAAAATATTTGAAGCTTGGGATGTTCAAATAAGATATAGTTTAAATTTAAGTAAAAAATCCATTGATTTAGAATATAATGATTTAACTCAATTTTTGATCACAATTAAGGATATTGAGAAAAAAATAAATAGACTTTACGTATGATATTATTATTAGATATTTATAATTTAATTTCTGAAAAATTAAAGACACTAAAAGCTAACGGTAGAATTGAAAAATATTTTGTCCAATTAACTCAGCAAAATACAATAAATGTAATAGTTGTTGCAGAAGAAGATTTACTTAAAAATGAAATTTCTGATGATGAATTTAAGTTATTAGTTTTATCTCCTGAAGAACTTGAAGTTGATGATTATTATTCAAGTTTGTTTGAGAATAATGATGAAATTATTACCCACGAAAATTCACGTAGAAAATTAACAAATCTCCTTAATACAGATAGTGATTTCCGCTCAATCATACCAATAGTAGGTTATTATAGTTATAAAGGGGGGATGGGGCGTTCAACTCACTTAACAATTACTGCTACACACCTTGCTAGAAAGTTTAATAAAAAAGTTGTTATTCTTGATTGTGATTTTGAAGCACCTGGGTTTTCTAATTTTTTTCTAGAGAATCCTGCTGCTCCAAGATATCAAAATGGTTTAGTAGAATATTTTTTTGATGCAGAAATTGATGATGATATTAATTTAAATAATTATTCTTGGGAGGTTTCAAAAGAATTTTCAAAAAATGGAGAAATTAGAGTTTTTCCAGCTGGGAACTTAAGTATAGATAATGTTGATAATCATTCATTTGATACACATTTAAAACAATACTTAGAAGGTTTGTCAAGATTGGATTTTTCATCAAAAGAAAACATTATAAATAAATTTAAAGTATTAATTCAAAAAATTAATGATCAATATAGTCCAGATGTAATTTTTATTGATAGTAGAACTGGTTTTACAGATGTTTTTGGAATTGTTGGTTTAAAATTAGCGTCACATGTTGTTGGTTTTTTTAGTAATAGTGTTCAAAATTTACCAGGCATTTATCAATTTATTGATAGTGTTAAAACAATACCCGAAAAAAGAAATGAATTTAGAACTATTATTATAAATTCATTTTCAGATCTTGATTTTTTTGAAGACGAATTTAAAAACAAGGTAAATGATTATATAACTTTGACATCGGATGTAGAATCTAGTGATTTTTTCTTTACTCCAGATTTATTCTTTTTTGACTATAATAATTCTATTGGAGAGATTGGAACTAGTAGAGAGAAAAGAAGAAGCTGGGTGAATTCAATAGATAATAATGGTTTGCAGATTGGATATGGAGATGTTTCTGAAAGGTTAAATGAGTTGATAATTGAGTATAATAGTGATTTAGTTAATGACGTTGAGAGAAATATAAGTGTTGAGAAGAATGAAGAGAAGAATGAAGAAAAGAAATTAATAGAAAAAAATGCTTCTTGTCAACAAGAAATTCAAAAAAACATTCTTTCATCTTTAGATAAAAATTGGCCACACTTATACGGAGATAGTGATTTATTAGATTTTGAGAAAGAAATTGAAACTGGCAAGTTTTTCTTTAGAGATTCAATGAAAGATCTTTTTAATTTTGATAAGTTTCTTATTTTAGGTAATAAAGGAACTGGGAAGTCATATTTATTTCAATCACTAAAGAGTAAAAAAATTGTTTCCGAACTTCAAAAACTTGCTCAAAAATCAAAACTTAAAATTGAATTTTTACATTTAGTAGATAAAAAAGCAAATTATTTTATTAGTACTGATGGTTTTGAATACTATTCTAATGAAATAGATAGAATTGGTGATTTTTATTTGAAATTTTGGAAAGTATATACATGGAAGGCAATTTTACAAAAAGGCAATCTGAATTTTGAGTTCGAATCTAAAATTGAAAATGATTTTACTATTGAAAATGATACCAATAATATAAAGAAAATTGTAAAATTTGTTTCTGATATTGACAATATAATAAAAGTAGAAGAAGAACTAAAAGAGTTAGATAAAATACTAAATTCTAAAGAAATTGATTTGATTGTTATTTATGATAATCTTGATTTAATGGTTCAACCTATTAAGTGGAAAGATCAAATTGCATCATTAATAAATTTTTGGAATTATTCAAATTACAAAAGAATTCATTCTAAACTTTTTTTAAGATCCGATTTATATCAAAAAATAAGAGGACTTAATAATAGTCAAGAATTAATAAATAAGAGTATTTCAATTGAATGGACTAAAGAAGAAATTTTCAATTATTTCTTTAACCTTGTTAAACAATATGCAAAAAATGATTTCATTTTAGCTATTAAGTCATTTAATTTTAAAAATTTCAGTGATGATGATATTGTATGGAGGGAGAAGTTTTTAAAAAACTTTGAAATTGATAAGCAAATTAATCAAGATGAATATGTGTTAAGACGTTTATGTTGGGTGTTTTTTGGTCAATACCCAAATTATAAAGCTCATGGTGAATCATATGATTGGTTGTATAAAAATGTTATGAATGCTGATGAAACAATAAGTCTTAGACCTTTTATAGATTTATTGAAATTATCAATTGAAGAATACAAAAATGATCGTGAAAATTTAGATTTCACGGCAGTATTACCCAGTAAATATTACACTCAAAAAACTGTTAGACACAAAGCTGTGGATAATCATTTTAATGACTTAATAAGGGAAAAAGGAAATGAAAATCTTGAAAAAATATTTGATTATATAGATAATAACAATCAATACAAGTATTATGAATCACTACAAAGAGATTTTTATGAACTTCTTAACAATGTTAAAAGTGAATACAATCTAGACGAAACCATAAAAGACATGGAAGAGTTATTAATAATTAATGGTATTATTAGAAAGACTCCTATAGGAGGAAATACAAAGTATTCCTTTGCTTTTCTTTATAAATATAGACTTGGTTTAGGTGATAGAAAGAAGAATAGAAGAAGGTTGTAAGTATTAAATTATAGTTGTAAAATTTTTAAATCTAATTCATCACAAAAGAAATATTTAGGCTAAACAACACTCCAAAATAGAACATAAACCTAGATTGTCTATCTACCCCAGTTTGGAAAAAAAAATAATAACAACAACCGAAAAGCCTCAATTCACGAGGCTTTTCGGTTATTAACGGTAATGATATTTAAGCGTCTCCTGCATCAGTTTTTTCAGCACCTCAAGGTTAATATCCGCTAATTTGTTTGCATAAATACAGGCTTTCCCCATTTTGAATTTACCTAAATCTTCCAGAAACGGTTCGTGTTCTTTTAATCCGGTAAAAACATAGAGTGAAATGGCGGCTTTTCGGGGCGAAAAACCCAGTAGTGGAGCATCGCCTTCGTGACCGCTTTCGTATTTGTAATGATAGGAACCGAAACCGATGATGGTTGGTCCCCACATTTTTGGTTCGTGACCGGAAACTTCCTGCATGAGTTGGAGTAAAGCATAACTGTCTTGCTTTTTTTGTTCGGAAGTGGCGAAAGTTTCAATAAAACGCATTACGTTTTCGTTGGTTGGAGCCGTTTTGTTTTTAGCCATTTTTATCTGAAATTAAACTTTAAGCATTCCGCGAAATCCCCTTACAGCATAGTAGGAATCCGCACCATTATGGTACACGAAAACCGTATTATAACGGCGGTCGCAAAACAGGGCACCCCCTAATTTTCGGATGGCAGCTGGGGTTTGAATCCAGCTTGAGGTTTTGAGGTCAAAATTGTCTAATTGCTGTAAGGATCGGTATTGTTCTTCGGTTAAGAGTTCGATACCCATTGCTGTAGCCATATTGATGGCGCTGTCGGCCGGTTTGTGCAACTTTCGGGCCTCTAATGCTTCGTGGTCATAGCAAATGCTTCGGCGACCTTTTGGTGTTTCTGGCGAGCAATCACAGAAACTATATTCGTTGGTTTTGGCGTCGTACCTAATTACATCCGGTTCGCCTTCGGTTCTTTCCATTTCATAGAGCGACCATAGTTTTTCGGGTGCCGCTTCCAGTTTTGCCTGAATGGCTGTCCACTCTAAACTTTTATGTCGGTTACTGTTTTTTTCAAAACGTAGTTTCAGGATAGTAAGCAGTGCTTCCTGTTGCGATGCCGTTAACGCTTTTTTATTGTCTTTTGCCATACGATGATTGTTTGAGGGTTACCGTTGCCATGCAGCACTATTGGTTTTCCAGAATGGTTTTTAAGTTGTGCAGCCTTACAAATATACCGAAAGTTGAACTAAATTTTCATTTTTAGAAATGGGAATAGGGTTTTGGGATTTTATCGAAAACTAGGCGATACACGGTTTCATTTGTTTGCGAAACTGTTGACGCAGTAGGGGCCAAAGCAAACCCAGATTGGAATTAAAATCCAAAGTTTTCCTTTGGTAATATTGTATTCCTGCAATAAAACGGCCCAGGAATTTCCGCGGTATAGTCCGAATCCGAATTCAAAAAGTAAAGTGAGAACTACCCAAAAAATTCCGATATACAGTGCTTCGCGGTTGGAAACGGTTAAGATGTATTTGAACACTACAAGGAAATATACCGTAAATAGAAGCAGTAACGTTATTGTTGAAAGTTGTCTGGCGGTGCTTTCGGTTAAATAGTTTACATACCACAAATCCCTTGCTGTTCCGTTAAGTATTGCCAGGAACAACATGGGAAACCATAAAAGAAAGTACTTCATCATGATTTGAATTTTTAGATTTAATTACCTGGGGATGGTAAATTCGGAGAAAGTATGACCATTGAATTTACAGATGCCGTTTTCATCGGTTCCAAACCAAAGTTCGCCATTTTTATCCTTGTAAATTGTGTTTACGGCATTGCTTGTTAGTCCGTCTTTCGTGGTATAATTGGTTAATGTCTTGCCATCATACGACCAAACGCCGGCATCTACAGTTCCAATCCATAGCGTTCCGTTGTGGTCTTCGTTTATGGCGTAAATTCGGGCGATGTTATTTAGGCTCGATGTGCCTGTTGCTCTGAAATCAGCATTACCAAGTCCTTTTTCTTCGGTGAAATTGATTAACGCTTTACCGTCGTAGCGGAATAAACCCGCTCCGTTATTTCCAAACCACAGGTTTCCTTTGCTGTCTTCGAATAAAGCGAGTACGGCAGGGCCTTTCAGTCCTTTTTCGGTGAACCAGGTTAACGATTTTCCGTCAAACCTGCAAACCCCTTGGGATTGGGTTCCGAACCACAGATTTCCTTTTTTGTCTTTCAGCATGGAATAAACCGCATGAGCGCTGAGTTTGTAAGGCGAATTTTTCTGATCGTTGCTATTGTTAGCGGTATTTGTAAAAGTTAAGTAGGTGAGTGCATTATTGCTGAAACGATAGGCACCTGCGCCGGCATAAAACCATAAATCGTTGGGTTCCGATTGCCAAATGTTCGTAGTACTGTTGTTGAGGTGATTGGAAAACGTTGTAAAGGATTGTCCGTTAAACCTGCAAACGCCAAAAAGACCGGTTCCCAACCAAATGTTTCCGAATTGGTCTTCCTGAATGCTTTGTACCTGATTGTTCGACAGTCCGTCTTTATCGGTAAATTGGGTTAATTTTACCCCATCATAACGATACACTCCGGCATTGTTGGTACCAAACCAATAAGTTCCTTTTTTATCCTGATACATGCTGCGGATGTTTTTGTCGATTTCGGTTGCCGGATTGCCAAGTAAGGGAGTAACGTTTTTTTGCTCCGACTGATTGTTTGTTGTGCTTTTGGATTTGTTTTGTCCTTCACAGGAAGAAAAAGCGAAGCAAAGCAGTAAAAAAGAAAGATTTACTGCCTGTCGTAATGGTGTGTTTGTATTGACCATACTCTTTTTAAATAATGTTAACCCGTTGGGTGAAATTCAAAAAAAAATGATTTTTGTCCTTCCGACGAAGGAGGAATCCCATAAAACAACTCAAATGATGCGATTTATCCTTCGTCGAAATGACAAATCCGATTTAAAAGATAAAATTTTGAATTTTAGTTCTTCAAAAAACGAATTACACCAATGGGTAATGTTATTATTTTGTCACGAATCCTTACAAATATACCGAATTAATTAAGAGAAAAACCTTAGCTTTGAGAAGTTCTATCCAATCAATTAAATCATTATTTATAAAAAGAGAAAATGAAAAAATCAATTGCAATCATGGCTTTTATGATGACCGCGTTAACGGTTGTTTCCTGTGATAAAAAAGCTGCTTCCGAAACTACTACAGAGCCAACCACTACAGAACAGGCAGCCCCTGAAAATAAAGAAAACGAAGCCCATCAATTGGCTTATGCCTGTCCGATGGATTGCGAAAATGGTAAAACTTATGATAAACCGGGAAAATGCCCCGTTTGTGAAATGGATCTGACCGAAGTAAAAGCAGAAGGACACGACGGGCACGAGCATTAACAGGTGCGTTTTTTAATTCTATCATTAGTTGTTTTACTGTTTTCCTGTACTGTGAAAACGGACAAGGAAACGATTGTCGGCATTCAGGGGTATAATGGTTTTTCCAACGCAAAGACCACTATGATTGCCAAAACCATTTCCGATTTTTATGGTGTGAAAACCATTCTTCTTGAGGATAAATCAATCAGTAAAAAAGCCTTTATCAATGTGAAATCACCGCGATTCAGGGCCGACAGTATTATTTTGTTTCAACGAAGAACTCTGGCGGAAACCGATACCTTAGATTTTATAATCGGACTTACCGCGAAGGACATTTCCACTACAAAATATGAGAAGGGCAGAAAAATGAAGCTGCCGGCTTATAAATATCAGGATTGGGGTGTTATGGGATTGGGTTATTGTCCGGGAAACAGCTGTGTGATTTCGACTTTCCGAATCCGGCATAAAAATTCAGCAACCGAAACCCTTCGATTGAAAAAGGTTTCGGTTCATGAATTTGGTCATAATTTAGGATTACCGCATTGTCCCAACAAAAAATGTGTGATGACTGATGCCGTGGAAAGTGTTGCCACCATTGATAATGCGAAATTGGAATTGTGTAAAAAATGTAAGGAGCTGATACAATAAGCTCCTTTTTTAATGCTACAATTTAAACTCAGGATTGTAAATCAGTCCGATTATATTTCCCCATGGATCCTGAACTGTTGCAATCATAATTTCACCTCCCACATTTTGCAGGTCATCGTGAAGTGTTGCTCCTGTACTTAAAAAGTGTTGCAATTCACTTTGTATGTCGTCCGTTCCCCAATAACTCACTACAGCATTTGATCGTGTTTCGGGCAGCTCATTGGGATCTAAACCTAATTCGAAACCGCCAATATTGAAACCCACATAAAACGGTTCGTCAAAATACGGCGCTGTTTTAAAGGCTTTGGAATACCAGTCTTTTGCTTTGGCAAGGTCGTTCACTTTGTAAATGGTGGTGCGGAGTCCGAGGATTGTTGGTTTCATAGTTATGTTATTTTTCTTTTCAAAAATTGAAACGGTAGGAGGTTTTTCCCTGATCTTTTATTTTCCGTTGTCTAAGGTAATAAAAGATAAGATGATAATTTTCTTTTGTTGGTTACTGTTTGAATTTTACGGTTTATTACAGATAGCTTCGTTGAATGTTTGAGTGTTTTTAAATTTTTAGCTGATTTTTATTACAAACAATGTTAACATAATTAGTAAAGACGTATTTAGGATCAGGCAATTAGTCGTTATTTTAAATGTTAATAAAATACTTACACAATAGTTTTTTTACAGGTAATTAGTCATATTATTGCAAAAAATCTTACTAAATAATATTTAGATTCAAAAAAAATGAAACAACAAAGACGAATTCTGTTTGTATTGTTCTTAGCATCGTTTTCATTAACGGCTATCGCTCAGGAATCTGCAATTGCATCTGGAAAAAACATTACCGATACAGGAGGTTCCGCAAGTTACTCGGTAGGACAGATAGTTTATACTGCTAATTCGGCAGCGAATGGAGGAAATATTCAGGGTGTTCAGCAACCGTATGAAATTTCCACATTAGGCGTGGATGATTATCCGGAGGTAAATTTGCAGTTGTCGGCTTACCCTAATCCGACTTCAGACAATTTAATCTTGTCAATTACGAATCTTAACACCGCTATGTTGAGCTATTCACTATACGATGTAAGCGGAAGAGTTATCAAAACTAAAAGTATCACGGAAAACACTACAAACATTGAAATGAACGGTCTTCAGGCGGCAATTTATTTTGTTAAAGTATCCGACAGAAACAAAGAAATTAAAACTTTTAAAATCATAAAAAAATAACACACGATGAAAAAAACTATTGCTTCTTTAGCATTATTAGCATCTTTGGCAACATTTGCACAGGCTCCGCAAAAAATGAGCTACCAATCCGTACTTCGTAATGCGAGTAATACTCTTATTGCAAATACTCCAGTAGGTGTAAGAATCAGTATTTTACAAGGTAGTGCTGCAGGAACACCGGTTTATGTGGAAACTCAAAATCCAACTACGAATGCAAACGGTTTGATTTCTTTGGAAATTGGTAACGGAACACCCGTAACTGGGACTTTTTCATCGATTAACTGGGGTGCCAATACTTATTTCATAAAAACAGAAACGGATCCTGCCGGAGGAACGAACTATACGATTACAGGAACAAGTCAACTAATGAGTGTACCTTATGCTTTGTATGCGCAGAGTTCGGGAAGTAATTCTACGTTACAGCAGGTTATTGATGCCGGGAATAGCGCTACTAAAACAACTACCGATGCCGCTCCCAATGCAGTTATGGTAAATACAGTAGGAGGCAGTACTTCTTCTTTAGTTTATAGAGGATTTGTAAGTTCAATTACCGGAACGAATGGACATTATAGAGCAATACAGGGACTTTCTGATGGTGTAAATAGCCAAAGAAATACAGGAACATCCGGTTATGCAACGAATGCAACTGTTTTAAATAATGGAGTTTTTGGATCTGCTTATAGCAATGTAGGTGATAATTATGGAGTATGGGGTGTAGGTTCCAACGCTGTTGGTGGGAAAGAAAACAGAGGTGTAATGGGGTATGCTACAACAGCAACTCTTACCGGTTGGAACTATGGTGTTACTGGATGGGCTGGTCGTTCAGAAGTTGCTAATATTGCTGTAGGTGCTTATTCAGATGCCGGGCTATCTACAGATGCGGATAATTTTGGTGTATCTGCACGTGCTACTTCAGTTACAACTAATGGAATTAATTACGGTGTTCTTAGTGAAGCTTCAAATGGTCTAATTAATTATGCCGGTTTTTTTAACGGTGATGTAACTGTTACAGGAACATTTGTTCAGCCATCAGACAGAAAACTTAAAAAGGAAATTCATTCAATAGAATCAGCATTAGACAAAATCAAGGCGTTAGAACCAGTTACTTATTTTTATGATGCAGAAAAAACGGCTGGGTTAAATTTGCCTAAAAGTTTGCAATTTGGTTTTATTGCTCAAGATTTAGAAAAGATTTTACCAAATCTTGTTTCAAAACAAGTTATGAGTTTATCATCAACAGGTGTTGGAGGTAAAGAAAAAATGGAGTTTGATTCTAATGGTGAGATTATCAAAACTGAGGATTCAAATAGCGTAAACAAGCAAGAGAGAAAGAAAGAAGAATTCAAAGGAATCAACTATACTGGTTTAATTTCCATCCTAACGCAAGGGATTAAAGAGCAACAATCTCAAATTGAAGAATTGAAAGCTAAAAACGAAGCTCTTGAAAAAAGAATGCAAAATTTAGAAAAGCTTTTATTGAAAAAATAGGTTAGTTTTTTTAAAACAAAAAGGTTCAACAGTTAATGTTGAACCTTTTTTATTTTAAGGATATTTAGTTTAATATTTCCCGCTTAACAATTCGCCGCCAATCGCAGATTTTGCTTCGATGCCGAGTTTCTTCATCATTTCGTAGGTAGTACAAACCGCTGCCGAAGTTACCGGAATACCGATTTCTTTCTGAATCAAATCAATCGCTTCCAACGATGGCATTTGTACGCAAGCTGATGCTACCAAAACATCCACACCGGTTAAATCCAATCGTTTGTAGATTTCCAATAAATTCATTGGATCTTGTGCAGCTACTTCTAAATTGTCAGGAATTTCCAATGCGATAGAATCCACCACTTCGAATCCTTGATGTTCGATATAATCTACCACTAAATCCGTTAACGGTCGCATGTAGGGTGTAATAACTGCTACTTTTTTGGCGCCTAAAACTTTCAGTCCGTTTATCAAGGCTCCGGCAGACGTTACAATTGGAGTAGGGAAGTCGTTCGCCACAGTTTCCTGATGCAAGTTCACTTCCGAAACGCAGTGGTACCCGCGTCCCATGCTCATAATGGCTACCAAACAGGCGTAACCCATAACGTCAACGTGTGCATCCGACAATTCCTGAGCACATTTCAAACTCATGGCGTCCATAGCTTCGAGTTCTTCTTTGGTTACTTTCTTCATGCGCATACGGCTTGAATGAAAGGTGAAACGCTCCGGTAAAATGGTTTCACGGGAACGGAATAAAGCCGGAATTTCGGTTTCCATTGTTACGTTGGAAGAGGGAACTATTTGTCCTATTCTGTATTTTTTCATTTTATTTTTTTGCAATTAGTATTAAATCTGTTGTGTAGGTCCCGTTTTGTTCGGGAAAATTTTTCCGCTGCAAAGCTATGATTTTGAACCCGTTTTGTCTGAGGGCTTCCGCTAAATAATCTTCCTGATGATAATGCATATAGATTTCATCACCGGTGCTTCCTTTTTTTAAACCCGACTTACCGTAATCGTCTTCCATGGTACTCAGATACAAAACGCCGTTTTTGTTTAAACAGTTACCAGCATCTTTTATTAACTGAATCGCTTCTTCTTTAGACAAATAAGGCAATCCGAAACCGCACATGATTCCGTCAAAGGTTCGGTTCAATTTTAAAAAATCGCGACAATCCAACAATTGAAAAGTAGCTGTGGGATTATTTTTCTGAGCCAGTTCAACCATGTTTGGTGCTAAATCGGTTCCCAGGATTTTAAAATCCGGACGTTGCTGCAAAAGGTATTTTGTGATGTTTCCGGGACCGCAAGCCAATTCCAAAACAGCAGCGTTTTGATTTTCAATAGCTTCGCAAAACAAATCGAACGTATCGTTGTACAAATCAAAATCCATGAAACGTTCTTCATAGAGATTTGCACATTTGTTGAATACTTCGACTGCTTTTTGCGTTTTGTCCACGTTAAATTATTTTATTTCCTTCACAGTATTTACAATCGTACCGATGCCTTCCACGGTCGCTTCCACCACATCGCCATCCCACATCCATTCTTGCGGATTTCTTCCGGCACCAACACCGGCAGGCGTTCCTGTTGCAATAATGTCACCCGGTTCAAGCGTGAAAACTGTACTCAAATCTTCAATCAAATCGTTGATGTTGAACAACATGAATTTGGTATTCGAATTCTGTTTTTCCACACCGTTCAGTTTTAAGGATAAATTCAGGTTGTGAGGGTTTGGAATTTCGTCTTTGGTAACCAAAACCGGTCCCATTGGTGCGAAAGTGTCCTGACCTTTGGAAACGATCCATTGCCCGGAACGACGACAATCTCTAGCAGAAATATCATTGATTACCGTATATCCGAAAACATAGTCCATCGCATTTTCTTTCGGAACATATTTTCCTTCTTTACCAATAATTACAGCCAATTCCACTTCCCAATCCAATTGCTGGGTCAGTTTCGTATTGTGTAAAATTTCGGTATTGGTTGCGGTAACCGTTGTTGGCGGTTTGGAGAAAATTACCGGTTCCTGCGGTAAATCGTTTGAAGTATCTAATGTTCTGGCGCTTTCGGCTACGTGTTCGGTATAATTCAATCCAATCCCGATAATGTTTTTTCTCGGTTTAGGAATAGGCGCCAAGAAAGTCACATTGGATAACGGATAGTAACAATTGGTGCGTTCCTCTTCCGTTAAACTGTCGATTAATTCCTGAATTCGGCTTACTTCCGTCAATCCTAAATCGATTAATTCCAACATGGTTGTGGGCAATACGGTTTTCTTGATTTTGGCAACATCTTCCAAATCAATCATGTGGTTGTCCTGAACAACCCCTAATCTTGGAGCAGTGTGGTTTATTTTGTAAGTGGCTAGTTTCATGTTTTTAAGTTGCTGAGTTACTAAGTAGCTGAGTTTTTTATGTTTTATTATTATTTAAATCAAGTTTTGATGTCCGTTGTTTTCGGTATATTCTCTTTCCTGATACAATCCTAACGATTCAATTACAGGCAAATCATTGAACGAGAACAAGCAAGCGTCTTCCGTTTCGGATAAATTGACATGCTCGTGCCAAGCCCAAGAAGGGACACAGAAAATATCGCGTTCTTTCCAGTCAAAACGTTTTCCGTTAATCACAGAGTAGCCGTGACCTTTAGCACATTGGTAAACAAACGACCCCGTGTGTTTGTGGGCTTTCGTATGTTCTCCGGCACGTAATAACTGCATGGAAGCGCCCATAGTCTGCATTACATGTCCGCCCGTGTTCGGATTGCTGTATTGCATGATGATGCCGTCAAAAGGCGAGCCTTCATTCACTTTTGCGGCTTCCAACAAAGCCGGATATACATTTTTCCAAGAGTATTTGAATAGGGGCGAGTAGGGCTTGTCCCAAGTTTTATCTGCAGGAAGTAAACCCGCACCGCCAAACGTCATCGGAGAATGATTAATCGGGGAAATCAACGGTTGTTTGCCATCATAAACCGCGTAATCGTTGGCTTCCAGAGCATTTACGAGCGGAATATCCAAACCGTCCTGCCAAATGCAAGTTTGACCATCGGCTTCCACACCGTGTTCGTGCCAGGTTGAATTTGGTGTAATTACAAAATCGTTGACTTCCAGCATGATTTTATTTCCGTCAACAACCGTATAACCTTTACTGCCTTCCATAATAAAACGCAGGGCAGAAGCTTTGTGGCGGTGTGCCGACGTACTTTCGCCCGGTCGCGTCACCTGAATTCCGGTATACAACCAGCCTACAGCGGCGCTTACGTCTTTACGTTTGTCGTTTACCAAATACAACACACGTCGGCCCGCTTGTTCCGGAGTAACGAGTTCGGATGATTTTAAAACCAACGAACGCAAATCGTCATATTTCCAAAGCATCGGTACCGAAGAAGTGCGCGGTTCCCAAGGCTCGATATCGTTGGCAACGGTCCACAAAGCACCGGCACCAAGACCTTCTAATTCTTTATAATAGGCTTCCAGCTCCGGAGTATCCTGCACTCTGGCACGGCCAATTACGTCATCTGAAAATTTGTCTTCCATTTTTTTATTTTTTGGAGCGAATGGTTTGGGCTTTTTTGCCGTCCTTATTCCTGCTTTCCGCTTTTGCACGGCAACCGCTGCAATCAGGACTAGGGAAGAAACTATTCGCTTGTTTGTTATCGTTTGTTGAATTCTTCGTGATTATCAATAAAGGTGATTTTTCGGGTTGGTGCTACATTCACACGCAAATCGAAAATATCAAATCGGTTGTAATGTCCGAGAATATCGTGCATTTGCTTTGGTTGGATGCACTTTTGTAAATCAATTTCCGCATAGGCAATGCCTTCATCATCAATAAGTGGTTCGCCAATGACAGCGCCATTCGGACCCACAAATCCAGAGAACGCCGAGTTTTTACGGGTCAGCAATTCATCCACATTCGGAACATCTTCGCGTAACGCATCCATGATTTCCTGTGAAATGGTCGAACACGAAACAATCGTGAACAATTTCCCTTCAAAAGAATGTGCTGCGGCACGGATTTTTATGGCTTCCGCCATGTTGTAATCGGGTGGGGCAACGGGTAAGGAAATGTAATTCGCAATGTGAATCAATTCGCCTTGTGATAAAAGCGTGAAACGTGCCAAAGTGTTTGTGTTTTCACCACAAGCCAACGTTCCAATCGGACCGATTTCCGTGTCGTACACCTTCAGGGAAGAGCCGTCTCCGGAAGTCCACGTTAGTTTTTCTGCCCAGGTTGGCACTAACTTTCTGTGTTTCCCGATAACCGTTCCGGTGTTGTCTATGATTAAATTGGTATTGTAGATTTCACCGTAGCTTTTACCGCGCTCGTTAATACCGATTACAATGTGAATATTGTGGTCTTTTGCGGCCTGATATAATGGTAGCATCGCATCATCCTCAACGGCAACCGAATTTTTATACAATGCTTCATACCATTTACTGCCTTGTACTGGCGTCATGATCCAGTTCCAATACGGATATCCTGCAATAAAAACTTCCGGGAAAGCGATTAACTGTGCTCCGTTTGCACTGGCTTCTTTGATAAAGCCAATCGCTTTTTCAATCGTTTTTTCTACGTTAAGAAAAACAGGGGAAGTCTGAACGGTAGCGGCTTTGAATTTTTTAAACTCCATAATTTGGTTATTTCATGCAAAGTTCCTCAGAAAAAAGGACTGAGGCACACAAAGTTAGTTATTTAAAAATCAAAAATTAATTAGAATTTTCGATTAGGTATTTAGTGATTTTCTTTTTCATTTCTTCAGAGAAAGTCTCCGCAGCTATAGTATGACGGTCTTCCGCAATTTTTACGTTTACCAGAGTTACTTCGCCTTCCACGCAGGTTTTTCCCTGTTCGTCTTCGAAACGGAATCCGCAAAGCAGGGAAGAATCGCCCAGTTTTTTTACCCAAAGTTTTTTGGTTAGGGTTTCGCCCAATCGTGCGGCTTTTTTGAATTGTACCTTTAAATCGACTGTAGGAATGCCATTGGTTTCGTGCATTTTGGAAAACGGACGGTCTAAGGCTTCTTCAAACCAGTCTTCGACTAAGCAATTAAGCATTTCGAGAAATCGTGGGTAAAATACAATTCCGGCATAATCAATATGTTGGAAACGGATTTTTTCTTCTTTACTAAAATAGTTGTTCATTG
The DNA here is from genome assembly GCA_963812405.1 of uncultured Flavobacteriaceae bacterium. Taxonomy (GTDB): domain Bacteria; phylum Bacteroidota; class Bacteroidia; order Flavobacteriales; family Flavobacteriaceae; genus Flavobacterium. The sequence continues at coordinate 69,257 of CAWEUV010000003.1, read as the reverse complement.
TTTTATGTTTTAGCCCCGATAGAGCCGGTATCCTTTTTTTGTTGCCTGAGGCTCTCGAAGGCAACAAAAAAAGATAAAGGCGAAAGCGGGAATTAGCTCCTAAAAATTTTCTGCCGATGCTTTTTTCCAGAAAAACTGATATTCCTTCGGAACGGTGTTTTCGTTGAGTAAGCAGCCCGGTTCAATTTCGGGAAACATTTCGTAATAAGTTTCAATTTTTGATCCGCCAATGCGCGCACTGATAACGGTTCGGTCGACTTCATCCGGATGACGCAAACCTGCCGATGCCATTAATTCCATCGCGCTTTTTACGGTTTCGTGTTGGAAACGGGCTACGCGGACGCTTTTTTCTTCCGGAACCAATCCTTTTGTTAATTTAGGATCTTGTGTGGCGACTCCGGTCGGACAAGTGTTGGCGTGACATTCCAAAGCCTGAATGCAACCGAGCGCGAACATCATTCCGCGTGCCGAATTGCAGACATCCGCACCAATTGAAAGGCATTTTATGATGTCAAAACCAGTGATTACTTTTCCACTGGCGATGATTTTGATTTCGTCTTTAATGCCAAATCCGTTCAAACTGTCGTATACAAACGCCAAAGCTTCACGCAACGGCATGCCCACATGGTCGGAATATTCCTGTGGTGCTGCGCCTGTTCCACCTTCACCACCGTCTACCGTGATGAAATCGAAATAGGTTTTGGTAGCTACCATGGCTTTACAAATGGACATAAATTCGGATTTGTTTCCGATACAGATTTTCATTCCGATGGGTTTTCCGCCGGAGCCTTTTCGTAATAGTTTGATGAAATCCATCAGTTCCAAAGGATTGGAGAAAGCGGAATGTCTAGGAGGCGAAATGATGTCGTTTCCTTTTTCCACTAAACGAATCGCGGCAATTTCATCGGTTACTTTTTGTTTTGGTAAAATACCGCCATGACCTGGTTTTGCGCCTTGGGAGAACTTGATTTCGATCATTTTTACGTTGTCCAGCGTGGCTCTTTTGGTAAATTCGTCATACGAAAACTTACCGTCTTTGTCACGACAGCTGAAATAACCGGTTCCGATGTTCCAAACCACGTCGCCACCCGGTTCCAGATGATAGGGGGAAAGTCCGCCTTCACCGGTATTATGATAAAATCCTCCTTGTTTTGCCCCTGAATTTAGCGCTAAAATGGCATTTTTACTAAGCGAGCCGAAACTCATCGCACTGATGTTAAACAAACTCGCTTCATAGGGTTTCTCACATTGTGAAGAACCGATTTTTATTTTGGGATTGGAATTGACTTCGGCAAACGGAATGGCTTTGATGCTGTGGTTAATCCATTTATAGCCCGATGCGTAAACGTCCAATTGTGTTCCGAACGGCATGGAATCGGTTTCTTTTTTGCTTCTTTGGTAAACCAAACTTCGTTGTAAGCGGTTAAAAGGTTTTCCAGTGGTGTCGCTTTCAATGAAGTACTGGCGCATTTCCGGTCCGATAGATTCCAGCAAATAACGCATTCTGCCTAAAAGCGGGAAATTCCTTTTGATGGTTTGTTTGGACTGATACATGTCGTACAATCCCATTAAAATCAGAGGAATGAAGATTAATAATAATAAACTAAATTTCCAGTTTACATAAATAAGCATCCCTGTTAGAGACAATACTGTAATGCTGATAATAATGAATGCTTTTCTCATGGTTTCTTTATTTTAATTTGAAACGCTGAATTTTCCCGGTTTCCGTTTTTGGTAAATTTTCCATAAAGTTAATAACTCTTGGGTATTTATAAGGAGCAGCTACTTCTTTAAACCACAACTGAATAGCTTTTGCTAATTCATCCGTTGCTTTATGTTTTTCTTTTAAAACGATATGAGCACAAACCAGCATTCCGCGTTCTTCATCGGGTAAACCCACTACGGCACATTCCAGGATTTCTTCGTGAGTTAAAAGTACGCTTTCTACTTCAATTGCTGCAATATTATATCCGGAAGAAATAATCATATCGTCGCCACGCGCCACAAACCAAAAATATCCATCTTCGTCCTGACGGAAAATATCGCCGGTTAAATTCCAACCGTTCTCGACATATTCAAGTTGTTTTTCTTCACGGTTTAGGTATTTGCAACCGGTGATTCCGCGAACGGCTAATCTTCCGGGTGTATTTCTTGGCACTTCATTTCCTTCTAAATCGATTATTTTGGCTTCATAACCTGTTACGGCTACACCGGTGGAACCCGGTTTCATGTTTCCTTCGTTGGAAGATATGAAGATATGCAGCATTTCCGTGGCTCCGATACCGTCAATGATTTTTAGACCGGTTGCGTTGTACCAGTCTTCCCAAACTTTTAAAGGAAGTGTTTCTCCTGCCGACACACATTTGCGCAGACTGGAAATATCGTATTCTTTTACTTTTGTTGTGATGATGCGCCAAGCGGTAGGTGCGGTGAAGCAAACGGTTACTTTATACTCCTGAATGGCCTGTAAAAGTAAATCGGGTGTCGGTTTTTCAATCAGAAAAGTGGACGCGCCGAAATACATCGGAAACAAAACCAATCCGCCCAAGCCGAAGGTGAATCCGAGTGGCGGACTTCCGGTGAAAACATCGCTTGATGTCGGTTGTAACGAATACGGAGGAAAAGCTTCGCAGATGTTTAAAATATCTTTGTGATAATGCGCGGTCATTTTAGGTAAACCTGTTGTTCCTGAGGTGAAACCAATTAATGCAATACTATCGGATTTTGTATGGTAATTGCTGAAGGTTTTTGGTTTGGACTGCATTAGGTCTTCCAATTCAGAATTTCGGAAATAGCAGCTGTTTCTCAAAAAGAAGGAATCGACTAATTCCATTTCTTCGGAAAGTGAACTATCGCATAATACATGAGATATTTCCGCGCAGTCGATAATCGTGGTTAATTCTTTTGAACGTAACAAAGGCATCGTGGCCACAACAATTCCACCGGCTTTGAGGACAGCATACCAACAGGCTACCATCATTGGGTTGTTGGCGGAACGAATCAATACCCGATTTCCTGATTTTAAACCCAAATCGTCAATCAAAACGTGTGCAATCTGGTTTGCTTTTTCATACAAATCGTTGTAGGTCCATTTTTCTTCAAACGTTTGGATGCAAGTTGCATTACCGTGACCGTTTTTGATATGGAAATCGAGTAGACGCTCCACACAATTCAGCATTTCCGGATGTTGAAATTGCGGTAAATTTTCAAAAATATAATCCGGTTGCAATTCCGGAGCAGGCAAGCTATTGTGGGCGAAATTGTCTTCGTAATGTTTCATTGTTAACTTTTCTTATTGCTCTTAGGTTTCAATGCTTTTTTCATGCCTTCCATCATTTTACGTTCCGAAGCCTTTAATGGATATAAATGGGTATTTCCGGCTTTGTATTGCTTTGGAATATCAGAAGTTTCCAATTGTTCATAGGCTTGGGCGTTTCGTACGAAAGAAGCATCAGCCAATAATGGTCGTCCCAGTGATACCAAATCGGCTCTTCCGTTTAAGAGTATAGTGTTGATTTGATCGATATCCTGAATGTAACCGGCTGTAATGGTAGGAATGTGAACGGTATTTCGAACCATATCCGAAAAAGGAGTTTGCCACATTCTTCCGGTTTGCGGTTTTTGAGAAGCTACAGTATTTCCAGTTGATACGCTGATTATATCGGCTCCGGCATCTTTAAAAGCCTGAGAAATGATGATAACATCGCTTTCTGAAATTCCGTTTTCTGCCCAATCGGAAGCGGAAATTCGTACCGACATCGGTTTGGTTTGCGGAAAAGCTCTTCGCATTTCGGTAAAAACACGTAATGGGAATTTTAAACGGTTTTCGATGCTTCCGCCAAATTCGTCTTTACGTTTGTTAGTTAATGGCGATAGGAAAGAAGCTAGTAAAAATCCGTGATGCGCCTGTAATTCGACCATGTCGAAACCGGCTTCTAAAGCTTTTTTAGTAGCTTGCACGAATTCTGATGTTACTTTGTCCATGTCTTCTGAAGACATTTCTCTCGGGGCAGCCATTTTTTCGTTGAAGGGAATCGGTGAAGCTGAAATTAAATCCCAAGCGTCTTCAATTGGTTCTGAAGTTCCTTCCCATGGTTTTTTAAGGGCGCCTTTTCGACCGGAATGTCCGAGTTGGATTCCGATTTTAGTTTTGGTATTTTTATGAATAAAGTCGGTTATTCTTTTCCATGCAATTATTTGTTCCTGAGTATATAAGCCGGCACAACCTAAAGTAATGCGTCCGGTTTCTGAAATCGCGGTCATTTCCGCTATAATCAAGCCTACGCCACCTGTGGCACGACTTCCGTAATGCACCAAATGCCAATCGTTAACTTCGCCGTTTTCTGCTGAATATTGCCCCATCGGAGACATTGCGATTCTGTTCTGCAAGGTCATGTCGCGTAAGGTGATATCCGTGAAAGCCGCCGGAATACTTAAATTCAGATTGTTTTGAAACGTGTTGAATTCGGCTAACACTTTATCTGTGAAGGATTTGTCCCGTAAACGCAGGTTTTCGAAGGTTACTTTTTTGGCGCGTGTCATGCATCCGAAAGCAAATTGGTAAAACGGATGTTGCATGTTGCGATCCATGTTTTCAAACCAATCCAACGACACCAATGCGGCATGTTGAATCATTTCGACGGTATTTCTTCTGCTTTTATCATATTGTTCAAACGCTGCCTGTACATCATTCGGATTTGCAATTACGGCATCGGATAGCCCAATGGCACAGTCCATCGCAAGTTTAGTTCCTGAACCGATAGAGTAGTGGGCTGTAGCTTTCGCGTCACCTAATAATACAATGTTGTTATGGAACCATTTTTCATTGGTTACGTGTGGGAATTGACGCCAATGGGATTTGTTTGAAATCAGTGGATGACCGTCTAGTTCTTCCTTGAAAATTTTGGCAATTTTTTGAATGGTGTCTTCTTCGTTGGTGACTTCAAATCCGTGTTTTTGCCAGGTTTCATCGCTGCATTCGAAAATCCAGGTACTCATTCCTTTTTCGTACTGATAGGAATGTGCGACAATTGTTCCGTGAGGTGTAGAGCGGAAAAAATAAGTAAACGCATCCAACGGTTTCGTAGAACCTAACCAAACGAAACGGTTTTTCTTTAAGGTAATTTTCGTTCCGAACGCTTTCTCGTTGGCGGTTCGTATGCCACTGGCAATTCCGTCGGCTGCCAAAATGATATCGGCGTCTTTGTATTGGGAAATATCCTCGATATTTTGTTCGAAATGAAGGTTTACGCCTTCTTCGGTGCATCGTTGTTGTAATAGTTGCAAAAGTGTTTTTCGGGAACAACCACAAAATCCGTTTCCGGCAATGCTTACGTTTTCTCCGTCGCGTGCCACTACAATGTCATCCCAATAAGCGAATTTACTGCGAATCAGCTCGTAAGATTTCATATCGCGTTTCAGGAATTCTCCCAGAGTTTCATCGGAGAATACCACACCGAAACCAAAACTGTCATCGGGTTTGTTACGTTCGTAAACATCAATTTGGCAATGCGGCATTGCTTTTTTGGTAAGTATCGAGAAATAAAGTCCGCCCGGACCACCACCTATAACTGCTATTTTCATATTCAAATTTCTATTGCTTTTCTATCGGCAATTTCATAATTATTTTTTCATAAAATCGAAGGCTCCTTTTCTGAGGTTGATCCCGTATTCGAGATATGCTTTCAGGCAGGCAAGGAAATTGGACCAACCGAACGAGTTACCGGATAACCATTTCAAGCCTTCTTCATTATTGTCCATGTCTTTTTCGGATATGGAAACCAGAGTGGAATTGTTTGTGCATTCCGATAACGTTATTTCCACCAATAATTCTTTACCTGAGTTTTCCCAGTAATAGGAAATGTAGTTGTTTTTTTCAATTTTGCCTACACGAATCGGACATTCGAAATCAAATTCGGGGAATTTCCAGATTAGATTTTTGCCTTCTTCCATCATTCCGGTGCTTTGGGAAATGAAATAATGGGTCATTTTTTCCGGATTGATAATCGCTTCAAACACCTCATTAATAGGTTTTTGAATTTGCATCGCAACGTTGATGTCTAATTTTTTTGGTGTCATGCTTATATTCGTTTGATTGAAAAAATCTCACCCAATTTTGAATAATTCGACCCGGCTAAACGTGCTACCGGTTTGTAGGTTTCCATGTTGATTTTGAAATCGTCCAATAAAACGCTTTCGTCTATATGAAACATTATTACGCGGCCAATTATTATCGTCGCGCCACCGTGTTTGTTGTTTTCCAGAGTGTAATGATGCACTAATTCGCATTCCATATTTATCGGACTTTCTTTGACTCTTGGTGCTTTTACCTTTAAAGAAGGAATTGCTGTTAAACCTGCCAGTTCAAATTCGTTAACATCCGAAGAAACTGATTGCGAAGTGGTATTCATTTGTTCAACAATATCTTCCACTACCATGTTGACAACGAATTGACCCGTTTCCAAAACATTATTTAAAGTGTCTTTATTGGAATTATTTGGGCGTACAGTCGAAAACATTACATGTGGCGGATCTTCACCCACAGCGTTAAAAAAGGAAAAAGGAGCCAGATTGGGAATTCCGTCTTTGCTAATGCTGGAAATCCAACCTATTGGTCTCGGAATTACGGCGCCTGTAAGTAATTTATAGGTAGCTTTTTGGTCTATTAAATCAGGGTCAAAGTGCATAGTGTTGTTATATATTACAAATAAAAGAAAAAATAGTTATCAAAACTTATGGAATTTGTGGTAAAAAATGAAGTTTTTGAGGTTTAAATGTGCTTTTTTTAAGGCTATTATCTTGTTTTTCAGTAGAGAACGAGAAAATTGTAAATTTCTTTATCAATAAAAAAATTAAATGTATTTTAGGGATACTGTAAATTTTAACCATAAATATTACGATATGTGTTTTTAAATTGTTGCTAAATTACTATATTTATACAAAATTTATATACATGGAGTTAGCAGCCTGTCCGAAATGCGGTAGTGAAAAAATTGTAAAAAGTGGTATAATCGCCAACAGACAAAGGTATTTATGCAAAAAATGCAACTACTATTTCACAGTCAATAAATTGGGTAAAAAGATCGATAATTACTACGTAACAAAGGCATTGCAGCTCTATCTTGAAGGATTGAGTTTTCGTGAAATAGAGCGTATTATCGGGGTTTCCCATGTTACGGTAAGCAACTGGATAAAAGAGTTTAATATCAAAAAGCCTTCTCACGCCGATTATCATCCTACATACAAGATTTTTAGTCATTTAGAGCTTGTGGAGTATTTGAAAAATAAGTCACAATTATCAGGTGCCGGGATGATTATCACCGAGCTTGGCGATAAATTTATGCTTATAAAATGGGAGCGTTTTAAAGATTAGCTATAGTTGTTTACATATATATATACATAATTATTCTTTTTTCATTTCAATTTTAGAATATTGGTTCAACAAACAACCCCAATTCTAAATCTTATGAAAAGAATCGCATTAACCGCCACCGTACTTTTGATGTCCATATGCGGCATGGCACAAGGCTCTCAGGAATACGGAGGAGGCTTGAAAGTAAATATTAACGAAGATGGTTCAAAGTATTTTCGATTGATTACCTGGGCTCAGTTTTGGGCACAACATAATCCCGACAAACCTTTGGATGCGAACGGAAACGAACAGGAAGATTTGACCTTTTCTGTGCGAAGAGCCAGAATGCTAGTTTACGCGCAATTAAATCAGAATTTTTTAATCGTAACACATTTCGGTTTGAACAGTCTTAACGCGGATAATATGAGTCCGACCGGAACAAAAGACAATGCTCAATTGTTTTTGCACGATGCTTACGTTCAGTACAATTTGAATAAGAACCACGCTTTGGGTGGCGGATTGCATTATTTCAACGGAATTTCCCGTTTAAACAGCAGTAGTACGTTAAATATGCTTACCCTTGATAATCAGCGTCAAACCTGGGCTACTTTAGGTTTGTCGGATCAGTTTGGCAGAAGTATGGGTGTTTTTGCAAAAGGAACTTTCAGTAAACTGCAATATCGCGTTTCAATTAATGATGCATTAACGAATAATCTGCAAGCTACGGTAGTTCCGGTAAACGGAGGTGATGCGGTGTATGCCGGAAAACGGTTATTAGGTTCGAAAGCTGCCGGAAAAACCTATGCCGGATATTTTGAATATAATTTCCTTGATACTGAAAGTAATTTTTTACCTTACAAAGTGGGAAGTTATTTGGGAAGTAAAAAAGTATTTAATGTAGGAGCAGGGTTTTATGTGCATCCGAAAGGTTCGGTAGTAGCCGATTTAGCAGGGAATTTAAAAGGCGAAGATGTAAAAATATTCGGGTTGGATGCTTTCTATGATGCACCAATAGGGAAAAACGGCGGTGCAATTACGGCTTACGGCTTATACCAAAACAGCGATTACGGTAAAAATTACACTTTCGGAACAACCTACGAAACCGGTTCGATGATCTATGGTCATGTTGGGTATTTGATTCCGATGAAATCCAAAACAAAGTTACAGCCTTATGTTTCGTATAACGACCGACATATCGATGCGTTGAACGATAATGCAAGTCAGATTGGAATCGGTACGAATTTATTTTTCAGTGCCCATCATTCAAAATTATCTTTAGAATACAGCAATTTAAAATATGCCAACAGCGATGCGGTGGGAACTGTAACACTTCAGGCAATGATTTACCTGTAACAAACCAACAAAACCAACAAAAAACAAAACCAACTAACACTGTACATTATGAGTAACAAATCTACAAAAGGCATTTGGAAAGTAATTTCCGCCTCGTCTATGGGAACGATGATCGAGTGGTACGACTTCTACATCTTCGGAAGTTTGGCTGTAGTTTTATCGACTAAATTTTTTCCATCCGATAATCCAACCGCAGCGTTTTTATCCACTTTGGCAACTTTTGCTGCAGGATTCGTAGTTCGTCCTTTCGGAGCATTGTTCTTCGGTCGTTTGGGCGATTTAATCGGAAGAAAATATACTTTCATGGTCACTTTAATGTTAATGGGAGGGGCCACTTTTATCATAGGATGTATTCCAAGTTATGAAACCATCGGATTTATGGCTCCGGTTTTGGTTTTAGTCTTGCGATTGCTTCAAGGATTGGCATTAGGAGGAGAATATGGAGGAGCGGCAACGTATGTGGCGGAACATGCTCCAAAAAATCAAAAAGGATATTGGACTTCCTGGATTCAAACCACAGCTACGGTTGGATTATTCATTTCTTTAGTAGTGATTCTGTTAACAAAATCAATGTTATCCAAAGAAGCTTTTGACGAATGGGGATGGCGCGTACCGTTTTGGGTTTCCATTGTAATGGTGTATGTTTCTTTCCTTATTCGTAAAAACATGCACGAATCGCCGGTATTTGCTAAAGCTAAATCGGAAGGAAAAACCAGTACAAACCCATTAAAAGAAAGTTTCGGAAATAAATACAACTTAAAATTCGTACTTTTAGCTTTGTTTGGTGCTACGATGGGGCAAGGTGTAGTTTGGTATACTGGACAGTTTTATGCGATGAATTTCTTAAAAACAGTTCAAAGTATTGATTCGTCTCAAGTAGATACTCTTTTAGGAATCGCCTTAATTTTAGGAACGCCGTTTTTTGTGGTATTTGGATGGTTGAGTGATAAAATCGGCCGAAAATCAATTATGATGGGAGGGATGTTGTTGGCAATTTTATGTTACCGACCAATTTATCGGGCGATGTATTCCTCAACTGATTTGGCTTTGAAAACGGAAATCGTTGATCAGACGAAAGTCGTTCCTTCTGTAAAAACATTAGAGGCTGTAAAAATGGATTCGATTTATACCACTACAAAAGCCTATACGGACGGAACAACAGTGGAGGAAATCAAAACCATCCATTTTGAAAACGGAAAAGTGATGTTGGACGATAACGGAAAAGAGAAAATCGAAACTAAAGTGTCCAAAACAATCAACAACAGTGATAAATGGTTCTTAATTTTAATGGTTTTCATTCAGGTGATTTTTGTAACGATGGTTTACGGTCCGATAGCTGCTTTCCTTGTGGAAATGTTCCCGGTAAAAATCCGATACACCTCGATGTCATTGCCTTACCATGTTGGAAACGGAATTTTCGGAGGATTGCTACCGGCCATTTCAACCTATTTTGTTACTACTGCCAAAGAAGCCGGTGATGTAGAATTTTATTTGGAAGGATTATGGTATCCTATTGGTATTGCAGCGGTTTGCTTTATAATCGGTATGATTTACATTGATAGAAAAAACAACACTTTACACGACTAACACTAAGAAATTATGAATGCATTAAAAAAATATTTAGGTATCGTTTGGATTGCACTGGCTATAGTGGTCGCGTATTATGCAATCGGGATTTTCGGAGGAAAATTGACATCAGGAAAACAAGACGATTTGGTTTTTGGAATCATTGTATTTTTCATTCTTTTACCAATGATTGTAACCGGTTTAACCATTTTTGGATGGTATGCCATTACCAACGAATACGAAGAATAAACTATAAAATAGCCTTAAAGCTCTTCCGGTAAGGGCTTTAGGGTTTTTAAAATATGAAAAGACGTCACGAACAGAAATTGATAATTTTAGCCTTGTTATTGCTCATTTGCTTTAACCTGCCGATCGTATTGTTATTCGATTCGGCGCAATCGTTAGCAGGCATTCCGGTTATTTATTTTTATTTGTTTTCGGTTTGTGTTTTTTCGATTCTGATTTCCTTATACATCGTAAACCGTTACCATGAGTAGCCTCGGACTGTTAATAATATTAGGACTCTATTTGGGTATGCTTTTTTTCATCGCACATTGGGCCGAAAAAAAGAGCAATACCAAATGGACAAACAACCCTTATGTCTATACTTTCTCCTTGGCAGTATATTGTACGGCTTGGACGTATTATGGGAGTATTGGAGTAGCAGCAAAATCCGGACTGAGTTATTTAACGGTGTATTTGGGTCCGATTATAATTATTCCGGCATGGATTATCATTCTGAAGAAGATTATCCGGATTTCAAGAGTGAATAAAATTTCAAGTATTGCCGATTTTATTTCACTTCGTTACGGAAACAGCCGTTTTTTGGGCGCAGTTGTTACGCTGGTTTGTCTTTTCGGAATTTTACCCTACATCGCATTACAGTTGAAAGCAATCTCCGAAACATTTCATATCGTAACCAAAACAACGTTCAGTTCCAATATTTTTAATGACACAACGACTTACGTTGCTATTGCTTTAGCACTTTTCGCGTCGTATTATGGTACCCGTTATGTGGATGCTTCCGAAAAACGAAGAGGAATTGTTACGGCCGTTGCAATGGAATCGGTTTTAAAATTGTTTTTTTTCCTTTTGGTGGGAATTTATGTTACGTTCTTTGTCTTTGATGGTTTTGATGATATTTATTCGAAAGCGAGTCTGTTGGAAGGTTTTCAGCAAAAAAATACAATTGGTGGCGTTCCGGAAGCGATAAATTGGTTTTTCCTTTGCATTCTTTCTTTGTTTGCAATATTCCTGTTACCGCGTCAGTTTCAAATGGCGGTGATTGAAAACAACAGGGAAAACCACATTAAAACAGCCATTTGGTTGTTTCCGCTGTATTTGTTGTTGTTTAATCTTTTCGTTTATCCGATTGCATGGGGCGGAAATATTTTGTTTGACGGACAAAACGTAAATGCCGATAATTATTCATTATTAATTCCGCAGCTTTTAGGAAATGAATTTATTACGGTTCTGGTTTTTCTGGGCGGGTTTTCAGCAGCGATCTCCATGATTATTGTTTCTTCAATAGGATTGTCTACTATGCTGAGTAATAACCTTTTAATTCCGTATGGTTTTTTAGGAAGTTTGCAGAGTGAGGAACAGGATAAGAACAACAAACGTATCGTAAACATCCGTAAGATTGGAATCTTCTCCTTGATTATTCTGTCTTACATCATTTACCGGTTTTATGTTGTCGATTACAATCTGTTTTCCATCGGATTGGTTTCTTTCGTGGTTATTGCCCAATTGGCACCGGCATTTTTTGGTGCTTTATTGTGGAGAAGAGGTTCGCTCAATGGAGCGGTAACCGGAATCATTATCGGATTTCTGATTTGTGTGTATACATTGCTAATTCCTTACACAATAGGAATTTCCAATTATGAAAGCACTTTCATATCCGATGGTTTGTTCGGAATTGCACTGTTGAAACCTTTTGAATTGTTCGGATTGGATTATTTGTCGCCTATCGCACACGCCTTATTTTGGAGCTTATTTTTCAACGTAATGGCGTATTTCGGGATTTCCGTAAGTTTTAAAGGGAATTACCGCGAACGCAATTATGCCGAAATGTTTGTGGACATCGACAAATACATAACCATGCACGAAAATGCATTCGTTTGGAAAGGAACGGCCTATACTTCAGATATTCAAAAAGTATTGGTGCGTTTTTTAGGTGAAGAACGTACAAAAAGAGCATTAAATCTGTTCCATCTGAAATACAATTTAGATAAAAAGGAACTGGCAGATGCGCGTTTAATTAAGTTTGCCGAAAATCTGCTAACAGGTCATATCGGTACGGCTTCCGCGAGAATTCTGATTTCCAACGTGGTGAAGGAAGACAAAATTTCGCTGAAAGAAGTACTGAATATTCTGGAGGAATCCAAAGAGAATATCATCATCAATAAAAAACTAACGGAAACTTCCAATGAACTGAAAGCGATTACCGGTAAGTTACAGGAAGCCAACGAGCAACTGATGGAAAAAGACAAACAGAAAGATGAGTTTTTAGACACGGTTACGCATGAACTTAGAACGCCAATTACGGCAATCAAAGCGGCGAGTGAAATTTTACACGATGATGATGACGTTCCGGAAGAACTGAAAAAACAGTTTTTACAGAACATTATTTCTGAATCTGACAGGTTGAACCGACTGATTGACAAGATTTTGGATTTAGAAAAATTTGAAACGGGAAGACAGAAAATTACCTTGTCGAAAAACAATCTGATTCAAACCATCAGCAAAGCCATCGAACCGATGCAGCAGTTGATTAAAAATAAAAATATCGAAGTCGTTTTCGATAAAAACCGGGAAATAATTACGTATTTTGATTACGACAGAATCACTCAGGTGATAACCAATTTGTTATCGAATGCCGTGAAGTTCTGCCCCGAAAAAGACGGAAAAATTGAAATTGCCATTACTGAAAATGAAAACGAGATTATTACGAAAATCAGCGACAACGGAAAAGGAATCGGCGAGCAGGATTTGGAAATGATATTCGATAAGTTTTATCAGTCCAAAAATCAAAACATAAAAAAACCAATAGGCAGCGGATTGGGATTGGCCATCTGCAAACAAATTATAGAACATCACAAAGGAAAAATATGGGCCGAAAATTCGAAAGAAGGCGCGGTTTTATTGTTCACTTTGCCAAAATACAACACCACAACACATGAGTAAGAAAATTTTAATAGTAGACGACGAACCCAATATTGTAATGTCGCTGGAATACACTTTTAAAAAGAACAATTTTGAAGTGTTTATAGCCCGTGACGGTCAGGAAGCATTGGATATTTTGAAAGTACAACTGCCGGACATCATCATTCTGGATATTATGATGCCTTTGGTAGACGGTTATGCCACGTTAGAGCAAATTAAAAAAGACGAACGCTTACAGCATTGTAAAGTGGTCTTTTTATCGGCAAAAAATAAGGAAAGCGATATCGAAAAAGGACTTTCGTTGGGCGCAGATGCCTATATGCTGAAACCCTTTTCAGTTAAAAAATTAGTAGAACAGGTAAATGATTTACTATCCAATTAAACAGTAAACACAACAATGAATTATTCAGATTTTTATAAGGAAAGCATCGAAAATCCGGAAGGTTTCTGGAAAAAACATGCCGATACTTTGGATTGGTTTTTAAAACCGAAAACCATACTGTCAAAAGACGCGAACGATTACCCGCTTTGGTTTAAAGACGGCGAACTGAACGCTTGTTATTTGGCGCTGGACAAACACATTAATGAAGGTCATGGCGATAAAATTGCGTTTATTTACGATTCTCCCGTTACCCAAACTATCAGAAAATTTACGTTCACGGAAGTCAAAACCGAAGTGGCAAAATTGGCTGGAGGTTTACTGTCATTAGGTTTAACAAAAGGCGACACGGCAGTAATTTACATGCCGATGATTCCACAAGCTGCTTTTGCCATGTTAGCTTGTGCACGAATAGGGGTTACGCATTCCGTAGTTTTCGGAGGATTTGCGCCTCATGAATTAGCTATCCGAATTGACGATTCCAAACCAAAAGCGATTATTACAGCGTCTTCCGGAATTGAAATCGACCGCTTAATTGCCTATAAACCATTGGTGGATGAAGCCATCACTTTAGCGGAACACAAACCGGATAACGTGGTAATCTTTAATAGAAAATTAGGCGCAAGGGTTCCGTTTAAAAAATACGATATCGATTACGATGCTTTGGTTTACGGTTCGGAAGAAGCCGATTGTGTTCCGGTGAATTCCACGCATCCTTTGTATATTTTGTATACTTCGGGCACCACAGGGAAACCAAAGGGAATCGTCAGAGATACAGGAGGTCACGCCACCGCACTTAAATTTTCAATGCAATACATTTACGGTGTAAAAGAAGACGAAGTATTTTGGGCAGCTTCCGATATCGGTTGGGCTGTCGGACACAGTTATACGATTTACGGACCGTTATTCAACCGAAATACGTCCATCATATTTGAAGGAAAACCGGTTCGTACTCCGGATGCTTCAACTTTTTGGAGAATCATTTCGGAACATAAGGTAAGTGTGATGTTTACGGCACCAACTGCCATCAGAGCGATTAAAAAAGAAGATCCAAACGGTGAATTCATCAAACAATACGATTTAAGCAGTTTGCGTACGCAGTTTTTGGCGGGCGAACGTTGCGATGTGGCGACTTTAGAATGGTACCGCGAACACATTCCGATTCCGGTTATCGATCACTGGTGGCAAACCGAATCCGGATGGCCAATGATTGCCAACATGATGGGAGTGGAGTATCTACCGATAAAACCGGGTTCTTCCGGAAAACCGGTATCAGGTTACGACATCAGAATTTTTGGTGAAAACGCTGAAGAATTAGGTCCGAACGAAGAAGGATATGTAGTTATTAAATTACCTTTACCGCCGGGAACCATGCTGGATATATGGAATGACAGCGAACGTTTCAAAGCAGGTTATCTGACTAAATTTCCGGGATATTATTTCTCAGGCGATGGAGGTTTTATCGATAACGACGGTTACGTTTTCATTACCGGACGCGTGGATGATGTAATCAACGTAGCCGGACACCGTTTGTCTACTGCCGAAATGGAAGAAATCGTAGCATCGCATTCTTCAGTGGCCGAATGTGCCGTGATTGGAATTAACGATGCATTAAAAGGTCAGATTCCATTGGCGTTGGTGGTGATTAAATCGGGTGACGATATGGAGAGTTTCCAATTGGAACACGAGATTGTACACCTGGTCCGAGAAAAAATAGGAGCAGTGGCTTCGTTGCGAAACGTGATAATAATGCAGCGTTTGCCAAAAACACGTTCAGGAAAAATCCTAAGAAAACTGATGCGCAGTATTGTTGACGGGGATTCTTATCAGATTCCTTCCACCATTGATGATGAAGCGATCGTTGAGGAATTAAAGACTGTTTTAAGTGAATATAAAATTGGAGCCTTCAAATAAAAATAAACAAAACAAACAAGAATATGAGTTACTATAAAATTAAAAACCTGGAAGAATATTTCAAGCATTATAAGAAATCCATTCGGGAACCAAGAAAATTCTGGGGTAAAATTGCCGAGGAAAATTTCATCTGGTACCAAGGTTGGGATAAAGTGGTTGATTTTAACATGGGAGAGGCCGATGTAAAATGGTTTGTGAATGCGAAAGTAAACATCACTAAAAACTGTATCGACAGACATTTAGCGAAACGTGGCGATAAAACCGCTATTATTTTTGAGCCCAATAATCCTAATGAAGGTGCGTTGCATATTTCGTATAACGAATTGTATGACCGTGTAGCAAAAATGGCTAATGTGCTTAGAGAACAAGGCGTTAAAAAAGGAGATCGTGTTTGTATTTATTTACCGATGATTCCGGAATTAGCGGTTGCCGTTTTGGCGTGCGCCCGAATTGGAGCGATACATTCTGTGGTTTTTGCAGGATTTTCGGCTTCGGCTGTGACTTCCCGTATAAACGATTGTGAATGTAAAATGGTTATTACTTCCGATGGTGGTTTCAGAGGAAACAAATCGATTGATTTGAAAGGAATTATCGATGAAGCTTTGGAAAAATGCCCTTCTGTGGAAAAAGTTTTAGTAGCCAACAGAACAAATACTACCGTAAACATGAAAGAAGGACGCGATCAGTGGTTGCAACCGCTTTTGGATGCTGCGGTTCCTAATAATGTTGCTGAAATCATGGATGCAGAAGATCCGTTGTTTATTCTGTATACTTCAGGCTCAACCGGAAAACCGAAAGGAATGTTGCACACTACAGCGGGTTACATGGTTCAGACGGCTTATTCGTTTAAAAATATATTCAATTACGAAGAAAATGATGTTTTCTGGTGTACGGCAGATATCGGTTGGATTACCGGACATTCCTATATTTTATACGGACCATTGTTAAACGGCGCTACAACGGTAATTTTCGAAGGTGTTCCGTCATATCCTGATTTTGGACGTTTTTGGGAAGTGATTGACAAGCATAAAGTGTCTCAATTCTATACCGCGCCAACGGCCATTCGTTCCTTAGCCAAAGAAAGTGATGAATGGGTAGATAAATACGATTTGTCGTCCTTAAAAGTTATCGGATCGGTAGGGGAGCCAATCAATGAAGAAGCTTGGCACTGGTACAACGATCACGTTGGAAAGAAAAAATGCCCGGTTGTGGATACTTGGTGGCAAACTGAAACCGGAAGTATCATGATTTCACCGGTTCCGTTTGTGACGCCAACAAAACCGACCTACGCGACCTTACCGTTACCGGGAATTCAACCAGTTTTAATGGATGAAAAGCGCAATGAAATTGAAGGGAATCAAGTAGTTGGAAGCCTGTGTATCAAGTTCCCTTGGCCGTCTATGGCGCGAACCATTTGGGGCGATCATGAGCGTTATAAAGAAACGTATTTCTCGGCTTTCCCAGGTAAATATTTCACCGGCGACGGCGCTTTACGTGATGAAGTAGGGTATTACCGAATTACAGGAAGGGTAGACGATGTGGTAATTGTTTCTGGACATAATTTAGGTACTGCTCCAATTGAAGATGCAATTAACGAACATCCGGCTGTAGCGGAATCTGCGATTGTAGGTTTCCCTCACGATATTAAAGGAAATGCACTTTACGGATTCATTATTCTGAAAGAAACGGGAGAATATCGTGATCGTGATAATTTAACGAAAGAGATTAACGAGCACGTTTCGAGTCATATCGGACCGATTGCAAAATTGGATAAGATTCAGTTTGTGAGTGGTTTACCGAAAACACGTTCCGGAAAAATCATGCGACGAATTTTGCGTAAGATTGCCGAAGGTGATTTCTCGAATTTCGGCGATACATCAACGTTGTTGAATCCTGAGATTGTGGATGAAATTAAAGACCATAAAATCTAACTATAAAAGAGCTGTCTAAATAGACTGTCATTCCGACGTAAGGAGGAATCTCATACCGTTATCAATTGATAATGAGATTTCTCCCTATGGTCGAAATGACAAAAAAGCCGTTTAATTTTACTTTTAAACGACTTTTTTTATTTCATTTTGAGTTTTCGTTTCAATTTTAAAAAGAGTAACGCTGTTATATACGCGTCGTTAGAAGCGGTGTGGCGATGACTTTTTTTGACTTTAAAAAGATCACATAATTCGTCCAACGTATGGTGTTGGTCTTCCGGGAGGTTTTTAAAACGTTGATACATCACATTGATATCCAGTACGTTGTTTTTTATCTTGCCGAGATTCATTCGTTTTAATGCCTGGTTCATCATTTCAATGTCCAGATTGGTGTTGTGCCCGATGAGTGTCGCATTTTTAATGTGTCCCAGAAAATGCATCATTGCTTCGGCTTCGGTAACCGCTTCAGTGGAGTCGGCTTTAAAGAGTTTTTCTACCGCTTCATTCTGTTGGATTCGGTTTTCCTGTTTGATGAATACTTCCAGAAAATCTCCAATTTCAATTTGATCATTGGTAACTCCAACACAGCCAATGGATAAAATTACATCTTGTTTCCAATCCAATCCGGTTCTTTCGCAATCAAAAATAACATAGCGCGTAGGAGTATTGGGAACTTCTTTTTCAAAATGCTCCAAATATGCTTTCCAGAATGTCGGATCGCCTTTACCTGTTAACCAATCTAGCATAAATTAGGTGAAATAAGTTAATTGGAATCGGTTTTTAATCAAATCCTGAATTTCATTTATCGGTTGAAAGCAGTTTTTAAGCTTTACTTTATCAACTTTCGTAAGTTCTTCAATATTCAGATAACTTCCGTTGGAATCTGTTTTTAAACCATCTTCCGTTCTAAACCAATGTAGCGTATGAAACGCTTCTGCACATTCTAAATACAAATCGGCATTTTGAGGTTCTAAATCCGCTAGTTTTTTATAACGCTGATAGGTATTCGTGATGTTTTTAATGCCCTTACTGATGGCAAAAACCCTTGCAGCGTCCACTAAAGGCGTAATAGCTCTGTTTTTGATGTCGAAAGTGTCTTTGTGTTCTTCATCCTGTTCTACCAAAAATTGTCGGAAGAATCCCAATGGCGCCGGTTTTTTAATTGCATCCGTGCCTAAAAAAGCATAGAACAATTGGTTGTTATTTGTTTTGGTGAAAATCTCTTCGGTTAGTGTTTTTTCGATGCTGGAATCACCGTAAATGAAATCATAATCGAAGAAAATTGAACTCGTTTGCACGCCTTTTTCACCTGGAGTATTGATCCAAGTATTGTATTGTTTTATCCAGTCAGTCAATGATTTACACCACAACTCGTTATTTGCATTTAGTCCTTGTGCACTTTTTTCGTAACCTATTTTTTCAAAGGTTTCCAGAACGCGTTCCGCTAATCTTAAGAAATAGCTTTTAACTTCATCATATTGTTCGGCAGGAACATCTTCAAAGACCAATGAATTATTAACATCCGTTAGTAATAATTGTTCTTTTCTTCCTTGGCTTCCCAAGTTAAACCAAGCAAATTTAGCCGGTGGCGGACCTACTTTTTCTATAGCCAATTCAATCGCTCTTTTTGTTAATGCAATCGTTATTTCGGAAGCTACGTTGGTAATATGAGAAATCGGAATGTTTTTATCAATCGAATTCTGAATCAAATCCGTCAGTTTATCGCGAACCACTTTTAATTCTTTGGAACGATCGGCGCGTTTTATCTGTTTCAGCAAAACTCCCGGATTATTTGCCTGAGCTGCAACCACATCGTGTTCTGAAATGATTCCGGAAATGGCGCCTTTTTCTGTTCCGTCGCGGGTTACACATAAATAACCAACGTTGTGTTTCAGCATCATCATTTGAGCTTCGGCAATGGAAATGTCTTCGGGTACCGTAACTACAGGAACCGTCATGATTTTATCAACTGTAACGTCTATTGTATGAAGTCCGGTAGCAATTTTGGAACGCAAATCATTATCGGTTACAATTCCGATCGGCATTTGATTTTCCTGAATGATTACACTTCCGATTTGTCGGCTCGACATGGTTTGCGCAATGTATTTTACAATGTCGGTCGGACTGGCTGTAATAGGTTTTTTGGTGTATTTTATAGGTTGGAAATACTGTATGTCCGTAGCGCTCTGTTCGTTGTACAGCACGTTTTCGGAGATTAATTTTCCGCGATTGTCTTTATCGTAAGGGTTACGGGTATTGGAAGCAAAACTTTCCAAAAGGAAGCTTAAAACACTGGCGTTTCCGGTAACATAGGGTTTAAAAACCTGAATAGGGATAGCGTAAATAATAGAATCCTCTCTGGATTTTGCCGTCATTAAATAATTGTTTTTGGCAAAAAACGGACGCAAACCAAGGATATCACCTTCATCACATTTATCAATTAGAGTTTCTTCGGCATCTGAAATAACCGAAAGACCAATAGCACCGGAAGCCACAACGTAAAAAGAGTCATGGGTTG
This sequence comes from uncultured Flavobacteriaceae bacterium, assembly GCA_963812405.1. Lineage (GTDB taxonomy): Bacteria > Bacteroidota > Bacteroidia > Flavobacteriales > Flavobacteriaceae > Flavobacterium. The sequence goes on along the minus strand of CAWEUV010000003.1, from coordinate 49,083 downwards.
GATCTCCGATTTTGAATAAAACCTGATTTTTTTCAAGATAAACGACTTTTATCTGCTCGGAAATCGTTACCAATTCCACATAAGTCAAACTGGTAAATGGCGGATAATGCTTTAAAAAATCGGCTATTCGCTCTGCGATAGGGTTTCTCATATCAAATTTTTGTTATTAACAGCTCATTTTCAGACGCATAGTGTGTTTATGTAAATCGGATAATGATTCTTTAAAAGTACTAAAATTCTTCAAATGTAAAAAGGAGGGAAGCTCAAACTTCAAATTGCATACAATTGCGAGGCTGTAATTATAATAACCGCCGTTAATGCTAACGCAATTCCGATGTAATTTATTTTGGATATTTTTTCTTTAAAAACTACGATTCCGATAATACTTCCGATAATAATGACTCCGAAATTCATGGCTGCAAAAACAGTAGAAGGATTGTCAGCCAAGGCTTTATGAGCTTTTAAATAAAAGAGGATGTTTCCGAAGTTGAAAATACCCAACAGAATCCCGAAGAAAAAACTTTTCAGTTCCAAGGCGGTTTTTTTAATCAGAATCGAATACAGACTAATTAAGGACGAGATGATAAAAGCCCCGCAAAAAATAATAAACAGTGATGTTGTAAACGGAACATCTTTATTTAAGGCAATTTGTTTGAACAGCACATCGATTATTCCAAATCCCAATAAAACGATCAACGGAAAAATCCAACGTCTTTTTTCATCTGTAGCATCATTTTTTTTGTTAAGCGTAAGGAAAATGGCCAAAAAACCAATGGAAAGTCCGATTAATTTCAGCTGACTGATGGATTCGTTAAAAATGAAATATGAAGCCAAAATTGGAATAAAAAGCGATAACCGTTGGGCAATATCTGTTTTTACAATTCCGATATAGCGAATCGAAATTGCGAGCAATACAAATACTGTGGGCAATAAAACACTTAAAGGAATATAAAATTTCCATGGCATCGAAGCTGATAATGTTTCAAGATCAGGTGAAAATGAAAAAAAACACAACAGCAAGGCCGATAAATAATTCCAGTTAATACTTTGTTGTATGTTGATGCCGAATCGGCGAGCGGTTTTCAATAGGACTGCAACGGTAACACTGCAGCAGATACTTAGGATGATATAAAACATAAAGGGGCAATTGTATTGATAAACAAAGTTAGAGTATTTTTTGAATTAGAAGCAAGAAAAGAAATTTTCTATTTTACATAATGTATATTATAGTTCAAATAGAGATGTGCCAAAATCACCAAAAAAGTATGCTTTTCATCGATAAAAATATGCTGTTTGTCTAAAATTGACTTTTCAATAAAAATACCCTACTATAATTCCTACTTATTTTAAACGTAAATATCTGATAATTAAATAATTAAAAAAAATAAATGTTAATAAAAACTAAATGAGTTCCGATTTTTCGTACTTCAAAATCTTAAAATCAGATGTATACTCTTATGAAATTTGTTAAAAAGTGTATTTTGGCGATAAAAAGCGCATTTTAACGATAAAAAAGTTTTTTTATTTGAAGCTAACGTATAGATTTGCAATGAGTTACAATTGAAATGAAACTCGAAACAATAACAACTAAACAGAAGATTTATGAAGAAGAGCATTTTAACCTTAGTTTTACTTTTTTCGATTATTGGTTTTGCCCAAACTAATACAAACGTAACCTACACAGCTTCATCCGATAATTTTTCAAATCCTGAAAGAGGTTTGTATCACCATACTGAAACACACTCAACCGGATACACAAGCTTAAGTCAATCGACATTGACCAATTACAGAAACAACGAGAATATTTCATTGATATTGCGTGTTTTCTATTTGGAGAATTTCAGATCGACTGCGATATCTCAGGATTATTTAAATAAAGTTCAGGCCGATTTTAATACCATCCGAAACGCGGGTTTAAAATGTATCGTGCGTTTTGCATATTCTGATACCGATACTGCCGGACAACGTGATGCTTCCAAAGCTCAGATTTTGGCTCATATTGAACAACTTAGACCATTATTGCAAAATAACGTAGATATTATTGCCGTTATGCAGGCCGGTTTCATCGGTTCTTGGGGAGAATGGTACTATACCGATTATTTCGGAATGTCTCCAACTTCAACAGATTATGCTAACAGAAAAGCGGTTGTAGACGGAATTTTAAGTGCTTTACCTGCCTCAAGAATGGTACAGATCAGAACACCTAAATTAAAACAAAACACCTATTCTACAACAACTGCAATTACGCAAACTCAAGCTTACAACGGTACGGCTTTATCAAGAATTGGTCATCATAATGATTGTTTTTTGGCAAGTTCAACGGATTTTGGAACGTATACCAATACATCAACTGAATACCCGTATTTAGAGCAGGAAACTAAATTTTTACCAATGGGTGGCGAAACCTGTGCTGTTAACGAACCGCGTTCAGGCTGTACTTCGGCTTTATCCGAAATGCAAAAATTCCACTGGTCTTATATGAATACTGATTATAATGCGTCTGTTATCGGTGGTTTTTCATCAAGCGGTTGTTTTAACGACATTAAAAATAAATTGGGATATCGTTTTGAATTGGTTAACGGAAGTTTTCCTCAAATGACTAACATTGGCGGTACAATGGCGGTAACGTTAAAAATTAAAAACTCAGGTTTTGCAACGCCTTATAACCAAAGAACAGCTTATATCGTTTTCAAAAATACGGTTACCAATGATGTATATACTAAAGCTTTAGCTTCAGATCCGAGATTATGGACAAGTCAGGCAGAAACAACAATTTCAGAGAACATTGCTTTACCGTCAAATATCATTCAGGGAAGCTACCGTTTGTATTTGGTAATTCCTGATGCAGCAACCGGATTAAGTTCCCGCCCGGAATATTCAATCAGAATGGCTAATGCTAATACTTGGGATGCAGTCACAGGATACAATAATTTAAATGCGATTGTTACTGTTGGAAGTCAGAATAACCTTGGAACAGCAGATAACACATTGGTTAATGCATTAATTTATCCGGTTCCTGCAAACAATGAAATCTTTGTTGAAATGGAAAACCTTGATCAATATGCAATTGTAATGTACAATTCGTTGGGTCAGAAAATAAATGTAAAATCGCAATTGAGCGCTAATAAAATGACAATCGATACGGAAAGTTTAAGTGATGGAATTTATTACATCAAATTTACTAACGGTTCAATAAACGACACCAGACGTTTGGTTGTTAAACACTAAAAAAGAAATGGTTTGATTTTTGATTTTGAAGTAGGAGCTGTCTTTTTATACAGTTCCTACTTTTTTTGTTTTCGTTTCAGATTATGTTTTATGCCCACCTGAAACGCATTAGAATAAAATTTATTCTGAAGATAAAATTCAAATGACGTCGTAAGAGCAGTATAATCAAAAATCTGATAATTGCAATTTCCAATCAGTCGTGTAAATTCCGATGCATAATCATCGTTAAACCACGCTCCTTCTACTCTCATACTAAAATCGTCTTCCGCTTTTCCGATTGCAAATCCGAGTCCGCCACCAATATAGAAACGCTCGTCGATCATCCAATACGGATAACCGGATGATAACGGAACGGTAGATTTCCCCAAGGAACCTTCTGATTTAGAAGATTCTATAAAAGGCAGAAAGCGGTATTTTTTCTCTGCCCAACGGTCAAAAATTATTTTTCCTGTGGCGCTTCCTTCGTAGGATTCATAGGCATAATAGTCTTTGTTGAGCACTTCGCTCCTGTTATAATAATTGCCTTCGAGGGATAAACTGGTATTGAAATATTTAAAAAAGGTATAGTCTTGATACAAATTAAGTTGAAAGCGATAAATACTTTTACTGTGACTCGGACCATTTTCTACCGGAGCAATTCTAAATTCGGCAGAGGAAAAACTTTTGTTTTTGGAATAATTTGCTCCGGCACCAAACTGTATGAATGATTTTTTAAAATGGCTGTATTCGTATCTGAAATTAGACCAATACTGCAGTTTTTCATAAGCTTTTGGGTTATTAAACTGATATTGTAACCCGAAAACATTATGGGTTCTGTTATCGATATAATCAGGAAGATCATTTTCCAGTCGGTACATCGAACTGTAGGTAATTGCCACGCCGTGCAGGTTTTTCTTTTTATCATACATATTATACGACAAAACGTTTTTATAGGACGACAGATCTTTTCGGTTACTTTCCATTTCGGTTACGTAATTTATGAAATCCCCATATTCGAGTCGGTCGGTTTTTAATACTTTTTCGAGCACATCTGGATAGAACAAGGCGGAATAATTATTGGCCAAATCTTCCTGAACATTGGCTTCTTCATAGATAACATCAGTATTCAGCATTTTTCTCAGCGGTTCTTTATCAGATGATTCGTCGGGCAATTCATTGGCGAGAATCCAGGATTCTTTAAATTTTCCCATGTCGTGATAGGCCGTACTCATTTGAGCTTTAACTCTGTAATCGTCAGGGTTTTTGTTGATGTAATCATTGTATTCCCGAATTAGTTTCGGATTGTCTTTCAGTTCAATAAGCCATTGCATTTTGGAATAAAAATCGATTTCGGTACTGAATTCCGACCAATTATAGGCTTTTTGGAACTCATTTTGATCGGCATAAAGCCAGCAGATTGCGGTTGCCAAATCTTTATATTCTTCAGAAGGTTTTAGTTTATCCAATTCTGTTATAGCGTTTTGCGGTTCATAATTGATTAGATAATCAATGTATTTCAGGAAGCTCTCTTGTGTTGTATCCACTTTAAGCAGGTTGATTAATGCTTTTTTGATTTTTTCCTGATTTTCAGCCGTATAAAAATACGCTACGTAGCTGTTGAGTAAATCTTTGTCGTTTGGTGTTACCAGCATTTGTGCGCTCATCCATTTCTCCTGAATCAAATCATTAGGATAATAGACAAGTTTGCTCAATCGTTTGGAATACATCACATTTTCGGCCAAAGGATATTTTATGCAGTGTTCTTCGAGCATTTTCCATACGTCTTCAGCTTTGTCTTCCCAGGAAAGATATTCAGTGTATTTGTCCCAGACTTCCGGATTAATTTTAGGTTCCGAAAGCATTCTTTTTCTCAAACCTTCAATTTCCAAAGCCAGTTTTTCATCAGAATCATCGTGCCAGATTTCTTCTTTAGCCAATCGTTTTACTTCTTCTTTGTATAATTTGAAGTCCCGATTAACATTGGCTGCGACCAAATTTAAATCAACGGAAGCTAAATCAGATTTAAAATCGGGCAGTGTTAATTTGGGTTTACTGGTTCGTACGGAGTATAAATAACCTTCCAGAAAAGGCGATTTTTTAAAGCTTGCTCCCTGTCTTTTTAGTTGTTCTTCAATCCGAGCCGCTTTTTCGGAACTACCGTACAGGAACCAATCCTGTTGGGAATAATTGGATTCTTCCGGTTTTAATTTTTCAACGGTATACATTCCAAATGCCGATTTATGATTGAAATAAGACGCCCTCCAATCGTTTGTCATTAAACCGCTTTCACGGGCATCCATGTAACGGATGTTAGGGAAATCGGTTCGGAACGTTTTTAATAATTTGTCAAATTCGCCATACATCGAGCGGCTACTGTTTGGGGTTTTGTACCATCCTAAATTATCATAATTGCGCAAATCGTATTCCCATTTACTGACATTCGTACTTGGAATTTGGTAAATATCATCCGGATGGAGAAAATGCGACCAAATTCCGGTATACATATACATAGAATACATTGCGAATTTTAAATCCGGATCTACATAAAAACCGCTCGAAATTCTTGGAAAATCAAATAAATTGGGTTCATAAGGATCAAAATCAAATTCACGGTTACCGCCATCTTTTTTTTCACCAACTACAATACTACACATGAATGTTAAAGAAGGCATTCCTTTTTTTAGTTGTTTCAGCCCTACTCTGTCAATGTAATTGGATGGCGGCACATAGGTTACGGGCAAATCACCAAAATCACTCGCTTCCCATTTTTTTTCGGCAGCTTTAAGCGAAGTGACCATAAAATCAGGATTTTTCCAATCCGAAACGAGTAATGAAACATGGTTGTAGCCATGAAAAGCCAGTTCGTGTCCTTTTTTTGCAACATCATTAACAAGCCAATTACTGAGACCCAATTCTTTATCGCCAATTTTAACTTTTTTAGCATCCCATTCCCTAAATAAAAAGGGCGGTTTAATATTTACGTTGTAATCAAAAGTGGTCATTGCAGTGTAATTGATATCGTGTTTTTTTCCCAATTTCACCAAATCCGGCCACCAAACGTTATGTACAAAATCGGTTATGGTAAGATTCATTTCAGAAGCAACCGGTTCTTTTTTGATATCGTAAAGCGGAGCGGGAAAATCATCTAAAAAAATAACACCTGTATTTATTATCGGGTACGGAATTCCTTCCAGCCCGTCAAGAATTCCGGACAACAGTAATCCCCTATCCTCTTTGATGAAGAAGTAGGTCGAATTAAAATAAATAACCTTCCCTTTTCCGATGATGTTTTTAACGATTAAAGGATAATTTGGGTTGTTTTCCGCTGTGGCTAAAACTTTAATTTTATTTGAAAAAACACTTCCTTTTAAACCGTAAAATTTCAGTCCTTTTTTATAAACATGATCTTTAAATCCCGGTAAAACAGGATCTTTAAATAAAAAGCCCGCCGCAACTGCATCCGTTTCATAATCATTTTCCGGTTTCATTCCGACTAAAAACGAAAACCGTTTGTCTTCACTTCCAAAAGGCATGTATAAGGTTCCGCCTTTCGCAACAAATTCGGTAATAACATCGATACTTTTATTGCTGAGTTTTTTGGTGTTTAACAAACTTAAAACCCGAACATTCTCCCCTATTTTAGGGTTTTTGTTCCAATCTTCAAGCGTGATGCTCTGAAAAGGAATTTTAGTATAGTCACAAACTTTTCTCATGTTGCTGTTAAGTGTGAGACTTTCGATGTCACCTTTATCAGATATGAATTGCACTAACGGAGGAATGTTTAACGGTAAGCCGGAATATCTGCGCAATGATAATTCTCCATCACGTTTGTTAAAAGCGTTTGCACCGGTAATTTCATCGATTTTCATGCAGCCGGAAGCGATTGTTAGCAATAAAACTACAAACAAGACATAGAATTTCGATGAAGTATTTTGTATTACATTCTTCATAATCAGAATATTAAATCGTCAGTTTTGCTTTGCCCCGGAGCGTTTTCAATCTCAAAAACTTTAATGAGGCTGCTTTCATAAAATACACTCACTTTACGCCCTCTTTTTTTTAGCACCTCCAGTTTTGAGAGTATCAAAGGTGTTATTTCGCAGTTTACAATGATGCGATTGCTCTTGTCGTCTGCTTTTTTATAAATAAATACCAAAACACTATTGGGCAGTACGTACTCCGGATTTTTTTTGAGGAATTTTTTATTCTTTTTGTTTTTAAAATAAACAGAATCTCTTTTTAAATAGTTCGCGGTAAAATCGGTATAATGAATAAAAAAATGCTTGTTAATGCTGATGGGTTGTGTGGTGTAATCGTTTACAACCGCATACGAATACGGATAAAAACTCAACGTGATTTTTTCATAAACATTGATTAAGTCTCTCGGAACATTATCGGTTTTATGCAATTTTCTGAATTCCCTTTCCTGATAATGAAACGCCGAATACAAAACGCCGGCTATTAAAAACACGGCAAAAGCCGGTTTGATAACTTCTGTTTTGGTGTAAAAGAAATAAGCAATCCGAATGAGGAGTGCGATTGAAATTCCCAACACCACAGGAATGAAAATCCCAAGCGATAATTTCACCAAATCGTTGTCGATCCAATTGTGATTGATTTCGGATAAAAACACCAGGAAATTAAAGTAAAGCAGAAAACACAAGGCGGCGTTCCATTTTTCATTTTTAAAGAAAAGGAGTAGCAAGCAGCAAATTATGGAGCCGTAACTTAAATACTGATAATAAATCATCAATTGTTCGTAGGAAACAATCAGATGCGAAAAATAGGTATAAGCACTAACCGACATCAATCCAGAGTGAATGAATAATTTAAAATCGTCGCCAAAATGGTTACAGGCAATTTTATAAACGGCAAAAAGCACGGCCAATGCAATAACGTAGGCTGAAATAGCGACTAAATTCTGAATTTTGTGTTTAAAAGACGATGTTAACAGCCCAATGATCAGAAAAGGAAAAATCAGTACAATTAAAGTGAAAATATCAATTAAACCAATAGCAGTAAAAGCAAGAATATAATTAATGAAACTGTTGGTGTTGTTGCTGTGCATGAATCCGGGTTTCAGGTAAATAACCATTGCCGGTAGTGCAAAACTGATTGCTAAAAACAAAGATTGGTGCTGTAAAATATAAGTGATATTTACCGGCATAATCGTATAACTGACACTGAAAAAAAGTGCAGCAACCAATGGTGCAATGATTTTGGAATGCGAAATCGTATTGATTACCCAAAATAATAAAACGCTGATTAACACCGCTTCTAAAATTCCTGCCGATTGTAAAGCGGCTTCCGGACTGATACTTACAAACTTTCCGTAAAAATTAATCATGGCCAGTTCGCCAATTGGTATCACGCCGTTGGTAAACCACTGTTGGGAGTCGAAATCGATGATGCTTTCAAGATCGGAAATCCAGGAACCGGATAAGGAAAACATGTCGAATTGATAGAAAATGTACCGACTGTAAAAGGCTACAACCCCAAGAGTTGAAAGTAAAAAAAGATACCAAAGTCGGTTGTTTCGTTCTTCAGGGTTGGATCTTGTTAAAACAAAAAATCCGATTGGTTTTTTGAGTTCAATATTTTGAATCAGCTCAAAAATGTTTCTTTTTACTTTTTGCGAGGTAATGTTAATCGATTGCGGTATGTTTTTGATGCCGAAATAATCCACATAAATAACCAACAAAAGAAGAATAACAGTATTCAGTAAGTTGTAAATACCAAGTTGTACAAGTCCGAAAACAAGTAGTATTATAAGGCTACCGTATTTGAACCACTGTTTGGCAATAAAATCGAAATAAGTAACTGATTTGGTATACGATATGAATTTCCTGTTCATATAAAACAAAAATAAAATCATGAGACATAGCCTCACAAAACCTGTTATTATGGAACTTGAAATTATCATATTTATGTTTTAATCATTAAAAAGTGGGAATTTTTGAAGATCAATCGTTCCAATGAAATACAAAAAATTGGTTTTCGAAATTCGCTTCTTGATGTCGTTATAAAGTGCTAATGAATCAGCATATTCGACCAGTATTATGGGAAACTTATATTTTTTGCGCAATTGGTTGAGCTTTTTAAGGTATTCGTTGTATTCTTTTTCGTCACGGAGCTTATAAGAATTATCGGGGAAAGTATAATTGCTTGCCACCGACTCTACCACTACTCCATCTACAAAATTGTGTGTTGCGTCAATCAGTTCAATGCCGGCATTTTGAAGAATGAAATGCTGCGGGTATTTTGCGTTGAGTTTTTCAATAAAACCCACAACTTCCGATTGCTGATCTTTCTGAAAGCCAAATGAGGTAAAGTTGTCGATATTATCTAAAAATAAGCCGTCATATCCATCGGCTAACATTCTGTCAATTTCACTGAAAAGTACTTGGGAAGTTGAATCGGATTTTAAATCCAAATAGTAGCTGTTCCAGTTTTCATTTTTACCTAAAGTAATGTCTTTTAATTTGTTAAAGTGCTTTGATTGACTGTTTACTTCACCTAAACTAATATAGGCCAATACTTTTCCGTTTAGCTTTTTTACTTTTTTAATGTCGGATGGATTGTAATGTTTCGATTCGAGAATTACATAATCATAACCTTTAATTTCAATCGGATTCAGTTTGCCGTAGCAAAAAAAAACATTTGGCTTTTGCAAGCTGCCTGCGAAAGCCTGAAATCCTAACAATGAAGGAAGTACACACAAGAAAAGTTTAATATGCTGCATAATAGTAATAGTCTAGATTTTTAAAAAAAACGATGTTTGCTTTTAATGTCAGCAACATGAAGGTCAGCGCGCCAATAAACAATCCGCCTACACTGTATTCGTAGGAAACAAAACGACTGAGCAGAAACCCGGTGGACACATTAACCAAACATGCAATTATTATGGCTCGCAATGGTTGTACCGGTTGCCCTAAAGTGAACAGATAAAGCGTGTTGAGCATCCCCCATGCCAGAAAAAAATAAGCTACTCCGCCAATGAGACAAACCCGCAAGCTGACTTCCTGAAATACTTCGTTAAATTGCGCCTGATAACCCCATGAAGAAGTGATGATGAAATAAATCAAAATAAAAATCAGTAGTGCCGACACGAAAAGAATTGAGATGTGCTGCCAATACATTTTATAAAGACTTCCGTTGTATTTTTCCGGACAACTGTAAGAAGTGTTTTTTTGACCGATATCGATGAACTTTGAAAATGCTGCCAAACTGTATTCCAAAACACCGGAAAGCAATAAAAACACGAGAATAGCCATGTCCATTCCCAATTCGTAATTTTTTTCAAAATAAATGGCATAGGGAATCGTTCCGCTAACATCTGCAGACCAGGCTAAAATGCGATCGGTAAAAATAAATATGTAGATGAAAAATCCGTAAAAAAAGTAATGATAATTCTGATATAACATTACCGGTGTTTTGATTTCCATATTGCAGTCTACCTGACGTTTGTCGATTTTATTCTTTAAAAAAAAGTACAAATAGGCTTTGGATGAAATTATGGCAATGGTAATCCCGATCCAATGGGTCAGGTAAACGGAAATTGAGGTAAATTTTTCAAGTAAAATTGCAATGGTTGTGGCCAGAAAAATGGCAATAGAAATGAACCAACGTTGTTTGACGGTATGCAGCGGTGCAATTACCAATAGCAACATTCCCACCATAAAGGCATAGGTGAATAAAACAAGCAAGAGTTTCATGGGAAACACATGGAAAAAAAAGTTGGTAAAAAAAATCACGGTCAAAACCATAAAAATAGATTTGGCTCCCATCATGACTAAATAATCAATGGTTTTTCGCGTCATTGTATAATCTTCATAATTCCAGTAAAACGAAGCCTGACGGCCAATAACCTGAACAAAACCACCGGTTGAAATCAATCCCACAATTACGCCTAAAACCACTGCGGTGGATTGCATATGGTTGAACCCAACGTAAGTCCACAACGAATATCCGAAGAAAATGATGGCGATGATTTGAACAAAAATCGGCAGCAGATGTAAAATTCCCATTGGATAATATTTTGCGAATATTTTGGCCTTAATCATTAAATAATCAGACGCTTGAAAGATTTTGGTTTCTGTTGAATTATCCAATTCTCTTTCTTTTTTATTTTGTATTGTAATGTAATCCGGAGCGGAAACGATTTTCTTAAAAACAAAATCGGCCAAAGCTCTGATGGAAACCATACCAAAATCATTCATCGTGTCTTTATCGCGAATTCCCAATGATTCAATAGTAGCTGCCACCACACGATTGCTCACGGGTTTGCCAATTTTCTCCTTGATTGAGTTGATAAGGTTTTCGATATTTTGACTATGATTGTCCATAAGTTAATATATTAGTTATGACGCTTCCATAGCTTTTCTTTCGGCAAAATGCAGCTTTAATGATTCTGGGATACTATTTCCCATAATCTTTTCATAGGCTTCTTCATATTCTTTTATAAATTTTCCTATGGTGAAATTTTCAATCACTTTTCGTCGGGCGTTTATTCCCATTTGTTTACGTAATTGTTCGTTTTGTAAAAGATGAATCACGCATTTGCCAATTTCTTCGTAATCTTTTGGTTTGCAGAGGAATCCGCAATTTTCATCCAAAGCTTCATAAACGCCGCCCACATCTGTTGCTACAACCGGAATTCCGCAACTCATCGATTCCAAAACAGTATATGGAAATCCTTCCGAAATAGACGTCAGTATGGAGATATCGCCTTCACAAAACAATTGATGCGGTTTGCTGTGATATCCGGCTAATTTAAAGTTGTCCTGTAATTCCAGTTCAGCAATTAAATCTTCGCATTCTTTGGTATATTCCGGAACAGCATTATTATCGCCGTAAACCAAATACTGTACGTTTGGAATTTGCCGTTTAACAACCTCGCACGATTTTATCATCGTAATGATGTCTTTCAGATCAAAAATACGGGCAGCGGCAACCACTGTCGGAATTCCTTCAAGTGCTTTGGGTTTGGGTGCGGGAACGAAAAGATTGTGATCAATCCCGTTGTAAATCACCTCAATAATTTCCGGATTTGCACCGTAGAATTTTTCCCAAATCATGTTGAATTTATTAACCGAAAGAATCAAATCAGCTTTATAATAAACCAACTCGGTTATGCTTTCTGAGAATTTGATCAGTAATTTTTTCAGGAAATAGGAATACTCCGATGAATTGATGGCCAGTAACCGTTCCCGTATGAAAACGCCGTGCTCCGTGGCAATTATTGGTGTATTGTATTTGTATTTCAGTACCAATGCCGGGATGACCGGAAAACCGGAAATGGTTAAGTGCGAAATATCGGCCTTGGGAACATCAATGGAAAGTGGTATGAGGAACCGGTAAATCCAACGCATTCCGAAAGTAAGGTCGTTTAGGGTTGCGTCTTCTTTCGTGTTTCGGCTTAATTCTACCACCAAATCGCAAAATGCTCTCCATACGGCCATACTTTGCATGGTTTTTTTATAATCGTGTGATTGAAAAAAACACCACATTCTGAAAATTACATCGTCAAAATCTTCTGCTTTTCGGGTGTCAGAATATATATTGGTAATCATTCGTTTAAAAACAGGAACGAATTCTTCTTTAATGATTGTTTCATTCAGCTCTTCTTTTTCATCAACAATCGTGTAAAAATGTTTTCCGTAATTGATCATTTCCTGAGGTTCTAAAGGCGACCACAACGGAACCTGAACAATTTCTTTAACATTTTCACTCAGTTCATATTTAGATTTGCTTTCGTACTGCGCATTGATGGAATACAAAATGAAATTGGCATTTTTTATGTCGTTACAAAGCATGTGAGACCACGTTGAAACACCGCCACCGTTATAAGGATAAGTCCCTTCAAGGATTAAAAGTACATCGTATTTCTTGTTCATCTCAAAAACCATTTGTTCTTTGTTGTAGCGGTATTCGCTAAAACATCAAAAATTAAATAAATCGGTTCTTGGGCTGTTTTTGAAATAAAGACAGTTTGTGGTTAACTGTTTAAGGTGTTGAAACCTTGATTACTACAAATTTACAGTAAACGTTTTTCTTAAGTAAAATATTGAAAGTAAATTAGTTAAATCCGAAAAAAACACCGATGAAATGCAGTTGTATGTGAATTTTAAAACGATAATTTGCGATTCCCTTTTTAAAATGAAAATTGTGAAAAATAAATGAACCATTTTTATTCCTGAAAAGAGAATAAAGTTTATTTTTGCAAACCAATTTCAAGTTCTTAACTAATCAACTTATTACCGTGGAAAATCCAACTGCACAAAAATTAATCAACAAAATCCAATTAGATTTATTCAAAAATGGATTTAATGCTGACACTTTAATTACAGATTTGAAAAAATTAAGAGAATATGCTCTTGAAGAACAAAATCCTGTATTGGTTAAGGCAATTCGTTTAACGTATGAGCACATTGAAGCCAATAACGCTTTTTTAATTGCCATCCCGGACGATGAACCGATTGAAGGATTTGACGGAACTTCCTCAAACGTAACGGAAGATGTAACGAATATGGAAAGTCTGGAATATTTGATTTCGCTTTTCGCGGATTTGAAAAACAAGAATAATTTAGCCGATTTAAAAGAATACAACAAATCTTTTTTAGCGTTCTAATTCCCTTAAAACGATATTTTACATTATATGAAACTACGCTATACGGCGTAGTTTTTTTATAAGTTTTAGTTAAAAACCAATCGAATCAGTAGTTTCTGTGCTACATTTGAGCTGTTTTTTGATAAAAATATAATTTAAAAACCAAAGCAAAAGGTATTGCTTTAATTTTCAATCATTTATATTATGATGCGTATTTTTAAAATTGTCGCTTTTCTGGAAGGAATTTCACTTTTAGTATTGTTTTCCAACATGTTTTTCTTAAAACCAACCAATATGGAATTGTACAAAACCCTACTCTTCCCTGTCGGAATGGCACACGGGTTATTGTTCATCGGTTATATTATTTTGGCAACAATGTTCAAAATGGAAGAAAACTGGTCGTTTAAAAAGTATTTTCAGGTTTGTATCGCATCGGTAATTCCGTTCGGAACGTTTTATGTTGAGAAAAAAATATTGTAATTTGTAGCAATAAAATTTTATGAAAATCTTCAATTGGGCATACAAGCTCCTTAAATCCTGGGACTTTAACGACAATCTTGCAGAATATATTAATCTCGCGGTTAATATCGTTGTGCTTATTGTTGTTGCTTATATTTTAGATTATCTCTTCAAAAAGATTTTAATTATTCTGATGGCTATCATTGCCGAAAGAACAAAATCGACATTCGATGATTTTCTGGTAGCCAATAAAACCGCGAAATATGTAGCGCATCTTTTTACCCTTTCGTTTGTTTATAAAACCGTCCCGATTATTCTGAAAGAATTCGTGTATTGGGAAAGTTTTTTTACTAAAGGCGTTAAATTTTATATAATCGTACTTTCACTTTGGATCATTCGAAGCGTTTTCCACTCGCTTAAAGATTATTTAAAAGAACAGCCAAAATTTAAAGACAAACCCATTGATAGTTACATTCAGGTAATTATGATTACGCTTTGGGTTTATGGTATCGTCTATTTTATTCTGATTCTTTTTAATCTGAGGTTGCATGAGCTTTTGGCAACATTTGGAGCCATTTCTGCTTTGATTATCTTGATTTTCCGTGATACGATTTTAGGATTCGTGGCCAGTATTCAGGTGACCGTTAACGATATGGTTCGCATTGGCGACTGGATTACGATGGAAAAATACGGTGCGGACGGTGATGTAATCGAAATCAACTTGGCTACGGTAAAGGTTCAAAATTTCGACAATACCATAACGACTATTCCGACGTATTTCCTGATTTCCGATTCGTTTAAAAACTGGCGCGGTATGTTGGATTCCGATGGTAGACGCCTAAAACGTTCCATTCTGTTGAAATCAAGCAGCATTCGATTCCTAAACGATGAGGAAATTGAAAATCTGAAGAAAATTCAATTGATAGCGCCTTACCTGGAACATCGCCAAACGGATATTGATAAGTTCAATAAAACGAATGCAATTGACAAATCAGTATTAATTAACGGACGAAATCTGACCAACTTCGGCGTGTTTAGAAAATATATCGATCAGTATATTGCCAATCATCCCGGAATTAATAAGGATATGTTGTTCATGTGCCGACAGTTGCAGCCCACACAAAACGGAATGCCTTTGGAAATCTATGCCTTCGTAAACGACAAACGTTTGGTGGAATACGAACATATTATGGCCGATATTTTCGACCATATTTTAGCTTCTGTTCGTTATTTTGATATGGAAATTAATGAAACCGGAGCGATAAAAATCGAATATTAATTATTCTTCTACTCCTGTCATTCCATGAATGGCCGGTTGTCCGAAACTGTCTAAATTCACCATTGTAATCGCGTCAACGGTAATGATAACGGCTTTCGTCATTACATTACGCACTTCACAACGCATGGTAATGGAGGTTTTCCCGAATTTCACAATGTCCAGACCGATTTCAATAATATCGCCTTGTCGTGCCGAACTCATAAAGTTGATTTCCGACATGAATTTGGTTACAATGCGATTGTTTTTTAAAAGAATGATGGAATATAAAGCGGCTTCATCGTCAATCCACGACAATAATTTCCCTCCGAATAAGGTCCCGTTAGCATTTAAATCTTCGGGTCTGACCCATTTTTTGGTCTGGTAATTCATAATTGATGCTTTTGTAAGGACAAAGTTACAATATCCAAATGATCAAATGCTAATTTTGGCAAATCTTTCACAGAAAACCAGCCGGTTTCTTTGGCATCATCCGCAGCAACAGCAATAGTGTTTTCAGGAACAATTCCGAAATAAGCTATCGAAACCATGTGTCCTCTCGGATCGCGAAACGGTTTTCCGAAAGCGCCAATCTGTTCCAAATCAGCAACTTTAATTTGGGTTTCTTCTTCCAATTCCCGAATAGCAGCCGTTTTTAAATCTTCATTTTCATCGACAAATCCACCCGGTAAAGCCCAGCAATCCTTAAAAGGTTCATTTTTCCGTTTAATCAAAAGCAATTCATAATCACTCGATTTTCTTAGGATAACGGCATCAACAGTTACAAATATTTTGGAGGTTCTCATGTTTCAAAGTTTTCAACACGAAACTACTAATAACTTTTCAAATGCAGTTATAAATCGGCATTTCATAATTCGTAACTTTAATACAAAGAACAAAACCATGGAAAATCGCGACACTTTTCTTATTGATTTGAGAGGTGAACCTCTTGGAACGATTTCGGCTCAGTCAACTTCTGAAGAAGTATTTCAGAACAGGACTTTACGACCTATACTGGTTTTACAGAACGAACTTTTCATTGAAGTTTTTCTGAATTATGCGATAAAGCAAAAGAACGTGTTTTTCTCGATGCCGCCCGATAAGAAAATGGCGTACATCGAAAATGTGATTCAGCGCGACATCAAATTCAGAAATTCACTGAAAGGGATTATTATCGGACTTTTTACTGTGGATGAATACAAAGAATACATCAAAAATTCCTCCAACATCAACAAACGAATGATGAACATGCTGATTGAACGGTTGAAAAGTCAGGTTATGATTTTAAATATGGATTAATTTAACTCAGATTGCAAATACCACAAACGAAAAAGCTGTCATAATCGACAGCTTTTTTTATTTTAATAAAGACTTTCTCCGTTTAAATTGGTGCCGAGTACGTCGCTCATATAGTCGAAAAATGGTCGCATGGCTTTAAAAGTTGCTAAGACTTCGGTTTTGAAATTTTCGCTGGTGACTTCCTTGTCGGTAAAACTTCGGGAAATCAGGTATTGTTTTTTACGAATCAAATCGATGGCCGGATGGGTTTTATCGAAACCTTTCGGAGCCGTTTTCAATTCCTCGCCTTTTAATTCTCCGAAATACTTTTTGAAATTCTCATCGGCAATAATTGCTCGGATTTCTTCATCGTCCATTTCAAATTCCTTTCGGATGCGGTTTAGATCTTCGGCATTGGGTTCCCAAAAACCGCCGCCAACAAAACTGCCTCCTGGCTGAATGTGAAGGTAATAACCGCCTCGTAAATGAGGTTTAGTTCGGTCAAAACTTACGCTGAAATTGATTTTATACGGCGTTTTGTCTTTAGAAAACCGAATGTCGCGATAAATACGATGAATCTGCATTTTTTCGATACTGTCCTGTTTTCCAAATTCTTCGTTGATTTCCTGAAAGAAGGTTTTAATTACTTTCTGATGGTTTTCAAATCGCTTTTTATTTTCGGTAAACCAATCACGGTTGTTGTTTTTTTCTAGTTCGGAAAGGAAATCCAATTCGGCTTTTGAAATCATTTTTTCTTTTAAAAGTACACTATTTTGGCAATTCCTAAAAATTATTTTTCACGGGATCGCAATACTTTTACAATGTCGTTTAGCTGAAATCCCTTTGCCTGCAACAAAATCAGATAGTGAAACAGTAAATCGGCGCTTTCGTTCAGAAATAAATCATTGTTTGAATCTTTGGCTTCGATAACTACTTCAACAGCCTCCTCGCCTACTTTCTGAGCAATTTTATTGATGCCTTTTGCGAACAAAGAAGCCACATAACTGTTTTCCGAATTTGCGTTTTTCTGACGTTCTTTAATTGTGTTTTCCAGTTTTGACAAAAATCCAAACGTCTGATTGTTAGCTTCCTGCCAGCAAGTATCGGAACCGGTGTGACAGGTTGGTCCTGTTGGTCGTGCTTTGATTAAAAGTGTATCATTGTCGCAATCTTCTTTAATGCTGACCAATTTTAAAAAGTTGCCACTCTCCTCGCCTTTCGTCCACAAGCGTTTTTTACTTCTGCTGAAGAATGTCACTTTGTTGGTTTCCAGGGTTTTGTTTAATGCTTCCTGATTCATGTAGCCTAACATGAGGACGTTTTTGGTTTCGCTATCCTGAACAATTGCAGGAAGCAAACCGTCTGTATTTTTGGTGAAATCTAATTTCATTTTGAGTCCTTTTTCTGTTTTTCTTCCCTTTTCCCTTTTCCCTTTTCCCTTTTCCCTTTTCCCTTTTCCCTTTTCCCTTTTCTTTCTATACCCTAACCCTTACATTCTTTTCTTTCAAAAACTGTTTCAGTTGTGGTATTTCGATTTCCTGAAAATGAAAAACACTGGCGGCAAGTGCTGCATCAGCTTTTCCGTTTATAAAGGCATCGGCAAAATGTTGCATTGTTCCCGCTCCTCCACTGGCAATAATCGGAATATTTACTGCTTCCGAAAGTTGCGCTAAAGCTTCATTGGCGAAACCGTTTTTTGTTCCGTCGTTGTTCATGGACGTAAATAGAATTTCACCGGCGCCTCTTTCTTCTGCTTCTTTCGCCCATTGGAATAAGTCTAATTCCGTTGCTGTTTTTCCGCCCATTAAATGTACTTTCCATTGTCCGTTGATTTCTTTGGCGTCGATGGCAACCACAATGCACTGACTTCCGAATTCCTGCGCCAATTCGTTAATAAGGTTCGGATTTTTTACAGCCGATGAATTTATGGATACTTTATCGGCGCCGTTTTGAAGCAACAGTTTCACATCTTCCACCGAAGAAATGCCACCACCAACCGTAAACGGAATATTAATTGCTTTTGCCACTTCGCGAACCAACGGAATCAGGGTTTTACGGCGTTCTTCGGTTGCGGAAATGTCTAAGAAAACGAGTTCATCGGCACCGGTTTCGGTATACTTTTTTGCCAATTTCACCGAATCTCCGGCATCTTTTAAATCGACGAAATTCACACCTTTAACTGTTCTTCCGTTTTTGATATCGAGACAGGGAATTATTCTTTTAGTTAGCATGGTTGAATGATATAGCGTTCGAGTTCTTTTAGTTTGATTCTACCTTCGTAAATGGCTTTCCCGATAATGGTTCCTTCACAACCCAATTCGGCTAATTTTGGAATTTCTTCAAACGTTGAAATGCCTCCCGAAGCAATCAGTTTTAGGTCTGAAACGGTTTCTAAAATCTCCTGATACAGTTCGAAACTTGGTCCTTCCAACATGCCGTCTTTCGCGATATCCGTGCAGATTACGTATTCAATTCCTTTCTTCTGATAGTTTTGAATAAACGGAAGTAATTCTTCTGAACTTTCTTCCAACCAACCGGAAACGGCAATTTTCCTATTGTTGGCATCGGCACCGAGGATTATTTTTTCGGAACTGTATTTAGTTATCCATTCCTGAAACAATTCCGGATTTTTAACCGCGATACTTCCTCCGGTGATTTGTTTCGCACCACATTCGAAAGCTATTCGTAAATCGGCATCCGATTTTATTCCGCCACCGAAATCGATTTGTAGAGTCGTTTTAGAGGCGATTTGTTCCAGTATTTTATAATTTACAATCCGATTCGATTTTGCGCCGTCTAAATCTACCAAGTGTAAATATTCGATGCCGTGGGCTTCGAATTGTTTGGCGACTTCCAGCGGATTTTCGTTGTATGTTTTTTGGGTGGCGTAATCGCCTTTGGACAAACGCACGCATTTTCCGTTGATGATGTCTATGGCGGGTATGATTCTCATTTTGTTTTTTTATTAATGATCGTGATTATTATTCGATGTTGCGTTAGGGATTGAAGTGGAAATCCTTTTGCTTTTTTCTTTAAAAAACAAAAGATTGCAACGTAAAGCCCGCCCGAACGCCCAAATTATAAGCTTAAAAAATTGGATAAAATTTGTGCTCCGATTTTTCCGCTCTTTTCGGGATGAAATTGTACGCCGTAGAAATTCTCTTTTTGCAAAGCCGATGCATATTCTTGTCCGTACTGCGTTACCGCGATTGCATTTTCGTTTAGCGGCACATAAAAACTGTGTACCAAATACAGGTATTCATTTTCCGGAATCCCCGTAAATAAAGGCGATTTCAGATTGTAAATGGTATTCCAGCCCATTTGTGGAACCTTAACGGTGTTTGGGAATTTAAGCACGTTAACATCGAAAATCCCTAAACCTTTGGTGTTGCTTTCTTCGGTTGCATTGCACATCAATTGCATTCCCAAGCAGATTCCCAAAACCGGTTGCTGTAAAGTTGGAATTACTAAGTCTAAACCACTTTCTTTTAGTTTTTTCATGGCACTTCCCGCCTCGCCCACGCCTGGGAAAATGAATTTGTCGGCTGATGCTATTTCGTCTTTATCTTTTGTGATTATTCCTTTAAAACCAAGGCGTTCCAACGCAAATAACACACTCTGAATGTTTCCAGAATCGTAATCTATAATGGCAATTTTCATGTTATAATATTCCTTTTGTGGTGGGTAAAATCATTTTTTCGGCATCGCGTTTTACGGCGGCTTTTATCGCTTTGGCAAACGCTTTGAAAATGGCCTCGATTTTATGGTGTTCGTTGGTGCCTTCGGCTTTGATGTTTAGATTGGCTTTTGCGCCGTCTGTGAAGGATTTGAAAAAGTGGAAGAACATTTCCGTGGGCATTTCCCCTATTTTTTCCCGTTTAAAATCGGCTTCCCAAACCAACCAGTTTCGGCCACCGAAATCGATAGCAACCTGCGCCAGACAATCATCCATCGGCAAACAGAATCCATAGCGCTCGATGCCTAATTTATTGCCCAGCGCACTAGCGAAAGCTTCCCCCAAAGCAATTGCGGTGTCTTCAATGGTGTGGTGTTCGTCTACTTCTAAATCGCCTTTGACCTGAATTTCCAAATCCATTTGTCCGTGACGGGCGATTTGATCCAGCATATGATCGAAAAATGCCAAACCGGTTTTGATGTTGCTTTTTCCGGTTCCGTCGAGATTTATCGTGATGGCGATATCGGTTTCATTGGTTTTTCGGATGACGGTTGCTGTACGGTTTTCCAATTTCAGGAATTCGTAAATTGTTTTCCAAAATGTTGTTTTTAAAGCGATGATATCGGCTAATTCTTCTGATTTGCTTTGTAATTCCGTGCTTCCTAAAGTTTCGTGACTTGCAATGAAAATCGCTTTACTTCCGAGGTTTTTCGCCAATTCAACGTCGGTTAAACGGTCGCCGATTACGAAGGAATTTTTTAAATTGTAGTCGGCATTATTTAAGAATTTTGTCAGCATTCCTGTTCCGGGTTTTCGGGTTGGCGCATTGTCTTGAGGGAAACTTCGGTCGATGAAAATCTCCTTGAATGTTATTCCTTCATTTTCAAAGGTTTTCAGAATGAAATTTTGAACGGGCCAGAATGTTTCTTCAGGAAAACTGGTTGTTCCCAGTCCGTCCTGATTGGTAACCATTACGATTTCAAAGTCCAATTCCTTAGCGATTTTTGACAGGTATTGAAAGACGTCCGGATAAAATTCCAGTTTTGAAAAGCTGTCCAATTGGTAATCATCCGGTTCCAAAACAAGCGTTCCGTCTCTGTCTATAAATAAAACTTTTTGTGCCATTATAGTGTTTTTAGGGTATTGATTAACAGTTGGTTTTCTTCCGGTGTACCGATGGAAATTCGCAAGCAATTTTCACATAACGGCTGATTGCTTCGGTTTCGGACTACAATGCCTTTTTCTAAAAGCTGATTGTATCTTTTGTGTGCATCGTCTACTTTAATCAAGATGTAATTCGCCTCTGAAGGATATGTTTTTTGAATAAATTTTACTTCAAGTAATTGTTTAAGTAAAAACTCTTTTTCTGCTTTAATTAAAGTTATTTTGTTTTCTGTTATTTCTTTGTTAGTTAATGTCTCTAGCGCTTTTTGTTGCGACAGGTTGTTCAGATTGTAAGGCGGTTTTATTTTGTTTAAAACCGAAATAATTTCAGCTGATGCATATAAAATCCCCATTCGGATTCCGGCCAAGCCATAGGCTTTAGACAATGTTTGTGTGATGATCAGATTCGGATACTCCTTTAATTTTGCGAGCCAACTTTCGTTTTCGGAAAAATCAATATAGGCTTCATCTAAAACCACCAAACCATTGAAATACTGTATTAAAGTTACGACACTTTCCTTGGAAAAGGAATTTCCCGTAGGATTGTTAGGCGAACAAAGGAAAATCATTTTGGTATTGGCATCGATTGTTTTCATAATCATTTCGGTTTTTGGCTGAAAATCATCTTCAGAAAGTAAAACTTCTCTGTTTTCGACTGCATTTAAATTGGCCAAAACGCCATACATTCCGTAAGTTGGCGGAAGTGTAATCACGTTATCACGATTCGGTTCGCAAAAGGCGCGGAACAATAAATCCAATACTTCATCACTTCCATTTCCGAGAAGAATTTGGTTGGTATTCACCCCTTTTTGATCAGCCAAAAGAGTTTTAACCGATTTTTGCTGCGGATCGGGATAGCGGTTCAGTCCATTTTCGAACGGACTTTCATTTGCGTCGAGAAACACCATTTTTTGTTCAAAATCCTTGAATTCATCCCGCGCCGAGGAATACGGTTGCATTGTTTTTACGTTGTTTCGGATTAGTTTATCTAAGTTCATTGTTATTGATTATGAGATTTCTCCTTTGTCGAAATGACAGACTATATAGTTGTGCTTTTTATCGTGTTTAATCGTAAGGTTACTGCATTTTTGTGCGCTTGTAATCCTTCCGCTTCAGCCATGATTTCTATCGTTTTTCCGATGTTTTGAATCCCTTTTTCGGTAATTTTCTGAAAGGTCATTGCTTTTAGAAAACTATCCAGATTTACACCACTGTAATTTTTGGCAAAACCATTCGTTGGTAAGGTGTGATTGGTTCCCGAAGCATAATCGCCGGCACTTTCAGGAGTATAATTCCCAACGAAAACCGAACCGGCATTCTGAATTCCATCAACATAAAAATCTTCATTTTTTGTAGCAATGATGAAGTGTTCCGGCGCATATTCATTGACAAAATCCAAAGCAATAGTATCGTTTTCAACATAAATTAATTTTGAATTGCCGATGGCTTTTTCGGCTATGTCTTTTCGCGGAAGTTTGTTTAGCTGTTCTTCCACCTCTTTTTCAACGGCAGTAATCATTTTTTTTGAGGTGGAAACCAAAATTACCTGACTGTCTGCACCGTGTTCCGCCTGACTTAATAAATCAGAAGCCACAAAAGCCGGATTTGCAGAATCATCTGCTACGACTAACAATTCTGATGGACCGGCAGGCAAGTCGATGGCTATACCGAACTGTGTCGCCACTTGCTTAGCCACTGTTACAAACTGATTCCCGGGACCGAAAATTTTAGACACTTTCGGAATCGAATCCGTTCCAAATGTCATCCCTGCGATGGCTTGAATACCGCCTACTTTTAAAATTTTCGTCACTCCGCATAAATTCGCAGCATATAAAATAGCTGGATTGATTTTTCCATCTTTATTAGGTGGTGAACACAGTATAATTTCCTGACAACCTGCCAATTGTGCCGGAACCGCCAGCATTAAAACGGTCGAAAATAAAGGTGCGGAACCACCGGGAATGTACAAACCCACTTTCTGAATTGGGCGTTTTTCCTGCCAACAACTAACACCTTCCGTAGTTTCAATTGTAATGCGTTCGGTTTTTTGAGCGCTGTGAAACGCTTCGATATTGGCTTTTGCTTGTTTTATGGCGTCTTTCAATTCTTTCGGGACTAATGCGATTCCTTCTTTGAGTTCAATATCTGAAACGCTGATTTTTGACAATTCGATTCCGTCAAAAAAGGATGTGTATTTTGCAACCGCCGCATCGCCTTTTTGCTGGATTTCTTTAAAAATCTGTGTTACGGTTGTTTCAATTTCCTTATAGTTTTTTGTGGGACGTTGCGTTAAAGCTGCCCATTCGTTTTTGTTTGGATTTAGTATTTTTTTCATTTGTTTTTAAGTTTTAAATTATTTTTAAGCCATAGTTTTTTCCATTATCTTCTGCCCTCTGCCCTCTGCAATCTGTCATCTGTCATCTGCTTTACAGTACCATTTTTTCTATTGGGCAAACCAGAATTCCTTCGGCTCCGGCGGCTTTCAGTTGGTCAATAACATCCCAAAAAAGAGCTTCATTGATAACCGAATGCACACTACTCCAGCCTTTTTCGGCTAACGGCATTACAGTCGGACTTTTTAAAACCGGAAGAATTTTACTGATTTCCGGAATCTTATCATTCGGAACATTCATTAGTATGTATTTCGATTTTCGAGCCTTTAAAACCGATTGGATTCGGAACTGTAATTTGTTTAAAACTGCCTGTTTTTCATTTGATAATTTTGGAGAAACTGCTAAAACGGCTTCACTTTTCAGGATGACATCCACTTCTTTCAGGTTGTTTTTAAAAAGCGTACTTCCGGTGGAAACGATATCTACAATAGCATCGGAAAGTCCGATATTAGGCGCTATTTCAACGGAACCCGAGATTTCATGAAGTTCAACAGCAACATTTTTGGATTTGAAGTAATTTTGAACGGTATTCGGATAGGAAGTAGCGATGCGTAATCCGTTCAAATCCTTTAGAGAGTTGTATTCAAAGGTTTTTGGAACTGCGATTGACACCCTGCATTTTGAAAACCCCAAGCGCTCTGCAATGGCGATATCGGCTCCTTTTTCGACTAACAAATTATCGCCAACGATAGCAATATCAGCCACGCCATCAATCAGGTATTGAGGAATGTCGGAGTTTCGGAGAAATAAGATTTCCAGCGGAAAATTAGAAGCTGTGGCTTTGAGTTGGTCGTTACCGTTTTCGACAGCAATGCCGCAGTCTTTGAGGATTTTTAGGCTGTCTTCGTTAAGACGTCCTGATTTTTGAATTGCAATTTTTAATGTACTCATTGTTTTGGATTGAAAAGTCTGAGTACAACGTAACGTGTGGAAATAAAAAACCCGTTTGATGTACTCAAACGGGTTTTAAAAATATATGATTTATACACATACCATTATCACTTCGCTTGAGCGGAGAAATAATGATGATGATGTAATTGGTTTAAAAACATTTTTGTTTGTTTTGATGATGCAAATGTAAAGTCATTCTTTGTTATAAAACAACTTTTTTTGAAATTTTATATTTTGTTTAATGTTCATCGTCAGTTGATTCTGCTCCTTTTTCTTGAGCTGAAGCGCCATTATTGCTAGCGTTTTCGCGAATTTCAGTGTGACGGATTTCGCCTCCGGAAGTACCAACATTTTTAGATAAAACGGCTGTTCCGATTGCTAAAATTAATGTCGCATAAGCAAAAAACTGAGCTTTTGCATGGTTTTTAAAAGACATGAATAACGATAATAATGCCACCGCTCCAGTTAAGTACAACAGGATTACAAATTTCTCGGCAATCTCTTCGTGTTCGTGGATGATTTGTTTTCCAACGTTTGGTAAATCTTCTACAAGTTCTTCTGCTCCTTCTCCTGTATTCATTGACAATAATCCGAAAATGGCTGCAATAGCAAACAAGACATAAGCCGTATGCTGCACTGATTTGTTTTTCAGCAATAATCCTGCAATTAAAATTCCCAATCCTAAAATGGTTCCGATAATAGGGAAATGGTTTACCACCATGTGTAAATGTGCGTCGTTCATGATAAAATAGTTTTAATTTGTTTATAGATTAGTTAACCTGCAATGGAAACGCCAATCAGCGCTCCTATTCCGTAAGTCACCGCTGCTGCAGCGAGACCAAAAAATACTTGTCGAATACCCGAGAAAAGAATACTTTTCCCTGTAAACAAGGTGATTGCCGATCCGATTCCGAATAGCCCGACCACCGCACTGGCAATACTTAAATATATAGCGTTTCTGCCGTCAAGAAACATAAACGGATACAATGGAATAATGGCGCCCACGGCAAATAAAATAAAAGAGGTAATGGCTGCTTCCCAAGCTGATCCTTCCAGTTCTTCTTTGTTGATATTCAGTTCTTCCGTGATTAAGGTTTCGATAGCTGATTCGTTGGTTTCAAAAGCTTTGTTGGCTAATTTCATTGCTTCCTCAGCATTCATTCCTTTGGCTTGGTATAACAATGCCAATTCTTTCTTTTCTTCTTCCGGAGAAGCTTCTAATTCCTGAGTTTCAAGGGCGATTTGGTTTTCGTACAATTCTTTTGAACTCTGAACTGATAACCATTCTCCCAAAGCCATCGAAATGGCACCTGCCAATAATCCTGCCGAACCGGTTAATAGGATCGTACTGTTAGAAACGGCTGCGCCTGCAACGCCCATCACCAAACTCATGTTGGAAACGAGTCCGTCATTGGCTCCCAAAACGGCTGCACGCAAGGCATTTCCGCCTACCGATTTATGTCGGCTTTCAAATTTCGACAGTAATCCGCCGGATACATTAAAAGCAGCATTCTGATTAACTGCTTCAATGATTTTCAGGTGATTGTGTTCGTATCCGGTGAGCTTTTCGCCTTTCTCAATCTTATTCTTGATTGTATTAACAGCAAATTGTTTTTCGATATTGGAAAGATTGCTGATAATCGAATTATAACCGAAAATCTTACCCAATTTCAATTGCAGTTTTGCTCGTGATGAAGGCAATGGTACAACCATGTTTGGATTGCTCTCTTGCAGCTTGGCAAGAATGTGAACCGCATGATTTTTTTCAATCTCCGATAAACTCTGCAATACCTTTTTTAGATTGACATCCGTTTGTAAATTGGCAATGCTGTCGTATAAAAAAGCAGTATCGACTTCGGTTTGCAGTTGCTCTTTAAGTTTTTTTGCCTCCATGACGTTGTTAATTTGCTACATCAAAAACTCCTTTTGTAAGTAATTTTGAATTGGTATTGACCTGAGTATTCGGAATGATTTCAACAAATTGTTCCGATTTTTCTCCAATGGTAACGCCAACTTTTTTAAAGGAATAATTGTTGTTTGTATCACTTTGTAATAAAAGTACGAAATTTTTATTGTTTTCGGTAATTAAAGCTTCAGTTGGAATGGCGAGTCCTTTTTTTCTATCGACAACTATTGAGGCTTCAACGAACATTCCCGTAAGCAGTTTTTGTTTAACCGCATCGGATAAATGACCGTGAACGTTAATGGTTCTGTCGTTTCCTTCAATGGATTTTCCAACCAGGTGCACACTAGCATCGAAAATGTCTTTTGATGCTTCCGGAACGGTGAATTTTATCGGTTGACCTTCTTTTATTTTTAAAATATCTTTCTCAAAAACAGCCATTTCCAAATGAAGGTGATCGGTTTGTACAATTTCCAAAATAACATCAGACGGCGCTATAAACATTCCGGTATTTACATTCATAATCACGATATTTCCCGAAATTGGCGCGTAAATAGTTATTGTAGATGTTAATTTACCGTTTTCGACATTTTTGGGATTGATGTTTAAAAGCAATAATTTCTCTCTCAAACTGTTGTATGTCGCTTTGGTTTTACGGTAATCGCTTTCGGCTTTCAGATAGTTTTTCTGAGAGGCAATTTTTTCGTTGTATAAGGTTTTTTGTCTTTCGTATTCGGATTTAAGGTAATCTATTTGTTCTGCAACTTCAAGATAATCTTTCTGAAGATCAATAAAATCGGTGTTTTCCAAAGTAACCAATGCTTGACCTTTGGTGACTTTATCACCTACCAGAAGCGAAGTTGATTTGATATAGCCACCTAAAAACGTAGTTACTTTTGCGCGATTTTGAGGCGGAACATCAATTTTTCCGGATGCTTTAACGGTTACATCAAAATCCTGCTCGACAGGTTGACTGATTTGCATTCCGCCCGACTGAAATTGTTCTTTTGTAACGGAAATCAAGTCGTTATCAGGTGTTTCAACTGTTTCCGATGCTTGTTTTTTGCATGAAAACAAAGTAGTTGCTATAAGTAGTGTAAATAAGTATTTTTTCATGGTAACGAATTAAAAATTAAGATATTGAATATCCAATTGGGTTTTGTTGTATTGCAGTACGTTGTTTAAATAATCCATCTGAATGGAAGTTGCATTTTCCAGACTTAAAATGTATTGAAAGAAATCAATTTCGCCGTGTTTGTAACTCATATTGGCCACTTTAATAATTTCTTCGGATAGTTTTTTGCCGTATTCGTTGTAATACGTAATGGCCTCATAATGTTTGTCTAATTCGTTGGTTTTCTGAAGGATGTATTTTTCGATTTTTAGCTCTTCGTTTTGTTTTTGCTGTTCCCAACTCTGCAGTTCCAACTTGGCTACTTTGGATTTGGCGATATTTCCGGAAAACAGAATCGGAACCGCAACACCTACCTGAAAACCATATAACGATTGCGATAAACCGCTGTTTTTCCCTTGAAAATATTCGAGATTTAAATCGGGTAACCAATTTTGTTTCTGTATCGATATTTGATTTTTATAATTTTTTGTAATGTTTTCAAAATAAGCACTATATAGTTCTTTATTTGATTTACTACTTAGATTATTTAAAGGAGTTATTGTGTTGTTTTTTATACTGAAATTTTCATCTGACTGCAGTAAGGATTGTAAAATTTCCAGATTTGCTTTTTTCTGTTTTTCGATTTGCAAAAGTGTTGTTTTGATTTGACGGAATTTTGCTTCGGCAGTAATTTTTTCCAAATAATTGGATTCGCCTAATTCAAATTTACGACTGCTCGCTTTTGAAAAATTTTCATACAGACTGTCTAAATACCGGTACAGTTTTTCTTGATGCTGTAATAAAACAATTTCCTGATAGGTCTGACTTACACTGTGTGTGAGTTTATTTTTCTGAATTTCGAAATTAGATTGCTGTGTTTCATATTCCGATTTGTAAAGGTTTTTATGTGCACCGTAAACTGTTGGAAAAGCAAAACGCTGTTGTACTCCGAAAACTTTCAGTGGTAAATTATTTATTGCCAGATTGTTTTGATCGTACCCATAATATACATTGGTTTTGTCAAAAGAAAATGCTGTTTTTATATTGGCTTTTGCTTTATCAACCTGTAATTGGGAAGCTTTTATTCCTTTGTTATTGGCAATAGCTTTGGATACTAAACTGTCCAATTCAGGATTGTTGTTTTGCGAAAAAGCGACTGAAGAACCTAATAAAAACAAAATAATCGGAATAACGTTTTTATGTTTCTTTTTTAGTTTTGGTTTTATAATTTCTTTCGAATCAAAAACTTTGTATAAAATTGGTAATACTATCATTGTCAGCAAAGTGGCGGTAAACAAACCTCCAATTACTACCGTTGCTAACGGTCGTTGTACCTCTGCTCCTGCCGAAGCTGAAATTGCCATCGGTAAAAAGCCTAACGCTGCAGCGGAAGCGGTTAATAAAACCGGACGTAATCTGTCGGTTGTACCTTTTAAGATTAATTCGTTCATGTCGTTTATTCCCTGGTGTTTCAATTCTTTAAAGTGTTCAATAAGTACGATTCCGTTCAATACGGCGATTCCGAAAAGAGCAATAAAACCAACACCTGCCGAAATACTAAACGGTAAATCTCTAATCCACAGAAATAAAATTCCTCCCACGGCCGAAAGCGGAATAGCTGAATATACCAATAACGCTTCTTTTACCGAACCGAAAGCAAAATACAGCATAATAAAGATCAGTACTAAGGCGATTGGAACTGCTATCATTAATCTTGCTTTGGCACTTTGTAGGTTTTCAAACTGTCCGCCATACGTAACATGATAACCGGATGGTAATTTCACTTTGGTTTCCACAATGCGTTGAATATCATCTACTACGCTTTGTAAATCGCGGTTTCTTACGTTGATTCCAACTACAATTCTTCTTCTTGTGTTGTCTCTTGAAATTTTTGCAGGACCTTCTGTATATTCAATTTGTGCCAGTTCACTTAACGGAATCTGAGCACCAGATGGCGTGGAAACATATAAATTACGCAAATCTTCAATGTCTTTTCGGTTGGTTTTATCCAATCGGATGACCATATCGAAACGTTTTTCGCCTTCAAATACATTACCTACCGTTTTTCCGGCAAATCCAAGTGCTATAATTTCATTTAAGTCGGCAATATTTAATCCGTATCGTGCGATCTTGCTTCTGTCGTAACGAACGGCCATTTGTGGCAAACCTTCCGTTTTTTCGATAATAATATCGGAAGCGCCTTCCACGTTTTTAATTGCCTTTTCGATTTCTTTTGCTTTTCGGGCCAATACGTCCAAATCTTCACCGAAAATTTTCACCGCCACATCCGAACGCGTTCCGGAAATCAATTCGTTAAAACGCATTTCGATAGGTTGTGTAAACTCAATTTCCATATTTGGAATCTGTTTTTCGATTGCCGCTTTAATCTTATCGGCCAATTTGTCTTTAGTTTCGGCGGAAACCCATTCAGATTTTGGTTTTAGTTTAACGATAACATCACTTTCCTCCATACTCATTGGGTCAGTAGGAACTTCAGCTGCTCCGATACGGCTTACAACCTGATTCACTTCGGGGAAATTTTTGAGGATGATTTTCTCAATTTTAGTTGTTGTCCCTATTGTTTTTGTTAGGGAAGTTCCGGTTTTTAAAACGGGTTGGATTACGAAATCGCCTTCGTCTAACGTTGGAATGAATTCGCCTCCCATTGTTGTAAATAAACCAATTGCCAGTAAAAGCAAGCCAAACGCGCCGTACATAACTTTTTTGGTGTTGCTCAATGCCCAAGTTATTATGGGTAAATACCAGGAATTTATTTTGTTGATTAATCGGTTAGACAGCGAATTCGGGTTTTCCTCTTTCGGTTTTAAAAATAAAGAAGAAACTACCGGAACATAAGTGAAACAGAACAACATCGCGCCTACAAGTGCAAAACTGAAAGTCATTGCCATTGGTTTGAACATTTTTCCTTCCACTCCGGTTAAAGACAGAATCGGGATGAAAACAATCAGAATGATTAATTGTCCGAAAACGGCCGAGTTCATCATTTTTGAAGCACTTTTGAGCGTAATTCGGTCGATTTCAGATTGTTGTTCCGCTCCAGTAAGCTGGTTTAATTCTGCCGATTTATGGGTTATCTGAAACGCGATAAATTCGACTATAATTACGGCACCGTCAATGATGATTCCGAAATCGATTGCCCCTAAGCTCATCAGGTTGGCGTCGATTCCCAATAAGTTCATAAAGGATATGGCAAATAACAGACAAAGCGGAATTACCGAAGCTACTACCAATCCGGAACGCCAGTTTCCTAATAAAAGCACTACGACAAATATTACGATAAGACAACCTAAAATAAGATTTTCAGCTACAGTGAATGTTGTTTTTCCCACCAATTCACTTCGTTCCAAAAATCCGTTGATGTAAACACCTTTCGGAAGCGTTTTCTGAATTTCGGCTACACGGTTTTTTACATCTTCAATTACTTGCTTTGAATTCGCGCCTTTTAGCATCATAACCTGTCCTAACACCTTCTCGCCTTCTCCATTGGCAGTTATGGCTCCAAAGCGGTTTGCATGACCATAGCGCACCTGAGCAACATTTTTTACATAAACCGGAATCCCGTTATTGTTCTTAACAACAATGTTTTCAATATCGGAAACGGAATTTACTTTTCCTTCTCCACGGATAAAATAACTCTGATTTTCTTTTTCGATATAAGCACCTCCGGCAATACTGTTGTTGTTTTCCAAAGCTCGGAAAACCTCACCAATTTCAATGTTCATCGCTTTTAAACTAGCAGTATTTATAGCGATTTCATATTGCTTTAAGTAGCCGCCCCAAGTATTGATTTCGACTACACCGTTGATTCCGGAAAGCTGACGTTTTACAGTCCAGTCCTGAATCGTGCGTAAATCGGTTACGGAATATTGGTTTTTATATTCGGGTTTTACATCTAGTATGTACTGATAAATTTCGCCCAAACCGGTAGTTATTGGTCCCATTTCGGGAGTTCCGAAACCTTGCGGGATTTTTTCGGAAGCAGTTTTGATTTTTTCGGCAATTAACTGACGCGGAAGATAGGTTCCTTCTTTTTCATCAAAAACAATGGTAACCACTGATAATCCGAATTTTGAAATGGAACGGATTTCTTTAACGCCGGGTAAATTGGCCATTTCCAATTCTACCGGATAGGTAATATATTGCTCGATATCTTCTGTGGAAAGATTACGTGAAGTAGTAATTACCTGTACCTGATTATTGGTAACATCCGGAACGGCACCAATGGAAATCTGGAAAACAGAAAACATTCCGAATCCTATAATACCAATCGTAAAAAGAATGATTATGAATTTATTTCGAAGGCTGAATCCAATTATTTTATCCATCATTATATTTTTTAACAAATTTAAAAATGAAAGAAAAAAGGTAACTTAAGATAGCCTTAAGATGTTCTTACGAAAAGCTTAAAATTACTTCAGTACCTTCATTTAGTGTACTGTTGATGTTGATTTGGATATTTAAAAGTAAGCATAATTTCCTTACAATTGACAAACCTAAGCCAGTTCCTTTTATATCGGAGTGTGTTGATGCTTCCGAACGATAAAACTGATCGAAAATAGCATTCAAATCTTCTTTTTTTATACCAATTCCGTTATCGGTAATTTTGCAGACGGTTTTTTCGCCATCTTTTGAAATATCGATTATCACTGTTCCGTTTTGTAAAGTATATTTAACGGCATTAGAAATGATATTCCCGATAATTATGGATAGTAGATAATTGTCTGTTTTAACATAGTAATCTTTCGAAAAATCGGTTTTTACGGTAATGTTTTTACTTTGGAATTTTGGGGCAAATCGGGCAAGAACATCCAGAAAAGTCGAATTCAAAAGCACTTCTTCGCTTTTTACATATTGTTTTTGGTTTTCGAATCGGGCCAACAATAACAATTCATCCACTAAATTATTGAGACGGTCGACTTCGGAAACGCAAAAATTAATTTTATCGATATACTCTTCGTTGGTTCGGGGTTTGCGAATTAAAACCTCCAATGTTCCTTTGATTACAGCTAATGGCGTTCTTAATTCATGAGAAGCATCGGAAGTGAACTGTTTTTCGCGTTCGACAGCGCTTTCGATTCGGTCCAAAAGTTCATTGATGTTTTTAGACAACTGATATAGCTCGTCTTTATTTTTAGGCAAATCAATTCGGGCACTTAAATTGTCTTTTGTTATTTCCGAAGACGTTTTAATAATGGTGCTCACCGGTTTAATACTTCTTCCGGCTATAATTCTTGCGATAAAAAAAAGCACAATTAGAATTAAAGGAAAAGCAATCAGTAAAATTTCACGTTGATTGTTAATTACCATTACCGCGTCTTCTAAAGACATTGCAATTATAACATATCCGGCTTTTTGTTGTTTGTCAAAAATCGGTACCTGAATCTGACGAATAATCTTTCCATCCAAATAAGTGTCGTAAAAGTCATTGTCGTGATCTGCATTGGTCAGGAAAAGGGATTTGTCTTTAAGGTTTGGCGATTTGTCAATTAAATTTCCTTTACTGTCTACAAATTCAATAAAAACAGGGTTTACATCAAACGTATTGTGTTCCCTTTCTTTCCACTCTTCTTCGTGAGCCAAATTGATATGACCATTGCTTATGGTTATTTCTTTGCGGTGTTTTTCAATTTCCGTTTTAATATCCGAATTGATGTCATTATAAACCGATATTTCTACGATATGGTGAATAACGATGAATACAACAAAAATCAGTAATGCGGTACTGATGATATAGTTAAAAGCGATTCTGTTCTTGAAGGAAAGTGAAAACATGATTTATCGGTGTATGGATTCGAAATCCGGTTCAACATGAATGAGTACGTGTCCCAATTCGTTTAATTCGGCACGCAAAGTATCTTTTAAAACATGCGCAATGTCGTGCCC
Organism: uncultured Flavobacteriaceae bacterium; assembly: GCA_963812405.1. Classification (GTDB taxonomy): domain Bacteria; phylum Bacteroidota; class Bacteroidia; order Flavobacteriales; family Flavobacteriaceae; genus Flavobacterium. Next base: position 15,230 of record CAWEUV010000003.1, on the reverse strand, counting down.
TTCTTTTACGCTTTTTGTTCCGTCTACAATGATGTGTAAATCAACATGGTATTTCATTCCCGCTTTTCGGATGAAACATTTTTCTATGCCTTTCATATTGGGAATTGTAGCGCCGATACGGATAATTTCGGCTTCTAATTCGTGGTATAAATGTTCGTCCATTATTTCGCCCAGCGCTGGTCTGAATATTTTATAGCAATTGTAAAGAATAAATCCTGAGGCCAATAAAGCAGCCCAATCATCGGCAGATTCGTATCCTTTTCCGAAATAAATTGCTATTGAAATCCCTATGAAAGCTGCTATTGAAGTTATTGCGTCGCTTCGGTGGTGCCAGGCATCTGCTTCGAGCGAACTGCTTTTGGTTTCTTTGCTTTTTTTCATAACCGTTTGAAAAGAAAACTCTTTCCATAAGATAATGGCACCTAAAACGAAAAGTGTAAAAGGTTTGGGTAATTCATGTGGTGTTCCGATATTCAGGATGCTTTCGTAGGCGATAATGGTTGCGGATGTAATTAAGAAACCTACTACGATAAACGTTACCAACGGTTCTGCTCTTCCGTGACCGTAAGGATGGTTGTCATCGGCAGGTTTGTTGGAATATTTGATACCGAAAAGCACTAAAAACGATGCAAAAATATCGGCAGTAGATTCGATAGCGTCGGCAATCATGGCGTAAGAATTACCAAAATAACCGGTGATTCCTTTTATTAGAGCCAAAAGAGTATTACCGATAATACTGAAATAAGTGGCTTTTATTGCCGTTTCGGTTTTTGACATAATTAATTTTCGTTGGCGATGTACCCTACGCCTCTTATCGTTTTAATCAATTCGACATCTTTATTGAGGTTGAGTTTTTTTCGGATGGCGTTGATGAAAACATCAATAACTCCGGTATCGTATTCAAAATGAATATCCCAAACGTCTTCAATAATACTGTTTCTGGAACAAACGGTTCCTTTTCGCTCTATTAGATATTTCAGTAAGTCGTATTCCCTTTGCGTTAGTAATACTTCTTTATCTTCAACAAAAACCTGATGACTCAACGTTTTAATACTGATTGATCCTAATTTTAATATTTCAGGCTTTTGCTCGTTTCGAAAATGAATTTTGATACGTTCCAGTAATTCTTCAAAGCTAAAGGGTTTTTTGATGTAATCGTTGGCTCCGGCCTTGAGTCCTTCAATTGTTTCCTGAACTGTGTCTTTTGCCGTAAGAAACAAAATTGGTGTTTTTTGGTCTTCTTTGCGTATCGCTTCACAAACTTCCAATCCGGTTAGTTTGGGTAGCATCCAGTCTAACAGAATTAAATCCGGCGCTTCTTTTTTGGCCATTTCCAACCCCATCATCCCGTCGGAAGCCACGTGTATTGTGTATCCTTCTTCTTCCAAGCCTTGTTTTAAAAAGTTGGAAATCCCCGACTCGTCTTCTATAATTAAAATTTTCATACGACTTTAGTGCTAAATATTCTTCGAAATTAATCAATTATAAAATCATCCGAATGCAACAAAATTTATTTTAAGCTAAACTTAAGCGATTAGGAAAAACCATTTTATAAGTTTGTATCATAATTTTTTCTTATGAAATTAACAAAAAGTCTTTATCCATTTTTGCAATTAGGCTCATTTTACTTAATTGTGAATTTAATTTTAAGAATAATTCTTATTTTTCATCCCATTACACAATCCTCTTTCGGTTTGGGTGCTGTGATGAAAATCTTTTTGCTGGGTATCGTTTCTGATTTTTTTGTTTTTACGCTAGCCAGTGTTTTTTTATGGTTGTATCAGATATTCCTTTCTGATTCTAAGTATCATAAACCCTGGGGCTATCTTATTTTTGGGTTGTTGCTGGCGTTATTACTTTATGTATCTTTCTTTAATACGGTTTTAAATGAATACGGAGGCGTAGTTCCTACTATCGGAATCGCTTTAATCGGACTGAAAACAGTTTTGTTCGGCTTGCTCCTATTTCTTCCTAAATATCGTAAAAAAATACGATTCATTCTATACTCGGTAACCATTTTCATCTTTGTTTTGGTAATGGTTCAGAATGCGGTGAGCGAATTCTTTTTCTGGAATGAATTTGGTGTAAAATACAATTTTATTGCAGTCGATTATTTGGTCTATACGAACACTGTTATCGGTAATATAATGGAATCCTATCCAGTAGTTCCGTTATTTGCAGGAATTGGAATTGTAGCAGCCATTGCAACAGTGGTTATCGTAAAAAAATCGAAATCATTCTTAGAGAATCTGCCTTCTTTTACGGAGAAAATAAAGTTATCAGTCTTGTTTTTGATTCTTTTCGGATTTTCATTATTTGCTGTTCCATCGTTGGCAAAATTGGAAAATTCCCAAAACGTTTTTACGAACGAACTTCAATCCAACGGTGTTTATAAATTCTATCTGGCGTTCATGAACAGCGAATTGGATTATTTCAAATTCTATCCAACAATGCCTGACAATCAGGCTTATGCACTTTTAAAACAACAGTTACCTGATATATCAAACGGATCAACGCTAAGACAAATCAACGGGATAGGAAAAGAAACCCGTAAAAATGTAGTATTGATAACCATAGAAAGTCTGAGTGCCGATTTCATGAAAGCATACGGCAATGACCAAAACATTACTCCTTTTTTGGATTCGCTGGCGAATAAAAGTTTATTTTTTACGAATCTTCACGCCACCGGAAACAGAACGGTTCGCGGGCTGGAAGCCGTAACTCTTTGTATTCCACCGACAGCAGGCGAAAGTGTTGTAAAACGCGAAGACAATAAGGATAAATTCTCTACTGCAAGTGTGTTCAGACAAAAAGGATATGGAGTAAACTATCTTTATGGTGGGGATGCATACTTTGATAATATGCAGGATTTTTTCAGCGGAAACGGTTATAATGTTGTGGATAAAAAAACTATGAAACCAACGGAAATCAACTTTGCAAATATTTGGGGTGTTTGTGATGGCGACATGGCCAATAAAGCGATAATAACGATGAATGAGGAAGCAAAGTCAGGAAAACCCTTCTTTACGCATTGGATGACCGTGAGCAATCACCGTCCGTTTACGTATCCTGATGGGAAAATCGATATTCCTGCCGATTCAAAATCCCGTGAAGGTGGTGTAAAATATACCGATTATGCGTTGCGTCAGTTTTTTGCTATGGCCGAAAAACAAGCATGGTTTAAAAATACGGTTTTTGTAATTGTTGCCGATCATTGTGCGTCCAGTTCCGGAAAAACCGAATTGCCTATTGAAAAATACCGAATTCCGGCCTTGATTTATGCACCCGGATTTATACAGCCGGAGAAAAACGGAGTATTAATGTCGCAAATCGATTTAATGCCTACTCTTTTCGGACTGCTGCATTTCAATTATCAGAGCAAATTTTACGGTGAAAATGTTATGACGCCCGATTATAAACCGCGAGCATTTATTGCAACTTATGAGGATCTTGGTTTGATTAAGGATAATATTTTGACCATTATTTCACCGGTTAAAAAAGTAAAGCAATTCGATTTGATTTTAAAACCTGCTGAAGGATTACCGCCGGAATTTCAGATTCATTTTGAAGAAAAACCTGAAAAAGGAATAAATCAAAAATTGGTGAACGAAACAATAGCTTATTATCAAACGGCATCCGAAATGCTCAAAAATAAGAAGTATCAGAAACAATAAAAAAAGCCGATTCATTTGAATCAGCTTTTTTTTATAATAATCCGTTGTATTTACGGGTAAACCATTCGGCAGCGAGAGAAACAACCAAAAGAACCATTAACCAAATCCAATCAATTAGCGGTGTTTTTTTAATTATGGCTTTCTCTGTAGCGATATAGTTTTGGTTTTTAAGCAAATCTTCGATTAATGCATCCACTTGCGAAGGGTAATATACTTTTCCGTTAGTGTTTGATGCCAGTTGCTGTAAACGTGAAGTATCAGGATTTACAAATTGTTTTTCAATCTCAAAATCCAATACTTCAAAGGTCCCGGAATATTTTGTTTTCGAATTGTTTTCGATAACGGTAAAGCTGTAATTTCCAAACTCTAATCCGTCCAGATTTACTTTGTATTCATTATTTCCTTTCAGAAAGTCAAAATTCTTGGTTTTACCGGTTTGCTTGTTTTTCAGGGCTATTGTTAAACGTGCGTTTTCATCGAATTCATAGTTTTTATTGAAATACTGCGCTGTAATTTCGATGGTTTCCCCGGAATTGTAAAAACTTTCATGTGTAACTGCCAATGATTTTTTAGCAGAATTGGATGCTAAATACTGAATTATCTTATCGGTAAAAACATCAAACTGTTCGAATGATTTGGTTTTCAAATGACTTTCCATACGCCATTTCCAGATATTTTCCCCGAAAAGATAAGCGTTACGCTTTAAACCGGTTTCAGAAAACGTTAATAGCGGATTTTCAGTTGTAATGTTTCGAATTCTTGCTTTTAAAAGTGTGTTTGCATTTTCTTTTACCGAAATTGTGCCGAACGGATGCTGTAATGGCGGGAACTGTTCGAAACCAATATTGTCTAAAGCAAACGAATTGAACTGCGAATTGTAATCGGCGGAATAGTCTTCGTTTTGTCCTGAAAGCTTAAACTGTATCTGATTCTGGTATTGGTTCAGAAGATTGAAATCGGTGTTGGTTCCGGTAATCACCCAAGTGTTTAAGCCTAAGTTTTTGTTCTGTTCCAAAAGGGATTTGAACTCGGCTGTAGGTTGATATAAAATCAAAACATTAAAATCTTGTAATGATTTGATTTCTTTTGGTTTAACAATGGTTACTTTACGCTGTTGATTAGATTCGATGGAACGTTTTAATGCACCCAAATCGGGATGGTTTATGGCGGAAACTAAGGCAATTTCCGAACGCTGATCGATGACTTCAACCGCGAAATTTTTGGAGTTATTGTATTGGTTTTTCTCTTTTTCAGAAGATGAAATAACCGCTTTGAAAGTTTGTACTCCTACTTTGTCGGCGTTCAGTAAAACAGAAACGACCTGAGCTTTTTTAGAGGGTGAAAATGCAACGGTTTGTTTGTGGATGGCAGCATTTCCCTGTTGTATACTGAAAGTAGCGTTTACGGCTTTATTTCCGTTATATTGTAGAAACACTTCTACGGGAAATTTATTCTTCAGAAAAGCATATTTGTTAACATTCAGCTGATTGATTTTCAGATCAAAAAAAGTGGTGGTATCACCTAAAACCAAAGGGTAAACTGAAGTATTTTGCTGAAAACTGTATACATAATCGTTTCCGATGGTCTGATTTCCGTCGGTTAATAAAACAACCGGGTAATGCTGACTGCGGTAGAATTGCTTCAGATTCTGGGCTGCCTGATCAATATGAGTTTGCTTTCCTTTGAAATCCAGTTCGTTGCCCGATTGGAAATCGCTGTCAAAACGATACAACTGCAACTCGTATTTGTCGTTCAGTTTACTGTTTCGGGCTAATTTCTCAGAAAGTTCTTTGGCTGTATTATCCTGATTCAATTCTTTGATTGACTGCGAATTATCAACAACAATAGGCAAAGGCGTTTTGGTGGTTTCAAATGTTTTTCGGGAAATAATCGGATTGATTAATAACACGAAAATTGAAAACAAGGAAACAAAACGTAAAAAAGCCAAAAACAAGTGCAGTTTCGACTTGTAATTGGCTTTGTATAAGTAGTGGTAAAACGACAATCCGGCAGCAATCAGTACAGATAGTAATAAAAGTAAAATTGTGCTTGTCGTCATAGTTTTTAGTGTTCAGTTAAAAGGATTCAGTAACAGATTACTGTATGCTGTTTACTATGTTAACATTCCTCCGTCAACATTAATAACCTGTCCGGTAACATAAGCACTCATATCGCACGATAAGAAGACACAAACGTTAGCCACATCTTCTGGAGAACCGCCTCGTTTTAAAGGAATACTTTCTCTCCATCCTTTTACAACATCTTCGTTTAATTTAGCGGTCATTTCAGTTTCGATGAAGCCCGGAGCGATTACGTTGCAACGGATATTACGCGAACCCAATTCTAAAGCAACGGATTTCGAAAAACCGATAACACCTGCTTTGGATGCAGCATAATTGGTTTGTCCGGCGTTACCCTTCACTCCTACTACAGAACTCATATTGATGATAGAACCGGCGCGGTTTTTAAGCATGATTTTCTGAACGGCTTTGGTCATGTTGAAAACCGATTTCAGGTTCACATCGATAACCGTATCGAAATCTTCTTCGGAAATACGCATTAATAAGTTATCCTTAGTGATTCCGGCATTGTTGATTAAAATATCTACGTTTCCGAATTCGGCAATTACATCGTCCACTAATTTTTGCGCTTCGTTAAAATCGGCTGCGTTAGATTGATATCCTTTGGCTTTAACACCTAAAGCGGTTAATTCGTTTTCTAATTCCTGAGCTGCTGCTGCAGAAGAACTGTATGTAAAAGCTACATTGGCTCCGTTTTTAGCAAAAACTTCGGCAATTCCTCTACCGATTCCTCTACTCGCTCCTGTAATGATAGCGGTTTTTCCTTCCAGTAATTTCATATAGTTAGTTTGTTTTGTTTTAATAATTACAGTTTTCAAATATATTGTTATTTTGATTTAAAAAAAAATCAATACTGTTTTACTTTTATGTTGAAACGTAGTGTTTTTTGGCAATCTGTTGGATTATTGCGGCAAATTTTCAGTTGTGTTTCGGAGGTCAAATTTTAATTGCCTGATGATGAGAATCTAAGGGATGTAATCATGCGAAAATTAATTATTTAAAGCTTGGATGATATTAAATTTACATTCGCAGTGCTTTTCAACGTTTTTTTTATCAATTTGAAAGGTTAAATTGATAAATATCAATGATATATCTATCTTTACTATTGTAAAAATGTAAGATTTACCGCTTATGTTTTTAAGATGATTTATACTTATTGAGAATACCACCACACAGTAAGTAGTTTACAAAAGCAAATTACCTTTTTTGAAGTCGGATGCACTTGGCAGTTGAATTTTATATTTAACTGTTTAATTGCTAGCGTTTCAATTCAACTAAAAAAGATAAAAAATAATTAAACGGTTAAATCGAATTACCATGAAAAAATATCTATTACTATTATTGGCTGTTACATTCATCGCATGTTCAAAAGATGAAGGTTATGGAGGTTTGGCTACAATTTCAGGAAGGGTTTATGCGAAAGATTATAATTCAAACGGAGTTCTTGTGAGTGAAAATTATCTTGGCGGTGTCAAAGTGTATATCAGTGCGCACAATGATACTTCTTTTTACGACGATGTGGACACTTCTTTTGACGGTTCTTTCAAATTCGACTTTCTTCAGGAAGGAACCTATGATATTTGGGTATTTGGAGATTGCGATTCTTGTCCGTGGGATCAGAATTATGTTTTGAAAACCATTGAGGTCAACTCAAGAAAAGCAACTGTAACGGTAGAAGATTTTGTCATTACAATCTGATAATCATGTTTAAAAAATTTACCAATCAACTTTCATTACTGAACAGTGTTTCTTTAAATGAATTGGAATCTGTTTCGCTGTTAAACAGAATGGACAGTAAATATGCGCTTACAGGAGACGATTTGCTGAAAATTTTTCCTTGTTTGATTGAAAATTATAATGTTCTTGAAATTGACGGTGTCCGTATTTTTTCCTATGAGAATAATTATTTCGATACACCGGATCTTCAGTTTTTCAGAGACCATCATAACGGGTATGTAAATCGTATAAAAGTACGCAGCAGAAGGTATGTGGAATCGGATTTGTGTTTTTTTGAAATCAAGAAGAAAGAGAAAATTGCCCGAACAAACAAACACCGGGAATCCCTTCCTTACATGCTTTCCGATATAGACGAATCCCGAAAAAATGTGATCCAGGATTATACACGAAAAAACATTGGGGAAGTAACCCTTATTTTAAAAAATAATTTCAGCAGAGTAACTTTGGTGAACAATCATTTTACGGAAAGAGTAACTATTGATATGAATTTGCATTTTATTGACAATCAGCGGGATGTGAAATTTGGAAAAATCGCTATAATCGAAATAAAACAATCCAAAAACACGCAGTCATCACCGTTGACAGCTTCATTGAAACGTCATCATATACGTCCGCAAGGAATCAGCAAATACATTTACGGAGTTATTTCATTAATTCCATCTGTTAAGAAAAATAATTTTAAGCCGATAATCAAAACCATAAATAAACTACAGCACTAATGGAAACGGAAGAAGCATTGATAAGCGCTTTTAATACTTACGATTTTATTGTAAGATCTGCTATAGATTTTATAGCAGTAGCATTGCTTGTGGGGTTTATTTATTATCCGAAACACAGAAATAAAGATTTTATTTTCACCTTCATTTTGTTTAATGTGGTGAATTTTATGATTTGCTGTTTGCTTGGTGCGGTAAAAATTAAAATCGGATTTGCATTCGGATTGTTTGCCATGTTTTCGATAATCCGATACCGAACGATAGCCATTTCCATAAAAGACATGGGTTATTTTTTCGTTTGCGTGGCAATGGGAATGCTTAATTCGCTTGCTTTTGTAGATGATAATTACACGATACTTATTATTTGCAACATTGTTGTATTGTTTCTGACGTTTGTTTTGGAACGTTTGGATTTTCTGAAAAATGAAAATGCAAAAGAAATAGTTTATGATAAGGTTGAACTGATAAAACCGGAACACCGAGAACAGCTGTTATACGATTTGAATGAAAGAACCGGGTTAAATATTCACAGAATTGAAGTGATTTCCATTGATTATTTGAAAGATACAGCGCTTTTAAAAGCATTTTATTATGCAAAAGAAAGCGAATACGTTTTACCAACCTCAGATGATAATGATTAAAAAAAGACATTTTTTTTTATTTTTCGTATTTATGTTCGCTTATGAAGGGATTAGTCAGAATTACACTGATTTTCAGGGGCGTTTTATACCTTCAATAAACTACAGAATCAATAAAAAATGGAAAATTGCAGGTGAATACAGGTATTCCTTGCAAAAAGATCTTCAGGAATTCCGATCAAGCGCGGGGCAGTTTCAGGTTCAGTATGATTTTAATAAAAAGTTCAGTATTGAAACAGGTTATCGATTTACAACCTCTTTTAAAGAAGACAACCATCGTTTGTTTGCCGCATTGAAATACGATTATAAATTTAGCGATTTCACGCTGTTTTCAGGTATAAAGTATCAGTTTTCAACCGGTAGTTTCGATAGCAGATATATGAATTATTACAAAGAACCCAGACAAATGCTTCGGGAAAAAATCGGATTGGATTATAATATTCCCAAATCCAAAGCTTCAGTTTATACTTCTGCAGAAATATTTTTGAAACTGGCCGATGATGATCCGATAAAATTCAACCGAATGCGGTATACCGTTGGAGGCGATTATAAATTAAAATACGGTAATGCTTTCGGTTTGTCTTTGTTTTATGACGATAAAGTGAATCCGAGAAAAAATGATCGCTTCGTGTTGGAAACAAAATATTCGCTTTCTATCGATGATCTGATGAAAAAAATCAAAAAGAATAAGGAGAAAAAAGCAGAAGAATGATATTAAGTTTATCAAATTCGCAAAAAATTAATTGAAATTTTAAGCAATGCATTAAACTATTTTTAGTTTTCGGAGTCCTAGATTCAAACCAAACCCGAAAACCTATGAGAAAAGCATTGTTTTTAACGCTGAGCACCGCTGTGCTGTTTGTTTCCTGTAATGATCAGGAAGACAATTATGTCGAAATTCCTTCCGACAACTACCCTAATGTGGAAGCAACTTTTGGTAATACGATTGACTTAACCAATTTAAGTAATTATGCCAATCAGGTTATTCCGCCGTACATCACAAAAGACAATTCGGCTCTCAATCCTGTTACCGACAAAGGTGCGACTTTGGGAAGAGTCTTGTTTTATGATAAAAACCTTTCTTCGAATAACACTATTTCCTGTGCGAGTTGTCATCAACAGGCAAATGCTTTCAGTGATACTAATGTTGCCAGTAATGGTGTAAACGGTACAACCGGTCGTCATACTATGCGATTAATCAATACCCGTTTTGCCAATGAGTCGAAATTCTTTTGGGACGAAAGAGCGGCAAGTTTAGAAATCCAATCTACAATGCCAATTAAAAATCATGGAGAAATGGGATTTAGCGGTGCTGATGGTGATTTCGATTTTGATGCTTTGATTACCCGTTTAAACGCAATTGGGTATTATAAAGAATTGTTCAAATTTGTGTACGGAACCGAAGAAATTACCGAGGTAAAAATTCAGAATGCATTGGCGCAATTCATCCGCAGTATTCAATCGTTTGATTCGAAATACGATTCCGGAAGAGCTTTGGTTGCCAATGACAATCAGCCTTTCCCAAATTTTACTGCTCAGGAAAATCAAGGTAAAAACTTATTTCTAACGCCACCTGTTTTTGATGGAACAGGCTCCAGAACCGGAGGCGGAATTGGTTGTGCGGGTTGTCATGCAGCTCCGGAATTTGATATTAATCCGATTACGGGTAATAATGGAATTATTGGTGTTTTAAACGGAACGGGAATTGATATAACAAACACCCGTGCTCCTTCCCTACGTGATTTGGTAAAAACTGACGGAACTACAAACGGTCCGATGATGCATACCGGTGTGATTACTTCTTTACAAGCGGCTATAGGTCATTATGGAACAATCAATATTGCACCCGGAAATACCAATTTAGATCCGAAACTGACTCCGGGCGGCAACGGACAACGGTTAAATTTAAATGCTAACGAAGTGAATGCCGTGATTGCGTTTTTGAGAACGCTCTCGGGTACCAATGTATATACAGATAGCAAATGGTCGAATCCGTTTTCTAATTAATAGAAAAGCCCCGAAAATCTCGGGGCTTTTTTTATATGATAAATTTTAGAAAAATTATCCTAAAACTTCTTTTACTTTTTTACCGATTTCGGCAGGAGAATCTACAACGTGGATTCCGTTTTCTCTCATGATACGTTTTTTAGCTTCTGCTGTATCATCAGCACCGCCAACGATAGCACCTGCGTGACCCATTGTACGTCCTTTTGGAGCAGTTTCACCAGCGATGAAACCTACAACCGGTTTTCTGTTTCCGTCTGCTTTAACCCAACGCGCTGCATCTGCTTCCAACTGACCTCCGATTTCTCCAATCATAATGATGATTTCAGTTTCAGGATCGTTCATTAACAATTCAACTGCTTCTTTAGTAGTAGTACCGATAATTGGATCTCCACCAATTCCGATTGCTGTAGTAACACCTAATCCTTGTTTTGCAACCTGATCAGCAGCTTCGTATGTTAAAGTACCTGATTTAGAAACGATACCTACTTTACCTTGTTTGAAAACGAAACCTGGCATGATACCAACTTTAGCTTCACCCGGAGTAATTACACCCGGACAGTTAGGACCTACTAAACGGCAATCTTTACCTTTAATGAAATCATAAGCTTTAATCATATCAGCAACAGGAATTCCTTCTGTGATACAAATGATTACTTTAATTCCGGCATCAGCAGCTTCCATGATAGCATCTGCAGCAAATGCAGGTGGTACAAAGATGATAGAAGTATCAGCACCTGCCTGATCTACAGCATCTTTAACCGTATTAAAAACCGGACGATCTAAATGTTGTGTTCCACCTTTTCCTGGAGTTACACCACCTACAACGTTTGTTCCGTATTCAATCATTTGAGAAGCGTGAAAAGTACCTTCGCTTCCTGTAAAACCTTGAACAATTATTTTAGAATTTTTATTAACTAAAACACTCATGATATCGTTTTTTATGTTGTTTGTAAAATTTGTGTTGCAAAAATAGCGTATTAGAAGAAATATCTAAAGGATTTTGCTATAAACTTTTTAAGATTTTTATAGGGAAATTAACTTAGTTGACTCATTTGGTAACCGCGAAACAATTTTCCGTCTTTTACTTCCCAAATTGTCATAAAATGCGCTAATATCATTTCTTCGGTTGGGCTTTCAATTGGTGTTACATAATAAGTATAACGAACAGAAACATTGTTGTCTTCCTGAAGAATATGCGAAAATTGAATACGGGATGAAATATAGGAACGATTCATCTCCTCGGATAAATTCATTAGTCCGGTTTTGTCCATTTTCAGGAAACCTTTAGAACTGTACCAATGAAATTCCATTTCATCATGAAGAAAACGATTCAGGGTTTCCGTATTTCGTAATGCGTCCGATTGATAAAAATCTGTAACAAGCTCTTTAGCCATCATTTTTATTCAGTTTGTTTAGTATTTCCGGTATTTTTTTAACGTTCGCCAGTTGTTTGAGTTTTTCGCGGGATTCTTCAATAGGAGTTCCGAAATAAGTCTTTCCGCCTTCTACCGATTTAGTAACGCCGGTTTGTCCTAAAATAACCGCTTTTTCACCAATCGTAATTCCGCTTGTTGTGCCGACTTGTCCCCAAAGTGTTACTTCGTCTTCAATTACTACACAACCTGCAATTCCGGTTTGGGAAGCAATCAGACATTTTTTACCGATTACGGTATCGTGACCAACATGCACCTGATTGTCAATCTTAGTGCCTTCACCAATAGTAGTGTCTCCGGTAACCCCTTTGTCTATAGTACATAAGGCGCCAATGCCTACGCTATTTTCAATCACCACACGGCCTCCGGACAATAATTGATCGAAACCTTCCGGACGTTTTTTGTAATAGAAAGCATCTGCTCCCAAAACACTTCCGGAGTGAATAATTACATTATCACCAATAACAGTATTATCGTAAATGGAAACATTGGAATGGATTAAACATTCTTTTCCAATCACCACATTATTACCGATGAAACAATTGGGTTGTATTACCGTTCCTTCTCCAATCACTGCTGATTCTGAAATTGCGGTATTAGAGGATTGAAAGGGTCTGAAATGTTTTGTTAGTTTGTTGAAATCGCGAAAAGGGTCGTCTGAAATAAGCAATGCCTTGCCTTCAGGGCAATCTACTTTTTTGTTGATTAAAACAATTGTAGCTGCTGATTGTAAAGCTTTGTCGTAATATTTCGGATGATCCACAAAAACGATGTCTCCTCGTGTTACCACGTGAATTTCATTCATTCCGTGCACAGGAAAACGCTCATCGCCCACATACTCACACTGAATAATGTTGGCAATTTCCTTAAGAGTATGTGTTTTGTGAAATTTCATAGCTTTTATGTTGAGTAATCTGTAGTTAGTAGTCAGTGTTCAGATTTAAGTAATCTGAACACTGACTACTGAATACTGCAAACTATTCTTTTACACGCTCCATGTAAGAACCGGTAGCGGTATCGATTTTGATTTTATCTCCTTCGTTAATGAATAAAGGTACGTTAACAGTTGCTCCAGTTTCTACTGTTGCCGGTTTGGTTGCGTTTGTAGCAGTATTTCCTTTTACTCCCGGTTCTGCGTAAGTAACTTCCAATACTACAGAAGCAGGCATGTCTACTGCTAACGGAGCATCCGTTTCAGTGTTAATCTGAACCATTACGTTTGTTCCTTCTTTTAATAAATCCGGTGCGTCAAGGATATCTCTGTTTAATGAAATCTGTTCGAAAGTTTCATTGTTCATGAAATGAAAATCCGTTCCTTCAGCATATAAGAACTGGAAAGTGTGTGTTTCAACACGAACCACATCAATTTTATGACCTGCAGAAAAGGTGTTGTCCAATACTTTTCCGTTCGTTAAACTTTTTAATTTTGTTCTAACGAAAGCAGGTCCTTTTCCTGGTTTAACGTGTAGAAATTCTACAATTTTGTAAATATCGTGGTTAAATTTAATACACAATCCGTTTCTGATATCAGCTGTACTTGCCATTTTAAAGTATTTATTTGTTTTATTTTTTATTAAACGATTCCGGTATAACCTTTCATTACACCACGCGATGAGTTTCTGATAAACAGAATGATTTCATCACGTTCCGGAGTTGCCTCCATTTCAGCTTCGATAATACTCAAAGCTTGTGTTGTATTATAGTTTTTCTGATACAAAATTCGGTAAATATCCTGAATTTCACGTATTTTTTCTGTTGAAAAACCTCTTCTGCGTAATCCTACCGAATTGATTCCTACATAGGATAACGGTTCTTTTGCCGCTTTGGTGAACGGTGGAACATCTTTTCTTACCAAAGAACCACCGGAAATCATTGCGTGATCTCCAATAGAAATAAACTGATGTACTGCTGCCAGTCCGCCAATGATGGCATAATCCCCTACGGTAACGTGTCCGGCCAAAGCCACTCCGTTAACAATAATAGCGTTATCACCAATATGACAATCGTGAGCAATGTGTGCTGTTGCCATAATCAGACAGTTTTTTCCAATCTTGGTTTGTCCTGAAGCAATAGTTCCTCTGTTTATTGTAACACATTCTCTTACAGTGGTGTTATCACCTATTATTGCAAGTGAATCTTCACCTCCAAATTTTAAATCCTGAGGAACGGCTGCAATAACCGCTCCGGGGAAAATATTACAGTTCTTACCGATTCGTGCCCCTTCCATGATGGTAACATTCGAACCAATCCAGGTTCCTTCACCAATTTCTACATTGTTATGTATCGTTGTAAAAGGCTCAATTACCACATTTTTGGCAATTTTTGCACCCGGATGAACATATGCTAAAGGTTGATTCATAAATTCTTGTTTAGTTCTTTTTTACAATTTGTGCCATTAATTCGGCTTCAGTAACTAATTTACCGTTTGCATACGCGCTGGCCTGCATATGACAGATTCCGCGACGGATTGGCGATAACAATGTTAATTTGAATATTAAAGTATCGCCCGGTAAAACTTTATGTTTGAATTTTACATTGTCAATTTTCATGAAATACGTCAGGTAGTTTTCAGGATCCGGAACCGTACTTAAAATAAGGATTCCTCCTGTTTGAGCCATAGCTTCAATAATTAAAACACCCGGCATTACCGGCGCTCCCGGGAAGTGACCAACGAAGAATTCCTCGTTCATGGTTACGTTTTTCAATCCAACTACATGTGTATCAGACATTTCTAAAATTCGGTCAACCAACAAAAACGGGTTTCTGTGTGGTAACATCGACATGATTTTAGTAACATCCATTAATGGTTCTTTGTTTAAATCGAAAACAGGAACCTGATTTTTTTGTTCGTTTTCAATAATCATGGACATTTTTTTCAGCAAACATGGTGTTTACGAAATGCCCCGGTTTATTAGCGATAACTTTTCCTTTTATTTTAGTTCCG
>CAWEUV010000002.1:480000-1894535 GCA_963812405.1 uncultured Flavobacteriaceae bacterium | reverse complement strand
CAAAAGAAAATTATACCTTATATATATATTGTATGTATTTTTATAAACGATTATATTTGCATCTTATAATTTAAAAATATGATAAAGATTACTTTACCGGACGGTTCGGTTAAGGAGTTCGCACAAGGTGTGACTCCGATAGATGTTGCGAAAAGCATCAGTGAGGGTTTGGCCAGAAATGTGATTTCGGCTTCTTTTAATGGTACAACCATCGAAACCACCACGACGTTGACCACGGACGGCGCTCTTATATTGTATACCTGGAATGATGCAGATGGCAAAAAAGCGTTCTGGCATTCGACTTCCCACGTGATGGCGCAAGCCTTAGAGGAAATGTATCCGGGAATTAAACTGACCATCGGTCCTGCAATTGACAACGGATTCTACTATGATGTGGATTTCGGAGATAAAAAAATTACGGATGCTGATTTCAAAGCGGTAGAAGATCGCGTATTGGAAATCGCCAGAGAGAAACATGAATTCAAAATGCGTTCGGCAACTAAAGCGGAAGCATTGGAACTATATAAAGGTAACGAATACAAAACGGAACTAATCCAGAACCTGGAAGACGGAACGATTACTTTCTGTGATCATTCTACTTTTACCGATTTGTGTCGTGGTGGCCACATTCCGAATACCGGAATCATCAAAGCGATGAAAATCTTATCGGTAGCCGGTGCGTACTGGAGAGGTGACGAGAAAAACAAACAGTTGACTCGTGTGTACGGAATCTCGTTCCCGAAACAAAAAGATTTAACGGATTACCTTGAATTATTAGAAGAAGCAAAACGTCGCGACCACAGAAAACTAGGTAAAGAATTGGATTTGTTCCATTTCTCTCCGAAAGTTGGACAAGGTTTACCATTATGGTTACCAAAAGGCGCTGCCTTACGTGATCGTTTGGAGCAGTTTTTGAAAAAAGCTCAGAAAAAAGCCGGTTACGAGCAAGTGGTTACGCCACACATCGGACAAAAAGAATTATATGTGACTTCGGGTCACTATGCAAAATACGGAGCTGACAGCTTCCAACCGATTCATACACCAGCCGAAGGTGAAGAATTTTTATTAAAGCCAATGAACTGTCCTCACCACTGTGAGATTTACAATGCAAGACCTTGGAGTTATAAAGATTTACCGAAGCGTTATGCGGAATTCGGAACCGTTTATCGTTATGAGCAATCCGGTGAACTACACGGTTTAACACGCGTTAGAGGGTTTACTCAGGACGATGCTCACATTTTCTGTACGCCGGATCAGTTGGATGCCGAATTCAAAAATGTAATTGACCTTGTATTATACGTATTCGGTTCGTTAGGATTCGAAAACTTCACGGCTCAGGTTTCTGTGCGTGATTTGAACAATCCTGACAAATACATCGGATCTGTTGAAAACTGGGAAAAAGCAGAACAAGCGATTATCAGTGCGGCAAAAGACAAAGGCTTAAACTATGTAATCGAAGCCGGTGAAGCAGCATTCTACGGTCCGAAACTGGATTTCATGGTGAAAGACGCCTTAGGAAGAAGCTGGCAGTTGGGAACGATTCAGGTAGATTACAACTTACCAGAGCGTTTTGATTTGTCCTATAAAGGTTCGGATAACGAATTACACCGACCGGTGATGATTCACCGTGCGCCTTTTGGTTCAATGGAGCGCTTTATCGCTATCCTTCTGGAACATACAGGCGGAAACTTCCCACTTTGGTTGATGCCGGAGCAGGCTATTATCCTGTCTTTGAGCGAGAAATATGAAAATTATGCCAAAAAAGTTTCAGAATTGCTGGAAATTCACGAAATTCGCGCCCTAATTGACAACCGAAACGAGACAATTGGTAAAAAAATCAGGGAAGCTGAAGTACAAAAACTTCCGTTTATGCTGATTGTTGGTGAGGAAGAAGAAAAGAACGGAACGATTTCAGTACGCCGTCACGGTGATGCTGGAAAGTCCAACGAAACGATGTCAGTTGAACAATTTGCTTCTTTAGTTAAGGAAGAAATCAATAAAACATTAAAACAATTCTAAGTTTAACTTAAAATTTTAAAGCCATAGCAATAAGAAACAACAGAGGTTACCAACCTCGAGTAGAAAAAAAAGATGCACACCGAATCAATAACAATATTCGTGTGCCGGAAGTACGTCTAGTAGGCGAAAATGTAGAGCCGGGTGTTTTCAAAACAGCGGATGCATTACGTTTAGCCGATCAGTTGGAATTGGATTTGGTAGAAATTTCTCCAAATGCTGAACCACCGGTTTGTAAGATCATGGACTATAAAAAGTTCTTGTACGAGCAAAAAAGACGTGAAAAAGAACTAAAAGCGAAATCGACACAAATTACCATTAAAGAAATTCGTTTCGGACCTCAAACCGATGAGCACGATTACGAATTCAAAAAGAAGAATGCCGAGAAGTTCCTGAAAGAAGGTTCTAAATTAAAAGCATTCGTTTTCTTTAAAGGGCGTTCGATTATTTATAAAGAGCAGGGACAAATCTTATTGCTTCGTTTAGCACAGGATTTGGAAGATTACGGAAAGGTGGAAGCCATGCCGGTTCTTGAAGGTAAACGTATGATTATGTTTATCGCTCCGAAGAAGAAAAAATAGTACTCAGTTGACACTAGTCAGTTTGCAGTAAAAAAATAGTAAGTAAGAATAAATCTAATACCTAGGAAGAAAATGCCTAAAATGAAAACTAAATCTAGTGCCAAGAAACGTTTCAAAGTTACTGGTTCTGGAAAGATCAAAAGAAAGCACGCTTTTAAAAGTCACATCCTGACTAAAAAGTCGAAAAAACGTAAGTTAGCTTTAACTCACTCAACTTTGGTTCACCCAACAGATGAGAAGAGTATCAAACAACAATTAAGAATTATCTAATCGACATTAATTGTCAATTAGCTTATTAATCGTTGTCGGTTAAAACAATTTAATAACCCTGGAGTGGGCTGTTCCGAGCAATCAGAATTAGAAGTACTGAAAAGTCGCCTTACTGCAAAAAACAATTTAAAATTATGCCAAGATCGGTAAATTCAGTTGCTAAAAGAGCAAGAAGAAAAAAAGTATTAAAACAAGCCAAAGGTTTCTTTGGAAGACGTAAAAACGTTTGGACAGTAGCTAAAAACGCGGTAGAAAAAGCAATGACTTATGCATACCGTGGTAGAAAGCAGAAAAAGAGAAACTTCCGTGCATTATGGATAATGCGTATCAACGCTGGTGCACGTCTACACGGAATGAGTTATTCTCAATTTATGGGGAAAGTAAAAGCTAACAATATCGAATTGAACCGTAAAGTTCTTGCCGATTTAGCAATGAACCACCCAGCAGCTTTCACAGCTATCGTAAATAAAATTAAATAAACGTTTGTTAAACATATTTATCTTACTTATTAGAAAACCCATTCGCAAGAGTGGGTTTTTTATTTTATTGTTTTTCTTTTGGGAGCGAAAGGTCTGGGTATTGTCAGGAAACCTTATTCCCGCCATCCGCGCTACACGGTAGCCGCTCCTGTCGGGGCTAAAAGGGAATCCATTTTAATTTTTGGAAACTTTATTTTTCAACTACCTTTGCAGTTCATTCCAATCCCATGAAAAACACAAAATCCGATACTCCGCAAAAAACGTTACATCCGAGAAACCAACACAACGGCAATTACGATTTCGAAACTTTAACCGGGGCTTTACCCGAGTTGAAACAATTCGTAAGTCTAAACAAATTCGGAAACGAAAGTATCGATTTTGCCAATCCGGATGCTGTCCGTGCTTTGAACAAAGCGTTGCTGAAACAATATTACAACATCAACTATTGGGAGTTACCAAAAACCAACCTTTGTCCTCCCATTCCCGGACGCGCAGATTACATTCACTACATCGCCGATATCTTAGCCGAAAACCATAACGGTACAATTCCAACCGGTAGTGGTGTGAAAATTTTGGATATCGGCGTAGGCGCGAATTGCATTTATCCCATCATCGGGCATCAGGAATACGGCTGGACATTTGTGGGAACCGAAGTGGACAAACCCGCAAAACTTACTGCGGAAAACATTATTAATCATAATCCGGGATTAAAAGACAGCATAAGTATTCGTCTGCAACAAAGCAAACGTCAAATTTTCAAAGGGATTATTCAACCCGAAGAACGATTTGACATGACCATTTGCAACCCGCCATTTCACAATTCTAAAGAAGAAGCAACAAAAGGCACACAGCGAAAACTTAAAAATTTGGGCAAAGCTACCGAAGGAAAACCTGTTTTAAACTTCAGCGGACAAAATAACGAACTTTGGTACGAAGGCGGTGAATTGGCTTTTATCACCAACATGATTTACGAAAGCGTACATTTCAAGACACAATGCCAATGGTTTTCGTCTTTGGTTTCCAAAAAAGAAAATCTGAAACCGTTCTATACAATCTTAAAAAAAGTAAATGCAGCAGCAGTGAAAACTATAGAAATGGAACAGGGCAATAAAGTAAGTAGAATTCTGGTTTGGCGTTTTTAATTAAAAAATAGACATTCCAGTTTTGGTTGTCAATTGCTCCAAAGCATACATACCCAATTCGGAATTGCCTTTTTCATTCAAACGCGGACTCCATGTTGCCACCGAAAAGTGTTTTGGAAACAACGCTCCAATACCACCACCGATTCCACTTTTCCCGGGCAATCCAACCTTATAGGTAAACTCTCCCGATTCGTCATAAAACCCACAGGTTTGCATTAAAGCGTTCAATCGTTTTACCTGACTGCGGGTTAAAATCTGTTGTCCCTCCTTGGTTTTTCCTTCATTGGCAAAGAAGAAAAAAGAATGAGCCAATTCTTTACACGTCATTTCCAGCGAACATTGGTGGAAATAAAAATCCAAAACCACATCCACATCATTTTCAATATTGCCAAAAGATTTCAAAAAATTAGCCAAAGCCGCATTCCGGAATCCGGTATCTTTTTCCGATTGGGCCACTTTCTGGTTATAGTTAATCGTATCACAACCCGAAATCGTATGGATAAAATCTAAAAAATCTTCTTTGGGATGCTTTAAATGCGTTACCAGCATGTCGGCAATCACCAAAGCGCCGGCATTAATAAACGGATTACGCGGAATTCCTTTTTCATATTCCAGCTGCACCAACGAATTAAACGGATTTCCGGAAGGCTCCACACCTACCCGTTCCCAGACTTTTTCCCCTAAAAAAGAGAAGGCTAAAGTTACCGTCAATGCTTTTGAAACCGACTGAATGGAAAATTTTTCATTTGAATCTCCGATACCGAAATCCTGACCATCAATCGTAGTAAGGTGCATACCGAATTTGTTGGGATTAATTTTGGCCAACTCCGGAATAGTTGAAGCAACATTTCCTATCGCTGGAAAAGACTTAGCTTCCGTATATATTTCTTTTAAAACCGATTCAAAATTCATCAAAACGCAATTAGGTTTTTAATTTTTTCTTACGGGCTGCAGGAAATAAAACGTTGTTTAAAATCAAACGATAGCCCGGTGAATTCGGATGCAGATCCAAAACCGTGGGTGCATCACCCACTTTATGCTGATAATCTTCCGGATCGTGACCGCCATAATAAGTAAACATTCCTTTTCCTTTGGTGCCGTGAATGTAACGTGCCTCGCCGTTTTGTTTGTTTTCTCCCATTACCAGAACGTTCGATTTGATTAAATCGCTGTCGAAAGCTGTGGTTTGTCCCATGAAACCTTTAATCAATTGGGTGTGATTCTGACACAACATTGTTGGAATAGGGTCCCATTTTGCAGAATATTCCATCAATGAAAAATAATCCACATCGGGTAAAACCCTTCTGGTATTAGTCACATCAATATTAGAAAACTCGTATTGCATCGGATTGCGCTCTAAAATATAATCCTTGAAAGCAAACGTATTGTTATAGTCGATTTTAGTTTGATAATTCGCATCACTTTCGTCGCCGTCAAACATCGGTTCACAAATATCCACTCCTTCCGCCGAAAGTGCAATATCAAAACTATCGGTTGCCGAACACATGGCAAACATAAATCCGCCGCCAATCACAAAATTTCGGATCTTGGTTGCAACCGCCAATTTTTCCTGAGACACTTTGCTATATCCCAATTTCGTTGCCAAAGCTTCCGCTTCTTTCTTTTGCTCGATATACCAAGGCGCATTTCGATACGCTCCGAAAAATTTCCCGTATTGCCCGGTAAAATCTTCGTGGTGCAAATGCAGCCAATCGTATAATAATAACGCATCATTCAATACTTCTTCATCATAAATTGGGGTAAACGGAATTTCAGCATAGGTTAAAACCAACGTTACCGCATCATCCCAAGGTTGTTTTCCTTTTGGCGTATAAACAGCAATTTTTGGTGCTTTTTCTAGCACCACCGTTTCCATATTTTGAGAAGGCGAACTGATTTCGTCCAGTATTCCATTGGCCGTTCCATCGGAAAGGACTTCAAAACTCACGCCGCGAATCTGACATTCTTTACGGATTTCGGGCGCATCGGGCAATAAAAAAGAACCGCCGCGATAGTTCAACAACCAACTTACTTTGTATTGTTTGTCTAAAGCCCAATAGGTAATTCCGTAAGCTTTTAAATGATTTTGCTGGGTTTCGGGATCCATAGGAAGCAGCACAAACGAAGCTTTTGCCGATAATGAAACCAGAAATAGAATAATATATAGTGTGTTTTTGAAACGCATTTGAGAAATTTATTCTCAAAGATAAGTGATTTTGAAAACAAAAAGTCATAAAAAAAGCCTACAAAATGCAGGCTTTAAAGATTTTATTTAGAACGGCACATCGCTGTCGTCGTCAAAACTGTTCATGTTGCTTCCGAAAGCTTCATTGGCCGAAGGAAGATTTTTAGTGATGAACGGATTGTTATCCATATTCATACTCGACGGCAAATCTTCGAAAGGCGAATGATGATCGTCCAGATTGTCGAATTTACCCAGATTTCCGATAAATTTCAATCGGATATTATCCAAGCCACCATTACGGTGTTTTGCAACAATGAACTCGGCCTGACCTTGTGTTGGCGAACGCTCTTCGTCGTCCCATTCGTCAATTTTATAATATTCCGGACGGTAGATGAACGACACGATATCGGCATCCTGCTCAATCGCACCCGATTCACGTAAGTCGGACAACAACGGACGCTTACTGGCGCCACGCGTTTCTACGGCACGCGATAACTGAGACAGAGCAATAACCGGAACCGACAACTCTTTCGCCAACGCTTTTAAGTTTCGGGAAATGGTTGAAATCTCCTGTTCACGGTTTCCACCGCCTTTTCCGTTTCCACCGGCGGTCATTAACTGAAGGTAATCGATTACAATCATCTTGATACCGTACTGAGAAGCCAAACGACGGGCTTTCGCACGCAAATCGAAAATGGAAAGCGAAGGCGTATCATCAATATACAATGGTGCTTTTTCCAAATCTTTTACTTTGATGGAAAGCTGTTCCCATTCGTGTTTTTCCAGTTTCCCGGTACGCAATTTTTCCGAGGACAAGCCCGTTTCCGAAGAAATCAGACGCGTAATCAACTGCACCGAGGACATCTCCAAAGAGAATAATGCCACCGGAGCACCGGCATCAATTGCCATATTTCTTGCCATCGACAATACGAATGCGGTTTTACCCATACCCGGACGCGCTGCAATAATAATCAAATCGGACGGCTGCCAACCCGAAGTCAGTTTGTCCAAATCGTGAAAACCAGTAGGGATTCCGCTCAGACCTTCTTTATTGGCAATTTCTTCAATTCTTTTTTTCGCCTGAATTACCAAACTTTGCGCCGTTTCCGAACTACGTTTGATATTTCCCTGCGTTACTTCATATAATTTAGATTCGGCTTTGTCCAGCAAATCGAAAACATCGGTGGTTTCATCATACGATTCTTCAATAATTTCAGAAGATATCCGAATCAGACTTCGCTGAATGAATTTCTGAAGAATGATTCGTGAGTGAAATTCGATATGTGCCGAAGATGATATCTTTTGCGTAAGTTGAATCAGGTAAAAATCACCACCTGCCAAGTCTAATTTCGCGTTCTTTTTTAGCTGTGCCGAAACTGTTAATAAATCAATAGGCTGAGTGTCATTGAACAACTGAATAATCGCTTCAAAAATGTATTTGTGTGCATCTTTATAAAACGCATCAGGGCTCAAAATATCGATAACCTCGTCTACCCCTTTTTTATCAATCATCATAGCGCCAAGCACCGCCTCTTCAAGGTCGATAGCCTGTGGTGGCAACTTCCCTTTTTCAAGGTTGATGATTGCGGTTTTGTCCACTTTGTAAGGGTTTATATTCTTAAGGTTTTCCATGCTGCTAAGGTAACCAATTTTTAGAAAAAATAAATTTGAGTTGTTAATAAGACACTGTTAACAACTTGATTTTTATTGTTAATAAGTCAAAAAAAATCCGAAGCGGTGAGGCTTCGGATGATTTATTTGCGAACAAGCGAATTTATTCTTTAAATTCCCCCATTTTACTGTATTTCTCCATTCTTTGCGCCACCAATTCTTCTGTTGATAAGTCTTTCAATTCATTAAAAGCTTTCATCACATATTTCTCAACGTTTTTGAATGTAGTTTCTCTGTCGTAGTGTGCTCCGCCAAGTGGTTCAGGAATGATATCGTCAACCAACTTTTGTTTTTTCATATCGGAAGACGTCAGTTTTAATGCTTCCGCTGCTTGCTCTTTATATTCCCAGCTTTTCCAAAGAATTGACGAACAGGATTCCGGTGAAATTACAGAGTACCAAGTGTTTTCCATCATCATTACTCTGTCACCAACACCAATACCCAATGCTCCACCTGAAGCTCCTTCTCCCACGATTACGGAAATGATAGGCACTTTTAATCGAAACATTTCAAAAATATTACGGGCAATGGCTTCACCTTGTCCTCTTTCTTCAGCTTCCAAACCTGGATAGGCTCCCGGAGTGTCGATTAAGGTAAGAACCGGAATTCCGAATTTCTCGGCCATTTTCATCAAACGAAGTGCTTTACGGTATCCTTCAGGATTTGCCATTCCAAAATTACGGAACTGACGGGTTTTGGTATTGTATCCTTTTTGCTGACCCACAATCATAAATGACTGACCGGCTATCTTTCCTAGACCGCCAATCATGGCTTTATCATCTTTTACACCACGGTCTCCAAAAAGTTCTAGGAAAGTTTCTCCACACAACGCTCTCACATGATCCATCGTGTAAGGACGGTTCGGATGTCTTGAAAGCTGCACACGTTGCCATGCGGTAAGGTTCTTGTATATATCTTTCTTGGTTTCTTCTAATTTTTTCTCGATTTGCTTGCAGGTATTGGAAACATCTACGTCCGACTCCTGACCAATAATCTGGCATTTATCCAATTGATCCTCAAGCTCTTTAATCGGAAGTTCAAAATCTAAGTATTCCATTTTGTTTGTTTCTTTTGATTTTAGTTTGGACAGCAAAGATAAAATTTTCATTTTACAATGCAGAAACTATTTGATAATTAGTTTTTAACTTTCTTGTAATTCTTGATAACCCCATTCAATATTACGGTTATCAATATAATAGAGGCTCCGATATAAAACTCGGTGCTCATTTTTTCGCTTTCGCTGAAAACCAGAATTCCCAATATGATGCCGTAAATAGGTTCCATATTAATGGTTAACATTACCGTGTAGGGCGTTAAATACTTCATCACTTTTACGGAGGCCAGAAAAGCATATGCCGTACAAAAGGATCCCAACACTAACAACCAAATCAAATCGTTTAATGAAATCTGAAAAAAATCATGGGTAAAACTTCCGGAAAACAAAAGATAGATAGATAAAAAACCTACTCCGCCCAAAAGTTCATAAAAAGTAATGACTGCCGCGTCATTGTATTTGGCAAATTTTCCGTTGATGACCGAAAACAAAGCCGAAAGAAATGCTGATGTTAACGCCAGTAGTATTCCTTCTATGTAATTGCCTTCCACTTTAAAAATGATTCCCAATCCCAAAACCACCAACAATCCGAAAAACACTTCATACAGTACTATTTTTTTTCCATAGAAAACTGGTTCCAAAATAGATGCAAACAAAGCGCCGGTTGATAAACAGGCTAAAGTTACCGAGATATTGGAAACCTTAATGGCGTGAAAAAAAGTGAGCCAATGCATGGCAATGACCAATCCTGAGAATAAAAACCCAATTAACAGCCTTTTGGAATGCAATAAAGGTATTTTACGGATTTTAACATATAGAAAAATAATGGTAACCGCTATTATCATTCGGTACCAAACCAAAGGAAGAGCATCAAGAGAAATCAGCTTCCCTAAAACCGCAGTAAATCCCCAAATAAAAACAATGAAATGGAGATGGAAGTAACTTTTCAGTTTATCGCTTGGCATTTCTAAGTAAATAAATTGCTAAAATTCCGAAGATTACATTGGGAAACCAAACCGCTACAAACGGAGGTATACTGGAAGCCTCGGCTAAAACACCGAAAATCTTTTCAAAGAAAATAAAGGTAAAGGCAAGGGCTATTCCCATCGCCAGATTTACTCCCATCCCGCCTCTGCGTTTCATGGCCGAAACCGCCACGGCAATAATCGTAAGGATAAACGCCGAAACCGGTAAACTGAATTTACGGTATTTAACCACCAGATACGTATTAATATTGGAAGAACCTCTGGCTTTCTCCTTTTCGATGAACTTATTTAATTCCCCCAATGTCATCGTTTCAGCAATATAAACTACCGGAGTTAAATCATCGATATCAAAATCCAGTTTCATCCGTTTCTTTTCCATTGTGATAAACTGATCATCCAATTCTCCCACAATCCTTTTCTTATAACCGAACAAGGTATAAGTACTGTCTTCCTCATTCCACCGGATACGATTGGCAAGTATTTTATAATCTAATTTGTTTTGTTTAAATTTTTCCAAAGAAAAACTATAACCCATTTTAGACATATAATTGAAATTGCTCACGTAAATAAATTCATCGTCGCTGATTTGGCGATAAACATCCTGATTTTCACGAACTTTCGGATTGTTTTTAAGATAAGTATACCTAAAATCGTTATACCCTTTGCTGGCGTTGGGCACCAAAACAAACGCCATCAATAACGCAAACAATGATACTAAAGTTGCCCCAATAATATAAGGACGCATAAAACGGGTAAACGAGATTCCGGAACTTAAAATGGCAATAATTTCGGTATTGTTAGCCAATTTGGAAGTAAACCAGATGACCGATAAAAATAAAAATATCGGAAAAAGCATATTTGCGAAATAAATCGTAAAATCCAGATAATATTTAGCAATTTCAACAAACGGAACTTTATTTTCAATCATTTTGTTGACTTTCTCAGAAACGTCTATCACAATTCCAATCGGAATAAACAACAGTAGCATCACTGAAAAAGTGCCTAAATATCGTTTTAAAATATACTTGTCGATTATTTTCATTTATTGCCTTTAGAGTTTAGAATTTAGAATTTTAGAATCGAAAAAACTTCTTATCTCAAATATCCAACTTCAAAATTATAATCGCTGACTCATGTTTTTAACCATCATTTCTTTCCACTCACGGAAATCTCCGGCTAAGATATGTTTTCTCGCTTCACGAACCAACCACATATAAAATCCTAAATTGTGAATTGTTGCGATTTGTTTGCCAAGATATTCGTTTGCAGCGAAAAGATGGCGTAAATACGCTTTGGTATATTCGGTATCCACGAAAGTGTGTCCCATTTCGTCAATAGGCGAAAAATCAGCTTCCCACTTTTTATTTTTGATGTTGATGGTTCCGTTGGCGGTGAACAACATTCCGTTACGGGCATTACGCGTAGGCATTACACAATCAAACATATCAATACCTAACGCAATATTTTCTAAAATATTGATTGGCGTTCCCACTCCCATTAAATAACGCGGTTTATCTTCCGGAAGAATGGCAGTAACCACTTCGGTCATTGCATACATTTCTTCTGCAGGTTCTCCTACTGAAAGTCCGCCGATAGCATTTCCTTGTGCACCTGCATTCGCAATGTATTCAGCCGATTGCTGGCGTAAATCTTTATAAGTACTTCCCTGAACAATAGGAAAAAACGTTTGTTCGTAACCGTATTTGAACGGTAATTTTTCCAAATGATTGATGCAACGGTCCAACCAACGGTGGGTCATTTTCATCGATTTTTGAGCATAACGGTAATCACAAGGATACGGCGTACACTCATCAAAAGCCATAATGATATCGGCACCGATAGTACGTTGGATTTCCATTACATTTTCCGGAGAAAAGAAATGGTAGGATCCGTCAATATGCGATTTGAACTTCACCCCTTCTTCCTTGATTTTTCTATTGGAAGAAAGCGAATATACCTGATATCCACCCGAATCGGTAAGGATGTTTCGGTCCCAGTTCATGAACTTGTGCAACCCTCCGGCCTTTTCAAGGATCTCCGTTTGCGGACGCAGGTATAAATGATAGGTATTTCCTAAGATAATATCCGGATTGATATCGTCTTTTAATTCTCTCTGATGCACTCCTTTAACAGAAGCAACGGTTCCCACCGGCATGAAAATAGGAGTTTCAATAACACCATGATCGGTAGTGATTGATCCTGCTCTTGCTTTAGTTTGCGGGTCTTTAAGTAATAAATCGAACTTCATATTTACATTTTACAATCGGCAAAGATACTTTATTTCAGATTTACGATTTAGGAATTCGGATTTAATTTAACATTTAGGTTTGGACAGCTATCGTCTTTTAGTACGAACTGCAAACAATCTTCCGACATTCATATAAAAAGGAACTTAATCAAAAACAACCACAAAACACTGACAATCAAACAAAAACAATTAACAAGATTTGTTTTATTTCGCTAACTTTGAACATAGAGTCAAATAATAACAATTCTCCCGGATTGGAAACATGAAACATAAACCATGAAAAAAATACTGACACTATTCTTTTTCCAACTTTTTTTCACCTTCTTCACATTTGCGCAAGAAGCCAGAGATATTGTAAAAAAAGCAGACGATAAAGCCAAAGGAAAAACATCCATTGCTTCCATTACGATTCAAACCATACGTCCGAAATGGTCTCGAGAAATGAGTGTAAAAGCTTGGACCAAAGGAAACGATTTGACCATGATTTTAGTCCAAAGTCCTGCAAAAGAAAAGGGAGTTGTTTTTCTGAAAAAGAAAAAAGAGGTATGGAACTGGATTCCTTCTATCGAAAGAAATATCAAAATGCCTCCTTCTATGATGAGCCAAAGTTGGATGGGAACCGATTTTACGAACGACGATTTAGTAAAAGAAGCCTCTATCTTAGAAGATTACGACCATACTTTTTTGGAAGATATTGAAATAAACGGTAGAAGTTGTTATAAAATTCAACTGATTCCCAAGCCAAAATCGACCGTAGTGTGGGGAAAAATCATCTTATCGATTGACAAAAAAGACTTCATGATGTTGCATGCTGAATATTTTGATGAAGACGGAAAACTCATCAACACCATGCACTGTAGCGATATTAAAATGTTAGGAGGTCGTTTATTGCCCGCCCGAATGGAAATGATTCCTGCCAACAAAAAAGGAAACAAAACGATAATGACTTACCAATCATTAGCTTTTGACACCCCACTCGAAGACAATTTCTTCAGTACACAAAACATGATTAAAGTAAAATGATTACCAAATTAATCTGGAGAAACCTTTGGCGCAACAGCCGACGAACGCTAATTACCATGGCTTCTATAGCCTTTGCTGTGCTTTTTGCTATCTTAATGCAATCGCTCCAAGAAGGGGTTTTCAACAACCTGATTAAGAATGTGGTGAATTATTATTCGGGTTATATTCAAGTACATCAAAAAGGATATTGGGACGAACAAATTCTGGATAACAGTTTTACGACTGATGCAACACTACTTAGCCAACTCCAAAAAAACAAAGCGGTTACAGAAGTAGTTCCTCGATTGGAAACCTTCGTCTTGGCTTCCAACAAAAACATAACCAAAGGTTGTATGCTGGTGGGTACCGATACCGAAAAAGAAAACAAGCTCACCCAACTTAAAAACAAACTTATCAAAGGTGCTTACTTTGAAAACGATGAAGATGCTGTTCTCCTTTCCGAAGGTTTAGCCAAACGACTGCAACTTGAAGTTAACGACACGCTTGTGCTTTACGGCCAAGGCTATCAAGATGTGATGGCAGCGGGTAAATTTCCTGTAAAAGGAATTTTGCATTTGGCTTCTCCAGAAATGAATGAAAGTTTTGTGTACTTACCTTTAAAAGCCTGCCAATATTTTTTAAGTGCCGACGATCGCTACACTACCATTTCATTGGGAATAACCAATCCAGATGCTTTAGAACCTTTAAAAAAAGAAATCAGCCAAAGCACTAGCGCAAAGTATGAAGTGATGACTTGGCAGGAATTAATGCCTGATATTGCCAATCATATCAAAGCCGATAGCTTTACCTTTTATATTTTTTCAGGCATTTTGTACCTCATCATCGGATTTGGGCTTTTTGGAACCGTGATGATGATGACGGTCGAACGAAAATTTGAATTCGGAATGCTGCTGGCTATTGGCATGAAAAAATCACAATTGAAGCGCATTTTATTAAGCGAAACCATTTTGATTGCGTTTTGTGGTGTGTTATTAGGAATGGCGTTGAGTTTTCCAATGGTGTACTATCTTCAAGAAAATCCATTGCAATTGACTGGCGATTTGGCCAAAAGCTACGAACAATTTGGTTTTGAAGCGATTTTCCCTACCGAAATTAACGCTACGATTTTCATCACGCAATCATTGATTGTTTTGGTAATGACAATCGCTATTGGATTATATCCGCTCTGGTTTGTAAATGGCTTGAACCCTGTAAAAGCAATGAAAAAATGAGAATGCTCATCAAAATAGCCGGTCGGAACCTGTGGCGAAACAAAAAAAGAAGCGTCATCATCATCAGCGCAGTAAGCATTGGTTTGTGGGCGGGTACCTTCTTAACGGCTTTTTACAACGGAATGATCGAACAGCGCATCAATACGGCTATTGGTAAAGAAGTATCACATATTCAGTTGCATCATCCTAAGTTCAGAAGCGATTACGATATCCAGTATGACTTATCGGATAGTCAAAAAATGCTGCAAACCATCGAAAAAGACAGTTTGGTAAAAATAGCTGCTGGACGCGTGATGCTTAAAGGAATGATTGCTTCGGCAGCCGGCAGCAGCGGAATCACTATCAACGGCGTACAAGCCGAAAAAGAAAATAGCTTAACCAAATTACAAAGTAAGATAATTGCAGGCAGTTATTTCGATACGAATAAAAGCAATGAAATCATCATAAGTGAAAAGATTCGTAAAAAATTAAAGTTACAACTCAATAAAAAAGCCATTCTAACCTTTCAGGACAAAGAAGGAAATTTGGCTGCAGAAGCTTTTCGAATCATCGCAATTTACAAAACGATTAATGCGCCTTACGATGAAAGCAATGTGTTTGTAAAAAATACCGCGATAGATTCTTTAGCCGGTATTCCGAATGGTTTTAATGAAATTGCCATTTTACTGAAATCGAATGCCACATTAGACGAAAGTTTGGCACAATTGAAACAAAAATTCCCGAATACCGAAATCAAAAGTTGGAAGGAAATCACGCCGGAATTGGGTTTAACCGTTTCAGTAGCCGATCAAATGACATTCATTTTCATGGGAATCATTCTAGCAGCATTAGCTTTTGGAATCGTAAACACCATGATGATGGCCGTGCTGGAACGAACCCGAGAAATTGGAATGTTGTTAGCACTAGGTATGAATAAATTCAAAATCTTTATCATGATTCTTTTGGAAACCTTTTTCCTTATTCTAGCCGGATGTCCTGTTGGAATAATTTTAGCGTTGCTTACGGTTGCCATTACCAATCAAACCGGAATTGATTTAAGTTCGTATACCGAAACCTATTCCAGCTTTGGGTATGATTCTGTAATTTATCCGTCGCTTACTTGGAATCAATTACAAACAGTGTTATTATTGGTTATCATTACTGCTTTTATATCCGCCTTATTTCCTGCGAAAAGAGCTTTACAACTGAATCCTGCCGAATCCCTTAAAAAATAATTCCGATGAAAGAAACCGTTATCGATGCCCATAATTTATCGAAAATATACGATGAGAAAACCATACCGGTTTATGCGTTGAACAAGGTGCATTTGCATATTTCCCGAGGGGAATTTACTGCTATCAAAGGACCTTCGGGTTCCGGAAAAACGACTTTGCTGAATATGATTGGCGGATTAGACGAACCTTCGGAAGGGTTTGTGGAAATCAACGGCACCAACATCACCGAACTCAAAGGCAACGAACTCATTGATTTTCGCTTGAACAACATCGGATTTGTATTTCAATCCTACAACCTGATTCCTGTGCTTACCGCGAAAGAAAACATTGAATTCATCATGCTGTTGCAAAAACGTCCGAAAGAAGAAACCGACCAACGCGTTTTGGAGTTGTTGAAACAAATAGGACTTGAAGATAAAATCGATAAACGTCCACAAGAATTATCGGGAGGTCAACAACAACGCGTGGCTGTAGCCCGAGCTTTGGCACCGAAACCACAATTTATTTTAGCCGATGAACCTACTGCCAATCTCGATTCGGTATCGGCGGAAAATTTATTAGACATCATGTTAAAATTGAATCAGGAAGAAAACATGACTTTTGTTTTTTCAACCCACGACCAAAGAGTCATCAACCGCGCGAGAAGAGTCATTACGCTGGAAGACGGAAAAATTGTGGAAGACACCGCTCCTACTCGAATCCAACACGAAATTACTCACGCAAAATAAACCAAGAGCAATGCGTTTTGGAAGTCAAATACTACTTCTTTTCTTTTTCATTCCGATATTCGTCATCGGACAGAAAAGCGATTCTATTCCGCCAAAATTGGAAGTAAAAGGATATGTAAAAGGCATGCAAAACACTTTGTTTATTAAAAAAATTGATTCGAATGCCTCAGCCAATCTTATCCACAATCGTTTGAATTTCAAATACACCTTTAACTCCAAATGGTCGAGTCGATTGGAAATCAGAAACCGTATTTTTTATGGCGAGCAAATCAAAATAACACCTGATTTCGGCACTACCATCAACCAATACAACGGTCTTTTCAATTTTTCGCATTTATGGATAAATGAAAAATCGTTTGTAGCACATTCGGTTATCGATCGCTTTTTAGTGAATTACTCCGATGAACAATGGACGATTACTTTGGGACGACAACGGATTAATTGGGGCATCAACAACATTTGGAATCCCAATGATATTTTCAATGCCTACAATTTTTTAGATTTCGATTACGAAGAACGTCCTGGTAACGATGCCATTCGCATTCAGCGTCATTTTAAAAACAATGCAACCTTGGATATGGCTTACAAACCGGGAAAACACAGCAACGACCACACAGCCGCTTTGTTGTATAAATTCAACCGATGGAACTACGATTTTCAGTTCTTGGGCGGAATTAACTCTACCGATTACGTCTTTGGTGGAGGTTGGGCAGGAAATATCAAGAATGCTGGATTTAAAGGTGAAATGAGTTATTTTATTCCGAAAGAAAACACGCTGGGAAGTTCAGAAAATTTTAGTTTATCCTTAATGGCGGATCAAACCTTTAAAAACGATTGGTACGTTTCGGTTTCGGGTTTGTATAATAGTAATCCTGCCGATTTTTCGTTGCAAACAGGAAGTTTGTTTAACACGCAACTGTCGGCTAAAAACCTTTTTCCATTTCGTTACACGTTTCATACCAGTGTAATGAAAACGATTTCACCGATTTCGTCTTTTAACTTTTCATTTGTCTATACTCCAAAGCAAAACACCTTGATTTTGGTTCCCACCTATCTTTGGAATGTGGCGTCCAATTTTGATTTGGATTTCACGACACAATCCTTTTTTGCAGAAGAAAACAACAACTACAACAATCTTGCGACGCAAATTTACCTCCGAGGACGCTGGAGTTTTTAACCAAAAACCACAACGAAACCAAACTGTATTCAAAACCGATTCCGTTAAAACTTTTTAGCGTCAATTCGTATTTCTGAACAGAAAATCCAATTATCTGATTATCTTTGCGTCAGTTTAACTTTTACACATAAAATGAAGCCTAACACTCAACAATTAAGCAATTTAACGATTCAGGTAAGAAGAGACATTCTTCGTATGGTTCACGCTGTAAATTCAGGCCATCCGGGTGGTTCTTTGGGTTGTACCGAATTCCTAGTGGTTTTATATCAAAACATCATGGAGCGCAAGCCCGGATTTGACATGGACGGTATTGACGAAGACCTTTTCTTCCTTTCCAACGGACACATTTCCCCGGTTTTCTACAGTGTTTTAGCCCGAAGCGGTTATTTCCCTGTTAAAGAATTGGCTACTTTTAGAAAACTGAATTCCAGATTACAGGGACACCCAACAACACATGAAGGTTTACCGGGTGTGAGAATGGCATCAGGTTCTTTAGGACAAGGTTTGTCGGTAGCAATTGGTGCTGCTCAGGCAAAAAAACTAAACAATGATCCGCACTTGGTGTATGCACTAATGGGCGACGGTGAATTACAGGAAGGTCAAAACTGGGAAGCAATCATGTATGCGTCTGCCAAAAAAGTAGACAATCTGATTGCAACGGTGGATTTGAACGGAAAACAAATTGACGGTACTACTGACGAAGTGTTAAACATGGGAAGCGTAAAAGCTAAATTTGTGGCTTTTGACTGGGATGTCGTAGAAATCAAAGAAGGAAACAACATCGAAGCCATCATTGCAGGAATGAATCATGCCAAATCTCTTTCCGGAAAAGGAAAACCGGTTTGTATTTTATTACATACCGAAATGGGACATGGTGTTGATTTTATGATGCACACTCATGCATGGCACGGAAAAGCTCCGAACGACGAACAATTAACAGCTGCTTTGGCTCAAAATTATTCTGAAGACGAAGTAGATTATTAATTTAGTATTCAGTCGCACTATTCAGCGAATTCGATTACTGATTTTAAAACCTTAGAGCCTTTGTGCCTTAGTGGCTCAGAACCTTAAAAGAAAACAATGAAAAAATATACAAATACAGGAAGTAAAGATACCCGTTCGGGATTTGGAGCGGGAATGACTGAATTAGGTCAAAAGAACGAAAACGTAGTTGCCCTTTGTGCCGACTTAATCGGATCGTTAAAATTTGACGATTTCAAGAAAAATCACCCGGAGCGTTTTTTCCAAATCGGAATTGCGGAAGCCAACATGATTGGAATTGCAGCCGGTTTAACCATTGGCGGAAAAATTCCTTTTACGGGAACTTTTGCTAACTTTTCTACAGGACGTGTTTACGATCAGATTCGTCAATCGGTTGCTTATTCGGATAAAAACGTAAAAATCTGTGCTTCTCACGCCGGATTGACTTTAGGAGAAGATGGCGCAACACACCAAATTCTTGAGGACATTGGATTAATGAAGATGTTACCGGGAATGACAGTTATCAATACGTGTGATTACAACCAGACAAAAGCAGCTACTTTAGCATTGGCAGATCACCATGGTCCGGCATATTTACGTTTCGGACGTCCGGTAGTACCTAACTTTATGCCAGCAGACGAACCTTTCGTAATCGGAAAAGCGATTATGTTAAATGAAGGAACTGATGTTACAATTATCGCAACAGGACACTTAGTTTGGGAAGCTTTAATTGCTGCTGAAACATTAGAAGCAAAAGGAATCTCTGCAGAAGTAATTAACATCCACACTATTAAACCTTTGGACGAAGAAGCGATTTTAAAATCGGTTGCCAAAACAGGCTGTGTGGTTACTGCTGAAGAGCACAACATTTTAGGAGGTTTAGGAGAAAGCGTTGCCAGAACATTAGCGCTAAACAATCCAAAACCACAGGAATTTGTAGCGGTTCAGGACAGTTTCGGAGAATCAGGAACTCCAGAACAACTAATGGAAAAATACAAGTTAAACAATCAGGCGATTGTAGAAGCTGTTGAAAAAGTAATGAAGCGAAAATAATCTTTCACTTATACTCATAAAAAAATCCCGCTCAATGAGCGGGATTTTTTTTATTCTTATTAATAAACCGTATAAGGTGGTTTTGCATTTTTATCCAAATGTCTTCTTACTCTTGTAGCCGTTGTTCCATCACCTGAAGCATCCGGAATTCCTTTAGGCTCAGTTTCATCCACCGAAGTAAAAGGATCATCAACAACCGGATCAAAAGGATAATAAAGACTTGTCCCTAAATACGGACTAGGCTTTTTAATCTCATCTATAGTTTTGTGACCATCATTATCGTCATCACCATCAAACACATTTGGCACACCATCACCATCTGTATCTAACAAAGTTCCATCGTCATTAAGTGAATATTCGTAACGGGAAGGAATTTTATCAAAATCCTGATCCAAATATGTCACCGCATGTAAATTAAAAGAAAAGATTAATGGGGTATACGAAGGTATATTTGTAGAAGACAAACTGTAATATCCTAATCCGGAAGGCAAAAACATTACTCCCGATCCATAATTTCTTGGATATAAAGTTCCGTCACCACCTGTGGCATCGAAATAACCGGCTCTGAATTCCGGCATCATGTACTCCCATCCTTTCACCAAATCAATCAAATTAAATGCTACAGGATTTGGAGCATAATCAAATTGCTTATTCTCAAATACTGAATGTGTCAGATTTGTATCCGGATCTTTAACCAAGGTACGGATTATAGACGTTCCTTTGTAAGAAGTCAATACTCTGTCTACCCCGCACGGTTTGTCACCATCGGCATCCGTATCTCCTTTACTATCCAGTTTAAGAAAATATACTTTATATTCTACACCGTGCAATTTTACAATTTTACTTTGCAAAAGGTAATCTGTCTGATCCCAAATTGAAACCGTATGCGTACCATCTAATGTATCGATTTTCACATCGATTACATCACCGTTAACATTTCTGGTGACTTCAACATATGCTTTGTGCAAATAATCTTCAATATCAACCAAGTCTTCAGGATATACCTCAGAATGCGGTCTCGCTTCATAAGAACCCAAACCATCGTCTTTTTGGCAATTTCCTAACAAGATTGCTAAAGATAAAGCACCAATTACCTTAAAAATTCTATTCATTATTCGTACGTTTTTATGGCCGCAAGATACAATTTTCATTTATTTTTGTACTCTTATTAACAATGATTTTAACGAATTCGTATGAGAATCGATAAATATTTATGGTGCGTCCGATATTACAAGACCCGAAGTATTGCAACTGAAGCCTGCAAAAAAGGACACATCACCGTAAACGGTCAGGATGCCAAACCTTCGCGAGAAGTTTTCCCCTCCGATAAAATTACGCTGCGCAAAGACCAGATTAAATATATAATAACCGTATTGGACATTCCTGCCAATCGCGTAGGACCAAAATTAGTGGATATCTACCGAAAAGACGAAACGCCGGCCGAAGCATTCGAACACCTAGAATTATTAAAACTATCCAAAGAGCATTATCGCACCAAAGGACAGGGACGCCCTACCAAAAAAGACCGAAGAGACATTGACGATTATACAATAGAACCTGAAGACGATGAAAACACAACTGAATAAAGACTATTGGCAAAGCCGTTATGAAAATAACGAAACCGGTTGGGATGCCGGTAAAATCACTACGCCTTTAAAAGAATACATCGACCAGATTGAAGACAAAAACCTTAAAATACTGATTCCGGGTGCCGGAAACGGGTATGAATTGGATTATTTTCTATCGAAAGGATTCAAAAACGTATTTGTAGTAGATTTTGCAGAAACCCCATTACAGAACATCAAAAAAAGAATTCCGGAATTGCCTGATAGCCAACTAATAAAAAGTGATTTTTTCAAACTCGACGGAACCTATGATTTGATACTGGAACAAACCTTCTTTTGCGCCTTAGCTCCGGAATTGCGTGAGAAATACGTTTCCAAAATGCATTCCTTACTCTCCAAAAACGGAAAAACTGTTCGGATTGCTGTTCGATTTCCCGTTAACCGAAGAAGGTCCGCCCTTCGGTGGCAGCAAAGAAGAATACCTGAGCTTGTTTTCAGAAAAATTTCACATCAAAACATTGGAAACTGCCTACAATTCCATACAACCCAGAAAAGAACGCGAACTGTTTTTTATCTTTCTTGCTAAATAAGAATTAGGTTGAAAGAAGAAGTTGGCTTATTAAAAAAAACATTATTTTTGGTTACACTTTAAAACCATGACTTTTGAAGTCGGTTTAAAACAAAACAACAACACTACTCATGAAAAATATCATTTTAACACAAAGCGAAATTCAGCATAAAACCAAACGCATTGCCTACCAGATTTACGAAACTTTTGTAGATGAAAACGAAGTGGTTTTGGCCGGAATAGCCAACAGCGGTTACATTTTCGCTCAAAAAATCGCAACAGAACTGGAAAAAATTTCCGACTTGAAAGTGATTTTGTGTGAAGTGAAAATCAATAAAACCAATCCGCAGGACAAAATCATTACCTCATTGTCGGTTGAAGAATACCAAAACAAAGGATTGGTACTGATTGACGACGTACTGAACTCGGGCGCCACATTAATTTACGGTGTAAAGCACTTTCTGGATGTCCCGTTGAAGAAATTCAAAACTGCGGTACTTGTTGACCGGAATCATAAAAAATACCCTGTAAAAGCCGATTTTAAAGGAATTTCACTTTCCACTTCTTTATTGGAACACATTCAGGTGGTTTTTGAAGAAAACGAAGAATACGTGTACCTAAGTTAAGATACTGATGATTTCATCTGCGATTGCTGCCGGCATTTTTGCATCAACCGAAATAACATATTTGGCCTGATTGTAAAAATAGCTTCGCTCAAACAGATGTTTCGCAATAAACTCTTGAAAATCCTCACCGTCCTTTGAAGCAATCAACGGGCGGTGTTTTTTTTCCGGCTCTAATCGTCTTATCAATTCCTGAAGAGATGCTTTCAAATAAACGGAGGTAATCCCTTCTTTTAGCAACTGCAGATGATTGTTCGCATAACAAGGAGTACCACCTCCCAAACTAAGGATAAAACTAAATTGTGTCGCCAGAAAATGATTTAGTGTTTCATGCTCCAATTTCCGGAATTTGATTTCTCCAATTTCCAAAAATAATTCCGAAATGGTTTTTTGGATATTTTTCTCGATGATTTCATCCAAATCAAAAAAAGGAATTCCTGTTTTTTCAGACAATATTTTACCAATTGTGGACTTTCCGGAGCCCATATAGCCAACTAAAACAATTTTCTTCATAACAATAAAACCTTATAAACTAAGCGCTTAAGAAAAGAGATTAAAAAAAAGTCAAATTTATAATAAATTTCCCTTGGAAAATAAATAATACGCCTTATATTTGCACCCGCAATCAGGAAATGATTTCAGACTCGGTAGCTCAGCTGGTAGAGCACATCACTTTTAATGATGGGGTCCTGGGTTCGAATCCCAGCCGGGTCACAAAATGACCAAATACATTTCCTGATAGCAACGACTCGGTAGCTCAGCTGGTAGAGCACATCACTTTTAATGATGGGGTCCTGGGTTCGAATCCCAGCCGGGTCACAAAAAGTTAAGCACATCGCTTAACTTTTTTTTTTACAACAAGGCCACGTGGAGAAATTGGTAGACTCGCCATCTTGAGGGGGTGGTGTCGCAAGACGTGTCAGTTCGAATCTGATCGTGGTCACGAATAAATAAAAACCTGTATAAAATTTATAAAGCTTGCTTTAAAGAATTTTATACAGGTTTTTATTTTCAAAGTGGAGCTTTATTCAGAAGAACGAAGTCAATCTGGCCGTAGTCACGAAACTAAAAATCCAAATAACGGACAACCTCGTTATTAGGATTTTTTTATAGTATTCCCTCACGCCTGTAAAAACAACCTTTTAAAACCCGAATGTCTTACTTAGCAATGCTTTTATAAAAGGAAGCTTCGGACAGCTTAAAACCACCTTCATATCTTCTTTAAGCGTGGTTTCTTCATCCAAAAACCTAAAAACCGTTTCCGGTTGCACCTTTGAAAACATTCCGCTGAAAAGCGAATATCCCAAATGATTCTGTCGAAACAAAACCTCCACAAACAAACTGTCATAAAAAGCAAAACGGTTTGGCTTGTAAAAATGTGTAAAATCGTTCACTCCTTTTTTCAAATACGCTACAACTTTTTTAGACTGCTTTACCGAATTTTTAAACGTATATCCAGTACTCGCTTTTGTCCAGCCGCCGGCCGAACCGATGTTCAGAACCCGCTTAGAGTTTTTTTTCCAAAACGGATAAGCCGTCATTGGAATAATGCCTTTTTCTTTCCGGGTAATTGTATAATCGATTATTCCTTTCTGTTTTAAGTAATCTGCAATGGCATTTTCATATTCTTTCTCTTGGAGCAGCTCCGCCGAAAACAACGTATATTCAATCAAAGCTTCCGTCTCCGAAACCGGCAACACATACATAAATCGTGTATTTCCATTTTGTGGCACCGAAAAATCCATAAAGGTCGCACGGTTAGCACCAAAACAAGGAACATCTGTTTTCACAAACCAACCCTGAAAATGTTGCAAAAGCAAAGGACATCTTTTATTGTCCTGCAATTGACTCAAATCCAGAACACTGTTGAATAACAAATTGGCACTATATGTTTCAGAATCTGTGGTAACCGTCACAAACGATTCGCCTTCAGAATACCCTTTCATCCTTTCATTTTTCCAAACTACTTCAGAACACTTATTCAATTCGCTCAGTACTTTTTTATAAAACAACGACGATTCAATCATTTTATATTTCATTCCTTCGCCGAAACATTCAATTTCTTTTTCATTGTTGATAAAAAAACCACTGGACCATTCTTTCGCAACAACCGCATCCCATTCCCCTACTCCTTTTTCCCAAAAACACCAAGTTCGATCATTTTGATTTTTAGCATCGGGTTCCAACAGCAAAATCCTTTTGTTTTTCAACACATCAGCCTCCATCATTTCATGCAAAACCATAAGACTTGCCAAGCCAACTCCAGCGAAAATATAATCATATTGAATCATCTCTGAAATATTTTTAACAAATGTAACCAATCAGAATAAATAAACTCGTAATTTTGTTTAACGAAATCAACAAAAAGATGAACGTAATAAAAAGTGTTTTCAGCATAAAAGATTTGGAAAACCTTTCCGGAATCAAAGCACACACTATTCGCATTTGGGAAAAAAGATATAACATTCTGGAGCCCATGCGCACCGACACCAATATCAGAAATTATGATCTGACAAATCTTCAGAAGCTATTAAATATCTGTCTGCTGATTCAACACGGTTATAAAATATCCAGAATCTCTACGTTTTCGAACGAAAAGATTGCCAGCATGGTCAACGAAATATCGTCGGAAAAAAACTCTAAAAGTCATGCCATCAGCGCTTTTAAAATCGCCATGATGAATTTTGACCAAACTGCTTTTCTCAAAACATACGACGAGTTGTTAAACGAGAAAAAATTCAGCACGATTTTTTACGACGTATTCATCCCCTTATTGGAAGAATTGGGATTATTATGGCAAACCGCTACAATAAGTCCGGCGCACGAGCACTTCATCAGTCATTTGATTAAGCAGAAATTATTAATCAACATCGAAAAACTACAAAAGACCAATAACGAAAAGACTGACCAGGTATTTGTGCTTTACCTTCCTTCAAACGAAATTCACGAATTAGGACTACTTTATCTCAACTATGAAATCCTGAGTAAAGGGTACAAAACCATTTTTTTGGGATCCAGCATACCTACCGAATGTCTTTTGGATGTGAAAAAATACTTCAGTAACATCACTTTTGTAACGTACATAACCGTTAAACCAAGTCCGGAAGAAGTAAATGACTATCTGAAAACGGTAAGCGATACCGTATTAGATGATGCCGATTCAAGACTATATGTTTTAGGAAGAATGACCGAATTCATTGACAATCAACGTATTTCAAAAAAAATTAAGACATTCACTTCTATCGGTGACTTTTCGAAAGAAATAAAAAAATAAAAAAGAACAGTTGTTTTTTGTTTAACTTTTTAGTATTTTTGTTAAACAAAATATGAGAACAACTATTCAAATCATCGGTTCAGGCTTTTCTTCGTTAGCCGCTGCTTGTTATCTTGCAAAAGAAGGTAACGATGTCAGCATATACGAGAAAAACGCAACTATTGGAGGTCGCGCAAGACAACTGCAAAAAGACGGATTTACTTTTGACATCGGCCCGACGTGGTATTGGATGCCGGATGTTTTCGAACGTTTCTTTGCCGATTTCAAGAAAAAACCTTCCGATTATTATGAGTTGATTAAACTCAGTCCGGCCTATCAGGTGTATTTTGACACCAATGATTTTGTTACCATTGCAGACAATTTACCGGAGATCATTACCACTTTTGAAAGCATCGAAAAAGGGAGCGGACAAAAATTAGCGGCGTTCATGAAAGAAGCGCAGAGCAATTACGACATCGCAATTAAAAATCTGGTGTACCGTCCCGGTGAAAGTCCGCTCGAATTGATTACGCCCGAAACCGCGATGAAAGTCGGACAATTTTTCAGTAATATTTCAAAAGACATCCGAAAACAATTTAAGAACCAAAGACTGATTCAGATATTGGAATTCCCGGTACTTTTTTTGGGCGCCAAACCATCCGATACACCATCCTTTTACAGTTTTATGAATTTTGCCGATTTCGGTCTTGGCACCTGGCATCCTAAAAATGGTATGTACAGTGTCATTTTGGCTATGGAAAGTCTGGCTCGGGAACTCGGTGTA
The DNA here is from genome assembly GCA_963812405.1 of uncultured Flavobacteriaceae bacterium. Classification (GTDB taxonomy): domain Bacteria; phylum Bacteroidota; class Bacteroidia; order Flavobacteriales; family Flavobacteriaceae; genus Flavobacterium. The sequence continues at coordinate 1,867,723 of CAWEUV010000002.1, read as the reverse complement.
AAAATCCACACCAATGCTGCAGTGGAAAAAATACTAACGGAAGACGGAAGAGCCTGCGGAATACAAGTTAACGGACAGAAAATCCATGCAGATATTGTAGTGAGCGGTGCCGATTATCATCATTCCGAAACTTTATTGGAGAAGAAAAACCGAATGTATTCTGAAAACTATTGGGAGAAGAAAACCTTCGCGCCTTCTTCCCTTTTATTTTACGTTGGTTTCGATAAAAAAATTCAGAACACAGAACATCATTCTTTGTTTTTTGATGTCGATTTTGACACCCATGCTGCTGACATTTATGACAATCCGAAATGGCCGGAAAATCCGCTTTTTTATGCCAGTTTCCCATCTAAAACCGATTCAAATTCGGCACCGGAAGGAAAAGAAGCTGGTATTTTCCTGATTCCGCTCGCTCCCGGAATTGAAGACACGGCAGAATTACGCGAAAAATATTTTGATAAAATCATTACCCGATTGGAAAAACTGACCGGACAATCAGTGAAAAACAGCATCCTTTTTAAAGAATCGTTTTGCATTAATGATTTCATAAAAGATTACAATTCGTATAAAGGAAATGCATACGGTATGGCCAACACCTTGCTGCAAACGGCATTCTTGCGCCCGAAACTGAAAAGCAAAAAAGTAAAAAATCTTTACTTTACCGGACAGCTTACCGTTCCCGGACCGGGTGTTCCGCCTTCCTTAATTTCAGGAAAACTCGTTGCCGATTTAATCAAAAAACACTACAAACCCGAAAAACAACCAGTATGAAAGCATTATTTGATCAGATTTCGTTTGAATGCAGTAAGAATGTGACCAAGGCTTACAGTACGTCGTTTTCGAGTGCGGTAAAAATGTTGGCACCTAGCATTCGTCAAGACATTTATAACATTTATGGTTTTGTTCGGTTTGCCGACGAAATTGTAGACACGTTTCATGAATACGATAAAGAGCAACTTTTTCAATTATTTGAAGACGATTTGGAAAAAGCGTTGGAAAACAAAATCAGTTTGAATCCGGTACTGAATTCGTTTCAGCATACGGTTAATAAATATGACATTCCAAGAGAATTAATTGCTGCTTTTATGAAAAGCATGAAACTGGATTTGTATAAAAACGAATACACCACTTACGACGAATACAATGAATACATATACGGATCAGCCGATGTGGTGGGCTTAATGTGCCTTAAAGTATTTGTAAACGGAAACGATAAAAAATACGAAGAACTGAAAGAAGGTGCCATGCGTTTGGGTTCGGCGTTTCAAAAAGTGAATTTTTTAAGGGATTTGAAAGCTGATCATGATGAACTAAACCGCACCTATTTTCCAAATACCGATTTATCCCGTTTGGATGAAACTTCAAAACAACAAATCATTCAGGAAATCGAAGCCGATTTTGAAGCAGGATTTAAAGGAATTGTAAAACTTCCGTTGGAAGCTAAATTCGGAGTTTACACAGCTTATGTGTATTACAAAAAATTGCTTTCCAAGCTTAAAAAGACACCTTCTCTCGAAATTAAAAATACGCGAATCCGTGTTCCTGATTATGAAAAAGTGGGTCTTTTGGCGAAATGTTATCTGAATTATCGCTTAAATTTAATCTAAAAAAACAAATTTTATGTGGCTACATATATTGGTCTTTCTGCTTACTTTCTGCTTTATGGAATTCATGGCTTGGTTTAGTCACAAGTACATCATGCATGGTTTTTTATGGTGTCTGCACGAAGATCATCATCATAAAACCCACGATTCCTGGTTTGAGCATAATGATGCATTCTTTGTATTTTATGCCATTATAAGTGTTACTTTTTTCCTGTTGTGGAAATTTGATGTGCTTGCCATCGGATTGGCGATTGGATTGGGAATATTTGTTTACGGCTGTGCATATTTTATGGTGCATGATATTTTCATCCATCAACGCTTCAAACTGTTTCGCAATGCCAACAACCGTTATGCCAGAGCGGTTCGAAGAGCTCATAAAATGCACCATAAACATTTGGGAAAAGAAGATGGCGAATGTTTCGGAATGTTATTATTCCCAAGAAAATATTTCAAACAATAAAAAAGTCCCGATGTGTATCGGGACTTTTTAGTTAAGGCTGCATCAAGGCCTGTAAAGGCTTTAGCTGTTCCATATCTACATTTGCTTTTTTCAACAAACTCATCAGATTCATAACGTGCGTCGGATTCATGTCTTCGCCCAAAATCCGGACAACCGCGAAACCGTTTTCTTTTTTATTGGCGAACAATACAAATTCATCGATATGTTCGTCTTCTCCAACAAAATAAATCGCGCCGCCTTCTTTACCGGAACCTACTTTCATGAGTTCCTGATAGCTTTTGTCTTTCAGAATGGTAGTCACTTTCGAACGTTCGGTATCAAATTCTTTCTGATTGGTCGAATCGGCTTTAAAAGCCAATACGTTTATTTTTTTGAAAGAAGCCAGCGCCGCTTTTTCTTCACCGGTTAAAGTTACCTTGTCTACATTGATAATGCTTGGTGCAATATCTACCGCGACAAATTCTTTATTTTCGGTGTTCTCTACAAAATATTTCTGCAGCGAAGGTTTTTGTTCGCAACTTGCAAAGAACAATACGGAAACAAGTCCTATGAATAAATAACGTTTCATATATGTAAATTTTATTTGTTAGAGGTCATATATGTTATCGCTTTATTTTTAGGTGTTTGCTTGCGCAAACTTGTTGTTAATGGCGATTTCATACTTATTGTTTAGAAGCTTTTTTCAAAGAATCACCGCCCGGTAATTTCATTTTTTCGGTCAAAGCAGAAATCTCATCCAAATCGAAGTTTCCGGTTAACGAAAGTAAAACGGTTTCGTTTTTCGCATTGGCGCCTTCAATAAACATTAAAAGTTCTTTTACCTGATTACTGCTGGCTCCTGATTTTACATAAATTTTCACGTTTTTACCGCCATCGTTTACTCGCATTAATTCGTCTAACGGATTGGATTTCAAATAGCTGTTAACTGTCGATTTCATTTCAGAAGCCGGTTTGGCACTATTGGTGGTAAACACCTTTAGATTGTCTAATTTTTTAAGCAATCCCATGTAGGCCTGCGCTTGTTTATCGGACGCATCCACTTTTACTTTGCTCATTAATTCGAACATTTTCTTGTTTACGATAACCGAAGTTACACTTTCCTGACCGTCGAATTTATCGAAAGCCGATTGTGCAAATAAAGTTGATGAAAATATTACTGCTACTAGTGTTAAAAATAATTTGTTCATTTTTTGATTATTTAAAGATTGTTTTTGTTGTTTGATTGTACTCGTTGACATAGTTGATACTTTTAACGCCTTCGTTTACATTTTCCGAAACCATATTCAGGGCTTTTTGGGTTTCCTCGAAAGCCAATTCCGGGTTATCGAAGGTTCCTAAATCCTGAGGTTGTTCCGGCTTTTGATTCAAAATGTAAAACGTACCCAACAAAACTGCCACACTTGCCGCAACGGTAATCCACGCTACATAACTGCGTTTTCTGGGTTGTAGTGGAACCGTTTTAGTAAATTGTTCTTGTTTTGCCTGACGGAAGTAACCAAAAACTGCACGGTATTGTTCCAAATGGGGCGCCACATCTGGAGATGAAAAGTAGTCTTTCAACTGCTTCTCTTCGGCAATACTGGTTTCTCCTGAAAAGTATTTTTCTACTAATTTTTCAATTGTATGTAATTCCATAATTATGCTTTTTAACCAATTGTTCTCTTATCTCTTTTCTTGCTCGGGAAAGGGCGACTCTTACTGCCGTTTCACTCATGTCCATTATTTTTGCGATTTCTGCAAATTCATATTCTTCCACATCCCGCATCTGAATAATCAACCGTTGTTGTTCGGGTAAGGTTTCCATTATTTTTTCTACCCAATCCCAACTGTCTTTGTCTTCAATTTGCCTTTGAACGCTGGCTGTTCTATCGGAATAATTACTATGTACAATCTGCAAATTTGATGCCCTTTTTGATTTTAACTGATCGAGACAGTAATTTTTGGTCATCGTCATCGCAAACGCTTCCACACTGGAATAATTCGAAAGAACGTTATTGTTTTTCCATAATTTCACCAAAACTTCCTGAGTGGCATCTTCGGCTTCTTCGGTACTCACGAGCAACCTTTTCGCCATCCGAAACAACTTGTCTTTAAAAGGAGAAATTAAATTTACAAACTCCTGTTGATTCATACTTTCATTGGTTTGGTGTTGGTTTATACAATCAAGACGAACTACTCACTTGTTTGTTACAAGGTACAATAAAAAAAATGCAAAAAATAAAACCCCGTTCCAAACAAATGGAACAGGGCTTCAAACAAAACATGAATTTTAATTACTATTAAAAATTTAAATTCAAGCCGATTTTAAAGTTTCTGCCTCTGGTACTGTAACCTACCGTTTCGACAAAATCTTCATTAAAAATATTGGTTGCCGTACCAAAAACACTCATTCGGTTTTTAATAAGCTCGTGTTTTACCGTAAAATTCACCAATTGATAAGCGTCCAGTTTTACGGGAACTGTGGCATAGGTTCCACCATCAAAATAAGCATCATTTCGATTACCGATATATTGGTAATTTAAATTAAAGAATAATCTTGAAGATGCCTGAAAATCAACAGAAGCATTTCCTTTGTGTTTGGAAATCAAACGGCTTAACTTTTCTTCCGGTTGTGTAAACGTATAATTCGCATTTACTTTCAACTTATCGGTTACAGAATAACTCACAGCCGATTCCACACCTTTGGCATTATACTTTCCTTCTACATTAATATAATAGGATTCCCATGTAGTGGTGTCGGTATAAAAACCTATTGAATTTTTCTCTTCTCTATGGAAAGCTACTGCATTCAACGTTACTTTTTTATTTAACAAGGTGGTTTCAAAACCAACTTCAGCCGTTGCGTTTTCTTCCGGAGTTAATTTTAAATTCCCATATGGCGAATACAACTGGTATAAACTCGGTGTAATGTATGCCGTACTGTAAGAGGCCACTACTTTTAACGGAAACCCTGAAAAATTATACGACGGATTGATATTATAAACCAAGTGATTGTCATAAACACTGTGCATATTATAGCGTGCCCCGGCATTAATATTCAGTCCGAAACTTGAATTGTAAACCGCTGTCAGATAAGGGTCAATCGTATTAAATTTGGCGTTTTCTTTTTTGATAACGTCATACGGTGTAACAGAATTCATTTCATGAAACTGAAACTGACCTCCGGCTACCACAAAAATCTGGTTGGTGATTTCATATTTATTGAACGCATCCACATTAACGCTACTGGATTTATAATCACTTGCATCAATACCAGAATTCCAGCTGTTGAAAATATTGTAATTGCGTTCGATAGTATTGAAAGCCGAATTCAAAACAAATTCGCCTTTATTGTATTTGTATTTGGGTGAAAAACCAAATCGGAATTGCTCTGAAGTGGAAACGTTAAACGGCGAATCCGGATTGGAGAAATTGTCAAAACTGCCGTCGAAGGCACTTTTTACTCTGTCGTAATTCCCAAAGAAATCAAGAGTAATTCTTTTAGTAGGTGTAAAACCCAACTTTACCAGCGAATTCACTCTCGAAAAACGATCGTCTTCATAGGTTGCCGACTGCGGTACGATAGCTTCCGAAATCCCTTTGGTTTCCGTACTGTTTAAAGTCGCATAGTAATTGAACTTGTCCAAAGTTCCGTTAACCGCGAATCCCTGATTGAAATCCTGCGGATTGTATTTCACTTTATCGGCAGTCATTTGCGTTCCCATGCTCATGTAAGCATTTCCGGCAATTTCTTTTTTAGCTGCTTTTTTAAGAGTGATATTGATAACACCAGTTGCTGCACCGGAACCATACAACGTACTGGAAGCGCCTTTCATGATTTCGATACTTTCCACCTGATCTACTGGAATCAAACGCAAATCGTATTCTAAATTTATTCCTGATGCGTCGGTTACCGGAATTCCGTCAATCATAATCAAGGTCTGACGGTTACGCCCGCCTCGGATATAATATCCTAAATTTTTTCCTGCTCCGCTTTGGTTACCGTTAACCTCCACTCCCGCTACACTGCTTAAAACCGTAGCTACCGATTGTCCTGCTTTTTTCTCTAAATCTTCTTTTGTGATTTTCACAATTACTTTTCCGGATTTTTCTTTTGACAATGCAAATTTTGAATCGGAAATCACTACTTCGTTCAATTGTTTAACTTTAGCAATACTGTCTTGCTCCTGCGCAAAAGTACATGTAGCCCACAATAGAGCTAATGCACCAAAGCGAACCGTTTTCTTGTTCATTTTAGTTTAAAAAAAATTTAATAATCTGGGAGAAAAGCATAGAATTTACCCATACCCAAACCTTTTTTCCCGAAAGTTTGTTACTCATTGTACTAGGCAGGTCTCCTGGCTTGCGTCCTGTTATCCACCTTCCCATCCGCTTGCGCAGACAGTGGTATGAAGAATAACAACAGGCTTTCTAGCTTACAGTTGCGGGTACAGCTTAGGTATTACACCTAATTCCCTTTTAATGTGGGTCGCAAAACGCGAACGCACAACCTCAATACGGATGCAAATATACTTGTAAGATTGAAATAATCTAATAAAATTTGAAGAAATAGTAGTAATACGTCATAAAAAACTGTAGAAATAAATTTAACTTTGCACTTTATTCAATAATTCCAAAATGAAAAATCAGTTTTCCATAGCGCTTTTGTCTGTTGTTTTCTTATTTCTTTCCTGCAAAAAAGAGCAAGCTGAAACTACAGTTTCCGAAACAACCGAAAACACTATCAGGCATGCAAAAGGATTGGAAATTTACAATTACAAAGGCTATTCGGTCGTAAAAGTGAAACATCCCTGGCCCAATGCCGAAAACGGTTTTACCTACATCTTAAAAGAAAAAAACGGTATTGTGCCCGACAGTCTTCAAAAATATACGACTGTTTCCGTTCCGGTACAATCGATTATCGTAACCTCAACCACCCACATTCCTTCACTTGAAATGTTAGGCGTAGAAAATACCTTGGTCGGATTTCCGAATACCGATTTCATTTCTTCCGAAAAAACCCGTGCGTTGATAGATGCCGGAAAAGTAAAAAACCTCGGACAAAATGAAAGCATCAACACCGAAGTCGCCATCGATTTGTCTCCTGAAGTCATTGTTGGATTCAGCATCGACAGCAATAATAAAACCTTCAACAATCTGGAAAAAGCCGGAATGAAAGTTTTGTATAACGGCGACTGGACCGAACAGACTCCATTAGGAAAATCGGAATGGATTAAGTTTTTTGGAGCCTTGTACGGCAAAAACAAAGAAGCCAATGCAGTTTTCAACAAAATTGAAAAAGACTATACTGACGCTGTAATTTTAGCCAAAAAAGCAACCAACCGACCAACCGCTTTAAGCGGCGGAATGTTTCAGGATACGTGGAATTTACCGCAAGGTGATAGTTGGGCTGCCTTATTTTTAAAAGATGCCAATATCAATTATTTGTGGAAAGACACCAAAGGCATTGGCAGCTTGGCTTTAAGTTTTGAAAAAGTTTTGGAAAAAGCACAAAATGCCGATTATTGGTTCGGTCCCGGACAGTTTTCGACGTTGAAAGAATTGCAGGATACCAATCCGCATTACGCTCAATTTAAAGCGTTTAAAAATAAAAACGTATATTCGTTTACTACCAAAACCGGTGCAAAAGGTGGCGTGATTTATTATGAACAGGCTGCCAACCGTCCGGATTTGGTTTTAAAAGATCTTATAAAAATCACCAATCCGGATGTACTGCCCGATTACCAATTGTATTTCTTTCAAAAACTAAACTAATTTGCCAAATACCAAACGAAATACCTTCCTTTTTGCTTCACTCTTCATAGGGTTGCTTTTGTTGTTTTTTACCAACATCAGTTTGGGTTCGGTAACGATTCCATTCAAGGAAGTTTTTAACAGTTTAACCGGTGGACACGTTTCCAAACAGGCTTGGGAATACATCATTATCAATTATCGTTTACCCAAAGCCATTACCGCCATCTTAACCGGAATGGGACTTGCCACCAGCGGTTTGTTAATGCAGACGCTATTCCGAAATCCGCTTGCCGGTCCTGATGTTTTGGGATTGAGCTCGGGTGCCAGTTTAGGTGTGGCATTTGTGATTTTAGGAGCCGGTTTTCTTCCTGCATTTTTAGGCGATATTGTACTTTCGTCTTACGGAATCGTATTGGCTTCCACAGCAGGAAGTTTTGTGGTTTTACTATTGGTTTTATTGGTTTCACAAAAACTACGGGATACGATTGCGATTTTAATTGTCGGTTTGATGTTTGGGAGTTTTACCAGTGCTTTTGTGGGAGTGTTGACCTATTTCAGTACGGCGGAACAATTGCAGAAATTCACATTCTGGTCGTTGGGAAGCTTGGGGAATCTGCCTTGGTCTTCCATCGGAATATTGTCGGTTTGTGTGGGATTGGGATTGTTGATGAGTATTTTCAGCATAAAACCACTAAACGCATTATTATTAGGCGAAAATTATGCCCGAAGCCTCGGAATGAATTTCCAGAAAACCCGTTTGATTATCATATTAGCTACCAGTATTTTAGCTGGAAGCATTACCGCTTTTGTTGGCCCAATCGCGTTTATAGGAATTGCTGTTCCGCATATCGCAAAACTGTTGTTTCAAACAAGTAATCATGTAATTTTATATTGGAGTACGCTATTGCTTGGTGCCGCCATCATGCTGTTCTGCGATGTGGTTTCCCAAATGCCGGGCGGTGACATTACTTTGCCTATCAATGCGATTACATCCATTATCGGTGCGCCGGTTGTGGTTTGGCTTTTGGTTCGGAAAAGGAAAATGATGAATTGACAAGTGGTGAGTAATCAGAAGGCAGATTGCAGATTGCAGATGACAGCAAACAGTAGTAAGCATTCAGAATAATTTAATTTAATAATGGCAAACGTTTTACATACCGACAACCTTTCGATTGGCTACACTTCCAAAGCCGGGAAAACGATTATTGCCAAAAATCTGAATCTTACTTTACCCGAAGGAAAACTGATTGCTTTAATCGGTGCCAACGGAATAGGAAAATCGACTTTATTGCACACCATTACCGGAATTCAGAAACCGTTGGAAGGAACTGTTTTTCTGAACGATAAAAAAATTACGGCTTACGAACCTTTGGAACTGGCACAAAACCTCAGCGTGGTGCTGACCGAAAAATTGCCGCCCAGCAACCTGACCGTTTTCGAATTGGTGGCTTTAGGACGTCAGCCTTACACCAATTGGATCGGAAGCCTAACCGATAATGATATCGAAAAAGTACGGGAAGCCATTGAACTTACGCACATCAATCACCTTTCGGGCAAAAAACATTATGAAATCAGCGACGGGCAATTACAGAATGTTTTAGTGGCAAGAGCTTTGGCTCAGGATACGCCGCTTATTATTTTAGATGAACCTACCACGCATTTGGATTTGGTGCACAAAGTAGCGCTTTTTAAACTGCTCCGAAAATTAACCCATGAAACCGGAAAATGCATTTTATTTTCAACGCATGATGTCGATTTGGCCATACAGCTAAGTGATGAAATGATAGTGATGACTCCTGAAAAAACGGTTCAGAACGATCCTTGTACTTTAATTACGGAAGGCACCTTTAATACCTTATTTGAAGACGAACATATTTTCTTCGATGCCGAAAAAGGCAAATTTATCATCAAGTAAACCGATAATTTACGTCTGTTCTTCGTAACTTTAAGCTTCAAAAAAAATAAGGTTATGAAAACGAATTATTTTTTCACTTTACTTATCAGCAGTTTAACCATTATAACTGCACAATCCCAATTAAAACCGATCGTTTACAATGACGGCACTCAAAAACTGGAAGGGCTTGCTATACAGCCTAAAAAAGCAACTCCAAAAAAAGCCGGTGTGTTAGTATTGCCTGCCTGGATGGGAATTGATGCGCATTCCAAAGAAAGCGCTCAGGAACTTTCAAAATTAGGCTATTATGTTTTTGTAGCGGACATTTACGGTTTAGACAATCGTCCGAAAAACACTCAGGAAGCGGGACAAAAAGCCGGATATTTCAAAAACAATTATAAAGAATATCAGAAACGCATTCAACTCGCTTTAGAGCAATTGATAAAAACGGGAGTCAACCCAAATGAAATTGCGGTTATCGGATATTGTTTTGGCGGTTCTGGAGCTTTGGAAGCGGCTCGGGGCAATTTTAATGTTAAAGGTGTTGTTTCCTTTCACGGTGGTTTAGGACGCGATGCTGCAAGAACTATTGAGCCAATACAACCTAAAGTTCTGGTACTGCACGGCGCCGATGATTTTTACATTCCAGACACAGAAATCAAAGCTTTTCAGGATGAAATGCGCACCGCCAAAGCCGATTGGCAAATGGTGTATTATGCCGATGCTGTGCATGCTTTCACCCACAAAGATGCCGGAAATGATAAAAGTAAAGGCACAGCTTACAACGAAAAAGCAGACAAACGTTCTTGGAGTGCCATGAAGGTTTTCTTCGAGGAATTGTTCCGATAATTATTCTTCCAGTTCGGGAATCTTTTCTTTCAAATCGGAAGGGCCTTTTTCTGGAATCAGTTTATTTAGTACTTTTTCAAAAATCGGAAGAAACCAAACAAACAGCAAAACGCCTAAAAAGTTAAACAGAAAATGAGCATTGGCAAGGATTCGTTCAAGAGGGACTTCTCCGCTCACCCATTCTACAAAATACACAAAAGGAAGAAAAAGCAGTAAACAGATAACAATTGAGGTAAAATTGAAAATCAGATGAAACAATCCGGTTTTAATTCCCTGACGGTTTCCGCGAATGGTGGCTAACAGTGTATCACTGCAAGTACCCAACTCGGCGCCCAACATAATTGCGATACCTCCAACCAGACTTAAAGCGCCTTTTTTTACCAAAAGTATAGCCATACCCACAGTGGCGGAAGACGACTGAATAATAAGCGTTATAAATGCTCCTGTAATCGAACCTGTAATCGGATTATCCATGGCCGCCATCCATTCATGAAAAACAGGATCTTCTTTTAAAGGCGCAATGGCATTTTCCATGATAAACAAACCGAAAAACAACATTCCGAAATAAATAAAAAGCTGACCGTAACGCTTGTGGTGCTCTTTCTGCATTATCAAAAGTAACGCCATTCCGATAACCAATAAAACAGGAGAATAACGGGCAACATCCAAAGCGATAATCTGACTACTGATGGTGGTACCGATATTGGCTCCCATTACGATTCCCATAGCCTGTCGAAAAGTAAGTAATCCCGAATTCACCAAGACAATCGTAATGATAATCACTACGGAAGAAGAATCCAAAATAATGGTAATCAAAGTTCCGGTGAGAATTGCCGTAAAGGTATTTTTGGTAAATTGCAGAAGCCATTTTTTGGGTTTCTTGGCAGTAACGCTTCGAATAACATCAGAAAGACTGGTTACCGCATAGAGAAAAAGGACCAAACCTCCCAAGAGGGTTAAAACAATCTCACTCATGGCTTTCAACTTTAAAATTGAAATCACACTAAGTTACGTATTTATCGTTAAAATAAAGTATCTAAAACATTATCATACAGTTAATTAACAAAAAAGCCCCGAAATTCGAGGCTCAATTATTATCCAAAACGCAGATTATTTCTGTTCGTAATCGTAGTTGACCATCCAGTTGATGCCGAATTTATCGGTAAACATGCCGAACAATGCTCCCCAGAAGGTTTTATCCAAAGGCATGGTTACTTTTCCGCCGGCCGAAAGTCCGTCAAAGATTCGTTTCGCTTCTTCTTCGCTGTCGGTATTAATAGAAACAGAGAAATTATCCCCAATTTTAGGAACACCACCAAAACCTTCCACCGCATCACTTCCCATCAAAACGGTATTTCCGATAGGCAATGAAATGTGCATGATTTTGTTCTTTTCCGAATCGGCAATGGGATATTCAGATGGCATATCACTAAATTTTCCTGCATAAGGAAATTCACCGCCAAAAACAGATTTGTAAAAATTAAACGCTTCTTCACACGTTCCGTTAAACGTAAGATAAGGATGTACTGATGCCATGTATTTTTTGATTGGTTAGTAAACAAATATAAAAGAAAAAAGTGATTTCATACTATTGGAACGGTTTTCATTCCTATTTAAAAACACCTATTAATCTATTTTAAATCATTAAAAATCAAATACTTATATTTTATACGTAAATTTGTATACTAAAATTTCCAAAAACATTTTTCCTGTTCAGAGAGTATTAATTTAAATTTTAAATTATGAAAAAAAAATTCTTAGTAGGAAAAATTATTCTTCTGATTTTGATATTTGTTTTGGTTTCATGTGAAAAAGAAGAATTTACTGAAGTCTACAATAACAAAACGTACAACGAAGAAGTAAAAGCAGATTCAAAAGGCAATCTCGTTACTGTATTTAAAGGTCGTGAAGTCAGACTTGGTGAAGGAATGGTACGCAGTTGGATCAGTGTGGATGCAAATGGTTATCCTAAAGAAATTGGGGTGGAATTTACTCCTGAAGCTTTAAAAGGATTGCCTTTGAATTCCGGACACGAAAATACGATTGTTCTGCCTTTACATCTCAAAGCCAGAGAACTCACTCCGTTTGATCATATTGGTCTTAATTGGAATCCCACCGGTCATGATCCTCAGGGCGTTTTTACAGTTCCTCATTTTGATGTCCATTTTTATATGATATCGGTTGCAGAACGTAACGCTATTCCCGAATGGTCTCTTAATTCAGATGCTGCATTTAACAATTATCCCCCAAAAGGACACATGCCCATGGATTATATTACCCTTCCGGGTGCCATAGGTGCTGAACCCCAAATGGGAAAACACTGGCTTCCTTCAAATTTAGGAGCGTATCTCCCTTTTTCAAAAATAATGATATTGGGAACGTATGACGGTAAATTTATCTTTGTTGAACCTATGGTAACATTGCAAACACTAAGCAATATCAGAGCTAGTATGGAATTTCCTTATTCCCAACCTGATTTTTTTGATGTTCCGGGCAACTATCCAACAAAATACAATATCTATTTAGATTCGAAAACACAAAAACGCTACATCACACTAAGCGAATTTGTACCCCGTTAACAATTTAAAACTTAATAAAACACTTATGAAAAAAAGTAACCTTTTAGGAAAAGTTCTCATAGTCGGACTTTTATTTCTATTTTTTTCATGTGACAAAGAAGAATATGTAAACGAAGATTCCGGCGCTAGTGGCTCTGCCTCTCAAACAACTAAAGAAAGTAACAGTGATAATGTTATTTATGGCCCTGAAACCCCATTAGGCAATGGATTCGCCAAATCGTGGGTTCGAGTGAACAATTATCAAATGCCTTTGGAAATTGGTATTGAAATGTCTCCCGCTGTTCTTGATGATCTCCCTGAAGACTCCGACTTCAATAAGTCGTCCATCATTACGTTACCAAAAATTGCAGAGGAAATCACGGTATTCAATCATATTGGAATAAACTGGGTTCCGGAGCTATTCTCTGATATTGAAAGTTTCAAAAAAGGACATTTCGACTTTCATTTTTACACGATTTCTTTAGCCGAAAGAATGCAAATACCGGAATGGTCTGAGGAGGTCGATTCAAAATTCAGCAACTATCCGCAAAAAAATTACATACCGGTAGATTATGCTCCTTTACTGAAAGGTGTCGGATCGTATGCCCAAACAGGTCGCTATTGGCTTCCAGGGAATACAGACAACTATTTACCACTCGCACACACCCTTGCGTTGGGTACTTTTAACGGTAAATTCGTTTTCATCAGTCCGATTGTAACCTTAGAATTTCTTAAATCCGGAAAAGTGGTGAACAGCTCTTTTTCGCAACCTCTTAATTATCCAATTAACCGATTGTTTCCAAGAGAATACAATATTTACATTGCCAAAAACGGAAATTATACGGTTTCACTCGGAAATTTCATTCACCGATAATACTAAACCTGTAAAAGCACGTAACACTTTTACAGGTTTATTTATTTCAACATTATTTGACGTTTTGCTTCCCCAACCACAAAAGCAACCGAATTAGCGATATTATAACTTCTGATTTTATCCGACATCGGAATGGTCAAATGATTTTCAAATTGTTGCAACACTTCCTGACTCAATCCAACGCTTTCTTTTCCGAAAACCAGCCAGTCGCCATCCTGAAAATCTGCTTCAAGATAGGATTTATCGGCATGGGAACTCATCAGAAAAACGCGTGACAAATCGGGAATCTGAGCTTTCCACTCGGCTACATTCTGATACTGATGCCAATCCAGATGCACCCAATAATCCAAACCGGAGCGCTTCAGATTTTTATCCGTAATCTCAAAACCAAAAGGATGAATCAGGTGCAAACGACTTTCCGTTCCTACGCACAATCGCCCTATATTTCCGGTGTTATTTGGGATTTCCGGTTCCACTAAAACAATGTTTAACATATTTGATTTTTGGGATTTGAATTTCAGAATGCTTTCTGTGTTCTATCATCTGTCATCTCAAAATCTGACACTTCCAAAACTTCTCCGGCTTTCAAATCCTGTAAAGTAATAGTTCCGACTCTAACACGCACCAATCGTAAGGTAGGCAACCCAACGGCGGCAGTCATTTTACGCACCTGACGAAACTTTCCTTCGGTTAACGTAATGGAAAGCCAGCTGGTAGGACCATGACGTTCATCACGAATGCGTCTGCCCTCACCGATGCAATCCGGTAAATTGGTTACAATTCGTGCCTCGCATTTTTTGGTGGTATACCGAATCCCTTTAAATCCGATTTCCACTCCGTTTTTCAATTGCGTTATGGCTTCTTCGGTAACCAAACCATCTACTTGGGCAAAATATTCTTTTTCAACAGTTTTACTGCGCACAATTTCACTCATCATGCCATCTGTGGTTAGCAATAACAACCCTTCCGAATCCTCATCAAGGCGCCCTATAGCCATTGTCCCTTCGGGAAAAGCATGCAATTCGCCCAACAGCTTCTTATGCCGTTTCTTTTCATAAATAAACTGACTTAAATAACCGTGGGGTTTATGAAGAAGAAAGTGCCTGTGCATTATTAATTTTTTGGTAAAAATACATTTTATGTTTTATCGCTTGGCAAAAGTATCGTAATTTTATGACACTTGTTTAACCCGATAAAAGACGTTATGGCGACACAAAAACAACCGATAACCGTAACGACTACGGTAAAAGCTCCAATTGAAAAAGTTTGGAAATACTGGACCCGTCCGGAGCACATCACGCAATGGAACAATGCTTCCGATGATTGGTTTACGCCACGTGCAAGCAACGATTTACGTCCGGAAGGCAAATTCAATTTCAGAATGGAAGCCCGAAATGGCAGTTTCGGATTTGATTTTGAAGGTATTTACAACACTGTAAAAGAGCACGAAATGATAGAATATTCTATTATCGATGGGCGGAAAGTGAGCATTCGTTTTGAATCGGATGGTTCCCAAACAACAGTAACCGAAACCTTTGAAGCAGAAAACGAAAATTCGATGGAACTGCAGCAAAAAGGCTGGCAATCCATTTTAGACAATTTCAAAAAATACACGGAATCCAACTAACAAATGAATCACACAACCATGAAATCACAGATTTTTATCAATTTTCCGGTAAAAGACCTTCAGAAATCCATGGCCTTTTATACACAAATCGGGTTTACCAACAATCCGCAGTTTACCGATGAAACTGCAGCCTGTATGGTTTTTAGCGACGAAATTTATGTAATGCTACTGACGCATAATCGTTTTAAAGATTTTATCAGAAAGGAAATTGCCGATACCAGTAAAACGACAGCCGTTATCAATTCATTATCCCTGGAAAGTGTCGAAAAAATGAATGAAATGGCAGACAAAGCACTGGCCGCAGGAGGCACAGAACCGACCGAACCAAAAGATTACGGTTTCATGCAACAAAGAAGTTTTGAAGATCTGGACGGACATTTTTGGGAAGTTTTTTATATGGATGTCAGTCAGTTTCCAAAACAATAAACCAACCGCTTAGAAATCTGAAAAATGAAAAATCCAATTTATCCCTGTCTTTGGTTTGACGGAAAAGCCAAAGCCGCCGCCGAGTTTTACTGCTCGGTATTTGAACAGACACAAATTACAGCCGAAAACCCAATGGTCGTGACATTTGAAGCTTCCGGACAAAAATTCATGTGTTTGAATGGCGGACCACAATTTCAAATGAATCCGTCGATTTCTTTTTTTGTGGTTTGTGAAACCGAATCGGAAATAGACTCGGCATGGAAAAAATTAATGGAAGGCGGCATGGTTTTAATGGCTTTGGACCAATACGAATGGAGCAAAAAATACGGTTGGGTTCAGGACAAATTTGGCGTTAACTGGCAATTGTCGTACGGAAAATTAGCCGATGTGGGACAAAAATTTACGCCCACACTCATGTTTACCGAAAAAGTGCACGGTAAAGCGGAAGAAGCTATAGATTTCTACACGTCCGTTTTTAAAAATTCTGAAGTGAAAGGTATTTTACGTTATTCGGAAGACGATCATGACGTGAAAGGCACGATTAAGCATGCTCAATTTCAATTAAACAAAAATGTTTTCATGGCCATGGACAGTGGTTTGGCAAAAGGTTTCACTTTCAATGAAGCCCTTTCGTTTGTGATAGAATGTGAAAATCAGGAAGAAATTGATTATTTCTGGAACAAGCTCACTCAAAATGGCGAAGAAAGCAATTGCGGCTGGCTGAAAGACCAATACGGAGTTTCCTGGCAAATTGTCCCGGAAATTCTTGGGGAATTGATGAGTGATCCGGAAAAAGCGCCAAGAGTAGTCAATGCTTTTCTTCAGATGAAAAAATTCAACATCGACGCTTTATTAAAAGCTTAATTATTGTTTTTCAAACATTTGAAGCTTTAAAAAAATAAAACCCTACAAACATATAATCATAAAATTCTTATCTTATTTTTTTATTTTTAAAAAAAACCTTACCTTAGGAAAGATTTTTCATCTGATTTTAATTGGAACATTTATGAATAAAAGGGAAATTATTGAGAAATTAAAGCTGCCCAATGTTTTCGTTCTATTATTTATAGTGTTTGTTTCATGCGCCTTATTGATTGTTATTAACTATTATACCATTAGGACATTATCGGTTAACAGAGCCTATATTAGTGGTGAATCGTATTATTCCAAAGGACAGAAAGAAGCGGTTCGGCATCTTATCGCTTACCTTTATACAAAAGATGAAAACCTGTGGACCTCTTTTCAGGAAGAATTAAAAATCCCCAAAGGTGATGCCATTGCCCGAAAAGCAATGCTTGCTAACGAAGACCCTAAAATCATCAAAGAAGGCTTAAAAGCCGGCGGGAATAATGAGAAAGATTTTGACAACATGATCTGGATGTTCAAAAATTTCCATACCGTTCCTTTTTTCAAAAAAGCAGTTGATGAATGGGAAAAAGGGGATCATTTAATCGAAGAACTGCAAGCAATCGGGAATGAAGTACACCAAAAAATACAATCCTCTGGTTATGATTCGGAAGCGAGAAAAAAAATGTTGCTTCGGATTAGCAACCTCAGCAATGTATTGACAAAAACCGAGAAAAATTATTCCGACAGTCTTAATGAAGGCACACGAAAAATAGAAAGTTATCTTGTATATACCAATGTTTTTTTTATTTTGATCATTATCAGTAGCGTAACAATCTATTATTCTGTGATGATTAAAAAACTCATGCTTTCAAAAAAAGAAACAGAAGTTCATAATGACAATCTGACCATCGCAAACCGTGAGTTGGACAAATTTGTATACAGTGCTTCCCATGATTTACGTTCTCCCATAACGTCTCTGAAAGGACTGATTGAAATTGCGTGGGAAGAAAACGATCCGGAACAGCTCAAAGAATATTTGCAACTGATGCACCAAAGCCTGACAAAACAGGACCAATTTATAAGTGACATTATTGATTATTCCAGAAATAAAAGGAAGCAATTATCGATTGAAATTGTAAGCCTCAACAAATTGATTGACGATTGTATAAGTCAGCACCAACACATCAAAAATGCCGACACCATTGCCATCAGAAAAAACATTGCACTCGACGAAATTTCTACCGATTGCCTCCGTTTAAAAATCATCCTCAACAACCTTATTTCAAATGCCATAAAATATTCCGATCCGGAAAAGAATAAGAAACATATTACAATCAAAACCTACGAAGACAGCGGGTTTTGTAAAATTGAAATTGAAGACAACGGAATTGGAATAAAAGACGAATTCAGCAATAAAATTTTTGAAATGTTTTTTGTTACCAACAACAATATGGGCTCAGGATTAGGACTTTACATCGCAAAAGAAGCAGCGGAAAACCTTAATGGTAATATTACGGTAACTTCAAAAACCAATATCGGAAGTACATTTACGGTCTCACTACCCAAACGCTATGAAATTTAAACTTTTATTAATTGAAGATAACCTTATCGATCAATTGGTCACCAGTCAGCTCTTAAAAAAAAATCTGGGACTTACTGAAATAAATATTGCCAACAATGGCCGCGAAGGGATGCAATGGTTGAAAAATGCCGACATCACTTTTAACGAACTCATCATACTTTTGGATATTCGCATGCCCGAAATGGACGGATTTGAATTCCTGTCGGAGTACGAAAAACTTCCGGAAGCGCTCAAACACAAAACCAGAATATTCATGCTTTCTTCCACATTGGATTCGGAAGACATAAAGCGGGCGGAAGACAATAATTATGTTCAGAGTTTGTTAAGTAAACCTTTGCCCGTGAATGAATTTAAAAGAATCCTTTTCAGCGATAATTGATTGAAATCTTTCTTTAATACTGAAATGTAATTCCGGCACCCCATTTCATATCGCTGTCATAATGTGTGGAAAGTGCCCAGTATTTAGTGAGAATGTATTTTGTCCCTAAAGCCCATTCTTTATCCGTATTCCACATCGCGCGTAATCGCAATCTTTCCGTTACCGGAATATCGTTGCGTGACAAAGACAATCTGAATTTCCCTTGAGAGTCAATACGGGAATCGGCTACTATAAAAAAAGGCATGGTATATTGCAGTCCTAAAGAGACCACACTTCTTTTGTTATGGGTATCGGTTTGATTGAACAAATTGTATGCTGTTTCTTTTTCCGGTCGGTACCGAAAATCCCAACCCACATAAGGCATCAAAAACTGATTTTTACCTAAAAAACGTCCCAAGCGGAGTTCATTTTCATAACCATATTCTTTTTGAAACCCCACATGCCACTCGGTTTGCAGCATCCATCGCGTATTACTGTATCGAATTTCACCATCGCTGCTGTTGCTTTCCAAACCAATTTCGGCTCCCAAATAAAAACGACGGTCGTCTGCATAAACTTTTCGCAAAGCTTTTTTAGGATTACCCAATTCCGGATTTACAGGCGAGTTTTCATAGCTGAAAATTTTTCCCATACCTGACATCATATGATACAGAATATGACAATGAAAATACCAGTCGCCATAATTTTCGGAAGCATGAAACTCAATTACATTGGTTTCCATCGGCATGATGTCCATTACGTTTTTCAAAGGAGAATACTCCCCATATTGATTGACGATTCTGAAAAAATGACCATGAAGGTGCATCGGATGACGCATCATCGAATTATTTTTGATAATGATACGGATGTTCTCGCCTTTTTTAATCAGGATTTTGTCGGTTTCAGATATGGTTTTGTTGTCCATTGTCCAGACATACCGATTCATGTTTCCGGTTAACTCAAAGGTAAATTCGCGAAAAGGAACCTCCGGTAAAGTTGACCTGGTTACCGATTGCAACATATTGTAATTTAAAGTCACCTGCTCCTCCTGAACCATTTCAGCATGATCATGATGCATTTCTTCAGTAGTTTCCTCTTTTTCCACTGATGAACTTCCGGTGATTTCGGGATACATCACGGCATTCATATCCATTTGTTGCAGACTCATGTTCATGCCCATATCGTTCATTTTTCCACCCACGGTCATCATGTCATTCATCATTTTCATTCCTTCAAAATACTGCAAACGCTCCATTTTTGGCATTGATTTTTTATCACCTTCTCCCAGCCAAAGCGAAACACTTCCGGTTCGGTCTTCTGAAGTGGCTGAAAATTCATAACTCCCCTTTTCGGGAACGGTAATAAGGATATCGTATGATTCGGAAACCCCAACAATCAATCTGGTAACAGTAACGGGTTTTACGTCGGCACCGTCACTGGCAACTACTTCCATTTTTCCTCCTGAAAACCGCAGCCAGAAATAAGTCGACGCGCTTCCATTAATAACCCGCAATCGGATTTTTTCACCGGGTTTCAAATCGGAAACTGCATCGGAAAGTTTACCGTTTACCAGAAATTTATCATAATACACATCACTTACGTCCATCGCCATCATGCGCTTCCATTCGTTTTCCAATTTGGTGGAAAAATGTCCTTCTTTTATTGCCTGAAAATAATTTTGGGTTGCTCCTTTTCGGATGGCATACCAATCGGTAGCCTGATGCAACGAACGCTCAATCTGATTTGGATTTTCATCGCTCCAATCGCTTAACAAAACCACTTTTTCTTTAACGGAAGACAGTTCTTTCTTATGAATAATAAAAGCGCCGTACATTCCAACCTGTTCTTGCAACATGGTGTGTGAATGGTACCAATACGTTCCGTTTTGCACAATCGGGAAACGATATATTGCTTCAGAATGTGGTTTTACGGGAGCCGTGGTAAGATATGGCACACCATCCATTTCGTTGGGTAAAATCAAACCGTGCCAATGCAAAGAGGTTTCGTGATGCAGGTGATTGCGCACATGAATTTCGGCGATATCGCCTTCGGTAAATTCCAAAGTTGGCGCCGGAATCTGACCGTTAATGGTTATTCCATGTTTTGTTTTTCCGGTAAAATTTACCAACGTGTCTTTAATGTGCAAATCGTAACGTTTTACCGTTTGTCCGATAGCAACAAAAGAGAACCCCGCTAAAAACAAAAGAAGGAACAGCCTTTTCATGATTTCTTAATTGATTGTTTTGGTAACGCTTCCGCAGGTTAGCATTGCTTTTCCGTAATATGGATTTTTCACCTCATTCGCATCGTCCAGCCAGCTGGCTTTTTTCATCGGGCAATACACTACGTATAATGTTTCGTTGCCAAATACTTTCTGATTTGCCAAAACAATCATGGATCCGGAGATTTTTTCGAAACGGGTTCTGATATCCTCCATCGATGAAGCTTTACCGGCAACTTCCAGATAAGCCGCTAAAAATCTAAGTTCTTTTTGATACGCCTTACCTGATGCATCGGGCAACAATTGTTGTACCTCTTTTTGCATTTTGCCAACGGCTTCTTTCGCATCATTTACGTTGGAACCCACTAAAGCATCTTCGAGCGTCAAATACTCTTTTAACAATTGATTCCAATCATTGCTTTGTGCCTGAGCCGAGGATAGTCCGACCCAACTCATCAGAATTAAAAATACTGTTTTCATAATTTAATTGTTTTCAATTAATGGTTCAATTTTAAATCCGGCGCTTTTAACCTGCTCTAAAAGTGTTTTTTCATCTAAATTATCTGCTGGAACGGTCAGAATTTTTTCTTTATTTGCCGTATCAACCTGCCATTGATTTTCACCCAATAATGGATTTAAAAATGGCGTTACTTTGGCCACACAGCCCGAACAGTTGATATTGGTTTTGAATTGTTTCGTTTTCATTGTTTTGTAATTTACTTGTTATTTGTATTACAAATTTCGGAAGTATTTGTCCTGATGTTGTTATACTATTACTGCCCTGTTTTGTAAAATTTACTGTTATTTTCTGAATTTAAGGCGCAAACTGTTGCTTACCACACTCACCGAACTCATCGCCATGGCTGCACCGGCAATCATTGGGTTGAGTAAAAACCCGTTTATCGGATACAGGATTCCGGCGGCAATCGGGATTCCGATGATGTTATAAATAAAAGCCCAGAACAGATTTTGTTTTATGGTGGCTACGGTTTGTCTGGAGAGTAAAATGGCCTGCGGTACTTTCAATAAATCAGAAGAAATGATGGTCATGTGCGCCACATCCATCGCAATATCCGAACCTTTTCCCATGGCAATACTCACATTGGCCTGAACCAAAGCCGCGCTGTCGTTTACGCCGTCGCCTACCATCGCTACCGTTTTCCCTTCTGATTGCAATGCTTTTACGAAAGACAATTTATCTTCCGGTAAAACTCCGGCTTTGTATCGGCTTACTCCAACCGTTTTTGCTACCGATGCAGCCGTTTGTTCATTATCGCCGGTAAGCATAATCACTTCTATGCCTTGTTCTTTCAGTTGTCTTACCGCTTCAATCGACGTTTCTTTAATTTTATCGGCAACAGCCAAGACCGCTAAAACTTGCTTAGAATCTGAAAAAAATAAAAGGGTGTGCGCCAATTGAGAATGATTTGCAATAAAATCGGCAAAATAATTATCGGTTATAATCTGATGATTGTCTAACAACCGTTTGTTTCCAACAAAATAAGTTTGCCCTTCCACTTTCGCTTTCACCCCGAATCCGGTAATGCTTTCAAATTCCGAAACTGTTATTGGTGATATTCCGGAATAATTTGCCACAACCGCTTCCGCCAAAGGATGTTCCGATTGCTGTTCAATCGATAAAAGCACCGACGAATAAAACTGATTTTCTTCTTTCCACAACGAAGCTGCTACTGATGGTTTTCCTTCGGTGATGGTTCCCGTTTTATCAAAAATAACGGTATCTACTTTTTGTGCGCGTTCTAAACTTTCGGCATCTTTAATCAGGATTCCTTTTTCGGCACCTTTGCCTACTCCAACCATAATTGCGGTTGGGGTAGCCAAACCTAAAGCACACGGACAAGCGATGACCAATACGGTAACCATGGCTAAAAGTCCGTGCGTCAATCCGTTTTCTCCTCCAAAAATGATCCAGACGAATAGCGTTAAAACCGAAATCAGTAAAACAATCGGCACAAAAATTCCGGCAATTTTATCGACCAGTTTTTGTACCGGTGCTTTGCTGCCCTGCGCATTTTGCACCATTTGGATAATTTGGGAAAGCAGCGTTTCGGATCCGACTTTTTCTGCTGAGTATTGCAGACTTCCTTTTTGGTTAATCGTTCCGGCAAAAACTTCATCACCGGCATTTTTACCTACCGGAACCGGTTCTCCGGAAATCATGCTTTCGTCTACAAAAGAACTTCCTGAAATTACTTTCCCGTCAACCGCTATTTTTTCTCCGGGTTTTGCCAAAAGAACATCGCCCAGAGTAACTGTACTGATTTTAACTTCTTCCTGCTGCCCTTCTTTGGTTAATCGCGTAACGGTTTTTGGCTGTAAACCCATTAGTTTTTTTATGGCAGAAGCGGTATTTCCTTTGGCGCGTTCTTCCAGCACTTTTCCCAAAAGGATAAACGTGATGACTACGGTTGCCGCTTCAAAATACACATGAGCATGTAAACCGCGACTGTGCCAGAACTCCGGATTCAACGTATTAAAAACACTGAAAACGTAAGCAATACCAGTACTCAACGCAACCAACGTATCCATATTCGCCTTATAATGTTTGGCTTGTTTCCAGGCATTGATAAAGAAACTTTTTCCGAACCAGAACAAAACCGGCGTGGCCAATACCCACATAGTTTCGTTGGCGAAAGGCATGTTCATAAAAAACATTCCGATAACAAATACCGGCAAAGTGAACAAGGCCGCTGCTATTGTCCGTTTCTTTAATGTTGCGAATTGCTCGTTCTGGCGTTCCTGTATTTCGGATTCCTGATCATCAGATTCTTCAATAATCAAATCGTAACCGATGCTTTGAATTGCTTTTTTAAAATTTTCCGGATGCCCCAACCCCGGAACATATTCGACAGTAGCTGTGGCGTTTGCGTAATTTACCGCTGAGAAAATGACTCCTTCTTCAAAAGACAGAATACTTTCTACACTCACCGCACAGGAAGCACAGGTCATTCCTTCTACCGGATAACTTTTTTTAACGGTAGTGACACCATAGCCCAAATCCTGAATGTTTTTTGTGAGTTGCGCTAACTTAAATTGCTTGGAATCGACCTCAACTTTGGCCAGCTGGTTGTTGAGTTCTACTTTGTGTGACAAAACGCCATCTGTTTTATTAAGAGCATCATCCACAATCAGTGCACAATGTTCGCTGTGAACCCCTTCAAGCGGTATGGTGAGTATTTTGTTGTTTGTTTCCATAACTTTTCATTATTAATACCACAAAGTTCGGTCAGTTAATTGCAGAAAGAATTACAGGATTCTCACAACGAATTGTAATTTTTACAGATGATCCAGCGGAATGCGTTTTTGCAGTCCTATGGATTTGAAATGAGAAGGCGTTAATCCGGTTACTTTTTTAAACTGATTGCTCAGATAGGCCACACTGCTGTATCCCAACCTTTCTGCGATTTCCTTTAATGAAAGTTCGTCGTACACAATGAATTCTTTAACTTTTTCGATTTTTTGCAGAATCACATATTTTTCAATGGTCGTTCCTTCCACTTCCGAAAATAAATTGCTGAGATAATTGTATTCGTAGCCCAATTCCCCGGCTAAAAAATCAGACAAATTTATTTTCAGAAGTTCTTTATCGTGGTGGATGAATTGGATGATGTAATTTTTTATGCGCTCAATCAGCTGATGCTTTTTATCATCAATAAGTTCAAAACCAATTGCTTCAAGCTGTTGCGCCATTTTTTCCTTCATTGCATCGGGCAACGGATCCTGAAACTCGATTTCCCCCAAGGTAACATTCTTGTAGGCGATATTTAAGGTTTTCAGAATCGTTTCTACTGCTAATACGCAACGATGGCAAACCATATTTTTGATGTAGACTTTCATCTTTGTTTGATTTCGGTAAATTATTTTTTCATTGGCTTACAATACGAAAGACAAATTAAAATAAAAGATTTTCAAAATAAAAAAAGGAGGCCCGTTAGACCTCCTATCGAAGTTTTGATTCATTACGTCTAATTCAAAATACCTTTCTATGTAGGCAGAACTTACGACTGAATACTCTTTTGCAGTTGTGCTTGGATCTATTCAATAACTAATCGAAACCTCAACTCAAATTTACGAATTATTTCAATATACTGGATTAATTTTTCGCATAAAAACAAAAAAAGAGACCTTTTAACAGGCCTCTCTACAGTATTCTGATTTACTATTATCCTTTCACTATACTAGTTGAAACGACTCTCGAATAGATTCTCTTTTCACGGATGAATAAATTCAAATAACAAATCAAAAACCGTTCAGTAAAGTTACAAATATATTTCCAATACAAACAACTAAAAATCAATATTTTACACCAAAAACAATTAAAATGATTTTTTTAACATATTTTCTAAAAAATGTTTCAAAATAAAAATCAAACATAATAGTAATGTTAATTTAATGTGATTTTATTTGTTTTTTAGCTAAATTGTATTTAATTTACCAATATACAACGAGGCGTTTTTTTTCAATAAAAAACATCTCATTAAGATGAAGAGGAAGAATTTTTAAATTCAATAAATGCTGCGTATGAAAAAAAAGTTACTTTTTATATCTGTATTCCTGCTCTGGAACACTTTTGCAAACGCTCAATGTTGGCAAAAAATATCAGCTAAAAACGGACAATCCGCAGCAATTAAAGAAAATGGCACGCTATGGACTTGGGGGTTTAACGGACGGGGACAATTAGGAGACGGCACAACCACTAACCGCAACACCCCTATTTTAATCTCTTCAAACACGGATTGGAAAACAGTCTCATCAGGCTACAGCCATATGGTTGCCATCAAACAGAACAATACGTTATGGTCTTGGGGCGGAAACAACGAAGGGCAATTGGGCAACGGAACCAATGTTGATTCGTATGTTCCCGTTCAAATGAATACGGAAACAAATTGGAAAACCGCTTCCGGTGGTGCCAACCACACATTGGCTATTAAAACTGACGGAACTCTATGGGCTTGGGGCAGTAATTCCTATGGCGCATTGGGTGATGGAACAACCATCAATAAAAACCATCCGGTACAAATTGGAACCGACAGTGATTGGCAATCAGTCGCCGCAGGGAACAGTAATTCTTTCGCCATCAAAACCAATGGCTCGTTATGGGCCTGGGGTGACAACTCCAACGGAAAATTAGGAGATGGCACTATTACATACAGAATCACACCGGTACAAATCGGGACCGACAACGACTGGTTAGAAATCAATGAAGGCTATCTGCACACAACCGGGCTTAAACAAAACGGCACATTATGGGCTTGGGGATGGAATGCCTACGGACAATTAGGGGACGGCTCCTTAACAAATAAGGTTGTTCCAACCCAAATCGGTACTGATTCAGATTGGCAGAATGTTAATGCCGGAGGTTACCATACAGTAGCCATAAAAACCAACGGAACCTTATGGGCTTGGGGATACAACAGCTTTGGTCAATTGGGAAATGGCACAAACACCCACAGCAGCATCCCCGTTTTGGTAGGAACTTCCAGCAATTGGACAGACATAGCTCTATCCTATCAACATACCATTGGTGTAAATTCAAACGCCGATTTATGGGCTTGGGGTTACAATACAGACGGCAGATTAGGCATCGGATCCAACAATCACCGAAACATTCCCACTTCGGTTTTCTGCGCGAATTTATCCGCCGAAAATTTCACTCAGAATCAACCTTTCATCCTATATCCTAACCCCGCAACCGAGGTAATTTCCATCATCAATACCAAAAACAACACTATCGAAAAAATCACATTATTTGATACTGTCGGAAAAAAAATCAAAGAACAAACAGGAAACACTTCACAAATCAATATCCATGACCTTCAAAACGGAATGTATATTGTACACATCGTATCGGAAAAACAAAATCATATTCTTAAGTTTGTAAAACGCTGACCGAAGAAGTTTTCCGTAAATACCTGAAAAATCTTGAAATACATTACCCGAACCATTTGGATTCTGTCCATAATCAGCCTTTTTACAGACATAGCAAGTGAAATGCTGTATCCTGTAATGCCCATTTACCTCAAATCAATTGGCTTTTCAATAGTTCTGATTGGAGTATTGGAAGGGATTGCCGAGGCCACTGCCGGATTGAGCAAAGGATATTTCGGTAAACTTTCCGACAATTCAGGCAAACGCGTTCCTTTTGTTCAGATCGGTTATGCGTTCAGCTCTTTATCAAAACCCATGATGGCCGTTTTTACCTTTCCGGTATGGATTTTTCTGGCCCGAACCATCGATCGTTTTGGCAAAGGCATCCGAACCGGAGCTAGAGACGCCATGCTTTCCGATGAAGCAACGCCACAAACCAAAGGCAAAATTTTCGGATTCCATCGTTCCATGGATACTTTGGGAGCTGTTTTCGGTCCGGCTTCAGCATTGCTGTATCTGTATTATTATCCTCAGGATTACAAAACACTTTTTTATATCGCTTTTATTCCCGGCCTTTTGGCTGTCGCCGCTTCTTTCTTGCTAAAAGACAAAACAAAGGTTTCCGACAAAGAAAAAACAAGGGTTTCTTTTTTTTCTTTTCTGCAGTACTGGAAAGCCAGCCCGACCCCTTACCGCAAATTGGTTGCCGGTTTACTGCTGTTTACATTATTTAACAGTTCGGATGTTTTCCTATTGCTTAAAGCAAAAGAAAGCGGACTTGACGATGCAATGGTAATCGGGATGTACATTTTTTACAACCTCATCTATGCATTGTTTGCCTTTCCGCTTGGGATACTTGCCGATAAAATAGGATTGAAAACGATTTTCATCTGCGGACTTATTTTATTTGCAAGCGTATATTTCGGAATGGCAATGAGTGTTAACCAGTATTTCTTCTTTGGCCTTTTTGCTTTATACGGAATCTATGCAGCGGCAACCGAAGGCATTTCGAAAGCCTGGATTTCAAACATCACCGATAAAAAAGATACCGCTACCGCCATTGGAACATTTTCCGGATTACAAAGTATTGCCACCATGCTGGCCAGCTCCTTAACCGGAATTATTTGGTTTCAGTTTGGCGCAACTGCTGCCTTTATTACAACTGCCTGCATCACCATTATCGTTATATTTTATTTCCTTGGCATGCCAAAACCCGAAAATGCAAATTAACATGTTAAAATTCAACCCTTTCTATTTTACACTTACTATTGCACTATTTATCACAGAAATCTTCATTGCCTTATTCGTTCACAATCGTTTTATAAGACCTTACTTAGGCGATGTACTGGTTGTTATATTATTGTATTGCTTTGTTCAATCGTTTTTTAATTTAGGGGTAAAAACTGCGGCATTTTCCGTATTGGCTTTTGCTTTCATTATAGAGTTTCTCCAATTTTTAAATATTGTGGAAAAACTGAGTTTAGAAAAGTCCAAACTGGCCAAAACCGTTATAGGAACTTCATTCTCCTGGCTTGATTTACTGACTTATGTAATTGGGATTGCTATTGTATTTGCAGCCGAAAAATACAGACAGAAACAAAACGAAATACAACATAATCATCCCTGACATTTCATTTATTCGTGAAAGAAATGAAAATCCTATCGTCACTTTTTACAATTTGAAACCAGCATAAAGCCATTTCTTTTTTTGCTACATTTACACTAACAAATAAATCATACATCCATGTCGCAAACCCTTTTAGTATTAGCCGCATTTATCATTGCCTTGGGAATAGGCATTTTCATTGGTAAAATCCTTTTTTCTGCCAAATCACAATCCGAAAAATCCGGGTTGGAAGAACGCATTAACGGTCTTTTATCACAAATCGAACAACACAAACAACAGTTTCAGCTTGAACGTGTTACTTTCGAAAAACAGCTGCAACAGTTGCATACCGAAAAAGAAACCATCCGCAATGAAAAAGATGCCTTAGCGATTCAGTTGTCTAAAAAAGAAACCGATTTCGAAAACCTGTGGGAACGCAACAAAGAGCAAAAAGAAGAAGTGAACCAGCTTCAGGAAAAATTCACCAAGGAATTCGAAAATCTGGCCAATAAGATTCTGGAAGAAAAAACAAATAAATTTACAGAGCAAAACAAAGAACAACTGAAAAACATCCTGACGCCTTTACAGGACAAAATACAGTTATTTGAAAAGAAAGTCGAAGACACACATAAAGAAAGTATTGATTATCACGCCGCTTTACGTCAGCAGATTTTAGGCTTACGCGAAATGAACGAACAGATGAGCAAAGAAACCCTAAATCTTACCAAAGCACTAAAAGGCGACAGTAAAATGCAGGGCAACTGGGGTGAATTGATTTTAGAACGTGTATTGGAAAAATCCGGTCTGGAAAAAGGCCGTGAATATGAAGTACAGCAAAGTTTCGTTACCGAAGAAGGTTCGCGAGTACAACCCGATGTTGTCATCAATCTTCCGGACGGTAAGAAAATGATTGTCGATTCCAAAGTTTCATTAACTGCTTATGAGCGTTTCATTAATGAAGAAGACGAAGAAAGCAAAACCGCTTTTTTAAAAGAACATGTAAATTCCATCAAACGTCATGTCGAGCAGTTAAGTGGTAAGAACTACCATGATTTATATCAGATTGAAAGTCCGGATTTTGTATTGTTATTTATCCCAATGGAACCAGCATTTGCATTAGCGCTGAACGAAGACAACACCCTGTACAACAAAGCTTTTGAAAAAAATATCGTAATCGTAACGCCTTCCACACTATTGGCCACTTTACGAACCATCGACAGTATGTGGACCAACCAGAAACAACAAGAAAACGCCTATGAAATAGCACGTCAGGCCGGAGCATTATACGATAAATTTGAAGGCTTCGTGTCTGATTTGGTTAAAATTGGCAAAAAAATGGACGAGGCAAAAAGCGAGTACGGCAACGCCATGAATAAATTGGTAGAAGGCAAAGGAAACCTTGTAACCAGCGTGGAAAAACTGAAAAAAATGGGGGCCAAAGCAAAAAAATCCCTACCTGAAAACATTCTTAACCGTGCACTCGAAAAAGAACATACAACCGAAAATTAACGTTTTATGAAAAAATACCTTTTATTTGGTTTACTGGCATTAGTCTTAATGTTCGTTGCCTATTTTGCCTACATCTATTACGTACCTTACAGTGATGGAGTACGTGCTGGTGAACTAATCAAAATCAGCCGAAAAGGATTTATCGTTAAGACCTGGGAAGGCGAAATGAGCCAGGGAATTTCCGGCGCTCAGATTTTCAGTTTTTCGGTATTGGACAAAGATCAAAACGTTATTGACGACTTGGTAAATTATCAGGGAAAATATGTAAAAGTCACTTATGTGGAACGACTTCGAACGTTTCCTTGGTGGGGCGATACAAAATATTTCATAACAGACGTGCAATTGGAAAATTCGCCACATTTCAACAAATAGAAACTATGGAAAATTTCAAAAAAGTAAGTGCCTCAAAAATCACTTTATCCGAATTAATGCTGCCGTCGCATTCCAATTTCAGCGGAAAAATCCATGGAGGTTACATTCTTTCCCTGATGGACCAGATTGCGTTTGCCTCGGCGTCTAAATATTCGGGAAAATATTGCGTAACAGCTTCTGTGGATACCGTGGATTTTTTAAATCCGATTGAAGTGGGCGAACTTGTAACCCTAAAAGCCTCTGTAAACTATGTTGGAAAAACATCTATGGTGGTAGGTATTCGAGTGACATCCGAAAACATACAAACCGGAAAAGTGAAGCATTGCAATTCTTCTTATTTTACAATGGTTGCCAAAGACAACAGCGGAAATTCTGTTCCTGTTCCTACATTAATCCTCTCCAATCCGGAAGAAGTGCGTCGGTTTTATGAATCGGTGCGAAGAATAAACAGTAAGAAAGAATACAAGGCAATTGAAAACACTTTTGATTATTCTTCAGCAGAAGCACTCAAAAACCTGGAAGCTTTCAATGTAAAATTAGAATTATAACATTTTTAAAATATTTTATTAATAAACCATAATAACTCACAAAAAAGATAAATTTATTATATATTTGAAAGTATTGACTCAAATTATATAATAAATATGCAACAAAAATACCTTCTGAAATTATCAGGTTTCCTTTTAATACTGGCGCTGACAACAATAATAGCCTGCAATACCAATGATGAAACAGAAGAATACACACCTGTTTCTCCGGTTGTATTGGATATTACTCAGGTTCCGTACCCAAAACTTTCTGATTATAAGTTCTTTGAAGGAACGTTAAAAAATCAGACCCCTTCTCATAAAGTACTTCCTTATGAACCTGCGAGTCAATTATTTACCGATTACGCACACAAAAAACGTTTCGTATGGATGCCTTCAGGCGTAAAAGCAACTTATGATGGCGACGGAAAGATTTTGAAATTCCCTACAGGAACGGCTTTAATAAAGACTTTTTATTACGAAAACGTACAACCGGCAAACACTACACGGATTATCGAAACCCGCGTGATGATTAAAAAAGGGGTGGATGAAAACCTAAAAGACATCTGGATTTTCGCAAACTATGTTTGGAACGATGAACAAACAGAAGCCTACCTTGATTTGGCCGGCAGCTACTTCCCTATTTCATGGAAGGATGAAAATGATGTGATAAAATCCTCGAATTACCGCATTCCTTCAGGAACAGAATGTCTTACCTGTCATAAATCAAACGAAAAACCGATTCCGATCGGACCAAAACCACAAAGTCTGAATTTCAATTACAATTATACCAGCGGCTCCGCAAATCAATTGGCAAAATGGAAAGAAGAAGGCTATCTGGAAAGTTATCCGAGCAATATCGTAAGTACCGTTAACTGGAAAGACACCTCTAAGCCTTTGGAGACAAGAGTGCGTTCTTATATCGATGCTAATTGCGCCCATTGCCATGCAACCAACAGTCATTGTGATTACAGACCGATGCGTTTTGCTTTCAGTGAAACCGCCGATCCTACTAATTTGGGAGTATGTGTTGCGCCACAGGAAAACATTGACAACTCATTAACCCATATTGTCAACAAAGGTAATGCACAGCGCTCGGTAATGCATTTCAGAATGAGTTCTGTAAATGAAGCCACCAGAATGCCACTATTGGGAAGAACAATTGTTCATGAAGAAGGTTTACAACTAATTGAAGAATGGATTAACTCCTTAACCCCTGCCTGCAACTAAATCATAAAAAACAAACCAACACAAAGCACAAGCCTATGAAAAAAATTACCCTACTTATTCTCGGAATTACCTCTTGGGTAACCAACGCACAAGACACTTGTGCCACGGCTCTTCCGATAACCGCGGGAAGCCATATTGTAAGTGTAATTGACGGTCCGACACCCATCAACATACTATGTGGGCCAAACACAACTAATGCAACCCTAAGTGAATGGTATACCTATACCCCAACAAGTAATTATACCATTACCATAACAACTGATCTAGCCATAAATTCAGGCAAAGACACCCGTTTCAATGTGTATACTGGTGGTTGTGCAGCTTTAAGCTGTGTATCCGGCGATGATGACGGCGGAGTCATCGGGAACGGCTATTTGTCCATTGCCACTTTCAATGTTACGGCTGGTACCACCTATTATATTGCTTTTGACAACCGTTGGAATGCTTCAGGATTCACTTTTGATCTGATTGAACAGCCTTTGGTTATTCCAGTAATTTCTTTTTCTTCCCAAACGGTTTCACTCTCCGGTACTTATAACAATTGCGTAGTCGATATGAATGGAGACAATTTAGACGACATCGTTTCCGTAAGCAGCACACAACTTCAGATTTTGACGAAAAATGCTGGTTCACCGGGTTTCACTACGGTAAACATACCGGTTTCGGGGGTTACCAATCTGCCTTCCTGGAGTATCGCTTCCGGTGATTACAACAAAGACGGCTTCAATGATTTGCTTTTGGGAGGCGGAAACGGCGCTACGTTTCTACAGTCGGCCAATAGTGGAACTACTTATAATTCCGTGAATTTCGCTCAATACATTTTCTGTCAGCGCTCTAATTTCACTGATATTAATAAAGACGGAAATCTGGACGCTTTTGTTTGTCACGATGTAGACCCCAACGTTTATTTCCTGAATAACGGAAGTGGAGTTTTCAGTTTCAATCAGGGCGGCTTAGGCGATCATACTGAAGGAGGCAACTATGGTTCCATTTGGGTGGATTATGATAACGACGGCGATTCCGATCTGTTCATCGCAAAATGCAGAGGCGGTGTCACCACGGCTAACATTAACGAATTACACCGCAACAACGGTAACGGAACTTTTACCAATGTAAGTGTAGCCGCAAACATGGCCGATCCGGTTCAGACCTGGTCTTCCGCTTGGGGAGATTTCGATAATGACGGCGATATGGACGCGCTTGTAGGAGCCAGTTCCAATGCTAACGGCATGCACAAACTGATGAAAAACAATGGTGACGGAACTTTTACAGACGTGACAGCGGGTTCCGGATACGACACTTTTGCTTCCATGGGAATCGAACACGTAGCCCATGACTTTAACAACGATGGTTTTGTAGATGTTTTCGGAGCCGGAAACGCCATAATGATTAACAACGGAAACATGACATTCACCCCGTATTCTGTCGCTCCAACAAACGGACCAATTGGTGATTTGAATAACGATGGTTTTCTGGACGTTCAAAACGGAAGCACCATTTACTACAACAATCCTAATGCAAACAATTGGATTAAAATTAACCTGAAAGGCATACAAAGTAACAGCAACGGTATTGGTGCCCGCGTGGAAATTTACGGTGCCTGGGGCAAACAAATCAGAGATGTGAGAAGTGGTGATGGTTTTAGAAACATGAGCACCTTAAATACTCATTTCGGACTGGGAACCGAAACACAAATCACCCAAGTGGTAATCATTTGGCCTTCGGGTGTAGTTGACACTATCGTCAACCCTACTTCCAATCAAGCTTTAACCGTTATTGAAGGTAGTACGCTTGCCGTAGCGGAAAACAATTTGGGCAATTTCACCATGTATCCGAATCCGGCAAATGACTTTATCCGATTCAATACCGCAAATCCAAATGAAAAAATAAAAACTGTTACGATTTACGACATAACCGGAAAAATCATCAAAAAAACCAGCGTTCCGGACAACTCGGTTTCTGTCCAGGAATTAAAAACCGGCACTTATGTTATCGTTCTTGAAAACGATTTAGGCAAAAAATCTTCCGGCAAATTCATCAAAAAATAAACTAAAAAGTCCCGACAAATCGGGACTTTTTTTGTATTTGACAGCTTAGAAAACACGGACCAGATTGAAACCGAAGCATATTTCACCTTTGGTCCAATCTCCGGAGGTTTGGCCGAGATATCCGGTTTCATGCATGGCTCTGGAATTCGTAAAATGCATTTGAAAAACATGTCCGCCCGTTTCCACATCAACCCCAACAGAAAGCGGATTTCGATATTGCGACTCGGAAGCGCGGTTCAAATGTGCCGCATAATCCATATTTATCGATACGTGTTTTGTTATTTTATAGCGCCCTCCCATTCCTACAGCAAACTGACTGTTGTTTTGGGGATTTGGCAGTATCGGATTACCATTGGAATCAAACACATCCCGTATCGTATTTTCATGAAAATAAGTTGGCGCGACTTCCAGCGTAAGATGTTCATCAAACTTTCGGGAAACCAACAATTGGGTAACATAGCTTAACCGGTTACTGAAATTCATATTCGGATAATCTCTTTTTTTCATTTCGGAATTTACCGCTACACTGCTGAAACCGACAAGCGTTACCGGAAAGCCTCCCTTTTGTTGTGACTGTAACCGGTATTTGGCCGCCAAATCATACGTTTCCTGAAAACCACTACGGGATACATGAATCGTAAGCCATTTGTTCAAACCATAAAGGAATTTCAATTGCGTATTGGCATTGTCCAATCCGAAAAAGTCGTCGAAACCGTTTTTCAGATAATCGAAACGATGAGCAACTATAAAATAGAAATCACCTTTGGATGCTAATTTTGTAGATTCCAAATTGATTATTTTTAATGATTTAAAAGCCGATTCGACTTTAGTTTCCGTTTTAACCGTATCAATCTCCGATAATAAATCATCTTGAGAAAAAACACAGACCGGGAACAACAGTAAGATTAATGCTACTTTCTTCATAAGCTTAATTAATAACTAATGTTTTCGTTCCCTGACCGTCAATTGTTTTAATATTCATGAGATACATCCCTGAATGTAATCCGGAAAGATCAATTTTGTTATTTGTTACAGACAATGCGGTTTCTTTTACCTTTCTTCCGGAAACATCATAGATCTGAATTCGGGCTTCTTCCGTTTGTGGCGGTAATTCGATGGATGTAAAATCTTTTGCCGGATTCGGATACATTTTGAAACTTTCCAAATCAAAATCCTGAATACCAAGTGTCAGATTTGCAACAGTAGCACCACAATTGCCGCTTCCGTGGTAAGTAACCGATAATGACAATCCTCTGGCGAAAGTTAACTGTAAAGATTGAGCTGCTAATGGGAAAGTGTAATCCGTTCCTTCACCTGCTACCCTGCTTCTTGTTGCAACAACTGTTCGTACTCCGGTATTGATTGTGTTAGAAACCACTGTCCAGTTTTGTGTATCCAAGGGCGGCGTAACACCTAAACCATTAAAACTTCTGTCGGTCATATTGGTTCCGTCAAAGATTACAACATCTTTACCAATATCATCCATTAATCCCGGAGCATTGAAACCTACCCCTAACCAACTGGTGGAAGGCCCTATCAATGTAAGGGTAACAGTAGTATTGGTAACATCAACTTTCCCGAAATAATTAGCAAAAAAAGTAACCGTGCCGGTAGAATAAGACTGAGCCATCGCACCTAAACCAAGTAAAAATGCGAAAATAGCATACGTAATTTTTTTCATATTTATTTTTTTAAAAGTTGGAGTAATTTTTCATCATTAGTCATTTTAGCATAATCGACAGCAGAATTCCCTCTAATGTCTTTCCAATTCACATTGGCTTTCGCATTTACCAACATTTCTGCCAAATCGTATTTTTTAAAAATAACGGCGTAAATAAGAGCCGTGTTTCCACTGGAATCCGCAATACTTGTGTCGGCATGATGTTCTAAAAGCAATTTTGCGATTTCACTGTTTCCCTTCACAACTGCTGCCATTAAAGGAGAACCGTAATTGCTCGTCCCATTAATATCAGCACCGTTATCCACCAAAAACCTTGCAACCGGATTATTCCCTCTGTATGTAGCCAATACCAACAAACTGTATCCATCCTTATTTACGGAATTAATGACCGAAGGGTTTTCTTTTAGTACCGATTTTATTTCTTCGACCGTACCGCTTCTGGCCAATTCAAAAATATCCTGTTGGGAAAAAGACAGTTGACAAACTAACGCACACAGGAAAAAAGTAAAAATTTGTTTCATATTATTCGGTTTCGATTACACACTGATCCATTTTCATTTCGCCTAACAAATCGTCGTATCCAATGAAGCGGCCTTTTATTTTTACCTCGGAATGCAATTGAAGTCCCGCAGGTATCTTATCCTTAAACACTGCAAACATCTTCTCGTCTATAACAATCGTATTTTCATTTAAATCCATACTTGAAATTTTGCCGTATACATCTATAGTCTTGTCCAGATATTTCTGATTGGCTTTGGATTCATCCGTTTTGAATTCATTGTAAATAGCATCAGCGGTAACCAAAAAGCTTTCCTTTTCCGAAGCAATATCACGATGCGATTGGTAGACATAAGAATAAATCAGATACGCAACAATCAAAACAAAAACAGAAATTAGTATGATTTTATTTTTTTTCATTTTTATTATTTATTTCTTACAAATTTAACCAAATATTTTTTTAATATCTAAAAAATTAATCATAACTTTAAAGATACAATTTCAAAACCATGAACACATACAAATCAATTCTCACATCAACAATCGCATTGGTTTTATTGGGTTGCTCTAACGATTCTGAATCTGATTTAACAGGCACTCCGGTAGAAACAATCACATACAACGGAACGGTTAGAACAATTATCACCGAAAATTGCATCATCTGTCATACACAGCCACCCCAAAATGGCGCACCAATGTCTTTACTTACCTACGATGATTTGAAGAATGCGGTTTTAAACCGGGGTTTAATTGATCGGATTTCTAGTTTTGATCCGGGTTTCTCAATGCCTTTCGGAGGGCCACGGTTACCACAATCAAAAATTGACCAGATTAAAGCGTGGAGAGATAATAATTTCCCTGAATAAACGACCTATCATGAAAACAAAACTATTTTTTACATCCCTTTTTTTTGCAGTCTTATGCGGGTTTTCACAATCGAAAAGAATAACAAAAACCGGCGACATTCGCTTTGAAGCTTCAGTTCCCTCCTTTGAAGAAGTAAAAGCGCAAAACAAAACGGCCACCATAGTACTGAATACCGATACAGGAGAAATCGCGGCATTAGCACTGATGAAAGGTTTCCGGTTCAAAATTGCATTAATGGAAGAACATTTCAACGAGAACTATATCGAAAGCGACCGTCACCCTAAAGCTACTTTTAAAGGTAAAATTTACGGTTTCGACATGAATAAATTATCCGAGACCGAACGCGATTTTACCGCCAAAGGAATACTGGAATTACATGGGAAATCCAAAGAAGTCACCATTCCTGCAAAAATCAAAAAAACTGATCAAGGCATTGAACTGACAACTGATTTCAGCGTTAATTCCGACGATTTCAACATTCAGATTCCTAAAATGGTAAGCAATAAAGTCTCTAAAAAAGTGAATATCAGCGTAGATTGCATCCTTAAATAAATTGTGTTAGTTCAAATTCTTAAAGCCTTTTAGTACAAACTGAAAGGCTTTTTTTTGTAAATAATATCTATATTCGCATTCCAAATACAATGTACTATGTCAAAAAGATTTTACACTTTCTTACTGCTGTTTTTTGTTGTGCAGCAGACCTTTTCCCAAAAAAATATCGACCCTACAACGGAAGACATCGTACTGGCTAAAAAAATCAGAGAAAAACATTCCAAATCGGATGTGGCCATATTATCCAGCAGTGAAAATATCTCCTTCGGACTAAACGCCAAAGAGGAAAAAGTAACCGTTATCCAAAACATTAAAGAAAACCTAATGAACATCACGCATCGTGCAGACATTCAGAAGGTTGAATTTTATGACAGCGAAACGGAAATTGAAGATTTTTTGATGAAATTCAGAAACGACAAGAAAGCTAATTTCCCGGTAAATGATGAATTTTACAAAAGCGACGATTTGTTCTACAATGATGCCAGAGTAAAATACATGACGGTTGATTTTCCGGTTCAGGGCTACTCCTACAACTACGAACTCAACAAAAAATACAAAGACGTAAAGTACTTTACCACCATCTATTTTAACGACGAATACCCGATTGTAAAAAAAGAAATAAAAATTTCGGTACCCAGCTGGCTGGAACTGGAAATTAAAGAGTTCAATTTTGCCGGATTGGAAGTCAAAAAAGAGATAAAAAACGATCCGAAAAACAACACTACGGTGTACACCTATCTTCTGGAAAATGTAGCCCCAGGCGCAAACGAAAAATTGTCGCCGGGACCGAGTTACATCTATCCGCACATAATGCTGATTGCAAAATCCTATACCAAAGACAATAAAAAAACCACACTTTTCAGTACCACAGCCGATTTATACAAATGGTACAAATCGCTGGTTAACATGATGAAAGAAAACCCGGCCGTTCTAAAAGACAAAGTAAAAGAACTGACCGAAAAAGCAAAAACCGACGAAGAGAAAATAAAAAACATCTACTATTGGGTTCAGGACAACATCCGATACATCGCTTTTGAAGACGGAATTGCCGGTTTCAAACCCGACGAATCACAAAACGTCTTCCAGAAACGCTACGGCGATTGTAAAGGAATGGCCAACTTAACAAAACAAATGCTGAAAGAAGCCGGTTTTGATGCAAGACTGACGTGGATTGGTACAAAAAGAATTGCTTACGATTACACGATACCATCACTTTCTGTTGACAATCACATGATTTGTACCTTATTTTATAACGGTAAAAAATACTTTTTGGACGGCACCGAAAAGTTCAACTCTTTTGGTGAATATGCAGAGCGTATTCAAGGCAAAGATGTTTTAATTGAAGACGGCGACAAATTCATCATAGAAAAAGTACCTTCCTCAGATGCGCTTGCCAATACGGAAACTTTTTCGGCAAAATTACATATCGAAAACGAAACCATTACCGGTAAAACATCCAACACATTCACCGGAGAAAGCAGAGCTTCCTTCCTTTACAGTTACAACAACATCAAAAACAATAATAAAGAGGAAGCACTTCAGAATTATTTAACCGATGACGACAAAAACCTCACCATTACATCGGTAACAACTTCCGATTTAAGCAACAGGGATAAAAAACTGTCCCTCGAATATGACATCCGAATTGACAATAAGGTTTCCCGTTTCGATAACGATATCTACATCGATTTGGATTTCAAAAAAGAATTCGGTCATCTTCTGTTCAAAGAACGTAAAAACGATTTTGAATTCCCTCATAAAGAAAATTACGAAGCATTGCTAAAACTGGAAATTCCGGCTGGCTATAAAGTAACGAAATTACCGGAATCCTTATCCTTACAAAAACCGGATTACACGGTTAACATCAGTTACGAACAGGTGGGCAATGAAATCATTTACAAAAAGAAATTCGAATTTAAAAAAGGGCTAATCAAAGCCTCCGATTTCACCGAATGGAACGCCTTCACGGAAAAAATAAATAAACTTTACAACGAACAAATCACCTTAACAAAATCATAATCAACGTAAAATCGCCATTAACAACAAATTCACACAAGTAAACTTCAATCAAACATAAGGCGATAACATATGACCACTAAAAAACAAACCATATATATGAAACTAAAAATGCTGAAGCTGGCGCTGTTTTTCTTTTCTGCAACCGTTTTTGCACAGGATAAAGCAGAAATCAAAGATTTTTTCTGGGGAAAAAATGACAGCTACAAAACGGTAACTTCCATTCCGGAAAAATGGAAAAATGAATCGGCTGTGGTCATTTACAAATATGAAGATTATGATTTTCACAAATTCGGAAAAAGTGTAACCTATCGTTCCGCTATCCGAAGAAGAGTAAAACTTCAGGATCAGGCTGCGGTAACCGAGTTTTCCGAATTCACCTATGCCGAAAAATCAAATCCGAGATACGGCACGGTAGTTAAAACCACCATCGGAATAAAAGTATTAAAACCGGATGGTAAAGAAGTTGAAATCAATGTCGACAAAGAAGCGGTAACTGTAGACAATCATAAAAAAATCGCGATTCCCAACTTGGAAATCGGTGACATTATCGACATCTACGATTACAGTACCGAATCCTTTCAATCGGCTTATGACTACGGATTTGAAGAAGTAGAGCGTACTTTGGGTGGCAACCATCCTATCATGAACTACAAATTGACGTTTCAAACCGAAAACGACTTCTTCGTTAACTTCAATACCTATAACGGAGGTCCGGAACTAAAGGAAATTCCTTTGGATAAAAGCGGCGAACGTAAATATGAAATGGTGGCTACGGATATCGACAAAAACGATTTCCCAACATGGTTTTACCCTTTAGTGGAATTGCCTTGTTATAAATTTCAGGTATATTTTGCCCGTTCGGGGAAATTTGAAAAAATGGCCGACGCTTTCCTTCCTGAAAAAGAAAACATCATTAAAAAAACAGTTTCCAAAGAAGATGTACTGAACTATTACATGAACAAGTTTCGACCGTTGGGCAATTTGGGGGACATCGAAAAATTCTTAAAAAACAAAACGTTTGCCTCTACCGAAGAAAAAGTAAGAGCGGTATATTACTACACCAGACATTACTATTATACCATGTATGTGGAAGCTTTTGTAGCCAACGAGGCCAAAATCATGTATCCGTTTGATTTGTACGGAAACAATCCTATTTTCTTCCGTTCTGAAATTGACTTTATCGATTTCTTCATGGCGTTCCTGAAAGACAATAAAATCGAATACGATATTATTGTGGGCACCAACCGTCATAACGGTCCTATAAAAGACTTACTGATTCAAAAAAATGCTACGGTTCTTTTAAAAGTAAACACGGAAAACCCTATTTACATTGATTATTTTTCCCCTTTCTCCGATTTGGATAAATTTTCCGCACAATTGGAAAACACCGAAGCGTATGCTTTAAAAGTAACAAAACTGAAAAAAGTAGTAGATGTGGATAACGTAAAACTACCATCGTCTACCTACAAAGACAATACTTCCAAACAGGTAACCAACGTAAAAATCGCCAACGATTTCAATGGTTTGCAATTAAATCGCGAAACAACTTTAAATGGTCATAACAAAGACGAAGAGCAATCTGAAAAGTTGTATTTCTTTGATTATGTTAAGGAAGATTATGCCAAATATGGCACTACTCCATTGCTTGACCGAGTTAAAAATAAAAAGAGAAACGAGCAATATACCAAAGAATTCGATGCTCTGATTAACAAATTAAAAGACCGAAGAAAAGAAGAAACAAAAATTTCGACCGGCAAAGAATACGGTTTTGAAATCGATGATCACTCTCTTGAGATTGTAAGCACCGGACGTTTCGGAAAAGCAACTCCTTTCATCTACAAAGAGGATTTCACCATTAAAAACAAACTCATCAAGAGAGCTGGAGAAAATTATATTTTTGAAATTGGTAAACTTATCGGATCACAGTTTGAGGTGAGCAAAAAAGAGAAAAGCCGAACGAATAACATTTACTTCTCGTTCCCGCGTTCGTTCGATGATGAAATTATCATGGAAATCCCAGAAGGATACACCGTTACCGGATTGGAAAAACTGAATAAAAACGTCGTAAACGAAACTGGTGGTTTTACAAGTACTGCGGTAATCGAAGGAAATAAATTAACAATCAAGACCTTCAAATATTACACGGATTATTTCCAGCCGAATAAAAACTGGAGTAAAATGGTAGACTTCTTAGACGCAGCTTACCAATTCAATCAGGAAAAAATCCTTTTGAAGAAAAACTAAAAACAAAAAAGCCTTTCACAACACTGAAAGGCTTTTTATTTAATTTAATTCGGCAGCTTCAAAAGCATTTAACTTATCAATAAAAAGACGGGTATGTGTATCGTCATCGCTTCTGGAGAACATTGGGATAAATTTAGCGCCGTACACGAATTCGTCAAAGGTATAAGAGGTACGCTTCACCACGGAAGTACTGAACATATCATCAAAAACTTTCACATAAACTACCAGTTCTCCTTTATTTTTCTCGAAATCTTCTTTGGTTAAATTGTAGAGCGGACTTTCCTCTGTAATCGGGTGCACCAATGTCCAACTAAGCGTTAAGGCATTAATTCGTTGCAACTCTAAATCCAGCGAATAGAATTTATTGACGGGTTTTCCGTTTTCCTCAATGGTCATCCCTAAAGTCAGCCGTGCTTCCGCTTCTGTTAAATTGGTGTTTTTATAAGGCGTCATTCGCAGCATTAAAGCCGTAATTTCTTTGTAAGGAGCAATGATGGCATTTTCTGAAAAACGGATAAACGCCTTTGGTTTACTGAATCTCCCATAAAACAAACCGGTTGCAATGGCAAAACTCAACAATCCAAACAAGGCTTCCACCGAAGCTACAAAGCTGGCCCAAAAACCGGTCGGACTGATATGACCATACCCAACGGTGGTATAGGTTTGTGCACTGAAGAAAAACGCCTGACCAAATTTATCGATTGGATTATCCGCGGAAATACCATTAAGATGGTCAACACCAATGATGCAATAAACACTGGCAAAAACCAAATTGACCAACAGGTAAAACACAAAAATTGTCACCATGAATTTCCAACGGGGGACAACCAGCATCGTATGGTACCAACTAATGCTTTCCACAAAACCAATCCCTTCTTTCTTTACGTTTGCATTTC
The DNA here is from genome assembly GCA_963812405.1 of uncultured Flavobacteriaceae bacterium. Classification (GTDB taxonomy): domain Bacteria; phylum Bacteroidota; class Bacteroidia; order Flavobacteriales; family Flavobacteriaceae; genus Flavobacterium. The sequence goes on along the minus strand of CAWEUV010000002.1, from coordinate 1,824,750 downwards.
CGTTTTTACTGATAAGGCGCCCACCATAATTGGTTGAATTCGCACCGAAACCCGTGTTGGCATCTGCTTTTGCTCTCGCATTTATTTTCTTTAAAAAAGCCATTGGTTTTTTTTTAGTAAAGCTATTAATTTAATAAAGATGATTCCTATGTTTATTCGCTATTTTTGATTTTGAAAACCGCAACATGAAACCTAGAATAACACTACTTTCCGAAAAAAAACTCATTGGAAAACGGATGACCATGTCGCTCATCAAGAACACCACAGGAGAATTGTGGCGCAGTTTTATGGTTCGAAGAAAAGAAATTGTTGATACCATTGGCGCTGATCGCTATTCGGTCCAGGTTTACAGTTCAACCTATTTTGAAAATTTCAATCCCAATGCAACATTTGAAAAATGGGCAACGGTGGAAGTAAATAATTTTAAAGTTGTTCCGGACGAAATGGAAACCTTCACACTACCAAGCGGATTGTATGCCGTTTTTCTGTACAAAGGTTCAAGCATGGACAAGAGTATTTTCGAGTATATTTTTACAGATTGGCTTCCCAAATCGGAATACACTTTAGACCATCGTCCTCATTTTGAAGTGTTAGGTAAAAAATATAAAAATGCTGATCCTAATTCGGAGGAAGAAATCTGGATTCCAATCAAATCAAAACAATGATTACATTTTTTTTATAGTTATGGATAACTGAACATTTTCAGATATCGGAGATGTAAAAAAAAAAAATGAAGCATTGTAACAAGAAAAGAACAATACTTACATTGCCTTTCCCAGAGCTAAAAGGTTCCTGTCTGTTACACATCCAAAAAGAGATTGATATCTGGGATAATTATAAAACACAAGCTATTTCATTCAGACGTTCTGAAATAAATAAAATTTATGCAATTGTTAAAACCTAAATCTATTATTAACCATTCCCGCTTTTAAACCAAAAAATCCCAACCTTTCAATTGGGATCTTTCTATATCTATATTTTACAAAACTTGAAGTTTAGAAAACATTAAAAAGCTTAAAATTAAATATTAACGGAGAATAAGGAGGAACAGCGCCCATACTTACGTCATAGTACCCTAAAGCTGAAGGTAAAAACATCACACCCGCCCCAAAATCTTCATATTGGTCAACTCCTAAAATTGTTCCCATTTTAAACTCAGGAAGAATATATTGCCAACCCAAAATCAACTGATTCAATGGTAAATTTTCGCCGCCATCAGCACTAATATCAAATTGAGTACTTTCAGCATCTAATAAAACAGCCTTATAATATGCTTTTATTTGGCTATTCGTGTTTGGCGAAGTCCCTATTCCATCTCGAAACTTTAAATAATAAATTTTATGAACTACTCCTTCTACGGTTACTAACTTTGTTAGAACATTTGCATTTGGCACCAATGGATTTGTTCCCCAAATAGAATTTGCATCTAACTCTGGTACAACTGCATAATCTACATTTTGATCATCTGGAAATCCAGGATTACTAACAACTGAAATTGAATGTGTTTTAAGGTAATTTTCAATTTTGATTATCTCTTCATTATATTGAGTTTGATAATCTCTTTTCTGTGGAAGAACTTCAGAATCATTATCCTTTTCACAACTTAAAAAAGTACTAATTAATAATATAGTAAAAAAAACAATTATAACTTTTTTCATTTCTTGCTTAAATTTTGAATACTTATTTACTCAAATACATTTTTCTTCTGGAGTACAATTCATAGAACTGGTCGTCTTTCAGGTCATCGATAAACAAAATGCTTTCTCCCGTTGATTTCATCTCAGGACCTAACGCTTTGTTCACGTTTTTAAACTTACTAAAAGAGAATACCGGTTGTTTGATGGCAAATCCTTTCAACTGTGGATTAAAAGTAAAATCAGTTACCTTATTATGACCCAACATTACTTTCGTCGCATAGTTAACATACGGTTCTCCATACGCTTTCGCAATAAACGGTACTGTACGTGATGCTCTCGGATTCGCTTCAATGATGTAAACGATATCGTCTTTAATTGCAAACTGAATGTTGATTAAACCAACCGTTTTCAAGGCTAAGGCGATTTTATGTGTATGATCTTTAATCTGTTGCATTACAAACTCCCCGATGTTGAACGGCGGTAAAGTTGCATTACTGTCACCCGAGTGAACTCCACACGGTTCGATATGTTCCATGATTCCGATGATGTAAACGTTTTCACCGTCGCAAATCGCATCGGCTTCCGCTTCAATCGCACCATCTAAATAATGATCCAATAATAATTTATTACCCGGAATCGATTTCAACAAATCAATTACGTGCTCTTCCAATTCCTGCTTGTTGATTACGATTTTCATTCCCTGACCGCCCAATACATAAGAAGGACGAACCAATAGTGGAAAATCTAATGAATCGGCTAATTTTGAAGCTTCATCCGCACTTTCGGCGATACCGAATTTCGGGAACGGAATGTGTAATTCGGTTAACAGATCAGAGAAACGCCCTCGGTCTTCGGCTAAATCCAAAGCATCGAAACTTGTTCCTAAAATCTTAACTCCGTATTTCGAAAGCTTTTCCGCCAATTTAAGTGCCGTTTGACCACCCAACTGAACGATTACGCCTTCCGGTTTTTCATGACGGATGATGTCGTAAATATGCTCCCAGAAAACCGGTTCAAAGTACAATTTGTCGGCCGTATCGAAATCGGTGGAAACCGTTTCCGGATTACAGTTGATCATGATGGTTTCATAACCGCATTCGGCAGCAGCTAAAACCCCATGTACACATGAATAATCAAACTCGATCCCTTGCCCTATTCTATTCGGACCGGAGCCTAAAACGATTACTTTTTTCTTGTCAGACACCACACTTTCGTTGTCTACGTAACGCGTACCGTCTGCTTTTTGAATTTCAGCTTCGAACGTCGAATAATAGTAAGGTGTTTTTGCTTTGAATTCGGCCGCACAGGTGTCTACCAATTTATACACACGTTGTACCCCCATTTCATCGCGAAGCATATGTACCTGACTTTCCAAACAGCCCAACATGTGCGCAATCTGGCGGTCACCATATCCTTTTTGTTTCGCTTCCAAAAGCAATTCTTTCGGTAGCGTATCTATTTTGTATTTTGAAATTTCTTTTTCCAACACATACAATTCCTCGTATTGTCTTAGGAACCACATGTCGATTTTGGTGATTTCGTGGATTCTGCTTAACGGAATACCCATTGCAATCGCATCGTAAATTACGAAAACACGATCCCAGCTTGCATGGGTTAATTTATCGATAATCTGATCGTAATTCGTATATCCTTTTCCGTCAGCTCCTAAACCATTACGTTTAATTTCCAACGACTGGGTTGCTTTGTGTAGAGCTTCTTGGAACGAACGTCCGATTCCCATTACTTCTCCAACCGATTTCATCTGAAGACCTAATGTTCTGTCGGCGCCTTCAAATTTATCGAAGTTCCAACGCGGGATTTTCACGATAACGTAATCTAAAGTCGGTTCGAACAACGCAGAAGTTGATTTTGTAATTTGGTTTTGCAATTCGTCAAGCGTATAACCTAAGGCTAATTTTGTTGCAATTTTAGCAATTGGATAACCTGTCGCTTTTGATGCCAAAGCAGACGAACGCGATACACGCGGGTTGATTTCAATCGCCACAATATCTTCTTTTTCATCCGGAGAAACGGCAAACTGAACGTTACAACCTCCCGCAAAGTTCCCAATGCTGCGCATCATTAAAATGGCCATATCACGCATTCTTTGGAACGTTCTGTCGGAAAGCGTCATGGCTGGAGCTACAGTAATACTGTCGCCAGTGTGGATTCCCATCGGGTCCATATTTTCAATCGTACAGATAATTACAACATTGTCGTTTTTATCGCGTAACAACTCTAATTCGTATTCTTTCCAGCCCAAAAGTGCTTTATCAATCAACACTTCGTGAATAGGCGACATTTCCAATCCGTAGGTTAGCTTTTCGTCGAAATCTTCTTTCTTGAAAACGAAAGCTGCTCCGGTTCCACCAAGGGTAAACGAAGGACGAATTACTAAAGGGAAACCGAATTCCTGCGCGATTTCTTTACCTTTAAGGAAAGAGTTTGCTGTTTTTGCAGGCGCAGTCGGAACTTCAATTCGCTCTAATAATTGTTTGAACTGCTCGCGGTCTTCTGTGATGTTGATCGCATTCACATCGACACCAATCATGCGCACGTTGAAATCTTGCCAGATGCCTTTTTCATCGGCTTCCAAACATAAATTTAATGCGGTTTGCCCTCCCATAGTAGGTAAAACAGCGTCAATTTGCGGGTGGGCTTTTAAAATTTCGATGATGGATTTTGTCGTCAGTGGCTTTAAATACACATGATCCGCCATGGAAGGGTCGGTCATGATGGTAGCAGGATTGGAGTTAATCAAGATAACTTCAATTCCTTCTTCTCTTAACGAACGTGCAGATTGAGATCCTGCGTAGTCAAACTCACAGGCTTGTCCGATTACAATTGGTCCCGAACCAATAATTAAAACCGATTTGATTGAATTGTCTTTTGGCATTGTGTTGTGTTGTTGTAGTTGTTGAGACACAAAAAGTTGCGTCTTTATTCTCGGTAAGGTATAAAAAAAGCGTTACTGATAAAAAGTAACGCTCTATTTATGATTGTAAAATCATTATTTTTTGTGTCTAGGCTCAGATGAAACCGTTAACTTATGTCTTCCTTTAGCTCTTCTTCTTGCTAATACTTTTCTTCCGTTAGCAGAAGCCATTCTATCCATGAAACCATGTTTGTTTCTTCTTTTTCTTTTCGATGGTTGAAACGTTCTCTTACTCATTGCTTTTATCTTTAAATCGTGTTTTTAAAATAGTTTCAGCTTTGAAATTAACCTCGCTTCAAAACCGAGTGCAAATATACAAAGACTTTTATTTCTGACAAGAGGTTTGATAAAAAATTTTATCTTCAAGTCATATAATTACAGTATAAACAGTTAGAACCCTTTTTCCTTCCGAAATATTACAGTTTAAAAAAACTTTTTTCTGTGGCTCATTACTATTTATTACATTTGCGAAATTAAATATAAAAACGTTATGTTTCACAGAAATATTAAATTGATTTTAGCCGGATTGTTAATCGCTTTAGGGATTTGGCAAATCGTAGACAAAGAAATAGGAAACGGAATTTTTCTGATTCTTTTCTCTTCCATTTTTATTTTACTTTACTTTAAAAACGAATTTATCTTATTGGCTTTCCTACAGTTGCGAAAACAAAACATGGAAGGCGCCGGAAAATGGCTTTCGCATATTAAAAACCCGGAAACGGCTTTAATTCGCAAACAACAAGGCTATTTCAATTATCTTCACGGAATCTTGGTTTCGCAAACGAATTTATCGGCAGCCGAGAAATATTTTAAAAAGGCAATTGAATTAGGTTTAAGCATGGATCAGGATTTGGCTTTGGCGAAACTACAATTAGCCGGTATCGCCATGACGCGAAGAAGAAAAATCGAAGCTACCAATTTATTAAACGAAGCTAAGAAATTAGACAAACAAAACATGCTGAAAGATCAGATCAAAATGATGAAAGATCAGCTTAAAAAAATATAAACTTCTCATTATCAATAAAATAAAAGCACCTTCGTGGTGCTTTTATTGTTTTAAGACGTCTCCTGTCGATTATTTATGCATCTTACCGAGATAGAAATTCCGTGGGCGATAAAAGCCGTAATTTTATCGAACCAAAAACGAAGAAGATGCTTAAATTTTACTTCAAAATTATAGCTGTTTGTCTTCTATCTTATACAGTTACTGCACAAGATAGCGCTCATGCTTTGTTTTCTTACAACATCCACAAAAACATCAAACCGTACATCAAAAGTTCAAATGCCGCATTTGAGAAAGGAAATGTGCAATTGGGAAAAACACTATTCGATTCTCTGGTGCACAATCATCTTATCGGAACAAAATTTGACAACTTCAGTTTCAAACGCGTTCATAAAAAACGACTCCATCTCAATGCCATAAAAAAACCGGTTTACCTCTTAACCTATTCTTCCTGGTGTGTACCGGCAAAAGGCGAAATTCCAGCGCTGAACAAATTGGCAAAAAAATACGAAAAGGACATTCAGATTGTGGTGGTGTTTTGGGACAGAAGAAAGGACATGAAAAAAATAGCCAAAAAATTCAGCTATCAAATTGAAGTTTGCTATGCCGATGAAACCTACAACAAAGACTGTTATCTGGTTTCAACCTTAAAGCATACACTCGGCATTCCGACAACCTTTCTTATTGATGAAGGCATGAATGTGATTGACATTCGTAGAGGTGGCGTTAATCCGGGACCGAAAACAACCTATTCAGCTTCTTTCGAATTGAATTACAATCGTTTTTATGATGCAATCAGCGTACTCATCATTAATGAAAAAACTGCTAAAGACGGAATCGCCAAACAGTAATTATTTACCCAAAATCATTTTACCGGCCACAAGCAACAAAATCACACCAAATATTTTCTTAAGTATTTTTTGGTCGATACTTATTGCCAATTTACTGCCTAAAAAACCTCCAAGAATAAAAACTGCCGAAATGATAATGGCGTATTTCCAATTGATATAGCCTTCTTTATAATAATTCAGAACCGCCAGCAAAGTAACCGGAGGAAGTAGCGCTGCCAAACTTGTGCCTTGTGCCTGATGTTGGGAAAAACCCAAAAGAAGCAACAGCGGAACAATGATTATACCACCGCCAACTCCTATCAATCCGCTTAAAATACCAGCCAACAACCCAATGACCATGAGTGCCAAAACAAGAGATACTGTCATTTTTTTCATTATTACTTTTTAATATATCCTTCTAAGGGAATTTCTATGGTGTACACTTTTCCGGGTTGTACTACTAACTTTTTGTCACGCAACCACGGATTGTGGATTTTTAAAATTTTGTAATTAATGCCCTGTTCGATTGCAAAAGCTGCCAAATCATCAATATTGGCCGTAACCGGAATTTTTTTCGTCGGAATTTGAGGATATAAAATCTCATTTGGCAAGGCATAACCGTATTTCTGCTGGTTTTGCATGATTTCTTTCAAAGCAAGAATCCTGAAAACATAACGGGATGTTTCCTCATTCACAAGCAAATCATAGTAATCGTTTACTTTTTGCGCTTCCATAAAACGATCCATTCCATTCATACCGCCATTATAAGACGCTGCCGCCATGGTCCAGTTTCCGAATTTCGCCTTCGCCTTTAACAGATACTGACAGGCAACCTCGGTTGATTTTTCTATATGGTAACGTTCATCGATAATATCATTCACTTCCATCCCCATCTCTTTTGCGGTTTCCGGCATAAACTGCCATACGCCTTTTGCTCCGGATGGCGAAGTAACATTTACCAATCCGCTTTCGATTACTGCGAGATATTTGAAATCATCCGGTACGCCGTTTTTTTTCAGAATCGGCTCGATAACCGGAAAGACACGATTGGCTCTTTTGATTACCAATTCGGTTGTAGCATGAAGATTGACATTTACCGTTAATTCACGATCAAAGCGCTCGCGAACGTCAGCAACCGTTAACGGTGTTTTTTCTCCGGAAAAATCAATATTCATCGGAATCCGTGTAAATTCATAAGTACTTTTACCCGAATTCACGTTTGTTGTTGCGTAAATAAATATTCCGCTTATAACCATAACCGCTGCAACTACAGCCAATCTTTTTATCAATTTCATATCCCTACTTTTTATGCTGTTATTATTTCCGGCAGATGCTCATTCATCCATTTGTACTTAAACAGAATCATGGCATGAGTGCCGCCTTTTACCACTATACAGTTTTTAATGTTCTTGATTGGAAAAACATCATCGTTATCCCCATGAATATGAACGACTTTTTCATCAATTTCTTTTCGTTTCCAGAGCAAAACATTTTCAATGGCCCAATCCAGATACTTTTTATCGTTAACCGAAAGATACATTTTATACAATTCCAAACGTTCTTTTACCCTTTCCCCCATTCCGTATTTTAACAGAAATTCGACATTGGAAAACATACTCGTCGGAATCAGCTTATATGCTTTGGTATTCTTTGCCAATTTCATTCGCAACGGAAATTCATCGGCACACTTTACGCTGGAAATAATGATTGTTTTCCGAACCTGTTTTATTTTAGCAATTTCCTGCACCAAAATTCCACCAAAGGAAACACCAATCAAAACGGCATCGTCGTGTTTTATTTCTTCAGCCATACGTTCCGCATACCCTTCTAACGTTTCATTAGGCTTGGGCAAAAACCATTCCAGAAGATGAACTTCGAACTGCTCTTCGGGCAATTGTATTTTTTCAAAAATCTTCGGACTGGCTGCCAAACCCGGCATAAAATAAACGGGAATTTTATTCATTGAGTGGAAATTGAATTCAGATAAAGGTTACATTGAAATTTCCATAAAAATAGTACTTTTAAGCATTTAAACACGATTAAAAAGTTTAAATTTAACTAAAACCCAAACACAGTCAACCATTTTAATACCTTAGAAAACAGTTTGATATTGATTCTCAAATGAGTACCTTTGTACCTTATTTACATTCGATTAAAACTCCTCTAATGATTATCAAAAACAATGAATTTTCAAGACAGTTTGAAACAACTGTTGACGGTCAGTTACTCACGGTTGAATATTCATTTCAGGAAAAAAAGATTTTCCTTTCCAAAGTGAATATCCCGGAGCAGTTTGAAGGTTCGGAAACCATGTCTGATTTTTTAAAACAGATTTTATTGGTTGCAGAAGAAAAAAAATGGAAAGTAGTTCCGATTCATCCGAAAGTAGCTGCTTTTTTCAGAAAAAATCCGGTGTACAGAGAATTGCTTCCACCGGGAATTAAAATCTAAACAAAACTAAAAGCCGTTTCAAAAAAGAAGCGGCTTTTTTTATTTCTGAAAAAATACTGTACATTTAGTGCATGACATCAGAGGAATTCTACACCGATATTATTCATTTTTTTGAAAACATCGAAAAATATTACGGCAGCAAAACGGAAATCACAGAAGGTATTTGCACTTCTGCCGGTGATTTCTCGGCCGATTTCAGCACCTGGAATCTTTTTGAATTCGATTTAATCCGATCGGCTTACCGCAAAACCGGCGACCGCTTTATGATGGAAGGCAAAAAAAATTATTATGAAATTGCAGCCGGCTCAATTGTTTCATTTTCACAACCCGGAAGAAATAAATTTGAATTTATAGAACAATTGGGTGAAAACGTGTACCGCATTACGAAATTGCGTTTTCATTATAAATACTAAAAATAAAAAAAGAGCATAAACACTTTCAGTATCCATACTCTTTTTTCTTTTATTACTTATTTTCTATTCTCTCACCTCTGCATTCAAAAATTCCATTCGTACACTGCCGTCTTCGTCTATTTTGGTCAGATTGATTTCATGTAAGGTATTCACCAATTCCGGATTCCACGGTGTTTTCACTTTTACGTAATTTTCGGTAAATCCGTGAATGTAGCCTTCTTTATTTTCACCTTCAAACAAAACCGTTCTGTTGGTTCCAAGCTGACTTTCATAAAAAGCACGGCGTTTTTTAACGGATAAACCGCGCAACATCTTACTCCGTTTCGCACGAACATTACCCGGAACAATTCCGTCCATTTCAGCCGCTTCGGTATTATCGCGTTCCGAATAGGTAAAAACGTGCAGATACGAAATATCCAATTCATTTAAGAAATGATAAGTTTCCAAGAAATGTTCATCTGTTTCTCCCGGAAATCCTACGATAACGTCCACACCGATACACGCATGTGGCATTACTTCGCGGATTTTCGCTACTCTTTCCGTATAGACTTCACGTAAGTAACGGCGCTTCATTTTCTTTAAAATATCGTTACTTCCCGATTGTAGCGGAATGTGAAAATGCGGTACAAAAGTTCGGCTTTGCGCTACAAATTCTATGGTTTCGTTTTTCAACAGATTTGGTTCAATCGACGAAATTCGCAAACGCTCAATCCCTTCCACTTGATCCAGATTCTGCACCAATTCGAAAAAAGTATGTTCGTGTTTTTTGTTTCCGAATTCCCCTTTACCGTAATCTCCGATGTTTACACCGGTTAACACAATTTCCTTGATTCCCTGTTCGGAAATTTCTTTGGCATTTTTCAGCACGTTTTCCATCGTATCACTACGTGAAATTCCGCGAGCCAACGGAATTGTACAATACGTACATTTATAATCGCAGCCGTCCTGAACTTTTAAAAACGCGCGGGTTCTGTCGCCAATGGAATAACTTCCCACATAAAAATCGGCTTCTTCGATTTCGCAGGAATGTACTTCTCCCATATCGTTTTTGGACAAGTCGTTAATATAATCGGCAATTTTAAACTTTTCAGTGGCCCCTAAAACCAAATCCACACCATCTACATCGGCCAGTTCTTCGGGTTTTAATTGGGCATAACACCCTACTGCCGCAATGAAAGCCTTATCATTCAGCTTCATGGCTTTTTTTACAATCTGTTTGAATTGTTTATCGGCATTTTCGGTAACCGAGCAGGTGTTGATTACGTACATATCCGCAACCTCTTCAAAATCCACGCGTTCAAAACCTTCGTCCTGAAAATTGCGGGCAATGGTTGATGTTTCTGAAAAGTTCAGTTTGCAACCCAGCGTGTAGAACGCTACTTTTTTTCTGTTTTCCATAAGATAGCTCAATTAATGAAATCGTTGTCAAAAAATTGAGTCGGCAAATTTACATACAAATATCGGTTTCACATATGTAAAATTTATTTTTTAACGGTCCTAAACGGTATCGCTTTTTAATTCATTGGTATTTGTTTATGCAAAACGCTTAGTTAATGGCGATTTCATAAAATCTGTAATCAGCCTCATCTCAAAAAACCACAACTGTTTGAAAATTAATCGATTGGATTCCGAATCGTTTTTCGTAAATTTAAGTTGGAAAATTATTCATACTTAAAACCATATGTCATGAATACGAAAATCATCTTCACACTCTTGCTCCTACTCACTTTTACAATAACCAACGCACAACGCAAGAAAATAAGCCTTTCGGAACTTCCTGAAAATTCCAAGGCGTTTTTGGCGGAACATTTTCCAAACACAACCATAAAACATGTTAGCAGAGATCCTGAATATGGCGAAAAAGGGTATGAAGTGTGGCTACATGACGGAACCGAGGTAGAATTTTGGAAGAACGGCGAATGGCGGGAAGTTGACGGACACAAAAAACCGATTCCGACAGCGTATATTGACCCGAAAATTCTCGACTATATCAAAACGAACTACCCAAATGAAAAAATCACCCATGTGGATTTGGGGCACAAATACATCGATGTGGATTTAACTAACAAAATTGATCTCGATTTTTACCAGAATGGCAACATCAGGAAATGAAAAAACATATAATTTAAAAAGCCACTGAATAACAGTGACTTTTATTAACTCTTTTTGGGAGCCAGCATATTTTCCGGATTGAGAATATCATCGATTTGTTCTTTTGACAAAATATTATGTTCCAAAACCAGATTGTATACACTTTTACCGGTTTCCAAAGCCTCTTTTGCAATTTTTGTACTGTTTTTATAGCCTATGTACGGATTCAGAGCCGTTACAATTCCGATACTGTGCAATACCATTTCACGACAATGTTCCTCGTTAGCCGTAATACCATCGATACATTTTTCGCGTAAGGTATCCATTCCATTAGACAATAACTGCATGGATTCCATAATCGCATAGGTCAATACCGGTTCCATTACGTTTAACTGCAACTGTCCGGCTTCGGCCGCCATGGTTACTGTTAAATCATTTCCGATAACACGATAACACACCTGATTCATCACTTCAGGAATCACCGGATTGACTTTCCCAGGCATAATAGACGAACCCGGTTGCATGGGTGGTAAATTGATTTCATTCAACCCGCATCTTGGTCCCGAAGAAAGCAAACGCAAATCGTTGCAGATTTTCGAGATTTTGATTGCCATACGTTTTAAAGCAGACGAATAAATCACATAAGCACCTGTATCCGGAGTTGCTTCAATTAGATTGGGCGCGGAAACAATCGCCAAACCGGTAACTTTCGCTAAATTTTCAGCACACAATTCGGCATAACCGGGAGCAGCGTTAATTCCTGTTCCGATAGCAGTGGCACCCATATTGGTTTCCAGCATTAAATTGCAATTTTGAGTCAGACGGTCTACTTCCTCTTCTAAAGTCACCGCAAACGCTTCAAATTCCTGACCTAATGTCATTGGTACCGCATCCTGCAATTGGGTTCTCCCCATTTTCAGAACATGCTTAAACTCCTCTCCTTTTTTTCGGAACGCAGCAATTAATGCTTTAAGATGTTCAATAAGCTGAATGTTTGAATGCACCGCAGCAATTCGAATGGAAGTCGGATAAGCATCATTAGTTGATTGCGACAGATTCACATGATCGTTGGGGGAACAATATTGGTATTCTCCTTTTTGATACCCCATTAATTCTAAAGCACGGTTGGCCAAAACTTCATTGATATTCATATTCGTGGACGTTCCTGCGCCACCCTGAATCATATCAATAGGGAATTCCATATCGAATTTTCCGGAGATGACTTCTTTAGCGGCTTCCACAATGGCATTTTTGAGTTTTTCATCCAACAATCCCAATTGAAAATTGGTTTCGGCTGCTGCCCATTTCACATAGGCCAATCCTTTAATAAATTCAGGAAACTGATACAATTTTACGCCGGATATGTAAAAATTATCGATGGCTCTTTGCGTCTGAATTCCGTAATACGCATTGGCCGGCACCTGCAAATCGCCTAATAAATCATTCTCTGTTCTGTACATAACGTTCTGATTTTGAAGAATAAATTTACAAAAAAACCACGACTGTTTTCGCAATCGTGGTTGTCTAATTTCTTTGAAATGTAAACTATTCTTTTCGCCATTTTTTCGTTTCCTCGAAAACGTGTTCTAAAATAGCCGCATCCTGTTCGGTAAATTCCACATGACGACGGGACATTACTATTTTTGCGGTTTCAAAAGCTTTTTTGGTAATGTAGGTTGTAAAACCTGACGCACCGCCCCAAGAGAAACTTGGTACAAAATTACGAGGGAAGCCGCTTCCGAAAATATTAGCAGAAACCCCAACAACAGTTCCGGTATTGAACATGGTGTTGATGCCACACTTACTATGGTCACCCATCATCAGTCCACAAAACTGCAATCCGGTTTTGGCAAAACCTTCCGTTTCGTAGCTCCAGAGTTTCACCTCTTCATAATTGTTTTTCAGATTGGAATTATTACTATCGGCACCAATGTTACACCATTCCCCTAAAACCGAATTTCCTAAAAACCCATCGTGCCCTTTATTGGAATACCCGAACAACACTGAATTATTTACCTCACCCCCAATTCTGGAATGCGGGCCTACGGTTGTTGCGCCGTATACTTTTGTTGCTAGTTTTACCTGCGCTTCTTCACACAAGGCAAACGGTCCGCGAATCACAGATCCTTCCATGATTTCAGCATTTTTTCCGATGTAAATTGGTCCGGTGGATGCGTTTAAGGTTACGAATTCCAATTTCGCCCCTTCTTCGATAAATATATTTTCGGGAGCAATTACGTTGACACTTTTAGGAATCGGTTGCGAAAAACGACCTTCGGTGATTAACTCGAAATCTTCACGCAAGGCAGCATCGTTTTTCTGAAAAATATCCCAAGTGTGCTCAATTCGGATACAGTCTTCGTTATACTCGATAATTTCATAGGTATCAAAATCAACTTCTTCCTGATTTTCTTTGCTGTAAAACGCAATGACTTCATCCTTATAAAAAATCGCCTGATTGGCTTCCAGCGAACGCACCATTTCTGAAAGAATTTCGTTGGGCAAAAACGAAGCGTTAATCATTACGTTTTCTTCCATTTCCACCATCGGGAATTTATCCATCAGGTACTCTTCGGTTAAAGTAGTCGTGGTATAGCCTAGGTATTTCTCCCATTTTTCACGAATGGTTAAAATTCCGACGCGAATATCGGCTACCGGTCGTGTAAACGTAAACGGTAGTAAGGCATTGCGAACGGTTCCGTCAAAAAGTATGTAGTTCATTTTTTAAAGTTGCTGAGTTACTGAGTTGCTAAGTTACAAAGTTTGCCCCTAAAACCATCAAAGTAAAAATAAAAAAAGCCTCTCAAAACTGAGAGGCTTCCATATATCGTAAAACAGCGATTATTTGCTGAATTTAGCGTATTTGTTTTTGAATTTATCAATACGACCAGCGGTATCGATAAGTTTAGATTTACCTGTATAGAAAGGGTGAGACGTTCTGGAAATCTCCATTTTGTATACTGGGTATTCAACACCATCAACAGTGATTGTATCTTTAGTTTCAACAGTAGATTTTGTAATGAACACGTCTTCGTTTGACATATCTTTAAATGCTACTAATCTGTAATTTTCCGGGTGAATTCCTTTTTTCATGGTAAATCTTGTTTTATTAATTTGATTACAAGCTGTTCTGATGCTTTTAAAACGATAAAAGGTATAAACGCCTGTAACTTTTTGTTTATAATCTTTTTAATTCAGGGTGCAAATGTACAACTAATTTTTAAAAATCAAATACTTGTGTAACTTTTTTTCAGTCCGCACAACTAACCAAAGATACAGCAGAATTCTTATATTTGTAAATTAATTAAACCAAAAACAAAATTATGAACGAAATCATTAAAAAGAACGGCATTAATTATGGGATAATCCTTGGCGTTATTTCAATCCTTATTACAGCTTCAATTTATGCAATTGACCTGAAATTATTCACCAATATGTGGATTGGAATTTCGAGTCTCGTTATCTTTTTGGTCATCGGAATCGTTTTGGTTTCAAAAACAAAAAAACAATTAAACGGGTTTATCACTTTCAAAGAAGCATTCACCGTATATTTTATTGCCGGAGCCATTGGTGCGACTTTGTCGGTTTTGTTCAACATTTTGCTTTTCAATGTAATTGATCCGGAAGCAAAAACAGTCGTAAATGAACACGCCATTGAATATGCTGTGCAGATGATGAAGAAATTCAACACCCCTACTGAAGCCATCACAAAAGCTGTGGAAGACATGCAGAAAAACGACAATTATTCTGTTGCAAACTTATTAAAAGGACTAGTGTTCAGCTTTGTATTTTCTGCAATTTTCGGAGCCTTATTAGCCTTAATTTTCAGAAACAAAACCTCGAATTTAGAATAATCATAGATGAATTTATCCATCATAATTCCTTTACTGAACGAACAGGAATCCCTACCCGAATTGCATTCGTGGATTGCAAAGGTCATGAACGAAAATAATTTCTCATACGAAGTTATTTTCATTGATGACGGCAGTACCGACGATTCCTGGCAAACGATCGAACAGCTTTCTGCCAAAGACAGCAATGTAAAGGGAATTCGTTTTTTACGCAACTACGGAAAATCGCAGGCTTTGCACGCCGGTTTTGCCAAAGCACAAGGTGATGTTATCATTACCATGGATGCTGATTTGCAGGACAGCCCCGACGAAATTCCGGAACTTTTCAACATGATTACCAAAGACAACTACGATTTGGTTTCCGGTTGGAAAAAGAAACGCTATGATTCGGTTATCGGGAAAAATATGCCTTCGAAATTGTTCAATTGGGCGGCACGAAAAACATCGGGCGTACAACTGAACGATTTTAACTGCGGACTGAAAGCCTACAAAAACATCGTCGTGAAAAACGTAGAAGTTTCCGGCGAAATGCACCGTTACATTCCGGTTCTGGCAAAAAATGCCGGATTCGCAAAAATCGGTGAAAAAGTGGTAATCCATCAGGCACGAAAATACGGTTCGTCCAAATTTGGAATGAGTCGCTTTATTAATGGCTTCCTGGATCTGATTACGATTTGGTTCATCTCCAAATTCGGAAAACGCCCGATGCATCTTTTTGGCGCTTTAGGTGTGGTAATGTTTCTTATCGGATTATTATCTGCCGGATACATAGGCATCATGAAATTATACAAAATTTACAGCCATGAAGCGGCTATTTTGGTAACCAACAACCCTTGGTTTTATATTGCTCTGACTACTATGATTATAGGCACACAACTCTTTCTTGCCGGTTTTTTGGGTGAAATCATCCTGAGAACCAAAAACAACGAAGAACGATATAAAATTTCAAAAGAGTTAAATCTGTAAATCAGAATTGAAAATGCACATTGAAAAAGCAATTTTAGACAAAGTAAACGTTTGGCTTACCCCAACCTTTGACAACGAAACCCACGAAGCCATTCGTGAAATGATGACAACTGCCCCGAAAGAACTGGAAGACAGTTTTTACAAGAATTTGGAATTCGGAACCGGCGGAATGCGTGGCATTATGGGCGTGGGAACCAATCGTATCAACAAATACACCTTGGGTAAAAACACACAGGGCTTATCCGATTATTTAAAAAAATCATTTCCGGGCGAGCAACTTAAAGTAGCGATTGCCTACGATTGTCGTCATAACAGTAACACGCTAGCCAAAGTCGTAGCCGATGTTTTTTCGGCCAACGGCATCAAAGTTTTTCTTTTTTCCGACATGCGCCCAACACCGGAATTGTCTTTCGCCGTAAAACATTTGGGATGTCATTCCGGAATTGTTTTAACCGCATCTCACAATCCGCCGGAATACAACGGATACAAAGTATACTGGCAAGACGGAGGACAATTGGTACCGCCTCAGGACAATGAAATCATTCAGATGATTGAAGCGTTGGATTACAGTGAAATCAAATTCGAAGCCAACAACGATTTAATTGAATATATTGATGTACAATTAGACGAAGCATTCATCAAGTCAGCCATTGAAAATGCAACGTTTAACACGTCGGCTACAGCCAAAGAAAAACTTAAAATCGTTTTCACCTCATTGCATGGAACTTCCATTAAATTAGTTCCCGATGTCTTGGCGAAAGCTGGTTATTCCGATGTAGAAATCGTAAAAGAACAAGCCGAACCTAACGGAAATTTCCCAACCGTAAAATCACCAAACCCAGAAGAACCGGAAGCATTGACCATGGCGTTGGCATTGGCGGAAAAAACAAATGCTGATATCGTTATCGGAACTGATCCGGATTCAGACCGATTAGGCGTTGCCGTTCGCGATACGGAAGGCAAAGTGATTTTACTGAACGGAAATCAATCCATGGTTGTAATGACACATTTTTTGCTACAACAATGGAAAAAACAAGGAAAACTGACCGGAACTGAATTTATCGGTTCTACCATTGTTTCCACTCCGATGATGTTGGAACTCGCTTCCGGCTATGATGTGGAATGCAAAGTGGGATTGACCGGTTTCAAATGGATTGCAAAATTCATCAAAGATTTCCCGAATCAAAAATTCATTGGCGGCGGCGAAGAAAGTTTCGGATTCATGGTAGGTGATGCTGTTCGCGATAAAGACGCGGTAGCTTCCACCCTATTGGTTTGCGAAATGGCCGCTCAGGCAAAAGAAAAAGGAAGTTCGTTGTACCAAGAATTGCTTCAGATGTATGTAGATTTCGGTTTCTATAAAGAACACCTGATTTCCATCACTAAAAAAGGAATCGAAGGCGCCAACGAAATCAAACAGATGATGATAGACTTACGCGAAAACCCAATGAAAGAAATCAACGGACAACGTGTGGTGTGCATCGAAGATTATCAGAGTTCGAAAGGACGTGATTTTATCAACAATGAAGAATTCGGCATTACTATTCCGAAATCAAACGTGTTGATTTATTATTTGGAAGACGGAAGTAAAATCTGCGCCCGCCCAAGCGGAACGGAACCGAAAATCAAATTCTATTTCAGCGTAAACTGTGCGATAGAAAGCATTAACGATGTTCCGGAAGCAGAAAATTATTTGGATAACAAAATCAAAAATATAATTGCTGAGATGCAATTGAACTAATGGATAAAAATTTAATCAAAATACTTCCTTACGCACTTCGTTATCGGTCACATATCGTATGGAATGTGATTTACAATGTTTTGTATGCGCTATTTAGTACGTTATCATTCATTGCTTTAATTCCAATGATGCAGGTACTTTTTGACAATGCGGAAAAAGTAACAACCAAACCTGTTTTTACCGGAATTTTCAACATCATGAGTTTCGGGAAAGACTATCTTTATTATTACATCACGGAATTGACGAATCAAAACGGACCGCAATACGCATTGATACTGGTTGTTGCATTGGTTATTTCTACATTCCTTTTCAAGAACCTTTTCAATTATTTGGCTTCTTTTCACATAATGCATCTTAAAAACGGGGTATTGCGTGATTTACGCACCACCATGTACAACAAGATCATCGAATTGCCCATCTCTTATTATTCAGAAAAGAAAAAAGGTGATGTAATGGCCCGAATGCTGGGAGATGTCGGTGAAGTACAGAATTCGTTCTTTTCAATATTAGAACTTATAATTAAAGAACCTTTAACTATTGTTTTCACGATTATTGCAATGTTCAATATCAGTGTAAAACTAACGCTGTTTGTATTTGTTTTTATTCCGATTTCAGGATTCATTATTTCCCGAATCGGTAAAAATTTAAAATCAAAATCGGTTAGAGCACAAAACGAAGCCGGACACTTGATTTCTATTGTAGAAGAGAGCTTAGGCGGTTTAAAAGTGGTTAAAAGCTACAATGCGGAAAACACCTTTAAAAATCACTTTACAGGTTCTGTAAATCGTTTGTTAAAACTCTCCAACAGTATTGGGAATAAAAACAATCTTGCCTCACCTTTGAGCGAGTTTATGGGAATCATAACCATTGCTATTTTATTATGGTACGGTGGTAATTTGGTTTTGATTGAAAAAACGTTGGACGGAGCAGTCTTCTTAACCTATATGGGACTCGCTTACAATATTTTAACTCCTGCCAAGGCAATTTCAAAAGCATCGTATTCCGTAAAGAACGGTTTAGCCGCTGCACAGCGTGTTTTTGAGGTACTGGAAGTTGAAAATGAAATCACCAATAAACCGGACGCAATAATAAAAACAGATTTTAACGAAAGTATATCCCTGGAAAACATCAATTTCCGGTATGAAAATGAAAATGTCCTGAAAAACTTCTCTTTAGTTGTCCCTAAAGGAAAGACCATTGCTTTGGTAGGGCAATCCGGTAGCGGAAAAAGTACCATTTCAAATTTACTGACCCGTTTTTACGACGTACAGGAAGGCAGCGTAAAAGTAGACGGTATCGACATCAAAGACATGGAAATGCACTCGCTTCGCGCTTTAATAGGACTGGTTACCCAAGACAGTATTCTTTTTAACGACACAATAAAAAACAACATTCTCTTAGGTAAAGAAAATGCTACGGATGAAGAGATCATAAATGCCTTAAAAATTGCCAACGCATATGAGTTTGTAAAAGATTTACCAGAGGGCATTGAAACGAATATCGGGGATGCCGGCAACAAATTGTCGGGCGGACAAAAACAACGCTTATCCATCGCAAGAGCGGTTTTAAAAAACCCTCCTATCATGATTCTTGACGAAGCAACTTCTGCATTGGACACGGAAAGCGAAAGACTAGTACAGCGGGCTTTGGAAAACATGATGCAAAACCGTACTTCCATTGTTATTGCACACCGTTTGTCAACCATTCAGAAAGCCGACAATATTGTTGTGATGCAAAAAGGCGAAATTGTAGAACAGGGAACGCATGAGGAATTATTAGCCAAAAACGGAATGTATTCGAAATTAGTAATGATGCAAAGTTTCGAGTAATTTCATTCGCTTTTAACCTTTACCTTTCAAAAGATGTATGTAAACAACCCAAATATCAAAATTCCAGAAAATCCGGATACTGTTATTTGGAAATACATGGACTTATCGAAATTCCTGGACATATTAATATCGGGAAAAATGTTCATGTCGCGTTCGGATAAATTTGAAGATCAGTTTGAAGGCACGTTCAGCGAACCCACGTTTGAAGAGATAAAGAAAATTTCCGAAAACAATCCGAAGTTCCTGGATTACTACAAATCCCATCGCGAAAATGTGGTCATCAGCAGCTGGCATACCAATCAGTATGAAAGTTTTGCCATGTGGCAGATTTTCACCAAAAACAATGAAGGCCTGGCCATCCAGTCGACCATAGGAAGATTAAAAGAAGCTTTACAGAAAGAGAAACACACCCAGCAATATATTGGCGAAGTGAATTATATCGATTACAAAAAGGAACTGATTCCGTTTGACGATGCTTTCTTTCCCTTTCTGTTCAAACGAAAAAGCTTTCAGTACGAAAATGAAATTCGCGTGATTTCCGATGTAACCTCACAAAACCTAATTATTAACGACGGATTGAAAATCAACGTGGACATTGACAAAATGATTGAAAAGATTTACATCCATCCCAAAAGCGAAAACTGGTATAAAAAACTGGTTATTGAAGTCGTTTCAAAAATAGGTTTTGATTTCAGGATTGAAAAATCTGATTTAGAAAGTGATATTCTTATATAAAAAAAACGAACGCTAAGACGTTCGTTTTTTTTATATGTTATTTTTTTATCGGTTCGTATTCTTCACCCGACCAATCTTTCGAAAGCAGGTTCACAAAATGGTAATGCACCTTATCGTTTTTATCAAAAGCACCATTTTTATTGATGTCTTCAATAGTTCGGAAATACAAACGATTTTGAACTTCCACCACATTCCAATCTAGCAATTCCTGCAAATCATCCGAAAGCTTTGTAAACTTCGTGCCGTTAAAATTACTGATATAAAGGGTCTTGATATCGTTGGCATCCAGCTTCCCGTCACGGTTCGTATCCGAATCCACTAAGGAATATACTAAAATCTGTTTTTTGGTCTTATCCGAAATTGTATTCAGGTAAGTAGCCGTTTGAATCTGTACATTTTTATCCGTCAACGGACGCAACGCGGTAGAATCAATATGCTGAAACTTCAGGTTTTCAAAATATCCCGTTACTTCAAAACGGTTGTAATTTGAAATGGCATAACTCATCGAATTGGTTTTACTCGAACCGTAACTACCTCCGTTTCCATCATAAACACGTACGTCTCCAATGGCATGAATCAGGTATTTTGTCCCTTCCATATGAATCGGCAAATCGGCAATTTTTATTTGCGACGAGTCTTTCTTCACGTTTGTTACGGAAGTATTTTTTTCCTCTTCGTAAATCACTTTCGGCTTTTCGATTTCCTGTTTGCAGCTTGCCAAAAAAGCGAACAAAACGAATAGCGTATATTTTGAGAAGTTTTTCATTTCAGAACAATTTGGTCTATCAAATATAAAACAATTAAACAGGAACTACAATCTTACATTCAATTTTACATTAAACGTTCTGGTAGTCATATAATTTGGGATGGCATACTGACTTTTGGTATACACGTCGCGCACCCAGGTATTCGTAATTGCATTCTGATTATTAAACATGTTAAAGATTTCAAGTCCGAGACTCAATTCTTTGAATGGTTTTAACCAGTTCTTAGACGATTGAATCGAAGCATCTTTAAACACATATAAAAATCCTACATCTGCACGTCGGTAATCATTCAGACGCAACTGGTATTGGTAAGGATCGGCATACGATGGCGAACCTCCCGGCAATCCAGTATTGTAAACCAGATTCAGATAAATTTTAACGTTGGGCAGTGTTGGCATATAATCCTGAAACAACAATCCGAATTTCAATCGCTGATCGGTTGGTCGGGCAATATTCCCACGACCGTTCTGATTTTCTTCGGTTTTAAGATAGCCGACACTGAACCAGGATTCGGTTCCCGGTACAAATTCGCCGTTCAGACGCATGTCTGCTCCATAAACATAAGCCGTCGCGTCATTATTCGCACGGTAACGGATGCGTACATTGTCAATCGTATAGGTATTGACATCACTCAGGCTTTTATAGTAGGCTTCCGAAACCAATTTGAATGGTCGGTTAAAAAGTTTAAAACTGTAATCGTTACTCAATACAAAATGATAGGATTTCTGAGCTTTCACATCCGGATTGACCTTTCCGTCCGTATCGCGCAATTCGCGGTAAAAAGGCGGTTGCTGGTACAATCCTCCGGACAAACGGAAAATCATGTCTTTTTCCCAAGACGGTTTAATCACAAATTGTGCTCTCGGACTGAAAACAATCTGACTGCTGCCATTCAAATTATCGCCCTGAACCATCCATTGGTGCGCACGAGCTCCCGCATTGATCCAAAGCTGACTAGAACCTAAATTAGTTCTGTAATTCCATTGCGCATAGCCGGAAAAACGATTTATCTGAACAAAATTAGTAGCGCGAACATATTGATACGGTGCCAAAGGACCGGTATACGGCGTGTAAGGCTGATCCTGAGGAATATCTAAAATTGGTGACGGCAATGAAAAACCGGCAGAATCAATTACTTCCCATTCTACAATTCGGTCGCGGATGTCTTCACGGGTGTATTTAAAACCCCATTCAACCTGACTTTTTTTCTTTTGAATGTCGTGAAAACCTTTCACTTCGGCATTTACGATTAAGGCATCCAAATTATTACGGGCATGGGTAAGTTGCGAACCTACACCTCTTGAGTACACCACATCGCCAAAAGTATCCGAGCCGATATTCGTATCGATTTCACCCAAGCGGTATTGCGCCATAATATCGAAATGTTCCTGTTCCTGTGTATGATAAGCTGAACCGATGAATTTCAATTTAAAATTTTCATTGGCTTGATAAGTCGATTTGATTGCTCCGAAAAAAGTTAGGTATTCGTCTTTTTCCTGACCATCGTAGGCTACCTGCAACGCTATCGGTTCGTCAATAGTTCCGAAATTGGTCTGACGCGTTAACGGCTGATAATGGTATTTGTTCTGAGAAATATTTCCCAAGAAACTCCATTGCCATTTGGTAGAAGCATCGAAATTAATTTGTGTTTGAATATCGGCAAAAGTGGGCGTATAATTGGTTTGTGTTTCCTGACTGTTAACCAACAAGCTGTTGTTTCGGTAACGGATTCCTGTAATATTACTCCATCTCTGATTCTTGGAAACCAAATCCACAGTAGCACTTCCACCCAACAAACTTGCATCGAAAGCCGTTTGAAATTTTGTGGGTCTTCTATAAGTAATGTCTAAAACAGATGATAATTTATCACCGTATTTTGCCTGAAATCCACCAGCGGAAAAATCAACATTGGAAACCATTTCCGTATTGGTAAAACTCAACCCTTCCTGTTGGCCGGAGCGAATTAAGAACGGACGATATACTTCAATTTCGTTTACATATACTAAGTTTTCATCATAATTTCCGCCACGAACGGCATATTGTGTACTCAATTCGTTGTTGGAATAGACACCGGGTAACGTTTTTAAAATGTTTTCCACTCCGGCATTGGCTCCGGGAATAAGTCGGATTACCTGCGGTTCAATTGTTGTAACTCCTTCAATTCGTTTTCTCCCTCCGGCGGAAATAACCACTTCTCCTAATTGTTCTGCTTTTTGACTCAGCACTACATTCAGTTCGTAATCCTCATTGATTTTCAATTCAAGGGTTACCGAAGATTTTTTAAAGGAGACATGTGATATTTCAACTGTTACTTTTGTATTTGCGGGAATTTTAATCTGAAAAAAACCGTTTTCATTGGATTTTGCAGTAAGATCACCTGCCTTAATCGTAGCATTTTCAATAGGTTTATTGGATTCGTCCAACAAAATTCCTTTAACTCTTGCTGTTTGTGCAACTACGGAACAACCTGCAATAAAAATATAAAGAATCAGGAGTTTAATTAGTTTTTTCAACTGATGATTGTTTTTTGGTTTTAAAAAAATGAGTTTCAAAGATAGTGGAATTTCCCATTTTATCCGAAACAACAACTTTTAATTCGTTCTTGCCTTCGTCGTAAACAGCTTCGCTGAAAAAATGCGTTAACGATTTCGTCTTATAATCGTAATCCGTCAAAACCCATTTCCCGTTTAAATAGGCATTATATTCTTTGATACCGGACAATTCATCACTGATATGAATGCTTAACGAATCGGTTTGATTAAGGTTAGCGCCTTCCGCAAAATTTGGTCGGTAGATTTTTGGTGCAACGGTATCGGTCATCAGCACAAATTTGCCTAAATCTTTGGTTCGGATGGAAAACAGGTTTGCTTTCTTATACGTCGTAAAATATTCGGGTTTATTGCCATCCATTCTGGAAATAAACGTTTTTTCCCGATTCAAATTCGGAATACCGGAAACATCAAAGGTCACAGTTAGATTATTGTGTACCGGAACCGTCTCGTCATGAAGAAAAAGCACATTGTCCTTCACTTCGAAATTCATGTAGAAATCTTCATAGAAAGCGTTTTCCGGAATAAAAACCGAAATATTGTCTTTGGTATAATTGTTATCGTTTCGGGATTTTACAAAATAAGGCGTTTTCTTTTCCACTCTTGGAATAGTTGCCACAGCATCAGAATATTGCACCGGAACGTTAACCGTTCGTTTATTGCCGTGAAAATCGGAAATTTCAATACGATAGTTGTACGTCGTATTCGGTAATACCAAAATTTGTCCGTTTTTTTTGTTACCGCTAACGAGTGAAAACGGGTAATTTCGTTTAAAAAAGAGTTTCTGAACCGACTGCTTTATGGTTTTATAACGGTAATAATCAATAAAATTATTGATGTAGCGGGTTTCATCGAAAGCAAATTTATCAAACTCATATTTAAAAATCCTGCTGCCGTTTAAAAAGGTTTCCGCCTTATAAATGCCGTTCCAGTTAAAATTATTATCAGAAAGATCGTAAGTATTCACGCCGAATCCCACATTCCCTTTAGCCAACACCTTATTGGCCAAATAACTGCCGTCACTTTGCAGCGAAAGATTTATGGGAATCGCTCTTTGGGAACTGTTTACCACCGAGCTGTCGCCGATAGCATAGGCAACCAAATCATTAATTACCGGAGCTTTAGTATCGGGCATTTTTATATCGAAACCGAACAGCATCGGATTAATGGTTTGTTCCGTTTTGGAATCGCGGATTTCAAAATGAAGATGGGGACCGCCGGAACTGCCGGTATTTCCGGAAAAAGCAATCACTTCGCCTTTCGTAACCGACAATTCACCAGACAAAGGGAAGATTTCAATTTCGTACGACTTTTGCGCATATTGTCTTTTACGGACAAAATCAGCAATGGCACCATTGAATTTTTTCAAATGACCGTAAACCGAGGTATACCCGTTGGAATGAGTAATGTAGATTGCTTTTCCGTAGCCGCCTTCTGAAATTTTGATACGGGAAACATAACCGTCTGCAACAGCATAAACGGATAAACCTTCTTTTTGCTGGGTTTTAAAATCCAACCCGGAATGGAAATGATTTCCCCGTAATTCTCCGAAAGAACCAGAGGCAAACAAAGGAATGTTAAGGGGAGACTGAAAATAATCCTTAGGATATTCTTGGCTTTGTACAAAGCTGAAGGCAGACAGAAAAATGAGTAGGAATGGCAATTTCATAAAAATTTATTTTGGCTAATATGTTGCTAATATACAAAAAACCTTCAATTTCGTGATTACCTTAAATCATTTTATATAACTGACTATATAACAAATTATTATGAAAAGACTTTAAACATTTTTGAAAATTTAAACAAAAGTATTGTTATATTTCAAATGGAATACTAACTTTGTAAAATCGTGTAATGAAACAGGTCTGTAATGAATGGATTAACTGAAATCATTGATTCTCTTGAAATTAAATTTTCTAAACTCTCCCAAAAACTGGAAAGTTTAGAGAAAACAAATCAGGAGCTGCGCAATGAATTATCAAAGTCTTCCGGCATTATAACCCAACAGTCAGAGGAGATCAACACATTGAAAAATCAATATGAAACCCTCAAAATGGCAAATTCATTACTGGGCAGTGACGAAAACAAACGAGAAACAAAACTCAAAATAAATTCATTAATTCGCGAAATCGATTATTGTATAGCACAACTTTCTGATTAATAAAGAATGAGTGAAAAGCTTAAAATAAAAATATCAATTGCAGACCGGGTATATCCGCTAACCGTGGATTATTCGCAGGAAGAAGGCCTAAGAACCGCTTCAAAAAAAATTGATGCAATGATTAAGCAATTCGAAGAAAACTATGCGGTAAGAGATAAACAGGATGTATTAGCCATGTGTGCCTTACAGTTTGCCTCGCAAGTGGAACAAAAACAGATCGACAAATCAACCGATTTTGAAACTGCTTTTGAGCGCTTAAAAGCAATGGATGAAAAATTGAGTACAATTCTCTCAAAATAAATACGTTCTTTACATAAACTAAGATACTGCCTACATTAGTACCTATTTGATAAACTCAACACTAACAAATTCAAATGAGTGAATCTTCGTTTCTAAAGCAAACTGCCTTGAGCAGGTCCTTGAACAGCGAGTTAACTCAAAACTTGTCCTTACGAGTTTATGCAATACCCCTAATGTAGGCTTTTTTTATATAAATTTTCAAATACACTATGAACACATTAATTATAATTATTGGCTGTCTGGCCGGAATTGGAATCGGTTTCGGGATTGCAAAATACTTAGAGAAAGCGAATGTTTCCAACTTGATTAAAAACGCCAAGAAAGAAGCTGCTTCCATCTTAAAAGATGCAAAAGTTGAGGCAGAATCCATTAAGAAAGACAAATTGCTTCAGGCAAAAGAAAAATTTCTGGAACTGAAGTCGGAGCATGAAAAAGAGATTTTAGCCAAAGACAAAAAAATTGCGGAAGCTGAAAAAAGAACCCGCGACAAAGAATCTCAGATTTCTAACGAATTGGCTAAAACCAAAAAATTAAACGACGAAGCAGAAGCTAAAATCAACGACTACACCAATCGATTGGAACATGTTGAGAAAAAGCAAGCCGAAGTGGAAAGACTTCACAAAAGTCAGGTAGAACAATTGGAAGCTATTTCAGGGCTTTCGGCTGATGAAGCGAAAAACCAATTGGTGGAAAGCTTAAAAGCGGAAGCTAAAACCAACGCAATGGCGCACATTCAGGAAACCATTGAAGAGGCTAAACTTACCGCTCAACAAGAAGCGAAGAAAATCATCATCAACACGATTCAGCGTGTGGGAACGGAAGAAGCAGTGGAAAACTGTGTTTCTGTTTTCAACATTGAATCAGACGATGTAAAAGGTAGAATTATCGGTCGTGAAGGTCGTAACATCCGTGCTTTGGAAGCTGCAACCGGTGTGGAAATCATCGTAGACGACACTCCGGAAGCGATTATCCTTTCTTGTTTTGACCCGGTACGTCGTGAAATAGCCCGTTTATCATTACATAAATTGGTTACAGACGGTCGTATTCACCCGGCACGTATCGAGGAAGTGGTCGCTAAAACCGCAAAACAAATTGACGAAGAAATTATCGAAGTTGGTAAACGTACCGTTATCGATTTAGGAATTCACGGCTTACACCCTGAATTAATTAAAATCGTGGGTAGAATGAAATACCGTTCTTCTTACGGACAAAACTTATTACAACACTCCAGAGAAGTTTCCAAACTTTGTGGAATCATGGCGGCCGAATTGGGCTTGAACGTGAAATTAGCAAAAAGAGCAGGTTTACTACACGATATCGGGAAAGTGCCTGATACGGAAAGTGAATTACCACACGCAATCTTAGGAATGCAGTGGGCTGAAAAATATGGTGAAAAAGAAGAAGTATGCAACGCGATTGGAGCCCACCACGACGAAATCGAAATGAAATCCCTGATTTCTCCGATTATCCAAGTGTGTGATGCAATTTCAGGAGCACGTCCAGGCGCAAGACGTCAGGTGTTGGATTCATACATTCAACGTTTGAAAGATCTTGAAGAGATTGCTTACGGTTTCAACGGCGTTAAAAACGCTTATGCAATTCAGGCAGGACGTGAGCTTCGCGTAATTGTGGAAAGTGAAAAAGTAAGCGATGAAATGGCCGGAAACTTATCTTTTGACATTTCTCAGAAAATCCAAACTGAAATGACGTATCCGGGACAGGTAAAAATTACCGTAATCCGTGAAACTAGAGCAGTGAATATTGCGAAATAGCAGTTAGCAGTTAGCAGTTAGCAGTTAGCAGTTAGCAGTTAGCAGTTAGCAGTTAGCAAAAATAAAAAACGTGAGTGATTCAGTTCATTCACGTTTTTTTATTGCATTAACCATACTTTAAACTATTCTTCACCCAACATCTGATATCTCCCTTCTGTTTTCTGCCTTCTGTTTTCCGCTCTCTATAACCTCCCTTCTGTTTTCTGCCTTCTGTTTTCTGCCTTCTGCATTCTGCCTACTACAATCTCCCTTCTGCATTCTGCTCACTGTAACCTGCCTTCTACTTCCTCGGATGATACAAACTCAACACTTCCGATAAAAACTTCCGATCCAAATGCATATAGACTTCCGTAGTGGTAATTGATTCGTGACCCAACATCATTTGAATGGAACGTAAATCGGCACCGTTTTCCAACAAATGAGTAGCAAAGGAATGGCGAAACGTATGCGGACTAATCGCCTTGTTTAAACCGATTTTAAGCGCCAAATCCTTAATAATGGTAAATACCATTGCGCGCGTCAATTGACGTCCTCTCCTGTTAAGAAACAAGGTGTCCTCGTGTCCTTTTTGAACATTCTGATGCGACCGAACCGCATCTTTATACATTGTAATGTATTTTTTTGTCGATTCGCCAATCGGAACAAAACGCTGCTTGTTTCCTTTACCGGTAATTTTCACGAAACCTTCTTCGAAAAACAAGTCGGATATCTTTAATCCAACCAATTCCGAAACCCGCAACCCACAACTGTAAAGCGTTTCCAGCATCGCCCGGTTGCGTTCGCCTTCGTCCTTGGATAAATCAACTGCCGCAATGAGCAAGTCGATTTCCTCAACCGACAACGTATCCGGTAATTTACGGCCTGTTTTAGGAACTTCAATCAATTCCAAAGGCGTTGTATTCCGATAGCCTTCAAATATCAGATAATTAAAGAAACTTTTTAACCCCGAAAGAATCCGCGACTGCGAACGGGCATTTACCACTCCGGAAATCGAATAAACAAACTGCTGGACAATTTCTTCCGAAATTTGAACCGGAGTTACCGCTACGCCTTTTTCCGAAAGAAAACCCATTAGTTTTTCTACATCAAAAATATAATTCTGAATAGTGTTTTCAGACAAGCCTCTTTCCAGACGGAGATAATTTTTATACTCTTTTATGTAGTTCTTCCAGGATTGCATGGCTGTTAAATAAATTTTAAAATTACTATGCACAAATACTAATCGGCATGATTTTCGGTTTAAATATAGAAACTAAAATTTATATTTATGAAGACAGTAAAATTTTTATTGGCAGCACTAGTTTTATCGGCAGTTTCAGAAACCGCAACAGCCCAGCAAAGCAGCATCGGAATTAAAGGAGGTTTAAATTACAGCACCGTAACCAAAGGCGATTTTGAAGAAGGCCCGGATGCCAGAACCAGTTTTCATCTTGGTTTGGTGGGCGAAATCCCGTTGGTTCCAAAAGTATTTGCCATTCAGCCTGAAGCGGTATATTCCCGCCAGGGTTTTGAGTACAACAATCTTTTTGGCGACCGGATGCAATACAAACTGGACTACATCAATTTTCCGGTATTGGCAAAACTGTATTTATTTAAAGGACTGAGCATTGAAGCCGGACCGCAATTTGGTTTTAAAGTAAGCGAAAAAGTCGATTACAAAGGCGAAAACAATGCACCGCCACAAGAAAACAACTACAACAGTTTCGATACAGCCTTAGCCGGTGGTGTTACCTTTAACTTCCCGGGCGGATTGTTCCTGACCGGACGTTATACGCAAAGTTTAAATGAAGTCATCAAAGACAGTGACGCCAAGAACAAAGTGTTCCAGGCCGGACTAGGATTTAAGTTTTAACAAAAAAGCCCCGCAATGCGGGGCTTTTCTTTGCAAAATTACTAATGCATTAGAATTTGTAAGTCAAACCGAAATTGATTGATCTCATATCTAAACCTAAACCAAAATTACTGGTTTTATCAACACCATTTCCTCCGTTATCATTAGAAGTATATTCTAATCCAGCCCATGAAGCCTCAATAGCGAAGTTATTAGACATGAAATAACTAAGACCCAATCCTAAACCTACTCCAATTTCATTCTCTTTAATATCAGTCAATTTGTTATCTACAGTACTGTAGTCAAATCCTAACTGACCAAATAATGAAAACTGAGAAGCTGGGGCAAAATAATATCTACCAAAAGCTCCTAAAGTCATTTTAGATTGATCCATAGTGTCACCTAAAGCATTTTCAGCCTTATCAGAAGTATAACCAACTTTAGCGCCAACCGCGATGTTGTTAGTCACGAAATATCCAAATTTAGGTTCAATTTCAAAACCTGTAGATTTAACGTCCCCAGTTTTTTCAGAACCAATCGATACAGCACCAGAAATAAACATATTTCCTTTAGCGTACCCCATACCTCCTTTTACTTCTTCTTTCTCTTGTGCATTAGCAAATCCGAATGCGAATACGGCTGCCACAGATAAAATAATTTTTTTCATAGATAATTGTTTTAAAATTAATTACTATAAATTTATCCATAATACACAAGCAAAACGAAACCTATAAAACATTAGATATCAACAATTTAATTAACAAAAAAAGCCCCGCAATGCGGGGCTTTCCATATGATAACTTAATTCTAATTAGAATTTGTAAGTTAAACCAAATTTAGCTTCAGTAAAGAAGTTGTTGAATACATTAACGTTACCGTTAAATTCGCTAACAGCTTTAGCACCATCCCATTTTTTAGTTGAGTATGATAAAACATCAGTTAAACCGAAGTTAATTGCAAAACTTTCAGAAACGAAATAGTTAATTCCTAAACCAGCTCCAGCTTCAACACCAGAATATTTAGCATCAGCTAAACCTGCTTTACCATTCATAAAATCAACACCTACTTCAGTATAAGTTTTGAATCTTTGTCCTAAATCTAAGAAATAGTAACGACCAAATACTCCAGCATTAAAGTTTGAGTTTTTGTCAGTCTCAGTTCCTGCAACTTCTTCTTTATCAGAACCAATTCCTAAGCTAATTCCAACTGCGATTTTGTCAGTTAAGAAATAACCAGCTTTTGGATTAAATTCGAAGCTGTTAGTTTTAGTTTCAGTGTTTTTGTCGTTAGTTGAATTAAAACCAATGTTACCTTCAACCATAATGTTACCTTTAGAGAAACCGAAACCTTTAGCTTCTTTAACTTCTTCTTGAGCGTTAGCAAATCCGAATGCGAATACTGCTGCTACAGATAAAATAATTTTTTTCATGTTTAGTTTAAATTTTAAAAATTTACTCAGCAAATGTATAAAAATTCCATTCCAAAAAAATTCCAACGCAAAAAAGTTATCCAAGACCCTCAATTTTCTCAGTAAACAAAAACTTATTTAATT
This sequence comes from uncultured Flavobacteriaceae bacterium, assembly GCA_963812405.1. Lineage (GTDB taxonomy): Bacteria > Bacteroidota > Bacteroidia > Flavobacteriales > Flavobacteriaceae > Flavobacterium. Next base: position 1,793,336 of record CAWEUV010000002.1, on the reverse strand, counting down.
GATTTATAAAAGATTATAAAAAATAAAAAAAACATAAAATTTCGTTAAACCTATACAAAAAGGCTATTTTTAAATACTATTTTTCTTACATTTGATCGTTATTTTTTCGTAAATAGGATTGTAGCCACAAAAGAACTTTCAAAACTGAGCACATAATCGATCATTTTTAACAGCCGAAAAACCTATTAAAGCACTTTTTTATTACATTTACAAAAAGAAATTGTATGAAAATTATCATAATTAACGGACCCAATTTAAACCTTCTGGGCAAACGCGAACCGGAAGTGTACGGCGACGAAACCTTTGAAGACTTCTATTTTTTGATGAAAAACAAATACAATACGGTAGACCTTCATTATTTCCAAAGCAATATCGAAGGGGAAATCATCAACAAAATTCAAGAGGTTGGTTTTTCCTATGACGGCATCATTCTTAATGCAGCAGCTTACACCCATACTTCCGTTGCAATTGCAGACGCGATAAAAGCCATCACAACTCCTGTAATAGAAGTGCACATCTCCAATACTTTCTCCAGGGAAAGCTTCAGACACCAGTCTTACATCTCTCCAAACGCAAAAGGGATCATTATAGGTTTCGGACTGAAGAGTTACGAACTTGCCATAAAAGCTTTTTTATAATCCATACAACCATCGATACCTTTTTATCGTCATTATCAAAAAACATTTCATGAAGAAATTACTTTTAGTAGCATTTTTATTAGTATCCGCCACGCTATTAGCACAAATCAGAGGGAAAGTAACCGACAAAACCGGGCAACCTATTCCCTACACCACCGTAATTATTGAACACACTTATAACGGAACCTCCGCCAACGATAACGGTTTATACGAATTAATCGTAAAAGACAAAGGTCAATACACCCTTATTTTCCAGTCGTTGGGTTACAAAACAAAGAAAATCACAGCCGACGTTCAACAGTTTCCCCATACCGTAAATGTTTCATTAGAGGACGAAAACTACACTTTAGCGGAAATGGTCATCAAACCAAACAAAGAAGATCCGGCGTATGCCATTATAAGAAACGCCATAAAAAACCGAAAAACTAACTCTTATAAAACGGATAAATTCGAAGCCGATTTTTACTCCCGAGGCATTTTCCGCGCAAAAAACATCCCGAAAAAATTCATGGGTGTTGAAATTGGTGACTTCGATGGCGCACTTGATTCAACCGGAACCGGAATATTGTATTTATCGGAAACCGTTTCAAAAATCGCTTTTGAAAAACCCAACAAAATAAAAGAAGAAATCGTTGCTTCCAAAGTCAGCGGAAACGACAATGGTTTCAGTTTCAACACCGCTCAGGGTACCAATTATGATTTCTATGCGAATTATGTCGATTTAGGCATCAATATGGTATCGCCAATTGCCGACAACGCTCTTTCCTACTACAAATACAAACTGGAAGGTGTTTCGTATGACGATCATAATCAGTTAATCAACAAAATCAAGGTAACGCCGAGACGCGACAAAGAGCCTGTTTTTGAAGGTTACATCTATATAGTGGAAGATTCCTGGGCCATTTATGCAGTTGACCTGAACAGCAAAGGATACCGAATGCAACAGCCTATTTTGGAAGACATCACCTATACACAGAGTTTTAATTACAATCCGAACACTAAAATATGGGCGAAAAACCAACAAACGATTGATTTCAAAGCATCAATTTTCGGAATGGGCTTTACCGGTAAGTTCACGCACGTTTTCAGCAATTATGTTTTTAAAGACAAGTTTGAAAAAAAGACCTTTACCAATGAAATTGCCAAAATCGTAAAAGATGCCAATAAAAAAGACACCTTATATTGGAATGAAAGTCGGCCTGTACCGTTAACCGAAGAAGAAATTGGCGATTACAAACGAAAAGACAGCATCCAAACCATTCGCAAATCGCAGGTGTATCTGGATTCGCTGGACGCCAAAGGAAATAAATTCAAAATCCAGAAACTGATTACAGGCTATACCTATAAAGACACTTATCATAAATGGTCCTTCACTTATAAAGGAATGTTGGATTTAACTTCGTTAGGTTTCAACACGGTTCAGGGTTGGAATCTGGACTCGGGTTTTTCATTTATCAAACGCAATGAAGAAAACGGAAAATTTACCTCGATAAATTCAACTTTCAATTATGGTTTTGCCGAAGACCGTTTGCGCATTAACGCCATGGCCTACCATCGTTTCAACACTACGAACTACAACGCCATTACGATATCCGGCGGAAGCAGCATCAATCAGTTCAATGCTTCCAACCCGATTACCAATCTGGTGAATTCGGTGAGCACCTTATTCTTCAAAGACAATTACGCGAAATACTATAATAAGGAATATGCTAAAATCGGCTACAGCCAAAACATTCTGAACGGAATTTTCATCAACGGAAGTTTGGAATATTCGGCAAGAAAACCGCTTTTCAACAACACGGATTATGTTCTGATTAAAAACGACAAGGACTATACATCGAACAATCCGCTATTACCATACAACAATTCGGTTCCGGCTTTTGAAAAACACAATTTGATGAAAGCCAACATCGGAACGCGAATCCGTTTCGGCAACAAATACATTACCCGACCGGACGGGAAAATCAACCTACCGAACAACGATTATCCGACATTGTCTTTTGCTTATGAAAAAGGATTTGCAGGCAACAAAGACAATTACAATTACGATTTGATTTCGGGAATGGTGGATTACGACAAAACCTTAGGCAACAAAGGGGATTTTGCGATTAGATTAAAAGCCGGAAAGTTTTTTAACGCCGACAATATTTCATTGGTAGATTACAAACATTTTAACGGAAACCAAACGCATATTGGTACAACCGACAAATACCTGAATGTTTTCAATATGCTGCCGTATTATTCCAACAGTACGAACGATGCTTATATAGAAACCCACATGGAACACAACGATAAAGGTTTCATTATGAACAAGATTCCACTTTTGAACAAATTGCAATGGAATTTGGTTTTAGGCTTCCACCAATTGAATGTACCGAATTTGAAACCGTATCAGGAATTCACCGCAGGATTTGACAATGTTGGTTTTGGGAAATTCCGATTGTTCCGAATTGATTACGTTCGTTCGTACCAAAATGGCTTCCAGACCGACGGCATTGTTTTCGGAATGAAGTTTTTGAATATTATCAATTAAACTATGATTATATATAAAAAAAGCGTTGAATAATGTTCAACGCTTTTTTTATTACTTCATATTCGCATCCAATCGGTTAAAAACGGCTTCATCTATCGGAAGAAACTGAAAATCGTCTTCCTTAAACCGTATGCTTTTAGGAATGTAATATGGAATTTTCAAATAGGTATAAACACTACCGCTTCCTAATTTTAAAGTATCCCCTCTTTTTAAAAGTAAAAAAGGTTTTACTGCCTGAGAACCTCCATAGGAGATGTAGGTAAAAAGTCCTTTAAGCGTATCACCACTTACCAGCCCTCTAACTTTGCCGGAATCTATAATACTTTCGGCATACTGCACTTTATATTGACCGTAAAACTGATTATTTTTTACAGACAACACCAGCAAAGAGGAACTTTCACGATTTGTCGCTTTGAAAAATTTTCGTTGTTTTGATGGATCAGACTTACAGCCTGTCAGCAAAAACAAAACCGCTATTATGAGTAAATGCTTCATTGTCATTCTTCTTTAAGCAAAAACATCATAAGCAAAACGAATCAACGTTCCGATAACCACTATTAAAAAGAAACCGCGAATAAACCCGTTTCCTTTACTGATTGCCAATTTCGCCCCGAGAAAACCACCCAGCGCATTGCAAACCGCCATTGGCAAAGCCATTGCCCAAAGAATTTTTCCTTTCAGCACAAAAAGACAGATGGAACCGAAATTTGTAGCCAGATTGACCATTTTTGCATTCGCCGATGCGTGAAGAAAATCTAAACCCAATATCGAAACGAAAGCCACTACGAAGAAACTTCCCGTTCCCGGACCGATGAAACCATCATAAAACCCAACGGTTATACTGATGATAATAGCGTAAAGCAATTGTTGCTTGAAACTCAGTATTTTCTCCTGATGTTGTCCGAAGTTTTTCTTCATAAACGTATAAACTGCCAATAGAGTAAGTACCACTAACAACAAAGGCTTCATAAAATCGTTGCTCACTTGTGTCAATAAAGTAGAACCCGCAAATGCCGAAGCAAAAGCTACAACCGACATTATTGCCAGCAACTTCCAATTCATTTTGACTTTCTTAAGGTATTGAAATGCCGCAAAACTTGTTCCGCTGAATGCTGGTATTTTTAACGATCCGATGATGCTGGCCACCGGAACATTCGGCATTAAAATCAGCGCAACAGGCGTTTGGATTAAACCGCCACCTCCCACGATAGCATCTACAAATCCGGCAGCAAAAGAAGCCAGACAAAGAAAAAATAAAATATCTATTTCCATAGTGCAAAAGAAAAGAGCCAAATTCAGGTGAATTCGGCTCTTTATGTATTTATCAGTTAAACATACGGTTACGCACGAATAATGTTGGCGCCTAAAGCTCTTAAACGCTCGTCAATTCTTTCGTAACCTCTGTCGATTTGTTCAATATTCTGAATCGTACTGGTTCCTTTAGCCGTTAAAGCGGCAATCAACAAGGAGATTCCGGCTCTGATATCCGGCGAACTCATGGTCGTGGCTTTCAACTGCGATTGGAAATCGTGTCCCATAACCACCGCTCGGTGCGGATCACACAATAGGATTTTTGCGCCCATGTCGATTAATTTATCCACGAAGAACAAACGGCTTTCGAACATTTTTTGGTGAATCAGCACATCGCCTTTCGCCTGTGTTGCCACAACAAGTACGATACTCAATAAATCCGGTGTAAATCCTGGCCACGGCGCATCAGCGATAGTTAAAATAGAACCGTCAATATCCGTTTTCACTTCATAGCCGTTTTCATGCGACGGAATGTAAATATCATCGCCTTTTCGCTCTAAAGTAATCCCCAGTTTTCGGAAAACACTTGGAATCACTCCTAAATTTTCCCAGCTTACGTTTTTAATGGTAATTTCACTTTTAGTCATGGCCGCCAATCCGATCCATGAACCGATTTCAATCATATCCGGCAAGATTCTGTGTTCGCATCCGCCAAGACTATCAACACCTTCAATGGTTAATAAGTTAGACCCAACGCCGGTGATTTTTGCACCCATCGAGTTTAACATTTTGCAAAGTTGTTGCAAATATGGTTCGCATGCCGCATTATAAATAGTAGTCGTTCCTTCAGCCAAAACTGCTGCCATCACGATATTTGCAGTTCCCGTTACTGATGCTTCGTCTAAAAGCATATAGGTTCCTTTTAATCTTCCGTCGATTTCCACGCCGTAAAAGTGATCGGCTCTTTCGTATCTGAATTTTGCACCAAGATTGATAAACCCTTCAAAATGCGTATCCAAACGACGACGACCGATTTTATCGCCACCCGGTTTAGGAATGTATCCTTTTCCGAAACGTGCCAAAAGTGGCCCAACAATCATAATGGAACCGCGAAGTGACCCGCCTTCTTTCTTAAACGCTTCGGTTTCAAGATATTTTATATTGACTTCATCTGCCTGAAACGTATAATCTCCGGCTCCGTTTTTCTGGATTTTCACACCCAAATTCCCTAATAATGTAATTAGTTTATTAACGTCGATAATATCAGGAATGTTGGTTACTCGTACTTTTTCTGAAGTTAACAAAACTGGGCATAATACTTGTAACGCTTCGTTTTTTGCACCTTGCGGAGTAACATCTCCTTTTAATCTGATTCCTCCTTCTATTTTAAATGTTCCCATCGCGTTATCAAAAAATTATTTTCGGTTGTTGTTATTTTTATTATTGTTATTATTTCTCGGATTGCTAAAGGTCTTTCCGCTGTTGGTTCCTTTTATCTTCGGATTGTTGAACTGCGTTTTGTTCGACATCTTTTTGTTCACGCGCATCAGATCCGTAGTGTTGGAAAGCTCTTCGTCTGTAGTTTGCAAGTTGATTTTTCCTCCCGACAATTCATACAAATGTTCGAAAATCACTTCGTCTTTTACGGTATCTTTATTCCAACTCAGATAACATTTTTTCATGTGATTCGCGATCACTTTAATCAGCGTGTTTTTCAATTCGCTTTCCTCCCATTTGTTGGCCACATCAATCATGTATTTGATGTTATTGCCATAGAAACGGTATTTCGGGAAATTCTGCGGATAATTCAAACGCTCCGGTTTTTGATGCAAAACTTCTTTGTTGGGTATCGGATAAGGGGAATCTACATCCAGTTTAAAGTCGGACATGATAAAAATCTGATCCCAAAGCTTGTGCTGAAAATCGGGCACATCGCGCAAATGCGGATTCAAACTTCCCATTACCGAAATAATATAGCGCGCCGCTTTGTTGCGTTCTTCACGGTCTTCTATAACCGTAGCCTGATCGATCAGTTTTTGTAAATGACGACCGTATTCCGGAATAATCAAATGCGAACGCTCGGCATTGTATTCTAAATGATGTACCGCTTCTTCTGGTGTAAATTGCATTTTCGTTTTTTTATAAAGAAATAATTCCCTCAACCGTAGTCAGTTCAAGGTATTTGTCAATTACGCTTTGTGCGCTTTTCATCGTTACATTGACAGAAACGCTGGTATATTTTCCTGTTTTGGACTGATTGGTTACAATTACCGCTCCCATTCCGTCGAAAGAAGTTTCGATAATCTGAACCTTATCCACATCCGTAGGCACAATAAATTTAAATAAATATTCTGAAGGCCAAATGGTTGAGTTAATCAACTCTTCTTTCAGCCTGTGGTAAAAATCTTCTGTCTTCTTGTCCATCTTTCAATCAAAAATAAAAGCAAATATACACTTAAAATTAGGATTTAGGAATTCGGATTTTAGAATTTAGACTTTGGAATTAGGAATTTGACTTTTCCCATCACAAAAATTCAATAGATTCCGTCTAATAACCCTGATGGCAGTGGAAATCCTCCCGATTTTTTTTCGGGAGATTATAACGTACAGCAGGAATTGCCTTTCCTGAAAAAGCCTAAACCATTCGTTCCTGAAAAAAATTTTTAAAATACCGATTCATTTAAGTAAATTTGCCCCTTATTTTAAAAAAGTGGCTAAAGAAATTGTATTAATTATCGGCGGACCGGGCTCTGGAAAAACCACTGTTATAGAGGGTTTAACCGAAAAAGGATACGTGTGCTATCCCGAGGTTTCGCGCGAAGTTATTCATGAAGCCCGAAAGCAAGGTATTGAGCAATTGTTCCTTGAAAAACCACTTTTGTTCAGCGAATTGCTGCTGGAAGGACGAAAAAAACAATTCCACAGTGCCGTGCAGGAAGAAAACGAAATCGTTTTTATCGACCGCGGTATTCCGGATGTTTTGGCCTACATGCATTACATTGGCGATGCGTACCCTGCTTTTTTTGATGAAGCGTGTCGCGAACACAAATATTCCCGAATTTTCATTCTTCCGCCTTGGGAGGAGATTTACACGAGTGATGATGCCCGTTACGAAACCTACGAACAGGCGATTTTAATTCACCAACACCTTATCGAAACTTACGAAAACTACGGTTATTCCTTAACGGAAGTTCCGAAAGACACGTTGGAGAACCGCATTAATTTTATTTTAGAAAATCTTTCAAAATAAGCTATATTCGTAACCGATATTTAGGTTTACAATTTGGAAGCGCAACAAATCCTTAAAACATACTGGAATCACGATTCGTTCCGGACTCCGCAACTGGAAATCATTCAGTCGGTTCTGGAAGGGAAAGACACCTTTGCCCTGATGCCTACCGGTGGCGGAAAATCGATTTGTTTTCAGGTGCCGGCGATGATGAAACCGGGGATTTGTCTGGTGATTTCTCCGCTGATTGCCCTAATGAAAGATCAGATTCAGAATCTCGAAAAACGAAATATCAAAGCACTGGCCTTAACGGGCGGAATTTCTTCGGATGATACCATAAATTTATTGGACAACTGTCAGTTCGGGAATTACAAATTCCTGTACCTTTCTCCGGAACGCCTGCAATCAGATTGGATTGTAGAACGCATAAAAGGATTACCGATTAACCTGATTGCCATTGACGAGGCGCATTGTGTTTCGCAATGGGGACATGATTTTCGTCCGGCGTATCTTAAAATTTCAAAACTCAAAGAACATTTTCCTAAAATTCCGTTTTTAGCGTTAACCGCTTCGGCGACTCAAAGAGTTCAGGAAGACATTTGTACGCAATTGGGATTAGAACATCCGCAACTTTTTAAAAAATCATTTGCCCGTGAGAACATTGCTTATATGGTTTTTGAAGCCGAAGACAAACTGTTTCGTATACAACAGATATTGACCAAAAATCCGGAACCTTCCATTATATACGTCCGCAACCGAAAAGCCTGTCATGATGTGGCTGCGCAAGTGACTGCGATGGGTTTTAAAAGCACGTTTTATCATGGCGGACTAACTCAAAAAGAAAAAGCAAAAAACATGCAATCGTGGTTGGACGAAGACGTTCAGGCAATGGTGGCAACAAACGCTTTTGGGATGGGCATTGACAAACCGAATGTACGTTCGGTGATTCATATTCAATTGCCGGAAAATCTGGAAAATTATTATCAGGAAGCCGGTCGTGCGGGGCGAAATGGCGCAAAAGCCTTTTCGGTTCTATTGGTGGCGCCTTCTGACATTCAGACTACGGAAAGTCAGTTTTTAGCGGTGTTGCCGGACAAAACGTTTTTGAAAGAAGTTTACATCAAACTCAACAATTATTTTCAGATTGGTTACGGTGAAGGCATTAACGAGAATTTTTCCTTTAACATGAATCACTTCTGTCATCATTATAAATTCCCGGTGCTGAAAACCTTTAACGCGTTGCAGTTTTTGGACAATCAAGGCATCATTACTCTTTCCAAGGAATTTTCAGAAAAAATCAGTCTGCAATTTTTATTGGACAGTCGGGAAATGTTGCGCTACCTGAGTTTAAATCCCGCAGACGAACCTGTTTTAACTGCCATTTTACGGAATTACACCGGTATTTATGAAATTGAAACTGCGATAAACACAACACTCATCGCCCGAAAAGCGAATACTTCGGAAGAAAACGTAATTGATGTTTTGAAACGAATGCATCAGAAAGACGTTTGTGTTTTACATAGTCAGTCGAACGACAGTCGGCTTACGTTTAACGAAGTACGCGAAGACGAATTAACGATTAACCGCGTGGCTAAATTTCTGCAACAGCAAAACGACATTAAAACCAAACAATTTGAATCGGTAATTAATTTTATTTCCGATAAAAAGCAGTGTAAAAGTCGGTTGTTATTAGACTATTTCGGCGAAACGGACACGAAAGATTGCGGTATTTGCTCCGTCTGTATCACCAAAAAAAAGTGAATAAAAGTCCGATTGAAATTGCGCAGAGCATTCTCGCTTTGCTTAAAAATTCGGCCTTAACCTCAAGAGAAATCGAAAATTCGCTGGATTTAAACTCGGAGGAAACTATCTTTGCACTACAACTTTTGTTGGAAAACAACAAGGTTAAAATCAATAATCAAAACCAATACATTAGTTTATAATGGAAAAGTTACGCATCGTTTTTATGGGAACTCCCGAGTTTGCCGTAGGAATTCTTGACACTATATATAAGAACAATTACGAAATTGTTGGCGTGATTACTGCGGCAGACAAACCGGCGGGACGCGGACAGAAGATTAAATATTCGGCCGTAAAAGAATATGCTTTGGAGCACAACCTTCGTTTACTGCAGCCCACCAACCTGAAAGACGAAACTTTTTTGGAAGAATTGCGCAGTTTGAATGCCAACCTTCAGATAGTGGTTGCGTTCCGAATGTTGCCCGAAGTCGTTTGGAAAATGCCGAAGTTCGGAACTTTCAATTTGCACGCTTCCTTATTACCGGAATACCGTGGTGCGGCTCCGATTAACTGGGCGATTATCAACGGTGAAACCAAAACCGGCGTGACAACTTTCTTTATTGATGATAAAATCGATACCGGTGCGATGATTTTGAGTGATGAAACTTTAATCGGTGAAAACGAATCGGCTGGTGAACTGCACGACCGTTTGATGATTTTGGGAAGCGGGACTGTTTTGAAGACCTTAGCCCTGATTGAAAACGGAAATGTAAGCACAACGATTCAGCCAACTAACGATGATATCAAAACGGCTTATAAACTCAACAAAGACAATTGTAAAATCGATTTCAGCAAAAGCGGAAGCGAAATTCATAATCTGGTGCGCGGATTGAGTCCGTACCCTGCCGCCTGGTGTTTTATCAAAGACAAGGATCAAGAATGGAATGTGAAGCTTTATGAAACTTCCTTTGAAAAAGAGGCCCATCAATTGGAAACCGGAAGCGTGATTTCGACTAAGAAAGAATTGAAAATTGCGGTGAAAGACGGTTACCTTTTTATTCACAGTTTACAATTCCCGGGAAAGAAAAGAATGCTTACCCACGAACTTTTAAACGGAATCACCTTTACTGAAAAAGCAGTAGCGCTGTAACCCCTATGAACACTAAGACTCCCGAAATTTCGAAAAATACAAGTAAGTTTATTAACAATACAGACAAGTTATCAACATTTTAAGCGAAAAACTTGTAAAAAACTGAAAAACACTTGTGTAATCGGGAAATTCATATAAATTTGTAGGACAATAATTAATTAATCAATCTATTAATAACTATTATTATGAACAAATCAGAATTAATCGATGCAATCGCTGCTGACGCAGGTATTACTAAAGCAGCTGCTAAATTAGCTTTAGAGTCTTTCTTAAACAATGTAGAAGGAACTTTGAAAAAAGGTGGAAGAGTATCATTAGTAGGATTCGGATCTTGGTCAGTATCTCAAAGAGCTGCAAGAGAAGGAAGAAACCCTCAAACTGGAAAAACTATCAAAATTGCTGCTAAAAACGTAGTGAAATTCAAAGCTGGAGCTGAATTAGAAGGTTCTGTAAACAAAAAATAGTTTATCCCGCTTACAATACAGCCCCGCAGTAGCGGGGCTTTTTTTTACTTTTCAACGATTTTATTTTGGGTAAATATATTTTTTTTGTTAAATTTAATTCTAATCTTTCAGGAGATTGTTAAAATATAATTTAAAACCCATACAAGATGATATCAGTTAAACCAAAAAAAGGAAATTTGCTCGTTGCAGAACCTTCAATCATTGGAGATCTTTCTTTTAACAGATCTGTAGTTTTGTTAGCCGATCATAATAACGAAGGATCAGTGGGTTTTATTTTAAACAAACCCCTTCGCTACACCATTCATGATTTGATTCCGGAAATCAATGCCAATTTCAAAATCTATAATGGCGGTCCGGTAGAACAGGACAATTTGTACTTCATTCACAACATTCCGGAGCTGATTCCGGACAGTATTGAGATTTCAAGCGGTATTTATTGGGGAGGCGATTTTGAATACACTAAAAACCTGATCAATCAGGGAAAAATCAAAAGAAACAACATCCGCTTCTTTTTAGGCTATACCGGATGGGAATCTCATCAATTGGAAGACGAGCTGGAAGAAAACTCTTGGATTGTTTCCAAAAACAGCTATCAGAATAAAATCATCGGAAAATCGGCCACACACTTCTGGAAAGAAAAAATCATGGAACAAGGCGGCGATTACCTGATTTGGTCGAACGCACCGGAAAATCCTATTCTAAACTAACCCAAGCGTATTTGCGCGTTTAATTTCTTAAGCAATTCGGCAGCCAATTCCGACGTGTATTCCTTTTTGCGGTATTTCGTGATGGGCTGAATTCCTTTAATTACATTAGTTAAAAACAATTCGTCTGCTTTTTGCAAATCGAATGGAGAAATGGATTCTTCGAAAACTTCCAATCCTTCTATCTTTCTTGCAATCGCTAAAATTTGTTTGCGCATCACACCGTTAAGACAGCCATCAGAAACCGGCGGCGTACTCAATCGATTTCCGGAAAGCAGGAAAAGATTGCTTTGAAGCGCTTCTACCACATTCTTTTCATCATTCATGAGAAGACAATTTTCGTAACCGTTTTCGTGGGCAAAAATACTTCCGGTAATCTGAACCAATTTATTATTGCTTTTGATGGTGGAAAGAAGTTGTTTGGTCACCATAAAATCTTTGAACAATTCAACCTCGTAAGCGGCAGTATCAAAGGAATACAATGCGTTTTCAAGAGGTTCGGCCGTAATGATAAAATCTACAGCATTGGTTTTCGGCAAATAAAATCCGCCCGATTGTCGGAAAACAGAGTAACGAACTCTGTACGAAGCATTTTTTTCCAGTTGGTTTACCAAAAGTAAAATTTGCGCTTCCAAATACTCCATAGTAAAATTCATGGGGATTTCCATTCGTACGATACGCATGGAAGCCATCAACCTAAAGTAATGATCTTCAAGAAACAACACTTTATTATCCAGTACTTTTATCGTTTCGAAAACAGCATCTCCATAAAGAAACCCTCTGTTTTGATGCACTGCAATTCCTGAATCCTCTACTAATGAACCGTTATAATTAATCATAAAAAAGCCCCGATTTTATCGGGGCAAATATACTCTTTATAAATTTAAAATTAAACAGATCCAATAACATGTTTTAAATCGGATACCTGATTCTCCCACAACATTTTTGCTTCAGACAAATCATCCTCTTCCGCAAAATCAACCACCATTAAAGAAACGTCTTTTGTAATTTCGTCTTCCAAAATGCGAAGTTCGAAATAATAATCTCCATCGCGGTTATCTTCATCAATCCAGCGAAACTTTACTTTTTCTCCCGTTTTCTTGGAAGCTAGCCGTGCTTTTTCCTCTGAATCGTTCCAAACAAATGTAAAAAATTCTCCGCGTGAGTTTACATTATCTGCAAACCATTCCTGCAATCCTGAAGGTGTAGATATATATTGATATAGTAGTTGAGGCGATGACATAATGGGGAACTCTAATTCGTATCTTACTTTACCTTCCATATTTATTATAAATTTGTCGAAATATATAGTATTTACTGAAATAAAAAAAGAAAATAGGAAAAAAATGAAAAAAAATATTTTTTCAAAAATATGTTTGGAAGCTATTAATTTAGTTCTATATTTGCACCCGCATTCAGCAAGGATGTACAACCGAATAAAAATGGCGAGGTAGCTCAGTCGGTTAGAGCGCAGGATTCATAACCCTGAGGTCACGGGTTCAACTCCCGTCTTCGCTACAAAAAACAAAACCCTAACTAATCAGATAGTTAGGGTTTTTTTATTGTGTTCCACAAAGAATTTTTTACTCGACCTTGCCCTTTGGAGTGACGAAAAGGAGTGACTTTTATGTTCCAAAAATCTGAACTTCTAAAGCCGCTTTATGAATATCATTTAACAATAAACTATCAATATAATGGTCTTTCAACACTTGTTCACCACTATGACCCGTTAAAAGTCCAGTACTTTTGCCCATAACTCTATTAACCCATGTGATATATGTTTTCCTCAAAGTCTTCAACGAAACACTCTCATCAACCCCTACAGCACCTCTATAATGAGAAAACGCTTTAGACATGTCATTCATAATTGTTTTAGTTTTTACGTTCCTCTCAGGGCACAGTATGTAGTCATTAGTATTCTTTTTGCTTTCATAACCTAATTCATTTAATAAATCCAACAAATCGTGATTTATAGGTAGATACTTTCCGTACTTGCTATGTTTTTCAGTTTTCTTTATTCTGTTAACTTTTTTATTGGGAACGCTAAAGAATTTCACACCATCAATTGATGTAACAATATCGGACCATTTTAATTCGATTACTTCCTCACGTCTCCCACCAGTTAATAAAAATAATTTGAACCCGTGAGACAAGTATGGTCGGTACATGTTTTTCTTCTCGCCTCGTCCACCTAAAATTACATAAGGGTCCACTTTGCCTATTGAGTCAATTATCTTTTGGAAGTCATCCTTGGTCAAGGTAGATATGCTCTTATGTCCTATTGATTTGGATTCATAAACTTCAAACGGGTTTTTCATTTGAAGTTCTTCAACCTTAATCAAAAAATCAAAAAAAGCTTTAAGGCCACCCATACACTTATTAAAAGTTCTTTCGGAATAGTGACTTTCTGCCCATGTATAAAACCTAGCTACATCTAATTGGTTAATATCGACAATTCTGTTCTTTGTCACATCTTTATAATCTTTTACGATATCCAAAAAGTATGTACAATATCGGATACATTCTTTCTGATAGTCTGTCGACACATTTTTTACCTTGTGAGAATACTTATGGTTTCCTGCTAAGTATCTTTGATACTGTATAACTGCATCCAAAATCGAATAATCATTTATTTCTTCAACTAATTGCTCAATATAGTAATTATTCAATTTTAAATCTTTTCTAAATTCAATAGCTTCTTTAACCGCTTCGTCATAGTCTGATGAGGTTAGAATCTTTGTTTTCTTCTTATTATTACCGCCTTCAATATGAATTTTAACTTTATATCTATGGATGTCATAATGATTGCAAATAGGATTGTCCCGCTTACATTTGTGACAATAAATTTTCAATCCCTTGTATGGGTTCTTAGGTAGTCTTAACTTTTTCATGTTGAATATCTTTTATAAAGCTCACGTTCATTATCGTTTTTTGGTTTTATTCTTGAAATAGGGTTGTTGCACATTTCGCCACCTAGAGAAAAGACTACCATTTCATAAACGGAATTATCTCTAGCGATTTTTTTATAAACTTGCTTCCAATTATCTGGGTATTTATTTCGAAGGGCCCTAACACGAGGTTTGTCAATTTCACAATCAACATCAACTTCATAGACATAATGTGGTTTACTGTCTTTATATATGGGAATCTCTCTTTCTTCTAACCATTTCCTGGTAGCATCCAAGTCCTTTTTTTTGATTTTAGAACTTACCTCTTGGATTGAAAGGATTGTTAAACTCTTAGAGTTTGAAGTATTATTATAATTTTCCAAAATATCTGCCCAAGCACTTTGTTCTCGTTTTTTTTGTGTGTTGGGATGAGAATTATCATTTTATAGTCTGTCGACTTTATTTTATAAACGCCTGGTTTTAAAGAGATAAATCTTCGATTCAAAACGAATATGTACAAACCTACTACAATAATCGTTTGGTTGCAAGGTGAATTTTTAAAAATGATTAAATATAATAGTAGTGCCTAAAAAAAAACAATTCTCCAGAATCCGATTTCATCGGATCATGGAGAATTATTATAATTCTATGTTTAATGTTTTAGAAACTATTTTGGAAAAGAATGGTCTTCTTTAATTTCAATCCATCTGCTAGACAATTCGTCATTCATATTATTGAATATTTTGCTATCTAAAGGAATCCCTGCCCATGATAAAGTTTTTTCATAACTAATTACATTTTTGATAATACTTGGTATTATGTTTTCTTTCGTAGTTAATGAGAATATTGATTTGTAGTTGAAAAAAATATCATCAACTCTACAATGAAAGCAATAAAGCTTTATTGTCTGCTGAATAATAGCTAACGGCAATGCCATTTGTGAAATCACAATAAGAATTTTTGGAGTTGTATATAAGCAAACCGCTAAAAAAAGTACTAGTATGATAACAAAACTAATTAATTCTTTTTTAAACATTTTTGCAGTTATGCTCTTTGTGAAAAATGCATTTTCAAAACCATTTATTCCCATCTTGACAATTCCAATTTCAACTTCGTCATTAGAATAATATCCCGAAGAGTTCTTTTCGGCAAATTTTGTATTAAAGCTATTGTCAATAAAATCAAGATTTCTTTTTGATTCTGCTTTATGAAAAATTAAACTTTGACAAAATTCACTAATAAAATATGTAATTGATAAAAGGGCTAAGGTTTTGTTTAAAACATCGACAATCTCAGGATTACAGATTTTAAACAGCTCCATAAATAGTATAGTCAACGATATTAATGCTGAAGAATAAAGAGTAAATGAAGATATTATTTTTGTATATCTCATCCAATCATAATTCACTGTATGCGGTACAATTTTACTCATCCTTATTATCATTTAAATTAACATGTTCTGCTTCTGGTCCATACCAGACATCTGTTTCCAACCATACTTCATAAAAGTATATCCATCCTGCAGTCCAAGGAACGATATCTTTAGCTATTAGCTTGCCTCTCGACCATGTATAATCCTTAGGATGATATAAACATAAAGATTTAGTTGACTGATAATAGTGTTTAGGATTCTCAACTAATTTTGGATTAATAATTCTAACTAAAGGTCTCAAATCACCTCTATAGGTTATTGAAACAGTGTAGGTAGGGAATTCGGGTTTTACAGTCAAATCACCGATAAATTCAATTTCATTGCCTTTGATAATTGATTTAAATTGTGGGTAATTTGATTTCATAGCCTGTATTTGGATGCTTGAATTATAGTGTTTTTTTTTATTTACTATCCCCATAATAACCTTTTGAAGCTGAAATTGTTTTTCCTATAGTTTCTGAAAGTCCGCCTCCGGCGGAAACTTTTAATGCACCTTGTGATAGAGCATTTGAGTAGTTTTTAGCCTCTTCAACGTCTACAATTGGAAATTCTTTTCCGAAAATTTCTTTCCAAATTTTTATAGCATCTGATTCTTTGTTAGCATCAAATAAATTTTTTGCTTCATCAAGTTTCTTCTTGACTTCCGCAATATTATCTATGCTTGTATTAAATGCGTTTTCCGTATTAAAATCATCTAGGTTTAAATAATTTTCAGCACTTGCAAACCAAAGACGAATTCCCTCTTCTAAATTTGAAAACTTATTGGTTTCA
This sequence comes from uncultured Flavobacteriaceae bacterium, assembly GCA_963812405.1. Taxonomy (GTDB): domain Bacteria; phylum Bacteroidota; class Bacteroidia; order Flavobacteriales; family Flavobacteriaceae; genus Flavobacterium. The sequence goes on along the minus strand of CAWEUV010000002.1, from coordinate 1,776,536 downwards.
AATAAAGTTATTGCTATTTCCTCTATAATAAAAGATGGAATAAGCTTTTCATTTTCTCTATTCCAATATTTTATGGCTTTAACTACTTTCTTTAGTCCATAATCACAATATTCATCAACACTTTCTAATTTTTGAGATAAACTTTCTGGATTAGAGAATATCCAAGATGATAAATCATGGTTCGGAATTCTATAACCATCTCCATCTTTAAAACTAGGCAATACATCAAAGTTAATTTTGCTTAATACAATTGTAACGCATGGTCTAGACTGAGAAACTTTGTCTTTATAGTCTCCAATTCCATTAAGATAATCCTTAAAATTAGTTAATACGGTTTGCGGATTAGGTAAATTTCCATTTTCGTCTGACCATTCATCACGGTTCAAAACAGCAAAAACATCTACATCATCAAGAGGCCTCAATATCGTATCTCTTTCCCATGAACCATTTGTAAAGGTCTTTTCTACAAACAAATCACAATCCTCATGTGTTAAATGTCCATTTAAATTATTTACAGAAGTTTCAATAGTTTCTTCTTGTCGGTCAGTTACAGAAATTTTTTCAATCATTTCTTCGATTGATTGCAGTAGTGTTGGCATATTGTATATTTTTTAATAAGAATTTTCAAAAAATATGCCAATTAATTAAAAATGACACAATGACACAATAATAGCCTGCCACTGAACAATTTCGTTAAGATTTGCCATTTATTTATTGACAAATAATTTTAAAAAAGCCGTTTTGTCTTTATTTAAGTACTGATTTCCAACTTCCTTGAATAAATTCTTTTTGAGAATTGATAACATTCCCCAATTATCTATTCTTGTTGTGGCAAATAAATTTTGGTTTGAATATTTTTCACACAACAAAGCACACAATCTTGTAGCTAATTTATATTTTCTGAAATCTTGTTCGACCATAACGTATCCTAACTCATACTGATATATAGTATTCGAAATTCCCGAACAGCTTTTGGTGAAGACTTTTGTCTTGTATGAATCACGAGGTTTCTTTATAGTAGCGGTAGCAACAATATTCTCACCATCTTTGATAAAAGATATTATTTCTGCTTTTGTGAGTTGTTCTGGCAATGTATCTGAACTAACTTCTCCACCCGATATAATTAAATTCAAAATTTTAAATTTCTCTTCAGATGTCAGGTCTGAATATTTTTTCAATATCACTTCCATTAAGAATTTTCCTGTAGGCAACTAGATATTACTAAATCAACTTTAGAACGAACTATATATGGAAGTTTGTCTATAGGATTTAGTGGGTCATGATAAAACCAAACAGCGGTATCATTCCATGTTAATCCTGTCGTTTTTTTAAAATCAATTTCCAATTCTTCTAACAAATCTATATGTTCGTCTTCTATGGTTTGTAGTTTGGATTTAATACATTCAATTACTTTTGAACGGTAGCTCCCGAAGATTTCGTTTGTCATTTGTAGTTTCAGTTGTTAAGTTTTTGGTCTTTCAATATTGAATACTTTAGTTCTTAATGGTTTTCAATCACTATTTTACCATTTTCGTCTGGATAAACTGATTGATTAAATTCAACTTGTAAAACGCCCCCACGGTCTTTTAATCTATAGAAGTCAAGTCCGCCAAAATAAACTTCTGAATCAGGGTTTTCGATTTTTAATCGTTCGATTAGTTCTTTTACTGTAATTGTCATTGTTATTCGGTTTAGGTTAGTATTTCAAATATACCCAAAAAAAATGCTGAACCTTAAAATCTATTCAGATTATTTATTTTTGGACTGTGCTTATAAAGCAATATTTTGATTTTTATATCATCACTTTAATTTACCAACTTACCCAATAATGTATCAATATTTCAACTGTATCAAAATAAGTCTAATTCAGGTTTGTTTGATACACTTTTTCTGTATCATTTTTTTTCTTTGATTTATTTTGAAACATGAGAATAAACCTGGACATTTGATTTATCTTAAAAATATAATATCATATAAGCCATGGAAAAAGCAATCATTATCAGCCGATGTTCAACGAACGAAAACCGTCAAGACGTAACCCGTCAATCTGAAGAACTAATTTCAAATTATGGAAATCAGTACAATATTATTAAAGAGTTTACCTACTACAAGTCAGGAACTAAAAATGATGAGGTTAATGCTGAGATTTTAGATTATGCTATTAAAAACAACGTGAAGCATATCATATCTATTGAAATCTCAAGAATTTCAAGAAAAATCTCATCGTTCGCTTTATTCTTAGAAAAATGCAACGAAAACAAAATCAATATTATTATTGATAACTTCAAACTTCATACGCTTTTATCTACGGGGGAAATAAACGGTATGGTTCAAACTATGTTGTCAATTGCTTCAACTTTTGCCTCTTTAGAATTATCGATGATTAAAGAACGTTTAAACAGTGGCCGTGAAAAATTTATCCGTGACGGGGGTAAACTTGGGCGCAAGGTGGGCTCAGAAAAGGAACCGAAGCAACTAATCACAGAACATGCTGATATCGTTAAGTTTATCAAACAAGGGCAGTCGGTAAGAAATACCATGAAGCTCACAGGTAAATCAAGTGGAACAATTCAAAAAGTAAAGAAACTTATTGTAGTATAAAAATAAACCCTCACGGATCGTGAGGGTTTATTAATTTTGAAAAACAGTTTACGAACACCATCAAAGGAATCCGCTCTTTTGATATAATAAAACACTATTTTTTTAAAAACCTTGTTAGCATGACTTTGCTAATGACGGTACAAATGGAACCATTTTTAGCCCAAAAAATTTAAACGCCTATCCATACCCCCATATTTTAAAATTACTTTTCCTCTTTTTCTGAGGGCGGTAACTAAACATTGTTTCGGCGATGCCAGAACAATGGGGCAGGGGGGCTATCCTAATTGGTCAATCCTTTTTCGAATCTGCTCAATTTCATGCTGAAATTGTAATTTTTTCATTTGCTTTTGCAACTCTTGTTTTTGATTTGGGTCCCGTTCAACATTTATTTGAATTTGCTTTACCCTGATTTTGTCGTCAATCGTTTCCATAATTACCAAGTAGTTAATGCTAAGTAATAATTAGGGTTATATCGATTGTTGTAAATCTCATCATTCTTAAGATACCAAACGGGTTGTAAAACTTCATTTTCATATTTCATTACAACTTTTTCACCACAAAGTATTTTCCATTCAGTACCGTTACCTCTCAAAAATCTATACATTTTTTCAGTTAGATTTGGGTTAAATGCTTTGTATCGTTCATAATTGTAAGGTTGTAATTCAAAATCATCCATTTTTTAATGTTTTTATTTCATTGTTATCTTTTGTTATATATTGTTTCCAACCATTCAAATCGAAAATAGGACTCTGGTGATAACTCACTTTGGAGAATCCCAATCGGATGCATTGCATTAGTTTTTTCTTATTGCTACACTTAACATAGCAATGGATGTGATTTTGGTCATTTGCCTTCTTCTGTTCAATAACATAGTTTATCTCCAAACTATTTTCGTTCATTTGGTCAAAGACAAATTTCATTATTTCATTAATTTCGCAATCAGTATAGTTATAACATGGGTCGACACTTAAAGCATAGTATTTATCAACCCTCATACGTTGAGGTCTAAATCGACTGAGTAAAAGATGATGGATAAGCCACTTGCTATTGTTATCTTGGTGAAGGAGTTCTTTACTTACTTCGCCTTCAATTTTCTTAATTATTCTTCTTACGTTTCTGGTTGATTGTAATGTAAGTTGACTAATTTCTTTTACATTCATGTACTCATTTTTAATCATTTTTTAATTTTTTAATACTGCAAATCCATTAGGAACTTCATTAAAGTCCTAGCTATAGATTTCTTATTTTATAATAAATATGTCGGAATTTGGGAAAATTCCTTCGGACGTTATATTTATTTCTTCAACACTAATCAAATTACTTCAGATAGTCAATACCAAATGATAACTAGTTGAAAAGAAAAAATTAATAAACAGGCTATTTAGTAAGATTTTATCTATTTTAGCTATATTAAAATAATAAATAATGGCTACAATTATAGGAATGTTCAATCACAAAGGAGGTGTTAGTAAAACTACTACTGTTTATAATTTGGGTTGGATGTTGACAGAGTTAGGAAAAACGGTTTTATTAGTTGATACAGATTCCCAATGCAATTTATCTAGCATAATAATAGGTGAAAATAACTTAGAGAAATTTTACAAGGACCATCCTGAAAGGAATATAAAGTCTTATTTATCTACTGCATTTGAGGCAAAGCCTTCTCTTATTGAGCCAGCTGAATGTGTAACTGTGAAAAATAATGAAAAACTTTTTCTATTGCCTGGCTCATTTGATTTATCTGAATATGAAGTGTCTTTAGGGGTGTCTTTTACCGTTTCAGCGGCTCTAGGGACATTAAAAAATCTTCCTGGGTCATTTAACTATTTAATACAAAAAACCGCAGAAAAATATAAAGTGGATTTTGTCTTAATTGACATGAACCCAAGTTTAAGTTCTATAAACCAAGTTCTTTTAGAAAGCTCCGACTATTTCATTGTTCCTGCAATGCCTGATTATTTTTCTAAAATGGCAATAAATTCTTTAGCGAATATTGTTCCAAAATGGGAAAAGTGGGCCATCACGGCAAGGGAAGCTTTCAAAGATGCTACCTATCCTTTCCCAGACCGTACCCCTAAATTTTTAGGAACAATAATTCAGAAGTTCAATATTAGACATGGAAAAGCTACTGGAGCAAACAAAGATTTGATTCTTGATATTAACCAAACTGTCAAAGACAAGTTTGTTCCCCCTCTTAAGGCTCATAAAATGATTGTTGAAACAACAACGTATCCAGATGATTATTGTCTTGGCTTAATTCCTGATTTCAATACCTTAAATGCTTTTTATCAAAAGTATGGAACACCCGTTTTTGCTCTTACTGATGCTCAGTTAGAACATAAAGGAACTGTTTTAAAACAATATCAAGGAACAAGAGCAACATTTGAAAAATTATTCAAAGAAATCGCCAAGAAAATTATTAAAATGGTAGACGATGACAAGGGCATACAATCAGTTTAAAATAAACATTGATAGCATCAACAACCTTACAGTGGTATATGATGCTTTTGTTCTTAAAGTTGCACCCTTAGATATCTCTGATATTTTACGTTCCCAAATTGTTCTAGCTGTTAGCGCATTGGACTGTTATGTACATGATTTGTGTGAGGAGTCAATGATTTATATTTTTCTTAATAAAGATTTTTCAACTAATAATGGCTTTAAAAATTTTGCAATCTCACTGGACACTTTGCATCAAATAGTAAATACTCCATTACAGAGCGACAAAATTTTTTTTCTATCAAAAGAAATAAAAAAGAATAATAGTTATAAATCTTTTCAAGAACCCGAAAAAATTTCTGGAGCCTTGAGTCAAATAGGGTTAAAAAGTATTTGGACTAAAATAGGGACTTTATTGAGTAGACAATCAACTGATTTACAAAATCAATTATCCCTTATTATTCAACGGCGAAATCAAATTGCTCATGAATCTGATATTAATCCGATGCTTGGCATTGGAGAGAAATATTCAATAGATTCTGAAATGGTAAAATCAACAATTGATTTTATAAAAGTTATAGTTGATAGTATTGAAGGAATAGTTGATAATGAAGGTATTTTGAAACCTTAATAGGAGTGACGAAAAAGAGTAACGAAATCCCATCAAAACAAGTCAAAACGATTTTGATGGAAATGGGGATGCCAATAAAATCAATATAATACAGGGTTGTTGATAATACATCTGAGATTCATAACCCTGAGGTCACGGGTTCAACTCCCGTCTTCGCTACAAAATTGAAAGTAAGGAAATCAACGGTTTAGGTACTCTAAACCGTTTTTTTTATGTCTAAAATATTTTCACATTTACAAAAAGTACACGATTTAGTACACGATTTAGAACACTATTCCCTAATTAATCAATCAAAAAACTTGTTGAAACAAAAAGACTTTACTGCTCCAAAAATCTTTACAGGTGGTGTAAATATTCTGTTATGGAATCAACTAAGCGAAGCCCAAAAAGCAAAAGCATTGTCTAAGAGTTGGTATGTGTATTATAGCTTTAGAGATGCCAAAACTGGCAAACTAAAAAGAATGCCAAACATTAAAGGCAATGTGAATAAGTTAAAGACTAAAAAAGAAAGGATTGACTACTTAAATGCGATGTGTGTTGCACTAGAATTTTTACTTGAAAAAGGTTTCAATCCTTACACAAACAATAATATTGAAGAACTGCTTAATAAAAAGCAATCCGATGCTTCAAAAACAAACGATACTAGCATTGCAATTCCCAAAGAAAACATTGCAATTCCTAGTAATACAATTGCAATACCTAAAGAAAATATTGCAAAACCCGAAATTTTAACAATTAAAGAAGCTTTTGAATTTGCTTTAAACTTAAAGAAGAATACAATTAGAGACACTTCATATAAGAACTTTGAATTAAGAATTAGAAAATTCAGAAAGTCTTTAGATGAAAACAAACCGATAACTTTCATAACCAAAAAGGTTGTTAACGATTATCTGAATGACGTATTGGTTAATTCAAGTGCAAGGAACAGAAACAATACAAGAGCAGATTTAAGTTCGTTATTTCAAGTTTTAGAAGACAATGAAATAATTGCAGATAACCTAGTCAAAAAGATAAATGTTTTAAAGTCAAATCCTGAAAGAAATAAGACTTACACCTCTGAAATGCAGAAAGATATTTATTCTTTTCTCGAAGAGAACGATAAGTTACTTTTACTGTTCATAAAATTTGTGTCCTATAACTTTTTAAGACCAATCGAAGTTTGTGAACTGAGAATTAAAGACATTGATTTAGTCGGGAAAAGGATTTATTTGAGAACTAAAAACAAAGCAGTAAAAATCAAAATTGTACCTGAAATTTTGCTGAATGATTTACCCGATTTATCAAATTTTGCCCCTGAAAGTTTTCTCTTCACTCCTACTGGCTTTGGGCAAGATTGGGTTACAGAACCAAACAATAAAAGAGACTATTTCTCAAAACGATTTAAAGAAGTTGTAAAAACGCACTTTAACCTGAATAAAGATTACGGTATGTACAGTTTTAGACATACTTTCATCACTAAACTGTATAGAGAAATGCGAAAAACTAGCTCGCAATTTGAAACTAAAAGTAAATTGATGCTTATCACTGGGCATTCTACAATGACTGCATTAGAAAAGTACCTAAGAGATATTGATGCAGAACTGCCGGAAGATTATTCAAATTTATTAAAGTAGCCTAAGACATACTTGCAAGCTTGAAAACCATACTTGCAAGCATGGTTATATTTTAGATTCGCTGTTACTAATATTGTAATACTTTTTAGCGTTGCCATAGCGTTGGAGCGCACTGTTTTCAAGGGTTGGGCAAAGCACTTTTTTACATAATATAGAAATTTTATTTTTAGCGTTGCAAAAGCGTTGCAGTGCTTTGCAACGGTAACGGCTTAATAGCGTTGAATTAGCGTTGCAGAGCGTTGCAATGCTATTTCAATTCTAACAATATATAATTGAAATAGGCATCGTCGAGCGTTGCAACGCGATATCATATATAATTGCAATTCCACAATAATCATTGCAATACAATTGCAAGAGCATCAATACGTTTTGCAAACACACTCAATGTACTTTTGCAAACTGTTAAAAATTAAAGGCAAAATCCATTTATATAATACTATTCTTTACTATTTTTAGAGATTAAAATCTTTAATGGTTTGCAAGGTTGAAGATAAAGTGCATTTTGAAATTGAAAAAAAGCAGTTTAAATGAATATGATAAATGAGGGTGTACATCTAGTTTTAAAAAGTTGAAAAAAATATAATGTGTTTTAAATATGGAAAATGAAATTACTATCTATTTCGATGAACCAAAAAAATTTGAAGCATCAAACATTAGACCTTTGAATGGTTTAGCTGGATTGTATTTTATTTTTAGTAAGTCAATTGATATTCAATACCCTTTTGCAAAATCCAAATTACTATATATTGGTATGAGCGAAAGAAAAACTAACAGTATCGGGAGTAGATTGCTTAGTCATTTTGAAGGCAAATCGAAGAACATTGGATTAATAAATTATAGAAAAATTGAACCGTTGTACTTTACCTACATAAATTTTGAAATTTTGCAAAATGTATGGAAATTCAGAATTGAGGATTTGGAAAGCCACTTCATATCAAATTTTGTTGAAAATTATGGTGTTTACCCTATTTGCAATAATAAAACTGGACTAACAGTTTTAGACAAAAAACAATCAGGTAATTTAAAAATAGATTGGAAATATTTTAAATAAAAAGTATGGAAGAGAATGTAAAATCAGGTGAGGAGATTGTTAATGATTTTTTCAATTCAATTGAGGAGATTGAAGGTGTTGATGCAAATATAGCAAAGATGCTAGCAACACTTTATAAAGACGGGAAATTGACTGATATAAATGTGAAAAACGAACTTCAAAAATTAAGAGAGCATGATGGCAACAAAGATTAATGAAATTAATTTAAAGGGGATTCGAGGCACAAAAGACACATTAAAACTTCCTTTAAATGGAAAGTCTGCCCTATTATATGGAGACAACGGAACAGGAAAAAGTAGCATTTCAGATTCGTTGGAATGGTTTTTTACTGACAAAGTAGAGCATTTGAACAGTCTTGAGATAGATTTAAAAGAAGCTTTGAGAAATGCAAAGATTGATGCCTCTGTAACATCTGAAGTAGCCCTATCTTTTACAAATAATAAAGTTGATGCAACAAAAAACATTTATTATAAAAAAACAAAATTAGTTACTGATTTTAATAATACATCGGAAGATTTTACCAAATTCTATACAGATACAAAAAATGAAAACCTCATTTTAAGGTTTAAAAACTTAACCAATTTTGTTGATAATACAAAGACCGAAAAACTGAAATATCTTTCCGAAATTATTGGATTCTCAGAAGTATCTAAAAAGAAAGAAGTTTTACAAAAATGCTACAATGCAATTAAATCAGAAATAACAAAGCAAAACTTTGAAGGTCAAAAAAGCAATTTGCAAAGAATCTTAATTGAAAAAATTGGAGCTTCAATAAGTCAAGAACAAAATTTCATTGATAAGCTCAATGAAAAAATCAAACCGTTAAATATTGGTTTTGAAATAAAAACTTTAGAGGATATTGATAAAGTACTAACCCATCTTACTAGTCCAGAAAACAATAAACTCAATTTAGAATTAGCTTTTTTAGAAAACATTCAAAATAACTTGAATCTATTAAAATCTGAAATTGGATTTATTAATTCAGAATATGATAAGTACTATCTGGAATTTGAAAAAATTGCATTGGATGTACAAAGTATTATGCAAACATTTTTCAAAGAATTACTCAATTCTGGTAAAAACGTTATCACAAAATATCATAAAGAAGATAGTTGTCCTTTATGCTTGCAACCTAAAAATATTGAAGAGTTACAATCTGAAATAAGTAAAAGATTAGAGGAAATTGAGGAATCTTCAAAGAAGTTAAATGATTTTAATAAATCCAAAACTTTAGTTTCTGAAATTGCATTGGAAAGAACAAAAAGGATTGATACTTTATTATTGAATACTGATATAAATAATAAAGAAAATGAAGCATTAAAAATTGAGATTCAGAAAATCAAAGACAAAATAGGTGCTTTCCAAAACGCTAGTACAATTAAAGTAACTTCTGGTGAAAAAATATCTGAACCTGAAAAAATTAACCTAGTCGAAGGTGATTTTGATTTTCAAGCGAAAATTTCGGAAAGAATAGCAAAAATAAAAGAAGCATTAAAAAACAATTCGACTATTCTCTATAATGAAATTTCATCCTCAAAAGAAGCTTTTTTGAATATTCGTTTAATTGAAAAACAAAAAGGCATCCTTGAAAATCAACAAAATTCATTAAAAATAATATACGATGAATTTATAAAAAGGCAAAAGGAAGGACTTGAAAACTTCATCACTACATTTTCCGGAAAAATAAATGAATTTTACCAATTTATGAATCCGAATGAACCTTTTCAAGAATTAAAAATTGTAACAATTGGAGAAGACGATGAATTAAATGGTTTGACAATTGAGTACAAGTATGAAGGAAACTGGGTTACTCCACCTCAAAAATATTTTAGTGAATCACACCTCAATTGTTTTGGGTTGTCATTTTTTTTAGCGTCAGTAATTGCATTTAACAAAGAAAGCAAATTCGTAGTTCTTGATGATGTTATTTCAAGTTTTGATTCAACTCATAGAAAAAAGTTTGCTGATCTGATTATCGAAAAATTTAATGATTACCAATTTATTGTATTAACCCATGAAAGAGAATGGTTTGACAATATGATTAAACCATTGGCAAAAAAGAAAGGTTGGTATATTAATGAAATAAAATGGTCAGAGGACAAAGGAACTCATTTTGACGAAACACCAAGTGAGTTAAAAGATTTCATAGAGCATAATTTATCTCAGGGAATATCAAATGGTATGGGCAATCCTATTAGAAGATATATGGAACAAAAATTAAAAGATATTGCTTTAAATACAGAAACTAAAGTAGTTTTTAAATTCAATGAAATTAATGAACATAGAATGTGTTATGAATTAATTACTAGCTTAAAATCTACAATAAAAATTGCAAATAAGGATTTATTAGTAACTTATCCCGTAATCGATAGAATAGAAAATTCTGCTCAAATAGGCAATACATTATCACATGATAATCCACTTGATTCAAAAATTGGAGATTTAAAAGCTATATGGTCAGATATTTTAGAGTTTGAAAAAATATTCTATTGTCAAGAAACAGATTGTAAAAAACCTAAAGTTTCATTAAAAAATTATGACCCAGTTTTAAAAACAATTAGATGTGGTTGTGGAAAAACAAGTTACAATTGGAAAGTGTAAATTTTCTAATGGCAAAACACCGATGCAAAATCCTACTCTATAATTAATAATGTCAGAATTAAATTCAAAATACAACGAACTGATTAATGAAATATACAGAAATTTTATATTCTATATTCCTATGTCTATTCTTAATTTCGAGGAATTCAAAGATCTATCGAATGATTCCAATTTTGTAGATAATGGTCTTAAGAAAATACTTTATATAGATGAGGATTTAATTTTTTGTAATGATAACGACCTTGAATTGCAAACAATATTATTAAAATCAGGCAAGTTACAAGCCAATTGTTTTAAGTTAGTAGAGTTAAAAGAAGTGATAAGTTCAAGCAGCTTCAATTACCTATCTAAAAACTATTTAAAACAAGTTGAGACCTATACTTTTTTTTCCAATCAATTATCCCTGTATTTTGAGAAAAATTCCCCAGTCAAGGATGATAGAACTAAAGCAATGTTTAGCTATCAAAATCTGAATTTTAATACTCATTTAGCAGAAGTTGAAAAAATTACTGGACTTAAAGCTCAAATTTTTAATCCGCAAAATATTATTCAAGAAGTAAAGCAAACACCTGTTTTTAAGAGTCTTCCATTTAAACTTCCTAATAAAGAAAAATACTTTAGAGATTTTATTTCCCACGAAAGAAACAATGAAATTGAAAAAATCATTTTAGAAAAATTTCAAAATGAGAAGGGAAAAAAATTAAGATATTTAATTGAATATTTTAATGAACTTGGAATAATTTCATTGGTTCACGGTGACAGAACCAAGATTTATAGTGCTATGAAAAATAGTTTTAATTGGGAGATTGGAACCCACCAATCGATATTTGGCAATTGGTTTTCAAAACCAAATAATGAATATACAAAGTTCAAAGAAACGTTAAATTCATATTTCCCTTTCCTATTATAGTTTAAAACACTTTAATTAAAGTTTAAAATGCTTTAATTATAATTTTATAAACATAATATGCTGTTTTACATCATTTTAACAAAATAGATTTGCAAAAAATCTAAATGTTATGAATGATAATCTCGATAGTTTCAAAGATGAATTAAGGAAAGAATTAGTTCCTGATTCAAACTCAATTTTTGAAATAAAATCTGCAAATCAATTTATTGAAATTGCCAAAAACAGACCAATACCCCGAATGCTTTTTGGTGAATTTTGGTTTGAGGGAGAAATATGTATTTTGTTTGCCGACACTAATTTGGGTAAATCAATTTTAGCGGTTCAAATTGCCAACAGTATTAGTACTGGAATTTCTACCTGTGGATTAAAGTTAGAATGCCCACCTACTCCCATTATCTATTTTGATTTTGAACTTTCAGACAAACAGTTTGAAAATAGATATTCCGAAAACTTCACAAATCATTTTTCATTTAGTGCCAACTTTTTAAGAGCGGAAATTAATCCCGATTATTTTGAGGACAAACGGTTTAAAACCTTTGAAGAGTTTCTTTTCTATTCCCTTGAAAAATCTATCATTGATTTTGGTGTTAAAGTTTTAATTGTTGACAATATCACTTATTTGAAAAGTGATAATGAGAAAGCAAAAGATGCGTTGCCATTGATGAAATTTTTAAAAGACTTGAAAAATAAATATGGACTATCAATTTTAGTTCTAGCGCACACACCAAAAATTGATACTTGCAAACCAATAACAAAAAACCATTTATCAGGGAGCAAAATGTTAATGAACTTTTGCGATAGCAGTTTTGCAATTGGAGAAAGTCATCAAGAAATTGGATTAAGATATATCAAGCAAATCAAACAACGTAATTGCGAGCAGATTTACGACTCGGAAAACATTATCGTTTGCAGAATTGAAAAAGTAAATAGCTTTTTACAATTCAGTTTCAACGGCTATGATTCAGAAAATGAGCATTTAAAAACATTAAGTGTTGGGGATGCAAATGAGCGCAATTCAAAAATACTGGAGCTGTTTGAAAATGGTATTTCAAAATCTGAAATTGGAAGACAACTAGGTATTTCAGAGGGTACAGTTAGAATCATTTTAAAGAAAAATAATCTTTAAAAATGACTGCCAATACAGTATATGAAGTTTTCCTAGCACTTTCCCCAGAGGAGAGGGAGAAATTTATTGTATTGGTCAAAGGACAAGAAGAAAAACCCAAATACGACTTTAGAAAGAAAAGAAGCAAAAAAGTCAAATTTACTAAAGAGGATGCAATTGAATATTTACTTGCAACCGTTTTCAAACCCAAAAACTAACCTCGTAATTCTCGTAATGGTCGTAAATACTTCGACTACTACGAGGATTACGATTATTACGAATAGTTATGACCGAGTTTAAGTATTCATTAGATAAGTCGAGTAAAAAGTTTATTTGCCCTAGCTGTGGCAAAAGAAGATTTGTTAGGTATATCAATAAAATTACAAGTGATTATCTTGAAGAAACTTACGGTAGATGCGACAGAGAGACAAGTTGTGGCTATCATAATAACCCAAAACAAAATGAGTGCATTGCAATTGTCAATATTGAAAGGATAAATCTAATTCCCGATTTTATTGACCCTCTATTGGTAAAGCAATCATTAAAAAAATATTGCAATAACAATTTTGCAAAGTTCCTATATAAGCATTTTGCAAAAGATGAAGTTGAAAATTGCATCACGAAATATAATATAGGAACTTCAAAACATTGGGAGGGTGCAACCGTGTTTTGGCAAATCAATCAAACTCAAAAAGTCCATACCGGCAAAATAATTCTATTTGATGAAAACACAGGAAAAAGAGTTAAAAATCCATTTCCACATATTAACTGGGTTCATAAGAAAATCAATATGGATAAATTTAATCTCAAACAATGCCTGTTTGGGTTGCATCTTAATAAAACTGGAGTTGCAAACTCGTTGCAAACAACCATTGCAATACCATTGCAATATAATTGCAATACAATTGCAATTGTGGAATCTGAAAAGACTGCAATTATAATGAGCCTATTTATTCCTGAATATTTATGGATGGCAACAGGAAGCAAACAAAACTTAAAATTGCAATTGCTAGAGCCAATCAAAAAAGAGAATATTGTTGTTTATCCTGATAAAGGAGAATTTAAAGACTGGAATACAAAAGTAACTGAATTGCAAAAGCAAGGTTTTAAAATCAAATGTAGCTCCGTAGTTGAAAATTCAGATTTTGAAACAGGAACAGATTTAGCGGATATTTACTTTGCAATGAAAAAGATTGCAAGCAAAAAAAACGTTGCAGTTGTATTATCTGATACTGAAAAGAAAATCCAACGGCTGTCAAAGATAAATCCCTCCATAATTTCACTTATTGAAACTTTTGACTTAATAGATGAAAAAGGAAATGGGATAGTTTTCAAGATTGTTGAGCATTAATATTCGTTAATATCCCTGAGGTTTTTAAGTTGGTGAGGAGTAACAACTATCTAAAAATGTTCATTTCTTCATTATAAACGGGACTTTGTATGTTTAAGAAATTTAAAACACTGTGAAAAACATAGTTCTGCGACACTGTTTTATTAGGTTTGAGTTGTTTTGAACCTTCTGATACCCAAACAATAAAAGGAATATCATATTGTTCCTTAGGTGCAATACTTATCGGTAAACCATGCATGTAAAGATTATTTTCACCTAAAGATTCTCCATGGTCTGAAACAAAAATCATGGCACTATTATAATCTGATAGCTCCTTTAAATTTTTAATTAATTCGTATAAAATATAATCGGTGTAAACAATAGTATTGTCATAAGCATTGATTAGCGACTTTTGAGAACAATTTCCTAATTCAACACTATTGCAAACAGGTTTAAAAGACTCAAATGAAGGTGGATATTTCTTGTTATAAGTAGGGCCATGACTTGTACTTGTGTGCAATACTATTAATATTTTATTTTTTTTACTAGTTATTATTTGTTCTTTTAGCCCGGTTAAAAGAATTTCATCATAATTACATCCTTCTCCTTTACAGTTTGGTGTTAAAGCACCCCTGGTTTGATAATTTTTTATATGGACTGGCGGTTCGCCCCAATTGGTGGTACGCCATATAACCTCTACATTATTTCTGTATAAGTAATTCGGTAAGATTTCATATAATTTATTCGTATCAGCGTGTTCTAAAATACATCTTACACCTGCGGTGGTATAAGTAGCACAGGATTTCGCCTTGAAATGAAATAAATTAGGTGTTTTGGAAAGTAGTGGATTTGTATTTTTATTATATCCATATAAAGAAAAATTTTGGCTTCTTGCAGACTCACCTATTACTAAGACTACGACCGATTTCTTGTTATCTTTTATCGTAGCATCGGGCAATAAAATTTCTTTTTCATTTGCTTTATGTTTATGAATATATAAAAGAGAAATGTTTACAGTATAAGACCAAGGCATTGTAAGTCCGCCTAATGTTTTTGAATTTTTATCAATCCATAACCAATTGCTCCCATTAGCAAAAACTAAGGTTAGAATAAATAAAAAGGCAATAGATGTAGTGATTATAAATCTCCTCGGTGTTACATTTATTATTTTGACCTTAATGATATAAATGCCGGGAATAACACCCAATAGGATTATGTATAAGATTAATTTAATAGAAAAAAAACTGCTGGACTCCTGATAATTGGTATTGAGTACATTTCCAATCATGCTTTCGTCTATTATTATGCTGTAGGTATTAATAAAGTAAACTGCAATTGCGTTGATAAGAAAGAATAAGACCAATAAAAATTTACCAACAAAACGTGACAGAAAAAAAACCAGGTAAAAAACAAGTGAATTTACAAGCAGCATTAGAATAATTAAACTGACAATCATAATAATACCATTCAGATTTTTATAATCGACATTATTAAAGACAAAGGCGTAAAAAGGGAAGTGAAAGAATAAAAAATTAAGTAAACTCATTATTAAAACAAAATGAGTTATTGGCAATTGATTTTTTAATTTAATCATTTTGGCAGTTTGTTTTTAAAATGTTTTCATAAAGCCAATTCCCATTTGTTTACCGTTATAAAAAGGCGCAATAGCAGATATACTATTTTTCTCTTTTGAATTGAATATTTTTTCCTGAACCCATGGATTAATCCAATAGGCAATTTTAGTACTTAAGATACCTATACCTGCACCTGCAGCAACATCAGTTAACCAATGTTTATTATTATATATCCTAAACATCCCTGTACCGGTAGCAACAAGATAACCACTTATTCCATACCAAAGAGAAACGTCTTTGTATTCTTGCCATAAAAATTCTGCTCCTGCAAAAGCCGTTGCTGTATGTCCTGATGGAAAGGAATTGAAACTACTACCGTCAGGTCTTTCCACTTTTGTAATTGATTTTAAACTTAATACTGAAGCAGACATTATTAAATAGGAAGTACCCATAATTATAGTTCTATCTTTAAAATTATGCTTCCCCTTAATGCCCAAAGCGTTTAATCCATAAACTGAAAGTGCCGGAGCATATTGTGAGAAATCATCAATGGTTATCTTTTCATCGATATCTTCTTTTACCTCATCTCTTATTTGAGTATTAAAGAGTTTTAATTGATCGCTTTCTATACCAATTACACCATATCCTATTAAAACGGATGGAATGATTAATTGTTTGAATTTGAATTGATGTGTGTTGTCCTTTTTCGGAATACTGTCTGCATCGATTTGCTTCGCCTGTTCGCTTATGCTCGTGTTCTGAGCATTTAATGCAGCGATACTTAACAATGAAAATAAAATGGTTTTAAACATGGTAAATAATTTAAAGGGTTACAAGTAGTTTTATACCATTATGATTTCATTGTTAAGATTATTATTCCGCCTATAATCATCATTCCACCACAGCTATACGCCAAGTAAATTGCTCGTTTAGAAATAGAAAAGAAAGTAAAAGGGTAATGATTATGCTTCCTTTGTCGATTAATGCAACTTCAGACACACTACCAATTTTTATTGCTCTGTAATAAAATATCCAAGAAATAGTAGTGGTTATAGCTGAAACACCCAGTAACAAAACATCTCTCTTGGTAAGATTAGAAAAGTCCTTATAATTATTAAAAACAATAATGTTAAACCAAATAAAAAAGAATACGAATGATGTTCTAATTGCTAAACCTGTGTCGGCAGCTACATTTTTTAAACCAGATTTAGCAACTACCGAAGTTAATCCTGCAAATACCATTGCTATTATGGCAAATATTTGATACTGTTTCATATACTGACATTTTAAAACTTAGAATATCATAACTTTTTCACTCTGCTTTATTAATTCTCTTGGTTTTCAAATCGTGAAAAATCATTATTTGAGCAATTTGTTAGTAAATAAATAATCGGCAGTTTGATACCAAGATATTGTTTCCTCTAGGAAAGACCTATTCATTGATAATGGTTTTAAACTATTATCTGTTTTATTCCATGAATAAAAAGCTTGCTTTTTTTGGTCGGATAAAATCATTACTTGGTCTTTTTTCATTAGAACTAATTTTCTATATGTTCCTACTAAAGCTCTCTCTTCAAAGTTTGACTTTAGTACATCTTTTCCAAAGAAATTGCTTTCATAACTCCAATTCATCATTGAAAAAAAAGTTGGAAAAACATCAATTTGAGAACATTGCTTATTCACTTTTTGATTGAACTCTTTAGGAAAATTTACAATGAAAGCCGGAATGTGATAATTGGCAACATCTATTTCGTCTTTGCCAGCACTGCTGGCACAATGGTCGGCTATAATTATGAAAATTGTATTCTTAAACCAAGGTTTTGATTTGGCTTTCTCAAACATTTTCTTGATTGCATAATCAGTATATTTTACAGCACCTTCACGTCCAGTTCCAGACGGAATATCGATGGCATTGTCTGGATAAGTGTATGGTCTGTGATTGGAGGTTGTCATAACAAAATTGAAAAATGGCTTATTGTTTTTGTAATGTTCATCAGCTACTTTTAACATTTTAGAATAAATGTCTTCATCACAAATTCCCCAGGCATTTTCAAAGGTTACTTCGTCATCATTGATGTTATTTCGGATTGTCTTAATTTTATCACTTAAAACACTGCCACGGCCACGATCGTAAATTGTAAATCCGTTTCCGCCGAAATAAGCATTCATATTATCAAAATAGCCATCTCCACCATAAAAGAAATTAGCATCATATCCTTTGCTTTTGAAAACATTTGAAATGGTATATAAGTTTTGATTTTCGGGACGTTTAACAATACTTTGTCCTGGTGTTGGCGGAATGCAAAGTGTCATAGCTTCCATACCACGAACTGTTCTTGTACCGGTTGCATATAAGTTATCGAAGAAGATACTTTTTTGCGCTAAACTGTCTAAAAATGGTGTTATGTTTTCTTTATTACCAAACTCCTTCATAAAACTACCGCTTAAACTTTCAACCAGAATAAAGACTACATTCTTCTTACTTGGCTCTTGGTTAGTTGTATCTGTTATTGTTCTATGAATTGATAATCCATCAGATTGATATTGACTGTTTTTATCGTTTAATTTATTTCTTATAATATCAAAAGCTACTTTGTCATTTACAGAAGTATAAAACTCATTGTATACCATTTGATTGTTTCTAAAAGCTGCGAAGAATGAATAAATTCCCGATTTTGATATTTCAGCATTGTATCTGTTTTTAGACCATTCTGCTTGATTGTTAGTGATGAAAAACGCAAAAAATAATCCAATTACAATTGCAGTAGATAGTGTAATTGTTCTGTCTTTTAGACTTGCTTTTGAATGGAATGTATTATTAAAAATTTTAAGTTTATAGAAAACAAAAAGTATAATTGCGGTAATCGCTAAAACTCCAAAAACAAGTAATGGTAGTGGATATGATTGTTGGATGTTGGCAACCACTTCATGAGTGTATATTAAATAATCTACAGCGATAAAGTTAAACCTTGTTTTGAATTCGTCCCAAAATGTAAGTTCGGCGAAAAAAGTAAAAACTAATATGAAGATTGTTAATGAAGTGAAAAACCAAACTAAGGATTTATCAAGCCATGAACCAATCCATTTATTAGGAAAAATAAAGTAATAAATTAGTGAAGGTATTGCTATGAAACTTATTGTGCCAATATCATAAAACAAGCCCGTTAGCAATGTTCCGATGAATGTAAACACATTAAAGGAAACTTCATCGTATTGCCAAATAATGAGTACTAAACGTAAAATGAATGAGAATGTTAAAAACCATAAAATGAATGCTAATAGTAAGTTGTAACGTGAAGATATTTTGATTTTATTGAACATAATTAGTTTTTGAGATTGGTTAAAAAAAAAGCACCCACACCTAAGTATGAATGCTCAAACATGAAAAAACTTATCTAACCTTATCTCTTTTGATAAAATTACCATTCTCATCAAAAAACAAATCTTTGCCTTTTATTTCGGCTTCGTATATTAGATTACCTTTTTCGGTAATAATTTTTGCAGCTTCATTTACTTTCTGATTTTTGTAATGATCATTTAAATATTGCAACGCATTTTTAGGTAATTGATTTACTTTAATTTCAATTTCTGTCTCAACGATTTTTCCTTCTTGATTAAACAAAACTGAATTGTCTACATTATTCAAATCGAAACTAGCTTCAAAGTTTTTCCCTTCTTTATCCCATTTTATTTCTTTTGCCTTTGGAAATTTTTGAAGTAGTGCATTTTTGACTATTTGAGGGATATTTTGTTCTTTCGTTTTTTGAGAAAACGACACCAATGATACCATAATTAACGCTATCACGATTATTGATTTTTTCATTGCTATTATTTTATAAATTAATAATAGCCAAAGGTGTAAACCAATTTAGAAGAAATATTGAATTTTGGGTTTAGATCCTTTTTTTATGAAATTATTTTTCGCTATTTTGTTTTTGAATTTCATTTTTTTGGTTTTTAAGAATGGAAATGGTTATCAATATTATTAAAATTGTAAATAGTATTATTGACGAACCTATGGTTCCAAAATTCAGGCCTCCTTTTTCAAGAGGTTTTGTGAGTAAATCTCCAAAAGTTGCTCCAAACGGTCTTGTTAAAACAAATGCTAACCAGAACAATATGATAGCTGAAATTTTTGAGAAATAATGTGCTAGAATTATCAGTATTAATAAGCTACCTATCAACAGAGCACCACCAAGGAAGCCCAGCCCAGAATTATCGGCTAAAAAGTCTCCTAAAGCTGTACCTAACGTGTTAGAAAACAGAATAGCTATCCAGTAAAATATTTCGCCTCGAAAAGTATGTATATCATTTACTGAAACTGATTTTTCAGTTTTTTTCCATACTATAAATGTAGTTAACAATAGTGTAATTAGAATTAATGAACCTTTTGCATACCCCAATCCTAAAGTTCGGTCCATAAAATCGGACATTGTAGTTCCGGCAGTGCTTGTTGCAAGAATTACTGACCAATACAGTAATGGATTATGCTTTTTAGCATACAATTGCATTTGAAGTACAACAATAAAAAAACCAATTAAGATTAGTGAGCTAAGTGCATAACCAATATGAAATGTCATTGAAAACAGGTCTCCTGCAGTTTCTCCTAAAGTAGTAGCGCATATTTTCATTATCCAAAATGCTATTGTGATTTCCGGTAATTTTTTCATTGAATTTAATTTTTAGAATTTATAGTTATAGCCTAATCTAATTACTTGTGTTTCGTAATAATCATTACTCGTATAACTAAACTCCTGACCTTGAATTTCTTTTTTGATTACCAAAGTATTTAGTATATCTGTTGCATTTAGGAAGAATTCGCCTTTGCCATTTTGAACCGATTTTTTTATTCCTAAATCAATTGAAAAGCGTGATTTTATTTTGCCTTGCGGAATAATATCCGGTGCTAAATAAATAGCCGTTACTTGGGCATCTACTTTTTTTGAAATGTGTAGTGTATTATTCCATTTTATGTTACCGGAGAAAGCATCTTCTTTATCTGCTGAAAATGTATTAGGTTGTGGATATAAATTTTGAACTGTAAATGCACCAATTTGATTGTAATAGGCATTAAGGTTTAAATTGGATGAATACCATTTTGCAACATCTTGTGAAACTACTATTTCAACACCAGTATTGGAACTTTTATTTACGTTTTGAAAGATGGCATAAATTAGATTACTATTTGGAACAGTAGAAGCTATTCTTGTAATTGTAGCATTTGCAAAACGATGGTATAGTGCAGTATACAGATACCCTTTATTTAGATTTTTTTTGAAACCTAGCTCTACTAAATTCGTAAACTGTGGTCGTAGTGCAGGATTTCCCACTTTGATAATTTCGGCATCGTCGTACTTTGGAAATATTCGAATATCTACTTCGTTTGGTCTGTCAATTCTGCGGTTGTAAAACAAGGATATTTTATTATTATCGTTGATTTTATAGGCAAAACGAAAATTTGGAAAAGGTTCAAAATAAGAATAGCTATCGGTTCTGTAAGTAGGATGATTTGGATTTACTTCATATTCTAAATCTAAGTATTCCAAGCGTAATCCTATTTCGGCTTCAATTTTATTGGTTTCGTAAATGTAGTTACCGTAAACTGCCGGAATAAGTTCTTCATAGGTTGCTTCTCCTCCTGCATTTGCATCTAAAGGTGAATTAGTTCCGGGAAAGAATTGCATGTTGGTTGGAATAATTCGGTTGCGAAGTTTTAAGCCTGTTTCAATTCTACCATACTTTAAAGGTTTTATGTAATCGATATTTATATCTATTACACTTTCATCAGATAACAATTTGAATGCATCTTTACTGGTAGAAGTAGGCAATATGTTATCGAAGAAGTATTTTTCGTCTTCTCTATGAAAGGTATAATTGAAACCTATGTTTAATAAATGCCCTGCTTGCCTGAATTTGTGCTGATAGGCAGCAGTTCCCATAACAGTAGTTTTTAATTCATCTTCTAAAAATTGCCAAAGTCGCAATCGTTCTGAATAATCTGCATTAAAAAAAGGTTGATCTCCATTATCAATAATCTTTTCCGAACCAAACAACCCCGAAATGGTTAGTGTATTGTAATCATTGATAGTCCAATCAATTCCCGATTTAATTGTAGTGAAATGAGTGTTTCGGTTTCTCTTTAATTGCTGATTAATTATGGTTCCATCATTGTAAGTTCGTGTTACAAATTCATTTTTATTTAGCGTTTCTGTATATAAATAATCGCCTTGGAAAAACAAATTGACTTTATCTTTACGATAGTTGAGCGATAAGGTAGGATTTACTTTTGGTGTCACTGAATATTGTGGTCTTATTGTAGGTAAATTTTGTTTTCGTTCCCACAGAGCACCAAATCCTGAAGTAAAACCCACTTTGCCATTGAAGCCTTCTTTTTTATTTTTTTTGTAAATGATATTGATAATTCCGGCATTGCCATTGGCATCATATTTTGCAGAAGGGTTATTAATAATTTCTATTTTATCTATTGCTGAAGCCGGAATATTATCTAAACCCGATTGGTTACCAAAACCTGTTAAAGCTGTTTGTTTTCCATCAATCAATACGGTAACTTTATCATTGCCTCTAATTTGTACTTTTCCGTCTTGAACTGTAACTCCCGGTAAATTTTGCATTGATTGCAAAACAGAACCTCCGCTTTGACTGATATTATCTGCCATGGAAAATGTTTTCTTATCCATTTTCTCGCTAACGGTATTTGATTTAGAAACTACTACTACTTCTTGTAAGGTTGTCGTATCTTCTTCTAATTCGATAGTTCCTTGGTCTAAGAATTCTGAAAGGGAACCAACATATATTGACTGTGTTTTAGTTTTGTAACCAATAAATGAAAATTCTAAAATATAGTTTCCCGATTTTATATTGGCCAATGAAAACCTACCTTCTTCATTAGTTATTGTTCCTATAATTAAAGTAGTGTCTTTTGAAGTTTTTAAAACAACATTTACAAATGGCAAAACCGACTTAGTGATTTTATCTTTTGTAATACCCGATAACGTTACAGGTTTATTTTGTGCAACTAAATTTGTAGCTGAAAGGACCAGGAATGAAACTAAGAATATGATTTTAATTCGCACTTATTTTATTGTTTTTTAACTTTATGAGACAAAAATATAAATGGAATTTGAAGAAATATTGAATTTTAAAACACTATTTCAAATGTGTGCATCCTATTTATAAAATGGTAGTTAATAGTCCAATGGTTTGTATCTACAATTTTTTTAATAATTGATAATCCAAGACCATTTCCTTGTGAGGTTGGATTTGATTTAGAAAAACGCTCAAACATTTTTTCAGTCTGCAATGGCAATTGTGTTCCTGTATTTATAAAGGTTAGTTTGTCATTAGTTAATTTCACAATAATTTGACCGTTTTGTGTATTGTGATTTATGGTGTTTAAAAATAGGTTACTGATTAGCATTTCTAGCAGAATATGATTTGAATAAACTACAACACCATCTGATAATTCCGAGGTTATAGTTATTTTTTTTGAAAGAGCCTGTTCTCTGAAAAATGTTAGTTGATTATCTATTGTGTCTTTTACGTTTATTTTCTCAATTTCATTGTAAGCATTACTATCAATTTTTGATAATACTAATAAATTTTTATTAAGTCTAACCAATCTTGTAGTAGTGTTGTTTAATTCATCAATCAATTTAAATTGTTCTGAGTTTAGGTCTTTGCGCTGTAATATGTTTTCTAATTTTCCTTTAAAAATTGCAATAGGTGTTTGCAATTCATGAGCGGCATTTTCAATAAATTCTCTTTGACTTTGATAAATACTACTATTTTTATGAATTAAGCTATCGATGGCATTATTCAATCTGTTGAACTCTTCAGTAGTGCTTTTAATTAATTTTACCGAAGTAGATTTGTCAATTTCAAATTGCTCCATTTTATCCAAAGCCGCATAAAATGGTTGCCATAATTTTTTTGAAATTTTTTTGGTTATGATAAAAAAACCAAAGATTAACAATACTAGTAAAGAAGTGAAAAGAATTGCAGTAGTTCCAATTAGATTTTCTTTTTCGACCATATTAATTTTTGCAGAAAAAGTGTACCATTTCCCTTCAATTTTTACCGGTGAATTTAGGACTCTAAATGGCTCATTTTCTTTATTAAGCGCATCGTAATAACTATGGTCAAATAAACTGTCTTTTTGTATTCCATTGAATTTTTCAAGATTTACATCGCGATTGAACTTGTTCCAAATTGCAATATCCTTTATTTTTAAATCCTGTTTTGTAAATTTATCAAACTGATGTTTTAGAGTATATAAATCTTCATTGGCATCATCTTCATATAAAACATTAGATATAATGTAAAACACCGGACCAACCGTAATTAATATTGCTACAGCATAAATGAAATAATAATTCAGTGTTTTTTGAAGTAGTTTTTTATTCATCTTCCCATTTATAACCTGTTCCATAAACTGATTTTAGATAATCTGCAGCTCCCATTTCTTTGAGCTTTTTTTTCATGTTTTTTATGTGTGCATATACAAAATCATGATTGTCTAACATATCAGCCATATCGCCAGATAAATGCTCAGCAATTGCGCTTTTGGACAATACTTTATTTTTATTACCTATCAAAAATAGTAATAAATCCATTTCTTTTTTTGTGAATTCAATTTTGTTACCTTTAATTTTGACCGACTTGCTTATGGTATCAATCTCAATTTCATTAAAAGAAATTACATTATTTCCGTTGAATTGTTTTCGTCTTACCAATGCCTGAATTCGAACCAATAGTTCTGAAAGATGAAATGGTTTTGTCAAATAGTCATCTGCACCAAGTGTTAAGCCTTCAATTTTGGTTTCTAACGTGTCTTTGGCAGAAATTATAATAACCCCTTCTGTTTTATTTTGGCTTTTAAGTAATTCTAAAATTTTAAATCCATCGCCATCTGTTAGCATTAAATCTAGTAAAATACAATCATACGAATATAAGTCGATTTTCTCGATTGCTATTTTTAGTGAACTTGCTGATTCACAAACAAAATCATTACTGCTCAAATAGTTTTTAATACTTGTAGCAATTTCAATTTCGTCTTCTATTATTAGAATTTTCATAGCGCAAATTAACTAATCCATTTTGAATGAATGTTGAATTTTAATAAAATGTCAAATTCTATCGATATAAAAGGAAATGGAATAAGAATCATTTAAAAAAATGATTACATTGCGGTTTAATTTGAGTACACAAATCGGTACACGATTTTCTACACATCAATAATATAAAGGGGTTAATTTCGATAAAATATGAAATTCATAACCCTGAGGTCACGGGTTCAACTCCCGTCTTCGCTACAAAAACTAAACCCTAACTAATCAAACAGTTAGGGTTTTTTGTTGTTACAAATCTCTAAATCCGTAAATCGATTTCTTACCTCTTTCCCTTTCGGTTGTTTATTAAAAAACTCATTTTGCAGGTAACCACAACTTTCGGAACGATTTGTCTTTATCGTAATCAGTGGCCTGTTTTTCTATATTGAAATAACGATTACCTCTCGGATCATTGTCTACACCCGCCAAATAAGCCCAATTGCCCCAATTGCTGCAAACATCATAATCGATGAGTTGTTGTTCAAAATAAGCCGCTCCATAACGCCAGTCGAACTTTAGATCGTTACACAAATAACTCGCTACGTTTTGACGGCCCCGGTTACTCATAAAACCTGTCCATTTTAATTCCAGCATGTTAGCATCTACAAAATCATTTCCTGTTTGACCGTTCACCCATCGTTCAAATTGTTTCGTATCGAATTTATTAATTTCCAAATCTTTGTTCCGAATACCGGATTGCCGAAATAGTTTGATTTGATGCTTCTTCATCATAAACCTAAAATAATCACGCCATAAGAGTTCAAACACCAACCAATACGTGGATTCGTTAGCGCCAAATTGGGCTTCATATTTTTTAAGTTCCTGATACACAAATCGTGGCGAAACACATCCCATTGCCAACCAAGCCGAAAACTTTGATGAATAATCAGCTCCCACCATCCCGTTTCGGGTTTCTTTATAACTGGAAATTAATTTCGTTTCAAAAAAATAATGATTCAGTCGTTTTATGGCTTCCGTCTCGCCGCCTTTAAACCGAAGGACAGCCCTAGAATCAATTTTTACATTTTTCAACCCTAATGCTGCCAGCGTTGGCAAATTGAGAAAGGGAATTTCAGGCGAATTAATGTGCATCGGTTTACCAAAAGCACTCCGTATCGGCGCCTCTTTCTCGGTTTTTCGTCTGAAATCGGTAAAAACATCCGGAATATCTTTTATCGAAAAAGGCAAATCTTCCGCATGATATAGTGTGCTGGTGCTAAAAGTTTCTAATTCACAAGAAAGTTTCCAAAGTTCGGCTTGCACTTGCGATTCGGTTTGTTTTTCTTCGAAAGCTACTTCGCGTTTGGCATAAACACGATGCGCTTTATAGTGCTTGACAATTTTTGGAAGTTCTACTTCGGGTTTTCCGCTTACTACCAACAATCCTGAACCTAATTCTCGTAAACTCTTGTCCAAATCAATGAGTGATTCGAATAAAAATTGAGCTCTGAAATTTCCGGTTTTCTGAAACCCGAAGGGAGTCGTTCTAAAATGCGATTCATCGATACAATACACCGGAACAACCATGTCATTTTGAGAAATGGCTTTCATTAGGGTTTCGTTATCGGTAATACGCAAATCTGTTTTAAACCAAACTACTGCTGTTTTCATAACGCATTGATGTGTTTTAAATAGTAATCGGCCTGTTGCAACAGCGCTGTTTTATCTTCCGGTTTCATTTTACGCCATACGTTGTACATCATTCCGATCCTCGGATTGTTCGCTAACTTATCTTCATGTTTATCGTAAAAATTCCAATACAAACTATTGAACGGACAGGCTTTCTCCCCTATTTTTTTAGCTTTCTGATAATAACAACTACCGCAATAATGACTCATTTTATCGATATACGAAGCCGAACTCACATACGGTTTTGTCCCCACAATGCCACCGTCGGCAAACTGACTCATCCCACGGGTATTGGTGATTTCCACCCAATCCAGCGCGTCAATGTAAATGCCGAGATACCAAGCGTCGACTTCGTCTGGATGAACGCCCGCCAAAAGCGCAAAATTCCCGGAAACCATCAGCCGCTGAATATGATGCGCATACGCAAAATTTAAAGACTGTCCTATAGCGTCTTTTAAACAGCTCATTTTGGTTTTTCCGGTCCAAAACCAATCAGGTAATTTTTCGTGGTGGTCGAAATAATTCAACGAAGCGTATTCGGGCATTTTCAGCCAATAAATCCCTCGCATGTATTCGCGCCAACCGATAATTTGACGCACAAATCCTTCCAATTGATGGTATTCGATACGCTCCTGATTTTTTTCCAATTCAGCAATCGCGCGGTTGATGACTTCCGATGGTGAAATCATTTTGGTATTGAGCGAAAAAGACAATCTCGAATGATACAACGACCATTCGTTGGGCGCCATCGCATCTTGGTAGGAACCGAACAACGGCAGACATTCGTTAACAAAAAAATCCAACAATTGTAAAGACTGAGCGCGGTTTATGGGCCAAATAAAATGCTTCGCATCAAGGGTTCCGATGGTTTTGATGTCATTTCGTAAAATCTCCTCCATAAGAGCAGAAACATCAGTATTGAAAACTAAAGGAGTCGTGGGTTTGTGATTTTTAGGCAATTTCTTGCGGTTGTCGCCGTCATAGTTCCATTGTCCGGTAACGGGATGGTCGCCTTCCATGAGTATTTGATGTTTCTTTCGCATAGCGCGGTAATAGCTTTCCATCAAAAAGGTCTTTTTACCTTGAAAAAAAGTGCCTAACTCGGTTCGGGTGCTGAAAAAATGTTCCGTGTCGTAAACCTTCACCGGAATGGAAAGTTTAGAAGCAAAGTTGCGCAGCGCTTCATCCACTCGATATTCATCCGGTAGATGATATTCCAACTGGGTATAATCGGTATTTTTTAATAGGCATTCTAGATTCGCTTCAAAAGATTGCTTGTTGTTAGGATCGTTTATTTTCAGATACATCACCTGATGTCCGTGAGATTGTAACATTTCGGCAAAAGCTCGCATCGCAGCAAAAAAACCGACTACTTTTTGGATGTGATGTACGACATAATCAGTTTCGGTACGGACTTCCATCATCACGTACGTTACCGAGTCATCCACCGTGGTAAACCAACTGTGGTTGCTGTTTAACTGATCGCCGAGTAGCAATCGTAAGGTTTTATTTTTCATGATTTTTATTGCTTCTGCATTTATCACTGCAATATTTTACTTCCTCCCACACTTTTTCCCATTTTTTTCGCCAGAAAAAAGACCGATTACACACCAAGCATACTTTACTGGGTAGGTTTTGTTTTTTCACTTTTCGCATGGTTCTTTTTAGTTGATTTAGCGGTATTTACATGCTTTTCCAGAATTCTTTTACCTTCTTGTTTTACCGCATCGCTTTTTCTGAAACCCCAGATAATATCACTTGCCTGTTTACGAGTAGCTTCAATATCGACAATCGGAAACGGATAATCTTTTCCAATTTCACAATTATACAATTGTTGATCCATCAAACTTAATTTCCAGGGTTCATGGAGTAAATGAGGCGGAACAGCAGCCAATTCCGGAAGCCATTGCTTGATAAAAATTCCTTCCGGATCGTGTTCTTCCGAATTCTTAACCGGATTGTAAATTCGAATAGTATTGATGCCGGTTACACCCGCCTGCATCTGCAATTGAGGATAATGAATCCCGGGTTCGTAATCTAAAAACTGTCGCGCCAAAAAATGCAATTCCCGCCAATCCTGCCAAAGGTTAAACACAAAAAAAGAAACCACCATAGCGCGCATCCTGAAATTGATATAACCGGTTTGCACCAAACAACGCATACAGGCATCGACGATAGGCACTCCTGTTTTTCCTTCTTGCCATGCTTTTATGTACGCTTCATTTTTGGGTCTTACCAACACATCAAAAGCGCGGTTGCTGTTTTGGAATTCCATGCTGCATTCGGTTTCAAATTTTTGGATGAAATGACAATGCCAATGCAATCGGGAAATAAAATTGGACAACGCTCTTTTATTCGATGATGTTTCATAATGCTGCATCGTATACTGATAAACCATCCGCATGCTGATGTTTCCATAGGCGAGATAAGGCGACAATCGGCTACAGCCTTTGCGACTCAAACTGGGTTTGGAAATGTGTTTGCTGTAATTAACGTAGCGTTCTTTAATAAAACTATCGAGATAACGCCACGCCCAATATTCGCCACCTTGTTGAAAGTTTTTGTTTCGGGTGGTAATTTCCGTTGGTAAATCAGCTCCTTTTAAGCGCTCATAAACAGGGCTTCCTAAATCAAGAAAATTTCCTTTTTTAGGGTCGAACAACTTCGGAATACTTGTCATCGTTTTTCGCCACGTTTCTTCCCAAGCTTCACGATTCTTGAGCTTACGAATAACACCGTTAGTTTGAAATTCCTGCCAACTAATGCCTTTTTGAGTGAAAAATTTTTGAAGGGCTTTGTCGCGATCAAAAGTGAGGTTATTACCCGTTTCTTGATACGAAAAAACGGTATTTATAGTGTAACTTTTTTCCAATTCTTCAAACACAACTTTAGCTTCCTGATGAAAAACATACAACTGAATTGAAAATGCCTGAAGCTGGCTTTGCAACTCTTGTAGGGATTCGTAAACAAACCGCCAATGCCGCACATCCGAATCATCGTACTCCATTATCGAAGGTTCAAAACAATACAAGAGCAAAATGGGAAGATTATTTTGCTGCGCAGCGAATAAGGGCTCGTGATCGGTGAGCCTCAAATCCCTTTTAAACCATACGATATTGATTTCTTTTTTCTGCAATTTTAAAGAATTGACGTTACCACTTAAAATCTATTCTGATTAAACTATTTATTTGTCCAAGAATTCAATAGTGTTTAACTGCAAACAAGCTTTTATCTTCGCTTTGATATTTTATTGTTGGAAATCGCACGTTGTAAGCTGCATTTAAACCGATTGATACCGTCGATGCGCTTGGCTGAATGTTTGGTTGTACAACTTTCAACCCGTTTGCGCCACAATACATAACTGCTGAATTTGAGCTCTTTTTTCATCAAAGCTTTTACATCGGCTTCCGTTAAACCGAATTGAAAGGTAATTGCATCAAAAGGGGTTCGGTCTTCCCAAGCCATTTCAATGATGCGGTCGATATCCATTTCAGAAAGCGTTTTTTGCTTTTCAGACATTTTGTTTAACTTTTTATTTTAATTTATTAAACAAATTTACTTCTTTTTTGCTAATATTTTCTTTCTGTTGCAGTATAAATGACTGAATAATATTATTTCAAGAAACAATTAAAGCAGGTTTGATTCATCAAATACTGAAGAAATTAGGCACAATAAAAGTCAGCATTTGCATATGGAAGCATCAATACGTACAACACGAGAGGTTCGCTATTTTAAAATAAATTCTTATTTTTTTATTAGTCAGTCTTACCATAAATTCTTAGCTTTATGATGAATAACTTTTAATCAAAGTAGCATTAATTTCTATTTTCAAAAGAAAAACATCGCTTTATGACTATTAACAACACTTCCGTTTTTCAGAAAATACTGTTTCTTTTTTTAATAGTTGCGGGCTTATACTTTGCAAAACCTTTTTTGATGCCGTTGTTAATAGGAGGAATTTTGGCAACGCTTTTTCTACCGCTATGCAATTGGATGGAAAGAAAGAAATTGTCGAAAGGATTAGCGGTTTTTTTATGCCTTTTGTTGCTAATCGCCATTATAGCCGGCTTTGTGTCGCTTTTATTTTGGAAAGTATCCGAAGTAATCACGGATATTGCCCTAATCAAACAAAAACTTTTTGAAGCGGGGTATCATATTCAGAAATACATTTTTGATCATCTTAACATCACCATTGAAGAACAGTTTAAAATTCTTAAAAACGAACAGCCATCGTATACCAATATTATGCAAATTATAGTGGCTTCGTTAACCAATTTCATCACAACCTTTGTACTAATATTGGTT
Organism: uncultured Flavobacteriaceae bacterium; assembly: GCA_963812405.1. GTDB lineage: Bacteria > Bacteroidota > Bacteroidia > Flavobacteriales > Flavobacteriaceae > Flavobacterium. The sequence goes on along the minus strand of CAWEUV010000002.1, from coordinate 1,745,619 downwards.
TATTTTGTGTTTCTGTTGTATTACAGGACACACATTAAAAATTTCATTCTTAAACTTACTGTTCCCTCTCAACAAAATGAAGTGGAAAAAATAATCTACAATGCGGCCAACATATCCCAACAGTATTTAGTGGGACTTTCCAAAATGATTATGTGTTTATGGATAATGTATGGTGTGGGATTCAGTGTTATTGGGGTAAAAAACGCAATTTTCTTTGCAATCCTTTGCGGCTTATTGGAAATTATTCCTTTCGTAGGAAACATAACCGGAACAACTCTTACGGTATTGGTAAGCGCTTTACACGGAGCCAGTTTCCCGTTATTAGGCGGAATTGTGTTAACTTATGGAACAATCCAGTTTATTCAGGGATTCATTTTAGAACCTGTAATTGTAGGTCCGCAGGTAAAAATAAATTCCTTGTTTACCATCATTGTTTTGGTTCTCGGAGAACTGCTTTGGGGCATTCCGGGGATTATTCTCGCGATTCCGATTACTGCTATATTTAAAATTCTATGCGATCATATCGAAACCCTCAAACCTTACGGCTTCTTAATTGGTGAAACAGAAATTCCCAAACAAGGATTTATTGAAAAAATGAAAATCCTACTCAAAAAATAATTTCAATTAGTCCAAAATTTGATTTCGGAAAAAAGCTTTTTGATAAAAAAATTAAAAGCAAATCTGATATTCATTTTCATAATGGCAAATACAACTTACAGTAATTAATCAGAAAATATATTACAGTAGTTCATCGAATGTTAAAATCAATTCATCGAAAACTTTTGTACACTTTAAAAAACTACATTTTAAATAGTTAGCTTTAAATGTTATTCCAAAAACAAAGCCTTTATTAAGGTAAAAATGTATCTGCATAAATTAAAATAATCCAAGTATTTTATCTGCATATTTATTACATTTTATCTCACTGCTAAGGTCCTCAACAACAAACAAACCATTTGTTCAACATAAAACTTGAGGATTATGAATAAAAGTTACTTTTTTGGAATCCTATTATTGTTGTATTCACTTATCGGATTTGGTCAGGATTGCGTCACACAGGCAACACTTTCAAATGATGTTGCGATATGCATGGGTGAAAGCACCACCATTACTTTAGCGAATAGCGATCCACTTATAACGTATCAGCTAAGAGACGGCGCGACTGATATTGGCACTCCAGTTTCGGGAAACGGAGGAAACCTCTTATTTACTATAACTCCTGGGGCAACCACAACTTATAGTGTATATGCGGTTACTTGTTCTCTAACATACAACGACACCGTTACCATTACTGTGAACCCAATTCCGAATGCGATTGCTTCACTTACGTCACAAGCAAGCTGCTCGGGAAATCCTATCACTTCTATAATCTTTTCAGGAAATGTTGTAGGCACAGTTTTCAACTGGACTAGAAACAATACTGTAAGCGTTACCGGAATTCCAGCAAGCGGAAGTGGAAACATCAGTGGTACATTAACAAACACAACCGCTTTACCGGTATTGGTTACCTTTACCATTACACCAACTGCTAGCGGGTGTGATGGAACTCCAATAACTGCTACCGTAACAATTAACCCGACACCAATTGTCAATGCAACAAACCCAACGCAAATAAGATGTTCGGGAGTAGCAATGGCGACCATGGTGCTCTCGGGAACAACGCCCGGATCCACGTTCAATTGGTCAAGGGACAATACTGTGGATGTAACCGGAATTCCGGCAAGTGGAAGCGGAAACATCAGCGGTACTTTAGTCAATACCACCAACAGTCCTGTAACTGTAACATTTACCATTACTCCTACTGCGAATGGTTGCGACGGAAACCCGATTTACACTACCGTGACAGTCAATCCGACTCCAGATGTTACTGCCACCAATTCCAGTCAGACCATCTGTTCCGGTGAATCTATTACGACAATGGCACTTTCAGGAAATGTAACAGGCACAGTTTTCAACTGGACCAGAAACAATACTGTAAGCGTTACCGGAATTCCAGCAAGCGGAAGTGGAAACATCAGTGGTACATTAACAAACACAACCGCTTTACCGGTATCGGTTACCTTTACCATTACACCAACTGCTAGCGGGTGCAACGGAACTCCGATAACTGCTACCGTAACGATTAACCCGACACCAATTGTCAATGCAACAAACCCAACGCAAATAAGATGTTCGGGAGTAGCAATGGCGACCATGGTGCTCTCGGGAACAACGCCCGGATCCACGTTCAATTGGTCAAGGGACAATACTGTGGATGTAACCGGAATTCCGGCAAGTGGAAGCGGAAACATCAGCGGTACTTTAGTCAATACCACCAACAGTCCTGTAACTGTAACATTTACCATTACTCCTACTGCGAATGGTTGCGACGGAAACCCGATTTACACTACCGTGACAGTCAATCCGACTCCGAATGTTGTGGTAACCAATTCCAGTCAGACCATCTGTTCCGGTGAATCTATTACGACAATGGCACTTTCAGGAAATGTTACCGGTACAGTTTTCAACTGGACCAGAAACAATACTATTACCGTTACCGGAATTCCAGCAAGCGGAAGTGGAAACATCAGCGGTGCATTGACAAACACAACCGCTTTACCGGTATTGGTTACCATTACCATTACACCAACTGCTAGCGGGTGCAACGGAACACCGATTACCGCAACCGTACTTGTAAATCCAATTCCCATAGCTTCTTCTTCATTACCTAATCAAATAAGATGTTCCGGAGTCGCACTGGGAAGCTTTGGTATAACCAGCAACGTAACCGGCACAACTTACCAATGGACCAGAGATAATATCGTTGATGTAACGGGAATAGCATCGTCCGGTAGCGGAACCATAACCGGAATTTTAACCAACAACACCAATGCTCCTCAAACTGTAAACTTTACGGTAACTCCAACAGCAAATAACTGTCAAGGTACACCAATTACAGTATCAGTATTGGTAAATCCAACTCCGAATGCCGTTGCAACACCGCCATCACAAACCATCTGTTCGGGCGGAACCATAACAAACATAATCCTTTCCGGAAATGTTACCGGTACAGCCTACACCTGGACAAGAACAGAAACAATCGATATAACCGGAATACCGGCAAGCGGTAGTGGAGACATAAGCGGTATACTAACAAATAACACCAACAGTATTCAGACAACTGTGTTTACAATCAGACCCAATGCAAACGGCTGTAATGGTACAACAATAACGGCTTCAATAACCGTTAATCCTACACCAACTGCTGCTACTGTAAATACATCGCAAACCGTTTGTTCGGGTAGTCCCATCACTGCGATATCCTTCACAGGAACTGTACTTGGCACAACTTACAATTGGACAAGAAACAACACAACAGCCGTAACGGGATTGGAAAGTGGATCCGGAAACATTACAGGAATCCTGACAAATACAACTACAACACAACAAACAGTTACTTTCACAATTACTCCAAGTGCTAATGGATGCCCAGGCACTCCTATAACAGCTGATGTTATAGTTGAACCACTTTCTTTAGGAGGATCAGTTACTGTGTCGCAACCCAATGTCTTACCTACTGTAAACACAGCTACTTCATGCCATGTAGCAAACGGAACACTTTACCTAAGTGGTCATAGGGGTAGTGTTGTGAGATGGGAATATTCCACAACGGGGGGAATCACATGGACAGCTATCGCCAACACCTCTAACACACACACATACAGCAACATAATACAATCCACTATTTTTAGAGCTGTGGTACAAAACAGTCCTTGTGCAATTGCTTTTTCAACCTCATCGATGATTAATGTAATTCCGAATATCAAACCTTCACCGGTAACTGCAATTCCCTCTACAATTTGCAATGGAGACTCAACTGTCTTATCATCACAAAGCGGGTATGCCACCAGTTCTACTTTAGCTACCGGAGGAACTTTCAGCAATTCTAACCCAACCGGTTGGTTAGTTAACGGTTGTGGAAATTGTTTAAATGCCGGAGCCAGTAACACCAATCCTGGACCTTGGCAACTTTCGGCAACTAATGGCGGGACATATTCGGGTATTAATTACACCTCATCCGGAAAATTTGCGATTGCAAACGGAGATTTCAACTCCTACTTATACACTCCGATTTTTAATACTTTTGGTTTAACTACCGCGACACTAAGTTTCACCCACGCTTATAACTTTTTAGCCGGTTCAAGCGGATACATACAGATTTCGGTAAACGGCGGTGCCTATACAACGATAGCGACTTTTGCAGGACCGAGCACTTTAGGTCCATACAATGGTTTTGCACCCGGAAGTGTGGATTTGAATCCTTATTTAGGTCAGCCGAATCTTAGAATTCGCTTCTTCTATGACGGTGTGGTTGGCAGCTCTTGGGCAGTAGACAATATCCAAATTCCGGATGTTCCTTTAAACCTAAGCACTCAATGGGTAGATGCAACAACAGGGGCTGTCATTAGCAACAGCGCTACCATGACCGTAAGTCCATCCGAAACCACAACCTATGCCGTAACTTCATTCCTGAATGGTTGTAATAGTTTTGGAACTGACGGGACAGCATATGTGACTGTTACCGTAAATCCAAGACCAACCGCCGTTATTAGTCAGGATCAAGTGGTATGTTTGGGAGGTACCGCAACTTTTAACGTGGCATTAACCGGAAGAGGTCCTTGGAGAATAACGTATACCAATGGTGTAACATCAACAACGGTAAGTAATATACTTACCAATCCGTACACGTTTAGTATTCCTAACATGACAACGAGCAGAACTTATACATTAACAGCAGTAAACGATGTCCGATGTACTGCGATTGGAAGCGATATTTCAGGTTCTGCAACCGTAACCGTTTTAAACGGCACTCAAGGTTTGTGGACAGGATTAGTAAGCACTGATTGGTTTGACTGTAAAAACTGGGCTGGCGGACTTCCATCTGCCACCGTTGATGCACAAATCCCTACCGGAGCAAGCAGAATGCCTGTAATTGATCCGTTAAGTCCCTTTGCAGCAGCATACAGTTACATTGCAACTGCCAGAGACGTAATTATAAGTCCGGGTGCATCAATAACGATGACAGCCAATTCCAACCTGCACGTTAAAAGAGACTGGAGAAACAGCGGAAGCTTTATTCCGGGAACCGGAACGGTCACGTTTAACGGAGGAACAAACAATCAGGTACAACTGATTAATTCCGGAATCAAACTGGACGAAACTTTTTACAATGTAACGCTGAATAATACAAACGGCGCAAAAGGTGTTAGTGTAGCCGATGGTTTCGAACTTACGATTGCCAACAGTTTATTACTCACCAGCGGAGATTTACGATTAACAGGAGAAGCACAATTGGTTCAAAACGGAAATACAGCCAATCCTTCAGCCGGGACAGGAAAACTGCTACGAGATCAGCAAGGAACAAAAAGCAGCTACCATTATAATTACTGGTCATCCCCAGTTAGTTCAGACAATTTGAACTATACGGTAGGTGGAATTTTAAGAGACGGAACCAATGCTACACTCAGCCCATTTAATCCGGGAACGATAAGTTTTGGGGATGGGTATAACTATTCAGACGGTCCACTTACAAGTCCAATAAAAATAAGCAATCGCTGGTTGTATAAATATACCCAGATCAGCACCAGTTATTGGTCATGGCAAGCTATAGGAAACACCGGAAACGTTAAAGTTGGCGAAGGCTTTACCATGAAAGGAGTTACCGGCTCAGAACCCAGCACAAATTATCAGAACTATGTATTTACCGGAAAACCCAACAATGGTGATATTAATTTGACTATTGCCATGAATCAATTGTACTTAATCGGAAATCCGTATCCTTCTGCGTTGGATGCCAATGCTTTTATTATGGACAATGTACTGGATAACGGCGCTCCATTATCAAATGCATTCAATGGAGCACTATATTTCTGGGATCACTTTGGCGGTCAAACCCATTATTTGAGTGAATACATAGGAGGTTATGCAACCTATACTTTAATTGGTGGTACTGTGGCCATATCAAATGATCCGTTAATAAACAATAACAATGCTACGGGAACAAAAGTACCTCAGCGTTATATTCCTGTCGCACAAGGATTTTTCGTCCGAACCGATGTAGCAGGAGTAACCGGTGTTTCAAATCCTATTACGGGCGGAACCATAAAATTCAGAAACAGTCAGCGTGCTTTTAAAACAGAATCTCCTGCAAATTCGGTATTCTTCAAATCAGCCAACAGTACCGTTTCCGAAGACAGTGATAACCGACAAAAAATCAGAATGAGCTATGAAACCGCTTCCGGATTACGCCGACAGCTTTTAGTGGGTGCCGACACCAATACCTCGAACCAATTTGATATTGGTTATGATGCTCCGATGATTGATGTGAATAAAGACGACATGTATTGGACTATCGGCAACGGCAAATTCGTGATTCAGGGTGTTCCCGATTTCAGTACAATGCAAATTCTCCCAATAGGAATTAAAGTCACCACTCCGGGAATCGGAAAAATTAAAATTGATGCTTTGGAAAACGTTCCCGCTTCCACCGACATTTATCTGTTTGACAACATTACGGGAATTTATCACGACATCAAAAATCAGGAGTTTTCGGCCGATTTACCAATTGGAGAATACAATGACCGATTCTCATTACGCTTCACCATGGAAACCTTGAGTTCGGACGAAGCGGCTTTGAATAACGGAATCATGGTTTTCACCGACAGCAACCATATCCTGAACATTAAAAACAATATTGCGGATGTTCGTGTAGAATCAGTTCTATTATACAATATTTTAGGACAATCGGTTGCCAAATGGGACATAACCGAGGAAGACCAGCGAAACATTACAATTCCGGTAGAACACATTCGTTCCGGAACGTACATCATAAAACTGAAAACATCCGATGGTTCACTGAGCAAACAAGTGATTATCCGATAATACAAAAGTCCTGAGCAATCGGGACTTTTTCTTTTACCAACCTTTTCAAAAAGCATTTAAAACAAAAAAGGTACCTTTGCAGCGCAACAAATTCAAAGCCATGAAATTTCGTTTTTTAATTCTTCTGACATTATTCACACTCAGTTCTGCTTTTGCGCAATTAAAAACCATCATCGGAAATACCGATTATCCGTTTTGGATTCACGTTCCCGAAACGGAAAAAACCGAAAAACAACCCGTGCTGATTTTCCTCCACGGCAAAAGTCTTTCCGGAACCGACATCAACCGGGTGAAGCGATACGGCGTTTTGCGGGCCATGGAAAAAGGACGAAAAATTCCGGCAATTGTTGTAGCGCCTCAACTGGCCTCCGGTTCCTGGAATCCCGACAAGGTTCTACAGCTTTTAGAATACGTCCAAAAAAATTACAATACCGATTTGTCCCGCGTTTACGTTTGTGGTATGAGTTTAGGCTCTTACGGCACCTTACATTTCGCCGGAAAATATGCCGATAAAATCACAGCAGCCGTAGCCATTTGTGGTGGCGGTAATGTGAGCGATGCTTCGCGATTGGCAACTCTTCCGCTTTGGATTCAGCATGGGAATAAAGATTATATTGTTCGGATGTCGGAATCAAAAAAAGTGGTGGATGCTATTAAAAAACACAAACCCGATGCGAATGTAACCTTTACGGTAATTCCCGGCGGCAATCATAGCAATGTGGAACGCTTATTCCATGAAAATGCTTTGTACGACTGGTTGTTCAAACAAGTCAAAACCCTAACCAAAACGAATCTTTAATCTTTTGAAACGATGAGCACTACTTTATTATCTTCCCCGTTACAAGGATTTACTGATTTTCGTTTTCGAAATGCCTTTCATAAATATTTCGGAGGTATTGATACGTTCTACTCGCCTTACATCAAACTGAACGGAAAATTATCGATTAAAGGTTCTTACGAACGCGACATTCTTCCGGAGAATAATGACACGTTACAAGTCATCCCGCAAATCATTACCAATGATGCCGAAGAATTTTTGTTTGTCGCCAAATATGTTAAGGAATTAGGCTATAACGAACTGAATTGGAATTTAGGTTGTCCCTACCCAATGGTTGCCAAATGCGGCATGGGTTCGGGATTAATCAAGAATACAGAAGGCATCAATCATATTTTAGAACGCGTTCACAACGAAACCGATATTATTGTTTCGATGAAAATGCGCATGGGCTATGAAAATCCAACCGAAATTTTAGACGTCTTTCCGATTTTAGAAAAATATCCGATTAAAAACATCGCCATTCATGCCCGAATCGGGAAACAATTGTACAAAGGTGGTGTGGATTTGGATTCGTTTCAGAGATGTTTAGACGTTACCAAACACAAATTATATTACAATGGCGACATTACATCGGTAGCCAAATTTAAAATGCTTCAGGAACGTTTTCCACCGATTGATCATTTTATGATTGGTCGTGGTTTAATTGCCGATCCGTTTTTACCGAGCATGATTAAAAACGACACGACCGAATACCCTAAAAACCGGTTTGAAATTTTCGAAGAATTTCACGACACCATTTACCATGACTATGATGCCTATTTACAAGGACCAACGCCAATAAAAATGAAAATGCTCGGTTTTTGGGAATACTTTTCGGAATCGTTTTCCAACCCGCAAAAAACATTGAAAAAGATTAAAAAAGCTGGCAATCAAAAACATTATGAAGAAGCGGTGAAAGAGATTTTCAAGTCGGAGAAATAAATTTTCCCGACTATTTTCATCTCGATCCACATTCGGTTACACCAATTTCAGTTTCATCATGATGTCGGTTTGTTCGTCGTCTCCTAATCTGAAAATGTGTTTATCAAACGCAACAAAACCGTTTTTGGTGTAAAAACTTATGGCTCTTGGATTTTCTTCCCAGACGCCCAACCAAACGTATTCGGCATTTTTTTGTTTTGCAATTTCGATGGCTTTATCATACAGTACTTGTCCGACTTTTTTTCCGTGAAATTCTTTAGACACATAAATGCGTTCAATTTCAAGTGCTTTGCTATCCTTTAATTCGGTTTGCGATTCGCCAAAATTAATTTTCAGATACCCAATTACTTCATTGCCAAATGTGGCAAAATAAAATTCCGAGTTTTCGTCGTTTAGTTCCGTCGTCAGTTTTGCTGTTGAAAACCCTTCCTCCAGATAATTTTTCATATTCTCTTCGGAATTTGATTCGGAGAATGTTTCCTGAAATGTTTGCCTTCCAATATTTTGCAACTGACTAATATCGCTCAGAGTAACTCTTTTAATTTGAATACTTTCCATATTTTTTTTTCACGATGTTATTGAATAATTCTGATTAAATATACAAACTTTACATACACAAACAGCTTTAAATCCAGCGTTTCACACTGTTCTTTTAATTGCGAAACATGATGTGTTAATTGTACTTCCGTTTAAAGTGCCACAAAAAAGGCCATCGTTTCCGACAGCCTTTTTCTATTATTTAAGAAGTTCTTTCAATTCTTCCAAATTTACTTTCTTTTGTTCGCCCGATGCGAGATCTTTCAACGCATATTGTTGGTTTGCGATTTCTTCTTCCCCTACAACAACTGCAAAAGGAATTCCGCGCTTGTCGGCATGCTGGAATTGTTTTCCGATTTTGGCATTGTCCGGATACATTTCCACTTTGATGCCGGCTTTACGCAATTGCATAATGGCTTTCATTGCATACAACGCTTCTTTTTCGCCAAAGTTTAAAAACAACGCTTTTGAAGTGGAGGTTACCGTTTCCGGGAACAGGTTCAGTTCTTCCAAAACCAGATAAATTCGGTCCAATCCGAAAGAAATCCCAACACCGCTCATATTTTTCAATCCGAAGATACCGGTTAAATCGTCATAACGGCCACCGCCTCCGATGGAACCCATTGCCACACCTTTTGGTGCGCTGACTTCAAAAATGGCTCCTGTATAGTAATTCAATCCTCTGGCTAAAGTCACATCCAAATCCAATGCTGATTTATCCAACCCTAGAGCTATAACGTTCTCACAGATAAATTGCAATTCCGCCACGCCTTTCATTCCTTCCGGCGACGTAACTAATAAAGCCGAGAGCTTTTCTAACTTTTCCGTAATCGTACCTGTAAAAGCAAACAGCGGTTGTACTTTTTCCAACGCGGCTTCTGAAATCCCCTTCTCTAACATTTCTTTCTTCACCCCGTCTTCACCGATTTTATCCAGCTTGTCTAAAGCCACCGTAAAGTCAATTAGTTTGTCCGACGCGCCGATTACTTCTGCAATCCCCGAAAGTATTTTTCGATTGTTGATTTTGATGGTTACGCCTTCCAACCCTAATGCCGAAAATACGCTGTCGTACAATTGCACCAATTCGACTTCCTGCCACAATGAGGTAGAACCCACCACATCGGCATCGCACTGATAGAATTCTCTGAAACGCCCTTTTTGCGGACGGTCGGCTCGCCATACCGGTTGGATTTGGTAACGCTTGAACGGAAATTCGATTTCGTTTTGATGTTGCACTACGTAGCGAGCAAACGGCACGGTTAAATCGTAACGCAAGGCTTTTTCGGAGATTTTAGCCGTGAACTTATTCAATTCCACCAATTCTTTAACGGAAATGGTTTCTGCAGAATTTGATTGCAGGACTTCTATCGATTCTGGTAATTCGATTTTATTTTTATTGAACAAATAATTTCCGGAATTTAAAATCTTAAAAATCAAACGGTCGCCTTCTTCCCCGTATTTCCCCATAAGGGTTTCGGAGTTTTCGAAGGTTGGCGTTTCAATGGGTTGATAGCCGAACTTTTCAAAATTCGCTTTGATGATGGAGAAAATATAGTTACGCTTTGCTACTTCGGCGGGTGAAAAATCTCGGGTTCCTTTAGGTATGCTTGGCTTAGCCATGGTTGTTTTTTTAAATGGTTTGTTTTATGGATTAGTTTCCAAATAATCCAATGGTTTTTCTTTTAGCCCCGATGGGAGCAACTACCTTGTAGTGCGGACAGCGGGAACTTCGTATCCGGATAAGAAACCGACGTTTCGCTCCAAACACTTTGCAAATATCTTACTTTTTAAAGAATTTCGTAAATCTGTTTGGGGAAACTTGTAACAAATAACCTATTTTAGTGACAAATTGCTACTATGGTTGGAATTGGTCTGTTTAAGGAAAATACGAAGATTGCGCTCGGAGCGATTAGAAGTCAGCTCTTGCGTACGATTTTAACGGTGATGATTATTGCCATCGGAATAACCGCTTTGGTGGGCATTCTGACGGTGGTGTCGGCGTTGGAAAATACGATTATGAAAGATTTTGCATCGATGGGCGCCAATACGTTTTCCATCAGTCAGTATGACTTTTCGGAGCGTGTGAATCGTAACAATGCCGAGCAGAAAATCAATCCGATTATCAGTTATCCGCAGGCGAAGGCTTTTCAGGAAAAATATATTTTTCCGTTTACTACCACTTCCCTTTCGTTTACCGCGACCACAACAGCCGAAGTAAAATACGAAGCCAAGAAAACCGATCCGGAAATTACTGTGGTGGGTGTGGATGAAAATTTCCTTCCCAACAAAGGTTTAGAAGCTACTAAAGGGCGAAATTTTACCGGTTTTGACGTTTCCAACAACAATTATGTTTGCGTTTTGGGTTCCGACTTTGAAAAAGGGCTTTTTAAAGACGTTAATCCGATTGATAAAACGATTTCGATTCGCGGGGCTAAGTTTAAAGTGATTGGTGTATTGAAAGAAAAAGGTTCAACCTTTGGTAACAATCAGGATTTGCGCGTTTTGATTCCGATTCAGATTGCACGTTCGATATTTTCGGCGCCGAATATTAATTATGACATTAATGTGATGATCAGCCGCAAGGAAACTTTGGGACAAGCCTCTGACAATGCTACCATTGCGATGCGAAAAATACGAAAATTGAGTCCGATTCAAGAAAACAATTTTGGGGTGGAACGCAGTGACGATTTGATTCAGCGTTTGCTTTCCAATACCGAAGTGTTGCGCATCAGTGCTTGGGTTATCGGGATTATTACCGTTTTCGGTTCGTCGATTGCTTTGATGAATATCATGTTGGTTTCCGTTACCGAAAGAACCCGTGAAATTGGTGTACGTAAATCTTTAGGTGCGAAACGTTCCACCATTGCCTGGCAGTTTTTTACGGAAACTTTAGTAATTGGTCAAATGGGTGGTATTGTTGGAATTATTTTGGGAATATTAATAGGTTTCGGAATTGCCAAAGCGATTGAATTCACCTTTGTGATTCCGTGGATGGCCATTATTGCAGCGTTTATCACCACTTTTATTGTGGCGATTGTGTCTGGATTGTATCCTGCGATTAAGGCTTCGAAGCTGGATCCTATTGAGGCTCTTCGTCATGAGTAGAAGGCAGAAGGCAGAAGGCAGAAAGCAGAAAAAACAGGAGGAAAAATGCAGATGAATAGCTTTATTTAAAGAAGATTAGAATTATATAAGTATACGCCATTATGAGATTTCAAGATTTATTAGCCTATAAAAAGTCTTTTGAATTAGCCATGTCTATTTTTGAAACAGCTAAATCATTTCCTTCTGAAGAAAAATATTCCTTAACCGATCAAATCAGACGTTCGTCTCGTAGTGTTTCTGCAAATATTGCTGAAGCCACACGAAAAAGAAGATATCCAAATCATTTTATTTCAAAGCTCACCGACAGTGATGCTGAAAATGCCGAAACCCAAGTTTGGTTAGAATATGCTTTAGCCTGTAATTATATCAATACCGAAACGTTTAACTATTTTACGTCTAAAAGTCTAGAAGTAGGCAAACTACTGAACTACATGATGAACAATCCGGAAAAATTCAATTAACAATCATCCGCAATCGATTACCTGTTATCTGCTATCCGCTACCTGCCTTCTGCTACCTGAAATCATCCTATCATTCCCGTAAATATCTTTGCGCAATTCAACATCCTTAAAATTGTGTTGTTGCAGTAATTGCACCATTTCATTGCCTAAATACTGATTGATTTCGAAGTACAGCTGTCCGTTTTCCGAAAGGTTTTTGATTGCCAATTCCGTTATTTTTCGGTAGAACAACAATGCGTCGTTATCTTCCACGAACAAGGCCAAATGCGGTTCGTAATCCAAAACATTCTTTTTGATTTCCTGTTTTTCAAGATTTCTCACATACGGCGGATTGGAAACGATAATATCGAATGTTTCGCCTAAATCATCGGTTTCTAAAATACTTTGATGGATAAAGGTAATGTCGACGTTATTTCTTTCGGCATTTCGTTTGGCTACAGCCAATGCTGCATCGGAAACATCCATCGCATATACTTTGGTGTTTGGTAGATTTTTAGCTAACGAAATCGCAATACATCCGGTTCCTGTTCCGATGTCCAGAATTTTGAATTCCGCCTTTTGACTTTTAACTTTTGACTCCTTAATAATCCAGTCGACCAATTCTTCCGTTTCCGGACGTGGAATCAACGTGTGTTCGTTTACATAAAACGGCAATCCGTAAAACTCGGTTTCCCCTAAAATGTATTGAATCGGACGTTGCTCCTTTAATTGCGCCACAACGTTTTCCCATTGGTGCATCAATTCCGGACTCAGTTCGAAATCAGGGTTTAAAGCCAAATCCACCCGCTTCATATGATGAAAATCTTCTAATATGATATAGAAAAAACTTTCGGTTTCATATTCGTCGTATAAAGAAGCCAATTCCTGTGTAAAAATAGTTCGGTAGTCTTTTAGAAGCATAATATCGATTGTCCTTTTTTCTTCCGAATAATTATTAAGGTATCGGAACTAAAATTCCATTCAAAGATAACCTAAAAATTACAGGTTTAAAACCGTTTGGTGACTTCTGGAAATACCAATGACTTACATTATCATGCCTGAGTGCTTATCATTCTTCAAACTAAACTAAAAACACTCACGGAAATTTATTTTTAAGACACTCTAATTTATTTTTTTCAAACATGACAAATATCATGATAAAAGACTTTTTTGTCCTTTAATTTTACACTATAAAATAAGTTAAACAAAAACCCATAATCATGAAAACTAAATTAAAAATTGCTGCTGGTGTATTAGCGGTAACTGCAATTACAGTTGGTTTGTTCGCTTTCGGAAACAGCGATGCAAACGATCCTACCAAAATTAAAGTGGAAGGTGAAATGGTAGCAGAATTAACTCCTCCTCCATTTGTACCGAAACCGGTTGGTAACCGTGCAGCAACAAAACTGATTGTAAACATGGAAATCAAGGAACAAGAAGGCGAAATGGCTGACGGTGTAAAATATACCTATTGGACATTTGGAGGATCAGTTCCGGGAAGTTTCATCAGAACCCGTATTGGTGATGAAGTACAATTTCACCTAAAAAATCACCCAGACAACAAATTACCACACAACATTGACTTACATGCTGTAACAGGTCCAGGTGGTGGAGCAACTTCTTCACTAGTAGCGCCCGGACATGAAAAAGTATTCAACTTCAAATGTTTAAACCCTGGTTTATATGTATACCATTGTGCTACAGCTCCAGTAGGAATGCACATTGCTAACGGAATGTACGGTCTGATTTTAGTAGAACCGGAAGGTGGTTTACCTCCAGTGGATAAAGAGTACTATATCATGCAAGGTGATTTCTACACAAAAGGCGCTTATGGCGAACAAGGATCTCAACCGTTCGACATGGAAAAAGCAGTTAAAGAACAACCGGATTACGTAGTATTCAATGGAAAAGTAGGTTCTCTAACCGGCGATAAAGCGATTACCGCTAAAAAAGGCGAAACAGTACGTATCTATATGGGTAATGGTGGTCCGAACATTGTATCTTCTTTCCACGTAATTGGTGAGATTTTCGACAAAGTTCACATTGAAGGCGGAAGCTTAATCAATAAAGATGTTCAAACAACATTAGTTCCTGCCGGTGGTTCTGCTATCGTAGAATTCAAAGTAGATGTTCCGGGCACATTCATCCTTGTAGACCACTCTATTTTCAGAGCGTTTAACAAAGGAGCGTTAGGAATGCTTAAAGTAGAAGGCGAACAAGAAAAAACCATTTACTCTGGTACTGTACAAGAAGGTATTTATTTACCTGAAGGTGGAACCATTCAAAAAATGCCTAAAGAAAATGGCGATGGTAAAGCAGCTGCAGCGAAATCAATTCCTGAAAAAATTAAAGCAGGTAAAGAAATTTACGGAAGAACTTGTTTCGCTTGTCACCAATCTGAAGGACAAGGAATCCCGAATGCCTTCCCTCCATTAGCGAAATCTGATTTCCTTAATGCTGATCCAAAAAGAGCCATCAATGCGGTACTACACGGTTTAACAGGTGAAATTACGGTTAACGGCAAAAAATACAACAGTGTAATGACAAGCCAAAACCTTACAGACGAAGAAATTTCAAATGTATTAACCTATGTGTACAACAGCTGGGGCAATAACAAAACAGAAGTTACCGCTGCGATGGTAAAAGCAGGAAGAAGCACACCTGCAACAAAAACAAAAGACATTCACGAATAACCATTAATTATTAAATACTTTTTATCATGAAAAAGATAATTTTAGGAGTTGCCGCACTTGCATTAACTATTGGTCTATATAGTTTTACAACTCCAGTGAAAACGGAAAAAGTAACCAAAGTTGCAATCCAAAACCCTGACAAAGGAAAAGAAGTTTTTGCAAAAACCTGCATCGCCTGCCACCAGGCGAACGGACAAGGGGTTCCGAATGCGTTTCCTCCTTTGGCGAAATCTGATTACTTAAACAAAGATGCCAACCGTGCCATCAAAACCGTTCTTAACGGATTAAGCGGCCCTATCACTGTTAACGGTAAAAAATTCAACGCCATGATGACTCCGCAAGCGTTATCAGACCAACAGATTGCCGATGTTTTAACTTATGTTTACAGCAGTTGGGGCAACAACGGAACAAAAGTAACACCAGCAATGGTGAAAGCACAAAGAGGTAAAAAATAATTCATTTAAAGTAAGTTGACCATGGTACTCAAGTATAAAATAATATTCGTTTTCTACGCTGTTTTATTTATGGCAACGTCTCTTACTGCTCAGGATAAAGGTATGGTTACCATAAAAAGGGGAGCGTATGTTCCCCTTTATGGAACCACCGATAAAAAACCGGTAACGGTTGCTCCTTTCAAAATAGATGTTTACCCTGTTACAAATGACGAGTATTTGGCATTTTTGAAAAAAAATCCGCAATACAGCCGTTCAAAAATCAAAGGGCTTTTTGCCGACAAAAGTTATTTATCCCACTGGAAAAACGACTTCGACTTCGGAACCAACAAAAGCAATTCGCCAGTAACCAACATTTCCTGGTTTGCTGCCAAAAAATACTGCGAATGTCAGGGAAAACGATTACCTACAATGGACGAGTGGGAATATGTGGCCATGGCCGATGAAAAACGAATCGATGCCCGGACCAAAGAAGAATACAACAAATTCATTCTTTCCTGGTATGAAAAATCAAAAACGTATAACAATCCGATAGGAAAAACATTCAAAAATTATTGGGGTGTTTATGACATGCACGGATTGGTATGGGAATGGACGGCCGATTTTAACAGTATCATGCTTTCCGGTGAATCCAGAAAAGATAAAGATTCTGATAAGAATTTATTCTGCGGAAGCGGATCTGTAAATGCCTCCGATTTAATGAACTATGCCGCATTTATGCGCTATGCTTTCAGAGGTAGTTTAAAAGCAAGTTATACCACTAGAAATCTTGGTTTCAGATGTGCCAAAGATTTAAAAAATGAAATTGCGATTAAACAGCCGATTGCTCAGGCAAACATAAATAAATAAATAAATAAAAGTCTTACCATATATGACCGCTACCAACTAAATTTCACATATATGAAAAAAATAGTATTGGGATTATTAATAATCCTGTTGGGATTGCAAAGCTGTAATTCACAAAAGAAAAATGAAACCAAAAATCCAACCAACAAAACCATTTCGGATTTATCCATCTACAATCTTCCATCTCAGTGGACTACGCAAGACAATAAAAACATTGAGATGAAAGATTTAAAAGGTAAAGTTTTGGTGATGGTTATGATTTATACTTCTTGTAAATCTGCTTGTCCCAGATTGGTTGCCGATATGCGCAATATCGAGGAACGTATCCCTGCTAACTTAAAAGACAACGTCCAACTCGTACTCGTTAGCATCGACCCAACGGTAGATACTCCAAAACGTTTAAAAGAGTTTTCCATAGAAAATAAAATGGATGGCAAACAATGGCTGTTCCTTCGTTCTACAGAAGAAAACACCCGAGAATTCGCTGCTGTATTAGCCGTAAACTACAAAAAAATATCGCCAATGGATTTCTCTCATTCCAATATTATCAGTGTTTTCAATGCCGATGGTGAATTGGCGTTCCAACAGGAAGGTTTGGGAGTAAGCTATGACGAAACCGTAAACAAAATCACCGAAGAAGCTGAAAAGCTAAACTAACCCAAACTATGAAATCGCCACTAACAACGACTTTGTTACAAACAAAATCCTATACATAAAAGGCGATATCATATATGACCTCTTACAAATAAATTTTACCTATATGAAATCATTACAAAAAATTGGCTTATCGCTATGTTTGATGATAGGCACAGGAGCCTTCGCTCAGGAATTAGATGCAAATTTGCAACTGAGACCACGTTATGAATACCGAAACGGTTTTAAAGAACTAATGAAAGACGGTTCACTGCCTACTTCGTTTGTGTCGCAACGTTCCCGTTTAAACTTCAACTTTAAACAAGAAAAATTAAAAGCAAAACTGACTTTTCAAAATATTCGTGTTTGGGGAGATGTAGCCACAACAGCCACTTCCGATAAAAACGGAATTGCCCTTTTCGAAGCCTGGGCACAATACGATTTCAATGCCAAATGGAGCGCTAGAGTAGGAAGACAAGTACTTTCTTATGACAACCAAAGAATCATGGGGGAAATTGATTGGGCACAACAAGGCCAAAGTCACGATGCGGCTTTAATTTCCTTTAAACCAAAAAACCAACAGTTGGATTTAGGAGTTGCCGTAAATTCGGATTCCGAAAAATTATACCGCGATGTATACACCAACAGCTACAAACACATGCAATATGCCTGGTATCACACCGCTTTTGGAAATTTAAACATGAGTTTGCTTTTCTTAAATGTTGGTTTCCAGTATAAAGATGTCCCAACAAACGATTTGAAGGTTGACAATATGCAAACGTTCGGAACGTATTTATCATACAAAAAAAATAAATTCGACGGTAATTTAAGCGTGTACGGCCAAACCGGAGACGGCAAACTGGTTACTGAAAACACCAGCATTAGTGCCTTATACGGCGGATTAAACCTGAGTTATGCAATCACAGACAAATTCAAAGCCGGTTTGGGTTACGAATACCTTTCCGGAAAAGATCAGGATGATACCGACAGTAAAATAAAATCATTCAACCCTATTTTCGGAACCAACCACGGATTTAACGGTTTCATGGATTATTTCTACGTAGGGAATTACAAAAATACAGTGGGCTTGCAGGATGCTTTTGTAAAAATGACGTATGCGTCTAACAAATGGCAATTCAACTTGATTCCGCATGCATTCTTAACTGCTGCCGATGTTATTGACCCAACAGATGCCACCAAGAAAATGGACAGTTATTTGGGTACGGAAATCGATTTCACCGCCTCTTATGCACTTCAGAAAGATGTAAACATCACCGGTGGTTATTCACAAATGTTCGGAAGCGACACTATGGAAGTATTAAAAGTAGGAAACAAAGGTTATGACAACAACTGGGCTTGGGTAATGATTACCATCAATCCAAGAATATTTACCACAGCAAAATAAATTCGAAGTTAGGTTAATTAGGTAAAAAAGCCTGTGTTACATTGTGCAACACAGGCTTTTTTTATTTGAAATAATTAGGATATTCTTTCAGATAACTTTCAATATCGGTAAGAACTTCAGCATCATTGGTGCCGTCCAGTTGGTTTAATTTCCTTTTTAACGGCAACAGATAATTGTGCAACTGTTCGTGGGCTTCGCCTTCCATGGTACACTTTTCGAAAATCATTTCAAACTCTTTTTCAAGTGCTTCTTTCAAAACAGCACCAGAAGCTTCTTGCTTGCGTTCCGAAAGTATTTTTTGCATGTTATGGATGCCTTGTGTTGTTTCAGGGTTGGCAATCCATAATTTACCGTTGTCGAGTGTTACATTTGATGTTTCGGCTGTAACTTCTGTTGTAGTTTCGCCTTCTTTCTCAGTGGTTTTCTTTTCTTTCAGACAGGCGGTTAAACTCAGCAATACCAATCCTGCAAGAACTATTCTTTTTTTCATGATTACATTAATAAGGTTAATTTTTTATTTCCAAAAAATATCTTTTTCATTTTCAACGAAATCGCCTTCCTTATGAATTTCTAAAATTCTGGCCAATTGTTCCGCCGAAGCTACTTTTTGTATCTCCGGAAACAGAACGCGTTCTTCAAAACGAATGTGCGCTTCCAGTTCTTCTTCGATTAAGCTTAAATTTTTATCAATATTTGTTCGCTGATTGAAAAGCCGGCGCAACCTTCTATGTTCGGCAAGCGCTTTTTTAACCAACTCGTGGTTTTCTTTCAAAATAGTAAACACGTGTTCCTCTTCCAATTCAAAATGAGGAAGTAAATATTTGGTATAAAACCAATCGGTATATCTTTTAATGCGCTCCGAACTGACATTACGGGAATATCCAGTTCTGATTTTCCAACAGAGCAATAAACCATGATGATGCTCCCGGCTCAATTCTTGCAGTTCTTTTGCTCTTTTTAATGGTTTTGTTTCTAGTATCATTATTTCATTTTTTTAAATTCCTCCAAACCGCACAAACGAACCCAGAATAAGCATAATCACTCCGATGGTAGTCACGGAAACGATATGAAAACTCATTTCGGGTAATGTCCCGGCATTATTTTTCAATTTCGGAATCACCCGAAACTGGGCACTCAACGCGAAAAGCACCGTAACAAACAACAAGGCTAATTTTACGGAAACTACTTTTTCTATCGGAGTGGCAAAATGAAACCAGCTTTCAATTCCGACTCCATATTTATAGGCCATCAGGATTCCGGTAATCACCAATAATACTAAAGCCGGCATTCCCACCGGTTCGTATTTTTTTTCATAGTCTAAAATAATGTGCTGATTTTTTTCCCGAAGCGCTTTCGGCAAATAGGCAAACACCAATAAAAGATGCCCTCCTACCCAAATTGCGGCACAGAGTAAATGTATGATTAACAAAAAGTGATGGTTCATTTCAAAGTGTTTTTCAGATTCGCATTGCTAAAAATAATCATTACAATTCCAACAACCAGCCAAATACTGGAAAGAAACAAATTCTGATGGTACATTGGGATTAGATTCCAATTAAAAAACAGATTACCACCCTGCGCAAACAGCAGGAATTCGGTAAGGATAAAACCCATTAAGAAAATTTTAATGCCGTATTCCGAAAACCGGTTTTTACGGTTGATTACTTTCGCATTCAGTAAAAACCCTAATAAAAAACCAGTGATAACGCCCAACATAATCATATGAATGAATCCGATGACAAAATTTCTGACTTGGTGCGATACCAGAGCCATATCCGGAAAAATCACAACCAATTGCACCAACACTTTCAATCCTAAGGACAGTAAGGCAAAGCTGTACACGATTTTTTCGATTTCTTTCAGTTTAGCGTAAAATTCCCCGAATTGCGGGCGCAGCATCAAAATCAATTTTGCAAAAGCCACCAATTGCACTACTACGCCTACTCCGTTGATCCAAGTGAGAATCGGACTGGAAATGAACCAACTCACCGGCAAAGCAAAAGTTAAAACAGTGCCCACAATCAGCCATTTGTAAAACGAAAAGAAAACGCGATTTTCCACCTTGAGTTGCATCTGATGAAACAACAACGCCAAAACTGCAATAATAAACCAGCCGTTAAACTGAAAATGCAGGAAAAACTGAATCGCAATCTGGTAAAAAGCACTCGTTTTGCCTAGCAAACCAACCGCCGGACCCAAACACCAAATACCGCAAGTGGATAAAATCATAAAAAACAAAGCGGTTTTAATCAGGTAACGTTCCGGTACTAAATTGGTTTCAAGATTTTTCCATACCAATCGGACAAAGTAATAACTGGAAAAAATATGTATCGTTGAAAAAACAATCGAAAAAAGAGCATAGCCCTGGAGCGGAAAAGCAATCATCATTCCGATAACAGCGCCTTCCGTAATCCAGAAAAGTCGGTTAAATTTCTTTTCGTTTTCGTTGTTTTTCGGAATAAAAAAGTGATAAATCAACGCAAAAAGCGCCAGATACACCCAGCCCAACATCGCAATATGAGAATGTCCGTGCAAGAGAAACTGGTAATTCACATTTCCAACGGGCGCAACAAACTGAAGGCGCAAAAGCAATCCCATCAGTGCGGCAATTAAAAAATTACCAAAACAAATTAATATCCATTTTTTAAGCATAATCAACCTCTAAAGTTTACTTGTATTGTTCTTGTAGTGAAAAAGTTATTTTCAATTTCACGCGATGATCGGGGCAAATCCCCAATAGTTTCCACATTGTTCACAAAATGCTGAATGTAATAATTGCCGCTGTATTGTTTGTCTTCCAAAAAGCGAATCATGGTGCGAAGTTCCGGTTCGTCAATTAAATCCGAGTGAAACGTCGTGCGTACTTCAAACGGAATCGGATTTTGCAGTAATAAATGTAAGGATTTTTCGAATGCCGAAAACAAATTCGACTGAGTAACACGAGTGTATTTTGATTCGGAGGCTTTGAAATCGAGTGCTACAAAATCAACAAGTTCTTTTGCAATCAGTTGCTTCAAAACATCCGGATTGGAACCGTTGGTGTCCACTTTAACATCAAAGCCCAATGCTTTAATCTGTTCCACGAAAGGAATCAGGTTTTTGTGCATCGTGCATTCGCCTCCGCTAAGAACCACGGCGTCCAATAAATTTTTTCTTGTCGTTAAAAAGGAAAGTACCTCATCAAACGAAATTTTGCCTTTTCCTAGTACAATTTCAGGATTGTAACAATACAAACACCGCATATTACAGCCTGTAAACCAAAGAATACAGGCCGATTTATGCGGATAATCCAGCAAGGTGAAAGGCGTTATGCTAAAGATAGCTTTAGCTGCATTTTCTTTCTGTAAAATGGGTACGTTGTTTGTGTTCACCTTTTTTACCGATATTAAAACTTTCTACGGGTCTGTGATAGCCCATTACACGCGTATACACCAGACATTTTGTTCTTAAATGCTGATTTTGTTCTAAGATTTCATTACTGTTCTTCATATAGTTCACTTTTGTGGTTTTGTAGTAAAGCATCATCACATTTCGGGCAATATTCGTGTTCTCCGGTTAAATAACCGTGAACCGGACAAACACTGAACACCGGAGTGACGGTGATATAAGGCAATTTGAAATTACTCAACACTTTTTTCACGAACTGTTTACAAGCTTCCGAAGAACTGATTTTTTCGCTCATGTACAAATGCAACACCGTTCCTCCGGTATATTGACACTGTAAATTGTCTTGCATCAGTAAGGCTTCGAACGGGTCTTCGGTATAATTTACCGGAATTTGGGAACTGTTGGTATAATAAATATTGTTGCCTTCGCCTGCCTGCAAAATATCGTGAAAACGTTTTTTGTCTTCTTTGGCAAAACGGTATGTGGTTCCTTCCGCCGGAGTGGCTTCCAGATTGTATAAATTTCCGGTTTCTTCCTGAAATTCTTTCATTCGGTTGCGGATGTGTTCCAAGATTTCCATGCAGAATTCGGCACCAAAATCAGACGTAATATCTTCTTTATCGAAAGTGAAATTCCGAACCATTTCGTTCATTCCGTTCACACCGATGGTTGAGAAATGATTTCTGAAATGTGGCAAATAGCGTTTCGTGTACGGATACAAACCACGCTCGTACATTTCCTGAATGAAGATTCTTTTTTTCTCTAAAGTCGATTTTGACAGTTCCATAAGCTTGTCCAATTGTTGGTACAACGCTTTTTTATTGCCTTTGAACAAATAGCCCAAACGTGCCATATTGATGGTTACCACACCGATACTTCCGGTCATTTCCGCACTTCCGAAAAGTCCGTTGCCGCGTTTTAGCAATTCCCGTAAATCGAGTTGCAAACGACAGCACATACTGCGCACTGCATTAGGTTTGTAAGCATTCGGATTTTCAACGCGATTGCCGTTTTCATCTAGCAAATACTGGCTTCCGATGAAATTCTGAAAATACGACGACCCGATTTTGGCCGTGTTTTCGAAAAGTAAATCGGTATTCTCTCCGTTCCAGTCGAAATCTTCGGTGATGTTTACCGTTGGAATCGGGAACGTAAACGGTTGTCCGTTCGCATCACCTTCGGTCATTACGGTATAATACGCCTTGTTAATCAGGTTCATTTCCTGTTGAAAATGTTCGTAACGCATTTCGGTTAAAGAAGTAACACCTCTTTCTCTGGCGCGATTCAAAACACTTTCATCGGTAATGTTATCAAATAAATGTTGATCGTTTTTTGTTGGAATCTGTTCTTTCAAATCGGAAGGAACCACCCAATCCAATGTGATATTGGTAAAAGGCGACTGTCCCCAACGTGCCGGCACATTTAAATTGTAGACAAAACTGCGTACCGCTTTCAGAACATCTTCAAAAGACAAATTATCCTTGAAAACATACGGCGCCAAATAGGTGTCAAACGAACTGAAAGCCTGTGCTCCCGCCCATTCGCTTTGCAAAATCCCAAGGAAATTCGCCATCTGACCCAATGCTTCCCTGAAATGCGAAGGCGCTTTGCTTTCCACGCGACCACGAACACCATTAAAACCGTCGTTCAGTAACACTCTCAGACTCCAGCCGGCACAATATCCGGTAAGGCAATCCAAATCGTGAATGTGAACGTCGCCGTTTCGATGCGCATAACCTTCTTCTTTCGAATACACTTTATCCAACCAATAATTCGCGATAATTTTTCCGGCCACATTATTCACCAAACCGGCGTTGGAATACGAAGTATTGGCATTGGCATTGATGCGCCAATCGGTCTGACTGATGTATTCTTCTATGGTTTGCGTACTGTCTACGTAAGTGGTATCATCGTTTAATCCCTCTACATGTTCGCGTTGTAATTTACGCGTGTGACGGAACAACATAAAGGAACGCATCACCGAAAAATACTCTTTTTGGAAAAGCGTTTTTTCGATCATGTCCTGAATTTCTTCCACGGCCCAAATGTCTTTGATTTCAATAGCCGTCATCACACTTTCGAAAACACTAACATCGAACGGAATGGCGACACTATTAAAACTTTTTGCGATGGCGTCTTTTATTTTAAAATTCTCGAATGGTTTATATTCTCCATTCCTTTTGATAACGAATTTTTCCATAGGTTCGATGTTATTGTGTTTTACTTGTGGTATTAAGTATAATTAAATTGAAAGTGTTTTTTCCAATTGCTGTGCTTTTGGAAAAAGAATATTGTTTTCCAGATGAATGTGTTTGTGCAAATCCTGTTCGAATTCCTCTAACATTGCAAAAGTTACTTTATAGGTGTTGCAGGCATCAGCCGGCGGTGTATAATTATCGGTTAACTCCACTATTCTTCTGAAACGTTCGCCTTCTGCATCGTGTTCGTGCTTCATCATGGCGATTGGGTTGTCCACTGTTCCAAAAGGCGGCATTTCAATTGCTTCATTGTTCATGGTTGCTTTTACCAGTCTTTTGATAAACGGAAACAATATGAATTCTTCTTTTTTCATATGTTGTGCCAATTCACCCGCACATCCTTTGAATAAATCGTGAATTTCAAAAAGCTCCGGATGCGCATTCCCGTGTACTTTACACAATTTGTCTAAAAACTGCAGTAACGTTGGCGTTTTTTCTTCCACATAACGGTGATGTGTTTTTTCGATGTAATCAATCAATAAATCGGTTGGCCAGGATTTGAAATCGATACCACCATCTCCTTTTGTATTCAGTACCGAAGACAATTCGTTTTGAAGGAGGGCAATATCCATTCCTTTGGCGTCGCAAACTTCTTCTAAAGTGCGATGCCCTTTACAGCAAAAATCGATTCCGTATTTCGAAAAAACAGCAGCTGTTCTGAAATCTTCTGCCACATATTCTCCTATTGTCATTTGTTCAATTGCATTCATAATCAATCGTTTTAGTTTTATTTCTTATACAAAATTACATATTATTTTCAATAAAGGACTATTTTATCTTTTATTATTTTTCAACATTTATTTTTGTATAAAATATTTAATAACAACATCAAACAAAACCTAAATTTTTATATTAAATAATAAAGCGGAAAAAAGTACCTGAAAAATGATATTTATCATGTTCTTATTTTAAATCTCAAACGACATTTGCACAATAAAGGATAAAATAGTCCTTTATCTAAATTTATTTTTTTAACTAACAAATACTAATCATTATGCTTTCAAAATCACAGGCCAGAGCATTCTTTTTAGGCGGAACGGTAGTCACCTTCCTGATATTTATCGGATTGACCATCTATTCGTTCATGCCTACTAATGATCAGTCAAATTATTCCAAGATTGACAAAAAGGTTATTAGAGGGAAAGAAATTTGGGAATCAAACAACTGTATGGGTTGCCATACACTCTTAGGAGAAGGCGGCTACTATGCACCGGAACTTACAAAAGTAATTGACCGACGCGGAGAAGCTTACGTAAAAGCTGTACTTATGTCCCCTATCCCTTGGGCTCCAAGAGGAAGAAAAATGGTAAAATACAACATGAATGAGGCCGATGCCGAAGCTGTTATTGCCTTTTTGAAATGGAACGGACAAATCGACTTAAACGGATTTGACCGAGTAGTATCACCTTTAGCTAAGGTTAATAATTAAAATAAAACATTATGAAATATAAATCACAAAAAGTAGCCTATTGGTTTTTTGGATTATGTATGTTGCTTTTATCGCTACAGATAATCTATGGTTTTATCATGGGCTTCGCCAGAATTGGCTTTGACGGACTACACGATTTTATTCCGTTTAACACCGCCAGAGCAGTACACACTAACTTATTGGTAGTTTGGCTTTTAACCGGATTCATGGGGGCTGCCTATTATATTATTCCAGAAGAAGCACAACGCGAATTAGTAAATGTAAAATTAGCGTACGTACAGTTGATATCACTGGCTGTTGTTGGTGTTGT
The DNA here is from genome assembly GCA_963812405.1 of uncultured Flavobacteriaceae bacterium. Classification (GTDB taxonomy): domain Bacteria; phylum Bacteroidota; class Bacteroidia; order Flavobacteriales; family Flavobacteriaceae; genus Flavobacterium. The sequence continues at coordinate 1,719,444 of CAWEUV010000002.1, read as the reverse complement.
TGCAGTTGTCGGCTATCACTTTAACCATTGGGAAGGTCGTAAATTCCTTGAAATTCCAAGAGAATTAGACTACTTAGTTGTAGTAAACGTACTTTTATTCCTCGGACTGATTCTCGCCACTTTATTCAAAGGAAAACAAAAAACTACCACCGCCATGGTACTTACAATGGGATTGGTTTTCGCTGCTTTGCTATACATTCCAGGTATGATTTGGTTTGATAGTCAGGTTATGGACTCATTCTTCCGTTGGTGGGTAGTTCACCTATGGGTTGAAGGCGTTTGGGAATTAATTATGGGAGGTATTTTATCCTTCTTATTAATCAAACTAACCGGTGTTGACCGTGAGGTTATCGAAAAATGGTTGTATGTGATTGTAGGTCTTACATTCCTTTCCGGATTGTTGGGAACCGGTCACCACTACTATTTCATCGGTGTAAACAAAATCTGGTTAGTGGTTGGTGGAATTTTCTCTGCACTTGAACCGTTAGCGTTCCTTGCCATGGCACTTTTTGCCGTGAACATGTACCGAAAAGGCGAAAAAAGCCATCCGAATAAAATTGCCTTGTACTGGACCATCGGAGCTTCCATCGTTTCTTTCATCGGAGCAGGTTTATTAGGTTTTGCACACACTTTACCACAAACCAATTTATATACACACGGAACTTTAGTAACGGCAATGCACGGACACTTAGCGTTCTGGGGCGCTTATGCGATGATTGTTTTAGCAATTATCAGTTATGCCTTACCGAACCTAACCGGACGTAAACGTTATGACAGTTCACAGGGAAGAATGGCGTTCTGGTTGTCCAACATTGGTATGTTAGGAATGACAGTAGCCTTTGGTGTTGCAGGTGTAGCACAAGTTTATCTGGAACGTAAAATGAAAATGGAGTTTATGGAAGTTCAAAATGAAATCAGCATTCACTTTGTGGTGCTTGTGATTTGTGCGACCATGTTTACCATTGGAATCTCGTTATTCATTTACGACTTCATCAAATACGGAAAACCCTCCGATGAAGCTTTAGATGAAAAGCATGACCATATGCCTTCCGGTAAAAAAATAAACAACATTCCAACTGCTAAAGCGGTATATACAGAAGAAACAAACTAGATTACCACTATACTTTTTATTTATTGCTAACGAAACCTGTTCTATTGATTACAGCAAATGTCACTGCCTGTAGGCACAAGAATGGGTTTCGTTTTTTTAAAACAAAACATCATGGTACAAACTCAAACCATCCCTTATTATCACGCTACCGGAAGAGAAGAAGAAGTCTTCACCCATGCGTTTAAAAATAAAATTCCCTTCTTACTGAAAGGGCCAACGGGAACTGGAAAATCGCGCTTCATCGAATACATGTCGCATCAATTGGACCAAAAAATCATCACCATTAGTTGCCACGAAGAAACCTCGGCTACCGATTTAATCGGGCGCTTCATCATCAAAGGTGCTGAAACCGTTTGGCTGGACGGCCCATTAACCACAGCCGTAAAAGAGGGTGCTATTATTTATCTGGATGAAGTGGCCGAAGCCCGCCCGGATGTTATTGTGGCCATTCACTCGCTTACCGATCACCGTCGCGAATTGTTCATCGATAAATTAGGCGAAACCGTAAAAGCACACGACAATTTCATGTTGGTTGCTTCTTTCAATCCGGGCTATCAACGCGGATTCAAAGAACTGAAACCTTCTACCCGTCAGCGTTTTATCGCCGTTTCCTTCGAATATCCTGAACCCCGAGTGGAAATTGAAATTCTGATAAACGAAACACAAGTGGATGCCGATATCGCCAAAAAACTGGTGAACATCGGAAATAAAATCCGAAACCTGACCGAATTGGGCTTAACCGAAACCGTTTCCACCCGATTGTTAGTCGATGCCGCCAAATTAATTCACAGCGGATTACCGAAGCGATTATCCGTACACGTAGCAGTTGTAGAACCGTTAACCGACGATTTACAGACATTGGAAGCCTTAAAGGATTTGTGTGATCTTATGATTTAATGAAATTGAATGGAATTCAGCAACAAAATACTGAATACCAACCACCCAACTCATAATACTGAAAAAAAATGGGACTAGAATTAGACGAATTCCTCTACGGAAAAATCGTAAAATACTTCAAGAACAATAAAAAAACCGATGCCGAAACACTCAGCCGAACCGTTTTTTTAGAGGACATTAAACCTCGGATAACTCTTTTGGCAAGCGCATTAACCGGAAAAGCCATTGAGATTTTCCCCGCAGAACGCGAAGGCGGTTATAAAAACAACAGCTTTTTCCTTCCCATCTCTTTTTCGGCTTTGCAGACTTTTGAAGAGAATCTTTCCTTTTACCTTTTCAGAACCCTTTACCTCAGCGAACAGAAAGCGCTGGATTTCAACTGGACCAACGAAGAACCTTCTTTGGAAATTTCACAACAGAAAGCGTTGGAAACAGCTCCGGATGTTTTAGAAAAAATCTTCAGCGATTATCCGGTTACGAAAAAAATTCACGATACCATTTCAACCTACTTTCAACAGCAAGCCACCGAAAAAAAACCGGCCGACTTCACTTGGCTGTACGGAAAATGGATGAAAAACGATCCGGAAGTCAAAACCGATACGCAACTGCATAATTTTTCGGATAAAGTTAAAAAAGCAGCCGAACAACAACCGAAAACCGTCATCAAAGCTACCGCCGTAGAAGAAGTCATCACCCTCGAAATCGATAAAAAACAGCAGGAAGATTACGTGATGACGCATAATTTCGAAAAAGTGGAAACAGCAGACGAATTCAGCGGCAACTGGAGGATTTTGACGGTTCCGATGAACTGGAAGACCATCAGGATGCGTTGGAAGAACTGAGCATGAAATTTACCGTTCGCGTGGATGACATCGCACATTCGGTGTATCAGGCGGAATTTATCGAAAACACGACCATTTCCGAAAGTGCCGAAACCGACGAAAAAGGCTTTCATCTGAAATACGACGAATGGGATTACAGCAAACACGCTTACAAAGAGAATTACTGCAAGGTTTATCCGAAAACACAACTGAAAACGGATGCCGATTACTATAAAAACACGATTACCAAAAACGCTTCGACCTTAATGGGCTTGCGAAAAATGCTGACCAACGTAAACAACAAAATGCAGCAGCAACGCCGACAAACCCAGGGAGAAGAATTCGACATCGACGCCATTACCGATTTGTTTGTAGACGTACATTCCAAACGCACGCCTTCGGAAAACATTTACATCTCCAACCGTAAAAAAGAAAAAGATTTATCGATTTTACTGTTGTTGGACATCAGTTTATCGAGCGACAGTTACGCAGCCGGAAACCGTGTTTTGGATGTGGAAAAAGAAGTTTCGATTCTCTTCGGGGAAATCATGAACGAATTTAACATCGATTTTTCCATCGACAGTTTTTATTCCAAAACCCGAAACTACGCTTCTTATCTGACCCTGAAAGATTTTGACGAAAACTGGAATACCGCCAAACATAAAATCGGTGCCGTTTCCCCAAGCGGTTATACCCGAATTGGCGCTGCGTTACGTCATGCCGGCGCCCGAATGGACACGCGAAAAACCAAAAACAAATGGATTATCCTGATTTCGGACGGAAAACCCAACGACTTTGATAAATACGAAGGCAAACACGGGATTAATGATGTGAAGCAAGCCTTGCGCGAACTTAACGAACGAAACATCAATTCCTATGCATTGGCGATTGAAGCACAGGCGAAATACTATTTACCACAGATGTTCGGTCAAAATCATTATCAGATTCTGACCACACCGGTGGAACTTTTACAATCGCTGGTGAAATTATACGAAAAAATCAAACATCAAAAATAACACTATCATGAACGATACTCAAAATAATACTGCCATCCCTGAAGGACACCCGGTTCACACCTATTTTCAGGAAACGGATATTATCCATAAATTACTGGAAGAACTCGCCATCACCAATCCGATGACGGAATCGCAGAAATTCTTCAATATTTTTAACGAATTATATACGATTGAAAAACGGTTTCAGCGTAAAGAAAACCAACTATTTCCGTATTTGGAAAAACGCGGTTGGAACGGTCCGTCGCAAGGAATGTGGTCGTTTCACGATAACTTAAGAGATCAATTCCGATTAATGCGCAAAGACATTGATGCGAGAGATTTTGAAACCATTAAAATCAATACTCCTTACTTAATCAACGGGATTTACCGACTGATGCAGGTGGAAGAAACCGTATTGTTTCCGAATGCGTTGGAAATTTTAACCGATGCCGACTGGATTGAAATGCGCGCCGGCGAAGAAGAAATCGGCTGGATGCTGTCTAAAGCACCACTTCCATATCCGAAAGAAGAATACGTGCATCCGAGTCAGGATTTCACCCAACGTGAAATGACGTTTTCATTGGAAAATACGACGCATTACGACGAAGGCTACATGACCGTGGAACAGGTGAATTTACTGTTAAAAACCATGCCGTTGGACATCACTTACGTGGATGAAAACGACAAGGTAATTTTCTACAACCGCGGCGAAGAACGCGTTTTCCCAAGAAGTGCGGGGATTATCGGGCGGGAAGTACGTTTTTGTCATCCACCGAAAAGTGTGGGAACCGTTTTGGAAATTCTGGATAAATTCCGAAAAGGCGAACAAAACGAATCGTCTTTCTGGATCAATTACAAAGAACGTCTGATTTACATCCGCTATTTCGCGGTTCGTGATGCGCAAAAAAATTACAAAGGCGTGATTGAAATGTCACAGGACATCACCGACATCAAAAATATTGAAGGTGAAAAACGACTATTAGACTGGAAATAATTAAAAATACACGGTCATGAGAAATACTCAAAAACCAAATGCTTTTCTTTCCTCATTGCTTACAAAATGTGCTTTAGTGTTGTTAGCAATATTCTTTTTGGAATTTAGCGAACGAAACAATATCGATCCGGAAATAAACAATCCGGAAGAAGCGTTAAACGAATTAATTTACGGCAACAATCGTTTTTTGGATAATGCCATGATTTATACCGATTATCAGGAGCAGATTCAGAAAACCAAAAACGGACAACATCCGCACAGTTTTGTACTAAGTTGCATTGATTCGAGAGTACCGCCGGAAATTGTTTTGGATCAGGGAATCGGCCATTTGTTTGTAGCCCGTGTAGCCGGAAATGTGGAAGACGACAACATTTTAGGCAGTATGGAATATGCCGTGGAAGTGAAACACACCAAACTGATTGTGGTTTTAGGACACAGTCACTGCGGCGCGGTTCAAGGGGCAATCGACAACGTAAAACTCGAGCATCTGACGCAACTTACCGAACAGATCAAACCGGCTTTCAGCAAACACCTCACCTACCCGATTCCGGAACATATCGCGGAAGAAACCTCCAAACTGAATGTAAAAATGACGATGAAACACATTTATGAAAACAGCGCCACCATTAAACATTTGGTAGATGAAGGCAAAGTGAAAATTGTGGGTGCGTATTATGACATTCATACCGGAGAAGTCAACTTCTTTAAAAAATAAATCAAAATGAATACTACAAAAATCGATTATAAAAATATTTACTATCCGCCAGGAGGCATCCTGATCTGGATTATCATTTTTCTGGAACTGATTACTTTCGGAATGGCCTTGGTGGCATTTGTATATGACGGAACAAAAAATTATGAGATTTTCCATCAATCCAAATTGCAGTTAAATGCTACTTTGGGACTAATCAATACCGCATTTTTGCTAACCAGTGGCTATTTTATGGCCAAAGCGGTTCATGAATTTGAAGCTAAAAACATTTCCAAGGCTTCTTTGTATCTTAAAATTACCGCTTTGGGCGGAATCCTTTTCATTGTGGTGAAATGCTTTGAATATTCGGCTAAAATCGAACACGGATTAACACCGGACGTGAACAGTTTTTATATGTATTATTGGCTGTTAACCGCTTTTCATTTGATACATGTTGTGGTGGGCTTGGTCATTATTCTGTGGACCAATTATTCGATGAAAAAACCAAATTCCGATACCGAAGCCGAAGATGTAAAAACCTGTGGTGCTTTCTGGCACATGTGTGATTTGATTTGGCTGTTGTTGTTTCCGGTTGTATACCTAATCTTTTAAAACATGAAACTCTCAAAAGAATATACCTTCATTGCATTACTGACTCTGACTTTAATCTCCAGTATAGTAACAATGAAAACCACAAACGGTAAAACAACTACCTATTTTTTGCTTTTAATGCTTTGGGCAGCTAAATTTATCTTAGTTGCATTTGAATTTATGGAACTGAGAAAAGCGAATATTTTCTGGAAATTGACCTTAGGATTTGTCTTAATGCTTATTTTGACGATAATTCTACTCTTTTTATAATTTTTTTTCGGAAACCTGATAAATATCATACCAATAAAAGACAATTTAGTCTTATATTTGAACTGTTAATTACAACTATATATTTATAAGCCAATTGAAAAGCGTTAAGGGCAAACCTATCAAGGGATTTGGAGTAAAAATTCAAAGAAATAGTTTATTAGTTAAAAAGTGAGCATTTCCAGATTACTTCTTTGATTGAAAAAAATATAGTGTTTAGTCAGGCACTGTACTAACATACCTCAAATCTTTTAAACCAACATTACTGCTGTTGGAAAAATTAGGTGAAATTGGTTGAAAAGCCCTGTTTGTAGTAAGCAGGGCTTTTTTTAATTATTTTCAAAAAAACAACAGAAACAACAAAAAGACAACAACAAACATCGTATTTTATGATTATAATCATAAAAATTTAATATACTAATTCGTACATTTGTTAAAACCTTAAATATTCTTACTATGAACAAGTCTTCAATTTTAGCCCTCGTTTTCAGCTTCGCTTTTTTCGCTTCTTGTGGTGGTGATAAAACCAAAAAAGAAGAAGATACTTCGAAACCCGTTACGGAAGAATCCAATGATCAGGCAGCCGATCCGTCTACCTACGATCCGAAAAGAGGGGAAGGAAAATATACTACTGTTGAATTGGGTGCAACTTTAGACCAAGCCATGGCTACTAAAGGAGAAGAAGTTGCCGGTGTAAAATGTACTTCTTGTCACAAACCAACCGATGAAAAATTAGTTGGTCCGGGATGGAAAGGCGTAACCGAAAGAAGAAAACCGGAATGGATCATGAACTTTATTACCAATCCGGACCCAATGATCGACAAAGATCCGGAAGTACAGGCACAGTTGGAAATCTGTTTGGTAAGAATGCCTAACCAAGGATTATCTGACGATGAAGCCAGAAACATTTTAGAATACATGCGTAAAAACGACGGCGTGAAATAACCTGAACGGATCATCCTGATCGGGAAAAACAGATTGGGGTAATCTTACTCTAAATACATAAACAATGAAAAATAAATTTCTAAAAGCAGTTTTTGTAATTGCTTTAGGGAGTGCTTTGGTTACTTCCTGCAAACCGAAAAGTTCCGGAGATGCCGTAAGTGGCGATGCGGCACAGAAGGCATACGTTGCGCCCGGTAAATATGACGAATTCTACAATTTCGTATCCGGTGGTTTCAGCGGTCAACTTAGTGTGTACGGACTTCCCAGCGGAAGATTATTCAGAGTTATTCCTGTTTTCTCGGTAGATCCGGAAAAAGGTTGGGGTTACAGCGAAGAAACCAAACCCATGTTAAACACTTCTCAGGGTTTTGTGCCTTGGGATGATTTACACCACACCGAAATGTCGCAAACCAACGGTGAAGTAGACGGTCGATGGGTTTTCGGTAATGCCAACAATACACCGCGTATTGCCCGTATCGATTTAAAAACATTCAAAACGGCGGAAATTATCGAATTACCAAACAGCGCCGGTAACCACTCTTCGCCTTTCATCACCGAAAACACTGAATATGTAGTAGCAGGAACACGTTTTAGTGTACCGGCAGATTATTCTAACGGAGATGTGGCCATCAACACCTACAAGGAAAACTTTAAAGGACACATTAGTTTTGTTAAAGTTGGAAAAGAAGGTGAAATGGATTTAGCCTTCCAAATCGTAACGCCAGGTGTTAACTTTGACCTTTCCCATGCCGGAAAAGGAAAATCACACGGTTGGTTCTTCTTCTCTTGTTACAATACAGAACAGGCCAACACCTTGTTAGAAGTAAATGCGTCTCAAAAAGACAAAGACTTTATCATGGCGGTGAACTGGAAAAAAGCCGAAGAATATATCAAAGCTGGTAAAGGAAAAAAACAATCGGTGAAATATGCCCACAACACTTGGGATGAAAAAACACATACTGCAAAATCGGAAATCAAAAACGAAGTATTGGTATTGGATTCTGCTGAATTGAAAGACATTTGCTACATGATTCCTTGTCCGAAATCACCTCACGGATGTGACGTAGATCCAAGCGGAGAATACATTGTAGGTTCCGGTAAATTGGCTGCTTTAATTCCGGTATTCAGTTTTGATAAATTGCAGTCTGCCATTGCTAAAAAACAATTTGACGGCAATTACGGTGGTATCCCTGTAGTAAAATATGAAGCTGCGCTTCACGGCGAAGTTCAAAAACCAGGTTTAGGTCCGTTACACACTGAATTTGACGGAAAAGGAAATGCTTATACCACCTTCTTCGTTTCTTCAGAAGTAGTGAAATGGGATATCAAATCGTTGAAAGTTTTAGACAGAGTACCAACGTATTATTCTGTTGGACACCTTTGTATTCCTGGTGGCGACAGTAAAAAACCTTTCGGAAAATACCTTATCGCTTACAACAAAATCACCAAAGACCGTTACTTGCCTACAGGTCCTGAATTAGCACAAAGTGCACAGATTTTTGACATCAGTGGTGATAAAATGAAAATGATACTGGATTTCCCTACTATTGGCGAACCGCACTACGCACAAGCCGCTCCGGCCGATTTAATCCGAAACAACGGTCAGTTGAAATTCTATAAAATCGGAGACAACAATCACCCTTATGTAACCAAAGGTGAAAAAGAAGCCAAAGTAGTTCGCGAAGGAAACAAAGTACATGTTTACATGACATCAATCCGTTCTCACTTTGCACCGGACAACATTGAAGGTGTTAAACTGGGCGATGAAGTATACTTCCACGTAACCAACCTTGAACAAGACTGGGATGTTCCTCATGGTTTCGCGGTAAAAGGAGCCGATAATGGTGAACTTTTAATCATGCCGGGAGAAACCACAACTTTAAAATGGATTCCTAAAAAAGTTGGTATGTACCCAATGTACTGTACTGATTTCTGTAGCGCACTTCACCAGGAAATGCAAGGATATGTCCGCGTTTCCCCAGCCGGAAGCAATGTACCGATATCGTTTAGCGTAGGTACCAATTTGCCTGCTACTAAATAATTTAAACATCAAAAAGGGGCAACAAAATTGCCCCTTTTTTTAACCTTTTCACCATGACATCAGCAAAAATTTCAATAGTATCAAAGGTGTTGCTTTTAATTATTGCAGCATTGTTTATAGGATCGATATTTGTTCCGATGTGGCAAATCGAACTGAACGCTCCACAGTATCCGGAAGGATTGGTCTTAAAATTACATGCCAATAAAATAGGCGGTGATGTTGATATTATTAATGGACTGAACCATTATATCGGCATGGCCACTTTACACACCGAAAATTTTATCGAATTTAAAATACTGCCTTATGTTTTTGCGGGATTCGGATTGATTTCGCTCCTGCTTATTTTCATGGCAAAACGAAAAGCCGTAATGGTTTTTTTCATAACTTACGTCGTTTTCATTGCTTTGGCTGGCATTGATTTTTACCGTTGGAATTACGAATACGGTCATAATCTGGATCCGAACGCTGCCATAAGAGTACCCGGAATGGCTTATCAACCACCCCTTTTAGGATACAAACAATTGCTGAATTTCGGAGCCTATTCGATTCCGGACACCGGAGGTTGGATGCTTACCGCCGCGGGAGTTTTACTCTTCGTAATTATTTTCAAAGAGTATAATTTATTCAAGAAGCGTTCATAATTCAAAATTCCAAGTCGTAAGGATTCCGAAAAAAGGTACTCGCAACTTAGCAAGTTCAATTATTTTCGGAAGAAGAACAATAAATAACGATATATGAAAAAAGTTGTATTGGCCCTGTTTACTGTATTTTGTTTGAGTTCCTGCAGTTCTAACGAACCCAAACCCTTAAAATTAAATTCAGACAGTTGCGACAACTGCAAAATGACCATCTCCAATGGAAAATTAGGAGCCGAACTGATTACGAAAAAAGGGCGACATTACAAATTTGATGACATCGCCTGTATGGTCAAATTCGCCAAATCAGAAACTGCTGTACCGGCAAAATCATTTTATGTTAGTGATTATCTTCAGGATAACACCTTAATTCCCGCTGAAAAAGCTTTCTATTTAAAAGGAGGAACCATTAACAGCCCCATGAGAGGAAACACCGCTGCGTTTTCCTCCAAACAGGAAGCCGAGCAATATAAAACCAAACTAAGCGCTGCACCATCATCATGGGATGAAATTTTTAATTCGTTTCAATAAAATAGCACTAACAATAAAAAGGCTACCCGAGTTTGCGAATTGTCGAAGGATAGTATACATGACCTCTTACAAATATATTTTTCATAGATGAAAATCTTTATCTTAGCATATTTCCTTACCCTTTCCATCTTGTGTCAGGCTAAAACTATTTTGGTCGGAAAAAACCATCCGCTAAAAAGTATCAAGGCTGCTATGGCACAAGCGTCAGACGGTGATACCATTGTAGTACAAAGCGGTATTTACAAAGAAGGGCGTATTTTAATAAACAAACAAATCGTCCTTATCGGAAAGCATTTTCCAATACTGGACGGTGAAAACAAATCGGAAGTCATCTCCATAAATGCCGACAATGTCACAGTTAAAGGATTCAAAATCATAAATTCCGGACACGCCGCTTTAGAAGATCCTTGCGGTATCCGGGTGTATGACAAAAGCAATGTTACAGTAGAAAATAATATCCTCGATAACAATTTCTTCGGTATTTACATTCAGAATGGAAAAAACTGTATCGTAAAGAACAACACCATCAAAGCGTATGGCAAAGGAAGAACAACTGATCGGTAACGGAATCCATTGCTGGAAAAGTGACAACCTCCAAATCATTGGCAATAAAATATCCGGTCATCGCGACGGTATCTATTTTGAATTCGTAACCAATTCGGTCATCTGGCGCAACATTTCCTCCAACAATATTCGGTACGGACTGCATTTTATGTTTTCCAACGATGATGCGTACATTACCAATATTTTCAAAAATAACGGTGCCGGTGTAGCGGTAATGTTTACCAAAAACGTAAAAATGTTCAATAACTATTTTGAAGAAAATTGGGGCGATTCGGCCTATGGTTTATTGCTGAAAGAAATTGCAGACAGCTATATTTTCAACAATCGTTTTTCAAGAAACACTTCCGGAATTTACATGGAAGGAACTTCACGGATTAAAGTGGAAAAAAATGTTTTTGAATCCAACGGTTGGGGCATGAAAATCCAGGCCAGTTGCATGGAAAATGAAATCGTGAACAACAATTACCTTAAGAATACTTTTGACATCAGTACGAACGGAAGTCTGGTTTTAAATACCTTCAACAGCAATTACTGGGACAAATACGAAGGTTATGATTTGGACAAAAACGGCGTGGGCGACGTGCCGTATCATCCGCTGAGTTTATTTGCAGTACTCACCGAAACCAATCCGTCCGCCATGTTATTGTACCGAAGTTTCATGATTACACTTTTAGACAAATCCGAAAAAGTACTACCCAGTATCACACCGGATAATTTTATAGATAATTCGCCCTTAATGAAGTCATTGCCCCTATGATACAAATTACAGATTTAAATAAGAAATTCGGCAAGCTCGAAGTGCTCAAAAATGTAAACCTCAACTGCAACAAAGGCGAGTGTATTGCATTGATTGGCCCAAACGGCTGCGGAAAAACAACCTTGATAAAATCGATATTAGGAATGGTCTTACCTGATAAAGGACAGATTACCTTCAACGAAAAATCGATTAAAAACGAATATTTGTACCGGGAGAAGATTGGTTATATGCCGCAAATCGGTCGTTATCCCGACAATATGACCATCGGACAGGTTATCGACATGATCAAACGCATTCGAAACACCAATCAGGAATTGGACGAAGATTTACTGAAAGCATTTGAACTGGAAAAAATGTCCGACAAACAAATGCGTACTTTATCCGGAGGGACCACTCAAAAAGTGAGTGCCACCCTAGCATTTTTATTCAATCCCGACGTTTTGATTTTGGATGAACCTACTGCGGGTTTAGATCCGCTGGCTTCCGAAATTCTGAAAGACAAAATCATTAAAGAAAAAGAAAAAGGAAAACTTATTTTAATAACCTCTCACCTACTGAGTGAGTTGGACGACTTAATTACCGAACTTATTTTTATGCAGGAAGGTAATGTGCTTTTCCATAAAAAAATAGCCGAATTGAAATCGGAAACCAACGAACACAAAATCTCAAAAGCGATTGCTAAAATTTTAAAGCGTACGAAAAATGAACCGAATCATTAAAATCATTTTACTCGACATCCTTAAAAACAAAATCGTTTTAGGCTACACCCTTATTTTGGCCATTTTGTCCTGGAGTTCTTTTGCTTTAGAAGACAATTCAGCAAAAGGATTGCTTACAATTTTAAACGTTATCTTGTTCACGGTGCCATTGGTTTCGATACTTTTTGCGACCATCTATCTGTACAACAGCTCCGAATTTATTGAACTTTTATTAAGTCAGCCTGTAAAACGCCAGAAAATATGGCTCAGTTTGTTCATTGGTCTGGCTTCCTCGATGGTTTTCTCTTTTTTAATTGGAGCCGGCATTCCTTTGTTAATCAACTCACCGGACAGCATCGGTTTCATGATGATAATCGTAGGCTGTTTGGTTTCGGTGATTTTTGTGGCCCTGGCTTTTTTGAGTTCCATTCTCACCAGAGACAAAGCCAAAGGGATTGGAATTGCCATCATGATTTGGCTGTATTTCGCCTTACTGTTTGACGGCATGGTACTGTTTTTATTGTTTCAGTTTGCCGATTATCCAATTGAAACAGCCATGGTGGGAATCACCGCTTTGAGTCCGATTGATTTGGCGCGGATTCAAATATTACTGCATCTTGATGTTTCGGCCATGATGGGCTATACCGGAGCCATTTTTAAGGACTTTTTCGGAACTGCTACAGGATTAACCGTTTCGTTTTTGTTGTTGTGTTTGTGGGCCATTATTCCGTTTTTTATTTCATTGAGAAAATTCAATCGGAAAGATTTGTAATGCTTTTAAAGTGCGTTTTGATTTCTAAATTTTCTAATTCGTTACCGTTTTTAAGATGAAAAAAGATCTCAGAAATAGAAAAGACATCGAAAAATTGGTGGATACTTTTTATAAAAAAGTCAAAACCGATACAATTATAGGCTACTTATTTAACGATATAGCACAAGTAGACTGGACCAATCATTTACCAAAAATGTATGATTTCTGGGAAAATATTCTTTTTTACAACGGAAATTACAGTGGTAATCCGATGACGGCTCATAAAGAACTGCATCAAAAAAGCGCCATGACACAGCAACATTTCCAACATTGGATACTTTCTCTTTAAAACTACGGTCGATGAATTATTTTCCGGTGCTAAAGCTGAAGAAATCAAAGACCGCGCCTTTAATATTGCCAATGCCTTAATGGCCAAAACACTGTACGAAAAGTAAAATATCCATAACAAAAATAAAAAAAGCGCTATCCTAAGAGGGTAACGCTTTTTTTTTGAACATAATTAGAAAAGGAAACTTGAATTAATAATTTCTGATCTTATTTAGGTAAAAGTACATCTCCAATTACATGAATTATTCCGTTTGACGTTTCTATGGAAGCTACAATTTCAGAGCCGTTCACATAGGTTTTACCGTCTTTTTTGGTAATTTTTACTTTCTTCGGATTCACCATTTCAAATTCCTGACCGTCCTGCATGTAATCGGTTTTTAAAACGCCCACATAGGTATGGTATTCCAAAATGGATTTCAAATCTTCTTTCTTTTCCGGTTTCAATAAGCCTTCCACAGTTCCGGCAGGCAGCTTGTCGAAAGCAGCATTGGTAGGAGCAAAAACGGTAAACGGCCCTGCATTACTCAACGCATCGACTAATCCTGCAGCTTTAACGGCGGTCACCAAAGTGGTATGGTCTTTACTTCCGGCAGCAGTTTGCACGATATTGGGACTAGAGGTTTCATCGACAACTCCGGATTGCCCCACAGCTTCTGTTGCTGTAGTATCTTCTGTTGCTTCAGGTGTAGCTTCGGATTTTTTACATCCAAAAACCGCTAATGTTCCGGCTAATAAAAGTATTTTAACTGATTTTTTCATACTTATTGTTTTTTTATCATTCGAATTAATACCTGCAAGTTATAACCTATTCTGCAATTATTTTATGAGCATAATCATAGGGTAATCAATTTTTTAACTTTTTTTTAAACGTATTGTAAACTAAAATTCCACTGCCTGTTACCAATACCATTGCAGCCCCAAAAAGAAGTTCATTTACAAACGGAATCATGGTATAACTGAAAGATGCAATTCCCTGAACCGCCAGTATAATTTCATTGAGTAATACGCCTACGGAAAACAGAATCAGTCCGAAAACCGTCTTCTCCAATCTTGGAAAAAAAGCGGAAGCATGAATATAGAAAAGTAAAAAAAGGGTAATAATCGCCAGTAAAACCAAGTGCAGATAAGCGATTACAATCGGTCGAAAACCAAAAGCAAGTTTACTTACAAAAGGAATCGTCGAGCCCAGCTGAAGCAGTACTTTTATACTTAATGCGAATCCGACAAACAGCAGAACATAGCGCAAGGCAAAGCCGAGTTTCCGCATCGCTTCCGATTTCTGCTTCAGAATTCCGTACAGCAACCGGAACCATGTAAAACCCTGAATTACCGCTGCAATCACAACAATAACGTAAAGCCACATTGGCAATTCCAACCACAAAATGGATAAAAAATAAGCCGGAATACAACAGGCAAAAAACAATTTGAATGAAGTGGCGAAAAAAGAATCCTCGGTTTTTTTCAGTTGAAAAAAGTCGAAAAACAAGCCCATGCACGCGAAGAAAAACCAGCCGTTATATTGGAAATGCAGAAAATAATAAATGGAAACCAAATATTCATTCTGATGGATGTTTTTGGTCATCATCATATAGGCCAAAGCAAAAGAACCTAATGAAGAGATTACATTAAAAAAAAGAGCGCCCTTAAACCAATTTTTAAAAAGCAGTTTTTTGTCTACCCGATTCAGGTCTTTATAAAATGTAAACGCGAAATAAAACGAAACCAAAATGGACAACACCGAAAACAGCGTACAAATTGGTCCGTGTCCCTGAAGGATAAAAAACACCAACATTCCATAGGAACAAATCAGGTTGAAAACAAAAAACTTTTTATAGTTTCCGAAATTGAAATCGATTATTTTATTTTGAAGCGTATAGACCATAAGTACCATTAACGTATGACTGATCCATCCGGTGAACGCAAAATTGGAATGCGAAAGCTGAAGGTTTTTTTGATTGAAATACGGAAACTCAAATCCGATCTTGTAACGCATCAGCAACCCTAACAAGGCCACAATCAGCAGATTTACCAAGGAAAATTTGAGCCAAAACTTACTATCGTTCTTCATTAGTAATAGATCTTATGGTTAACCATTTCAATTTTATTGGACTCTTTCATTCGGGAAAAAACCCTGATAACCGTTTCGACGCGCAAACCGGTAAAATTGGCAATCTCCTGACGGGTATACGGAACCAAGTCTTTTTCATCCTTTCCGCAGTTTTTTTGGGCATTTAAAAAAGCCATAATCCTGAATTCCGGTTTCTGATTGATGATGTCCTTGGCCATTTTGGTTTTGGTATAAATCCGATGGGCCAATAAATTGAGGAAATGTTTTTGTATGAAAGGATATTCATCCAGAATCTTTAAAAAACTTTCTTTGGAGAGTTTCACAATTTTACAATCCCGAAAAGCCACAGCAGTGGCCGGATAGTCTTTGTCGATTAACAACGGAGGTTCGCCAAAACTTTGTCCGCACCAAAAATAAGCCTGGGTAAATTCTTTTCCTTTGTCATTTGCGTTAAACATTCTCACGCAGCCTTCCAAGATCTGATAATAAAACCCTGCGGGTGTATCTTCTTGGAAAATGACTTCATTTTTTTTATATTCCTTAGTGACGGCGCCCCATGAATACAACAAATCTAAATCTATCTGCATAGTAAATGAGTGATTATTATCTTTTCTATTTACAGTTTTGTAAAAACTCCTTAAATTTACTAAATTTATTACAAATTCAACATAAAAGTAATTGTCCTTGTACAATTAAATCTTTGCAAGTCTACAAAACACTTAACCGTAACGACCTGATAAATTGTCATTTCCGATACAGCGCGATTCTGGTTTTTCGGATTTGACGTTCCGATTGATTGCGAAGGTACTGATGGTGCAAAATCCATCCGGCAACCGCTCCAATAATGCTTCCAATGATAATATCAAAAAAACGGGTAGCAATCAATTCATTCGGATCGATTTTCAGCGAATTGCCAACATCTGCTAAAAAGATGGTCAGCGGTGTAATAAAAATAATTGCCAGTGCATATTGGCGTACGATTAACGTTTCCACAATACACTGAAACACTGCAATGCTGAAGCAAATCCAAAACAAATTCAGTTCCAACTGAAGCAAAAACCAGGTTAGTAAAAGCCCGACAAAAGTGCCCAAAATACGCTGAAACGTTCGTCTCCAAACCTGTTGCAAGGTAACGCCCTGAATTACGGCAGCACACGAAATCGGCAGCCAATACGGATTGTCTAATTTCAGCAATAAACCAATCAGTAACGAAAGTGACATGAAAAAGCCAATTACCACCGCTTCAAAAATGGTCACATAATTGCGTTGTACGACTACAACAAATTCCGATTTAAAAACTGTCCCTTTGGTAATCAGCATACTGTAAACAAAAGCAATTACGGTGGCAAGCATGGTTCCCATCGCGATTAACCCAACTTTTACCGGTATGCCCTCAAGATCAAAAGGTATGCAACTCGCTATGGAAGCAATCATGATGAAGAAAAAATTCCCAGGCGGTTTTAACTGAAAAAAACGGGACACCCAATGTACAAATGCAGCAAAAAGCCCCAATACGACAGAAGATAAATACGGGTTAAAACTAAACAAAACACCGATGGCATACGCAAACACAAATCCGAAAGAACAGGCCAGCATGGTTACCATACGCCGAGCCAAAGAACCGGTTGGCAGATATAGAAAAACCAAGCCGCCAATACACGCCGTTATTCCGTAAGCCGGCTTATCCAAATAATAGCCTATAAACAAAGGAATTCCAACACATAACGACGCCAAAAAAGGAACATGCCATGTGCGCTCACTTTTTTTATATCGGAAAAGCGCTAAAATTTCAAATTGCAGTTGCTTAAGTGTTATCATGACTCTTCAAAATTACGTTTTTTAAACCGTAACACTTTGATTAATTTTCAAGAATCCACCGCAATTTTTACTGCGTTGTAACGACTGTTCCACTATTAACAAAGCCACCTGAACCATGTTTCGCAATTCGCAAAGTGCTGTGGTTATGTTGTACTGATTGTATTTTCCTTCCACTTCTTTTTGTAAGTCTGTCAATCGGATTTTAGCCGAAAGCAGCTCGGTATCGTTACGGACAATTCCGGCATTCTCTCGCATGAGCAACTGAAGTTCTTCTTCCGTTTCTTTTAAATAACCCGACGGTATTTCGCCTTTCTGTATCGGATTCCATTCGGAAAAATCCTGATTTACCGTTAAGGAAATTAATGATGTCCCGGAAATATATTTAAAAATACGGTCCGAGAACACCAACGCTTCCAACAAGGAATTCGAAGCCAATCGGTTCGCGCCATGCAATCCGGTTCGGGAACATTCGCCACAGGCTAAAAGATGCTCAACCGAGGTTTTTCCATTCTTATCGACTACAATTCCACCACAGAGATAATGCTGCGCAGGAATCACCGGAATCCAGTCTAGTGTAATGTCAAGTCCAAGATCTTGACAATGGCGGTAAATCATTGGAAAATGTTGGTGAAACGAATTCACATCCAAATGCGTACAATCCAGATACACACATTTATGCGGACGTTCTTTCAGTTCTTTATAAATACTTTGCGAAACAATATCGCGCGAAGCCAATTCGCCTCGGGCATCGTAATCGAACATAAATCGTTTACCGTCGGCATTGCGTAAAAAAGCACCAAATCCGCGAACGGCTTCGGAAATCAGGAACGTGTCGGCAGCCGTTTCATCGTACAAAGCCGTCGGATGGAACTGGATAAACTCCATGTCCTTGATTTTCGCTCCGGCTCGGTAGGCCATGGCAATGCCGTCTCCGGTGGCAATTTCCGGATTGGTGGTATGCCCATACACCTGCCCTATTCCTCCAGTGGCTAAAATTGTATATCCGGCTTTACAGATTTCGATACTGCCGTCGTTTTCATTCATCACATAAACGCCATAACATCGGTTGTTTTGAAGGATTAAATCGAGAGCGAAATGGTATTCTAAAATGGTGATGTTTCGGGTACGGTTGACTTGTTTTAAAATTGTGCGTTCAATTTCAAATCCGGTTTGGTCTTTGTGATGCACCACTCTGTTTTCGGAATGACCGCCTTCTTTTCCCAAATCGAATTCCCCTTCGGGATTTTTATCAAATTTGGCGCCCCATGCCACCAGTTCCTTAAACCGTTTTGGTCCTTCGGTTATCACCATTTCCACAATCTCGGTATCACAAATCCCGTCGCCGGCAATCAGGGTATCCTGAATGTGCTTTTCGTAGGAATCTTCAATTTCGTCAATTACTACGGCCATGCCGCCTTGCGCATATTTGGTATTGGATTCCGCTTCTTCCGATTTGGTGATGATCGTAACTTTGCGCTCCGGAAAATGATTGGCGATTTTCAAGGCAAAGGTTAAACCCGCCACACCCGAACCAATGATTAAATAATCTGTTCTCATACTTATTTTGATAACTCCAACATTCTTTCAATCGGCAGTAACGCTTTTTCACGGATGGTTTCCGGTACGATAATTTCCGGACTTTCGTTTAGCAGACAATCGTATACTTTCTGCAATGTATTCATTTTCATGTACGCACATTCGCTGCACGCACAGGTATTGTCTTCGTTCGATGGCGCCGGAATCAAGGTTTTTTCAGGTACTTCCTGCTGCATTTTGTACAATATTCCGGCTTCGGTGGCGATTATGAATTTCGATTTACCGCTTTTCTTCACATAGTCAATCATTCCGGCGGTGGAACCGATATAATTCGCTGTTTTCAGGATATGCGTTTCCGATTCGGGATGCGCGATGGTTTCGGCGTCGGGATGCTTCTTGTGCAGTGCGATTAATTTGTCCAGCGAGAACGCTTCATGCACCACACAAGAGCCGTCCCACAACAACATCTTTCGACCGGTTTTCTCCATAATGTATTTCCCTAAATTTTTATCGGGTGCGAATAGAATCGGCACGTCTTCCGGTATGGATTCCACAATTTTCACCGCATTGGAAGACGTACAAACGATATCGCTCATCGCCTTAATTTCGGCAGAACAATTCACGTAGGTCACCACCATATGATCGGCGTGTTTTAAGGCAAAAGCACCGAACAAATCGGGCGGACAGGATTCGGCCAGCGAGCATCCGGCTTTCAGATCGGGAAGAATTACCTTTTTATTCGGGTTTAGAATTTTAGCGGTTTCAGCCATAAAATGCACGCCGGCAAACAAAATAATATCGGCATCCACTTTGGCGGCTTCTTGGGACAATCCGAGGCTGTCGCCCACATAATCGGCGATTTCCTGTATGTCGGCTTCCTGATAATAATGCGCCAGAATTACCGCATTCTTTTGCTTCTTTAATTCGAGTATTTGCGCTTTAAGATTTTTCATGGGTTCTCATTTTCATTAATTTCCTTTACACTGTAAGTTGTTTGTATGGTTTTAAGTACGGGTACTGTTATAAAAAGTAATCCGATAAAAATTCCGGTTCCGAAAAGTAGAAAAGCGATGTAAATCCAATGTGACTGCGACTGCATTTCCGAAAACGGAATCCCTTTGGTAAAATACATCCAATGACTTCGTTTTACACCGGCTGCCAATAAACTCAGCCAGAAAAGCAAAAGTGAAACATTGAAAATCCGGAAGCCTTTTTTGATGAACGAAAGATTTATATCAGGTTTGATTTCAGTGATGATGAACAAGACCGAAGCCAGTAAAATTGTCGTATTGATTCCGATAGTCGTTCCCATCGAATGCGCTACAGTAATATGCGTCCCGTGGGTAAAAAAATTGATGGCCGGAATGGAAAACAGCAGCGCTAAAATCAGGTTGAGAAACACCCAAACATCGGCCATAACCAGAAATTTATACGGCAATAGGTTTTTGATTTTGGTTTCCTCCGGAAGCGATTTTTTCCATTCGTAAATCATGTGGAATAAGATAATCCATTCGGTCATGCTGATGCCATATGCGACGTAACGAACCCACGGCGCAGTCGGAACAATGTAAATATGATGCGCCCATCCGAACATTAAATTCGTAAGTCCGAGAAAGTAAAAAAAGAACGATTTGCGTTGTCTGCCGATGCTGTCCTCGCCTTTGATTTTCGCCATCAGATAAATCGCCGTACCGTACACCAACATGTTCCAGGAACCTACGAACGAACCGCCGGCTTTCCACTGAATCGCCAACGATTTGATGAAATTGTTTTTGATATCGGGATGCAGCCACAAATACGCTTCACCCAAATGATAGGTCATAAAAATGATTCCTGTACCCCACATCCAGTAATACACTGGCCAGTTTTTGATGTTGCCAATCATCGTTTTGTAATAATTGACACCGAACAACAGCCAGCCGAAAAGTATCGGTAAAATCAGGTAGGGCGGAAACTCGAGGTATTCTTTTCCCCCGAAATCGCCTGTAAAATAGCTGTAATAAATGGTAAGACCGATGCCCAAAAAAAGAAAATAATGGAGTTGCGACAATCGGTTGGAATACAAACGCGGGGTTTCCGAATTGGACAAATAATAATAAATCCCACCGACAGCACAAAGAATGATCCAGGCGATCACACTCGTTACATGGAACGGGCGTAAACTGTTAAAAGGCAAAATCGTTTTGATGAAATCGGGAAGAACGTATTGCAATCCGGACAAAATTCCGAAAAACATGCCCAGCAATAAGGCCAATAAAGCCGTGGCAATGTAAATAATGGCGATTTTATTTCTCATTTTTATACTCAATATCAACCCATCCGTCCGGTTTGATGGTGGCATTATAATTTGGATAATACCCGGAGGCATCCACTTCTTTCAGAAAGGTCACGATGGCTTCTTGCTCCGCTTCGGAAAAATGAAACTTGGGCATGGTTTTGATACCGCTGTTCAAAAACGCCTTGATGTAATCCGGACCTTTATTTTCGGCGGAAAACACATTGGTCAAATCCGGACCGAGATAACCTCCCAAACCGTACAACTGATGACAGGAAAAACAATTGTTTTGCTGCCAAAGGGTTTGTCCGTGGAGTGCTTTTTCACTCAGCGGTGTTTCGTAGCGGCTGTCTTCTCCCGTGTATATTGTAAAATTGTAAAGCCCGAAAACGCTCACCAAAGCAAGCATGCAGCCCATATAAATTTTTGTTTTCTTATGTATCATAGAGGTCAAAAACAATAGAAGACAAAATTATCCTTAATAAAAACAAAGAAGTATGATTTTTATCAGTTTTTACTAAAAATAGAAGCGTAATATTTGCGAATTAAATTCAACGCAATGCAAAAAACACTAAAAACCAATAGCTTACACACCTTTCACATTCCGGTGATGGGATTGGCGTATACCATTGACAGTCCGATTCGCGTGGCACAATACGGCATTTCGTCGGTGATTTCCATTATGGATGACGAACTCATCGAAAAAATGAATGCGTTTTACAGCAAGAAATTTGATTTACCGTATCAGGAAATTTCACAGAAAATAAGCGATTACCGAGCCAAACGCATCACCTCGTATCTAAATACAGTGGATAAAATCGTAACCGAAAAATTTGAACAGTTCAAAACCGAACTTTCGGAAAGCAAAGCCGCTTTGGAAAATTACATCGCCATGCTGCCTAACAAATCGGAAATTAAAAAAGGACTGGAAAATTTCATTCAGGAAGGCAGCATCATCAAGGAAAACATCAAAAATTATCTGGAAAAAAACCTGTATCCGGGCGAAATCGACATCAACATCATGACGAAAGTCGACAAGGACAACTTCGACAAAAAGGAACAACTTCCGATTGAATTCAACGATGCACATGCGGCTTTACGAGGCTTTGCCAACAGTACTTTAAATTCATCGGTGGTTTTATCTGCCGGTATGAATCCGAGATTGTACAGCTACTTTGAAACGTTTTCCGATTTCTTTCCAAACGAAAATTCGGAACTGAAGAAAAAAATTATTTTGAAAGTAAGCGATTTCCGTTCGGCGATGATTCAGGGCAACTTTTTAGCAAAAAAAGGGTTATGGGTTTCCGAATACCGCATCGAATCGGGACTGAATTGCGGCGGTCACGCGTTTGCCACCGACGGCTTTTTATTAGGTCCGATTTTAGAAGAATTCAAACAGAAAAAAGAAAACCTGATTGCTTCGGCGCACGAATTGTTGTGCAAAGCGTTGCAACAGAAAAACCTTCCCGTACCGGAAACACCTTTGGAACTAAAAATTACCGTACAAGGCGGCGTAGGAACAGCTGAAGAACACGAATTCTTATTGGATTTTTACAAAACCGATTCTGTGGGTTGGGGCTCTCCGTTCCTTTTGGTTCCCGAAGCAACTTCCTCGGATAACGATACCCGTGAATTATTGGCAAAAGCCAAAGAAGATGATTTGTATCTGAGTCATATTTCGCCGTTGGGCATTCCGTTCAATACCGTAAAAGGTACGACTAATGAACTGCTGAGAGAAAAACGTATTCACGAAAACAAAGCCGGAAGTTCATGTCCGAAAAAATACTTGGCGTTGAGTAAACAATACGACGAAAAAGGCATTTGCACCGCGTCCCGAAAATATCAGGATATAAAACTGGCGGAACTCGAAACCGAAAAAGAAAACCTGTCCGAAAGAGAATATGCCAAAAAACAAAATGCGATTACGGAAAAATCCTGTCTTTGCATTGGATTGGCGAATGCTTCTTTGTTGGAGAACAATATCAAAATTAAAGGTGAAGCACAAGGTGTTGTGGTGTGTCCGGGGCCGAATATTGCGTATTTTGACCGACAGTATTCGCTATCCGAAATGGTACAACACATTTACGGTTACAAATCGGTATTGAACAACGTGAAGCGTCCGAATCTGTTTGTGAAGGAACTTTCGTTGTATCTGAACTACTTAAAAAAAGAAGTACAGGAAGCCTTCGAAACCGAAAATGCGGCACAACAAAAGAAGCTGAACAATTTCAAGGAAAATTTACTTTCGGGCATTGAGTATTACAAAAATCTTTTTGCGAGCGGAAACTATTTCCAAAAAGAAAAAGAAATCATTCAAAACCAACTGAACCAATACAAAACGGAACTCGAAACCCTTGAAATCGGAATCTTAGTATAACAAAAAAAGGCTTGAAAATTCAAGCCTTTTTTTGTTTTAATATCTCAGAAAAGTACTACCGGATTTTATTCCCAGTGCCAGTTCTTCCAAAGTAGTATCTTCCAACATTACCGTCAGTTCGCCTCGGATGGATTTGAACTTATCGTGTACGGGACAAGGATGGTCTTCGGAACAATCGCTCAATCCCAAGCCGCAGCCTCTGAAAATGGAATCGCCGTCAATAGCTTCCACGATTTCCACCAACCGGATTTCTTTCAGCCGGTTTTTATCAATACTGAAACCACCGCCTACTCCTTTAGCGGAACTCACAATATTACGGTGTACGAGTTTCTGAAGGATTTTAGCCGTAAAAGCCACGGGAGAATCAATTTCTTCCGCGATTTCCTTTTGTCCGACTCTGTTATTTTTCAAGGATTCGGCCGCTATAAAAATAGTGGCTCTGATTCCGTATTCGCATGCTTTTGAAAACATAATCAATAAATTTGATGAATGACGTAATAATCACCCTGCAAAGTACAAATTTTGATGTTCATTCAAAACTGATTTTCAAAGTAATCCAGATATTTTTTTAAAAAAAGACAAAAATATCGTCTTTTAAAAAGAAATCAAAGGAAATACATCTTTTATTCCAAATGTTTCAGCATCCACACCGGACAAGACGAATGCCCGGTACAGCCCATTGGCGCATCAAGATAGCTAAACCCTGATTTTACATACAGTTTTTGGGCTGCTTCCATATACGGCATCGTTTCGAGATAACATTGCTTGAATCCGAATGCCTTCGCTTTATCGAGACACGTTTCCATCATTTTCGAACCGATTCCCAAGCCTCTGGTTTCGGGAAGAAAATACATTTTCTGCAATTCGCACACTTCCGGAGAACCACTGGCCAACGGTGCAATTCCGGCGCAACCGATGATGTTGCCATTTTTTTCCACGACAAAATAGGTCGAATTGGGTTCGGAATACGTTTCAAACATGCAATCCAATTGCGGGTCAGCGTAAGCAGTTCCCACTTTCGGCACGTTAAATTCTTCTAAAACACTTCGGATGACTTTAGCAACCGATACATTATCTGCTTTTTGGATTTCTCTGATGATCACTTCACTCATTATTGCGAAATAGCTTATTTTTGCAGGGTGAAGATACACGAAAAATACATAAAACGCTGCATTGAACTGGCTAAAAATGGTTTGGGAACTACCTACCCGAATCCGTTGGTGGGCAGTGTGATTGTTTATAATGGCAAAATCATCGGGGAAGGTTGGCACCGAAAAGCCGGCGAACCCCATGCTGAAGTGAATGCCGTAAATTCGGTTAAAGACAAGTCGCTTTTATCTAAAGCTACGATTTATGTGAGTTTGGAACCGTGTAGTCATTTCGGAAAAACACCTCCGTGCTGTGATTTGATTATTGCGCATAAAATCCCAAATGTTGTCATCGGCACCATTGACCCGTTTGCAAAAGTGGCTGGAAACGGGATTAAAAAACTGATCGAAGCCGGTAAAAATGTAACCGTGGGTATTTTGGAAGACGAATGCAACGAACTCAACAAACGTTTTTTCACCTTTCATCAGAAAAAGAGACCCTATATCATTTTAAAATGGGCTGAAACTGCGGATGGTTTTATTGCACCAATCACTAGAGAGGAGCAAAAACCGGTTTGGATTACCAATTCGTATTCAAGACAATTGGTACACAAATGGAGAAGTGAAGAACAGGCCATTTTGGTGGGAACGCAGACGGTTTTGGACGATAATCCGAAATTGGACGTGCGCGATTGGTCGGGAGAAAGCCCAATTCGAATCGTCTTAGACCGCACCGGAAAAATTTCGGAAGAATATTCCGTAAAAGACCATAAAACCAAAACAATCATCGTAACCGAGCATCAAAATTTCAAGAATTCTGATAATCTTTTTTATGAAAATTGTACCTTTGATGCTTCCTTACCTTTCAATGTTGCCGAGACGCTTTTCAAGCATGAAATTCAATCGGTACTCATAGAAGGCGGAAGACAAACTTTACAAACCTTTATCGACGCAAATCTTTGGGATGAAGCCTTGATTTTTAAAGGAAATGTAAGTTTTACAAACGGAATATCGGCACCAAATCTCACAGGAAAACTAACCGAAAAGCAAACTGTTTTGGATGACGAACTTTTAATTTTCAGAAATGTATGATCGATACAATTATTTTTGATTTCGGAAACGTTTTTATCAATTTGAGTCAGGAGGCTCCTTTTGATCATATGCGAAAAATAGGTTTGGTATGCTGGAATGAAGATTTGGACAGCCTGAACAAACGTTATGAGAAAGGAAAAATTGACGAATTGCAGTTTTTCACCGGATTTCAACGTTATATTCCGAACAAAGAACTCGATGAAATTCGCGAGGCCTGGAACAGCATCTTGCTGGATTTCCCATTGTACCGCTTGGAATTTTTACAACGTTTGTCCCAAAAATACCGATTGTTCCTTTTAAGCAATACCGACAGAACGCACATTGAAAAATTCGAACATAAAGTAGGAATGACTTTCGCACGCGAATTCTATCAGTGTTTCGAGAAAGTGTATTTATCGTATGAGATTGGTTTACGCAAACCCGATCCGGATGTTTTCAATTACATCATCAACCGTCACGATTTGAATCCGAAGAAAACCCTTTTTGTGGACGACAACAAACACAACACCGAAGTGGCGGCCAATTTAGGCATGCACGTTTGGAACCTTGAAGTAGGAAAAGAAGACGTGGTGGATTTGTTTGAAAAAACCTGGTAATACTTTCATTGGAAACCGATTCATATAAAACGTTAGCCTACGCTTCGGAAGAAGTACTTTATAAAGAGAAGAACAGCAAGTTTTTTGGCTACGCCTTTCCGGTTACTACCGAAGAGGAAATCAAATCGATTATTGACGATTTAAAAAAGCAGCATTTTTCAGCCCGACACTGGTGTTATGCTTATCAATTGGGTACCACCAAAATCCAATACCGCGCCAACGACGACGGCGAACCCAACAATTCTGCCGGAATGCCTATTTATGGACAGATTCAGTCGTTTGAAGTCACCAATACGCTAGTAGTGGTCGTTCGCTATTTTGGAGGCGTAAAACTGGGCGTGGGCGGATTAATTTCAGCCTACAAAACCGCGGCGCAAATGGCTTTGGAAGTTTCGGAGATTATTGAAAAAACCATCGACGTCCATTACCTGATTCGTTTCGACTATAAGAACATGAATAAAGTGATGCGAATCATCAAAGAAAAAAACCTCGACATCGTTTCCCAAAAAATGGAAATGAGCTGCGAAATCGAAATTGCTACCCGAAAAAAAAATGCCGAAATGGTATTCGACATTTTCTCTAATTTATTCGAAGTAGAGATTCTGGAAAAAGAATAAAATTATTTTGTGATATTTTTAGTTTTCCACAAAATCTACCAACCGTTCTGAAACGTATTTTGGAGGTAAAGTCGGTCGTCCGGTTTTCATGTCCACAAACACCAAAACGGAGTTCCCAATTGTTAATAACTCCCCTTGTTCGTTGTAGATTTCGTAGTCAAATTCTATCTTAACGGAGGTCTGACTTTTAAAGATGGTTTTCACGGTAAGCAAGTCGTCATAGCGCGCCGGTTTTTTGTAATTCATGGACAATGAAACCACCGGAAGCATAATTCCGTTTTCTTCCATCCATTTATAGGAAACCCCAAGGTTTCTGAGCCATTCCACGCGTCCCATCTCAAAATATTGGGCATAATTTCCGTGATAAACAACCCCCATTTGGTCGGTTTCCGCATATCGGACACGCACCTGAAACTGATAAATTTTCATCTTAAATTTACGTTAATTTATTCTAAATTTTATTTAAAAAAGGCTTACAATTTTTTTTTTACAAAACCAATATGTAAAAGATTTTTTTTTGAAAAATTTTGTCCACATATTTGTCTTCCCAATCAAAAAAAAGATAACCTACGTTAACTTTTTGTCCAACACCTAATTACAAAAACATGCCTGAATATATGAGTACAACTGCGCAATCAGTATGGGAAAACTGCCTGTCTTTTATAAAAGATAATATTCAAGACCAAGCATACAAAACTTGGTTTGAACCTATCAAGGCCGTTGAACTTACAGATAACGCATTATATATTCAAGTGCCCAGCAAATTCTTCTACGAATGGCTGGAGGAGCACTATGTTAAGTTATTAAAAGTAGCACTTACCAAAGAGTTAGGGCCGAGCGCAAAGTTACTTTATAAAATTAAAATGGAGAACAAACTTGGCAACAAACTTCCGTTTACGGAACAACTGCCAAGCAACAACCGTTCTGCGGTAAAAACTCAGGAAATCGATGTTCCGATTCAGAACAAAAATCCGGAGTTAAAAAACCCATTTGTGATTCCGGGCATCCGAAATGTAAAAATCGAATCGCAATTGAATTCGAATTACAGCTTCGACAATTTCCTTGAAGGCGACTCTAACAGATTAGCCCGTTCTGCCGGTATGGCCGTTGCCAACAAACCTGGTGGAACTTCTTTCAATCCGTTCCTTATTTTTGGAGGCGTTGGATTAGGAAAAACGCACTTGGCACATGCTATCGGCGTGGAAATCAAAGAAAAATATCCTGAAAAAACGGTTTTATATATTTCAGCGGAAGTATTCACGCAACAATATATCGATTCGGTTAAGAAAAACACACGAAATGATTTTATTCATTTCTACCAATTAATAGATGTTTTAATTATTGACGATGTACAATTCCTTTCCGGAAAAGCAGGAACACAAGACGTGTTCTTCCACATCTTTAATTATTTACACCAAAACGGAAAACAGGTTATCCTTACTTCCGACAAAGCGCCTGTTGACATGCAGGACATTGAACAACGTTTGTTATCGCGATTCAAATGGGGACTTTCCGCGGAAATTCACCAACCGGATTACGAAACGCGTGTTTCCATCCTAAAAAACATACTCTACCGTGACGGCGTTGAAATGCCGGACGACATTGTGGAATATGTGGCCAAAAACATCAAATCCAACGTTCGCGAATTGGAAGGCGCAATTATTTCCTTAATTGCCCAATCGTCTTTCAACCACCGTGAGGTTACGATTGAATTGGCAAAACAGGTCGTAGAGAAATTCGTAAAGAATGTCAAACGCGAAGTTTCCATCGATTACATCCAAAAAATCGTTTCCGATTATTTCCAATTGGACGTGGAAACCTTACAGTCAAAAACCAGAAAACGTGATGTAGTTCAGGCAAGACAATTGGCGATGTTTTTTGCTAAAAAGTTCACCAAAGCTTCTTTGGCCAACATCGGTTCACAAATTGGATCTCGCGATCACGCTACCGTTTTACACGCTTGCAAAACCGTGGACAATCTGGTTTCTACCGATAAGCAGTTTAAGAAATACGTAGACGACATCCATAAAAAACTATCGTTATAACACTATGCCGGTTAAAATTTTAATGGTCTGCCTGGGAAACATTTGCCGTTCTCCTTTAGCAGAAGGAATTTTACAATCCAAACTCCCACGAGAACGTTTTCTGATTGATTCGGCAGGAACCGGAGGTTGGCATGTGGGACAGGAACCCGACAAACGTTCGATTCAAACCGCCAAGCAACGAGGACTTGACATTACCCGCCAACGCGGAAGACAAATCCAAATCAGTGATTTCGATACTTTTGACTATATTTATGTGATGGACAATTCCAATTACAAAAATGTGATGGCACTGGCTCCAACCGAAGAAGCCAAATCGAAAGTACAAATGATTCTGAATGAATTGTTTCCAAATGAAAACGTTGATGTTCCCGACCCCTATTACGGAGGGCAAAACGGTTTTGAACAGGTATTCGACATGTTGGATGATGCCTGCGAAATTATTGCCGAAAAACTTAAAGCCAAACACTGATGAAACCAACCGCTCTTCTTGGAAAATTATATCTAATTCCAACCACTTTAGGGGAAATGAACCCTGAAGACGTGTTGCCGCACACCATTAAGAGAACAATCGATTTCATCGACTATTATATTGTTGAAAACGAAAAAACCGCCCGTCGTTTTATCAAAAGCATACATCCGGAGAAGAAACAACCCGATTTAAAACTTTTCGCCTTAAACAAACACACCGATGTTTCCGAACACAATGAATTTATCAAACCATTACTGGAAGGAAAGAATATGGGATTGATGAGTGAAGCCGGCTGCCCCGGTGTTGCTGATCCTGGTGCCGTGATTGTAAAATTGGCACACGACAAAGGCATTCAGGTAGTGCCATTGGTTGGCCCCTCTTCTATTCTATTGGCCATGATGGCTTCCGGAATGAACGGTCAGAGTTTTGCTTTCAACGGTTATTTGCCTATTGACAAATCGGAGAAGAAAACCGCTTTAAAAAATTTGGAGAAATTATCGTTTGACAAAAACCAATCGCAGTTGTTTATCGAAACACCCTATCGAAACAATAAATTTTTAGAGGATTTACTTCAGATTCTGCAACCGAACACCTTATTGTGTGTGGCTTGCGATATTACACTTCCAACGGAATTCATCAAAACCCAAACCGTAAACCAATGGAAAAAAAATAAGGCCGATTTACACAATCGACCTTGTATTTTCATTATACATAAACCTTTTTAGTAAAGTTTTACTTTGGCATCCGGGTTGGCCACAATATTAGAAGTATCGTACCCTCCGAATTTCTTAATGTAACTTCGCAACGAAGTTCCAAATCCATCCGTAAAACTATTTTGCCCGTTTGATCTTAAATAACTTTTTACTGAACCGGCGCCGCCCAAATGTGCTGCAGCCAAAAGTCCGGATTCCGTTATTTTAACACCATTAATAATGCGGCCTTCATAGCGATTAATTTCTTTTCTGAGCTCCCATTTGTTTTTGGCGAGAAGCGCTTTAAAAGCTTTTTCCTGTAAAACAGGATTTTTTAAAAATTCAGTAGTGTTTTGAACTCCTAAAGTACGAAGAGTGCTTTTTCCGAATTGGTATTTTCCCATATAACCAAAAGGATTCACTAAACTGTAAAGTCCTAAAGACTCTTTAATCGCAATGGCCTGCTTAAAACCTACATACGATTTTCCGGTATACGGAAAATTGTAATACACTTTTTCAGTTTCTTCTTTGGTTGGCACCAGGTAGTTAATTACTTCGTCATTCGCTACATGAAAACCTTCTAATTTCTCTGGTTCAAAGGCTTTAAAACCCGAACTGATTAATGTAATCAGAAGTACCAATCCTAAAAAATACGTCCATTTTTTTATCATACATTTTATTTCTTCATGCGCTGTCACCGACATGAAATTACCGTCGACAAAGGTACGCCTAAAAATATAAAACTGAAAATCAATAAGTTAAAGTTTGTTAAAAATAGATAAAATGCCCTTTTAGACCGCCGAACTGACTGACTTCCAGCGTAGGCGCCGGAACCTTAATAGTGTTAAAAACAGAGAAAATTGTTTTTAAAATGTGCGAATTTGTATTAATTTTTGTAAGATTAACGTCTAGGCTAAGGTAAAATTGACGTGTACGATGATTTAAGGCTGCCAAATCAGGCGAAACGGCTTCATTGTTGCCGGAAACCATTCCGTCGGCACCATAACCCAAAGCCACATTTAACCATTTCGGAATTGCACTTCCTTTGGCAAACGAATACAAATTAAACGACAACCAATAGGTTTGTCCGTTGTAATCCTTCAACAATTGCTCGTTCCAACTGCTTCCTAATGTATTCGGACGCAAGGCAGCATATTTAGTCGTATGAAAAGAAAATTTCGGGGTAATCCGCTGTTCCTTCCAAAGCAATTCTTGTGAGACATATAACCCTGTCCCTATTGCATTTGCGGTAACATCACCCCAAGACGCTCCCCATTCTGAAGAAAAACCATCAAAAACCTCAACAACCGACATAAAAGCAAAACCAACAGTTGCCCCATAAACCAATTGCTGTTTTTTGGTTGCGCCACTCCAAGCCAAACTTTCCGCTCCAAAACGTCCTAAATGATAGGTAGAAAACAAATGTCCGGCTTTGTCCATTTGCAACCAATCGTTATTATCATTTATAAAATGAAAAGATGCTTTCGGATAATCTTTGTACCATAGCTGGTTCAGTCCGATCAATGTTCCGCCCAAAAAAACCGATTCGGAAACATATACCGTATTTTTTCTGGCAACGTTTAGCGTATCGGAAGGTGTTAAAAAAGATTCCGTTTTAGATTGTGAATGCAGGATTAGTGAAGAAAAAACAAAAAGAATCGCAAGCACTTTTCTTGTAAAAAACACTTGCGATTCCTCGTGATATATTTTAAAAAACGGAGTCAAAAATTAACGTTGATATCCTTGTTGTGCCACCCACTCGGCATATTTTTTAGCAATCACCTGATGTTCTTCATAGGTTTTGGCAAACTCATGATATCCGAAACGTTCCACACTCGCGCAGAAATAAACATAGTCGTGTTTTTCAGCATTCAAAACCGCGTCAATAGCTGAAATATCGGGCATTGCAATAGGTCCCGGAGGTAAACCGGTATGAATATAAGTATTATAAGGAGAACTAATTCTCAAATCATTATACATAACCCTTTTTATCACCTGATCGAAATTGCCTGATTTTTCTTTAATCGCATAAATCACCGTAGGATCGGCCTGTAATGGCATTTCCTGCTTCAAACGATTCAGATACACACCCGCAACACGCGGACGTTCATCGGCTTTTGCAGTTTCTTCATGAACGATGGCTGCTAACGTTGAAACCTGAACCGGCGTTAAATCCAAAGCTTTTGCTTTTGCCAGACGTTCTTCATTCCAGAATCTTCTGTATTCTTTTGCTAATTTGTCGCGTACCTTAATTGGGGTTACATTCCAGTAAAACTCATACGTATTGGGAATAAACATTGCCAAAACCGTTTCTTTATTGAATCCGTTTTCTGCCATAAAAACAGAATCAGTGAACACTTTGGTAAGTGTCAAACTATCCGGTTCAATCTGCGAAGACAATCGTTGCACCAATTTACCCAACGATTCCTGATTGTTGAAAGCCAATTTCACAGGTACATTATGACGCAAGGACGACACCAGATCAAAACTGCTCATTCCTTTTTTCATCAGGAATTTACCTGGATTCACATTTGAACTGTAGCCTCGGTTATTGGCCACAAAATCAAATTTACTCATGTCTTTCACAAAAGGCGACATGATTTTCTGAACATCCTGATAGGTTGAATTGGTTGGAACATATACGTAAAATTCGCTCTCGTTAAATTTTGTGTTATCCGAAAACACTTTTTCATACATAAAATAGCCAAAAATGGTTGCGCCAAATAAAACAACAACAGAAGCTATCGAAATTATTTTTTTGAATTTCATTTTAATTTTTTGGGTTAATTAGCTGATATAATCCTTCATCGGTATAGTGATTCTGAAAACGATTCCAGTCTTTTTTCACACCGATACATTGAAAGCCAAAAGTAGTAAAAAGGTTGATACTTGCTGTATTTTCCACTCCAATATTTGCATACAACTGATGCAATTGCAATTGCGTGAAACAATAGCTGATGAGTAAGCCAAGCGATTCTTTTCCAATACCGGAGCTTCTGTTTTCGGGATTTTGGATAACTATTCCGATGCCGGCACGCTGATTTCTCGGGTCGAAATCGAACAAATCAATCAAACCGACCGCTTCAAAAGTGTCGTTTTTACAAATCGCCAGACGAAGTTGTTTCGCTTCATAAATATCCTGATGGGCATTTTCGAGATACTGACGGATTAAGAACCGACTGTAGGGTGTTTGCGTATTGCTCACTTCCCAAATCGCTTCATCGTTTTCTATCGCGTAAACGAATTCCAGATCTTCCGGTTCGAGCGCGCGTAAAAAAATGGTATTGCCTTTTAGTGTATGCATTCTTAGTTTTATGAGATCCTTCAACAAGCTCAGGATGACATTGAAAAATTGATTTTTTATACTTTATAGACAGCCTATCACAAAAATTCTGTCTTCTGCTTTCTGTCTTCTGCTTTCTGTCTTCTGCCTTCTGCTCTCTGCTTTCTGTCTTCTGCTTTCTGTCTTCTGCTTACTCTATCCTACCGAAATTTCTCCTTTAAAAACAAACGTAGCCGGGCCTTTCAGAAAAACATGAGAAAAAATTCCGTTTTTCTCGATAAAGGAAACCTCAAGAATCCCACCTTCGACCTGCAATTCGATTACCGAACTGTTCGTTTTTCCGGTTGCTCGCATGGCAATCGCGACTGCCGTTGCTCCGGTACCGCATGACAAGGTTTCATCCTCCACGCCCCGTTCATAGGTTCGCAATCGGAATTTATTTTGATCGGTTTGCGATACGAAATTCACATTGCTTCCAGCCGTTCCGTACAAATCACTATATCGGATTTTGGCACCTTGATTGCGAACATCAAAAATATGTAAATCTTCCACCAACTGAACATGATGCGGCGAACCCGTGTTCAGAAAAACATGTGTATCGTGTTCCTGAACTTCATCGACATCTTTCATCTGAAGCGAAACAATTCCAGCCTCATTGATGGTTGCAAAATGCAATCCGTCGGTGGCGATAAAAGTCGTTTCGGTTTCAATAACTCCCAATTGTTTCGCAAAAGCAACCAAACAGCGGCCACCGTTACCACACATGGAGCTTTCATTTCCATCGGAATTGTAATAGACCATTCTAAAATCTGTAGCTTCATCGTTTTCCAGCAGAATAAGTCCGTCAGCGCCAATGCCAAAACGGCGGTCGCACAATTTCTCGATTAAATTGGTATCGTTTTTGGGGAAATGTAAATCACGATTATCAATCATGACAAAATCATTTCCGGTTCCCTGATATTTGTAAAAAGTATAGCGCATCTGAAAGTCAAATAAATAACAAAAGTACGAATATTAACGAGAAGTTAAAGAGTGTTAAACGAGCGTTAAACCCTTTTTCCGAATCGATGAAGTTTTTAATTTTACTGTTAAATAATTAAACATACTTTGTATTATGAATAAATTTTCAAGCTTATTAGTCGTATCTCTGTTAAGCGGAACAATAACGCTTGGCGCCTACAAATTACTTTTTGATACAAATTCTGCTTCAGGAAGCAAATTATCCGTTGCCTCCGGTAACTATTCCAGAAACGTGAATATGGGAGCAGAAAACGTTGATTTCACTACTGCGGCTGAAAACGCCGTACATTATGTGGTACACGTTAAAAACGTAACTGTTTCCGAAGTACCTACCAATCCGATTATGGAATATTTCTATGGCTATCGTGGCGGACAACAGCAAACGCAAATCGGAACCGGATCCGGAGTAATCATTTCCGAAGATGGCTATATCGTTACCAATAACCACGTGATTCAGAACGCTACCGAGCTGGAAGTCACTCTAAACAACAACAAAACCTACAAGGCAAAATTGGTGGGAACCGACAGTAAAATGGATGTTGCCCTTTTAAAAGTGGAAGCCGATGAAAAACTGCCGTATGCCACTTTCGGGGATTCCGACAATATAAAAGTGGGTGAATGGGTATTGGCCGTTGGAAACCCGTACAACCTGAATTCTACGGTTACCGCGGGAATTGTATCGGCGAAAGCTCGAGATTTGAGCAATACCGGTATTCAGTCGTTCATACAAACCGATGCTGCCGTAAATCCAGGAAATAGCGGTGGCGCTTTAGTAAATACCCGAGGAGAATTGGTGGGAATCAATACGATGATTTCTTCACAAACCGGCTCTTATGTAGGGTATTCTTTTGCAGTTCCTTCAAACATTACCCGAAAAATCATTGAAGATTTAATGGAATACGGAAACGTACAACGCGGTGTATTAGGAGTTGCAGGCGGTGAACTGAACAGCATGGCTGCTAAAGAATTCGGCGTAAAAGAAACACAAGGTTTTTACATCAATTCTATTTCCAAAAACTCGGGTGCTGAGAAATCCGGTTTGAAAAAAGGCGATATTATTGTACAATTGGATAACCAGCAAATTAAAGGCTATTCGGATTTAACCGCCTACATCAACACCAAACGTCCTAACGATGTGGTTCAGGTGGGCATTCTCAGAGAAGGAGACCGAAAAACCATTCCGGTGAAATTAACCAAAAAAGAATTGGTCAATGTGGATTATGAAGGCTTTGAATTAGAAGAAATTGATGCCGCCGATAAAAAACGATTCAAATTAAATGAAGGGGTAAAAATTAAAGACGTGACCAACGAACGGTACATCGAATATGCGAATGTATTGAAAGGAAGCATCATTTTGAGAATCGATGGTGCAAAAATCAGCTCCATGGAGCAAGCGTCGCGAATTTTGAACTCAAAATCCAACAATCAGAAATTCCGCGTCGAGGTAATTACACAATCCGGAGAACGCTTACAAATGCTATTATAAAAATTAAAATTATCCACCAAAGCCCAATCGTTTGATTGGGCTTTTTTTACAACAATTTCACAAAATAATTTTCTGCAATCTGATTAAAAATCAATATTTTTGCACCAAATTTTAACAACACACTTTAATATATGGACAATTCAGCTTTATACGAAAAAGAATTGGCTTTTCAGGCAGACAGAAGAAGAGCTGGCGTAGAATTAATCAAGATTATCAGCGATTTATGGTATGACAAATCTATCGAGTTGGTACTTTTCAGAAACCAGTTAATCGACAGAAACGTTAGTGATATCATCAATTTGCACGAATATGCGGTTGAATTCGTTCAAAAACCAATCAACGTTTTTGATTCCGTGGAAATTGCCAGAGCCATCCAAGCTTTGGATTTACCACCTTCCCGAATTGACATTGGTAAATTAACCTACGAATACCATTTAGAAGACGACAAATACAACGATGCTACGGCATTTGTTATCGACAAATTAAAACACGCCAAAGACACTTCTGAAATCAAACCAAAAGACGTGGTATTATACGGATTTGGCCGTATCGGACGTTTATTGGCTCGTGAAATGATGTCGAAAATCGGAAAAGGACAACAATTGCGCTTAAGAGCAATCGTTACCCGCGATAAAAGTGATGCGGTTTTACTGGAAAAACGTGCTTCATTATTGCGTTATGATTCGGTTCACGGCGACTTTGAAGGATCGGTTTCTGCTGATGTGGAGAACAATGCCTTAATCATTAACGGTGCAACAGTTCACATCATTACTGCCAATTCGCCGGAAGAAATTGACTATACTGCTTACGGAATCAACGATGCTTTGGTAATTGACAACACAGGTGCTTTCACAACCGAGGAAGCCTTAAGCCGTCACTTAACCTCAAAAGGTGTTGAAAAAGTATTATTAACGGCTCCAGGGAAAGGGGTTCCGAATATCGTTTACGGTGTAAACCACGAAGATTACAATCCGGATGAAGTAAAAATTTACTCTGCCGCTTCGTGTACTACCAACGCGATTACTCCAGTTTTAGCCGCTATGGAAGAAACGTTAGGAGTTGTTAAAGGACACTTGGAAACCATTCACGCCTATACCAACGACCAGAATTTAGTTGACAACATGCACAAAAAATACCGTCGTGGTAGAGCTGCAGCCCTAAATATGGTTATTACCGAAACGGGTGCCGGAAGCGCTGTTGCAAAAGCATTACCGAGTTTGGCCGGAAAACTAACATCAAACGCAATTCGTGTACCGGTTCCAAACGGATCTTTAGTAGTTTTAAATCTTGAAGTAGGTAAAACTACTACTAAAGAAGATTTGAACGCTATTATGAAAAAATACGCTTTAGAAGGCAACTTGGTAGAGCAAATCAAATATTCTTTGAATAATGAATTAGTATCGTCGGATATCGTTGGAACTTCGGCTCCGGCTATTTTTGACAGCAACGCTACTATTGTTTCTGCCGACGGTAAAAACGTGGTAATGTATGTTTGGTACGATAACGAGTATGGTTACAGCCATCAGGTTATCCGTTTGGCGAAATATATTGCCAAAGTAAGACGTTACATGTACTATTAATAGACAGAAAAAATTAAATAATAAATCCGCTTCGAGAAATTGAGGCGGATTTTTTTGTTACTTTTGAAAGGCATCATCAATCCTTTTCCGATGAAAAAAATCCTATTCTTTTTAATCCTTGTTTTGGGAACATTCTCCGCATCCGCGCAGAAAAAAAACAATAAAAGCCAATCCGAAACAAAACCTTTCGTTTTAGGCGAAATTCGCGAAATCGATTCCAAAATCCTATCCGAGAGAAGAACTCTTAACATCTACTTACCGCAATCGTATAAAGCCAACGACACGATCAAATATCCGGTCATTTATTTGTTGGATGGTGCTGCCGATGAAGACTTCATTCATGTTGCCGGATTAGTACAATACAACACTTTTCCATGGATTAACCGAATACCCGAATCTATTGTAGTAGGAATTGCCAACACCAACCGAAAGCGGGATTTTACCTCCCCTGCCACAATTGATATTTTGAAACAACAAATACCAAACAATGGTGGTTCTGAAAAATTCATTTCTTTTCTGGAAAAAGAACTACAGCCTTTTATCGACAAGCATTACAGAACTTCCAATTCCAAAACCATTATCGGGCAATCGCTGGGCGGACTTCTGGCTACAGAAATTCTCTTTACCCAACCAATGCTTTTCAACAAATACATCATTATAAGTCCGAGTCTTTGGTGGAATGACGGCGCTTTATTAAAAACAAATCCTGCGCTTTTAGAAGATACTTTTTCAAAGCAAACCGACATCTATATCGGCGTGGGTAAAGAAGGCTTGAGTCCGTTTTTCGACAACCATGTAATGGAAGTTGATGCCAATCTTTTATTCGACAAGATTAAATCCGGTAAAAGCAAAGCGGTAAAAGTTCATTTTGATTATTTACCTGAAGAAGATCACGCCACGGTTACACATCCGGCGATTTTTAATGCTTTCCGAATATTGTATCCCAAAAAATAAGCTAATGAACCTTCAACCCATTTTAGAAAACGAAATCGCACAACTAGTTCCGTTGCTGGAATCGGATTTTGAAATTTTGTATCAGGTCGCCTCTGATCCGTTAATTTGGGAGCAGCATCCTAATAAAGACCGTTATAAAAGAGCTGTTTTTCAAAACTTTTTCGATGGGGCGATGCAATCTAAAGGCGCTTTTAAAATCGTCAACAAAGCTTCAGGAGATATCATCGGCAGTACTCGTTTTTATGATTATGACGATGCGAACAAGAGTGTCCTTATCGGGTATACTTTTTACGGAAGAGCGTATTGGGGATCCCATTACAATCCGGCTGTTAAAAAACTGATGTTGGAGTATGCGTTTCAGTTTGTGAATACCGTTTATTTTCACATTGGAGCCGAAAACATCCGTTCACAAAAGGCCATCGAACGATTAGGCGCAAAAAAAGTGCGGGAAATCAACGTTGCTTATCACGGCGAACCCGAAAAACTGAATTTTGAATATTGTATTGAAAAACACTAATAGATTTAATTCAACACGCGGTTTATCTGTACAAAACGTTTGGAGTAATACGGCTCTTTGGTTGAGGAAATGATCACACCGGAACTGGTGGATGAATGAATAAATTTGATTTCATCCTCGGTTATTTCCGTAATCATTCCCACATGACCTACCCATCTTCCACGGGTGGCAAAGAAAATCAAATCGCCTTTTTGGGCCTGACTTCTATCGATTTTCACGCCCGAATTGGCCGCCATATCGGATGATGATCTAGGCAAAGTCATGTCCAGATTCCTGAAGGTAGTAAACATTAATCCGGAACAGTCAAAACCATTTCTATCGGTTCCGCCGCCACGGTAGCGAACCCCCAAATTTTCAGAAGCTTTGGCGATTAAAAAATCGGCTTTCATGGCAGCATCCGCTGACAAAGGCAAAACCTCCTTTTTTCCTTCCAAAAGATCAGCTTCAGAAGTTGAAGCCACATCATTGGCATCTGTAGTCGTCAAAACTTCTTTAGTCGTTTTAACCTCATCTTTTTTCACCTCGCCTCTGATAACCAATTGCTGTCCAACTTCCAAACCATTGGTAATTTGTGGATTTAGTTTTTCCAATTCAGCAATCGAGATTCCGTAACGCTTTGAAATACCGTATTTAGTTTCTTTGGCTACTACTTCATGAATTGTTGCGATAGCGTCGTTGTCTGTATTGCTTTTTTCTTCCGTAACAACAACAGGACTTTCGACTTTCATCTTTTCGACTTCTTTCTTCTTCTCTTCTTTGGTCTTCTTTTCTTTTATAGCTACATTTTCAGTTCCAGGGATGAACACTATGTCTTTAATATCCAATTTATCATTTTCAACTTGAGGATTAGCCTTTTTTAATTCCTCTACTGAAATATTGTATTTTTTGGCAATTACATAAAACGATTCACCTGAGGCTACGGTATGTTTCTGTAATCTACTTTGAAGCTTGGCAATTTTAGCACTTTCAGCTTTTGAAGGTTTCTCCTCAACTTGCTTTTTAATTCCTTTCGGCAAAGCCAGCAGCTCTCCCAATTGCAGGTTATCCGAATCCAATTGCGGATTGGCTTCCCTAAGCTTATCCATTGGAATATCGTATTTTTTGGCTATTGTATATAAAGATTCACCCGACTCTACTTTATGAGAAGGTCCTTTAGGAACAAATTTAGTCTTTTTGTCTTCTACCTTTTTTTTAGAATTCTTTGGAATCGAAAGCACCATATCCAATTGCAGTAACCCTTTGGCTTTAGGATTGATTTCGATGATTTCAGCCTCCGTTACATTGTATTTTTTAGCAATGCTGTAAACCGATTCACCACTAACAACCTTATGACTGATTGTTTTTTGTGCAAAACCGGATACCGACAGCAATAAAAAAAGAAAAAAAAGTGATTTTGAAAACCTCATTAATCTGGTATTTATATAAACTTCAAACGCAATATTTTGAAATTTGTTTTGTGTAAAATATTAAAAATCAATATTCTTTAGACTTCAATTATTTATTATTCTTTATCAATTCATCTAAAAACGCCCTGAAATTCTTTGAATTCCAATTAGCAGCCCCAGTATGATTTACGACAATTCTGCCTTTTTTAGTAATCATGTATGTTTTTGGAGCCTTATCAAAAACCATGGAACGCAAAGGAGTACCTCCTGAATAAAACATTGGAAAAACATAACCGTTGTCCTGGATGAGTTTCCTTGCATCAATCTGCGCATCCTTGGTTACAAAGATAAAAAACACATCATTTTTATAATCTTCATACAATTTCGCCCATTGTTTCAGTTCTTCAACCGATTCCGGAGAATTGGAGGACCAATAGTTTATAATTACATTTCGGTTCATGTATTCCACGAATGAAACCGTTTTTCCGCTTGGCCCTATTAATCTCCAATCATATGAATATAAAGGCAGTTGTTTTTCAAACTGAATTGTGGTTGGTTCGGGCAAATCTGAAGAATCGAAAGCTTCTTTAATTTTATCAATATAAAGAACCGTTACAAGTCCGATTAGGACAATTCCAATCACAAGTATTTTTTTCATAGAATTAAAAAGTTATAAAGTGTAAATATAGAAACTACCTTTTAGACCAACAAAAAAACGCTCCAAAACGGAGCGTTTTTAATATAATTTTAATACAATTAAGCTTTTCCTGCAGCAATCAGGTTCAAAGCAGAACCGGCAACAAACCAGCCAATTTGACTGTCGTTATAGGTATGGTTTGCCATGATTATATCTTTAGAACCATCTGCATGAAGGAATTCCAATGTTAAGGGCTTTCCGGGTGCGAATTCGGTCAAATCTAAGAAATTGATTGTATCGTCTTCCTGAATTTTGTCGTAATCCGTCTCATTAGCAAACGTTAAGGCTAACATACCTTGTTTTTTCAGGTTGGTTTCATGAATACGGGCAAAAGATTTCACCAAGACCGCTTTCACCCCTAAGAAACGGGGCTCCATCGCGGCATGCTCACGGGAAGAACCTTCTCCGTAATTATGATCGCCAACAACAATTGACGGAACTCCGGCTGCTTTATACGCTCGTTGCACTTTTGGCACCTCATCGTAGGCTCCGGTCAATTGGTTTTTAACTGAATTCGCTTTTCCATTAAACGCGTTTTCTGCACCAATTAACATATTGTTCGAAATATTATCCAAGTGACCGCGGAAACGCAACCACGGACCCGCCATAGAAATATGATCCGTAGTACATTTTCCGTACGCTTTGATTAACAATTTGGCACCAGTAATATTTTTTCCGTCCCACGGAGCAAATGGCGCTAACAATTGCAAACGCTCTGATGTGGGCGAAACAATTACTTCAACAGAAGAACCGTCTGCGGCAGGCGGTTGGAATCCTGCATCTTCCACATCGAAACCTCTTTTTGGCAATTCGTCACCGGAAGGCGCAACTAATTTAACTTCTTCTCCGTTGTCGTTTAACAACGTATCGGTAATCGGGTTGAAATCTAAACGTCCTGATATTGCTAAGGCTGCCACCATTTCAGGAGAGGTTACAAAAGCATGGGTATTCGGATTCCCATCGGCTCTTTTGGAGAAATTACGATTAAAGGAGTGCACAATAGTGTTTTTCTCCTGTTTGTCGGCTCCTTCTCGGTCCCATTGTCCGATACAAGGTCCGCAGGCGTTGGTAAACACTTTAGTTCCCATTTTCTCGAAATCAGCAATAATGCCGTCTCTTTCAATGGTATAACGAATTTGCTCGGAACCTGGATTGATTCCAAATTCTGCTTTCGGAGTAATGCCGTGTGCTACCGCTTGTCTGACAATGGAAGCAGCGCGCGACATGTCTTCATAAGAGGAATTCGTACACGAACCGATCAGCCCCCATTCTACTTTGATGGGCCATCCGTTTGCTGCAGCTTCGGCTTTCATTTTAGAAACCGGTGTGCCTCTGTCCGGCGTGAATGGTCCATTGATGTGTGGCTCTAATTCAGATAAGTTGATTTCAATTAGTTGATCAAAATATTGTGTTGGATTCGCGTACACTTCAGCATCGGCTGTTAAATACGACGCTACTTTATCGGCAGCATTTACCACATCCTGACGACCGGTTGTCGCTAAATATCTTCGCATGGAATCATCATAACCAAAAGTGGACGTTGTAGCTCCGATTTCCGCACCCATATTACAGATGGTTCCTTTTCCGGTACAGGACATGGACTCGGCACCTTCACCGAAATATTCTACGATGGCACCGGTTCCTCCTTTTACGGTAAGGATATCGGCTACTTTTAAGATTACGTCTTTTGGAGCGGTCCAACCGTTTAATTTGCCGGTCAGTTTTACACCGATTAATTTTGGAAATTTCAACTCCCAAGACATTCCGGACATTACGTCTACGGCATCTGCACCCCCGACTCCGATAGCCAACATCCCTAATCCTCCTGCATTAACTGTGTGCGAATCGGTACCAATCATCATTCCGCCCGGAAAAGCGTAGTTTTCCAACACGATTTGGTGAATAATTCCCGAACCCGGTTTCCAGAATCCGATACCGTATTTATTGGATACCGACGAAAGGAAATCGAACACTTCTTTGGATTGTGTATTGGCCACTTGCAAGTCTGTAGCAGCACCTACTTTGGCTTGAATTAAGTGGTCACAGTGTACCGTTGTGGGAACTGCCACCTTGCTTTTTCCGGCATGCATGAACTGTAACAAAGCCATCTGAGCCGTTGCATCCTGACACGCTACCCGATCCGGCGCAAAATCTACATAATCTTTTCCTCTTGTAAACGCTTGAGAAGGCGTTCCTTCCCAAAGATGGGAATACAAAATTTTCTCAGACAGCGTAAGCGGACGACCTACCAACTCGCGTGCTTTATCGACACGGGCAGCCATATTTGCGTACACTTTTTCAATCATTTCAATATCAAAAGCCATAGTATCTAATAATTATGTTGTTATTGTTTTAATCCTACAATTTACAAAAAATAGCTTTTCGGTAACAAAAAAAGCCTAAGTTTCTCAACTTAGGCTTTTGAATTATAATTATTTAATCGTTCAGTTATTTCACCAACAATTTGTGAGAAGGTGCGAACTTAGTAAGGTTAATTCCTTCTACTGCTGCTGTATACTCTTCGATCGTTGGGGTTCTTCCCAAAATTGTAGACAATACTACAACCGGTGTAGAAGAAAGTAAGGATTCTCCTTTTTTCTCTGCAGAATCTTCCACCACACGACCTTGAAAAAGACGTGTTGAAGTCGCCATTACCGTATCTCCCTTAGCTGCTTTTTCCTGGTTCCCCATACAAAGGTTACAACCCGGACGCTCTAAATACAACATGTTTTCGTATTCGGTACGTGCTGCTCCTTTAGGCGCATCATCGTTAAATTCGAAACCAGAATATCTTTGTAAAACTTCCCAGTCGCCTTCTGCTTTTAATTCGTCAACGATGTTATAAGTTGGTGGCGCTACAACCAATGGAGCATTGAATTTCACTTCTCCTTTTTGTTTTTCCACATTCTTAAGCATTTGCGCTAAGATTTTCATGTCGCCTTTGTGTACCATACACGAACCGATAAAGCCTAAATCTACTTTTTTCGTTCCGCCGTAGAAAGAAAGCGGTCGGATGGTATCGTGTGTGTATCGTTTAGAAACGTCAGCATTGTTTACATCCGGATCGGCAATCATTGGTTCAGCGATTTGATCTAAATCAACCACAACCTCAGCGTAGTATTTCGCATTGGCATCAGGGCGTAACGCTGGTTTTTCTCCTGAACGGATTTCAGCAATTCGTTTGTTGGCTTTATCAATCAATCCTTTCAATACTTGCTTCGCATTATCCATTCCTTTGTCGATCATGATCTGGATTCTGCCTTTTGCAATCTCTAAAGATTCGATTAACGTTTCATCTTCAGAAATACAGATGGACGCTTTTGCTTTCATTTCTGCGGTCCAATCCGTAAAGGTAAAGGCTTGGTCTGCTGTTAAAGTTCCGATATGAACTTCGATAATTCTGCCTTGGAACACGTTTTCACCACCAAATTGTTTCAACATTTGTGCTTGTGTCGCGTGAACCACATCACGGAAGTCCATGTAATTTTTCATTTCCCCTTTAAAGGTCACTTTTACTGATTCCGGAATTGGCATGGAAGCTTCTCCTGTTGCCAATGCAAGCGCTACGGTTCCTGAATCTGCACCAAAAGCAACCCCTTTT
This sequence comes from uncultured Flavobacteriaceae bacterium, assembly GCA_963812405.1. Taxonomy (GTDB): domain Bacteria; phylum Bacteroidota; class Bacteroidia; order Flavobacteriales; family Flavobacteriaceae; genus Flavobacterium. The sequence goes on along the minus strand of CAWEUV010000002.1, from coordinate 1,674,611 downwards.
GACATTCTGGTATGGGAGTCACCACCGATGATGATAGCCCATTCGTCAATAGTGATATCGTTAAGCACTTTGTGGATTACGTCGGTCATTGGGTGGTAAACGCCTTTCGGGTCACGCGCTGTGATTAATCCGAAGTCGTTCATGAATTGCATCAATTTCGGAATGTTCGTCTGTGCTTTTTTATCCCAAACCGATGCCGTGTGACATCCGGATTGGTACGCACCGTCAACGATTGGCGAAATTGTGGTAGCGGCCATCGATTCTAATTCCTGAGCGGTCATCAAACCTGTAGTATCTTGCGAACCTACGATATTAACGGTTACACGAACATCAGAACCGGCATGCAATGCTTTTTTAGAAATTGTCCCTACGGCATTTCTATTGAAGATTTTTTCAACAGCCGTAAGACCCTGTCCTTCAACTGAAACCTCTTTTGAAGGTGCATAAACTAGAGGCGCTTCAATTCCAAGTGTTTTTGCAGCGAACGTTTGGATTTTTTTACCGAAAACAATCGCGTAAGATCCACCCGCTTTGATGAATTCCATTTTTTGAGGCGTGAATGCCTTCGAAATATCAATCAGCTCTTTGTCGCCGTTGTATAATTTTTTTGTTTTGGTATTGATGGTAAGCACCGTCCCTGTTGCCACAGAATACACTTGTTCTAAAATAGGCTCACCGTTTTCATCGCGAACCAATTCTCCATTTGTATCGGTCTTTTTAACCCAGTTTTTAAGGTCTAAACCAATACCTCCCGTTACATCCACAGTGGTTAGGAAAATTGGAGAGATACCGTTTGTTCCAGCCACAATCGGGGCAAAATTCACAAACGGAACGTAAGGACTTGCTTGTTTCCCAGTCCAAAGTGCCACGTTGTTAACACCCGACATACGAGAAGAACCAACGCCCATCGTACCTTTTTCAGCAATCAGCATTACGGATTTATCAGGATGTTGTGCCTGCAAAGCCTTGATTTCAGCTTGTGCTTCTGGAGAAATCATACATTTTCCGTGTAGCTCACGGTCGGAACGTGAGTGTGCTTGATTACCCGGAGATAATAAATCGGTTGAAATATCACCTTCACCAGCAATAAATGTTACTACTTTAATTTCTTCCGCTACTTCAGGAAGTTTGGTAAAGAATTCCGCTTTTGCATAACTTTCCAAAATATCTTTTGCTACAGCATTTCCGTTTTCATAAGCCACTTTCAAACGATCCATATCAGCATCGTATAAGTACACTTGTGTTTTCAATACCTCACCGGCTGCATTAGCGATAGCTGTATCATTTCCTAAAGCCAAATCCAACAATACTTCGATTGAAGGCCCGCCTTTCATGTGTGATAATAATTCGAAGGCAAAAGCAGGTGTGATTTCAGCTACAGTTGCTTCTCCTAAAATAATTTCTTTTAAGAATTTTGCTTTAGCACCAGCTGCAGGAGTAGTTCCCGGCAACGTATTGTAAATAAAGAATTTCAGGGAGTCTTCGCGATTTGGATTCGCTGTGTCTTTAATTTGCGCAATGATTTCACTTAGCAATTCAGCACCATCAATGGGTTTAGGATGAAGCCCTTGCCCTTTACGCTCTTCGATTTCTTTGATATAATCGTTATAAATATTCATTGTAACAGTATTTGAATCAGTTATGTTAGTACTTGTTTTATTTTAAAGTCGCACAAATTTAACCATTCTTAACTGAATTAAAAAATATTTAGCATTTCATTAATTTCAAAAGAATATTATTTATAAACGTTCTATTTTAATGCAGATACCTCAACAAAAGAACATAAAAATATTAATTTTTTACGAATTCTTAATTTTTTAATTTTATTTTGAGAAATCGCAAAAAAACAGGCTTTATTTTTGATAAATCAACAGGATTAGCTTTTGTCACGCAGGTTCATCAATGGTTTTTCATAGTAATTGTACAGTAGAAAACTAAGTCCGAAAACCACAAACAAATAAAACAGAAGAAACCCGAACAGCCCGAATGAAGAAAACTTCGAAACATCGAAAACCTGTTTCATAAGCACCGTAACAATACTATAATGCAGCAAATACATACTATAGGAAACCTTGCTAATAAATTCAACCGGTTTTCGCAAAAGACTGCCGGCTGTTTCCCAATTGATGAAAAACGGAAGTCCTAAAGCAATCGTTAGCGACGAAAAAGTAAAGTAGAAAACCATAAAATAAAGCGGTTTCGAGATAATGTCAACTCCCAATACGTTAAGAACCACAAATTGCAAAAAGAACAAATGAAGGGAAATAATAAACAGGTAAACACAATATTTTTTGATTGTTTCCCGGTAATAATAATGTCCCCAAGCCACCAAAAAACCTATCAGAATGGAGTCAATTCTATAAATTGTTAATGATTTCACGGCCAGATTCCATGCTTGCATGTCTGAAATTGTTGTATGCAGATATAAATCATAGCGCAACAAATGGAAAAACGCAATCAGAATCACGATAAGAACTAAAAAACCGAACTTTTTATTGTTCTTAAAAACCTTATAACCAAAGAACAACACTAATGGCGTTATCACATAAGTCCACTCCTCTACCAACAAGCTCCAAGATTCCGTAAAAATGACAATATCGTATGTTGAGAAATTCTGAATAAAAACAAAGTATTTCCACCATCCGCTGACATCATACGCAAAAAAAAATCCAATAATGATGTTTACAATCAAAACCAGATAATAGGCTGGTAAAGTCCTGAACCATCGTCGTTTCAAAAAAACAAACAGACTGCCAACTGAAAAATCATCCGCCAAAAACATTTTAAGCAAAATGGAACCGATTAAAAAACCACTCAACACAAAGAACAGTTCCACTCCGGCAAATCCGAAAAGTCCGCTAACAGAAATCAAAAGCGGGTTACTACTGTCTATCAGATAATAAATATGGGAAAACAGCACTAGCAAGATGGCCAATGCCCTGACAACGTCTAAACCAAAGATTCTCTGATTATTGTGTTTTTCTAAACTCATTTCTATTATTTTTGTGACTATTCTTTTTCACTATGTTCAAACGCTCAAAGATATATAAATATTTAGCCTTTAGTTTTATCCTTTCAAGTCTTTTTGGAGTGGTAATTTACAGCCAACTCAGCAACCGCCACAAAGCGATTGTTAAGACGCTTGTATTGCATAAAACTGGGTTGGTAGACAACGATTGGCTGATAAACAACAGTAAAAAAGAATACAAAATGCTGTCGCCTACCTTTATCATTGATGGCATTTACAAATCGATGGAAGGACCGAAAGCCTCGCGTTATATTCAACTGGATCAATCGGATAAAGTATTATGGATTACCGGTTTCAAGGTAAAAGCAGTGGATGCTAAAACCAACGAAACACTTTCCAACGACTACATCTGTCATATGAATGTAGACATCAACGATGCACAATATTACACCCAATGGCATCTTGAAGACCGCATTGGGAAACAATATCCGAGAATGACCTCATTATCCCACGGATTGGAACATTTCGATTTTCCGAAAGGCTATGGAGTACCGATTATAGGAAAAGATTTTCTGTTTGTAACCACACAAACGCTCAATCATAATCAGCCGGATATTTTCAGGAAAGTCAAACACGAAGTTTCGGTCAGTTATGAAGCATATGATAAAACACAAAAGCCTTTAATGAGTAAAACGGTTTACATTCAGCTTCCGTTTGACAAACACGATCCTTTTAAAGGACCGTTGGATCCGGCGAGCAACCAATGTATTCCGGTGGAAACCAAAAACCATACTTATTGTGATAAAGCAGGAAATATGCTTTCCGGGCATTGGGTTATTCCATCGGGAATTAAAACCTACCGCAGTTCCATAACAGAACAATTACAAATTAAAGACAGTGCCCGATTGCATTTTTCGGCACCTCACGTACACCCTTTCGCAACTTCGATAAGTGTAGTTGATAAGACTGAAAACAAAACACTGTTCATCTGCAAGGTAACCAATTATCAAAATAAAATCGGCTTACAAAACATTGAAACCTTCAGTTCCGAAAAAGGGATTTGGCTGTTTGAAAACCACGAATACGAATTGGTGATGACCTGCAACAACACTTCCAAAACAGATCAAGACATGATGGGCAGCATGTTTTTGTTCTTCTTCGACAAGGAGTTGGATGAAAAAATACAAAAACAATTATAAAAGAAAAGGCTCCGTATGTAGAGCCTTTTGTATTTAAAATAATTTCTTAATAATCATTTCTTCCGAAATTCCTTCCGCATCCGCTTTGTAGTTTTTGATGATTCGATGACGCAAGATTCCAGTTGCCACTGCCTGAACATCTTCAATATCCGGAGAAAATTTCCCGTTTAAAGCCGCGTTGGTTTTCGCTGCCAAAATTAAATTTTGAGAAGCACGAGGTCCGGCACCCCAATCCAAATAGTTTTTGATGTAATCCGTTGCTAAGGCATTATCGGGACGGGTTTTGGAGACCAACGTTACAGCATACTCAATTACATTGTCTGCCACCGGAATACGACGAATCAACTGCTGAAAATCGATAATTTCCTGAGCCGTAAATAACGGGTTCACTTTTACGGTAAAATCGGTTGTTGTACTTTTCACCACTTGGACTTCTTCAGCAAACGACGGATAGTCTAATTCAATGGCAAACATAAAACGGTCCAATTGCGCTTCCGGTAAAGGATAAGTTCCTTCCTGCTCAATCGGGTTTTGAGTCGCTAACACAAAGAAAGGCAAATCCAATTTATAATGATGTCCGGCAATGGTAACCGCTTTTTCCTGCATGGCTTCCAATAAGGCCGCCTGCGTTTTTGGTGGCGTACGATTGATTTCATCAGCCAGAATAATATTGGAAAAGATTGGGCCTTTCAGGAATTTAAAACTTCGGCTTTCATCTAAAATTTCACTTCCCAAAATATCGGAAGGCATCAAATCGGGTGTAAACTGAATGCGTTTAAAATCCAATCCCAAAGCCTGCGAAATCGTATTTACCATCAGGGTTTTAGCCAAACCGGGCACACCAACCAAAAGGGCATGTCCGCCGGAAAAAATACTCAGCACGATTTGGTTGACCACATCCTCCTGACCTACAATTATTTTGGCAATCTCTTCTTTAAGGGCTTTTTGTTTCTGAACCAGATTCTGAATTGCTGCTACGTCCGACATTTGCGTATAATTTAAATTAAAAAGAGTTAGTGCTATGATTCCATAAAACTAACTCTTTTGGGCGTTTTTTTAAAATTTATTTTTTCAACCAATTGTTGGTGAATTTACAATCTCTGTATTCACCGTTGATTTTAATATATGTTTCTTTGATTTTTTCTTCCGTCCATTTCGCAACAGCTTTGATTTGTTTCTCTTTCAAAGCCAAATCTTTAATTTTAAGGTAATCTTTGGCAAAATCAGCCGTATGCTCTTCGAAACGATTGGTAACGGTAATCAATTTGAATTTTTTATTTCCATTTTGTTCTTCATCCGTTAATGGCAAAGACACCTCATTGTCTTTCAGTTCGGAAACCTGACCGTATAATGCCGGATCCATTTTAGTCAATTCGAAACGAGTTTCCATAGTTCTTGGATTGATTAAAATACCACCGCTGTTACGGGTTTCTTTTTCATCGGAAAACTGACGGGCTGCCTCGGCAAATGAAATTTCACCATCAACAATGCGCTTACGGATCGTTTCTATTTTTGTTTTGGCTTCCGCTAACGCTTCATTGGTTACTTTTGGCGAAATTAATATATGGCGCACATCCAATTCCTGTCCACGGATTTTTTCAAGATAAATGATATGGAATCCGTATTCGGTTTCAAAAGGATCTGAGATTTCGCCTTCCTGCAAACTGAAAGCCACATCTTTAAATTCTTTTACAAATTGTGTTTTCTTGGTTAATTTGTAATATCCGCCATTTGATTTCGATCCCGGATCTTCCGAATACAATACTGCTCTACTGAAAAAGCTGGAACCCTCCTGAACTTCTTTTTTTAACGCTTTTAACTTATCAATCACTTTCTGTTTTTCAGCCTGACTGATAACAGGTTTCACTACAATTTGCGCCACTTCCATCTCGGCACCGAAAACCGGTAAATCTTCCTTAGGAATAGCCGTGAAAAATGTTCTTACTTCTTCCGGTGTAATTTCTACGTCGTCTACAATTTTACGTTGCATCTGAGAAGTAAGTTTATTCATTTTTACCACATCGAAAAAGTACGTTTTAAAATCTTCCAGATTCTTTTTGTTGTAAAACTTAATTACTTTATCCACAGACCCCACCTGTTCAACCATTTGGTCTAATTGAGAATTCATAAACTCGTTTACCTCACCGTCACTCACAACGATACTGTCCTGAATTGCCTGGTGCGCATACAATTTATCTTCTAACAATTTACCCAACATCTCACAACGGGTAATATTTTTCACCTCAACTCCCTGGGCTTGTAATTCAATGAATGTTTTGTCTATATCGGAATCCAAAACAACATAATCTCCAACAACAGCAACAACGCCATCAATTTTCTTTTTCTGACTCGGCTGTGCGTACATTGTAGCGCATGTACAGATTAGTATTCCGAAAATCAGGGCAACTTTATTGTTCATCAACTTCATGTTTCTCTTTTTAAATGGCATCTGCTTTTATTAAATTTTATATTTATTTTGTTTGTAACTGACTTTTAATTTTACTGAACACCTCCTGATTAACTTTAACGGTGAATTCTTTTTTCAACTCATCCACCCAATTCGCTTCAAGGTATTGCTGGTAATCGTTAATTGCCTTTCCTCTGGTTTCTTCCAGCTTTTTAGGACCTTTGTCTAATTTTTTATTTACCTGAGTAATGAAATAATAATTTCCTTCGTGACTGATATCCGTAATTCCCACGTTGAAATTCTGATGTTTCGGCAAAGCGGCATCACCAATCTCGAAGATTCCTGATTTCACCATGATGGCAACCGAACCGTTGGTATTTAAATTTTCTTTTATAAAATCAATGGATTTTTTCTTTTTCAGATATTTTTCGGCTTTTTTAATCACATCTTCTTTGGTTGATGAAAACACATTCGCCTCAACACGATCCTTCCATTGGTAGTTGGCTTTGTTTTTTTCATAGAACTTTTTAAGTCCTAAAGTATCGGTTTTTGCTTTGGTCCAGATTTCTTTCTCCATGAGGTCAAACAACAACAAACCGTCACGGTATTCATCCATTACGTTAGCAAAATCAGGGAATTCTTTCTCCAGATTATCGTTATAATAATTTGCCAGTTGCTCTTCTACAAATTTAGTGTACATTTTGTCCACCAATTTAGAAATAGGCTTAAGGGTACTGTTTGTCTTTTGCTGCGCATAAACATAATTTAAAAACGCAGGCACCGTAACTGTTTTCTCCTTATTGATTGTAAATAATTTTTCATTCATATCCTTCATGTTTGAAGGAAGTTCCCATTCCTGTTTATAGTATTTGTCCGTTACAAGAGAAAGTGCTTTTTTATAGGCTTTCTCCTCTCTTTTAATCGGGTATTTTTTTCTTAATTTCTCATTCAAAGAAGCATTGATTAATCGGGAACGATCGTCTTTTCGGATTTTTGCATCGAAATCCATTTCAGTTTCTTCCAAAGGTTTTATTGGATGTTGATCAATCAGTTTAATAATATGCCACCCGAACTGACTTTGGAACGGCTCAGAAATCTGTCCTTTCTCTTTAAGCGAAAAGGCCATATTTTCAAATTCTTCCGAACTTAATTCTCCCGAACCGAAGCGCTGTAATAGCCCTCCTTTACCAGAAGAAGATCTGTCCTGCGAAAATTGTTGCGCCAAACTTTCGAAATTCTCACCCTGTTTCAGTTTTTTATACACGTCATCAATGGTTGATTTTGCAGCGGCCGCTTCAGTTTCATTTTGTCCGTTAAGCGTCATGATATGCGCCACGGTAACCTGACCTCTATTGTCCCGAATGTCGTTTACCTTAATTAAATGGTAGCCGAAACGGGTTCTGACAGGTAAAGATACCTCTCCTTTTTTGGTTTTGTAAGCAGCAGATTCGAAAGCATACACCATTCTGAAAACCGAAAACCAGCCCAAATCGCCTTTGTTTTCTTTTACGGAAGGATCTTGCGAATATTGAGTTGCCATGGTTTCAAAGTTTTCGCCGCCAAGAATTTTTTTGCGAACTTCCATGGCCTGATTGTATACTTTTAAAGTATCAGCAGGTTCTGCATTTTCATCTAAAGTAAATAAAATATGAGAAGCTTTAATTTCTTTCAGAGACCGTTTGTACGCCTCTTCAATAAGTTCTTTGGTCACTTTGGTATCCGTCACATAATTTTTGGAAAGCTGTGCACGATACGATTTCAACTCATTCTGATAAGCCGAATTATTTTGCAAACCAAGCTTATTGGCTTTTTCGACTTTTAATTTGTATCCGATAAAAAGATCTAGGTAATGATTCAGATCTTTTTGCGAATCGTCTTTAACCAAATCAAGGTTTTTTTTGTAAACCCTGGCAAACTCTTCCGTGTAAAAAGGTTTTTCATCTATTGTAAAAAGAACCTCTTTTTTATTATCCTGAGCAAAAGAAACTGCATTGGCAGCAATAAAAAGACCTATAAGAACCTGTTTTAATTTCATTTCTTTTATAACACTATTTAGGTTGAAGTTTTTTAAAAAATTTCAGCAATTTTAAACAAGACTCCACAAAATGCGGAACACCTGATTTGCAACCAACAAAAATAGCAATTCAAAGCTATTATACAACCATACTGATTACTATTAACAAAAAATTATGCGCAAAAAACAATATACCGGATCAAAGGCTATTTTTTTGATAATAAAACGAGTTCTCGCAAATTATAATTACTTTTGCACCCACTAATTTTTGTCTGATGAGTTTTCAAAAAGAAATACAACGAAGAAGAACATTCGGAATCATTTCCCACCCCGATGCCGGTAAAACCACATTAACGGAAAAACTACTTTTATTTGGAGGAGCAATCCAGGAAGCAGGAGCCGTAAAAAGCAATAAAATCAAAAAAGGAGCCACTTCCGACTTTATGGAAATTGAGCGCCAAAGAGGGATTTCGGTTGCAACATCGGTATTGGCTTTTAACTATAAAGACAAAAAAATCAATATCCTAGATACTCCCGGACACAAAGATTTCGCCGAAGACACTTTCCGAACGTTAACCGCAGTTGACAGTGTAATTGTGGTTGTCGATGTGGCAAAAGGAGTCGAAGAACAAACCGAAAAACTGGTAGAAGTTTGTCGCATGCGAAACATTCCCATGATTGTTTTCATCAACAAATTGGACCGTGAAGGTAAGGATGCTTTTGACCTGATGGATGAAGTGGAAAAAAAATTAGGCCTTCACGTTACTCCTTTGAGTTTTCCTATTGGTATGGGATACGATTTCAAAGGGATTTACAACATCTGGGAGAAAAACATCAATCTTTTTGAAGGCGACAGTCGCAAAAACATTGAGGAAACTATTGCTTTTTCCGACATTGACAGCCCTGAACTGGAGAAAATCATAGGAGAAAAACCGGCAAACAAACTTCGTGAAGAATTGGAATTGATTAACGAAGTGTATCCGGCTTTTGACAGAGACGCTTATTTGGCAGGCGATTTACAACCCGTTTTCTTCGGTTCTGCATTGAACAATTTCGGAGTACGTGAGTTGTTGGATTGTTTCATCGAAATAGCACCTTCCCCAAGACCTAAAGATTCCGACACCCGTGAAGTAAAACCGGACGAAACGAAATTCTCCGGCTTTGTATTTAAAATTCACGCCAACATGGATCCGAAACACCGCGACCGTTTGGCTTTTATAAAAATTGTTTCCGGAACTTTTGAAAGAAACAAACCGTATTTACATGTTCGTTTGGGCAAAAATCTAAAATTCTCGAGTCCGAACGCCTTCTTTGCGGAGAAAAAAGAGATTGTTGACATTTCCTATCCGGGCGACATTGTAGGCTTGCACGATACCGGTAACTTCAAAATCGGAGACACCTTAACCGAAGGCGAAGTGATGCAATTTAAAGGAATTCCAAGTTTTTCGCCGGAGCATTTCCGTTATATTAACAATGCGGATCCGATGAAAGCGAAACAATTGGAAAAAGGAGTCGATCAGTTAATGGATGAAGGAGTGGCGCAGTTGTTTACTTTGGAAATGAACAACCGTAAAGTTATCGGAACCGTTGGAGCATTGCAGTATGAAGTGATTCAATACCGTTTGGAACACGAATACGGAGCCAAATGTTCGTATGAAAACTTCCCGGCATACAAAGCCTGTTGGGTAAAACCCGAAGATCCTAAAAACGAAGAATTTGCCGAATTTAAACGTATCAAGCAGAAATTTATGGCAAAAGACAAATACGGACAATTGGTTTTCCTTGCCGATTCTGATTTTTCGATTCAGATGACCCAAAGTAAATTTCCAAGTGTAAAATTACTTTTCACTTCCGAGTTTGAATAATTAACATTTTGAAAATCAATTTCTTAAACTTAATTTATACTTTTACACCCCCAAATAAAAACTTATGAAGTCGAATTTATTAAAAATATACATTTTCAGCTTTTTATTCCTGTCTGACTATGTAATGTTCGCACAGCCTGGAACCGATGACGGTACTGGCGGTTTTGAAGGTGATGATCCACCACCGGCACCCATAAACACCAAATTAATTTGGTTGGCTATTTTCGGAATTGTTTTTGCTTTTAATTATTTCCGAAACAGAAAAAACAAAAACGCATAAAAAAATCCACCGGTTGGTGGATTTTTTTTATGTCTTATATTAAACTAAAATATAATTTTCTTGTTTATTTCCGCGCCATCTGCTGAACTGATTTTAACCAACAACACTTCATTTTTAGCTCTTAATTCAGAAACCAACACTGTAGAATTATTTATTGCGTATTTACCGATTAGCTTGGCTCCTCTAACATCGTAAACTTCAATGTTATCCAACAGTACTCCATTGGCATTTACATTCAGATTGCCGTTTTGATCTTTAAACACCACTACGGTATTATTATTGAAATCACTTTGACTGTTCCCTAAAACACTTGTTTGGTAAGTTATTTCAAAACGATTCGCAAAAGTTCCTGTATCCGAAATAAATGAATAAGCTGAAGCACGTAAATCATGAATCAGATTCAACAAATTGTCTTTTAAATAAATATTTTGTCCCCCAAGAAAAACTCCATCTGCATGATCAATGGAAATAGTGTGAGTCCCCGTATAAGCTGTTTTGAATTGCAATGGCACAATATCAGAGACATCAAACGCTGGTCGCCCTTGAATCAGATAGTTTTCACCATCTATATCCATAGTTAAAGAAACAGGAGCATCTTCAATCGCTTTTCCGTCAATAGCATAGTCAACGCCCGAAGTCGCATCTGCGAAATACCCTAAAAGCATTTGGTTGTCGGCCCCTGAAGTATGCGAAACGTTTAACCAAATTCTATCTCCAACCAATTCACCTCTTGAATCCGATTCGTTGTTTCTGAAAAACTGATTATCATTATTAGCAACACGCATTGTATTATTAAACACAACGGAATTTTGAGTATTGACAGCTTCAACTAAAAAACCCTGACCTGTTCTTAAAATTCCGTTAGGATCAAACACTTGCGTTTCTCCGTTACTCACAAAACCAGCTGTTGTCCATGTGCAATATCCAGGTTCAGTGGCGGCATTATTCGTTTTTCTCCAAAAATACAAAGTCCCAGTAATTTTTGCAGTATTAGCACTCACAAAGGAATTCAATTTTAATGGAGATGGATAAGGATTTCCTATAGCAGAAAACCTGAAGCCCGGACCGCCATTGTAAAGTGGCACTGTAATGGTTCCGTTATTAGGCACACCGGTAAATTGACCCGCCCAAATTGTTGGAACAGTAGGATGATTGTCAGGCATACGAATCATATAACCTTTTCCCTTTTCAAAACTATTAGAGGCAGGAGCGATGGCACTGTAAACATTGGAAGCCGAATTGTAAATATAGAAACGGTTTGTTAGTGTTTGCGGTGAAAAAGACAAAAGATTTTGCGAAGCCACTGGAGACGACCACAATGTATAATCTAATCGTTTTAATGCAGAACTGTTTCTATTTACAACTACAGACCCGGTATTGGTACCAAGATATGCCCCTTGAAGCAAATTAGCATTATTTTGCAATGTAAAATTCCCTGTTCCGTTAACCCGTACAGGCCCATTGACTGTTAGATTAAAACCCGAGTTCACTGTTAAATTACCCCCGGTTTCCACTAGTAAATCTCCCACCTCTACAACAGAAGAAATAACCGCCGGATTAGTTCCTGATGAGACAATTGCAGGCAGGTTGGATGTCGGCACATAATTACAACTCCAATTTAAAGCGTCTGTCCAAGAAGAACTCACACTGCCGGTCCAACGATTTTGTTTGATTGAAACCGTTTCCGTTAGGGATATTGCCACAGGACATCCTCCAGAGCCTTGAACCAAAACCCGATACGGCAGAATCACTTCTAAGGTTGTTTTAGCAGATTTAACGGATAGTGTAGCCGTAATCGCTGTACCTGCTCCGTTTATTGTTTGCGTACTTGCATATGTAATTCCAGGAACACTATAAGTATTAATATTTTGCCAAACGCCTGGAGACGATTCAATTTGCCATGTAAAAACAGCAGAATTAACGTTTCCGGCAAAATCACTACACGTTCCTTTTGTTACAACTACGCCCAACTTTTTATAATTACCAGCACACACATCTGTTGTAACAGGCGACAAATTGGTAGTAAATACTACTTGACCCGTAGCACCTAATGTCCCAAACAAGACTAACAACATGCTGTAAAAAAAGCTTCTTATTTTAAAAATCCTATCCATAATTCATTCTTTATATGACGTATCCCTTTAAATACAAACATCTTAAACAAAGATACTATAAAAAGTTAATCGCGGTGTAAAAATCACAGACATTAAGAAACTTTAGTCTTTATGCCTGACCTGTAGGTCCAAAACTAAACGGAAGCTGTGGCTGTTCTGCTTCTTTGATTTCGCCGTGTGCACTTTCGAAACGGTGAATATTTTCGCCCAGAGCCATCAAAAGTCTTTTGGCGTGTTGAGGCGTCAATACAATTCTCGATTTCACTTTTGCCTTTGGCATTCCTGGCATAATGCTTACAAAATCCACAACGAACTCTGTATTCGAGTGGTTGATTATCGCTAAATTCGAATAGGTCCCTTCAGCAGTTTGCTCGTCTAATTCAATATTGATTTGTCCTTGTGGGTTGTTTTTATCACTCATTTTTTTAAGGTTTTAAATAGTTGCTAAAATATAAAATCCTAACAGTATTTTACTGTTAGGATTTATAAATATAATGAGAATTTTATTTACTAGTAATTAAATTCTTCTTTTGCAGCCATCAATTCGTTGAATTCTTCTTTCGAACCTACAATCGTATTATCGTAGTCTCTCATACCGGTACCGGCAGGGATTCTGTGACCCACGATAACATTCTCTTTCAATCCTTCTAATCCATCTACTTTACCAGCTACAGCAGCTTCGTTTAATACTTTAGTAGTTTCCTGGAACGATGCCGCAGAGATAAACGATTTCGTTTGCAATGATGCTCTTGTAATACCTTGAAGGACTGGAGTTGCCGTTGCCGGAACTACATCTCTTGCCACTACAATATTTTTATCATTACGTTTTAATAACGAATTTTCGTCTCTTAACTCTCTTGGAGTGATGATTTGACCTGCTTTTAAATTCTCAGAGTCACCTGCATCTTCCACTACTTTCATTCCGTATAATTTATCATTTTCAACGATAAAGTCGGAAGTATGAGCCAATTGATCTTCTAAGAACAAAGTATCTCCCGGATCTTCAATACGAACTTTACGCATCATTTGACGAATTACCACCTCAAAGTGCTTGTCATTGATTTTTACCCCTTGTAAACGGTATACCTCTTGAATTTCATTTACCAAATACTGTTGAACAGCAGCCGGCCCTTTAATTCTCAAGATATCGTCCGGAGTAATTGCTCCGTCAGACAATGGCACACCCGCTCTTACGAAGTCATTTTCCTGAACTAAGATCTGACTTGATAGTTTCACCAAGTATTTCTTAACCTCACCGAATTTTGATTCGATAACGATCTCACGGTTACCACGTTTGATTTTACCAAACGAAACAACACCGTCAATTTCAGAAACCACCGCTGGGTTAGAAGGATTACGAGCCTCTAACAACTCGGTAATTCTTGGTAAACCTCCGGTAATATCGCCAGCTTTCGAAGAACGACGCGGGATTTTTACTAAAATTTTACCTGCTTTAATTTTCTCTCCGTTGTCCACCATTAAGTGAGCCCCTACCGGTAAGTTGTATGAACGGATTAGTTCACCATCTTTTCCGTAGATTAATAAAGTCGGGATTAATTTTTTATTTCTACCCTCTGTAATTACTTTTTCCTGGAATCCGGTTTGCTCATCAATTTCGACCATGAACGTTTGTCCTTGTTCGATATCTTCATAAGCAACTTTTCCTGTAAATTCAGAGATAATTACACCATTATATGGATCCCATTTACAGATAACATCACCTTTTAGCTACAGTCTGACCATCTTTAACAAAAATGCTTGATCCGTAAGGGATATTGTGTGTATTCAATAAGATACCCGTTTTCTCATCTATCAATTTCAATTCAGTTGAACGGGAGATTACGATATCCACTGCGTTTCCTTCGTTATCTTCACCTTTAACTGTTTTCAAATCTTCGATTTCCAATCTACCTGCAAAACGAGTGATGATGCTAGACTCCTCAGAGATACCACCGGCAACCCCTCCGACGTGGAACGTACGAAGTGTTAACTGTGTACCCGGCTCACCAATGGACTGTGCTGCAATTACCCCAACGGCTTCACCTCTTTGTGTCATCTTACCGGTTGCTAAGTTACGACCGTAACATTTAGCACAGATTCCTTTCGGAGCCTCACAAGTAAGCGGCGAACGAACATCCACTTTCTCCACTGGAGAAGCGTCGATATTTTTCATGATCGCTTCTGTGATTTGCTCTCCTGCATGAACCAAAATTTCTCCGTTTAACGGGTTAATCACATCCTGTAAAGCAACACGTCCTAAGATTCTTTCTCCTAAAGATTCAACAATCTCTTCGTTTTTCTTTAAAGCAGAAACTTCAACACCTCTTAAAGTACCACAGTCTACAGAGTTTACGATAACATCCTGAGATACGTCATGTAAACGACGCGTTAAGTAACCTGCATCCGCCGTTTTAAGAGCCGTATCCGCAAGACCCTTACGAGCACCGTGCGTAGAGATGAAGTATTCTAAGATCGAAAGACCTTCTTTAAAGTTCGATAAGATCGGGTTTTCAATAATTTCACCACCACCAGCAGTCGATTTTTTAGGCTTAGCCATCAAACCACGCATACCGGTTAACTGACGAATCTGTTCTTTCGATCCACGCGCTCCAGAGTCAAGCATCATATACACCGAGTTAAAACCTTGTTGGTCTTCTCTAATGTTTTTCATTGCCAACTCGGTAAGCTGTGCATTCGCTGAAGTCCAAATATCAATAACCTGGTTGTAACGCTCGTTATTGGTAATAAGACCCATGTTATAGTTCATGGAGATACCGGAAACTTGCTCTCTGGCATCAGCAATCAATTGTGTTTTTTGTTCCGGAATACGGATATCTCCTAATGAGAAAGACAAACCACCTTTGAAAGCGAATTTGTATCCCATATCCTTCATATTATCCAAGAAGGCAGCCGTTGTAGGTACGTCAGTAACACTTAAAATGTGACCGATAATATCACGCAACGATTTTTTAGTCAATACCTCATTGATATATCCAGCTGCTTCAGGCACTACTTCGTTAAATAATACTCTACCGGCAGTTGTTTGGATAATTTTGTATACCAATTCACCTTCTTCATTGAAATCCTTCGCTCTGATTTTAACGCGGGCATTCAATTCTACTCTTCCTTCGTTCAAAGCGATATTACACTCTTCAGCAGAATAGAACGTTAAACCTTCCCCT
Source organism: uncultured Flavobacteriaceae bacterium (assembly GCA_963812405.1). GTDB lineage: Bacteria > Bacteroidota > Bacteroidia > Flavobacteriales > Flavobacteriaceae > Flavobacterium. The sequence continues at coordinate 1,658,582 of CAWEUV010000002.1, read as the reverse complement.
AAAATCGGGTGCTCTGGTGTAGACAAACGTTCTTTGGTCATATAATAAAGACCAAGTACCATGTCCTGAGAAGGTACCGTGATAGGTGCACCATTCGCCGGATTCAAGATATTATGAGAAGCCAACATTAACAATTGTGCCTCTAAAATAGCCTCTGGTCCTAACGGTAAGTGAACCGCCATCTGGTCACCATCGAAATCCGCGTTAAACGCCGTACACACTAATGGGTGTAACTGAATCGCTTTTCCTTCAATCAATTTTGGCTGGAAGGCCTGGATACCCAAACGGTGTAACGTAGGAGCACGGTTTAGTAATACCGGGTGCCCTTTAATTACGTTTTCAAGGATGTCCCATACTACCGGCTCTTTTTTGTCGATGATTTTCTTAGCCGACTTCACTGTCTTAACAATTCCTCGTTCGATTAACTTACGAATAACGAATGGTTTGTACAGTTCCGCAGCCATATCTTTCGGAAGACCACATTCGAACAATTTCATTTCCGGTCCAACAACAATTACCGAACGGGCAGAATAATCCACACGTTTTCCTAATAAGTTTTGACGGAAACGACCTTGTTTTCCTTTTAAGGAATCCGAAAGTGATTTTAACGGTCTGTTTGATTCTGTTTTAACAGCAGAAGCTTTTCTTGTGTTATCGAATAACGAGTCTACAGATTCCTGTAACATACGTTTTTCGTTTCTCAAGATTACCTCAGGTGCTTTGATTTCCATTAATCGTTTCAAACGATTGTTACGGATGATTACACGACGGTATAAGTCATTTAAATCGGAAGTCGCGAAACGACCACCATCAAGCGGCACTAACGGACGTAATTCTGGTGGGATAACCGGAACAACTTTCATGATCATCCATTCCGGACGGTTCTCTCTGTTGTTGTTTGATTCACGGAAAGACTCCACTACCTGAAGACGTTTTAACGCTTCTGTTTTTCTTTGTTTTGACGTTTCATTATTCGCAGCGTGACGCAATTGATAAGACAACTCATCAAGGTCAGTACGCGCTAATAAGTCCATGATACATTCCGCACCCATCTTAGCGATGAATTTGTTCGGATCAGTATCGTCTAAATATTGATTTTCCATCGGAAGGGTATCTAAAATATTTAAATACTCTTCTTCAGTTAAGAAATCCAATCGTTGTAACGATTCGCCGTCCGCATTTTTAGCAATACCCGCCTGAATAACTACATATCTTTCGTAGTAGATAATCATGTCTAATTTCTTAGACGGTAAGCCTAAAATGTATCCGATTTTGTTTGGAAGCGAACGGAAGTACCAGATGTGAGCGATAGGCACCACCAAGTTGATGTGACCAACTCTGTCTCTACGTACTTTTTTCTCAGTTACTTCAACCCCACAACGGTCACAAACGATTCCTTTGTAACGGATTCTTTTGTATTTACCACAAGCACATTCGAAATCTTTTACAGGTCCGAAGATGCGCTCACAGAAAAGTCCGTCACGCTCTGGCTTGTGCGTACGATAATTGATGGTTTCGGGTTTTAGAACCTCACCTCTTGACTCAGCCAAGATAGATTCTGGAGATGCCAAACCGATCGAAATTTTATTAAATCTCTTGATCGTGTTTTTATCTTTATTTCTATTATTCATCATAGTTTTTACTATTGATTTACGTGCAATTAAAATTGATTTTAGACTTATAATTTCCTCTAATGAAAGAGACAAATCATTACGCTGCCACCTCGAATTACTTCTCTAAACTTCAGACTCTCACCTGAAGTGCTAGTTATACAATGCCCTGCATTAGTATAAAAAATCGGAACGGGTTACGGGTATAAATCCTTAAAAACTCTATAAATGAGTAATCAGCCCCGAAAAAATCGGGACTGAAAACTGCTTTTTGTTATTCTTCTAATCTGATGTCTAATCCAAGACCTTTCAATTCATGCATCAATACATTGAACGATTCAGGTAATCCTGGCTCCGGCATAGTTTCTCCCTTAACGATTGCCTCGTAAGTTTTAGCTCTACCGATAACGTCATCCGATTTCACTGTTAAGATTTCACGTAAAGTACTTGATGCACCGTATGCCTCAAGCGCCCAAACCTCCATCTCTCCAAAACGCTGACCTCCGAACTGCGCTTTACCTCCAAGAGGCTGCTGCGTGATCAACGAGTATGGACCGATAGAACGTGCGTGCATCTTATCATCAACCATGTGTCCTAATTTCAACATGTAAATTACACCTACGGTTGCCGGCTGGTGGAAACGCTCTCCAGTTCCTCCATCATACAAATACGTATGACCGAATCTTGGAACACCTGCTTCGTCTGTTAAGGCATTGATTTGGTCAAGAGAAGCCCCGTCGAAAATTGGCGTTGCATACTTTCTTCCTAATTTTTTACCTGCCCATCCTAAAACGGTTTCGTAAATCTGACCGATGTTCATACGAGATGGTACCCCTAGTGGATTCAATACGATATCTACCGGTGTTCCGTCTTCTAAGAATGGCATATCTTCCTGACGAACGATTTTCGCAACGATACCTTTGTTACCGTGACGACCTGCCATCTTATCTCCCACTTTCAGTTTACGTTTCTTAGCGATGTATACCTTAGCCAATTTCAAGATACCTGATGGTAATTCATCCCCAACAGTAATCGTGAATTTCTCTCTACGTAAAGCACCTTGTAAGTCGTTCAACTTAATTTTATAGTTGTGGATCAAGTCATTTACCATAGCATTTGACTCGTCATCTGTAGTCCACTGACCTTTAGTTAAGTGAGCGAAATCCTCTACAGCGTAAAGCATTTTTTGCGTGTATTTCTTACCTTTTGGTAATACTTCCTCACCCAAATCATTCATTACACCCTGAGACGTTTTACCGTTAACGATTTCGAATAATTTTTCAACCAACTTATCTTTCAACTCGTTGAATTTCACTTCAAACTGCGTTTCAAGAACTGCTAAATCGTCTTTATCTTTAGAACGTTTACGTTTATCTTTTACCGCTCTCGCGAATAATTTTTTGTCTAAAACCACACCGTGTAAAGATGGAGACGCTTTTAATGAAGCATCTTTCACGTCACCCGCTTTATCTCCGAAGATCGCTCTTAACAATTTCTCTTCCGGAGTTGGATCGGATTCTCCTTTTGGTGTAATTTTTCCGATTAGAATGTCGCCAGGTTTCACCTCGGCTCCGATTCTGATCATACCGTTTTCATCCAAGTCTTTAGTAGCCTCTTCAGAAACGTTTGGAATATCATTCGTTAACTCTTCGTTACCCAATTTCGTATCACGAACTTCCAAAGAATAATCGTCAACGTGGATGGATGTAAAGATATCATCACGAACTACTTTTTCAGAAATTACGATCGCATCCTCGAAGTTGTACCCTTTCCAAGGCATGAACGCTACCTGTAGGTTTCTACCTAAAGCTAACTCTCCGTTTTGCGTTGCGTAACCTTCACACAGTACTTGTCCTTTAGTCACTCGGTCCCCTTTTCTAACGATAGGTTTCAAGTTGATAGACGTACTCTGGTTGGTTTTTCTGAATTTAATTAACTGATAGGTTTTCTCATCCGGATCGAAGCTTACCGCACTTTCTTCATCTGTTCTATCGTATTTGATAGTAATCATGTTTGCATCAACATACTCAACCACTCCTTCACCTTCTGCATTAATCAATACACGAGAATCGGTAGCTACCTGACGCTCAAGACCGGTTCCAACAATTGGTGCTTCAGGACGTAACAATGGTACAGCCTGACGCATCATGTTTGATCCCATCAACGCACGGTTCGCATCATCATGCTCTAAGAACGGAATCAACGAAGCCGAAATCGAAGCAATCTGGTTTGGTGCTACGTCGGTATAATGAACCGCAGTTGGCTCTACAACCGGGAAGTCACCCTCTTCACGAGCAATAACGTTCTCAGCCGTAATTTTACCAGTTTGGATCCATTTCGATGTTTGCCTGAGCAATCATCTTACCTTCTTCTTCTTCAGCGCTTAAATAAACTGGCGTTGAATCTAAATCTACAGTACCATTCGTTACCTTACGGTAAGGTGTTTCGATAAAGCCCATTCCGTTTACTTTCGCATAAACACCTAAAGATGAAATCAAACCAATGTTTGGTCCCTCTGGAGTTTCAATCGGACATAAACGTCCGTAGTGCGTATAGTGAACGTCACGCACCTCGAATCCGGCTCTTTCACGGGAAAGACCTCCAGGTCCTAGGGCAGACAATCTTCTTTTGTGTGTAATCTCTGCCAATGGATTCGTTTGGTCCATGAACTGAGATAACTGGTTGGTTCCGAAGAAAGAGTTGATAACCGATGATAATGTTTTAGCATTGATCAAATCGATTGGCGTGAACACCTCGTTATCACGAACGTTCATTCTCTCACGGATGGTTCTTGCCATACGAGCAAGACCCACACCAAATTGTGCCGACAATTGTTCACCAACTGTTCTCACACGACGGTTGGATAAGTGGTCGATATCATCAATCTCTGCTTTAGAGTTGATTAGTTCGATCAAGTATTTCACGATAGTGATAATATCCTCTTTGGTCAACACTTGTTTTTCCATTGGGATATCCAAACCTAATTTTTTGTTCATTCTGTAACGACCCACTTCACCTAAGTTGTAACGTTGATCGGAGAAGAACAATTTATCGATAATACCACGAGCCGTTTCCTCATCAGGTGGTTCTGCGTTACGCAACTGACGGTAAATGTGCTCAACAGCTTCTTTTTCTGAGTTTGTTGGGTCTTTTTGTAACGTGTTGTGGATGATGGCGTAATCCGCTTGATTGTTATCTTCCTTGTGTAACAAGATCGATTTTACGTTAGCGTCTACAATTTCTTCCACATTATCTTTATCTAACAAAGTGTCACGATCTAAGATAATTTCATTACGCTCGATAGATACTACCTCTCCTGTATCCTCATCCACGAAATCTTCGTGCCAAGTGTTCAATACACGAGCTGCAAGTCGTCTACCAATATATTTTTTAAGACCTGATTTTGAAACTTTGATTTCTTCTGCAAGGTCAAAAATTTCAAGAATATCTTTATCACGTTCAAATCCGATAGCACGGAAAAGCGTCGTAACCGGTAATTTTTTCTTTCTATCGATATACGCATACATTACGCTGTTGATATCGGTAGCGAATTCAATCCAAGAACCTTTAAAAGGAATTACTCTGGCAGAGTATAATTTTGTTCCGTTGGCGTGGAAAGATTGTCCGAAGAAAACACCCGGTGAACGGTGTAACTGAGATACTACAACACGCTCTGCACCATTGATAACGAATGTACCGCTTGGTGTCATATACGGGATTGTACCTAAGTATACATCCTGTACAATTGTTTCGAAATCTTCATGTTCAGGGTCTGTACAGTATAATTTCAAACGTGCTTTTAACGGCACACTGTACGTTAAACCTCTGTCTATACACTCTTCAATTGTATAACGGGGTGGATCAACAAAGTAGTCAAGGAATTCCAATACGAACTGATTTCTAGTATCAGTGATTGGGAAGTTTTCCATGAAGGTATTATAAAGACCTTCGTTTCCTCTTTCGTCGGACTTGGTTTCCAATTGGAAAAAATCCTTAAAAGATTTTACCTGAATATCCAGAAAATCCGGATAGTCTGGGATGTTTTTCGTCGAGGCGAAATTTAATCTTTCAGTCTGATTTGTTAACATCAATGGACAAAATTTTGATTAAAAAAAGTAGATTTTGTGTAAATACACAGTTGTATTTTACTTTCTTCTTAATAACCGATACATCTTTGAAAATGAACAGAAAGTTGTAATTTCATTTTCTTTCTTCGTATTGACTATTATTTTCGTATTTCAAACTATTCTCAAAAACAAATTTGAACAATAAATTTATTATACGCAAAATGGTTTAGGCCTTGGAAATAGCTTCCAAAGGCCTAAACCTAAATTATTTAACTTAGTTTAGCTTATTTAAGCTCAACTACAGCTCCAGCTTCTTCTAAAGCTTTCTTAAGACCTTCTGCTTCGTCTTTAGAAACACCTTCTTTAACGTTAGTTGGTGCAGCATCTACTAAGTCTTTAGCTTCTTTAAGTCCTAAACCAGTTAATTCTTTAACCGCTTTAACAACTCCTAATTTAGAAGCTCCAGCATCTTTCAATACTACAGTGAATTCAGTTTGCTCTTCAGCAGCACCAGCATCACCTCCACCAGCAGCAACTACTACTGCTGCAGCAGCTGGCTCGATACCATACTCATCTTTTAATATTGTTGCTAATTCGTTAACTTCTTTAACTGTTAAGTTAACTAATTGTTCTGCGAATTGTTTCAAATCTGCCATTTTTTCTATCTTTTAAAATGATTTGTAAAATATAATAATTAATTAGTGCGCAATTTATTCAGCTCCCTCTTCGTCTTTGAATTGGTTCTTAAGAGCAGAAATAACTCTTTGAGCTGGGGATTGTAAGTAATCCGATGATTTCTCCAATAACCTCTTCTTTCGATTTAAGAGATGCCAATGTATCAAGTAAGTTATCTCCAATGTAGATTTCTTCGTTGATGTAAGCCCCTTTCAATAAAGGTTTATCAGATTTCTTACGGAATTCTTTGATAATTTTTGCAGGACCGTTTGCAGTCTCAGCAATTAATATAGAAGTATTTCCTTTTAAAACGGTAGATAACTCACCGAAGTTGCTTTCAGAAGCTTCCATAGCTTTTTCAAGCAATGTGTTCTTAACAACCTCTAATTTGATACCTGCTTTAAAACAAGCTCTTCTTAAGTTTGAAGTAGTTTCTGCATTAAGTCCAGAAATGTCTGCCAAATAAACAACATTCACCCCAGCTAACTGTGCAGTTAAATCTTCAATCGCGATTGATTTTTCTTCTCTAGTCATACTAAAAATTTTTAACTACCAATTAAACTGCTTTAGGATCTAAAGCAATTGCAGGGCTCATTGTTGATGAGATGTGGATACTCTTGATATAAGTACCTTTTGCTGCAGTTGGTTTCAATTTGATTAATGTTTGAATAATTTCGTGAGCGTTCTCTGTGATTTTTTGAGCATCAAAAGAAATTCTTCCGATTCCAGCGTGAACGATTCCTGTTTTGTCAACTTTAAAGTCGATTTTACCAGCTTTAACTTCTTCAACAGCTTTCGCTACATCCATAGTTACAGTACCTGTTTTAGGGTTTGGCATTAAACCTCTTGGACCTAAAACACGTCCTAAAGGACCTAATTTACCCATAACAGCAGGCATAGTGATGATTACATCAATATCCGTCCAACCGTCTTTGATTTTTTGTAAATAGTCGTCTAAACCTACGTGGTCTGCACCAGCAGCTTTAGCTTCTGCTTCTTTATCCGGAGTAACTAATGCTAATACTCTAACATCTTTTCCAGTTCCGTGAGGTAACGTTACAACGCCTCTTACCATTTGATTCGCTTTTCTAGGATCTACCCCTAACTTCACTGCGATATCAACAGACTCATCAAATTTTGCAGAAGCAACTTCTTTAATTAATGCAGACGCATCTTTTAAAGAGTATAATTTATTCTTCTCAATTTTTGCTGCAGCCTCTTTTTGCTTTTTTGTCAATTTTGCCATGTCTTTTTCTTTTTACGATTAAAAAGGAGCTGTTCCTGATACTGTTATACCCATAGATCTAGCTGTTCCGGCAACCATACTCATTGCTTTTTCGATTTCGAAAGCATTTAAGTCGGCCATTTTGTCTTCAGCGATAGTTCTAATTTGATCCCAAGTAACGTTAGCTACTTTTTTACGGTTCGGTTGCCCTGAACCAGACTTTAATTTAGCTGCCTCTAATAATTGAATTGCAGCCGGTGGCGTTTTAACAACAAAGTCAAAAGACTTGTCTTTATACACAGTAATCTGTACTGGTAAAACTTTGCCTGGTTTATCTTGTGTTCTGGCATTAAACTGCTTACAGAACTCCATGATGTTAACTCCAGCAGCCCCCAAAGCAGGTCCAACCGGTGGCGAAGGATTCGCGGCACCTCCCTTAACTTGTAGTTTAACTACTTTACTAATTTCTTTAGCCATTTTTAAAAAAATTTAGCACATCTATCAATTGGAAGCGATTGATGTGGGTTTATTATATGTAACGATATTATACTTTTTCAACTTGCATAAAGCTCAATTCTAATGGAGTTTTTCTTCCGAAAATCTTCACCATTACCTCAAGTTTACGCTTTTCTTCATTTACTTTTTCAACCGTTCCGTTGAATCCGTTGAAAGGTCCGTCAATTACTTTTACGGTTTCACCAACTGAATATGGTATAGCACCTTGATCCACCTTTACAGACAACTCATCTACTTTACCTAACATTCTGTTTACTTCTGCTTGTCTTAACGGTACAGCTTCTCCACCTTTTGTTTCACCCAAAAAACCAATTACACCAGTAATCGATTTAATGATATGAGGAATTTCTCCGGCCAAGTTAGCTTCAATCATAACGTATCCAGGAAAATACACACGGTCTTTGCTTATTTTTTTTCCATCACGCACGGTTACTACTTTTTCAGTAGGCACCAACACCTGTGAAATAAAATCACTCATACCCAAACGACTGATTTCCGTTTCGATATAGTTTTTCACCTTGTTTTCCTGTCCGCTAACCGCTCTAACTACATACCATTTTTTGACATTATTATCAATCATATCAAAAAAATTAAGCTTTTAACCAATTAAAGAAAAATCCTAATGCTTTAGCAAAAACGGAATCTACTCCCCAAGTTGCCAATGCAAATAAAATAGAAAATAAAGCTACTATTATAGTCAACTTTTGCACTTCAGCCCATTCCGGCCAAGTAACATTTGATTTCAACTCTTCAAATGCTTCCGTTATGTAATTAACAACTTTTGTCATTATATATTGCTTTTGCACGGGCGGAGGGATTCGAACCCCCATCAACGGTTTTGGAGACCGCTATTCTACCCTTGAACTACGCCCGTTTGTTAAAAAAACCAGCAGCGCACTGCTGGTTTTTAGTATAATTGACTATGAATTAGTCTAAAATTTCAGTTACCTGACCAGCACCTACTGTTCTACCACCTTCACGGATAGCGAAACGTAAACCTACTGACAAAGCGATTGGGCTTAACAAAGTTACATCAATTGTTAAGTTATCACCTGGCATAACCATCTCAACTCCTGCAGGTAAAGAAATAGTACCTGTTACGTCAGTTGTACGTACGTAGAACTGTGGACGGTAGTTGTTGTGGAATGGAGTGTGACGTCCACCTTCTTCTTTTTTCAAGATATACACCTCAGCTTTGAAGTGAGCGTGTGGTTTTACAGATCCTGGCTTAATAATAACCATTCCTCTTTTAATATCTTCTTTGTTGATACCACGTAACAATAAACCTACGTTATCTCCAGCTTCACCTCTATCAAGGATTTTACGGAACATCTCAACTCCAGTAATTGTAGAAGTCAATTTCTCAGCTCCCATACCGATGATTTCAACAGCATCTCCTGTATTAGCAACACCAGTTTCGATACGACCTGTAGCAACAGTTCCACGACCTGTAATTGTAAATACATCCTCAACTGGCATCAAGAAAGGCTTATCAACGTCACGAGCAGGTAACTCAATCCAGTTATCAACCGCTTCCATTAATTCCATTACTGTAGCAACCCATTTCGGCTCACCATTTAAAGCTCCTAATGCAGAACCTTGAACTACTGGTCCGTTATCACCATCGTATTGGTAGAAAGACAATAAGTCTCTGATTTCCATCTCAACAAGCTCTAACAATTCAGCATCATCAACCATATCCACTTTGTTCATGAATACTACCATTCTAGGCACACCAACCTGACGACCTAAAAGGATGTGCTCACGAGTTTGTGGCATTGGACCATCTGTTGCAGCAACTACAAGGATAGCACCGTCCATCTGAGCAGCACCAGTAACCATGTTCTTAACGTAATCCGCGTGACCTGGACAGTCAACGTGAGCGTAGTGACGGTTAGCTGTAGAGTACTCTACGTGAGAAGTGTTGATAGTAATACCTCTTTCTTTTTCTTCAGGTGCGTTATCAATCTGATCGAATGATTTAGCTTCTGATAAACCAGCATCAGCTAATACTTTAGTAATAGCAGCAGTTAAAGTTGTTTTTCCGTGATCTACGTGTCCGATAGTACCAATATTTAAATGGGGCTTCGAACGATCAAAGGTTTCTTTTGCCATGATTTAATAATTTAATCTTAGTTATATAATTAGTGTTCAAATTTACATAATTGAGCCAATGACGGGAATTGAACCCGTGACCTCTTCCTTACCAAGGAAGCACTCTACCCCTGAGCTACACCGGCTTTTGTGCATTCAGGAGTCAGCGTTCAGAATTCGCAAAACAAATTCTTACTTCTAAATCCCTAATCCGACAACCATCGCATTACTTTGATGATTTTTGTGGGGAGAGCAGGATTCGAACCTGCGAAGATGTAATCAGCGGATTTACAGTCCGCCCTCGTTGGCCGCTTGAGTATCTCCCCAACTTTTCTTATTATCAGCATGTTAAACTACCAGAGCCGATAGAGGGACTCGAACCCACGACCTGCTGATTACAAATCAGCTGCTCTAGCCAGCTGAGCTACACCGGCAATTACAATAAAAAAAGTCCGCTATTTCTAACGGACTGCAAATGTAGGGAATTTATTTTTGAATCAAAATAAAATCTGTTTTTTTTTCACATTTATATATGCGCTCTTATTTTTTCTTTTCTTTTCAACAAAAGTCGCTCTAACGAATCTACCGATAAATCCACGGCTTCCTCAAACGTTTTGCTCTGTTTTTTAACCACAAAATCATCACCCGGCACCATCACTTTAACTTCAACTATTTTATTTTCTTTATCACTCGTGTTATCCAACTTTAAGAAAACATCGGACGACACCACTTTGTCATAATACTTTTCTAATTTATCTAATCGCTCCTGAACAAAATCTACTAGTTTTCTATCAACGTTAAAGTTAACAGCATGAACATTTACCTTCATAATAAAAATTTTATTGGGTTACACTTTGAATTATTTTCGGTTCCGCGGATGCGCATCTTGATACACTCGCTTCAATTCAGCCAGACTGCTGTGGGTATAGATTTGAGTAGAAGATAAACTTGCGTGACCTAACAATTCTTTAACTGAATTTAAATCGGCACCATTGTTAAGCAAATGAGTTGCAAATGTATGCCTAAGAACGTGGGGACTCTTCTTTGTTTTTTCAGAGACACTACTAAAGTAATCATTTATTAATCGATACACAAACGATTGACTCACTTTATGACCGTTTTTATTTAATATTAACAAATTCTTATTCTCGATGACAGTTAATCGATTTCTTTCAATAAGATAACGATTTAATAACGCCGCCGTGCATTCCAAAAGCGGCAAAACCCTTTCTTTATTCCGCTTCCCCAAAACCTTCAGCGTCTTATTATAAACACTGTAATCCCCAACCTGAAGCGCAATCAATTCCGCACGACGCATGCCGGTAGTATAAAAAAGCTCAATAATCAGCCGATTTCGCACCCCTTCAAAATCATCAGGATAATCATTTTCCTCAAACACCATCTCGAGTTCTTTTTCCGAAAACGGTATTTGTACTTTTTTAGGAGTTTTTAAAGACTTGTGCTTCTGAAGCGGATTTATCTCAATTTGCTTCGATTTTAAAAGAAATCTGTAAAATGATTTTAGTGACGACATTTTTCGGTTTACCGAGTTATTAGACAACCCGTTCTCCACCAAAAAAACTATCCAACTGCGTATTTGCGAATAGACAACCGTTTCCAAAAGCGCATCGGCATCGTGGGTTTTCAGAAAACTTTCAAATTCAGTAACATCATTTAAATAAGCAGTAAGCGTATGCGGAGAATAATTTTTCTCTTTCTGTAGATAGTCGCAAAACGCTTGTTGGGAAGTAATCATAAAAAAACCGTTAGCTACAAAGTTATAAAACTTCATATACTAACGGTTATATATTCATTCAAAAAATACTAGTTCTCTAACGAGTCTCTTAATCCTTGGATGTATTGTGCTTTTTGAATCTGAGCTCTTCTGGTTACAGATGGCTTAGTGAAAGCTTGACGTGCTCTTAACTGACGAACAGTTCCGGTCTTGTCGAATTTTCTTTTATAGCGCTTTAATGCTCTATCGATATTTTCTCCGTCTTTAATTGGTATAATTAACATAATCTAGACACCTCCTCTCATTTAGGCCGCAAACTTATAAAATAATTACGAATTATGAATTATAATTTTTGATTTATTTTCTTCTATCCCACCAACATTACAATTTACAACAAAAAGAGCCAAGTAACTTTTTCCGTCTCTTGGCTCTTTTTATCTTACATCATCTTACCCGTTAATGCTTCACAGCCGGTTGGTAATTTTGCTTATCGATGATCATTTTAGACAATATCTCTTTAAGAATTTCCGAAGTTCCACCACCAATTGGCCCCAAACGACTGTCTCTTAACAAACGTGCCAGCGGATATTCTTCCATATAACCATAACCGCCCAACATCTGCAAACAGCTGTAAATGGTTTCATCAGCCACTTTTGTCGATTTCAATTTTGCCATAGTAGCTTCTTTCACTACATATTCCCCTTGATTTAATCGGGCTACAGCAGCATAATTAAAGATCTTGCAGTGCTCAACATCGGTTGCATGCTCCACCATTGTATGTCGTAACGCCTGAAACTTATTAATCGTTGTTCCGAATGCTTCACGTTCCGCCATATAACCAATTGTATAATCAATGGCATACTCCGCTCTGGCGTGAGCATTAATAGCCATAATCAATCGCTCTAAAGCAAAATGCTGCATGATGTACGGAAATCCTTTTCCTTCTTCACCCATTAAATTGGCTGCAGGAATTACCACATTATCAAAAGCAATTTCCGCTGTATCGGAAGCTCTCCAACCTAACTTATCTAATTTGGTAGCCGCAATTCCATTTGTATTGGCATCTACCAAAAACATACTGATTCCTTTATTTCCAAGCTCCGGGCTTGTTTTCGCAGCAACCACATAATAATCGGCATAAACCCCATTGGTTATGAACGTTTTGGAGCCATTAATTACATATGCATCACCTTGTTTCACCGCAGTAGTTCGCATACCGGCAACATCACTTCCCCCAAAAGGCTCCGTAATGCACAACGCCCCTATTTTATCCCCGGAAATACTTGGCGCCAAATACTCTTGTTTGATACGCTCATCGCCTTCGGCATTTAAATGCGTCATTGCCAAATAAGCATGCGCCCACATAGCCGCCGCAAAACCGGACGATTTAACCTTTTGCAGTTCTTCTAAAAAAACAACTGTATAAAACAAATCCAAATTCATTCCACCGTAAGCTTCAGGATAACGCAATCCGAAAAATCCCATCTCCCCGAATTTTTTCCATATGAACCGCTCAATAGTCCCCGTTTTTTCCCATTTTTCTATATGAGGAACGACTTCTTTTTGCAAAAAATCACGAAAACTTTCCCTAAATAATTGATGCTCTTCTGTAAAGTATGTTGAATTCATTTTAAAATTGTATTGTGGTTTGTTTGTTTAAAAGTCCAAATATAAGGCAATTATATCAACTTTTTCAACTGGAAAATCCTTAATTTTTATTAAATCTTCTTTACTTTTTATTGCACCATTCATACTTCGGTAGGTTACAATCTCTTTCGCAAGATAATACCTAAAAAAAGGCAACTTGGTCATTTCTTTAACCGAAGCATTGTTAATGTCCAATTTTGCAATTGTCGGCTTAACCAAAACTTTAAAATGCTTGTTCAGGCTTTCGATAACTTCCGGCGACAATCCCCAAACATCCTTCATTTGCTCCATCGACATAAAAGCGCCCAATTTCTCACGCTCTTTCAAAATACGTTCGGAAAGCCCAGGACCAATTCCGTATACTTTCATGAGTTCTTCCTGAGTAGCCGAATTAATATCTTTTACGATAATTTTCACATTCTTATCAACGGATTGTTTGGAATAAACGGAATGAAATTCGTGTTTCTGTTTGTTTTTCACCCAATCCGGAAACTTGAAATAAGGTGAAATCTCAGCCAACAATTCATCTGAAACTTTGGTTACCTTTTTAAACTCTTCAGCCGAATTCACAAACTTATTTCCTTTCCGAAATTCATGAAGGCGATCGATTTCCGCCACCGACATTCCCAAAGTATAGCCTTTGTAATCGGAAATAAAATTAGGATTGAACGGATAAATTTTATTCGATTCCACACTTTTCGCTTCTTTCAGACTGTCGATTTCGGATTGTACCGCAAGCCATTCATGCATGACTTTGCTTTCCGGCTTCGTCTCCAAAGTCAACCGCGAGAAATAAAAATAATAGCTCAACTGAATAAAAATCATCAGCAAAATAAGCACAACAATACCGCTCCGCTGTTCGCGGGTGTATTTAAAATAAGACGTTGTTTTCATGAGATAAAGATTATTTACAAATCAAAAACAGAACTGCGTTTCGTATAGACCATATCTTTTAAGCGAAGTAAAAATGCTAATGTAAGATAGACCCCGAACCAAAGTCCGACAGTAAAAAAGGAGATGTAAATAAAAAAGAGACGAACGCTGGTGGTTCGCATACCCAAACGATCGGCGAAACGCGAAGAAACCTCGAAGCCGTGTTTTTCAAAAAAGTGACGTATAGTAGTTATCAGTCCCATAGTACAAATGTAATTTATTTCTTTAACAATTCTATTCCAATTCCGCATTGCAGGCATTTTTTATGATTGCAATATTCGTTTTTAAGCTGCAAGAGCGTTTGGGAGTCGAAGGCATTATCAACTGACACACCGAAATCCGTAAACTTGTCGACAATAGCATTTTTCTCGGGAGCAATGGCTTGCAGAAAATGAATCAGTTCTTCCGATATTTCTTTCCCCTGATGTTTGGCATACGCAAACTGCATTGGAATAACCGTATTTATAAGGAGTAAATCAATAAAAGATGTAGTCAGTGATTTTCGTTTTTTGGGACTTTCCTTATCGAATTGATAATGCGTTTGCCAATAAACGGAAACCTTCAAATCGAAAATTGCATACAATTCCGAAACCGATTTAGCCGTACAGATTTTAGAAAACAAATTATCCTGTAAATGGTAGAGTTGCGCCAATTGTGCCAATCGAATTGTTGGAAAATTATCGGGGCGGAGTTTAAAAAAATGAAGCGGTTCAACAAAAACACTTTTCAACTGGTGCTTTTCAGACAAATACTGCCATCGGAATTGCAAATCCCTGTAATAAAGATCTTCTTTTGCTTCCATCAACAATCCGGCGCGGCCAAAAAACAGTGCCTCTAAATTTTCAATTTGAAACTTTTCCTTCCGAAGGACCGAAAACGGTATGGAATTGGCAATATCGAAAAACGATTCCCCATTAGCGTTGAGTCCGAAGTTTTTCGCTAAAAAACTAAAAAGAGAAGCTTCCCAATCGTTTCCATTTTGCAATAACATTTTGAAAATTGGTTCCGACTTTCGTTCCAAACGTTCAAAAAACAACCGCTCCTGCCAATTTTTAAAAACAAAAGCATCAACTGCGCTCAAATCCCTTTCGCAATAAATCCATGTTTTGGAAGCGGTAAGCGACAAATAATTCTCCAATACTTCTTTGGCAACATAATTTTTGAGTTCCAAAACCGGAATTTCGGTATTGTCGTTCCTAAAAACTTCGGCGTCGTGCTCCCAAACCACGTGCAGAATTACATTATCATAAGCGGAATCGTTTTCATGATGGTGCACATACCAATCCGAGGATTTGAGATGTATTTCCACATTCCCTGCCCATTTTTGATTACCGATACGAAGTTGTGCGTTGAAAAAATCAGGACCGGCCTGTTGCAGATAAAAACCGGAATGGAGGATTTGAAGTGCTTCTCCTTGTTTCGTAGTGAGTTCGGTAACAGCAAATTTCTTGCTATACCAAATGTGGTGTAAAAAATCTTCCTGCATGGCGTATAAAATAAAGCACTAATGTATAAAAAAATTATCTTTGTCGCACAACCCAATTATAAAAAATGAAAAAAAATCTTACAATATTGTTTTTACTGTATCTTGGATTGAGTTTTGCACAAAGCAATACCCATCCGTCAAAAGGGTATAAAATAAGCTACTTAAAAAGTTCCAATGGAAAACAGCTTGACAATCAAGATCCTATTTTAGTTTTCACCAACGAAACAGAAACATTAGTTACTTCTGAGGCGATTAACGCAAACAAAACGTCATTTCCTTACGAGCAAACCCTAATCAATCATTTGAAAAATGCTTATTTACAGCTTGGACAAATGGATAAAACGAAATCGGTTACCACCTTAGACAGTATTTCTTTGGCAAAACAAAACTTTGAAATTACCAACGACACCAAAAAAGTATTAGGCTACCAATGCCGCAAAGCAAAAACGGTTATCAATTCAAACACTATCGAACTCTGGTACACTAACGAATTGAAAGTGAAAGGAGCCCCGACTGTTTTAGGACAGAATCTGGGATTGGTTTTGGAAATGGTTCGAAACGGAAATTTTGTAATAACCGCATCTAAAATTGAAAAGCAAAAATCCTTCAGCCCATCACAAATGGTGGAGAATGCCATCCATGGAAAACAGGTAGATCAGCTAACCTATCGTGATTTGTTATGGAAAAGCCGTTTTACAACCCTTGCCGTGTTTGAAAATGAAATCATCAATTTTTCCGATGCCTTTAAATCCAACGACAGTATTTTACGCTTTGCAAACGGCACAATAATCCTAAAAAAAATAAAGTTTCCGGAAATCAAAAACGGCAGTCAGATTTTTGTGGATGTTTTGGAACAATCCAATGGCGATGCTTATGATCGCACCGGTTCTGTTTTTGTGATTCCGACCGACCAGAAAATTTCTTTTATGGACGGATTGAAAAATGGTGCCAAAACCCTTCCCATTTACGATAACGGAAACGGTAAAAAATACCAGGGAGTGGTTCGCACCGAAAATTACACGCCTTTATTGGAACTGATGCGTTTTTTCACTCCGTTCGGCATTAAACAATACAATCATATTCAGCTGAAAGATAAAACGTGGCACGAAGTAGTGCCTTATCGTCAGGACATTTCCGAATTGTACTCCCAACTCAGCGGCAAAGAACTTTTTGTAGGCACTTTCATTGGAAATTACGACAAAGGCGGTCATAAAATCTCGATGAGCATAACCATTCATAATGAAGAAAACCAAAGTCTGAAAAACACTTTTACCTTACCGCTTTTCAACACGACCAATGTAATGGAAATGGCTGAACAGGAATACAGTACCATGTTTAATCATGAAAAAGGATTGGAAGTTACTTTTGTTTTGGATAAGGATGTGAAAAATGCCCGACTCCGTTATATTACAACCGGTCATGGCGGATGGGAGAATGGCGACGAATACCTGCAAAAGAAAAACACTATTCTTTTAGACCATAAAGAAGCCTATGCCTTTATACCGTGGCGACAGGATTGTGGTTCCTACCGTTTATTTAATCCTGCCTCGGGGAATTTCCCTAACGGATTATCGTCTTCCGATTACAGTCGGTCGAATTGGTGTCCGGGAATGGTAACCACGCCAACCATTATCGATTTAGGCGATTTGAAAGCCGGGAAACACACCCTGCAGATTAAAATACCGCAAGGCGCACCCGAAGGAACAAGTTTCAGTGCCTGGAATGTTTCCGGAGTTTTGATTGGAAACTAAAATAAAAAAGCCGCTTTAAAAAAGCGGCTTTTTTGTTTGAACAATAATTATTTTATCGAATTGATAATATCATGTTTGGTGATGATATGGTGTTTTCCGTTTCCTAAATCCACCAGAACGGCCTGATTATCTTTATTGATAAGTTTGGAAACTTCTTCAACAGATGTCCCTAATTTTACAATTGGGAAAGCGGCACCCATCACTTCACGAATTGGTTTTTCAGCCACATTTTTATCCGTAATGAAACTTTGGAACAGATCCGATTCATCTACCGATCCTACAAACCCATTGATGTCAATCACCGGAATTTGAGAAATTTTGAATTTGCGCATACGATCAATTGCGTGGGAAACCAATTCTTCGGTACGGACAACTACCAATGGCTTGTCGATATGTTCTTTGATTAAATCTTCCGCTTTGGTGATTTCGTCTTCTAAATAACCGCGATCACGCATCCAATCGTCGTTGAAGATTTTCCCAACATAACGCGATCCCGAGTCGTGGAATAAAACTACCACCACATCGTCCGGACCGAACTCGTCTTTCAACTGCAACAATCCTTTGATGGCAGAACCGGAAGACATTCCTACGAACAACCCTTCTTCCAACGCTAATTTACGGGTATACACCGCTGCGTCTTTGTCGGTAACTTTGGTAAAACCGTCAATAAGATCAAAATTAACATTCTTAGGAAGAATATCTTCTCCGATACCTTCTGTTACGTACGAATAGACTTCGTTCTCATCAAAAATTCCGGTTTCCTTATATTTTTTGAAAACGGAACCGTATGTGTCTACACCCCAAATTTTGATGTTCGGGTTTTTCTCTTTTAAATATTTTGCAACTCCGGAAATGGTTCCGCCGGTACCAACCCCAACCACGAAATGCGTCACTTTCCCGTCGGTTTGTTCCCAAATTTCAGGGCCGGTTTGCTCGTAGTTTGCTTTGGTGTTGGATAAGTTATCGTATTGGTTTACGTACCATGAATTTGGCGTTTCTTCTGCCAAACGCTTGGAAACCGAATAATATGAACGCGGATCGGTTGGCTCTACATCGGTTGGGCAAATTACTACTTTGGCACCTACGGCACGAAGGATATCCATTTTTTCTTTGGACTGCTTATCCGTGATAACACAAATTAATTTGTATCCTTTGATAATAGCTGCCAAAGCCAATCCCATTCCGGTATTTCCGGAAGTTCCTTCGATGATGGTTCCACCTGGTTTTAAACGACCGTCAGCTTCGGCATCTTCCACCATTTTTAACGCCATACGATCTTTGCACGAATGACCCGGATTAAAGTATTCTACTTTTGCCAAAACCAACGCCGGGATTTCAGCAGTTATTTTGTTTAATTTCACCATTGGCGTATTTCCAATAGTTCCTAATATATTTTCTACGTATTTCATTTCGATATTTTTATCGTTGTTATGTCACAGCTTTTGAGCGTGTAAAGATATTGATTATTACCCTGTTTCCAAAAGGTAAAATGGTTTCCTGAATAGCCCCGATGGGAGCGGCATCCTTTTTCCGGTGGTTAGGTGTCATGCTAAGTTTATTGAAGTACTCTCGAAGCCACCGGAAAAAGATAGAGCGGACAGCGGGAAAACGGATTCCAAAAAAGCCCGAACCATTCGCTTCAAAACCTAACTGAAAAAATTCCAAATCACACCGAAACGCACCATAAAATCGCGGTACGGATAATTGGGCGCCGTGTAATAATCGTAACCGGTAAAGCTGGAGTTGAAATGCTCAGCTTTCAGGAAGACGCGGAACGTTCTGATTTTAGCATTGATAAAGAAATCCAGCATTGGAAAATCGCCGATTTCCTTTTGGTTTTGGATATAGAATTCACCCAGTAGCGGGTTATAATCGTTGGCTTTGTATTTTGAAAAATAATTGAGGGTTACACCAGTTTGCAAAAACAATGCTTTTTTGAAAAAATGATTGTTATAATACAGCGTGTTTCGCGTGTTGAATTTCGGAACATTCAGAATCGCATCGGATTGTTGCACCTGTTGAAACAAAACGGTATTGTCTAAACCGAAATTCCAAAATTTGAATTCTTTACCGGCTTTAACCGACAAATAGTTGATGGTTTTATCGTATTGAAACGGTTTTACGATTAATTTATCGGCGATTCCGAATTCGTTATAGGTTGGATTTACATTGGCAAAAAACAAGTGATCGTTTAAAACCGTATACTGAACCGAGGCCGTTAACCATTGTGTTTGGGCTTCAAATTCGATGTTGTTGATTTTCTCGTTTTTGAAATTGTTGAACCAATTGTATTCTTTGTAATCACTTTGGTATAAAACGTAATTGAGATTAGGCAATTTGTTCATGTTTTGATATTTGAACGAAAAGCTGTTTTTCTCATTCAGAGTATAACGGATTTGGGCTTCAAGATTGGCTAACGATTGTTTCGTAATCGAGTTGGAAACCAAAAAAGTACCTTTCCAATTGTTTTTCTGATACACGTAATTGGCTCCCCAGGTATTGATTTTATCATTATTACTATTGGGAACCAAACTGCCAAAAGCCTGTGTAACGGTTCTGTAGTAGAAATAATTATACTGATAATCTTCGACAAAGAAATTGAAGTCGCCAATAGTTTTATGCGAATAAGCAACACCCAGTTTGTTGTACATACGGTTGTAGCGGGTTTTGTTGCTGATATAGGAAGTATAGCTGTCGCCGAAACGTTCGTGTGCCGACATGGAGAAATCGAAAAACTTATACTCGTAATTGAACTGATGATTAATCACAAGGCTACTCGGTTTTTTACTCAACTTGAACGAATGGTCGACAAAAAAGCGGTTTCCTTTTAAAAGGGATTTGGCATCACCAAAATAAACATCCAAACGCGGTCGTTCGGAATACAGATTATCGCCATCATCAAACTGGGAAAGTGTTACAATTCCGCCGTTTTCCTGATTCAGGATGTCCTGACCGGTAAAATGAGCTTTAAGATAATACCGCTTATCGGAAGTATTATAACTGGCACCTATTCTAAAGTTTCCTGTACTGGCCAACTGGTTTTTATACTTCCCTAACGAACGGAGACCTTTATAACCAACAAAAAAATTCAAATTTTTGGAAGTATTTGCCGTAGCAAAAGCATCTACATTTTGTCCTTGTTCCATAACGGATTTGAAATACAAATCGGAATAAGGTGTTGCGACATTATAATAGTTTACATCCCGTACTTCGAGGTAATTAAAATGTTTGGCCAGAAAACCGAATTCGGGGAAAGGATTGAAATGGGTTAAACCGAAATCAAGGGTATTATAGGTTTGTCCTTCGTTTAAAAATTGTAACAACCCGAAAGTATCTTTACGAAGGTAATTAAACTTATATTCCTTTTGAACGGTTAGCGAGGTATCCACGACTATGGTATCACGGTCTATGGTAACGATTTTATACAAATCGATGGTGGCTTTTAATTCCGTTGTGGTATTAGTACCATCTTTCTTCAATTGCAAATCACCATCTTGAGCAAAAGCAGCAAAAGAGAATAAGAATAACAAACAAAAAAGACCCTGTCTCATAAATTTTAATTAGAAGACA
The DNA here is from genome assembly GCA_963812405.1 of uncultured Flavobacteriaceae bacterium. Taxonomy (GTDB): domain Bacteria; phylum Bacteroidota; class Bacteroidia; order Flavobacteriales; family Flavobacteriaceae; genus Flavobacterium. The sequence continues at coordinate 1,637,273 of CAWEUV010000002.1, read as the reverse complement.
AAGGTAATCAGATTTAGATGAATTATTCAAATAAAAAAACCCCGCTAAAAGCGGGGTTTTACAGATATAGAAAAATTATTTTCTTCTCTTGTTAGCTGCGTGTTTTTTTACACGTGCGTTTCTACCAGAGATGAATTCAGCATCTGTATAAGCATCAGCTACTCTGTACGTAGTTCCTGTTTTTGTAATTTTAAGTACATAATCAGAGAAAACTTCGTCACTGTAAGTAGTAATAGGCACAGTTGTGTACCATACACCATACTTAGCTACATTGATTTTCAAATCATGTTTGAATCTTTTTACTGGTGGAACACCAGCATCATAAAGATCAACATAAACATAATAATCTCCGTCAGGCTGAGTCTCTAATAACTCCGTGAACTCGGGTGAATTACCAGTAGCACCAGGATAAGTACCACCATTAATCTCATCACCATTTACGTCTTCAACCCAGAAATCGAAATCAATAGAAGCATAAAGCTCAGAATCAGGGTAACCGTTAGCATCCAAAGTTGCATAAGAAGGCTGAACGATGTTACCGTGAGCGTTTGTATAATGTTTGTCCCACTCTAATTGAAGAGCAACATCATTACTAACATAATCAGCAATAGTTACATCGATGTACTGAGAGTCAGCTTCAACCAAACCGTTAGAGTTACCAGCAGATGATAATCTTAAACGGATAGTTTCTGTTCCTTCTGGGAACATATCTTTAACCGCTTCGATATCAAAACTGAAAGTAGTTGCGTAAGCCGGAACAGTTACTTTGTAACCGATAATTCCCCAACCGTCATCAACTGTTGTTTCCTCATCTGTTTCCGGATCAGCATCCGTATCAGAGAAAATATCTCTGAAACTTCCTGTACCACTAGCGATATCCACTTTAAGAGCAACTTCACTCTTGATTGCCTTATCTAAGGCTAAATTTACTGTAAATGTATCGCCCTCACCTACTGAATAAGCTGTTTGTCCAACAGACACCTTAACTTTCTCAGTAGACGAATATGTTACATCATCATCATTACATGAGCTTAAAGCACCCATAAGCGCAAAAGCCAAAATGAATTTATTACTTATAATCTTTTTCATATACTATTAAATTAATTGTGTGTATAAGTTGTTCTGTGAGTAATATTACCAGCCGCAAATGTAATTTCATACTTCGTATTGAAATGCGTTGGATCCGTTACTATACCATCTAAACCATTGTCAGCCTCTAACCCTCTAACTAAGTTGGAGTATTGACCAAGTTGTTGTTTTGGTACTGTAATTTCATTACAGATATCGATAAACTTATATCCAGCAGGTGTGAAAGTACCTAAAGTATAAAGCCCAACATATCTAGCAGAGAATGTGTTGATACCAGTTAAATTAATAACTTCATTAGTACGTGTTCTAACACCAGCCGGTTGAGAAATAACAGCAGTATAAGATCCTGTTTGGATTACTGACAAACATCCAACAAAATAAATCGTGAATTGTCTGAATTGCTCACCAACAACAGAGTTTGTACTTGTTGTTAAATTAATAACCAACGACTTTTTCTCAAATCTGTCAAAATTAGCTGTATGAACGTTTATTGGTAAGTAACCAAAAGTAGATCCCGCCGGAATCGTGATTTGACCTTGCGTTCCAATAAAGTCATATTCGTAGCCTAGTGTAGCCGTACTTGAAGGATCGATTTCATAAGTAGCCACGATATCCTGAGACGCTACTGAACCATCACCACCACCGATTAAGTCAAGAGGAAAAACGTGTTCAACATCTCCTTCATCAACGAAATAAGAAACAGCTTCGAATTCTTTAGAAAATCCTACCACTCTAGGGCCTTGATTTAAAACTTGCTCAGTTTTAATATCATCGTCCGTACAAGAAAAACTTGCAGCAGCAATGATCATCAAACAAAATATTTTTTTCATAATTTTTACTTTATATTTAATTAAAATTAATTAAACCAGAAAGGTCCAGTTGTAAATGCCTGGCTCAAAGTTTGAGTAGGTACATTTGCAGAGTTACCAGTATATTCCGAAATCGGATACATCAATCTTCTTGGTTTATTAGCTTGAGAAGCTGTTAAAGCCAAAGGAATGTTATCGATTTCACGTGTTCTTGTTAATTCAATAAAAATCTCAGCTCCATTGATACCATTAAGTGCGATGTCTTTTTGATAAATGATAGCTTTAATTTTTTCAGCTAAAGTTGTTGCAGCACCGTATCCTTTACCAACTACCGTATTAACATCTGTAATATAAGTACCAACAGTAGCACCTAAAGTTGCGAATGAATCCGTAATTGCTTCATCAAATTTAGCTTGAGCAGCACCATCACCTCCAGGTAAATAACCTCTGGCCATAGCTTCCGCTTGCAACAATTTACTTTCAGCAGCTAACATCATGTAACCGTCTTGCTCAGAATTTTTAACCAATCCAAGACCTAATGAAGACATTGCATCTGGAGCTGTACCTTGAGGAGCAGCAGCGTCACCTTGTTTAACACCTACTACTTGACCACCGAAAAGAGTAAAGATTCTACCTTTTCTTGGATCGTTAGGGTTAGAGTTCAATTGACCTGCAATGTAGTGAGAAGCTCTTCTAAAACGGTAAGCTGTACGATCTCTTCTGCTTGGATCTCCAACTTCTTTCAAATCATACATCAAAGTATAGAAAGGATTTTGTCTGCTATCACTTGCATTTGAGTAACCCGGATTGATTGTTACGTCTGTAGAAACGAAAGATGCGTTTTCAGCAATCATCTCATTGAACTCATTAGTGATATAAGTATCAGTCGCAGCATCAGTTTCCGCTTTAGTAGCTTGTCTTAACAACAAACGCATTTTTAAAGTATAAGCAAACTGTTCCCATCTGTCCATGTCACCACCAAGGATAACATCCTCTCCACCAACAACTTTTGTAGAAGCAGGAGCATTCTCAATCATATCGATAGCACTTTCTAACTGAACTACTAAATCACGATAAATTGCTTCATCATCATCATAAGCAGGAGTTAGGTTATCAACACCTTGATGCGCTTGAGAATAAGGAATATCTCCATATAAATCTACTAAATACTGGAAGTAAAAAACCTTAACAATTTTAGCAATCGCTTTGTGATGATCGTAATCAGCAGAAGGATAGTTAATAATGTTTGTCAAGTTCGCAGTACTTCTGTAAACACCATCCCAAATATCATCGTAAAAATTATTACTAATTGATAAAGAGAATTCTTCAGCATAACCTCCGGTAAAAGAGTTTACGTTTGCTCCCCAGTTGTTAGACAAAACGTTACCATACTCATTCATACGCTGCGTCAATACTCTGTAAGGATTTGTTTGAGCAGCAGACAAACTTAGGTTTGGAGAAACCGCATCAGCTTGTGGATTATTTGGAGATTGGTTAATATCCAAGTAATCACTACATGAAAATAGCGTAAAAGCTACAATCGGTAATAATATCTTAATTTTTTTCATTTTCTATTGCAATTAAAAAGTTAAATTCACGTTGAAACCGAAAGTTCTTGTTGCAGGATATTGACCTGTTACAGCAAGACCAGCAGCATTTCCTGATGTGTTAGAAAATTCAGGATCATGATATTTTCTATTTTCTTTCGGAAGTACTACGAATGGATTTCTAGCATTAACACCAAAACGCAAAGATGATAATCCAGCTTTCTCAATCATTTTTGAAGGAATAGAATAACTTAAAGATAACTCTCTAACTTTAAATGCAGTAGCATCTAATACAAAGTTTTCAGAAACAGCTCTATATTCATTAGAGAAATAATCTAAATAAGATGTGTAAGTTGTACCACCAGTTACTACAGTAGTATTCTCAGTGTAAACACCATCACCATCAATATCAGTAGATGAGTTAGGGAAGATAAATCCTGAACGTCCGTTTTCAGCAGATTCAATCAAGTGACCAGACCAAGACAACCAGTCTTTAGTACCAGCCCAGAATTGGTGACCTGTTCTGTAATCAAATACACCCGCTAATCTTACTCCTTTGAATTCGATTGCTGTGTTATAACCAATAATATAATCAGGATTAGATTTTCCTAAGATTTTGTATTCAGATGATTTAATAGGGTTACCTGTTTCAGCATCGATTTTTACTCTACCAAATTCATCTCTTTCGTAAGCGATACCTTTGATTAGAGGGAATTCTTCTCCTTCTTGAGCGAAGATACCAATACCTGTTCCTGAGAAGTTTTGTAACTCAACTTCAGTTGCGCTATCAGAAACTTTATCAACTACAGATTTATTGTGGCTATAGCTCAATCTGTTCTCCCATTTTAATCCCCAAGCTTTGTTGTCAATAGGTGTGAACCCTAAATCAACCTCAAAACCAGTAGTTGTCATTTGACCTAAGTTCATTAAAACTGTATCTAAACCTGAAGCATTAGAAGCAGATGCTCTAGTGATCAAATCTTTAGTTGTAGTTTTATAAACTGATCCTTCTAAAGTTAATCTGTCTTTAAAGAAACCTAAAGCTCCCGAAACCTCAGCTGTAGTCATGAACTCTGGCGTGATTTTAGAATCTGTAGGGTTTTGTAATTGTACAAAAGAACTTAAACTTCCATACGGATATCCTGTACCTGAAGTATATAAATCATTAATTGCATAAGCACCAACCGCAGAAGTATTACCAACTCTAGTGATGTTAGCAGAAATTTTAGCATAATTCAAGAAAGATTTCTCACCCATATCAAAAGCTTTTGTAGGAATGAAAGACAAACCAGCAGAAGGGTAGAAATAATTATTTTTAGTACCCCCTGTTAATTTAGAAGTCCAGTCATTTCTTCCAGTAACGTTTAAGAATAAATAATCTTTATATCCTAAATCCAAGTTACCCAAAACAGACATTCTTCTATCTCTTACTAAACCGTTAGAAACTCTTGGAGTTCCAGTTACGTTATCAACATTATAGAAACCTGGGATTGTTAAGTTATCACCACCAGCAGTAGTAAACTGATTCAATCTGTCCTGAATGTTTGTACCTGTATTGAATTTGAATGAAATGTTATCTGTTAACATATAATCAAAGTTCAACATTAAGTCATCATAAATATATCTCTCGTTTGCATTTGAAGAATCGAAAGAAGATACTGTAGTATGATCTCCACCACCTGCTTGAATGTTATCAACATATCCATTAGTGTAAGACAAACCATTAGTTTGTGTAAACTGGATGTTAGACACATTACTAACACTAATGTTTTTGTTGATTTCAAAATTGATAGTCGCAATACCATTCACGAAATCTCTTCTGTTTGTGTTGCGGATATTATCACGCATCCAGTAAGGGTTTCTGTAATAAGAAGTCCAGTGACCTTCGTTTCCTGAATTAGCGAAACGCTCAACAGGAATATTTGAAGCTGCTTGTAATAATTCAGTAAACAAAGCAGAAGAAGTAGTGTTAGTTCTTTGAGTAATGTAGTTCACATTACCATCAACAGACCATCTTCCTAATTTTTTACCACCTTTAAACAAGAAACTAGTTCTGTCTAATTTATCTCCTTTTACAACGAATTCCGTATTTTGTTTGTTAATTGTGAATGAAGCATATCCAGTCTCATCACCAACATTAATGGAAACACCGTTTTGGAAAATTGTACCCGTGTTAAAGAATTTTTTGATATTATCTTTAATTGGGCTGTAAGGCGCCATGATATAAGTACCATCAGCTTGTGCCAAACCAACTGGTCTAACAACACCGTCAAATTCAGCTCCCCATCCACCATTTTCATAGGTAACATGTTGACCGTTCCAACCTTGACCGTATTTTGTTTGTCTTTGAGCGATAAAAGAAACTTCTTCGAAGTCAACTGCGGAGTTAACACTCACAACAACTTTACCACCTTTAGTACCTTTTTTAGTTGTAACAACGATTACACCATTTACCCCTTGCTCTCCATATAATGCAGAACCTTGAGCAGATTTAATAACGTTTACTTCCTGAATCGCTTCCGGAGGTAATTGTTGTAAAACTGTTGCAGATGAAATTACGTTATCGATAACTACCAACGCCTGGTTATCACCAGTAATTGATCTGTTACCTCTCAAAACGATTCTAGTTGAAGCACTCACACCATTATTAGTAGTGTTGATTTGCAAACCAGAAACTTTACCCGCTAACGACTGAACGATGTTCGGGTTTTGAGCTTGAGTAATCTCCTGCGCTTTTACTCTCTGATTGGTAGAAGTAATCGCATCTTGTCTCTTTTTAATACCTACAGCAGTCACAACAACATCTTCCAATTGTTTAGCTTCTGATGCCATAGCAACATTAATTTTGTTTGACGACCCTACTGTCGCCGATGAATCTTTCATACCGATGAAAGAAAATACTAAAACCTCACCAGTTTTAGCTTTGATGGAATAATTTCCATCCATGTCAGTTTGTGTACCACGTGTTGTACCTTTAACTACAACACTCACACCAGGCAACGGCAAACCACCTTCGGTTACCGTACCAGTAACAGTCTTCTCTTGTGCGAACGAAAACTGCATTGAAAACGCCAATAACAGCGTAAAAATCCATTTAAACTTCGATCTCATATTAAATTTATTTGAGTTAGTTATTTCGCAAACTTCTTAATAATTTCTTAAATAACCAAATTATACTACAGAATTATACTATTTAACATGTGTTAAATATTTTATCAAATAAAAATGAATTACGCAGCAAACAACAACTTTGAAGACAAACATCTTAATAATCAACTGCTTTTTTTTGTATTTTTGCAAAAACCAAACAATGCTATCCGAAAATTTTTCAACTTTATTATTGGAAGCCGGAACCGATGAAGCCGGCCGCGGTTGTCTTGCAGGACCCGTTACTGCTGCCGCCGTAATACTGCCTCAAGGCTTTTTTTCAGAAAAACTAAACGACTCCAAACAATTATCAGAGAAAACAAGGGAACAACTCAAACCCATCATAGAAAAGGAAGCCATTACATTTCACGTAATCCATCTGGAACCCAAAATAATTGACAAAATCAATATTCTAAACGCCTCGATTAAAGCCATGCAGGAATGTGTCCTGAATTTAAACCCAAGTCCGGAATACATTATAGTAGACGGAAACCGATTCAAACCCGTAAACAACATTCCGCACAGCTGCATCGTAAAAGGCGACAGCAAATATTTAAGCATAGCCGCCGCTTCCGTTTTAGCCAAAACCTACCGTGATGAATACATGAATAAAATACATGAGGAATTTCCAATGTACAACTGGAAAAAAAACAAGGGATACCCTACCGAAGAACACCGTGAAGCCATTCGGAAATACGGCACTACAAAATACCACCGCATGTCCTTCCGTCTTTTACCGGAACAGTTAAAATTAGAATTATAAAAAAAGGGAAGTCAGTTGACTTCCCTTTTTTTTTATTTATACCATCTCCGCTTCAAACAAATCAGCGAAGTGTTTTACTATTTTTTGTTTTACTTCGAGTTCATCGACCAGCCTTCCCAATTCGGCATGCATAGAAGTAACCGCTTTCCCTTTGATACCGCACGGTATGATATTATCGAAATACCCCAAATCAGCATTCACATTCAACGCAAAGCCGTGCATGGTCACCCATCGGGAAGCACGAACTCCCATGGCACAAATTTTTCTGGCAAACGGTGTCCCCACACCCAACCAGACTCCGGTTTCGCCCTGGCTTCTTTCCGACTGCAAACCGTATTCCGCCAAAGTAAGAATAATGGCTTCTTCCAACAATCGTAAATATTTATGAATGTCGGTAAAGAAATTTTCGAGATCCAGAATCGGGTAGCCTACAATTTGTCCCGGGCCGTGATAGGTAATATCCCCTCCCCTGTTTATTTTATAAAAAGTCGCTCCTTTATCTGCCAATTGTTTTTCCGACAAAAGCAAATTCGACAAATCGCCACTTTTACCCAAAGTATACACGTGCGGATGTTCGACAAATAAAAAATGGTTCGAAGTAACAATTTCCGGATTTTCTCTTTTAGCCACTTTTTGCGCTACAATATCCGCAAACAATGTTTCCTGATAATCCCACGTATCTTTATAATCTTTCCGTCCTAAATCCTGAAGGTTTACTTTTTTATTCATTGTGCAATTGAAAAATTATTTTTTTTTCAGAACACAAAAGTACAAAATAGTTTCCTAATAGCCCTGATGGGAGCAAGCTACCGTGTAGCGCGGACAGCAAGAACAGGGACTCCAAAAAAGCCCGAGCCATTACGCTCAAAAAAGTTCTCAGGAGACAGAGTTCAGACTACAGAAAACCGATAACCGATACCCTTAACAACATTACAATTACAGCTTTTCAAATTGTCGCATTTTCAAATTGCCTCATTTTCAAATTATACCTATCTTTGCAGGCTTAAAATAAATAAGAATTATGCAACTTTCAGAACAAGAAATCATCAGAAGAGAGAAATTGAGCAAGTTGAGAGCACTTGGCATCAATCCGTATCCCGCAAATTTGTTTCCCGTAGACCATACGTCGAAGCAGATAAAGGACGCTTTTGAAGAAGGAAAGAAAGTTGTGGTAGCCGGACGTTTAATGAGTGTTCGCGATCAGGGGAAAGCCTCGTTTGCCGAACTTCAGGACAGCGAAGGACGAATTCAGGCATATTTTAACCGTGATGTGATTTGCGAAGGCGAAGACAAAACGCTTTACAATACAGTTTTTAAAAAACTAACCGATTTGGGTGACTTTATCGGAATTGAAGGTGAATTATTTACGACACAAGTGGGCGCAAAATGTATCCGCGTCTCCAACTTCACGTTCCTAAGCAAAACCTTACGACCGTTACCGTTACCGAAAACAGACGAAGAAGGTCATGTATTCGACGCCTTTACCGATCCGGAATTGCGTTACCGTATGCGATATGTGGACTTGGTGGTGAACCCTCAAGTAAAAGAGGTTTTCATGAAACGAACCAAATTATTCACGGCCATGAGAACCTTCTTCAATGAAGCCGGTTATATGGAAGTGGAAACTCCGGTATTGCAATCGATTCCGGGTGGAGCCGCGGCGCGTCCGTTTATCACGCACCACAATTCGTTAGACATTCCGTTGTACATGCGAATTGCGAATGAATTGTATTTGAAAAGATTAATCGTCGGTGGATTTGACGGCGTATATGAGTTCTCGAAAAACTTCCGTAACGAAGGAATGGACCGTACGCACAATCCGGAATTTACCGCGATGGAAATATACGTAGCCTACAAAGACTACAACTGGATGATGACCATGACCGAAAACCTTTTGGAATACTGCGCGCTTCAGGTGAACGGTACTACAGAAGCTACTTTCGGCGAACACAAAGTGAATTTCAAAGCGCCGTATGCTCGCGTTACGATGACGGATGCGATCAAACAATTCACCGGTTTTGACATTACCGGAAAAACAGAGGAAGAATTGTTTGAAGCGGCCAAATCAATGGGCATCGAAGTGAACGAAACCATGGGCAAAGGAAAATTAATCGATGAAATTTTCGGTGAAAAATGTGAAGGCAATTTCATCCAGCCGACGTTCATCACGGATTATCCGAAAGAGATGTCGCCGTTGTGTAAATCACACCGCGACAATCCGGAACTGACCGAGCGTTTCGAGCTGATGGTGTGCGGAAAAGAAATCGCGAATGCGTATTCCGAATTGAACGACCCAATTGACCAAAGAGAGCGTTTTGAAGCCCAAATGGCATTAGCCGAAAAAGGTGATGACGAAGCAAATGGTATCATCGATGAAGATTTCCTAAGAGCCTTGGAATACGGTATGCCGCCAACGTCCGGTTTGGGAATTGGAATGGACCGTTTGATTATGTTCTTAACCAACAACCCGTCGATTCAGGAAGTATTGTTCTTCCCGCAAATGCGTCCGGAGAAAAAAGCGATTGCCGTGGAACTGGAAGCCGAAGAAAAAGCGATTATCGAAATTCTTCAAAAAAACAACAATTCGTTAGAATTGGCAGCACTGAAAAACCAAGCCGCTTTAAGTGGAAAAAAATGGGACAAAGCCATGAAAGCATTAGCACAACACGGACTGACATCAGTGAGTGTTAACGGCGAAAGCAAAATTGTGGTTTTAAAAGACTAAGTATAAAATCAATTTACAGTTATAAGGGAGTCTACTTGGACTCCCTTTTTTTTATCTTAGCATTAAACCTTTTCCTTTTTAGATTGTCCTATAGCAATAACACAAAAAACGATATACGATGAAAAAATTAGTGATTGCGATTGTATTGATGAGTTCATTTACAACTTTTGCACAAGATCGAAAAATGGAAAAATTCACTCCGGAACAGAGAGTTGAATTACAGGTAAAAAAAATGACTCTGGATTTGGACTTGAATGACAAGCAGCAAAAAGACCTTAAAAAACTTTTAACAGAACAAAACAAAAAACGAGAAGAAGCCAAAGCCAAACGTGAAGCGGCAAAAAAAACAGACACCAAGCCGAGTACCGATGAGCGATTTGCCATGAAAACCAAAATGATGGACGAACAAATTGCTTTTAAAGCGGAAATGAAAAAAATTCTGAATGAAAAGCAAATGACCAAGTGGGAAGAAAATCGTGAAAACAGAATGGAAAAAATGCAAAACAAAAGAAAAGTAATGCATCACAAACAACAATAATAATGTTATTATTTAATTGAAATTTGGCATTTCTTTCAATTTTATTTAGATTTGGCACTTATAACCAGTAACTACATAAAAAATTATGAAAAAAATAATTGCACTATTGGCTTTGTTTTTTGCCTTTTCCGTAAACGCTACAGCGCAGGACAATTCTTTTCAAATTGAAAAAAACGCTAAAAACGATCTTGAAAAACTAATGACTGTTATCACAGTTGAAAACGACATGCAAATGACGTTCTTTAATCTTTTCAAGAAAAAACACGAAGGAATGTCAGATGCAAATGCCACTGAAGCATCAAGAAGAGAAATAAGCGCTGTAATCGAGGCGAAATTAAGAGCCACACTTACTCCGCAACAAATGGCTTCTTTGGAAAAAAACAAAGCAGCTTTTACTCAGTTGGTTGGTGCTCCGGCTCCTGTAGCTAGCGCAAAAAAATAATGAAATCATTATTATAAAATAAAAAAAGCTCACCTTTCGGTGAGCTTTTTTTATTTTATAATAATTTTGCCACTTTATTAATGGCATTTATAGTGAAATCCAAATCATCATAACTTAATGCATCCGTGATAAACCAGGTTTCATAGGCCGACGGTGCGATGTACACCCCTTCTTGCAACAAACCGTGGAAAAACTTTTTGAACGTTTCATTATCGCCTTTACCCGCAGTTTGAAAATCATAGACCGGATCAGCATCAAAATGAACTGAAATCATAGACCCAACACGGTTAATGGTAAACACCACATTGTTTTCGGTAAGTTTTTCGCGAATTCCTTTTTCCAGATAAGCCGTTTTATCCTCCAAACGCTGAAACAATGCTGCATCACCATTAATTCCCTGCAACATTGCCAATCCAGCCGCCATGGCCAACGGGTTCCCCGAAAGTGTCCCCGCTTGATATACAGGTCCTACAGGCGCCAGATAATTCATGATTTCATTACGGGCAGCAAAAGCACCAACCGGTAAACCACCGCCAATTACCTTACCAAAACAAACAATATCCGCTGTAATTCCGAACAACTCCTGCGCACCGCCCTTCGCAAGACGGAATCCTGTCATTACTTCATCAAAGATCAACAAAGTTCCGTTTGCGGTACATAATTGCCGTAAACCTTCTAAAAAACCCTCCTGAGGAGGTATACATCCCATGTTTCCGGCAACAGGTTCAATAATAACGGCTGAAATTTCACCTTTATTAGCTTCGAACAATTCTTTTACATTTTCCAAATCATTATAACGCGCCAGCAGAGTATCCTTTGCCGTACCTGAAGTCACTCCCGGGCTATTGGGAACTCCAAACGTACTCAAACCACTTCCAGCCGCAATCAGAAAGGAATCGGAATGCCCGTGATAACAACCTGAAAACTTAACAATCTTATCTCTTCCGGTGAATCCACGAGCCAAACGTATCGCACTCATACAGGCCTCAGTTCCGGAATTCACAAAACGTATTTTATCGATATTGGGCACCATGGAAACTGCTAAAGCCGCAATTTCGGTTTCCAAAGCGGTAGGCATTCCAAAAGAAGTCCCTTTTTTTGCTTTTTCAACAACCGCAGTAACAACAGGCTCGTAGGCATGCCCTAAAAGCATTGGCCCCCAAGAGTTGATGTAATCAATCAGACGGTTTCCGTCTTCATCATACAAATAAGCTCCTTTGGCTTCTTTAACGAATATCGGAGTTCCTCCAACAGCTTTAAATGCTCTGACCGGCGAATTTACTCCACCCGGAATAACTTTTGCAGCTTCTACAAAAAGTTCGCTGCTTCTTTGATATAACATTATGATTTTATTTTAAGTATTTGACCGATGGCGATAGCATTGCCCGGTAAATTATTCAACTGCACCAATTCGTCAACAGAGAGATTGAATTTTCTGGAAATCGAATACAGCGTATCTCCTTGCGATACGCGATAAGAATTTGCATCCAGCGGTTTCTCGGATATTTTAGCAATGGACTTATACCCTGAACCGATTACCTCCTCATCTATTTTATACAACTCATAGCGCTCAATAAGTCCGATTAACTTCTCAGGGTATTTGACATCGGTAGCATAACCGGCAGCTCGAAGCCCATTGGCCCAAGCCACATAATCTCCTTTATCCAATTTAAAAAGACCGGCATAACGGCTTCTTGTGGTAAGAAAAAGGGAGTGGTCGCGATACGATTCTGAAGATTGTTCGTACTTTCTGAAACATTCCTGTTCGGCATCATCGTCATGATGGACACTCTCGCCTGTCCAGCCGGTATGGCATTTAATCCCGAAATGATTGTTGGCTTTTTGCGCCAAAACTCCTGTTCCCGCACCCGATTCAAGAACACCTTGCGCAAGAGTTATGCTGCAGGGAATTCCATGTTTGCGCATATTGTCTTTGGCGATTTCTTTATACTGAGCAATATAATTATTCACCACTTCCGGAGTCACCGCTATTTTTGAGGTAGCCTCCAATACTTCCGATTTTCCATTGTTTTGCTTTACACCATCTGTTTCTTTAGCAACAACAATCGGACGCTTCTTAACAACAGTTGTTTTCTTGGTACGATTCACCGTAGCAGTACGTACTTTCGAACTCGAACCGCAACTGTAAATCATCAATACCGTCAATACTACAATAATTCGCTTTAACATCATATATAATTTAACAATGGTAATTTTTTCTTTTCCAAAACCATATTCATTCCTTTTATTCCCTGCAATCCACCTGTATGGATAGCCAATATTCTGGAACCTTCCGGAAAAAATCCTTTTTCAATCAAATCGTAAATACCAAACATCATTTTTCCGGTATAAACCGGATCTAAAGGAATTTCAGTCTCATGATAAAACTTATTCAGAAAACGAATTAATTCTTCCGTTATTTTTCCGTATCCTCCAAAATGATACTCAGAAATCAAATCCCAATTGGTATTTTTTACAAAACTACGAATATCATCGGACAAAAACGAACCCTTTAACGCAGGAAATCCGAACACTTTTTGGTGAGGCAATGACGAATTAATAATTCCCGAAAGTGTTCCTCCTGTCCCCACTGCACAACAAATATGGGTAAAGTCTGAATCTTCATTGGTTAAAATTTCTTCACATCCCTTTATTGCCAATGCATTTGTTCCTCCTTCCGGCAAAATATAAAAACCTTCGTGCTCCTTTTTTAACCTGTCTATAAATTCTATACTTATTTTTTCCCGAAACGATTCTCTGGAAACAAACACAAATTTCATACCGTTTTGCCGGGCTGCCAACAAGGTTGGGTTTTCCGAAATTTTATCTGCCAACTCCTCGCCTCTGATTATACCAACCGTATCAAACCCGTATTTCTTTCCTGCAAAAGCAACAGCCGCAATATGATTGGAAAAGGCACCGCCAAACGTAAGGACTCCGGAAACGGATTCCGATTGTGCTTCAAGAAGATTATACTTCAATTTTCTGAATTTATTTCCGGAAATTTCGGGATGAAGAAAATCTTCTCTCTTCAAAAAAAGAGAAATATTTTGGGGTAAAGACAATTTGATTTCCTGATTCACCGAATGCATGGCTCAAAGATAAAAAATACGCAATAAAAAAGTGCAACCTTTGGAGTTGCACTTTTTTATTATCATGATAAAATTCTAATGTTTTACAATTACTTTTTTACTCATTTCTAAATTAGTATTTGAGCTAACTCTTACGATGTAAACTCCGTCACTTAGATTTGATGTAGGGAAAGTATATTCTGCATTTGAGCCTAAATTATTTTTAGTAAAAATTAATTTACCGGCAAGATCATATACTGAACACGATTTCAAATCAACCATTTGAGTATTGGCAATAGTCAGGTTATTAGATTCGTTATTCTGAAACACCGTTAGACTTTCAGCGAATTCAGCATTTCTGATTGTCTCTTTAGCATTACCATCTCTGAACGTGATTTCGAATCGATCTTTCACTACACCGGCAGGCAACGTGATTTCAAAGAAGTTGTTTTTGATATCATGGAAAATGCCAGTTACTCTGTCATGTAAATACACTGTATCAGAATCTGTGAAATTAATCGTATTACCAACTGTCACTTTAAAAGTAGTTTGTTGCGCCGCTTTGAAGGCGAAAGGAATCTTTTTATCAATATCAAATGGTAAAGTAGAAATCACATACTGATTCGTTGCATCAATTGGGAAATAAGCATCATTTGGCAAAGTATATTCAGGAGTTTTAGCATCCATTCCTAAATCAAAACCGTCAGTAGCTTTTTTACTGAAAGCAATTGCTACTTCTCTTGAGTACTGATCGTTTAAAACGGTATGAATTTTAATCTGTGGCAATTCTCTTTTTGAATAACGGGTATAGTCTACACCGGCAACATTTTGAATTTCCCCCCAAGTATCTCCGTTAATATCCGTTCTGTTTCTTTCAAACTGAGAATTGTTCAACACTCCCTCTTTAACAAAAACACGGTAAGCATTTTTCATCTGAGCTGTACCTAAAGCTGTACCTTCAATTTTGAACCCTTGTCCAATTGGCGTAAACATTCTTTTATAGGTACTTCCAGTAGACACCCCTGAAGTATTCAAAGTTCCGTCGTTGTTATATGTATTCCAAGTAGCAGATGTATAAGTCCCCGGAGAAAAATCGCCGTTATTTGCAATATATGTACCATAGCCTCCTTGATATTCTGCTAGATAATGTGAGTCTACCGCGTCATTATGTTCCCAAAAATAAGCTGTTCCATTCATCACCGCTAAATTAGCAGGGTCTCTCAAAAAGAGATTAAGATTAATCGCTGAAGGATACGGATTACCTGTCAAGGTTCTCATTCCGGCCGCTACATTAATTCCAATTGTACCATCGTTCGGTTTACCCCTAAAATCGTAACGTTGGTTTGCACCCGGATTGTTTGCACTGGTACCATCAGTTCCTTTCATAGTGAAACCTTCACCGGCATTGATCGTATTGTTACTGCCCACATATACCCAATTAGCATAAGCATTGGAAGTTATGAATTTATAAATCCATCGGTTAGAGATGGTCAACGGAGAAGCAGTACCATTAAGAGCAGTAGTCAGCACAGGGTTATTAGCCGTAGTCAGACCTGTAACATCTTTTAATTGTGCAATTCCGAAAGGATTGTTTACTGCTGTAGCAGACAAGGTATTACCCACTGGCGAGCACCAATAATTATAGTCATAACCATCGGCAGTCCCTTCCTGATAAACCGAAAGATTCCCAACCCCCTTATTTACGCCGGAAGCGGTAGTCCCCTGAAGCAATTGTGCATCATTCCTCAGATACATATTACTGGTAGCGGAGTTTAACTCAACATCCCCTTTCACAAACAACTGTTCGTTATTAACAAAAACATAGCTGTTAGGGCTAACATACATTTGAGCAAAAAGCTCTTGCTGACCAAACATTGCAACTGTCAGTAACAATGTCCCTTTGAGTAAATTTAACTTCATAAGCTTTCAGGTTTATCTTTAGTATAGATTTAACAAATATAAATTAATTTTTTTCAACTAAAAAACATTTCATTTTATTTCGGCAAAAGACACATAAATCCGATAAAAAACAAAATACAAACAAAACAAAAAAAGAAAGTAATCATTTCATTTAAAAATACTTACTCACAAAACACCCTGTTTTATAGTTAAGACGCAAAGCATGAAAAAAAAACACCTTCAAGTAAGATTATTCACCTAAACAAAATTTAAAAAAGTAAGTTTTATCTTTAAAAAAAAGTTATAAAAAGGGAGGATGTTTATTATTTTGTTAGAATTTATTCTTTCAACATCAATTATCAAAACTTCACAAAAAAAATGACCCCAAAACAAAAACCAGAAATAGCAAGCCATCCGAGAGCTCTCAGAGAACAATAACAATAAAATAACCACAAAAAAGGTATTTATTGTGAAAAATAATTAAAGACTGACGCAACCCTCTTAATAAAATTAGTTTTTTTAACATTTTTTTTTTAGATTTACAATATCAGTTAAATTGAAATGTATGAAGAAAAATTACCCAAATCAAATTATCACACAAACTTGTGATGATACATTTATTACCAAGGTTAAATTGATTGACGACAGTATGAAAAAGAAAAACTCAACTTTCAATTGTGTATTGTTGCTTTTTGCTTTTGTTTTAAGCAGTAATATATCATTCGGACAATCCCCTTCAATCTTTACCACATCTGGCACATGGAAATGTCCCAATGGCGTTACATCCATTAATGTAGATGCCTACGGCGCCGGTGGTGGTGGTGGACGAGGCGGAGGAATCAATAAATACGGCGGCGGTGGCGGCGGTGGCGGTGCTTTCAAAACCGCAACATCAGTAGCCGTTACACCCGGAACCACTTATACCATAACCATTGGGGCTGGTGGTGCGGGTGGTACAACTTCGGCTGACGGACAACCGGGAGGTACAACAACCGCAAATTTTGACGCGATATCTGTAACCGCCAATGGTGGTAATGGAGGTTTTAACAACGCAAACGGTGCCAATGGAGGTGCCGGGGGTGGTGGCGGAACCCGAAACG
Source organism: uncultured Flavobacteriaceae bacterium (assembly GCA_963812405.1). Taxonomy (GTDB): domain Bacteria; phylum Bacteroidota; class Bacteroidia; order Flavobacteriales; family Flavobacteriaceae; genus Flavobacterium. The sequence goes on along the minus strand of CAWEUV010000002.1, from coordinate 1,620,143 downwards.
GCGGAAGCGGTGCCAACGGAACCAATGGCTCCGGAAGTGGTGGTGGCGGAGGCTGTGGAGGCACAATCTCTAACGGCTCCAACGGATCTGTGATTACTGGGGGCACCGGCGGCGGCGGTATGGCCGGAAATGGAGGAAATGGACAATCAGGGAATTCAGGGTCTGGTGTAGCCGGTTTTGATTATGGCGGTGGCGGTGGAGGATCCACTAAAAGCACCAATGGTACACCGGGCGCAGGTGGCTATATGGTAATTACTTTTACCTGTCCAACCATTACACCAAACGCAGGTGTAGATCAAACTCTTGCAGCCTGTGCAACTACTGCCACTTTAGCAGGAAGCGCGGTTCCAGCGAACACAACAGGACTTTGGACCGTAGTTTCAGGTACAGCAACAATAACAACTCCTTCTTCCCCGACATCAGGCATTACAGGCTTGGTTCCGGGAACACCAACAACATTACGTTGGACCATCGACAACGGTCGTTGCGGCTCATCTTTTGATGAAGTAGTTATCACTCCAGTTGTAGGGCCGGGATGTTTGTCCTATTGTACCCCAACCGGAAATTTAGATTGTACTTTAAACGATTATATCTCGAACGTGACTTTCAACACGTTAAACAACACAACAACCTGTGGCGCGGGAGGATATACCATCTATCCAGCATCAGGAGCACAAACAACTTCAGTACTTAAAGGATCATCCTACAACTTAAGCTTATCTGTTGGTTCCGGTTCCGGAACACACGGAGCCGGTGTTTGGATAGATTTCAACCAAAACGGAGTATTTACCGACGCAGGTGAGTTCTTCTTAATAAGCAATGCCATAGCTGCAAGCAGCACAACTGTAGTATCAATTCCAATTCCAATTGGAGCAGCATCCGGACCTACAAAAATGAGAATCCGTTACGCATACAGCTTAACGGTAACTTCTACCATGAGCTGTACAATGGCTGGAACATGGGGTGAAACGGAAGATTACACCATTACTTTAGTTACTCCGGCAGCCTGTACAACACCTACAGCACAACCAACAGCATTAAATCTTGCTCCAACTGGCAGCACGATCTCAGCAAGCTTTACTGCTGCCTCACCTGCTCCAGACAACTATTTAGTCGTAATCAGTACATCTGCAACACCTCCTTCACCCGTAAACGGAACAACGTACACTATTGGAGGCAACGTAGGAGCTGGATACACTGTAGTTGACACCGATAACAACACGACATTTACTGCAACAGGACTAACACCGGTAACACTTTACTATATATATGTGTTCTCGTTCAATTCTGCTTGTACCGGAGGTCCTCTATATAACACAACCTCACCTTTAATCAACAGTACAACTACCCTTACAGCGGATTACTGTACTCCATCTGTTAGTGCAACCTACGAATCATTGGTTTACTTTACCAACATCAGCTTTGTAGGTACCTTAAACGACACTTCCAATAATTCGACGTACTCATCGGCACCAAGAGGGTATCAGGATTTTACATCCTTACCAAACCTAGCAATTCAAGCACAAGGGGAAGGAATCAATATCTCTCCGCAAACAACCAGCAGAGGATACATGAAGGCTTGGGTAGACTGGAACAAAGACGGTGATTTTGCAGATGCAGGAGAAAACGTTTATTCTTCCGGTGCAGTAGCTACCTATTCTACAACTTTCGGGTTTGTAATTCCGGCGGCACAACCCGTAGGAAATTATAGAATCAGAATCCGTATCAACAAAGATGGAACAGGCTATTACACTTTTAATTCATGTGAAAACATAGCCTATTACGGAGAAACAGAAGATTATTTATTTACTGTTATTGCAAGCTGTCCTTCACTTATCACAAGTGTAACCAATGGAAACACTTGCGGTACAGGACCGGTAACTTTAACAGCAACGGGTTCAGCAGGAACAACGCAATTTAGATGGTATACCGCATTAACAGGTGGTGCACCGGTTGCAACTACTGCTACCGGAACTTGGACAACACCATCGTTATCATCTACAACAACTTACTACGTAACGGCATTTAACGGCTCTTGTGAATCATTAGTAAGAACTGCGATAACCGCTACAATCAGCCCGGTTCCAACATTAAACTTTACTCCAACAAACCCTGAGGTTTGTGGTGAAAATGTAGTTATTGCACTTACTGCTGGAGGAGATACCGAACAAGTATATTTAGTCGATGAAAAATTTGAAGGCGGCATGGGCGTATTTACAAATTCCAACTACATAAACAACGGAGGTACTGTAAACACAAATGCTGCTTGGCAATCAAGAACCAGTACTTATGTCCCTACAAATCCACCGGGCCAGGTATGGTTCCCTGCCATCTCTTCAGGTTTCGGAACTAACAAATTTGTTTCTACAACTTCAGATTTGGGATCCTACAACATCCACACCGGACTTGTATCTCCAACTGTTAGTTCAGCAACCTTTATCGATTTAACTTTATCATTCGATATGTATTACTCTCGCTATTATGTAGACGGAACCAACCTTACACTGGATTACGTTTCTATTGAAGTTTCTACAAATGGCGGTGGCGCATGGGCAGAAATACAACGTTATACAGCTGATATCGGTATCGGAACACGTTTCGTAAATAAAACATTCAACATGAATGCTTACATCAATCAGCCTAACCTTAAATTCCGTATCCGTTATTATGGAGAATGGTGTGACGGTGTAGCTGTTGACAATGTAAAACTATACGGAACAAAACCATTGAATACCGCATTCAACTGGTCCGGAGCTTCTTTACCAGATGCCTACACTGATGCAGCTTGCACAAACCCTTATACTGCCGGAACTCCAGCTGTAACCGTTTATGTAAAACCTACTTTACCACAATTGGAAATGGGGTCATACACCTTTACCGCAAGCGCTATTTTAGCAAACGGATGTTCTGCAAGTACTCCAATTACCGTAACCAACAAATCAAAAGTATGGAAAGGAACTACTTCAACAGACTGGAACACAGCCAGCAACTGGTTACCAGTTGGGGTTCCTGATGCGAACACCTGTGTAATTATTCCTGCAAATGCAATAATCTCAGGAAGTGGATACAATGCATACGGAAAAAATCTTACCATCAAAAACACAGGAAATCTTGAATTACAATCAGCAAACAACCTAACCATTACTGATTGGGTTAACAATGAAGGCGGTATATTCAACATCCGTAACAATGGTAGTTTGGTACAAATTAACAATGTGGCCAATACCGGCAACATGAACATGGAGCGCACTTCTCAACCGATGTATCGTTTGGACTACTCTTACTGGAATTCACCAGTAACAGCTGCTTCAGGTTTCACGCTTGGAAATTTAACAACCGCAACCTCCTATATTTACAGTTATATTCCAACACAAGCAGGTGGAAATGGAATATGGTCACAGCAAACGGCCGGAACCGTAATGAGCCCAACAAAAGGTTATATCGCCAGAGCTCCATTATCGTTCCCAACTACAGGGGCTAAACAAACAAAAACGGTTAACTTCATAGGAACACCAAACAATGGCGACATTTTAATGCCTATTTCCAAAGGTACGAATGCTAACATTGGAAGCACAACCCCTAGTGGAGGTTCAACAGTGGTAACAGACGCCGATGACGAGTGGAATTTAATTGGAAATCCATATCCTTCCGCTATCGACATCGTTGCATTCCTAAACCACCCTACAAACACACCGGTTGTTGACGGTACAGTATATTTATGGACACATAATACCCCCCCATCCACTGCCACACAAGATCCGTTCTATGGAAATTATTCGCAAAATTATACTGTAACTGATTATGCTACTGTTAACTTATCAGGAACAACAGCTACAGCAGCTACAGGAGGAATGGCACCATCACGTTACATCGCTGCCGGTCAGTCATTCTTTATCAGCGCAGATAATGCTATGGCAAATGGCACAACCGCAAACGTGATTTTTAACAACAGTATGCGTGTTACTAACAACAATACTAATTTCCTAAGAAATGAAAACGATACTCAATCTCCAGAAGGATTTGATGCTAAAAGATTGTGGTTAAACCTATCCAACAATGGTGGAGGTTTCAGTCAGATTCTGGTAGGTTACATCACAGGAGCAACGCTTGGTTGGGATCGTGGTTTTGATGCTGAGTCTTTAGCCGGAAATGCAGTTAAATTCTATTCATTGGCTGAAGATAAAAAATTAACAATCCAGGCACGCCCTTGGCCTTTCGTTCAGGAAGACATTGTTCCATTAGGATTTAAAGCAACAGCACAAAACAATTACACAATCGGAATCGATCATTTGGATGCCGACTTCACTGGTCAGAACATCTATCTTGAAGACAAAATGTTAAACGTAATTCACAATTTAAAATTAGCACCATACAGCTTCACTTCTGCTGCTGGTACTTTTGATACACGATTTGTATTACGCTATACCGAAAACACTTTAAGCACTGACAACATCAATGCTTTGGAAAATTCAGTTTACGTATACAACAACGGAAGAGTTAACGTAAAATCTTCAGTCGAAACCATAAGTGAAATAACAGTTTTTGATGTACTGGGAAGAACACTTGGCAACTACAAAAAAGTAAATGCCAATGAGTTTGAAATTAAAAACTTACTTCCGGAAACAAAAACTATTGTTGTAAAAGTAACATTAACTAACGGCGCTGTCATTACAAAGAAAGTGCTCTTTTAAAATAACAACTAACCAAAGAAAAAGCCCCGAAAATTTCGGGGCTTTTTTTATAAAAAGTATCGAATGAAAGTATCCGCATTGCGTCTTTACAGAAATATAACATTTTATTTGAAATTAGTTAATTTCAACAGCCGTTGTGTGATTTTACATTTTTTTTCACCATTTTAGCAAAAAAATATGGTTTCATCGATAAAATGTGTATTTTAACGATGATTTCATATTTAAACCCAAAAAAAACAAAGGTAAAACCAATTTAACAACCAACATAAATACCACTAAATCGTGAAAAAAAGTTACTTTATGAATTCTGTTTTTAACTCATTGCTGAAAGCAAATGAAAAAAAAACAAACAAAAAAAGCCCTTCGGAAAAACGGCTTTCTTTGTTTGCCTTTCTTTTGTTTTTATTTTCAATTACACAATTAACCGCACAAACGCAGGTTAACTTTACCGCATCAGGCACATGGACGTGTCCTGCTAACGTAACATCCATCAAGGTAGAAGCCTATGGCGCCGGTGGTGGTGGTGGACGTGGCGGGGCAGCTAATAAAAATGGCGGTGGCGGTGGCGGCGGTGGCGCTTACACCATCAACAACGCAGTAACGGTTGTTCCAGGAAACACATACAACATTACAGTTGGTACTGGTGGAGCTGGTGGCCTTTTAACAATAAATTCCGAAAACGGCTATGATGGCGGAAACACCTTTGGAGTATTCGGCGCAACCACGGTTACAGCTAATGGAGGAAAAGGAGGAAAAGGATATGTGAACGGAGGTACTGGAGGTGCTGGAGGTGCTGCAGGAACATTTGCAGGAGGAAACGGAGGAACTGGTCTTGCAACCGGAAGCGGTGGCGGTGGCGGTGCCGGAGGAACAACTTCTGCCGGAGGAAACGGAGCAATGCCAACTGCAGGAACAAGTGGTGGCGGAATGGCTGGTGCCGGTGGCGCAGGATCAACCGCTAACTCATTTGCAGGAGCAGCAGGAGGTAACTATGGTGGTGGTGGTAGTGGTTCTGCAAAATCACAAAACACAACCGGAAGCGGCGCAAACGGATACCTAAGAATCGAATACATTACCAACGACAACTGTAGCGGAGCCATTGCCTTAACGGTAAACCCAGCTGCCACATGTACAACGACAACAACAGGAACTACTGTTACAGCAACACAATCGCAAGCAATTACCTGTGGTGCAGCCGGTGGGTCAGACGATGACGTATGGTATTCATTTACTGCAACCGGAACGACTCACACAGTAACAGCGACTCCTGGTACAATGACCAACATTACCCTTGAGGTTTTCAGCGGTTCCTGTGCAGCAACGGTAACCGGATCAATCGGTTGTGCTGATGCTACTTCAGGAGCTTCCACAGAAACATTAACTCTAACAGGACTAACCCCTGGAAACACTTATTTAGTAAGGGTTTACAGTAGAAATAACGGAGCCAATCAAGGTACTTTCACCTTGTGTGTAACTACTCCTCCTACACCACCATCAAATGATGATTGTGCAGGAGCAATTGCCCTACCGGTTAATACAAGTTGTACGTACGTGAATTATACAAACGCAAATGCTACGGCCAGTGCCGGTGCACCAGCCCCAAGCTGTTCTTCTTATTCAGGTGGCGATGTTTGGTTTAGCGCAGTAGTACCTGCTTCTGGAGAAATCACAATAGACACACAAACAGGTGTTGTTACGGATAGTGGAATCGCTATCTACACAGGTACTTGTGGAACATTAACAGAAATTGCGTGCGATGATGACAGTAGTGCCAATGGCCTAATGTCAAGCGCAACGGTTACAGGACTTACACCGGGAACAACGGTATACATCCGTTTCTGGGAATATGGTAATGACAACAATGGAACGTTTGGCATCTGTGCTTCAACAAGAACATTATGTACAAATCCAACCGCACAACCAACTGCTCTAACCTTAACACAGCCTACCAATGGCACTATAAATGGATCGTTTACAGCAGCAAGTCCTGCACCTTCGAACTATTTAGTGGTTTACAACACTACAGGAACAACTCCAACTCCGGTAAACGGAACAACGTATACAGTTGGTGGTGCCATAACGGGCGGAACAGTAGCAGATATAGATACGAATACAACTTTTTCAGTTACAGGATTAAGCGGTAACGTTACCTATTATTTCTTTGTATTCTCTTATAACAACAATAGTTGTTCTGGAGGACCATTGTATATGACTACATCACCGGCTACTGCAAATGCAACTACTCCGGTATTTTATTGTGCATCTACTTCAACCAGTTCAACCTATTACATTACCAACTTCTCAACAACATTAGGAGCCACAAACATTACCAACAACGCCTCAGGATATTCTGCAACGGGTTACGGTAATTTTTCGGCACAAACCGTAACACAACAACAGCTTTCAAGTGTTAATTTTTCTGTTGCCACTTTTAACGGAACGTATACTTACGGTATCAACATTTGGGTAGACTGGAATAACGATTTAGATTTCAACGATGCAGGTGAGAAAGTATTCGCTTCTGGCGGTTACGTTTCTTCTGCTACAGGAACAATAACGGTTCCGGCATCTGCAACAGTTGGAAATCACAGAATGAGAATCGTAGCTAATTACAATTCAACAGACCCAGCAGCTTGTGGTTCTATCACTAGTGGTGAAACCGAAGATTACACCTTTGCAGTAACTGCTGCTGCAGCTTGTACTACACCAACTGCACAACCATCTGCATTGATTTTAACACAACCTTCAAACGGTACTATTAACGGTTCTTTTACAGCTGCGAGTCCGGCTCCTTCCAACTACTTAGTAGTTTACAATACCACTGGAGTAGCTCCGACACCGGTTAACGGAACAACCTATACCGTTGGTGGGACTGTTGGCGCTGGAAATATTGTTGCTGACACAGACAACAATACTACTTTTTCAGTTTCAGGTTTAGCAGGTGCAACAACGTATTATTTCTTTATCTTTTCAAATAATGCGGTATGTACAGGCGGTCCATTATACTACACGACCTCGCCTGCCACAGCAAACACTTTTATACCGTTTTATTATTGTATCGCCAACAATACAACCAACACCACATATTACATTAGCGGCGTAACAACAACAGGAGGTTCTACCAACTTCTCTAACACGGGAACAGGTTTTTCAGCAACAGGTTATGCAGATTATACAGCTACTTATTCTGTTTCACAAAATGCAGGATTAGGATTCAACATCACGACCACACACCCTTCAAGCACCTATGGATACAGCGTTTGGGTGGATTGGAATAACGATGGAGATTTCAACGATGCAGGTGAAAATCCAATTGTAACCAGTTATTTAAGCAGCCCGGCGGCTATTGGTACCGTAACGATACCAGCTGGCACACCGGCAGGCAATTACAGAATGAGAATCCGAAATGCTTACTTGAGTAACCCTGCTCCGGCATGTGGTGATCAGGCGTATGGAGAAACAGAAGATTACAAAGTAATATGTTTAGGACCACTTCCATGTTCCGGAAACCCAACCAACGTAACGGTTAACGTGACTTCATTAACAACGGCTACTGTTAACTGGACTGCAGCCGTGCCTGCTCCGGCAAACGGTTATCAATACTATTACTCTACCAGTACTACCGCACCTTTATACGGTACTGCCCCAACAGGAAGTACTGCAGCTGGTGTTACAACAGTTAACTTGACCGGTTTAACTTCAGGATCAACTTACTACATTTGGGTACGCTCAAATTGTGGTGGTGGTTTAGGCCAAGGAGCTTGGGTAGGACCAATTACATTCTATGTACCAAACTGTTTGGTAGGACCGGGAACAGGAACATCTAGTTTGGGCTGTCCTAATGTTGTTACCGGTGGATTATCATTAAGTGGTGCTGACCCTGCTCCTATTACTTGTGCAACAGGAAGTTGTACGGATATAGAAGCGACTTTCCTTCAATTAGGAGATACCTCTTCTTATACCGTTTCATCAATACCGTATAGCCCACCATATCAGTACGGGTGTCTTGCCAATCCGGTAAGTGTTAATGATGATGACGTTTGGTCAGGAGGAATCAATCTGCCATTTAACTTCTGTTTTTACGGCAACACATACAATCAGTGTTCAATCGGATCAAACGGTATCTTAACGTTTGATATGTCAAAAGCAGGTACAGCTTCTGGTTACTCTTTCAGTAATAGTTTACCAAGTACTACAGGTGCTTTGTTTGCTAATTCTATTTATGGTGTTTATCATGATATCGACCCTAGAAAAGGTGGTGAAGTTGGATGGGAATTAATCACTTTAAATTCCGGCTGTAGAGCATTGGTAGCTTCATGGAGCAATGTTCCTATGTTTAGTGACAACAGCTTACTTTACACCGGTATGATGGTTTTATACGAAAACACAAATATTATTGAAGTATACATCAAAGAAAAAAGAGTTGACGGAACTTGGAATGGCGGAAATGCCATCGTAGGAATTCAAAATGCTACCGGAACTGCTGCAACAGTAGCACCGGGAAGAAATGGCCTTGATGCAGATTGGACTGTTTTACCGGCTTCAGGTGAAGCTTGGAGATTCACTCCTTCTGGAACATCAATTACATCTTTAAAATGGTTTGAAGGTCCAACTGCGACTGGCCCGGTTATTGGTACCACTCCAACACTTAATGTTTGTCCGACAGCAACAACAACATATACTGCAGAAGTTACCTATACACTTTGTAACGGTACAACATTAAAAGAAACTGATCAGACAACCGTTACTGTATCTGCAAACAAAACATGGAATGGTTCAGCAGGAACAGATTGGAATACCGCTGCTAACTGGACACCAGCAAGTGTACCAACTGCTACAGAAGGAGTTTTAATTCCTAATACGGTTAACAAACCAATCCTTTCAGGCGGAGCTTCTGCTGCAGCTTGTACTTTAACGATTCAAAGTGGCGCCACGCTTACCATTAATCCGGCAAACACTATCACTGTTACCAATGCCGTTAGTATTGCTGCAGGTGGCGACATGATTTTGGAAAATACCGCAAGTTTGGTTCAAATAAACAATTCTGCAAACACAGGAACAGCCCACATCAAGAGAACAACACAACCGATGTATCGTTTGGATTACTCTTATTGGAACTCTCCGGTAACGGCAGCATCTGGCTTTACAGTTGGAAATCTGACTTCGGGAACAACTAACATTTACAGATATACTCCTACTGTTGCTAACGGTAGTGGAACATGGACACAATTAGGTGCCTCTACAGTAATGAACCCAACGTTTGGAGTAATTGCTCGAGCACCTGGATATTTCCCTTCTAGTGGCGCCAAGCAAACCTTCACGGTAAACTTTACAGGAACGCCAAACAACGGTATTATAACTATGCCGATTGCTATGGGTACTAATGCCAATATCGGCAGTACTACACCAAGCGGAGGCTCAACAGTTGTAACTGATGCAGATGATGAATGGAACCTGATTGGAAATCCATATCCATCGGCTATTAATATTTTGAGCTTCTTAAACAAACCATCAAACGTACCGGTAATTGACGGAACAGTGTATTTATGGACTCATAACACATTGCCTACCGCTGCAACACCAGACCCTTTCTATGGAAACTATGTTTACAATTACACTGTTAATGACTATGCCACTGTAAATTCACTGGGAGCTACAACAACAGCTACCACTGGAGGAACCATGCCAACGCAATACATCGCTTCTGGACAGTCTTTCTTTATCAGTGCGGAAACAAACGGTAACGTTACTTTTGACAATACCATGCGTGTAGTTAATAACAATTCAAATTTCTACAGACCGGCAGACCAAGCCAATATTACGGAAGGTTTCCAAAGTCAAAGATTATGGTTAAACTTATCCAACAACAATGGCGGTTTCAGTCAAATCTTGATAGGTTATGCAGAAGGTGCTACACTAAATTGGGATCGTGGTTTTGACGGAGAAGCTTTAGCAGGAAACGCAGTTAAATTCTACTCTTTGGGAGCAGACAAAAAACTAACCATCCAAGGAAGACCTTGGCCGTTTGTTCAGGAAGACATTGTTCCACTTGGTATGAAAGCAACTGCCCAAGGAAATTACACTATCGGAATTGATCATTTTGATGATTCTTTCAGCAATTCAAACATTTATTTAGAAGATAAAGCCTTGAATTTGATTCACAATTTGAAATCGGCTCCTTACAGTTTCAGTTCACAAACCGGAACATTCGACAATCGCTTTGTGTTGCGTTATACAGAAAACACATTGAGCAACGAAGATATGTCGGTGATTGAAAACTCAGTAGTTATTTATGCGAATGAAAAACTGAAAGTAAATTCAACATTGGAAACTATAAAAGAAGTTGTTGTATACGATGTCTTGGGAAGATTATTGGTTAACGGTAAAAACGTAAATTCCAATCAATTTACCGCAAGTACACTAAGCCCAACAAACTCAACCCTAATTGTTAAAGTAACTCTTGAAAACAACACAGTGATTACCAAAAAAGTAATTTACTAATTGATTTTCAAAACAATAATTCCTTAAAAAAAGCCCTGAAATTCAGGGCTTTTTTTTGCGCCTAAAAGTTTTTAAAACATTTGTCTTTTTGAAGTTGTAAATGAAATTAAATACATAAATTTGCCCACTTTAAAAACATAAAAGGCCCAAATTGTTAAATTATGAGAAATTTAGTCAAATCACTGATTATTATAACATTATCGTTAAGCGTAAACGATATGTGTGCGCAAGTGGGAATCGGCAATACGAATCCGGAAGGAGCGCTAGATGTTACATCAACCACCGAAGGCTTATTAATACCAAGAATAGCACTTACCGCAACCAATGTTGCTACAGTAAGTACTCCAACTACTTCGGAATTAGTATACAACACTAATACTTCGGCCGTTGGTCCAAATCAAGTCACCCCTGGATTTTACTATTGGGATACTACAAGTTCGCTTTGGATTCGTATCGCCACAGGAAACAACTCTGGTGGCTGGTCTCTTAACGGAAATTCTGGAACTATTGCAGGAACAAATTTTGTAGGTACAACAGATGCACAGGATTTACGTTTTAAAACGGGAGGAAACAACCGACTAAACATATCCAACACAAATGGTCAGCTACAGAGTTTCTTCTCAGGCACAGCTGCCGCACCAGCATTTTCATGGAACACAGACCCTAACACAGGGGTATACAGATCCGGAGTTGACAACGTATCTGTGGCAACAAACGGAGCAGAAGCCATCAGAGTGCAAGCCAATGGAAACGTAACCATAGGTTCAACTTATGCCCCGGTTAATGCAGCGCCAACAAATGGTTTAAGAGTCGAAGGACAAACTGTTATAGGAAAAGCATCTGGTGAAGACGCAAGAGATATCATGACGTCGAATACTTCCGCTACAGCATATCAGAACATATCTGGTTATCCAAGTAATACAAAAAAGAGAGCGATTGCCGGTTATGCTGACGACAGCGGTATCGGTGTTTTTGGTTTTTCAAACAGAACCGGTTACGGCGTTGTGGGCTTAACACAGCCAAGTGTAATTTCAGGATTTGTGCAAACAGGTGAAGGTGTTTTGGGTCAGGCAGACGGTTCATCTGGGGTAACTGTAAAACCAATTGGTGTTCATGGTATCATCGATGAAACAATTGCAGGACTAGATACGGCAACTCCTGTATTAGGAGAAAACAACAACATAACTACCGGAGGAGGTTTCAAAGGAGGCGCATATGCTTCAGCAGGTAACAGAGCTGTTTCAGGGGTATATGGAAATATTGGATCCAGAGTAGCTTCGGGCACAAGCGGTTATATGTTTGGTGTTGTAGGTGACATTTTAACTGTTGGCGCTGGCGGAATCCCTAATGGATCTGGAGGTGTTATGGGAGCAGGCGGATCAAGTCAATTTGGTATATTAGGCTACAAATCCTTAAGTGGTACCAACTACTGCGTTTATGGTGGTGGCGCTAATGACAGCATGAACACCGGTAATTCTGGAAAGACCAACGAAGCAAACAACCAGATCGGTCTTGGAATCAATGGTGGTTTTATGGGTGGATACATCAAAGGTGACCAATACGGAGTAATTGCCAAAGGGGACAAATTTGGAATGTACGTGGAAGGAAACACGCTTACAAACAAACCTATTGTACAGTTGGTAGAAAACGGAAATGCTTCCAGAGCCATCACTTATACCGCTTCATCTACAAATGTAGATGTAACCACAAGAGGCGTTGGCCAATTAAAAAACGGACAAGCTTATATTGCATTTACAAACAACTTTAAATCGATTGTTTCAAAATCAGAACCCATCAATATAACAACCACTCCAACCGGAGAAACAAAAGGTGTATACATCAGTAAAGTAACTTCAGAAGGATTCTATATCAAAGAAAACTTTAACGGTAACAGCAATGCTTCATTCAACTGGATTGCCATCGGAACCAGAGCCGGATACGAAAACGGTATCAGCGTTTCAGAAGAAATTTTATCCGATAATTTCGATAAAAACATCAATGGCGTGATGAACAACGACGGAACAAAACAAGCAGGTACTCCTATTTATTTTGACGGTCAGAATGTTAAATTTGAAAAAATACCAGAAGGCTTAGTGAAATACAATAAAAAAGAAGAGCCAAAGAAAAAATAGATTAAAAATAATCCGATTTAAATAAACCCCACAATTGATTGTGGGGTTTATTTTTTTAAACAAAAACAAATAAAAATGTTACATAAAAATACAGATTAGACCTACTTTTATGTAATTAATCGATTAAAATCAACCACTTATCGATTATAATTAGTTGGGTCATGATTAATAAATAGATTCGCGTCCAAAATAAAAATCTACCATGAAAACAAATTGGCTGAAACTAACTATTACTTCATTATTCTTTACAACAATAGGTTATGCTCAAGTCGGCGTAGGAACGACCACTCCCCGCGGCTCGTTTGAAGTTAATTCCACCACGCAAGGAATGGTTTTACCTTCAGTAGCTTTAACTTCTAAGGCTCTTGCCGCCCCAGTTACCAATCCTGCCGGAGGTGCTTTAGCTGTTAACACTCTGGTTTACAATACTGCCACTGCAGGCATTGCTCCAAACAATGTCGTTCCGGGCTATTATTACTGGAACGGAAGTCAGTGGGTTCAGTTTTCAACAGGAAACAATTCGGATTGGTCATTAACCGGAAATGCAGGAACCACTGCAGGAACAAATTTTCTAGGCACAACGGATGCTCAGGACGTGCGTTTTAAAACCAACAGTACCGACAGATTTAATATTTCAAATGCAAGCGGTCAATTACAATCATACTATGCAGGTGCCGCAGGTATACCGGCCTACTCATGGAGTAGCGATACAAACACCGGTATTTACCAACCGGGTGCTGACATACTAGCCGTTTCAACCAACGCAACAGAAAGATTTAGAATGAGCAACACTGAATCTGTTGTTAATGAACCAAGCAACGATCACGATTTCAGAGTCGAATCAGACGGAAACACCCATGCCCTATGGGTGGATGCCAATGAAAACTTAACCCGTTTCGGAACCAACCTTTCAACAAGTGATTACGACAATGGCTCAATATACTCCGGCGTAACGGTAAGCTACGTAGCCGATTTTGACAAAGGAACAGCGGATGGAACTGCCATCGGTATTGGTTCTGTTGAATATCTTTTAGACGGTTTAAGTGAAACTTTTATCAATAATGATTTCAGTCCAAATGCAAACATCACTTACGACTTAGGCTACACTAACGCATGGGACGATGTTTATGCTGATGACTTTTGGAATGTTTCGGATGCAAGGTTGAAGACAAACATAAAAAATTTAAATTACGGTCTAAATGAAATAATGAAACTTCGCCCGGTTTCATATATCTGGAAAAAAGGAATGTTCGGAAAAACCTTTGTTCCGGAATCTGAAAGAGCTCTAAATCTAGGCTTTTTGGCACAAGAAGTTCAAAAAACCATGCCGGAATTGGTTCAAACAGAAGATTGGAAGCCCGAAAGTGAAAAAAACCCAGATGTTTATGTAAAAAAACAGAGGGATTTCATGGCTGTAAATTACGTAGAAATGGTTCCCGTTCTGGTAAAAGCAATGCAGGAACAACAGGAAATGATTAATGAATTGAAAAAAGAAATCGAAGCACTTAAAAACGCTAAAAAATAATCCAATATCAACCATTAATATTAAAAAGACCTTTACTGAAACAGTGAAGGTCTTTTTGATTTCATCAGAATTCAATTTATGCTAAAAAATATCCGTTAATCGATTATATTTACTAAATACCTGATAATCAAATTTTTACAAAATTATAACCTTAAATTTATTAAAAACTTTATGGTTATGAAAAATAGTACCTTTTATTTGATTGCCATTTTAGCATTTTTTTCGCTACATGAAATGAATGCACAAGTGGGTGTTGGCACGACCGTTCCCAATGGAGCATTGGACGTAACATCGTCAAACGATGGTTTATTGATTCCCCGCGTGGCACTGGCAGCCACTAACCTTGCAGCTCCACTTACATCCCCTACCGTTTCGGAATTAGTATACAACACTGCTACGGTTGCCGGAATAAGCGGAGTCAATCCGGGGTATTACTATTGGAACGGAGCACTTTGGATAGCATTATCAACAGGAAAAAACGCGGATTGGTCTCTTACAGGTAATTCAGGAACAGCAGCCGGAACCAATTTTATCGGTACTACCGATGCTCAAGACTTCCGAATTAAAACAGGAGTCGGTGGAGTGGATCGCTGGAACATCTCAAACACAAATAACGGACAACTCCAATCGTATTCTTTAGGAACCGCAGCATTACCAACCTACTCTTGGCAAACCGATACAAACACAGGACTATTCAGCCCAGGAGCCGACATACTAGGAACCGCTACAGCCGGAAACGAAAGAATGCGGGTGGAAGCCGATGGTGACGTAGGAATCGGAACAACCGCGGCTTCCTACAAACTATCCGTCCGCAACGATCAGGATGGTTACGGTGTAATGTCGATTGACAATGCCACAGCTGGCGGATTTAGTGGTGTTTATTTTTTACAAAATACAGTCTATCGCGGACACATCGGCTATGTAAACACCGGAGGAGCATCAACCTTTGGTGGCAAAGGCTCATACCAATTGGCTTCCGGTAACCGCCACATGTTATTCAGTACGAACTCGGGTTCCGAAACCTATTTAGAACGTATGATTATTGCGCAAGACGGTAGAATCGGCATCAATACAAACCCGACCAATGCCTCAGTAACAATTCAGCCTACTTCCAATTTACAAGTGAACGGCTCTGTTGCCGTTGGTATAGTCAAAGTAACCTATGGAAACGGAAACGCTACTTATAATGTTACCGATGACATCAGCAAATTAATCATAGAAGCCAATGGTTCAAGTACGCTAACAGTCGTTTTACCTGATCCTACAACTTGCAAAGGAAGACTAATAAGCATCTCAAGAGGAACAAACGGAGCAAAAACCATAGTGGTCGATCCGGTAGGTGCAAATAACATCCAAAACCTTGACGGATCCATTGGAAGCACTACCCCAATAGCAGCCAATTCAGCAGCCGGAGACGGCGTTAACATTCAATTCTGGTCGGATGGTGTAATCTGGTATCGTTAATCAGACATACTTCAAAAATTCCCAAAAAGACCTTTGCTTTAAATAGTGAAGGTCTTTTTCGTTAGCATACGCTTCGCGCTCAAAACTGATGTTCCGATAGGCTGCAAAACGATTCTTGAATTGCAACCATCGGATCAAAAACTCAATCCCGTACCACAGAAAAAAAGGGACAATCAGTAATTCCAACTGCTGTCGAATATGAATCTTTTCGTGGTTCATCACCACTACATCTCCCTTATCTTCCCGGTGCGTTAAGAGTATAAAAGGGAAAATCGTAATGCCGCGAAAGCCCTTCGGCGTTAAATATTTTAGGATGAGTACAATCATTACCGGTAAAGTTCCTAAATTTGTCATTATGAACAATGCATTAAACCCGAATAATTTAAAAGAAGGGGAGGATTTTTATTACACACCCGAAGGTTACAAATGTTTTACCGAAAAGTACCATTTAAAACGCGGGTATTGCTGCAAAAGCGGCTGCCGTCATTGCCCCTATGGGTTTGACAAAAAAACAGGAGAAATTACTAAAAAATAGTTGGGCGTTCCCCGCCTCCATGCTTACGGCGGGTCGGGCTATCCGCAAGTACACGGTACTTTGCTCTTATCCCTAACGCAATCCGACTTAACAACAACACACAATTAAAAATGGACATCCATTTACAAAAATACCGAATCAAAATTCACAAGTCCTACCACCGGTCGGATATACGTTATCCTTAGTAGTCATACAAACTGATTCTTTTTTCTCCTTAAGAAAAACAGACAAACTTGTAAATACAAATAATAACGAAAAGCTGCATAACAAATCAACTCAGTTACTTTGTTACTCAGCCACTAAGCAACTCTAAAAAATGACGTTTCAAGATCAAATAAAACAAGGAATACCATCGGTTTTACCACAACCAAAACCTTACGAAACTACTATAAACCACGCTCCAAAGCGTAAAGAAATACTATCGGAAGACGAAAAAAAACTGGCGCTTCGCAACGCGCTTCGTTATTTCGAACCCAAACACCACGCCGAACTGATACCGGAATTCAAAGAAGAACTGGAAAAATACGGCCGAATTTACATGTACCGTTTTCGTCCGGAGTATCGCATGTACGCCCGCCCTATCTCAGAATACCCGGGAAAATGCGAACAGGCAAAAGCCATCATGCTCATGATTCAAAACAATTTGGATTATGCCGTGGCACAACATCCGCACGAATTAATTACCTATGGTGGTAACGGAGCCGTGTTCAGCAACTGGGCACAGTACCTGTTAACGATGAAATATTTATCGGAAATGACCGAGGAACAAACTTTAGTCATGTATTCCGGTCACCCGATGGGGCTTTTCCCTTCGCACAAAGAAGCACCGAGAGTGGTTGTCACAAACGGAATGATGATTCCCAACTACTCCAAACCGGACGACTGGGAAAAATTCAACGCTTTAGGAGTAACCCAATACGGTCAAATGACCGCCGGAAGTTATATGTACATCGGTCCGCAAGGCATCGTGCACGGAACCACCATCACAGTGTTAAACGGTTTCCGAAAAATAAAGAAAAATCCAAGCGGCGGTTTATTCGTAACCTCTGGTTTGGGCGGAATGAGTGGCGCACAGCCAAAAGCCGGAACCATTGCAGGTTGCGTTACGGTTTGTGCCGAAGTCAACCCAAAAATCACCAAAATCCGCCACGAACAGGGATGGATTCACGAAATTGTAGAAGACATTACACTTTTGGTGGCCAGAGTCCGCAAAGCATTGGACAACAAAGAAATCGTTTCCATTGCCTACTTAGGAAATATTGTGGATGTTTGGGAACGCTTTGATCAGGAAGACCTGCACATCGATTTAGGTTCGGATCAGACTTCCTTACACAATCCTTGGGCGGGTGGCTACTACCCTACTGGATTCACTTTTGAGGAATCCAATGAAATGATGGCCAACGATCCGGAAAAATTCAAAACAGAAGTCCAAAAAACATTACGTCGTCATGCTGCAGCGATAAATAAACACACCGCAAAAGGAACGTACTTCTTCGATTACGGAAACGCCTTCTTGTTGGAAGCTTCCCGCGCCGGAGCTGACGTTATGGCATCAAACCATATCGATTTCAAATATCCGTCTTACGTTCAGGATATTATGGGTCCGATGTGTTTCGACTACGGTTTCGGACCATTCCGTTGGGTTTGTACTTCAGGAAATCCGGAAGATTTAGCCAAAACCGACAAAATTGCCTGCGATGTATTGGAGGAAATGATGAAAAATTCACCCGAAGAAATCCAACAGCAAATGGCCGATAACATCCAATGGATTAAAGGCGCACAGGAAAATAAACTGGTCGTAGGATCTCAAGCCCGAATCCTATATGCCGATGCGGAAGGAAGAACAAAAATCGCCGAAGCCTTCAACCAGGCAATTGCCCGAGGTGAAATCGGTTATGTGGTTTTAGGCCGCGATCATCACGACGTTTCCGGAACCGACTCACCGTACCGCGAGACTTCCAACATTTATGACGGATCGCGATTTCACAGCCGATATGGCCATCCACAATGTAATTGGAGACAGTTTCCGAGGCGCTACCTGGGTTTCCATTCACAACGGTGGTGGCGTTGGTTGGGGCGAAGTAATTAACGGTGGTTTTGGTATGGTTCTTGATGGTAGTAAAGAAGCCTCAAGACGCTTAGAATCAATGCTTTTCTGGGATGTAAACAACGGAATTTCCCGCAGAAGCTGGGCACGAAACGAAGGCGCCATGTTCGCCATAAAACGTGCTATGGAAACACAACCGTTATTGAAAGTTACCATCCCTAATTTAGTGGATGATGCTTTACTATAGTCTGAAGTTTAAGTTTTAAACTTACAGAAAGTAAACTTTAAACTTCGGAACTTTAAATTAAAAACAAAAGTATATGAAGACACTTACAACTGCTTTCGTTAACGCTACTCTTTATTTTAGGTGCTTGCAGTACCGTCAGAGTAGATGCTGATTACGACAACAACGTCGATTTTAGTCAGTTTAAAACTTATGCCTATCAGAAGAGCGGCATCGATAAAGCCGAAATTTCCGATTTGGACAAAAAAAGAATCCTTCGCGCCATCGACACTCAAATGCAAGCAAAGGGGTACACCAAAAGTGAAACTCCCGATTTGCTCGTGAATATTTTCACAAAAGAAAGAGAACGGGTTGATGTAAACCAATACAGCGCCGGCTGGGGCTACGGTTGGGGTTGGGGTTGGAATCCTTACATGTGGGGCGGCCGCAATTATGTAACCACCTCTACTGAAGGAACTCTTTACATTGACCTGATCGATGCCAAGAAAAAAGAATTGATTTGGCAGGGCAAAGGAAGTGGCTATCTGGAACAAAGCCGTGAAAAAAAAGAAGAACGCATCAATGAATTTGTTTCAAAAATATTAGCACAATTCCCTCCGGAGAAAAAGCAATAACAACTATTCAAAAAAGACTGTCTTCGGATGGTCTTTTTTATACGAACTAACAATTATCATGTTTTCAGTCATCTCGACAACTTATTTTTACCTAAAATAACAAAAATGCAGGACATCCAAAATCTCGACGATATCAAACAAATGGTCAATTCTTTTTACGATAAAGTACAAAAGGACACATTCATCGGGCCAATTTTCAATGAGAAAATTCAGGATCGATGGGCAGTGCATCTGGAAAAAATGTACGGTTTTTGGCAAACGGTTTTGTTGGATGTGCACGCCTATTCCGGCAGTCCGTTTCCGCCACATGCGCAATTACCAATTAACAAAGAACATTTCGATCGTTGGATGGAAATTTTCACTCAAAACATCGACGAACAATTTGCCGGACCAATAGCCGATGAAGCCAAATGGCGCGCGGGAAAAATGGCCGAAATGTTTAACTATAAAATCGAATATTTTAGAAACGCCAATCAAAAACCTTTAACATAATTGTTTCCTCTAATATTTTGATTATTTTGCAGTTAGTTTACACCTGAATTTTAATCAAACTACTGATAATCATGACCAAAAACTACTCTAAAATAGTGGCAACACTACTGCTTTCGGGATTCCTTTTTTCGTGCAGTTCCACCAATCTGTTAACATTAAGCGTTACCGAACCGGCTCCGATTTATCTGCCAGCTCAGGGAAAATCGGTTGGTGTGATTAACCGGAGTCTGCCCTCCAAACAAAACGAAGCCCTTGATGTTATCGACAAAATCCTGTCGGTGGAAGGAAAAGATTTAGACAAAGAAGGCGCGAATGAACTGGTATTGGGCTTGCAGAATGAACTGAGCAAAAACAACGGTTTTAAGGTTGTTAAAATTGTAGAGGAAACCGATTTAAAAAGTGTAGGATTGAGTGTTTTTCCGGCCCCACTGCCTTGGGAAACTGTTGGCAAAATTTCTAAAGAGCATCAATTGGACTACATTTTCGAATTGTCTTTTTACGATACCGACACTAAAATCGACTATAAAACAACAACCGTAGAGAAAGCGAATGTTGTCGGGATAAAAATCCCCGTAATTGAACATCAGGCTACCGTTACGACCTTAATCAAAAACGGATGGCGCATCTACGATGTGAAAAATAAAAACATTATAGACGAAATCGGTTCGAACAATGTGGTTACCTCAGTAGGAAGAGGCATCAATCCGGTAACGGCTGTAGAAGCTGTTATGGGACGAAAACAAAACGTACTGCAACTCAGTAATCGTTTGGGTGCCGATTATGCTCTGAAAACCCTTCCTTATAAAATCAGGGTTTCGAGAGATTATTATGTAAAAGGAACGCCCAATTTCGAAATAGGAAAACGCAGGGCGCAAACCGGAAACTGGGACGGTGCTGCCGAACTTTGGGCAAAAGAAGTTACCAATTCCAATCCGAAAATTGCCGGAAGAGCCTGTTACAACATGGCCATCATCAATGAAATCAACGGAAATCTGGAGGTTGCCGTGGATTGGGCATCTAAAGCCTACAGCGATTATGGCGATAAAATAGCCTTACGTTACCTCAACATATTAAAAAACAGAATAGCAAAAAAACAACAGCTTGAAGCAGAAAATAATTGATGTTTCAGGGAAATAAAGTACGAATGTAGAGCATTGTTACCTTATCAATTCGTTGGAAGGTCATCAAACATTTCATAACTTTACAGCGAAATACAACACACAAGAATATCATGAATACAGCCTTTGAAACCAATCCGTTAATCGAAAGATTACCCAAACATTTAAAACAATTCATCAAACCGCAGGATTACAGCGAATATACCCCTATAAATCAGGCGGTGTGGCGTTATGTAATGCGTAAAAATGTAGATTATTTGGGTAAAGTAGCACACAGTTCTTATCTGGACGGCTTACGTCAGACCGGAATCGACATCGAAAGCATTCCGAACATGTACGGCATGAACCGAATCCTGAAAGAAATCGGATGGGCTGCTGTGGCTGTAGACGGATTCATTCCGCCAAACGCTTTCATGGAATTCCAGGCATACAACGTTTTGGTTATTGCTTCGGATATCCGTCAATTGGAACACATTGAATATACGCCTGCTCCGGACATCATTCACGAAGGAGCCGGTCACGCACCAATTATTGCCAATCCGGAATACGCGGAATATTTGCGTCGTTTTGGTGAAATTGGTTGTAAAGCTATTTCTTCAGCACACGATTACGAAATGTATGAAGCTATCCGTTTGCTTTCCATCCTGAAAGAAGCGGAAGGAACACCTCAAGCGGAAATCGAAGCGGCAGAAAAACAAGTAGACGATCTACAAAACAACATGGGCGAACTTTCCGAAATGGCACAAATCCGAAACCTGCATTGGTGGACAGTGGAATACGGCCTCATCGGAACCGTGGAAAACCCTAAAATATATGGTGCCGGCTTATTATCTTCCATTGGCGAAAGCGCTTGGTGCATGACCGACAATGTAAAGAAAATCCCGTATGATATTTCGGCAGCGAACCAAAGTTTTGATATTACAAAACCGCAACCGCAATTGTATGTAACGCAGGACTTTGCTCATTTGAGTATGGTACTGGAAGAGTTTGCCAACAAAATGGCCTTACGCACCGGAGGATTGAGCGGTATCAAAAAACTAATTACTTCCAAAGCACTGGGAACAATCGAATTAAGTACCGGAATACAAATTTCGGGTGTTTTCACCAATGTGATTGAGCACGATGGGAAACCGGTTTATGTTCAGACGACAGGAAAAACGGCGTTATCCTACCGTGAAAAAGAATTGGTAGGTCACGGAACAGAATACCATGCGGAAGGCTTCGGTTCTCCAATCGGAAAACTGAAAGGTATTAATTTAGCTATTGAAGACATGAGTCCGCGTGATTTACGTGCGTACGATATCTACGAAAGCGAAAAAGTAACCTTGGAATTTGAAGGCGATATTACCGTTTCCGGAGAAATCATTACCGGTTCGCGAAACCTTCGTGGCGAAATCATCGTAATCAGTTTTAAAAACTGTACCGTTAAACACAAAGACACCGTGCTTTTCCAACCGGAATGGGGCATTTATGATATGGCCGTGGGTAAAAAAGTGATTTCCGCTTTTTCAGGACCGGCCGATGTGAACAGTTTTGACATGATCAGTCACGTTCCATCCACACACACCATCAAACAGAAAAAATCACCGGAGCGTGAAGAGCTGGAACATCTTTATGAAAATGTGCGCAATATCCGCGAAGGAAAACATTCCGAAATCACATTAAAAGAAGCTTTTGCAGCAGTTTCAGCTAACCATCCGAACGATTGGTTGCTTTCTGTTGAAATTGCAGAACTGGCTCAAAAAGACCCTTCCAACGACCTTACCGATAAAGTACTGAATCATCTGGAAAAAGTAAAAACAAACCGACCTGAGGTAGCCAAACTGATCAATAACGGATTAGAGTTGATTTTCAGCAAAGAAACGGTTTAGTAACATTGGTTACAATAGCTTTGTAATCAACGCTATATCTTTGTCAAAAAAATAAACACTATGGGATTATTAGACATGTTAGGATTAGGCAATAAATCGGAAAGCATTCAGGAATTTGTTGCAAAAGGCGCAGTGATTATTGACGTAAGAAGCAACGGAGAATTTGCTTCCGGACACATAAAAGGTTCGAAAAACATTCCGTTGGACACAATTGCCTTTAAAATTCAGGAAATAAAAAAATTAAACAAACCGGTAATTGCCTGTTGTCGTTCCGGAATGCGAAGTGCTCAGGCAACTTCCATTTTAAAACAAAACGGTATTGAAACCATCAACGGTGGTGGCTGGGAAAGTTTACAGAGCAAATTATAATGGAAGATTTCGACAGAAAAAAACATTGGGAAACCATTTACGACACCAAAGCGGTAAATGAGGTAAGTTGGTATCAGCCGCTTCCGAAAACCTCTTTGGATTTCATCCAGAGCAATACGGTGTCCAAAGACGAGGCCATCATCGACATTGGCGGTGGCGACAGCTTTTTAGTGGACCATTTGCTGGATTTGGGCTACACCAATGTTTCTGTATTGGACATTTCCGAAAATGCAATTGAAAGAGCCAAAAAACGCTTGGGCAGCAAAGCCGAAAAGGTAAAATGGATTGTAAGCGATATTACCCATTTTGAGCCTACGGAAAAATATGCCGTTTGGCACGACCGAGCCGTTTTTCATTTTCTGACAAACGCTTCCGATATCGAGAAATACCAACAAATTTCAGCCTCAGCCATCGCAGAGAACGGAAAAATGTTAATCGGAACGTTCTCAGAAACCGGACCAAAAAAATGCAGCGGTATCGAAATCAAACAGTATTCGGCTAACGTATTGGAAGAAACCTTTAAAAAAGATTTTAAAGCAGTGGAATGTTTTTTTGAAAACCACACCACGCCTTTCGATACGGTTCAGAATTTTGTATTCTGCAGTTTTGAGAAAAAATAAAAAAATCCCGTCCTTACAAGACGGGATTTTTCTTTACTACTATCCTTTTAAACATCAATTTCTAAAATCGGAATAGGTATTCTTTATACGGATTTCCTTATTCCTAAAATCGTCCGTCGCATTAGCAATTACGATGCTAACCGGATTGCCCATCGCGTCATATTCGTAACGGTATAATGTTGGTGTTTCGTTAGCGTTTTGTTCTGAAATCAAGTTTCTTTTATCGTCATACAAAAATGTAGTATTTGTTTTCAAATCGAACATTTCATAAATGCCGGACTGCAACAATCCATCGGCATATTGTTCTGTTTGTTGCTGCACGATTTTTGTTCCGGAATAATCTGTGGTAACTACCTTATATGTTCCTGCGGTGGTGTAATTGGAATAAAGCGTCACGAGAACATTCGCATTTCCTATTTCTTTTTCAACCGCTTTCTGAAGTCTTCCGGTTTTATCATAGGTATAATTCGTTTCAGAAAACAAGTGTCCCGAAATAAATTCTTTCTTCTTAACCAATTGTCCTTTTTTATACTGATACAAGATTTTATTTTCGGTTTGGGCCGTTAGATCTTCTTCGCGTATTTCCACCAACAAATTGTCGATGTTGTAATGATACGTCGCTTTTAATTGCGAACTACCGTAATCCTTGTATACCGTTTGCAGATAGGTATTGTAAAAGGTCATCGTTATCACACTTCCCACCTCTTTTGCTTTGGTATCCGGATTGAAAACATATTCTGTGCGTTCGACCGTTTCGGTTTTGGGATGCAGATTGAAATGTGAAGTCCGATGATTTTCCTGTGCCGAAATCGTAATCGAGAACACTCCAAACAATAGTACAATTAATTTTTTCATCGCTTATTTTTTATAAATAGGATACAGTTTTCCAACTTCGACTTCGTCCACCGCTTTGAGCAGGTACGGATTGTTAACACCATCACTGAGCAACAAATCTTTTTCATCGGAAGCGTCAGGTTTTACCGAAAAATTGGCTGTCGAAAGAAATTGCCCGTTTTGATAAATGAAAATCTTGTTCTTTTCGTTCTTCATCCAAAACATATTGGTTGGCGAAGCAAGCAACTCCAAATCCGACCATTGGTGTCTTTCAAAAGTATCGGCATAAAACTCTTTTGCGAAATGCGTACTGTTGTCGACCTCACAAAACACGATTGCGTGAGAGCCCGCCGGAGACGGCAACAATTTCACCACTTTAGTAAAATCATTATCATAGGTATCCTGCACTTCAAAAGCGCTATCTTCTCCTTTTAAAAGCTGAAGATACCCTTTTTTATTACCGGAATAGGTTACGTACCTATGGTGTTGCAGCAACGAATCCCGTTCCCGGAAAACCGCATCATGCTTCTTTATAAAATTGTAATCGACAGCTGTATCTCCGGAAATTGTTCCATCGTCATAGGTAATTTTCACGAAGGTAAACGAAAGGTCTTCGGGTTGGGACGGACTCAATTTTGCGATTTTAATCCGATTGTTTTTAGCATCGAATCCGTAATGGTAACGAAGTTCCGAAGTGTCATCATACAGTTGATGAATCAGGTTGCCATACGTATCGTATTCAAAAAAATTCTTCCAGGTCAAGGTTTCCGACTGTGCTTTTTTCAGTACAACTTTTCCGTTTACAAAAGTTTCCTTGGTGGTGAAAGTCACTTTCTTATTAGCATCGTAAGATGTCTTGGTTTTTTCATACGTTTTCGGGGCTGTATACTTGAAATACTCTGCGATTTCCGTGACGTTGCCGTAAAGGTCTTTTTCAGTTTCTTTTCGTAGATTTCCTTTGGCATCATACTCGTAATCCGTGTTGGAAATCCCAGCAATTACCATGCGTTTCAGCTTTCCTTTTTCATGCTGAAAGTGTATTTCGGTGAGTTTTCCGAAACTTCCATTAACAGGTTTGTACACAATGGCTGCAATGGTTTTATCCTTATTATAGGTGTAATGGTACTCGCCAACACTGCTACCTTCATCGAAAAACGCTGCTACCGTTTGCTTTTTGAAATACGATTTTTCAAAATCGGTGGTATAGGCATTTTGCACCTTAAAAACCCTTTCCTCCGGATGGAACTTGTACAACCATTCTTCCACTTTTACCACATCATCGGAATAACCAAAATCGGAAGTACGAAACTGCTGTTGGGCAAAACAACATACCGAAAACAAGAAAACCATTATATTTTTCATCATTTCGAAATTTGTTCCAGTGGATAAATAACCAAAGCCTGCAGCTGATCTAAATGCGGAACGAAATAGTTTTCTTTACCATTTTCTGCGATCACTAATGTATTCCCATCAATCCCTTTGTGGAGTTTGTATTGAGAGGATTCCACTACATTTCCTTTTTCTATGATAAAGAAATTCCAATCGGTATTTACCACAATATGTTTCCCTGTTGGCGAATTGTAAGTAATGGCATCATACCATTCGTTGGCCTTAAAAGTATCGGTAAACAAACCAAACAGCGCAACGGTTTCATTCGTTTTGGCATCGTAGAAAAACAAATCTTTTTGTTCGAAAATCATGCTTTCCTTGGTATTAATCGGCACGGTTTCACCTTTGCTGTTTTTCACCTGATACTGTATAGGTCCTGTTTTCATCACCTTATATTTCTCTTTCGGATTCTTATTCATTGCCATTAAAAGAATCGGCTGTTGGATTCCTTTTGTAAAATAAGGCGCGAAAGTAGTACTTCCCGAAGTAGTGCCATCTTTAAACGTTACTCTTGAGAATTTGGAATACAATTCGGCAGCATCTTTACTGCGTTCTTTGATAACATTTCCTTTTTCATCATAAGCCAAAACATACTGGTAAACAGTACCATCGGATACTTTTTGTACTACTAAGTTTCCATAATTGTCATAAGAGAATGTTGAAGTTCGTTCCGATTTTGGCTCATAAGAAACATGATAATTGCTTATTTCTAATCCATTTTTAATAACCATTTCATCGGTAAAAAGAATTTCGTTCTTTTGGTATTTATAGTAATTATGCTTGTATTTATAATTATTTTTTGATTGATAATCCGAGAACAACTTTTCTTCATTTATAAGATCTCCCGTTTTTTTTACCCATTTAATCAAATTCCCTTTTTTATCATAGGTAAAATCTTCTGTGAAAGCGGGTTCAGATTTTCTATCCAAAACAATCTTCATTAACTTACCACTTTTATCATAAATATATTGGTACGGCGTTTTGCCTTCTGCTTCAATTTTTATCAATTGTCCTTTTTCGTTGTAAATATATTTTTCAACTCTATTCATAATCGCTCCAAAAGCACTATTTTCTTTATAGGTTTTCTGAATAAGTTTTCCATCTTTAAACTCGAGAATCTGAGTTTTTGAAACTTCAAAGTTTTTAATTGTAGCATTGTAAGCATACTCCACCGATTCATATTTCACCACATCTTTTGAAAGATGAAAATCAGCCGTTGAATGTTTTTCTTGAGCGAATCCTGTAATGAAAAACAAACTAAGAATTAGTGCAAATCTCATGACTAATTATTTAAAAATTCCAACGGATAAAACGTTTCAAACCCTTTTGAATTCAGATTGCGAATGATGTATTTGTCGATTCCGGCTTCCTGAACGATAAAATCGTCTTCTTTCTGGGTTTTTACTAATTTGTAAAGCGACATGTCGGCTATAACGCCGTTTTTCACCACAAAGAACTCCGGTGTTTCCGAGAAAATCCAGAAATAACCGGATGGAGTCGTCATTTCTTCCATGTTGTACCACTCCCCTGTTTTTATATCAGCCGTGTAGAATTTTTTCAACATCAGGTTTTTCTTGAAAAGGATGTCGTAAACCAGAATATCGTTTTTACTTTTTACGGCATCGACGTCATTGGTAATTTCCTCGCCGTTGGCATCTTGTATGGTAAAAGTATTGTCCTGATTTTTTCTGATTTTATAATTCGACTGCAATGAAGCCTTCAAACCGTCTAACGCTTTGGTTAATTCTTCGCCGCTAACGGTATTAAAAGCAAAATTTACGTCGTAGGAAGCCGATGACGGTTCGTATTTCTTCACAAAACTTGCATCAAAACCACTATTCCCCGCCGATTTTCCGTTTGCATACGTCACCTTGGCAAACGTGAAATAATTGGTATCCGCCATTCCGTCAAACCCCTGCTGAATTTTCATAGATTGAATTACATTGCCCTTTGCATCGTACCCATAACTGTTTTTAGTGGTTTTCCCGTCGCTGGTAATTGAAAGTTCGTTACCGTATTTGTCGTACTCATAGGTGGATTGCCCCTTATAATATTCGCCATCCACTTTATCAATCATCAAGCAATTGTTTTTAAATGTTTGCTCATACGTGCTTTGCACCGTTTCATTGTAACAATTCGTTATTTTTTTGAAATACGATGTGGGCGCAGTGTAATTGGAATACGCTATTTTCTTCACCAAAACACCGTCTTCATATACGGTTTCCTTGCTTAGATTTCCTTTGGTATCATACACATATTCGGCTTTGGAAGGCGTATCTCCAGTTACCGTTTTGCTGACGATTTTACCGTTCTGGTACGCATACTTTTCTTCGGTGACTGTGCCGGAACTTGTAATGGTCATTTTATCAAGCTGTCCGTTCTTGTACACAAAATCCATGATGGATTTGACATACATAAAGTAGTTCATTTCCGATTCGATTTTGGTCACCAATCCGCCTTTTAAGAAAGTAGTGCGCTTGCTCGACAGCTGATATTTCTTTTGAGCAGCATCATAATAAAATTCCTGTTCTTCATATTTGGTCACATCGGAAGAAAGCTTGTAATCGGCAGCTTTGTATTTTACGATTTGGGCATTAGCGAAAAAGGTTGCCAATAATGCCAGAATTAGTATCTTTTTCATGTTTTTAATTGTTTGGAATTAGTATTACATCGGAAACCGTTTTAGGCTGTGGCGAAGCGTTTAAGGTTTTTGCAACCGACATCAGTAATCCGCTGGAAGTTCCTTCTATAGCTGTAATTCTTTCTCCTTCCAGCGTCAAATCTGATCGGTCGACCACAAATGTCGAACCTGATAATTTGTAGAGGTTTTTATCCGAGCCCGTAATCAAGTACACATTATTTCCGGTGAATTTCAACTCTTTGAAAGTTCGGGTAGTTCCGTAAATAACCGGAATTGCTGTTGGCAGCGTAACACCAGTTTTCACAATCTCAATGCTCGAACCCGTAAACTTATAAATATCCAGAATGTCGGTATTGTAACGTCTGACTACCAAATACGGATTGTTTAGATTGTTTGGATTTTCATGAATGGTGATGGTATGTTTGTATTCCATACTGAAAGTCGTTCCGATGCTTCCGATGCCGTCCAATGAAGTTACATTGCTGAACGAAGAACCGTTATAACTTATGATATTGATTTTACCGTTATCTGTCGTAGTCGTATAACTCAACCATGCCCAAAACACTTTATCGGAATTTCCGGCTTTGGAGGCATCGTTTGTGGTAGGAATGTTAATTCCGCTGCCCTGAACATAATCCATGGCAGGAACAACCGATCCTTCCCAGGAGGAAGTAGACGGAATGTATTGGTACAACATCGGTTTGCCGTAATTCGAATTCAACCCCATGCTTAACATAAAGTTGCTGTCATTTAAAGTATGCATATAACCTTGGTTAGCACTTGAAGATGCCGCGCCCGAGAAAAAAACAGGATTGTACACATTCACTTTTGCTCCGGTAAATCCGTATGAACCGTGAGCGCCTCCGGTGGCATTATACGAAATCAATCGCGTGTTGTCCAGCACCTCGAAATCGTCAAAAACGTTTGTATTGGGAACACTTACCGCGTTTGAAGACTGAGGCGAAACAAATTCGCTGTTAACATTTAAAACCGCGCCGGAAAACTGAAGCATAATTGCCGGAACACTATATCTTCCTATGACCGAAATTTGCCCGTTATTTTCAATGATTTTATGAATATCGGCTGTATGATTGTTATTGTTGGCAGAATTCCCTTCCGTTGGAGGATAATTGTATAATCTGAATTTAAAAGTGGTTCCCGCGTTGGAATAGAAACTTTTTGCCGGTTCAATTTCCTGAGAGATTGTGCTTCCGCCGCCGCCATCAGTTCCGTCTTCAGAAGAGGAACAAGACCCTAAAGCCAAAGTGGCAAAAAACAGTAAAAAGGTGGTTACATTTTTCATAATCGTTAATTTTTTAAAAGTTATATTGTACTCCGAAACCTACCTGATTGCTTTTGAAAGAAGATGTTCCTCCACCGGCATTAGTCCAAGAATATTTTCCGAAATCGAATTGCGCATTACAAGACCATTTTTCAGAATCCGACTGATAGATTACAGGCTGAAAACCCCAACCGAAATATTTCATGGTGCGTTTTACGGTTTGGTCCTGAAAATTAACCTCATCCACATAAGCCGTTTCCAAAATTTTACCACTTCCCACACCATAATCAAAGTGTAAACTATTGAACACCGAATAAATACCGATGTAAACCGGAATCTGAACCATAAGTGGCAAATCCCCCGGAAGCAATTGTTCCAGACCATCCTCAATATGACCACTATAAGAAAGCGGATAAATGCGGCCTTTTACGCTTGGCACCGACACTTTTAATTCGGTCAATCGGCCGTTGGAAAGAAAATTAGCCCAATCCTGTCCGGCCACTCCGGCAACGCGAATTCCGAATTTGGTGTTTTTTGTATAATTGAAATGATAGCCCACTTCTAAGGAAGTTGCCAATTGCATCGCTTTTCCTTTGGTGGCTACTTGTCCGAGTTCGCCGGTAGGTTTTGAAAAAGAAGTTCCTAAATTGAATTTCACCGACAACGGATGGCTTTTCTGAGCCAAACCCGAAACAGTAAAGAAGGTCAAAAGGGTGAAAAAAGATAAAAATTTAAACGACGTAAAATATCCCATAATCCAATGTTTTGTATTGATTAATTATGGGATAAAAGTAGCTTGTTGCCTTACGGAAGGAAATACGTAAAAATGCGTATTTTGATTAAATCAGTTTATTGGATTTTGCTTTTTGAACAGCTTCTAACTTATTATGTACCTGCAATTTGGTGTAGATATTCTCTACATGCTTTCGGATGGTTCCTACGGAAAGAAACAGGTTTTCGGCAATCGTATTGTATTTTAAGCCTTTGCTGAGTTGCTCCAGCACTTCAATTTCGCGGGCGGTCAGGTTGTATTCTTCTTTGTTGGGAAGGTCTTCAAACGCGGCAGGATTCCGGAACAATTTTAAGGTTTTTAAAGCAATGGAAGGCGTCATAATCGCACCACCGTTCAAGGTTTCTTTAATGGCAGTATAAAGTTCCTGCGGATTGATTTCTTTGAGCAGATACCCATCGGCACCCGCTTTAATCGAATGGAAAATATTCTCATCGTTATCAAAAACGGTCAGCATGATGATTTTGATTTGCGGGTAGCGGTTCTTGATGATTTCCGTGGCTTCGATACCGTTCATTTTCGGCATTTCGATGTCCATCAGAATTAAATCCAAATTATGGTTTTTCTCTAATTTCTCAAGTAGTTCCAAACCGTTTATCGCTTTGAATTTGATGCTTACCTCGTTAAAAAAAGCAAGCTTGTCCTGAATGGTTTTCTGCAAAAAAGTATTGTCGTCAACAATTGCCAATCGTATCATTTACCAGTTTTTATGGGTTAACACCACCGTTACCGTGGTTCCTTTTGAAATTTCGGAATGTACCTGAAAAGTCCCATCGATTTCTTCGATTCGTTTTTTCATGTTGTACAGTCCGTTACCGTAATCCGTTTCATCGGTATCAAATCCTTTCCCGTCGTCTTTAATTTCGATTTTTATGGTTTCGTCTTCGCGAAGCACGTGTACCGTTATCGCATCGGCATCGGCATATTTCACCGCATTGTTAACCGCTTCCTGAATGGTTCGGTAAAGATTAATGCCTTCCAGAGAGGAAAATTTCGCTTCTTTCACATTGTCGTCGATGACAAACTGAAAACGGATATTTTCTTTAACCGACTGCGCCTTTTCGATGAAATTATAGATGCGGGAACTCAGGTCTTCAAATTTGAATTCGTTGGTGTTCATGGCCCAAATCGTGTCGCGTAATTCCACAATAGTCGTTTGGGTAAAGTCGCTGATTTTCGACAAATGGTTTTTCACCTTGTCCTCAATCCCGGGAAAACCGAATTTAAGATTTTCCACCGAAGAGATGATGAAGGTCAGCTGCGCACCGATGTTATCATGCAAATCTCTTGAAATCGCCAAACGTTGTTCGTGTAATTTATTTTGATTTTCGATTTGGGTAATAGCCGATTGCAATTCAAATTCTTGCTTTTGTTGTACATTTTTCAGACGCTGTTGACGGTAAATTAAAAACCCAACAATCGCAATGAACAAAGCCAATAACGAAAGTATAATAATAGTTGTGGTTTTCTTTTTGGCTTCGGCTTCTTTCTGTAACAGTTGTTTTTCTTTTTCGGCTGTTTGGTATTTGGTTTCCAATTCTGCTGTTTGTTCTAAGACAGATGCTTTTAGTTTTTCATCTTTTAAACTAGCGTATTGATTAAAATAAAAAGCACTACTGTCTTTCATTTCTTGATACAAACAAACAAGGGTTAATTTTTTGTAGGTTTCTAGCAAATACCTGTCGGAATCATATTCTTTGTGAATCTTTTTAACTTGCAACAACATTTCGTAAGCTTCACGATATTTTTTTTGCTGAATGAAGTCTTCTGATTTTGACAACATTACATTCGTTTGCTCAATTTCTGAATTTAATTCTTTTAAAAGTTTCTCTGAAATTTGATAATACTTCTTCGCGTTTTCTGAATTTCCTTTTGCGGAATGTACTGCACCAATTCGCTGATTTAGAGTTGAAATCCCAAGATTTTCTTTGCACGATTTACAATTTTCGAGACTTATTTTGTATGAATTCAGGGCTTTCAAAGTGTCTTTTTTATCCAAATACACATCACCAAGAGAAAGATACGTGTGACACAAACCTTGTTGCATGTTATTCTTTTTCAAAAAATCGGTTGATTCTTCTAAATATTTAATGGCTTTCGGAAAGTTCTTCATTTCGTAGAAAATCAAACCTAGATTCCCTTTGGTCAAACTTACGATGGTATCGTTTTTACCTTCAAAATATTGAATTGCCTCGATAAAATATTTAGTCGCTGGCACATACTCTTGCTTGCTTGCAAACACATTCCCAATGTTGATTTTCGCTTTAGCAACACCTTCAAAATCTTTATTTGCGGTTCTAATTTGGATTGCCTTTTGATAATTTTCTTCCGATTTTTTAAAGTTCTCTTTTCGTAAATATACTCCTCCTAAATTAGAATAACATTGTGAAATTAATTTGTGTTTCTTGGTTTTATGAGCTAATGCTAACGCTTTTTCTCCATAAACTATGGCAGAATCAAGCGAAACATCCATGTAATCCCAAGTTAAATCAGAATAGATTTGCGTGGTTCTTTCTAGATTGGGCTTGATTTTTAGTTCCGCTTTCAGGGAATTGATGTGTGCCTGTATATCTTGCGCCTTGCTAAAAAAGGGAAATAACAGTAAAAAAAAGAGTATCTTTTTTGACATAACGTCTAACGGTTTATAAACTAAAATTAAGGTTTATTTTTATTGGAAAGCAGCGCCATAGTGGTTTTCTGCAACGAAACGATTTCATTCCCAAGCACTTTTATCCTTTTCAGATAATCGGAATTATAATTGGACAGCAACTGCAATTTGTCTTTTAGATAAAGCTGTTGCTGCTGCAGTGACGTCTGTATCAGTTCCATTTTCCGGACATGATTGGAATGCTGCCGTTTCATCTTTAAATATTGAAAAAACAAGGATACCACAACGCTCATCAAAACAAGCATCAGAAAAAAAAGAAAGTAAATCATACGAAAGATATTAAGTCTGATACAAATTTGAACCAATACCATCCGTTTCACAATACGAAAAAATGCGTATTTAAGGAACGATTTTCGATTCTAAATCCTTATCGCTTTTCACGACTTCGCCGTTATATTGCAGCGTCCAACCCATCGAATTTGTAAGAATTAAAACTTTGGCCAGTTCGCTTACCAAGCGATTTTTGGCATTAGATTTTAAAGATGATTTTTCGATTTTCTTTGCCAGGTCGGCTTTCACTTTTTTGTTGATTTTATTGTAATCGTCTCCGGTAAACGGATTCATCGTGCTTTGTTCCACATCATAAAACTGAATGTCGGGACTGATTTTGATTTCTTCTTTGGGAATGCTGACGATCGTAATCGTTTTGTTCTTCTCATCAATATCGTATTGCATCTGACGCAAATCATACGCTACGGTAACATCGGCGTTAATAATAATCAGTGCTTTCTTTTCAAACGAAATCAGATCCATCATGTACTTCTGTTGGTCTTTATAGGTCATCACCTGAGAAAAATGGCCTTCGGTAACCACCAGTTTCCCGACATTCTTGATTTGCTGCTGAATCAACTCGGTATTGTATTCCGTAGTCGCCGTTGTTTTTTCGGAAGTAAAATACTTGTAGGCAATGACTCCGAGCACTACAAAAACAATCAGATAGAGCAATTTCCCGGAACGCCCGATGGCTTGAACCAATGGAATCAGCATGTTTTTGATTGCGGTTTCAGTAGAAGAATTCCTGCGTGTCGCCATAATTTCGATATTTACACGAAGATATTAAAAAGTAGCTTTTCCTTAAAAAAAGGGTCTTCAAATTTGAAAGCCCTTTTTGTATTACATTTCCAAGACGATAAATTCCACTCTTCGGTTTTGTTGTTTGCCTGCCTCGGTTTCATTGGTGGCAATAAACTTGGTTTCGCCATATCCTTTTGAGGTAATCCGATCCGCGCTAATCCCTTTGGAGATTAAATATTGCTGTACTGAATTGGCCCTGTTTTTAGAAAGTGTCATGTTATCCACATCAGAACCCACAGCATCGGTATGGCCGGCGATTTCAATTTTAATTTTCTGATTCCCCTGAAGGATGGCATGCAACTTGTTCAACTCGGCATAGGATTCTGCCAGCAACTCGTATTTTCCGGAATTAAAGAAAATATTATTCAATCGGATGACTTCTCCTTTTTCAATCGGCGTCAGATACAAGTCGACTTCCATTTCCTTGTATTCTGTTAATTTCGTCAAATCCACATTTTGAGAAACCGCATAATAGCCTTCTTTATTTCCCATGAAACTGTACAATTCACCGTAAGGCAATACGATGGAATAACTTCCGTCGGCCGGATTTGAGATAGCAGTTCCAAGATTCTTGTTGGTTTTTAAATTGTTGTATTCGATTTGTGCCCCTATAGTTTTCTTTGTTTTACTGTCGAAAACCTTACCTTTAACCAAAACCACCGGATCCTGTTTCACGGTATTGATAATTTCATAAATATCACGGGTACGGCTTACATAGGCTTTATCTCCTTTTGCCGATAAAAAAATCCCCAACTCGGCACCCACGGAATTAATCACATTTCCTAAGTTTTCAGGCACCGTCCAATTGATCCAGGTATCATCTAGGCGTTTGGAAACAAACAAATCCGCATCGCCATAACCACAATGCCCTTTACTGGAAAAATACAATGTTTTACCATCGGAGGCTAAATAAGGATTCATTTCTTCTTCAAACGTATTCACAGCATTCCCCAAACTTTTCGGTTTAGACCAGGTGTTGTCTTCTTTCAGGAAACTAACATATAAGTCTTTTAACCCAAGCCCCTCTGGTCGTTCCACCGACAATAACAGGTGTTTGTTGTCTGCCGATAAAAAGTAGCCAACATATTCATTGGTATTGATGTAATCTTCAATAACTACATCTTTCGGAATTTCCCAGCCGTTAACCGTACGTTTGGCAATGGAAACCCCGGCACCATTGGGACTAACGCCGTCTGCAGCGTATTTGTTTCCTAAAAGTAAGGTATTGTTATCGGGAGACGACGAAATCACAAAATTATAATCCCGGTTGTTGAGCGGTCTGCCCATGTTTTTGGAAGCCGTCCAGTTTCCATTGGCATCTTTTGTACTGAACCAAATGTCGTCTTTATTTCCTTCGATATTCATCGGACAGTCTTTTCGGTCGTAATACAAAGTGTTACCATCGGCAGAAATAACCGGATTTACTTCTTCATAATCTGCGGAGGAAATCGTCTCCGGCAATTTATCCATTTTCAGGTTCGGATTATACGACGGCACCACTTTAATGCCCGAAGGATATTCGGTAACCTTTAATTCATCGATGGCCAAAGTTACGCCCGCATCCAAAATAAATCCGACTTTGGAACCGTAATACGAGTTGCCACCGTTCTGATACACCAATCCGTCGTTAACATACACTTTAATGATGTTGGCGCGTTTTACCACTTTAATTTTATTATCTTTTCCTTTTCCGAAAACATAACTGGACGTTTCCCATTTTTTATTGTAGTGAAACTCCTTGTTGAAATAATTGTACAATTGTACTTGTTTGTTGGCCGATAACTGTACTACCCTATAATCGGTATAATCGTTATAACAGGACCAAACCAAACCATAAGTTGCGGTTTCTGAAGGTGTTTTTTCTAAAGTCAGAGTCGCCTCAACATCAAAATCGATGGCATCCGGAGCACTGACAACACTCATCAGCTCCCATTTGGAATTTTGTGGATCATTGTTTTCCATAACCAGACGTCCTTTTTTAATGTAAGTCGTCAGATTATTATTGCTCAACGCCCATTGATTTCGGTCGTCTTCAAAAGTATCATGGAAGACCACTTTTTGGGAAAAAAGCGGAAACGTTAACAAACACAGTAATAGTGAAAAGTAGTTTTTGTTCATTGTCGCAGATGGTTTATCGTAATTCGTTTAAAATTGTTCTGAATTTCAAAATTGATGGATTTCCGGATAAAACACAATACGCCATTTGCCGTATTTAACTGATTGCTAAATCAGTTTGTTTTCTTTTGCTTTTTGAACTGCTTCAATTTTGGAATGCACCTGAAGTCTTTTGTAAATGTTCTCGATGTGCTTTCGGACGGTGCTGGGTGACAAATACAGATTCTCCGCAATAATGGTATAACTTAATCCTTTGCTTAGCTGTTCCAGCACTTCTACTTCTCTTTCGGACAATTTCACTTCCTCTTTATCCTTCTCATTGGTAAACTCAATCGGATTACGAAGCAAGCGCAGTGTCTTTAAGGCGATGGAAGGCGTCATTGCGGCACCTCCGTTTAAGGTTTCCACGATACCGTCATGCAGGTCTTTCGCGTCGATTTCTTTTAACAGATAACCGTCGGCTCCGGCTTTAATCGCTTTGAAAATATTTTCGTCATTATCAAAAACGGTCAGCATGATGACTTTAATCTGCGGATATCTTTTTTTCAGAATTTCAGTAGCTTCGATACCGTTCATCACCGGCATTTCGATGTCCATCAAAACCACGTCGATATTTTGGTTTTCTTTAAATTTCTCCAGCAATTCCTTTCCGTTAAGCGCATGAAAACGGGAATCCAGATCTTCAAAAAAAGACAGTTTCTCAAACACGGTTTTGAGCAAAAAGGTATTATCATCGGCGATGGCTATTCGTATTTTCTGGCTCATGATTGGTTATTTTCAGGAAAATTGTATTTTAATTTCGGTTCCGTTATTAATTTCGGTGTGGATGGAAAGCATCCCGCCTACTTCTGCAATTCGTTTTTTCATGTTGTTGATTCCGTTGCCGAAGGTTGGCGCTTCAGTATCGAACCCTTTGCCGTTATCGGAAATCCGGATGATAAACCCAGCACCTTCTTTTTCGATTTTCACGGTAATATGGGTTGCTTCGGCGTATTTGATACTGTTATTAATCGCTTCCTGAATCACCCTGTAAAGATTGATTCCTTTGAGCGACGAAAACGTTACGCCATCCGGAATTCCAGCATCGATTTCAAAATCAAACTGTATGCCGTGTGAAGCTGTTTTGGCACTTTCGATAAAATTTGCGATTCGGGTTTTTAAATCGGAAAACGCAATTTCATCTTTGTTCATCGCCCAAATCGTATCGCGCAGTTCCATAATCGTATTTCGGGTAAAAGCACTTATTCCTAAAAGACGGTTGTTTAATTTTTCGTCTTCAATCGTGAAACCGTATTTCAGGTTGTCCAAAGAAGAGATGATAAACGTAAGTTGTGCTCCGATATTATCGTGCAAATCCCTTGAAATCAGCAATCGTTGTTCCTGAAGTTGGTTTTGGGTTTCAATTAACTGAAGGGCTTCCTTCAATTCGTTTTCCCGAAGCATTTGTTTGTTTTTCATTTTTTGGCGGTTAAAAAAAAGGTATCCCATCAGGACCGAAATAATCAAAAGGGCTGCTGCTCCCAACAACCAAAGGTTTTTTTGGGCCAACGCTGCTTTGTGCAACAAGATTTCTTTTTCTTTTTTCTCGGATTCGTATTCGATATCCAGCTCGGCCTGTTTGGTTCTTAGTTCCAGATTTTGAATACTGTCTTTGTATCGGATATGATTTTTATAATGTGCTAACGCCTTTTCATACTCTTTGTTCCCTTCGTAGAGTTCCGACAATACCTGATAGTTTTCCACGGTCAGGTTTTTATAATCGTGTTTTTTGCTTAATTCCAGTGCTTTGGTAAAATTTGCAATGGCTTCTACAGTGTTTCCGATGGCTTTATAGTAATGTCCGTAGAAATTCAGATTTTCCGCCATCCCTATTTTATCATCCATTTTCACCCGAATGGCGTACGCACGATCGAAAAGTTGTTTCGCTTCCGCAAATTTTTTCTGCATGATTTTCACCATGGCAATTTTATTCAGACTATACGGAATGCCCAATTCATCCTTATCCGCTTCTTTGAATTTCAATGCTTTATCATAAAAATACAAGGCGCTATCCAGATCCATCTGCATTTCTTTCAGTACACCGTAATTGTCATAAACCGCCCTTAGTTCCCCCTGCATTTTTTGGTCTTCCCCTAACCTTATGGCTTTATTCATGTAAGCTACCGCTTGCGGCATACTTCGTCGTTTTAACTGATAACCGTAATCGCCATAGACCTTAACCAGAGAAGCAATATCGTTTTGCTGTTCATAAATACGGATGGCTTTGAGCATGTACAAGGTATTCTTATCGTATTTCCCCTGATAGTAATACATCAGTCCGAGACTGAAATACCCGTCGGCCACTCCTTTCAGATATTTAATCTTTCGGGCTTTTTCCACATTTTCCAATGTGAGCTTAATCGTTTTGGAAGTATTTGCAATTTTATAATCGAAAGGAAGATTGTTGATGGAATCAATTTCTTTTTTGCCCGGGAGTGTAGTGGCAAAAACAAACGAACCCGTCAAAAAAAAGACAAAGCAAAATAAAGTAAGTCGAAACCGCATAATTACATGTTTTGCTAAAGTTACAAAAAACCACAAGAGATTTAAGAATTGTAGCAAATGCCGCTTGATTTAATGCATGAAAATACAATACACATTTAGTATCAGGCAAAGCAATACCAAAAGCGCAATCAGTAAAATTCTGATAGTCAGTTTTCTATTTTTAAAAAACCTGTTTTTCATTTTATTCAGAATCAACAACATCCTCTTTAGATTAAGTGAGGTAAAATTGATGATTTCCAACTACGATAACAATACGGCAATTGTCGTATTTTAAAACCGGATGTGCGGAAGTTGTTTTTGCAGTACGGTTATTTTCTTTTGGAGGTTATTTAAAAACTTCTGATGGGATTCTGATTCGGGATTGAAAGGCCTGTGATGCAGCGCTTTTTGGATATCGCACACCTGTTGCATCAACTGAAATTCTTTTTCGGATACAAAGTTTTCAAAAAACCGTACCCAGATATAATCGATAGCCGTTTGATTTGGATGCAGCATGTCTTCGGCATAAAAACGATAATCACGTAATTCGTCCATCATGATTTCGTAGGAAGGAAAATAAACCAAGAAATTAGTGTTGAGCGTTCGATGAAGTGCTGTTATCAAATGTGATTTGCTTTGCTGATTTTCGACAAAACCATCTTTGATGTGACGAACCGGTGAAACGGTGAAAATAAATTTCGCCTCTTTGTTTGCAGAAGTAATTAATGAAATGATGTTTTGAATACTTTCTTCGATTTGGGCAACCGACAGCAATTCTTTCGTAAACTGCTTTTGCGGCACTTTATGGCAATTGGCTACAATTTGTCTGTTTTCTACATTTCGATACACCCACGCGGTTCCTAAGGTAATTATAACGTGAGACGATTGGGTTAACAGATTGTAAAATTCGTCGATAGTCTGATTGAGTCTTGTCAGAAACAGTTCCTTATCGGGAGCACTCAATTCGGAATGGACTTCAAAACAATGCCATAAATCGTTATGAAAAAAAATATCGTCTTCGGTAAAATACTGTTTTTCAAGACTGCGTCGGATAATTTTTTCGAGCGATACCGGATTGAAAATGATTCCGAACGGATTCACCGAATTCCGGAATTTAAAATAATCGAATTTTGCTCCGATATTTTCTGCAAAACAAGAACCCAAAGACACTATTCCGGAATGGTAATCTATTGGAAAATCACTTTTGGAAACAGGTATTTGGGTTCTGAACTGCATGATAAGTTTGCTTTTTACAAACTTACTGATTTTTAATAAAAATACTGAAAAACGATAGAGCCTTTGTTGGCTGTAACCGGATAATTCTGCGCATTATAAGTGTACTGCACCACATCATTCCCGGAATTGGCCAAAGTAGCACCAACCGTTGTTATTCCGGTAACATTTCTTGCATTGCCGTTTAGCGCCATATCATAATACGTTAATTTATCAAAGCCAAGAATGTCTTTAAAAGGAGAATTTTTGGTATCGAACGCATAATTAAGTGTTTCGGTAACAGCCGTCCCATTGGAAACGGTGTAGTTTTCAATTTTGCTGACCTGTCCGTTTAGCAGGAATACTTTACGGTTCACGGTTTGCGTACTGGCCGCTTGTGTACTGCCTTTGTATCCGGCAACAGAAATCGTTCCGTCGCTGTTATACTGATAAACCGAGCTAAACAATATTGCATTGGAAGGGTTTAATCGTTTGTAATTAATAAGTTGGTTATTGGCATTGTATTCGAAAACTTCTCGTGTGTTTAACGTTCCGTTGTAATAGAAAGTTCGCTCCGAGATCAGATTCCCGTTGTAGGTATACGTAACATACGTTCCGTCGGAGGAATTGATTCGCGAGAGCTTGCTCCCGTTGTAAAGGTAGTCACTCGTAGTTACTGTGGTTCCTCCGTTAACAGTGGCAACGATACGCTTTAATAAAACCCCTTTAACATTCAGTTTGGCGTCATCCATCGTGTCAGTTGCGTTTGTATCAAATTCGTCTGTTGAGCACGAAGCTAAGATACCCATCGTCATTATTCCTAAAATCAAGCTTAGTCTTTTCATAATTAGAGTTTTACATTAAACTTGAGCAAAGGAAGAAAAAAAAAGCATTCGAAAATGTATTTTAACGTATTTTTTTGACTTTAATCGATTAAAATTCAATTAGTTACGAAAAAATCTTGTTAAAGAAAAGCCATCAAAATGTTTGTATAACCAAACGAGAATCAAATGTAGCCTCTAAAAAACAAAACAGAAATAATAAAATCATAAATTACTGATTTTCATTTATTTAAAAACAAAAACCCTAAAAACAAGAAGCTTTTAGGGTTTTACGATATTTGATAGTGTGTTTATTCGTAGAAAAATTGAGTTGTTGCTTCTCCATCTGCATCTGTAGTTACACAGGTTGTAGGATAATTACCGGAATTATAAGTATAAACCGAAGATGATGTTCCAAAGGAAGTTTCATCAGATGTTAGCATATTATTATTTATCGCTTCTGCTTCCCCATCTGTAAATGCAATTTTACTCATCCCTAAAATATTTTTCAAAGGATTATTTTTAACATCATAAGTATAGATATTTGTTTTTGTGGTCACTCCACCATCATACTCTTCGATTTTGGAAATATTCCCATTGGTAAAAAATACTTTTCCTGTACTCACAAGGTTTGTCTGAGAGATCGCATCACCGGAATAATACGAGGAGGAAATTGTTCCGTCTGCATTATGAACAAAAGTTTCTTTGTTCCCCCAATCTGGCTCATTCGGAAACGTTCTCGTAAGACTGATTAATCTTTCATTTGCATCGTATGCAAAAACATCCAACTGATCAATTGCTCCACTTGCTAATTTATATTCTATTTTGGTAATAAGATTCCCCGTGTAGGTAAAAAACATCCTTAAATTGGGTTCGGCAGGAGTATCTGGCGTGTCATCAATTATGCTTACTAATTTATCCCCATTATAAGCAAAATTCGTTGTAACTACATTACCGTCCGCATCCGTAACGATTGTTTTTTTTACTAAAACCGTTCCTGAAGTATCATCTGAAGAACTGTCGCTGTCACTGGAACATGAAGTAAAAATTAGTGCTAATGCACTGAAAACATAAAGAAGTTTTTTCATTTTTGTTGAATTTTTTTACAAATTTAATTAAAAATTGGTTGTGAAAAACCAAAATCAAGATAGTTTTGGGGTTAAAAATTAATTTCTGGTGTAATATGAGATCTCTGTGACTGGACCTTCCATATCCTCGTACTCCATTTTAAGCACAAGCTCCTGTGCATTTATGCTAATGATTGTAAATTCATAAATATCCGTTAACGTTGGATCGTATGGCGATACAGTTAAGGTATTACCTTCTACATACCATCCGGAAAGTTCTGTATCTGAAACATTACAATCACTACCATATTCTGTAAAACTCACATTATTACTCGCTAAAAACTCCTGAAAATCTTTTTTGCCGGACATTTATGGCTGTAATTTTGGAAAGAACCTCCATTAATTGTCCCGCCTTTCATATACCATTTCCCTAGCAATTTTTGGGCATTAATTCCTAATTGCTGGCTTCCTGAATTGCTGTCATCCGAATTACAACCAAAAAGCGTAATAAGAATAAAACTTAAAAGAAATATTTTTTTCATTTTGCTGATTTTTTTTACAAATTAACGCTGAAATTGCGTTACAAAAAAACATTTAAACTCTTTAATTGTCACAAAAAAAGCCCAAATCAATAACGATTTGGGCTTCACCTCTTTTGAG
This sequence comes from uncultured Flavobacteriaceae bacterium, assembly GCA_963812405.1. GTDB lineage: Bacteria > Bacteroidota > Bacteroidia > Flavobacteriales > Flavobacteriaceae > Flavobacterium. Next base: position 1,576,844 of record CAWEUV010000002.1, on the reverse strand, counting down.
AAAAATTTTTACTTCACAAAATCAACTGCCTTTTCCAAAGCTTCTGTAATTCCGCCAACATTTTTCCCTCCGGCTGTTGCGAAGAACGGTTGTCCGCCCCCGCCACCTTGAATATATTTTCCAAGCTCGCGAACGACTTGTCCTGCGTTTAAACCTTTGCTTTCCACCAACTCTTTGGAGATATACGAAGTAAGCATAGGCTTATCATCAGCAGCTGTAGCTAAAACTAAAAACAGGTTGTCTTTATTTTGTCCTAACTCATATGCTAAATCTTTAGCGCCGTTAGCATCTAAATCAACTTGAACCGCTAAAAAGTCAACACCATTGATATTTTGCAATTGAGAAGCTAACTCTCCTTTAAGGTTTTTCGCTTTCTCTTTTAGTAACTGTTCGATTTGTTTTTTCAGTTTTGTATTCTCATCCTGTAAAGAAACAACCGACTTAATTACATCCTGCGGATTTTTCAAGGTTTCCTTAATTTCTTTTAAGGTATTTTCCTGAGAAGCATAGAAATCTTTTACGGCATCATTGGTAATTGCTTCAATACGACGGATTCCTGCGGCCACGGCTCCTTCACTTGTAATTTTGAAATGCCAGATTTCTGCGGTATTCTTCACGTGGATTCCTCCACACAATTCCATACTCTCACCGAATTTAATAGCACGAACGTTATCGCCGTATTTCTCGCCGAATAACGCCATCGCACCTTCTTCAATTGCCTGAGCAAATGGAATACTTCTTCTTTCAATCAACGGCAATTGTTCCTGAATTCTTGCGTTTACGAAATCTTCTACCTGTTGTAATTCTCCATCGGTAACCTTTGCAAAATGCGAAAAATCGAAACGAAGGTAACTTGGCGAAACCAACGATCCTTTTTGCTCCACATGCGTTCCTAAAACCGAACGCAACGCTTGGTGCAATAAGTGCGTCGCCGAGTGATTACTTGCACAATGGCTTCTTAAGTCCGTATTTACTTTTGCTACGAAAGTTCCGTTTACGTTTTCCGGTAACGATTTCGCAAAATGTAAAATCAGGTTGTTTTCTTTTTTGGTATCGACGATTTCTATGGTTTCATTAGCAGAAACCAACGTTCCTTTATCACCCACTTGTCCTCCGCCTTCCGGATAGAACGGTGTGTTGTCTAATACGATTTGGTATAATTTACCGTCTTTTTTAGAATCTACTTTTCTGAAACGGGTAATTTTCACTTCATTCTCGGTTTGATCGTACCCAACGAAGGTTTCAACGTTTCCGGGAATTAAAACACTCCAGTCTTCGGTAGACACTTCGGAAGCGGCACGCGAACGTGTTTTTTGCTCCAACATCGCTTTATCAAAACCGGCTTCGTCCAAACTCAACCCTCTTTCTCTTAAAATCAAAGCGGTTAAATCGATTGGAAATCCGAAAGTATCGTACAATTCGAAGGCTTTTTCACCAGAAACTTCTTTACCGGATGTTTGCGCCATTACATTTTCCAACAACTGTAATCCTTGATCCAACGTTCTTAAGAAAGACGCCTCTTCTTCTTTAATTACGTTTGAAACCAGACTTTTTTGCGCTACAATCTCTGGGAAGAAAGCGCCCATTTGATTCGCCAATACCTCAACCAACTGATAGATAAATGGTTCTTTGGTATTCAAAAACGTAAAGCCGTAACGAATCGCACGACGCAAAATTCTACGAATCACATAACCCGCGCCACCGTTAGACGGCAACTGACCGTCAGCAATTGCAAAGGCAACCGCACGAACGTGGTCTACAATTACACGAATGGCAATATTGGTTTTGTTTTGTTCGTCGCTGATGTCTTTGATTTCGTTTGAAGTATATTTTGCTCCGGTAATTTGGGCTACTTTTTCAATTAAGTGGTGTGAACACATCGGTATCGTAATTCGACGTTACGCCTTGCATGGCCATACACAAACGTTCGAAGCCCATTCCGGTATCTACGTGTTGTGCCGGTAGTTTTTCCAGAGAACCATCCGCTTTACGGTTGAATTCCATAAATACATTGTTCCAGATTTCCACTACCTGCGGATGATCGGCGTTTACCAACTCACGGCCGGAAACGGCAGCTCTTTCCGCATCGGTTCTTAAATCGATGTGGATTTCAGAACACGGTCCGCACGGTCCTTGGTCGCCCATTTCCCAGAAGTTGTCTTTTTTATTTCCTAAGATGATGCGGTCTTCTGAAACGTATTGTTTCCAGATGTCGAACGCTTCTTGGTCAAACGGTACATTTTCTGAAGGATTTCCTTCAAACACGGAAACGTACAAGCGGTCTTTGTCTAATTTCAACACTTCGGTTAAGAATTCCCAAGCCCAAGCCAAGGCTTCTTTTTTGAAATAATCGCCAAACGACCAGTTTCCTAACATTTCGAACATGGTGTGGTGGTAAGTATCAAAACCTACATCCTCCAAGTCGTTGTGTTTTCCGGATACACGAAGACATTTTTGCGTATCGGCGATTCTTGGCGATTTTGGTGTTCCGTTTCCTAAGAAAAACTCTTTAAACTGAGCCATTCCGGAATTGTTAAACATCAAGGTCGGATCGTCTTTTAAAACAATCGGAGCGGAAGGTACAATCAAGTGTCCTTTGCTTTCAAAAAAATCAAGGTAAGCCTTACGAATGTCTTGTGATTTCATTTTTTATTTATTTGTTGCGACATTAATTCGCGGTATTTTTAATTCGATTACAAAAGCTAAAATGGCTGCTCCCTAGCCCTGATGGCAGAGGAAATCCTGGCCTTGAGAGATTGCCGTGCAAGCTCGCAAGGACAGATTGGAGCGGACAGCAGGAACACGGAAACCAAATATGCCAAATGTTTCGCTTCAAAAACCGATTAATTTGAAACATTTTTTAAATTTGTTCGTATAACCCCTACAAGCGGCTAATCAACACCATTTTACAAGCTGCAAAAATAGTATATTTTAGAACATGTCGAAGGTAAAATATGTTTACGATCCAGAAAAATTAGCCTATCGGAAAATCAAACCGAAAAAGGGGCGAAATTTCGGGTATTTTGCTTTGTTTTTGGTCGCTTCGGCTTTGTTTGGCTTTTTGTGCTTTGTGGTGCTTTTGAATACCTCGTATTTTGAAACTCCGAAAGACCGCATGATGGCACGTGAAATTGACAACATGAAAATCAACTACGCCATTCTGAATAAGAAAATTGATCGGCTGAACGCAACGATGAGCGATTTGGAAGAGCGCGACAATAATGTGTACCGTGCGTATTTTAACAGTTCGCCGGTGGCGGAAGAAAAACGAAAAGGCGAAAACAAAGCGACCGATCAATATAAATTGCTGGAAGGTTTTGATAATTCAGACTTGGTGATTAACATCAACAAACGTTTGGACGTAATTTCAAACCAATTGGTTTTTCAGTCGAAATCGCTGGATGAAATCATAAAATTGGCCAAAGGAAAGGAAAAACTACTGGCGGCGATTCCGGCGATACAACCGGTTAAAAATGAAGCTTTGAAGCAAATGGCTTCGGGTTTTGGGTATCGAAGCGATCCGTTTACCAAAGTGCGTAAATTTCACAAAGGCATGGATTTCACAGCAAGAACCGGAACCCCGATTTATGCCACAGGCGATGGCGTAGTGGAAAAAGCAGATGCTTCGCTTTCGGGTTACGGAAATCATATCGAAATCCGTCACGGTTTTGGCTATAAAACCTTGTATGCTCATTTAAGCAAGTACAAGGCACGACCTGGACAACGCATCAAACGCGGCGATGTAATTGGTTATGTGGGCAGCACCGGACGCAGCGAAGCGCCGCATTTGCATTATGAAGTATACCAGAACGGAAAAGTGGTGAATCCGCTGAATTTTTATTACGGGTCGATTTCGGCCAAAGAATATGTGTTAATTTCACAAATTGCTAATCAGGAGAATCAATCTTTAGATTAAAAGGGACAAGGGAAAAGAGAGAAGGCAAAAGGAAAATAGAGAAAAAAAGATACAAGATACAAGACGAAAGAGATAAAAAAGAAAATCGGACATAGGTCACAACAACACAGTATTCCTTATCCCTTTTAACTTTTCCCTTTCAACTTATAACTCAAAACAAAAAATGCATTTAGACTTACCAGAAAAAAGATATTACAGTATTGGCGAATTGGCCAAGGCTTTTGATGTAAACGCCTCGCTCATCCGTTTTTGGGACAAGGAATTCGACATCCTGAAACCTAAAAAAAATGCAAAAGGCAACCGCATGTTCACGCCTGAAGACGTAAAAAACCTGCAGCTGATTTATCATTTGGTAAAAGAACGCGGTTTTACCTTAGACGGCGCGAAAGTCCACTTGAAAGAAGGTCAGAAAAAAACGCTGGATAAGTTCGAAATCATTCGTAAATTAGAAGGAATTAAAGTACAGCTGACCAACATTAAAAATGAATTGTAAGTAACAATTCAAGCAATCGACGACTAATACAAACAAAAGAAAACAACTTTAAATTTAAAAAAACATGAGAAAATTTGCACCGGTTTTAATTATTGTCGCTATTCTGGCGGTTATCGGATTTTGGTACATCGGAATCAAAAATGGCGCTATCCGCGAAAATCAGGCGGTAGGTAAAGAATGGGGTAACGTTGAGACCGCTTACCAAAGAAGAAACGATCTTATCGGAAACTTGGTAAAAACCGTAAAAGGTGCTGCCGATTTCGAAAAAGGAACCTTAACTGCAGTTATTGAAGCACGTGCTAAAGCGACTCAGGTAACCATCGACCCTTCGAATGTAACTCCGGAACAATTGGCACAATTCAATCAGGCGCAAGGTGGCGTTTCCTCAGCTTTATCAAGATTATTGGTTACTGTGGAGCAATATCCTGATTTGAAAGCCAATGCCAACTTCCTGAAATTACAAGACGAATTGGCCAGCACTGAAAATCAGATTTTAACAGCAAGAACCCGTTTTAACGAATCGGTTCAAAGCTACAACAACTATATCTTAAAAATTCCTAACAACTGGTTCTTATCCGAATACAAAGAAAAACCATTCTTCGATGCAGTGGCCGGAGCTGAAAAACCAGTAGATGTAGAGTTTAATTTCGACAACAACCTAGAGAAAAAATAATGTCGCTAACCGAAGATTTTCTAACCCCGGAGGACGAAAAAGAAATTGTTCACGCGATTTCTTTAGCAGAAAAAAACACTTCCGGCGAGATTAGGGTTCATATAGAAGCACATGCCGAAAAACCTCCGCTCGAAAGGGCCAAGGAGGTTTTTCATGCTTTAGGCATGGATGCAACCCAAGCCAAAAACGGCGTTTTGTTTTATGTTGGGGTTCAGGATCATTCCTTTGCCATTATTGGCGACAAAGGTATCGACGACCTTGTGGAAGATGATTTTTGGGACTGCACGAAAGACTTAGTGATTGGTCATTTTAAAAACAAAGAATACAAAGAAGGCTTGGTCAATGGCGTCTTAAAAGCAGGTGAACGTTTGAAAAAATATTTCCCTTACGAAAACGGCGACACCAACGAATTATCTAACGAAATATCCAAAGGATAAATGACTAATTTCATTTTAAAAATGATAAAATTCTCTGTTGTCATAACATTCCTGTTATTGCATCAGTTGGGTTTTGCACAGTACGATATTCCCGAAAAACCAAGTTTCCAAACCAGTGTTTACGATTATGCCAACTTATTGGAAGCGAATCAAAAGAAACAACTGGAAGAAAAACTGATTCGCTATTCGGATTCCACGACTACACAAATAGTTGTGGTTATTGTGGAAAGCCTGAAAGGAGAAGACATCGCACAATTAAGCGTGAATTGGGCCCAAAAATGGGGTGTCGGGCAAGCCAAAGAAGACAATGGAGTATTCATTTTGCTTTCCAAAAACGACAGAAGAATTCACATTTCCCCCGGTTACGGTGTGGAAGACCGTCTTACGGCCGGAACAACGGGTGAACTGATCCGAAACATTATTATCCCCGAATTTAAAGCCGGAAGTTACTACAACGGTTTAGACAAAGGTGCCGATGCCATTTTTGACGTCCTGAAAGGAAAATACAAAGGCGAACGCAAAGGAAATAACGATTCCGGTGGCGGGAAAATTATTTTCTTCATCATCTTATTCATTATCATCATCGCGATTCTTTCCCGAAACAAGCGTGGCGGTGGAAACGGCGGTCGCTTTTCCGGACCGGATTTGGGCGACATCATCATCCTGAGCAGCTTGGGTCGTGGTGGTTTCGGTGGCGGAAGTTCTTCCGGAGGTGGTTTCGGAGGTGGAGGCTTTGGCGGAGGTTTCGGTGGCGGAGGTTTCTCCGGTGGCGGTGCTGGCGGAAGTTGGTAGTTCCGGATTGCAGAAGGCAGAAGGCAGATTACAGAGAGCAGAAGAAAGAACGCAGTTTGCAGGGCTCAGACTGAACAAAGAGATAAATAAAAAAAGAGATTGCTTTACCGCAATCTCTTTTTTTTTATTTCATCTTACTTACCGTACTAAAACCCTTTAAGAACCTGTTGTACAAACCTTAACACTGTCCATCACTAATTCGATGTACCTTTATTAAAAGGAAAAGTCATGAAAAATTACGCCATTAAGCTGGTTTGGTTCACTACGGCATTTGTCTTTATTTTTACCGGCTTATCTCAGACAAATGTACCTCTGCCACTAATAAGCAGTTTGTTTATTTTGGGAAGTTTTCTTGTACCTCATATGGTTTACACGGTACTTCGTGATAAATATGAAACCAAAAAAACGTTTAAAGATTGGTACAATGATTATCCCGTAAAAACATTAGAAAAAGACGAGACTGCCCTTAACTGATTGAACATTGAAAACCTTATAAAACAAAAGAAGAGATTGCGAAAACAATCTCTTCATGATATTCGTATTAAAACATATGTCGGTTTCGGGATGGTTTTTCCTTGCCTGCGAATTTTTCAATTTTGTACGTTAACGAGAACATTGCATAGCGTTTCAACACCAAGTTTTCTTCGTCACGAATGGTTGTGGCCGAAATGGTTCGCGTGGCACTTTGATTTTGGTTTAGTAAATCGTATACTTTCACCTTTGCTGTAAATTTCTTGTCGAAAAAGCTATACGCTAAACTGGTGTTCCACAAATAAAAGTCTTTTTTAAAGCCATCGGCGATATTGGAATTATAAGTATAACCAAAATCATTTCCGAAAACCCAGTTTTTTGGCCAGTAATTCGTTACCTGAATATTAAATCGGTGCAGAACATTTGTAGCGCCACTGACAGAATAATTGGTGTATTTGGTATCGCTGTAGGTCAGGTTATAAGAAGGCGATATCGTTAACAATTCCCCATAATCATAACTAAACGAAGCTCTTGGTGTTAAGCGAAGGGATTTAGCATCATACATTTCTCCATTGGCAAACCCTTTAGAAAGTCCCATATTGGTATTGAATCCTAAATTGAATCGGAATTTATGTGCCTCTTTCTTGATTGTTTTATTCCAATACACCCCTATCCAACTGTTATAGGTATCCGCAACATTTACAAAGCGGGTTTCGCGTTTTCGGTTTTCATCATAAAGCGTTGATGCTACAATCTGGCTGTCGTAAAAAGTACCGTTCATATACACGCCGTAACCCGAACGCGAAGCATAATCATAATCATTGAAACTCAAATACATCCGATGCGACTTATTCAAATTCAAATCCGGATTCCCAATAAACGTATTTAAAGGATTAGCCAAGTCTCGAACCGGCAAAACCTGATTCGCCGAAGGAAAATCAAATTCATAATTATAATTCATCCACAACGATTTTGATTTAGTAAAATTATAATTGAAATGCAGGTTTCCGGTCGGCAACGCATATTTTTTATTTAAATCCGTTGTTACACCAAGATAAGAGGAATGATTGTCAAATTCGGAAATGGCCGTTCCCGCAGAAAAACCGAATCCGAAATTCTTTTTACTAATGCGTATTCCGGCGGTTGGTTTTACCATCTTAGTAGTAGAGGTCAAATAATTGGTTAAAACGTCATTGGCATCAGAATAGGATTGTGAAATAACATCATAATCAAAAGCTCTGCGGTCTTCCGAGCTTTTGTTGTGCTCATAATTAACGGCCAAAACAACCGCCAATGAATCCTTCAAAGGTTCAGAGTACCCGATATCAAACTGATAATTATCCTTAATATTCCGACTCTTTTTAATCTGATCCCGAACATCATCCGGATCTGTTCCTTGATAAAAAATCGTTGTTGATCTGTTGGACGCAAGAATTTCATCCTTATTGTTTTCATTATCAAAAGAAGCATTGATAAACCTTCCTTTTTTCTTCAGTGATTTATTGAAATAAATTGAATTTTTAAAATTGGTCCCGTCACTATCATTAAAAGTTTCCGATGTACTTTCATTCAACAAATTATTCGTTTCATCAGCAGAAGACTGAAATGACTTTTCCCGGTCTTTCCCATTTGATTTGGAAAATTTAGGCGAAACCACAAGCGAAGTAGTGGAATCAATTTTATATTCCAACTCGAAATTAACATTGTGTCCGAAACGGTCTGCCGATGATTCGGAAGCTGATGCGGTATTGAAATTTCCGGTTGGTAAAAAGTTTGTTTGATTGGTACGGCTTTTATTTTTACTATGTTGGTCGGAGAAAAAATAACTCGAGGTGGTCTCCGTTTTTTTGGTCCATTCATCCGAATAGTTAACCCCCACCATGTCCGATTGGGTTATTCCGCTTCCGGCACCAAAACGCATTCCGTTAATCCCGAAAGATCCGTTGTCGTTATAATACATCGATCGGCTGCGTCCGCCCCCCATATTGTCAAAAATCTCGTCCATCGAAAATCCAACCGAGTTGATATTGTTGGACGATGCCAAGACACTCAGTTTTCTTTTATTTTTGAAATAATTGATTAGCGCGCTGCTTTCATAGCGATCATCCGTACCGTAGCCGCCCATGAATTTTCCGAAAAATCCTTTATTCTTATCTTCGTCTATAGTTAAATTGATACTGGCATTATTAGAAGTGGACTTCTGACCCGACAATTCCTCCTTTTTGGTTTTCGTATCGGTCACCTGAACTTTATTAATGATATCCGAAGGGAGATTTTGCAGCGCAATTTTTCCGTCTTTATCAAAAAACGGTTTACCATTTACCAAAATCTGATTCACTTCTTTTCCGTTCACCGTGATTTTACCTTCATTATCAATTTCTACGCCGGGTAATTGCTTTAGAAGCGTTTCCACATTTGCATCCGGACGTACTTTAAACGAAGCAGCATTGAATTCTAAAGTATCTTTTTTGATACGAACCGGAGGAGCTTCGGCTTTCACCACCACTTCATTCAGCATTTTAGACTGTTCTTTTAGCGCAATAACCCCAAAATCTTTTGTCTGTAACAGCTCTTTCAGATTGGTTTTATGGTCTTCAAAGCCGACCATCGATATTTTGAGAAAAACCGGTTGGGTTGTTTTTTTTACTGCTAAGGAAAAATTTCCGTTTTTATCGGTAATCGTATAATCCACCAGCGAGGAATCTTTGGCTACCGATAAATAAACGGTAACGGATTCCATAGGAAGTTTACTGGCTTCTTCAACAATTTTTCCTTTGATATAAAAGGAATTCTGGGAAAAGGCACACACTGAAAACAGTGCAAGAACGAACGTAAAAAAATGTTTGGACATCAATAAAAAAATTGCGGTTAAAATGATTTCTCATATTAACCGCGAATTAAAGATTTTATTATGTAAGAATTTTATTTGTTTTATAAAATTTAACAATTTATTTCTGTCTGAAGTAAATATCGATAGGCACGCCTGTAAAATTATAGATCTGGCGCAATTGATTTTCAATGAATCGTTTGTACGGATCTTTCACATATTGTGGCAGGTTGGCAAAAAACACAAACTGAGGCGTTGGCGTTGGCAACTGCATACAATATTTGATTTTTACGTATTTTCCTTTTAAAGCCGGTGGTGGTGTACGCTCGATAATCGGGAGCATCGTCTCGTTGAATTTGGACGTTGAAATACGCTGTTTACGATTTTCAAAAACTTCAACCGCTGTTTCCAATGCTTTTAGCAAACGTTGTTTGGTTAATGCCGAAACGAATAAAATAGGCACATCGGTAAACGGCTCCAGTTCCTTGCGGATTTTCGCTTCATAATCACGGGTTGACATGGTGTCTTTTTCCACCAAATCCCATTTGTTCACCAAGATTACAATTCCTTTTCGGTTTTTTTCGGCCAACCAGAAAATACTCTGATCCTGTCCTTCGAAACCACGCGTAGCATCAATCATAAGGATACAAACATCCGAATGTTCAATAGCGCGCACGGAACGCATTACGGAGTAAAATTCCAAATCCTCTTTTACCTTCGCTTTTCTACGAATTCCCGCAGTATCCACTAAGTTGAATTCGAATCCGAAACGGTTGTATCGGGTATCGATGGCATCACGGGTTGTTCCCGCAATATCAGTCACCACGAAACGATCTTCGCCAATCAACGCATTAATGAACGATGATTTTCCGGCATTGGGACGGCCTACCACACAAAAACGAGGCAATGGCTCTTCTTCTTCCACCGCATCCGGCAATTCCGGCAACACTTCCACCAACTTATCTAAAAGTTCTCCGGTACCGCTTCCGTTCATTCCGGCGATGGTAAAATATTCGCCTAACCCCAAATTATAAAATTCGATAGCGTCTTTTTCACGCATCGCATTATCTACTTTATTAACCGCGATAAGAATTGGTTTGGTTACTTTCCGAAGCAGTTTTGCCACTTCAGCATCCATCGGCGTGATGCCTTCTTCCACATCCACCATGAAAATGATAGCATCGGCTTCATCAATAGCCAATTCTACCTGACGACGGATTTCTGCCTCAAAAATATCATCGGAACCTTTAATATATCCTCCCGTATCAATAACCGAAAACTCTTTTCCGTTCCATTCGCTTTTCCCGTAATTACGGTCACGGGTTACCCCGCTTACCGAGTCTACGATAGCTTCTCTTCTTTGAATTAACCTGTTGAAAAAGGTTGATTTCCCTACATTAGGTCTTCCTACAATGGCTACGATATTATTCATAAATATTTTTTTGAGTCTGCAAAATTACACTTTTTTGAGCAGTTTTAGCACTTTAATGAACATCAATTCTCGGATTACTCCTAAAAAAATAAATTCAACCTATTGATTTTATGTCAATTCCAATGAAAAAACTTGTTTGTTTTTAAAAAAAATGTAATTTAGTTTTCAACAAACCTACGCCTATGGAACCAGACAAAAGCATTTTACTCCGCCCACGATTTTACAAGGAAACATCAAAGAGTGCCGAAACCATACTACAAAACTACCAACAATTAAAGTTGGAAGTGCAATCGGACTATTCCATCAAAATTTCTGGAACTCACATCTGGTTGTATATTAGTCCGAAAAACAGAAAGTACTTTTCGCCGCACCTTCATTTGGAATTGGAAAAATCCGAGAACGGCAACACACTTGTGCGCGGTTTGTTTGGTCCTGATCAGGCTTTGTGGACCATGTTCATGTTTTTCCACTTCATGGTTGCCGGTATTTTTTTGATTTTCGGCATGATTGCTTATTCCAACTGGACCTTAAAACAACCGTATCAAAATGATCTGATGATTATGGGCTTGATGGTTGTCGTATGGATATTGCTCTACCTGATTGCACGCAGTAACAGGCACAACAGCGTTCCTCAAATGCACGAGTTGGAACAATTAATGGATCGTGGTTTGGATTTGGACTAATTATTTTTGGTTGTACCCGAAACGACGCAACTGAAACGCATTACTTCTCCAGTCTTTGTTGACTTTCACAAACATTTCAATATGAATTTGCTTGCCGAAGAATTTTTCCAAATCCTGACGCGCTTCCACTCCTACCCGTTTTATGGCCGAACCTTTATGCCCGATAATGATTCCTTTTTGGGTATCGCGTTCCACCATAATTACTGATTTTATGCGAATGATATCATCGTCTTCGATAAACTCTTCGGTTTCGATTTCCACGGCATATGGAATTTCCTTGTCATAGTGCAACAGGATTTTTTCACGGATGGTTTCGTTTACAAAGAAACGCTCCGGTTTGTCGGTTAAAGCATCTTTTGGATAGTAGGCCGGTGATTCCGGAAGCAATTCTAAAATTCTGTTGAACACCTCGGTTACATTGAAGTTCTCCAAAGCTGAAATCGGGAAAAGTTCCGCATTGGGCACTTTTTCTTTCCACAGATTTACCTGTTCTTCCAACTGTTCCTGATTGGATTTGTCGATTTTATTCAACAACAACAATACCGGAATTTTGGAATGGATGATTTTATTAAAAAAAGCTTCGTCTTTTAATTCTTTCTCCCCTACTTCTACCATATAGATCAACACATCGGCATCTTCAAATGCTGATTTTACAAAATCCATCATGGAATTTTGCAACTCATAAGCGGGTTTGATAATTCCGGGCGTATCCGAAAACAACACCTGAAAATCCTCACCATTCACGATGCCTAGAATTCGGTGACGGGTAGTTTGTGCTTTGGAAGTGATAATCGACAAACGCTCTCCAACGAAGGCATTCATTAAAGTCGACTTTCCGACATTTGGATTTCCGATGATGTTTACAAAACCTGCTTTGTGTGACATAGTAAAAATATTAGCCTACAAAGGTAGTCATAACAAGCGAATAGTAGAAATAAAAAAAGTTTTTATCGTTTTTGTTGCACGGATGAAATTTCGTTGTACCTTTGCACTCGAAACATCGCGGGATAGAGCAGTAGGCAGCTCGTCGGGCTCATAACCCGAAGGTCACAGGTTCGAGTCCTGTTCCCGCTACTAAGAATTTATTGAAATTACAACCGTACATCGCGGGATAGAGCAGTAGGCAGCTCGTCGGGCTCATAACCCGAAGGTCACAGGTTCGAGTCCTGTTCCCGCTACTAAGCCATTCAGTAATGAGTGGCTTTTTTTTATATTGAAATGGATGAATTTGTGGTATACATTTTATTCTCTGAGGAACACAATAAAACCTATATTGGTTTTACCTCTAATTTGATTGAGCGTTTTAAATCTCATAATTATTTGAGCAAAAAAGGATACACGATCAAGTTTAGACCTTGGAAAGTAATTTATGTCGAATTTTTCACAACTAAATCCGAGGCTTTAAAAAGAGAAAAACTCTTTAAAACAGGAAAAGGCAGGGAGCTTATAAAAGAAATCATTTCTAAATTATAATCTCTTGGGCTCATATCCGCCGCGGCGGACACAGGTTCGAGTCCTGTTCCCGCTACTAAGAAAGAGAATTATTTGGTTCTCTTTTTTTTTGAAAAAACAATAATTAGAGATTTCCTTTGATTTTAGGGCTATCTTATTGCTAATCAAAGTCATTCGTAAAAGAATTGCTTTTTTATTTTACACTTTATGAATACAAAAAAAATTGCCGAGTACCGAAAATTATTGGATGTAACCAAAACGGCTACCTTAAAAGAATTGAAAACGATTTACAGAAACAGCATGAAGGAAGATCATCCGGATACTATTGCTGACCCTGTTGAACGTTTGGCAGCCGAGGAAAGAAGCAAATTGATTATTGAAGCGTACCACTTTTTAGTGAGCATCGCACCGGAAACTCAGGAAAAAGACAAAGACGAATACATCAAGACCACAACGACTTCCAATATTTTGGAATTTTACATGGACAATGGTGTTTTGTACATCAGCTTTTTAGACGGCAATCAGTTTGAATATTTTGGCGTTCCGAAAAACACCTACATCAAAATGATCAATGCAGAATCACCGAACCGTTTTGCAAAACGTCATATCTTTAATGAATTCCTATACAGAAGCGCCAGTAAATTAGTGGCTGCGGAATAAATTATATTCGCATACAAAATCAGAACCATCAACGAAAGTTGGTGGTTTTTTTTATGTTTTTAATTTATTTTCGATGGATACTAACAACAAAACACTAATAATACTACCTTCGGAAAAAAAATGACGATGTCGATAGAGCACAGAGTAAAACTGGTCGAACAATTGTTTGACAAACTGGGAACTGAAATTACGGAATTTCAAACCAAAACCAAACTTGGATGCATTGCCGGTTGCGGAAAATGCTGCAGCACACCAGACATCGACGCTTCACCCTTAGAATTCTTACCTTATGCTTTTCATCTTTTTGTAAACGGTAAAGCCGAACAAGTACTGAATGAATTAAGCACAAAAGAAGCGCCTACCTGCCATTTGTATAATCCGCTTTCTTTGTTGGAACCCGAAAAAGGGAGTTGCAGCAATTACCAATATCGTGGCTTAGTTTGCCGCCTTTTTGGCTTTGGTGCCAGCAGCGACAAATACGGACAATTGCGATTGGCGACCTGCAAAATCATAAAAGAAGGACAGCAAGCAAATTTTGATACCGCAACAGCAGCCATCAACAACGGACTTTATGTTCCGATTTTCACCGATTACTACATGAATCTTTCGCAAATCGATTTTAAATTGGGTAACGTTGTTGTCCCCATTAACAAAGCCATGCAATTGGCCATCGAGGAAGTTTTACAATACTACGCCTACCGACCGATGCCTAGCGGATTTGACAATTGCGCTTAACCAAAAACCTTTTTTAATTCCACATTCTTTTTCAATGTTTTATTAAAAAAAGCTGCTTTTTTATTCCGTTTCTTTTTGTTAAATTTGAGAATAACCAAAAACAAACTATTTATGGAATTTAATTTTTTAGCAGTATTGGTAGCCGCTTTGGTCACACTACTTGTTGGGTTTATATGGTACCATCCTAAAGTTTTCGGAACCATCTGGATGCAAGAATCCGGGATGACCGAGGAAAAAGCAAAACAGGGAAATATGTTAAAAATCTTTGGACTAACCTTTTTCTACTCCTTTATGCTTGCCTTCATTATGCCGGCACTTACGGTACACCAAATGGGAGCCATGGGCATGATTGGCGGTCCTGAATTTGTCGACAAAGCACTACCCTCCTATGCTGCTTTTATGGCCGATTATGGCACAGCCTTCCGAACATTACATCACGGAGCATTGCACGGATTCACATCGGGTCTTTTCATAGCTTTGCCGATTACCTGCATCAATGGTTTATTTGAACAAAAATCGTGGAAATACATGCTGATCAATGCAGGCTACTGGATTGTTTCGATGACGATTATGGGCGCTGTCGTTTGCCGATGGATTTAAAATATTAACATTTTATTATACCACAATCGCTCTACATTTGTGGAGCGATTTTTTTCTTTGTGAAACACCATTACCATTATAAAATATATTCTTCTGTTGCTGAAATTCCTGATTCCTGGAACACATTGGCCGTTTCGAATATTTTTCTCACCAAGGATTACCTGAAAGTTCTCGATGCATCACGTCCGGAAAACATGACCTGTCATTACATCGGATTGTTTGACAACGAAGAATTAAAAGGAATTGCGCTTTCACAATTTATCGATTTAAATCAGGTAGGTTCTTTTGGAGAACGCGACAATTGCTTTAAGACTTCGGTTCGTAATTTTGTGTTTCAGAACTTTACCTCCCACGTTTTGTTTATCGGCAACAACATGCTTACCGGTCAGAATGCGTTTATTTTTGCTGAAGAGTTCGATACAAAACAAGGCATCTCATTATTGCATGACGCTGCAAAAGAGCTGCAAAAGCGTTTTAAAAAACAAGGTAAGAAAGTGCACCTTACCACATTCAAGGATTTTTTCACTAAAGATGAATTCGTTTTAAGCGCTCCGGAATTCGAATCGTTTTACCGGTTTTCGACACAGCCCAACATGATTTTTTCGATTCCGGAACAATGGAAATCCGACAACGATTATATTGCCGCTTTGAGTAAAAAATACCGGGACCAATACAAACGCGCCCATAAAAAACTCGACGGGATTGAAAAACGAAAAATGGGATTGTCGGAAATTGAAAACTACAATGCAACAATTCAGAATTTGTATTTGAATGTATCTAAAAATGCACCCTTCAACACGTTCTTTTTAGCAGAGAATCACTTTTACGAGCTCAAAAAGCAATTGGGTCACAACTTCCTTTTTTACGGTTATTTCCTAGACAGCAAACTGATTGGATTTAACACCCTGATTAAAAACGGCGACACGATCGACACCTATTTTTTAGGTTATGACGACGAACACCAACGCGAAATGATGGTGTATCTAAACATGTTGTACGACATGATTAAGTATTCCATTAAAAAAGGGTTTAGGGAAATTATATTTGCCCGAACGGCTTTGGAAATTAAAAGTTCTGTGGGCGCCAAGCCTTACGACATGGTGGGTTTTATGCAACATTCCAATCCCGTTATCCATAAATTTATCGGTAAGATTTTCAAATCGCTGGAACCGGAAACGGTTTGGCAGCAGCGGAGCCCGTTTAAATAGTAATCAGTAAGCAGATTGTAGACAGCAGATGACAGGTAGCAGAAGGCAGATTGCAGAAAGCAGATTGTAGACTGCAGATTGTAGACTGCAGAAATTTAGAAAACTGAGATAAGCCGTAAAAACAAACCATCAAAAAATGCCTTTAGCAGTCTCTTAGCCCCGATGGGAGCGACATCCTTTTACGGGGGCTGAGGCTCTCGAAGCCCTCGTAAAAGATAGAGCGGACAGCGGGAAAACGGTTTTATACAATTCCCAAGCCATCCGCTCCTAAACTATTTACAATGCATCGATTTCCATTTGAACCGTTTCCCAGTCTTCGAGCAATTGATCCAGGTCTTTCTTTTTCTTTTCGTAAGCGGCAAAAAACTTGGCGTCTTCGATGTGTTTGTCGTAATTGGACGCCAAGGCTTTATCGTCATTTTGAATGTCTTTTTCCAATTGCTGGATTTGACTTTCGATTTTACTCAGACGATTTTGCAGCGATTTGTTCTTTTTTTGCTCTTCGTAGGAAAGTGCTTTGTTTTCTTTGGGTGCTTCTTTTTTCTCAACATCTTTCTTTTCCACTTCGCGCATGTTTTCCAGTTTGCGTTGCTCTAAGAAGAAATTGATATCACCCAAATATTCTTTTATTTTCTGGTCTTTGAATTCGTAAACGATGTTCGACATGCCCTGAAGGAAATCACGGTCGTGCGACACAAGCAACAACGTCCCTTCATATTGCTGTAAAGCGGCTTTTAAGACGTTTTTAGACTTAATATCCAAGTGATTGGTCGGCTCATCCATTACCAACACATTGATAGGCTGTAATAGCAATTTACAAAGCGCCAAACGGTTGCGTTCGCCTCCGGAAAGGACTTTCACTTTTTTCTCGACATCATCACCACGGAAAAGGAACGAACCTAACATGTCGCGCACTTTGGAGCGATTGGAATCGGTTGCCGCTTCCACCATGGTTTCCAACAGTGTTAGTTCTCCGTCCAGATATTCGGCCTGATTTTGGGCAAAATACCCCAATTGTACATTATGTCCCAATTTAATCGTTCCACCGTATTCGAATTCGTTTACAATGGCTTTCATGAACGTGGATTTCCCTTGGCCGTTCTGTCCCACGAAAGCGATTTTACTGCCGCGTTCGACCAACAGATTAATGTCGTTTAAAATGACTTTATCGCCATAGGCTTTGGTTACGTGTTCGGCTTCTACCACCACGCGGCCCGGCGTAACTGAAACTGGAAAAGAAATGTTCATTACCGAATTATCATCTTCGTCGACTTCGATGCGTTCCACCTTATCCAATTTCTTAATTAAGGATTGTGCCATCGAGGCTTTGGACGCTTTGGCTCGGAATTTCTCGATTAACTTTTCGGTTTCTTCTATTTTTTTGGCTTGATTTTTTTGGGTCGCCAATTGCTTTTCGCGGATTTCCTGACGCAAAACCAGATATTGCGAATACGGTTTGTTGAAATCATAGGCTTTCCCTAAAGAAATTTCAATGGTTCTGTTCGTTACGTTGTCCAGGAACATTTTATCGTGAGAAACAATGACCACAACACCCGGGAAGTTTCTTAAAAAACCTTCCAGCCAGATGATACTTTCGATATCCAAGTGGTTCGTAGGCTCATCCAGCAGCAATATATCGTTGCTTTGCAGTAATAATTTTGCCAATTCGATTCGCATGCGCCATCCACCAGAAAAAGTATCGGTCTGATTGTTGAATTCTTCGCGTTTGAAACCTAATCCCAACAAGATTTTTTCGGTTTCGCCAACATAATTATAGCCGCCTAAAATTTCATAATGGTGCGTTACATCGCTTAATTGCTCAATCAATTCGGAATAGCTTTCACTTTCGTAATCGGTTCTGGTAGCCAACTGATGGTTGATCTCATCGATTTTGAGTTCGGCGTGTTTGATTTCTTCGAAGGCCTGATACGCTTCTTCCAAAACGGTTCTGCCTTTTACAAAATCGATATCCTGACGCAGGAAACCTATTTTTACTTCTTTTTCCGTAGCAATACTTCCGGAATCCGGCTGAATGTCTCTGGAAAGAATTTTAAGCATGGTCGATTTACCGGCACCATTCTTTCCGACAAGTCCTACTCTATCCCCTGCACCCAAACGAAACGTTACCTCTTCAAACAAGTACGTACCACCAAAAGAAACCGATAAATTGTGTATATTAAGCATAAAAGTGACAAATGTTACATAGGTAAATTCTTAAATGAAGTACCTTTACATAAAAATTTATGCAAATGTTAAAAAAAGGATCCAAACTAAACAGCATTTTAACAGGAAGTTGTCCTAAATGTCAGGAAGAAAGTATGTATTTGGACAAAAATCCGTATCATTTATCGAATACCCTTAAAATGAATGACACCTGCGGTCATTGTGGAACCCGTTATAAAATTGAGCCCTCGTTTTTTTATGGCGCCATGTATGTGAGTTATGGTGTAGGGATTGCTTTTGGCGTTGCGGCTTTTGTAATCAGTCATTTGTTTTTGGGCACGAACCTAAAAGTTTCTTTTATTGCCATCATTGCCACATTAGTTTTCTTTATGCCGGTGATCATGCGTTTGTCCAGAAACATTTGGATTAACATATTTGTACATTACGACAAAGACTGGAAAAATCACAAAAAATAAAGGAGCTACTAGGCTCCTCTTTTTTTATAAAATCGTCGAATATTAATTTGATCATCGAGTGCAATATCGTGCTCTATGAATTCAAACAGTGATTTCGCGAGCCATGGTCCGAGCATTACTCCTCTAGTTCCCAATCCGTTTAATACATAAAGGTTTTTATGTTCAGGATGATGACCCACCAAGGGTCTGCGATCGTTCACGGTAGGGCGAACGCCGGCAAGGTGGTCAACCACCTCAAAATCGCAGGTTAATAGCTCCATTAGTCGAATTAACAATTCTGCTTTCCCTTCAGGGGTAGGAGAACTTGTTTTGTCCGACCAATTGTAAGTAGCTCCAATTTTATACAAATCGTTACCCAACGGCAGTACGAATAAATTAGAGTTGATAATTACATCCAAATCCAATTTCGGAGCCTTGATAATCAACAATTCGCCTTTGGTCCCATCAAGAGGTAAATCTTTAAAAAAAGGGTTTTTATGCATGGAGAAACCTTCGGCAAAAATGAGATGTTTTGCTTGGATATCTTTGTACTGTACAAACTCTTGATTAGTCTCAACCAACGAATAATCAAATGTTTCGTTCAAAAGCAATTGCTGTGTTAAAAAAAACTGATTGCAACTGTCCAGAAAAACACTCATATCAAGGTATCCGGTTCGGAATATTTCACCGAAACCAAACGGCGAATCAATCCCATTATATTTTTTAGTAATCATCTCCAACGAAAGAAAAGGAGAAAGTTTAGGTTTATCGCTGGCAGAAAACCAATTATTTTGTTCTTCAACCGAAACAAATTTCCGATAAACCGGAAGCTGGTGCATGAAAGCAACTCCTAATTTCTTTTCGATACCCTCATAAAATTGCAGGCCATATTCAAGTTGTTCCGCAGCTTTCCAAACAAGGCTAAAACGCTTCAATATAACGGGATTATACAGCCCTCCGGCCACTTTTGAAGAAGAAACCGAAAAGTCATCAATAAGTAAAAAAGTTTTACCGCTGCGCAAGGCTGTTTCAGCAAAACAAATACCCGCTAAACCAGAGCCTACAATTAAATAATCTATCATGGTACAAAAGTAAAAAACTCCAACCATTTAAGGTTGGAGTTTTTCTATATTTAAAAAAGAAATTCACTATTAGTAGTTCCACATATCTTGCTCGAAGTTGCGGATTTTCTCTTTTACACGCTCAGATTCCAATAACTGCATCTGAGAGTTCTCTTTCATGTAGTCTTCGATTTTTCTATCTCCGTATACGTTTTCTTCTTTGTAAATCACGGCGCTGAAACGACGAGCATTTAACAAGTGGTCGAACGTAATTGGCATAGCAGAATTCTTGTCATTGAAAGCTTTGTTTTCATGTAATACATCTCTAATTGAAGGGAAGTACACCCAGAACAACTCGATTACATCAGGATTTTCAGCTCCAATATCTCTCGCTTCCGGAGCTACTGGACAAATACCCAACATTCTGTATTTCAATTCACCTTGTCTTTTATCAAAATACCAGTAACCTTTAATTTTATATCCTGAAATATCAATACCTGTCAATTCTCTTTTGTCAATGTATTGAGGATCCAAAACTTTAGTTGGAGTTCCAGGAACAGTTTCTGTTACCCACTTACCATTTACTTTTTTTCGTACAGTTTTAGCTTGAGGGAAATACTGATCATAGTAAGTATTAATCTCATCTCTACCTGCTTGAGTAGTATCAATGTAAGTGAACGAAGAAGCCATGTCTTTAAGAGTCTTCTTAGTATTGAAATAATCATCAGTATACACTTCAGTTATTCTTCCCGTTTTGATTCCTTTTATAAGAACATCAAACAAAGAACGTCTATCACTTCCAATGTTTACTGAATCAATTGGATAATACAAAGGAAAATTAACTCGTTCATCCAAGTCAACGATTTCCCAAATAGCTTTCCCCATAAGGATATCACGATCGTGAACATACCCGTAAGGAAGTGGCTTATCATTATCCGCATTCATTTGCGCAGCAGTCTTCTTCCCGATTTCATCAGGAGTTTTAGCATTCAACAAGTTCGACTGTGCGAATGATGCATAGCTTCCTGCCACTGCAAAAAATACTACTAAAAAGTTTCTCAATTTCATGTTCTAAAATTAAAGTTATTTAAGCTAACCAGTACTTAAATTATTATTGAATTTCGTATACAACCGGTGCTGTTTTACCAGTCATAATATTAGCACTTACGCCAATGATTTTTGTTTTAATATCAGAAATCGTAACCTGATCACCACGTCCAGCTCTAGCTAAAGCAGCTTTACACTGACCGTTAACTCTGTCTCCGTTTACAATAACTGCTGCTTGTCCAGGAACTTTGAAAGTAAATTGAGTAACTTGGAAATTCAAGTCATACAAGAAATCTGGCAATTTTGCAGAAACCTGAGACACTTCCAATCTACCTTTAGCACCTTTAACAACACCCATCTCACCACCGATTGCACCGATTGGAGGAGGAATATTCTTGATACGGAAAGCTTTTTTATCAGCTACAGTTTTACCATCAGGTAATTTACCAGTAACATTAACTACAACTTCAGTACCTGAACCAGGATTCAAGTTGTATGCACCTGGCTTACCAGCTTTAGATAAACCTGGAGCAGAAGCATTTACTTTATCATCAGAAATACCTGCGAATGAAATTGTCATAGGGTTTGGTAAACCTCTATAAACCACGTTCATTTTATCAGCAGAGATATTCGCTGAGTTTGGTCTTGGTACTACAACGTATTTTTCTTTAAATTCAACCGGGATAGATTTTCCATCCTCGATAAATGTAAATTTACCAGAGATTTCTTTTTCACCAACTCCACCAGCTGTTGCATTGAAGACAGCCTGACCGTTTTCAATTTTAGAACTAGCACCGTTTACGTTGAAAGAGTTAGGAACAGTTGATTCGTCATAACGACCTAATACTACTTTACCTTTTACTGCTTCTCCTTGGAATACTACAGATTTTTCAAAAACAACAATTGCTTTATAGTTTGACATGGAAGCTGCTTGAGCTGTAGTGTTACCAATTAAAGCGTTGTAAATATCCTGCTCAGTTTTTTTGATGTCACTTTGGATAGCAGACAACTTCGTTAATGAAGCAACAGCCGGGAATCCTTTAAAGTGGTAATCTAAGAACAATTTAGTTACACCTTCTTTGTCTTTTACATCAGCTGTGCTGAATTTAGCGTTAACATCTTTAAGGATTGGTTGATATTTAACATCTTTACCAATAACACCAGCGATTCCACTTTTGAATTTATCGAAAGCAGCGATGATATCTTTACCTTTTTTAGAATAACCGTCTCCACTAAACCAAGCTTCGTCAATTTTATCACCTTTGTCCATTGATTCGTAAGGCAATTTACCATCCTTATCTTTCTCAATATCTTTAGTGATATCGTTTTTTAATGATTGGATATAATCATTAAATTCTTTAACTATAGGTTTAATTTGTTTAGCTTTTTCAAACGGAGCACCAAACTGTGCCTTATTTTCTCCAGCTTTAGACTCTAACTGTCCGTATAAACTTCCGTTATATTCATCAGAGAACTTATTAACACCTTCGAATTTTTCATTCATCAAACCGAAAGCCGTTAATACTTCTTTTGACATATTTAATGCCAACATCGCGATGAAAACCAAGTACATTAGGTTAATCATCTTCTGTCTAGGACTTAATTTTCCTCCTGCCATTTTCTAATTAGTTTTAAAAATTAATAATTATGAAACTAATTAGCCTCTGTTACTCATTGCAGAAAGCATTCCGCCATATACATTATTTAATGAAGATAAGTTTGCAGTCAACGATTGCATTTGATCTTTTAATTTCAAGTTGTTTTCAGCAACTTCTTTATTGATCTCTGCATTACGTGTAGCGCTTTCCAACTGTACTTTATACATACCGTTTAAAGTTTCCAATTGTGCAGCAGCCATACCCATTTCTTCAGCATATTTCTTTTGAGAAGCAATTGCATCTACTGTAGGAGCGATGTTTTTAGCAGCACCTTCGAAATTTTTAATACTGTTTCCTAAGCTAGCCATTAACTCACCGTCAATTTTAGCCTCTTTCAACATGTTGTCTAATTTTTGAGACAACAAACCTTGAGCCTCAGCTGGGTTTTCTTTTTTCGCTTCTTTCTTTTTAGCTTCTCCACCAGCTAATTCAGGATAAACCAAAGACCAATCTAATTCTGTTTCAGTTTCGAAAGCTGATAAACCGAAGATAAGAGCCTCAGTTCCTAAACCAATAATAAGGAAAGTTCCTGCTCCTGGCCAGTGCATGATTTTAAATAATGCTCCGATGATTACTACTGCTGCCCCCATACCGTAGGCAAAACTCATGACTTTTTTTGGTAATACTGCCATAATAAATAAATTTTAGTTAGTTAAGTTAATATAAAAAATTGGTTAATTTTTAAAACTATTTTTGGGTTTTTGTGTTGCTTGTACCCATGTAATCCTGAACTGTTCTGAAACCGATGTAAGATCTTGCAGAATCCGCATATTCATAATCACGAGTACTTACCTGTAAGAAATACGCAACGTCTTTCCAAGAACCTCCACGAGTTACTTTACGCATGTTTGATAAATCCGGTACATTCGGGTTCATTGTGGAAACATACTCATAAGCTGCAGGATCATAAGAAGAATCAGTCCACTCTGCTACGTTACCCGCCATATTATACAAATGGTATTCATTTGGCTCATATGATTTTGCCTCTACAGTATACAAAGCACCGTCAGCAGCATAATCTCCACGGTTTGGTTTGAAGTTCGCCAAGAAACAACCTCTGTCATTTTTAGCATAAGGACCTCCCCAAGGATATGTTCCAGATTCCAGACCTCCTCTTGCAGAATATTCCCATTCAGCTTCCGTAGGTAAACGGAACGAATTCACCTGATCTCTTCCTTTTTTCTTTTTGATGTAAGAGTTTTTGTTCATTGTTCTCCAAGCACAAAATGCTTTAGCCTGTTTCCAAGAAACACCCACTACAGGATATTCTCCATAAGCTTGGTGCCAGAAATAGTCATTATGCATTGGCTCATTGTACGAATAAGCAAAGTCTTTAATCCAAACAGTTGTATCTGGATAAATTTGAATATTTTCCGTTTTGATGAATTTACTTCTTTTTGTTCTGCTACTTCCAACAGATTTATCTTTAGCCGCAGCTTGAATATCCATCCAAGAATAACGGAATTTCAATTTAGAAACATCAAATGTTCTTAAACCATTATAAGATTCAGTAGCAGGCAAATACAAAGAGTCCATTACTTCAACGTAATGCTCATCCGGATATTTCTGAACATTATTATGCAATTTCACTTTTCTATTCAAACGTCTACCTGCATACGGATCTTCATCTGTACCTACGCTGTAGTAGTTTTCATACATGTATTTATCATAAGCAGACATTTTAGCAGGATCTTGGTCTTTAAACGCAAAATCACCGATGCTTCCAGCCTTACCACCTGTACCTCCACCTGGTTTTATACCCTGCTCATCAGCAAGTATAGCCAATCTTGTTCTGGTAATTGAATCCTTTACCCATTCCACAAACTGACGGTACTCACTATTAGTGATTTCCGTTTCATCCATATAAAATGAACGAACGGTAACCGTTTTAGTGGGTGCATCCTGAACATTAGCTAAATCATCATCTGATTTACCCATAATAAATGCACCTCCAGGAACCAAAGTCATACCATATGGCTTCTCTGGATGCCATTTTCTTCCTTTAACTCCTACTAGTTCACCTCTGTCGTTTTTGTGACAACTACTAAAGAACAATGAAACAAGTGCTGTAAACGCTATGAACTTCTTCATATAAATCTGGGTTAATTATATATACATATTTAAGGGCGTAAACCTATTTATTTATTTTCTAAAAAACAATTTTTTTCCTAAAAAAAACTTAAAAAAATCAAATTGTTGTAAAATGTATAGGTTTATCGCTATTTAATCACTTTATATTAAATTTTTCTTCTGTGCTTTCCACCATCGTTCAGGAATCTCCTGATTGGTAGCCCCTACATAATCTTCATAGGTGCATGGTAATAACGTACTTCTTCTTAATTTATTGTTAAGATTCGACAAAAAAGGAATTTCTATCCACCATCTGTCGGTTCTATCGCTTTTATAGAAGATTAATTCTTCATCTTCCAAAGGCACAATATATTTCAGGTAATCTTCTTTAACCCCGAACGGATACTCTTTGGATCGATAATGGAACCCCTCTATAAAATACCACAACACCTGAGCTGTCAACACCGATTCCGCTTTGGAATTTCCGTGATTAAACACTCCGAAAGAGGTTACTTTATCACTGATCCCCGAATAGCGCGAAAGTACACAAATTTCTTTTCCGTTGAATCCGTTTGGTATAAAATTCACAAAATTTCCGGAATCTGATGATTTTACCGATGTTAAATCCAACGACACCAAATCCGCATCGCGAAAAACAGGTTCTGCAATGGCCGGATTATTACAAACTTCCCCTAAACGATAGGCATCAAAATACAATTTTTCAATCAAATCAATCTCTTCCTGAGAATTAAAATAGGTTTGATAACCGATATTACTGTAATTAAAAAGATTATTCGGCTCTTCCACAATCATTGACGACAAAAAAGAATGGGCCGGTAATCCGTTTTCTTTAGCAAAATCAAACTTACTATCCACCGAAACCACATTCACCATTTGCTCCAACTGATCGTAAGCACGGTACATGGCATAGGTCAAATCCTGCGAACCTCCTATAACAAGAGGAATTACTTTATTCTTTATCAATTGCGCGACCGCATTTTTCAACACATAATAAGTATCCTCCAAGGAATTCCCGGGAGCAATATTTCCTAGATCCACAATTTGTGCTTCCCAATTTCCGGGAAACATACTGTAGAATTCTTTTCGGATATGCGTTAAATCGGTTTCATAATTCCCTTCACCCAATCCGCGACTTTCCAAAACTCCAATTACTGCAATGGAAGCCTTCTCGATGTTCGGAAAATCCGTTTCGGAATGAAAAACCACTTTTTTACCCAAAGTCTGACTGCTCAACCCTTGAACAAATTCAAAGAAATCAGCATCCAACGGTTGGAAAAAATCAAATACCATAATTATTTCTTTTTAGCAGGCGCTTTTTTAGCGGTTGTTTTTTTAGCTGCCGCTTTTTTGGCAGGCGCTTTCTTCTCAATCAACTCCTTCACCTGCTCCAATGTCATGGCAGCAGCATCCACATCTTTACTCAATTCGATTTTAATTTTCCCTTTGGTGATTACCGAACGGCCCCAACGTGCTTTTTCCACGCGGATTCCTTCGTCTTCCCAATTATGGATTACCTTATCGATTTCTTTCTGTAATTTATCTTCGATCAATTCGGTTATGTCCGACTGTGATAAATTATCAAAATTATATTTCTTACTCACATTGATAAACATTCCGTTCCATTTGATGAAAGGCCCAAAACGCCCCACTCCTTTTTGTACCGGTTCACTCTTGTAGGTCGCGATTGGCGCATCGGCTTTCGCTTTTTCATCAATCAACTCCTGCGCTCTGTCCATCGAAACATCCAAAGGCTCCTCACCTTTAGGCAATGAAATAAAGACACTTCCGTGACGCACATACGGACCAAAACGCCCGTTGCTCACTTCCACTTCTTCTCCTTTATAAGTACCCAACACTTTTGGAAGCAAAAATAAATTCAACGCTTCTTCCAGTGTGATATTACCGATATTTTGTTCGGTACGCAAACTTGCGAATTGTTTGTTCTCGTCGTCGATATCCCCAATCTGAGCCATCGGTCCGAATTTACCCAAACGCACACTCACCTGTTTACCTGTTTTCGGATCTTTTCCTAAAATACGTTCCCCACTTTCTCTTTCGGCATTCTCCTCCACATTTTTAACTGTCGGATGGAAATGCTTATAGAAATCATTCATCATTTTAGCCCATTCGATATTTCCTTCGGCGATTTCATCAAAATCCTGTTCCACTTTTGCCGTGAAGTTGTAATCCAAAATGGTTTCGAAATTCTTTACTAAGAAGTCGGTTACAATGGTTCCGATATCGGTTGGGACTAACTTCCCTTTATCCGAACCGGTATTTTCTTTCAATTGTTTCTCCACGAGTTTCCCCGACTGAAGCACCAATTGCGTATAATTTCTTTCCTGCCCTTCCAGATTTCCTTTCTCCACATAATTTCTATTGATAATAGTGGAAATCGTCGGCGCATACGTTGACGGACGACCAATCCCTAACTCTTCCAACTTCTTAACCAAAGAAGCTTCCGTGTAACGAGCCGCTGGTCGTGTATATCTTTCGGTAGCCGTAATATAATTGTTCTGCAATCTTTCGTTCACTTTCATGGCCGGCAACATTCCTTCTTGTTCTTCTTCATCATCATCGTGACCTTCGAGATACACTTTCAGAAATCCTTCAAACTTAATAACCTCTCCGGTTGCCGTAAACATTTCTTTATGATTGTTCGCTTCGATTTTCACATTGGTACGTTCCAATTCAGCATCGCTCATTTGAGAGGCTAAAGTTCTTTTCCAAATCAAATCGTACAAACGGGCCTGATCACGATCGATGTTAACCGTATGTCTAGACATATCCGTTGGACGAATCGCCTCGTGTGCTTCCTGCGCTCCTTTACTTTTGTTGGCAAACGTTCTCGGTTTAGAAAATTCTTTTCCGTACGATGCAATGATTTCCGCCTGAGCCGCTTCCATCGCTTCTTTCGATAAATTGACACTGTCGGTTCTCATATAGGTAATCAATCCGGCTTCGTACAAACGTTGCGCTAACTGCATCGTAATTCCCACTGGCAAATACAATTTACGCGCTGCTTCCTGTTGTAAGGTCGACGTCGTAAAAGGGGCCGTTGGTGATTTTTTGGTAGGTTTAGTTTCCAAATCCGCTACCTTATATATAGAACCGATATTTTGGTTTAGAAAATCTTCGGCTTCTTTTTTCGTATTGAAGTTCTTTGGCAATTTCGCTTTAAACGCTCTTCCGGCTTCATTGGTAAATTCAGCCACTACCGAATACGACGCTACCGGCTTAAAATTCTGGATTTCGCGTTCACGCTCCACAATCAAACGCACCGACACCGATTGCACACGGCCAGCAGACAATCCGCCTTTGATCTTGCGCCATAATACCGGCGATAATTCGTATCCTACCAAACGGTCCAATACACGTCGTGCCTGTTGCGCATTTACTAAATTATAATCGATTTGTCTTGGATTGTCAATCGCTTTTAAAATGGCATTTTTTGTAATCTCGTGAAAAACAATTCGCTTCGTCTTTTTTGGATCCAATTTTAATTCTTCCGCCAAGTGCCAGGATATGGCCTCTCCCTCGCGGTCCTCATCGGAAGCCAACCAAACCGTATCAGCAGCTTTAGATAACGTTTTCAATTTGCTTACCAAGGCTTTCTTATCGGGAGAAACTTCATATTTTGGTTTGAAACCATTTTCCACATCCACTCCGATTTCTTTGGAAGGAAGATCCGCAATATGTCCGTAACTCGATTCTACCTGATAGTCGTTTCCTAAAAACTTCTCTATGGTTTTTGCTTTTGCAGGTGACTCAACGATCACTAAATTCTTTGCCATTTACTCTTTATTTGAAGCGCAAAAGTATAGGAATTTTTTAAATATTGCCGTTTTGCCAATTTTAAAAGTAAATTTTGTCGTTGAAAAACAACTACACCTATATATAGTATCCAAAAAATCAAACCGAAAATTAGATAGCCCCGAGTGCAGCGGAAATCCTTTTTAGTCTTTCCTTAAGAACAAAAAGATTGGAGCGGAAAACGGGAAATCGAAGATTCAGCAAAGCTAAAACAACCCCCAAATAAGCCCGAACCCTTCGCACCCTAAAACTTTTGTTAAACAAATCTGCCATCTTGTCAGAAAATCAAATTTAGTATTATCTTTGCGCATTGATTTTTACACGCTTGAGTGCACTATGGAAAAGGAAATTGACGAGAAGAAACAAGGGACAAGCCTTGTATTAGAACAAAAAGAAGAGAATACGAAAAAGCTTTTTATAGAAAGTTACGGTTGTGCGATGAATTTTTCGGACAGTGAAATCGTGGCTTCCATTTTAACCGAACAAGGTTACAACACCACCCAAAATCTGGAAGAAGCCGATTTGGTTTTGGTAAACACCTGCTCGATTCGCGACAAAGCAGAACAAACCGTTCGTAAACGTCTGGAAAAATACAACGCGGTAAAACGCAGCATTAATCCGGGCATGAAAGTGGGCGTTTTGGGCTGTATGGCCGAGCGTTTGAAAAGCCAGTTTCTGGAGGAAGAAAAAATCGTGGACATGGTCGTAGGACCGGATGCCTATAAAGATTTACCGAATCTTTTACAGGAAGTGGAAGAAGGCCGTGATGCGATTAACGTGATTTTATCGAAAGATGAAACCTATGGCGATATTTCACCGGTGCGTTTACAAAGTAACGGTATCAACGCTTTTGTTTCCATCACGCGTGGTTGCGACAACATGTGTACGTTTTGCGTGGTTCCGTTTACCCGCGGACGCGAACGCAGCCGTGAGCCCCAATCGATTTTAGAAGAAATCAAAGATTTATATGATAGAGGTTTTAAAGAAGTGTGTCTTTTAGGACAAAACGTCGACAGTTACCTTTGGTACGGCGGCGGTTTAAAAAAAGACTACGAAAAAGCCACTGAAATGCAGAAAGCTACCGCGGTGGATTTTGCCCAGTTATTGGACATGTGTGCGATTCAGTTTCCAAAGATGCGTTTTCGCTTTTCGACTTCAAATCCGCAGGACATGCACGAAGAAGTATTGCATGTGATTGCGAAACACCAGAACGTTTGCAACTACATTCACTTACCGGTGCAATCAGGAAGCACACGTATTTTAAAAGAGATGAACCGTCAGCACACCCGTGAAGAGTATATGGCTTTGGTGGATAAAATCAAGGCGATTATTCCGGGCTGTTCGATTTCACAGGATATGATTACCGGTTTCCCAACCGAAACGGAAGAAGACCACCAAGACACCTTAAGCCTGATGGAATATGTGGAATACGACTTCGGTTATATGTTCGCTTATTCGGAAAGACCTGGAACTTTGGCCGCCAGAAAAATGGAAGATGATGTTCCGGAAGAAGTTAAAAAACGTCGTTTACAGGAAGTGGTTGACTTACAACAGGAACTGAGTTACAAAAGAACGTCCCGTTTCCTAAACCAAACCGTGGAAGTTTTAATTGAAAAAGAATCCAAAAAATCGGATGCGCACTGGAGCGGAAGAAATTCTGAAAACGTAGTAACGGTTTTCCCGAAAGGCAATTACAAACCGGGCGATTTCGTCATGGTAAAAGTGACCGATTGTACCACGGCAACCTTAATTGGAGAAGCAGTTGGATATTCGGAAATGCAATAACAATTAACAACTGATAATTGATAATGAATTCCGACCAAATTATCCATTATCAATTATCCATTATCAATTAAAATGGAATCAGTTCAAGCCATAAAACAACGATTTGAGATTATCGGGAATGACCCGAAACTTAACCGTGCGATTGAAAAAGCCATTCAGGTAGCTCCTACCGACATTTCGGTATTGGTTACCGGAGAAAGTGGTGTGGGTAAAGAAAGTATTCCGAAAATCATCCATTCCCTTTCACACCGAAAACACGGAAAATACATTGCCGTAAACTGTGGTGCAATTCCGGAAGGAACGATTGACAGTGAATTGTTCGGACACGAGAAAGGCTCTTTCACCGGCGCTACGGCTACGCGTGAAGGGTATTTTGAAGTAGCCGATGGCGGAACCATTTTCTTGGATGAAGTGGGCGAATTGCCGTTAACTACCCAAGTGCGCTTGTTGCGTGTTTTGGAAAATGGGGAATTCATAAAAGTAGGCTCTTCACAGGTACAAAAAACCAATGTGCGCATCGTAGCCGCGACCAACGTGAACATGTTTGACGCCATCGAAAAAGGAAAATTCCGTGAAGATTTGTATTATCGTTTGAGTACGGTCGACATTATGTTGCCGCCGTTACGCGAACGAAAAGACGACATTCATTTGTTGTTCCGGAAATTCGCTTCCGATTTTGCACACAAATACAAAATGCCTCCTATAAAACTGGATGACAATGCCGTTCAGTATTTAACGAAATACCGTTGGAGCGGAAACATTCGTCAGTTGCGCAATGCGGCCGAACAGATTTCGGTTCTGGAAACCAATCGCGACATTACATTGACCACCTTACAATCCTATTTGCCGGCAGAAGGCAGTAACTTACCTTCGGTTATCGGAACCAAAAAAGCGGAAAGCGATTTCAGTTCGGAACGTGAAATATTGTATAAAATTCTTTTCGACATGAAAAGTGATCTGAACGATTTGAAGAAACTTACCCTGGAATTAATGCAGAGTGGTAATGCAAAAAATGTTCAGGAAACCAACAAAGGACTGATTCAGCGCATTTACGGTCAGAAAGAGGAAAGCGAAATTCCGTTTGAAGAACCTTCGTTAGCCGCTATTCCGGTTCAAAATCAAAATCTTCAGGAAGAATTTGACGACGATGATGACGATCAGGATTATCTTTTCGCCGAAACCGTGGAAGAGGAAGATTCCCTTCGATTGGATGAAAAAGAAATTGAATTGATTAAAAAAGCCCTGGAACGCAATAAAGGAAAACGCAAAGCAGCAGCAGACGAATTAGGAATTTCCGAAAGAACATTGTACCGAAAGATAAAACAATTCGATTTATAGTATATTTGGACTTTAAAATTAAAGATGAAACACTTACAATATATAATTGCGCTCTTTAGCCTTTTCTGTTTCAGCAGTTGTTCTTATTACAACTTTACCGGAACCGGAAAAATCGATGCCAAAACCTTTCAAGTCAATTATTTTCAGAACAATGCTGCCTTGATTGAACCCGGAATTGAGCGAACGTTTACCTTGGAACTTCAGGAAATCCTGCAAAACCAAACCAATCTCAACCTGACTAATTCGGGTGGCGATTTGGTGTATGAAGGCGAAATCAAAGAATACCGAATCACTCCGATGACAGCTACTGCTGATCAATCAGCGGCTCAAAACCGGCTTACCATTACGGTAAATGTCCGATTTACGAATAAAAAGAAACCGGACGACGATTTTGAAAAACCATTTACTTTTTATTATGATTTTGAAGGAAGCCAACAATTGGTAGGCGCAAAACTTACCGAAGCCTTAGATGTTATTTTTGAAAGAATTACACAAGACATTTTCAACGCTTCGTTAGCAAAATGGTAAACCTGAGTAAACCCGTTGACAATCTGAAAATATAAAAATTACCCAATAGAAAAACCGAATACTGGACACTAACCTTGAACGTAACTGATTTAACATACCTGATTAACAGACCCGAAGCGATAAACGGGAAACAAACCATCGAGCTGGAAACGGTTTTGGAGGAATTCCCTTATTTTCAATCGGCACGAGCCATACATTTGAAAGGACTTTACAATCAGAACAGTTTCAGATACAATCAGGAATTAAAGAAAACAGCTGCATATACCACAGATAGAAGTGTGCTTTTCGAATTCATTACTTCTGAAGATTTCACTTCCATCCAGAAAGCTTTTTTGGAAGAAAAAGAGGCAGCAATAAACGAGATTATTGTCAATCAGTATAAAATTGTAGTTTCCGATGCTGTTGAAGTACAGCCTAAAGCAAATCCTTTAGAGCAGTCCATACTCCATTCCATCCAAATTGCAGAACCGGAAGCGGTAACTAAAAATGAAGAAGTCACTGTTCCGACAGAAACAGAAAAGACGGAAACCATTGAGGAAAAATTAGAAATCGGAAAACCGTTGGATTTTTCAAAACAGGAAAAACATTCGTTTCAAGAGTGGTTACAATTAGCTAAAATCACTCCTATTCAG
This sequence comes from uncultured Flavobacteriaceae bacterium, assembly GCA_963812405.1. Classification (GTDB taxonomy): domain Bacteria; phylum Bacteroidota; class Bacteroidia; order Flavobacteriales; family Flavobacteriaceae; genus Flavobacterium. Next base: position 1,543,894 of record CAWEUV010000002.1, on the reverse strand, counting down.
AGAGAAAACGAGGCAAAGTCGCCTGAAATTGACGAAGAAAAAAAGAAAAAAACAGAGCTGATTGATAAATTTATCGAGAGTAACCCAAAAATAATTTCAGTTAAAAATGCTCCTGTAACCCCAATAAATATTGAGAAATCCACTCAGGACAACTCCTACTTAATGACGGAAACTTTAGCCAAAGTGTATCTGGAACAGAAAAAATATCAAAAAGCGATACAAGCTTATGAAATTTTAATTTTGAAATATCCGGAAAAAAGTAGTTTCTTTGCAGACCGAATTTCGGATATTAGACTTTTACAACAAAATAATAATTAAAGAATAAAAATATGTTTTCAATTTTTTTAGTGTTAATCACAATCGTATGTTTTTTACTTGTAGTGGTAGTTATGGTTCAAAATCCTAAAGGAGGAGGTTTATCTTCTGCTATCGGAGGATCACAAATGATGGGTGGTGTACAGAAAACAAATGATTTTCTTGACAAAAGTACTTGGACATTAGCTGGCTTGTTAATTGCCTTAATTTTATTATCAAGTTTAAGCTTCACCGGAACATTAAGCGATACAGGTTCAAAAATTATTGACAACAGTACTCCTGCCCCGGTAGCGGCTCCTGCTCCTACAACAGCAACTCCAGAAGCTGCAAAACAAGAAACTCCTGCTACAACTGATGCAGCTCAACCGGCAGCTACAGAAGAAGCAAAAAAATAATTATTAGCGAAAGCTTTTTTAAAAATGCCAGCCTGTCAGTGCTGGCATTTTTTATTTGGTAAATTTGTCAGTTTACAAGGCTTGGCACAATTTCTGAAAAAATGAATTCGTCAAAAATTTAATAACATCAAAAAATATAATTATGGCATTAAACATTAAACCACTTTCAGACCGCGTTCTTGTTGAACCAATGGCAGCTGAAACACAAACTGCCTCCGGAATTTTCATCCCCGATACTGCAAAAGAAAAACCACAAAAAGGAACTGTTGTAGCTGTAGGAAACGGAACTAAAGACCACAACATGACTGTAAAAGTTGGCGATACTGTTTTATACGGAAAATATGCCGGAACCGATTTAAAATTTGAAGGTAAAGATTACCTGATCATGCGTGAAGACGACATATTAGCAATCATCTAAACCAAAATAACCAAATTAACAAATACACATAAAATGGCAAAAGATATAAAATTTGATATTGAAGCACGCGACGGTTTAAAACGCGGTGTAGACGCATTGGCAAATGCAGTAAAAGTAACTTTAGGGCCAAAAGGACGTAATGTTATCATCAGCAAATCCTTTGGCGCACCAACGGTAACAAAAGACGGCGTTTCGGTAGCAAAAGAAATCGAGCTGAAAGACACTCTGGAGAACATGGGTGCACAAATGGTAAAAGAAGTGGCTTCTAAAACGAATGATTTAGCCGGAGACGGAACCACTACAGCAACGGTTTTAGCACAAGCCATCGTTAAAGAAGGTTTGAAAAACGTAGCGGCAGGTGCCAATCCGATGGATTTGAAACGCGGTATCGACAAAGCTGTAGAAGCAATTGTTACCGATTTACAAAAACAAGCAAAAGAAGTAGGCAGTTCAACCGATAAAATCAAACAAGTAGCTTCCATTTCGGCTAACAACGATGATGTTATCGGAGAACTTATTGCCATGGCATTCGGAAAAGTGGGTAAAGAAGGCGTTATCACTGTTGAAGAAGCCAAAGGAACAGACACTTATGTGGATGTGGTAGAAGGAATGCAGTTCGACAGAGGTTATTTATCACCTTATTTCGTGACGAATCCGGAAAAAATGGAAGCGGAATTAGACAGTCCGTACATTTTATTATACGACAAAAAAGTATCTTCTCTAAAAGAATTACTTCCAATATTAGAACCGGTAGCACAATCCGGAAAACCATTATTGATTATTGCTGAAGATGTAGACGGCGAAGCCCTTTCCACTTTAGTAGTGAATAAATTACGTGGTGCCTTAAAAATTGCTGCTGTAAAAGCTCCAGGTTTTGGGGATCGCAGAAAAGCAATGTTGGAAGATATCGCGGTTTTAACCGGCGGAACCGTAATTTCTGAAGAAAGAGGTTTCACTTTGGAACACACTACTTTGGAAATGTTAGGAACCTGCAAACGTGTTACTATCGACAAAGACAACACAACCATCGTAAGCGGAAACGGAGATCACGAAATGATTAAAAATCGCGTGAACCAAATCAAAGCCCAAATGGAAACTTCAACTTCGGAGTACGACAAAGAAAAATTACAGGAGCGTTTGGCAAAATTAGCCGGAGGCGTTGCCGTACTTTACGTTGGTGCTGCTTCAGAAGTGGAAATGAAAGAGAAAAAAGACCGTGTGGACGACGCTTTACACGCAACCCGTGCGGCTGTAGAAGAAGGAATCGTTGCCGGAGGTGGTGTAGCTTTGTTAAGAGCGAAAAAAGCATTGGACAAAATCAAAGCCGATAATGCCGACGAAGCAACCGGAATCCAGATTGTTTCCCGCGCCGTGGAAGCGCCTTTAAGAACCATTGTTGAAAATGCAGGTTTGGAAGGCTCGGTAGTGGTAGCAAAAGTTGCCGAAGGAAAAGACAACTTCGGATACAACGCCAAAACCGATGAATATGTAGACATGCTGAAAGCCGGAATTATCGATCCTAAAAAAGTAACTCGTGTAGCGTTGGAAAATGCCGCTTCTGTAGCAGGAATGATCTTAACTACCGAATGTGCTTTAGTGGAAATTAAAGAAGAGAATGCCGGCGGCGGAATGCCAATGGGTGGCGGAATGCCGGGAATGATGTAATTCCTACAAAAAATATTTTTTCACAAACTGCCTGGATATAAATTCAGGCAGTTTTTTTTTATATCTTCGCGAGATAAAACTTACTTCATCATGAAGGTTCAAAATGCATTTACCTTATTTCTCCTTTATTTCATAACAACTATTTCTTTTGCACAAGCAGAATTAAATCAAAACAAGCAAAAATTAGAAACTGCTTTTATGGAATTTTTCAAATTGGATCGGGAAAACATCCATTTGCATTTGAATAAAAACACTTATTTAAACACTGACGAAATCTGGTTTAAAGGATATGTTATAGAAAAAAAATCAAGAAAACCATATGTAGCAACATCGAACGTAAACATTTCTTTAATTGATGACAAAGGCGAAAAGTTAAAAAATTATTTATTTTATGCTGACAACAGTGTTTTCGAAGGTTCACTGAACATTGACAAAAACTTGAAAACCGGAACGTATTATCTTCAGGCATACACCAATTACATGAATAATTTCGCCGAAAACGAATCTAATTTTTTCGAAATTAAAATCATCAATCCCGAAGACGGAAACGTCCCCTCATCCACAAACGTCATTGATTACAGTACCATAACAACCGAATTTTTCCCGGAAGGTAGCGTATTCCTTGAAGGCACATCCAATACCATCGGCATTAAAATTACCGATTGCAATGGAAACGGTGTACCGGTGAAAGACGGCGAAATAAAAGATGCTCAAGGTATTACCATCACAAATTTCACAACAAATGAATTTGGGCATGGAAAATTCGATATCCTGCAAACAAAAAACGAATTATATAAGGCGGTTTACTTAGTGGACGACATCAAAATAGAAAAAGCATTGCCGCTGCCTATTCAAAAAGGAATTACGTTTTCTGTTAACAATTACACCTTTGAAAACAAAACCACAATAAAAATAAAAACCAATACCAACAGTATTAACGAATACAAAAACACTCCACTTACCCTTGTTCTTCAACAAAACAATGAGGTTTCGTTTGTAGATTTTTCATTCAAAGAAAATACCACCGAGCATTTATTGGTTCTGCCAAGTAACGAATTTTCTGAAGGCATCAATACCATTTATCTAACAAACAGCAATTTTAAAAAATTGGCCGAGCGTGTCATTTACACCCCTTCTAAATTCAATAAAAGCATTGCACTTGAAGTAAATAAAAAAACCAGAGATTCTGTATCAATTAGCGGCAAAAGCAATATTGTCTTGGGAAGCATCAGTATTTCTGTTTTACCTAACGAAACAAAGTCCCTTACCGATCACAAAGACATTTATCGTTCACTTATTTTAGACAACCACCTTAGTACAAAGACTCCAAAAGGAAGCGCTTTTCTCTCAAATTTCTCAAAAAGAAAACACTACGAATTAGACAGTTATTTGTTAAGTAAAAAATCAAAATACGATTGGCAATCCATTTTATCCTCCCCTCCAAATGAAAAATTTGATTTCGACCACGGCTTAACCTTTAAAGGAACCATCAACAAAGCCTTAGACAACAAAAACGCATTTAAAGTTCAAATGTACTCAATAACCTCGGGGTTAGAAGAATTCTCTGAAATCAATGATAAAAATGAGTTTTATTTTAAAAATATTTTGGTAACCGATTCTACAACCGTTCATTTTTCGCTAATCGACCAAAAAGAAAGAAAAACAGAGATAAAATTATTTACCCAAATTCTAAACAACAACAGGCCATTTATCAAGCCTTTTAATGTTGAAAAAACAAATTGCCCTGCATCAACCCTATTAAAAAATGACAACTTAGCTTTCCCACGTATTGCAAATACTATTCAATTGGACAGTCTGACCCTTAACACCACAAAAAAGAAGACAGAATTATCGAACGTTAAACGGTTTAACAATTCTATGGCAAAAGGGTTTAAAATCACAGAAGCAGATGCATCCCGCGACCTGCTCCAGTTCATTAGCTCAAACGGTTTTGACGTAATCATTCAGGGCGCAACTGTTATCATTAACGGCCGAAAATCCACTTCTTTTTTAGGTTCAAAAAGTCCTGCCATTTTTATTGACGATGTTCCTTTACGGGATTTTAACCAACTTCTGGGATACACCTTACAGAATGTAGACGAAATTTACATCAATAAAAGCGGTTATGGCGGTGGAATGGAAGCTACCAACGGAATAATAAGGGTATATACCAAAAAAGGATTTGGAGGTGTTCAGAAAATCAAAATAAATTCCCAATCCTTTGTGGTAAAAAATGGATTCCAGAAACTAAAATCTTTTAAAAATCCAAAATACACGAGCCATACCGATGAAGGCTTTATAAACTTCGGAACAATTCATTGGGAACCTTATGTAGAAACAGATGAAAACGGCCAATTTTCCTTTTCAATTCCGAATTACAATCAGAAAACAGTAAAAATTATCATTGAAGGAATAGCCTCGGACGGACAACTTATTTCCGAAATTAAAACCATCGAAATTCCTTAAAAAAATAAAAAGCCGTTCAGAAATACTGAACGGCTTTTTCATTAATATTGATTTACAACACTTTTTATCGGTCGTACTGACAACATTCATGAAGCTTATTATAGTCTTCCTGAACTGCCTTAACTTCCTTAGTATCATGACCGGCTTTTGCAACGGCTTTCGCAACATCCGACGCAGTACATTTCTGCTCATTAAACACCAAATGCAACTGTTGGTCCTCAGGATGCCAAACCGCTGATTTTACACCCGAAACAGAATAAGCCACTTTTTCAATGCGCTTTTTACACATTTCGCAGTTGCCTTTTACCTCAACGTCCGCTTTGGCATTTTTATTTTTCTTCTCTTGTGCCTGCATTGCAAATCCGAAAAGGGAAACAAGCACTACTAAAATTATTTTTTTCATATCTCTTTTAATTGTTTATTTTATTTTAAATCGGATGCCCGCATAATACATCTGTCCGAAAACCGGAGCATAGATCATAGAACTATCAAAATACGCACCAAACGGATTGTCCGCACCTAAAATAGCATTTTTCTGTTTATAATTCCCAATATTTTCGCCTCCTACATATGCTTCAAAAACATTCGAAAATGTTCTGGTGATTTGTGTATTCATTACCGAAAACGGATTCGAAAATTCTTTAAGCTGATAGGCCGACGGATTCGAACTTGTGTTAGGCAAACGTTGTCTTCCCATCCAGTTGTAGGTAAAATCAAACTTCCATTGCTTTCCTTTTTCTTTAATGTGCGTTTCATAAGCCAAATTGGTAAAGAATCGGTGTTTCGCCTGCAACGGACGCTCTAATGTTCCCGACAAATAATCGGTTTGGATATCATAGAATTTGTAAGCAGTTCTGACAGTAAAATGCGTCATCAGATCCACATTGAAATCAATTTGCAAACTGTTTGCAAACGATTTTCCGTTAAGATTATGAAAAACGGCTTGTTGCGGACTGTAATCCAAATCCACCACAGCCTGATTCTGGAAATCGGTGCGGTAGTAATCCAACGTCACTTCGGCTTTTTTACCGAATAACTGGAAGCCCTGCATAAAACTGATGCCGTAATTCCAGGCAATCTCCGGATCCAATCCGTAAATTTTACCATTGGAATTCAGTACCGAAAACGCTCTCGAAGAAGCAAACAACTGTTGGTTTTCCGCAAAAATATTAGCGCTTCGTTTTCCTCTTCCTGCAGAAGCTCTAAATACTGCTTTTTCCCACGGATTGTAGCGCATGTGAATTCGCGGCGTAAAGAAAGCTCCCAAACGATTGTGAAGATCAAAACGACCACCGGCCACCAAACTGAAATTGTCGGTATTATCATAGGTATATTCGAAAAACGCACCAACCGAATTATCTCTTCGGCTAACATCCATAGGCATGCCAACGTTTACAAATTCGTTATAATCATCGGAAGTAAAATTCAATCCGGTAGCAAATTTATTCAGTGTGTTACTGATGATCGAATTAAAAATCAGGTTCGAATAAAAACTGTTTTGCTGAATATTGTACTGATTCAAACCGAAATACGATTCCTGTTTGTGGTAATTGAATGAGTTTTGAAAACCGATACTCTGCCAAGGCATGTCCGGAAAAACATAGCCGATTTTGGAAGAAAGTTCGACTTTATCCGTATTGATTTCAGAACCCCAATGGTTTGTTGTAAGCTTGTCTCTGTCGGCATCAAAATCCACCTGTCCGGTTTGTTTTTCATCTTTCATGTAACGCACATTCAGAAAACTTACCCAACCTTTTTCCAGATTGTTGTACTGCCAGCGGTTCATGATATTGATTTGTTGTCCTAACGGATTGTCCAGAAAACCATCGTTGTTCATATCGTTTTTGGAAACTCGGGTATTTCCGTGCACAAACAAACTACTGCTCAATTTATCCGAAAACTTTTTATTGAAATGGGTATTCAGCTCGAAACGACTATCAGTTGAACCGTAAGCATTCAAATAAAACGGAATATCATTGGCCGGTTTGATTAATTCGGTATTGATTTGCCCGGAAATACTTTCGTAACCGTTCACTACACTGCCCGCGCCTTTGGTAATCTGGATGCTTTCCACCCACGTTCCTGGAATAAACGACAATCCATACGCTTGTGAAGCGCCGCGAACCGAAGGAATATTTTCTTCTGCAATAAGGATATACGGACTCGTTAATCCCAGCATTTTAATTTGTTTGCTGCCCGAAATGGCATCCGAAAAATTCACATCGATGGAAGGATTGGTTTCAAAACTTTCCGATAAGTTACAACAAGCAGCTTTCAGCAATTCTTTACCGGTCATCGTGGTAACATTTGCCGTTTTTACATAGGATTTCTGAAGCGAATTGCGTTTCGTCTGCACCACCACTTCATCGAGCGATTTCGAAACTTTCAACTGAACGGTTATTGTTTTTGGCGTGTGCACCATCATTTCCACACTTTCATACCCAACAAAGCTCACCACAATTTGGTGGCTGCCCGGATTCATTGGGAGTGTAAATTGTCCTTTGTCGTCTGTAGAAGTTCCTACAGTAGAATCTTTCCATACCACCGAAGCACCCGGTAGCGGATTGTTTTTTTCGTCGGTTACGGTTCCCGACACTTTTTCCTGTGCTGTTACAACATTGGCTAACAGCAAACAGAAAATCATAAAATAGTTGTACATGATTTTTGTTTTAATGTTTGAATAAGGGGACATTCCGAAAAAAATCGGAAATTTTTCAAAGCATTAAAACGTATCGTAGAAAATGTATTGGCAATAGAGTTTGTAAAGCGGCGGCGCATTACTGTCGCAGTAAAAAGATGGGATATCGCTACTGCTTCCCGTTTCTTCTTCTGTTGCAATCAATGAAGGTTTCCATTCCTGAACAAAAGTAAAAACGCCTAAATCGAGTTGAAAACTTTTTACCAGAACTTCATCCGAAACCGATTTTTTCAAATTAACCTTGCTGTTCGAACAACAATCATCGTGCTTGTCCGAAGAAGCGCAACAGGTGTCTTCTTTTTCAACTTTCTTTTCGACACAAGGTTCTGATTTTTTGTAATCCAATGTAATTTCGGCCAATTCGCCTCCACAATAATGCACATTGAAAGCCAAGCCTACATTGGAAACCAATATCAGCAGGGCTAAAAGAAAACTTATGTGCTTGTTTATTTTCATCGGATTAAAAATCAGGTCAAAAGTAATTATTTTTTTGATACGGAAAATGCAAATCTCTGTTAATTGATTTCGATGGTTTGTTCCTGATACGGAATTTCACAATTTATCCCGTACTTCTCTACTATTTTACTTTTTAAAGTCACCAACGCTTCCGTTTCACCATGTACTAAAAATACCGTTTGAGGCTTGGTTTCGAGTTCCGACAACCAATTGAGCAAATCGTCCTGATCGCCATGGGCCGAAAGTCCTTCTATTTCAACAATCTTAGCTTCCACCGGATAATATTTCCCATACATTTTGATTTCCTTCTCGCCTTCAAGCAGTTTTCTTCCGCGCGTTCCTTCTGCCTGAAAACCTACAATAATCACAGTAGTTTCCGGACGCACGATGTACCGTTCCAGATAACTCAAAACACGTCCGCCGGTAATCATTCCGCTGGCCGCTATAATAACTTTCGGCTGATCATCGTAAATGGCCGCAATAGTTTCTTCGTATTCGGTAATCATCGAAAAAATGGCGCACATTTCCTGACATTCATCAATGCGCAATTTGTGCCATTCACGGTTTTCGGTAAAAATATCAATTACCTTAATTCCCATCGGGGTATCGATGATATAAGGCATGTCCGGAATTTTGCCTTCTTTTTTGAGTTGCCAGATCAGGTACATAATGGCTTGCGCGCGTTCCACCGCAAAACTCGGAATCACAACATTGCCGCCTTTTTCAAAAGCTTCGTTGATGTACAATTCCAATTCGGCTTTCGCATCGGTATCGGGATGAAGCCTATCGCCGTACGTGCTTTCCAGAAAAATATAATCGCCTGTTTTGGGTTTTACCGGAGGAAACATTAAATCGTCGTTATCCCGACCGATATCGCCTGAAAACACTAATTTTTTCCCTTCAAGCGTCAATTCGATGGAACAGGCGCCCAAAATATGACCGGCGGTAAAATAGCGTGCGGAAATTTCGGCATCCAAATCAAAAGTCTCTTCCGGTTTGATGACCCTGAAAAACGGCAGTACTTTCTCGGCTTCTTCCACGGTATACAAGGGTTCGGCAGGAATGTGTTTCGAATAATGTTCCTTGTTGGCTTTTTCGGCTTCTTCCTCTTGAATTTTGGCACTATCCATAAGAATCAATCGGGTAATCGCTTTAGTCGGACTGGTGCAATAAATTTTTCCTTCAAAACCCTGCTTGATCAACAAAGGAAGCCAGCCACAATGGTCCAAATGACCGTGCGTCAACAATACAAAATCGATACTTGACGGCAGCACCGAAAGCGGTTCCCAATTGCGTTGACGGATTTCTTTTCCGCCCTGAAACAAGCCGCAATCCACTAAAATGCGGATTCCATTAGATTCTATTAATGTTTTGGAACCGGTCACGGTACCGGCGGCTCCTAAAAACTGTATTTTCATTTTTCAGATGGTTTTAAATTTTATGCACACAAATCGGAAGCTTCCCGAATGATATTTTTAAAGCGATTGCGGTTAATGCCGATATGATTCAAAAGTTCGACATCGTGTATCAGGTCTTTGGCTAAAAGAATCTTTTGCGCCAGCAACATGTCTTTTTCCGACTGCGAAAGGGTGGTCAGGCACGTTATCGGATACATTCCTTTCTCATCAACCCTATTTTTAAGACTTTCTTTTGGCGGATAATCCCAACTCATCATTTTCAATCCCGAGCAGGTTCCGAATTGTAACGCTTCGGAAGTAAAACGGTTATTCGTAATCACGATGCAGGCAGAAATCTGATCGTTTTTATCAAAAATCATGTAACGATTGTTTTTCAGATCATTAAATCGGGACAAAATGTACATGGGGATTTTCACATCCGATTTCACATCGCTGTTGGAGTGAAACTTACATTCGATCATGGTAACCTCCTCATTCTTTTTAATAAGCACGTCCAATTCATGGGAAACGCATTTACCATCTAGAAAAATATTGGCTTTGGTTTGAAATCCGTCTGCAGCAAAAAGCATGGCGATGTACTCTTCAAAGAAAAAACCGGCGGGACCTAGGGATTGAATAGCCGATTTTAAGTTATAACGGGCCGCATGCGCTTTGGATGATTTTTTGAGCAGCTGAAAAGCCAGCTTGTAAATTTTACGGGTAGGCATCCCTTCGTAAATTTCGCCTTCTATGAATTCGAGTATTTCATCGACTTTTTCTTTTTTGGCGCCGGAATGTTGCAAGGAATGTTTCAGTTTTTCCCGATCGAAATAAACAATTTCCCCAGATTGTTTTACCACTTTCATGAGTACACCTTTTTAAGCTTCAGTGCTTTAAAGGTACGAAAATTTCTTACTTGTTTTTTTTCTGATAATAGAATGCCGGCAAAAATAAAACTAAAAAAAGAGGCTGAATCAGAAATCGGCGCACGTAAAACAGAAACATATAATCGGGATGGTCTGAAAACTTCAGGATTCCAAAAAAAAGCGCAATCAGCAATACAAAAAAAACAAGATATAAAACAGTGGTAAATTTTGTTAGCGTAACCTCTTTAAAAACCACATGGATAACCGCAATAGATAAGGCGGAATTCAAAAAATAACGAAACACCAATCCGAAGAAAAGCGGCACCGATTTGTATTCCGGCAATTGGGCATTCTGAAATTCACCTTTGAAAAATTCGAGAAACGGATCGTAAAACAAGTGCTTTTCAAACAACCGAATCAGTGCCAAAAAAAGCACCAACAGCACAACCGAAACTACTTTTATTTTATTTCTTAGGAGCATCTGCAGCATAGCCTGAAAACTTTTGAACCCACAAAACCCACAAAATAAAAACTACCGCATAAATGAACAACGGAAAAATCACGCCATGTAAAACGTGTTCATACTCGGGATAACTGTAAAGTGCCATCGCCAAAAAAGCAATTCGAAGCACATTGAGTACGTGAATGAGCACACTTCCCATTATGATGTATAAAATCGTTTTAAACCATTTCCCTGAAAAAGCAAACACGAAAGCCGCAAAAAGAATCATCACACTTAAAGCATTGCATCCTTCTATTATTCTGGCTACAAATTTCCCTTTGTAAATTAAATTCACACAAGGTTCAAAAGCATTGGGTTCCGTTTTGGCCTCTTTTCTTAAAAAAACCAAAACCGCTTTGGATTGTTCGGCGACGGTTTGCGTAAAGCCATCGACTTCAAATTTCGTGGCATCAAACCGATTTAGATACAGTTTATAACCAACAGTCAGCACCACATAAAGCACAAAAAACTTTATCAGGAAAATAAAAAAAGGCTTGTATTGCAAAAAGAGGTTTTTCACACGATTGATTTTAACAAAAATATAAAAATAAAAAGAGTACGATTAAATACTTTTGCATAAAACTAAAAAACATGACCTTTCAAGAATTACAACCAAAAGTGATCGAAATACTGACACAGAACAATTTTTCGCGCGACGAGAAATTAAAAAATATTTGTCAGCTCTTAAGTGACAACATTAGTTATTACGACTGGGTGGGATTTTATTTCGCCAATCACGACACTAAAACATTGCATCTTGGACCTTATGTGGGCGCAGAAACCGACCATACCGTAATTCCGTTTGGAAAAGGCATTTGCGGACAAGTGGCGCTTTCGAATGAAAACTTTGTGGTGCCGGACGTGAGTGCTCAGGACAATTATATCGCCTGCAGCTTTACCGTGAAATCGGAAATCGTGGTGCCGCTTTTTGTTAATGGTGTAAACATCGGGCAAATCGATATTGACAGTCATGTTCCGGATCCGTTCACCGAAGCCGACGAACGCTTCTTAGAGTTTGTAAATCAAGAAATTGCAAAACTTTTTTAGGCAAGTTTGACGTTTTATTTGTCAATTCAAAAATAAAATCTACCTTTGCACCACGTTTTAGGATAAACCTATTGCGCTACATAATAATCATTTAAAGGATATTAGCATGTACTTAACTAAAGAAGTTAAATCAGAAATCTTCGCTAAACACGGAGGTGCAGCTGCCAACACTGGTTCTGCAGAAGGTCAAATCGCGTTATTCACATTCAGAATTTCTCACTTGACTGAGCACTTGAAAAAAAATCGTCACGATTATAACACAGAGCGCTCATTAGTTTTATTGGTAGGTAAAAGAAGAAGTCTTCTTGACTACTTAAAGAAAAAAGATATCAACAGATATCGTGCGATTATCAAAGAATTAAACATCAGAAAATAATCAGAAGAAGAGGTGCTCGCGCGCCTCTTTTTGTTTTGTATATTTAACAGAAAAAAGTTTGGTTTTTCATTGGGTATTAGACAACTACAACAACACAACAACAACACAACTAACACCCATTGTTTAATTTTAGAATTAAGTTTTTATGATTCCTAAAGTATTTCAGGAAATTATCGATTTAGGAGATGGCAGAAGCATCTCAATCGAAACAGGAAAATTAGCCAAACAAGCTGACGGTTCAGTAGTTGTTCGTATGGGCGATGCCATGTTACTAGCAACTGCTGTGTCCGCAAGAACATCAAATCCAGGCGTAGATTTTTTACCGTTAACAGTTGACTATCGTGAAAAATTTGCTGCTGCAGGTCGTTTCCCGGGTGGATTTTTCAAAAGAGAAGCGCGTCCGAGCGACAGCGAAGTATTAACCATGCGTCTTGTAGACCGTGTGTTACGTCCGCTTTTCCCGGATGATTATCATGCCGAAACACAGGTGATGATTCAATTAATGTCGCATGACGAAAACATCATGCCGGACGCATTGGCTGGTTTAGCTGCGTCTGCCGCATTGGCTGTATCCGACATTCCTTTTTACAATTTGATATCAGAAGTACGTGTTGCACGTATCGACGGTAAATTTGTAATCAACCCAAGCAGAGAAGAATTGGAAAAATCCGACATCGATATGATGATTGGTGCTTCTATGGATTCTGTTGCCATGGTAGAAGGTGAAATGAAAGAAATCTCAGAAGCAGAAATGGTAGAAGCCATTAAATTTGCACATGAGGCCATCAAAGTTCAAATTCAGGCACAAGAGCGCTTAAGAGCTGCTGTTGGATCTCCAGCCTACAGAGAATACGAAGGCGAAAAAGAAGACGAAGCCATTTATGCCAAAGTAAAAGCTGCTGCTTACGATATGTGTTATGCTATCGCTAAAGAAGGAACAGCCAAACAAGAAAGAACCGCGCAATTCGCAGAAGTAAAAGAAGTAGTAAAATCTTTATTTACCGAAGAAGAATTAGCAGAAAACGGTGATTTGGTATCGAAATATTTCTATAAAACCAACAAAGAAGCAGTTCGTAACGTAATCCTTGAATTAGGCGTACGTTTGGACGGAAGAAAAACTACGGAAATCAGACCAATCTGGTGTGAAACTGATTATTTGCCTTCCGTACATGGATCTTCTTTATTTACAAGAGGAGAAACTCAGGCTTTGGCAACGGTTACTTTAGGAACATCCAGAGAAGCCAACCAAATCGACTCTCCATCCGAGCAAGGTGAAGAACGTTTCTATTTGCATTACAACTTCCCTCCTTTCTCCACCGGTGAAGCAAAACCTCTAAGAGGCACTTCCCGTAGAGAGGTTGGTCACGGAAACTTGGCACAACGTGCTTTGAAAAACATGATCCCTGCAGATTGTCCTTATACAATTCGTATTGTTTCTGAAGTATTGGAATCTAACGGTTCTTCTTCAATGGCAACAGTTTGTGCAGGAACCATGGCGTTAATGGATGCCGGAGTTCAAATGACAAAACCGGTTTCAGGTATTGCAATGGGATTAATTACAGACGGTCAAAAATTCGCAGTATTATCGGATATCTTAGGAGATGAAGATCACTTAGGAGATATGGACTTTAAAGTTACCGGTACAGCTGATGGAATTACCGCTTGTCAAATGGACATCAAAATCGACGGTTTACGTTACGACATCATGGAACAGGCCTTAGGTCAGGCACGTGACGGACGTTTACACATTTTGAATAAAATCACCGAAACCATTGCTACCCCTAGAGCTGATGTTAAAAAACACGCTCCAAAAATTATCACTCGTACGATTCCAGGAAACTTCATTGGCGCTTTAATCGGTCCAGGTGGAAAAGTGATTCAGGAATTACAGAAAGCTACCGGAACCACTATCGTAATCAACGAAGTAGACGAGCAAGGTGTAGTTGAAATTCTTGGAACGAATCCAGACGGAATCGCAGCAGTATTGGCGAAAATCGACTCAATCATTTTCAAACCGGTAATGGGCGAATCCTACGAAGTGAAAGTAATCAAAATGTTAGATTTCGGAGCGGTAGTAGAATATACGGCTGCACCAGGAAACGAAGTATTGCTTCACGTATCGGAATTGGCTTGGGAACGCACGGAAAATGTTTCCGATGTAGTTAAAATGGGCGATGTGTTTATGGTAAAATACTTAGGTGTGGATCCAAAAACAAGAAAAGAAAAAGTTTCCAGAAAAGCTTTATTGCCAAGACCTCCGCGTGAGGAGAAAAAAGACACTCCAAAACAAGGTTAATTTTTACAAAAATTAATTCATAGAAAGCCCCGCTTCATTTATTTGGAGCGGGGTTTTTGCTATTTAATCAACTGAAATAACTGACATTTAATCGATTATCCGAACAAGCCTTCGCCATTTAGAAATTAAAGTTGCTAAATTTATATGAATCTTAAAATTGAGCATTATGAAAAAAATTATTATTCTTTTAGTTTTTAGTATGGCATTTGCCAGTTGCTCAGACGACAGTAATGATACCACTACGCCTGATGACAATTCTTTATCAACGGCTCCTGAAGCGAAAGCCGAGTTTGACGCCAGCAATTACGGGGTCTACAAAGGTATATTTGTGGGTTCCACCGGAACCGTTTATGTAAACATAAATAATAACGGTTCTGTTTCAGCAAAAATGATTATCGACGGAACTTCTTATAATTTTACCACTTCTGAAGCGGTAACCAACGGACAGGTAACCTCAGGACTTACTTTCACCAACGGAAGTTCGTCTTTTGACTTTAATGTTTTGGGAGATGGAGAAAACCCATTAATTGACAATCTGAACATCAGCGGACATGCGAATGCTTCGGTACAAATTTTCAAAGAATATTCCTTTGCACACATCAAATGTTATCTCGGTACATTCAGCGGAGATTCGAGCGGTATTTTCAATTTGGCTACAACCTCAGACGGCTATGTCTTAGGATTAGCGGTTCCAAACGACGACACCAATGCAATTTACATGGATGGATCTATAGAAGGCACTTCAATCACAGGCACCTTTGAAGGCGGCTCATTCTCGGGAACGGTAAGCGGTAATACAATAAGTGGTACTTGGCAAAACTCAGTGCCCGAAAACGGCAGCTGGACAGGAACACGGAAATTATAAGTTTAGTTAGTTATTCAAAACAGCTCTTCCAGAAGAAATTCCGGAAGAGCTGTTTTATTTTTTTTCAAATAATGTAACTTTTTTGCAATGCCTTACGTATAACCCTATGAACACTTTAAAAGACAAGGAGATTCTTAAATGAGACAACTTAAAATCACCAAGCAGGTTACCAATCGTGAAACTGCTTCCTTAGACAAATACCTTCAGGAAATTGGAAAAGTTGATTTGATTACTGCAGATGAAGAAGTAGAATTAGCACAACGCATAAAAGCCGGAGACCAGAGAGCATTAGAAAAATTAACGAAAGCGAATTTGCGTTTCGTGGTTTCAGTAGCAAAACAATATCAAAATCAAGGGTTAACACTACCCGATTTGATTAATGAAGGTAACTTAGGGTTAATTAAAGCCGCGCAACGTTTCGATGAAACGCGTGGATTTAAGTTTATATCGTATGCCGTATGGTGGATTCGTCAATCAATCCTTCAGGCATTAGCCGAACAGTCCCGTATTGTTCGTTTACCGTTGAATAAAATTGGTTCGATAAATAAAATCAATAAAATGTATGCTTTGTTAGAACAATCTAACGAGCGCGCTCCTTCAGCAGAAGAAATCGCACAGGAATTGGACATGACCGTAAATGACGTAAAAGAGAGCATGAAAAACTCCGGACGTCACTTATCAATGGATGCACCGCTTGTAGAAGGTGAAGATTCCAACTTGTACGACGTTTTACGTTCAGGGGAATCACCAAATCCGGACAGGGAATTAATTCACGAATCCTTGCGTACTGAAATCGAAAGAGCTTTGGAAACCTTGACTCCAAGAGAAGCAGATGTGGTACGTTTGTACTTC
This sequence comes from uncultured Flavobacteriaceae bacterium, assembly GCA_963812405.1. Taxonomy (GTDB): domain Bacteria; phylum Bacteroidota; class Bacteroidia; order Flavobacteriales; family Flavobacteriaceae; genus Flavobacterium. The sequence goes on along the minus strand of CAWEUV010000002.1, from coordinate 1,527,280 downwards.
GGTTTAGGCGACCAACACCCAATGACGTTGGAAGAAATCGGTGAAACTTTTGACTTAACCCGTGAGCGTGTACGTCAGATTAAAGAGAAAGCCATCCGAAGATTAAAACATACTTCAAGAAGTAAAATTCTTAAGACTTACTTAGGATAGTTGGAAAAATCGTTAAAAAGTTGTAAATTCAATTGTTTATTATAACTTTACAACCGAAAATTTACACATTCCTATAAAAATATTGAAAGCAACAACAGTTTCAATAACTGTTCGTTTTTTGATTGATGATTGAAACTCCGGCTGATTACCGGAGTTTTGCTTTTTATGAATCAAAACTCCAGTCGATTCGCGAAAATCGCTCGGGTTTCCGGAGTTTTGCTTTTTATGAATCAAAACTCCAGTCGATTCGCGAAAATCGCTCGGGTTTCCGGAGTTTTGCTTTTTATAGTATCTTTGCAAAAACAACACAACATTAATTCCCATGAGTAAACAAACCCTAATAGCACCATCAGTGCTTGCGGCAGATTTCGCCAATTTACAACGCGATATCGAAATGATCAACCAAAGTGAGGCCGATTGGTTCCACATCGACATTATGGACGGCGTATTTGTACCGAATATTTCTTTCGGGATGCCGGTTTTAGAAGCCATCAACAAACATGCAAAAAAAACCATCGACGTACATTTGATGATTGTCGATCCGGACCGTTACATCAAAACATTTAAAGATTTAGGTTCAGACATCCTAACCGTGCATTATGAAGCCTGTACGCATTTGCACCGAACTTTACAAGCCATCAAAGCTGAAGGGATGAAAGCCGGAGTAGCTTTAAACCCTCATACCAATGTTGCGCTTTTGGAAGATGTAATCAACGATATTGACTTGGTTTGCATCATGAGTGTAAACCCAGGTTTTGGCGGACAGTCTTTTATTGAAAACACCTATAAAAAAGTAAAACAATTAAAAGAAATGATTGTTCGCAACGGAGCTTCTACGCTTATAGAAATAGACGGTGGTGTAACCAATAAAAATGCAAAACAGTTAGCCGAAGCCGGCGCCGATGTTCTGGTAGCAGGAAGCTATGTTTTTAAAGCAGAAAACCCTATTGCAACAGTTGCCGATTTAAAACAAATCACCACATTATAAAAAACTAAAAAAGGCGCTACAATCAGCGCCTTTTTTTAATCGTATTGTTTTAACAGATACCGAATCAAATCGGTTGTTGTTACTATCCCCACCAACAAATCACCTTTGCATACCGGCAACGCATGAAACTCTTTCGAAGCCAATATTTCCGCCGTTTCTTTAATAGTTGTCTCAGGCGCAACCGTAACCAAGTGTTTGCTCATGACTTGTTCTACAGTAAACATATTATAAACCGTTACGTCCACTACTTCGTCTTCATCATCCACGGCATCCACAAAAGAAATCCTAAGCAAATCGCTATAACTCAATATCCCTAAAATCTTATTCCCGTTCACTACCGGAATATGGCGAATTTTATGTTGTTTAAACAAACTTTCCGCTTTTGTCAAATCGTCTGTAATATTTAATTTTACTACATTTTGTGTCATTATGGTAGACACGTGAACATGTTGTTTCATAGTCGTAATGTATTGATTATGAATAAAATTACCACTATAAAGTTACAAAACAACTGACAAATATCAGGTAAAACTAAAACTTGATATTTCCTGCGATTTCATTTAACATTACCTCGGAGATTTTCGCCTGGAATTTGGCGCTGCTGTTTCGGGCAATGGCGTTGACATAGTTTTGTTGTGCGTTACGAAATTCAATCGTAGGAATGGTTCCGATTTTGAATTTATCCAACGTAATTTCCAGATTTCGTTTGGCAATCGCTTCATTGTTTTCTTCCAGTTTCACTAACTCTACATTAGTCAGATACGTTTGAAACAGCGAAGCCAACTGCGAAGTAATCGTTTGTTTCTGTTGTTCAATAACCAGCGATGAATTTTCTACCTGAAGTTTTGCAATTTTTTCATTTCGGTTCTGAAGAAATCCATTAAAAACATTCACAGATGCCGAAACGCCGTAATTAAAACCTCTGGCAGCCGATTGTGACACAAACCCCAAACTCGACTCAGATCGGTTAAAATTATAACCCGTATTCAGTTTTACGGTAGGATATCGGTTTGCCCGTACTTGTTTCAACTCCAATTCGGCTACGGTTTTGTTTATCAGTGCCAATTGCAATTGCGGATTTTGTTTTTCCACCAAAGCATTCAAATCCACAAGTTTCAAAGTATCATCAACGGCAACCGTTTCCACAACATTAAAATTTGTGGCAACATCGCGGGCCAAAAGTTCATTCATCCGAATTTTTGTGGTTTCAAAAACCTCTTTCTGTTTCAGTAAATTCGACAAATCGGTATTCAAATCTACCTGAGCGTTCAATACTTCTAACTTTGAGGCTTTCCCGATTGTGAAACGATTCTCAGCCGTTTTCAGTCGCTGTTTCGAAATCACAATGGTGGTATCCAGCGCTTTTAGCAATTGCTGTTGCTGTACCAAATCGTAATAAGTTGTCATTACATCACTGACTTTCGTCAAAACCGTCATTTTCAATTGGACTTCACCTTGTTTTTCAAGTGATTTCAACTGATCGTATCGGGCAAACATCTTAAAACCGTCAAAAACAGTCCACCCTAAATTCACTCCGTAAACCAAACTGTTATTTTTGGCATTCTCTAACTCCCGAACTTCTCCGGTGGCTTGCGTTTGCTTGGTATTCTGAATGGTATTGTTCTGCGTTAATGTAGCATCGATTTTAGGCAACATACCGGCATTAGCAATACTCTTATTGGTTTTACTCACTTCCGAATCGTTAGAAGCAATTTTAATATCGTAATTGTTTTTTAGGGCTATCTGAACCGCAGCATCAACTGTTAAAATTTCCTGAGCGTGTACCGATGTAACAACACCAGCCAGCAGTAAAATCTGAAACAGGATTTTTTTCATAGTCTTATTCCTTTTCATAGTCTTTTATATTGTCAAATTCAGGACGGTGTTTCTTTTCGCGTGACCACATTAAATAAATGGCCGGAATTACGAACAACGTCAGCAACAATGAAAACAAAGTTCCGCCAACAATTACCACTCCCATCCCTATTCTACTCGTAGAAGCGGCACCTAAAGACATCGCAATCGGCAATGCACCCAAAGCGATTGCCAAACTGGTCATTAATATCGGACGCAAACGGGATTCGGAAGCCTCAATAATGGCCTGATATTTCGTTTTACCCTGTTCGCGTAACTGGTTGGCAAATTCCACAATCAAAATACCGTTTTTCGTCACCAGACCAATCAACATAATGGTTCCGATCTGACTGAAGATATTCCACGTCTGTCCAAACAACCACAAGGAAAACAACGCTCCGGCAACTGCCATGGGCACGGTTAAAATGATAATGAATGGATCAATGAAACTTTCAAATTGTGCGGCTAAAATCAGGAAAATCAACAACAAAGCCAATCCGAAGGCGAATGATGTATTCGAACTACTTTCCACAAAATCGCGGGATTCACCACTCAAATCAGTGGTAAAACTATCGTCCAATACTTTTTTCTTAACGCGTTCCATCGCCTCAATTCCGTCACTGATGCTTTTCCCGGGAGCCAATCCGGCAGAAACCGTAGCGGCCATATAACGGTTGTTGTGATACAACTGCGGCGGACTGCTTTTTTCTTCTATAGATACCAGATTGTCCAGCTGAATAAGTTCCCCAGACGTACTTTTAACGAAAATAGAAGTCAGATCCATTGGCGCATTTCGGTCTTTTTTGTCGAATTGCCCCATCACCTGATACTGTTTTCCGTTCATCATAAAATACCCGAAACGTTGTCCGCTCAAAGAAAGCTGTAACGTCTGTGCTACATCAATAATCGAAACGCCCAAACTTTGCGCTTTTTCCCTGTCGATGGTTACATACACTTCCGGTTTGTTGAATTTCAGATTCACATCGGTATTAGAAAAAGTCGGATCTTTAGCCACTTCATCCATGAACAATGGGATTTTTTCTTCCAATTTTTTGAAATTCGGCGCCTGAATCACGAACTGAATTGGCAATCCGCCTCTTCGGTTTACAGCAATGGTTGGCGATTCGGAAACCGATACTTTCGCTTCCGAATACTGTTTGGTCCATTTGGTCAAACCTTCGGCAATTTCTTTTTGAGAACGCTTTCTTTCGTCGGGCTGTACCAAAGCAATTCGGGCTCTTCCGGAGTTTACCGAAGACGAACCGAAACCGGGAGACGTAATAATCAGACTCACTTTTTTCTCCGGAATCGAATCGTTAATCAACTCGGTTAATTCCGTCATAAAGCGGTCCATATAATCATAAGAAGCGCCTTCGGGAGCCGTGACATTTACTCCGATAAAACTACGGTCGTCATACGGAGCCGTTTCTTTGGGAAGTGTACTGAAAAACAAATAAATCAATCCCATACAACCGATCAGGATTGGAAAACTCAGCCATTTTCGTTTCATGAATCCTTCCAAAGCTTGTGCATAAGAGAAATTCATTTTTTGAAAATACGGTTCGGTTATTTCATAAATTTTTGATTTTTTCTGTTCGCCGCCTTTCATGAGGTAGGCGTTCAGCATCGGCGTAAGCGTTAACGACACAAAAGCCGAAATCAATACCGCAGCACCAATTACCACACCGAATTCACGGAACAACCTTCCCACGAAGCCTTCCAAGAAGATTACCGGTAAAAACACGGCTGCCAGTGTAACGGAAATTGAAATTACCGCAAAGAAAATCTCATTCGATCCTTTTATAGCCGCTTCAATCGGCGTCATGCCTTCTTCTACTTTTTTGAAGATGTTTTCGGTTACTACGATTCCATCATCCACTACTAATCCGGTTGCCAGAACAATCGCCAACAAGGTCAATACGTTCACGGAAAATCCGCACAGGTACATGATGAAAAACGTCGCAATTAACGACACCGGAATATCGATTAGCGGACGGAACGCAATGGCCCAATCCCTGAAAAAAACATAAATAATCAAAACCACCAAAATGATGGACAACAAGAGTGTTTCCGCTACTTCCAAAACCGCTTTCTTAACGAAAACCGTATTGTCAATAGCAATATTCAGTTTGAAATCTTTTGGCAAATCTTTTTTTAACTGATCGTACTGTTCGTAGAACTTTTCGGCAATATCCAAATAGTTTGTACCCGGTTGCGGAATAATTGCCATACCTATCATAGGCTGCCCCGAATCGGAAAGTTTTGTTTCAAGATTTTCCGCTTCCAACGAGGCTTTCCCCACATCACTGAACCGCACGATTTTATCGCCTTCGGCTTTAATGATGATGTCGTTAAACCCTTCTTCGGTAGAAATATTCCCGATGGTTTTTACAGTCAATTCGGTATTTGCCCCCGTTAATTTTCCGGAAGGCAATTCTACGTTTTGCTTGTTCAATGCTTCTCGAACTTCTGAAACCGTACAACCGTAAGACGCCAACCGCACCGGATCAATCCACAAGCGCATGGCATATTTTCGTTGGCCCCAAATCTGTACGCTACTCACGCCCGGAATGGTTTGCAGACGTTGCGAAAGTACGTTATCTGCATAATCCGTAAGCTCCAAAACATTTTTAGTATCACTCTGAACCGTCATCGTAATAATCGGTTCCGAATCGGCATCGGCTTTGGAAACTACCGGCGGAGCATCAATGTCCTGCGGCAAACTCCGAACTGCCTGCGATACTTTATCACGAACATCGTTCGCAGCTTCTTCGAGATTCTTATCCAGATTGAATTCGATGGTAATATTACTTCTTCCCTGACTGCTTGACGAGGTTATGTTTCGGATACCATCGATGGAATTGACTGCTTTTTCAAGCGGCTCGGTGATTTGCGACTCGATAATATCGGCATTGGCACCGGCATAATTCGTTTGCACTGAAATTTGTGCCGGATCGATAGAAGGAAACTCACGAACCCCTAAAAAAGTGTACCCGATGACTCCGAAAAGAATCAACATCAGGTTCATCACTATCGTTAAAACCGGTCTTTTTATACTTAAAGTGGATAAACTCATACTAGCTTACTTTAAGGTTACTTTAACCGGTGAATCATCTTTTAAGGTCATTACACCGCTGGTTAAAACCGTATCTCCGGGTTTCAATCCTGACAACACTAAAACATCTTTATCGGTTCGCGCCCCGGTTTCCACCATAATTTCTTTTGCTTTTCCGTTTACCGAAACGAATATTTTTTTACCGTTTTGTACCGGAATTAACGCTTCGGTTGGCACCAATAAGGCATCGTTAATTTTTTCCAGAGGCAAGGCTACGTTGGCAAACGTTCCCGGAATTAGTTTTCCGTCCGGATTTTGAGCCAGCGCTCGCATTTTCAACGTTCGGGTGGCCACTTCAATTCCAGGTTCGATGGCATAAATTTTAGCCGAAAACTGTTCTTTTGTTCCCGCTACCGTGAAAGAAAGCATCGTATTCACCTTCATTTGAGTGGCATATTTTTCCGGTATGGAAAAGGTGATTTTCACCTGACTTGTATTAACCAAATTGGCAATCACAGTGGTTGGCGTTACGTAAGTTCCTTTAGAAATGGAACGCAAGCCAATTTTTCCGGAGAAAGGTGCTTTTACGGAAGTTTTCGCAATTTGTGCCTGTATCAATTGGGTTTGTGCTTTTGCGGAACGGAAATCGGCACTCGCGATATCGTATTCTTCCTGACTGATGGCTTCTTTCTGAAGTAATAATCGTGCTCTTCTTTCGTTTTCAGACGCTAACGTTTGTTTGGTTTTGGCCTGAGACAGTTGGGCGCGAAGTTCTAAATCGTTGATCTTGAAAAGCTGCTGTCCTTTAGCAACAATAGTTCCTTCCTGAAAATTGATGTTTTCCACAATTCCGGAAACTTCGCTTCGGATTTCGACCTGTTCATTGGCATCTATGGAGCCGGATAATGAAAGGTTATCCGAGAAAACTTGGGGCTTTAGAATGATACCAGTAACTTTTGCGGGCTTTTTATCACCTCCCGGACCTTTTCCTTTGCCACCATCGGCATTTTGTTTGTTTTCGGATATTCGGTAGAAAATCATCCCTCCCAAAACAACAGCCAACAATAAATAAATTATGTATTTGAATTTCATACGATTAAGATAGTAGGTTTAAAACTATAAAAATATTCAGTTAAAACAAAACTACTTCTTATCTGTTCCTTAGGGAATTTTTAAGGTGGTTTTTAACAAAATTTTAGCGCCCTTCTTTAAAGTTAATCATCAATTCTACCTTGTGGTAGAGTTCCGGAAATTCCTGCTTAAACCGCTCCGGGGTTTCAAAGAAATGTTCCAAAACGACCGCCAAAAATTCAAACTTATTGGTATACGCATAAATCCTGAAGAACTCGGACTCTACCAAACGTTTGGCATTGGGAGGATGGTGAATGTCGGCCATGATTTCCTTGAACATGTCCGAAAAAATAAGCATGCTGGAATTACTGCTTTTCATGGCTTGAAAATTCAGTGCATGTGCAAATTCGTGCAGTCCCAGATTATGGTTGTTGTTGTTAATTTGAAATCCTTCCTGAAAATCCTTCCATGAAAAAACGAGCGATTTTACCCTTGGATTAAATTCCCCTTTGTGGTAGACCTCGTTTACGGTAGAATAATATTCCTGCGGATAAATAATGATCCGCTCAAAAACATCGTAGAGGTAGTTTTTCATACCGAAGGTCAGCATCGTGGATGTAGCGGCGATTAAGACTTTCATTTCACCGGTGACCACAAGGTTTTCTTTCCCAACAAACTCGTATTCCTCAATAAAATCGGCTACGCGGTATTCGAAATATTTCCTTTCTTTTCGTGGAAGTTTCTGGTAAAACACAAAATCTTTCTTGAGGATGTTGCGTTGTGCCCGGTTCAGTCTTTTGGGGAAAAGATAAAAATGAACATAGAGCGGCTTGTTGTAAAAAGCGATGTAGCCCAGCTCGAAAACCCTAAAAAAGAGCAATCCGATTAAAACAACAACTACAATGATAAATAAAAAATCTTCCAAATGGTATCGTTTACGGATTGGGGTTAAAAACAATATTCTTTAGCAAGAATGCAATTTTTCACTAAAAAGAATGTTCTGAAATAAAAATAAAACAAAAAAAAATCAAAAACAAGTTTTGCCGAAAGTTATAAAAGAGAGGAGGATTCATAATTTGTCCATAAAAAAAGCGAAAAGTAAAAGAAATTTACTTTTTTGCTTTTTTTAATCATTTGGTGACCTCGGAGGGGTTGACTTCGTCTTCCCCTACAAAGCTCCGCTTTGAAAATAAAGAAGTGCAAAAAAAACGCTCAAGCGAGCTTGGACATTTTTTTTGCACTTCTTTATTTATTCGTGACCTCGGAGGGGTTCGAACCCCCAACCCTCAGAGCCGAAATCTGATATTCTATCCAGTTGAACTACGAGGCCATTTTCTAATTATGAATTCAAAATTACGAATTATGATTGTGTAATTCGTAATCCAAAAATTCACAATTATTTTTATACTAATAATTTTTTAACGATAGTCGAAATGGTTTTTCCTTCAGCGGTTCCGCCTAATTTTGCGGAAGCCAATCCCATAACTTTACCCATATCGGCGATGCCTGAAGCTCCGGTTTCTGCAATGATTTGCGCCACGATTACCTCTACTTCCGCTTCGGATAATTGTGCCGGTAAAAACTTCTCGATTACGGCGATTTGCGCCAATTCCGGTTCTGCTAAATCCGGACGGTTTTGTGCCGTGAAAATTCCGGCGCTGTCTTTACGCATTTTAACCAAGCGCTGTAACAATTTGATTTCTTCCGCTTCCGAGATTTCCTCTTTGGAACCCGATGCGGTTTGTGCCAACAATAATTCAGATTTTATGGCACGTAAAGCTTCTAAAGCTACGGTATCTTTTGCTTTCATGGCGTTTTTCATTTCGTCCATGATTTGTGTTGCTAAACTCATATTCCGATAATTTGTTTATTCTTTATTTGAAATGTTACAGCAAAAATTAAAATGGTTTCCTTCCTAGCCCCGATTAGAGGGAAAGCGGGAAAACGGTTCGCTGATAAATCCCTAACCATTCGCTCCAACCCTTTTTCGTTTTTGCACTGCGAAGATAAAAAAATAACCCGAAACATTACGGCTTCGGGTTAAAGGTTTTCTCAAAAAGGGTTAGTTAATCCACATTATCGTGCAGGAAAGAATTGTTGGAACGCAACTGAATGTCGTCGTTACTGTCCATTCCCAAAGACATGCGGGATTTGCTGTTATCGACAGAAGCAGCGTTTAAATCTACTCCCATACGTTTATAGGCCGGTTCTCTTTCCAATTCATTCACGCGGGAAGCGCTGTTGTTGAATTTATAATTGAACTCTTTCATTTTTCTTTTACGCTCATCGGCACGCATTCTTAACGTTTCTTCGATGGTCATTTCTACCGGAGAAATATCGTCGAATTGCGCTTGTGTTGCCACCGGAGCTTCTTCGGTTCTTTTCATGGTAAAGTTCAGTTCGGCCGCGATTGGCTCTTCTTTTACTTCTTCCACTACCGGTTTTGAGGCTACCAACTCGTTTTCTTTTTCCATATAATCGTCCAAAGAATAACGGATTACTCCGGATTGGTTCACTTCGGTTACCGGAACTACCTGTACCGGCTCGTTTACGAACATTTCTTTCGTTTCGTTGGACAAATCAAATACTTTTCTGTCGTCGTTAGTGGAAACACCGCCGTTTGTTAAATCGAAAGAGAACGTGATTTGCTCCTGAACCGGTTCGATTTCCGCTTTTACGATTTCAGCACCGAATACTTCGATTTCGCGAACGTCTTTAATTTCGAATTGCACTTCTTCTTTTACAGGAGAAACGATTTCGAAAAATACGTCCAGGTTATTAATGAATTCAGAAGTCGGAATTAAATCCACTTCCGCTATGGGCTTTTTTACTTCAACTACTTCAACCTCCTCTTCCAGCGTAAATACGATTTTATCTTCAACAATCGGAGTCACTTCAGCTACAACCGGCTCGGCTTTAGGTTGTTCGGCAGGAATCGAAAAATCAAAAGCAGGAACACTTGGTTTGTGGGATAAATCCTGAACCAATTTTTGCTCACCTTCTAAAGTATGAATGATTTTTTTAGGTTCTGTATTAACGATTTCAGCTTGTTGTTCTACATTGAAACCTGTAGCAATAATGGTTACAGCAACTGCATCACCTAACGATTCGTCTTCACCAACCCCCATAATGATGTTGGCATTGAAACCAGCCTCAGTTTGGATGTGGTCGTTGATTTCTCCGATTTCGTCAATCGTGATTTCATTCGTGCCGGAAACAATTAACAACAATACGTTTTTAGCGCCTGTAATTTTATTATCGTTCAACAACGGAGAATCCAATGCACTGATGATGGCATCTTTAGCACGGTTTTCACCGGAAGCTGTTGCCGATCCCATGATGGCCGTTCCACTGTTGGACAATACCGTTTTAGCATCTTTTAAATCGATATTTTGGGTATAGTGGTGTGTAATTACTTCTGCAATTCCTCTGGAAGCTGTTGCCAACACCTCGTCCGCTTTCGAGAAACCGGCTTTAAAACCAAGGTTCCCGTAAACTTCTCTTAATTTATTATTATTGATAACGATTAAAGAATCCACTTGCTTTCTAAGTCTTTCAACACCCGATAACGCTTGGTCTTGACGCACTTTTCCTTCAAACTGGAACGGAATGGTAACAATACCTACTGTAAGAATATCTCTTTCTTTCGCCAATTGTGCGATAACCGGAGCAGCACCAGTTCCTGTTCCACCGCCCATACCGGCTGTGATGAATACCATTTTAGTATTGGTATCCAACATTTTTTCAATTTCTTCGATACTTTCCAATGCGGATTGCTGTCCTACTTCAGGATTTGCTCCTGCTCCAAGACCTTCCGTTAAGTTAACGCCCAACTGAATTTTATTAGGTACCGCACTGTTTTGCAATGCCTGAGAATCAGTATTACAAACGATGAAGTCCACCCCTTTAATTCCTTGTTTAAACATGTGATTGATGGCATTACTACCACCTCCACCTACACCAATAACTTTAATTACATTTGATTGGTTTTTTGGTAAATCAAATGAGATACTTCCAAAATCTGAATTGCTTTCCATACTGTATCGGTTTTATTCTGCGTTATCTAAAAATTCTTTAATTCTGTCAATATATTTATCGAAAAAGCCGCGCTTGATCTTATCACCTGTTGATTCATGCTGCATTTCCGGTTGTTTTACGGGAGCCGCTTTGGGTTGTTCCTGTATTGTCTCTTCTTCTACACGTTCTTCAACAACAGCCTGAGGCTTGATTTCAATTTTAGGCTCTTCTTTTTTCATTTCCACCAAAGGCGTTGCGCTCTTGGTATTGTTGCGGATACTGTTCATTACCAAACCAACCGCTGTGGCGTACATCGGGCTTGAAATTTCCTCATCGGAATCTCCGGCCAAATGCTCGTTCGGATAACCGATTCGGGTATCCATTCCGGTAATATATTCCACCAATTGCTTGATGTGCTGCAATTGTGCACCACCTCCGGTTAATACAATTCCGGCAATTAATTTTTTGCGCGGATCTTCGTGTCCGTACGCTTTAATTTCTGCAAAAACCTGCTCAATAATTTCCACTACTCTCGCGTGAATGATTTTCGAAAGGTTTTTTAACGAAATCTCTTTCGGCTCACGCCCCCTCAATCCAGGGATTGAAACGATTTCGTTGTCTTTATTTTCGCCCGGCCAAGCCGATCCGAATTTCACTTTTAATAATTCGGCCTGTTTTTCGATAATCGAACAGCCTTCTTTGATGTCATCCGTAATTACATTTCCACCGAAAGGCACTACTGCAGTGTGACGAATGATTCCGTCTTTGAAAATCGCCAAATCCGTAGTTCCGCCACCGATATCGATTAACGCTACTCCGGCTTCTTTTTCTTCCTGACTTAAAACCGCATCCGCAGACGCTAACGGTTCTAACGTCAATCCTGACAAATCCAATCCGGCACTTTTAATACATCTTCCCACATTTCTAATGGAAGACGCCTGCCCTACCACAACGTGAAAACTGGCTTCCAAACGACCACCGTACATTCCGATAGGTTCTTTAATCTCCGATTCACCGTCAATTTTAAATTCCTGCGGTAATACGTGGATGATTTCTTCACCAGGCAACATTGCCAATTTGTGTACCTGATTGATTAACAAATCGATATCGGCATCACCAATTACTTCTTCCGCATTCGCACGACTGATATAATCGCTGTGCTGAATACTGCGAATGTGCTGGCCGGCAATACCTACCACCACATCGTTGATTTTGTATCCTGAATCGGCTTCCGCTTCTACGATAGCCTGCTGAATCGATTGAATTGTTTGTGTAATATTATTTACAACACCACGAGCCACACCAAGGCTTTTGGATTTTCCAACGCCTAAAATCTCTAACTTCCCGTACTCATTTTTCTTGCCGATCATCGCAACGATTTTCGTTGTTCCGATGTCTAATCCTACTGCAATACTTTCTTTTTCCATATTCTCCTATTTGGTGCACACAACCTGTTGTGTAAACTTCAGATTAATCATTTTATATTCGCCTATCAAGGTGTCTTTCATTGCGTGTTGAAAAAAAGCTTTGTAATTGTTAAACTTCTTATCAACATTTATCGGTTTGCCGAAAAGAATCTCATAATCGTAATTCCTGTTCGTCATCAACAGACTTCCCGACTCCAGAATTTTAGCTCCGGTAATGTTCTTTTTCAAAAAATCATCGTCGTGGATTTTCTGAAAAACCACGGTCAAATCTTTTCTGTTTTCATCGTTTATTTCCCCAACAACAAGTGGCACTCTTGCGGAAAAATTGTCCGACAAAGGCATTTTATTTCCTTCATAGTCAATGTAATAAGAACTACTTTCGTTACTCACTCTAGCGATTGGGGTCTTTTGCGTTACGAGTGCTTTTAGCGTTCCATCAACAGTAGCGTAAACCTGTGCATCGGCAATCATTTCATGATTATCGAGTTCGCGCTCTAATCTATTCAAATCTAATTTATCTTTTCGAATACTCGTAACCCCGTTAAAATTTTGTATTAACAAGTTATTAACCATTTCATCCGTGACGAACGGCGTGTTTTCACCGGCAAACTGCACTTCGGTTTTGACTAATTTTCGGTTTTCATTTCGTTTTGAAGAGAATGAATACAGAAAAATCAGCACACCCAACATGAGCACCAATCGAACGTCTGTCCATTTAATTTTCTTCATCTTCCAACGCTTTTTTAATATCCGGAACCATTTCACCAAGATCACCCGCGCCAATTGTAACAACAACCTGAGCATCAGATGCTTTCATCAGCGAAATCAATTCTTCTTTCTGAACCAGTTTTTTATGGTTATTTTGCATTTTATCCAACAGCCATTGGGAGGTAATCCCTTCCATCGGTAATTCACGGGCCGGATAAATATCCAACAACATTACTTCATCAAATTGCGATAAACTTTTGGCAAAATCATCGGCAAAATCTTTGGTTCTACTGAACAAATGCGGCTGAAAAACCGCCAAAACTTTTTTCCCCGGATATAATTCACGAACCGCCTGATGTACGGCGTTTATTTCCGTCGGATGGTGTGCATAATCATCTATATACACAAACTCCGGTTTTCTAATCTGGAACGAAAAACGACGTCGCACGCCTTTGAACGTTAAAAAAGCCTTGGCAATGTCCTCGGTCGGGGTACCGAAAGTACGCGCCATCGCCAAAGCTAACAGAGCATTGGTCAGATTGTGTCTGCCCGGTAGGCCAAATTGTAAATCTTTTATTTCTTCTGTTGGCGTTTTTACATCGAAAACATACCAACCGTTTTCTATTCTTATATTTTTTGCTTCAAAATCAGAACCGTCTTCCACCCCAACTGTTATCGCTTCTAACGGCAATCCGTTGTTGATGAAAAGATGGTTTTTATCTTCGACTTTATTCGCGAATTCCACAAACGAAGCTTCAATTGCCGTAGCATCACCGTAGATATCCAAGTGATCCGCATCCATAGACGTTACACAAGCAATATTCGGGTGTAGGTGTAAAAACGAACGGTCAAACTCGTCCGCTTCCACTACCGTAACGGTTTTCCCGCTGCCGATTAAATTCGAATTGTAATTTTCTACGATGCCGCCTAAAAAAGCCGTTACATCGGCACCACTTTCATATAAAACATGCCCTAAAATACTGGAAGTCGTTGTTTTTCCATGCGTTCCAGCGACTGCGAAACAGAACGTATCTTTAGTGATGATTCCTAAAACCTCGGCGCGTTTTTTTACCACGAAACCGTTATCAAGGAAATAATTCCACTCGGCATGCTGCTTCGGGACCGCCGGCGTGATAACCACCAACGTATTTTCCTTATTCAGATACTCTTGATCAATCAACTTCACATCATCTTCAAAATGAATCGCAATACCGCTTTCCTCCAACTCACCCGTTAAATGCGTGTGCGTTTTATCGTAACCCGCCACATTTTTCCCGATGAATTTAAAATAACGCGCCAAGGCACTCATTCCGATGCCTCCGATACCGATGAAATAGACGTTTTGTATTTGGTTTAAGTTCATTTTTTTTGAGTTACTGAGTGACTAAGTTGCTAAGTGACTGAGTTTATTTCTATGATAATTTAACTTTCTGCTTTCTGCAATTTATTTTCTGCTTTCTGCTATCTGAATTCTGCTATCTGATCAACTTTACGATTTCGTCAACAATTTGTTTTGTTGCGTTGGGCAAAGCCAATTGTTTTATGTTTGTGCTCAATTGTTTTTGTTGGTTTTCATTGGCAATTAATTCCTGAAAAACAGTTTCAAACTGAGCGTCTAATTCTGTTTCTTTAAGCAAAATCGCGCCGTTTTTATCGACGATTGCTTTTGCGTTTTTGGTTTGATGGTCTTCGGCCACATTCGGAGACGGAATGAAAATCACCGGTTTCCCAACGATACACAATTCGGATACCGATGACGCTCCGGAACGCGAGATGACCACATCTGCGGCAGCGTACACCAAATCCATTCTATCGATAAACGAAAGCACTTGGACATTTTCTTTTTCCGAGAAATGTTTGTATTCTTCGAAATAAAGTTTCCCGCATTGCCAGATGATCTGAACGTTTTGCGACAACAGGAAATCCAATTCTTTTGCGATTAACTGATTGATTCTTCTGGCGCCCAAACTTCCACCCAAAACCAGTAAGGTTTTTTTAGAGGCATCCAAATTGAAATGTGCTATAGCTTCACTTCTTTTTTCACCAACCGAAATCAGATCCTGACGCACCGGATTACCAGTTAAAATCATGTTTTCTTTCGGAAAGAAGCGTTCTAAATTTTCGTAGGCCACACAAATTTTGTTGGCTTTTTTGCTTAATAATTTATTGGTAATGCCGGGATAGGAATTTTGTTCCTGAATGACCGTTGGAATCCCCATCATGGAAGCCACTTTTAAAACGGCTCCACTGGCAAAACCTCCGGTTCCCACCACCACATCCGGTTTGAAACCTCTCAGGATTCCGAATGATTTGGTTAAACTTGAAATCAGTTTCAACGGAAACATCGCATTTTGCAACGTCAGTTTTCGCTGAATTCCTGCAATCCACAATCCTTTAATCAGGTAACCGGCCTGAGGCACTTTCTGCATCTCCATTTTATCTTTGGCGCCCACAAAAAGAATATCGGCATTCGGGAAACGGTTTTTCAACTCGTTCGCAATCGCCACCGCTGGGTAAATATGCCCTCCGGTTCCTCCTCCGCTGATTATGAATTTTGGATTCTTTTTCATTTCTTTTGAGTTGCTGAGTTACTTAGTTTCTGAGTAGCTTAGTTTTTTTTACTACTAAGACTCAAAGTCTCTAAGTATTTTTCTCAATATCTTACCTTTTGTTTCTTTTCTCTTTTCTCTTTTCTCTTACTTCTTATTCAAAACCGCATTCATCGGATTATCCGTTTGGTCCTCTATCGAATAATTTTCTTCCTTCTCCTCTCTTTGAACCTTTTCTATAATTTCTTCGATATCATTATTCCCTTTCTCCATTTCCAATGACACTTCACGGTCAATGATACGTTGCAAAGCTTCATCTCTCAATTTGGCTTCGGCTTCAATCTGTGCAATTTCTTCTTCTTTCTTCGTCACGCTCAATATGATTCCGACCGCAATACAAGTCATCCAAATCGATGTTCCTCCACTACTGATTAACGGCAAGGTTTGTCCCGTTGTCGGAAGCAACTCCACCGCCACACCCATATTGGTAAACGCCTGAAAAATGATTGGAAAACCGAGTCCGACTATCAACAATTTTCCAAACAACGTTGGCGCCTTATGTGAGGTTATCAGAAATCGGAAGAACAACAACAGGTACAATCCCATAATCGCAAATCCGCCCAACAAACCGTATTCTTCTACGATAATCGCGTAAATAAAATCGGAAGACGACTGCGGCAAAAAGTTCTTCTGAACACTTTTACCGGGACCTAATCCGTATATTTTTCCGGATGCAATTGCAATTTTCGCTTTTTCAATCTGATAATCGTCTTCATTCTCTTCGTCCGAACTAAAACGCTCGATACGACTCATCCAAGTATTCACACGACTGGTTAACTTGTTGTCCGGAAAGGCCTTCGCTATTAAAACGAACAACAATAAAGCCGCTATTCCCATTCCAATAATCGTAAAAAGATATTGCAAACGGTATTTCCCTACAAAAACCAACATGCAAACCATTGAAAACATTAGGGCTGCCGTGGAAAAATTGGCCGGCAAAATTAAGCCAATTATTCCGAAAACCGGTGCCCAAAGCTCAATTAATGACGATTTAAATGTATATTCTTTTTCTTCGATTTTTGAAAGGTAGCGCGCGACATATACCATCATGATAATGAACGCAAAAGCGGAAGGCTGAAACGATACTCCGATAAAAGGAATCTGAATCCACCGACTCGCATTTGCCCCACCGATAGTAGTCCCTTGCAGCATGGTAAAACTCAACAACACAAACGCGACCGGCATCAACCACCAAGAGAAGGCTTTAAAATAATGATACGGTGTTCGGTGCACAAAATAAATCAGACAGAACCCGATAAACACGTGAACCAAGTGTTTGAACAAATAACCAATTGTAGAACCTTTCCCTACCACATACACCAAATTGGTACTGGCGCTGAAAACCGGCATAAAGGAAAATAGCGACAACAGGGCTACAAATGCCCATATTCCTCTGTCTCCTTTAAGTTTACCAATTAGTTCTTTCATTCTTTTTGAGTTGCTAAGTTACTTAGGCACTAAGGCGCTGAGTTTTTTTTAGTTTTAAATTATAAATTCTGCACCGCGTTTTTAAACTGTTTTCCACGGTCTTCGTAATTTTCGAACAAATCGAAACTCGCGCAAGCCGGTGATAACAAAACTGTATCGCCTTTTTCGGCCATACGTTGCGCGATTTTCACGGCATCAGTCATGCTTGTGGTTTCAATCATCACATCCACCACATCTTCAAAAGCTTTCATGATTTTGGAGTTGTCAACCCCCAAACAAATGATTCCTTTTACTTTTTCACGTACCAAAGGCATTAATTCACTGTAATCATTTCCTTTATCAACACCACCCACAATCCAGATTGTTGGCGTGTTCATGCTGTCCAAAGCGAAAAACGTTGCATTAACATTGGTTGCTTTTGAATCGTTGATGTACTGTACATTCTGAATTTTCAACACTTTTTCCAAACGATGCTCCACCCCTTGAAAATTCGACAAACTTTCTCGGATGGTTTCTTTACGGATACGCATCAATTGCGCCACCGTAGTAGCCGCCATTGCGTTTTTTACATTGTGTTTTCCTTCTAAAGCTAGTTCGTTGATTGGCATGATAAATTCGTCGTTATTAATGTGTGTTGTTATATTTTCTTCGTCTGCGTAAGCACCTTCTTCTAGTTTTTTAACCAATGAAAAAGGAATTTTTTTGGCTTTTATTTCATTTTCGGACAACCATTTTACTATCGCCTCATCATCATCATCGTAAATAAAATAATCGTCTTCCGTTTGATTTTTTGTAATTCGGAATTTGGCTGCGATGTACAAATCGTAATCGTAATTGTAACGGTCCAAATGATCCGGACTGATGTTGGTCATCACTGCAATATGCGGGCGGAAACTTTCAATTCCGTCTAACTGAAAACTGCTCAATTCCAACACATAGGCTTCGAACTTGTTTTCAGCAATCTGCCAGGCGTAACTTTTACCAATGTTTCCGGCAATGCCCACGTTCATCCCACCTTGTTTAAGCAAATGATGTGTTAACATCGTGGTAGTGGTTTTACCATTACTTCCGGTAATTCCTATGGTTACAAAATCGTTGAACTGACTTGCAAATTCGATTTCAGAAATAATAGGAACGTTGTTTTTCTTAAGCTGCTTTACGATGTTGGACTTGTCGGGAATTCCGGGGCTTTTCATGACCACATCGGCATTTAAAATCAGCTTTTCCGTGTGTTGCTTTTCTTCCCAAGGAATCTGATTTAGAATCAGCACTTCCTTATAATTGTTTTTGATTTCTCCGTAATCCGAGACAAAAACCTCATATCCTTTTTTCTTCCCGAGGATGGCGGTACCTACTCCGCTTTCTCCTCCGCCTAAAACCACTAATCTCATATTATCTCAGTTTTAAGGATACTAATGAAAATATTGCTAATAAAATAGCCACAATCCAGAATCGGGTTACGATTTTACTCTCGTGATAGCCTTTTTTCTGATAGTGATGATGCAATGGCGACATCAGGAAAATTCGTCGGCCTTCGCCAAACTTCTTTTTGGTGTATTTGAAATACGAAACCTGAAGCACTACGGATAAATTTTCGGCTAAGAAAATCCCGCAAAGTACCGGAATCAATAATTCTTTTCGAACCGCAATTGCTAAAACCGCGATAATTCCGCCAATGGTTAAACTTCCGGTATCACCCATAAAAACGGTTGCCGGATATGTATTGTACCAAAGGAAACCAATGAGCGATCCAACAAAAGCAGCGATATAGACCGTCATTTCACCCGAATTGGGAATGTACATGATGTTCAGGTAATTCGAAAAAATGATATTCCCCGAAACGAAGGCAAAAATACCGAGCGTAAGCACCGATATTGCCGATGTTCCTGCTGCCAGACCATCAATACCATCCGTTAAATTGGCGCCGTTAGAAACGGCCGTGATGATAAAAATCACCATCGGTATGAAAATCAACCAAGCATAATCTTTGTAGTTATCGCCAGTCCATGCTAAAATTTCAGCATAATCAAACTCGTTATTCTTAAAGAACGGAATAGTCGTTGCAGTCGATTTCTCTTCTTTTGCTACTGCCGAAATAGTCGTTGCCGGTTTAAAAATATCAGAAGTGGAAGTATCGGTACGTACTGTCACGCCCGGGTGGAAGTACAAAACTGAACCTACAATAATTCCCAATCCAACCTGACCAATTACTTTGAATTTTCCTTTTAAACCTTCTTTGTCTTTTTTGAAAATCTTGATATAATCGTCGATAAACCCAATGGTTCCCATCCAAAGTGTGGTTACAATCAGCAAAATGACATAAATATTATCCAACTTGGCCAATAACAATACCGGAATCAAAGTCGAAAAAATAATAATCAGCCCCCCCATTGTTGGCGTTCCCGCTTTTTGGGTTTGTCCTTCCAGACCCAATTCGCGAACCGTTTCACCGATTTGCTGTCTTCTTAAATAATTGATGATTCGTTTCCCGAAAATAGTGGAAATCATCAGCGACAAAATAATAGCCAATCCGGAGCGAAAAGTGATATACTGAAACACCCCCGTTCCCGGAACATCCAAAGCTTTGTCTAAATATTGAAAGAAATAATACAGCATATCTTATTTGTTTAATTGGTCTAATAGTTCTTTTACAATTTTCATATCGTCGAAATCGTGGCGAATACCTTGAATTTCCTGATACGTTTCGTGTCCTTTTCCTGCAATCAGGATGATATCTCCGCTTTGTGCCAACTGACAAGCCGTTTTAATGGCCTGTTTTCGATCGACAATCGAAATTGTTTTTTTATAATTCTGAGGTTCCACGCCTTTTTCCATTTCGGAAATAATCGTCTCTGGATCCTCACTTCTTGGATTATCAGAAGTAAAAATAGCTTTATCACTCAGTTCCGAAGCGATATTTGCCATGATAGGCCTTTTTGTTGTATCTCGGTCTCCGCCACATCCTACAACGGTAATCAACTGTTCGTTTTTGGTACGGATGTCTTCTATGGTTTTCAATACGTTTTCTAGAGCATCCGGTGTGTGTGCATAATCCACAATGGCTGTAATATTTGACTCGGAAACGATAAACTGAAAACGTCCCGAAACACTTTGCAATTCGCTAAGCAAACGCAGTACTTCGATATTTTCCAATCCTAACTGAATCGCCGTTCCGTAAATTGCCAATAAATTATAAGCATTGAACGAACCGATTAAGCGTACCCAAACTTCCTGATCGTTAATTTTCAACAACAAACCTGACAATTGGTTTTCTAAAATCTGTGCGCGGTAATCGGCATAGGATTTTAAAGCATACGTCAGTTTTTTGGCTTTTGTATTCTGAAGCATTACCGCTCCGTTTTTATCATCGATATTCGAAAGCGCAAAAGCTGTTTTCGGTAAATTATCGAAGAATGATTTTTTGACATCACGGTATTCGGCAAACGTTTCATGATAATCCAAATGGTCGTGCGACAGATTGGTAAAAATACCGCCTACGAAATGCAAACCTTCGGTTCTTTTCTGATGGATTCCGTGCGAACTCACTTCCATGAAACAATATTCGCAACCTTCCTCCGTCATTTCATTCAGATAATGGTTTATCGTTAATGAATCCGGAGTCGTATGCGTTGCTTTGTATTCTTTATCGTCTACCAGAATTTTAACAGTAGAAAGCAAGCCTACTTTGAAACCTGCATTTTTAAACAATTGATATAAAAGCGATGCGATCGTGGTTTTACCATTGGTCCCGGTTACGCCCACCAATTTTAAATTCGCCGATGGATTTCCGTAGAAATTAGCCGCCATAAATGCCATTGCCGCACTGGTGTCTTTTACCTGAACATAGGTAATTCCTTCCACGATAAGGTTTGGCAATGTTTCACAGATGATTACGGTCGCCCCAAGATTGATGGCTTTTTCGATGAAATCATGCCCATCGGAAACCGTTCCTTTTATGGCCACGAAAACGTCATCCGAAACGATTTTTCTCGAATCGAATTCGATTTTATTCACTTCGATATCCGTTGAACCTTTTACCGCTTCAATCGCTACTTTATATAATATGTCTTTTAAAATCATCACGATAATTCGATGGTTATGATTTGATTTCTGTTAAATCGTTGTCCCGGCTGAATCGATTGTTGTTTTACCTTTCCAACGCCTACAACTTTCACTTTCATTCCGAAATTTTCCAATAAGGCAACGGCATCCATGCCGGACATTCCTTTTACATTGGGAACAATACTTTCTTTCTTTTGTACTTTATCGTAATAATCCGCATAGTTTTTTTCCTGATGCTTAATTTTTACGTTTAAGGTTTTGATTTCATTGGTGGAAGGCACATCGGTGAAAATTTTCTGTGCAATTCTTTTGAAAACCGGACCTGCTACATCTGCTCCGTAATATCCAGCGGCTACATTGGGTTTATGAACCACCACTACGCAGGAATACTTTGGTTCATCGGCCGGAAAGAATCCCACAAATGAGGATGCGTAATACATTTTACCATCGCCCTTATGATAATCTACCTGAGCCGTTCCTGTTTTACCCGCCATGGAAAAATCTTTCGAATACAATTTCGAACCGGTTCCTTTTTTCACAACATTTCCTAAAATCGCTTTAATTTTAGCCAAAGCTTCATCGGAACAGATTTTCGGATTAATAACTTCCTTATCGAATTTTTTAATGGTTTTGTTCCACTCTTTGATTTCACGAACAAATTTTGGTTTTACCATTTCTCCGTTATTAGCAACGGCATTATACAACGTTAGCGTTTGTAAAGGCGTCATGGAAACTCCATATCCGAAAGCCATCCACGGCAAGGAAATCGCCGACCACGATTTTTCACTTGGCTGCGGAATTCTCGGAATCCCTTCTCCTTTAAACGGCAAACCTAAAGGCTTGTTTAAACCCATAGTATTCAATCGGTTTACAAATTGTTCCGGATTGTCTTTGTAATTTTCGTATACCGCCTGAACCAAAATTGTGTTGGATGAAACTTCAAAACCACGTGCCAACGAAATTTTCCCGTAACCTCCTTTATGCGAATCGCGAACGTGTCTGTTTCTATAGGTAATATCGCCACCTTTAGAATCGTATACTTTACTGGTATCAACTTTTTCATCATCCAAAAGCGCAATCAGATCGACCAATTTAAAGGTTGAGCCCGGTTCATGGGATTCGGCCACAGCATAATTGATGGTTTCATAATAACTTCCGCTTTCGGCACGTCCTAAATTGGAAATCGCTTTTACTTCGCCGGTTTTGGTTTCCATTACCACTACACAACCGTGATCTGCCTGATAATATTCCAATTGTTTCAATAAAGCGTGATGTGCGATATCCTGAATGTAAACATCGATTGTCGAAATGATATCATAGCCGTCACGAGGCTCGATTTCGTTGTTATCACTAATGGGCTTCCATTGGTTTTTGGCTATTTTCTGCATCAGACGTTTTCCGTCTTTCCCATTAATATATTCCCCGAAAGCACCTTCAATTCCAACGCGGGTTCCTTTTCCGTTTTCATCGAAACGCTCGTAACCGATAGTCCTTTCGGCAATTTTTCCAATCGGATGTTCGCGAACCGTTTTTTGTTCGGTAATCATTCCGCCTTTATTGGCCCCTAAATTGAAAAGCGGGAACGTTTTCATGCGCATGTATTGCGTATAGCTCAGTTTTCGGGCAATTAAATAGTAACGGTTTTTGTGATTTCGCGCCGTTTTCAATTCACGCTGATAGTAACCGGAAGGTTTTCCCAGCATCACCGAAAGAGAATCCGCTAATCCTTTTATGTTTTTATCAAAATTTTCCGCTTTGGGCGCGACAGCATCAAAACGAATGGTGTAATTTGGAATCGAAGTGGCCAGCAAACTGCCGTCAGCAGAATACACATTCCCTTTATTGGCGGGAATTACGAAATTTTTCACGGTTCGTTCCTTAGCCAATTTTCGGTAATATTCGCCCTCCACCCACTGAATATTGGTTAGTTTTACAGCAACGAAAATAGCCATCACGAAAATCGCGAAGGCTACCAAATAAATTCTGTATGAAATATTTTTATTTTCTACTGCCATATCTTTTTCAGAATACTGCTTTCCTCTTCTTTAACTTTTATTTTTTGTGGCGGAACCGACGATGGAACTATTCCGTAAGGTTCCATTTGTCTTGAAATGGTCGATTCCATTTTGAGCTCCATAAGTTCCGAACGGCGGTCTACAAATTCCGAACGCAATTCTTTCACTTCATTGGTTAACTCCGTAATCCTGTAATTTTTCTGTTCGTACCGATGTGAATTCCCAATCATTATCATGGCTAAAACAATCAGAAAAACGATGAATTTCCAGTTTTTTAGCGCATCGTCATCGATTAGAAATTTTGCTTTCAGCAAGCTGTATACTCCGCCCTTCATCGTTTATTTCTTTTCTGCGATTCGCAATTTGGCACTTCTCGCACGACTGTTTATTTTAATTTCCGCATCCGTTGGCACAATCATTTTACCGATTAACTTGAACGGCACTTCAAATCTTCCGAAGAAATCGCGTTCCGGTTCTCCCTCAAACAGACCGTTTTTCATGAAACGTTTTACCAATCGGTCTTCCAAAGAATGATAAGAAATCACACTCAAACGACCGCCCGGTTTCAAAACTTCAAGCGATTGTTCTAAAAACTCTTTCAGCACTTCCATTTCCTGATTCACTTCAATTCGGATGGCCTGATAGATTTGTGCTAATATTTTATTGCTTTTGTGTGCTGGTAAAAACCGACTCAACACCTGTTTTAATTGCTCGGTATTTTTAATCGGATGTTCTGCTCTTGCCTGAACAATGGCATGCGCTAAACCTTTCGCCGTAGTCAATTCACCGTAATCGGCAAAAATCCTACGCAAATCTGCCTCCTCATATTCATTCACTACATTGTAAGCACTAATGGCGTCATTTTGATTCATTCGCATGTCCAATTCAGCATCAAAACGGGTGGAAAAACCGCGTTCGGCCACATCAAACTGATGCGAAGAAACCCCTAAATCACCCAAAATTCCATCGACTTCTTTCACGCCGTAGAAACGTAAAAAGCGCTTGATGTATCTGAAATTTTCATTGATTAGTGTAAAACGTTCGTCATCGATGGCGTTTGCCAAAGCATCTGTGTCCTGATCGAACGCAAACAACCTTCCGTTCGGTCCCAAACGACGCATGATTTCCCTGGAATGCCCACCACCGCCAAAAGTTACATCCACATAAATTCCGTCCGGTTTGATATCCAAACCATCCACCGTTTCTTTCAGCAAAACCGGATTATGATACTCCATTTCCATCGCCATTTAAATTACCCATTACTTCTTCCGCCAAATCCGCAAAATCCATATCATCACCCGAAATGGATTGCTCATACAAATCTTTATCCCAGATTTCAATGATGTTCACTTTGGAAGTCAACACCAAATCTTTTGAAATTCCGGCAAAATCAATCAAATCTTTTGTGATTAAAAGTCGGCCCGCATCATCAATCTCCACCATCTTCACTCCAGCCATAAACTTTCGGATAAAATCGTTGTTCTTTTTCACAAAACGATTCAATCCGTTGATTTTCAACATCATCACATCCCATTCCGATTTCGGCCAAAGCTCCACACATTTATCAAAAACAGAGCGTTTCAACACAAAACCATCCTCCAAAGAAGGCAATTGCTTCTTCAGCGGCGCAGGCACCATTAGCCTTCCTTTTGCATCGATTTTACACTCGTATGTTCCGATTATGTTCGACAATTGAATCCTTTTTTGAAATGATTTATAGCAAAAGTACAGATTTTTTTACCACATTTTACCACAAATTACCACTTTGTTGATAAGTTTTTCCACTTCAGCACCTATTCGTAAGAAAATCTGTTAAATCACTCATTCTTAATATTTAGCGATAGTTTAAGGTTTTAAAAGAATCATCAAAAAAAATTCAAAAAACAGCAGTATTTCACAAGAATTCTTATGGATTTGAAAAAATAAAAAGAAACACAAATTTCAATCCCCACAAAATGAAATTTGTTGATAATTAACCAATTACCTCAAAACCCGCGACAAATCAGGTTTTAATAAGAAAGTATTTTCGATTTTCATCTGGAAAGCTTCCTATTTCTGGAGAAAATCATATATTTGTCTGATTTTGATATTGGATAATTATACACCAAAAACACATGTTAAAAAAAGAAGGCAAATACCAATATTTTGAAGCTGGAGAAGGCACGCCTATCATTATTTTACACGGTCTTATGGGAGGTTTGAGCAACTTTGAAGCAGTTGCCGATTTCTTTCCGAAACACGGATATAAAGTAGTAATTCCCGAATTGCCTTTATACACCAACAACATTTTAAAAACAAATGTGAAAGCATTTTCCAAATTTGTAAAAGACTTTATTACCTATAAAGGTTTTGATAAAGTAATTTTATTGGGAAATTCTCTTGGCGGACATATCGCGCTGTACCATACTAAAATGTATCCTGAAAAAATGGCCGGATTGGTCATTACAGGAAGTTCCGGTTTGTATGAAAGCGCTATGGGGGAAAGTTACCCGAAACGTGGTGATTATGAATACATTAAAAAGAAAGCCGAAGACGTTTTTTACGATCCGAAAGTAGCTACCAAAGAAATTGTAGACGATGTCTATGCAACGGTAAACGACCGAATCAAACTGATTAAAACGCTTACCATTGCCAAAAGCGCGATTCGTCATAACATGGCGAAAGACTTACCGAAGATGACTACGCCAACCTGTATCATTTGGGGAAAAAACGACAAAGTGACGCCGCCGGACGTAGCCGAAGAATTTGACCGATTATTACCAAATTCGGATTTGTACTGGATTGACAAATGCGGGCACGCCGCCATGATGGAATGTCCGGATGAGTTTAACGCTTATTTGTTGGAATGGCTTAAAAAAACAAATTTATAATACGAAAGTTACAGGCAACTGTAACTTTTTTCAACTAGAATACAAATGAAAATCAATACTGCCGAATTTATAATAAGTAATTCCGAAGTCAGCAAATGTCCGAAAGAACCTTTGCCGGAATATGCTTTTATTGGTCGTTCCAATGTTGGAAAATCGTCTTTGATTAACATGCTGACGAACCATAAAAATCTGGCAAAAACTTCAGGAAGACCTGGAAAAACACAATTGATTAATCATTTTAAAATTAATAACAATTGGTTTTTGGTCGATTTACCTGGTTATGGTTATGCCCGTGTTTCCAAGAAAACCAAAGAAGTTTTCCAGAAATTCATTACCGATTATTTCGAAACCAGAGAGCAATTGGTCTGCGCTTTTGTTTTGATTGACATTCGTCACGAGGCACAAAAAATTGACCTGGAATTCATAACTTATTTAGGAGAGACTGAAGTGCCGTTTTGCATAGTTTTCACCAAAGCCGACAAAATTAGTAAAGGCAAAGTCGACCAACATGTAGCAGCGTACCGCAAAGCGCTTTTAGCCAACAACTGGGAAGAAATGCCGCAATATTTCGTAACTTCTTCCACAGAAGAAACCGGAAGGGAACAACTTTTGGAATTTATAGACGGCGTGAACAATGAAGTATTTAACAGTAACGAGTTTTAATAAAAAAAGCGTTCGCTAGGCGAACGCTTTTTTTATTTGTTTAATTCGAGTTTTTCCGCAAAATAATCACAGAAATCCCTCATGGTAGCCGTCATTTTTTCGTCTTCGGTCGCACGATGAAACGTATCCGCCATCGCCACTAACGTTTGATGAAAAAACACCTTCATTTCATCTACCGGCATGTCTTTCGTCCATAAATCGATACGTAAAGTTTCCTGAACCTTACTATCCCAAATGGAAAGCAACATTGCTTTGGCTTCTTCAGCATTGACTCCGCCGTCTTGTGCGGTCCACATTATTTTTTCCGGAACCCTGTTTTCATCTAATTCAACAGTCAGTTTTATTTCGGAGGTGATTGTTTTTGACATTATTTTTTAGGTTTGTATTTTGAGTTATCAAAGATTTCTTTGGCATCCATCGCCAACATTTTCTGCATAGTTACATCATTATTTTCCATATAGGAACGAACGATTTGCCAGCCCAACCATTGCCCTACTCTTCCTGGCGATTCGTTATCAATTTCCAGATAAAATTTTGAATACGGCCCGATAGCCACAAAGCGTTGCATTAATTTTACGTCGGTATCATACAACAATTTATTATTGATGAAATACTTCCACATTTCGCTTTCGTTTTCCTTACACCATTGAATCTGCTCGTCTGTATATTCAATTTTGGCCGCATCGGAAACATCCGGCAACAGCATATCTTTCATGTACAGCTCTTTTCCGAAATAGATCATTTGTGCCAACAAAGTTCTGTCGGTAGGCTGTGCGATTTTTCCTTGTGAAAAGCTGCTTACCAAATCCGGCATCATTTGTGAAGGTTCAAATCCCTGACGCATGTATTTCGGGAAACCTTCGTAAAAACGATGGTCTTTACCTAAATAAGTATCCAAGGAAAGCAATACCAAACTATCCGTGTAAATTGCCTTAGCATCTTTATCGACTTCAGAAATAAGCGCAATAACTTTAGGCGTTTTTAATTCCGGATAATAGAATTTGATGCGTTTGAAGAGTTGTTCCAAATTGTCTTCAAAGGCAGCATTATTCGGATATTTCTTTTTCACTTCACCGTACAATTCGCGCAATAATGGGTTTTTCATTTTGTTGGTCCAAACCGTATCCGGGTTTCCGGCCGGGAAGAAAAAAGGAAATTCATTTTTTAATTGGGAAAGTTCTTCCGGCTTTGATTCATAGAAACGTTTATCAAAACGCTCGATGTTCACTTTCACAGGAATGGCTTCGGCCGCTTCGGTAACCTTATCCTCTTTTTTACAGGAAGTAATCCCAAGAGCAAAAACTGCAAGTAACAAATACTTCTTCATAGTTCTTTTGTCAAAAATTTATACTTTTATAGCAAATAAATTCGGCGCAAATATACGTCACAGTTTTATAAAATTCTCATAAATATTATGTCAACATCAAACACCTTTCAGGCAGATAAAATCAACACTCATATTGTAAACTGGTTGCGCGAGTATGCAGCAAACGCAAAAGTAAAAGGTTTTGTTGTGGGCATTTCCGGCGGAATCGATTCGGCACTTACCTCAACCTTGTGCGCGCAAACCGGGCTACCCACCTTGTGCGTAGAAATGCCGATTCATCAGGCACCGGGACAGGTTTCAAGAGGCAAAGAACATATTGCACAATTAAAAAACCGTTTTCCGAATGTTAGCAGTGCCCTTGCTGATCTGACCCCTGTTTTTGAAGAATTTAAAACTGAAGTACCGACTTCCGAAAACGAAGCTGCCTTAACCTTAACCCTTGCCAACACCAGAGCACGACTTCGTATGACTACTCTTTATTATTTTGCCGGATTGCACAGTGCCTTAGTGGCCGGTACCGGAAATAAAGTGGAAGATTTTGGCGTAGGTTTTTTTACCAAATATGGTGATGGCGGAGTGGATGTGAGTCCGATTGCCGACCTATTAAAGAGTGAAGTACGAAAATTATCCGCCTATTTACAAGTTCCTGAAAGCATCTTAAAAGCAAAACCAACCGACGGATTGTTTACCGACGCTTCTTTTGAAGACGAACGCAGTGATGAAGACCAATTAGGCGCCACTTATGACGAATTAGAAGTCGCAATGGCAGCATTGGCGGGAGGTAAAACCAAAAATGACTTCGAAGGACGCGAGAAGGAAGTCTTCGAAATTTTCTTACGATTAAACACTGTAAATCAACATAAAATGAACCCAATTCCGGTTTGTAAAATCCCAAATGAATTGAAATAAATTTCTTTCATTGATTATCAATACTTTATATTTTTTTTTAGTACCTTTACAGGATAATTACTATTAAAAATTGATAAAATGATAAAAGTGTGTTTAGCCGACAATCACCCTGTCGTACAATTTGGGGTGAAGTCCTACTTTAAAGACAATGCGGATATTAGTCTAGTAGGTGTCGTTAGTAATTTGGACGATTTGGACGAAATACTAAAGAAAAAATCTATGGATGTTATAGTTCTGGACTTGGAATTAGAAGGACTATCAAGCATCAACGTTGTAAAATCATTAATTAGAGATTACTCCGATACAAAAATTGTAGTTTTCACTAATTTAGGAGAACAAATTTATGCACCAAATGCTTTAAAAGCCGGTGTTTCTGCTTATATCCATAAAAATTCAAAACTTGAAGATTTAGAGAGTGCGATTAAAAAAGTAAACGACGGCGCCGTAATTTTCAGTGATGCAGTGAAGAAAAACTTAGCATTACTTAATAAAGGTAAAAAGTCGGACCGTTTGTACCGAAAACTATCTTCGCGTGAAATTGAAGTTTTACGTTATTTAAGCGACGGAAAGAAAAACAAGGAAATTGCAAAATTGCTTACGTTAAACGAAAAAACAATCAGCACGTACAAATTGCGTTTGTTAACAAAATTACACGTAACCAATTTGGTAGACTTGGTAAACAAAGCTAAAACGTTAGAAATCGTCTAGCTGTACCGGGACAAAACCCTACCCAATTTAGAAGAAAAAGAATTAATCAGTGTGTAATAATCCATCGCGGTGGAAAGAATTTCAGAGTTATCGGCTTCCGGTTCGTTTGAAATACTGTTTTTTAAATCACTGATAATTTTATCCACTAAAAACCAGCGTAAAGTCAGTATCGTTTCTGAAACATATTGACTTATCGTCTGGTTTTTTTGTTTTACCACAATTTGTTTCGATTCCCAATTATGAAGCACTTCGCGTTCCTCTTCCATCAGAATATGTGTGACTTCGCGCGCCAATTCAGGATCCAGACGCATTAAATACTGTTCCAGTTCAAAGGTTTCGTGTTGGTGAAAATAGTTCACCAAGTCATTATATATAGCCCTGAATAACGGATTTGCCAACTCCACCTCATCTTCCTGCAAACTCAGGTAAATGCGTTGGTATACTTTATAGGTATTCATTTCCTTTACCTCTATAGGCTCACCGTCTTCATTAGCCTTCAGTAAAACATCTTCGAATTCCTCTTCTGCTATACCGTACAACAGTAAAATTTCAATGATTTTTCGTTCCAATTCGTTTTGCACATCTACGGAAGACGTTACCGCTTCCGGAACATTCTTAACCACTTCAAATGCTTTCTGATCGGTTTTTTGCTTTTTACCGGCCTCGTGAATGTCTTTCTGAACAAGTTGCGCCAACGTATTGAAAAGCACTTCCTCAGAAATATCCATAATTCGCGAACATTCCTGAACGTAGATTTCCCGTTTGATTTTATCAGGAATTTTGGAAATGCTCGTCACCATATCGCGAATCAGTTCCGCTTTTTTGATGGGATCGTTTTTGGCTTCCTTCATTAGTAAGGACGCTTTGAACTGAATAAAGTCCATCGCGTTTTCACTGAGATAGCTGACCAAATCATCATAAGGCGTTTTCTTGGCAAAACTGTCCGGGTCATCGCCTTCGGGAAACGTGCATACTTTCACATTCATGCCTTCTTCCAGAATCAGGTCGATTCCGCGCACTGAAGCACGCAATCCGGCCGCATCGCCATCGAACAATACCGTAATATTTTTAGTCAGACGGTTTACCAGTCGGATTTGATCCGGCGTTAATGCCGTTCCGGAAGACGCCACTACGTTTTCAATTCCGGCCTGATACATCTGAATTACATCGGTATAACCTTCCACTAAAAAACAGTTGTCTTGTTTGGCAATCGCCTGTTTCGCATGGAAGATTCCGTAAAGGACTTTACTTTTATGATAGATTTCACTTTCCGGCGAATTCAGATATTTTGCTGCTTTTTTATCGTTAGACAAGATTCGGCCACCAAAACCAAGAACGCGTCCCGACATACTTTGTATCGGAAACATCACACGGCCTTTGAAACGGTCGAATTTTTTATCGTCTTTAACAATCGTCAATCCGGTTTTATCCAGATACTCCAACTTATAGCCTTTTCCCAAGGCCTCCATGGTGAAAGCATCCCAGGTTTCAGGTGAATATCCCAATCCGAATTTTTCAATCGTGTCTTTGGTAAATCCGCGTTCCTTGAAATAAGAATAGCCAATTGCCTTCCCTTCATCGGTGTGCATTAAAACATTGTGAAAATACTTTTGGGCGAATTCCGAAACCAGATACATACTCTCCTTTTCATTGGCTTCGGCTTTATCATCATCGGTTTGTTCAGTTTCTTCGATTTCGATATTGTATTTTTTAGCCAAATACCGAATGGCCTCCGGATACGAAAAATGCTCGTGCTCCATCAGGAAAGTTACCGCATTCCCTCCTTTTCCGGAACTGAAATCCTTCCAGATCTGTTTCACGGGCGACACCATAAACGAAGGTGACTTTTCATTCGAGAACGGACTCAATCCTTTAAGATTGCTTCCGGCGCGTTTCAATTGCACAAAATCGCCGATAACCTCCTCAACACGGGCGGTTTCAAATACGGTTTCTATGGTGTTTTGTGAAATCAATGTATTGGAATTGGTTATAATTCGGAAAAGTCCAAAGTTACAAAGTTTTGCAAATAATCAACCCTTTCAAAGTTGAAACTCTGAAAGGGTTGCAAAAGTATGTAAACTAAAACAAATTAATTCAAATCGAAGCGAACTCCCAAAGAAACATTGTTTTGTTTCACCGGATTGTCCTTGAATAACGGACTCAAATCGTATTTCACATACAAGCTGGTTTCTCCCCAACCAAAGTATGAACTTAAACCGTAATTCCAATCGTTCACATTCCAATTTCCTTTTTGTTTTTCCTTAATTCGGTAACCATCTACTTCATACGAAAGGAATTGTTTGGAGTTGATGTTGTATCCTGCGAAACCTCCCAATCCGAATCGGAAACCATCGTGGGATTTATAGAATTTCTTCCCTTCTTTTATCGATTTTTTGGAAAAATCAAATTCCAAGTGCAACGGAATTGCAATATAAACGTTTTTAAAGTATGTATCTTTTTTTCTTAAATCGATTGGAAAAGTTTCCAAAACTGTTTCTTTTCCGTTATCCACAAAATAGCGATTATCGGTTGGCGCCACGATATTGTACATAAAAGACAAACCGTATTTGAAATGCAACAAATTACTTTCTTTGGCCAAACGGGTTCTTTTGGTAAAACCCCACTCGTAAAATACCGAGCGTAAGTATCCAAAATCAGAATTCGCTACAGCTCCGTTGGTAACCAAATTATTAAATCCTCCTGCGATAACAAACTGACTGGTGGTTCTTTTCTCTTTTCCTTCTTCATTCAATTCACCTCCGGAAACCGTTATCCCGAATCGGCGTTTTTTTCTGATTTTGGTAGTGTCGCTGATTTTTCCTTCCACTTTTTCCTGCACCAATGCGTTTAATTTTTCCTGCTCCATTGCCACGCGGTCTTCAATTTTTTTGGCCTGCCAACCGTGGCAATTTCAATTTTCATCTTATCGGCCTGTTCCTGAGTTAGTCGACCCATTTCCAGCTGTTTGTTGATATCGTCGACCTGATCTTTCAAGGCTTGTTTTTCCTCCTTGGTAATGGATTCAATGTTTTGAGCGATTATTTTCGCACGCTCTTCAAAGGTTTCCTGCGCAGTGATTTTGCTTACGAAAAAGCATAACGATACCACTACATAAAAAATGATTTTCTGCATAATTTAAAATTTAACTGTTCGATTTTTGATTGTTTTCTACTCGTAATTTCTATTGGCTACAGCGGTTTTCACTGTTTTAAAATTTCTGTTGAGTCGTTGCAAAGTGGTTTCTCTGAATTCCTGATTCAACTCCCCTTCCACAGAAGATAGTAACGAATTGGCGCTGACTTTTACTTTCTGTTTTTCTTTCGGTGCATCGGTAATGGCCAATAACTTTTCTGTATCCACAGTGCTTTTTTGCATTTCCGGTTCCTGTTTCGGGATAACTTCGGCGATTTGTTCTTTTATTGTTTGGTGTTGAAAATCCGTTGTTGTTTCTGCATTCGATTTCACTTTTTTCTTCATTACCGAAACGAACTGATTTTCAGCAATCGCCTGATTTGATTTTCCTTCCGAAATCTTCTGATCTGTTGCACCGATTCCTTGCTGAACTACTTCCGTTTTTTCCAAAACAGGTGCTTTTTCATCTGAAGTCACAACCGTTGGATTCGTCAATCGGATTTCCGGATTTGTTTTTTCCTGTTGAAACAAAAACAAACCCGCTGCGAAAAACAACGCCAAACCTGCTGCAATAAAAAGAAACGTGTTGTTGCGTTTGGGCTTTTTATTTTCGGCTACCGAAAGCATCGCATCCAATCGGTCCCATGCCGCTTCAGAAGGCTGAATCTCTCTTTCATTCAGCTTTTTTCTGAACTCCTCTTCCATTTTATTCGGTTCCATTTTGATAATTTTTAAGTTTATTCACTTGATTTTGGAGCATTTTTCGGGCGTGCGACAACTGCGATTTGGACGTTCCCTCACTAATATTCAGCATTTCGGCAATTTCCTGATGTTTGTATCCTTCAATCGCATACAGGTTAAACACCATTCGATAGCCATCCGGAAGATTGTCAATTAAAAACTGAATGTCTTCCACAGAAAACTGACTTTCAATATTATTAAACCGTTCTTCAAAGAAATTTTCGTCTTCGGTAAATTTCACCTGTTTCTGAACTCTTAGAAACGAAATACTTTCATTAACCATTATTCTTCGGATCCATCCTTCGAAACTGCCTTTATGCTCGAAATTTTTCAGATTGGAAAACACTTTCATAAATGCGGTTATCATGACATCTTCCGCCTGATGCACATCTTTTATATACTGTCGGCACACGCTTAACATCTTGGGAGCGAATTGCGAATAAATCTTGTGTTGGGCGTGTCGGTTATTGTCGACAGCCAACTGGATAATCTCTTTTTCGCTCTGATGTAAGTCGATTACTTTCATTCAAAAATTGTGTTTTGAAATCGGATTCAGCAATTAACAACCGACTTCTATTAGCATAGACGAGGGAAGTTTAAAAAAGGTTGTATGATGATGAAAAAAAATTAAATTTTTCGTTCAATCACATAGTTTACCATTAAGATAAGGGAGTTTTTATAAGGAGAATCGGGGAAATTCTGAATCAATTGCAGCGCTTCCTGCTGGAACTGCACCATTTTCTGTTCGGCATACGTCAGTCCGTTTTTATCTTTCACAAACTGAATTACCTCGCGAACGCGTTTTTTGTCCTTATTATGATTTTTAATGGAATTGATGCACCAGCTCTTTTCTTTGGAAGAACAATTGTTCAGCGCATGAATCAACGGCAAGGTCATTTTTTGTTCTTTGATGTCGATACCCGTTGGTTTTCCGATGGCGTCATCCGTGTAATCAAATAAATCGTCTTTAATCTGGAAGGCCATTCCGATCAGTTCGCCGAATTTTCGCATGCGTTCAATTACTTCGGTATCTTCCGGATGTACGGCACAGGCACCCAACGAACAACAGGCGGCAATTAAGGTCGCCGTTTTTTGACGGATGATTTCATAATATACGTCTTCGGTAATATCCAGTCTTCTGGCTTTTTCAATCTGAAGCAATTCGCCTTCACTCATTTCACGAACGGCAACCGAAATAATTTTCAGCAAATCGAAATCGTTATTGTCGATGGAAAGCAGCAATCCTTTGGAAAGCAGATAATCCCCAACCAAAACTGCAATTTTATTTTTCCAAAGCGCATTGATAGAGAAAAAACCACGGCGTTTGTTACTGTCGTCCACCACGTCATCATGCACTAACGTTGCGGTGTGAATCAGCTCGATAACGGCAGCACCACGATAGGTTCGTTCGTTTACCGTACCGTCGGAAATCATTTTAGCAGTTAAGAAAACGAACATCGGACGCATTTGTTTTCCCTTTCGGTTAACGATATAATGCGTGATTCGGTTTAACAGCGCAACTTTTGACAACATGGAATCGCGAAACTTTCTTTCAAAAAGTTCCATTTCATCCACTATGGGCTGCTTTATTTGCTCAACGATTTTCATTGGAACCAAAGATACAATTCTCGGAGAAATAAAAAACATTGTTTTTCGATTAAACCTTTGCATCTTTTTTGCATCTAATGAGAGAACCTTAATCCAGATTTATTATGAAAACACGCAATTATGTAGTAATGACGTTATTGTTAGCAGCATTGTCTTTTATCGGATGCAATAAAGAAGAAGATACCGATTCCGGAAGAATGACTACTGAAGATGTTAGCATCAACAACAAAATGGATGCCATTTCAAATGATGTTTCTGAAATTGCAGAAGACCAATTAGACCAACAAAGCTCAGGAAAAATGAACCATGTTTCGATTCTTCCCGATTGTGCTACGGTTACAACCACTGTTAACGGAACAACTTGGACAAGAGTTATCGATTTCGGCACAACAGGTTGTCAATACTATAATGGCGCGATGTTAAGAGGTCAAATCATTATTAGCGGAAGTACCGACTTTAGTCAGTCTCCATACGTTTGGACCTATAATTTCAACAACTTCTATTATAATAATATTTCGGTTTCGGGAACCAAAACTCTTTCAAGAACCGTTCAAGCCACTACGGCTCTTGCCACGGCACATCCGGTTGTTGTTATTGATTTGGATTTAGATTTTACCTTCCCTAACGGAAACACCTATGCAAGAACAGGAACCCGCACGAGAGAATTGATTGAAGGTTATGATACGCCACACATTTTTATCGACAACGTATATTTGGTTTCTGGAAGCTGGACTACTACCGGTGTAAACTTTTCTCAGGTTGCCACCATCACCACTCCGGTAAGAATTGAGATTGGCTGCTCCTATAAATTGGTTTCGGGTGTGATTGAGATTACCCGAAACACTCACAATGCCGTCTTGAATTACGGTTCCGGAACCTGCGACAACATCGCCACCATTACGATTGATGGCGGAACACCTTATACGTTCACTTTCGGAAATTAAACTCAAAAAATAGATTTATAAAAAAACGTTCGCTTATTTAGGCGAACGTTTTTTTTTATGCTTCTTTATTGGCCAACTGACCACAGGCCGCATCGATGTCTTTTCCTCGGCTTCGGCGTACTTTCGCCACAATATTATTCTGCTCCAAAGCCTTGATATAATTTTCAATCGCTTCTTGTGAGGCTTGTTGGAACTGACCGTCATCAATGGGATTGTATTCAATCAGGTTCACTTTACACGGCACGTATTTGCAGAATTTCACCAAAGCATCGATTGATTTTTTATCATCGTTGATTCCTTTCCAAACTACATATTCATAAGTAACCTTACTTTTGGTTTTCTTGTACCAGTATTCCAATGCTTCACGAAGTCCGCTCAACGGAAAATCTTTGGTAAACGGCATGATTTCGTTTCGGATTTCTTCTACAGCCGAATGCAATGACACCGCCAATTTGAATTTCACCTCATCATCCGCCATTTTTTTAATCATTTTCGAAACCCCCGAAGTGGAAACCGTAATTCGTTTTGGCGACATTCCCAAACCTTCCGGCGAAGTGATTTTATCAATCGCTTTCATTACATTGGGATAATTCATCAAAGGCTCTCCCATTCCCATGAAAACGATATTGGACAACGGTCGGTTATAATACAAACGACTTTCCGCATCAATGGCAGCCACCTGATCGTAAATTTCATCCGGATTCAGGTTGCGCATTCGTTTCAGTCGTGCCGTAGCGCAGAAATTACAATCCAAACTACAACCTACCTGACTGGAAACACAAGCGGTGGTGCGGGTTTCGGTGGGAATTAAAACCGATTCCACAATTAAGTCGTCATGCAAACGAACGGCATTTTTCACGGTTCCGTCCGAACTTCTTTGCATCGTATCAACCTTAATATGGTTGATCACGAAATTCGCCTCTAGCATTTCACGCGTGTGCTTGGAAACATTCGTCATGTCTTCAAACTTGTGCGCGCGTTTGCTCCACAGCCATTCATAGACTTGGTTACCACGAAATGCTTTATCGCCATTGGCCACAAAAAAATCACGCAATTGTTCTTTGGTTAAGGCTCGTATGTCTTTTTTCTCCGTTTGCATGGGGCAAAGTTAATTACAATTTGTGGATTTGGTCATTGGGTTATTTGTAATTTTGTAAAAAATTAAGATTATGCACTTTATATCCGAAGCTTTAGAAGACTACATAGCTTTACATTCCGAGAACGAACCGGAATTGCTAGCCCGATTGAACAAAGAAACCCATCAAAAAATATTACAGCCCAGAATGTTGAGCGGTCATTTTCAGGGAAGGGTGTTGAGCATGTTTTCGAAATTGATCCGACCGCAGCACATTCTTGAAATTGGTACCTATACCGGTTATGCGGCTTTGTGTCTGGCAGAAGGCTTACCCGAAAACGGCAGTTTGGATACGATTGACAACAATGAAGAATTGGTTGATTTTCAGAAAAAATATTTCGATCAATCACCTTGGGCAAATCAGATTCAGCAACATTTGGGCAATGCATTGGAAATTATTCCGACGTTGCACAAAAAATTCGACTTGGTATTTATTGATGCCGACAAGGAAAACTACATCAATTACTTCAATATGATTGTTCCGATGATGAACAAAGGCGGTGTGATTTTGTCCGACAATGTGTTATGGAGCGGCAAAGTATTGGAAGAAGTGAAAGCGAATGACAAAAGCACGAAAGTGTTACTGGAATACAACGAACTTTTGAAAAACGATCCGAGAGTGGAAACGGTTTTACTGCCGATTCGCGATGGTTTAACGATGAGTCGGGTAATTTAGGTGACAGAGGGCAGAAAGCAGATGGCAGAAAACAGATGGCAGAAAGCAGATGGCAGAAGGTAGATGAGCAGGTTACAAAAATAAAAACGGATGCTTTTTTAGCCCTGATGGGAGCGGCATCCTTTTTGGGGTGCCTGAGGTTATCGAAGGCGCCTCAAAAAGATACAGCGGACAGCAGGAACATGGAAACCAAATAATTCCCAAGCCATTGCTTCGCCAATTCGCTATCGCTCGGGTCGCTCCTTATAAACTTTCAGGGAAATATTTCTTTCTGAAAACAGTATACAGCTTTGAAAATCCGAATCCGGCGATGGCTCCAAATGCATATCCGGAAAGAATATCGCCAGGAAAATGCAAGCCCAAATAAATACGGCTGTAGGCAAATATTAACGGAAACAGGAATAACAAAAAGGCATATTTGTAATATTTCTTAAGAATAAGAAACACGA
Organism: uncultured Flavobacteriaceae bacterium; assembly: GCA_963812405.1. Lineage (GTDB taxonomy): Bacteria > Bacteroidota > Bacteroidia > Flavobacteriales > Flavobacteriaceae > Flavobacterium. Next base: position 1,488,734 of record CAWEUV010000002.1, on the reverse strand, counting down.
AAACCGTAGTTGCCATTGAATTGGCGGCATGACCTGAGAAATAACTGAACGTATCACTTGCTTTAACAATTCGGATCATGTCTTTTATTTCCAAATCGTTGCACGGTCGTAAGCGTTGCACACTGTTCTTAATGAGATTGGTAAACTGATCGCTGAAGGTAATGAGCAATGCAATAGACACGATGATTAACAGCAAATGTTTCCAGCCTACTTTTTTGTAGAGCAAATAGAAAATATAAACAAAAAAAGGTGTCCAATGCAGCTGCTTGGTGATCAGCAACCACAAACCGTCAAATTGTTCCGACCCCAATCCGTTTAAGAAAACGAATAGTTGTTTGTCTAATTGAATGATTTTCTCCAAAGTTACATTTGTCTTTTAATCGGTCCGGTCATGTCTTCAATATTCTCTTTGGCCTTGTCGATTTCTTTGGTAATATCGGAAGTCAAATCCAATTGATTCATCGGATTTAAATTGGTAAGATCGTTCAATCCGTTGGCTTCGGCACTTTTTTGAATTTCGCTTTTGATATCGTTGGTGGCATTTTTAAGTTCTGCCATTCCTTTTCCTAAGGTACGCGCGATATCCGGAATCTTTTCAGAACCGAACAACATTAATGCTATAGCTATGATAAGGAAAATTTCCCCGCCTCCTATTCCGAACATGATAATTTCTAATTACAAGTTGTAAGTCGCAAAGTTACAAAGTTTTCGACTCGAAAGTGTTATGAAAAAGCAAAAAGACTATCAGAAACTGATAGTCTTTTTGAGATTATTTGTTTTGAGAAAGTTCATCAAACTTCGATTTCACTTCTTCTTTTGGCCAAACGTTGTTGGTTACATCGATATCGGCAGTTTCCAGTTTTGGGTCTAATTGAATTTTTTTCACCGGTTTTTCGGTAGCGAAAACTCTTTTAGCCGTATCGTTTCCTTTTCTCCAGATTTGTACCGGGAAATGGTGATTTTCTGTTGTTCCGTCTTCAAATTGCAATTCTACAATTACCGGCATCATCATTCCGCCCGGTTTGTCGAATTCCACTTCGTAGAAATATTTCGGTTGTTTTAACGTTTTCTTTTCCTCCGCAGAAAGTTTCGACACATATTCATTCAGCGTTTTCACATCCTGAATATTTAACGGTTTTTTCATTTCCGGTTTAAAATCTTCCGCTGTACTGGAGATCATGTATACCATTGGTTCTCCGCTGTTGATTTTTCGCCCTCTGCGGTTAAATTGCTCCTGAACTGCTTTGGAAGGATCTTCGGTAACAAAATATTGTTTCACTTCTTTAATACCCATATCTACGTAATCGGTCGAATAGAACCAACCTCTCCAGAACCAATCCAAATCCACTGCCGAAGCATCTTCCATTGTTCTGAAGAAATCCTCAGGGGTTGGATGTTTGAACTTCCAACGTTGTGCATACGTTCTGAAAGCATGGTCGAACAAGTCATGTCCCATAATGGTTTCTCTCAAGATGTTCAATCCCGTTGCCGGTTTCGAATACCCGTTGGCACCGAAGTTGTAGATTGTTTCCGAATTCGACATAATCGGTTCCAAAAATTTCTGATCGCCACTCATGTACGGCACAATTTTAGCGGCCGGACCACGACTGGAAGGGAAATTTTTATCCCAGCTTTGTTCGGTTAAATATTCTAAGAACGTGTTTAAACCTTCGTCCATCCAAGTCCACTGACGCTCATCGGAATTCACAATCATCGGGAAGAAATTGTGTCCCACTTCGTGAATGATTACACCCATCATACCGTATTTGATTCGGTCGCTAACAAACCCTTTTTCATCCGGACGGCCGTAATTCCAGCAAATCATCGGATATTCCATCCCCTGATCTTCTGCCGAAATGGAAATGGCTTTCGGATACGGATAATCGAAAGTATATTTTGAATAGGATTTTAACGTATGTGCCACTACTCTTGTGGAATAATCACCCCAAAGCGGATTGGCTTCCGGAGGATAACACGAAATAGCCATTACGGTTTTTCCGTTTTCCAGTTTCACCGCCATCGCATCGTAAATGAATTTTCTTGACGAAGAGAATCCGAAATCGCGCACGTTGGTCGCTTTGAATTTCCAGGTTTTCTTTTTATCCGAAAAGTTTTTTGCAGCTGCTTCTGCTTCCGCCTGCGTTACAATCACAACCGGTTTATCATAGGTTTGTTCCGCTAATTCGTAACGTTTTACCTGCTCGGCATTGTAAACTTCTTTACGGTTTTGTAACACACCTGTTCCTTCCAAAACGTGATCGGCCGGTGTGGTAATATTCACTTCAAAATTTCCGAAAGGCAAAGCGAATTCTCCCGAACCCCAAAACTGCATGTTCTGCCAGCCTTCCACATCGTTATACACGGCCATTCTTGGATAGAACTGTGCGATAACGTATAAATTATTGCCGTCTTTGTCGAAATGCTCATAGCCGGAACGACCGCCGTCTACCATATAATTATTGATGTTGTACCACCATTTTACGGAAAACGATACTTTTTCACCCGACTTTAACGGTTTGTCCAAATCGATACGCATCATCGTTTGATTGATGGTGTATCGCATCGGATTTCCTTTGGCATCCTTTACATATTCGATGTTGAAACCACCGTCGAAACGCTGTTGCATGAACTGTTTTGTAAAATCACCTGCTCCCATGGCACTACTCACCCTTTGGCTTTGTACCAATGGCGATTTACCATCGCGTTTCTTTTCGTTTTGATCCAGTTGCACCCACAAATAGGTTAAGGTTTCCGGCGCGTTGTTGTGGTACGTAACGGTTTCCTTTCCATAGAGCTTTGTGTTTTTATCGTCCAGTTCGATATCGATTTTATAATCGGCCTGTTGTTGATAATAGGCTGGCCCGGGAGCACCCGATGCCGTTCTGTACGAATTGGGCGTTGCCATTTCGTGGTACATCTGACTGAATTTGTTCGTATCCGCATGACCCGGTTCGCGTTTTTTATCGGCAGGCTTTGTTTCCTGAGCTAAAGTCACAAAAGGGATAGCAAGCGCTACTAACGAAAAAACAGAAATTGATTTTTTCATATATAATGATGTTTTGTTTTGGTCTAAAATTCTAAACTTCCTTCCGGTTCACTATCAGTCAGCAAAAGACTCTTTTTGTTACCGTTTATGTTTACGTGTACTATATTTTGTTGTTCCGGATATCTCTCGGTCAACACCGTATTGTAAATTTCGACGGAAGTTATTTTTTCGGGGACCGAGGCTGTAAGATAGCAAATCAGGACATTATCTTCGGTTTCTTTTCCTAAAAACTTCAGATTTTTAACCGATGTATTGACTTTAATGTGGAATTTCTCATCCAGATAACCTTTGATAAAACCATTGGTCTCACTGATTTCTTTGGGAGTTGCCAGATAGATTTTCTTTTTATATTTGGCTTCCAGTGCTTTTTCGAGATCATCGATAAAGATGCGCGTAGTAATCTGAACTTCCTTTTTCTTGGCCACATAATTCACCTGATAGATGCCCACGTAGAATTTATGCCATGCGAAAGCGCAAAGCAATACGAAAAAAAACAGCGGCAAAGCATACTGAAAAAGTTTCTTCATGCGCCAAATGTAATAAAAGAAACTATTTACCGATTTTTTTTAAGATATTCTTCACTTTTTTTTAGCAAAAAATCAATAAGTGCGAATTCGTTTTTAGGATTCAGCAAATTTCTATTTTCCGGGGAAGTGTCGTCGCAAAAAGCCAAAAACAAATCAATTTCTTCGGTTTTAAGCTTCAGGGTTTGAGTAAAAAAAGATGGATTAAACTTTTCTTTTACCGCTTCCGAGAAGATTTTTTCGGAAACAAATTCCACCCTCTTGGGTTTTGGTTTCGACTTAAAAAGCTTTCCACCAACCATTTTCCCCAAGGCCATAAAATCTACCCCGTTGAATTGGTTCCCGGATCCCGGAGTAATATTTTTTAAAGCATTGTCTGCCTTATTGTTTTTAGGTGAGGGATTAGAAAAATCGATATTGGCAAGATTGAGATCAACCGTTTTGACTTTCAAATGCTTGGTATCGGTCTCCAGATTTCCGCTAAGCGTGTACGGACGTACAATCAATTCTTCCAATTCATTGACCCTTACCTTGAGTTTTATCTTCAGGACTGCCTCATCCATATGACTGGAGGTAATCACCAAAACCGATGATTTAAACGAAATTCCGCTAAAAACCAACGTATCTTTTTCTTTTACCATCAACCTGAAATTCCCTTTTTCATCCGTGGAAGTTACCTTCTTGGCCGTTACATTATCAATCGTGATGTTTTCCACTTCGAGCGAATCCGAAACCACCAGTCCTTGCAAAAGTTTTCGAGGCAATTCCTGGGAAAAAGAAATGCATGAAAACAACGAAAAGAAAAACAGTAGTTTATTTCGCATCGGCAACCATTTTATTATACTCTACCGCTAATTCACCCAAAAGAAACGCCACTAATGTTTTGTTTCTTTCTTTGAGCGCCTGTTTTATTTTCGGGTTTTCGGAAACATACACGATAAAACCATCGAGGTATTCTTGTTTAACATTAAGTTCTTTTATCAGAAAATCTTCGTCAAACATATTTCCCAACTTAACTTGCGCCATTTGGTGTTTTTCGACGACGATTTCTTTCTTAATTTGATTTGTCTTACCGTTTATGGCGTTAATTATAGCATCAACGGAAACAAATCCTGAACCGGTGGTTGCCGTATACAACCTCCGTTCGGCCGGGGTATAGGTTTTCATTCCTTTCGGAACGATGCCCAGACTTTCGGCACTGACACTTTGCTGAATTACAACTTCTTTTAACTGTGTGACGGCCAATTCCATTTTTACCATAAAAGGCAGGTAATCGAAATCTTCTTTTTCCACAACAATTTTTCGGGATTTCAACTGAATTGCCGTAAAAAGCAATGTGTCACCGGGCTTAGCGGCAATGGAGAAAAAACCTTCTCCCAAAGAGGTAACTTCGCGTTTTGAAGAAAGATTCCGAATATTGATACCTTCCAACTCTTTGGAATCGGCCACGACTTTTCCTTTCAAAACCCGCGTATTTTGCGACCAGCTTAATGAAGAAATCAAAAGAAAAAGGAAAAGTAATTTTTGTTGCATCAATTCGGATTAATTAATCTGTTGTAAAAATATCTGACAAACCTCACAAAATATTGCCAATGACATTGTAATTTTTTGTTAAATCAAAAAAATAAATTCCATTACCTTTGAGATTCAAAATCTGACCATGAAGAAAATTATAATTGCCAGCACTTCGACTTTGCATAACGGAAGTTATTTAGACTATTTATTACCAACTTTAAAAACACATTTCAGCGGTATAAAAACACTTCTTTTCATACCCTTCGCTCGTCCGGGCGGCATCACACATGATGAATATACAACAAAAGTCGGAGAGGCTTTCGCAAAAATCGGAATCACAGTAAAAGGAATTCATGAATTTGACAATCCTATTTCGGCTTTAGAACAAGCGGAAGGCATTTTTACCGGTGGCGGCAATACTTTTTTACTGGTAACCCAATTATACAAAACCGGAATTATAGAAACTCTTGAAAAAGTGGTTAAAAACGGAACGCCGTATTTGGGAACCTCAGCCGGAAGTAACATTTGCGGTTTAACGATGGGAACCACCAACGACATGCCGATTGTTTATCCGCCAAGTTTCAAAACCCTTTCTTTTGTACCATTTAACATCAATCCGCATTATCTAGATCCTATTGAAGGCTCTACCCATATGGGCGAAACCCGCGAAACCCGAATTAACGAATTCCATCATTTCAATTCGCAGCCGGTTTTAGGATTGCGTGAAGGAAGCTGGTTGGAAGTATCCGGAAATAAAATTACCCTGAAAGGCGATTTAACCGCACGTTTGTTCCGACAAAATCAAACTCCGGAAGAAATTGCTCCCGGCAGCGACTTATCGGATTTAAAATAAAAACAGTACACTTTCCTGATTCATACAAATTTAGTAAGAAAATTTTCTTTAAATTTGTATAAATCAGTTTGTTATGAAAATCAGAATCGAAGCAGTTCAAATTGCCGAATCGTTCAATATCAAAAACTTTCGCGCTGAATTTCGAACTGAAGCCTTTTCCGGATCTACAACCGAAGTATTTTATGTATTGGAAGACACCAACCGGTATTTGTATGTTTTCGATTATGGCGTAGTAGTCTTTGGAAATTATGATGCTTTGGCAAAAAGTGAATTCATCAATTTCATCAAAAGTTATGCGGTTTCACCGGTTGATCTGAACCTAACGGAAGAATATTGTATTGAAACGGATCCGAACGAATCGAAAGCCATAGTTAAAAACGATTATGTTACGGTTTCCACTATCGACCCTTCCCTTCTGCGTATCGTCATGCTCAATACCGGACAATCTGTAGCCCTTGAATATTATGAAGTTTTAACCGATGAATTGATTACTTCCTCAAAACACTACATTCTGGAATTGGAAAAACACGGCAGGTTAAGCATTTCCAAAACCGATTTGCTGAAGTACATCGGAAAAGTACTAAATGTTAAAAACAGTATTGTTGACAATCTTTACATACTGGACGACCCCAATTTGGTTTGGGACAACGAAACCCTCAACGTGCTCAACCGAAATTTAAAAACCAATTTCGACATTCATCCGCGATTTAAAGATCTGGATTACCGTTTGCAGATCGTAGAAGACAATCTTACGCTTTTTACAGACGTATTAAACGTTCGGGAAAGTGCCCGTTTGGAATGGATTATTATTATTTTAATTGCGTTGGAAATCCTTTTAGCGTTATTTGTACATTAACACAAAGTCATGAAAAACAAAAAACCCCAAACTTTCGCTTGGGGTTTGGAGCGGAAGACGAGGCTCGAACTCGCGACAACCAGCTTGGAAGGCTGGAGCTCTACCAACTGAGCTACTTCCGCAGGTGATGATTTTTTAAAACTTCATCAAGTTTTTGGAGCGGAAGACGAGGCTCGAACTCGCGACAACCAGCTTGGAAGGCTGGAGCTCTACCAACTGAGCTACTTCCGCATTATTGAGGTGCAAATATAGACAAATATTTATTTTCAAAACAAACTTTTTTAAAAAAAATATTTCGTTTTTTGAAGCAACTTTTCAACCGCTTTTACATCTTATCTATAATTTATTTAGTATTAAATCGTTACGCTTTTATAATTGTGTTTAAACTCAACTGAAAAATTATGATTTTTATCCGTCAAATAGAAGCTGAAGAAACTTTTTCCGTACGACAACCTGTTTTAAGACCCGGAAAACCCATAGAAAGTTGTCATTTCGAAGGAGATAATCTGGGAACAACAGCCCATTTCGGAATGTTCAAAAACGATAAAGTAATTGGGGTGGTTTCGGTTTTTAAAGTCAACAATCCCAATTTCATCAAGAAAGAGCAGTACCAGGTTCGCGGCATGGCGGTTTTAGAAAAACACCAGCGAAAAGGACTTGGCGAACAACTGATGAAAAAAACAGAGCACTATGTAAAAGAAAAAAAAGGTGAACTTATCTGGTTCAACGCCAGAGAGAATGCGGTTCCTTTTTATGAAAAATTAAACTACAAAATTAAAGGAAATGCTTTTGAAATAAGCGAAATTGGCACACACTTTGTAATGCTCAAATGCATCTAAATGTTAAAAAATAAAAACCGAAAGCCCACATTTCGTACCTTGCAGTAAGAAAATTAAACAGAATTATGTCATACAAATACCTCTTTTTTATACTCCCTTTTTTAATTATCAGTTGTAAAAAAGAAACTGTATTGGCAAGAAATGTTCAGAACGATACGGTAAAAGTAATTCCGATAACTTCCCCAAAATCAATAGCTTTTGACAGCACTTTCCTGAGCAACAAATCCGAACGCATCAAAGAATTTTACCGAAACAATCTTTTCAAAACCGTTTGGACGGAAACCAAAGACAAAAAAAACCTAATCGATTTAATCAAAGAAACGGAAGCCGAAGGACTGAACCCAGAAGACTATAACCTAAATCAGTTGGAAAAGTTCGAAAATTCAAAAGAAAAACGTTCCAATCAAGAAATCGTTGCTGCCGACATTCTTCTGACGGAATCGTTCCAAAAACTGGCCAATCATTTATACAACGGAAAACTGAATCCGACCCAACTCTATACCAATTGGGATATGTATGAAAAAAAAATCAAAGCCATCGACCTGCTTCAGGAAGCCATCAGAAATCATGAAGTCGAAAAAACACTGGACACCTTAAAACCCACGCATCTTGTTTATCGGCTACTCAAAAAAAGTCTGATTAAGATAAACGAAATGCCAAATGACGATTTTACACCCATAACCGTTGCTGATAAAATCAACCCGAACGACACCATCGCTGCCATAAAAGAGGTAAAAAACAGGCTGGCGTATTGGGGCGATTACAAAAAACCGGACACCTTAACCGAAATTTATGACAGCAAAACAGTAGCAGCAGTTAAAAAATTTCAGGAAAGACATGGTTTGTTAGCAGACGGAATCATCGGAAAAGGAACCGTTGCCGCACTAAATTTCACAAAAAACCAACGCAAACAACAAATTATAGCCAATTTGGAACGCTGGAGATGGTTTCCAAGAAATTTTGGCGAAACCTATGTGGTGATCAACATTCCGGAATTCAAATTGCATCTGGTAAAAGAAAACGACACCATTCAGGTTCACAAAGTAGTGGTTGGTCGTGACAAACGAAAAACGCCGGTGCTTTCTTCAAAATTCAGCAATTTGGTGATTAACCCGACTTGGACCGTTCCGCCGACCATTATCAAAGAAGATTTGGGTCCGACCGCTGCCAAAAACAGAGGCTATTTTGCAGCCACCGGAATTACCATTTACAATTCGAAAGGACAGGAAGTCAATCCGTACAGCTGGAATGCCTCGAAACCCAACAATTACCGTTACGTTCAAAAACCGGGTTACAATAATTCTTTAGGATTGGTAAAATTTAATTTCCCGAACAGTCACTTGGTGTATTTGCACGACACCAATCACAGGGATTTCTTCGGATTGAGTGGACGCGCACTGAGTTCCGGCTGTATTCGCGTGGAAAATCCGTTCGATTTGGCCTATTACATTCTCGAAGCCGATGAAAGTGTCATGAACAAAGAACGCGTGGAGAAAATCATCGCCAGTAAAAAAACCTCGGGAATTCCAATAAAAAAACCCATTCTGATTCACGTTCTGTACTGGACAGCCTGGATGAATGAGAATGGATTTCAGTTTCGAAACGACATTTACAACCTCGATTTCGAATTATATCAAAAACTACAAAACTAATTTCGACTGTTTTTCATAAGTTCTTGACGGATGATAAATAAACAAACAAGATTTGTCTTTTATCAGGTTGATGATTTCTTTGTGAATGGCAAACGGAACTGCCGGACAACCCTGACTTCTTCCTAAACGTCCTTGTTGTTTGATAACACTCTCTGCAGCATAATCTGCACCGTGCATCACAACTGCTCTGTTTCTGGCATTATCGTTAATTCCGTATTCCAAACCGTCTAATTTTAAAGACAATCCGTGTTTTCCGTTATACGTTTCTCCGGTAGCATAAAAACCTAAACTGCTTTTATTGGAATTGCTCTCATTGGAAAACGAAGTAGCAAACTCTTCTCCACTGTTTCTTCCGTGAGAAACCACTGATTGCAACAAAACACTGTTGGTAACCATATCAATAACCCAAAGTCTTTTTTGAGTTGATGACAAACTGAAGTCGACAATTGTTAAGATTTCTTTCTGAACAATTCCTTTTTCTTTCAATTGATAATAGCCTTCTAATGCTTTAGAAAAACACTCCAATTGGGGCATTGAAAAAGTTTTCACATCTAAAGAATTGTATAAATTCTTAACCTTTAATTCTAGGGAAGCCTTTGCATTTGCAGCCAATAACTTCGGATCGTTGTTCTCTGCTACCGTAATGGGTTTGAAAGATAACAGGAACAAAAACAAAATCGGCAATACTCTGTAAATCATTGATATTCTAGTTGTTATGTTATAGTTAAGTCGTTCCAAAAATATACAAATAAATTAAACCACCAAATTTTTTTTGCAGTTTATCGGTAAAATTTAACATTTCGTCGATTGCGTAATTCCCTCATAGTTAAACATTTCTTAATATTCACAAGAGTTGACGTAAATATTTATCTTTGACATGTCAATCATCAAAAAAATCAAAAAATGAATTTAAAGCTGTCGTTAGTAGTAAGCTTTATTTGTACTTCTATTGGCTTTTCACAAGAAAGCATATCGCCGGAATTACCAAACATTGCAGCAAAAAAAACGCTAACCGTTCTCAGAACCGACCAAACCGTTACCATCGACGGAAAATTAGACGAAGTCTTTTGGAAAAATGCACAAACGGCAACAGACTTTGTAATGTTCCAGCCCGACAACGGAAAACCCGAGCTGAAAAACGAAAAAAGTATTGTGCGCGTAGCCTATGATAACGATGGTATATATATAGGAGCAGAATTGTATCAGGACAGCGCAAACATGCTCAAGGAAATCACCCAAAGGGACAACTTCGGGACTTCGGATCATTTTGGTATATTTCTGAACGGCTACAACGACGGGCAACAAGATTTCCGATTGATTGTAAGCGCCGCAGGAACCCAAATGGATTGCATCGCCACGCAGGAAAACGGCGAAGACTATTCCTGGGACGGCATTTGGTACAGTGCCGTAAAAATGACTGATTTTGGCTGGACAGTCGAAATGAAAATCCCGTATGCCGCCATTCGTTTCTCTAAAAAAGACAAACAGATTTGGGGAGTGAATTTTTTTAGGGAAGTACGCTACAAAAAACAAAAATATGCCTGGAATAAAATTGATGCCAACATTGGAAACATCATGCAACAGGCAGGCGTTTTAACCGGAATCGAAAACATCAAACCACCCACAAGATTGTTCTTAATACCTTATGCATCCGGTTATGTAAATCAGAATAGCGAAGGAACCGAAACCACTTTAAAAGGCGGAATGGATATTAAATACGGCATCAACGATTCGTTTACCCTAGACGCTATTTTAGTTCCCGATTTCGGACAGACCGCTTTCGACAATAAAATCCTGAACCTTGGTCCGTTCGAACAACAACTCAACGAAAACAGGGCATTCTTTACCGAAGGTACTGATTTGTTCAACAAAGGCGGCTTGTTTTATTCCCGTAGAATCGGAAGCAAACCTTCGGGAAAAGTGACGTTAAACGAAAACGAATCGATTCAGGAAGAACCGGGCGCTATCAACTTACTGAATGCATTAAAAGTTTCCGGACGAACCTCGAAAGGGCTCGGAATAGGCATCTTAAACGCAGTTACCGAAAAAACCGAAGTTTCCATCGTTAATAACGTTACCGGAGAAACCCGAAACGAAATGGTAGAACCTTTGGCAAATTACAACGTATTGGTATTCGATCAGCGTTTCCGAAAAAACTCGTCTGTAAGCTTTGTAAATACCAGTGTAATGCGAAACGGAAGTTACAGGGACGCCAATGCATCGGCTTTGCTTTTCGATTTAAACACCAAAGCGAATACTTACAAACTTTCGGGTAATTTCAAATACAGCACGATAAACGACATTGAAAACAAAAACGGCTTCAGTTCCAATCTTTATATCGCTAAAACGTTCGGAAAATACCGTTTCAATGGAGGTGGAAATTATGTTTCCAAAGATTTCAACATCAACGATATGGGCATCAATTTCACGAAGAATTACCATAATTTTTTCGGAAATTTCAGCTACCGAATCCTGAATCCGACCAAAACATTCAACTCTTTTTATTACAATGCGAACAGTACGTTTGAATGGCAAAACGAAACCGGAAAACTGCAAAATGCCTGGGTTGGCACCAGCATCAATTTCTCGAACAAAAAGAACGATGATTTCGGAATCGGTTTAGACTTCAATCCGATCGAAACCTATGATTTCTACCAACCCAGAACGGCAAACCGTTACGTGTACCGACCAAAAAACTATGGCGGCTGGTTTTATGTTTCCACCAATTACAACAATCCGTTTGCTTTCGACTTCAATCCGTATTTTTATATTTACGACCAGACCAAGAGAAATTCGTATGGTTTTAGCGCCGGTCCGCGATTCCGCTTGAGCGACAAATTATTCTTATCCTACGGATTCAACTTTGCCAGAGACAACAACGACAAAGGTTTTGCAGACAAAACAGCTTCCGACATTATTTTCGCCAACAGAAACGTAACCACAATTGAAAATTCGGTTTCCGGAAAATACGCCATCAACAGCCAAATGACATTTAACATGAAGGTGCGTTATTATTGGTCGTATTCCGAAATAAAAAATTACCTGACTCTTTTGGAAGACGGTTATTTTGCACCGAATACCACTTACGATCAGAACAACAACGACAATTTCAAATCGTGGAATTATGATTTATCCTATACATGGTGGTTTGCACCTGGAAGTCAGGTTTCCGTTTTATACCGAAATAACGCAATTCATTACGAACAGCGTTTAAATAAAAATATAATTGATAACTTAGCACATACTTTACAGAACGATTTAAATCATACGTTTTCTGTGAGTGTCAAGTATTTAATTGATTATAACAAAGCCAAAAACTGGCTGTAATACCATGAATAAGAAAGTAATTTTAATGATTTTGGACGGTTGGGGAAAATCTCCCGACCCGAAAGTTTCTGCGATAGACAACGCCAATATCCCATTTATAAATAGCTTATACACCAAATATCCTAACGCACAATTGCGAACCGACGGATTAAACGTAGGCTTACCGGAAGGACAAATGGGAAATTCTGAAGTAGGCCACATGAATTTGGGCGCCGGACGTATTGTGTACCAGGATTTGGCAAAAATCAACCTGGCGGTGGAACACAAAACCTTAAATCAGGAAAAAGTACTGCGCGATGCTTTTGCTTACGCCAAACAAAACCATAAAAACGTTCATTTTTTAGGCTTGGTTTCCGATGGCGGTGTACATTCCCATACTTCTCATTTAAGAGGTTTGCTGGATGCTGCTAATGATTTCGGTTTACAGGACGTTTTCGTCCATGCCTTTACGGACGGCCGCGACGTCGATCCAAAATCGGGAGCAAAATACATTAAAGATCTCGAGGAATATCTGGAAAACTCTCCCGCAAAACTGGCTTCCGTTATCGGACGTTATTATGCGATGGACCGCGATAAACGTTGGGAACGTGTAAAAAAAGCCTACGATTTGATTGTCAACGGCACCGGAATTCACTCGATGAACGCGGTAAACAGTATTCTGGCCAGCTATCACAATCATATCACCGACGAATTTATCAAGCCGATTGTTATGGTTGACAGCAACAACAAGCCGATTGCAACCCTTCAGGAAAACGACGTCGTGATTTTCTTCAATTTCAGAACCGACCGAGGAAGACAATTGACGGAAGCGTTATCGCAAAAAGATTTCCACGAGCAGAACATGCACAAACTTAATTTGTATTATGTCACAATGACCAATTATGACGATACCTTTGAAAATGTACATGTGATTTACGACAAAGACAACATCACCGAAACCTTGGGTGAAGTTTTAGAATACAACAACAAGCTGCAAATCCGAATTGCCGAAACCGAAAAATATCCGCATGTAACCTTTTTCTTTTCCGGTGGCCGCGAAACCCCTTTTATTGGTGAAAGACGCTTACTTTGTCCGTCACCAAAAGTAGCTACTTACGATTTGCAACCCGAAATGAGCGCCTTCGATATAAAAGACAAATTAATTCCCGAACTAAAAAAAGGCGAAGTGGATTTCGTTTGTTTAAATTTTGCCAATGGCGATATGGTAGGACATACCGGCGTAATGGAAGCAGCCATCAAAGCCTGTGAAGCAGTTGATGTTTGCGTAAAAGAAGTTATCGAAACCGCTTTGGAAAACAATTACACCACTATTGTCATTGCCGATCACGGAAACTGCGAAACCATGATTAACCCTGACGGAACACCTAACACAGCACATACTACTAATCCGGTACCTATTATTCTAGTTGACAAAGAATTAAAACAAATCAACAATGGTGTTTTAGGCGACATCGCCCCTACCATTTTGGATTTAATGGGTATCAAAAAACCAAACGTAATGACCAGACATTCTTTAATTGCACCATTTTCAATTGAACAAATCCAAGAAGTACAAAGCAAAATAAAATCGGGAGTTGATTTTCCTAAATATGTTGCCGAATTAAAAAAATTAGGGGTAACATCTTATGAAAATTATGTTTCGAATGGTAAAACGGTTTATTTTGGAAAAGACAATTTTACCCTTGAAAGCGAACCTAAATACGAAAAAATTATCATATCAGACGACCAGTCAACATTTGAATTGGAACGCGTTATCTTTGCCCATCAGGAAGGAAAAACAGATTTTATTACGTTTTCCCATCAGGCAGCCGCAGCCGGAGCTGATAAATGGGTTTGCGATTTTACCGACATGACCTGTTCCTATTATGATGAGGACGGCAATAAAATGATTCTAGATGAAATTCCTGATTATTCCGTTTAAAAAATGAAAAAAGCCATCACATTAATAGCGCTTACGACTACAATTATTAGCTGTAAAGCCCAAACCAAACCAATCATGAAATCGGAAACAACGGTTGTTACAACCAATGAAATGTTAGTAGGAAAACGAACCAAAGAAGAACTTTTAAAACTTCCTTACAATCTTTGGTACAATCCGAACCACGATAATTATAAACCGGATGCCTCTATTATAAACGATTTGAAGAAAAACATCCGCGACATTTCCATTACTGTTTTTATGGGAACGTGGTGTGAAGACAGTCAGCAGCAAGTGCCTCATTTTTACAAGATTCTGGAAGCACTGCAATTCGATGACAACAACGTTACATTAATTACGGTTGATAAAAACAAAACCACTCCGGAACAATTTGAAAAAGGACTGAACATTACTAATGTTCCCACTTTTATCATCTACAAGGACGGAAAAGAATTGCACCGCATCGTAGAACGTCCGATGGAAACACTGGAAAAAGACATGCATAAAATTGTAACGGGACAACCTTACAAACATGCCTATGAAAATTAAAAAAAGCTCCGTTTGGAGCTTTTTTTATATACTTTTTATCATTGCATGATATTCTCTTTCAATCCATTCCTGATGGTTCGGATGCGCAATTTTCACCATTTCCGCAAAACGTTGTTTTAATGTTTTTCCGTATAAATTTGCAATTCCGTTTTCGGTAATGATGTGATGCACATGAGAACGCGTGGTTACAACACCAGCTCCTTGTTTCAAATACGGAACAATACGGCTCTCCCCTCTTTTGGTTACCGATGGCAAGGCAATAATCGCTTTTCCGCCTTCACTTAACGATGCGCCACGAATAAAATCCATTTGTCCGCCCACACCGGAATACATTTTGGCACCAATCGAATCGGCACACACCTGCCCGGTTACATCGACTTCTATCGCAGAATTGATCGCCACCATTCTCGGATTTCGGCGAATAATTGCCGTATCATTCACATACGAGGATTCCCGCATTTCGATAAACGGATTATTATCCACAAAATCATACAACCGTTGTGATCCCACTAAAAATGTCGCCAAAGCACGACCGCGATTCACGCCTTTATAATTACAGTTAATCACATCGTTTTCAATCAGATCGATTACACCATCGGAAAACATTTCGGTATGCAATCCTAAATCTTTATGGTTGGTCAGTTTAGCCAAAGCTGCATTCGGGATAGAACCGATTCCCATTTGCAGCGTACTTTTATCTTCAATCAAACTGGCTACAAAACTTCCGATTTTTTCTTCGTCCGGCGAGATTTCGCTCATTCCGTGACCATGAATCGGCATATCAACCTCAATCAGATAATCAATTTCAGAAACATGCAAAATACCATCACCAAAAGTACGCGGCATTTTCGGATTCACTTGCGCAATAACCGTTTCCGAATTTTCAATCGCAGCTAATGTTGCCTCAACGGAAGTTCCTAACGAACAATACCCATGATTGTCGGGCGGTGAAACATGAATAAAAACCACGTTCAGTTTCAGTACTTTTTTTCTGAAAAGCAGCGGCAATTCGCTTAAAAAAACCGGTGTATACGATCCGTTTCCGGCGGCAAGCGTATGACGGACATTACTTCCGATGAAAAAAGAATTCACATGAAAACTCTCCGACAATTCCGGATTCGCATAAGGCGCATCACCTTCGGTATGCAGATGACACACTTCAACATTTCGTAATTCTGATGCTCTTTCCGCTAAAGCTTTGGTTAAAACCGACGGCGTTGCAGCTGCGGCCTGGACATAAATCCGATCTCCGGATTGCACTACTTTGACAGCTTCCGCTGCCGTAACATATTTACTCATACCTTTAATTTTAAACAAAATTAAGCCGACATAAGTTACGAAAATATGACAAAACTCATAACGAAACATCAATTAAAGATTTATCAATAGAATGTTGTATTTTTGCAGTCCAACACTTTGAAGATATGATTATCGTTAAAACCCGTGAAGAAATTGAATTGATGCGCGAAAGTGCGCTAATCGTTTCAAAAACCCTTGGAATGATTGCTTCGGAAATTAAACCCGGCGTAAGCACCTTATATTTAGACAAATTAGCCGAAACTTTTATTCGTGACCATGGTGCCACTCCTGCCTTTTTAGGCATGTACGGTTTCCCAAATTCACTTTGTATGAGCCCGAACAGCCAAGTAGTACACGGTATTCCGAACGACAAACCTTTGGAAAGCGGTGACATTATTTCGGTAGATTGTGGTGCGTTGAAAAACGGATTTTACGGCGATCATGCTTATACTTTTGAAGTAGGTGAAGTCAGTGAAGCTACCAAAAAACTATTAAAAGTTACCAAAGAATCGCTTTATGTAGGCATTCGCGAACTGAAAGCCGGCAACCGTACGGAAGACGTTGGAAATGCGATTCAGAAATACTGTGAAAATCACGGTTACGGAGTAGTTCGTGAATTGGTAGGTCACGGTTTAGGACGTACGATGCACGAAGCGCCGGAAATGCCAAATTACGGTAAAAAAGGCCGTGGAAAACTGTTGGTGGAAGGAATGGTCGTTGCCATCGAACCAATGATCAATCAGGGAACCAAAAACATCAAACAACACAAAGACGGCTGGACCATTACTACGGCTGACGGAAAACCTTCGGCACATTTTGAACACGACGTGGCAATTATCGACGGAAAACCGGAATTGCTTTCCACATTTGCTTATGTTTACAAAGCATTAGGCATTACTTCCGATGAAGAAAATGAGTTCAGAAAACAGCCATTGGTTATCTAATGAAGAAACTTTTCCGATTCATCTTAAATACCATTCCGCGTCCAATCTTAATCCGTTTGAGTATTGTGGCGCGTCCTGTTTTGGCCTTTTTCTTAAAAGGAAACACCTTCACCGATCCGATTGACGGAAAAAGTTTCCGGATGTTTTTACCTTACGGTTATGGCACGCAACGCAATAATGTATTATCGCCAAGCACTTTGTCGTTGGAAAGACACCGTTTGCTTTGGTTGTATTTAAAAAACGAAACCGATTTTTTCACTGCCACGGAAAAGAAAAAAGTATTGCATTTTGCTCCGGAGCAGGAATTTTACAAACGTTTCAGAAAACAAAGCAAAACATCGAATACACCACGACAGATTTGCTTTCTCCGTTAGCAGACGTGAAAGCCGACATTTGTAATTTACCGTTTGAAGACAATTCGTACGATGTGATTTTTTGCAATCACGTCTTGGAACATATTCCGGACGATACCAAAGCGATGCAGGAATTGTACCGTGTTCTAAAACCGGGCGGTATGGGAATTTTTCAGATTCCGCAGGATTTGTCGAGAGCCATAACTTTTTCAGACGATTCGATAACCGATCCTAAAGAGCGTGCTAAGATTTTCGGACAATACGATCACGTTCGGGTTTACGGAAGAGATTATTTCGATAAATTGAGAAGCATCGGTTTTAAAGTCACCGAAGAGGACTACACCAATAAATTAAGCCCCGAACTGGTAGAAAAATATTGTTTGGCAAAAGGCGAAATCATTCCGGTTTGTCACAAATAAGTCGTCTGCTTTTTTTTTGGAATCAAATTTGCTTTAAAAGAAAATCATTACTTTTATAGTCAAATCATCGAAAATGACATTTAAAAAACCTATAAGCTGTATTTTTTTGTTGTTCCTAACCATTTTTTCCGGTTCGGCACAAGTCGAAAAAGAAGTTACTCCGCCTTTTAATATCAAAACCGTAGCTTTCATCCAAAATGGAAATGTCATGATTCCGATGTTTCGGCTGGGCGATTCCTTTCAATTGGAATTCGATGATCTTTACGGAAACGAAGCCGATTACTATTACACCATCACACAATACAATTACGATTGGACTCCAACCCAACTTGGCAAAGCCGAATATTTACAGGGTATGGACAACCAACGCATCATGAATTATCAGAATTCATTCAATACATTACAGATTTACTCGCATTATTCGCAAACATTTCCAAATAAATTCAACCGGATTCTGCTTACCGGAAATTATATGCTGAAAATTTTCAATTCAGACCAGGAGTTGGTTTTTTCCCGAAAGTTCATCATTTACGACGAGCAGCTTTCAGTTCCGTTACAAATCAAACGTTCCCGAGATTTATCAACAATAGATGGAATGCAAAATCTGGATTTCGTGGTAAAAATGGGCGACAATATTTTACAGAATCCGATACAAAACGTTAAAGTTGCCCTTTTTCAAAACGGACGACTGGACAATGCGATATACAATGTAAAACCGCAATACACCATTGGTTCAGACTTAATTTACCGCTACAATAAAGAAACGCAGTTTTGGGCCGGAAACGAATATTTATATTTTGAAAACAAAGACATCCGAACGGTAAGCAACAACGTTGGACACGTGAGTGCCGGTGAAATTTACAACACCCACCTGTATATGAATACCGCCAGAAGAAACAATCCGTACACTTACTTTCCAGACATTAACGGACGGTTTTTACCTAACAAAATCAATGCCGAAAACAACAATCTGGAAGCCGATTACTCTTGGGTGTATTTCACATTAAACACCAATACGTTCATGGACAAAAAAGACGTCTATATTGTAGGGATGTTTAACAATTATTCGCTCTCCCCGGAATACAAGATGGACTACAACGCTGAAAAAGGACTTTTTGAAAAAGCCATTTTAATCAAACAAGGATTCACCAATTATCAATATGTGATTGCGGATAAAAACGGTAAAATAGATCAGGAAAATGCGGTAGACGGTAATTTCTATCAGACGGAAAACAATTATTTCGTTTTAGTATACTACAGAGGAAACAACGACCGTTATGACAGAGTCATCGGAAGAGGCATCGCTACTTCAGAAGGCATCACAAATTAATTAAATCATAAATTTTACAATCAAAAATAAATATTTCTTATTTTTGGAGTTATAAATTGATTTTTGCGAAAAATATGGTTTCACAAATAACCAGCGGCATAAAGATTTCTGTTCTGACTAGTTTTGAAGGCACGTACTTCAAAAACTACAAGATTCATTTTGCCTTTTCCTATGAAGTAACCATCGAAAATCAAAGCAAAGATTCCGTGCAGTTGAATTCCCGCCATTGGGAAATTCATGATTCCCTTAACGATTTGGAAATCGTAGACGGGGAAGGCGTTATCGGAAAAAAACCCGTTTTGAAACCCGGCGAAAAACACACCTACAGTTCCGGTTGCTTACTTTCCTCGCCATTCGGAGCCATGCGCGGTTATTTCAACATGGTGAATTTCACTTCTACCCGAAGTTTTCGCGTGATCATTCCTACTTTTAAATTGAGTGCTCCTTTCGCGCTGAACTAAGCCGAAATTTTACAAAAGCATTAACAACTAACCGATTATCATATTGGGTAATAATTTGTATCTTCGCTACGCGAAATTTTTGATAACTCAAATTATAACAAATTATGCCAAAAGGAATTTATAATGTTCCAAAAGCGGTTAACGAACCCGTTAAATCGTACGCACCCGGAACACCGGAAAGAGAAGCTGTAGCAGCCACTTTCAACAAAATGTTCAACAGTACTGTAGATGTACCCTTATATATTGGCGCGGAGGAAATCCGTACCGGAAAAACAAAAAACATCACTCCGCCATTCGACCACAAACACGTAGTGGGACAATACCACGAAGCGGAAAAAGAACACATTGAAAAAGCAATTGCCGCTGCTTTGGAGGCTAAGAAAAAATGGGCAGCCATGCCTTGGGAACAAAGAGCTTCCATTTTCTTAAAAGCTGCCGAATTATTAGCCGGTCCGTACCGTGCAAAAATCAATGCCGCTACCATGATTGCTCAGGCAAAAACCGTTCACCAGGCTGAAATCGATTCGGCTTGTGAATTCATTGACTTCCTGCGTTTCAACGTAGAATTCATGACAAAAATTTACGCCGAACAACCCGTATCGTCTGAAGGTGTTTGGAACCGTATGGAGCACCGTCCGTTAGAAGGATTCGTGTACGCCATCACTCCGTTTAACTTTACCGCTATTGCCGGAAATTTACCTGCTTCCCCTGCTTTAATGGGGAATGTTGTAGTTTGGAAGCCAGCTGCTACTCAGGTATATTCTGCTAATGTAATTATGGAAGTATTCAAACAAGCAGGTTTACCGGCAGGAGTTATCAACATGGTAACCGGAAACTCAGGCATGATTTCAGACACATTGTTATCAAGTCCGGATTTTGCAGGTATTCACTTTACCGGCTCTACAGGCGTATTCAACGACATGTGGGCAGCAATCGGAAAAAACATCAGCAAATACAAAACGTATCCAAGAATTGTTGGAGAAACCGGAGGAAAAGATTTCGTCGTAGCACACCCTTCCGCTATTCCGGCACAAATCGCAACGGCCTTATCAAGAGGTGCTTTTGAATACCAAGGTCAGAAATGTTCTGCCGCTTCAAGAGCCTACATTCCGGCTTCATTATGGCCGGAAGTAAAAGAATTATTATTAGCCGATTTAGCTTCCATGAAAATGGGATCTCCTGCCGATATGAGTAACTTCGTTTCTGCTGTAATTTCAGAACAGTCTTTTGACAAACTTGCAGGATTTATCGATCAGGCGAAAAAAGACAGCGATGCAGAAATCGTTGCCGGAGGAAATTATGACAAATCCGTTGGATATTTCATTCAGCCGACCGTTATCGTAACTACCAATCCGAAATACAACACCATGTGTACCGAATTATTCGGACCCGTATTAACGATTTATGTATACGAAGACGCCAAATGGAGCGAAACATTAGCCTTAGTAGACGGAACTTCAAGCTATGCCTTAACCGGTGCAATTTTGAGTCAGGATCGTTACGCCATTGTAGAAGCTACCAAAGCGCTGGAAAATGCTGCCGGAAACTTCTACATCAACGACAAACCAACCGGAGCCGTAGTAGGACAACAACCGTTTGGGGGGGCGAGAGCTTCAGGAACGAATGATAAAGCCGGTTCGGTATTAAACTTGTTGCGTTGGGTTTCTCCAAGAACAATTAAAGAAACGTTCGTTACACCAACCGATTACAGATATCCGTTCTTAGGATAATTCAATTCCATCATAAAAAAAGTCGAATCATTACTGGTTCGACTTTTTTGTTTATCCTATCCGGATGAATCAGTATTTATATCTAAAATGTTGCATTATAATTACAATCGTGAGTACAATCAAAAAGAAAACAGTAATCATGATTAAGCCACTGAATACAGCACCACAAACACGACTGGTATTTGAAAGATAAAAGAATAGTACCACGCACAAAAACACCTGAGACAAATAACTGATAAGACAAACCTTTTCGAAATCCATCTCAATTGATTTCGTTTTGGATTTACCGCCAGCAATTATTTGGAAAAATGTCGGAAGCAAAAGAAGTAAAATTTCCACCTTTATACTTTATATTTTAAAGGCAAATGCACCACTTTCTTGGTTTCGAAAAACTCATCTTCAAAGAAATCAGATAAATTATATTCTGTGGCTTTCGGGAAGTCTTTCAGCTCTTCGGTTAAATCGCCGCCTTTCAGATACAAAATCCCGTTTTTCAACTCGTGATTTTGTTTCTTTTTGATTTTGTCTTTTACCCATTTATAAAAATCCGGCATGTTGGTTACGGCTCGACTCACTATAAAATCGAAATCTTCTTTTACATTTTCGGCACGCATCTGTTCCGCTCTTACATTTTGCAATCCCAATCCTTTAGCCACTTCATTTACCACACGGATTTTCTTGGCAATCACATCAATCAGATAAAAATCAACTTCCGGAAATAAAATCGCCAACGGAATTCCGGGAAAACCACCACCGGTTCCCACATCCAAAATTTTAGCACCCGGCTGAAATTCAATTACTTTAGCAATCCCCAACGAATGTAATACATGCTTTGTATACAATTCATCGATATCTTTTCGAGAAATTACATTGATTTTCGCATTCCAGTCTTTGTACAATTCTTCCAGTTTTCGGAATTGTTCTATCTGATTATCAGTAAGATTAGGGAAATAGTTTACAATATGCTGCATTCTTCTAAATTTTCAACAAAAGTACACATTTTACTGTTGAAAATTTTGACTAATTTAACGGTTTCCGTTTCTTTTAATAGTTACCTTTGGGACGAATAAATGCATTTGATTATGAATACACAAGCTCCGATCTTTTCAAAAACGGACAATATGAAGTTTTTCCGAACGCTGAACAAACGCGTAAACGATTATTTCAAAGACAATAACATCAAGAAAACCGGCAACTGGAAACTGCACCTGAAAACCATCATTATGTTTTCACTTTTCCTTACGCCTTACTTTTTAATTCTTACCTTAAACTTACCTTTTTGGGCCCATTTGTTGATGACTATCGTTATCGGAATCGGAATGGCCGGCGTGGGAATGAACGTAATGCACGATGGCAATCACGGTTCGTATTCCACCAAACCCTGGTTGAATAAAATAATGGGCGGAAGCATCTATATTTTAGCCGGAAACGTTTACAACTGGCAGGTGCAACACAACGTACTGCACCATACCTATACAAATATTCCAGGGCACGACGAAGATTTGGAAGCTGGTCGCGTAATCCGTTTTACCAAACATGCCGATTGGTCTCCTATTCACAAATTCCAACATTATTACTCTGTTTTCCTTTACGGTTTGTTAACCTTCAACTGGGCTATTACGACCGATTTCAAACAGATGCGCAACTACATCAAACGAAAATTATCGTATGGTGAATTCCCAAGTCCGGTACGTTTATGGACAACCCTTGTAATCACTAAAGCGATTTATTTCTCCATTTGGCTGGTAATCCCGATGATTTTAGGAATCGTTTGGTGGGAAGTCTTAATCGGATTCTTCGTAATGCATTACACTGCGGGCTTGATTCTAAGTATCGTATTCCAGTTGGCGCACGTTGTGGATGAAACCACCAACCCAACACCAAATGACGAAGGCGAAATCGAAAATACCTGGGCCGTACACCAATTGTTTACCACTACTAATTTCGCTCCTAAAAACTGGATCGTAAACTGGTATACCGGAGGTTTGAACCATCAGATTGAACACCATATTTTCCCTAACATCAGCCATATCCACTACGGAAAAATTGCCGAAATCGTTAAACAAACTGCGAAAGAGTGCAACTTACCGTATTACGAATACAAAACGATGACCAGCGCCGTAATTGCCCATTTCAAACATTTGAAAGAATTAGGACAAAAACCGCAAATGGCATAATTTTGCAAAAAAATAGAATAACTACATAACACCACAAATATGAACCCGCTTTCGGACAGAATTAACAATCTATCTACGTCACAAACGTTAGCCATGGCTGCCTTAGCCAGAGAATTAAAAGCCCAAGGAAAAGACATTATCAGTTTAAGTTTAGGCGAACCGGATTTCAATACACCGGATTTCGTAAAAGAAGCTGCTAAAAAAGCCATCGACGAAAATTACAGCACCTACACTCCGGTAGAAGGTTATCTGGAATTGAAAGAAGCTATCTGTCGCAAATTCAAAAGAGACAACAACTTAGAATATAAACCTTCGCAAATTGTGGTTTCCACTGGTGCGAAACAATCCCTATACAACATTGCACAGGTAATGTTAAACGAAGGCGACGAAGTAATTCTTCCGGCACCTTACTGGGTAAGTTATTTCGAAATCATTAAACTTTCAGGAGGAACTCCGGTAGAAGTACCAACCTCTGTGGATACGGATTTCAAAATCACACCAGAACAATTAGAAGCCGCCATCACACCAAAAACAAAAATGATGTGGTTCAGTTCCCCTTGCAACCCAAGTGGCTCAGTTTATAACAAAGAAGAACTTACTGCTTTAGCAAAAGTTTTGGAAAAATACCCGAACATTTACGTGGTTTCCGATGAAATCTACGAACACATTAACTTTTCCGGCACATTCTGCAGCATCGGATCGATTCCAGGCATGTTGGAAAGAACCATCACCGTGAACGGAGTAGCGAAAGCCTTCGCCATGACCGGTTGGAGAATCGGATACATCGGCGGACCGGAATTCATCGCCAAAGCCTGTACCAAAATTCAAGGACAAGTAACCAGCGGTGCGAACTCTATTGCACAACGCGCAACTATTGCTGCCGTTGACGCTGATCCATCCGTTTTAAAACACATGGTGGATGCCTTTCACAGTCGTCGTGACCTAGTGGTTGGTTTGTTAAAAGAAATCCCGGGCATTAAAATCAACGTTCCGGAAGGTGCGTTTTATGTGTTCCCGGATGTTTCTTCGTTCTTCGGAAAAACCTTAAAAGGAACCGAAATCAAAGACGCTACCGATTTCTCCATGTATCTTTTAGCCGAAGCCAACGTAGCCACGGTAACCGGAGACGCTTTCGGAAACCCGAACTGCATCCGTTTCTCTTACGCCACCAGCGAAGATTTACTGAAAGAAGCGTTACGCCGCATTAAAGAAGCCGTAACAACAACAGAAGTTTTAGCCTAAAACCATATGCCTCAAGGAAACTTGAGGCTTTTTTTGTCCACCTGAGTTTGCCTTAGAATGGCGTTACCACAAGGGTCGGGCTTTACGTTACAATCTTTTCCTTTTAAAGAAAAAAGCAAAAGGATTTCCACTGCAATCCCTAACGCACAAACGTTCACTATTTACAAAACACAACAACAATGCAAAAGAAAATACTATTATTAGGCTCGGGAGAATTAGGAAAAGAATTCGTCATTGCAGCACAACGCATCGGACAAAAAGTAATTGCGGTAGACAGTTACGAAAACGCTCCGGCCATGCAGGTAGCACACGGATTTGAAATCATCAATATGCTGGACGGTGCCGAACTGGACCGCATCGTAGCCAAACACCAACCGGATTTTATCGTTCCCGAAATCGAAGCCATCCGAACCGAACGTTTTTACGATTACGAAAAACAAGGGATTACCGTAGTGCCTTCCGCGAAAGCCGCCAATTTCACCATGAATCGAAAAGCGATTCGCGATTTAGCTGCCAAAGATTTAGGCTTGAGAACGGCCAATTACCGTTACGCCACAACTAAAGAAGAATTGGGAAAAGCGGTATCGGAAGTCGGAATGCCTTGCGTGGTAAAACCGTTGATGAGTTCTTCCGGAAAAGGACAATCGACCATCAAAACTCAGGAAGATATTGAAAAAGCATGGAATTATGCCGTAGAAGGATCTCGTGGCGACATTATTGAAGTCATCGTGGAAGCTTTCGTGAATTTTCATTCCGAAATTACATTACTGACCGTTACCCAAAACAACCATCCCACCTTATTCTGCGCGCCCATCGGACACCGACAAGAACGCGGTGATTATCAGGAAAGCTGGCAACCGGCAAGAGTTTCCCCAAAAGATATCGCAGAAGCCCAAGATATGGCCAAAAAAGTAACCGAAGCCTTAGGCGGCGCGGGATTATTTGGAGTGGAATTTTTCTTAACGGACGAAGGTGTTTATTTCTCTGAACTATCCCCTCGCCCGCACGATACTGGAATGGTAACCTTAGCCGGAACGCAAAACTTCAATGAATTCGAATTGCATTTGCGCGCGATTTTAAGTCTGCCGATTGTCGAAATCACTTTGGAAAAAGTAGGTGCAAGCGCTGTAATCTTAGCTACTGAAAATTCAGAAAACCCAACTTACACAGGAATCGAAAAAGTGGCCGGACTAACAAAAACCGATTTCAGAATCTTTGGAAAACCGACTTCAAGACCGTACCGAAGAATGGGCGTGATACTATCAAATGATACTATCGAAACTCCGATAGAACAAGTTGTCGAACGTGCCAAAAAAACCGCTATCTTAGTAACTATAAATTCGTAAAACACAAAAACGGACTTTCACCAATACTAAAAAATAAAGTTATGACTAAAAAAATTTTAACGCTGTTTGTTTTCTTCTTTGCGCTAACCATGAACGCACAAGAAAGAAAAGAGCCTATCAAAGCACAAATCGTTGAAGCCGCTTGCGGACAATGCCAATTTGGAATGGAAGGTAAAGGTTGCGACTTAGCCGTTCGCATTGGCAAAAACACCTACTTCGTTGAGGGAACCTCTATGGATCAGCACGGAGATGCGCATGCACACGACGGCCTTTGCAACACCGTTCGTAAAGCACAGGTTTCCGGAGAAATCGTAGACAACAAATTCAAAGCTACAGCCTTCCAGTTATTGGATGAAAAAAGAGCCGTGAACAAATAATCTTGAATCTGTTACTTGAAAATATTGCCAAACACGTTACCCTTTCCAACGAAGAACAGGAACGTGTTTTGGCTTTTACAGAAACGCAACACTACAAAGCCAAAACCATTCTTTTAAAAGAAGGACAAGTTTGCACCCATTCCTTTTTCGTACTCAAAGGCATTCTCCGAAGCTACAACATCGACGAAAACGGTGTCGAACACGTGGTAAGTTTCGCTTGTCCTGGTTGGTGGATTGCCGACATGTACAGTTTCCTGTCCCAACGACCGGGACAATTGTATATTGAGGTCAATGAAGACGCCGAAGTTTTAACCCTTTCCAAAGAAAATCAGGAAAAACTGTATCTGGAGGTTCCTAAAATGGAACGATTCTTCCGTATTCTGATTGAGAATTCACTAGTCGCCAACCAACAACGTCTGATTGACAACATGAGCTTCACCGCCGAAGCCCGTTACGACAAATTCACCAAAAAATACGCCGAACTCGTACATTGTCTTCCACAAAAACAAATCGCTTCTTACATCGGCGTGACCCCGGAGTTTTTCAGCAAGATGAAAGCGAGGTTACTAAAAAAATAAAACCGTCATTTCTGACGGTTTTATTCAATTAAATCAACAAAAAAACTACTCTCTTTTTAAAACTTTTATCGTTTTCGTTTGTCCTTCAGAAACGATATTTACCAAATAAGTTGCTATAGGAAAACCCAACAAATCTATTTGAGTTTCTAAAGCATTCGGTTTTTTAGTCAGCAATGTTTGCCCTACTAAATCAATTACGGTTATCTCTGAAATTTCTCTTGAATAACTGATGGTCAACATTCCCGAAGTTGGATTTGGATAATACTTAAAATTAACAATATCAAAATTATCAGTTCCTAATGTAACTGTTGCCATTACTGCAAATGGAGTACTTGAACAAGTATTTTCATTATTAACCGCATAGTAAGTTTCCCCATTTGCAATTTGTGTCCCGGTTGCTAAAGGATTGGTTGCTGTCATAGCATTGGCTAAAGAAGCATACCAAGTAACAATCGCCGGACTAACCACTAAGTCTTCTATCGTTGCATCTGAAAAAGTAGCTACTGAAAAAGACTGTGTTCCGCTACCTGTTGGTGTTGCAGGAATTGGATTCACCGTTATAGTAAACTGAATTGGTGTTCCTGTGCAACCATTAACTGAAGGCGTTACCGTTATAGTGGCAACAATTGGTGTACTCCCTGTATTTACAGCCGTAAAAGAAGGAATATCACCAGTACCACTTGACGCTAATCCTATAGATGGCGCATCGTTTGTCCAATTAAAAGTAGTAGTATTATAAACTGCTTCAACATAAAGACGTTTAGCGGTGAAAGGGCATGGATCTCCAAATATTCCGTTAGAAGCGGGTATTGTAAAACTATTTTGATTTAATGCAAAACCAGAAACTACAGAAATACTATTTGAAGCATGACATGAACCAATTGTAAAACTACCACATGAACCATTTGGAGTTCCATAACTAGCAAAAGGTACAGCAGTAAAAACGGCTCCAGCTGGTGCTGTTAAATTAATATTACCTCCTTCATTTATTTGACCGCATATTCTTCCTGTTGTTGAACTTGAAAAAACAACAGGTACAGTTGCAGAATTTGTACACAATGTTTGATTAGCTACCGTATTTACATTAGGCAGTATGTATGTCGGACTTGTAGTACCGGTTGCAACACCTCCAGGACTAACCCAGTTTGAAGTCGCTCCATTTAATGTAAAATTAACAAGAGTTCCGTTATTATTATTACCACTTGAATCTGTTAAACTTGTAATTCCGGCATTATTTCCAGTATTTAATCCTTGATTAAACTGATAATAAGCTATTAAACCCGTTTGTCCAGAGGGTAATTCGCCATTCATATTGTTTTGAATTTCACACTGTTGTAAAACTCTATTCCAAATTCGCACTTCATCTAATTTACCTCCAAGTTGGTTTATGCCTGAATCATAAGAACCAAGTCGTAAAGTGTTACCACCAACAAAAGGAGGAACATTTGTATTGGTTGAAACTAAAACTCCATTTTTATATAATTTCATGGTAGTGGTTGCGGCATCATAAGTCAAAGCAACGTGGTACCAAGTGTTAGCTACTATCGGAGTGGGATCTTGTACTGAGTTCCAAGTACCATTGTGACCCGCTGATATCCTGTTTCCGTAATTAATTGAAGGATATAGTGCGTGTTGACCATCTGCTCCTCCCGAAATAAGATTGTTATGAAGCCCTAAATTTGAAACATAAAACCAAGCTTCTTTAGTATAAGTTGCAGGCATGATATTTCCCACTTGTACGTAATCATTATTTCCATCAAAATTTAAAGTCTCGCCCGATTGACAGTATCCATCATTGACGCTTAAAAAAGTTAAAAACAACAGCATAAGCATTGTTTTTGAAAAAATCTTTCCCGAATGAAAGTTAAAGAGTAAAGTTTCTGATCTCATAGATTTATTTTTTGTGTTGAATTCGGCTACAAATATCCTGCACACAAAAATGAAATCATATAGGGGGAAACCCCTGATTTTTAACAAAAATTCTTTTATAAAATTGAAACAACTACTTTTGTTAAAAATACTTGAAATGACAAAACGCTTTATATGCACCATTTTAACCTTGTTTCTTTTTTTAGGCTGTAGTGATAAAAAAGAAAGCGATGTTCTTTTTGAAAAAGAAATTCCAGCAAAAGAAGATGCCACTAAAGCGTGGTTGCATAACGTAGACAATTATAAAAAGGACAAGAATTATTTATCGGTTTTATACAAGTATTACA
The DNA here is from genome assembly GCA_963812405.1 of uncultured Flavobacteriaceae bacterium. Lineage (GTDB taxonomy): Bacteria > Bacteroidota > Bacteroidia > Flavobacteriales > Flavobacteriaceae > Flavobacterium. Next base: position 1,459,183 of record CAWEUV010000002.1, on the reverse strand, counting down.
ATCAAAAAATACAGGAAGAAAACTATTTGCATGCCGCTGAAATTTTAGAGATAGCGTGCGTCTATTTGGCCGATTCTTACGATTTCAATGCTCCCTTTATGGCTACAGTTAAGAAATTTGATGCTAAATACAGAAAGGAAGTACCCGCACTAAAAACCACTTTTGTCGATGCGTATTTAGCTAATTATTATTACGATAAGTACAATTTAAAAAAAGCGTGTGAATATTTTAAAAACATCACTTTATTAGAACCTAATGACTACAACAGTTGCTATAATATAGCCCGAGCCTATTACGATTTATCCTATATCTATTATATTATGGGTAAGCAAAATTGGAGCTTGGATGCCAATCAGAAATCTTTTGAATATTTCAGTAAAATAAACAACCCTAAAGGATTGGCTTTTGTTTATTCAAATTATGCCAATATTTACACCGCAATCGGAGATAAGAAAAGAGCTATTGAAAACGCTGACAAAGCTATAAAAGCATACAAAAGTATTGACAATACGTATAACGTTTACATTGGTTTAATCAATAAAATTTCGATATACGATTACATGAAAGATTCTCGAAAAACAGCACTAATTGATTCTACCTATCAGGCGTTTATAGACAGTAAAGATGATAGTAAAATTCTAAAAATCAAACTATTTGATTTTAAAGCGGAGAATCTGATACAAGAAAATAAATTAAGTGAAGCAAAAAAAATACTGGACGACTTAAAACCAATTGTTGACGAAATAGATTCTGATGATTTGACGCAAGAATACAAAGTCACCTTGGCACAATATGAGATAAAAAACAATCCCAATTATTCCAATTTTGACGACATTAAAAAAGCATTGCCTACATTGATAAACAATCAACAGTATGAAAAAGTCACTATGTTTTATGGCCTATTACAAAACAATGCCATTCAAAACCATGATTTTAAAAATGCCTTACACTATGAAACCGAAAAACAAATTATTGCAGACAGTATAGGAAACATAGCCGCCAGAGGAAAAATTGCCGAGCTGGAAACCATCTACCAAACCGAAAAAAAAGAACAGCAGATTGCACTTCAAAAAACAACAATTCTAAATAAAAACACCACCATTGCATTATTAGTTTCTTTGTTTTTCGGAATGTTTCTGACGGTTGTAATTTATGTTATCCGACAAAAACAGAAAAAATTAAAAGCCGAAAAACAAAACGTACAATTATACACCAAACAATTATTAGAAAAAACCGAAGAAGAACGCAAACGTATTGCCAGCGATTTGCATGATAGTGTCAGTCACGAATTATTAAGTCTGAAAAATTCGTTTGAAGAAAAAAATGAGGTTACCAATAGTAAAATCGATTCGATAATAAACGACATTCGCATCATCAGCCGAAACTTGCATCCCATACTATTTGACAAAATTGGTTTACAAGCCAGTATCGAACAATTGGTGGAACGAACCCAATCGGTTAATGATTTTATGGTTACCGCTGATGTGGAGTACAACGGGTTATTATCGACTTCCGATGAATTACAAGTATATCGCATCGTTCAGGAAGCGCTATCCAACATCATCAAATATGCTAATGCAGTAGCCGCTAAAATCACGGTTCAAGAAAAAAACAATACGCTTTTTATAGAAATAAAAGACAATGGTAAAGGATTTAATGTTGCCGAAAAGCTAAACGGCAAACAAGCCTTTGGACTGCATAATATTATAGAAAGAAGCAGAGCCATCGGTGGCGAAGCAAAAATTGCATCGGATAAAAACGGAACGGTTATTACCATTGAAATTAAAAAATAATGAAAATATTAATTGCAGACGACCATCCGTTTACGCTACAAGGCACCAAAAGTTTTGTGGAATCTTATGGATATAAAGTAACCGACACTTGCTCTAACGGTGTTGCGGCCTTAAACCTCATAACGCTCCACACGCCGGAAGTCGCTATTTTAGACATCAACATGCCGGGGATGGACGGTTTAGATGTGGCCAAAAAAGTGCAGGAAAATAAACTAAGAACCAAAATTGTTTTACTGACCATGCACAAAGAAAAAACCATTTATAAAAAAGCGAGTGAATATGGCATTTATGGTTACATTCTAAAAGAACACGCTCACACCGAATTGGAAAAATGTTTAGAGCAAGTAAAAAAAGGCAACCGTTATGTGAGTGATTTTCTAGAAGACGATTTAATTGCCGATACCGCAAACTATACTAATGAATTGGCAAAATTAACAGTATCCGAAAGAAAAATAGTAGAACTTATTGCTCAACAAAAAACCAGCAAACAAATTGCCGAATTACTTTTCTTATCTGAAAAAACAGTAGAAGGCCACCGAAGTAATTGCATTGAAAAACTAGGCTTACCCAAAGAAAAAAATGCGCTGTTAAAATGGGCGATTCAAAACATCAGCCAAAAATAACCTAAACAGCAACATCTAATCCAGAAATTCCCAATACCGATTTAACATACTTTAATTCGCGAATCTTTGTTTTTTTTTTAGAACCTGAAAGTATTTCAGAGTCCCATAAAACCTCAGCAATTTAATTCCCCAGCACCTCAAAATCACTTCTTAATCTAGGTTAAGTGTTTCCGCTATATCGTCATCGTAACTTTGTCTTATCAAAATGAAAGTTATGAACCGAAAAGATTTTATCCGAAAAACAATACTGGGCGGTGGTGCAATAATCACCGGAACCGCTTTAGCCAAACAGGTTTCCGAATCGAAAGAAGAAACTGTTGGATTCAATCACATTCAAAACACAAATTCAAAGATTATGGAAAATGTTATCTTACACAAAGCCAATACACGAGGCAATGCCAATCACGGTTGGCTGCAAAGTTTTCACACCTTTAGTTTCGCCAATTATTACAATCCGGAACGCATGAATTTCGGCGTACTGCGCGTACTGAATGACGATACGGTTGCCGCCGGAATGGGTTTTGGAACGCATCCGCATCAAAATATGGAAATCATCAGCATTCCGTTGCAAGGTGATTTGGAACACCAGGACAGCATGGGCAACAAAACCGTGATTCGTAACGGGGATATTCAGGTGATGAGTGCCGGAACCGGAGTACAACACAGTGAATACAATAAAAACCAGGACAAGGAAGTGAAATTCCTTCAGATTTGGGTGATTCCAAACAAGCAAAGCGTAGCGCCACGTTACGACCAGATTACCTTGAAGGAAGAAGAACGCCACAACAAATTGCAGCAGATTTTATCTCCGAATCCGGAAGATGCTGGTGTATGGATTCATCAGGACGCGTGGTTTCATTTGGGCAAATTCGACAAAGATGTAACAACCGATTACAACTTCAAAAAACAAGGTAACGGATTGTATGTTTTTGTACTGAACGGTGACGTTACTGTAAACGAACAAGCACTAAACACAAGAGATGGTTTCGGGATCTGGAATACCGATAAAGTAACGATTAAAGCGAACTCGGAAGCCGAATTCCTGTTGATGGAAGTTCCGATGACAGTTTAACAGTAATCAGCGACCAGTGGTCAGTCATAGTTTGTCTACAAAATAAAAGATAATAAAAAACAGATATTTAAGACTAAACACTGAATAACTGACCCTGAATACTTTTTCTTAATCTAGGTTAAGTATTTGAGCCAACACTCCGAAGTAACTTTGCTTCATCAAATTGAAATAAAAATTTAAAAAATAAAATTATGGCAACTACAAAATGGGCAATTGACCCGACACACTCCGAAATTGGATTTAAAGTAAAACACATGATGTTTACCAACGTATCCGGAAAATTTGAAAACTACGATGCGAATATTGTAACCGAAGGAGATGATTTCACCAACGCTACTATCGAATTTTCAGCCGATATTAATTCAGTAGACACCCGTAACGCCGACAGAGACAACCACTTAAAAAGTGCCGATTTCTTCGACGCGGAAAACCATCCGAAAATGACCTTCAAAGCCTCTTCGTTTACGAAAGTGGATGACGAGAACTACGAATTGGCCGGTGATTTAACCATGAGAGGCGTTACAAAATTTGTAAAACTTCCGGCTGAATTCAGCGGACTGATGACCGATCCTTGGGGAAATACCAAAGCAGGCATCAACATTTCCGGAAAAGTAAACCGCAAAGACTGGGGCTTGAACTGGAACTCGGCTTTAGAAACCGGTGGTGTTTTAGTGAGTGAAGACGTGAAACTAAACATCGAACTACAACTTTTAAAACAATAAGTTTCCCTTTTTGTCCCAATTAAAGAAATAGAATATCTCATAATAATAGGTTTTTGGTTGATGATTACCCTGTGTTTTGTAATGAAATGCAGGGTTTTTTCATTCCCGACACCAAAGACACCTCCCTTTAGCCCCGATGAGAGCGGCATCCCGCCTTGGCGGATAGAGCGGACAGCGGGAAAGACGCTTCCAAAAAAGCCCGAAACTTGGCGCTCCAAAAAAATCATTACTTTTGTCCTTCGATTGCAAACCAATTTCAATCTTTAAATTTTTCAATCTTTAAATTAAATTTTATGAAAGCATACGTTTTCCCGGGTCAGGGTGCACAGTTCACCGGAATGGGTAAAGATTTATATGAGAATTCTGCTTTAGCGAAAGAATTATTCGAAAAAGCCAATGAAATATTAGGGTTCCGCATTACCGACATCATGTTTGAAGGAACGGCAGAACAATTGAAAGAAACCAAAGTAACGCAACCGGCCGTGTTTTTACACTCGGTTATTCTGGCCAAAACCTTGGAGAATTTCAAACCGGAAATGGTCGCAGGACACTCGTTAGGCGAATTTTCAGCTTTAGTGGCCAATGGTACATTGTCTTTTGAAGACGGACTAAAATTGGTTTCCCAACGTGCGATGGCGATGCAAAAAGCCTGTGAAATTACGCCAAGTACAATGGCGGCGGTTTTAAATTTAGACGACAAAATCGTGGAAGACATTTGTGCTTCGATTGACGGTGTGGTAGTTGCAGCGAATTACAACTGTCCGGGACAATTGGTAATTTCCGGGGAATTGAAAGCCGTGGAAGAAGCCTGCGAAAAAATGAAAGAAGCCGGAGCGAAACGCGCTTTGATTTTACCGGTTGGTGGAGCGTTCCACTCGCCGATGATGGAACCGGCAAGAGAAGAATTGGCTGCCGCTATTGAAGCAACTGTTTTCAACACTCCAATTTGTACTGTGTATCAGAATGTAACGGCCAGTGCGGTTTCAGACGCTAATGAAATCAAGAAAAACTTAATCATCCAATTGACGGCTCCCGTAAAATGGACACAATCGGTACAACAAATGATTGCCGACGGCGCTACATCGTTTACCGAAGTAGGTCCCGGAAAAGTGTTGGTGGGATTGGTGAATAAAATCAATAAAGAAGTGGAAACCATATCGGCCTAATCTTTAAAAAACATACTTGAGAAACTCCGACAGTACTACGTCGGAGTTTTTTATTTTAATGATATCTTTGTAAAACAAGACGATACTCATGAATCAGAATACTTTGCGAACCGTTACGGTGATGCGTTACATTACGCCGCTTCGGGAAGGCGGTTCTTTACCGGCTTTGGCGGAAGCCGATGACGATTTCAAATATGTTTTGAAATTTCGCGGTGCCGGTCATGGCGTAAAAGCGCTGATTGCTGAATTGCTGGGCGGTGAAATTGCCCGTTTTTTAGGCTTGCCGGTTCCGGAATTGGTTTTTGCTAATTTAGACGAAGCTTTTGGCAGAATGGAAGGCGATGAAGAAATTCAGGATTTGCTGAAATTCAGTCAGGGATTGAATTTAGGGTTGCATTATCTTTCGGGCGCTATCACTTATGATGCTGCGGTGAATGACTGCGACGAATTGCTGGCTTCTAAAATTGTATGGCTGGACGCGTTTATTACCAATGTGGACCGTACTTTTCGCAATACCAACTTACTCATCTGGCACAAAGAACTGTGGTTGATTGACCACGGCGCATCGTTTTATTTCCATCATTCTTGGGACAATTGGGAAACTACTGCTGCGACGCCGTTTGCGCTGATTAAAGACCACGTCTTATTACCCAAGGCGACAAAACTAGACGAAGTGCATGCCGAATTCACTCGAAAATTAAACGATACTGTAATCGAAACGTTCATGCAATTGATTCCGGAAGACTGGTTGCATTGGGAAAACGGAGCCATAACTCCAGACGAAATACGATCAGTGTATTCCCGATTTTTATCGATTCGATTACAAAACGCAGAACTCTTTTTAAAACAAGCGCAAGATGCACGAAAAACACTTATATGAATATGCCGTAATTCGTGTGGTGCCAAAGGTAGAACGCGAAGAATTCATCAACATCGGATTGATGCTTTTTTGCAAGCAGCAAAAATATTTACGGATTGACTATCGGATTCCTTCGGAGAAAATCAACGCTTTGTGTCCGGAGTTTGATGTGGAACAATTGGCGGAAAATCTGGAATCGTTTACCAAAATCTGCGCCGGCAAAAAAGAAGGCGGTCCGATTGGCACGTTTGAAATCGCCGAACGTTTTCGCTGGTTAACGGCGGTGCGAAGTTCCAGCATACAAACCTCAAGGCCTCATCCCGGGTTTAGTACTGATTTAAACAAAACATTCGAGAAACTTTACAGCGAATTGGTATTATAAAATACTTTTCGTTCACTTTTTTTTCATAATAAAATTTCAACATCTTTTGTTTTTAATTAAAAAATTATTTTAACTTTAGCATTAAGTATAATTAATTATTAATTCTTAAAAATTAGAAAATGAAAAAAACACTTTTAGCTTTAGCTTTTGTTGGAGCATTGATGGTTTCTTGTAAAGAAAAAACAGAAGAGAAAATGGATGAGGCTGCTGACGCTGCTGCAACTGAAATGACAGAAGCGGTTGATACAGTTGCTGCAAAAATGGAAGCTACTGTTGATACTGCTGCTGCAAAAGTAGAAGATGCTGCTGCTGCCGGTGCTGCGAAAGTAGAAGAAGCTGCAAAAGACGCCAAAGAAGCTGTTAAAAAGTAATTTTAAAGGCCGGTGAAACCGGCCTTTTTTAATTGTTACAATTGCATCAATATAAAAACTCCCAAGTTTCGGCTTGGGAGTTTTCCTTTTTATGTCGCAAAATATTAACTTCTTATTTTTTGTTCCCACTTCCAGGCACTGGCCAAAGCTTCTTCTAAAGTGGATTTTGATTTCCAGCCCAAAATAGTATTCGCTTTATCGGTATTAGCGTAGGCAACGGTGATATCTCCTTCTCTTCTACCCACAATCTTATAAGGCAATTTCTGATTGCTCACTTTTTCAAAAGTCTGAATCACTTCCAAAACCGAGCTTCCGGTTCCCGTTCCTACATTGAAGGTTTCAATTTTTTCGATATTCTTCTTTTCAATTAAGCGTTGTAAGGCCACCACATGAGCTTTAGCCAAATCCACCACATGAATATAATCGCGAATACAGGTTCCGTCCGATGTTGGGTAATCGTCTCCAAAAACAGAAAGTTCTTTTCTAAGTCCAATTCCTGTTTGGGTAATGAACGGTACTAAATTTTGCGGAATTCCAATTGGCAACTCACCAATTTCAGCACTTGGATGTGCTCCGATCGGATTAAAATATCGCAATAAAATGGCACTGATTCCGGAAACCTTCGTGACATCCGAAATAATCTCTTCGCCAATCTGTTTCGTATTTCCGTAAGGTGACATCGCTTGTTGAACAGGAGCATCTTCGGTAATCGGCATTTTTTCGGCTTGACCGTAAACGGTGCACGAAGAACTGAAAATTAGATTTGCCTCTGTTTTCTTTTGTAACTCCTGAAGCAAATACACCAAAGCACAAATATTGTTTTCATAATACAACAATGGATTTTCAATACTTTCCCCCACCGCTTTAGAAGCCGCAAAGTGAATCACTCCGAAAATATCGGCGTGTCGTTTAAAAAAATCCTGTACTTTACTTTTCTCACGCAAATCCAATTTTTCAAAAGCCGGTGTTTTTCCGGTAATTTTGGAAATTCCATCCAAAACTGCCAATGAAGAATTCGACAAATCGTCTACTATTACAACTTCAAAACCCTGATTTTGCAATTCGACGACGGTATGCGAACCGATAAACCCCAAACCACCAGTTACTAGTACTTTCATCTGATTAAAGAAAATTAAAATTGATTATAAAAATAAGCTACTGGTTGCATTAATTAAAAAATTCCAAAACAGAATCGACAATAAAGCGGATTTGTTCGTCGTCTAACTCGGTATGCATTGGTAAAGAGATTACTTCCTTCACCAATTGGTTGGTTACCGGAAAATCTTCTTCCTTATATCTCGGATCTAAATAGGCTTTCTGACTGTGTAACGGAATCGGGTAATAAATCGCACACGGAATCCCTTTTGCCTGAAGATGTTCCATCAACGCATCACGGTTGGCATCGATAATACGCAACGTATACTGATGAAAAACATGGCAATCGCAGGCTTCACAAATTGTTGGCGCAATGATATTTTTATGGCCTTCAAATCCTTTTGAATATTTTCGGGCAGCATTTTGTCTTGCTGCATTGTACGAATCCAACAATGGTAATTTAGCATTCAGAACCGCTGCCTGAATACTGTCCAATCGGGAATTCACCCCAACCACATCATGGTGGTAACGCACGTACATTCCGTGATTTACGATTCCGCGTAAGGTATGCGCTAGAGCATCGTCATTGGTAAAAATTGCCCCGCCATCGCCATAACATCCTAAGTTTTTCGATGGAAAGAAAGAAGTTGCACCCACATGACCAATAGTTCCCACTTTTCGTTTCACACCGTCTCTTCCAGTAAAATTAGCTCCAATGGCCTGTGCATTATCTTCAATCACATACAAATTGTATTCTTTGGCAATGTCCATAATCGCATCCATATTGGCAGCACGACCGAACAAATGCACCGGAACAATTGCTTTGGTTTTAGGAGTTATTGCTTTTTTAATTGCTTCGATGGAAATGTTCATGTTCCCCATTTCAACATCCACCAAAACCGGTGTAAGCTGCAATAGAGCGATTACCTCAACGGTTGCCGCAAAAGTAAAATCAGCCGTAATGACTTCATCGCCGGGTTGCAACCCCAAACCCATCATCGCGATTTGCAATGCATCGGTTCCATTAGCACATGGGATTACGTGTTTCACATCCAAGTATTCTTCCAAATTTTTCTGGAATTGCTGCACTTGTGGTCCGTTAATATAAGTATTGGTATCTAAAACCTCCTGAATGGAAGCATTTACAGTATCTTTTATTTTTTCATATTGACTTTTCAAGTCAACCATTTGTAATTTTCTCATCTGAAAAATATATTTAAAACAAGCAAAAATACGAATTAAAGTAGAATGATTTATGGATAATAAAAAGAAACCGTATTTTAGCGCAACAAAAGAAAAGTTATGTTTTTTCTCTACAATTTAGTGGTTCAGTTCGCCGATTTTTTGCTGAAAATCGTGGCCTTGTTCAGTCCGAAAATAAAGTTATTTATGGATGGACGAAAAACAGTTTTCGCAACATTAGCTGAAAAAATCCAAGCATCAGACAAGACCATTTGGTTCCATGCCGCTTCGTTGGGCGAATACGAACAAGGACTTCCGGTGATGGAAAAAATCAAAATCCAATTTCCCAATCATAAAATCGTGGTGACGTTCTTTTCCCCATCCGGTTATGAAGTCCGAAAAAACAATACAATTGCCGATGCCACCGTTTATCTTCCGTTAGACAGCAAAAGCAACGCCAAGCAGTTTTTAAAATTGGTGCACCCCGAGCTGGTTTTCTTCATCAAATATGAATTTTGGCCGAATTACCTGAACGAGCTCAAAAAACAAAACATCAAAACCTATCTGATTTCCGGAATATTCCGTGAAAAACAGCCTTTCTTTAAATGGTACGGTGGATTTTACCGAAACGCCTTAAAAAGCTTCCACTACTTTTTTGTTCAGAATGAAAGTTCTAAAAAGCTGCTGCAAAGTATCGGTTTCAATAACGTAAAAGTTTCGGGCGATACACGTTTTGATCGCGTAGTTTCGATTCTGGAACGCGACAATGCACTGGATTTCATCGAACAATTTAAAAACAATACAACAACGATTGTCATCGGAAGTTCCTGGCCAAAAGACGAAGAGTTGCTGATAAAGTACATCAACCAAGCCGATGATACTGTAAAATTCATCATCGCACCACACAACATCAAACCGGAACAAATTCAGCAATTAAAAAACACCATTACGAAGAAAACGGTGCTCTTTTCGGAAAAAGAAAATCAATCCTTAGCCGACTATCAGGTTTTCATCATCGACACCATCGGAATTCTGACCAAAATTTACAGTTACGCCGACATCGCCTATGTGGGTGGCGGTTTCGGAAATCCGGGCGTTCACAATATTCTGGAACCGGCCACTTTCGGAATTCCGATTGTAATCGGACCAAATTATTCCCATTTCGCCGAAGCAACTGCCTTGGTAAACATGGAAGGCTGTATTACGATTAGCAATCAAAACGAATTGCATCAGGCGTTTGATCTGTTGGTACAAAACGAAGACGAGCGCCACGAGAAAGGACACATTTGCAGTACGTTTGTTCAGATGAATAAAGGTGCCACCAACACGATTCTGAATCACATCCTTGCATAAATGGAAAACGACATCCGTTTTGAAAGACTGACACATTCCGACATCGACACCATTGTTTTGCTGATGCAGGATTTCTATGCCATAGACCATTATCCCATCGATGCCGAGAAATCCAAACTGCTTTTCAAAACCTTCATCGAAAATGAAAGTCTCGGAAAATCATGGCTTATATACCACAATCATGGAGTCGTTGGCTATGTTATTCTGACTTTCATATTCAGTTTTGAATATGGCGGAACCATCGCTTTTTTAGACGAATTGTACCTTTCCGAAAAAGCACGCGGAAAAGGAATCGGCAAGGCAACACTTCAGTTTATTCAGACAGAAGCTCTTAAATTAAAGTTAAAAATCATCTACCTCGAAGTCGAAGGGCACAATGAAAATGCACAAAAATTGTATATTGCTCACGATTTTGCCGTACATCATCGGAAATTGATGAAATACATTGTAAAATAACATCCTAAAATTCCAAAAAATGAAATTTTTAAAACTACTTATTATTTTATTCGTTGTTCCGATATACGCACAACAGGGCGGTATGTGGATTCCTTCGCTGTTAAAAGGAATGAACGAAACCGAAATGAAAAATCTGGGAATGAAAATCTCTGCCGATGATATTTATTCCGTGAACCATTCCAGTTTAAAAGATGCCGTTCCGCATTTTGACGGTGGCTGTACCGCGGAAGTGATTTCGCCGAAAGGACTGATTTTAACGAATCACCACTGCGGGTACGACAACATTCAGAGTCATTCTTCGGTAGAACACGATTACCTTACCAATGGTTTTTGGGCCTACAAAATGGAAGACGAATTACCCAACAAAGATTTATTCGTAACCTTCATTGTTAAAATCGAAGACGTGACCAACAAAGTTTTGGAAGGCGTTGTGAATTTACCGACCGAAGCCGAAAAACAAAAGAAAATCCAGGACAACATTTCGATGTTAAGCAAAACCTTACCGAAAGAAGCCTGGCAGGAAAACAGCATCCGTACGTTTTATGACGGCAACCAATACATTTTATTCTTAACCGAAACCTTCCGCGATGTGCGTTTGGTAGGTGCTCCGCCTTCATCGATTGGGAAATTCGGTTCGGATACGGACAACTGGGTTTGGCCACGTCATACCGGAGATTTCTCATTGTTCCGAATTTATGCCGACAAAAACAACCGTCCGGCAGAATACTCCAAAGACAACGTTCCGTACACTCCGAAACACTTCTTCCCGGTTTCCGTTAAAGGTGTTCAGGAAAATGACTTTACCATGGTAATGGGATATCCCGGAAGAACTCAGGAATATTTACCTTCCTATGCAGTTGAGCAAATTATGAATTCTTTGGATCCGGCACGAATTGAAGTACGCGACCGCGCTTTAAAAGTGCAGGACGGCTTCATGCGAAAAGACAATGCGATTAAAATTCAATATGCTTCAAAATACGCCAGCGTAGCCAACTATTGGAAAAAATGGATTGGAGAAGTAAAAGGACTGAAAAAATCGAATGCAGTAGGCATCAAACAGCAATTCGAGAAAAATTTCAGCGAGAAAATCAATAAATACGGTAAACAAGCCGAATACGGTAATTTGTTAGCCGAATTTAAAACCAATTACGAAGCCATCGCTCCTTATGCTTTAGCGAGAGAATACTATACAGAAGTTGTTTTAAGAAACACGGAAATTTTAAGTTTCGGATACCGTTTGTACCAATTGGAACAAGTGTACAACACCAAAGGTGAACAGGCTTTTAACGATCGAAAAGCAAACCTGATTGCCGGATTTGAATCCTTATACAAAGATTTCAACGCTAACGTAGACGAGAAAGTCTTCGAACAATTGATCAGTCTGTATGCTAAAAAATCGCCACAGCAGTTTTTACCGGAAACCGTTAAGAACATCAATCCGGAATACAGTGCCAAAACCATTTTCACCAATTCGAAATTAACTTCTTATAACGGGTTAAAAGAATTGTTACAAGGCGACACCAAAACCGTTCTTGAAAAACTGAATCAGGATCCGGCATTTGTGCTTGTTAAAACCATTGCAGATGCGTACACTAAAAATGTGGCTCCGAAATACGATGAATTGAACCTGAAAAACATCGCATTACAACGCACGTACATGAAAGCTATTTTGGAATTGAGTCCGAAATCCGCACGTATTTTCCCGGATGCGAACAGTACGCTTCGTGTGACCTACGGAAAAGTGAAAGGTTACCAACCTAGTGACGCAGTAACGTATGCACCAATGACCTATTTGGACGGTGTTATGGAAAAATATGTTCCGGGTGACTATGAATTTGACGTTCCAAAAAAACTGATTGACCTTTACAACGCTAAAGATTACGGGCAATATGCCGACAAAAACGGAAAAATGCCGGTAGCCTTTATTGCTACAAACCATACTACAGGAGGAAACTCCGGAAGCCCAGCATTGGACGCTAACGGAAACCTTATCGGGTTGAATTTTGACCGTGTTTGGGAAGGCACCATGAGTGACATTCACTACGATCCTTCTATCTGTAGGAATATTATGGTTGATATCCGTTATGTACTATTTATAGTTGACAAATATGCCGGAGCGAAAAATCTGATTGAAGAAATGAAATTGGTAAAACCGGCAAAAAAGAAAAAGAAATAACACTAACTGTAAATCAGTCAAATAGAAAAAAATAAAGAATTTTTAACTTACAAATTCCATTTATTTCTTTTGGCACGTAAATTGCAGCATAGGCGTTAGTTGCATTGAAAATATTTTTTTTGAAAAAAAGGGAAAAATTATTTTATCATATCAAAAAATTTATATCTTTGCTCCGAATTAATAATTAACCTTTATAATTTAGTAAGATGAAAAAAGTTGTTTTAAGCTTAGCTTTAGTAGCTATGATGAGTGTTTCTTTCGTATCATGTAAAGAAACTGCAAAAGAAGAAACTGTAACTGAAGAAGTTGCTCCAGTTGCTGAAGAGGCTGTTGAAGCTACTACTGAAGTAGTTGATTCTGCTGCTGCTCCTGCTACAGAAGCTGCTGCTACAGAAGCTGCTCCAGCTACTGACGCTGCTGCTGCTCCAGCTAAAGAAGAAGTTAAAAAATAATTAGAACACTTCTAAGAAAAAATAGTCCCGGTTTATAATCGGGACTTTTTTTATGCCTTATTGTTACGCATAAAAAAAAGAGACTAACAGTCTCTTTGGTTATTTCTCTCGGTTTTTATCACCTCACAACGACCAGGCCCACAACCCAATCTTCTTGGTCCGCACGATATTATCATACCGCACAACACTATAAAACAGATTAACTTTTTCATTGCTTACATAATTTCCGAAAACTGCATCGTTTTCAGTTGTTCCAAATACACTCTTTGATTGGACAACCTTGGAATCTTATGCTGCCCGCCCAATTTATCCTGATCTTTCAACCAATCATAAAACAAATTTGTCCGTGCCACATTCAACACCAACGGATTTAACGTCATGTTATTGTAGCGTTTCGCTTCATAATCGGAATTTAAGGTTTGCAGCGTTTCATCCAAAAGTTTTCCGAAGACTTCGATATCCGCAGGCGCTTTTCGGAATTCGACCATCCACTCATGAGCACCTTTCTCTTTTCCGTCCATGAAAATTGGCGCAACGGTATAATCAATCACTTCACAGTTTAATTGTTCGCATGTTTTAGCCAAAGCCATATCGGTATTTTCCACCATCAGTTCCTCCCCGAAAACATTGATATGATGCTTGGTTCTTCCGGTTACCCGAACACGGTACGGATTTAAAGACGTGAATCGAATGGTATCCCCAATCAGGTAACGCCACAAACCGGAATTCGTAGTGATAACAACAGCATAATTTTTATTCAACTCTACTTCTGCTAAACGAATAACACGCTGATTTAGTGTTCCGAAAGTATCCATCGGAATGAATTCATAGAAAATACCGTAATCCAGCATCAGCAACAAATCACTGGAATTATTCAGATCCTGAATCGCGAAAAATCCTTCCGAAGCATTATAAATTTCATAAAACTTAAAATCCGGATTCGGTAAAATCTTTTTGTATTGTTCGCGGTACGGTTCAAAACTTACCCCTCCGTGAAAATACACTTCCAGATTCGGCCAAATCTCCAACAAATTCCCTTTCCCAGTTTCTTCCAGCATCTTATTGAGCAATACCAGCATCCAGGAAGGTACACCGGCAAAACTGGTTACGTTTTCATTTTTGGTTTCGTTGATAATCGCCTGAATTTTGGTTTCCCATTCGCTCATCAGTGAAACTTTATTGCTTGGTGTACTGCTGAATTCTGCCCAAAACGGCATGTTATCAATCAGAATCGCCGACAAATCACCAAAAAACGTATTGTTATCTTCATACAACTGTTTACTGCCGCCCAAACGAAGGCTTTTCCCCGTAAACAATTCCGATTCTTCATTATTATTTAAATACAGACACAAAAGGTCTTTACTGGCCTTATAATGACAATCCTCCAGGGCTTCATTGCTCACCGGAATGAATTTACTTTTCGCATTGGTCGTTCCGCTGGATTTCGCAAACCATTTGATAGGCGTTGCCCAAAACACGTTCTGCTCGCCTTTGCGCGTCAGTTCGATTAACGGTTCCAATTCCTCATAGGTCGACACCGGAATTCTTTCGGAAAACGTCTTGTAACTTTTAATGGAAGAGAATTCATATTTCTTACCCAACACCGTTCCTTCGGCACTGCGAATCAGGTTGAACAACAATTCTTCCTGAACCTCATTCGGGTATTTTAAAAACAATTCCATTTGATGAATTCGTTTTTTCAGAATCCAGGTTGCAATTGAATTTATAATGGTTAACGGCATCTTTTATAAGTATGAATTATGAATTGTAAAATACTAATTATAATTTTACGTCTTTCTCAAAAATACTAATTTTTTGATGAATTTAAACCCGAAACCCGAAACAAATGACTTACGAAGGTGTACTCACAAAAATGCAAACCGAATTCGGAAACCCAATTCAGTATTATCTGGTTTTTGAAAACAGTTTTTTAAACATTAATCAACTGTTAAACAAAGAATTAGAAATTACTTTTCAAGGGTATCAGTGTTTGAATTGCGGAAAGAAAAAGAAAATTTTCCGTCAGGGATTTTGTTACGATTGTTTCATGTCGAGTGCCGCAGCCGGGGACTGGATCATGAAACCCGAATTAAGCACCGCCCATTTAGATATTGAAGACCGCGATTTAGATTACGAAAAACGCGTACAATTGCAACCTCATATTGTTTATCTGGCTTTGTCCAGTGAAGTTAAAGTGGGCGTAACCCGAAAAACGCAGGTTCCCACACGATGGATTGACCAGGGCGCCATTCAGGCCGTACCGATTGTAGAAGTACCGAATCGTTATCTGGCGGGCATTACCGAAGTCGCTTTGAAAAATCATTTCGCCGATAAAACCAATTGGCAAAAAATGTTGAAAAATGATGTCCCGAATGTCGATTTACTTTCTGAAAGAAATCGTTTAGGCGAGCTTATCCCGGAAGAAGTGCAACCGTATTTCGCCGCTTCTCCTGAAAAATTGTACGAGTTGGTCTACCCTGTTTTGGAATACCCTAAAAAAGTAACCAGTTTAAATCTGGATAAAACCCCTAATTTTTCAGGAAAACTTTCCGGGGTAAAAGGACAATACCTCATCTTTGAAGACGGCACGGTTTTTAACGTCCGTACTTTTGAAGGTTATGTCGTAAAAATCAATTTATCATAAAAAAAGCCCCAATTAAGGGGCTTTTATTTTTATGGTGTTGTTGTAGGCTTCGGCTCTTCTTTTTTCTTCTTCCCGAACAAATCTTTAATTGCGTTTGTTGCGGCACTTTTCACCTCATCTTTTACTTTTGGCGTAGTGGTTTTGGTTGTATCTTTTGGCGTTGTTCCGGAACCGTTTGTCTTCGGCCCCCCAAACAATCCACCTAAAGCAGAAGTTCCCTGATTTAACAACTTATCTTTCTGATATTTCACCAATTGAGTGGTTACATTGGTAACGGCCTGTTTTGTATCGGTTGTGATTTTCGGGCTTTTGAAATTCCCCGTCATCGTAGCATTTACGGGAACATTATCCAGTTTTCCTTGCTCTGCCGGAGTCAATTTCGCCAACAGCTTACCAACTTCCGGGCCCAAATATTTTGCCGGCACATCAAATTTCAAATTGTAATTCATAGTTTGATCAAAACCATGAGTTCCGCCAACTGTTACTTTAACATCCTGATATTTCAAATCGATTGGTTTCACGGTTACCCTACCGTTTTCAAACGACAAGGCTGCTTTCAAATCGTTTAAATTCAGCTTGTTCACATCGATAAACTTCACATTGGAAGACAACGAAGAAAGCAATTGTGAATTGTTTGCATTAACAGTCGTAGACAGCAATTGCCCCAATAAACTTCCGGAAAGCGTTTTAAGATCCGGCGTCATTTCCATGGCATCCAAATTACCGGAAAGATTGATGGTGGAATTCAGTTTACCATTAATTACCCCTGCAATAGGCGCAATGGATTTCAACATATCCAATTGGGTAAACGATTTGGCGATATCTACTTTATTCAAGCCTAAATTCATTTTAAAAGTCGGTATTTTTCCTTTTGTGGAAACCACACCGTCCATTCCGATTTGACCATCGAAAATATTGGTTTTGATGTTCTGTAACGTTACCGCCTGATTGCGGATAATCATTTTTCCGGAAACGTCTTTCAGGGTCAGATTATCATAAACCACCGTATTTGCTTTTGCTGTAACGGCACAATCCAAAAAGGCAGGAATTTTTACCGCTTCTTTTTTAGCGGTACCTTCCTTGGTTGTGGTAGTAGTCGGCGCCATGAAATCGGAAACTAAAAACTGATTCGAATTCATGTTGAAATTGGCTTTCAGAATTTGGTTTTTGAATACAAATCCGTAGAAATTATCCAAAGTTCCTGTAACCTGCATATCTGATTTTCCGGTTTTCAAATCCAATTGGTTCAGACGGATTTGATTCGGATTAAACGCAACAACTGCCTGGGAAATCTGTACCGGTTTTGCCATTTCAGGACCAGTATAATTAAATCCGGTAAGCGATATGTTTCCTGAATTCTGTATGTTTTGATACTGACTCGTTTCTACCGATTTCATGTCGAATTTCGTCACCACATCGGCTTTTAAAATTCCCGAAAGGGGTTTATCCAGTTTTACCGGATAGGCTTTGGTTACGTTCGCTAAATTGATTACTCCTTTTAATTCGGCATTCACCAACGCATTTTCAGCAATATTTCTGATGTTCGCTTTGGCATTGAAAACATCCTGATCGATTCGGAACGACAATTTGTCCAAATTCACATACGTATCGTTCATTAAACCGGTTTCGTTGATGATTTTGGTGTCGATATGAATATCCTGTACCGATTTCGGTAAATCCGGATATTGGAAAGACGCATTATTGGACGCAATGGCGATGTTAAATTTCGGAATGGTCGTATCGGTCAGTTCCCCGTTTACCGTTCCGTCTACTTTAAATTCACCGGTTGTTTTTACGGTATTGATGTTTCCGGCATACGCTTGAGGCACTAGACCCAAAAAGTTTTTGAAATCAGAAGTTGGTGTTTTGAATTTCAAGTCGTACACCTGCCCTTTTTCCACCATTTGAATGAATCCGTCGAATTCCAACGGCAATTGATTAATCAGGGCTTTATTATCACGGAAGGTATATTTTTGATTTTTCATGTCGATTCCCAAAACCGCATCCAGAGACAAGGCTACATTTTTCATGTAATTCATCTTATCCATATCTAAGGTCAGCTTTGCCGTCGATTTGGTTTTCAAATCCAGTTTTTCTTCGGCGAAATTTCCGGTTCCTTCATGATTCAGACTATCGATTACCATTTTAATTTTCGATTTCTCATCCGTATAACGGAAACGAAGATTTTCTACCGAATACTGCTGGATGTTCATGGCAAACTGTTTGCTTTCAGATTTATCTTCCGGCTTATCGTCTTTTAAAGCGATGTCAAAATTCCCCAAACCGTCTTTGTTGAAAATGATATTCACCAAACCGTCTTTCGAAGAAAATCCTTCAATATTCATGGCTTCGCCTTCGCCTTTGAAGAGTTCTTTCACCGACATCTTCAGGTTGATTTCTCCCGCATAAAGCAACGTATCGCCTTCAAACGGTGCTTTTCCGATAATACTCAGCTTGTCAATCGTAACACTGGCATTAGGGAAGTTTTTAAACAAACTCAGCCCAACATCTTCAAAAGCCACTTTGGCGTCTACATTTTCGTTGATGGTTTTGGCAATCAACTCTTTTATTTTGTCTTTAAACAGAAAAGGTGCCGCTGCCAAAACAATGATGATGACCAACAATGAAATCCCTGTAATCTTTAAAACTTTCTTTAACATATCTGGAACTATTTATCTTACGAAATTACTACAAAAATCAAACCAACTTACTTAATGAAAACATAAATAAGTTGGTTTACTAAAAAAATAACAAGTGAAGTTTATTTTATACTCAGCTCAAAAGGCATGATTACTTGGTTTCCGCGGCGTTCGTTCACTTTTCGAATACGCTCTAAAACCTGATAATTTTCAGCTCCAATCTGCTCTTTGAGCAATGCTTCTTTGGATTGAAACATCGAAATTCCGGAGAAACCGCGCAGAAAATCCTCGAATGTTTTTTCGTATTCCGGATAATTTTCGGTACGATATTCTTTCACTTTTGCCAAAGTAGCCGCATGTTTGATGGCCATATCCATCCCACCTATTTTATCCACCAAACCTAATTTTAAGGCATCGGCACCGGTCCAAACACGTCCTTGAGCCACTTCATTTACTTGAGCCACGGTCATTTTTCGTCCGGCAGCCACGCGTTTCAGGAAAATATTGTAGATATTCTCAATACTTTCAGTAACATAGCCTTTAAAATTCTCGTCGATCGGTTCAAATACACTGTAACCGCTCGCATTTTTATGGGTGCGTACCTGCTCGGCATTAATCCCGATTTTGGTGGCCAACGAATGAAAGTTGGGTAATGCTCCAAAAACTCCTATAGATCCAGTAATCGTGTTAGGTTCTGCAAAAATAGTATTAGCATTGCAGGAAATGTAATACCCGCCGGATGCCGCTAAATTTCCCATAGAAACCACCACAGGTTTCACTTTTTTAGTCAGTTCGATTTCCCTCCAGATCAATTCTGAAGTTAAGGCACTTCCGCCCGGAGAATCCACACGCAATACCACTGCTTTTACCTTCTCGTCGTTTCGGGCCTCTTCCAGTGAACGGCGCATCGAACCTTCTCCGATATAGGTCACATCGCCTTCTCCGGATTTTATTTCCCCTTGCGCATAAATGATGGCAATTTTATCTTTTTTGGAATAATCGGTATTGGTTTTAGCCACTTTATCGGCATAATCCAAAATACTTACCTTATTGTATTTTTCGTCTTTTTCTACCTTCAATGCTTTGCGAATGGCATTATGATACTCATCTTCGTAAACGATTTTATCGATAAGGTGTTTTTGTTTTGCTAGTTCGGGAGTTCTTGCACCCAAAGAATTGGCAATGGAATTCAAACTGTCCACAGATATTTTTCGGCTTTTTGAAATATCCGAAACCACTGATGTCCAAATCGAATTTAGCAACACCGTCATTTGTTCGCGGTTGGCCGGACTCATTTCGTTCTCTAAAAACGGTTCCACGGCACTTTTATATTTTCCGTGACGAATCACTTCCATTTTTACACCCGATTTGTCTTCGAAGTCTTTGAAGAACAAAACTTCAGACGACAATCCTTTAAAATCCAGTTCGCCCACCGGATTCAGGTAAATCGTATCGGCAACCGAATTCAGGTAATAATCCTTTTGCGTGAGCGCGTTCGCATACGCCACTACAAACTTTCCGGATTTTTTAAACTCTTCCAGTTTACGACGAATGGCTTTGCTTTGTGCCATGCCTAACATCGATTCGTTGTTCAGAATCGAAATCCCTTTAATATCGTCATCGGTTTTTGCCACTTCAATGGCATTTAAGATATCCGAAACACCATCGTGTTTGGTTTCGAAATAATCAAAATCGGTAAACTTAAACTGTCCGCCATAATCATTGGTAACCTCTTTCAAATCCAATTCGATAACCGAATTGTCTTTCACCCTCACATGGTCTTCCCCTCCGAAAAGCGCCCCCATAAGGATGATTCCGAAGAAAATAATCATAAGAAAAACAAACAATCCCACGATTGTAGCCAGTACATTTCCTAAAAATTTCATTCTGTATAGTTTTAGACCATAAGTCGTTAAAATGTTAAAATTGTTACAGTTTGGTTCAGAAAATAAGTTATCAACACTTACCATAAATATTCTGAAATTCTGAAATTCATTTCGTTATTTTGTCAGATGAACCGTCAGCACCAAGTAGTTTTATCGTTAGGCAGCAATCAGGGAAATCGTCTGGAGAACATTCAGAACTGCATCGCCTTGATTCACAAAAATATAGGAACGGTCATTCGCGTTTCAAAACTTTACGAAACACCTTCTTGGGGATTTGAAAGTGCTGCTTTTTACAACTGCGCTATTCTGCTTCACACGAGTTTTTCCGCTGAAAAAATATTATGCAAAATTCTGGAAACCGAGAAACAACTCGGACGCATCCGCACGGAACAACAAGGATATCAGGCACGTGTAATTGATATTGACATCATTGCCTTTGATGAGATCGTGTTGGAAACCGAAACGCTGCACATCCCGCACCCGCAAATGCACAACCGTTTGTTTGTTTTGTTGCCGATGCTGGATTTGAACCACGATTGGACACATCCGATTAACAACAAATCGGTTACCGAACTCATTAAGGAAACAGAAGACACGAGCGATTGTTTGACCGTGGGAACACTGGAAGCACCTTTAGAAAATTTCAACCTACAGCATTACAATTACATCGCTATTGAAGGCAATATCGGTGCGGGAAAAACGACTTTATCCGCTAAAATTTCAGATGATTTTAATGCCAAACTGGTTTTGGAACGTTTTGCGGACAATCCGTTTCTACCGAAATTTTACAAAGATCAAAATCGTTATGCTTTTCCTCTGGAAATGTCTTTTTTGGCCGACCGTTACCAGCAATTATCCGATGATTTGGCGCAGTTTGATTTGTTCAAAGACTTTGTGGTAGCCGATTATCATATTTTCAAATCGCTTATTTTTGCCAAAGTCACTTTAGCCGAAGACGAATACCGTTTGTACAAAACCATGTTCGACATCATTTACAAAGAGATGCCCAAACCGGATTTGTATGTGTATTTGTATCAGAACACGGAGCGTTTATTAAGCCAGATCAAACAACGCGGTCGTTCTTACGAACAGGAGATTCCGGCGGAATATCTGGAAAAAATCAATCAGGGATATTTGGATTATATCAAAACGCAAACCGACTTGAACATTCTGATTATCGATGTTTCGGATATGGATTTCGTGGAAAATCAGGAAGATTACCTGAAGATTCTTGATGCTATCAATGCAAAATAAGATTCAGATTACGCTGTTTTCAAATTGGCAATTTTCTGAAACAAATCCCAAATAACGATTCCCGCACTTACGGAAATATTTAAGGAATGTTTGGTTCCCAACTGCGGAATTTCAATCACACCATCACTTAAATGAATGGCTTCCTGTGCCACCCCTTTTACTTCGTTTCCAAAAACCAAAGCATATTTCCGCTGCTCTTTCACCTCAAAATCATTCAACATCACCGAATTTTCAACCTGTTCGACGGCATAAACCGCAACCTTTTCGCTTTTAAGTTTTTCAATAACTTCCAAAACGTCTTTGGCATATTCCCACACCACGGTTTCCGTAGCCCCTAATGCAGTTTTGTGGATTTCTTTATTCGGCGGAGTGGCCGTAATGCCGCACAAGTAGATTTTTTCAATCAGAAACGCATCTGCCGTACGAAACACCGAACCAATATTGTGCAAGCTTCGGATGTCGTCCAAAACCACAATCAAAGGTGTTTTAGCAGCCTGTTTGAATTCTTCTACATTTTTACGTTCTAATTCGGCATTGGATAGTTTTCTCATGATAGTGCATTAAAAAAGCCTCCAAAATTAAACATTTTGAAGGCTTCCTGAAGTATATTTTTTGAAAATTAGCTTTTCACTTCTTGAGTTTTAGCTGCAGGAGCTTTTACTTCTCCTTTAATTGTTAATGTTTTTGGTGTTGCAGACGCGTTAGATGTTACGGTTACAGTTTTTGTAAAAGGACCAACTCTGTTTGTGTCGTATTTTACTTTAATTACCGCTTTTGCACCTGGAGCAATCGGCTCTTTTGGAGCATCCGGCACCGTACAACCGCAAGATCCTGTCGCACTCATGATAATTAACGGTTTGTCACCATTGTTTGTGAACGCAAATTCTCTTTGTCCGTCAGCATTTTGTTCGATAGTTCCGTAATCGATTGTTTCGTTTTCAAAAACCATTCCTGGTCCTTCAACTGCAGGCAATGCCACTTTTTTAGTTTTCTTAGCTTTCTTTGCTTTTTTTACTTCTGTTTTTACTTTAGTAGTCGAAGCAATTTCCTGAGCGTTCGCAGCGGTAATTCCGAAAACGAAAAACGCACTTAGTAGTAATATTTTTTTCATAACCTTTTGTTTTTAAACATTTAAAAAGCAAATCTATTAAAAAAAGAGATTCGTTCGAGCATTAAGGTGAATTTTAATTAATTTTTAAGATTCCATTTCTGAAATAAAGTCTTCGTGTATATTTGCAAATAAACCCGTTACCATGTCAGCAAAAGAAAAAGCGCCGAAAGAAACCCCGTTAATGAAGCAATACAACGAGATAAAAAACAAATATCCCGATGCCTGTTTATTGTTCCGTGTAGGTGATTTTTACGAAACTTTTGGTGACGATGCCGTTCGCGCTGCCGGAATATTAGGCATTACCTTAACCAAACGCGGTGCCGGATCGGAAACTGAAACCGCACTGGCCGGATTCCCGCACCATTCCATCAATACCTATTTACCTAAATTGGTTAAAGCCGGACTTCGCGTGGCGATTTGCGATCAGTTGGAAGACCCTAAAATGACCAAAACCATCGTTAAACGAGGCGTGACCGAATTGGTAACTCCCGGCGTGGCGATGAACGACGAAGTATTGCATTCGAAATCCAATAACTTTTTGGCTTCGATTCATTTCGGTAAAAAAACCATAGGTGTTGCCTTTTTGGATGTTTCCACCGGTGAATTTTTAACCGCTCAGGGTAACGAAGAATACATTGACAAATTACTGCAGAACTTTAACCCGAGTGAGGTTTTGGTTCAGAAACACTATAAAAATCAGTTCAAGGAAAGTTTTGGAGAAGATTTCCATTCGTTCTTTCTAGAAGATTGGATTTACAAAGAAGATTACGCTTTTGAACGATTGACCAATCATTTTCAGACGAATTCCTTAAAAGGTTTCGGAATCGAAGAATTGCAGGAAGGCATTATTGCATCGGGTGCCATTTTGTATTATTTATCGGAAACACAACACAATAAAATACAGCACATAACCAACATTCATCGTATCGCAGAAGACGCTTACGTTTGGATGGATAAATTCACGATTCGCAATTTAGAGTTGTACCACAGCTACAACCCAAATGCCGTAACTTTATTGGACGTAATCGACCGCACACTTTCCCCGATGGGCAGCCGTCTACTGAAACGCTGGCTGGCCTTACCTTTGAAAGACGCGAAGAAAATCCAGGGCCGTCATGAAGTCGTGGAATATCTGAAAGCCAACAAAGAAGTGCTGCAAAACATGCAATACCAGATCAAACAGATTTCCGATTTGGAGCGTTTGATTTCGAAAATTGCCACCGGAAAAGTGAGTCCGCGTGAAGTGGTTTATTTATGTCAGTCGTTGGACGCTATCATTCCGATGAAAACCCAAGCCTTGGAAAGCACGAATGACGCTTTAAAAACCATTGGCGACAGTTTGCATTCTTGCGATTTGTTGCGTGAAAAAATCAAAACCACTTTAAATCCCGATGCGCCCGTAGCCATCAACAAAGGAAATGCGATTGCCAAAGGAATTCACGAAGAGTTAGACGAATTGCGTTCCATTGCCTTCTCCGGAAAAGAATATCTGGAAGCTATGGAAGCCCGTGAAAGTGAAAAAACCGGCATTCCGTCGTTAAAAATATCCTTCAATAATGTTTTCGGATATTATATTGAAATCCGAAACACTCATAAAGATAAAGTTCCTGCCGAATGGATCCGCAAGCAAACCTTAGTGAATGCCGAGCGCTACATTACGGAAGAACTAAAAGAATACGAAACCAAGATTTTGGGTGCCGAAGAGAAAATTTACAAACTCGAATCGGAATTGTTCGAACAATTGGTGCTTTGGATTGCCACTTACATCAAACCCGTACAATTGAACGCCAATTTGGTAGCCCAACTGGATTGTTTGTGTTCCTTCACACAATTGGCTATCGAGAACAATTATGTGCGTCCGGAAATCGATGACAGTTTCGAACTGGACATCAAAAACGGTCGTCATCCCGTAATTGAAAAACAATTACCGGTTGGCGTACCTTATATTGCCAACGATGTTTTTCTGGACACCGAAACCCAACAGATTATTATGATTACCGGTCCGAACATGTCGGGTAAATCGGCCATCCTACGTCAAACCGCTTTAATTGTTTTGTTGGCACAGATGGGCAGTTTTGTTCCGGCTGAAAATGTTCGCATGGGCATTGTTGACAAAATCTTCACCCGTGTGGGCGCGAGCGACAACATTTCGATGGGCGAATCGACCTTTATGGTGGAGATGAACGAAACGGCTTCCATTTTGAACAACATTTCGAACCGAAGTTTGGTCTTGTTGGATGAAATCGGACGCGGAACCTCGACTTACGACGGAATTTCGATTGCCTGGGCGATTGCCGAATACCTGCACGAGCATCCAAACAGACCAAAAACACTTTTTGCCACGCATTATCACGAGTTAAATGAGATGGAAGTGACTTTTGAACGTGTTCAGAATTTCAATGTTTCGGTAAAAGAATTAAAAGACACGGTGCTTTTCATCCGAAAGCTGGTTAAAGGCGGAAGCGCGCACAGTTTTGGTATTCATGTGGCAAAAATGGCCGGTATGCCGCAAACGGTTATTCTGAAAGCACAAAAACTACTTAAAAAATTAGAAAAAGACCATTCCAGTGAAGCTTTGGCCGGAATAAAATCCGATAAAGAGGAAATGCAGTTGAGTATTTTTAATCTGGACGATCCGCTTTTGGAAGAAATCAAAGAAGAAATCGTAAATTTAGACATCAACACCTTAACGCCGGTGGAAGCGTTGATGAAACTGAATGAAATCAAGCGTATGTTGACTAAAAAATAATCACTTTGTAACACAAACGTTATCAAAGAATTAAAAAAAAGTTTGTTTTTTTTCACCACAAACACTTGCAAAATTAAATTTATGTGCTACATTTGCACTCGCAATACGAAACAAGTATAGCTGTTCTTTTAAAATTTGATCATGCGAAAATAGCTCAGTTGGTAGAGCGCAACCTTGCCAAGGTTGAGGTCGCGGGTTCGAACCCCGTTTTTCGCTCAAACCAATTATAATGCTCGAGTGGTGGAATTGGTAGACACGCTGGACTTAAAATCCAGTGGACATTAGTCCGTGCGGGTTCAAGTCCCGCCTTGAGTACAAAAGCTCCAAATTAACGTTTGGAGCTTTTTTTATGCCCTTTTTTATATTGTTATAAATATAACACTTACGAATCCAATTGTTATATTACCGTTAAACGATTTTTTGTGCGTTTTAACGATTTTTTAATGATTCTATAATATAAGGAGTACTTTTGCACTCGATTTTAGATTATTAAAGACAAATCAACCAAAAACAAAAATAAATCGTAAAAAATGAGAACAACAGTTCTATTACTAGTTACACTTATTTCCTTCTCTTTTACAGCTTTTTCACAAGGAGGTCAAAACAAAAAACACACCAGTAAAGTTTTAACCACATCCAAAATGGAAACCACCGGCTTAAACTTCATCACGAATGACGCCGGAATCAATACTGAACTTTCTGAAGTGGGCACTACTTTTTTCATGGACAAATACCTAGTGTTATCCAACAAAAAAAGAGGTTTTGCCAAAGTAACCGTTGATACCAATACCAACACTCCAAACAACAACTTATTTTGCGTTAACGTAGACAAATACGGAAACCTTTCCTACCCGATTGTTTTCTCAAAATTATTGGACGGTGAAACCAACGAAGGCGGTGTAGCTTTTTCACCGGACCAAAAAACAATCTATATCACAAGAGCCAAAGCTAACAACGCTAAGCAATACACTATTTTCAAAGCTACTTTGGATTTGGAAATTAAAGGATACTGGAAAGATTTACAAGAATTAAGCATCAACAACGAAAACTATTCTATTGAAACCCCTTCGGTTTCGGTTGACGGCAAGAAAATGTATTTTTCATCCGATATGCCGGGTGGTTTTGGAGGTTTTGACATTTATGTTGCCGATGTCCTTGCAGACGGTACTATTGAGAATCCAATCAACTTAGGCCCAACAGTAAACTCTGCTAAAAACGAGAAATACCCATACACTTCAGGAAGATACATTTATTTCTCCTCAGAAGGTCATGAAAACTACGGCGGATACGACATCTTCAGAGCATCGTTAACCGAAAACGGTATCACAAACCGTTCGAACATGGGTAACACCCTGAACACAATTAATGACGAAGTAGCGTTTATCTTGAGCGGAAAAGACAAAGGTTATATCTCTTCCAACAAGAATAGCGATAAAGAAGACTTCAACGTGTATAAATTCGAGTTGACTCACATTGCACAAAACTTAAATGCAACAGTAGTGGAAATCAATTCAAAAACAGCGTTACCTAACGCAAAAGTGATTATCAAAAACGAATTCGGTGACGTAATCAAAAACACCACTTCGGATGAAAACGGAAGAATCGCTTTAGCGGTAGAACCGTTGACGCAATACGCAATCACCACTGAAAAAGACGGGTACGATGTTAACCTATCCAATTTCAAAGCTTGGAGCAATGCAAACAGCAACTATAGTGAAGTAATTGCAATGAATCAAACCAAAGCAGAAATCATTGACAACGCTATCGTGATTGAAAACATCTATTTCGATTTCAACAAAGCATCGGTTAAGAAAGAATCCGAACTGTCGCTAAACAAAATTGTTGAAGTTCTGAACACGAAACCAGAAATGAAAATTGCTATCAACGCACACACCGATGCAAAAGGTTCAGATGCATACAACATGAATTTATCAAACAAACGTGCAAAAGCAGCCTATACTTATTTGATCAGCAAAGGAATTCCGGCTGAACGATTAGAATACAAAGGTTTTGGAGAATCGCAATTGAAATTCAACTGTGGTGCAAAATGTACCGAAGAACAAGACAGCAAAAACAGAAGAATTGAATTCATCATCCAATAACCGTATGAAAAAAATAATTTATTGCGCCATGATTACCACAACCGTTCTACTGACTTCCTGCTCAAGCGGTTGGAACTGTAAAGCGCGCTATGTTAAATCTGACACGACCAAAAAGAACGAAACGCACCGCGTTGCCTAAATAAAAAGTCCCGATTTATTCGGGACTTTTATATTTTTGCAGGCTTTTATACCAAATACAATACATGGGAACTTTCGCAATCAGTAAAAAAGAGAACGGACTAATCAAATTCGAATTTAATTCCCGCAAAGGGAAAACGCTTTTAACCAGCCAGAGTTACAAAAGCAAAGACGAATGCGAGAAAGACATTTTGTTTTTAAAAGAGCGCATCGAAAATGTTTCCTTTTTAAAATTCAAAACGCCCGCCGGAAAGTTTTTTTTCAAACTAATCCACAACGGACACATTCATGGCATCAGCAGAAAATTCACTACCGAATTACTTTTAGCCAAAGGACTCGATGAAATGCAAAACAGCTTTACGGATTCTGAAATTTTGGATTTCTCCGAAGACATCTTTTTCGATTAAGACCAAAAAAAATCCCGAACAATTGCTCGGGATTTTATATTTAAGAAGCTGCCTGCAAACGCTGCAATAAATTTTTACTCAGCGAATGCTCTGCATAATCTTTATCAATGTAGAGTGTCGTTTCATCCGAACTTGGCAAATCGTACATCGCATCGGTTAAAATAGCCTCACACAACGATCGCAATCCACGGGCGCCTAATTTGTACTCTAAGGCTTTGTCTACGATAAAATCCAGCGCATCGTCTGAAATGGAAAATTCCACCTCATCCATGGCAAAGAGTTTTTTGTATTGTTTTACCAAAGCGTTTTTAGGTTCGGTCAGAATCGCACGCAATGTCGCTTTATCCAAAGGATCCATGTGGGTCAATACCGGAAGACGACCGATAATTTCAGGAATCAATCCGAAGTCTTTAATATCTTTCGGGATGATGTATTGCAATAAATTATCTTTATCGATGGCATCAGCACTTTTAGAAGTACCGTAACCAACCGCCTGACGGTTCAGACGCTTGGAAATGATGCGTTCAATACCATCAAAAGCACCTCCGGCAATAAACAGAATATTCCGCGTATTCACCTCAACAAATTTCTGATCCGGGTGTTTACGACCTCCTTTTGGCGGTACATTCACAACCGTTCCTTCCAATAACTTCAGCAAAGCCTGTTGCACGCCTTCTCCGGAAACATCTCGTGTAATCGAAGGATTATCACTCTTACGGGCAATTTTATCAATCTCATCGATGAAAACGATACCGCGTTCCGCTTTGGCCACATCATAATCAGCAGCCTGTAACAATCGGGTTAAAATACTTTCCACATCTTCCCCTACGTATCCCGCTTCGGTTAAAACCGTTGCATCTACAATAGCTAAAGGCACATTTAGCATTTTGGCAATCGTTTTGGCTACCAAAGTTTTTCCCGTACCGGTCTGCCCCACCATTATGATGTTACTTTTTTCGATTTCCACCTCATCGTCCAATTGCTTTTGCAACAAACGTTTGTAGTGGTTGTAAACCGCAACCGACATAACTTTTTTAGTCTGATCCTGCCCGATTACGTATTGATCCAAAAAGGCACGGATTTCTTTTGGTTTGCTCAATACCAAATCGGCAAGCAAACCGGAATTCCCGCTTTGTTTTAATTCTTCCAATACGATACCGTGTGCCTGTTCAATGCACTTATCACAAATGTGAGCATTGATACCGGCAATCAGCAAATTGGTTTCTGGCTTTTTCCTTCCACAAAAAGAACACTCTAATACTTCTTTAGCCATTTTATTTTTTTTGTTGCAAAGTTACAAAGTATAAAGCCGATTTCACGAGCTTTAACTTCTCACTCTCAATTATTTAACTTCTTCTCAACACTTCATCAATCATACCGTATTCTTTGGCTTCATCGGATTTCATCCAATAATCCCTTTCGCTGTCCTTAAACACTTTATCGTAAGGTTGTTTGGAATGGTGCGAAATAATCTGGTATAATTCTTCTTTCAGTTTCAACATTTCTCTCAGGTTGATTTCCATGTCGGTAGCAACTCCTTGTGCGCCTCCTGACGGTTGGTGAATCATTACACGCGAATGTGGTAACGCGGAACGTTTTCCTTCTGCTCCTGCACACAATAAAACCGCTCCCATGGAAGCCGCCATACCGGTACAAATAGTAGCCACATCCGGTTTCACGAACTGCATCGTGTCGTAAATTCCCAAACCGGCATATACACTTCCTCCCGGAGAGTTGATGTAAATACTAATATCTTTGGAAGCATCCACACTTTCCAGGAACAACAATTGTGCCTGAATAATGTTCGCCACATAATCATCCACACCCGTACCCATAAAAATAATTCTGTCCATCATCAAACGGGAGAATACATCCATAGAGGCTACGTTTAACTGGCGTTCTTCAATAATATACGGAGTCATACTGCCTACGATTTTATCATAGTACATACTGTTTACTCCGTGATGCTTGGTGGCATATTTTTTAAATTCTTTTCCGTAGTTCATAGGGTAAGCTTTTTAGTTTGTAAAGTTAAAAAAAGCGTCAAACAAAATGTCTGACGCTCAAATATACTTATTTTTTACGAAAAATTATTCTCCGTACATTTCTTTAATAAAGTCTTGATAAGAAACTTCTTTAGACTTTGCAGAAACCTTCTCTTTGAACAGGTTCACCATCTTCTCGCTCATGATTTGCTCTGAAAGACGTTTTACTTCATCCTGGTTCGATAAAACTCTCGCTACAATTCCATCAACATCAGCATCGGTAGGGTTCATTTGACCGAACTGAGCCATTTGTTTTTTGATTAATTCCGAAGTAAAAGCTTTTAGTTCTTCGAAAGTTGTCTGTAAATTATTTTCTACAATAACTTTTCCTTCGATTAACTGATAACGCAATCCGTTTTCAGATTTCGCGTATTCTTCTTCCGCCTGCTCCGGAGTCAATGGAGTCTCACCAACGGTTTGGATCCATTTTTTAAGGAATGCTGCCGGCAAATCGAATTTTGTGTTTTCGATTAAGAATTCAGTAACATCATTTAAGAATTTTTGATCGGCCTGAGAAGCGAATTGTTGCTCTGCATCTTCTTTGATTTTCGCTTTCACTTCTTCTACAGAAGTTACGTTTCCTTCTCCGAATAATTTATCGAACAACTCTTGGTTTAATTCTGCTTTTTCGGAAGTATTGATTTCTTCGATAGTAAAGTTTACTTCGATATCCAAACCGTGAACGTTATCATGATCCACTTTCAGGTAATCCATTAATTTGTGATCGTCATCAAAAAGACCTTTTGTTCCCAAAGTCACCACATCTCCTACCTTTTTACCGATGAATTTTTTCGCATCGGTTTTTCTTTTGAAAATATCAAGAGTAATGTTTACCGTATTGTTGATACCGTTTTCTTCGTTTGTGAAAGTTCCTCTCAAATCGTCACCTTCTTCTACTTTATCTTTTGAAACCAGTTTCCCGAATTGCTTTTGGATACGTTCTACTTGCTCATCCAACATTTTATCGTCGGCAACAATCGTATATTTTGTGATTTTGTTTTTCGCGGTTAAATCCACTTTGAATTCCGGTGCCAAACCTAATTCGAACTCAAAAGTATAGTTGTCGGCATCCCAGTTAAAATCTTCAGTGATTTTTGGAAGCGGATTTCCTAAAATATCCAATTTTTCTTCAACTAAATAGTTGTTTAATGAACTTTGCAACAATTTATTAACCTCATCCAGAAGAACCGCTTTACCGTATTGTTTCTGAATCAGACTCATTGGTACCGCTCCTTTTCTAAATCCAGGAATGCTGGCATTTTTACGATAATCTGCTAAAATTTTTTCTACCTGACCTGCATAATCTTCTTTAGTAACTTCAACAGTTACAATCGCATTTAATGCATCTACATTGCTTCTTGTAATATTCATTATTTTGATTTTTTTATATACTAAAATTGGGTTGCAAAATTATATATTTTTTACAACCCAACCAAGTTTTTAACCTATTGTATTTCAATTGGCTAAAAAAAACAATTGCTTTTATCCTTAATCTTTTACAAAAAGATTGAGAATCCACTGACTTACCGATAAAACCACACTAAAAACTAAGGCATTCATAAACGTATCCACACGGAATTCATCAATAAAATAATCTGCCAACAAGACCATTCCGGCATTGATTATTAAAAGAAACAATCCTAAAGTCAGCATCGTAATTGGCAACGTAAAGAAAACCAGCACCGGTTTTAAGAAAGTATTCAACAATGCCAAGACAACCGCTACAACTAAAGCAGCTTTAATAGTATCCACATGGATTCCCGGAAGGAAGTTTGCCAACACCACGATTAGGATTGTGGTCAGCAAAAGTCGGATAAGTAAATTTTTCATAATGATTGTATTAATGCATAAAAATAAAAAAAGCGCCGAAAATTCAGCGCTTTTTTATGAAAATATTATTTCTTAGTTCGAACCCAGAATGGTTGCACCAGGATAATTTCCCGCTGTTACCAATGGCAATCTCGACTTGTAATGCATGTTAATCACTTTAATAATCTCATTAGCAATAACCGCATAACCTCTTGCGTTAGGATGAATACCATCTAAAGAAAACAATACGGTATTTAAATTTGTACCATTAAAGTAGTTAGCAGTATAAATTTGTCCGTCCGGCACTCTTAATCCTCCAACCAATTTCAACATGATCGCATTCATATCCGCTACAGCAAGTTGTTTTGCAGATGCAGCAGATTTAATTTTTGCATTAAACGAACTGATTGCTGATGCTATAGCTGATCTTTCAGAAGGGATCAAAATCCATCTGTCTTCCATCGGATAAGACACCCCTGTTAAATTAGCTCCTAAACTCACTAAAGTAGCAGAAGCGTTTGGATTTGGTTTTCCGATAGCGGAAGAAGCTGGTAAAACAACCAAATCAGACGATTTAGACTGACGTGATTTTCCAAAAGCAGCTCCAATTGCAGATGCCACCGGCGCAGGAACACCTTGCATCATTAAACCGCCTGTTATCTGAAGTGTTCTGTCTGCCGCATCCTCGTCATTAATTAAAACCGGATTCGCCGTATTCGGATTTAGAGGATTTACCCTGTTAGGCTCTCCAAAAGCAGTGAAGACAGCATCCAGATTATTATACAATTGCGTATTCAACTGATTCATTGCCGCAATACCTGCCTGAACTTGTTGTTCCGGCGTTCCGGTTGGCATTAAACCTTTACCAAGCCCTGCAGCTGTTAAAGGTGCATACGGTACTGTTGTAAAATAAGGAATTGAGGTTACATCCGGAATCGTTGCTACTACTCCTTTTGCTCCGTTGGAAGTTAACGTATTGATTACCATATCATAATAACCATCAAAAGCAGCGGTCGGAGTAATCGACTGTCCGGAAACAGAAGAATCAGCACCGTCAACCGCATACAACAACACATCGTTACTTCCTATCCAGTTGGTAAAGAACGTTGGATTTAACGTCATAGCATCACCTAAAACAGACGAATTATCATCAATAGCATGTCTTACGAAAAATGGATTCGCCGTCCCCATCCCTAATCCAGTCAAACTACCGTAACCCGGTGCTAATACGTGTCCCACTTTCGCTCCGGGAACTCCCATATTGTTATATGCTTTGTGTTGTTGCGCAGAAATTTCCACCGTGGAAGTTGCATTTATTCTTTCCGGTCTTTTCTCAGTCGCATCGAACACATATCGCGTAGGGAACATATTTTCACCTGTTACAGGGTGCAAAATCGGAGCTCCTCCTAACATTAATCCTCCCACATTATTAGCATCATCCTCGTAAGACGGTTGCGTAAATTCTCCACCTCCTACTACCGCAAATTGTTTTGCCAAAATACTCGGATAAGAATTTGCCTGACTCATTCTGGAAACCGTTCCATCCATATAACCCGCGGTAAGCGAGTTTCCAATCGCAACGTAAGTGGAAAAATCCGCTTCTCCTGCAGAATACGAAGCATTCGTTACTTCATTTTCAAATTCAGGCTCACACGAAGCAAACCCTAACGCTGCCAAAACAGCAAAATATATAAATTTATTTTTCATCGTGATTTTCGTTTAAAATTAGAAACTGTAAGTTAACCCTAGACCTGGAGAGAAAACAGTCGATTTGTAGGTTCCTCCGAATGAAACATTTGGATTTCCATTTTCTGTATAATGATCATAAGACGCATTGATTTCGTCAAAATGCAAATACAAGAAAGACGCATCTACTCCTAATTTTTTAGTAACCTGATAGGTCAAACCACCTGTATATCCCATAGAGTCATTACGCGGCGTTTCCGGAGCAAAATATCCTGCCTGAACTGGGCTTTGGTCTTTATACCATCCTGCTCTGAAAACAAATTTATCATTTGCTTTGTACTGCATACCCACTCTGTAAGTGTTTGAATCTTTATAATTTCTTGGGTTAACCGATGTTGGTACTGAGTTATCAAAATCGACATCCAAAGACTTGTAAGCTCTCCACATGGTTCTGTTGTAATCAAACGCTACCAACCATCTTTTCGTAAGATTTAAGGAGATACCAGCCGTAAGTTCTGCCGGTAATGGCAAATCAGCATTAAATGTTGTATTAGATAAAGTTCCTTGTAAAGCTGCAGGCACATCGTTAAAAGTAGCATCACCACCACGCGCTTCCATAATAATTTCAGAACGGTAGTTCACCCCTAAACGCATCTCTTTGCAAGGATTAAACATGAATCCAGCTGTATATCCCCAAGCCGTAATTCCTTTTGCATCTAAAGTAACATCTGATCTGTTACCATCTGATTGCCAGTTATCCGTCATACTTCTATCAATATTCTTATTGAATTCCACAGAACCTGTAACATAGATCGGTCCACCACCAATTGAAAATTCGTCACTGATTTTCAATGAAATTGTTGGCTGTATGTAAATTGCTTTCAAATCGATATTGTTCACCAAGTGCGAACCTTGCCAATCCTGATCCCACTCCACTTTACTACCGTAAGGAGTGTAAACTGCGATACCGGCAGACAACCATTTGTTTATTTTGTAAGAAGCGTATACATTAAATGGTGTTCCTAAGTTATCGGTAGAATTTTGCCAATTATACGTTTCATTTTGAAATTTAGTTTTTGCAAACAATGCATTAGCTCCTACTGATGCATTGAATTTATCTTCCAGGAAAGCCATCCCGGCAGGGTTAAAAAACAAAACTTCCGCACTGTTCACAACAGCTACACCCGTGTGCCCCATTGCAAGTTGCTTCTGCCCCTGTAAACTCACACGATATCCTCCCGCAAACGCCGAAGTACCCGCTAAAGCCAGTAATGTTAAAGATAATAATTTTCTCATAGTGTTAAAATGTGTTAGTTTTTTTATCCGTTTTTATAAAACATCAACCCAAATTTATAACAAAATATGGATTTTACAATTTTTTTAAGAAAAATGTTATGCAATCATAATATTTTCTTAAAACCGTTCATGTTTAGTGATTTATTTTTTCAGATAATCTAAAGCCATTTCATAAAAATCCCCGGGATTTTCAGCATGCAGCCAGTGTCCGGCATTTTTAACCGTCCGGATTTCCGCATCCGGAAAATGATGACGAATCGTTTCAAAGTCGGAATCCAATATATAATCGGATTTATCACCCCGAAGAAAAAGTGTGGACTTATCGAAATGATTTTCAAATGGAAGTGCATTTCCTATCGTTTCAATTTTTCGGTTAAAAACGTCGAGATTGAACCTAAAACCCAACTGACCGGGTTCAACCCAGTAAAGATTCTTCAGCAAAAACTGTCGGGTCCCAAAATCCTTAATATATAAGGAGAGTGTTTCTTCCACATTTGCCCTGCTGGGTTGCTTGGAAAAATCAATCGCGTTCAAGCCAGCCAAAATCGTCTGATGATGCGGCGCGTAGTATTTCGGACCAATATCCGCCACAATCAGTTTTTCCACTTTTTCAGGATAAGTTGTCGCAAACAACATTGCAATTTTACCTCCCATGGAATGCCCTAAAAGATTAATTTTTTCCAATTGATGTTCCGCACAATAGTCGTAAACATCCTGAACCATTGCTGCGTAGGTAAATTCTTCGCTGTGCGGACTTTTTCCATGGTTGCGCATGTCAAGCAAATGCACCTGAAAACCTTGCAAGGCAAACTGACTCCCCAGTGTTTTCCAGTTATCCGACATTCCCAGAAAACCATGAATAATCAACAGTGACTTTCCTTCCCCTTCAATTCTTGAATACAGTTCCATTATTTTAAGCGTTGTAGGTACATATTAACCACATTTTCCAAGCCAAGATACAGCGATTCCGAAATCAGTGCATGCCCGATAGACACTTCCAAAAGCCCCGGCATGTTATCTTTAAAGAATTTGATGTTATCCAGACTTAAATCGTGGCCGGCGTTAATTCCCAATCCCAATTCATTCGCCAAAACCGCCGAAGCCGTGTAAGGCTCAATACCTTTTTTATTACCCAATCCGTATTGATGCGCAAATTCTTCGGTATAAAGTTCAATTCTGTCCGTACCGGTAGCCTTAGCCCCTTCTATCATCTGCAGAACCGGATCCACAAAAATGGAAGTTCGGATACCGTTGCTTTTAAATTCGGCAATTACTTCTTTCAGATACGATTGATTTTTTACGGTGTCCCAACCCGCATTCGAAGTTAGTGCCCCAATAGCATCCGGAACCAAAGTTACCTGCGTTGGCTTACATTCCAATACCAAATCGATAAAATTGTGTTGCGGGTTGCCCTCTATATTATATTCCGTATAAACAACCGAAACCAAATCCCTGGCATCCTGGTAACGGATATGTCTTTCATCTGGTCTTGGATGCACTGTGATTCCTTCAGCTCCAAAACGCTGAATATCTTTGGCAACCTGTAACAAATCAGGCACATTACCCCCTCTGGAATTTCTCAGTGTGGCAATTTTATTTATGTTTACGGATAATTTAGTCATAAGAAAATGATTTTCCCACAAAAATACAAAGTTAAATTAAGGTAGAATGTCCTATTTTTTGATTATTTTGCAGTCGATTTCAATTTTACATCATGACTGAAATTACAGAATATATCAACAAAGAGGTAGACCCGATTCTCATTCAGGACACCATTGAAGTGGCGCAGGATTTATTTCTGGAGTTCCCCTACAGCCATTTTCCGGTTTTGGAAGACGGTGTTTACATTGGCTGTGCCAGTGCCGAAGACGTGGAACTGCTGGACAGCGACCGGAAAATTGGCGAATTTCGTTATACCTTCGAACGTTTCTTCGTAAGAAAAACAACGAATTGGCTGGATGTTCTGGAAGTGTTTGCCAAAAACGAAACCAATGTGATTCCCGTTCTGGACGAAACCAATGCGTATGTCGGATACTATGAAATGGCCGACATCATCAAATGTTTTCACGAAACCCCTTTTTTAAAGGAAGACGGCGGCGTACTTGTAGTGGAAAAAGCCGTGAAAGATTATAAAATGAGTGAAATCACTCAAATTGTAGAAAGTAATGGCGCCCGTTTGCTGGGACTTTTCATTTCCTATTCCGATTTGGAAAAAATTCAGGTGACTGTAAAACTAAGTCTTGGCGGAATGAATGAAATCATCCAGACTTTCCGCCGTTATAATTATGAAATTATTAGCGAGCATCAGGAAGACGCCTATCTGAACAACCTCAAAGACCGTTCGGATTACCTTGACAAATATTTAAACATATAAATTGAAAAATACGGTATGAAGTTAGCGATTTACGGACAAACCTATCAGCAAAACACCAAAACCATTATTGATAGAATTTTGACAGTGACCCAGAAAAACAACGCAGAAGTTGTTTTCGAAGCTAATTATCATGCGATTTTATCCGAGAATAACGTTTTCGAAAAAGAAATTCCTACATTTTCCAATCACACAGAACTGAACGAGAGTTTTGATTTTTTCATCAGTATCGGCGGCGACGGCACCATGCTTCGTGCAGCCACTTTTGTTAAAAGCAAAAACATCCCTATAGTAGGTATCAACGCCGGAAGATTGGGTTTTTTAGCCAATGTACAACAGGAATCCATTGAAAAACTACTACCGTTTTTATTCAACGGGAATTACAAACTGTCGCAAAGAACGCTACTCAGTTTAGAATGTTATCCGGACCCATGCGATATCTTTGATTTGAATTTTGCCTTAAACGAAATTACGGTTTCCCGAAAAAACACCACTTCCATGATAACCATAGAAACATGTTTGAACGGTGAATACCTGACCTCTTTTTGGGCAGACGGCTTGATTATTTCCACTCCGACAGGATCCACCGGCTATAACTTAAGTTGTGGTGGACCGGTAATTACCCCCGAATCGAAATGTTTGGTCATTACCCCTATTGCACCACACAATTTGAACGTGCGCCCTTTGGTAATTTGCGATGAAACGGAAATAAAACTAAAGGTATCCGGTCGTGAACCCCAGTTTTTGGTTTCCCTGGACTCGGGCACCAAAGCCATTGAAAACGAGAATGAAATCCATATCAAAAAAGCGCCTTTTACCATAAATATGGTTGATTTTCCCGAAGAAGGTTTCCTGAAAACCCTGCGAAACAAATTGCTTTGGGGAGAAGACAAACGCAACTAGACAAAATTAACCCCCAAACATACTACAACCCCTGCAAATTCCGTTAGGTAAAGACTATTTACAGTTTTATTACTTTTAACCCTGTGAAAATGTAACAATAAAAGTGGTTTAGAAATCAATATTGTTATATTTGCACACTATTTTAACAAAATGAAGAGAATCTTTACAGCAATTTTCTTTCTTCTGGTCGGCATTTCAGCCAATGCTCAAATTAATGAATTGGGTATTTTTTTAGGAGGAAGCAATTACATTGGCGATGTAGGTCCCACGACATACGTTGCTCCTAAGGATTTAAGCTTCGGAATTTTGTACAAATGGAACCGAAGTATAAGACATTCTTACCGATTTTCTTATACTCAGGCAAAAATAACATCCAACGATTTGGATTCGGATGCCCCGTCAAGAGAAAAGAGAGGCTATCGATTTGAGAATGAAATCAAAGAACTTTCAGCAGGGCTGGAATTTAATTTTTTTGATTTTAACCTGCACGAAAGCGGCGTATTATTTACCCCTTACGTACATACCGGACTGAGTTTTCTCCGCTATGACGAATTGTATGTTCTGGACGGACAGACGAAGATTGACAAAAGCAGCTATTCTTTAGCTATTCCAATGACCTTGGGGCTAAAAACCCGCATTGCAGACAAATTCGTATTAGGTCTGGAAAGTGGTGTTAGATATAGTTTTACAGATAATTTAGACGGAAGCAATCCGAAAAACAACGATTTTGCTTCTTTAAAATTTGGAAATTTAAACAGTAATGACTGGTATGTATTTACGGGGGTAACCCTTACGTATACCTTCGGACAAAACCCTTGTTACTGTGCAGAATAAAAATGAGTTTGACTGAAAATATAAATAAGGACAATTTACCCAAGCATCTGGCAATCATCATGGATGGTAATGGCCGTTGGGCAAAACAAAAAGGAATGCTCCGAGCGTTTGGTCATGAAAAAGGCACCAAATCTGTTCGGATTGTAGTAGAAGCCTGTGCAAAATTAGGCATCGAAAATCTTACTCTTTATGCTTTTTCCACCGAAAACTGGAACCGCCCCAAACTGGAAGTGGACACCTTAATGAAATTATTGATTTCCTCTTTAAAAGGAGAACTGAAAACACTCCAGAACAACGACATCCGACTGAATTCGATCGGCAACCTGGACAATCTTCCAAGCTCTGTCAAAAAAGAATTAATGGAGGTTATCGAAAAAACAAAAGACAATAAACGAATGACTTTAACGCTGGCCTTAAGCTACGGTTCCCGAGAGGAAATCGTTACTGCCGTTAAAAACATCAGCGATAAAGTTAAAAATAATATAATTTCAATTACTGATATTGATGAATCAATTATTAATCAGCATCTTTACACGCACAATCTGCCCGATGTAGATTTAGTAATAAGAACCAGTGGCGAGCACCGTATCAGCAACTTTTTGCTGTGGCAAATTGCTTACGCCGAGTTCTATTTTACGGATGTATTATGGCCTGACTTTAGAGAAAAAGATTTATATGACGCAATTATCAGTTATCAAAAAAGAGAACGAAGATTTGGAAAAACAAGTGAACAAATTAAATAATTTCAGAATGTTTCAAAAAACTATAAAATTAGTTTTTGCTATCATATTTTTAGGAAGTATTTCCGCAGTAAACGCCCAAGACACCAATATTCCGGAAACCGGAAAACAATATGTTCTTGCAAACGTAGATGTTACCGGTAAGATAACATACAACCAGCAAACCATCATTACCTTTGCCGGTCTTGAAAAAGGACAATCCTTAACCGTTCCCGGTGACGAAATCAGTGGAGCCATCAAAAAACTTTGGAAATTAGGTCTTTTCAACGACATCAATTTCTATGTTGATAAAATTCAGAATGACAGTATCTACCTGGAATTGAACATCAATGAACTTCCCAAACTTAACGATGTGAAATTTCAAGGCGTTAAAAAAGGAAAAGTGGATGAACTGATTAAAGACAACGATCTTAAAAAAGATAAGGTTGTCAATGAGAACCTACTCACCACCACCAAAAACTACATTGAAAACAAATACAAAAAAGACGGTTACTACAATACAAAAGTAGTCATCAACACAATTCCGGATTCCACTCAAAACAGGGTGAACATGGTTGTGAATGTAGATCGCGGTAAAAAGGTAAAAATCAAAAGCATTGAATTCGTAGGCAACTCGGAATTAAAAACCGGAAAGCTTAAACGTGCCATGGCCAACACCAAGAAAAAAGGCTTCTTGAACCCGATGAGAATTATAAAATCTTCAAAATTCATAAAGGAAAAATACAATGAAGATTTAACATCCATAGTAGACAAATACAAAGAAAACGGCTATCGTGATGCTCGTATCACTAATGAAACCGTAACCTACAACGACAAAAAAAATACCGTTGCCATCAAAATCAATCTGGAAGAAGGACGAAAATATTATTTTGGCGACATCCGTTATTTGGGAAATACAGTTTACAACAATCAGACATTAGATCAGATATTGGGTATTAAAAAAGGAGACGTCTACAACGGAAAACTTCTTCAGGAGCGTATTGCAGACAAATCAAAACCGGATGGCGAAGATTTAACCAATCTTTATCAAAACAACGGTTACCTGTTCTCCAACATCAATGCCGTTGAAGTAAAAACAGCCAATGACACCATCGATTTTGAAATCAGAGTGACCGAAGGACCGATAGCGTATTTTAACAATGTAACGGTTACCGGAAATGACAAAACAAACGACTACGTGATTTATCGTGAATTGCGTACTAAACCGGGTCAGAAATGGAGTAAAGACAATGTGATCCGAAGTATTCGCGAATTAGGACAGTTAGGATTTTTCGATCCGGAAGCCCTAAAACCGGATGTAAAACCAAATGGTGCCGACGGTACTGTTGACATCAATTATAATTTAGTAGAAAAAGGATCCAGCCAGGTAGAATTACAAGGTGGTTATGGAGGAGGAGGTTTTATTGGAACGTTAGGACTTTCGTTCAATAACTTCTCAGTTCGAAACCTTTTAAAGAAAGATGCTTACAAACCTTTACCGATGGGTGACGGTCAAAAAATGTCATTGCGTTTACAAGGAAGTTCTTATTTCCAAACGTATAGTATCTCTTTCTCGGAGCCTTGGTTTGGAGGAAAGAAACCAGTGAGTTTCTCCACATCCTTATCCCACAGTAAACAGTTCTTATACAATTATTCAACACGTGACGTAACCCGCGACCAAAGTTTTAATATTACATCCGTGTCTGTGGGTATTGCAAAAAAATTAACGGTGCCGGATGATTATTTCATCTTATCACAATCCGTCGCATTCCAGTATTACGACCTGAACAATTATTTCTCCGGTTTATTTACCTTTGGAAACGGTTCATCTCGCAACCTTACATACACCATTGGTTTATCCCGAAACAGTAAAGGCTTCAATCCGATTTACCCAACCTACGGTTCAGAATTTTCGGTTACCGGTAAATTTACGCTACCATATTCCCTGATGAATGGAGTAGATTACAAAAATTTAGGTAACTTAGAGGAAAATAAACTGATTACCACACAATATACCATCACACCAAATGGTCAACCGGCTGTTGCAGGCACGTATTTGGACTCTGAAGGAAATGCTGTAGCCAACAACGATTACAGACTGGCAGCTGCAGATCAGGCAAAAGTGGATCAGAAACGTTTTAATTGGCTGGAATATTACAAAATTAAATTCAAAGCCGATTGGTATACCAAAGTATATGAAAAATTGGTTTTACGTTCTTTAGGTGAATTCGGATTCCTGGGTGCTTACAACAGCGACAGAGGTTTGGTACCGTTTGAAAGATTTTATTTAGGAGGAGACGGATTGGCGAATTTCTCTATGGATGGTCGTGAAATGATTCAGTTAAGAGGGTATCCGAACCAGTCATTAGCCCCAATTATTACAGAAGGTCCGAGAAAAGGACAACAAACAGGAGGAACAATTTATAATAAGTTTTCATTGGAGTTGCGTTACCCAATTTCATTGGCACAATCCGCTTCAATTTATGCGCTCACCTTTGTAGAAGGAGGTGCATCCTACGATTCATTTAAAGGATACAATCCGTTTGCTTTAAAACGTTCGGCAGGATTTGGTTTGAGAGTATTTATGCCGGCATTCGGTTTATTGGGAATTGATTTTGCTCATGGATTTGATGCACTTCCAGGCGAATCCCAAAAAAGTGGCTGGCAAACCCATTTCATCATTGGCCAACAATTTTAAAGTTTGGCATGATAGTTGAAATTAACTTTATCAACGTTATGAAAAAATATTTTTTAATCGCACTTATTGCTCTGGCTTTTTCAGCCGCTAATGCCCAAGGTAAAGGGGTA
The DNA here is from genome assembly GCA_963812405.1 of uncultured Flavobacteriaceae bacterium. Taxonomy (GTDB): domain Bacteria; phylum Bacteroidota; class Bacteroidia; order Flavobacteriales; family Flavobacteriaceae; genus Flavobacterium. The sequence goes on along the minus strand of CAWEUV010000002.1, from coordinate 1,416,080 downwards.
AAAGTTGGATACATCGACATGGACTATATTCTGGAAAAAGCTCCTGATTATGCCGAAGCAAAAAACCAACTCGAACAAAAAGCACAGGTCTGGAAACAGGAGATTGAGGTTAAAAAAACTGAAATCAACAGACTGAAAGATAATTTGAATACCGAAAAGGTTCTTCTAACCAAGGAATTGATTGCCGAAAGAGAAGAAGCCATTGCGTTCCTTGAAAAGGATTTATTGGATTACCAGCAAAAACGATTTGGCCCCAACGGCGACCTGATGATTCAGAAAGCCACATTAATAAAACCAATACAGGATCAGGTTTTTACAGCCGTTCAGGATATTGCTGAAGCACAGAAATACGATTTTATATTCGACAAGTCTTCCGATATGACGATGCTTTTTGCCGCACAACGCTTCGACCTTAGCGATCGTGTTTTAAGAGTACTGGTTAGAGCTCAAAAGAAAGAGCAGATGTCTAAAAAACAGGTAAAAGAACAGGAAAAACAGGACGCTTTAGATGATATGGCAGCCGAAAATCCGGATCAGATTGAAAGACAGAAAAAACTTGACGAGAAAAAAGCCGCCAGAGAAAAATTGGCAGAAGAACGAAAACTGGCTGCTGCTGAAAAGAAAAAAGCTATAGAAGATCGCAGAAAACAACAACTGGAAGAACGAAAAAATAAAGCCGGAAAAAAAGAAAACAACAAAGACGAAAAAGGAAAAAATCTTTTTCCGGACAATACCGCTGAGAAAATCACAAAAGATTCAACAGCAGTAAAGAAAAAAACAGAAGCGGAAGAAAAAAGAAAAACCGCTGCGGAAGAACGCCAGAAACTACTTGACGAAAGAAAAAAAATTCTGGATGAAAAACGCAAAAAGATAATAGAAGACCGAGAAAAAGCTAAAAAAGAAAGAGAAGAAGCTTTGAAAAAGAAAAAAGAGGAAAACAAAAATTAAAATCATTAACAACTATTTTAACAATGAAACAATTAAAAACTTTACTTATCGCTGCCGCACTTTTCATGGGTGCTAATCAAACAATGTCGGCTCAGGCTAAAGTGGCGCACATCGACGTTCAGGAATTGATGACTACAATGCCGGAAATGAAAACCGCTCAGGCACAGGTTAAAAAAATAAGCGAGACTTACGACAACGAATACAAAACCATGGTAACTGAGTACCAAAATAAAATGAAAAAATACGAATCGGAAGCTACAACTGTAACCGAGGCTGTTAACGAAACCCGTGCAAAAGAAATGCAGGATATGGGTTCTCGTATCCAACAATACAGAGACACTGCACAAAAAGAATTGCAACAAAAAGAAATGGATCTTGTAAAACCAATCATGGACAAAGCAAGAGCTGCTATTCAGAAAGTTGCTAAAGCTAAAGGATACCAATACGTATTGGATGCAACAAGCGGAAGCGGTGTTATCGTAGCAGACGGTCCAAACTTATTATTGGACGTTAAAAAAGAATTAGGATTCTAATAAAGTTTTCTTAAATACAAAAACTGCTCTAAATTTAGAGCAGTTTTTTTTTACATTTGTTTTATGAGCAGCACAAACCCCATAGGCATCTTCGACTCCGGTATCGGAGGCACTTCCATCTGGAAAGAAATACACCAGCTTCTTCCCAATGAAAACACTATCTATCTGGCAGACAGTAAAAATGCCCCATACGGACAAAAAACGAAGGAGGAAATAATACAATTAAGCTGTAAAAACACAGAACTGTTATTAGAGCAAGGCTGTAAGATCATAGTAGTAGCCTGCAACACCGCCACTACGAACGCCATCAAGGAATTGCGTGCAAAATACGATGTTCCCTTCATCGGCATTGAACCGGCGATAAAACCGGCAGCAAATCAAACAGAAACGGAAACAATAGGCATATTAGCCACAAAAGGCACACTAAACAGCGAGCTTTTCAATAAAGCGGTGGAAACCTATTCGAACGTAAAAATCATTGAACAAATCGGTTTTGGCTTAGTGCAACTCATCGAAGAAGGGAAAATGGAATCAGAAGAAATGACAGGCCTGCTAAACGACTACCTGAAACCGATGGTCGAAGCCAATATTGACTATCTGGTACTGGGTTGTACGCACTATCCTTATCTTATCCCTCAGATAAAAAAAATCATCCCGGGACACATCAAAATCATCGATTCGGGAGCAGCTGTTGCCAAACAAACCAAGAAAGTACTGGAAAAAAATAATCTGCTAAATCTTTCCGAAGAAAAGAAAAAGCAGATCTTTTATACAAACAGTGATTCCAAAGTATTAAAAGAAATACTTGGCTTCTCCAACGATGTTTTTGAAAAAGAGTTTTAATCTTCTTTAAACCAACTCGAATACATCACGTAATTATTGGAAATACGTTCGATTTCTCCTGCGAAATCAGAAGCGTTGATATCCTTAACTTTCTTCGCCGGAATTCCCGCATAAATCGTCCCGGATTCAACCACAGTGTTTTGCGTTACCACAGAACCCGCAGCTACGATCGAATTGCTTTCTATCACGCAATTGTCCATAACAATAGAACCCATACCGATAAGCACATTGTCGTGAACGGTACAACCGTGTACAATAGCATTATGTCCGATAGACACATTGTTACCAATTACGGTAGGATGCTTTTGATACGTACAGTGAATGATGGCCCCGTCCTGAATATTTACCTTATTTCCGATTTTGATAAAATGAACATCCCCGCGAACCACCGCGTTGAACCATACACTGCAGGACGTTCCAAAAGAAACATCACCCACAATAGTGGCATTATCTGCCACATAACAATCCTCCGGAATTTGAGGATACTTTCCTTTAACTTCTTTAATTAGTGCCATAAGTAAACAAAAAAAAGTCCCGATAAATCGGGACCAATTAATTTTATATTAATTAACTGCAGGACAGTTACAATGGTAAGGCTCTCTCTTACAATTGAAATTGAATCCTAAAGTTAGCTGGTGAAACCCACTGTTATCAAATTTAACAGCGCCTGTTAAATAAGAATACGTGTAAGCCGCCATGAAATTTTTATAATTAACCCCTACAATCGGAGTAATGTACTGTAAAGTTTGATCTTTTACTGATCCCCCACTAGAGTACTGAGTCGCGTCGAAACTTCTTCTATAAGACAAACCTCCCCAGATTTTACCAAACTCTTCCATTGTTTTGTACACTTTTAAGTTCACATCAATAGATTTTTCTTTGGTTTTTTCAGTCATTTGGAACATAAAAGAAGGCTCCCACAACAGTCCGTCCTCTTTACCAAAGGTATATCCGGCAGACCAAAGGAATTTTCTCAAGTTATCATCTTCGAACTCGGTATAAATCTTACGTCTTGTTTCGATTGCATTTTTTACGGTAACATGCGTATAGAAATCTACCAAGTGGTACGACATACCGATGTCAACGTTAAAATAAGAATACTTTTGCTTGATGGTTCCGTCAACGATCGGGTCAAAAGTCGGCTCGAATTGAGTCTCGTCCAACATACTTTGAATAATTCCGACATTCGCACCAAACGAAAGCATGTTCAAATCGTCATTTCCTTTCGAAAAACGAATATGGTGCGCATAAGTAATCTTAGCTCCTTTTTGCGAATGATAACCGTTACGGTCATTAAAAGCAATAGCCCCAAAAGCTGAAGTACCCTCTTCACCTAAAGCGGTGTTGAAACTTAATGTTTGCAGTCTTGGCGCATCCGATTGACCAAACCATTGCTGACGTGCTGTCAATCTGACTTTAGCACAATTCGCAGCTCCGGCCATAGACGGGTGAATCAAATAATAGTTATCCGACAAATAATCCGAATAAACTGCAACACCCTCCTGAGAGAATGAAAGTTGTGTCAAAAAGAAAGCTAAAAGTAAAAAGCGCTTTTTTAGTATATTCATAATTCTTTTTTATTGAAAAACAGACTCTTTAGTTGAAAAAAATTACCGATATTTTTCAAACTCACCAAATATATAAATTTTTGAATAAGAAAAACAACTGTAAGACAATATTGTACAATAAAATTTTAAAAAAACCTTATTGTTGTGTTAATTTTTTCTTTAAAAAGCCAAATATACTTATTCAAAGGATATAACTTCACTAAATTTGCAAAAAATCACAAAAATCATGTTGAAAGTAACAATAAAAGAAACACAGAATCCTGCCATAATGAAGTTTGAATTTCCTGAATTCATCTCCAGAAATCAGAATTTTGAATTCAAAAACATAGACGAAACCGCACCGTCACCATTGGCAAAACAATTGTTTTACCTTCCGTTTGTAAAAACCGTTTACATCTCAGGAAATTTTATTGCCATTGAGAAATTTTCCATAGTGGAATGGGACGAAGTAAAAGAATTGTTAGCCGAACAAATCGAAACATTTGTGGATAAAGGCGGAAAAATTCTAAACATCGAAGAATCGGCGAACAAAAAAGTTCCGGTAACCGTGTACAGCGAAACCACTCCTAACCCATCGGTGATGAAATTTGTGGCCAGTAAAATGCTTACCAAAACCGCGGTGGAATGCAAAAATATCGATGAGACAGCTGCAGCGCCTATCGCAAAAGAACTTTTCAGTTTCCCGTTTGTAAAAGAAGTTTTCATCGACGAAAATTACGTTTCCATTTCCAAATACGATGTTGCCGAATGGATGGAAATCACACAGGAAATCCGTTCGTTCATTAAAATGTATATTGAAGAAGGAAAAACCGTTATTGATGAAACGCAGCTTGTAAAAACAGCCAATCACGAAAAACAACAGGAAGAATATTTCGACAAACTGGACACTACTTCCCAACAAATCATCAATATTTTGGAAGAATATGTAAAACCGGCCGTACAATCCGATGGCGGAAACATTGCCTTCCAATCGTTTGACGAAAAAGAAAAAAGAGTGAAAGTTGTACTACAAGGCGCCTGCAGCGGATGTCCTTCTTCGACCTTTACCCTTAAAAACGGAATCGAGAACATGTTGAAAGAAATGCTTCACGATCAGGAAATTAAAGTGGAAGCAGTGAACGGATAATTCAAACCGTTGCTCTAAAATTTTCCCCCAGAATTGTTTTTCAGGAAATTACGCTCTAATTTTAGTAGCTAGAACCTTAAAAAACAACATATTATGGGAGTAATGAAAGTTATCGAAATTCTATCCAGTTCTGATGTGAGCTGGGAAGAAGCCACAAGAAAAGGCGTTGCAGAAGCATCCAAAACCTTAAAACACATTCGTTCTGCATATGTTCAGGAACAAAGTGCCATGGTAAACGAAGACGGAAAAGTAACCGAATACCGTGTGAATCTGAAACTGTCTTTCGAAATCAAATAATTTTAAGAAATCACCGTATCTTTAAGCGTTCAATTTTTGGACGCTTTTTTTATACTTTTTATGAACGAATTACAACACGAAACCAGTCCGTACCTGCTCCAGCACGCCAACAATCCGATCCATTGGAAAGCATGGAACGACACCTCGCTTAGCATTGCAAAAAACGAAAACAAACTTATAATTGTCAGCATCGGCTATTCCGCCTGTCATTGGTGCCATGTGATGGAACATGAAAGTTTTGAAGACGAAACTGTCGCTGGCGTAATGAATTCGAACTTCATTTCGATAAAAGTCGACCGTGAAGAACGACCGGATGTGGATGCCGTGTATATGAAAGCCGTTCAACTGATGACCAAACAAGGCGGCTGGCCATTAAACGTGGTTTGTTTGCCCGATGGACGACCGGTTTGGGGCGGTACATACTTCAAAAAGGACAACTGGATGGATATTCTCGGGCAATTACAAAACTTATATGCAACAGAACCCGAGCGCATGATTGAATATGCCGAAAAACTCCATCAGGGCATTCAGCTATTGGGAATTGTGGAGAAAAATCCTTCCGAAGTAAAAAACGACCCAAACAACATAAAACCCTTGGTCGAAAAATGGTCCAAAAGCTTCGATTGGGAATTTGGCGGTTATGCAAGAGCTCCGAAATTCATGATGCCCAACAATTATCTGTTTTTACAGCGTTACGGCTATCAGACCCAATCAAAAGACCTGTTGGAATTTGTGGATTTAACCCTGATGCGGATGGCCTACGGAGGTTTGTTCGACACAGTGGACGGCGGTTTTTCAAGATATTCGGTCGACATGCGTTGGCACGTGCCCCATTTCGAAAAAATGCTGTACGACAACGGACAACTGATTTCGTTGTATTCCGAAGCGTATAAAAGAACTCAGAATCCGCTTTATAAGAACGTTATTGAAAAAACACTGACTTTCGTGGAACGCGAATTATACAATTCGGACAACGCTTTTTATTCGGCGCTTGACGCGGATAGTATTAATGAAGTCGGCATTTTGGAAGAAGGTGCTTTTTATGTCTGGAAAAAAGAGCAACTGCAGCAACTTCTGAAAGAGGATTTTGAAATGTTCGCAGCGCTTTTCAACGTAAACGATTTCGGGTTTTGGGAACACGATAATTATGTTTTGATTCAGAATCAAACGACTGAAACCATCTCAGCGCAATTCGGCTTGACCGAAAACGAATTACTCGATAAAAAGAAAAACTGGGAACAACTCCTTTTCAACGAAAGAGAAAAACGTCCGAAACCCCGACTGGACGACAAATCCCTAACCTCATGGAATGCCATAATGCTCAAAGGTTATGTGGACGCGTACAAAGCGCTGGGCGACGAACAGTATCTTACCATTGCGAAGCAAAACGCTCAATTTATAACCGACAAACAATGGTCGGCCGACGGGTTTCTTTGGCATTCCTATAAAAAAGGCAAAAGTACCATCACTGGTTTTCTGGAAGATTATGCTTTTGTAATCGATGCTTTTATTGCCTTGTATCAGGCTACTTTGGAAGAATCGCATTTACATCAGGCCAAACAACTGACCGATTATTGTCTGGAACATTTTTACGACGAAGAGAAACAGTTTTTTGCCTTCACCACGCGCGATGGCGAACAGCTGATTGCCCCACATTTTGAAACCGAAGACAATGTGATTCCGGCATCCAATTCGGTCATGGCGAATAATTTATATGTGCTGGGTATTTTGTTCCACAACAGTTACTACGAAAAAACCGCACTGCAGATGTTGCACCACATGATTCCGAATATGGATTATGCTTCGGCATACTCGAATTGGATGAATCTTTGGCTGAATCAATCGGAGGACAACAAAGAACTGGCCGTTTGCGGAAAAAACGCTTTGGAAAATGTCCGAAAAATAGAAGCCGAATATTTACCCAACGTAATACTAGCCGGATCCACAAAAGCATCCGATCTGCCTTTTTTGCAAAGTCGGTTTGACGAACAAAATCTTCTGTTTTATATTTGCCAAAATAAAAACTGTTTGCTGCCCAAGACCGCTTTGGAAGCTACAATATCCGAACTGAAAATCCGCTAAAAGCCATGGAAGTAGAAAAAATGAACAACTTTTTCGTGCATTATTTTAATGTACTGATTGATTATTCTCCAAGAGTCGTATCGGCAATTTTAATTGCGTTGATTGGTATTTGGGGGATTAAGATCTTCCGTAAAGTAGCGGAACGCATCATGATCAAACGCGAACTGGAACCGACCGTAATTCAGTTCATCTCCGATATTTTAATCTGGGGCGCCCGAATATTGCTTTTTGTAACAGTTATTTCCCGACTCGGCATTGAAACCACTTCTTTTGTTGCCATTTTTGGAGCCATTGGTTTGGCCGTGGGGATGTCGTTGCAGGGTTCGTTATCCAATTTTGCAGGAGGAATGCTGATTATCATGTTCAAACCTTTCAAAGTGGGTGACAACATCGAAGCGCAGGGCGAGACCGGAAAAGTGATGGAAATTCACATTTTCACCACCAAAATCCTGACGGCTCAAAACCAAATTATTTATATTCCGAATGGTGTCCTATCGAACGGAAAAATCAAAAACTATTCCCAAAAGAACATGCGCCGCAGTGATTTGATTGTACGCACCGGTTATGATTCGGACATTAAAGTAGTAAAAGGGGAATTGGAAACGATTGTAAAAAACCATCCGAAAGTATTGAAATCACCGGCTCCGGAAGTTACCGTAAACGAACTGACCGAGGCGACCGTAAATTTTGCCGTTAGGGTTTGGGTAAAGAATGCCGATTTATCTTCGGTGAATTCCGATATCCTGGAACAGAGTAAAGGTATTGTTAAGCTTTAGCCTTGGTAGTCATTACAAAATCTTTCAGATAAAAAGGTTCAAAATAAGCGACATCCACAAAGTCGCTTTTTTGGTACTTTTCAAACGACATCAGACTCATTTCATTGGAAGACGGATATACAACTTCGTCATGATACACAAACTTTTCCGAACCCAAAATCTCTTTGCATTTCATCGCGCCATCACCAACCAAATGGATTGTCTCCGATACCTCTGAATATGTTGTCTCGTCAATTATCTCGGCTTTTGTTTCGCGTATTTTTGCATAATTTTTATCAAAAAAAGCAGTAAAAACTTCCATGCGACGGGCGTCAATCATCGGAAGAATAACACCACTTTCAATGGTAATTTTGCGCGCCAAGGCTTCTAAAGTATCCACAGCAATCAGCGGAATGTTCAGCGAATAAGACAATCCTTTTGCCGCAGAAACCCCAATGCGCAATCCGGTATAAGAACCCGGACCCTGACTCACCGCAACGGCTTTCAAATCCTGAAACGTGATTCCGGCTTTCTGTAAAGCTTCTTCAATGAAAAGATGCAGCTTTTCGGCATGGGAATACCCTTCCTCCGCCACTTCAATGCAAACAATCGTTTTCCCTTGGTTGGCAACGGCTACCGAACAATTTTTAGTTGCCGTTTCGATATTTAAAATGTAGGCCATGAGTTTAAAATTATTGGCAAAGATACGGTTTAGAATTAAAAAAGGCCTTCAGTAAAACCGAAAGCCTTTGTGTTATGCTTTTTTATCCTTTTCCTTTTCTTCGGAATCTTTTTTCTTTATGGTGACTTTATCGTCCGGATTCAATTCTTTGGTTACCGTTGTGTACGGACCGATGATAATCACGTCACCTTTTTTCAAACCACTTACCACTTCGATATTGGTATCGTCCTGAATGCCGGTTTTAATCACACGAAGTTTCGCTTTATCGCCAACTTTCACAAAAACACATTCGTATTTTTTATCGGTTGATCCTTTAATTTTTTCCTCTTGCTCTTTTTCCAGTTCTTTCACCACATCTTTTTTAGTAGCCGTAGTATCTGTTTTCATTACCACCGCACTAATAGGCACTGCCAGAACATTTTCTTTTCTTGTGGTAATAATATCCACGGTAGCGGTCATTCCCGGACGGAACGGTGAAAAATTAGCCGGTTTCCCTTCCATCAAATCCATGTACGATTCTTTTAGAATGCGGACTTTCACTTTAAAATTTGTTACCTGATCTGCAGATGTAGTGGCAACTGAAGAGTTGGAAATACTGGTTACAACCCCTTTGAATTCTTTTTTCAGATAAGCATCCACTTCAATTTTTGCTTCATCACCGATGCTGATTTTAACGATATCGTTTTCATTCACATCCACTTCCACTTCCATATTGTTCAGGTTGGCCACACGAAGCAACTCGGTTCCCGCCATTTGTTGGGTCCCTAAAACACGCTCTCCCAATTCCACGTCCAATTTTGAAATGGTTCCGTCTGCCGGAGCATAAATATTGGTTCGATCCAAATTATCATTGGCTTCTGTTAAACTGGCAGCAGCACTTTTCATGTTAAAATAGGCCGACTGTTTGTTCGCCTGAGCCACTTCATAAGCTGCAACGACTTTATCCCATTCTGATTTAGATATTACGCCTTTTTCAAACAATCGTTTATTTCTATCATAATTCCCTTTGGCTTCCTTCAGTTGTGCTTCCGCTTGGTTTAAACCTGCTTTCGTGGTTGATAATGAGGCTACGGTACGGTTCACCCCCGAAACATAAATATCGCGGTTGATTCTCACCAATAAATCCCCTTTCTTAACTTCCTGACCTTCTTTGATGGGCAGGTCAATAATTTCACCCGAAACCATAGAAGCTATTTTCACCTCCACTTCCGGTTGGATTTTTCCGGTTGCCGAAACGGTTTCCACAATGGTTATGGCATCGGTTGTAGCCGTTTCCACTTCTTTACCGGTTTCTTTGTTTCCGATAACGCCTTTCTTGCTTAATACAACCAACACGCCGGCTAAAGCCAATACGCCTCCTAAAATTAAATATTTTGTTTTTGTTGTCATGATTTATTGTTTTGATACAATCGGGATTCCGAAGTAAAATTCTAATATTTTGGTTCTGAAAATATAATCGTATTTAGTTCGCAATACTTCTGATTGCGCGTTCACATATAACGTTTGCGACTGATTGAAATCAAAGACATTCATCAAGCCTACTTCGTAGCGTTCTTTGGCATAATTGAAAGCCTGTTCTCGGGATTCTAAAGTTGAAACGGCTGCTTCATAAGATTTCAGCGCGCCTTTTGTATCCGTATAAGCCGTGTACACCGTACGCTCCAAGTCCAATCCTTTTTGTTCCAGACTGATTTTGGAACGCTCCAACGCCACTTTGGAACGGGCTACATTGTTTCGCACAGAAAAACCGTTTAAAATCGGGATATTTAAAGACAATCCGAAGTTTTGCCCTTTATTATCACTGAATTGATCCGTGATAGATTTTGGCTTGCCTAGAACAGGTGAAAAATTAGGTTGCAAAACCAACTGATTGGTACCATCAACATAACCAATGGTCGATGTAGGATTGTTGGCATCGGGTTCAAAACCAACGATTCTGTCAGAATAGGCAGCTCTAGTACTGAAACTGTAGAATCCTGTTAAAGTGGGCTGATACGCGCCACGGGCAATTTTCAAATCCCTTTCAGCTATATTTACATTGGTCTCAGCTAATTTAATATCGGTACGGGTTTCTTTGGCTTTTTCAAAAATCGTTTTAGGATCCTGCAACAAAATTGAACTTTCCGCTACAGTTGACGAAGAATCCACAATATCAAACTCCTGGAAATTATCCAATTGCAGCAGTTGCGCCAAACTCAATTTCGAAATCAACAATGCATTCTCAGCTGCAATCAAACGTTGGTTATCAGTAGCCACGGTCGCTTTTACGTCCAACAAATCACCCCTCGGCACCACACCGGCATCTACTAACTCCTGAGAACGCTCTAATTGCTTGGTATCGTAAGCCAACTGTTCTTGTTGCACTTTCAGGTTTTCTTTATTGAAAATAATCTGCAAATACGCATTCACTACATTCAACGACACATCTTCCTGCATTTTGGTTAACTGATATTTGGATGCCATAATCGAAAGATTGGCTTTTCGCAACTGATTCTGATTTTGCAAACCCTTATAAATGTCAATACCTACATTTAACCCTGCCGATGTAAACTGTGTCGTTTGATTTTCCAGCAAACCGGTGGTAATATTCTGGTTTAAACCAATATTCCACGAATGGGATGCCTGACCGTTTATAGAGGGCAAAAAATTCCCGAACGCATCTCTTTTCGAAATATCCGAGAGCTGCTGGTCTAAAGTTGTATTTTTGATGGAAATGTTTTTCTCCATGGCATAATTCACACATTCTTCCAAAGTCCATTTCTTAGTTTGAGCTTTCGACTGAAAGGAAACGAGCAATAATCCGAAAAACAAGGTCTTAATTGTTGTTGTACTTTTCATATGGTTCTTTTGAAAAGAGAGACACAAAGATATGGTATTGCGAGTAATCTCTTATTCTTAAAAAACATAAGACGCATTTCTTTACAAAAAGTTACATTCTTCAATCTATAAAAATTATACTTTTACAGCGTTTTATTAAAAATCCACATGAAAACACTGATAACCACAATAGCTCTTTTGGCATTACTAACAGTATTCATCAGCTGCTCCTCTACCAAAAAGGTCGAGGCACTGAAGCCGCTGCCCAGCGACAACACACCGACTGTTTACAAAACCACCACTTCCTACATCAATATGCCGGTAGAAGTTCCACTGAAAGAAATTGAGAACCAACTCAACAAAGCCCTTTCGGGACTAATTTACAACGACAGTATCATGGAAGACGACAAGACCGAGATGAAAATCTGGAAACAGGCTCCTATAAAGCTAACGGAAAAAAACGGTAAAATCCAATCCGAGATTCCGATGAAAATCTGGGCAAAAGTAAAATACGGGTCCGATTATCTTGGACTGAACGACATTCGGGAAATCAACCTAAACGGAACCATAACGCTTTTAAGTGACGCACGGCTTTCGAACTGGAAATTAACCACGACATCGGAAATTCAGGATTTCGAATGGAGTGAAAGTCCGTCGATTGTCGTAGCCGGAAGAAATGTTCCGATAACCTATCTGGTCAACCCAACCCTGCGCATTTTCAAAGCTAAAATTGCCAAAAAAATTGACGACGCCATTAACAAATCGACTGATTTCAAGCCAATGGTACTCTCTGTTTTGGAAAAGTTAAGCACGCCGTTCCAAACCAGCGAACAATATGAAACCTGGTTCAAGCTCATTCCTTCTGAATTATATGTAACCGATGCCGTTCTATCCAAAAGCAAAATTACCATGGACATGGGACTGAAATGCAGCATGCAAACCATTGTAGGACAACAACCCGCAAATACTTTCAAAAAAGAAGCCATCGTTCTAAAACCGGTAAGCAAAATGCCCAACAAAATTGAAGCTACCGTAGCAGCCGTATCCACATACGAGAGTGCTTCGCGCATATTAACCAAAAACTTTCAGGGACAAACCTTCGCTTCCGGAAATCGTAAAATTACCGTGCAAAAAGTAGATTTATGGCACAAAGACGGTAAAATGATTATCGCTTTAAACATGACCGGAAGCATTGACGGCACCATTTATCTGGCGGGTTATCCGAATTACAATGCTGTAACCAAAGAAATTTATTTTGATCAACTGGATTATGTTTTAAACACTAAAGGCGTGTTAACAAAGACTGCCAACTGGCTTTTAAGCGGTATGATTCTGAAAAAAATACAAGAGAGTTGTCGCTATTCCATCAAAGGCAATTTAGAAGACGGAAAGAAAAACATGTTGCCGTACCTGAACAACTACTCTCCTATGAAAGGCGTTTTCGTAAACGGAAATTTAAACGATTTTGAATTCGACAAAGTAGAACTTACCGATAAAGCCATCATCGCCTTTATTAAAACCTCAGGACAAATGAGCGTGAAGATTGACGGGATGGAATAATTCCGACGACAGTTTGCAGATAGTAGATTTCAGGCAACAGATGATTATAAACAAAAAAGCAGTTTCAAATGAAACTGCTTTTTTGTTTATTTCTTTTCCTCTTTTTTCTTTCCGTATTTCAATCGGTAAATCGCAAATCCAATTGCGGCTACCAAGATATAAGGGATTGCCATAAGGTATACAATTCCGTCATTTACGGCACCTGCCTGCACCCCGGATTCTTCACTTTCCAATGCGGCACGACACATCGCACATTGTGCATTCGTATCGAGAGTAAAGAAACAAGAGACAAGAAGTAGAAACACCAAAATCAATGTTCCATTTTTTCCTTTCCCCTTTCCCCTATTTACTTTTCCCTTATTGAACATAATATGGAGAAATCATTAGGTAAACAATAACACCCGTAACTGCCACATACAGCCATAAAGGAAATGTGATTTTAGCAATCTTTTTATGTCTTTCAAAACTTTTTGAAATCGCTCTAACATAAGTAATCAACACAAAAGGAATGATTACTACCGAAAGCAAAATATGGCTGATTAAAATAAAAAAATAAACGTATCTGATTATTCCTTCACCACCAAATTTTGTTTCTACAGAAGTCATGTGGTACGCCACATACATTCCTAAAAAGGCAACCGAACAAGCTATTGCCGTCTTAATAAGTCGCTCATGTAAACTTCGTTTACCGTTTTTTATCGCCCAAACAGCCACCACAAGCAAAACCGCTGTTATTCCATTAATAGTAGCGTAAATTGGCGGTAAAAACGACAAGGGTTGCACATCATATCCCAAATCCCTGAGATTAACCCCAAACAACAAGGCTACCATCAAAGGAATGGTTACAGATAAAACCACGATCCATTTATTGTATTTTTTTTCGATTGAATTTTCAACTGTGCTTCCCATTTATTCTTCCAATAATTTTTTAATATCTTCTTTTAACATATCAATCCCCGCTTGCTCCAATCCGTCGTAATACAAAATCGGATTATCAAACTGATCTCTACGGCAACGAATATTGCCTTCTTTGTCGATTAAGGCAAACATTCCGGAGTGTTCAAATCCGCCATTTACATTTTTATTTTCGGCAGCATACAAATTGAAACCGGTTTGTGCCAGTTTGTAAATGTACTCTTTATCACCGGTTAGAAAATGCCAATTGTAATGCTTTACGCCCAACTCCTCGGCATGCTTTTTCAAATGTTCCGGGGTGTCCGTTGCAGGATCGATAGTAATCGATGCAATGCCAAAATCCGGTTTTCCGTAGAATTCTTTTTGCAACTGCAACATGTTCTGGTTCATTTTCGGGCAAATGGTAGGACAGGTGGAAAAGAAAAACTCTACCACATAGACTTTCCCAAGATAATCCTTATCGGAAATCTTTTTATTGTTCTGATCCGTCAAGACGAAAGAAGGCACCGGCCCCATGGTGTGCAAATCGGATTTTTGAAATTTGGCTATGATTTTCGGCACAGCCCAGATTCCGAACAACAATACAATAAATGAAATTCCGATGTATGATTTGTTTTTCATTACTTGCTTATATTTTTCTTTTGTTATTTCTTTTTAATGCCAAGCGGTACTCAGCTAAAATAATCTTCACGTCATCCGCCATTTCATTGTGCAAATCGGCAGCTGAAATCGTGTTATAACCTTCGCGGTATTCTACTTCTCCTTTTTTATTTTTTCCTTTTCGGCCACGAAGGTTCAAATCTTTATCAATGATAAAAACATTAGGTGTTGCCAGATTCTGATTCAATTGGCCCACAAGATTCAGTTTCGCATAAAAAGCCTTGATTTCCTCCGGTTTTGCAAAAACAAAGAACCAGTGCGACAAATCGGATATCCTGCCTAATTCGGTCATCAATTGTTTCGCCTGATCCTGAGTTCCGTCCGGCACCAACATTACCACCTGGAAGTCTTTAAACTCTTTATTCTTGTTGTAAATTTTCTGATCGAGATTGAAAGCATTTCCTTTCTCCTTCAGAATTTCCGTTCCGGGGAATCCGAGAATAGTGATTTTTTCTTTAAGCTGAACAGGTTTTCCGTCTAATGTGGTCCAAGCAGTTAACTCAGGTACATTAGGGGTTAGCGTTGGTAATTTGGCAAAATTATTAACCCCTGAGGAGAAGAATAAATAAGCACAAATAGGCAGGGCGAACAAAACAGTGAGAACAATATATTTTTTCATGTAAGAAATCGGTTTACTTGGGTACAAAAATAAAAAAAGGCACGCAATTGCGTACCCTTTTTATAAGTTAATATGTTATTAAAAAATCCATTTATAATGAGAAGTTTTAAACACATCAAAAACATAATTACCTTCTACTAGTAAGATGAACACTAAATAGAGAATTAGAAACACTAATGGTCCAACTATTGACCATCTTAAATTACTTTTTTCACCTTCCAGGTGCATGAAAGCCCACATAATGTAGTACGCTTTAACAACTGTTAATATAATGAATATCCAGTTCAATAAATTCATTGACAAAAGATTTGTCATATATAAGGAATGTGGTTTGTGAATTCCTAAGAAAACTTCAACGATAGTCACTACCGATAAAAGTCCGAAAACCAACCATATTCTTTTTGTATTCGATTCGTGTGCGTGTCCCATGATACTTCGTTATTATAAAAATTACACTAAATAGAAGAATGTAAATACAAACACCCATACTAAATCTACAAAGTGCCAGTACAATCCAACTTTTTCAACCATTTCATAGCTTCTTCTTTTCTCGTACGTTCCAAGAATAACATTGAAGAAAATCAAAATGTTAATCATTACCCCTGAGAATACGTGGAATCCGTGGAATCCTGTAATGAAGAAAAAGAAATTCGCAAACAATTTATGTCCGTATTCGTTTCTTTTCAAATTAGCGCCTTCAACTACTAATTTAGCTTCCTTCAAACGCTCTAAAGATTGCTCTCTGGTTAAAACGGTTTTCTTTTTGTCTTTGTTCAAATATTCAGAACGGATTAACAAATCCGGATTCGCTTTGAAACCTTCCACCACTTCTTCTACAGAATAAGTAGGAACCGTTTCACCGCTTTCGAACCAAACCCCAAGGTTTTTCTCTTTCTGGATTCTTTCTTTTGGCAAATGCGCTGCGAAATCAGCCAAAGCTACTCTTTCACCTTCTTTGTTAACAAACTGCAAAATAGAACCTCCTTTAGTTTCGATAGCTCCATGAGAACCCTGAATAAAGTTTTTCCACTCCCATGCCTGAGAACCCAAGAAGATAAAACCTCCAACGATGGTTAAAAGCATGTAAACTGCAACTTTAGTTTTTTGCAATTTGTGCCCTGCATCTACAGCCAAAACCATAGTTACAGAAGAGAAAATCAATATAAATGTCATTAAGGCCACGTAATACATCGGCGCTTCCACACCATGCAAGAACGGAAAGTGCGTAAACACTTCGTCGGCAATTGGCCAAGTTTCAATAAATTTAAATCTTGAAAAACCGTAGGCTGCTAAAAATCCGGAGAATGTTAAAGCATCTGATACGATAAAAAACCACATCATCATTTTGCCATAACTTGCTCCCATCGGCTCGTTTCCGCCGTCCCAAGTTTTTCCGTTAGTAGCTGTTGTAGTAACTGTCGCTCCCATTGTAAAGTTATTAGTTAAAAAGTTCCCAAATTTACATTTTTTTTCTATTTGTAGAAATAGAAAAACAAAAACAAATACAACCACAAGAAATCAAGAAAGTGCCAAAACATCGCACCAAGCTCTATACCAAGGGTTTGAGTGGAATTGTATTTTTGTTTAAAATGATTATAAATTATAATTAAAAGTGCAAATATACCCCCAACAAGGTGTACAACATGCACAATAACGAAAGCATAAAGAAAGGCAACGGTAATCGTACTGTCTGGTCCTGTTGGCACAAGTCCGTTATTGAACAATTCATTAAACCCTGAGAACTGAAGCCAAACAAAAGCCAAAGCCAAACCCAAGGTTGCGGTTAAAAACAGCGTTGTCTTGCTTCTGTCGTCTTTTTTAATTGAAAGCTTAGCCAAATGAAAAGTAACACTGCTAATCAACAAAACAACGGTACTTATCATAAATGCTTTGGGCACGGCCAAATCACTAATCCAGTCCGGACGCGATTTACTGATAACAAAAGCACTGGTTAATCCTGCAAAAATCATCACCACACTCATCATCCCAAACCAAAGCAGCATCTTATACGATTTTGCTTTTCTTTCATTGTGTTCCTGAATTGACATTTCCATAATTATCTATCGTAAAAATTTATCTATAACATAAACCAATTGTAACAGCGAAATATATGAAACACTAACCAGCATTAACTTTCTAGCTGCTTTTTCATCCATTTCACGGTATAATTTCACTGCAAAATAAAGCATCCATAACCCCAAAAGGAATACGATTACCGCAGCGATGTAACTCAGTTTCAAGTCGCCCGTAAATCCTAAAACCGGAAGTAGCGAAGCTACAATCAGCCAAATGGTATATAAAATGGTTTGCAATGCTGTTTTCTTATCCTGTTTCCCGGTAGGCAACATAAAGAACCCTGCTTTTTCATAATCTTTATACAAAAACCAGCCGATTGCCCAAAAATGGGGAAACTGCCAGAAAAACTGAATCAAAAATAACGTTCCGGCTTCGATTCCGAAATTATTGGTTGCCGCTACCCATCCTAACATAAACGGTATAGCCCCTGGAAAAGCTCCAACAAATACCGAAAGCGGTGTTATTGTTTTTAAAGGCGTATAAACACTGGTGTAAAGAAAAATAGAAATAGCCCCAAACATAGCTGTTTTAGGATTAATGCTATACAAAATCGCCAAGCCCGTAAGCGTTAGCACCACCCCAAGAATAAACGCATTTTGCTTGCTGGTTCTTCCGGAAGGAAGCGGACGGTTTTTGGTTCGGTCCATCAGAGCGTCCAGATCTTTTTCAATAATCTGATTGAAGACATTGGAAGCACCGACCATACAATAGCCGCCGATACCCAACAAAACAAAGGTCAGCCATGAGAAAGGAAATTCTTCCGAAACACCAAGCAGATACCCCACTATAGAGGAAAACACCACGCTGATAGCCAATCCGGCTTTCGTGATTTCTTTAAAATCAGTAAGCAACGAGGTTAGTGTTAACGATTTATCTGAAGTATCCAATGCAGTTTTCATTTAAGTCCTATAAACGGTGCGCAAATATACTTCAATTTTTATATTAACTCAAAAGCAAACTCTTAAAATCAAAAACCACCTTCAGTTTTAACAAAAAAGGCAAACTTTCGTCTGCCTTTTCCAATTATTCTTCTAAAATTGTTTTTAAATTTTCCAGTCCGGTTTGCAAAGCGCCCCCGACTTCCTTATCCATATCAAAAGTGAGCAGCATAAGATTCATCGGATAATTCATATGTCCTTTGAAACCCCATTTTACGTTTGTTTCATAAAGCCCGGCTTTTTCAGTAATAAAATACGCATTGTCTTCGGCCACGAAAGGTTCTTTGAATCGCAGTTTAAAATCAATGCGCTTATTTTCATCTATACCGACTATTTCCTGCTCCCCTTTTCCCACTTCTTTATTGGTACTTTCCCAGGATGCAATAAAACCTACCTGGCCATCAGTCCCTTTGTATTCCTTTTTAGCATTCGGATCTTTTTTATTCCAAACACTGAAGTTGTCTTGGTTTTTGACCATTTTTAAATACCGGAAAACATCGTCTTGCGAACGGTGAATAACAACTTCCTTTTCAACCGCATAATCTTTTTTAAGAAACAAACCAGCGATTAACAAAATTGCAAATACTGCAACAACGAACAATAGTAGTTTTTTTAAAATTCCCATACACTTAATTTTTTTAGTTGATTTTTAAATGTACGAAATATTTTCTTAAATACTGCTAAAAATCATAATACCAGTTAAATAGGTCGGAACGTAGCCCAACAGAGAACCATGTAGTATTGGATTTAAAAGTGGTAGCGGTTTCTGCCAAAGGATCGAAATTACGGTAAATCAGATTTCCAAACACCTTCAGATTCATCGTCGGATTCACCACATATCCTGCCTGCAAATCAGCAATCATGATGGTTGTTTTGTTACCTTGTCCAACTTTCACACCGGTATCTGAATAGCGCTCACCCAAAACATCGTACTCTCGGTAGATGTCGCCTCCATAATTGGTACGCGCACCTGAACTCGCATAATCAAATCCTTTGATCCCGTAAACCAGTTTCGCATCAGCAAACCATCTTCCCTTATAATAACGTCCAATCGCAACAAATTCACGGAAGTTAGCCCCCCATAAATGCCCCATACTCTGGTTGTTATGCGCATAATTTGTAATGGCCCTACTATGGGAATACACATAAGGACGCACATGGTTGTACTCCGCCTGAAGCAATAAGTTTTTGATCTTAAACGCATCGTAATATTTTGCTCCCAATTGATATCCGAATTTATTTTTCCAGCTCTGGTTGCCGCCTTTCATATCGCCCAATGAAAATTCATCCAGCAAAAACTGACCGTATAAATTCACCTTACTATTCCATTTGTATTTTGAGGTAAGCCCCAATGTTGCGTTACCGCTTCGGGAAGAGGAAGCAAATTCGACGGTTCGATAAAATATAATCGGATTAACAAAGTTCATATCGAAGCCTCTATTGTTGGTATTGGTCCAGATTACCGACTCGAACAACCCTATATTCAACCGTTTTGAAGCATTCCAACTCAAATAATGATTTGCCATGTATTTGGAAGCGTAGGTTCCGTCAACGGTTACAGTATCACGAACATCTTTCAGCCACATATAAGTGTTGGTGTATTTTATTTTCCAGAAAGTGGTATTGATTTTAAAAAACGGGTACGGACTGGCCGCATCACTCGTTAATAAAGAACGATACCCATCACCGATGAAATTTCTGCCGTACCCCAACTGAAGATTAATCATCTTACTTGGCACATAGGTAATATTGGCTTCCGCAGAAGGAAAATCATAAGCGTCCGTTTTGAATTGTTTAGCAATTCCAATTCCGGGAATAATCGCCGGATTTCCACCAGACGGTTTTATGGAAACAGCATATGCATTGTAGTAATCGGCAAAACGCCCCTGACTTTCAAAAATGGAGGTTGAAAAGAACAACTGTTCGCCCAAGCCACCCTGAATCTGAATTCCACGTGTGTTCACAAAAGTACTGTTAACTGTTTTACTGCCGAAATCTTTCCCCAGACGGAAATCGAAAATCGGATTCATGGTAAACCAATACTGTTCTCCCTGAATGGCCACCGTATTTTCATTCCATATTTTACGACCAAACCACGAGCTTTTATTCAGCATACTTTTTTTATAGGCACCGTTCAAATCATAATAGCGGGAAACTTCTGCATAGAAATACGGTTTTGAAGCCGTGTGATTGTTGGTCCCCACCTGATTCATGGGCGCATCAAACACTCCGTAATTATTATGGGAAAAAGGAATATTAAGATGACTCTTGAATTGTGGATTTTCAAATTTTTTATACACGATTTTCTCAAATTCCTTAGACTCGGAATTGGGATCAATCGTATTGTTTTTCATTACATTCTCAATCACTGCATCAGCTCCGAATGGCAGTGGTTTTACCAATGGAATGGCTATTTTAACGGAATATTTCGAATACGTTTTTTTTCTGGCATATCGGGAAGGCTCTACTTTAGGCAATTGCGAAAAAACACGTTTGGTTTCATCAACAAGTTCCGGAAAAGCCGCATCAACGTACATTACTTTAAAAGTCCCTGTAGTGTCCACTTCGAATAACGCGATAACGCCTCCTTTGTATTTCTTTTCCGCAACAACTTGGGGTACTTTAAAATTATTATAAATGAAATCCTGAAGTTGATTGTAAAAACAAGCTTCCTGCTGATTCGTGGTTGCCACTTTACAATCGGAAAAAACAGGAAACTGTTCCATTGGATTGGTTTGCGACCTACTCATTTGGCAAAAGCCGAAGAAAAAAAATAACGCTACTAAATATCTCATATTCTGTTTTTATTGCTTGTCCATACATTTACAGTGCACTGCAATCCCTTTCGTAATGTATGTTCTAGTATTCGTTTTTGGAAATCTCACCGTTGGCAATTGCCTTTGCAGAAGACGTCCCGATTCGTTTCACTCCCAGAGCAATCATCTCTAATGCTTCTTCATAGGTTCGGACACCACCTGCCGCTTTAACTGGCAACGGAAACGAATTTTCAATCATTAATTTAATTGCAGGTACGGTAGCACCATTGGGCAACCCGCCTTGCGTTTGATAAAAACCGGTAGACGATTTTACAAAAACATTTGCATATTGATCTTCCTTGAAATGAGCCATAACCACATTTTTAATTAAGGCGGAAAGCTGCACAATCTGATGCTCGTTTAAAGCTGCCACCTCGATAATCCACTTTACGATTTTATTATGGGACAGTCCCAATCGGGTACCTTCAAGAACTTGCTTCTTTACCAAATCAATCTCGCCGGCTTTGAATGCTTCATAATCCACCACATAATCCAAATCATCGGCCCCATCTTCAATGGCCTGAGCCGCTTCTTTTAGCTTTTCTTCCAATGCGCTGTTTCCGTTCGGAAAATCAATAACAGTTCCAATAGTAACTTTAGAATTGGCCGCGGTAATCATTTCTCTGGTCATTTCCACCATGTCCGGGCGAATCATGATGAGTTTGAATTTTTCGTCGATGGCTTCCTGAACAAAACCTTTCACTACAGCTGTATTTTCCGCTTTTGTCAAACCGGCTTGTGCTGCTGTTTTTAAATACGTTGAGTCTAAATATTGTCTTATATCCATGGGATAAAAATAAAAAAATCCCACCGAAGTGGGAGATTTATTTACTACTATTTTTAATTGCGTTTCGCTTTCGGACATTTTCTGCGATGCGCAAGACTAAAATGGCCAGTATACTTCCTGAAACATTTGCCATCACATCGTAAACATCTGCTTTTCTTGAAGCGGTAAACTGTTCCTGACATACTTCTATGGCTGCGCCGTAAACCAACGCAAAAAGCAAAACCAGAATCGCTTTCTTACCAAAACTCCAATGCGGCATTTCTTTGGTTAAAAACAAAAACCACAAAACAGAAAAAACAAAATAAAAAAACGAATGCACAGATTTGTCTTTACCGGCAATGGAAATATTCGGCACTTCACTTATACTTATCAGACAAGCTACTGTGATTCCAATGGTCCAAAAAACCGCTAAAAAAAAATTCTTCTTATGCTCCAATTAATTCTTTGTATGCGTCGCCTGATAACAATTTGTCAATTTCCGATGCGTCGGAAATTTTAACTTTCACCATCCAGCCTGCTCCGTAAGGATCTGAATTTACTGCCTCAGGAGTAGTTTCCAATTCTTCATTAAATTCGATTATTTCACCTGAAAGCGGTAAAAATAAATCAGAAACTGTTTTCACAGCTTCTACTGTTCCGAAAACCTCATCTTTTGCTAAAGTCTGATCTAATGTTTCCACTTCAACATAAACAATATCTCCTAGTTCTTTTTGCGCAAAATCTGTAATTCCTACAGTTGCAATATCGCCATCAAGGCTTACCCATTCGTGGTCTTTTGTGTACTTTAAATTAGCTGGTATGTTCATTGTGTTTATTTTTATTCGACAAATGTATATTTATTCGGGGTAACTATAAAATGTTTTTCCCTTAATTTCCAAAGTTATATCGCAGCGTAAATCCGGAACGTATATTTGTTATCGGGAAAGTGGTCGAAATAACCGCTTTGGAGAACGAATGATCGTAATAGAAAATCGCCGTCAAATTTTTACTGAACGAGTAATCGGCGGTAAATTTAATCGACCAGATGTTTTGTCCGCCACCCAGTTGATTGTTATCATAATCCAGATAACGCACAATTGTTTTATTGTTACGGAACGACACATCGGCTTTTAGATTCAAATCACTTTTTATTACTCCTGAAGGATCCTCAGCCAAAATCGTACTGAAAATAACATCTTTTACACGGTAACCCAATCCCACAATATATTCATTTCCTTTCACTTCCGTCAACAAATTGTTGTCAAAACTTAAAGAAAGCGCACGGTCTTTTTTCATTTCGGCTAAAATCTTGAACGAATTCTTCATCTCAAAATCAAGTCGCACCAAAGGATTGAATTGTTCTACCAGGTTGACATTGGAAATAATGGTTTTTACAGGATAATTAACTGTTCCCGAAGCCACCACAGGATCCGGATTTCGATCGTATTCAAAATTAGAACGGAAAGAATTAATCGTATACGACGCACGGTACCCATGCTGCAAAGAGAAACGCTTAAAGTTGTCTTTAAACCATTGGTAACGCATTAATCCGGTATATTTTACATTCCAGTTCGGAATAGGCACATCACGGAACGGACCCGTTTTTACGTTGGACGCATCAGTGCCCGTATAAGCAGCATAGAAAGCCGGAAGTAAAACCGCCTGACTGTTCTTTCCGTATCCTTTAGGGAATCCATCAGCATCAATATTGGCGGGGTTATTAATATCAATTCCCCTACCTACAGCTAATCTGTTGGCCACGATTAAACGATTGTTTCGGAAGTCATTAAAGGCAACCGACATGTTTTCATCACTCTGACTGAACGCTGTTTTTATCAACACCGTGGACATGGAGTAATTACCATAGTTGTATGGTGAACGAGGATTGTACTGACCGTCTCCGGAAACATCATACTGTTCTGAATAATTTTCACTCATCACCCGATCAGCTGTAATATCAATTTTAAAATCCGGGAACAATTCCAACTGTCCGGTTACGTTTAATGTTTTGTTTTTAACCTGAGTAAAACTCTGATTGAATTCCGGATAATACGTTAACCAACCGTTTTTCGCCGCTTCATAACGCACGTCTGCCTGGCTACCCAAAACGAATCCGACTGTTGGCTTTGAAGTTCCAAGGAAACCAACACGTTGCAGGTAACCCGGAAGCATTGTTCCTTCATTTTGTGTATAATTCACCTGAAGGGTTTTGAGTGCTGTCGCCAATCCAATCAATCTTTCGGTTAACAAACCGCGCTCATTCGTCACATTTGTTGGTGCAGCCGCTAGCTTCTGGCCGGGTTTTGGCGCTGCTGGTTTTACATTGGCCGCCGGTTGTCTTTTGGTTTTATTTGTAATACCTACATAACGGTACAACATATCCATATTAAAAGTGGTATTCAACTTATGTGATCCTGCATTCTGGATGGTATTCCCCAAAGAATAATTCACTCCGTTATAATCAATGGAAGACAGAGCATCCGAAGAACGCTGCCAACTGTAATCACTAGTATAGGAATAACTGGATTTAACAAAACTTAATGCAGGGATTTTGTTAATCGGCAAATCGTAATTCACAACCAATTGCTGGGTGTGCATGTTGGCCTCTCCAATGTTAAAGTAATCATCCCAAATCGTCAGTTCATCGATTGGTCGTTTATTTTCATCAAAATAATTGCGGACGATATTATTGGTTGCTACGGCATAATTAACGCGCAATGCTTTGGTAAGATTATAGTTAAATCCGTAATTGTAGTTGAATAAGTAATTTCTTCTGTACAACGGATCCAAGCCGATTCCTTCTACTTCTACCTGACGGAATTCCTGTCTGTTATACTGACGCAACACATTAGTGGAAAACGAAATTGTTGACGGCAAATAACTGAAGTTAAAATCGCTTAACATTTTCCAATAACTACTTTTCTTCATGAATTTCGTATTCTTGAAAGGCTCAACCGATTTAGGTTTGAATGCAAAAGCATAATCAACCGAACTTTTAACCTGTTGATCCAGCAAACTCTGAATTTGGAAATCATGGTGTTCCATCTCATTAAAAGAATGCGACAATGTCAAGTTTTCCGGATCGTAAAAATGCTGTTTCTGATCTTGACCGCGTTCTTTTTTAACCCCGATAAAATTAATACTGGTACGTTTAGTATAATCTATTGCACGGTTTTTAATATTTTTCTTTTCGGCTTCGTCTTCGGTAACATCCAATAATTGCTGTAATTCGATATCTTGATAAAAAGGATCATATTTTGGAGTAATGGTTTCTTCACCTACAGCATAGTTAAACGGTATGGTGATGCCCCATTTTTTAGGAAGCAGTTTCCCTACATTTACGTTAGAAACCACATTGTACTGAAACACATCTTCACGGCTTCTCTCATTTGGCCCTTCTTCCAATCCCCCAAAACCGATGGTTGATTTCCTTCCGGTGGCAGACACATTGGCAAAATCAGCAAAATTGGTATCCATATTGGCCACGGCTGCCCAACCGCCTTTATTGTCCATATCAGACATTCGAAGTTCGTTAAACCAAACTTCACCTCGGATTGTTTTACCTGGATTTGTTCGGTTTCGCACCCCAACCATCAACGTTCGTACCAATCCGAAATTCGGATTTCCTTTCACCCCTACCCGTAGTAGGTTTTCCTTACCGGCCAAAGAACCGTCAAGATAGTCTTCGTTCACAAATTGAATTCCATCGGTCAAATCATCATCCGGAGGTAAATTGTTTTGCAAGGCTAATATTTTAAGCTGTGTCAGCAAGGACAAAGACAAATCAATCTCATTGGCAGCCGGCCATATTCTGGCAGGATCGGTTTCGCCAAAAGCAGTTGGTTTTAACGGAATCTGAATCTCATAGAAATTTTGTGTAAAATCATTTCCGAAACGAATGAATCCGACCATTTCATCATTTTGCAGGTCAGTACTTGTTTCAAGAGACTCAGCATGAAGGAACATTCTCAGTTTTTTAAACTGGCGCATGTCTACACTCACGTTTTTAAATACCGCACGAGCATCTTTCTCTTCCAAACCACCGCCAGGAGAACCGTCTTTACTATACACACGCAAAGAAAGCGATTGCTCATTTTGATTGATAATGGAATTATTGTTGTTTAATTGTTCACGCTGAACTCCCGGAGGCATCACATACGGAATCGGGCTTCTGCTTCCGTTCTCCTGAATATTCAATGCCGTAACATCAAAACCGGTATTATCATCGGTAACATCCGAATCATTATTATCCATAGATGAAAGGAAACGTCTCCATTCGCCACGCACCAAATCCAAAGAACCAAAACGCAGTGTTAACTCTTCCTGGAAATTCGACAGGAACATTCGCATAAAACGTATCGAGCGGAAATCGGATATCGATCCTACCGTATTGGCTGCAGTTGCTTCTAAAATAGGAATTTTATACAACACCCATCTTACTTTCGTGGTACCGTTTGCAATCGGTACGGCATCATTAACCCTTGTATCAACTACATAATTCTGACCGATAACCGGATTAGGTGTAATCGGGATTTCAAATTTATAATAGGCATTAATGGTATTCATCGTATTGTCCCGATTAATGTCCTCTACGTCGGGTAATGTTGAAGAACCGCGATTAGTGTCGGATAACGATACCGGAGAATTTCCTTCAACACCATTGTAGTTCTTATAACGCTCAATAACATTACCGCCGGCACTAAGATAATATTGGTAATTGTCTGCAGCCGGGTCGGAACTCGCAGCGAATGTTGGGTGCTTAACCGCTTCTTCTGCATCGCTCAAACCGTTAAAACCTAAATCCTGCACCGCTCTGTTATCTTCATTGGAATCAAAAGCATAAATTAACGATTGGGCCGCTGGAATTTTACCCCAGTTGGTCGTGTAAGTCGGTAAAGTAGAACCTACTTCCGGCAATCCGTTTTCATATAATTTTCTACCGTCATTTAAAATATCCTCAGAGATTTCCCCTAAGTTAATGGTTAACTTACCGGTGTTGGTAACCGGTGTAGTATCTCCGGGATTTTGTCCGTAATAAGGATCCATCATCCAAAACTGAATGTATTCCACATTGGACTGTTCAAAATTGGTTGAATTGATGGAACGCATGATACCACCCCAGTTGTCGGTTGGATTGGCCAATGCATTCGTAACAGGGTTGGCCAGCGGACTGAAATTGTAAGGCCCTCTTTCTGCGGGATAATAAGTCATATCCAGAGTGCTCACGACCGTAGTTTGCCCTTGGGCGATATCCGTATTGGGATACAACTCATCGCTGTAAATTCGACGTACTCTGTTGGAACGCAAATCGGCTTCCGAAATACCATCCGGTCGTTGTGAATCAACATAAAAAATAGGATCTATGGTATACCACGACAGTTTTGCTCTTTTGTATCCGACAGACAAATCGTCTGAAGGCGGCGTTGCTTCCCCGGCAACACCATCTAGATTTCCTTCCAATGGTGTACTGGCCAAAGACCAAGCTTGAGGGGCACGCATATCGATTGTTGATTGTGAGCCTTCGAAATCATCAATATAAATGGTGGATTCCCCATTGAATCGGTCGTTCTTGGAATTCCCCGGCATCAAATAGGCAATTTCTCCACGGAATGACAAATTAGAAGGTACGTCGGTATCAAGATTTGGCAATTTGTTTACCATTCTGGTAAAGAAAGGCACCTCGGTAGAGAAATTACCGTTAAGTCCGACTATAGTATTGTTTACGGATTCCTGACCGTAATTGGATTTTTGGGTAAACGGTTTTTCCGACATTCTAAGGAACGTACCCGACAATTGGAATTTATCACTGAATTTATGTTCAACGTTCAATCCATAGAAACGTCTTGTTTGTTGTCCGAATACCGAGTTATTTTCCACCGAAACCTCGATAGGGGTTGTCGACAAGGACGGATCCAAAATTTGAACACGACCTCGCTGATAATCCACGGTATAATCTACTCCTTCCACTAAAACGCGTCCTCCGGCAGAAACCACAACAGACCCTTGAGGCACATTGAAAGCCCCTATTGAAATCCCATCGCCACCGGTGGATTTGAATTTCCCTTTTAACTGGAACTTGTTCTTTTCACTATCCTGAAGGGCTAAAGCCTGTGTTTTCTTATATAGGTTTCGGAATACGTATTTCTTTTGGTTATCGTTGAAGGTATTTGTTGTGTTTGCTTCATTATAATCCTCAAAAGGGCTGGTTCGTAATTTATTAAACAACAGCTTACCAAATGGCTCAACCGTAGTAAAGATGATTCGACCGTTTTGAGGATCAACGGTCATCCCCGGAATAAAATCGAAGAATCCGTCACCACCCTCCTGAGGGTCGTTGGTATAATTTAATTTATCCAGATTGAATACTTTCAGCAAAGGCGTACTGGTAACCAGATCCGGACTAGGTAATGGTGCCACCAGATTAATATAATTCAGCGGTGATGGATCGGTATAAACGATATTAAATCGGAAATCCTCTCTAGACAACTGATAAGCGCCCGGAATCTGATAAATATTCTTCATCATTAAATTCCAAACCGGCTGATCTATGTTGTTCAGATTGCTTTTCAGCATCTTAAGCACTAAACTTTGTGTTGTTGGTATTCCGGAACTTACATCGGTTGCATCAACTCCGTCCGTTCCGAATTCCCCTACTTGATAAATCTTATCACCAATGGTATATTGATAGGCAACGGCTAAAACTTCATCGTTTGCCAATCGCTGATTAAGAGAAATATATCCCAACTGCGGATGGTAGGTATAATCACTCGGGGACAGTTTTCGTGCATTTTCAAGTTTTGTATAATCTTTCCCTTCAATAGCAGCTACCGGTGCATTAAACCCATTACTTGCAGTAGCTACATCTCGTATTGCCCCATTAAGCAATCCCGGTGCAATACCAATCAATGCTGGATCAAAAAGGTTATTACTATTGTCACTCGGATCATTAAATTGTGATCCGTTATAAAAATTCGCAAGTCCCTGGTTGTGAACCCCTACTGTAGAGGCGGTGATATCGACACCATCAGCATCGGTGAGTTGTCCTTCTCCCAAATCCTGCAAAGCAATAATATTTCGTAAATTATTATCGGCAGTATTAATACGGTTTTGCTTATTGGTAATCCACACTTCAATACGAGTAATCTGAGCCCGGCTACTGATAATCGGGTAGGTTTTCATCGCCTCGTCGTACTTGTTTCGGAAATATTGCGAAAGGAAGTAGTGACGGTCGGTATCGTAGTCCAACGCAAACAATTCAAAATCCTGCAAGGTTCCCCCGCCCTGAGCGGTAACCGATTTGGTTTGGGATTTCTGTTCCGAGAAAACACCGGTAATGGTTGTTTTTCCAAACTGAAGCTGCATTTTAGCACCAAAAAGACTCTGCGCTCCACGAATTAAGGAACTGTTTAATGGGAAACTCACGTTTCCGACTTCAATTTTCTTAATGATATCGTCTTCGGTTGGCGTATATTCTAATTTGATTAAATTCTGAAATGCGAAAGTGGATTGCGTGTCGTAATTGGCATTCACCATCAATCGCGTTCCCACTTTTCCCTGCAAACTCAAACTGATTCGCTGATCGAAATCGAAGGTTAAACTCTTTCGGTTTCGGGGCGAAAATGACGGATTGTCCTGTTTGGTAAAACGAATTCCCAAGTCCATTTCTACGGAACCTGTCGGCTTCACATCAATGGTATTCCCTCCGAAAATAGTTTCAAACAAACCGGAATTTACATAATAACGCGGTAATAAATCTTTTTTAGCTTCTTCGGCTCCGGCCTTTTTTCCGTCTATTGCATCGAGTTTTTTCTGAAAATAATCCCGCATGGATTCACGGGTAAGAAGTTCTTCGTATTCTCGGGGCGTTAATATAATCGGGTAATTGATATTAAATCCGTCAAACGTTTTGGTATAAATATATCGGTCGGACGCCGGATCATAGGTATAAGCTTCCGTAATACTTTGTGGATTACCCATTTGCAGATGCCCTAAATCGACACCGGTTTTAACGGAATCCTTTACTTCCTCATCTACCTGCGCATGAAGAAAAAAACCAAAAAACAGCAACAGTATGGTTAAACCAAATTTATCGATCTTGAAAATATCTTTAAGGTATTGCGTTTTCAAAGGACTACAGGTTTTTTAAAGCTAGTTTAATAATAGTTTCTACGGAAGCATCATTATTTTCCTTAACGATTTTGTCGACTACTTTTTCAGCCGTTTTTCTCACAAATCCTAAAACTTCCAAAGCAGATAACGCTTCATCTTTATTTGTATTGCTTTGAGAGAAGGATACTTCTTCCAAATTGTATATTTTCAACACTTTATCTTTCAGGTCGAGAATAATACGCTGTGCCGTTTTGGCTCCGATTCCCTTTATGGATTGAACGGTACCGACATCGCCCGAGGCAATAGCCTGAATGATTTGTTGCGGCGCAATGGAAGACAGCATGGTTCGTGCCGTGCTTGCCCCAACTCCCGAAACCGACAACAGTAATTTGAACAATTCACGTTCTGCCTTTTCCACAAAACCAAACAACGTATGCGCATCTTCTTTAATCTGAAGATAAGTATATAATTTCAGATGGTCTGAATTGGGCAACAAAGAAAATGTGTGCAAAGAAATATTAATCTGATACCCTACTCCGTTGCAGTCTATTACAACTTCGGTAGGTGTTTTTTCCACTAATTTCCCCTGAATGTGTGCTATCATACGTATTAATTCATCAATCAAAAATAAGAAAAATCTTTTACCCTGATAATCAGAACGGATGAAGTTCCTATTTATCGGATAAAAGATTCTTATTTGTTATTTTTTTACCGCTTGTTTAAGTCTTTTTTCTTTTTCCTGAGCATCCACCACTGCAACGGCTGCCATGTTTACCATTTCTTCAACACTGGCACCCAATTGGAAGATGTGAACCGGTTTGTCCATTCCCATCATAATAGGTCCGATTGACATAACTTTGTTCAGTTCTTTCAGCATTTTATAGGTAATATTGGCTGCATCAAGATTCGGGAACACTAAAGTATTCACTTTTTTGTTAGCCAATTTTGAGAACGGGAATTTACTGGCCAACATCTCCTGATTTAAAGCGAAATCGGTTTGGATTTCACCATCAACGATTAAATCCGGATGTTGTTCGTGTAAAATTTCAACTGCTTTTCTAATTTTCACTGCACTTTCGTCTGAGGAGGAACCGAAATTCGAAAACGAAACCATCGCAATCACCGGTTCCATACCAAACATCCTTACGGTTTTAGCCGCCATTAATGAAATTCTGGCAAGATCTTCTGCAGTTGGATTCGGGTTGATGGCCGTATCCGCCAAAAAGATGGGACCGCGCTTGGTCATCATCATATTTGTAGTCGCAATGCGGGTAACGCCCTGCTGTTTCGGAATTAATTCCAACATTGGCTTCACCACCGTTGGGTAACTTCTTGAGAATCCCGTAACCAAAGCATCCGCTTCTCCTTCATTAACCATCATAGCAGCAAAATAATTGCGTTCGCGCATCCATTTTTGAGCATCCAACAGAGATGTACCGCGTCTTCTTCTCGATTCCCAATACGCATTGGCGAAACGGTTTCTGCGTTCTTCTTCTTCTTTAGTTTTTGGGTCGATAATCACCACATCTTCATCAAAACCGATTTCGTTTTTAAGTTCGACAATGGTTTCTTTGTTCCCCAATAAAATTGGTTCTCCTATACCTTCTTCTTTCACGATTTGAGCCGCTTTCAGCACATCTAAGTGATCGGCTTCGGCAAAAATCACTTTTTTAGGATCGGTTTTCGCGCGGTTGATTAACAAACGAACCATTTTATTATCGGATCCCATTCGCTCCAACAATTCGTCACGGTATTTGTCCCAATCGGTAATCGGAGACAACGCCACTCCGGATTCCATAGCTGCTTTTGCTACTGCCGGCGGTACTTCGGCAATTAATCGCGGATCGAACGGTTTTGGGATAATATAATCGCGACCGAAAGTCAGTTTCGTTTCGCCATAAGCGATATTCACCTGTTCCGGCACCGAAGCTTTCGCTAAATTCGCCAAAGCCACAACGGCTGCTTTTTTCATTTCTTCGTTAATTTTCGTCGCACGAACATCAAGCGCTCCACGGAAAATGAACGGGAAACCCAAAACGTTGTTCACCTGATTAGGATGATCCGAACGCCCGGTAGCCATAATAATATCTTTTCTGGTGGCAATTGCCAAATCGTATTTGATTTCCGGAGTTGGATTCGCCATGGCAAAAACAATCGGGTTATCGGCCATTCCCAATAACATTTCCGGCGTTACGATATCTCCAGAAGACAATCCGATGAAAACATCGGCACCTTTCATGGCATCCTGAAGTCCGTCATAATGCTTATCGGTAGCATACGCGCGTTGCATTTCTGAAATTTTAGGATCGTCTTTTCGTAGTGCTCCTTTACTGTTGAACATTACGATATTCTCGGGTTTCACCCCAAAAGAAACGTATAGGTTCGCACAGGCAATCGCCGCAGAACCGGCACCTGAAACCACCATTTTAACCTCTTCCATTTTCTTTCCGGCCAACTCTACTGCATTGAGTAATGCCGCCGAAGAAATGATAGCCGTTCCGTGTTGGTCGTCATGCATTACCGGAATATTCAGTTCTTCCACCAAACGTCTTTCGATTTCGAAAGATTCCGGTGCTTTAATATCTTCTAAATTGATTCCTCCAAAAGTTGGGGCAATGTTTTTTACGGTTTCAATGAATTTCTCTACATCTTTAGTGTCCACTTCAATATCGAAAACATCAATATCGGCAAAGATTTTAAACAAAAGTCCTTTTCCTTCCATTACCGGTTTTGAGGCTTCCGGACCGATATCGCCCAATCCTAAAACCGCGGTACCGTTAGAAATTACGGCAACTAAATTTCCTTTGGCAGTATATTTATAAACGTTGTTAACGTCTTTTTCAATTTCTAAACATGGCTCGGCAACTCCCGGAGAATAAGCCAAAGCCAAATCTCTTTGCGTAGCATATTTTTTAGTAGGAACAACCTGGATTTTACCCGGTGTGGGCTTTGCGTGGTATAATAAAGCTTCTCTTCTTTTACTGTCTTTATGCATGGTTTGTTTATTTACTAACTAACAAAGATAAAAGGATGTTAAGAATAATTGAAATTTTTAGCCTTATTCTTTAAAAAAGTTTTCTTACACATTCATTAACAAGCAATTAATGCATTTTCAAAACCCATCATTGTCGATTAGGCCGCCATTTCAATTCCGGATACCGATTCTATTGAAAAGGAACATTAAAAAACATTGCCCATCTTATTAATTTTTCTTAAATTGATGACTATCAAACTTTTATTATTCTTTTCAGAATTCAAAAAGGACTTCATGACGCAAAACACTACAACCAACTTTTCAACAGAAAACGTTATACTGGTACATAGCGGAAAGGATTTTTTTGACCGGTTGGAAAATATAATTAACGAAGCCCGAACGGAAATTCATTTTCAGACTTACATTTTTGACAACGATGCCACTGGAAACCGAATTGTCGCTGCGCTAAAAAAAGCAGTGGCAAGAAAAGTACGTGTATATCTTTTACTGGATGGCTTGGGTTCTCGGGGCTTATCCGATGTTTTCATTAACGAATTGACCTCAAGCGGCATTCAATTTCGCTTTTTTTCTCCGTTGCTTTCCTTCAATTCGTTTTATTTCGGAAGACGTTTGCACCATAAAATTGTAGTTGTCGATGCCGAAACTGCTTTGATTGGCGGTATTAATGTTGCCGAAAAGTACGAAGGCATGCTTACAGAAAAACCTTGGCTGGATTATGCCGTTCTGATAAAAAACACTCATATCGCCCGCGAACTACAAGCCATTTGTTATTACTATTTTTTCAAAAAGAAACACCCTCCTTTTCAAAAAAACAAAACCGATTCCGTCGAAAATCAAACCAACATCAGCATCCTTCAAAACGATTGGCTGCGGCAAAAAAACGAAATCCAAAGAAGCTACATAAAATCCATATACACTGCTCAATCTGAAATTATTATCGTGTGCAGTTACTTTTTACCCGGAAAAAAACTCACCCGAAGCCTAAAAAAAGCGGCACAACAAAACGTTCGCATCCGGCTTATCCTTTCCGGAGTATCGGACGTTCCTTTGGTAAAAGAAGCTATTAACTATTATTATGCATTTCTGCTTCGGAATAACATTGAACTCTACGAATGGAACCAGTCCATTTTACATGGAAAAACAGCTGTGGTGGATCAAAAGTGGACTACCATCGGTTCGTTCAATCTGAACCATTTAAGTTCTTATGCCAGTATCGAAATGAATGTCGGCATCGATTCGAAGGCATTTGCGGAAAACTATCAAAAACATTTGGAAACAATTATTGCACAATGCGATCCAATCACATCGGAAGCTTTTCAAACGCAAAACAACATTTTTACCCGATTCAAACAATGGAGTTCCTATTACATTGTGCGTTTTTTCGAAATCCTGCTGACGTATTTACCTTATAACCGTTTTTTGAAAAGTATTCTGAAATGAAATGGAAAACCATAGCCGAATTCTTTGGAAAAATTGCCAAATCCAGAAACAGCACTACTGAAATTGCCTGGGGCGCTGCGATTGGTACGTTCATCAGCATCTTTCCCACTTTTGGTTTAGGAACCCCAATTGTATTACTTTTAAACAGATTTTTTAAATTCAACTTAGCCATTGCACTTGCCGCCAGTCTTATTTCCAATCCTTTTACCAGTCCATTTTTTATGGTTTTGAATTATATGGTTGGTACAATATTCCTTCACAATACAATTGTTTTTGACATCGATAATTGGAAGGCGGATTTAAAGGAAATAGGAGTAACAATTTTAATCGGTGCTTTTTTCGTGAGCGGAATTATGGCCACAGCAGCCTTCTACTTTTCGAAATACATGGTGAAAAAATTCAGGAACGATAAAGAGTTCTGATTATTTCAAAAAATCGATATTGCGTTGCAACCCGGATAGTTTGGCACGCTTCAAAGGCGAATTCGGGAATACTTTTTCGAAAGTTTCCTGTGTAATTTCTTCCCAGTCTTTTTTGGTGTAGGAGAGTAATTCAGGATACGGTTTAAACGATGGCTCATTATGCAGCTTCGAAAACCTGTTCCAAGGACACACATCCTGACAGATATCGCAACCAAACATCCAATCATTGAATTTTCCCTTCATTTCAGTCGGAAGATTATCCTGCAACTCAATCGTATAATAGGAAATACATTTACTGCCGTCTACCACATAAGGCGCAACAATGGCGTCGGTCGGACAAGCATCGATACAAGCCGTGCACGAACCGCAATGATCGGTGGTGGCGTGGTCATAGTCCAATTCCAAATCCACAATCAATTCGGCAATAAAGTAAAAAGAACCGACTTTTTGCGTCAGCAGATTACTGTGTTTCCCGATCCAGCCCAAACCGCTTTTGGCTGCCCAGGCTTTGTCCATTACCGGGGCAAAATCCACGAAAGCCCTGCCGGAAACATCACCGATTTCGGCTTTGATATGGTTGAGCAGTTTTTTTAGCTTTTTTTTAATGACATTATGATAGTCTTTACCATACGCATATTTTGAAATCTTATAACTTTCATCGGCTTGGAGTTCAGGAGGATAATAATTCAACAAAAGGGAAATCACGCTTTTGGAATCCTCCACCAACAACGTTGGATCCAGTCGTTTGTCGAAATAACTTTCCATAAAACTCATTTCCCCGTGGTAGTTTTGCTTTAGCCAACGTTCCAAGCGCGGCGCTTCTTCTTCAAGAAATCCTGCTTTGGAGATGCCACAAGACAAAAACCCGAGGCGTTGTGCTTCGGATTTGATTATTGCTGTGTATTTGGATTTACTACCGTTCATGTTTGCATTAGGGATAGAGCAATTGTTTGAGCTCTTTTTTAGTGGCGCATCGCAGAACTAAAAAAAGCGAGTGCGAAAGCCCGACGCGCCGTAAGCATGGAGGCGGGAAATGCCCTAAAAAAGTCCGCCCTGAATATTCGTTTTGATTTTACCCAAATGTTTATAGGCTTTCTCAGTGGCTTCCCTACCTCTTGGGGTACGCATGATGAATCCTTCCTGAATTAAAAACGGTTCGTACACTTCCTCGATGGTTTCGCCACTTTCGGAAACAGCAGTCGCCAAAGTGGTTAACCCTACCGGACCGCCTTTGAATTTTTCGATAATGGTGGTTAGGATTTTGTTGTCCAT
This sequence comes from uncultured Flavobacteriaceae bacterium, assembly GCA_963812405.1. Classification (GTDB taxonomy): domain Bacteria; phylum Bacteroidota; class Bacteroidia; order Flavobacteriales; family Flavobacteriaceae; genus Flavobacterium. Next base: position 1,379,841 of record CAWEUV010000002.1, on the reverse strand, counting down.
TTCATCCAAACCGTGCGCATCCACGTGCAAGGCTTTCAAAGCGAATTTTGCGATTTCGATGTCGATTTTACCGTTCCCTTTGATTTGGGCGAAATCACGAACACGACGCAATAAAGCATTGGCAATACGCGGAGTACCACGACTTCTTCCTGCAATTTCGATGGCCGCTTCCATGGAAATCGGGACATTTAATATCGATGAACTTCGCTGCACGATCGTTGTCAGCAATTCGGTATTGTAATATTGTAAACGACTTTGGATGCCGAAACGCGCGCGCATGGGGGCTGTTAATAATCCGGAACGCGTTGTAGCACCCACCAACGTAAACGGATTTAGATTAATCTGTACCGTTCTAGCATTGGGACCGCTTTCGATCATGATGTCAATCTTGAAATCTTCCATGGCCGAATACAGGTATTCTTCTACGATGGGACTTAGACGATGGATTTCATCGATAAACAACACATCGCGCTCTTCCAGATTGGTTAACAAACCGGCCAGATCACCGGGTTTGTCCAAAACCGGTCCGGAGGTGATTTTGATGCCCACACCCAATTCGTTCGCCAAAATATTGGCCAACGTAGTTTTTCCCAATCCGGGAGGGCCGTGAAAAAGGGCGTGATCCAACGCTTCACCACGCAAATTGGCGGCTTCCACGAAAACTTTGAGATTGTCCAACACCTGATCTTGTCCGGTGAAATCATCAAAACTTAACGGACGCAAGGCTTTTTCGATATCGACTTCCTGAGGGGTAAAACGCTCTTTGTTAGGATTCAGATTTTCATTCATAGGACAAAGATAACAGAAAGTGGTCAGTTAGCAGAATTCAGTGGTCAGTTTCTACGCATCACTTTTATACGTGATACCCCGGCGCGAGAATTTCCTTCCATTCCGAATGTCTTACGACATAGGCGGCCGTAAAAGGACAAAGCGGCGCCAAAGTATACTCTTTCTCTTTAATCCAGGTAAGCACAAGGGAAATTAATTGAGAACCCACACCTTTGCCTTCCAATTCCGAAGGCACTTCCGTATGGGTTACAAAAACGATGTTGTCGTTATTGAGTATGTATTCCGCAAAAGCAATACTGTTTTCCAATTCGAGTTCGAATCGTTTCTTTTCGGGATTCACCCGGAACAGCGCGTCGTGTAAATCATGCATTTTTATCCTTGTTATAGTAAAACGACAAAGCACCGGACGGGCATTTCTTTACCTGTTCAATCATTTCCTCGGAACTGGCGCCGCGAACATTAATCCACGGTTGTACTTTGGCACGAAAAACTTCCGGCAAACCACGAACGCAATTTCCCGAATGTTCACACAAATGCTGTTTCCAAACTATAGTGATTTCTCCGTTTGAATATTCTTTTTCACTTTCCATAATCGTAAGAATTTAGCTTTAGGAAAGTTACAAAAAAAGTAGCATTAAAAAATTATGTTTTTTATATCTTTAGCGATATTTAACACAAATTTTATGCAAGACGAAAACCAGAATTTAAAACGGGAATTGGGATTATTGGACGGAACCATGTTGGTGGTTGGTTCGATGATTGGCTCCGGAATCTTTATTGTAAGTGCCGATATTGCCCGACAAGTGGGCTCTACCGCCTGGCTGCTGCTAATCTGGTTGTTCTCCGGATTGATTACGGTTATTGCAGCGGTAAGCTATGGCGAATTGAGTGCGATGTTTCCTAAAGCGGGCGGACAATATGTGTACCTGAAAGAAGCCTACAACAAACTGATTGCCTTTTTGTACGGCTGGAGTTTTTTCGGGGTGATTCAAACCGGAACGATTGCTGCCGTTGGGGTAGCCTTTTCGAAGTTCGCTGCTTATCTGGTTCCTTTTGTAAGTGATGAAAATGTGCTGTATGAAATCGGTTCCTTTAAATTGAATGCCGCGCAACTCGTTTCTATTTTTACGATTATCCTCCTAACCTATATTAACAGCCGGGGTGTGAAAAACGGCAAAATGCTGCAAACGGTATTGACGATTATCAAAATTGCCTCACTGGTCGGATTGATTATTTTCGGATTAACCTTGGGTGCAAAAGCCGAAATCTGGAATGCGAACTGGACAAACGTATGGGCTACAAAATCATTTAACGCAGAAACCGGAGACTGGCTACCCATTTCGGGAACCGCATTGATTACGGGAATTTCTGCTGCCATGGTAGGCTCTTTGTTTTCCAGTGATGCCTGGAACGGCGTAACTTTTATTGCCGGAGAAATTAAAAATCCGCAACGCAATGTGGGACTTAGCTTGTTTTTAGGAACCTTTATCGTAACTCTTATTTACGTATTGGCCAATGTAATGTATGTAGCGGTAATTCCTCTCGAAGAGATTGCCACCGCAAAATCGGATCGTGTGGCGGTAGTGGCAGCCAATTATATTTTTGGCAATATTGGAACACTAATTATTGCCATTATGATTATGATTTCGACTTTTGCCTGTAACAACGGACTGATTATGGCAGGAGCACGTGTATATTATACGATGGCTAAAGACGGCTTATTCTTCAAAAAAGCGGCGCACCTGAACGAATTCAGTGTTCCGGCTTGGGCACTATGGGCACAATGTGTTTGGGCTTCGGCCTTATGTTTAACCGGAAAATATGGTGACTTGTTGGATTTCGTGGTAATCATCGTTTTGATCTTTTATATTCTAACCATTTACGGCATCTTCATCTTACGTAAAAAACAACCCGATGCAGAACGACCGTACAAAGCACTTGGCTATCCTTTGCTGCCGTTGTTTTATATTGTAGTGGCTTCAGCCATCAGCATTTCGTTATTGATTACCAAATTCTCCACCTGTGGTTGGGGAGTATTGATCATGTTGGCAGGGATTCCAGTGTATTATTTAACCAAAGGAAAAGAGCAATAAGTTTCATTATACAAACTAAAAACCCGCAATAATAGTTGCGGGTTTTTTTATTCATTTAAACCGTATAAGAACCTTGCTCGACTAACATCTAGAGCACCATCAAATGGAATGTTCAGAAAATACTCCAATTGCCATTGTTGTGTCTTTTGTGCTTGTTTACTTACTGTGATGTCCCAAGGCGGATAGATCCGAATAGCACGCTTTCCTTCTTTAAAATTCGAAGTAAGCACTCCTTGTTCTAAAAGTACTGCTTTTGGAAAGATAAACTGTCCAAAATGAGTATCAGTTTTGGCATTAACAATAACCAAATCAAAATCATCTGAAACATCATAAGGCTGAATTCTTCCACAATCGCCTCTTTTCCATAAGGTAACAAACTGCCCGCTTTTTGTAGGCGTTATTTTAGCGTTACGAAACACCACATTGAAGTCGTTCAATTGAATTCGACAGGCACTGTATTCTGAACTTTCTTGTTCGGGAACCGCTTTTGTAAGCACGAAGCCGCACGTGTCAAATAAATGTTTTTTGGTTTCTATAAGAAACTCAGGAAATAAGCAGTCAAACATATCGCAACAAATAAATGGAAAACAAAAAAGCCTTTCCAAACGGAAAGGCCTTCTGTATAATTTTAATCTTAGTGGTGAAGTTGTTCTTCTCCGTCTTTATAAGGAACCGTTTGCGGAACGAAATCCTCATCATGACCTGGCTTACTGTAATCGTAAGGCCATCTGTGTACGTGAGGAATTTCACCCGGCCAGTTTCCGTGAATGTGTTCAACTGGAGCAGTCCACTCTAGAGTATTGGATCTCCAAGGATTCATTGGCGCTTTCTTACCGTAGAAGATACTGTAGAAGAAGTTCCAGATGAATACTAATTGGAAAGTAGCTCCAACTAAAGCGAATACCGTAATCAATACGTTAACGTCCGCTAAATCATCGAATAATGGGAAAGCTGTATTGGTATAGTAACGTCTTGGTAAACCAGCCATTCCGATGAAGTGCATTGGGAAGAATACACCGTAAGCACAAACAGCAGTAATCCAGAAGTGGATGTAACCAAGATTTTTATTCATCATTCTTCCGAACATTTTAGGGAACCAGTGGTAAACACCAGCGAAGAAACCGTAAAGTGCTGAGATACCCATTACCAAGTGGAAGTGAGCCACTACGAAATATGTATCGTGAACATTGATATCCAAAGTTGAATCTCCAAGGATAATCCCTGTTAAACCACCCGTAATGAATGTTGACACCAATCCGATAGAGAACAACATCGCAGGATTTAACTGCAAGTTACCTTTCCAAAGTGTAGTAATATAGTTGAATGCTTTTACCGCAGAAGGAATCGCAATCAATAAAGTTGTAAATGTAAATACCGATCCTAAGAATGGGTTCATACCGGAGATGAACATGTGGTGACCCCAAACGATAGTCGACAAGAACGCAATCGCTAAAATAGAAGCAATCATCGCACGGTAACCAAAGATTGGTTTACGGGAGTTGGTTGCAATAATTTCAGACGTAATACCTAATGCAGGTAATAATACGATGTATACTTCAGGGTGTCCTAAGAACCAGAATAAGTGTTCGAACAATACAGGTGAACCTCCTTGGTAATGTAATACTTCACCAGAAATGAAGATATCAGACAAGAAGAATGAAGTACCGAAACTTCTATCGAAAATCAACAATAAGGCAGCAGACAATAAAACCGGGAACGATACGATACCGATAATTGCAGTAACGAAGAACGCCCAGATTGTTAATGGCAATCTTGTCATTGACATTCCTTTAGTTCTCAAGTTGATAACGGTTACCACATAGTTCAAAGACCCCATCAAAGACGAAGCGATGAAGATAGCCATAGAAACCAACCATAGTGTCATCCCAGCTCCTGATCCCGGAATCGCTTGTGGCAAGGCGCTCAAAGGAGGATAAATTGTCCATCCTGCAGAAGCCGGTCCGGATTCTACGAAAAGAGAACACAACATGATAACGGTAGAGATGAAGAACATCCAGTAGGAAATCATGTTCATGAAACCGGATGCCATATCGCGTGCACCAATTTGTAATGGAATCAACAAGTTACTGAACGTACCGCTTAATCCGGCAGTCAATACAAAGAATACCATGATGGTTCCGTGAATAGTAACCAAAGCAAGGTAAATATCATTACGCATTACTCCTCCCGGAGCAAATTTTTCTCCTAAAAGAAATTTAAAGATTCCGAAAGACTCTTCCGGCCAAGCAATTTGCATACGGAATAATAATGACATCGCAACGCCAATAATACCCATGATCAAACCTGTAATCAGGTATTGCTTCGCAATCATTTTATGATCAATACTAAAGATGTACTTTGTAATGAAAGTATCTTTATGGTGATGTTCGTGGTCGTGTCCGTGATCGTGACTTAAATCGTGTCCTACTGCTGACATATTTTTTTAATTTGAATGGTATTAAAAAATAATTATTATTTAACTTGAGCTAAAGCTTTCGTAGAATCTACTTTTACCGTTTCTACTTTTTCAGCAGGAACTGTAGCTTCAGCAGCCGGAGCTTCTACAGCTTTCGCGTCATTAATAACTTTGCTTAATTTAGGTTGTTGGCTTAACCATTTTTTGTAATCGGCTTCGCTTTCCACAACAATTTTCATTTGCATATTGTAGTGAGAAGGACCACAGATTTTATTACATAACAACAAATAATCGAAAGTATAAGGATCTAAAGCTGTTTTTCCCTGAGCAACCAATTCAGCGCTTTTCTTAGCTCTGATTTTGTTGATTCTGGCTACTTTTTCAACCATGTCTGGAGAATTACGCATCTCATCGGTAGTCATGGTAGGTTTGAATGCAAATTGGGTAACCATACCAGGGACACAGTTCATTTGTGCTCTGAAGTGTGGCATGTAAGCGGAGTGTAACACATCCTGAGAACGCATTTTGAAGACAATTTTCTTACCCACCGGCAAATGCAATTCAGACACTTGTTGGTCGTCCTGCGCATTAGGATCGGATAAATCAACACCTAAAGTGTTTACGCCTTCAATATAACGAACATTTGCTTTTCCAAGAGTGTTATCCTTACCGGCATAACGCGCTTCCCAGCTAAATTGTTTTGCATACAATTCGACATACATTACATCTTCTTCTTCATCCACAAACATAATATTTGTCCAAGCATACAATCCGTAAAGGATTAAACCTGCCAAAACGATTACCGGAATGATAGTCCAGATGAATTCTAACTTATCATTATCTGCAAAATATAAAGCTTTTTTACCTTCTTTACCACGGTATTTGAAAGCGAAATAATGAAGTAATGCCTGAGTGATGGTTTGAACGAAGAAAATCAAAATCATTGAAATCCACATCAAATTATCATAATCCGCACCATGTTCAGAAGCGGAACCGCTCATCAATGGTAAATCACCGAATTTCACAACACAATAAATAGTGGTCAGATAAATGAAGACTAGGAAGCCAAACATTAAGTATCCGTTCACATTATTATCATTATCGTTGGCGATTTCAGAATTTTCTTTCTTTGCCCCAATCTGTGTCAAATCGAATATCTTAGTCAATTGCCAAACCGCAATTCCTAATAAAACTACAACTATAAGTACCAATAAACTTGTCATTTGTTTATTACTTTAAATATTAATAATGGAAATGTTTACTTTCTTCGATTAATGGGTTGCGCTTAGCCAATAACGGAGATTTCGTTAAAGCGGTGAACACTACAAAAATGAATAATCCGAAGAAGAATAACAATGAACTGATTTCTGACACCCCAATGAACCATTGATCTCCAACTGTTGCAGGCATGATCATATTAAAGAAATCAATATAGTGACCTGTTAAGATGATGATTCCAGCCATAACGATAACCCATGTTAAACGTTTGAAATCGGTGTTGATTAAGATCAAAATTGGCAACACGAAGTTCATCACAACCATACCGAAGAACGGTAATTTGAAGTGTTCAATTCTTGTTACGAAGTAAGTTACCTCTTCCGGGATATTTGAATACCACATCAACATGAATTGAGAGAACCATAAATACGTCCAGAAAACAGAAATACCGAACATGAATTTAGCCAAATCGTGGATGTGACTTGTATTCACATATTCTAAATATCCTTTAGATTTCAAGTATAAAGTAACGAAAGCAATAGTTGTGATACCACTTACAAAGAAGCTGGCAAAAACATACCATCCGAATAATGTACTGTACCAGTGAGGATCAACAGACATTACCCAGTCCCAAGAAGCAATAGATTCCGATACGATAAAGAACGCTAAGAAACCAGCTGCCATTTTGAAATTCTTTTTGTAGAAAGAATCATCCGTAGCATTGTCTTGAGCTAATGAATTTTTTCTTGAGAAGTGACGGTATAAATTCCATCCCAATAAGAAAACGATGGCTCTGCCTAAGAAGAATGGTACGTTAAGGAAACCAGATTTTCCGGCAATGATTGCATCATAATGTTCGCTTTTAGGATCGGTTACTCCTTCTGCCATCCAAGCAAACAAATGGTTCATGTGCATACCCGACAAAACCAATAAAATCAAAAAGATGATAGAACCTGGTAATAAGTAAGCAGTGATACCTTCCATAACACGGAATAATACCGGAGACCATCCTGCTTGTGCTGCCCATTGGATAGCATAAAATGCTAAAACCCCAACAGAAATCAACAAGAAGAAAATACAAGCAACATACAAAGCAGCCCAAGGCTTGTTTTGCAATTGGTGCAATACATGCTCCAAATGTGCTTCGTGTTCCTTGTGTGCATCTGCCTCATGCGATTCTGCTTTTGCGGCATGTGCATCGTGATGATTTTCCTCAACTACTGGAGCAACTGCTTTTGCAGTATCTTTTTCCTGAGTCGCTAAAGAATCAACAGCGGTCGAGTCGTGTTTTGCAACCGGCATCTCTTCATGATGTGCTTCAGCTTTCGCTGCGTGTGCGTCATGAGCTGGAGCTGCAGCGTGATGACCGGCATCATGATGACTTTCAGCTAATATTTTTTCTACGTCTTGCGTAGTTTTTGGTGCAGTCAAAAAACCATATGCAATCCCTAACAAGCCTAAAGCCATAAGGACGAATGCAAAAGTTTTTAATTTGTTTGAAAACGTATACATATTTAAACTTTCAAATGATTTCTACTTACTTAATTCACCTTTTAATTTCAACACATGAGCTGTAACCAACCAACGCTCTTGTTGCGACAATTGATTTGCGTGAGAACCCATAGAATTTAATCCGTAAGTAATTACATGAAAAATACTTCCTTCTGTAATTTCTCTGTCGGCATAATTAGGTACCCCCAAGAATTTTTCTCTTTTAACTAAATTACCCTGCCCGTCACCTTTTTCACCATGACAGATAGCGCAATAAATATTAAATAATTCGGCTCCTTTTTCTGCATCAACAGTTAAGGAATCCAAAGGAGATTTTAATTCTGCTTTAGCTTGCATGTAACCTGCAGGCGTATTTTCATATGCATAAGGTTCAAATCCTCTTTTTATACTTCCCTTTGCCGGTAATTGACCTTCTTTTCCACTGTTAAACGCAGAAGATTCAGAATAGGTTTCATAAGCAACCGACTCATACATATTAGGAAAGAACTGGTAGTTCGGTTTTGATTTATCGAAACAAGACGTCGCGGCAATCGAAACACCTACTAATGCTACTATTTTATATAAGGCTTTCATATCTACTTTTAATGCTTATCAATTACTTTAACTTCTACAGCACCAGTATTTTTGAAGAAAGAAACCATGTCTTCTTCATTTCCGCTTACCGAAACTTCCATTAAGAAGTGATCGTCTGTAGTTCTTACATCTGGATTTTCAGCTTGTTTGAATGGCCATAATCTACTTCTCAAATAAAAAGTAATCACCATTAAGTGCGCAGCAAAAAATACCGTTAACTCAAACAATACCGGAACGAAAGCAGGCAAGTTCTGATAAAATGCAAAACTTGGTTTTCCTCCGATGTCCTGAGGCCAATCCACAATCATGATATAATTCAACAAATTAGCCGCAACCGTTAATCCAACAACTCCATAAAGGAATGAAGCAATTGCAATTCTTGTTGGCGCCAAGCCCATTGCTTTATCCAAACCGTGAACCGGGAACGGAGTATAAATTTCTTCGATATGATGATGCGCTGCTCTCGATGCTTTTACAGCATCCATTAAGATATCATCATCTGTATATATAGCATGTATAACTTTATTGGTACTCATGATCTATTAATGATTATGTGAATGATGTCCTTCTTTTTCTCTTTGTCTTTTGTAATTGTCTCCAGAAGTTTTCAAAATAGTTTTAACCTCTGCCTGAGCAATTACCGGGAAGCTTCTTGAATATAATAAGAATAACACGAAGAAGAAACCAATTGTTCCGATGTAAATACCTGCATCAACAAATGTTGGCTGGAACATCGTCCAAGATGACGGTAAGTAATCTCTGTGCAATGACGTAACGATAATTACGAAACGCTCGAACCACATACCGATGTTTACCACAATCGAGATAATGAAAGAGAACATAATACTTGTTCTTAATTTTTTGAACCACATGAACTGTGGAGAGAACACGTTACATGTCATCATCAACCAGTACGACCACCAGTAAGGTCCTGTTGCACGGTTTAAGAATGCATACTGCTCATATTCTACACCTGAGTACCAAGCCACGAACAATTCTGTGATGTAAGCACATCCTACAATTGAACCCGTGATCATTACTACGATGTTCATTAATTCAATATGTTGAACGGTGATATAGTCTTCTAAGTTTGATACTTTTCTCATAATGATAAGCAAGGTATTAACCATTGCGAATCCAGAAAAGATTGCACCTGCAACGAAGTACGGAGGAAGGATTGTAGTGTGCCATCCCGGAATAACCGAAGTAGCAAAGTCAAAGGATACAATCGTGTGTACAGAAAGTACTAATGGTGTTGCTAAACCAGCCAATACCAAAGAAACCTCTTCGAAACGCTGCCAGTCTTTTGCTCTACCCGACCATCCGAAAGAAAGGATGGAATAAATTCTTTTGTTGAAAGGTGTTACCGCTCGGTCACGAATCATCGCGAAATCCGGTAATAATCCAGTCCACCAGAATACCAATGATACTGAAAGATACGTTGAAATCGCAAACACGTCCCAAAGTAATGGTGAGTTAAAGTTTACCCAAAGCGAACCGAATTGGTTCGGAATTGGCAATACCCAGTACCCTAACCATGGACGCCCCATGTGAATGATTGGGAATAATCCTGCCTGAACAACCGAGAAAATGGTCATAGCTTCCGCAGAACGGTTAATAGCCATTCTCCATTTTTGACGGAATAATAATAGTACGGCAGAAATTAGTGTTCCGGCGTGCCCGATACCTACCCACCAAACGAAGTTAGTGATATCCCAGGCCCAACCTACTGTTTTATTTAATCCCCAAGTTCCGATACCGGTAGAAATGGTGTAAACCATACATCCTGCTCCCCAAAGGAAAGCTGCTAATGCGATTGAGAAAACGGTCCACCATAGTTTGCTTGCTTTACCTTCTACAGGTTTAGCCACATCTACTGTTACATCGTGATAAGATTTATCACCTATAACTAAAGGTTTTCTAATGGGTGCTTCGTAATGAGACGACATAATCCTTTATATTGTTTCTTATTAATTTATTTACTACTCTTAGTTGTTTCTAACTTTTACGTGATAGAAAACATTTGGTTTTGTTCCGATATGCTCTAATAAATGATACATTCTTTCGTCTTCAGCTAATTTAGCCACCTGACCTTCTTTATCATTTACATCACCAAACACCATTGCTCCGCTGGTACAAGCTGCTGAACATGCGGTTTGGAATTCGCCGTCTTTAATTTCACGTCCTTCTCTTTTCGCTTTCAAAATGGTTGCCTGTGTCATTTGAATACACATTGAACATTTTTCCATAACTCCACGAGAACGAACGTTAACATCAGGATTCAATACCATACGACCCAAATCATCATTCATATGATAATCGAATTCGCTGTTTTTGCTGTACAAGAACCAGTTGAAACGACGTACTTTGTACGGACAGTTGTTAGCACAGTAACGAGTACCCACACAACGGTTGTACGCCATATGGTTTTGTCCTTGACGACCGTGTGATGTTGCCGCAACCGGACAAACAGTTTCACAAGGTGCGTGGTTACAGTGTTGACACATTACCGGTTGGAATGCTACCTGAGGATTTTCTGAAGGATCTTCCATACCAGTTAAGGTATCGATAGAGTTCATCAATCCGCTTGTGTTTCCTTTTAACACTTCATCTCCTTTAAATGTTTCTTCAGAAGAGTAGTATCTGTCGATACGCAACCAGTGCATATCACGGCTTCTTCTTACCTCCGACTTACCAACAACAGGAACGTTATTCTCTGCATGACAAGCGATAACACAAGCACCACATCCGGTACAAGCATTCAAGTCGATTGATAAGTTAAAGTGGTGACCGATACTGCGGTCGAAAGAATCCCAAAGATCCACTTCTGTAGCAGGAGTTTCTTTGTGATCTAAAGATACCATTGGAATTGGGTTCCATTCTTCAGCATCTTTAGTATTGAATATTTCTAAGGTAGTGTCTTTGATAATATCACCTCTACCCATTAAAGTCTTTTGTAACTGCACACAAGCAAACTCGTGATCTCCTTCAGTTTTGGTTACTTTAGCAACCTGATTTGCATTTTGGTTTGCGTATAATTTATAAGCATTAACACCCACCTGCATCTCTTCTTTCAAACCTTCTTTACGTCCGTAACCTAAAGCTAAACCAATAGTTCCAACGGCCTGACCCGGTTGAATGATTACAGGAACATTTTCCAATTTAACACCAGCAACTTCAATCGTAGTATAACTTCCGTTAAGACCTCCGTTAGCCACATTGTAGTTTTTCAATCCAAGTTTTTCAGCATCTTTTTTGGAAACCGTAACGTAGTTATCCCAAGAAGCTCTTGTTAACGGATCTGGAAACTCTTGCAACCAAGGGTTGTTAGCCTGTTGTCCGTCACCCATACCGGTTTTAGTGTACAAAACCAATTCCAATCCTCCGGCGTTTTTAGCATTTGCTAATGCAGAAGCCGCCGTTGCGTAATCAGCAGAACCACCAGCCACAACTGCCACTTCAGAAGAATAAACTCCATCATGAACCAATTTGTTCCAAGTTGTTCCAACCGCAATTGAAGAACCCACTGCTTTTAAGAAATCGTAATAAGAAGCTGTATTTCCAGTCCAAGCCATTAAAGCCTCCTGGAATTGTTTAGTATCAAATAAAGGACGAATTGTCGGCTGCATTACAGCATAGTGTCCTTTTGCAATCATCACATCACCCCAAGACTCCAAATAGTGTGGTGCCGGAGCTGCGATTGTAGATTTAACAGCTGTTTCATCTTCTCTCAAAGTGAAGGAAACAGAAGTTTTTACTTTTTTCAAACCTTCAGCAAAATCAGCACTGTTTGCCAAAGTGTAAAGCGGGTTAACACCGTTCATAATTAAAGTATGAACCGCACCAGCCTTCATATCTGCAACCAATTGCGCAACCGCCTTGCTATCACCTTTACGGATTAAACGCGCCGCAGAAGGATTGAATGCTTCAGAAGTTAACGCTTTGTTGATTGCCAACACCAATAATTGAGCGTTAACATCATCCAAACCGGAAACCAAAACACCTTTTCCACCAGCAGCTTTTAATTGTTGTGCCGCTTTCATTACCGCCTCTTCATGCTTACCTAAATTGGAAGCACCTACAGAAGCACCGGTAACAACATTATATATTTTAACTAAAGCATGTTTTTGCTCGGTAACCGTAAGCGGAATACGTTTGTCTGCATTTGCTCCGGCCAATGACATATTTGCCTCAATTTGGATGTGCTTGGACATTTTTCCATTTTTAGGCACACGTCCTTGGGAATATCCAGCATCATAAGCACCACCTTGCCAATCTCCCAAGAAATCAGCCCCAACAGAAACAATCACATCTGCTTTAGAAAAATCGTAATCTGCCAAAGCTCTCTCTCCGTAAACCATTTGGAAAGCATCCAAGGCAGTAGAAGAAGAAACCGCATCGTAAACCACATGTTTAGCCGTTGGGTTTTTAGCAATAAAATCAGCGATTAATCGATCAGTAGAAGGGCTTGCCATGGTATTGGTTAACAATACCACCTGACCGCCTTTAGCTTTTGCTTCTGCCAAACTTTTCGTTACAGCAGCATTAACATCAGTCCAAGAAGCATCTTTTCCAGCAATTTTTGGTTGCTTTAAACGCATACTGTCATACAATGACAATACTGAAGCGTGAACTCTTGCATTTGCACCAAACTTCGCATTTGGTAAATTATTATTTTCAACTTTAATAGGACGACCTTCGCGGGTTTTGATTAAGATGTTAGCGAAATCAAAACCATCCATCATTGTTGTCGCATAATAATCTGCAACACCAGGAATGATTTCTTCAGGTTGAACTACATAAGGTATAGACTTTACAACCGGACCTTCACACGCAGCTAAAGAAGCAGCTGCAGTTGAAAACCCAACGTATTTCAAAAAGTCACGACGAGTTGTTGACGAAGCAGACAAAGTAGCTGCATCTCCCAGGAATTCATCCGTAGGAATCTCTTCAACAAATTCATTGTTTCTTAGCGTCTCAACAATAGAGCTATTTTGGTCTAGCTCCTCAACACTTTTCCAGTATTTTTTGTTTGATGCCATTGTATATAAATATTAGCTTCTTAATTTATTATTAATAGTGACACTTACCACATTCTAAACCTCCCATTTGTGCAGCAGTCAATTTGTCTACACCGTATTTCTTAGAAAGTTCGTCGTGAATTTTAGCATAGTAAGCATTACCCTCCACTTTTACATTTGTTTCTCTGTGACAATTCACACACCATCCCATAGTTAAAGGAGAATGTTGCTTCATAATCTCAAAAGTCTCAACCGGACCGTGACATTTTTGGCACTCTACTCCCGCAACAGAAACGTGTTGTGAGTGATTGAAATAAACAAAATCAGGAAGATTGTGTACACGAACCCATTTAACCGGCTTAGTTTTACCCGTGTAGGCCATATTTGTTTTATCCCACCCAACAGCATCGTATAACTTTTGGATCTCACCTGTATAGAATTCTTTTGAATACTCAACATAAGTAGAATCTTTATCTCCTTGGAATTCAGAAATACTTTTATGACAGTTCATACAAACGTTTAGTGACGGAATACCGGAGTTTTTACTCACACGTGCAGAAGAGTGACAATATTTACAATCAATCTTGTTATCACCTGCATGTATTTTGTGAGAGAAATGAATTGGCTGAATCGGCTCATAATTTTGATCCACCCCTATCTGCATCAAATAACCATAGATGAAATACATCCCAATTAAAATCATCATAATAGACGTAACCAACATTAAGAATTGATTTTTCGCAAAGGCTTTCCAAATTGGCAAAGATTTCTCTTTCGCCACTACTTCAACACCATTTGCAGCTGCAATTTTATTAAGCACATTCTTAACAAACAACAACATAACCACTAATATAGCCAACACAAAAGCAAGAACTCCCAAAATCAGATTATTGGAAACCCCGCCTTCTTGCGCAGTAGCCCCACCAGCAGCAGCTGTTGCTGTCGCAGCAGGCGCTTCTTCTTTCGGTGCAGACGTATAGGCAATAATATTATCAATATCCTCGTTGGATAATTGAGGGAATGCCGTCATCGGAATCTTATTGTTTTCTTCGAAAACCTTAACCGCCTGAGCATCACCAGATTTGATAAGCTCTCCACTGTTATGAATCCATTTGTACAACCATTCCTTGTCATACTTATCAGCAACACCACGCAACGCAGGTCCCGTGGCTTTAGCGTCAAGCTTATGACAAGCCGCACAGTTTGTGTTAAAAATTGCTTTCCCTTTTGCAGGATCACCTGCACCAGCAGCCGGAGCGGCAGCATCTTGGGCTAAAGAACTCAGCGAAAGCGACAATACCATCGCTAGACTGAATATTAATTTTTTTGAAAACGAATTATGGTTACCCACTTTTTTCATAATTAAAATGATTATCAACTAAACTTGGCACTATTTTATGCTACGTAAAAACAGGCCTTATTTATAAACTCGGACAAAAATACGACTTATGTCTTATTATCAAAACCTTAAATTTATCTTAAATTGTAATTTATACCAATTCTAAATAAATTGCTGTTTTCAGATTGATTTATTTAATTGTATTTTTGCTCCAAATATACTTCATTATGAGAATTTTAAGAACATGCCCCTATTTAACTTTACTTGTTTTAGCCTCGATAACAGGAATAAAATCCCATTCACAGACCGCAAAAATTAACATTATTCAGGATCCCAAATTCGAAATGCTCTTAAACGAGAAAAGAAAGATAAACTCTTCGATTACAGTTAATGATCGCTATAAAGTGCAAATTTTTTACGGCACCAATGAAGAAGCCAAAAAAACATTATCGGCATTTAAAAAAGAATACAAAAACCTGGACGGCACCATAATATATTCCAATCCAAACTTCAAGGTATGGGTGGGCACGTTCAAAACCCGAATTGAAGCCGAAAAACAATACAAAGAAATTGTAAAAAAATACCCGACAGCCTTACTAATAAGACCAAACAAATAGACAACCCAACCATAAAAATGACCTTCAGGAAAACAATAATTTTAGCCATCGCAATCCTCTACGGATTGCTTTCGTTTTTATTGTTATCCGAAACCTTTATCATGCGCATCTTGGAAGCCAAAAGAGACTTCCATATACAGCAATCGCAAAATTTAAAAGAAATCACTTTTCTCAAAGAAAACTGGGACAAAATACCAAACAAAAAAGAATTCAAATTAGGCAACTCCTATTATGATGTCAAGAAAATAGCGACGGGCGCAAAAAAAGTACGCGTAACAGTAATCAAAGACGAATACGAGAACGTCATCAAATACATTTCAAAAAACATTTCCCCAAAAAACAAAAAAAGCAAGGCTTTAAAAAACAAAAACACTTACGACATTTGTCTTCACACCCCTCATTTCAAACAAACACTAATTGTTTGTCAAAACATACAAAACAATTTCCCCCCAATAACAGAATTTAAAAGCACACACCTCCAAAAGGGGTTTCGCCCACCTTGTGTATAAGGTCTTCACTATACCAATCGCGCTGAAAAGCGAGAATACATAAACATTTATACACAAAAACAAAATGAAAAAATATTTCTACTTATTGTCAATACTGACAGTGAGCACCTATGCCCAAACCCAAAAAGACACCACTAAGTCGAAACACCTGGAAGAGATTATTGTGACTTCCAATAAATACGTAAAAAACAAAAAAGCGATAACACAACAAACCGAGACAATTTCACAGAAAGAAATTGAATTCCAGAATTTTCAAAACACCGCTGATGTTTTGGCAAACTCAGGAAATGTAACTATTCAGAAATCACAACAAGGAGGAGGAAGTCCTGTTATCAGAGGCTTTGAAGCCAATCGCATCCTGCTTTTGGTAGACGGTATCCGCATGAACAATTTAATTTTCAGAGCCGGACATTTGCAAAACAGCATTACCGTAGACAAAAACGCTATTGAAAACCTGGACATCTTCTACGGGCCGACGTCCACTATTTTCGGGAGTGACGCTCTAGGTGGCGCTATCAATATCAATACCAAAAAAGCAAAGTTCTTCAGCGAAAGCAACAAGCGTTTTTCGGGTAATGCCATAACACGTTATTCGTCTGCCAATGAAGAAAAGACAGGTTATTTTGATTTCAATTATGCCAGTACCAAAATCGCGTCGCTCACCTCATTTTCATACAACGATTACGGTGATTTGAAAATGGGTAAAAGGAAAAATCACGGAGCGGATTATTTCGGCGAACGCGAACAATACATCAGCACACAAAACGGGGTGGATGTCTTAACACCAAACAGTGATAAATATGTTCAGAAAAATACCGCTTTCAAACAGTACAACTTCATGCAAAAACTATCATACAAACAAGACAATGGTACTTTGCACAACCTAAACTTACAGTATTCAACCACTTCAGACATTCCCAGATACGACCGTTTGACCGACCCCAACGGAAGCGGCTTAAGAAATGCAGAATGGTTTTACGGACCTCAAAAACGATTGCTTTCGGCGTATACGTTTTCAAAAGACAAAGCTTTTATCGGAAGTGATTTGAAACTTACGGCAAGTTATCAGAATGTAGAAGAAAGCAGACACAACCGACGTGTTGGAAACTACAATCTTCAAAATCGCATTGAAAAAGTAAACGTTTTTGCTCTAAATGCTGATTTGAAAAAAGAGTTCACCAACAGCGATGTCCTTTATGGTATTGAGGCGTATTACGATGATTTAAACTCGACCGCCTACTCCAACAACATGAACACTGGCGAAATCAAAGACATCGACACCCGTTACCCGAACGGCACAAACAACATGTTGCGAACGGATGCTTATGTTACTTACAGCACCAAAAACAATGAAAAAACCAGTTGGAATATTGGTGCCCGCGGTGGTTATGTTACGCTAAAAAGCACTATTGCAGACAATTCTATTTTTGAATTGCCGTTCACTTCGGTAAATCAAAGTAATTTTACGTACAGCGCCACAACCGGAATCATCCATAACCCAAGTAAAAATGTGCGTTTAGTAGCGAACATCAGTTCCGGTTTCAGAGCACCGAATATTGATGATCTGGCAAAAATATTTGAATCCGGAAACGGTTCGGTAATTGTTCCGAATAAAGATTTGAAACCGGAAAAAACCGTTACCACCGATTTAGGCTTCACGCTAAAAAGCAACAACAGACGTTTTCAATTCGACAACACCTACTTCTACACGAGAATGTTTGATGCTATCGTAACCGACACGTACACATTCAATGGTGCCAGCACAATTGAGTACAACGGAGCAACGAGTCAGGTTCTAGCCAATCAAAACAAAGGAAAAGCGTTCGTTACCGGTTTATCCAGTTCGGTAAAGGCGTATGTTATCGACAATGTATTGGTAACGGCTAATTTCAATTATACCTTAGGGCGTATTGTAAATGAGGACCACACCTATTCTCCACTGGACCATATTGCTCCTTATTACGGAAAAATAGGCGTGAATTACGAACACAAATTCTTTACCGTGGAAGGCTATATGTTGTACAACGGCAAAAAAGACATTTCCGACTACCTTTTAAATGGCGAAGACAATGAGCAATACGCCCCAAAAGGGGGAATGCCGGCTTGGGAAACGTACAACTTTAAAGCATCGAGCAAATCGTTCTTTGGGGTAACATTTTATGCCGGAGTTGAAAACATTCTGGACACACAATACAGAACATTCTCTTCCGGCATGAACTCGGCCGGAAGAAACATTTACGGAGGTTTGAAATACAGTTTCTAATACAACTTCCATATATAAAAACCATAAAGCCGACAAATGTCGGCTTTATTTATTACTGTACTTTAACTGAGAAGCTCCAAATGAGTTCCTTCCGTATGCAGAATATGTTCTGCCTGTTCAATTTCGTCTAACGAACCGTTTACTACCACCATAAACTTTCCTTCTTTCAGATGTTCTTCACACCGTACTATATTATCTTCTTTGATTCCGATGAAAGACAAGAATGATATAAGTCCGCCTGTTACGATTCCTAAATCAAAACCGGCAATTGCTCCAACCAGAGCGCCGGCGCCGTACAAAAAACCAAACCCCGGAATTGTAAAAACACCAATCCCCGACAGCAAACCAATAACGGTACCTGCCCCCATGCCAATAATGGCCGGAGCTTTTTTTATCGCATCGATTGATCTTACGTGGATATGGTCTTCAATTACTTCCGCTGTCCCCAAAAGCGAAACATTGTTCATGGGAAAATTTTGGTCGTTTAACACTTTAACAGCATCCACTGCTTCTTCATGGGTGTTGTAAATTGCAATTTTTGATTTCATGACTTTAAAGTTTAAGTCCAAAAAACACAAAATATAGTAGTAAAATTATGAATTTTAGTCAGTTATATAACATACTTTCACATTAATATAACCTTTTGATTCTTCGAAACTCCGGACTCAAATCAAAAGTTCCGTTGTCCTTTGAAAAGATGTAGTGAACAAATTAAGTGTCGTGACACATCAAACTCAAACAAGAAGTCCCTTCTTATTTCCATCCGAATTCCCGCTTCATTTTTTCGGCAAAAAAAGCATTCTCAATTGGAATTGCACTAAATTCGTCGTGATCCTTATTCCTCAAAAATAAAGGAAGTGATTCTCTGGTCATCAATCCGTATTTCTGAAACCCAAAATGTTTAATACAGAACGCATCGTAATTTCTGTATTCGCTATAATCCATTTCATTTTTAAGATAGGTTTTTTTGATATACGGCTCAAAAAGGAGCCAGGTGCGTTCGATATTTTCCTTGATTTCCAGATTCTGATACAAACCCATATTATAAAAAGAATGTATCACTGCGAAGTTTTTGACCGATGGAAAAAAATCAAACTTTCGGCAAATGCCGTACAACGTAGTACTGTTACTAAACTTAAACTCATTCAATTTGGCGTTTACCGCTTCAATCTGTGAAGAATCAAGCGATTTGATTTCCATAATCTTTGAAGTAAATGAATGCACTGCCTGACTTTTCAATTCCATATCATAAAGTTTACGCTGATCGAATTGTTTGTCAAAATTATGCTCGAGCCAAAGGAAATGTTTCTTTAAATACATCGGTTTGAACCATGAAGAAAGTTCGCCTGTCAAAATAGCATCATAATACAACTCCCCTCCTTTCATGAATGTAATGGTGTAGCCGTACTTCTCAACCAGAATCTCCATTTGTTCTTTAAAAAAAATAAAATCCTTATGACGGTAACTGTATTCCAAAAGCGTCAATTTTAAATCTGCCTCATAGCCGTATTGCGCCTCCAGACTTAAAATGGCTTCTTTCGCTTTCTGATAATACTCATTCTCCAATCTCGCTTTCAGAAAAGACGGGTAAATGATTTCATAAATTACTTTATCACGGTAATTTTGAGAAAAAACGACACTGGTCGAAAACAAAAAAAAGAGCAAAAGAAAACGGATTGACTTGTTCATCATAAGAAACAATAGATTAAAGCAAATAAACGGAAAAAATAAAAAATAGTATACTGCAATAAGCATTAGAAACAAAAAATCCCGACGAATCGGGATTTAAAATTTATTTTTTTACAAAATTCAGAACCTGGACACCTTCATCGGTATCAAGGCGTAAGAGATAAACTCCATTTTGAAGCATGGCAACATTAGCGACATTGCTGTTTGCAGCCTTTAGCACTACTTGCCCTTGCATGTTTAAAATGGAAAGGTTTTTAATTTCGCTTTTAGAAAGAACGGTAATGTGCTCCGAACTTGGATTTGGATAAACGATAACGCCACCGTTAATTGAAAAATCGGCCGTTCCCAAAACTGTGCTTTGCACCGCACCGGTTAAAACCGCATTACCTGAAGTCAGAACACCACCGCAAGCCGAACTGGTTGCTACGGTATTCTCAATCCAGCTTCCCAAAGTCAAATCGGGTGGATTTGGCGTAGAAGCAGAAGTATTATAGTAGATTAAATGCGGATTTACAAAATCGCCGTTTCCACTATCGGCAACAAACTCCCAACGGGAATTGGCAGCACTCCACTGAATTTTGAATTCACAGGTTCCCAATCCTCCACATGACTGACCTCCATCTACCGGAGTAGTCGTAAAAACATTTCTCCCAGACACATCTGTCGTTTCCTTGTTAAAAATATAATCCTGATTTTCAAACAAAGCGTGACATCCGTTGAAGGTAATGGTTTGCGCTTTTACTGTAAAAGAAACAACCACTGCTAGTAATAAGAATATCTTTTTCATACAACTTCTTAAGGTCTTGTTGGCCAAACACCTTGTAAGGCTATAATATAAGTAAGCGTTGCATAAGGCTGTATGTTATTTACAGGCTGGCTTCCACCGCTAACCCCAATCATAGACGGACTCATGGTAGTATTAGCCGCACTTGCGGTGTATTCTTTATCCAAAGCTTTTGTATTAGCCGGAATGCTGCCTGTCGGTACGTTTTGATCCCCATCAACAGTAGAAGCATTAACGGTATGGTTGTGCATCGGCATTTGAGCAATCGTTAATGTATTGGTTTCAGAACCGCTCTTCTCTCCTAAAACTCTTGGTGTAAGACCAGGACCGTTACCATCTCCCATTGGCACACGCCCTCTTAAGTCCGGTAAAGCAAAAGTAGTCACACCATCACCGCCATAAGTAGTACCCAATAACGCAAAAAGCGCCTGATTTTGAGCAATCGGCAACAATTGGCCTTCACATTTAGCCCATCCTTGCGGAGCATAATTAAAAGCAACTACAGCAATCTGACCAATAAAGGGCTCGGATTGCGCAACTGTCTTATTCACAGAGAATAACGACATGAATACAACTAATAAAATTGTAATTTTTTTCATATGTAAAATTTTAATGCCACAAAAATAACATCTAATTATCTTACATAAAAATTTACTGAATTAAAAAACCGTTAAGTTTGTAAAAAATCGATTAAACGCAAAAAATCCCGACGAATCGGGATTTTTATATTTATAGAACAAACTGTTATTTCAGTTTCTTTTTCACCTCCACTTCGTGGAAACACTCAATTAAATCGTATTCTTTAAGATCATTGTAGTTTTTAATCTGCATACCACAATCGTACCCTTTGGAAACTTCTTTCACATCGTCTTTGAAACGTTTCAATGCCAATAATTCACCCGTGTAAATAACCACACCTTCTCGAATTAAGCGGATTCTTGCATTTCTAAGAATTTTACCATCGGTAACCATACATCCGGCGATAGTTCCCACTTTAGAAATTTTGAACAATTCACGGATTTCTGCAGTACCGGTAATTTCTTCTTTCATCTCCGGAGACAACATACCTTCCATCGCATCTTTCAAATCGTCGATGGCATCATAGATGATCGAATAGTGACGGATATCGATTTCTTCTTTATCAGCCAATTGTTTTGCATTTCCTTGCGGACGAACGTTGAATCCGATAATGATCGCATCCGAAGCCGAAGCCAACAATACGTCAGATTCTGTAATTGCTCCTACTCCTTTATGAATAATCTTGATCTGAATTTCTTCAGTAGACAATTTAGAGAAGGAATCAGACAAGGCTTCCACCGAACCGTCCACGTCTCCTTTAAGGATAATGTTCAATTCTTTAAACTGACCCAAGGCGATACGACGACCGATTTCGGCAAGTGTAATGTGTTTTTGCGTACGAACCGATTGCTCACGCAACAATTGCATACGTTTCGCAGCGATTTGTTTTGCTTCTCTTTCGTCTTCAAATACGTTAAATTTATCACCGGCAGTTGGCGCTCCGTCCAGACCCAAAATGGAAATCGGTGTAGAAGGACCTGCCTCCTTAACGATATTTCCACGCTCATCGTACATCGCTTTAACTTTACCGTGATTTTTACCGGCCAATACGTAATCACCGATTCTCAATGTTCCCGCTTGGACTAAAATAGTAGAAACATAACCACGACCTTTGTCTAATTGTGCTTCAACTACTGTACCAACAGCTGGTTTATTTGGATTAGCCTTAAGGTCTAAAATTTCCGCCTCAAGCAATACTTTTTCTAATAATTCTTTAACACCTAAACCTGTTTTTGCAGAAATGTCATGCGATTGGTATTTACCACCCCAATCTTCTACCAACAAGTTCATAGCTGCTAAACGCTCTTTAATTTTCTCCGGATTCGCATTCGGTTTATCCACTTTATTGATCGCAAAAATCAATGGAACTCCTGCCGCTTGTGCGTGACTGATGGCCTCTTTGGTTTGTGGCATGATATCGTCGTCCGCAGCAATTACGATAATGGCAATATCTGTAACTTGCGCACCACGGGCACGCATTGCGGTAAACGCCTCGTGACCTGGTGTATCCAAGAACGCGATTTCCTGACCGTTATCCAACTCTACTCCATACGCTCCGATGTGTTGTGTAATACCTCCGGACTCCCCGGCAATTACATTTGTTTTACGGATGTAATCCAATAAGGATGTTTTACCGTGGTCAACGTGACCCATTACCGTTACGATTGGCGCTCTGTGCACCAAATCTTCCGGACGATCTTCCACTACCTCGATAGCTTCTTCGATATCGGTCGTGATAAATTCTACTTCATAACCAAATTCATCAGCAACAATTGATAACGTTTCCGCATCCAAACGTTGGTTCATGGTCACCATGATTCCAAGCGACATACAGGTACCGATAACTTTCGTAATAGGCACATCCATCATGGTTGCAATTTCACCTACGGTAACGAATTCCGTTACTTTCAATACTTTACTTCCTTCTTCAATCGCTCTTTGCTCATCGTCTGATTTCTGACGGTGCGAATCACGCTTGTCTCTTCTGTATTTCGCCGCTTTAGATTTCCCTCCTTTACCTTGAAGTCTTTCTAAAGTTTCTTTGATTTGGTTTTTAACTTCTTCCTCAGTTGGCTCCACTTTAGCAACGATAGCCGGACGGTTTCCTTTTTGGAATCCACCTCCACCGGGTTTGTTCGGACCAAATTTATTACCGCCTCCTGGTCTGTTAGCACCACCTTGAGCGTTGCCCCCTTGACCCGGTGTTCCGGTTCCTGGCGCTCCCGGTTTACCAGGAATACGTTTTCTTTTATTTTTGTTCGCATTATTTTGTCCTTGCGCGGCCGCACTTCCGGGCGCATTTGGCTTAATAGCTGCGTCTTTTTTGAAATCTTCTTTCTTTTTCTTAGGCTTGTTGAACTGAGACAAGTCAATCGTCTGCCCCGTGAAAGTCGCCCCTGTAAGTTTTTGGTATTGCGTTTCGATTTTCTCATCTTCCACAGGTTCTGCCGCAGCTGGAGTTGCCGGAGCTTCCGCTACTGGAGCTGCTTTTTTCTCGATTTTCTCAACTGCTTCAACCTTATCTGCTTTTTCAGTTTTTTCTGCTTGCTCAACCTTTTCGGTTTTCGCTACGGTAATTTTTACCTCTTCTGCAACCGGCACGGCTTCTACAGTTTTTTCAACTACTTTTTCAGGCGTTGGCTCGATGGCTTTTTCGACTTTTTCCGAAGATGGTTTTTCAGCAACAACTTCAGGCTTTTTGGGCTCAAGATCAATTTTACCAACCGCTTTAGGCCCGGAAAGGGTAGCTTTGGCTTTAATTATTTCCTGACGTTGTCTCTCTTCGTCTTGTTTGCGTTTTTCTTCAATCTCTTTTTCGCGCTCGATACGCAGGGCTTCTTTTTCCTTTTTCTTTTCTTCACTTACTTCAAGAGAAGCCACCTTTTTTCCTTTATCAGCAGAGAATTGACCGCACAAGATAGAGTATTCCTCATTAGAAATTTTGGCGTTAGGACTTGATTCGATGGTATGACCCTTATCTTTCAAATAGTCCACAGCTCTATCTAGAGAAATATTTAATTCCCTTAAAACCTTGTTTATTCTTATTACTCTTTCTTCAGACATATAATCTTTATTATTAATACCTTAATGCGTGTTGTGTTGTTGTTGCGTTACTGCTTATTCTTCAAATTCATTTTTCAGAATACGCATCACATCCAAAATAGTTTCTTCTTCCAGGTCGGTTCTTCGCACTAAATCAGCAACATCTTGTTTCAGCACGCTTCTTGCTGTATCCAATCCGATTTTCGCAAACTCATCGATAACCCATCCGTCAATCTCGTCTGAGAACTCTGTTAATTCAACATCATCCTCTTCTTCAGCAATATTTCCTTCACGGATAACATCCAATTCGTAACCGGTTAACAACCCGGCCAATTTAATATTGTGTCCGCCACGTCCGATTGCCTTAGAAACCTCTTCCAATTTCAAGAACACTTCGGCTGTTTTTTTCTCTTCGTCGATTTTAACCGAAGATACTTTTGCAGGACTCAATGCTCTTGTAATATACAATTGTGTATTGGTGGTGTAGTTGATGACGTCGATATTTTCGTTTCCTAACTCACGAACAATACCGTGAATACGGGAACCTTTCATACCCACACATGCCCCAACCGGGTCAATTCTGTCATCATAAGAATCTACGGCTACTTTTGCTTTTTCACCTGGAATTCTCACCACTTTTTTCACGGTAATCAAACCGTCAAACACCTCTGGAATTTCCTGTTCGAACAATTTCTCCAAAAATTTATCGGAGGTTCTTGACATTAAAATCTGAGGTTTATTTCCTTTTAATTCAACACTTTCAATGATTCCACGTACGTTATCTCCTTTACGGAAGAAGTCGGACGGAATTTGTTTTTCTTTTGGCAATACGATTTCGTTTCCTTCATCGTCCACCAAAATTACAGCTTTTGGACGTACGTGATGCACTTCTGCTGTATAAATATCACCAATTAAATCTTTAAACTGTTTGTAAAGATTGGTATTATCATGTTCGTGGATTTTAGAAATCAGATTCTGACGTAAGGCCAAAATCGCTCTTCTACCCAATTGTATTAACTTCACTTCTTCAGATACATCCTCACCCACTTCGAAGTCGGGCTCAATTTTTCGGGCTTCCGATAATGAAATTTCAGAATTCTCATCTTCCACTTCACCGTCTGCAACCACCACACGATTTCTCCAGATTTCCATATCTCCTTTATCAGGATTGATAATGATATCGAAGTTATCATCTGAACCGTATTTCTTTTTCAATGCATTTCTAAACACATCTTCTAAAATTGCCATTAAGGTAACTCTATCGATAAGTTTATCGTCTTTAAACTCTGAAAACGACTCGATTAATGCAATATTTTCCATGCCAACTCTTTATTTAAAATGTTATTATAACAATTGCTTCTTTAATATCTTCGTATTTAACTTCTGCTCTTTTCTGAACAGTTTCTTTTCCTTTCCCTACTTGTTTTGGTTCTCTGGCAGACCATTCCAAAACAATAAACTCGTCATTCGCATCGGTAATTTCCGCTTCAATTTTTTCTGTTGCGGTAGTCACTTTCAGTTTTCTTCCGATGTTTTTCTTAAACTGTCTCGGCATTTTCAGAGGCGAAGTTGCTCCCGCCGATGCCACTTCCATCGAAAAATCCTGCTCCTCACGATCCAAACCACCTTCAATAGCCCTGCTGATATCGATACAATCCTGGAGAATCACCCCGTTATCACCATCTAAAGTTACGATAATTTTGTATGCATCAGTAATTGTCAGGTCGATCAAAAAAAGAGAAGGCTTTTGCGCCAAGGCTTCATTAACAACGCTGCTTACTTTTTCTTTAAATGTCATATTTGTATAAAAAGAGGGAAGCAGTGCTTCCCTCATTACTTAGTTCGATAATAAATAACGGTGCAAATATACAATTTTTTTTAAATATTGAAAATCATTGTTAATTCTAAATATATTTATATCTTTATGAAAAAGTATTTAAACACCAATTTCCCACATTTAACAGTTATGAAACGAATTTTAGTACCAACAGATTTTTCCCAACACGCCGAATACGCACTTAAAGTAGCTGCACAAATTGCCAAAAAAAATAATGGCGAAATATTTTTACTTCACATGCTGGAGTTACCACACGAAGGAAATGATGCCCAAACTCACGGTCACGAAATCCCGGAAATCATGTACTTCAAAAAAAGAGCTGAAGAAAAATTAGATGAAGTTACCAATGCAAGTTATTTAGACGGCTTGGAAGTTTCTGAAATCATCAAATTAGAATCTGCTTTCAGCGGAATCATTGATGTAAGCAAAAAAAACAACATCGATTTAATCGTAATGGGATCACACGGTGCCAACGGATTTAAAGAAATGATCATCGGCTCCAACACTGAAAAAGTTGTTCGAACTTCAGACATTCCTGTTTTAGTAATCAAAAAAGAAACCGGAGAATTCAATGTGAACAAATTCGTATTTGCTTCCGACTTCTCAGATGAAGTAACCAAAACATTTGAAAACGCTGTAGAATTCACCAACAAATTCGGAGCACACCTTCACTTGGTTTCCATCAACACACCTAACAATTTCAAATCAACAGCGGTGGCTGAAAAAATAATGACTGATTTTGTTTCAAAATTCCAAATCAACAATTTCTCCACACACATCTATAATGACGTAAACGTAGAAAAAGGAATTTTAAATTTCGCCAACAGCATCGATGCCGACTTAATCGGAATGAGCACGCACGGCAGAAGAGGTCTTGCTCACTTCTTCAATGGCAGCATCAGCGAAGATTTAGTTAACCATTCTGTTAGACCAGTGGTTACTTTTAAAATCTAACCACAAAACATACAAATAAAAAGCCCGTTCAATGAACGGGCTTTTTTATACTTTAATTTCCACAACAGATTCAAAATAAAAAAACCTCTCAAATTGAGAGGTTTTCTGTTGGCCCACAAGGACTCGAACCTTGAATGACGGTACCAAAAACCGGAGTGTTACCATTACACCATAGGCCAATAACCAAAACCATCTTGCGATAGCGGGTACAAATATACTATATTTTTATACAAAACAAAATCACAAAAGCCGACTAAAGCAAAAAATCATAAAAATAAAAAACTCCCCAAATAATTGAGGAGTTTTTTGTTGGCCCACAAGGACTCGAACCTTGAATGACGGTACCAAAAACCGGAGTGTTACCATTACACCATAGGCCAATAACCAGCGCCATCATTGTGATTGCGGGTGCAAATGTAATATATATTTTTTTCAAACCAAATTTTTCCATAAAAAAATATTAAAAAAATAAATTGCGCGTTTGTATATGCAAAAAAAGAGTTTCTTTGTAGTAGAATTCAACCTGAAAAAATCGACATATCTTATATGACTACTTTCAACTTTAAAAAATGGAACACCATTTTAGGATGGCTGACATTTGCAATTGCCCTATTAACCTACACATTAACTGTTGAACCTTCCCTAAGCTTTTGGGATTGTGGAGAATACATCGCCACATCCGCAAAACTGGAAGTAGGACACCCACCAGGAGCCCCGCTTTTCCAAATGATTGGTGCCTTTTTTGCCATGTTTGCCCCAAGTGCCGGAAAAGTAGCCTTGATGGTTAACATGACATCGGTTTTTTCAAGTGCTTTCACCATTTTATTCATGTTCTGGTCGATGACCATTATTTTAAGAAAAGTAGTTTCTTCCTACTCCGAATTCAATAAAGACAATGCAATTGTTGTTTTAGGAAGTGCTTTTGTAGGTGCTTTAGCCTTTACGTTCACCGACAGCTTTTGGTTTAGCGCCACAGAAGCCGAAGTTTACGCCATGGCATCGTTATTCATTGCCTTATTACTTTGGATGGGATTACGCTGGGAAGAAGAAATGCACACCCCAAGAGGCAACAAATGGTTGTTATTGATTTCACTGGTTATCGGGTTATCATTCGGGGTACACTTTATGGCTTTATTGACAATCCCTTCCATTGGGTTGTTATACTATTTTAAAAACTACGAAAAAATCACCCTAAAAAACTTCATCATTGCCAATGTGGTCATGGTAGCGGTTTTATTCTTTGTTTTCAAATTCCTATTACCTTATACGTTAGGATTCTTTGGTAAAATGGAAATTTTCATGGTAAACAGCATCGGCCTTCCTTTCAATTCCGGAACCATTTTTGCCGCGCTGCTAATCATTGCTTTCTTTTACTTCGGATTACAATACACCAAGAAAAAAGAATTACCTTTTTACAATACCATTTTACTTTGCATCCTGTTTGTATTAATCGGATTCTCAACGTGGTTAATGCTACCCATCAGAGCCAATGCTAACGTGGTCATCAACGAAAATAAGCCGTCGGATGCCGCAGAGGTTTTAGCCTATTACAATCGTGAACAGTACGGGGAACAAAAAACCTTTTACGGTCCATTATTCTCCGAAACTTATGCCGGCTTAGACGAAGACAAACCGTATGAAGACGACAAACCCAACTACGAAAGAGACTATAAATCCGGAAAATACGTAATCGTAAACAACTACGTAAATGCCAAAAGTAACGGAAGCGACAAACACAACGGCATTTTACCAAGAATGTGGTACGGCGACAGTCCAGATGCTCGCGTAAACTATATGACGTTTACAAAACCACTGAACTTCACGATCAATCCGGAGTATTCGCATGAAGACGAATTGGTACAGATTGTTTCGGAATTCAGAAGCGCCTTTGCTGCCGGAAAAATAGATTTGGACGGTTATGATAAATTCCTGAAATCCTACGGCGATTACCTAATTATTGAGAAACCGTCATTTGCTGACAATATGAAATTCATGTTCGAATACCAATTCGGTTATATGTACTGGAGGTATTTAATGTGGAATTTCGTAGGCCGTCAAAACGACCTTCAGGGCAAATACGATTCCCAAAACGGAAACTGGCTGAGCGGCATTAGCTTTATAGACGAAATGCGCTTGGGCTCTCAGAAAAACCTTCCACCGGATATCGCAAACAACAGAGCAAGAAACACTTATTATTTTTTACCTTTTATTTTAGCGGTTATCGGAATGGTTTTCCACGCCAAAAAAGATCTTAAAAGTTTCTATGTTTTATTAGCGCTATTCCTATTTACGAGTTTCGCCTTAAAGATATTCTTAAACGAACGACCTTTCGAACCAAGAGAACGAGATTATGCCGTAGTGGGCTCTTTCTATGTTTTCGCCATGTGGCTGGGATTTGGTGTTTATGCCATTTATGATGCCATCAAAAAATACCTGCAACCAAAAGTAGCCGGACCGGTAATTATAGCCGTTGCATTGTTGGCTGCTCCGGTACTGATGGCGAAAGAAAACTGGGACGATCACGACCGCTCCGACCGCTATACCGCTATTGCGATGGCAAAAGCCTATCTGGATTCCTGTGAACCCAACGCCATACTGTTTACTATTGGCGACAACGACACCTTCCCGTTATGGTATGCCCAGGAAATCGAAAATTACAGAACGGATGTGCGCATTGTAAACACGCAATTGTTCAGTCAGGATTGGTACATCGATCAAATGAAAGCCAAAGCCTACAAATCAGAACCGTTACCGATACGATTTACTCACAGTCAGTATGTTTCCGGAACACGCGACTATGTAATCCACAGAGAGATTACCAAAGAACGCATCCCTATTGAGCAATTCATGAAATTCATCCAATCAGGAGATGAAAGAACTATTGAAACCATGCCAAACGGACAAAAAGTACAGTTTTATCCAACTGATAAAATCAGTATTCCGGTTGACAAAAATGTGGTGATTAAAAACAAAGTGGTTCCTGCCGCATTGAACGATTCAATTGTAGCAAATATCGATGTTAACATAACCGGCGGCGTTATCTACAAGCACCGCTTAATGATGTTGGACATTGTAGCCAACAACAATTGGAAACGTCCGATTTATTTCTCTCCGGGAAGCTTTGACGACGAAGATTACATCTGGATGAAAGAATACCTTCAGATGGAAGGTATGGTTTACCGATTGGTTCCGGTAAAAACTCCGAAAGCCGAAGGTGGAAACCAGTTTGAAATGGGCTATATCGATACGGAAAGAATGTACAAAAACGTAATGTCGTGGGATTGGGGCAACAGCGAGAGTCCGAAAATCTACCACGACCCGGAAACCCGTAAAAACAGTATTTCCTACCGAACAAACCTTGCCCGTTTAATGGAAGCATTAATCAATGAAGGCAAAAAAGACAAAGCCAAAAAAGTAATCGATTTGGCCATGACTAAAATGCCAATTGACTATTTCGACTATTATCGTTTTGTCGATCCGTTTGCCGGAGGTTATTATGCAATAGGCGAAAAAGAAAAAGCCAGAGGCGTTTTATCTCAATTGATGAAAAAATATCAGGAAAACCTGGTGTATTTCAGCACCCTGAAACCAACGGAACAAAACAATTTGTATGTTGATATTGTAACCGACATTGAAAGCTACAGAAGCTTGTTACAAATCATGAAAGATAGAGGCGATTTAGAATTCTACAACCAAAACAAAGTAAAATTCAACAGTTACAACAAGTTGTTCCCGCTTTTCGAAAGAGATATGGAATAATCATTTTTCAAAATAACATCAATTAAGGCTTTTAAGGTTTTTTAACTTTGAAAGCCTTACTTTTATAGTATGGATTTCTATTGGATAAAAACCAACCGGTTAATTAAGCAACTTTTTTCCAAACAGATTTGGGACCTCCCGAATACTGAAAAAAAAGTCTACCTCACCTTTGACGACGGTCCTACACCGGAAGTCACCGAATGGGTCTTATCCATTCTAAAAACACATAACATAAAAGCCACTTTTTTCTGCATCGGAGACAATATTCGGAAATATCCGGAAATTTTCAAGCAAGTTACTACAGAAGGACATCGCATTGGGAATCACACTTACAACCATTTGCAAGGCTGGAAAACAAGTAACAAAAAATACTTGGAAAACATCAGTGAATGCGAAAAGGCAATGCAGCAATCCGAATATAACAGCACGCAAACAAAGCTCTTTCGACCTCCTTACGGAAAAATAGGTGCCGTACAAGCTGCAAAACTGCGCAAATTGGGCTATAAAATTATTATGTGGGATGTTTTAAGTGCCGATTTCGATGTTCGGATCACCCCGGAAGAATGTCTGAAGAATGTAGTTTCAAATACCACACAAGGAAGCATTATCGTATTTCACGACAGCCGCAAAGCCTTCAAAAATCTTGAATACGCTTTACCGGAAACCATTGCAATTTTAAAAGAAAAGGGATTTGTGTTCGATACAATCGATTAAGAATTCTCCTGAACCAAACCAATAATAGTATTGGCATCCAGCTCCCCTGATTGTCTCCAAACCATCTGACCTTCTTTGTAAATCATCAGCGTCGGCAAACCTTTAATACGTAAAGCTTCTGCCAGTTCCTGATTTTTATCGACGTCAATTTTAATTACCTTGGCGCGATCACCAAGTGCTGCAGCAACATCTCTGATTACAGGATGCATAGAAACGGAAGACTCGTTCCAATCGGTATAAAAATCGATTAAAACAGGTACTTGCGTATTGATTAGTTCTCCAAATTTTGACATAAGCGAGAAAATTAGATGAATTAAAAACTATTGTTCTTAAAAAAAATAGTATACAAATATAATATTTTTAAGCATTTATGCTACTATCTACCCTTTTTTTAGTTGAATTACCGTTATTTCCGGCCAAATACCAACACGTCCCGGATAGGCATGAAACCCAAAGCCACGGTTCACATAAATATAACGACCTAAATTCTGATACGCACCAGCCCATTGCTTGTAAACGTACTGCACTGGACTCCAGCGGATAACGCCCGGAATCTCAATACCAAACTGTAATCCGTGTGTATGCCCTGACAAGGTCAAATGATAATGATTTTCATGATGTTGGACTTCGGCATCCCAATGCGACGGATCATGACTCATCAAAATTTTAAAATCTTCTTTTTTAACTCCCTCGGAAGCTTTGTTCAAATCTCCCGCCTGTTTGAATTTAACCCCCCAGTTTTCCACACCAATCAAAGCAATTTCTTCGTCACCCTGCTTGATTTTTACATTTTCGTTCAGCAACAGCTTAAAATCAATCTGACGGTACAAATCTTTAATCGCCTTAAAGTTTTCTTCTTTTGCCGATTGTGAAGGCCAATCCACATATTCACCATAATCGTGATTTCCCAAAACGGAATATTTTCCAAATTTCGGGGTATGTATTTTTCGGAACGTATCAATCCAAGGATGCATTTCCGTAGCATGCGTATTTACAATGTCGCCCGTAAAAAGCACCAAATCCGATTGTTGTTGGTTCACCAAATCAATCGCATATTCAATTTTTTCAGGATTATCGAAACTGCCACTGTGTACGTCGGATATCTGCGTTATGGTCATGCCGTCAAAACTCTCGGGTAAATCAGGAAAAAACAAAGTTTGACGAATCACTTTATAATTGTATTTCCCTTTGGTCATTCCGTACAACAAAGACGTAAGCGGAATTGCGGCAATCCCTAAAGCAATCTGACTGATAAATTTTCGTCTGCTCGGAATAGCCTCTGCAATACTGTCGGTTTGTGTAAAATAAGCGATGATGGTAGCAAACATTCGATAAACATCTTCACCCAAAAGAATCACCGCTACCAGTAATTTAGGAACCAGCATCAGCAAAAACAATCCTATCGTAAAAAGCGATTGTGCATTTTGCCCCACCTTCCGGTCAAACTGACTGAATCCATACAAAATATACACAAAAGCCAAAAAACTGACAACCTGATACGCAATCAGTATCCATCGTTCTTTGGTGATGGTTTTTACCGCCTGAAAAGCATACAATTCTATTAAAAGAAGAATCACTCCTATAAAAACTAAACGCATTATTATTTGTTTTGGAACAAGCAAAGTAACGAAGAATGAAGCGCTTAGCGAACACTATTTAGATTAATTTTAACGTAACAATTGATTTCGAATCGATGTTTTAGCATATTCTTTTCACTTTGCTTATTTTTACCTACTAAATTTTTACATCATGTCACAACAAAAACGCCTGTTTCTTTTAGATGCTTATGCCTTAATTTTCCGCGGATACTATGCTTTTATCAAAAATCCGCGCATCAATTCCAAAGGAATGGACACCTCGGCCATTATGGGTTTTATGAATTCCCTGATGGATGTTATCCGACGCGAAAAACCGGATCATTTGGCAGTAGCATTCGACAAAGGCGGGAGTGACATCCGAAATGAAATGTATCCGGAATACAAAGCACATCGAGACGCCACACCCGAAGCGATTAAAATTGCGGTTCCGTATATTCAGCAATTATTAGAAGCAATGCACATTCCGATTATTGAAAAAGCGGGATTCGAAGCCGACGACCTGATCGGAACCTTGGCCAAACAAGCCGAAAAGGAAGGCTATCAGGTTTTTATGGTTACTCCCGATAAGGATTTTGCGCAATTGGTTTCCGAAAACATCTTCATGTACAAACCGGCCCGAATGGGAAATGACATTGAAATTTGGGGCATTCCGGAAGTTTTGGCCAAATTCGAAGTCGAACGTCCCGAACAGGTGATAGATTTCTTAGGCATGATGGGCGATTCTGCCGATAACATTCCGGGATTGCCGGGTGTGGGAGAAAAAACAGCCAAAAAATTCCTGGCCGAATACGGCACGCTTGAAAATTTATTAGACAATACCCATCAGCTGAAAGGCGCGATGAAAGATAAAATCGAAGCCAATAAGGAACTCGGCTTATTATCCAAAAAACTGGCCACCATCCTACTCGATTGTCCGGTAACGTTTGATGCGACGGATTACGAATTGTCCAAACCGGATGTGGAAAAAACCGATGCGTTGTTCCATGAATTGGAATTCCGTCAGATGAAAACGCAATTCGACAAATTATTCGGCACCGGAAAAGAATACGACGAAATCGACACCAACGGAAACGGATCAGAAGAAGCCAAACCGGCCAAAAAAACACCGGCCAAAAAATCAAACGAAGACCAATTCGATTTGTTTGGTTTCAGCGAAGTTTCCGACGAAGCCACGCCACATCACTCTTATTACAAAACTTTAGAAAATACCCAACATTTTTACCAAAGCATCCAAGGCGATTTACCGGTAAAATTGTTACTGCAGAATTTAATGAATCAGCCTTCGGTTTGTTTTGACACCGAAACCACCGGAATCGATGCTTTAAACGCCGAGCTTGTGGGAATGTCATTCTCCTTCGAAAAAGGAAAAGGATTTTACGTTCCGTTTCCGGAAAATCAGGAAGAAGCGCAAATTTTGGTTGACAAATTCCGTCCGTTTTTTGAAAATGAAGCCATTGAAAAAATCGGTCAAAACATGAAATACGATTTGAAAATCCTGGCGAATTACGGCATTCAAATCAAAGGAAAATTGTTCGACACCATGATTGCCCATTATCTGATTAACCCGGACATGCGCCACAACATGGATATTTTATCGGAAACGTATCTGAGCTATTCTCCGAAATCCATCGAAACCTTAATCGGAAAAAAAGGAAAAAACCAATTGTCCATGCGCGACGTCGCTTTGGAAGACATCAAAGAATACGCCACGGAAGATGCCGATGTTACCTTTCAATTAAAAGAACATTTTCAGCCGATACTGGAAAAAGTCGGCACCAAAAAACTGTTTGACGAAATCGAAATCCCGCTGGTTCCCGTTTTAGCGGACATGGAACGGGAAGGAATCCGATTGGATGTGGATTTTCTGAAAAGTATGTCGGCCGATATGCAAAAAGAAATCGACACTTTCGAACAGAAAATTTACGAAACGGCCGGCGAGAAATTCAACTTAGCCTCTCCAAAACAATTGGGTGATATTCTATTCGACAAACTAAAAATCGGCGGTGCCAAACAAAAGAAAACCAAAACCGGGCAATACGCAACCGGCGAAGAAGTATTATCGTACTTGGCCAATGAACATCAGATTGTAAAAGACATTTTGGAATGGCGTCAGATGGTGAAATTACAAAGCACCTACATTGATGCATTGCCGAATCAGGTCGATAAAAAAACCAATCGCGTGCACACCGATTACATGCAAACCGTAGCCGCAACAGGACGTTTGAGTTCCAACAATCCGAACTTGCAAAACATTCCGATCCGTACCGAACGAGGCCGACAAATCCGAAAAGCCTTCATTGCCCGCGATGAAAATTACACGCTGCTTTCTGCCGATTATTCTCAGATTGAATTGCGTATTATTGCCGCTTTGTGCGGGGAAGAAAACATGATTAAGGCGTTTCAGCATCATGAAGACATCCACAAAAGTACCGCTGCCAAAGTATTTAATGTTCCATTGGAAGAAGTAACCAAAGAACAACGAAGCCATGCCAAAACTGTAAACTTCGGCATTATTTACGGAGTTTCGGCATTCGGATTGAGCAATCAGACTTCATTGTCCCGAAAAGAAAGCGCCGATTTGATTGAAGCCTATTACAAAACGTATCCGAAGCTAAAATCATTCATAGCCGAACAAGTGGATTTTGCCCGTGAGCACGGTTATGTGGAAACCATTTCCGGAAGAAGACGCTATTTAAAAGACATCAATTCTGCCAATGCCATCGTTAGAGGCGGTGCCGAACGAAATGCAGTGAATGCTCCGATTCAGGGAAGTGCTGCGGACATCATCAAAATTGCGATGATTAACATCCATAAAAAACTGACTTCCGAAAACTGGAAATCAAAAATGTTGCTGCAAGTACACGATGAATTGGTTTTTGACGTTCATAATAGTGAGCTGGAAAAAATTCAACCGATGATTAAATACGAAATGGAAAATGCGTTCAAAATGGCAGTTCCGTTGGAAGTGGAAATCGGTTTGGGCAAAAACTGGCTGGAGGCGCATTAATTTAGTTGGCAGTGGTCAGTAATTAGTATTTAGTTCTCAGAAAAAACAAAACATCAACAAATAGAATCCCATGAAAAAAACATTCTTTCTATTCGCATTCCTTTTGTCGCTTACAATCTCGGCTCAGGAAAACGCCCGTTTTAAAAAAATTGACAGTTTACTGAGTTATCTGAACCATAACAACAGATTTATGGGCCAAATCAGTATTCGGGAAGGCGATGATGTGGTCTTTGAAAAAGCGTATGGCTTACCCGATTCAAAAGAAGCACAACCCAACAAGAATACGAAATACAAGATTGGCTCGATTACCAAAACCTTTACAGCGGTGATGGTGATGCAACTGACGGAGGAAAAAAGGCTGAAACTGGACGACAAGCTTTCGAAATTCTACCCAAAAATTCCCAATGCGGATAAAATCACGATAAACGATTTGTTGCGTCACCGCTCCGGAATTCCCGATTATGTAAACGCGGATACCACGACTAACATGAAAGCGACGATTGGCAAAAAGGAAATGCTGGCAAAAATCGCGAATTACAAGCCCATTTTCGAACCCAATTCCAAAGCCGAATACAGCAATTCCAACTATTATCTATTGGGCTGTATCATTGAAGACGTTACCAAGACATCTTATAAAACCAATCTGAAAAACAGAATCGTCGACAAACTAAAACTGAAAAACACCTATATAGTAGATAAAACTGACGCGAAACGAAACGAAGTCGTATCCTATATCTATAAGGATGAAAAATGGGAAGCTGTTCCGGAATGGGACATGTCCTTGCCTTTTTCGGCTGGAGCCATCACATCGACCGCCAATGATCTTACTTACTTTTTACGCGCTATCTTCAGTGGAAAATTATTAAAACCGTCGTCTGTAGATGAAATGACACAACTTAGAGAAAGCTACGGCATCGGACTGGTGACTTTCCCTTTTGGCGAACGCAAATTCTTCGGTCATACCGGAGGCATTGAAGGTTTTAAATCGGTCGTTGGCTATTATCCGGCGGAAAAAATGGGAATTTCCTTAATTGTCAATGGTGACAACTTTAACCGCAACGATATCATGATTGGCGTTTTAAGCATTTATTACAAAATGCCGTTTACTTTCCCAAATCTAAAATCCTTCAAAGTAAATGAAACCGTACTGAAATCTTACGAAGGTACCTACGCTTCAAAAGAAATTCCTCTGAAAATCAACATCAAAGCCGATAAAGGTCAGATTATAGCCCAGGCAACCGGACAGGGCGCCTTCCCGTTAAACGCGATTAGCGAGAATGAATTTGTGTTTGATCCAGCCGGAGTAAGCATGACTTTTGGCGACAAAACCATGCTGTTAAAACAAGGCGGAGTGGATATTAAGTTTGTTAAAGAATAAATTTTAACCCTTACAAACCTCACAATCAACTACTCGTCTGACAATCAACTGATAAATTTATACCGAAGGTACTTGCATTATAAATAAATAATTGTACTTTTGCACTCCCTTTATTGGGGATGGAATGTTTAATTAAAATAAAAAAACGTGGACAATTTAAGCTACAAGACAGTATCAGCAAACAAAGCGACTGCTCAGAAAGAGTGGATCGTGGTAGATGCTGAAGGTCATAACTTAGGTCGTTTTGCTTCTAAAGTTGCGATGCTTTTAAGAGGTAAATACAAACCAAGTTATACACCGCATGTGGACTGTGGAGATAACGTAATCGTTATTAACGCAGAGAAGATCAACCTAACAGGTAACAAACTAGATGACAAAATTTACATGCGTCATACAGGTTACCCAGGAGGTCAAAGAACTTTAACTGCTAGAGTACAGCAACAGAAAAACCCTGCTGCTTTAGTAGAAAAAGCTGTAAAAGGAATGTTACCTAAAAACAAATTAGGTGCCGAGTTATTCCGCAATTTGAATGTAAATGTTGGTTCTGAGCACAAACATGAGGCTCAAAAACCAAAAACTGTAAACTTAAACGATCTTAAGTAATGGGAGTTATTCACAAAATCGGTAGAAGAAAATGTGCTGTGGCACGTGTTTATGTTTCAGAAGGAACAGGAAAAATCACCGTAAACAAAAAAGAATTTACAACTTACTTCCCAACTGCTACATTACAGTACAAAGTAATGCAACCAATGTCTATGACAGAAAATGCAACTAACTTTGACGTAAAAGTTAATGTATACGGTGGTGGTACTACAGGACAAGCGGAAGCTGTTCGTATGGCTATCGCAAGAGCTATGTGTGAAGTTGAAGTTGAAAACAGAGCAATCTTAAAACCAGAAGGCCTACTTACACGTGACCCTCGTATGGTTGAGCGTAAGAAATTCGGTCAGAAGAAAGCTCGTAAGAGATTCCAATTCTCTAAACGTTAATATTTATTATTATTTAAAAACACTAAGTTTTTGTTGCTCTCCTACTGAGGTAGGAATTAGTTTAGCATCTAAATGGTTAAGACCTGAGAAATCGCTACTTAATCATTGCTAATACACAAGAACGTAAACTATTACAAAATGGCAAACAAAGTAGAAGTTAAAGAATTACTAGAAGCAGGTGTTCACTTCGGACATATGACTAGAAAATGGGACCCGAACATGGCTCCTTACATCTATATGGAGCGTAATGGTATTCACATTATCAACCTATACAAAACTGCAGCTAAAATTGAAGAGGCTAATGAAGCTTTGAAAAAAATCGCTGCATCTGGTAGAAAAGTACTTTTCGTAGCTACCAAAAAACAAGCAAAAGATATCGTTGCAGAAAAAGCTGCAGCAGCTAACATGCCGTACATCACTGAAAGATGGCCAGGTGGTATGTTAACTAACTTCGTTACTATCCGTAAAGCTGTTAAGAAAATGGCTTCTATCGATAAAATGAAGAAAGACGGTACTTTCATGACCCTATCTAAAAAAGAGCGTTTACAAGTAGATCGTTTACGTGCAAAATTAGAGAAGAACTTAGGTTCTATTGCAGACATGACAAGACTTCCGGCTGCGTTATTCGTTGTAGATATCAAAGCAGAACACATCGCTGTTAAAGAAGCTCAAAAATTAAACATTCCAGTTTTCGCTATGGTGGACACCAACTCTGACCCACGTCAAGTTGATTTCGTTATCCCGGCAAACGATGATGCTTCAAAATCAATCGACAAAGTTTTATCTTTAGTATCAGGCGCAATCATTGAAGGACTTTCTGATAGAAAATCTGACAAAGACGAGCAACCGGCTGGAGAAGTTGCAGAAGCAAAAGCAGAAGCAACCACTTCAACTGAAGAATAAAAATAACATTATGATAAAGTCGTTATGCTGATGGATGTTTACTTTCGTATTCACTATCATTATGACGACTTTATAATTTTTTTTCAAACTTAAAATTTTATACAAAAATGGCAACAATTACTGCTGCAGACGTAAATAAATTAAGAACCATCACCGGAGCAGGTATGATGGATTGTAAAAAAGCATTAGTGGAAGCTGATGGAGATTTCGATTTAGCAATCGAGAACTTACGTAAAAAAGGTCAAAAAGTAGCTGCAAACCGTTCTGACAGAGAATCTACAGAAGGTGCTGCAATTGCTGTTGTAAATGCTGACAACACTGCTGGTGTAGCAATCACATTAAACTGTGAGACTGATTTCGTAGGAAAAAATGAAGGTTTCGTAAAATTAGCTACTGATTTAGCGAACCAAGCATTAAACTTTGCTACTAAAGAAGAGCTTTTAGCTTCTGATTTCGGTGGAATCACTGTTGCTGAGAAATTAATCGAGCAAACAGGAGTTATCGGTGAAAAAATTGAAGTAGGTCAGTTCGAGCGTCTTGAAGGTGCTTTCATCGGATCATACATCCACGCTGGTAAAATCGCTACTTTGGTTGCTTTATCTGCTAATGTTGCTGGCGCTGACGAGGCTGCTAAAAACGTAGCAATGCAAGCGGCTGCGATGAACCCAATCGCTTTAAACGAAGCAGGTGTTGATGCATCAATCATCGAGAAAGAAGTAGAAATCGCTAAAGAACAATTGCGTGCTGAAGGAAAACCAGAAGCTATGTTAGACAATATCGCTAAAGGTAAAATCCAACGTTTCTACAAAGACAATACTTTGGTAAACCAAGACTACATCAAAGACGGTTCAATGAGCGTTGCTGCTTACATCAAATCGGTTGACGGTGGTTTAACAGTTACTGGTTTCAGTAGAGTTGCTTTAGGATAATTCATTCTAAACATAAATACAGAAAACCCCAGTCGCAAGATTGGGGTTTTTTTATTCTCCGAAATGCCGTACATTTGGATTTAAACCCTTTTTATGTTCAAAAGCAAGAAAGACATCGTTTACATCATTTTAGCCGGGATTTTTATCACCAACGCTATTGTAGCCGAACTTACCGGAGGCAAGCTCATCCAAATCGGGCCATTCATCATGAGCATCGGAATTCTGCCTTGGCCGATTGTTTTCATCACTACCGACATCATCAACGAACATTTTGGACGCGACGGCGTGAAAAAACTTTCGTTCATCACCGCCGGACTCATCGCCTATTGCATCCTGATTCTGTTCATCGGCACAAAAATACCCGCTTTTCAAACACCAGAAACGGTGAATGACGAGCAGTTTTATGCCGTTTTCGGACAAGGTCTTTTCATTATGATTGCCAGTATTATCGCCTTTTTGGCTTCCCAGTTAATCGATGTTTCCATCTTTTGGTTCCTGAGAAACAAAACCGGCAAAAAAATGATTTGGCTCCGAAGTACTGGTTCAACAGTAATCTCGCAATTGATCGACAGCTTCATCGTCTCCGGAATCGCATTTTGGATGACCGGAAAAATCACCACCAGCCAATACCTCAACATGTCAATGACCGGTTATACTTTCAAACTAATACTTGCGGTTGTACTGACTCCGTTAATCTACCTTGGACACTACCTCATTGAAAAATACCTACACGAACCCAAAACAGAAACCCATGCCGAATAAAACCCGCTGTGCCTGGTGCGTAAAAGACGATTTGTACCGCAACTATCACGATACCGAATGGGGCGTACCGATATACGACGACCAGAAAATCTTCGAATTCCTGATTTTGGAAACCTTTCAAGCCGGTTTGAGTTGGTATACCGTTTTAGCAAAAAGAGAAAACTTCCGCAACGCCTTTGACAATTTCGACTATCAAAAAGTAGCTGTCTATACCGAGGAAAAAATCGAAACTTTAAAACAAGACGCGGGCATCATCCGCAACGCATTAAAAATCAAAGCCGCTGTTACCAATGCCATCGCTTTTATGGAAGTGCAGAAGGAATTCGGTACTTTCTCCAACTACATCTGGGGATTTGTGGACGGAAAACCCATCAACAACAATCGCAAAAACCTAAAAGAAGTTCCTGCCACCACCGAAATCTCCGACAAACTCAGTAAAGATCTAAAAAAACGCGGATTCAAATTCGTAGGCTCCACCGTTGTGTACGCGCACATGCAGGCCACAGGAATGGTGAACGACCATGTAGAAGATTGCTGGACGAGAAAGCAGTAGGTAGTGGTCAGATAGCAGATAGCAGATAGCAGATAGCAGATAGCAGATAGCAGATAGCGAAAATACAAAACGTGATTGCTATACTCTTCCACGTTTTTTTATGATTTATTTCCTGAGTACTGCCTTCTAAATTCAGCTAACTGCATTCTTCGCTCTGCCTTTTCAAATTTCTACAATAAAACATATATAATTTAAAATAAACGTTTATTTTTGTCTCACTTTAGGGGTGTCTGCAACGCGCAGGCTGAGATTTTACCCTCTGAACCTGATCTAGTTAATACTAGCGTAGGGAAAAGTAAGATGACTTCATTCGGGTGCTTTCACGCACGCATTGCAGCCATTCCTAAAGTATTTTCAGATACTAAACCCAACAGGAATGGAACTAAAAATCAACAACCAGCTCAAACAGTTCGAAGCCGAAACGCTTTCCGTACAAGCTTTGCTCGACCTTGAATTTCCAAACAAACAA
Organism: uncultured Flavobacteriaceae bacterium; assembly: GCA_963812405.1. Lineage (GTDB taxonomy): Bacteria > Bacteroidota > Bacteroidia > Flavobacteriales > Flavobacteriaceae > Flavobacterium. Next base: position 1,337,545 of record CAWEUV010000002.1, on the reverse strand, counting down.
AACGGCATTGCCTTCGCCATCAACAATTCGGTCATCCCAAAAACCGACTGGCCCACAACTGCCCTATCCGAAACCGACGAAATTTTAATCATTACCGCCACACAAGGAGGATAAATGGGCTGCACGGGCGGGCTGTACGCTGCAAGTCCGCAGTCAAAAGCTAAAAAAACATAGCCCTGCAAGCAGCTTCCGTTGGTCGCTACTTCCAGCACTTGTTTTTAAAAGTTTTTGCCTTTACGGGCTTTCCACTCCCATCCCTGGCAGGATCAGTAGGCAGAAGGCAGTATTCAGAAAGCAGGCAACAGACAGCAGCAACAAGAAAATAAAATATAAAACAAAAACGCAACAACTCAGTTACTCAGTCACTTAGAAACTCAAAAAATGACCCACGAAGAAAAAATATCCCGACAGCCTTTTCCCAATTCCAAAAAAGTTTTCATCGACGGGGAACTCCACCCGATTAAAGTCGCCATGCGCGAAATCACCCTTTCCGACACGAAGTTAGCCAACGGAGCTATCGAAAAAAATCCACCCGTAACCGTTTACGACACTTCCGGACCGTACACCGACCCGAACGCCGAAATCGATGTTCGAAAAGGCTTACCAAGAATCCGCGAACAATGGATCCTAGACCGAAACGATGTAGAAGAACTAACCGAAATTTCCTCCGAATACGGCAAACAACGCCTAAACGATGAAAAACTAAACCACCTGCGTTTCGAATACCTGCACAAACCAATGCGCGCTAAAAAAGGAGCGAACGTAACCCAACTATATTATGCCAAACAAGGCATCATCACTCCGGAAATGGAATACATTGCGATTCGCGAAAACCAACGTATCGAACAATTGGAAACAGCTCAAAAAGCAATGCAATGCCAACATGCCGGTCACAGTTTCGGAGCTAATACTCCAAAAAGCAAAATCACTCCGGAGTTCGTACGCAGTGAAGTAGCCGCCGGACGCGCCATCATTCCCAACAACATCAACCACCCGGAAAGCGAACCGATGATTGTTGGGCGTAATTTCCTTGTAAAAATCAATGCCAACATCGGCAACAGTGCCGTAACCTCCTCCATCGAAGAAGAAGTGGAAAAAGCGGTTTGGGCCTGCCGTTGGGGCGCCGACACCATCATGGATCTGTCCACCGGAAAAAACATCCACGAAACAAGAGAATGGATCATCCGAAATTCACCGGTCCCAATTGGAACTGTCCCAATTTATCAAGCTTTGGAAAAAGTAAAAGGAATTGCCGAAGATTTAACCTGGGAGATTTTCCGCGATACCTTGATCGAACAAGCAGAACAAGGTGTTTCCTATTTCACGATACACGCCGGCGTTTTATTACGCTACATTCATTTAACCGCAAATCGTGTTACGAGAATCGTGTCCCGTGGCGGATCAATAATGGCGAAATGGTGTTTGTTCCATCATAAAGAGAACTTCCTCTACACCCATTTTGAGGAAATCTGCGAAATTATGAAACAATATGACGTGGCATTCTCATTAGGCGATGGTTTGCGTCCGGGTTCCATCGCCGACGCTAACGATGCGGCACAGTTCGCCGAACTGGAAACTTTAGGCGAACTGACCAAAATCGCCTGGAAACATGACGTGCAGGTTTTCATTGAAGGTCCAGGCCACGTACCGATGCACATGATTAAAGAAAACATGGACAAACAATTGGAACATTGTTCCGAAGCGCCTTTTTACACACTAGGACCATTAACGACCGACATCGCTCCGGGTTACGACCACATCACCTCAGCCATTGGAGCTGCCATGATTGGTTGGTACGGCTGTGCGATGTTGTGTTATGTAACTCCGAAAGAACACTTAGGGTTACCGAATAAAAAAGACGTAAAAGACGGCGTAATCACCTATAAAATTGCAGCCCACGCCGCCGATTTAGCTAAAGGGCATCCGGGAGCACAATACCGTGACAATGCACTTAGCAAAGCACGCTTCGAATTCCGTTGGGAGGATCAGTTCAATTTGGCTTTGGATCCGGATACGGCAAGAGAATTCCACGACGAAACCCTTCCGGCAGACGGCGCAAAAGTGGCGCATTTTTGTTCGATGTGCGGGCCCAAATTCTGTTCGATGAAAATCTCTCAGGAAATCAGAGATGTAGCCGCTGCCGAAGAAGGCATGAAAGCAAAATCAGAAGAATTTGTGGAAAGCGGTAAGGAGATTTATTTATAGAAAGAGTATAGGACAAAGAAAACAGACAAGAAGCAAGAAATTTTCACCCCTTCCAGTCATTCCGACGAAGGAGGAATCGCATCAGGTACTCAGATTATGAGATTCCTCCTTCGTCGGAATGACAACTAAAAATATAAAAGTTCTAAGCTAAACATCACCCCTAAAAAATGATCGTAATCACCAATCCGACAGCTGTTCCAAACGAAATCAGCATTATCCATTCGCTTTTCGTGGAAGGGCTGACTTTGCTGCACATCCGGAAACCGGACTATTCCGAAAGAGCACTAAAACAGTTCTTAACAGCAATCGGATTGGAAGTTGCAAACCGGTTGGTATTGCACAGTCACCATCATTTGGCAAACGAATACGGCATCAACCGATTTCATCTTTCCAAGAAACAAAGAAACACAAGTCTTATAGAATCAGACGGAATCTATTCCACCTCGACCCATAGCATAGAGGAATTCAACGATTTAAACCAAAATTTTCAATACGCTTTTTTAAGCCCCATCTACAAAAGCATTTCAAAGCCTGACTATGATTCGAAAATCAATCATTTCCAAACCCTTAAACAGCGTACCAATTTCAAAACAAAACTTATTGCTTTGGGCGGACTTTCATCGGAAAACATCCAAAAAACTATAGCAAACGGCTTTGACGATGCAGCGCTTTTAGGCACCCTTTGGAACAGTAGTAACCCTTTAGAAAATTTTAAAAAATGTCAGCAAATCGCCCTTTCGTTTTAACCATCGCCGGGCATGACCCTTCAGGCGGTGCCGGTATTTTATCCGACATCAAAACCTTCGAACAGCACCAAGTGTATGGTTTAGCCATTTCCACCGGAAATACCATACAAACGGAAAACGAATTCCACGAAATAAAGTGGACGGATTTGGACTTCGTGTTGGATTCGATAAAAACCCTTTTCCGGAATTACGACATTAAAGCGGTAAAAATCGGCATTATTCCTTCGCTGGAGAATTTAAAGGAAATCGTCCGAACCATAAAAAAACGGTCGCCGAAAACAAAAATCGTTTGGGATACGGTACTGAAATCGACCACCGAATTTGAATTCACAACCGTCAAAAACAAAATGGAACTGAATGAAATTTTACGGCAAATCGACTTAATCACACCAAATTACAACGAGATTCTAAAACTCTCGGATACGAAAGCATCTGCCGAAGAAATTGCCCGAAATCTTTCAAAACATTGTGCCGTTTTACTAAAAGGCGGACACAACCCGAATGAAAAAGGAGTCGATTTTTTGTTTGTCGACAATGAATGTGCAAAATTGGTCAGCACAAACAGCATCGTTTCAGACAAGCACGGTTCGGGCTGCGTCTTATCGTCTGCTATTACTGCCAATTTAGCTTTAGAACAGGATGTACTCTTAGCGTCTTTAAAAGCCAAAAACTACATCGAAAAATACCTAAATTCCAACACCACTTTATTAGGATACCACCATGTTTAGCAAATTGCAGTACATCTCACAGGGAAATACCGTTGAAGAACAACTCTACAACATCCATCAGGCACTCGACAACGGTTGTGATTGGATACAGTTGCGATTCAAAAACGGAAATTCGAAAGAACTGTTCACTTTGGCCGAAGCCGTAAAAATACTTTGCGACGAATATTTGGCGACACTCATTATTAACGACAAAGTCGATTTGGCACTTCAAATCAATGCCGATGGGGTGCATTTGGGCTTGAACGACATGCGAATCAAAGACGCGCGAACTTTATTAGGCCATCATAAAATTATTGGCGGAACCGCAAATACGATAGAAGATGTTTTGCAACGAGCTGCTGAAAATTGTGATTACATCGGACTTGGTCCATTCCGATTTACCGCTACGAAAGAAAACCTAAGCCCGATTTTAGGATTAGAAGGCTACCAAAAGACAATCGCACAAATGAAAATACAAAACCTCGAAATTCCCGTTTATGCTATCGGAGGAATTCAGCCGGAAGACATTGAACCGCTTATGGATGTTGGACTATACGGCATTGCCATTTCAGGTTTGATTACCGAAAAACCTCAACTCACAACTCAACTCAACGAAAAACTATATGTCAACATTTAAAATAGCCGACAAAACCTTTGCATCACGTCTTTTTTTGGGAACGGGAAAATTCGGATCTAATCAACAGATGGAAGCAGCAATTTTAGCTTCGGGAAGCGAATTGGTCACCGTAGCCTTAAAACGCGTCGATCTGGAAACCGAAACCGATGCGATTTTGTCGCACATCAATCATCCGCACATCAATTTATTACCGAATACTTCCGGCGCAAGAAACGCCAAAGAAGCCATTTTCGCCGCACAATTGGCGCGGGAAGCCTTGGAAACCAATTGGCTGAAACTCGAAATCCATCCCGATCCGAAATACCTGCTCCCCGATCCGATTGAAACGCTGAAAGCTACTGAAGAACTGGCGAAACTCGGTTTCATCATCTTACCTTACATTCATGCCGATCCGGTGTTGTGTAAACGTTTGGAAGATGCGGGAACGTCTGCCGTGATGCCTTTGGGCTCACCTATCGGAAGCAATAAAGGATTAAAAACCGAAGATTTTCTCGAAATCATTATCGAACAAAGCAAGGTTCCTGTAATTGTGGATGCGGGAATTGGCGCGCCTTCACACGCAGCGAGAGCTATGGAAATGGGTGCTGATGCGGTATTGGTTAATACTGCAATTGCCGTGGCCGGAAATCCGAAACTAATGGCGGAAGCATTTAAAGAAGCGGTCATTGCAGGACGAAAAGCATATGAAGCACAATTGGCACAAATTACAAACAAAGCTGAGGCTTCAAGTCCGTTGACGGCGTTTTTATACGAATAACCATGACTACTTTTAAATCGGTTTTTGAAAATTACGACTGGGACACCATTCAAACCAAAATCTATCAGACCACCAATAAAGAGGTTGAAATTGCCTTATCAAAAAGCAAAAGAACCCTCGACGATTTTTTGGCGTTGCTTTCTCCCGCTGCACAACCGTATTTGGAACAAATGGCGCAACTCAGTCATCAACTCACCAAAAAACGTTTCGGAAAAACCATTCAGCTGTATGCTCCGATGTACCTGAGCAACGAATGCCAGAACATCTGTACCTATTGTGGTTTCAGTCTGGACAACAAAATCAAACGAAAAACGTTAACCGAAAACGAAATTGCACTCGAAATCGCCGAACTCAAAAAAGCAGGCTTTAATCATGTTTTATTGGTAACCGGTGAAGCCAATCATACGGTAAACATCAACTATTTTTTAAAAACGGTACATCAGATAAAAAAAGACTTTGCCAACATTTCCGTGGAAGTCCAGCCGCTTACCCAAGAAGAATACGAGCAACTGCATCAGGCGGGCGTGTATTCGGTTTTGGTGTATCAGGAAACTTATCATCAGGATGTTTACAAAGCTTACCATCCGAAAGGGAAAAAATCCAATTTCGATTTCCGTTTGGAAACCCCGGACCGCGTGGGTAAAGCCGGCATTCATAAAATCGGGCTGGGCGTTTTACTCGGATTGGAAGATTGGCGCACCGACAGTTTTTTCAATGCCTTGCATATTGATTACTTACAAAAAACCTATTGGCAGAGCAAGTATTCGGTTTCCTTTCCAAGATTGCGACCGGCGGAAGGCATTATTGAACCGAATTTTATCATGGAAGATCGTGATTTACTCCAACTGATTTGTGCGTACCGTTTGTGGAATGAGGATTTGGAAATCTCCATTTCGACAAGGGAAAACGAAAAATTCCGCGATAATAGTATTCCAATTGGTGTGACTTCGATGAGTGCCGGTTCGAAAACCAATCCGGGTGGTTATGCGGTAGACGTGGAATCGCTGGAACAGTTTGAAACCAGTGACGAACGGTCAGCAGCAGCAATTTCTAAAATTATTTCCGCAAAAGGATATGAACCCGTTTGGAAAGATTGGGACAAAAGTTATATGATTTCAAAAACTGAATCTTAAAATGTTAGAAATACACGATTATTTGCGCTACGGAAAACAAATGCTTTTGCCCGAAGTGGGAGAAACGGGACAACTGAAGCTTAAAACAGCCAAAGTACTGGTTGTTGGCGCAGGCGGGTTGGGCTGTCCGATACTGCAGTATTTGGCTGCTTCCGGTGTTGGTACGATTGGCATGATTGATTTTGACAAAGTCGAATTACACAACCTGCACCGCCAGATTTTATATACAGAAAATCAAATCGGGTTTCCAAAAGTACAGTGTGCTAAAAACGCATTGGAAAATCTCAACCCAAACGGCCATTATATTGTTTTCGAAGAAAAACTCACGATGGAAAACGCGGAAAGAGTACTCTTTGAATTTGACGTAATTATTGACGGTTGTGACAATTTCAGCACGCGTTATCTGGTAAACGATACTTGCGTAAAACTTAAAAAACCACTGATTTCCGGAAGCATTCTCGGTTTTGAGGGACAACTGGCGGTTTTTAATCATAACGGTTCCAAAAACCTGCGCGATTTGTTTCCGGAGCCGCCCAATCCGGAAGATGTCCCCAATTGTAATTTGAATGGTGTTTTGGGTACTTTACCGGGCATTATCGGAACCATGATGGCACAGGAAACCCTAAAACTCATTATGAATGTACCAACGCTGCACAATGAATTTATTTTGTTTTCCACCTTACATTGGCAGTTCACCAAATTGAAATTTTAACTACATTTATACTTCGAAAGAATTCCAACAATCTTCTTTTATAAATGTTTAGACACCAAGGCAAAAACCGCACCTTCCGGCATAATTTACGTCTGGCTTCCAATCTTTCTTTGGTGGCTGGGATAGTGAATAGCGTGGGTGTTTTGGCCATCAGTACACTAACCACTAATGTTACGGGTCATTTTGCTTATTTTGCCGAAGCCTTCATTGTCGGACACTATGCCAAGGCGATTCCGTTCCTGCTTTACATCCTCTTTTTCTTTCTAGGCGCTTTCGTTTCCAACTTTTGCATTGAAATCGCTGCCGCCAACAAAAAAAAGTACCTTCATACCGCCCCCATGTTTCTGGAAATATTCCTGTTAGTGTTGGTTGGTTTTTGGAACGACTGGAATTTTACCGATACTGAAAACACCAACCAAATTGCCTACCTACTTTTGTTTTCGATGGGTTTGCAGAATGCTTTGGTGACCAAAATATCGCAATCGACGGTGCGTACTACCCATCTCACCGGACTTTTTACCGATTTGGGCATTGAAACCTCACAATACTTTTTCTACCGGCAGCATCCAAATGCGGTTAAACTGAAAAAAAACATTTTTCTGAAACTTTCCATTATCGTTTTTTTCTTCACGGGGTGTATTTCGGGTACATTATTGTTTTACCGGATTGGACTCAAAGCACTGTTTGCAGCCGCGTTATTGATTACCATTGCTTTAATGATGGACAATCTGATTTTTTATTATAATTTCACCCGAAGAAAATTCAGAAGGAAAACAAACGCTTAAAGCATCGAAACAAACCTAAAAACATGAGTAAAGACCCTTTACATGGAATTACCTTAAAAACCATTGTTGAAACGTTGGTGGATTTTTATGGTTTTGACACTTTAGCGGAATTGATTAACATCAAATGCTTTAAAGAAAATCCGTCGGTAAAATCGAGTCTGACGTTTTTACGAAAAACCGATTGGGCACGGAAAAAAGTGGAGGAATTGTACATTCGAACATTGCCGAAGTTGTAACGCAATTAAAATAAAAAAAGGCTGTCTGTCGACAGCCTTTTTAATTAAATATTATAAATATAAATACCGAGTAGAATCAGTAATACATACAGTACTACTAATGAAAATTCAACCCAATGTTTATAAAAGAACTTCATTACTGTTTGATTAATTTGTAAGATTCTGAATTGCCACTATTATCAAATGCTTTTAACAAGTAAACCCCTGAACTGAAATTTGAAATATCAACACTGTTTGTACCGACAGCTATTTTTTGATTTAAAACCAATTTCCCCACTAAATCATAAACTTCTACCGCCAAGTCCTGCTGGGAAACAATATTGAAAACACCTGTGGAAGGATTCGGATAAACAGTGATTTTTGCAATGTTTTCAAAATCTGTATTTCCTAAAGTTGCGCAAGTATTCCCCGTTGTAACTGTAGAACCCGATTTCCAGTTTGATGTTAATCCTGTTAAAGCAAAATTGGTTAACGTTCCATTGTTTGCATTACTAGAACTATCAAGAAGGGAAGTAACCGACGCATTGTTTATGATATCATTGCCTTGGTTAAACTTGTAATACGCAACTAAGCCTGTTTCAGAAGCTTGTATTTCACAGTTCATCGTGCTTAAAATATCTGTTGCATTTAAAACTTTATTCCAAACACGAACTTCGTCAATATCTCCATTGAAATATTCAGAAGCGATATTTCCACTACCAATTCTTAATTTATTATCAGAATTACGTAATGTTCTATTTCCAATGACTACAGAAGCTTCTAGATTACCATTCAAATACAAACGCAATGAATTGTTGTTTTCAAATACAAAAGTTGCATGATACCAAGTGTTTGGTGTTAATACAGTTGTTCCTGTTACAAAGGTATCTGGAGAAGCGCTAATTCCGGCACTTAATTTACCTGCAGCATTCACATCGATTTGTACCGACCATCCTCCGGTTCCATCATTCCCTCTTTGTAGAATACGATCGCTGTTAGCAGGAATAGAAGGAATTCTAAACCAAGCTTGATAGGTCTGATTTTCATTATTGTTAGTAACAGCATTTGTTGAAACAACAAAATCATTAACTCCATCAAAATTCAAATGGGTTGCCGGAACTACATAATCATAAGCCGAAACTTGGAATTGAGCATTTGAAATTCCGAAGACATTTTCCCAAACTCTTGCATATAATACCGTCCCTGGAGTTTGACCTAGAAAAAGAATTTTAGAATAATCCCCATTCCCGCTATTATCGTCGCAGTTTACTAAACTTAAAGCACCACAATTACCTGAATAAACTTCTAAACCGGTATTATAGAGTCCTGCTCCATTGGTTTCAATAACTACATTACCTGAAGCAGGAACCGTTACAGTATACCATACGTCTCCACCTTGGAAATTTCCACAAGTAGGTGCTGGAGCTCCTGAATTAGTAGCCGTTGTTAAATTTACATTTACTGGAAAATCATTAAATGAACTAGCTCCAACAGTTAAGTTGATTGCATTAGAACAGTCGTCATTAGCCACAATTACATTCACAACAATTTGAGTTCTTACACTCTCACACCCATTTGCGTTAGTACTAGTCACCCAATAAGAAGTAGCACCTACTGTTGCTGTGCTCGCTGTTGGGGCAGTTGCAGAACCTACACCACCTGTAGCTGAAGTATACCACAACAATCCAGTACCATTGGCACCAACTGTAGCAGTTAAAGCAGAAGCCGTATTCCCTTGATAATAATTTACTGGAGTAGTTACAGTTGCCACTGAGGGAACTATCGAACCTGTAGTTACCGGAGAACCTGCCAACCAGTTTGATGTTGCACCTATTAATGCAAAATTTGTTAATGTTCCGTTTGGACCTGTTGTTGCATTTAATGTCGTTACCGCTGAATTGTTAGCTAAGTCTACACCTTGATTAAATTTGTAATAAGCTATTAATCCTGATTCAGTACCTTGCAGTTCGCAATTCATTGAACTTCTAATCTGCTCTGCTGTTCTTGCACTAGACCAAACACGAACATCTTCTATATTACCCGTAAAATTCTCTGTACTTGCACCAATTCTTGCACCAATATTAACTTGATTAGCTGTTACCGGTAAGCTAACACTAACCGCTTGAGAGGCAATTAACACTCCATTAGCATATGTATACATATTAGTTCCGTCATAAACAGCAGCTACATGCGTCCAAGCATTAAGAGGAACGGTGAATGATGAATTCAAAGCTGTTCCATTCAGCCAAAATTGAATGTTGTTGCTATTTCTAACACGCAACAAAAATTTATGGTAAGCCCCATCATAATCAGTAATAATATTATTCCATCCATTCAAAACAGAAGGATTAATCCATGCTTCTAAAGTCAATGCGGTAGTTCCATTTAAAGCAGTTGCAATTGAAGATCCTAAATTCACAAAATCATTTGTTCCGTCAAAATTTAAATGCGTTGCGGGTGTATTGGGAACAACAGTAACCACAATTACCGATCGTACACTTTCACATCCTGAGGCATTGGCTTGTGACACATAATAGGAAGTGGTACCAACAGTTGCCGTTGAAGGCGTAGGTGCAGTAGCGGAATAATTATCCCCGAATTGATCCGTATACCATTTTAACGAAGCCCCAGTGCCATTTAGCGTTGCCGACAAAGGACTTGCAGTATCGCCCTGAACATAAGTAACATTAGTTACCGTTGGTCCGGTTGCTGGCATAGACGCATTGTTTGACGTAATATTTACAGTCAAATCCACCCAAGACCAACTTGAATACAAACCATTCATTTGAACAGAAGTAATGGGAATATAAGATGAAATATCTATTGTTTGTGAACCTATAAAAGTTCCAATATTTGTCCCGTTTACAACTACATTATAATTTCTATCTGCCCAAATACCACTATAGCCTTGAGAACCTGTTGTAATGGAAGCACTTGTTTGACAAGTTGTGAAATTATTTAATGTAACAGAGGGGAATCCACTCGTGTAAACATCATCGTTGTAGGGCAAAGTAGTCGTCTGCCCAAAGGAAATCAATGATATCCAAAAAAAGGATAGTAAAAAGTAAAGTTTTTGTTTCATACCTTTATATTTAAAGTTTATAAAACAAAAATAGCAATGGATACTATTGAACGTTTTACTTTGGGATGAACCGCAAAAGTTTGTGGACGAAACTAAAAATCAAATGAAAAATTTCTTGAAATCGGCAATTCGAAGTCGTTGACTTTTATGGAAGACGATTTTTTTTGGGTAACTTTAGCTTTGTTTACGACATAGGAACGATGTACTCTGCAAAATAAATCATTGTCTAATTCCTTGCAAAAGTTATCCAATGTATTTCGGACAGTTATGGTTTTGTTTGTCAATTGAATATCGACATAATTTTTGTCGCTTTTTAGAAAAAGGATGTCTTCAAAATGCAGCTTAACTTCGTCAAAACCGTTTTTAACAATCACATAATTCACCTTGTTTTTCATCTTAGCCAACTCAATAGCTGCAATCAAATCCGATTCTTTAACCGGCTTGGTTAAATAGGTTACCGGATTGACCTCAAAAGCTTTCAGCATGGTTTCCTTTTCGGTTTGACCAGTGATAAAGATGATCTGGCTATTTTTCACAAACTCTTTTGCCCATAAAATACCCGTGTCTTTACCGTGAAGGTTGATATCCAGCAAAATAATATCAGGAGCATGTGCATTCAATTTGTCGGTTGCATCCTCAACTGTAAAGGCCAATTCAACATCCGTTACCTCATTATCGGCTAATACATTTTTGATGTAATTGGCAATTAAAACCTGATCCTCAACAATTAATATTTTAGGCATTTTCTATTGATTTTGTAAAACTTAAGTGAAACCCGTTTTCGATACTTATTTCAGGATGTACCGCTATTTGCTGACATAATTGTTGCACCAAAATTGGATGAATCGCTTTAGACTTGTTCTTTTGACCATTATCGGAATAATTGAAGGCAAACTGGTCTTGCCTCTTTCGTATTTTAATCGTAATCGTTTTTATTTGCGCTTCTTCAAAAGCATATTTCATAGAGTTTATTACTAATTCAGTAACCAACAAACCCAAATACATGGCGTTGTCCGACTGAACTTCTATTGCATCAATTTGAAAATCCAATGTTAATTGTTGTTCTGCTTCGATTACATTAAAATTATTTTTTACTTCATTTAAATAGTTGCTCAAATTGATACTATTTACATTTTTCCCTTTATACAAATGCCTGTGGAGCAAGGCAATACTATCGACTTTGGATTGTAGCCGAACAAAATCGTTTTTGTCTTCTTCACTTTGCTTTTTCCTTAACGTTTCAGAGATTAATAAAGAGATCAGCTGCAAATTATTATTAACCCTATGATTGGTTTCGCTTATTAAAAACTCATTTTCTTTTGAATAGTTTTCCAGTTGTTGGTTGATAATGCTAACTTTTTTTAAGTGATAGATTAAAAACAAAAAACCACTCACAAAAAAGGTAATGACAATGAGTAGTAAAATTTGACTTTTCTTTATTTCACTGATGGTTTGATCGGAAATAGTTTTTTTGGTTTCAAAAATAGAATCTCCTGGTTTTGCTATTGCTTGTGAAGTTGTTAAAGAAAAGATATCCGAATCTAAAGCATAAACAAATTCCGGTTTTAAAAAAAACAAGATCACTAAAAAAAACAATAACGGTTTTAGAAAAGCGCTCATTTAAATCAGCTATTTGTTTGACTTGAAAAACAGATACTCATTAAATATAAAGATTTGAAAAATAATGAAAAACACAACATTAAAAATCCAAATGTCGATATAAGGGTCTTTCCACAATACTAATTCTAAATTCCCAACAGAAAATATCGTTACGCTACAGGCAAAATAAAGAATTAAGCCAATGGAAAATTTAAAATATTTATGTTCAGTAGATAAATTTGAAAAAATATAATACAACGCGTAAGCAATCAGAATTAAAGAAATCGAAATAATTTCATAGTTATTAAATTGCCAAAAAGAATCAGGGTTTGTACTATACATACCAACTAAAACAATTGTTTGCAGTATGAGTATAGCAAGAATAACAAATTTAAGAGAAGTATTAGACATTAATTTCCTGTAGAGCAATGAGATGTATAATAACTGGAAGTAGAAATAAAAATGCGATACAAAAAAATTATTCCCATAAGACAAAAATCCTATGATATGACACGCTAATTCAACGATACACAACGAAAACAAATACCATAAAAAAGTTTTCTCCGTTTTAGCACGAACGCCTTTAGTAGTAAAAAATAAAACAGTATTACAAATCAAAAAGAACAAACCAAAAAGGCTCAATGGAAATACAATCACATCTGTCATAATAATATACTAGCAGTTAGTTTAGGATATTTTGAAGAAAATAAAAAAGTTTTAAATTATTTCCTTCAAATTTGCTCATTTGGTAAAAATAACAAATTACTGTTAAATCCCTTTTAATTATTTAGCCTTCAGCACCCGCATAAAATCTTCCCGATCGATTTCGCCGCATCCCAGACTTTCCAGATGTTCGTTGTACACCTGACAATCCAACAACAGGTAATGGTTCTCTTTCAGATAGTTCACCAGTGAAACGAAAGCGACTTTACTAGCATTCGACACTTTGGAGAACATACTTTCCCCGCAAAACACATGGCCCAAATCGATGCCGTACAAACCGCCAACCAATTCATCGTTTTGCCAGACCTCAACGGATTTTGCATGTCCGAGTTCGTGCAGTTTGCAATAGGCGGCAATCATGTCGTCTGTGATCCAGGTACCGCTTTGTCCTTCGCGTTTTATGGTTTGACAATTGGAAATTACTTCGCGAAAATTTTGATTAAAAGTTACCTTAAAGATGTTCCGATTGAGGATGTTCCGCATGCTTTTCGACGGTTTGAAGTCCTCGGGAAACAACACCATACGTTCGTCGGGCGACCACCAGGTAATGGGCTCACCGTCTTCAAACCAGGGGAAAATGCCGCTGTTGTAGGCTAATAAAAGACGCTCGGTCGACAAATCGCCTCCCACGGCAATAATACCGGAAGGATGTGTTTCGGAAACCGGCGGAAACCAGAGTTCTTTATCTAAAAAATGAATTTGTTGCGGCACAACTTTACTGTTTACAAAAATTAAAATGATTCCTCTGCCAGCCCCGATTGAAGCGGCATCCTTTTTCCGGTCATTAAGGCGCTCGAAATGACCGGAAAAAGATACAGCGGAAAGCGGGAACAGGGACGGCAGAAAAAACCCAAGCCTTTCGCTCCCAAACAAAAAAAGTCAAAAATTCGAAATAACCCGAACTTCTGACTTCTAATTTCTGAATCCTGCTTTCTGAATTAGAACGGCAAATCGTCGTGTTCTTCTTCTTTGAAATTGGTTGCCGGTTCGAAAGCTTCGCTGGCTGGCATTGGTGGCATTTGTGGTGCACCTGCCGGAGCTTCTGCTTGCATTCTTTCGATTCTCCAACCTTGGATCGAGTTGAAATATTTGGTTTCTCCCTGCGGATTCACCCATTCTCTTCCTCTTAAATTGATGGACACTTTTACAGGTTCCCCAACGCGGTAGCTGTCTAACAAATCACATTTGTCCTGCGTGAACTCAATCATAATCGTTTGAGGATATTGTTCCTCTGTAGTCACTACCAACTCTCTTTTTTTAAACGTAGCACTTACTTGTTGCGCTGCGTTAATCACTTTAATCTTTCCTGAAACTTCCATCGTAATTTAATTTATTGTTTTGCTAAAAGCACTTTCCAGGCGGTTAGTACTTCGTTTTTATCTAAATATTCTTTGGCCATTTGGAATTTCTTTACCTCATCGTCCGAACTCAAAACGGCTTTAATCGCGAAATTCTCTTTTACAAATATAGCAATTTCTTCTTCGGTTGGTATGGCTTCAATGTTTCCTAATTTCCCTAAATCGTTGCCGTCGAAAATCGGACTTTCTTTCACGAAATCGGGTACGGCATCAACACCGATTCCTAAAGTCGTTAAGGGTTTTTCCACTTCAAAAAGTCCCATGTTGGCACGGGAATACCAATTTCCGCCCATACGGGAAACCAAATCGATTTTGTGTTGGTCGATGGTTCCGTTGGCATCCAGAATTTCCTCGTTGATGTGGATTTTCACCACTTCGCAGATGATTAGATTCCCTGCTCCGCCTTCGGTTCCCAAATGAATAATGTCGTTGACCTTGCATTCAAACTGTACTGGACTTTCGCCTACACGATACGGCTTCACTACGTCGGACGACACCATGGTTAATCCTGCTTTTTCAAATTCGTTTACACCATCGGCATATTCGGTACTGGATAAGGACGCTTGTTGCACGATAGCATAATTCACCACATTGATAACCACTTCACGAGTGGCTTCCGCATTAATTAACGTATGCTTAATCGTATTGTCACGCACGCGTCGTGCCGGTGAAAAAATCAGTATCGGCGGGTTCGAACTGAACACGTTAAAGAAACTGAACGGGGATAAATTCGGATTCCCGTTTTGGTCTAACGTACTGGCAAAAGCAATCGGTCTTGGACCAACAGCGCCTTGCAGATAGGCTTGTAATTTCATCGGAGCTAACTCCTTCGGATCAACACTAATCATACTGTGAAAAATTTTGACAAAGATACTTTATTGCCCTGAAACTTCGAGTAATTTTTTCAATCACAAATGTAAGAAAATTTTTCTTGTTAAAAATAAACTTGGGGCATCCCGAGAAACTTAGTACCTTAGCTACTTTGTAACTCAGCCATTCCGAACAACGTATGAATTTTTCTTCCGACAGACGCAATCTAATACGCTGGATAATCATTCTGGCCTCGTTCAATCTTTTGGTACTGATTCTGTGGAACACCTATACTTTTTTTCAAACGTTTAAAAATGAGGAACGTTTAAAAATGGAGGTCTGGGCATCAGCACTAAACACCGTCAACAATGCCGATGAAAACACGGATCTCGAATTACCGTTACAAATTTTAAGCAAAAACACAACGATTCCCATTATAAAAACATCAGACAAGGACAGCATTATCGATATGATTAATGTGGATGAAACCATAACAAAAGACAAAGTCAAATCGCTTTCGTTCCTGAACCGGCTGAAATCAGAAAACACACCGATTACCATTGATTATGCGGGAAAAAAACATTTGTTATACTATGGTAACTCGTCTTTAATCACGAAATTAAAATATTATCCAATTGCTCTGGTTTTAATCGGACTGTTTTTCAGCGGAATGATTTTCAACTTTTACCGCGCAAGCAAAATGGCCACCCAAAACCGACTTTGGGCGGGTATGGCAAAGGAAACAGCACATCAGATCGGCACGCCTTTATCCTCTTTAATCGGATGGCTTGAGATTTTAAAATCCGAAAACGTAGATGAAAGCATGGTCGCCGAAATTGAAAAAGACATCACCCGACTCCAAACCATAACGGATCGTTTTTCAAAAATTGGATCGGAACCGGTTTTGGAACGTCGCGACCTGATTCGGGAAACGGAACAATCGTTTGATTATCTGAAATCGAGAACTTCCAAACAGGTTGAATTTACCTTTAGCGCACCGGAGCATCCGATTTCGATTAAAATGAATCCGGTGTTGCACAGCTGGACCATTGAAAATCTGGTTAAAAATGCCATTGATGCCATGAAAGGAAAAGGAAAACTGGCAGTGGTTATAGAAGAAACGGAGCGCTTTGTTAAGATTAAGGTCAGCGATACCGGCAGCGGGATTCCGAAAGCTCAGTTCCAAAGCGTTTTTGAACCCGGATTTACCACCAAAAGACGCGGTTGGGGACTTGGACTTTCGCTAACCAAAAGAATCGTGGAAGAATACCATAACGGACGGATTAAAGTGGCCCATTCCGAAATCGGGAAAGGAACGACGATGCAGATTACTTTTAAGAAAGAAACGGCTTAAAATTTTAGTACTGCAAAAACAAACTTACTTGACAGCAATAGGAATACTAAATCAATCTCAAAAATGAAAAAGTGTTTTTCTTTACTCACATTAACCTTCACCTTAATTTCCTGCAATCAACAAGCAGATCAAACTAAAATTTTACAAACTAAAATCGACAGTCTGGAAAGCAAAATTTCTGAAACATACAAACCCGGATTTGGAGAATTCATGAACAACATACAAATGCATCACGCAAAACTTTGGTTTGCAGGGGAAAATCAAAATTGGGCGTTAGCTGATTTTGAAATAAAGGAAATAAAAGAAAATTTAGAAGGAATTCAAAAATATTGCTCCGAAAGAACCGAAACGAAATCGATTGGAATGATCAATCCGGCAATGGACAGTTTAAGCGATGCTGTCTTAAAAAAGGATGAAAAACTGTTTCGAAAAAATTACGCAAATCTCACCAACTCTTGCAACAGTTGTCATCAATCCACCAATCATGAATACAATGTTATAGTGATTCCCAAAAATCCACCCTTTTCAAATCAGGATTTTTCAAACAAAAAATAACCAGTTCCATTCTAGTTTGGAGTGCAATAAACGGAGCGCTTGTAAGGCAGATTCATAAAAAAACGCAGATTCACAGATTCTATCCTTTTATCTGTAAATCTGCGGTTATGCAGTAATTGTATGTTGTATTATAAATTCTGATGAATCGCTTTCGCCAAATCCTCAAATTCTCCCTGAGTCAAACTCGTCTTTCTTTCAAAACGCATGTCGTCCATATCCTGAAGCGGAATCAGATGCACGTGTACATGCGGCACTTCCAAACCTACTACCGCCACGCCAATACGTTTACAAGCAACGGTTTTTTCCAAAGCTTTAGCCACTTTACGGGAAAACGCCATCAAACCTAAATAATGCTCCTCTTCCATATCGAAAATCTTATTGATTTCCTGTTTCGGAACGCAAAGCGTATGCCCTTTTGCATTCGGATTCACATCCAGAAAAGCAATGAAATGATCGTCTTCCGCCACTTTATAGCAAGGAATTTCGCCGTTGATGATTTTAGTAAAAATAGAAGCCATGTTTATTAAAATTTAGAAATCAGAAGTTAGAATTTAGAAAACTGTCGGTATTTCAAAATCAGAAATTAGAACCTAAAGTTCCGGTATTTGATTAGTCGCGGGAAATTTCTAAAATTTCGAATTTCAACACACCATTCGGCACATTGATTTCAGCCACTTCTCCAACAGATTTTCCTAACAATCCTCTACCAATTGGAGACGTTACCGAGATTTTACCGGTTTTCAAATCGGCTTCACTTTCGGCAACCAAAGTATATTTCATCTCCATACCATTGGTTTGGTTTTTAATCTTAACGGTAGACAAAACCAATACTTTGGAAACGTCCAATTGTGATTCGTCGATTAATCGGGCATTGGCCACCACTTCTTCCATTTTGGAAATTTTCATCTCTAATAATCCCTGCGCTTCTTTTGCAGCATCGTATTCTGCGTTCTCAGACAAATCGCCTTTATCTCTTGCTTCAGCAATGGCTTGGGAAGCTTTTGGCCTTTCTATACTTTTCAGATGATCCAATTCATCTCTTAATTTCTTTAATCCTTCTGCGGTGTAATAAGATACTGTACTCATAACTTCATCGTTTATATAAATAGAAAAAATCCCATCGCGACGGGATTTCTTTCTACAAAGATATTGTTTTTATTTTATTTCAAATTTTATCCATGCATTACTGCATTTGTCAAAGTTAATTAATTTAAATTTGTTTATCAATTCTTTTCCTAATTTATTTAACAAATGAAACGTTACTTATTTCTTATACTGTCCACCCTGTTATTGATCAGCTGCAATAAAGATGAAAACACGAATAACGGAAACCCCTTTCTGCCCAATTACCCGGTTAATCTGCAGATCAACACCAGTCTGCCGGCATACGATGATTTAAACTATGTTTCCAATCCGGTTTACATCAACATTGCAGGAGCAGGAATCAGAGGAATCATCGCGATGAAAACAGGAGAAGGATTGTATACTGCCTTTGATGCCGCCTGTCCCAACCAATCGTTAAGCGACTGTTCCACCATGACCATAAACGGAATTAATGCGGTTTGCCCTTGCGACGACAAAGAGTACAGTCTGTTTACCGGCCTGGCATCGGGAGTGCAATATCCGATGAAACAATACCGCGTTTCCTTCAACTCAGGAATCTTAAACATTTACAACTAAAAAATCCTGACAAGAAAAGACTCGTCAGGATTTAATCAACCTATTTTAATTAACTAAACATTTAAAATTTAAGGGTTGCTCCGAGCATAACATTTCTGCCAGCTTGCGGATAATACCCTGTTCCTTCAATCGTAGTCACACTTCCCGGTGTCGTCCAATCGTCATCGTACGTATAAAAATAACCATTGGAAACGTATTTGTAGTTAAGAACATTATTTACCAATCCGTTTATAATGATGGATTTAAAAACGGATTTCGGTTTGATTTCCCAGTTTACCGAAAAATCATTTACCCAGTATTTTTTAAGTACCGACACCTCAGAATCGATATTTCCCATATACTGTTTTCCGACCACTTTTGTCAAGAACGACAACTGAAGCGTTTTTACCGGAGCAAAAACAAAAGCATTCCCGAAAATAAGACTCGGAGAATAGGCGATGTTCGTATCTCCCAAATGTTGCAATTGTCCGTCTCTCTGAAATACAAAATCCTTGTTTTTATTCACACTCAGTGTAGCATTCGGACGGATGATCAGTTTTTCCAATACCGTTACAGCAGCATCTACCTCTAACCCCAATCGATAGCTGTCCCCGCTGTTCGCTCTTATCGGTGAACCCACATCATCCAACTGTCCGGTTAAAACCAATTGATTTCGGTAAATCATTTCATAAATATTGACATTCAATTTAGTCTTTGGCGTACTGTAGCGCCAACCCAATTCGAAATCATTCAGACTTTCCGGTTTCGGACTGCCGTTTTCATAATCAGTTCTATTCGGTTCGCGGTTGGCTCTCGCATAAGAAACATAAATATTGTTTTTATCGTTGATCGTAAATGTAATCCCCGCTTTAGGATTGAAGAAATTAAACGTATCATCAATCAAACCGGTTTCAGGAGCATTGGCTTTATAGTTTACGCGTCGGAACTGCAAATCTCCATACAAGCTGATGTGATTGGTCATTTTATAATTCACTTTAGAGAATACGTTCCAGTCGGTTTTAATCCCGCGGTCGTTGTAATACGTATCGCCCAATTCACTCGTGGAAGCATAGCGCGCCCAAATTACTTTACCAAAATGCAACCCATCGTATTTGTTCCAGGCACCGCCCATGATTACATCCAAAAACGTATTCTTGTAATTTCCAGAGAATGTTGCACCGTAAAAATCATTATCAAGCCATTTCTGACGAATCAGATCGGTCGACGTTTGTCCGACAACCGGTTGCAATCCGTAATCGGAAAAATCGGCATCTTCTTTATAATTCTCATAATATCCTTTACCCTTGGTGTAATGTACGGCCACATTCGTATTCCAGTTGGAATTGATTTGCTCGTTCCAATGCAATTGCGCGTGATCTTGTTGGTAATTATCGGTTTCATTATCGTAAAAACGGGTATTTCCGAATTCATCCGTAAACATGCCCGAAGAGTTGAAAGTACGATTGTGCTCCAGAGTATAAGAATCGATGCCGTTCCAGGACTGATAGGTTTTTTCCTTACCACCAAAAACCAACGCTTTGATTAAAGTGGTTTTCCCTACATAAGTCCCCTGAAGAAAATAGGATTTTAAATCGGAAGCAGCGCGGTCAACGTATCCGTCCGAATTAATTTTAGACAAGCGTCCGGCCAATTCGAATCTGTTATTCATCAAACCGGTGCTGAATTTCACGGTATGTTTGTGGGTATTGAAACTTCCAAAGGAATTAGAAACCTCTCCGTTACTTTTTTCGGAATACGAATCGGTTAACATGTTCAGACTTGCACCGAAAGCTCCTGCGCCATTGGTAGAAGTTCCTACACCACGCTGCAACTGAAGATTCTCTACCGACGACACAAAATCCGGCATGTTCACCCAATAGGTCCCGTGCGACTCTGAATCGTTGTAGGCAATACCGTTAATGGTGATGTTTACACGCGTCGCATCACTACCGCGCACACGGATTCCCGTATATCCCACTCCATTTCCAGCATCAGTTGTGGTCACTACCGACGGTAAATAATTCAGCAACACCGGAATATCCTGACCCAGATTTCGGGCAGCGAGTTCCTCTTTACTCACATTGGTAAAACTTACCGGTTGTTTGGCATTCGCACGAACCGCCGAAACCAAAACATCGTCTAACAGTTTGACTTTAACCGTGTCCTGCTGGGTTGTTTCCTGAGAAAAGCCAAAAGAAGTTTGCAGCATGGCTCCTGCAATAAGCATTTTGAATAAAGTTTTCATTCGTAAAAACAATTACAAATAAAAGGGGCAATTATTCTCTTAAAAAATTAATAAATGATATTTCCATGACACGAACGATAAAAATATTCCGTTAGTGTCATTTTTCCCTTGGCAGCATTACCCGCCCAGGTTCATTGGGTATAATCTCAGCTCGTTATTTGGAGCACCCCTTTGAGACGGTGCAAAGATAGACCTATAGAAACCAATTATCCAAACGGATTTTCAAATAATTAGAATTTAGGCTTTTGACGGGATTGCTTTATATCCGACTGATTCCTTTTTTCCTTCAGTCGCTTTTCAATTACCGAACGCGGAATCTTGGTTGCTTTTCGGGGTTTTTCCACTTTAAGAGCGCCTTCAACAATCAGTAGAAAACGTTTGATTACAATTTCTTTGTTACGAAGCTGGCTCCGGTCTTCATCACAACTTAAAATCAAAACCTGTTCTTTGGTAAGTTTGTTTTCGAGTTTCGACAAAAGCAGTTCCTTTTCCTCTTCAGAAAAAGCAGTGGAAATCTTCAAGTCGAAAGACAACACCACTTTCGAGGAAACTTTATTGACATTCTGACCTCCGGCTCCGCTGCTGCGTACCGCCTTAAACTGCAATTCCGACAGAAGTTTTTCCTTATTCACAATTATTCGTGTTGGTGTGCCGGTTTGAGCAAATCGTTCACTGTTTTTACAGGATTAAACGTTTCCAACGACACTTCTGCGAAAATGGTTATCCAATTGGCCATGGCACCGTTCCAGAGTCCGGGAAGCTCATAAGCCTTGATATCCCTGCCGTTTTTTGTTTTCTGAACGATGAAGCCCGCATTGTGATTTACAAAGTCAGACAAATTGAACTTTTCGCCTTTAAAGTTTTTCAGGCCGCACACCAAATCCACCGGGTTAAAATGGGTCGCTTCAGAAAATATTCTCTTCTGGTTTTCGTTGTTCAGATCGATTTGAGACGATTCTACAATTTGAAGGGAAACCGTTCCATTGTCTTCGTGCACCCAAAATGGTCCGCCACCGGGTTCGCCTTCATTTTTCACCATGCCGCAAACACGAATTGGTCGGTTTAACAGTTGAAACAATTCGGCTTTTTGGTTATCCGTTGAATATTTTGAAAAATCTTTGGGCAATACAATATTCAGTTTATCACTGACAAAAGCGATTAGGGCATCGAGATTAGTATCGGACGAATGCTCCAGCATTTCGAGATGGCTAAAAATCTCTTTCTGCAATTGCAACAATACACCACCCAATGCTTTTTTATGAAAAATAATATCCTCAAAATGATTGAAAGCCACATTATCGATGTTTTTAATAA
The DNA here is from genome assembly GCA_963812405.1 of uncultured Flavobacteriaceae bacterium. GTDB lineage: Bacteria > Bacteroidota > Bacteroidia > Flavobacteriales > Flavobacteriaceae > Flavobacterium. Next base: position 1,314,949 of record CAWEUV010000002.1, on the reverse strand, counting down.
AAACAATATCTGATTCGAGCTGGTTTAAATTTTCAATCAAAGCCCCATGTCCGCCGGGACGGAAAAACAGATTCCCGTCTTCCAAACGAAAAGGTTTGTTATCCATATCGACGGCCAAAGTATCGGTAGCCGCCTTTTGGAAAGAATAATTTACCACAACATCTGATCCGATGCTGCTTACTATCGTTTTAAAATCTTCCAGGTGCTCTTGTGAAACCGTAAAATGAATTTGCGGTTTTCCTTTTACATCAGAATAGCTGACAGCTTCTTTTAGATGTTTATGTATTGGTGTGGTAATGGTATTCTCTTTTTTATGAAATGGCAGCACCCCTTTGGGTTTATTAGCAAAATCAAACCCTTCAAGAGAAAGTAAGGTATTGATAAAATAGTAGTACTTTTCATCCTGGGAAAAATCTTCGTAGTTTGCATATTGCAATCGGATTTCTTCCAAAACCATTTCATAAAACGGAAATTTTTCAATCCCTACCAAAAAAACAGAAAGCTTGTTAGCTTTCTGACGGTTGATATAGGCATTGATGGTTTCCTCACCCAATTGAAATTCATTGATGAACTCAATCAGAAATTTAAACATTCTGCTGGCCGCTCCTGAGGCAGGAACAAATTTTTCTATCGAATATTTTCTTCTTTCCGTTTCAAAATAAGCCACAAAATGCTGTACTTCTTCTTTTGAAAAAGTAAGAATCCCGCTGCCAATCGTAGCGGCTGCTTCTAAAGAAATTTTAGCAATGCCTTTTTCAAACATTTCCAGTTCACGGTTGATTTTCTCCTCCGTAATACCGTAATGCGCTATATAATCGAAATCCGTTTCCGTAAAACCGTATTTCTTCATTAAATACTCTTTTGTTGTACTATCCTTCTCCATTCCAAATAAGCCAAAACGGCTAATACCGTAAAAATTAAATACTGTAACGACAACATCCCCAAACCCCTGTAAGCATAAATTGGTGTTACAATAAAATCACCAATAATCCAAAGCGTCCAATTTTCTATCTTTTTGTTGGCCATATACCACATTCCTGTAAAGAAAATTCCGGAAGCCACAATATCTACATAATTTTCTTTTTTTATTTCATAATCAAAGAATCTATAGATAGTGAAAACTACAATAATTGTGGTAAAAAACAATACAATCCCTATTATTTTTTCTTTAAAATTCGTGCGTGTAATCGGGAGAACATCAGAATCCTTTCTTTTTCGGGCCCAATTCCACCATCCGTAAACGCTCATCACCGAAAAATACAGGTTGATGATCATATCTCCGAGATAACCGGCAATCCAAAGCAAATACGTAGTGATTACCGTTGCTATCAACCCTGTCGGGTAGACCAATATATTCTCTTTGCGCGCAAAAATCACACTGGCAATTCCGCAAACAAAAACAATAAACTCCAAAACAATCCGGGCGACCGAAGCGTCTTTATACGCATCAAGAAAAAACTCCATCATAACCGTTACAGATTAAAAAAATCAGGATTGTCTTCGAAAGCCGTTCCGATTACCACCAAATCGGCTCCGGAATCATACGCCGCGTCAATTGCCTGTTTCGAACGGATACCGCCACCTACAATCAGTGGAATTTGAATGTTTTCCGACACTTTACGAATCATATCCAACGGAACCGCATTTTTAGCACCGCTTCCGGCTTCGAGATAGATCAATTTATTCCCGATGAATTCTCCTGCCTGAGCCGTTTGCACTACATAATCAGGATTTTCCCTATCCAAAGGATCGGTTTTACTCACGCGTTCCACAGCAGTTTGGGTACCGCTTTCTATCAGAATATAACCTGTAGAAATGACTTCCAGCTTGGTTTTTTTCAAAATCGGCACCGCATTCACCTGATGCTCAATAAGGTAATCCGGATTTCTGCCCGAGAGTAATGTCAGGAATAAAATCGCATCCGCTTCACTAGAAATCTGCGAAGGATTTCCGGGGAACAACAGGATGGGTAAAGTCGTTTTCTGTTTTAAGCGAACAATTAGTTCATCAATAATATCGGCTTCCACAATGCTACCGCCCACAAAAATATGGGTCGCCGGCGAGGCATTGATTTTATCCGTCAAAACAGCAACTTCCTCCAACCCGATTTTGTCCGGATCGAGAAGAATGGCCAGTAGTTTTTGGCTTTTTTGTTTGGCCGATAAAATCTCATTATATAGCATTTGTTTTGTTCTGTCTTAATGAATTGGTAAATGTAGCTTATTTTTAAAATCCGTAAAATTATAATGTTATTTTTGTAAAGAATCTTTAGCATATCCTTCATGATAACCGAAGAATTATTAGAATCCCATCAAGCCCTCCGAAAAAAATATACAAAAGGCGATATTATTTTCCGAGAAGGCGAATTGCCCAACCATTATTTCCAGATCATTAGCGGCGAAGTAAAGATGTGTAATTTTAATGATGACGGCAGGGAATTCATTCAGGGAATTTTCAGTCCTAAACAAAGTTTCGGAGAACCGCCTTTATTTTTAAACCGACTGTATCCGGCCAATGCAATGGCAGTTTCGGATTGCGAATTGTTTGTCTTATCCAAACCCTTATTCCTGAAACTAATTAACGAAAACGCTTTGGTTTCCATGGCGATTATCGAAAATCTGGCGCAACGGTTGCATTACAAATCGGTTATGGCCGCAGAAATTTCCTCTCAGGAACCGGAACACCGATTACTAAAACTCATTGATTATTCCATTCGCTTCTTCAAAATCGAAAAAGAAAAAGAAGGACACCGCATCGACTTGACCCGACAACAAATGGCCGATTTAACAGGACTTCGCGTTGAAACCGTCATCCGTGCCATCAAAGCCTTAGAAAAGAAAAACGAAATTAAAATCATCAACAGAAAAGTTTTTCGTTAATTTTTTGCTTTATGATTTGAGTCATAAACCGACCTCTTGCCTCCACCCTAACTTTGTGATATAAAATCAGAAATTATGTCACTATATCAAAAAACACTTGAGGATTTTCAAAAAGGATATTTAGGATTTGCCACATTGTCCATCATCGGGCAAAGCTGTTTAGGCGGCGCTGCAGCGATGTACATTTTACAGAACGGGACTTCCTTTTTCCAAATGACGCAACTGGCAATTATAGTATTGGCCTGCAGTCTGGTAAACGGTGCCATTTTAGCACAGCAAAAACCCAAATTGGTTTTCAATTTAATCATTACAAGTGTGGTTTTAAGCGCTGTGATGATTATTTTGAACACGCTGATTCTTTAGCATGAAGACCGACCTTCAGAACAGGAATGATGTGTCAAAACTGGTTCATTCCTTTTATGACAAAATCAGAATTAATGAAGAAATTGGCCCGTTTTTCAACGAAACCATTCATGATTGGGATGCACATTTGGAAAAACTGACGGATTTCTGGGAAAGCAATTTGTTCGGAGTGCGGAAATATTATGGGAATCCGCCTCAGGTACATGTGGAAGTCGATCAGAAATTCCATCATACGGTAAACCCGGATGTTTTTGGCTTATGGCTGAATTTATGGTTTGAAACGTTGGAAGAATTGTTTGAAGGCGACAATGTGGAAACCTTAAAATTTCGGGCACGAAAAATGGGAACCGTTTTCATGATGGCCATCTACGAAAACCGCAGACAAAATCCTTACGATTCGACAGCACAAACCAAGGTGTAAATTTGTTTTAACTCCTCGTTGGCATTGGCGTCGATTTCTTCAAAAATAATATCGTAGTGCTGAATTACATTATTAAAATGTAGTTCGGCACTGCATTTTTTATCCGACAACTGAAACGGACTTTCGAAAATATGGTCCGGAAAACTGATCCCGACTTCGTTTTTCAGTTTAAAAATCGCTTCTTTTATACCCCACACCACAGTGGCTTTGCGCATTTGTTCTGCTTCCGACAAATTTTCCAGATGCGAAACATCCATAAAACGGGGCGCGATGCGCAATACTTTGTCTTTCACCAATTCCAAATCGATTCCGATATTGCAAGTACTCAAAACAATCGCCGAAAAATCAAACGAATGCGAAATGGAAATGTGCGTCCCGTCTTTTAAATGCGGTTTCCCAAAGGCGTCGTAATACAAATCAAAATCGGTATAACCGGCTTCCTGAAACAGCATGCGTACCGCCATGAATCCTTTTTGATGACTCTCTGATTTCATACCTTCCAAACGGGCTAACGAGGTGTCTTTCAGCGAAACATTGCGAAAAAGTTCGTTGAAATCCTCGGTTATTTTCCAGAGAAAAACCTTTGCGGTCGGATGGATGTCGATGATTTTAAAAAGCGGCATAGAGTAGTTTACTGTTTTTCAAAAGATTAGAAGTTTAAACAAATCACAAAATAAGTCAAATGCTTTAGGAAATAAAAAGGAAATGCGTAAATTTGCAGTCCGAATTTAGTGAAAAAATAAAAACAAATATACAGAATAGATGAGTACAACGACAATCCCATTTGTTGCCTACAAAGTAAAAGACATCAATCTTGCTGCTTGGGGAAGAAAAGAAATTGAATTGGCAGAAGCGGAAATGCCAGGATTAATGGCGCTTCGTACAGAATATGGTGCAAGCCAGCCTTTAAAAGGAGCCCGTATTGCAGGATGTTTGCACATGACCATCCAAACAGCGGTTTTAATTGAAACTTTAATTGCTTTAGGAGCAGAAGTGACTTGGTCTTCTTGTAACATTTTCTCTACTCAGGATCAGGCTGCTGCTGCGATTGCTGCTGCAGGAATCCAAGTATACGCTTGGAAAGGTCTTGATGAAGAGTCGTTTGACTGGTGTATTGAGCAAACGTTATTCTTTGGTGAAGACAGAAAACCGTTGAACATGATTTTGGACGATGGTGGTGATTTAACCAACATGGTTTTCGACCGTTACCCGGAATTGATTCCTGGCATCAAAGGTTTATCCGAAGAAACTACAACAGGTGTTCACCGTTTGTACGAAAGAATGAAAAACGGAACATTGTTCATGCCGGCCATCAACGTGAATGACTCGGTTACCAAATCGAAATTCGATAACAAATACGGTTGTAAAGAATCGGCAGTAGATGCTATCAGAAGAGCTACTGACGTAATGTTAGCTGGTAAAAGAGTGGTAGTTTGCGGATACGGAGACGTTGGAAAAGGAACTGCGGCTTCTTTCAGAGGTGCCGGTTCTATTGTTACCGTTACTGAAATCGACCCAATCTGTGCTTTACAGGCTGCCATGGACGGTTTTGAAGTGAAAAAATTAGACACTGTTGTTGGTAATGCAGACATCGTAATCACCACTACAGGAAACAAAGATATCGTGGTTGGAAGACATTTCGAAGCGATGAAAGACAAAACCATCGTGTGTAACATCGGTCACTTCGACAACGAAATTGATATGGCTTGGTTGAACAAAAACCACGGTGCTTCTAAAATTGAAATCAAACCACAGGTTGACAAATACAACTTAAACGGCAAAGACATCATCATCTTGGCAGAAGGCCGTTTGGTAAACTTAGGTTGTGCAACCGGTCACCCGTCGTTTGTAATGTCGAACTCGTTCACAAACCAAACGTTGGCGCAAATCGAATTATGGACCAACTCAGCCGCTTACAAAAACGAAGTATACATGTTACCGAAACATTTAGATGAAAAAGTAGCAGCTTTACACTTAGCGAAATTAGGCGTGGAATTAGAAACTTTGAACGCAGAACAAGCGGCTTATATCGGCGTAGAGGTTCAAGGACCGTTTAAACCGGAATATTACAGATATTAATCAGTGAACAGTCGGCAGTAATTAGTCGGCAGTTGAACTTAGATAACCTAAAAAACCCTTGCAGTGATGCGAGGGTTTTTTGTTTTCAAAAGGTCCAGACAAAAAAGACAAATCCCAACTAGCCCCGATTGCAGTGAAAATCCTCTTTGGAAAAGTTTACAACTTTGCCAAAGATATTGTAACGGAAAGCGGGAACAGGGAAACCAAGAAAGCCCGAACCTTTTGCTCCAAAACCCGAACTAAAGGTGACCTGAGCGAAGCTAAACAAAAAACCCCACTTCTTTCGAAATGGGGTTTTGTATTGTTAAGAGTAATTCTTATGCTTCAAATGGAACTACAGAAACAAATGACTTGTTGTCACCTTTTTTCTGGAATTTCACTACTCCATCAACTTTTGCATGTAAAGTATGATCTTTACCCATGTAAACGTTTTCACCTGGATTGTGCTTAGAACCTCTTTGTCTTACGATAATGTTTCCAGCAATTGCAGCTTGTCCACCAAAAATCTTAACACCTAAACGTTTCGATTCTGATTCTCTACCATTCTTGGAACTACCGACACCTTTCTTGTGAGCCATGACGTACTAGTTTTTAATGTTAATTATTCTTCTGTAGCTTCCGCTTTTTTAGTCGTTTTTTTCTTTGTAGCTCCTCCTGCAACGATACCTTCGATTACAATTTGAGTTAAAGATTGTCTGTGACCGTTTTTCTTTTTGTAACCTTTTCTTCTTTTCTTTTTGAAAATGATTACTTTATCACCTTTTAAGTGTTGTAACACTTTGGCTTCTACTGAAGCACCTTCTACAGCTGGGGCGCCTAAAGTTACATTTCCGTTGTCATCTAATAAAAGAACTTTGTCAAAAGAAACTTTTGCACCTTCTTCTACTGCTAAACGGTGAACATAAACCTTTAAGTCTTTGCTTACTTTGAATTGTTGCCCTGCTATCTCTACGATTGCGTACATAACAATAATGTTTAATTAATTTTTAAGGTTGCAAATATACAACTATTTCCTTTCCCTACAACTCTTTAATTAAAATTTAGCCTTAAAAAACTAAAAATCAGCCCTCTCTGAAAAAAAAATCCATAATTGTAACAAAATCACGAAATTGCACACTCATTATTGTAATAAAAAATAACTATTAACTCTTATGAAAAAATCTTTAATGGCTTTGAGTTCACTTTTGATGCTTGGAGGTATAGCTTCAGCTCAGAAAGTAGCATTTGAAGAGTACACACTAGACAACGGCTTGCATGTAATTTTACACCAGGACAAATCGGCTCCGGTGGTAATTACATCGGTAATGTATCACGTAGGATCTAAAGACGAAAATCCGGAAAGAACAGGATTTGCTCACTTTTTCGAACACCTTTTATTCGAAGGAACCAAAAATATCGCTCGTGGCGAATGGTTTAAAATCGTAACAGCGAACGGCGGAAACAACAACGCCAACACTTCCGAAGACCGAACGTACTATTACGAAGTTTTCCCTTCCAACAATTTACAATTGGCGTTATGGATGGAATCCGAGCGTTTAATGCACCCAGTAATCAACCAAATTGGCGTTGATACTCAAAACGAAGTGGTTAAAGAGGAAAAAAGACTGCGTGTAGACAACCAACCTTACGGAAACCTAATCGCAGCCGTAAAACAAAACATGTACAAAGTACACCCTTACCGTTGGGCACCAATCGGTTCGATGGAGCATTTAGATGCCGCTACTTTAGCCGAATTCCAAGCGTTCAACAAAAAATTCTACATCCCGAACAATGCTGTTTTGGTTGTAGCGGGTGATTTTGATCCGGCTCAGGCAAAACAATGGGTAGGTGATTATTTCAACGCTATTCCAAAAGGAACTCCGGTAGTAAAACAAAAATTCGAAGAGGCTCCTATCACGCAAACCATCAAAGCTACTTACCAAGATCCGAACATTCAGATTCCGATGATGGTGGCAACGTACAGAACGCCGTCTATGAAAACGCGTGACGCCAGAGTTTTAGACATGATTTCTTCCATCTTATCCGATGGTAAAAGTTCAAGATTGTACAAGAAAATGGTAGACGACAAGAAAATGGCATTGCAAATCGGAGCATTCAACTACAGCCAGGAAGACTACGGAATGTACATCCTTTATGGCTTACCGATGGGACAAAATACTACCGAAAGCTTAGTAAAAGAAGTAGACGAAGAAATCGTGAAATTACAAACGGAATTGATTTCTGAAAAAGACTTCCAAAAACTACAGAACAAATTCGAAAACCAATACGTAAACGGTAACGCAAGCGTAGAAGGAATTGCTGAAAACTTAGCTTCTTTCTATTTGTTATACGGCGATGTGAACTTAATCAATACCGAAATTGACATTTACCGTTCTATCACCAGAGAAGAAATCAGAGAAGTTGCAAAAAAATACCTAAACCCGAACCAACGTTTGCTTTTAGATTATGTTCCTGCAAAAGACAAAGCACAAAACTAAGTTGAGAATTACTATGAAAAAATACATTTATATAGCAGCGAGTTTGTTTTTAACAATGACCATGCAAGCACAAGACCGAACACAACCAAAACCAGGACCTTCTCCAACCATTAATGTTGGAAAACCAAGTTCTTTCGTATTGAAAAACGGGTTAAAAGTACTGGTAGTGGAAAATCACAAATTACCAAGAGTTTCCTTCAACCTTACCATCGACAACGCCCCGTATGCGGAAGGCGATAAAAAAGGGGTAGCCGATTTAACAAGTGCCTTAATCGGCAACGGAACCAAGAACATTTCCAAAGACGCGTTTAACGAAGAAGTGGATTTCTTGGGCGCTAACATCAATTTCAATGCAAACGGTGCTTATGCAAGCGGATTGTCGAAATACGCGGGAAGAATCATGGAATTAATGGCTGATGGTGCCTTAAACCCTGTATTCACTCAGACCGAATTAGACAAGGAAAGAGAAAAACTATTAGAAGGTTTAAAATCAAACGAAAAAAGTGTAACTGCAGTAGCAGGTCGCGTGGAAGACGTTTTGGCCTTCGGTAAAAATCATCCTTCGGGAGAATATTTAAGCGAGGCTACAATCAAAAATGTAACCTTAAACGATGTCATTTTAAACTACAACACTTATTTCGTTCCAGGCAACGCTTATTTAGTAATTGTGGGTGACGTGAAACTGAAAGACGTTCAGAAAATGGTAGAGAAACAATTCGGACCATGGAAAAAAGCTGTGGCTCCGGCATTAACCTATACCGATCCTAAAAACGTTCAGTATTCGCAAATCAACTTCATCGATATGCCCAACGCGGTGCAATCAGAAATCGCTTTGGTTAACACGGTAAACTTAAAAATGACCGACAAAGAATATTTCGCGGGAATCTTAGCCAACCAAATTCTTGGTGGTGGTGGCGAAGGTCGTTTGTTCTTAAACTTACGCGAAAAACACGGATGGACTTACGGTGCGTATTCTTCCTTAGGTTCCGGAAAATATGTAGAGAAATTCCGCTCCGGAGCTTCTGTGAGAAATGCCGTTACCGACAGTGCCGTAGTTGAAACTTTAAACGAATTGAGAAGAATCAGAACCGAATTGGTTTCTGCGGAAGATCTTAAAAACGCTAAAGCAAAATACATCGGAAACTTCGTAATGCAAATCCAAAAACCGGCTACCATTGCCCGTTATGCCTTAAACACGGAAACACAAGGTTTACCGGCTGATTTCTACGAAAACTACATCAAAAATATCAATGCGGTTACTGCGGAAGACATTAAAGCAGCAGCAAACAAGTATTTCTTAGCAGAAAACACACGTGTGGTTATTGTTGGAAAAGCGTCTGAGGTTTTACCAAACCTTGAAAAAATGAGCGCGAAACAAAAATTACCAATTATGTATTTCGATAAATTTGGTAATCCGACAGAAAAACCAAAAGTTAGCATTCCTATTCCTGCTGGCGTAACGGCTAAAACCGTTTTCAACAACTACATCAACGCTATCGGTGGTGAAAAAGCGGTAAAAGCGGTTAAATCGGTTGTAACGGTTTCTTCAGGAACAGTTCAAGGAACACCGGTGGAATTGACTACTAAAACGACTGCCGACAACAAAATGGCGGTTGAAATGAAAGCTATGGGAATGTCGATGATGAAACAGGTAATTGGAGACAAATCCGGATACCGCGTTGCACAAGGACAAAGAAAAGACTTAACAGCTGAAGAACTGAAAGAACAAAAAGCAAGCGCTGTACCATTTGAAGAATTAACTTTAGCAAACAATGCAAGCGCAAAACTTGAAGCTATTGAAACCATGAACGGCAACGATGTTTACGTAATCAAAGAAGGTAAAACCACCTATTATTACGATGTTAAAACCGGTTTAAAAGTGGCTGAAGCGAAAGAAATGGAGCAAATGGGTCAGAAAATGACACAAACCACTTACTATAGCGATTACAAAGAAGTGAAAGGAATCAAATTCCCACACACCACAGACATGAATGTAGGGATTGAAATCAAATTAATGACTACAGAAGTAAAAATCAACGAAGGCGTTGTTGCCGAAGATTTCAAATAAGAATACCGTTAGTTATAAAAACAAAAAGGTTGTCTGTAATGGACAACCTTTTTTTATGATACTTACTTTAAAAAAATTTATTTCTTAGCCGACAGATAAACGCCAATCAAAATTACAATCGCACCGATAAGCTGCACAAACGAAAGTACTTCGCCATCCAGCAATCCCCAAAAAATAGCCACCACCGGAAACAAATACGCTGAAGAAGCCGCGAAAACAGGCGATGTCATTTGAATGAGTTTAAAATACAGCATGTTCGCGATTCCCGTACCGATAACTCCCAAAATTCCGACAAACAGTACCGAATGCTGTACTTTCACTTCCTGAAGCTGATTGAAAAAACCGGTTGTAATCAGTATAACCAATGCAGGAACCGCCATCACCACAAAATTACCGGTTGTAATCGCCAAAGGATTCACATCCGAAAGATACTTTTTAATAAAATTCACATTGAACGCATAACAGAAAGTAGCCACCACCACAAAAAAGGCGTACCAATAATTCTGATCCGGATTGTGTACCGCACCGCTTAAAATCAAAATCAAACTCCCGGCCAATCCAATCATTACACCGATAAACTGACTGCGCTGAAATGCCAATCCGAAAAAAGTAACCCCTAAAATCAAAGCGTTCAACGGGGTAAGTGAATTCAGAATAGCACTGATCGAGCTGTCGATTTCACTTTGCGCAATGGCAAACAGAAAAGCCGGTACAAAAGTTCCGGTAAAAGCCGTGAGTGCAATGTATTTCCATTTCCCCAAAGGAATCTGTGTAAGACTTCTAAACCCCACAAGCATAAGAAACGAAAAGGCAAATAACATACGTAGCGAACCCACTTGAAAAGGGGTCAGTCCCACAAGACCACGTTTAATCAGAATAAACGAACTTCCCCAAATAAGGGCCAGTGCTGCCAGTAAAATCCATTTCAACTGTTTTGATTCCATACTTCATTTTTGAAATGTCAAAATTCTGTTATTTAAATGACAATCGGTTACTTTTTTGGGTAATTTTGCCATCGATAATTTATCCGATTCAAAATCAAAAACATAAATAGTATGACATTTTCAAAAACAGCATTGGTTCTTGCCCTTGCCGCCATTAGTTTTACCAGTTGTAAAAAAGAAGAAAAAACAGCCGAAAACACTACAAACACAGAAGCAGCAGCTCCTAAAAAAGAAATTGCCGCAGAAAACCTTGAAACAGCAAGTTTTGAAATCGAAGGAATGACGTGCGCCATGGGTTGTGCCGCCACCATCGAGAAAAAATTAGCCGAAACGGAAGGCGTTAAAGAAGCCAAAGTGGATTTCGAAACCAAAACCGCTACCGTAGCTTTCGATAAAACGGTTAACAATCAGGAATCGCTAACCAAATTGGTAGAAGGCGTTGCCGACGGTAAAACCTATAAAGTAGCCAACTTCAAGAAAGCATAACAAAAAAGGAACTCAGCTGAGTTCCTTTTTTTATTTATTCTATTTCGTTATTATTTCCACTTCACGGTTTCCATAATCTTTCGCATGTCGTTCTTAATGTAAGCCGCAGCAGGTAATATGGAATCATAATTCGGTTTCGCATAAAAATAGACCGATCCTACCAAGAAATGACGTGTACTGTCGGTTACATAAAACTGTGCGTTTGTAGCCGCATTACCGCCCACCTGATAAAACATCCCATACGCTTTGTGTTGGGGATTCACAAAAGGCTGTTCGGCAATATCGTCCGCCTTCACCACATGTTCGTAAGTTAACTTTTGCGCATCACGCAACAATTGTTCGATATTATTATTCACCGGCTTGTAATTCAGGTAAATCGTCGCTTTCATTTTCGGATATTGGATTTCTATAGAACAATCCTGTTTCATTTTTACTTTCGAACTTTCGTTGATATCAAAAGAAAAAGAACAATTCCCCGAAGTATTGGAAAACTCGCTGTATTTGGCAACCGGATAGTCCAATCGCAAATGGCTTTTGGGTTTTGGTACTGCTTCTTCTTTACAGCTTATCAAAGCCAAAGAAACAAAAGCACCCCATAAAAAAACAATAGCTTTACTTTTTATCATAATACAAAACCTTACGCTGAATTTGGCGTAAAGATACAATGTGAAACGCAGTTTTTGAAAGTTTATTTGAAGCCCGAAAAATTAAAACGGCAAATCCTCGCTACCTGCAGGCGCAATCGGTGGTTCATTCGTTTGCGGCGTGTAACCACCCTGCTTTTGCTCGGTATCTTTTTTAGTGGTCAAAAAAGTAAATTCAGTCACCTGAATTTCGGTAGTATATTTTGTCGTACCGTCTTCGGCTTGCCATTGGCGCGATTTGATACGGCCTTCCACATAAATCTTATCCCCTTTGGTTAAGTATTTTTCGCAGATTTCAGCCGCTTTGTTGCGCACTACTAAGTTGTGCCATTCGGTAGAGGTAATTTTCTCGCCGGTAGTTTTGTTGATGTAAATTTCGTTTGTCGCTAACGGAAATCGTCCGATGCAATTTCCTCCTTCAAAATAGTGCATTTTCACATCGTCACCCAAATGTCCGATTAAAATCACTTTATTTAATGTACCGTTCATGGCTTATATCATTTAATTGTACTCAAATATAGTAATTTCTATACATCCGCCCAATGTTCCTCCATAAAATTGTGGATTACGATGGGAAACGGATATTTTTTCAAATCCTCAATCGGCAAGGCCCCGTCAATCGTTTCTTCGGTTTCCACTTCCCAGAAACGAATATTCAAATGCTGATGCGAAAGTTTGTGAACAATTCGATTATGATGCAACGGCTTAATATATATCGGTTTAAATCCAAACGAAAAATCTTCAATCAATCGCACTGTTTCTTCGAAATCACTTTCCTGAGCCGTCTCCAACAATGGAAATTCGTATAAATTATGCCAGATGCCTTTCGCCGTACGTTTCTGAATTACTGAATTCCCAATCGCATCCTTTATAATAAGGTAATTAAAATACCGATTGACGACTTTAGTCTTTTTAAGCTTTACCGGAAGCTGACCGACTTTATTGTTTTGCAGCGCCAGACAACCTTCATTTAAAACACAGTTAGTACAATCCGGACTTTTCGGCACACATTGCAGCGCCCCGAACTCCATCATCGCCTGATTGAATTCGGAAGCCCGGTCGTTTGGCAACAACGAAGCCGCCAATTCAAAAAACTCTTTTTTCGCTTTTGGAGAGGATATGTCGGTTTCCACATCAAAATAACGGGAAAGCACCCTATATACATTACCATCCACCACCGGAACCGCTTCGCCATAGGCAATGGAAGCTATTGCAGCTGCTGTATATTCCCCTACCCCTTTAAGTTCCAACAAACCTTTATAGTTATCCGGAAAATTGCCGTTCAAATCGAAAGCAATGTGTTTTGCCGTAGCATGAAGGTTTCGGGCGCGGGAATAATACCCCAAACCCTGCCAGAGTTTCAACACTTGTTCTTCATCGGCAGCAGCCAAATCAAAAACGGTCGGAAAGGCTTCGGTAAATCGCAAAAAATAAGGCAAGCCCTGCGCCACTCGAGTTTGCTGGAGCATGATTTCGGAGAGCCAAATAGGGTACGGATGGGTGGTTTTTCGCCAGGGCAAATCCCGTTTTTCACGTAAATACCATTGAATTAACAAGTTAGTAAAATTCATCACAAATAATTGGATAACAAAAATAAAACTTTATGTAATTAAATTTTAATCGATTAAGGTTGAAAAATTGTTTTTTTAATTCCTATATTTGCACACTCAAAAAATTACACATCAATATAAAACGAAAGAAAATGACGAAAGCAGACATCGTAGCGAAAATTTCTGAGAAATTGGGTCTTGAAAAAGGAGACGTTCAGGCGACAGTTGAGTCTTTTATGGACGAAGTAAAAAACTCTTTAGAAACTGGAGATAATGTATATTTAAGAGGTTTCGGAAGCTTCATTATCAAAACTAGAGCTGAGAAAACCGGAAGAAACATCTCTAAAAACACTACAATCAAAATCCCTGCTCACAATATTCCAGCTTTCAAACCGGCGAAAATTTTTGTTGATGGCGTGAAAACAAATACGGAAGCAAAAAATTAACTAATTTATTAATCACTAAACACTACAAGTTATGCCAAGTGGTAAAAAAAGAAAAAGACATAAGGTAGCTACTCACAAACGTAAAAAAAGAGCGAGAGCTAACCGTCACAAGAAGAAAAAGTAGTTTAAAACTACTTTTTTCTTTTTTAAGTAAAAGTTCATTGAAATTTGGATTAAGACCGCAGACAGCAGTTTTCAGAAATCAGATAAACGCTGTAATCTGACTCCTGCAATCTGACATCTGTAATCCAACCGGGTACAATACCTGTAAAAAATTGTTTAATCCATCTGTACAATTCGGGAAAAAGCGCAAGGGACAAGTAATAAGGGATAAGTAATAAGTTATTGAACTTTCACTTTTCACTTTCAACTTTTCACTTTTCACTTTCGCCTTAACTGTATGGATAAAAATGTACACATTTTGAACAAAGAATTAATTATTCGAACCAGTTCAGATGCCGTAGATTTTGCCTTATTAAAAGATGGAAAACTAATTGAATTGCACAAAGAAGAAGGTGGCGAGGAAAAAAACGGGTTTCAGGTAGGTGATATTTTTATCGCCAAAATCAGAAAACCGGTTCCGGGACTAAATGCCGCGTTTGTTAACGTAGGTTTCGAGAAAGATGCTTTTTTGCACTATCACGATTTAGGTCCGAACCTCTCTTCAATGATCAAATTCATTAAACTTGTAAGCGCAGGTAAACTAAAAGATTTCTCCCTAAAAAACTTTCCTTTTGAACCGGAAATAAACAAGGATGGTGCCATCAGCGACGTGCTGAGTGCCAACCAGTCTATTCTCGTTCAGGTAGTTAAAGAACCGATATCAACCAAAGGACCAAGAATAAGCTCTGAGCTTTCTCTGGCCGGAAGATACGTGGTTTTAGTTCCTTTCTCCGACAGGGTTTCGGTTTCACAAAAAATCGAATCCAAAGAAGAAAAAGACCGATTAAAACGACTGGTTCAGTCTATCAAACCAAAAGGATTTGGTGTTATTGTTCGCACAGTAGCAGAAGGCAAAAAAGTGGCCGAACTGGACAAAGACTTGCAAAACTTGCTCGACAAATGGACGGCAACCTGCAAGCGCATCCCAACCGCACATCATCCGTCGCGAATTTTGGGCGAAGTCAACAAGGCTTCTTCCATCTTACGAGATGTATTTAATGACACCTTCACGGGAATTTATGTCGATGATGAAGATTTGTATTATCAAACAAAGGACTATTTGCAAGAAATAGCACCCTCAAAAGCCTCTATCGTTAAACATTATCAGTCGAGAGATTTACCTCTTTTTGAAAAGTACAATATAGAACGACAAATAAAAACGTCTTTCGGAAAAACGGTTTCTATGAGCAAAGGAGCTTACTTAATCATAGAACACACCGAAGCTTTGCACGTTATCGATGTTAACAGCGGTAACCGATCCAACAAAGCGACCAATCAGGAAGACACCGCACTGGAAGTGAACATGATTGCCGCGGCAGAAATTGCACGACAACTCCGACTTCGCGACATGGGCGGCATTATTGTAGTCGATTTTATAGACATGCAAAATCCGGACAATCGTAAAACACTCTACGATTTTCTGAAAGAGGAAATGAGTGACGACAAGGCGAAACATAAGATCTTGCCCCCTAGTAAATTTGGATTGATTCAAATTACTAGACAAAGAGTCAGACCCGAAGTAAATATCAAAACAAGAGAAGAAGACCCCAACAACGAAAACGGGGAAATCGAAGCTCCCATCTTGATTGTTGATAAAATAGTGGCTGATCTTGAACGCATTACCAAAGACCATAAAAAGGTTGTTTTAAACGCACACCCTTTTGTGGCAGCCTACCTTACCAAAGGTTTTCCATCAATACGTTCAAAATGGTTTTTTGAACATAAAAAATGGGTAAAAATCATACCGCGTGACGCTTACACGTTCCTCGAATACCATTTCTTCGACAAAGAAGGAAAGGAACTTCGATAAAAAACCAAAACCGCCCGTTGTGAAACGAGGCGGTTTTTTTATGCCTTAATTTTTTTTGTTAGGAGCTGTTTCCCGCTGTCCGCTGTATCTTTTTTGGTGGCTCACGTGTCATGCTGAGCTTGTCGAAGTACTTTCCACCAAAAAAGGATGCCGCTCCCATCGGGGCTAATGCTCTCGTTTTCAGAAAGCAACCTACTCCCTGACAATCTCAATTTTTCTTCGAATCTCGGTTCCGAATTCATCCACCACCGTAATATAATGGATTCCAGAATTCGCCTGAATCGGCATTTCATGAAACGTTTTCGTAGTACCTTTGTACACCTCATCCACATACCAGAAAAGCTCGGTATCCCGTTGCGAATGCGCCACTTTTAAAATTACAGGTTGTATTTCGCTGTTGAAATTTTTGGTCAGGTAAATTTTACTGTTGGCCTTCGGGTAAATAAAATCCATGGAACCCGTTTGCGAAGCCATACAATCCTTCCGAAACGGCGGCAAAACCTGATAATCGATATGCTGACTCTTATAATACCATTCCATCACCGGCGGTAAGACAAACCATTTTTTGGTAATGATATTGTCCACACTTTCGCAACTACTATTCACCCGAAATTGCCCTGTTTTATCCAAATGCACCGTTTTATGATACGGGCAAACCGCTGTTGTTCTTCCTTTCAAAGCCACCAGTTGCTTTAGCTTCGGACAATCTTCCTGAGCCAAATGCCCACTTAAACGACATACTTCCACCGTGGTTAAATCACCCAAAGGCGTTGCAAACCATTTGGTACGCGGCAACAAATTAAAAACATCAAACAAAATTGGCGCCGCACTGGTTACACCTGTTAAGGTCGGTCGTCCTTCCCCGGAAGCATTTCCAACCCATACGCCCACCACATAACGGGAATTGGTTCCAATCGCCCAAGCATCACGGTTCCCGAAACTGGTACCGGTTTTCCAGGCGATTTTCAGCGAACTGTCGTAAAATTTCCAGGCTTCGTCTCCTTCCGGCCGGTTTACTTCCTCCATCGCATTGTAGGTCAACCAAATAGAACCGGCTCCTAAAATGGTTTTATCATTGCTCTCCGAACCAAAATCCGGTGTAAAATCGCTTTTATAGTTCAGTTCCGCAAATTCCCCGGATCGGTATTTTCCTTGATTTTTATTGAAATAATTTATTGTGGAAGACAAACCGGCATAGGTGCGACACAAATCCCACAAATTGCTTTCGGCACCTCCAAGAATCAGCGACAACCCGTAATGATCCGGTTGTTTGGAAATGTCTTTTAATTTAAAACGCTGCAATTCCTCATAAAACTTATGCACACCAAATTCCTGCAACATCAAGACAGAAGGAATATTCAGCGAACGGGATAACGCCCGATGCGCCGGTACGGCTCCGTCAAACGTTAAGTTGAAATTTTGCGGTGTATACCCGGAAATCTGCGTCGGGATATCCGCCACTAAAGTGTTAGGCAACAATTCGCCTTCGTCCAACATGGCGGCATACAACAAAGGTTTTAAAATACTTCCGGTACTTCTAGGCGCCCCGATTATATCAACATCTTTCTGATGGTCGGCATCCGTGGGTGCATTACCCACATAACTCATCACATTACGATTGGCAACATCAATAACCATAATGGCCAGATTATTGACTTCATTTTGGCGGTACTGACTGTAATAATATTTCGCGATTTGATTCACCCGGTTCTGCAACGCCATCTCAACAGTGGTTTTGACACGGCTGCCTTCCTGATTTTTAGCTACGCGCTGCAACAAATGGGGTGCAATCTGCGGCAAATCATATGGTTTTTGAGGCAAAGGCTCTGCGATAGCCAATTCATAAGTTTGCTGATCGATAACGCCTTCCTGTTTTAGTTTTAACAAAAGTCGGTTACGCTTGTTCAATAAGCGATCTTGATTCCTTCCGGGAAAAATCAAACTCGGCGCATTAGGCAAAACCGCCAACGTAGCACTTTCCGCCCAGGATAACTGATGCGATTGCACACCGAAATACCGCCAGGAGGCCATTTCCAAACCTACAACATTACCTCCATAAGGTGCATGTGCGGCATACAACTCTAAGATTTTATCTTTCGAATGACGAAATTCCAAACGCGTGGCCAAAACAATTTCGATGATTTTTTCAAAATAGGTTCTTCCTTTTCCTTTGCGGGACAAGCGGATTACCTGTTGCGTCAGCGTACTCCCGCCCCGAACCACCTTTCCGGCTTTGTTGTTTTGCTTAATCGCATTGAACATCGCCATCGGATTAAAACCGGGATGTTTATAGAAGTACTGGTCTTCGAAATAAACGATGCATTTTTTGAATTTATCGGGCACACTATCCTGCGCCGGAAACCGCCACTGACCATCCCGCGCAATTTTTGCACCAAGCAACTCGCCTTCCTTGCTTTCGATAACCGTGGCGTACGGCTCCTGAAACAAAGTTTTCGGTAATGAAAAATAATATCCTGCCAAAAGCACAAAAGCTATTGACGACTTTATCTTATGAAGCTTAATCCAACTGATAATGCGGTTAAAAAACGCCTGTATTTTATTTTTCAAAGTTTACAAAAATTCAAATGGTTTCTCTAATAGCCCTGATGGGAGCGGAAATCCTTTTTTGGTGGCTTCGAGAGTACTTCAACAAGCTCAGCATAACGACTAAGCCACCAAAAAAGATTGAAGCGGACAGCAGGAACAAGGATAACCAACAATTCCCAAACATTCGCTTCAAAAAAATTATTTCACTACTTCCACCCATTGTCCTTTGGTACGTGCCAAAAACGTGTGATCGTACATCGCCTCGCATTGTAATCCAGGCAAATAATACCTTCCTAAATAAGATGCATTGAGCAGAATTCGGAACGTTTTGGTTTCGTTGGCTTTCAGTGCAAAATAGAAATTGGTTCGGTCGTCCCGGATATCGGTATAATCGGCCACATTTTCAGTGGCGTCACCGTAATCGGTAAATCGCGTGTTCACGATTTCGAATCCGGAAGGCAGAATCTGGGAAAGCGCTACATTTTCGACACGCTCGTTGGTTTGGTTTCGAACCGTAACCACAGCCACAAATTCAGTTCCCTGATTGATTTTGCTTACGTTGATAACAGCACCTTTACGGTTTTTGAAAACCACATTCGCCGACAAGTTGCTTTGCTGTATCTGTTCTTTACCGATTGGCAATATTCCGGAATTCAGAACGCGCACATAAATTGTATTGTTTTTATTGTTCTTAATCGTAATGCCGTTCACACCGGATTTTACCACCAGATTTCTTTCCGCCAATGATTTGTTTGTAGAAACGATCTGACTTTTTCCACCATTACTGAATTGTACCGCAATTCCTTTTCCACCGTTGAACTGTGCGAATTTTGACATCGCATACAAGCAATAAGCAGTGGTTTGCGTACTCATCCATTGGTCGGCCGACATTTGTTTCGCCAATTTGTTCGCCATTGCAAAAGCTTTTTGTTTTTGCCCCAGTAAAATCATGGTTTCCAATGTCATTGCTCGGTTTCTTTCGCTTGAACCGTAATAGAAATAGTGGTATCTGTTGCTGTCTTCATCGATTTTACTTTTCAGCAACAATGACATTCCGGCGGCTTTTTGTCCCGCCAGCACATATGCTGCTGCCAAACGCAATTTACTTTCGTTGGAAATGCCTCCGGTTTCGCGCAAACGGTTCATGGAAGACAAATCCGGAGCACCGGCCAATGCCAAAGTATAAAGACGGTACGCCTGCGCTAAATCATTACCATATTGTGCGGAGAAACGCCATTGTTTGGCTTCTTTTTGCTGATAGGAAATCCACTTCGTTTTAAAATTAATCGGCAATACGTAGCCTTTCTTTTCAGCTTCAATTAGGAAATGTCCGGCATAGGAAGTTCCCCAATCGTCGGCTATTGCATTCCCTTGCCAATAAGAAAGTCCGCCGTTAGGCAATTGGAAACCGCCCAAGCGTGTAATTCCGGCGGTCACATTTTTTTGAATGCTTTGCTTGCGGGCAGCATCAATATCAACCACATCGTTCAGGAACAATTGTGGGAAAACTGCCGAGGTGGTCTGTTCCACACAACCGTGCGGATACTCAATCAGGTATTGCAAACGTCGGCTGAAATCGATAGTCGGCATAGACGACACTTCCAACTTAGCCTTGTTGCTTCCTGCCACTCCGAAAGTGTTCCAGGATATCGATTTAGAGCTGTTAGGCCCTAAAACAACATCGGTAAAGGTGTTGGTCAGCGGATTTGGATTGGTCATGTCGATTTCCACATCATAAGTTGACTTTTCTTTCCCGGATGTGGCAATAACCTGCACTTTTCCGATACCGGTAGCCCCACCCACTTCTAAATTAAAATAGGCCATTTTCTCATCCGGTTGTGCAAACGTTAAACGCTGTGTTGCACTTCCGATGACTTTCAATCCCGGATTGGTTTTAATCTGAACCGTTACATTTTTAATGTTTTTTTCCATCGCAAAAACAGTAATCGGAACCGTTACTTTTTCCGACGGTGAAATTTTTCGCGGTAACGAAGCCAACACCATTAGCGGGCTGCGCACCGGAGTTGCTTTTTCCACACTTCCGTAAGCGCTGGTTTCCGCATCACCTGCCACAACCATGGTACGCACAGAACCGATGTATTTCGGTAATTTCAACTGATGGGTTTTCGTTTGTCCTTCTTCTAATTTGAAAGGTCCCAGATAAATCACCACCGGTTTGAAACGATTGGCTTTTTTCGCTTTTCCGCCACCTAAATCCTGGTCCCCTCCGATACTGAAAATCTGGTTGACTTTTCCTCCGTACGCGCCAATAACATCGTCGTAAACATCCCAGGTTTTAACACCCAAGGCTTCACGTACGTAGAAACTTTCCCATGCATTTGGGGTTTTAAAACGGGTTAAATCCAACAAACCTTCATCGACGACAGCAATGGTATACGTCATCGCTTTTCCGGATTTCTCACTCACCTTCACATTAAACGCTTGTTCCGGTCGCAGTACTTCCGGCATGGCGATTTTGGGTTCCAGAATGGTATTTTTATCGATAACTTCTATCGGCATGATTCCGTACATTCGGATCGGCGAATCATTTTTAGTGGAAGCGTGCGGTTGCAACAACGTAATATTGAAATACACGTTAGGGGCCATGGCCGCGGTAATCGGAATTTCAACTTTCGTTTCGCCCTTTTGGGTTGAAGCCCAAACCGACTGCAGTACTCTTGATCCGTTTTCTATCGAAATCAAAGCCCTACCCCCTTCACTCGATGGGAACGAAATCTTAGCTATTTCACGAACCGCATAGTTCTTTTTATCCGTGGAGAATACCAGCATATTCGCCGTAGAAGCATCGGTATTTCTGGTTTTTCCGGACCAAGAAGGCCAATCGATATTCACGGTTAGTGAGGTAGCATGACCGCTTGCAGGATCGGAAGCCCTAATCAGGTAACGGCCCCATTCTTCATCGGTTAAGGCAAACTGTATACTGCCTTTTCCGTTATTATCGGTATTAATTCGGAATGTTTTATAGGAAGTGGTAGCATCCGATGCGTTATAATTCGACAAATTATCAGTCGAAGCATCCCACCACCAACGCCATTCAACTTTGTACACTTTCACTTCCAGATTTCTAACCGGTTTTGGTCTTCCGTTTTCATCTACGGTAACAATGTCGAATCGGTTCGTTACCCGGGTTTCCAGCATTCCGTATTTGGTTGGCTCGGGTGATTTTATCCCTACATAAGTTTTGTATGGCGAATACGTGGTTGCCATCACATCCGTACTGAAATCACCACCCTCTTCATATACTTTTGTGATAAAGGCCGCTTTCAGCATACCGGGTGCCTGACCTTGTAACTTCGGCTGAATAGTTACCGACGCCTTTCCGTTAGCAGCGGTTTTTCCGGAAAAAACAGTAATTTCTTCGGTTTCAAACTGACGTGTCAAATCGTCGAAAACATATTTACTGTAATTTTTAAAAGTAGTGGTCTGTTGCGAAAATTTGGCCTGCATTTCCACCTTGAGATCTTTGGCAACCGCACCGTGAAGCCAAGTCACTTCCAGATTACTCGTATTAGGATAAGAAGAGGAAAGAATCGGACTTCTAAAACTGTTCTTTATTTTCAGACGATTGGGTTTAATCGTTTCAATTTTTATGTTTTTATAGAATTTGGCACCTCCAACACTTACCATCGCTTCCCAACTTCCTGTTGGAGCATCAGCATTGGTTGGCACTGTAAAGGCATAATGATTCAGCTCGTTCGATTTCTGTACCGTTTGATAGGTTATTTTCCCGTTAGGATCGGACAAGCGGAATTTAATCGGATGGGATTTCGGCAATTTGTTGGCTGCATCATTCAGAATGAACGACAAATACAAATTATCGCCCGGACGCCACACGCCGCGTTCGCCGTAGATAAACCCTTTTAATCCTTTCTGCAATGTTTCCCCGGCAACATCGAAATTACTTACCGACAACGAATTCCCGTCATCCAGCTTAACATAAGTGGATTGATTTCCGAGCGTTACTATCGCGAAATAAGCAAACTTATCCAGTTTAAAAGTCGCAATTCCCTCACTGCTCGTAGCTTCGGTAGCTAATTTTTGCTGTTGGAAACTGTACAAATCCACTCTGGCATTCGAAACCGGTTCTGTAGTTACAATATTATTTACGGCAAAGAAATACGATTTGTTTTCCCCGCGTTTGGCAATAACCCCTAAATCAGTAGCTAAAATGTTGGTTCCGATTTTAGCATTGTAGAAATACGAATTCGAACACGGATCCTGACTTTCACGCCATTCGTAATCCTCATAATAATAATCATCATACGAATTACCGCTGTAGTTCACATCGTTTTCATCGACTTCTTCTTCCTCTGACTGTTCTTCATCATCCGCATCAGATGTTGTACATTGGTATAGTGAATAGGCTTTTTTGAAGGAAAATTCCACCCGATAAATAGCGCCCGGTTCCGGAGTAATAATTTTAGACAAATCCAGTGCGAACGTATTCCACATGGCGGAATTTACCAAGGAGCTTTCTTTTAAATCCAAGGTAGTTTTGGCAATCGGCTGGGATACCCTTTTTAGGTTTTGTGTTCCGTTGAGTTCATTATCCTGCAGAAATTGAAGAATATTGTTTTTATAAATTTTGAAAACTTTTACATCGACAGCTTTCAGGTTAACCGCTTCAAAATTAAGTTTCAGATTGTTGGAGCTCGGTAAAATGGTTCCGTTTTTGATAAAACGTACATTCGGTTTTAATTGATCGAAGGAAACTTTTGTTGTAAAACTCTTGTCCAATTGGCGACCGTACTCGCTTTCAATTCCTTCAAAAAACTCCACCAGCAAAGCACCTGTTGCCGCAGAAGCATCCGTAGTTTCCGAAGAAACGTATTCTTCTTCGACTACATCTTCCACTATCGGCGCCTCATAAACGGCAGCAGTATCAACCGTCACAGCCGCAGAATCGATAGCTTCCTCAACAGCGGCTTTAACCGCTTCCTCAACAGCAGCTGTAGCAGTGGCCACCGGTGACTCATCGGAAATATTATTTTTAAAAAAGACTTTCAACAGATTGCCCTGAGTCGCAAATTTTAGGTTATTCGTATTCTGAATGGACACCAAACCACTAAAATCCTGTCCTTTTTTTAACGGTTCGGAAAAATTAACCAACATCATCTGGTTGTTGCCTTCCGGAAGCTGGACGTCAACAATTTTGAAATCATTTTTAGCCGTAATCGGATAATCGATTTTTCCTTTTTGGTCGATATCAAAATCGTCACCATCGTAGGATATCTCCAGATTGCTTTCTTCTGAAAAACGCTCAACGCTGTCGATGATAAATTTGAATTCGGTTGCCATTGCCGGAGACTGCACGAATTTAATGTTCAGATTCTTCCCTTTTTGTTGGGCACTGATGAGTTTCTTTACGGTTTCGAAATCGATTTTATCCGCCGTTTTCAACGTTCCGTTCAGATATTGATATTGTTCACTATAGGATTGGATGTCCTGCGTTTCCACAATGAAATCCTGCTTTATGGTTTTTACCGTAAAGTTGAACTCTTCCAGCTCTTTTTTGGTATTGATTAGTTTACTCAAATGCAGCGTAACCTGATATTCGGTATTCTGTTCCAATTGTTCTTCGGGAATAAAGGCTACCGTATTATTGGAAAGCGCTACGACTTTTCCGTCTACACTTGGCGAAATGTCGAATACATCCGAATCCAACACCTGATTGGCTTTCCATTCTTTTTTATCGAAGGCCAAAACCACACGTATGTCGGAATGCGCCGAAACGATTCCACCCGAAAAATTGGTGATGTACTCTTTAAACAATGAAAAATCGGAATTGAAATCGGCGGCCGATTTACGGTTGCACGCCTGAAAAACAAAAAACAAAAAAAACACGTAAACAAAACCTTTCGTTTTCATTGTGGTAAGAGTTAATGGGTTACGGATAAGCAATTGAACAAAAAACACCTTTTCCTCAATTAATGCAATAACTGGGAAAGCGTTTTTATATTGTAGTAAAAGTAGGGTATTTTTTGAAATAATTTTAAGAAGAAAATTCAGAGTAAAAAAGACAGGTTTCACCACTCAGAAAACACCGTTTTATTTTCTTTTTTTAGCGAAAAAACGCTTCATGAGTTCGGAAGCTTCATTTTCCATTACCCCACCAACCACAACGGTTTTCGGATGCAACTGTGTTCCCATTTTCATGAACCCGCGGTGTTCGTCTCGCGCACCAAAAACGATTTTGGTAATTTGCGACCAATACAACGCTCCGGCACACATCTGGCAAGGCTCCAGCGTAACGTAAAGCGTACAGTCTTTAAGATATTTTCCACCCAGGAAATTTGCAGAAGATGTTATCGCCTGCATTTCGGCATGAGCCGTTACATCATTCAACAATTCTGTCAGATTATGGGTACGGGCAATCACACGATTATCAATTACCACGATGGCGCCTACCGGAATTTCGCCTTTTTCAAAAGCCGTTTCCGCTTCCTGCAAAGCCTTTTTCATAAAATACGCGTCGGTAAAAATATTTTCCATGATTTTTGGGTGGTAAAAAGACTGGTGCTTTTCTTAAAAACAGCGAAATAACTTTGATTCTCCGGCTGTAAAAATACAATTTCAAATCGTACATTTGCCTTATGGCTGAGAAACTCTTGCAAAACATCCAAAACCCAACCGATTTACGGAAACTTGCTCCGGAACAACTTCCTGTTTTGGCCAAAGAACTTCGCGAATTCATCATCGATATCGTTTCCCGAAAAGAAGGTCACTTGGGTGCCAGTTTGGGCGTAATTGAACTCACCATCGCTTTGCATTATGTATTCAACACCCCGGAAGACTTATTGGTTTGGGATGTTGGACATCAGGCCTACGGGCATAAAATCCTGACAGAAAGAAGAGATCGTTTTCATACCAACCGTCAATTGCACGGTATTTCCGGATTCCCGAAACGCAGTGAAAGCATTTATGACACGTTTGGCGTTGGTCATTCCTCAACTTCTATTTCAGCAGCACTCGGAATGGCTTTAGCGTCCAACCTGAAAGGCGAAACTGAAAAACAGCATATTGCGGTTATCGGAGACGCTTCGATTGCTTCCGGAATGGCATTTGAAGGACTGAACCATGCCGGAGTAACGGATGCAAACCTTTTGGTAATCTTAAACGATAATGCGATTGGAATCGACCCGAGTGTTGGAGCGTTGAAAGATTATCTCACTTCGGTAAAAGAGGGAAAAAACCCGAAAGACAACAACATGATGAAGTCGTTGAACTTCGAATATTCCGGCCCCATAGACGGACATGATTTTGATGCCCTTTTAAAAGAATTAAACCGATTAAAACATAAAAAAGGACCTAAATTCCTTCACATCATCACTACCAAGGGCAAAGGCATGCAATTGGCCGAGGAAGATCAGGTAAAATACCATGCACCCGGAAAATTTGATGCGGCTACCGGAGAAATTCATCCCAAATCAGAAGAAAACTTACCACCTAAATTTCAGGATGTTTTCGGACTCACCTTAGTGGAATTGGCACAGGAAAATGAAAAAATCATCGGTATAACACCTGCCATGCCAACCGGATCGTCGATGAAATTTATGATGGATACTTTTCCGAAAAGAGCCATCGATGTAGGCATTGCCGAACAACACGCCGTTACTTTGGCAGCAGGGTTGGCAACACAGGGAATGATTGTGTTTTGTAACATTTACTCGACCTTCATGCAACGTGCGTATGACCAGCTCATTCACGATGTGGCTTTGCAGCATTTACCGGTTATTTTCTGTTTGGACCGTGCCGGATTGGTGGGCGAAGACGGTGCAACCCATCACGGCGCTTATGATTTGGCGTATCTGAATTGTATCCCTGAAATAATAGTTTGTGCCCCAAAAGACGAATTGGAATTACGCAATATCATGTATACGGCCCAACTTGGTTTGGAACACCCTATTGCCATACGTTATCCGCGCGGCAGAGGCATCCTTCAAAACTGGCAGCAACCCTTTAAAAAAATGGAAATCGGGAAAGCTCAATTGCTTCGAAAAGGCACTGAAGTTGCAGTTTTATCTACAGGTTTCATCGGCAACAATGTTACGGAAGCACTTAATACGATTGAGAATTCCGAATTATTTTCGTATTACCATTTCCCGTTTGTAAAACCTTTGGATGGTGAAACCCTGAAAGACATTTGCGAGAAACATAAAGAAATTATTACCATCGAAGACGGAACGGTAGTGGGCGGATTCGGGAGCCAGATAGCCTCATTCTGCACGGAAAACAACTATATCATTTCTGTAAAAAAACTCGGAATTCCCGATGCTTTTATCGAACAGGGAACCGTATCCGAACAACAACAAATTTGCGGCATAGACGTTAATAGTTTGAAAACCATTTTCACAAGTCGCTGAAAATGTTCATTTTTGCACCGAATTTAACCTAACTAATTATTATGAATTGCTTGAAAACCTATTTTTTAGGATTAATTTGTATTGTTTCCTTTCAGCAAAGTTTTGCACAGAATATCATCCGAACATCACAACCGGACACCATCAAACGATGGACGGGTAAAAACATAGTGGGATTGGATTTAACACAGGTTTCCTTTGTGAATTGGAGTGCCGGTGGAGAAAATTCGATTTCAGGAATTGTAAAAGGGCAATTCATCCGAAAGTATGCCAAAAGAAGATTCATCTGGCACAATGAATTAATTACACGCTACGGCTTAAACAAACAAGACGGCAGGGAATCCAGAAAAACGGATGACATGCTTCTATTGAACTCGACAGCAGGATTTAAAACCGATAGTATTTCCAACTGGTATTATTCGGCGAAGTTTAACTTCAGCACGCAATTTACCAACGGTTATGCCTATCCGAATACAGATATTGCCATCTCCAAACCTTTCGCACCAGCTTATATTTTTCTTGGGGTAGGTTCGGAATACATTAGCCCGGACAAAAGTCTGGTTATGTATTTTTCACCGTTAACAGACAAAACCACATTGGTATTGGATCAAAAACTGGCCGATCAAGGGGCTTTTGGGGTCGACAAGGCTACTTATGATTCCCTTGGCAACGTTATCCAACACGGCTCTAAAACCAGAACAGAATTGGGTATTTTAATAACGGGACAATACAAAAAAGAAGTTCTAAAAAACATTAATCTGGATACAAGGGTTTCCTTTTACACCGATTATTTGAACAACTTCGGTAATATTGACGTAAACTGGCTGATGCAATTGGACATGGTGGTTAATTCGCACGTAAGAGCCAGCATTAACACCAATTTAATTTACGATGACGATATTAAGTCAAAAGAAAACATTGATGGTACACAAGTAACCAAAGGACCAAAAATACAATTGAAACAAATTTTGGGAGTTGGTTTAAGCTATACTTTTTAAAGAAAAAAAATCTTACATTTACATTTTTAATTTAAAATCGAAATATTATTGATATAAAATAACGACCGAACCACAACAACAACACAACAAATGAAACTTATTATTGACCAACTCAAAGAGTGCATCAGATCTCATCCTGATGTTCTTAACAGTGCTATTGGTAATACCCAAAACTGGAAGAGAACACAATGCATCGTACTCTCACAAATTATATCCGACACCTTAGCAAAGTCGGACGTGCTGAAAGACGCCAAGTCGAATCGTAACGGAACTTCCATTTCGGCCATGACCCTGCAGCGTTTTTTCAACGACACCTATACCGACAAAGTGAATCCGGACCTTCGTTTCTTGAAAACGTTAGACAAACTGGCCGTATTTTTGGGCTATACTTCACTTAATAACTTTCTTGCCCATCAGAACGAAAAAGAAAAAGAAACCGAAGTGGAGGAAGGTAAAAAACAAACCGAAGCTTTTGAAAAATTAATTTTCGATTATTGCCAGGAAAGTTTCAAATGCCTTCAAAATCTCCCTGCAGTAAATTGCGGAGAATTGTCAAACTATGTTTTTGACGACAGTCCTTTGAAGAAAAGAATCAAAAAGGCGCTGACCAAATATTCCGGCTATAACATCTCCATAAGCAATATCGAGAACAAACCTACTTTTACCATTAGTGATTTCAATATGGTAACAGTAGATGCAGATTTGATAGTACTAACCGTAAACGAATCTTGGAATTTCGAATGGAAAAACGCTAATGATATCGAGGCTAAGCCCTATAATAAAGTCAACCGTCAAAGTTATTTCCTGAAAGAGCGGGAAGGCAAATGGAAAATATGGGACAATCACAACCCCGATCATAATGAATTAATCACCGAGGTAAAAAAAGCCTGTTCTACACAAAAGATATCTTTTTAACAATATTAACAAAATAAAAAAGGGAACCTAAATTAGGTTCCCTTTTTTATTTTGGCTTATGAAACTTAGTCAAGAATCACTTTTTGGTTGTAGTTAAGGTTATCACCGTTAACTTTAACCACATAAACTCCTTTTTGAAGACTGCTCATGTTAATTGCACTTTGCGCATTAAAATCATTTACCTCTTCTGTGTGAACTTGTCTTCCGTTTAAGTCAAAAACCGAAACACTAAGTTTACCAGAGTAGTTATTAATTGCAATATTCAATTGTCCTTTTGTAGGGTTTGGATACATTCTGATTCCTTTTGAAGCAGTAAACTCATCGGAAGATAACGTTGTGTTAGTGAATAATCCAGAGAAAATACCTCTACCGTATGTAGCAGCAAATACTGTATTATCGTTTCTTACATCCAAATCAACCACCTTAACGTTGCTCATTCCGTTATAAGCCTGATTCCAAGTTGGTGTAGCCGAATCGAAATTATTAGAATACCAAACACCCAATTCTGTACCAATGATAACCTCCGTTGCAAAACCTGATCCGTCCACTTTTAAAGGATTTCTCATGATTGCTTTAACCGGCATATCAGGGAAGTTTCCTTCTTTGTTTGACCAAGTTACTCCAGCATCTTTCGAGTACCAAATACTGATTACGTTATAGTTGTGCATTGTAACGAAGATTTCATTGTTATTCGCTCCAAACTCCACATCAGAAATACTACCCACAAATGAAGGTCCGGAAATATCGGTCCATGTTGGTGTCGCATTAGCGTTAGTTACTCTCAACAATTTACCTAATCGAGTTCCCACTAACAATGTTGTAGAAGTTGTTGTATAAGGAGAAACTGCTAAAGCCGTTGGAGGCGATGTTAAAAGTGCGTTTGTTAAATTCGTACGTGCAACAGTACCTGTTTTAATATTGCTGTATCTTCTGATTTGATAAGTAGGCGTTGCACCAGCAACTGAGTAATCTGCATACAGAAGATCTAAACTTGAATCCAAAACCATTGGGGCAATAAATGCTCCGTTGGTAGCTGAATTAGAATCATTATCTAAAGTTCTGGTTATCCCTCCAATTTTTCTGTAAGTAATATTACAGTTGTATACATAGTTAGAAATATAGTACTGATCTGCTCCTTGATCAAACATGGTAAAAGCACCGTCTCCTCCTTGAGATTGTACACTTGGGTTAACACCCGCAGTTACGCCACCAAAGTACTGTGTCCCATTATCCTGAGCGCCTGCAGCAAAATATTCATTAACTAAATTTCCACCTGTAGCGCCTGTAGGAGCAACACCCACACTATAAAATTGTGTAATATTCAACCCTGAATTTCTACTTGCAAAACCCGAAGCTGTAGATGCGGTTGTTAAATCTCCTGCATAAAAAACACCCCCATCGTTTCCAAAAACGGCACTGCTTGTCGCTGTAGGACGGAATGCCATTGCATGTTGATCCGAATGCACCCCTGTTTGCCATTCCGTAATCTGTGACCAAGAGTTTCCACCTGTTGTAGATCTGTGAATGTTTAATCCACCCACATAAACGATTTGGTCATTGGCAGGATCCGATTCAATCATTAAGTTATAAAAAGCCTGAGCGCCTGTAAAACCATAAGTTGCCGATCTGGTATCGGTATCTGGAGGCAAAGGAAGTGCTGTTGGAGTCGTTGCAAAACCATCTGTAGTTCTAAAAATAGCGACTTCAATAGTAGGTGTTGCAGGCGTAGCCTGTTCAAGTTCACTTAAAACATACAATTTATTGGCGTTGGTTGCAGAAGCTTCAATTTGAACACGAGCACCACCACCGTTACCGGTAACCGTAAATTTAGTAGCATAGTTTACACCGTCTGTAGAAGAGAACACTTTTCCTCCGCCATCACCAAAAACTACACTATTTGTACTTGAAACCCAAACTTTACCGTCGGCACCGATTTCAATATCATTTGGACATGTTTTATGACCGCCTGCAGTTTGAGGAAGAAACACTTCCGCCCAACTTGTTCCGCCATTTACTGATCTGAACAAACCAAACCCGGTTCCACCAAGATATGTTGGCGAGTTGGCTGCAGCGTAATAAGAATCCCCTGCTGCAACATAAATCTCAGAATTTCCTGCGTTATTTCTAACTTTAATATCATTAATATGTTGCTGTCCAGGCACTAAATTACCGGTAAAATCACCTGTACTTGGATTTAAAGTACCATTAACGGCACCAGAACCTAAAGCTGCAACCAAAATATCTCCATCCGCTTTGGAAATCATCACAGAAGGAATTGTGATACCTGTATCAGTACCTCCCATCGGAATTGGTGTACCGTCAATATTATTCATCATAATTACCCCAATAGCACCTGCTGCCTGAGCATTATTCACTTTATCAACAAACGGACAAGTACCTCTTCTGATCAAGGCAATCTTACCATTAACAGCTGCTCCATTTGTTAAAGCATTACAACCTAAAGAGGCCGTAGCACCTGTACCATCATCAACCAATACGATATTAGCAGTAATCGGAGCAGAAATCACCGGCCCGAAAGCCGTTGTAGGGTAACAAGCATAATTCCCTGCAATTCCTGCCGGGCTGTTTATCGTTACATTGGCAGCCGCTTCAAAAGTAGTAGCTCCAGTTATTCCACCGAAAATTTTCGCCCAATTAGCCCCACCATCAGTAGATTTCCAAACGCCATTACCATTTACATCTCCGCCAACATAAGATTCTCCCGTTCCAAGATAAAATATATTAGTATTGTTTGGGTCATAAGTAATACATGACACCGCCAGATTATCCGGAATATTAACTCTGGTCCACGAAGTTGATGCATTGGTAATATCGGTGTTTTTCCACAAACCGCCGCTTACACCTCCGGCAAAAACCGTTTTGTGAGCAGCATCGTTCGGGTCAAACATAACAGCGCGTACTCTACCCCCAACGTTGTTCGGACCTCTTTCCACCCAACTGTTGCCACTGTCATCTCCAGGAGTTCTTCCCGCAGCCAATGCTAAACGTCTTTCCTCCGCAAGTTGTTTTTTGATTTCAATTAAATTTTCAGGAGTTGGTCTTCCCAAAGCAGGATTCATGGTTAACTCCCACTCCATTTCATAATATTTATTTGGAGGAATCCCCATTGCTTTACGCTCTTTACCAGTAAGCGCCATATTCTTCTTATAAGGGCTATTGGCTAAAAACTTAGCATGTTGTTTTCTCAAAGCAATCGCTTTTGGATCCGGTTTTGCTTTGTGTGAAGCAATTTTTTTAGAAGCAGTTACACTAACTTCCTTTTTTACACCTGAGCTATTGGAACTGCTCTTTTGTTTCGAATGGGATTGAGAATACCCATCCACAAAAAAAACAGCCATACTCATCAATAGTATTAGTTTTTTCATAAATCTACAGTTAAGATTTTAGTTAAGTCTCACAAAATTAAACTTTTAATTGAAATATCAAAAAAAATCACAACTTTATGCTTTCTCTCCCTGAATGATTTTAAACAGTTGCAAAGCTTTTCCGTCAGTAAGCATGGAAACGAAATGACAAATGTGCATCAGCCGCTCATACAGACTCATTTTTTCGGTTACAAATTTCTCCGGAAGCAATTTCAAAATCAACTCGTCGTAATTACTTGATTTTCCATCAAACTTATTGTTATAAGCCGAAGAAAACTTGTCCAAAAGCGTGTTAATCACTTGATAACCAATCACTTCTTTTTCAATCACTTCCTTGCTTTGGTAAATATTTTTGATACTGATTTTAATCACATCATTCATCTGTGCCTTAAATTCGCTTTTATCGGTTAAAGCAAACGGAAATTTTCCCTCCAGAATGAGTTTTTCATTATCGATGAAGACTTTTACCGCATCGTTAATCAAGCTTCCGATAGCCAAAGCACGCAAATAACTGATACGGTCTTCCTTGGTTACCAAGGATTTATACTTGTCGGAATCAATGTTATTTTTTACGAGTTTTATCAAATATTCCAATGCAAACTCTTCCTGAATCAAGCCGAGATTAATCCCGTCTTCAAAATCGATAATGGTATAACAGATATCATCGGCTGCTTCTACAAGATAGGCCAGCGGATGTCTTTCAAAACCGACATCATCACCGGATTTATTTGAAATCAGTCCCAATTCAGAAGCCACTTCTTTAAAAAAGGATTTGTCCTGTTGAAAGAAACCGTATTTTTTATCCGCAATATTGGAGGTTGGTTTTTTGGGCAGACTTTCTTTCGGATATTTCATAAAAGCACCCAAAGTAGCATAGGTTAAGCGCAAGCTGCCTTCCACGCCCGGACGCGAACCGGTTACGACTGAAAATCCGTTGGCATTTCCTTCAAAATCGATTAAATCCTGCCATTCCTTATCGGTTAGCTGGCCTTTAAACTGTTGTCCGTTTCCGGTTTTAAAGTATTCGCCAATGGCTTTTTCACCCGAATGTCCAAACGGCGGATTCCCGATATCATGGGCCAAAGCAGCAGCGGCCACAATCGCACCGAAATCGTTCATGTGATACCCGTGAACTTCTTTCAGATGTGGATATTTTTCCAACAACTGTTTCCCTACCAAACGTCCCAGCGAACGTCCCACTACAGAAACTTCAAGACTGTGCGTTAATCGTGTATGTACGAAATCGGTTTTGGAGAGCGGAATAACCTGTGTTTTATCCTGCAAACTTCTGAAAGCGGAAGAAAATATGATTCGGTCGTAGTCGACTTCAAAACCCAGGCGGGTGTCGTCTTGTTCTTTTCGTAAACGCTTGCTTGTATCGCCCTGACGTCGCAACGACAAAAGCTGTTCCCATTGCATCATAACCTAAAATTTAGATTACGAATGTACAAATTGAAAACTAAAATCTGTTATATATTTTTTCGCATGCAAACGCTGCTTGCCACGCCGATGTATTGCCCGTAATTAGGAATGGCTTGGTAACCGTATTTTTTATACAAAGCAATGGCGTTTTCCAACTTAAAAGAGGTTTCCAGCATACAGGAAGTAAAATGCAATTCTTTAGCCCACGCTTCGAGCTCCTGTAAAACAGCGTTGGCTATTCCTTTGTTTCGGTGTTCCGGATGCACGAACATCCGTTTGATTTCACCGGTTTTGGAATCGTATTCTTTGAGCGCGCCACAGCCTACCGGAACATTATCTTCATAACAAACAATTACATTTTGAAGGTAAATTTGATTGTACTGCGCAAAAAAATCCTTCTCATCACCATCAATATCAATCAGATAAACATCAAACAATTGTGTGAGGTATTTAAAATCAGGGTTATCGGAAGTGGTTCTGACGAGTTGTATCATTACTCGGATTGTTTGTGAATTTCGGCCTGAATGATATTATTTTTAACCGATTTGAATACTTGGTTTTTGGCTTCGGCGAAGGAAACATCATAAATACGCAGCATGGATTGAAATTGCGTCGGATATTTCGAAAGCAATTTGTCGTAATAAGCATCCAAAACATCTCTGGAAGGCGAAGTGAATTCCAGTTTGAGTTCGAAGCGACGCACTAAAGCTTCGTCAATCATTTGAATTTGATTGGTTGCCGCGATTAAAATGGATTTCTTCGGAAAATGGTCAATCAGTTGCAAAATCGCATTCACGACACGCTTCATTTCGCTGTTATCTTTGTTGTCATAATCGCGGATTTGCCCCAACGAATCGAATTCATCAAAGAACAAAACGGCACTTTCGTAATTGACTTCCTTGAACAGTCCTTCGATGTTTTTTGCAGTTTCCCCCAATTTCGAAGAAACAATATTCGCCAGATTGACAATAATGATTTTCTTGTCCAATTGTTTGGCAATGGCCTTTGCAGTCATGGTTTTTCCACAGCCGGTTTTTCCGTACAGCAGCATTTTGTTCACCACCGGAAGCTCATATTTTTCAAGTACTTCACGGAACTGGTATTCTTTCAGGAACTGACTGATCTGTTCAGAAACGGCTTCGTTAAAAACCACGTCTTCCAAATTGACATTGCTGCGGTCGGTGAAATACAAATTGCTCACGAAAAGTACTTTTAAGTTACTCTTTTTGGTTGGATAAAAAGAAATTACGGGATTTCTTCGGATACTGATCGTAACTTTTATCGCTTGGGTTTTCGATTACCGATTTGATATTGATTTCATCACCCACTTTAAAGTTGGCTTCTGTATACTGATAATCCAATAAATATTCGCCACAGAAATAATTTCCGTTCGCGTCTTTTTCAATGATTCCGGTATACACCCCTTTTTTCTTATCTTTTGTCATGATTTTCATTTTAGAAGTACAAAGGTACGAAGACCAAACCGATTTGCCGAAAAATAAAAACAGCCGTCAATTCATGACCGCTGTTTTTGCTATTTTATTCCTGTTCTTTCCCTATTTCGTCAAACGAATTATGAATTCGCATTTTTTGTTCCAACAAATCCTTCTTGACCACATAGGTTTCGGATATGGAATCGTGCCAACCTCTGCCCGAATTCCCTAAAAAAGAAAAGTGGTTAAAGGGAATAATTCTACAAAACGTTCGTTTCACAATTGTTCCGGCGGAAGGTTTCGATCCATCTGCCATAACCACAACCGTTTTGGTTATGTATTTGGCCACTGACCTTGCAAACAAAATTTCAAAAAAAGAATAATAGAGAATCAATACGACAACCCCAAGCAGATATTCTGTAAATTTATCAATAGTGGTCAGCCAATTCAGAAAACCTTCAAAACCCAAAAACAGTGCAAGCGCAGCAAGAACGAATCCTAAACCGAATGTGAGTCCGTATTGCACCAATAAATCGATAAAATAATTGGCCAAACGCTGTCCTTGTGTCGCCAGCATGTCGTTGGTAACCCTGAATTGTGTGCTTTCCATGAATTGTTTTTTTTTGCTAATATAAGAAAAAAGCCATCGATTGATGGCTTTTTTCTGTATTCAATATTCTTCTGATTAAGACCCGCACATTTCGCAATCCTCAGGTCCGGCATTTTTAGAACGCTCCAACATTGCCTTGAACTCGTCTTCGGTCATTGGTGCTGTTTCATTAGCTACTTCTGCTGCAACTGCAATCGGTTCTGCTTTTTTATCATTGTTCAGCGTAAACTTGATGGCATCTACGGCTGATTTTGTTCTTAAATAGTACATTCCCGTTTTCAATCCGGATTGCCAAGCGTAGAAATGCATCGACGTTAATTTCGAGAACGTAGCACCTTCCATGAACAAGTTCAATGATTGCGACTGGTCAATGAAATACCCACGTTGACGCGACATGTCAATGATGTCTTTCATACTCATTTCCCAAACGGTTTTGTACAATTCCTTGATGTCCTGCGGAATTCCGTTGATATCCTGAATCGAACCGTTGGCTCTCATGATTTCCTGTTTCAGGTTTTCATTCCACAAACCTAAACCAACTAAATCCTGCAATAAGTGTTTGTTTACCACAATAAACTCACCAGACAATACACGACGAGTATAAATATTAGACGTGTACGGTTCAAAAGCTTCATTATTTCCAAGGATTTGTGATGTGGAAGCGGTTGGCATCGGCGCCATTAACAACGAGTTACGCACTCCGTGTTCCATCACTTCTTTACGAAGTGAAGCCCAATCCCAACGACCGCTTAAATCGCCATCGTTCAAGCCCCAAAGGTTGTATTGAAATTCCCCTTGCGAAATAGGAGACCCTTTAAATGTAGAGTACGGACCTTCTTCTTTTGCCATTTCCATAGAAGCGGTTACGGCTGCGAAATAAATCGTTTCGAAGATTTCCTGATTCAGTTTTTTAGCTTCATCCGACGTAAACGGCAATCGTAATAAGATGAACGCATCCGCCAAACCTTGCACACCCAATCCTACCGGACGGTGACGCATATTCGAGTTTTCCGCTTCTTTTACCGGATAATAGTTACGGTCGATTACTTTATTTAAGTTTCGGGTAACACGTTTGGTTACATCGAATAATAATTGATGGTTAAATTGTCCGTTTTCAATAAACATCGGAAGGGAAATCGAAGCCAAATTACACACTGCGATTTCATCTGCAGAGGTATATTCCAAAATCTCCGTACATAAATTCGAAGAACGGATCGTTCCTAAATTTTTCTGGTTGGATTTACGGTTCGCCGCGTCTTTGTACAACATGTACGGCGTTCCGGTTTCAATTTGCGATTCCAGGATTTTCTCCCAAAGCTCACGTGCCTTGATGGTTTTTCTACCTTTTCCGGCTGCTTCGTATTTGTGGTACATCGCATCAAACTCGTCTCCGTAAACATCGTATAAGCCCGGACATTCGTTCGGACACATTAATGTCCAATGTGCATCGTCCTGCACACGTTTCATGAACAAGTCGTTCATCCACATCGCAAAGAACAAATCACGCGCACGCATTTCTTCTTTACCGTGGTTTTTCTTCAAATCAAGGAAATCGAAAATATCGGCATGCCATGGTTCGATGTAAATCGCAAAACTTCCTTTACGTTTTCCTCCTCCTTGGTCTACATAACGAGCGGTATCATTAAATACACGCAACATCGGTACAATTCCGTTGGATGTTCCGTTAGTTCCGCGGATATAAGAACCAGTAGCTCTTACATTATGAATAGACAAACCGATTCCTCCCGCCGATTGCGAGATTTTAGCCGTTTGTTTTAAAGTGTCGTAAATTCCGTCGATACTGTCATCCTGCATCGTTAATAAGAAACATGATGACATTTGTGCTTTTGGTGTTCCGGCGTTGAAAAGCGTTGGTGTTGCATGTGTGAAGAATTTCTTCGACATTAACTCATACGTTTCAATGGCAGCAGGAATATCGTTTAGGTGAATCCCAACGGAAACACGCATTAACATGTGTTGCGGACGCTCTACGATTTGCCCGTTGATACGCAACAAATACGAACGCTCTAAGGTTTTAAATCCGAAATAATCGTAATTAAAATCACGGTTATAAATGATTGTTGAATCTAAAATTTCAGCATTGGCCATGATCGCTTCATACACCTCATCCGACAACAAAGGCGATTCCTGATTGGTTCTCGGATTCACATAATGATACATATCCGACATCGTTTCAGAGAACGATTTCTTGGTGTTTTTATGTAAGTTGGAAACGGCGATACGCGCAGCCAATTGTGCATAATCCGGATGCGCAATCGTCATGGAAGCCGCTGTTTCAGCCGCTAAATTATCTAATTCCGAAGTGGTAACTCCGTCATACAAACCTTCAATAACGCGCATGGCTACTTTTACCGGATCAACCAAATCGTTTAATCCGTAGCATAGAATTCTCACTCGGTCCGTAATCTTGTCGAACATTACCGGCTCTCTTCTTCCGTCTCTTTTTACTACATTCATCTTGTTATTGTTTTGAAGGTTTTATATATAATGGGCAAAGCCCTGAATTTTCTTTTTAATCTTCCCTTTCGGTCGACACTTTTTAAAAATCGGCGTCGAAACTGATCTTCTGTGATTCGCTGTCATTGTTCAAAACACCCGCTTTTTGGTATTCTGACACTCGTTTTTCGAAGAAATTTGTTTTTCCTTGAAGCGAAATCATGTCCATGAAATCAAACGGGTTTGCAGAATTGTACACTCTTTCGCATCCTAATTCCACTAATAATCGGTCGGCTACGAACTCTAAGTATTGTGTCATTAAAGTAGCATTCATCCCGATTAAACTTACTGGAAGGGATTCGGTAATAAATTCCCTTTCAATATTTAAAGCATCCACAATAATATCGGTGATTCTGGCTTTCGGCACTTTATTTACCAAATGGTGGTTGTGCAGGTGAACGGCGAAATCACAGTGTACACCTTCATCACGGGAAATCAACTCATTGGAGAAGGTCAATCCCGGCATTAATCCGCGTTTTTTCAACCAGTAAATCGAACAGAACGCCCCAGAGAAGAAAATCCCTTCCACTGCTGCAAACGCGATTAGTCTTTCGGCAAACGAATCCGATTCGATCCATTTTAGCGCCCAGTCGGCTTTCTTTTTGATTGCCGGAAACACTTCAATGGCGTGGAACAATTGATTTTTCTCTTCTTCGTTTTTCACATACGTATCAATCAGCAACGAATAGGTTTCGCTGTGAATATTTTCCATCATGATCTGGAATCCGTAGAAAAATTTCGCTTCGGCATATTGCACTTCATTTACGAAATTTTCGGCTAGATTCTCATTAACGATTCCGTCCGAAGCAGCGAAAAACGCTAATATATGTTTGATGAAATATTTCTCGTCATCGTTCAGTTTTGTATTCCAATCTGATAAATCCTGGTGCAGATCAATTTCTTCCGCGGTCCAGAAACTTGCCTCCATTTTTTTATACCATTCCCAGATATCATTGTGTTTGATAGGAAAAATTACAAAACGATCTTTGTTTTCTTGCAATATAGGCTCGACTACAGACATAGTATCTTGACTTTTATACGATTAAAAAATTGATTATTTAACTAGATTGGGGTTTACAAAGATTGTCATTTGAATTGTAAAATGAAAGTCAAACTTATTCACAATTAAGCCGAGTTTTTAACAATGGAGAATTTTCTTTCGGTTGAAAAATCACATTACAAAATTCTGATTTCCAATAAATTACAAAAGAGGAATTTTCTGAACATTCGTTGCGAACGGCAGTAAAATCATTGGCTGAAAGCCATTTGAACGGGTGAAATAATACGAACTACTTTTTGTATTCTTCGGCTACTTTTTCCAATTCGGCATACCATTCGGAACCGAATTTTCGAACCAGTGCTTCTTTGACAAATTTGTACACCGGAACTTCCAATTCTTTCCCCAGTGAGCAGGCATCGTCACAAATGTGCCATTTATGATAGTTCACTGCCGAAAAATCGGAAAATTCTTTGACTCTCACAGGATATAAATGACAGGAAACCGGTTTTTTCCAGTCGACCAAGCCTTGATTATAAGCTTGTTCGATACCGCAAAGCGCCGTTGGCCCATCAAAAATCACATATGCACAATCGGCACCGTCAATCAGTGTCGTTTCAAATTCGCCGTCTTCACCTACCACTGAGGTTCCCTGAGCTTCGATGGCGGCAATCCCTTCCGGACGTAAAAAAGGTTTTACTTTCGGATAAATTTCAGCTAAAATTTTAGTTTCTTCTTCCGTTAAAGGCGCACCCGCATCGCCGTCTACACAACACGCACCTTTGCAGGCCGACAAATTGCAGACAAATTCTTTTTCTAAAATTTCTTCCGATACGATGGTTTTCCCTAACTGAAACATAATTACAACTTCTATTTGCCGCAAAGTTACAAAGTTTAAAACCATAATTCCCGAAATGACAAAAATTAACGATTTATTAGTTATTTTAGCTTCATAAAGAAATACTTTTGCACCTTCAAAAAACAACACACTATGGGATTTGACTGGAAAGAAATTTTAACCATTGGAATGGTCCTTTTTGCCGTAATTGATATTGTAGGCACCATTCCGATTATCGTGGACTTAAGAGCCAAAGTAGGTCATATCCAATCGGAAAAAGCCTCGATTGTTTCCGGAATCATCATGATTACCTTTCTTTTTGTGGGAGAAGAAATTTTGAAATTCATGGGGGTTGATGTAAAATCGTTTGCCGTTGCGGGAGCCTTCATTTTGTTCTTTCTGGCCCTAGAAATGATTTTAGGCATTACCCTATACAAAGACGAAGAGCCTAGCACGGCTTCCATCGTGCCGTTAGCCTTTCCTTTAATTGCCGGAGCAGGAACCATGACTACATTACTATCGCTTCGTGCCCAATACCAAACTATTAATATTGTGGTAGCGATTCTTATCAATATCATTATTGTATATATCGTTTTAAAATCGTCTTCAAAAATTGAAAAAGCCCTTGGCAAAAACGGCCTTGGCGTGATTCGAAAAGTGTTTGGCGTTATCCTTTTGGCAATTGCTGTTAAATTATTTGCCGGTAATGTTAAAGGTTTGTTTGTTTAACCTGAATTTTACTAATTTCACACCTTGTTTGATAAATCTAATGAAGATGAAAGTTTTTACCTATGTTTTGATTGCCCTAGCCCTGGGTCTGATAATTTTCAACATTACGTTGCTTGATTTTCAAAATCTTTTTGAAGGAAACAGTCTGATTGCACTTATTGGAATTGCAGCCTCGCTTTGTGCGGTTTGCATTTTGCTTATTTTCCGTATGTCGAAAATGATTGACGAAAAAACCAGAGGCAACTAGTCCGCAGACGGGAGTAATCAGATTGCAGAAAGCATCTTTGTAAATCCCAAGAAGGATTCATTCTTTAGAAATCGTAAATTCCAAAAAACAACCATGTTTGACGTACTGATTATTGGCGGTGGCGTTTCGGGAGTTTCCTGTGCCTTAATTTTGGGGTCTGCCCATAAAAAAGCTTTTGCTGTTGATAAAAAAATCGGAATCATCACGCACCAAAAAGCTTCTTCGCTTCAGGATGCGATATTTCACAACGCTTACGGCATTTCCAACGGAAAACTGGGCTCGGAGATCCTAACCGAAAGCACCCAGCATTTAACCGATGTCTACCCTCATATTCAACAGCTTGCAAACGAGAAAGTCATTTCCGTAACCGGTACAGCCGGAAATTTTACCATTACCACGAATAAAAACACGTACGCTTCAAAAATCATCGTGGTTGCCATTGGCGCTTCCAATTTGTTTGCCATCGAAGGATTGATGCAGTATATCGAACCGCACAAAAAATCAATCGCTGAGAAAAACCGCATTCAGCTTAAAAACAACGATCATAAAGTAGCAGAAGGCATTTATGTTTGCGGAACCCTTGCTGGGCACAGAAGTCAGCTTTCCATTGCAGCGGGAAGTGGTGCTGCTGTAGCAACTGATATTTTGGTTTTGTGGAATAACGGAATCGAAACCCACAGCCACGACAGCATCAGGAAATAGCGAGCAGTAATCAGTGGCAGTCTGCAGAATTTTTACTCATCCTTTTTTACTTTTCACTTACCCCCTTTTTACTTTCTTTCAAGAACCGCTTTTACCATCGCATCTTCTTTCAGTACAATCTGAAAATATTTGTTCTCATCAAACAATTGTCGTGCAAATTCCGCAGCGACATAACGTTTTACCACTGGTTTTTGGGCATCGAGATTAAAAATCAGTCCGCTTTTAGCAATATAGCTTTTAAAATTATTGAAGTAAGCATCCGTCGCATTCAGTTTTTCGAGCATTTGCGGAAAAGTCAGCCCTTGAAACGCTTTTCGGTCTTTGTCCAATTGTTCAAACACAAAATAGCTCATCAGTCCGGATTGCATCAGCATACCGAGCGCTTCATCGCCATGACTGCCTTCAATCGGTACAAAAATATCCGGAATAATGCCGCCGCCGCCGTAAACGATTCTTCCTTTTTTGGTTTTGAATTTCAGACTGTCGGCCACCTTAATACTGTCGGCCGCAAAAAGTTCACCGCTTACAAAACGCTTTTCGAAATCACTGAAATATTCATCGGTGCCGTGATTGTATGGCTTTTGAATGGAACGTCCCGAAGGCGTATAATAGCGGGCCACAGTCAATCGTACCGCCGAACCGTCACCCAAAGGCATTTCTTTCTGCACCAGGCCTTTTCCGAAAGAACGGCGTCCGACAATGGTTCCCCTGTCGTTATCCTGAATGGCTCCCGCCAGAATTTCACTTGCTGAAGCGGAATTTTCATTGATTAGAAGATATAGTTTTCCATTTTCAAAATTCCCCTCTTCCGTGGCCAATGTTTTGTCTATATTGCCTTTTTTGTTTTTGGTTTTAACAATCAGTTCGTCGTCTTTCAGGAATTCATCGGCAATATCCGCCGCCATTTCCATATAACCGCCGCCGTTGTCTCTTAAATCGACAATTAATTCGGTAGCACCCCGTTTTTTCAACTCCAACAAACCGTTGTGAAATTCCTTGTAGGTAGTTTCGGCAAAACGGTTGATTTTGATGTAACCTGTTTTTTTATTCAGCATAATGGCAATATCCACGCTTTTGATGGGTACTACGCCACGGATAATATTGACTTTGAATTTTTTATGTTCCGATTTACGGTAAATGGTCAAATTCACTTTGGAACCTTCCTCGCCTTTTAGTTTGGAGAACAAGCTGTCCGAAGGCAGTTTTCTTCCGAAAAGTTTTGAAGCGCCCGCGTATAAAATACGATCGCCTGCTTTTAGTCCTGCCGCTTCCGACGGACCGTTTTCAATTGGCTTGATAATTGCCACTGAATCGTTGTACATGTAAAAATTAACGCCAATGCCCACAAAATCACCTTTCATGCTTTGCGTTACCTGCTCCATTTCATTCTTGGCAATGTATACCGAATGCGGATCCAGTTTTTCCAGAATGCCGTTTACTGTTAAATCGACTATGGAATCGGTATTTACATCATCAACATACTCACTTTCGATTAATTCCATGAGCTTGTTGAGCTTGCTTCGGTTTGCATTGGCCGTAAAATTTCTTCCCGGTCCTGAAAAATTCAGGTAACCGCCAATAAGCACGCCCACCGCCAAAGCCGTCGCCAAAATAATCGGTAAGTACAATTTTTTAATTCGCATCGTTTTTATTCCAATTCGGTAATAATATCAACCTCAACACCTGCTTTTCTTAAGAATTCCAATCCAGAATCGTCTTTATAACCTTCATGATACACCACGCGTTTCACACCCGACTGATGAATCAGTTTGCTGCATTCCTTACAAGGCGACAACGTAATATACAAGGTCGCCCCTTCACACGATTGGGTGGAACGGGCCACTTTTGAAATCGCATTGGCTTCTGCGTGCAGCACATACCATTTTGTCAATCCTTCAGGATCTTCACAACAGTTTTCAAAACCGGTTGGTGTGCCGTTGTAACCATCGGAAATAATCATTCTGTCTTTCACAATAATCGCGCCGACTTTCTTACGCTGGCAATAGGACAATTGTCCCCATTCTTTCGCGATTCTCAAATAAGCTTTATCGTATTTCTCTTTTTTCTTTTCTTTCATATCTTACACACACGACGTTTTAAAACATTGTGTTTCTTTGTTCTTTATCCTTTATTCCAAAGCGCCAA
Organism: uncultured Flavobacteriaceae bacterium; assembly: GCA_963812405.1. GTDB lineage: Bacteria > Bacteroidota > Bacteroidia > Flavobacteriales > Flavobacteriaceae > Flavobacterium. Next base: position 1,270,753 of record CAWEUV010000002.1, on the reverse strand, counting down.
TTTCGCTTTCAGATCCTTGTATTCTTCTGCGAAAGCACCATCCAGAGTTCCGAATTTGGCTTCAAAATCCAAAAAGTACTTTCTGGCTTTCTCACTATTGGAAATGGCGGCAACAAACAATTTATTGCACAACACCATTGTATCATCATTCAATTTAGCATCTGCTTTTTCAAATGCTTTTAAAACCTGTTGAATCTGATTCTGAGTGTATTTTTTTATTCCTTTATTGATTTGGAAATTGCGTTGCAGTTTGTTTCCGGAATAATAAAATGTTTCCGTAGACCAAACAAAATCCCTGTATTCATAATCATTTCCCAAGGGCAATGGGAGTAATGTTTCGATATTTAATTTATCATTTGAAAATCGGGTAAGACATACTGAAGTCGCGCCCCAGAATTCAATGATTTTATCGCTTCCGCATTCCGAAATTACGAACTCGGAATAATAGTTTTTATCATCGATAATTTCTTTATAACCACAAAGGGCGATTTGCCTGTTATTTGAAAACGAAAAAACAGTATCTGCTTTCTGAAAAGATGTCACCTCCGATTTCGGACAAAAACATTCCGTCTTTGACTGGCTGAATCCCAGTACGGAAACCAAAAGAAATACTATTATCTGATATTTTTTCATTGTGTAAATTATCGGTTCCAAATCTCACTGTTAATAATCATAGGCAACACCACCCCAATTACAAAGGCCGAAATAACCAAAGACCAATCGCGTTTTGAAAACCTGAAAAATGTTTGTACGATATAAGAAAGGATCAGAACAGCTAATACGATTATGATTTGCGCTACTTCAATTCCAACGGCAAACTCCAGCAACGGCACTAACTTATCCGAAGCACTTCCCGGTAAAATGGTCTTGAAATAATTGGAAAACCCTAATCCGTGTATAATCCCGAAGAACACCGTAACCAAGGCTACAAAAGTAATACTCTCCTGTTTTCCTGACTTTCCTGCGGTAAACAGATGAAAAAATGCGGTGATTAGAATCGTAATGGGTATCAGGAATTCGACCAGACCCGGTTTGATATACACCACTCCGTAAACCGAAAGAATCAAAGCCAATGTATGACCGATGGTGAATAAAGAAACCAATATAAATACCCTTTTCCAGTCCTTAAAGGCATAAGGCGTAACCAAAGCAATCAAAAACAACACATGGTCATAGGCATTAATGTCCAACACATGATGCAGACCAATATTGAAATACGTTAGAAATTCCGACATTTTAAACAGTTTAAAGATTGGGTATTCAAACTTACAATTTATTTTGATAATTGCTTTCTTCCGTTAAGAAAAGCTTATCAATTTAATCTGAAAGCAACAGAAAATTCGTAAATTTGAGTTTCACTAAAACATACAACTATGTCATTTTCAGATTTATTCGACAGCGAATTCAAAAGTCGCAACAAAGGGCATTTTTCGGCAATTGTAAGAGTGGCGATAGCCGATGGTGATTTAAGCATTGAAGAGAGAACCTTTCTCGATAAACTTGCCGTTAAACTGGAGATTTCCCAGGAAGAATATGAAGAAATTCTAGAAAACCCCATGAAATATCCCATCAACGCACCATCGCTTTACCTTCAACGACTGGAACGTTTGTATGATTTGTCCCGAATGGTCTATGCCGACAATGTTTTAGGTCCAAGACAAAAAGAGATTTTAACAAAATTCGCTTTGGCGCTCGGATTCACCCCAGGCAATGTAAGTCTGATTGTGGAAAAAGCCTTATCACTTTTAATCCTGCATGTGGATTTGGACACGTTTGTTTATGAAATGCAGCATATGAATAAGTAGTTTTTCGAAGGGTCTGAGGTACTAAGACGCTAAGGCTCTGAGTTTTTATACCAAGAAACCAATAGAAAATCACATAAAAGAAAAAGGAGTAAAACTATCTATTTTTACTCCTTTTCCTTTTTCAACTTAGCACCTTAGTCACTATGAACCTTAGCACCTACTTATATTTTGCCATAAATTCTTCGGCTTTTGCCACCATGTTTTTGCTGCCGCAGAAGAACGGCACGCGTTGGTGCAATGCTGTCGGTTTGATTTCCATGATTCTTCCGTATCCGTCAGACGCTTTACCTCCGGCTTGTTCTGCGATGAACGCCATTGGATTGCATTCGTACAACAAACGCAATTTTCCGTTGGGCGCTTTGGAGCTCGTTGGATAAATATACACGCCGCCTTTAATCATGTTACGGTGGAAATCGGAAACCAAACTACCTATATAACGCGAAGTATACGGTCGGTCGCCTTCTTCCATCTGGCAATATTTGATATAATCTTTCACGCCCTGCGGAAAATGAATATAATTTCCTTCGTTAACCGAATAAATTTTACCATCCGCACTGTACTGCATGTTCGGGTGCGACAAATAAAAAGTTCCAATGGCCGGATTCAGCGTAAATCCGTTTACACCATGGCCAGTTGTGTACACCAACATGGTGGAAGTCCCATAAATCACATAACCGGCTGCTACCTGTTGGTCGCCCGGTTGTAGAAAATCCTCCAGTGTTACCGGTGTTCCCACTGGTGTTACTCTTCGGTATACCGAAAAAATTGTTCCAACCGAAACATTTACGTCGATATTGGAAGAACCGTCCAGCGGATCCATCAATACCACATATTTATTGTTGTCATCCCCTGCTTTTCCGTGAACCGTTATAAAATCATCGTTTTCTTCCGAAGCGATTCCGCAAACAATTTCACGATTAATCAACGTCTGAATAAAAACCTCATTCGCGTAAACATCCAGTTTCTGCTGGTCTTCACCCTGAATATTCTGTTCGCCTGCAGCACCCACAATATCCACCAAACCCGCTTTGTTTACTTTGTAATTTACAACTTTCGCTGCCAAACGAATGGCATTGATAATTCGGGATAATTCTCCGGAGGAATATTTAAATTCTTCCTGTTTTTCGATGATGTATTCACCTAACGTTTTATTGCGTTCTTTCATGATTGTTGTGTTGCGTTTCCGTATGCAAATATTGTTTATAATTTTTGATTTTCACTAAATCTAGTAAAGAAAATCGTTTTCAAAAAAAATCTACCGTAAAGTTATTTTATATTTGAATCAAAATTCAGAAAACTGAAATCAGTATACCAAAAACGAAACGTGAAAACGACTATTTTGGCACCTGATTTGCACATAAACATATAAAAAATAACAAAATTTTACAAATGAAAAAAAGCACTCTACTTATAGCCCTTGCTTCCGTAACATTAGGAATCACAGAATCCAACGCACAAATTAATCTTGGTGAAAAAGCTTTGGGAGCTGTTCAGAAAGGAGTAACAGGATTTACGTTCAGTGATGCCGATGCTGCAGCCTTATCCAAAGACGCGGTCGTAAAAATGGACAAGGAAAATCCGGTGGCCGATGACAAAGACCCGTACACCATCCGATTGAAAAAAGTTTTCGGAAAACACGCTGCCGAAAACGGTATGACCTTAAACTTTAAAGTATACAAACTTAAAGAAGTGAATGCTTTTGCTACTGCTGATGGAAGTGTGCGCGTTTATTCCGGACTAATGGACATCATGGACGACAACGAATTGTTAGCGGTAATCGGGCATGAAATCGGACACGTGGCCAACCACGACAGTCGTGATGCCGTTAAAGCAGCCTACAAAAAAGAAGCACTGCTTGATGCAGCTGCCTCTCAATCCGATAAAGTAGCCGCGGTAACCGACAGCCAGTTGGGTAAAATCGGAAACGCCATGATCGACAGCAAACACAGCCGTAAACAAGAATCAGAAGCAGACATGTATTCGTATGATTTCATGAAACGCCATGGTTACAATGTGAATGCGGTAGAATCTGCTTTTAACATTTTGGCCAAATTAAGCGAAGGAAAAGAAGCCTCATTCTTCGAAAGAATGTTGAGTTCCCACCCTGATTCTAAAGAAAGAGCTGCAGAAGCAAAAGCCAGAGCGGAAAAAGACGGATTATACAAACCGTATGTAAAACAAACTGCGAAACCGGCTACCGCTAAGAAAACAACCAAGAAAAAGAAAAAATAACACGCATGATCATCAGAAAAGGAACCATAGAAGACATGCCAGCCGTACTCGATTTGATTCGGGAACTGGCCATTTTTGAAAAAGAACCGGATGCCGTAGTGGTAACCGTGGCCGATTTGGAACGCGATGGTTTTGGTGAACATCCGCTATTTCATACGTTCATCGCAGAAACAGACAACCAGATTGTCGGCATGGCCTTATATTATTACCGTTATTCGACTTGGAAAGGCAAAACTATTCATCTGGAAGATTTAATTGTAAAAGAAAAAATGCGCGGAACCGGACTGGGATTGGCATTGTACACCGAAATCATGAAACAAGGAAAAGCCGATGGCGTACGCCGCATCGAATGGAACGTGTTGGACTGGAATCAAAATGCCATCGATTTCTACGAAAAATCCGGTGCCAAAGTATTAGACGATTGGAGAGTGGTTCAAATGACCGAAGACGGTATCATTACTTTTTTAAACAACAACTAACGACAGCAACAACGAATCGCAAAATATAAATTTTGTGAGGATCCCGATTTCGGGACAGGAATAGTAAACAACATGAGAATTTTTAAATTTGGAGGAGCATCGGTAAAAGATGCCGACGGAATCAAAAACGTGTACAGCGTTTTGCAGCAAGTAGGTTACGAAGATGTTTTACTGGTAGTTTCGGCTATGGGAAAAACCACGAACGCTTTGGAAGTCGTAATCAAAAACTACTTTGATAAGTCTAATGAACTGAATGCTTCGATTCAAGAGGTGAAAAAGTACCACAACCAAATTTTGCTGGATTTGTTTGACGACGAAAAAAATGATGTTTTCACAGCTGTAAACAAACATTTCGCTGATTTGGAATACTTCTTACATTCCAACAAATCTCCAAATTACAATTTCGTGTACGACCAGATTGTGAGTTTCGGAGAGATTATTTCCACTACGATTCTGAGTCATTATTTCAACCACGTCGGACTCAAAAACAACTGGCTGGACGTGCGCAACCTCATCAAAACCGACAACACTTATCGTGATGCGATTGTCGATTGGGAAACCACACAAAAAACCATTTCCAAAAACGTAAAAAAGAAAGTTTTAAACATCACTCAAGGTTTTCTGGGTGCCGATGAAAACAATTTTACCACCACATTAGGACGTGAAGGTTCCGATTACACCGCGGCCATTTTTGCCTATTGTTTGAATGCTGAAAGCGTAACGATCTGGAAAGACGTTCCCGGGGTTTTAAATGCCGATCCGCGGTATTTCGAAAACACAACATTGTTAAATCAGATTTCGTACCGTGAAGCGATTGAATTGGCATTTTACGGTGCCTCGGTCATTCACCCGAAAACCTTACAACCGTTGCAAAGCAAAGAAATTCCGTTGTATGTAAAATCGTTTATCAATCCGCTTTTGCCTGGAACGAGTATTTCGAAAGGCGCGCATCTGGAGCCGCAAACGTCTTGTTTCATCGTAAAGAAAAACCAATTGTTGCTTTCGCTTTCTTCGATTGATTTTTCGTTCATCATGGAAGAAAACATCAGTGAAATTTTCGCGTTGTTTCACAAATACAAAATCAAGGTGAGTCTGATTCAGAATTCGGCCATCAGTTTTTCGGTATGCATCGAAGACAAATTCGGGAATTTCAACGAACTGCGAAACCTCTTAGCGAAGAAATTCAAAATCGCCTACAACGAAAACGTTTCCTTGTACACCATTCGCCATTTCACCGACAAAGCCATCAAAATGGTGGAAAAAGACAAAACGGTTTTGGTGAAACAAATGAGCCGTGAAACGATGCAAATTGTAACCAAAGAATAAACCCATATGCAGCAGGGTACGCTGAAAGAAATCGGAAAACTGTTCCTCAAACTCGGACTGATTGCTTTCGGCGGACCGGCAGCACACATCGCGATGATGTGCGATGAAGTCGTTCGGAAACGCAACTGGATGACTGATAGCCATTTCCTCGATTTAGTAGGTGCCACCAATTTGATTCCCGGACCGAACAGCACCGAACTCGCCATTCACCTCGGGAAAGAAAAAGGCGGCTGGAAAGGTTTATTGCTTGCCGGATTATGTTTCATTTTACCAGCAGTTTTTATCACGCTTTTTTTTGCCTGGCTGTACAAAGCCTACGGTACTTTACCCGAAATTCAGCCTTTTATTTACGGCATCAAACCTGCGATTATTGCGATTATTCTTTCGGCAATATATCCGTTGGCGAAATCTTCCCTGAAATCGAACTTGTTAATCGGCATCGGAATACTTGCTTTGATTGCTTCCTTTTTTGGTGCAAACGAAGTCATTGTCCTTTTCGGATGTGGATTGTTGGCTTTAGCAATACACTATTTCCAAAATTCCAAAATCGAAATCAAAAGCCTTTCTCCGATGGGATTTTTGGCGGTGACCAACACTAAGCTCTTTCTCATCTTTTTGAAAATCGGAAGCATCTTATACGGCAGTGGTTACGTTTTGTTCGCTTTCCTCGATTCGGAACTGGTACAAACCGGTATTTTACCGCGTCAGACGTTAATCGATGCCATTGCCGTGGGACAATTTACACCAGGACCGGTTTTTTCATCGGTCACTTTTATCGGATACCAGATTAATGGCAGCATTGGCGCTTTGGTTTCTACTATTGGTATCTTTTTACCTTCCTTTGTTTTTGTGGCGATGCTGAATCCATTGGTTCGAAAAATGCGGAGTTCAAAACTTTTTGCTGCTTTTTTAGACGCGGTGAATGTGGCTTCCGTGGCCTTAATCATCGTAATCTGTTTTACGATGGGGAAAGATTCCGTAACCGAATGGAAAACCGTTTTCATTGCCGTTTTGAGTCTGATTGTCACTTTTGGCTTCCGAAAAATCAACAGCGTTTGGGTGGTTTTGGGCGGCTCGCTTTTGGGCTATCTGCTTTCGTTACTGTAATCTGAAAACAATTTCTCGATTAATTACACTACTTTTGGTATTTCCGAGTTATAGTAGTTATGTTGAAACAGGCGTGTTTACTCCTTTTTTTCTTTTGTCTTTCTGTCGCCACAGCACAGGAAACGAAAACGCCGTATCAATCCAAAAAAATTACGGTTTCCGAAAATCCGGTTTCGATTGACAGTGTCAGCATCAACAAGGAATTTTTTAAACTTCTGGACCAATCGGGCAACGAAATCGACACAACATTTTACCACGTCGATTTTCAAAAAGGAACATTGGTGTTTAAAAACAACTTTCAGTCGGCAGACACGCTAACCGTACGTTACCTCAAATTCCCCGAATATCTTACCAAAAAATACAGCATTTACGACAAAAGTAGGGTCGTAAGCAACGAAGCCGGTCAGCAATTGTATCAGATTTCCCGCGAACCGATTTCTGTTTTCAAACCTTTTGACGGACTGAGCACTTCGGGAAGCATTACCCGTGGTGTGACCGTGGGCAACAATCAGAATACGGTGGTAAATTCCAATTTGGATTTACAGATTACCGGAAAAATTTCCGAAAAAGTGAGTTTGAGGGCTTCTTTACAGGACAGCAACATTCCGCTTCAGGAAGGTGGTTATTCGCAAAAACTGGACGAATTCGATCAGATTTTCGTGGAATTGTATTCCGACAAATGGGCGATTCGTGCCGGCGATTTGTTTTTGGAAAACCGCCAGTCCCGCTTTCTGAATTTCAACAAAAAAGTACAGGGCTTGTCGACGCATTTCACCTTTGGCAAACCCGAAAGTAAAACCGATGTTTTTGCCGCCGGTGCCATCGTCCGCGGTCAATATGCCCGAAGCACTTTTACCGGTCAGGAAGGCAATCAGGGTCCTTACAAACTGAAAGGCCCGAACGGCGAACTGTATGTATTGGTGATTTCCGGATCCGAACGGGTGTTTGTCAACGGAATTTTGCTCGAACGCGGGGAAAACAATGATTATGTGATTGATTATAATGCGGGGGAAATTCGGTTTACCTCGTTGTTTCCGATTACCTCTGAAATGCGAATTAATATCGAATACCAATATTCCGACCGAAGTTATACCCGATTTGTAACCTATGGTGACGTAACGCATGAGCGCGAAAAATGGAGTATCGGCGGATTTATCTATTCCGAAAACGATGTCAAGAACCAACCCCTGCAACAAAACCTATCTCCAGAACAGGCACAAATTTTAGCACAGGCCGGCGACAATCCCGATTTAATGACGGCGCCTTCCGCTTACGAAGACAGTTATTCTGAAAATAAGGTTTTGTATAAAAAAGTACTGGTGGGCGCGGTGGAAGTTTTTGAATATTCCAACAACCCTACCGATGTTTTATACAACGTAAAATTTTCCTTAGTGGGAAACAATTTGGGGAATTACAAGTTAAAAAGCAATCAGGCAATAGGTCGGATTTACGAATACATCGCACCTGTAGCCGGAATTCCGCAGGGAAATTACGAACCGATTACGCGCTTGGTTCCGCCTACGAAAATTCAGATTGCGACCGTTTTGGGAAAATACAATCCGGGGGAGAAAACAAATGTCGATTTTGAAGTCGGCATCAGCAATAACGACAAAAACTTATTTTCTTCGGCAGACGATAACGACAACAAAGGCATTGCCGGAAAAATCAATGCGAAACAACGTTTGTTTACCGGAAAGTGGAATGTGGATGCGTTTGCCAATTATCAGTTGGTTCAGAAAGAATTCAAAACCATTGAGCGTTTGTTCACCATTGAATTCAACCGCGACTGGAATTTAACGAACCCGTTAGGCGATCAAAGTTTGCTGATTTCCGGTGTGAATTTCAGCTTACCTAACAAAGGATTTGCTAAATATCAATTGGAGAAACTCGATTTTTCGGAAAGTTTTTCGGGAACACGACATGTAGTGGACGGTTTTTTCAAACTCAACCGATGGACGTTTTCCAACAACAGCAGCGCTTTAAAAAGTGACGGAACCTTTGCCGATTCGCGTTTTATCCGAAGTCAGACCCGAACAAAATACCATTTTAAAAAGAATTGGATTGGCGGTAGTTTCCGCATGGAAGACAACGAAGAAAAAATCAAAGCTACCAATCAGTTTTCGGCATTGAGTCAGCGTTACAAAGAATTTGGCGCGTTCATTGGTCGTGGCGACAGTACGAAAGTCTTTACCGAAATTGGTTATCTGCAACGTTCCAACGACAGTTTAGTGGGCGGATTGGTAAAGAAAGTCAACACTTCACATTCTTATTATCTGAAATCGAAACTATTGCAAACCGATAAAAGTGATTTGTCGCTGTTTGTCAATTACCGAAATCTAAAATTCGAAGATCCGAACCAATCTAACGAACCTTCACTGAATTCCCGTTTGTTGTACAACGATCGTTTTTTCAATCAGCTGATTCAACTGACAACCGCCTACGAAACCAGTTCCGGAAAAATTGCACAGCAGGAATTCACTTATCTGGAAGTCGAACCCGGACAGGGAATTTACATGTGGAACGATTACAACAACAACGGCATTCAGGAATTGCAGGAGTTTGAAGTCGCTCCGTTCCCGGATCAGGCGAAGTACGTTCGGGTGTTTTTACCCAATCAGATTTTTGTGAAAACGCATCAGAATAAATTTTCGCAATCGGTAACCCTAAACCCGTTGCAATGGCAGAATGAAACCGGTTTCAGAAAATTACTATCGTACTTCTACAATCAGACTTCTTTTATGATGGATCGTAAAATCCTGCGACAAGGTGACAATTTCGATTTGAATCCATTTTCCGGAAGCGATACCGATTTGCTGGGACTCAACGCAAGCTTTCGCAACAGTTTGTTTTACAACCGCGGGAAGCAACACCATTCAACCACGTACACGTATTTGACGAATCATGCTAAAAACCTCCTTTCGGCCGGTTCACAGGAAAACAAAACCGATTCGCATCAGCTTCAATACGCCCATTTGGTTCAGAAACTTTGGTTGTTCGGATTCAATGGAAAAACCATTTCCAATACGCTGACTTCCGAAAACTATCCGAGTAAAAACTTTGATTTGAAAGGCTATCAATTGGCGCCTAAAATTTCCTATTTGTTTTCACAGAATGCCAGTTGGGATGTGTTTTACGAATTTCAGAAGAAAGAAAACCTGATTAATGCGATGGAAACCTTAAATCAGCAACGATTGGGAACCTCTTTCAACTATTCCTCCGAAAAGAAATTTACCCTGAATGGCGAATTTTCATTTTACAAAAACAAATTTATCGGTAATCCGTTATCGGCAGTTGCTTTTCAGATGCTGGAAGGATTACAGGCCGGTGAGAATTTGACCTGGCGTTTGCTTTTACAAAAAAACTTAACCCAATATCTTGATGTTAATGTTAATTATCAGGGCAGAAAAAGTGAAACCAGCCAAACGATTCATACCGGAAGCATCCAATTAAGAGCCTATTTTTAATTGCACAAATCTAACATTTTTTTCATACATTTATATTGATAATCAATAATTTGCTAAATCATGAAAAAATTAATTTTGCTATGTTTGAGCATAGCGTTATCAATGGGTGCCTTTGCTCAGGAAACAGCCGTAAAAAAAACCACTAAAAAAGTAAAAGCAAAAACCGAAAAAATAGCCGATAAAACGGAAGCCGCTGTGGAAAAAGCTGCTAAAAAAACAAAAGCAAAAACGGAGAAAATAGCCGATAAAACGAAGGCAACTGTTGAAAAAACAGCTAAGAAAACTAAAGAAAAATCAAAAGAAATTACCGATAAAAATAAGACGGAAGCTAAAAAAGCCAAACTGAAAGAAAAAGAAAATGCTGCTTCTGAAGAAGGGCAAACAAAATCGGCGGCCGGAAAAACAAAAGCAACCGCAAACAAAGCCGATGCTAAAATTAAAGACGAAAGCAAAAAAGCCGTAAAAAAAGTAAAAGAAACGCCGAGCAACGAAAAAACACCTAAGGTAGCAGATAAAGTTACCGGAGAATACAACGGAAAAAAAGTATACACCGGGCCGAGGGGCGGAAGATACTACATCAATTCCAACGGCAATAAGACCTATATTCAGGATTAATTCCATAGTAAACAAACAAAAGAGGTTGACTTACGCATTTGTAAGTCAACCTCTTTTGTTTTAAATAAAAGTTAAACTTTCAAAACATAATAGTAATACTATTAACTTTGAGTTGTTAAATATCAAATTATGCAAAACTTACTTTCAAATCTAAAAATAACCCTCAACGAAAAACTGTATTTAAAAGACCCTGAAACATCAGAGTTAGGTCGTAATATTTTAAAAAACAGCATTCTGTTGATGGATGAAATTGGGTTCGAGGCCTTTACTTTTAAAAAATTGGGCGAAAAAATACAATCCAATGAAAGTTCCATTTACCGCTATTTTGAGAACAAACACAAACTTTTGGTTTATCTGACTTCATGGTATTGGTCGTGGATGGAATATCGAATGATGCTTGCAACAACAAACATTTCCAATCCCGTTGAAAAGTTGGAAAAAGCAATTAAGCTGGTGACCGAAAATGTAGCAGACGATCAGACCACTCCGCATATTAATGAAGAAATCCTGAATCGCATTATCGTGGAAGAGTTCGCTAAAACCCTAATGACCAAAGAAGTGGACACCGAAAACAAGGAAGGTTTCTTCTTGGTTTACAAAAGAGTAATCAACAGAATCATAGTGATTATTCAAGAAGTCAATCCGGAATATCCTTTTGCCAAAAGTTTGGCTTCCAGTATTGTGGAAGGCGCCTTACACCAACATTTTTTAAAGAATCATTTAAAAACGATTACCAATTTGTCGGAGAAAGAATGTGCAACTGATTTCTATACCGATATGGTTAAAAAAATATTACTATGACACCGTTAGAACGATTTAGAAACCTCATTTTAATCGACAAACAGGATATTTACCAGATTTTCCTGTACTCGATTATCGCCGGGCTCATCAGTTTATCACTTCCGCTGGGGATCCAATCCATCATTAATTTTATCCAGGCGGGAAAAGTAAGTACTTCGTGGATTGTTTTAGTATTGGTGGTTATCATTGGCGTTGCCTTTGTAGGGGTATTAAAAATAATGCAATTCCGAATCACCGAAAATTTACAACAAAAGATTTTCGTTCGTTCTTCCTTTGAATTTGCTTACCGCTTCCCTAAAATAAAATTTAGTGAATTGCACAACCAATATCCGCCGGAATTAGCCAATCGTTTTTTTGACACCCTAACCGTTCAAAAAGGATTTTCCAAATTATTATTGGATATATCCGGGGCAGCATTGCAAATCTTTTTTGGAATAGCCTTGCTTTCTTTGTACCATTCCTTTTTTATCTTCTTTGGTATAGTTTTGCTTTTGCTGTTGTATCTGATTTTCAAAATCAACTTTAATCTAGGTTTACAAACCAGTTTAAAAGAATCAAAATACAAGTATAAAATTGCCCATTGGCTGCAGGAAATTGCCCGAAACCATTTAAGTTTTAAAAGCAATTCCATTTTTAATTTCTCGTTGCACAAAAACGACAAACTGGTTAGCGAATACTTAAAACAAAGGGAAAACCATTTTCAGGTTTTATTGAAGCAATTCATCCAACTGACCGGTTTTAAAATCATTATTACTGCCGGATTATTAATCATTGGGGGCTTATTGGTGATTAACCAGCAGATGAATATCGGACAATTTGTGGCAGCTGAAATCATCATTCTTAGCATTATTACCGCCGTTGAAAAATTGTTTTCGGGGTTGGAATTGTTTTATGATGTGCTGACTTCCTTAGAAAAATTAGGCTCCGTAGTGGATATGGAACTGGAAGAAGACATTCGGAATTCCAACTATTTAGTCGATAAGAATAAAATTACCATTGAAACCGAAAACGTCGCATTCCAGTATCCGAAATCGGACAAAGAAGTACTCAAAAACATCAGTTTATCCATTCAGCCCAAACAACATACCCTGATTTTAGGGGAAAACGGATCGGGAAAAACTACCCTGTTGCGTTTGCTGGCCCGATTAATCGAACCAAGCTCCGGAAATATTTTCATCAACAACACTAATTACAAAAAGTATTCTTCCGATGAATACCGTTCAAAAATCGGCATTATTACAGCACATGAAATGCCGTTTGAAGGTACCATTCTGGAAAACATTACGTGTAATAATCCTGAAATAAAGATGGATACGGTTTTTGAGTTAATCGAAAAACTGAAGCTTACCGAAGCCATTAAGGCACTTCCAAAAGGGTTGGACACACAAATCTCTTCGGAAGGCAAACAAATTAATTCGTCGACGATTCAAAAGATCGTGTTGGCCCGTTGTATAATTAACCAACCGAAACTGTTGTTTTTAGAAAATCCGCTGGACAAAACCGACGAAGAAAGCGGCAAAGAAATTATTGATTTCCTGAGTGACGAAAAACATCCTTGGACACTGGTTGTCATCAGTAAAAACAAGCATTGGAAACAAATTTGCAAACAAACGATTCTTTTGGAAAAAGGAGAACTTAAAGCTATTTAAATCATGCTCAACATCACAAAAAACAGAATTGACCAATTCGTAAAAATTGACGAATTTAAATCGACTGCCATTTTTAAAGAGCAAAAGTACTACAAGGTAATCCGCAAAATTATCTGGGCTTTTGTGGTGCTTGTTGTGCTCTTTCTTTTCCTTCCCTGGACACAAAACATTCAGGGAACCGGAAATGTCACTACTTTAAAACCGAATCAACGACCGCAAACCATACAAACGGTCATCGCCGGCCGAATCGAAAAATGGTACATCAACGAAGGGGATTTTGTCAAAAAAGGCGATACAATTTTATTTATTTCGGAAATCAAAGAAGACTACCTGGATCCTAATTTGGTTGAAAACACCGGAAATCAGGTTAAAGCGAAAGAAAATGCCGTGCAGTCCTATGCCGATAAAGTAAATGCATTGGAAAATCAGATGAGTGCGATTCAGAACGAGAAAAATCTGAAATTAAAGCAAGCGCAAAACAAATTAAGACAAGCGTATCTGAAAGTACAAAGCGATAGTGTCGATTTTGAAGCTACCAAAACCCAACTGAAAATTGCAAAAACACAATTCAACCGTTCAGTAAACTTAAACAAAGAAGGGTTGAAACCCATGACCGATGTAGAGGAAAAAAGAATGAAATTGCAAGAAACGGAAGCGAAAATCATCACTCAGGAAAACAAATACATTGCCAGTAAAAATGAGGTTTTAAACGCCACAATGGAGCTGAACCGGATCAATGCGGAATATGCTGAAAAAAACGCAAAAGCCCGCAGTGACAAGCAAACCGCCCTGAGTTCGCAATTTGACACCGAAGCTCAGGTAAACAAACTGAAAAACCAATACAAAAATTACCAAATCAGAAACGGGATGTACTACATTACCGCACCGCAAGACGGGTATGTCAATCGCGCGTTACAATCCGGAATTGGTGAAACGATTAAAGAAGGCACTCCGATTGTCAGCATTATGCCGGCGCGTTTTGAGATTGCCGTTGAAACTTACATAGAACCGGTTGATTTTCCCTTGATTAACCAAGGGGAGAAAGTACGCGTTTGGTTTGACGGCTGGCCCACAATTGTATTTAGCGGTTGGCCCGATGTTTCATTCGGAACGTTTGGCGGTGTTATTGTCGCTAAAGAAAATTTCATCAGTCCGAACGGTAAATACCGCATCCTGATTGCCCCCGATCCAAAAGACAAAAAATGGCCGGAGCAATTGAGCATTGGTGCCGGAACCCAAACACTGGCACTTTTAAGTAATGTGCCGATTTGGTTTGAAATTTGGCGTACCTTAAACGGTTTCCCTCCTAATTTTTATCAGGCAAAAGCAACCGAAAACACCAAAAAGTAATGAAAACGAAACTGTTATATGTAATTCTTTTCCTTTGCTGCAGTATAAAAGTACGCGGCCAAAACAACGCGGCCGAATTCAGCTTCAATGAGTTTTTGGGGTATGTCAAAAAATACCATCCTTTGGTAAAACAAGCCGATTTAAAACTGAATGAAGCTCAGGCTAATTTAATGCAAGCTCGCGGTGCTTTCGATCCGAAAATTGAAGTCGATTTCAATGAAAAGCAATTCAAAGGCAAGGAATATTATTCATTGCTCAACAGCAGTTTCAAGATTCCCACCTGGTATGGCATTGAACTAAAAGCCGGGTTCGACAATGCAGAAGGCATGTATGTGAATCCGGAAAACACCTTACCAAATAGCGGCCTGACATCGTTTGGGGTTTCGGTGCCTGTTGGTCAGGGATTGTTCATCAATCAGCGCATGGCCGATATCCGAAAAGCTAAAATTGTCCGAAGTCTAAACACCGCCGAGCGAAATCTTCAGGTTGTCGAAGTCATTTATAACGCAGCGGTGAGTTATATGCACTGGAAAAGAAGTTTTGACGAGGTACAACTCTATGAAACCTATCTGAAAAATGCTTTACGACGCTACGAAGGGGTTTCGAAATTAATAGAAGAGGGTGACAAACCATCCATTGACAGTGTGGAAGCCGGAATTGCGGTAAAAACAAGACGGTTACACCTGGAAGAAGCCAAATTAAAACTAACCAAGGCCAAATTGGAGTTGTCGAATTATGTTTGGTTGGAAAACAACATTCCGCTGGAGTTAAATGACAATTTACAACCCGAAACCCTTCTTTCTAAAACCCTTAAAGAAACACTGCGGATAAACGAACTCAACACTATTTCCTTAGACAATCATCCGAAAATCAAAGCTCTGGATGCAAAAATTGCAGTATTAAAAGTAGACCGAAAACTAAAAGCCAATTCTCTCTTACCCAAACTGGATTTGAGTTACCATTATTTATCCGAACCCAGCTATATCGATACTTATCGTTTTGAGGATTATAAAATCGGACTCAATTTTTCGTTTCCTGTGTTTTTAAGAAAAGAAAGAGCCGGCGTTAAGTTGGCCGATCTTAAAATTCAGGACTCGGAATTTGGTTTGCAGTTCGAACGAAAAAATCTGGAGAATAAAATCAAATCACAACAACAGGAAATCATCTCCTTAGAAAAACAACGCGATTATAACACTAATCTGGTAAAAGACTACAACACGCTTTTAAATGCAGAAGATCGCCTGTTTGAAATGGGAGAAAGTTCCCTGTTCATCATCAACTCGAGGGAAAATGCCCTGATTGGTTCTCAAATCAATGAAATCATTTTAGAAAACCGATACTTGAATGCCCTACTGGGATTATACAAAACCGTTGCAAATCCGGAACAAACAAATGCATTGCAGATTGAATAATTGAGTGACGAAATTCGGTTTAAAAAGATAAAAGAACCGTACAACAACCGTACATTTTAAAAAAAGAAAACCGCAACTGTTACAGCTGCGGTTTTTTACTGTGGAGAAGATGGGGCTCGAACCCACGACCTCTTGACTGCCAGTCAAGCACTCTAGCCAACTGAGCTACATCCCCAAAAATCAGATTCGCTTGTCTATAAAAGTTATAGGCTTGCGACTCATCGGTGCAAATATAATCTTATTTATGATATCTTGTGCAATAAATTCAACTTTTGGCGTAACTCTTAATTTTGCCCTGAAATGATCTTTGATATGATTCAGCAATTCTTCGGAAGGAACGTCGGAAGCGATTTTAATCAGAATCTCATCCGTACCCAAATCGTTTGAAGAAATTTCAATTACATGGCTTTGCACCCCTTCAAAATACGTCAGCAAATCATGCATTGCCGGCGGATACAATGTAGTCCCTTTGTATTTGATCATGTGTTGTTTCCGACCCACAACCGGTCCAACACGCATCGTATTTCGTCCACACAAACAAGGTTCCGAATGCAGTTTAACAATATCGCCCGTTTTAAAACGTAACAACGGCAACGCTTCCACTCCCAACGTGGTAATGGTTAATTCACCGCTTTCTCCGGCTGCTACAGGCTGATTGTTGTCGTCTAAAACTTCTGCAATGATAAGTTCCGGATGATGGTGTCCTCCCGAGAAATGTTCGCATTCGTTAAAAGCAGTGCTCATTTCGGTGGAAGCATAGGTCGAAAACAATTCAACATGCCATTTATCGGTGATTTTTTGGGCTAGAATCGATGGAGAAAAATCCTGATTGCGCAAGGCTTCTCCAATACAGATTACGCCTTTTACACTCGAAGCGTTATAATCGATGTTATTGTTTTCGGCGTATTCGATCATTTTGAGTAAAAATGACGGTACCGTAATCAGATATTTTGGTTTGTATTTCAGAATCGAATCCCATTGCAGTTCCGGAATTCCGGCTCCCACACGAATTACTCCGGCACCCAATTTACGAAGGCCTAAAAAATAAGCCAATCCGGCCATGAAACGACGATCCATGGTGGTCATCAGTTGTACCACGTCACCTTGTTGAATCCCCGAGCAAGCAAACGAAATGGCTTCATTATACGCCAAACGATCCAAATCGCTGTCGGTTAATCCAAACGTAACGGGATTCCCCAAAGTACCCGAAGTCGTGGCATAATCAATGATTTTATGCATCGGTACACAAAAAAAATCTTCGTTTTTTTCCTGTAAATCGGTTTTGGTGGTTACCGGAAGCTGCTGTAAATCTTCAATCCGGTTTATGGTACGGATATCGATTTGCTCTTTCGCAAAAAGCGCTTGGTAAAAAGGCGAATTTTCACTTAAATACACCAGCGTTTCTTTCAGTTTTTCTTCCTGAAATTTTTTTATTTCCTCTAAAGAAGCCTTTTCAATTGCCGGTATCATTTGCGTTTTCGTTTTATTTTTTCAAGATATTTTTCAATTTGAAGCCTGTCCGGAACAGTGGTAATTTCTTTGGTCAGTGCTTTTTGAAATTCTGCTTCAGCAGCTTTGTACCAACCGTTTTCATAATAGTACTTTCCTGCTTTATAATATACTACCCAATAATTCGGGTTAAGATATTGATAGTTTTTCACAAAATCGGAGGTCAATTTTGTTTTCTTTTCGATGGCTTCATCGATAATCCGATCCTGAATCCGGAATTTTTCGTAATTCGCATATACCTCCGTAGTCAAAAACGCATCTTTGGGAATATTCATTTCATCGGAGGCTGAAACTACATAATTATTTTCCTTTTTAGCGAAAATTTTATTTAAGTCATAGGCCACAAATTCCCCTAACTGATACGGATTTGAAGACACCCAGGCCATTTTACTTTCCGGTTTAAAAATAACACTGTGATGGGCCAATAACTGATTCAGCGATTTTTCATTTCCCAAGCCAATTTTCTCTTCCTTCAAACCTTCCTTATTCCGAAGAATTTCAGCCATTTTGGTTGGATTCACTTTGTCTTTTTCCACCAACAATTCCTGCATTCGGTCGAACCTGTATTTAGAATGGCTTTCCAAAATTTGTTCCTTATTGCGTTCGTCCGACTGATAGGGTTCACTCTGAAAATGATTGGAACACACCAATTGATTCGTATTCGGAACATCAAAAACGCCAAATTTCTCAGGTGACACTTCAATCAGAACCGCTTTTTTATCGTTGGCACTACCCACCATAATCGATTCGGAAACGAAGACCGGTCTTTTTTTCGCTATCGCCACGGCTTCATCAATGGTGGAAGCATATTGTAAAATCTCTCTTGCAACGATGGAAATGGGAGTTTTAGCGACCAAAGGAATTTCCGATTTTCCGGCATTTATCGTTACTGTCAATCCTTCCTTATTCATTCCCGACACGGTGCCAATCATTCCTCCCCAAGTAACCGTCATGAACGGATGCCCTTGTTCCGGGGTTACAAAAGCAACAACTTTATCTTCGGCGAAGGCATCACCGGCGTAAAAATCGAAATTTCTTCCGATTAACAATTCGCCGTCCTCCGATTTATCACCCCAAACTGCCATGGAAGAGCAACCTACCAAGGCCAAATCCTGCAAAGCATGACCAATATCGTGGGCGCCGTGCAAATATAAGGTTCGAAGGTATTGTGGTGCAATCGCATTGAATTGCGGGGAAGTATACTGCGAAATCCCGTAAATTTCGGTCTGATATTCTTCGGGTACATGCAGGTATAATTTTCGGTTGTACCACTTCAGAAATTGACGCAGCAATTGTTGTTTGAATTTTGACGGAATGATATCCTGAATTTTCGAAAAGAAAACGCGTTCCTGTTTTTTAACCAAATGTTCCGAAAGGCTACCGGCCAACAAACCTCTTTGCAAAGGATCTCCATCAATGTGCAATTCCCATAATTGTTGTTTGTTTTTGATCAGGTAATTCGATCCCGAAGAAAAAAGTGTATCGGAATGCTTCACCACAACCGGTTTCTCCTGATTGTAGCCTTCCAATTGCGGCACATGGTGAATTGATTTGGAAATACCACAGGAAAACAGGGTGGACAAAACACCGAAAAGAACCGTTATTTGAAACTTCCGAATCATACTTGTTCTTCTAATGTACGGTTAATTTTATTGATCAGATAATCTTTCCCTAAAATCTCCGAGCAGGTTACCACGGCACCAATCGTAACGCCTAAAACCCCGTGCATGTTGATGCTTTGTCCGGTTAGATACAGGTTTTCCAGTTTCGTTTTCGGCGAAATAAAAGTCTTCATCGGATTGTTCGAATCTTTGATGTAACCGTACAAATTCCCGTTATGTCCGCCGATATAATCCCGGTAAGACAACGGTGTGGAAGTGTGCATCGATTGAACACAATCCCTGATTCCGGGGAATTTTTTTTCTATTTCGGATAAAAAAACTTCCGCTTTCTCCTCTTTGTATTTTTCGTACAACTCACCACGATTGCCTTTTTCAGAAACGGTATTATGGGTGTTTTCCCATTCGGCAAATTCTTCAAATTTCAGATAGGTAATGGCGGTCAGACTCTCTGCCCAAACCTGATTCTCCTCCGAAATATTCATCGAAGCCATGTATGCTTCCGGCCAGGAATCCTGTGTATACTCATTGGCATTCCATACTCGGGTACTTTCCCTGAAATGGTAATAATTATGGTTTAAATACTTAAACGTATTAGGCTTAAACACTAAATAAAGACTAAAGGCCGAAGGCAAAACCTCAAGACTCTGAATCCGGCTGAAATACGATTTTCTGAATTTGTCTTCGCCCACCATTTTCAAAGTGGTTTTGGGTTCAATATTCGAGATGAAAAGATCCCCGAAATACTCCTCGCCATTCTTTGTTTTAACCGAAATTAACTTGTCGCCTTCAAATCCAAAACCTGTCACCTCACGGTGTTTGTATACCTCACCGCCGTATTTTCGCAACTGTTTAATTAGCAACTTGGTAATTTGGCTTCCGCCTTTAATACAGCGCCATGAACTCTGAATATAGGAGTTTACGGAAAGGGCATGAACATAAAAAGGCGTTTTATCGGCAATCCCGGCGTATAAGAAATTGGAACCCGCCAAAACGGCTTTCAGTTTCTCGTTATCGGTTAATTGGTCAAGATACTCTTTTGCATTGATGGATAGGATTTCGCTTTGATACCCATCGCCCTGTTTTAAGTTGTACAACGGAAATGAATCACAGGTGTAAATGAGCTTTTCACAATATTCCCGAATCACGTTTTCTTCCTCAGGAAAATGTACGGCCAACTGCTTGATGAAATTCTCATATCCTTGCGCGTGCGGATATTCGGTAGCATCGTCGTCAAAAGAAATTACATCAAAGGCATCTTCACTCATTTTTTTGAGTTTCAGCTGGTCCATAATCCCGATATAACTGAAATATTTATGGAGATTTTGCCCTTCTGCCAAGCCGCCGATATAGTGAATTCCGGTATCAAAAATGGTTTTATCCCGAACAAACGTTTGAAGGTTTCCGCCGTATTGGTTGTTCTTTTCCAGAACACAAACGCTTTTTCCTTCTTTCGCAAGAAGAATCGCCGAAACCAAACCGCCCAGCCCGCTGCCTATAATTACTATGTCGTATTTTTTATTCACTTTTTATTTCTTTAAAACCAATAAGTCCTTCTCTTCTGTATCCACCTCAAAACCAAGACTTATAAAATGGTTTTTCAACTCAAAATTATCAATTAAAACGATTTGTTTTACATTTTCATCGAATTCAATTCGTTTTACAACATCGGTATTCACTCCGAAAGAAATCAAAATAGTATCCCATTTGCCATTCGTTTCGGAAACCGAATCCAGATATTCGATTTTGCGTTTTTTCAGAATATAATTTGTGGAAGCAATCGCTCTTTTCTCTTCGTCTTTGATAAAACCCGAAATTTTACGTTTGGGTTGCTGCAGTGCCAACAACACATCCAATTGCCCATAATCGTTGGCAAAATGCAGTATTTTAGCCTCTTCACCGATAATAGAATTAAGCTTAAAATACAATCCTTTTCTTTGTTCGAAATCGGATTTCACATGCTGAATGACTTCGTATTCTTTGTAAAGGAAACTCAGCAACAGTTTGTTTTTGAAATAATTTTCCCCTTCGAATTCCTTGCGCAAAGCGGAAAACTCCTCGCGGAAATGCTTGTTTATTTTTTTGGTGCGCTCTGAATAATTTGCTCCAAAGGCCGTATCGTTTGCTTCAATACGATCGCCGATAACTACCGTAATGTTCTCATCGTATATAATATGGTCGCCTTTGGGTAATGCTTCGGAATTGCCATGAATGTACACCGGTAAAACGTCCAGATTGAAATGTTCTGCCAAATAAAACGCCCCTTTATAAAAACGATGGATCACACCGTCTTCCGAACGGGAACCTTCCGGAAAAACCATCAGCGAAAATCCCTGTTCTACCTTTTCTCTTAAATGCTCCACGCTGCCTTCTACACCTTGCGACACGGGATAAAAACCGGCTAGTTTTACGGCTCTTCCGAAAATCGGCGAATTGTATACCCAATCGTTCACCAGGAAAATAATTTTCGGACTCAACATTCCAACGGCAAGTGTGTCCAGAAACGAAGTATGGTTGGAAATGATTACCGCAGGTTTATCAAACGTTTCTCCGTTTTTATTGACGATTTCTTTTTTCACGAACGGATTGGTATACAAAACCGATTTCATGAATTTAGACATCGTACGTCGGAACCACATCATTTTCACTTCTCTGTTCAACGGAATGATTTTCATCACCAATTGCCCTGTCACAGAAAGTAAAAAACCGCCCAATCCGTAATAAATAAACGAAAGGGTAGAATGAAGCAACAAACGCAAGGATATAGGCGATTTCCCTTTTTTAACCCGATTGAAAACACAGATTTTAAACAAAATCGGATAAAAAATAAACGTAATCAGCAAGGCAGCAAAAACCCCGATTAACGAAACGGAGGAAATCGATTTTAAGGCCGGATGTTCGGCAAAAATCAATGCGCCGATAGCCAAAATGGTTGTTAGTGCGGCTAAAATAATAGAAGTTCGGTACGTAGGCATTTCGTCTTTACCTGTCGTGTATTCTTTTTGGAGTGCGCTAGTCATGAAAATACTGAAATCTACACCGTGACCAAAAATCAGGGTGCAGACAATCGTACTGAAAATATTGAGCTGAATGTTAAAAACCCCCATGATACCGGCCGTAACCACTCCGGTGATTACAATTGGGATTGTACTGATAATCACCAATTCGATCCGGCGGAAGAAAACAAACAAAACCAAAATTACCGCTACAAAAGAGTAGTTGATTAAATCATTAAAGTCATCACGAAGTTTTCCCAGGAATGTTTCGTTCATTTGCTGACGATCGATGGCAATAACATCTGTATCCGAGGCAATCTTATCGACAAAAACATCACGTTGCGCATTGGAAACTTTCACCACGGATGCAATGGTGTAAAAACCATTTTTCTGCGAAACAAATTCGTCTAAGAAAAACGTTTTCACTTTCGCATATTCTTCGAAACTGATTGGAGTAAATGGCGTTTGGAGCAAATCGTAAAAACGCTGATGGGTTTGCGGTTTGAAACCGATGGCAGCGCCACTGGCCACCAGATTATTTTGAAGTGCAGCTTTCCTTTCCGGAGTCCAGAACGCATTCCATTTGTCAATTTTTTGTTGCTGGGCCGCTTTCGGCAGAACAATTCCGCCCAATGAACTGAAATTCAGAATCTCCTTGCGGTCTTTTTTTGCCGATAATTTTTCGAAAAGAGCGCTATTCTGCTCCAATACCTGCTCCATCGACGTTCCGTACGATGCCAGATAAATTGATTTTGATGTTAAATTGGTGGCGTTTTCCAGTTTGGCTTCGGCATTCTTAATTTCGGTCGGAATAAAATTCAGCTCTGAAAGATTGTTGTTAAACTTCACTTTTCCGAAAGTAAAAAAGCTCACAACAATCAGAATCACACTCGAAATGATTAAAAACTTATTGCGTTCAAACGAGAAACCGGCTGCTTTATCCAAAACCGTTTGTCGGTTTTCTTCATTAATTTTCGGTTGGTAAAGATGCGGGATAATCAACAGGGAAAATAAGGCCGAAACCACTACGCTAATCGCCGCAAAAATCCCAAGATCTTTTAACGCTTCGGAGTTTACAAACAACAAACACAAAAAAGCCAAAGCAGTAGTCGTACTGCTCATAATCAGTGGCATGGTGATGTCTTTGTATAACGTTTTTAAATCGCTGTTGTTCTTATAATGCGTGAGAATGTGCAACGAATAATCGATGGTCACCCCAAGCAGCACTGCGCCCACACTTAGAGAAATGGCCGAAATGGTCGTTCTGATAAAATAAAGACAGGCAACGGCAAACAAGACTCCGAATATGGTCGGAATAAAAATGATTACCGGAATCAGCAATTTTCTGTAAAACAGGATCAAAATCAGCATCAGTGTTCCCAAAGACACTAAAATCGTCGTGATGATATCGTGTTTGATTTGTTTCGCATTGGCTACCGCAATCAGGGAAGCACCAAAATAATCAACACTCACTTTTCCTTTGAACTGTTGGTTCAGATGATCCTTTATAGATGTGAGCTTATCTGCGAATAGGGTATTTTTTTCGGTTTCAGTACCGCTAAGTTTCGGATTGATGAACAGCAGCAGTTTGGATTCGTCTTTGGTAACCAGAAATCCGTTTTTAAGTTGAAATTCATCGCCCACACTCAGCTGTTGGAGTTTTTTCAGTGCGATAAAAGAAATCCCCATAGGGTCATTCAGAATGAAATCTTTGGCCACAATTCCGGTTGGGGAAATTAACGTTCTGTAGTTTTTCTCCACCTGCACCGCGACACTGTCTTTGTTTAGTTTTTGTCCGATTTGATCGTAATCCTTATCCTCTAAGAACAACGGCAAATTGTTGTACACAAAATCAAACGTTTGCTGAATATTTTCGTCTTCTACTTTTCCCTGGATGTCTTTGATATAGTCGTTACAACCCGCAATACTGTCCAAAAAAACAGTGGCCGTTTCCGACATATCGTCTACGGTTCCGTTTTTGTCTTTTTCGATAATTACGGTGATTTTATCTGAAAAATTCAGCTGTTGCAGCACCTTGGCCGTAACATCCGACTTGTCATTTTTAGGAATAATGCGCGTGATGTCCTCTTCAAACCGGATTTTTGAAGCAAAAAAACCGAAAAGCAGCAAAAATGCCATTGCGATTCCTATTGAAACCAGCTTGTTATGCTGTACAAAACGATGAATTCTTATAAAATAGTGATGCATTTTACCCTTTTGATTTTTTCGACAGCGAAAGTAATAAATAACTTCCAACCCCGAAAAGAATTGCCATTACAGTTGCTAACACAAAACTCCCGATCAGATATTGAACAATATGTAATTTGATATGATCCAGTGTTATTGGGGTGTTTAAACTGAATTTTGCGGTGTCCTCCACGAAAAGCCCGCCCACTTTAAGCGATCCGTAAATAATAAACGGAATCATGGGTGGAATACTCACATTTGAGAATGCGAAGGCCAACATTTTGTTCCAACGCAGTACCACAGCCAGAAAAATCACAATGGCGGTCTGAAATCCCCAAAATGGGGCAATACCCACAAAAACACCTAATGCAATTGATAAGGCTTTAATGGCATTGGAATCGGAACTCGCTAAAATGTCTTCACGGAGGAACTCCTTAATGCTTTTTTTTTGAAACTTCTAAAAAAGTTTCTTGGTTTGATGTACAAAAGCGTGATGACTACCAGAATGGTATTGAGAATACTGATTCGGGTAAAATCCTTAAACGGGCGAAAATGAGTTACGCGTTCGTTGGGATCGTATAAAATATTAATCGGGATGTTTTTTACCGCCACTCCATTCCAGGCAGTGCGGACAATCACTTCGATTTCAAATTCAAATTTTTTGGTAAAAAAACGTTTCGGCAGGGATTGCAGCGGATACAATCGGTACCCGGATTGCGTGTCTTCCAGCGTGATTCCGGTTTCGAACCAAAACCAGAAATTAGAAAACTTATTTCCGAAACTGCTCTTTTTGGGAACGCCATCCTGTTCCATATTCCGGCTTCCAATCAACAAAACGTTTTTATCAGAATGGTCCAAAGCGTCCAGAAAAACAGGAATATCGTCCGGAAAATGCTGTCCGTCAGAATCAATGGTAATCGCATAGTCAAAACCTAAGGCCTTAGCCTTTGCAAATCCTTCCCGCAAGGCATTGCCTTTTCCTTGATTGCGGGCCACATGAATTTGGGTGAATTGCGAATAACCGGCTAAAATTTCTTTTGTCGTATCAGTAGAACCGTCGTTAACAACGATGATGTCTTGGGTATAGTTCAAAACCCCGTCGATAACACGACGCAGGGTTTTGTGATTATTATAAGTAGGGATAATAACACACAGGTTCCGATTTTCAATTCGCTCGCTGATGGATGGATTGGTGATCATGGTGTGTTATTTGAGAATGATTTGCTTTTCTTTTTCGGTAAAAACTTTAGATTGTTTGACGTAGCCCTGAATGTATTCTTTTAAATCCTTTGGTAACTTTTCAAAAGAGGCTACAATCATTTTTTTGTCTTCTTCGATATTGCCTTTGTATTTTAAAAGCTTTGGCGTGTTTTCCTGTATGCTCAAACGAACCAGACGAATTTCGGCATTATGAGGTTCATTTTTAACTGCATTTTCAACTAGAGTTGCCCCTTCAATAAACAATTCTTTCTTTTGTTTTAAACCTGAAGCAAATTTCGATTTAAGGGTAATCGCCGCGCCTTTATAAGCTAACAATGTACCGGAATTTTTATTGTAACCCACAACCAGATTGTAAAACTGTTCTGCGGTTTGCTTTGTTTTTGAAGCCGTGTTATAACTTTCCCGTACATCAGGAAGTTCCTGAGCCGCGAGGATAAAGAAAGACAGTACTATGGAAAACAATACTTTCAAACTACGCTTTTTTATAGGTATTGGAAAGTTTCAACGCTACGGTTTCGTCAAAAACGGTCGTATTTTTTACTTTGATTTCCGAATCCAGATCGCCTGAAATTTCCAATTCCAATTTCAGCACCGGATTGACTTCAGGATTGATAAGCGCCATGAATTTAACATTCGAAGAACTTGTCATCAACAAAGAACTTCCAACAATTTCCTGTGAAAGTTCTTTGATGATCTGCATCATGCATACACCAGGCGTTACCGGATTTCCGGGAAAATGACCTTTAAAAATAGCGTGTTGGTTGTTTAACACCACCACCGCATTGTATTTCCTCTCGGAAACATTTTCGAGTTTTTCAACCGTATAAAAATCCTTTAGTAACATGGAAATCTGGTATTTATATTATTTTATATCAAAAGCATAAGTTGCTCCTAATGAATAGACCACATTGGTTTCTTCATGCAACATTGGAATCACACCTTGTTTTATTCTTGCCTCTATTCCGAAAGCATCCGTAAAATTATAGCCTGCTCCAAGAAAAAAGGTTAAATCAAAATTATTTGACAGATAATCGTTTTTACTTGCTTTAAGTTGGTAATCTACTGTAGGCCCAAAAATTAAATTGATCTTATCTTTAAAAGTGAATTTATTCACCACAGCGATTGACAGATACGAAACATCAAGCTTTTCTTTTTCATTATTCTGGTAACCATTAACAACATAACTTCCCTGGCGTGAATAATCTATTTCCGGTTGCAATGTATAATATTTCGACAGCTTAATTGCTCCAAAACCACCAATATAAAAATCGGCTTTGGACTTGTAATCAAAAACTTCCTTATGTTGCTTTGTGAAACGTGATATATTTAAACCTGCTCGTACACCCGGCTTAAATGTAACCTGAGCACTAACCCAAGAAAACATACATAAAGCAAATACGACACTAAGAAAAAATCTATTCATCAGTGTTATTTTATATCAAAAGTATAAGTTGCGCCCACTTGGAAAACAACATTGGTGTAATTATCGGTTTCGTCACCCCAAGTATCGTTAACCGGAATAATTCCTTTTTTGATTCGGGCTTCCACTCCAAAATTCTTGGTAAAATCGTAACCAACCCCTGCGAAAAACGCAAAATCAATTCCGGTATATGGGTTATAATTAAATTCATAATACTGAGAACTTCCATCGTTTGGAGCGATGTCTTTATGAGAATCGTTCACTTTAATATCGATGGTTGGTCCTACCTGAAAATTGAAATTTTTGAAGGTAAATTTATTGGCAACCCCAATAGACAAATACGAAACATCTAAATCTTCTGTTCGTCTTATATTACTGGCATCAAAATATTCTCTTTCAGCTCCTTGTCGGGTATACACTAACTCGGGTTGCAAAGTATAGACTTTAGTCAGTTTCAAAGCACCGAATACACCAGCGTAAAAATCGGTTTTCGAATTAAATTTTTCGTCCGTTCTGTCTGTTTGTGTGAAATGCGAAAAGTTAACACCCGCTTTCACTCCCGGTCTGAAAGTCACCTGACCATTCATTTGCATTACTCCGAAAAAGCACAATAATGCTACAACAATCGATTTTCTCATAGTATTTAGATGGTTTAATTACTGATTTGATTCAATTCTATTTTTAATTTTATGTTTTTATGCTGAATCGTAATATGTTCGGCAAAAGTACTGTTTTTTGATTCAAATCCGAAGATAATCTTTTCCTTACTTTTTGAAGCATTCACCAACTTTATCAATCGGTTATCTTTTTTGCTTTCGAAAAAATAATTGAAACGTTTCTTATTTGCGGATTTGTATATCACATAATCATCGTTTTCAAAAACTTCCGTTACGGCATGTTGGGTTTTCAACAGCAGCCGAAAATCGTCCCGAAAGGTATTCACGATGATTTTCCGGTTTAAATCCTCCATGATATAATTCACCTTAAAATCATTTTCAGACAACTCGAAATCCAATAATTTATTACCAAAATCGGTAGTAAAAACTACGCGATGCAAGGTATCATTCATTCGTTTGGCGATAAAAATGCCGCTCAATTGGTTGCCGTAAACTTCGATATGGGCTTTGTACACGTAATCGGTTTCCGGGTTCGAAAAATAGCGGTTCTCGAACGTTGCTACTGCATTTTCCCTTTTTTTGGCGTTATCTATCTGATACGATTTACACGAAAAAAAGAAAAACGAGAGCAGACTAATTAGTAAAAACCGAGTCATCCACTTTTGCATTGATTTGTTTGTTTTTGAACACGATTCGCGTAAAATCCCCCGAAGGTTCAATCAGTTTTACCTGTGAAACCGTTGCTTCCTCCATCGGAAAATACAAATCAACTTGTTTGATGTATTTCTTAATGGTCGCGGTTTTTGGTGTTAACTTGGCAATATAGGCGTCTTTGTTTTTGAAATAAGCGATTGCAAACTCTTTGTCATCGAACATGTTTCCGCTCACACTGCCCACAATAAGCTTATTGATTTTTTCAAACATTTTACTGTTGGCGTCAACGGTACTTTTATTGCCCTGATCGTTGATATACACTTTGTTGTTTTTAAAAACAATACTGTACTGATACGGCTTTGTATATTGCCAGTTCAATAAATTAGGCTGTTTAAAGTACATTTTACCGGAAGTTTCGATGTCTTTCGACAGGAAATCCAGGTGTTTGTATTGAATAAAATCGGTTTTCAGTGATTTTATGTTCTTGGTTTCTTTTTCTATTATCGCTTTAAAAACCGAAATTTCGGAAGCCGACATCTTTTGCTCTTGCGCAAAAATGCTCAGACTCATTATAAGAAGCAATCCTAAAAAAACACTATTCTTCATATGCCGGAAGGTTTAATAATTTGTCGATGGCAATCACATCGTACTTTTCTGATTGCAAAAATAGCAATAACTGTTCCAAAACATTTACTGTTTTTTGGGAAGTGTCGTGCAGAAGAATAATTCCTCCCGGAGCCACTTTGCCTTTTACTCTTTCAAGAATTTTATTTTCATCACCGATAACCGTATCCAGCGAGCGGTTGTTCCAGCCAATCACATATTTTCCGGTGGTTTTGGCGGCTCTGGCTATTCTTGGATTGGTAACCCCGAACGGCGGACGGAAAAACAAAACGTTCTTTCCGGTTAAATCCTCGATTAAAGCATCAGTCCGGCAGATTTCTTCAGTTACTTTATCGGTTGAAAAAATACCGAATCTGTTGGAATGCGAATAACTGTGATTGCCCACAACGTGACCTTCGGCAATAATGCGTTTGAAAATTTCAGGATGTTTTTCGATTTGGGTTCCGATGCAGAAAAAAGTGGCTTTTACCTTGTGCTTTTGCAGTACATCCAGTACTTTTTCAGTCATGGGATGCGGACCGTCGTCAAAAGAAATGGCTATTTTCCGTTCCTTTTCTTTCGGATTATTGCAATAGGTTTTCACAAAATACCCCAATCGGATGTCCGAAGAACCCCAAACCGTCATCACCAGCCAAAACAAAAAAAGCAGCAGGAAACTCCACCATGCCACTTCAAAAAAGAAGCTTAAAACAGACAGAATGACCAAAACAGAAACACAAAAAAGAATTGTATTTTTATGGTTTAGCATTTTTAAGCACGATTAAACTATGATCTTTTCCACGGTATTGATTGTACAATAAAACGGTGTTATACTTTTCTTTTTTAAGAGAATTCAAACTCACGATTTCCGGAAGTTCCTGGTTCTTGATAATGTTACAAGCTACCCAAAAACCAAAGGAAGAAGCGGTATTGTACTCGCCACTCAAATGTTTGTAATACACCTGTGGTGTTGCTTCAAACAGGGTCTTTGCGCTATCGTAATAGCCGTCGAATGCTACATCGCCGTTATTTCCCAAAACCACCGCATCAATATCGGAAGGTTTTAAATTGTGGGAAGTCAGAAAAGTGCTGATATAACCCTGAACCTCATCCATTTCCAAAGCACTCATCATTGAAACTGCTTGAACCGAAGCATACGAACTGTCTTTTTTCTCATTTTCCAGTACAAAAAAACTTGCCCCTTCACTAAACACCACTCCTTTCGAGTTTGGCGCTACAACCGAGTACGGCTTGTCTGTTTCCGATTTTATGATATTGATAAGTTTAAACAATTCCAGGGTATGACTCGAAGTTTCGTCAACACCACCAATAAGAACATTGTTGGCTTCTTCGTTTTCCACCTGCATTTTGGCATCCAGCAAAGCTGTTTCAAACGAAACCGCGCCATTTACATATGTAAAATTATAGCCTTTGCATTGCAATCCCAACGCAATCTGACCGCCAACGGTATTGTGTGTCGATTGAATGAACGAAGTTGGTGTTAAAAACTGCTCGTTGTTATCCAAAATCGCTTTCAGGAATTTCTCCGAATCTTCCACACAGCCCATTCCGGTTCCGGTAATAATGGCGTCCGGCAGCTCCACATTGGCTTCTTTCAAAGCTTTTGTTGACGCAGCGATTCCCATTTTAACGCCTTTGGCCATACGACGTATCATCGCTGGTGGAATGAATTCCTTATAAGAAGGCTGATTGGCAAAAAGCACATTTTCCGTTTCATTGAGGGTAACTTCCGATAAAAATTCCGTTTCAAACGTATTTTGAGTCGAAATACATCCCACTCCATTGATATAGCAAGTCTTCATTAGTTTTTCGAAAATATTACGGTGGAACAATTCCCTCCAAACCCGAAAGAGTTCGACAACACATGATGAATCGCCTTTTCTTTCAAGGTGGTTTGCGGTACCAAATCGAATTCTTCCATCGGTGTGTTAAAATTCAGATTCGGGAAGATGATGTTATTTTGTAATGCCAATACACTGTAAACGGCCTCGATAGCAGCAGCAGCGGCTAACGTGTGACCGGTAAACGCTTTGGTGGAACTGAATTCGGGTACGTTTTCCTCAAAAATACGCAGAATCGCGCGTCCTTCCGACAAATCGTTGTTAGGAGTTGCCGTTCCGTGGGCGTTGATGTAATCAATATCCGAGGGTTTCAGATTGGCAATTCTCAAGGCTTTTTGCATCGCCAAGAAAGCACCTTCGCCATTTTCGGAAGAAGCCGTCTGATGATAGGCATCATTCGCATTTCCGAAACCGGAAACATAAGCCAATACTTTCTTATTTTCTTTTTGAACCAACTCATCGGATTCCAGCACCAAAAATGCGGCGGCTTCTCCTAAATTCAGTCCTTTTCGGTTGTGGTCGAACGGCGTGTTATAGGTATCCGATAAAATCATCAGGGTTTTGAATCCGTTGATGGTGAATTTCGCCAAAGCATCGGTTCCGCCCACAATCACACGGTCCAATTGTCCCGACTGAATAAGGCGTGCCCCCATCATAATCGCATTGGCGGCAGAAGAACAGGCGGTACTTACGGTAGTCACCAATCCTTTTAACCCCAAATGTTCGGCTATTTTATGAGTACTGTCTCCTCCATCGTGACTGTTGATGTATTTTCGACAGGCCTCGTTTTCAAAATATTCGTAATAATACTTTTCGGTCATGTCCATTCCGCCCACGCTGGTTGCCGAAATAAGACCGGTACGGTATTCGTTTATGTTCTGAATTCCGGCATGTTCCACGGCTTGTTGTGCTGCGATAGCACCAAGCATGGCTGTTCTGCTGAAATTATTATCGAAATCAAGACCAAGTTGTTGCGCTAACTGTTGGTTCGTTAGTTTGATTTCTCCCACTTTGATTACGTCTTTATGGACTGTTTCAAAATTTTCGATGGTGGAAATTCCGGTTTTACCGTTTACTAACGCATGATAATTCGCTTCGACATTGTTTCCAATCGAAGAAATTATTCCCATTCCGGTTATGGCAACTTTTTTACTCATAAATTATTTAGTTCTGTTTGCAGCGATGTATTTGGACATGGTTTCAATCGATTCGAAAATCGCTTTTCCGTCTTTAGGATCGGTTAATTTGATACCATACTCTTTGTCCAACAACACGATTAATTCCAAGGCATCGATAGAATCCAACCCTAAACCATCGCCAAAAAGCGCATCGTTATCGTTAATATCTTCAACAGCGATATCTTCTAAATTTAAAACTTCAATGATTTTTGATTTTAATTCCTGTTTTAATGCTTCCATGATTATTTATTGTATAATGTATTTACTGTTTGTTCGTTATGTCCTAAACCCCCTTGTTTTTCCACCAAATAAACTACGGCTTTGTAATTTTCCTGATAGCATTCCACCCAGCCGCAAAGTACTTTTTCTGCTTTATTGGTTTCCAAAAGCAAATCGGCGTAATTGGTTATGAATCCGGCATTGAAATCCTCGAATACAAAAAAGGCATTCTCCGACTGCAATTGGTGTTTGATGCTGATTTCACCAATACAAATGTTCGGCAAAGTATACACGAAAACGGCCGGGCTCGGAAAATAATTGTCCTTATCCGCAATCGAGCTCTGGTATTTCACATCAGTATCCAAACTGGACGACCGGTTAGCAAAAACCAGTGCAATATTATTGTTTTCTTCCTGATTTACAACAGTTTTCAATATAATTTCGGAAGCTAAAAAGGCCAATTTACTCAAATTATCCATTTTGAAAAACTTCGGATACTCCATATTGAAGTTTTTGTAGGCCGCTTTCACGAATTCCGAAAATGAACCGTTTTGCAGTTCAAATTCTTGTCCGCCATTAAGGGTAACCGAATTATTTTCGATCACGCAATAATTTGATATGTAATTATTTGCCTTCAAAATTAACTCACTTTTTCAAATAAAACTGCCGTATTACAGCCGCCAAAACCGGAAGCTGTTTTCAGGAAATACTTAATTTCTTTTGCCTTTTTTTCGGCAACCACTTCAATGGGTTGGGAAACGCCCATGGCTGAAAATCCTTTAGAACCGATTAACTGGTTCTTGCGGGCACTTTCCATGGCAATTACCGTTTCCAAAAGTCCGGAAGCGCCCAAAGTATGTCCGTAATACCCTTTCAGACTGTTCACCGGAACCTTTTGCAATCCCAATCGGTTGAACGCAATGGCTTCCATTTCATCATTGTATAAGGTTGCCGTTCCGTGTGCCGAAATATAATCGGTTACGTTTGTTTCCAATCCCGACTCGGCAAAAGCACTTTCAATACTTCGGAACAAGCCTTCGCCCGTTCTGGAAGGTCCTGAAATATGGTTAGCATCATTGATTGCGCCATCGCCTACAACTTTCACATCGCCCGGACGCACTTCGTCTAAATCCGATGTCATGTAAACTGCTGCTGCTGCTTCGCCCAACGTCACGCCGCTTCGATCTTTGTCGTAAGGCGTACACGGCATGGCACTCATCGCCTGAAACGAATTGAAACCGGACAATACAAATTCGGATACTTCATCACCGGCAAGTACAAAAGCGTTATCGTAAACCCCTGTCTGAATCATTCGTTTTGCCACCGCGATTGCCAAAACACCCGACACGCAGGCATTGGAAACCACAATGGGCTCGGTTACAAATCCGAAGAAAGCACTTATTTTTTTGGCCAAAGCCGATAAATGAGCCGCTTCAATCGGGTTTTGTTCATTTTCCAACTGACGGATATTTCCTTTGGTAGTGGAAAACACAAAAGCCGTTCGGTTGGTAATCTTATGTTGACCGATAATTGGCGCTAAAGCCAAAATCAGCATTTTTTCTAATCGGGTAAAATGATTGTCTTTTGAAATTCCGGCAAAAGCGGTATTCAGTTGTTCCGAATCAATCACCGCGGCATAAAACGACTCCAGCATGCCCAGTTTTTCGTGCAAGCCAATGCCGGACTGTCCTTTTGATAAGGCATCCCAGTTTGAAGCCACATCAAAACCCAAAGGGGTGACGCAGTTGGTATCGGTTATGTATACGTTTTTATTCATTTTCTTATTTCCTGATTGGCTAATAGTTTCCTTTTTAGCCCCGACAGTAGCGGTATCCTTTTTCTTGAAAAAAGAAAAAGATGTAGCGGAGGGCGGGAATTGCGTTCACAAACACACCCAAACCATTCGCTTCTTATTTCAATAAACCCACTTTACGTTTCCATTCTTCAAAAAAGGGTGGAAAATTCAGCGATAAATTTCCGTTTGCGTCCACAAATACCTGAACGGTTTCTCCTGTACAGGCAATTTCGTTATTGGCATCGTAAATTTTATACCTGAAAATCATTTTGGCGGCCGGAGAATCGACAATAGTCGTTTCGATTCGCGCCACATCGCCGTAACGCAAGGATAATTTATGTTCGCAATTCGATTTTACGATAGGCGTTGTATACCCGTGTTCGTGCACATCCAGATAAGAAATCCCGTGTTGACGACCAAACGCTTCACGCCCATCCTCAAAATAAGTGATGTAATAGCCGTGCCAGACAATACCCAGCGGATCGGTTTCATTAAAACGAACACGTATCTCTTGGGTAACCGTAAGTTCCGTAGCTTCGTTATACTGCTCTTTTCTTTTTATCATAGCCGATTGCAATGGTTATTGTAAGTATAAAAAACAAAAGTAATAAATTAATTTCGGGGAGGATTTCAACGAGGTTGCCGTTGCGCAAAAGCACGTCGTAAAATGCGTTCAATCCCCAGTTCATCGGTGAGATGTGCGACACGTATTGCATGATTTTCGGCATGGCAAAAACAGGCACCCAAACTCCGCCAATAGCGGCTAAAATCACTACGGAAGTCGCGCCGAAAGGTGCCGACTGTTCCTGTGTTTTCGCAATGGTTCCCAAAAGTATTCCGAATCCGATAGCGGCCAATCCGGAGAAAAGCGCCACGATACTCATTAGCAGTAATTTTCCGTTCACATCCAGCACCGGCAGTCCCAGATACGGAAAAAGATATACGCCAACTGCCACCATCAGGAAAAACTGTATCATGCAAATCACCAAATACGTAGCAGTTTTACCGGCAATGATTACGGCATACGGCACCGGATTGGTAATCAATCGGATTTGTGTACCCTGTCCTTTTTCCTTCACAATATTGATGGAAAGCGGCACTACGATGAAAAATATAGCGAATAAAGCCCAAGCCGGAACGTTGTGCTGCACCGAATTGGGAAGAATTTCCTTGTCGTTGACTTTCGGAACGATTTCTTTGAACGTGATGAAACTTTCCTGTTCGAAAATGGGCTCGTCGCCTTCGCCCAACTGATCCTGAAACGTACTGTAAATGGATTGGGTTTCAATTTGCGAAATCATCTTATCGATAGCGCTTTTCACTGCGTTTTTGAACGTAAGCTGGGTGGCCGGATCGAAATACAGTTTCACTTCTTTGGATTTTACCACTACTTTTTCTTTAGCAACCGAAGTGGTGTCTTCCAAACCAAACTGGCTGACGATTTTCCCGACATTCTGGTTTACTTTGACTTGTAAATCGGCACTCAATTTTTCGGGAATGACAATGGCCAATTGGTATTTTCCTTTGAAAACCGCTTCTTTGGCTGTTGCTTCCGTTACGGTAGTTCCGCCTATTTGGGTTACGATTTCAAAAGAACCGCTTTCGTTTAAATTTTCTTTAACCGTTTTTGAGATGGTACCGTTGTCGTGATCCACCAACAGAATCGGAATGCGGCTTTCGGTAACCGATTTGAAGGTACTGTCCTGAATCAGCGTAATGGTAACAATCAGTACCAACGGCATCACGAAAAGGATTACCAAACCACCGAAATCTCTTTTTAACAAGAGCATTTCTTTATAGACCGACATTAAAAACTTATACATCATCGCGTAGTTCTTTACCGGTTAATGAAATAAACACATCTTCAAGATTGTGCGCATGCGGCGTTCCATGGATCAGTCCGTCCGGTGTGCCTTCGGCGTAAATTTTTCCGCGATCGATAATCGCAATCTTGGTACAGAAATCCTGCGCTTCCGTTAAATGGTGGGAAGTATAAATAATGGTTGTTCCTTTTGAATTCAATTCTTTCAGATAGTCGATAATGACGTTTTTGGACTGTACATCTACACCTACTGTCGGTTCATCCAAAAATAAAACCGAAGGCTGGTGCAGAATACCCGCAATCAGGTTCACGCGGCGTTTCATTCCGCCCGAAAACGTTTCGATTTTTTTATCGGCAAACTTCAAAAGCCCTAAATGATCGAGTGCTTCGTCTACTTTCCGATGCAATTCTTTGCCTTTCAAGCCATACATGCTGCCGAAATAACGCAGATTTTCACGCGCCGTAAGTGTCGGATACAAAGCATATTCCTGAGGGACAACCCCAATTGTTTTTTTTATTTGCGTAGCATTTTTATCGTAGGAAAGTCCGCTGATGGTAAATTTTCCCGCAGTGGGTTTTACCAATCCGCACAACATGGAAATCAGTGTGGTTTTCCCGGCACCGTTAGGACCCAACAATCCAAAAATTTCGTTTTTTTCAATCGACAGACTTAGTTTGTTGACTGAAAAATCATCGGCATCTTTATACTTTTTATAAAGTTCTGTGATATGGATTATCGGTTCATTCATGGGAATTAAATGGCCTTTTTAAGTTTTTTGAAAAAAGCTTCTTCCAAATCGGCTAACTTTAATAATTCATCGGCCAGACTGTTGTAAACATCGGTCTGATTGCTTCTGTTTTTGTATACACGAGCAGCGTTTACGGCAAAATCACGCCATAAATCGCCAATGGTAGTCATTTCCAAAGACAGTTCTTTCAGCTTGTCATTTTTCAGAATAACCGAAGCCTCCTGAAGAAAAGCCGCATAGATAAAACGGAAGCCTCCGCCTCCGGTTCCGATTTCTTCCTGCATACGCACCAGTTGCGCCAAATAATGATTGGCTACTTTTACGCCTTTTTTAGCAGGCCATTTTCGGATGCTTCGTGACAGAAAACGCATAGCCGATACGCCAACAATGGGCACCGGAGCCAGCATATCGTTACACGTATTTTTTATTCCTTTTTTTATTGCCGTTTCCCAGTCGATTACCGCCGGAATGGCAACCGGATAATACATTTGTCCTTTTGGTGCTAAGGCTCCTTTGGCAAAACGCACTTTCTCTAACTCTTTTTCGGTTAAAGTAGTAACGGTTTCCATAACGGGATCGCTGATTAAAAAGGTGTTTTCTTTTTTACCGTACACCACCAGATTGTGGGCGTTAAAATGAAAACGGTATTCGTCGGGGAAATACGTCAGATTGTAAACTCCTACCTGTAATCCGGAAGGTATATTGTTTTTAAGATTGTCTTCCAAGGCTTTTTGCGCCGCTTGCGGATTGGAAAACTTAACGCGTTTTACCTTAATTCCTAATCGTTTCGCGGCTTTATTGAAAATAAAACCTGGCATTGGACGGTAACTTATGGCCGGGGCGTGATTTACCTTTAGCAAAGGCAAGTAGAAAAAAAACAGTCCCGAACCGATTCCGAAAACCATGGGCTCACTAATGTTTATCCCCTGATGCTTCAGTAAATTGGAAGCAACGCCATTCTCGCAATGAGCGGACTGATGATGAACAAAATTAGTCTCCATTATTCTCCTTTATAATTTTTTAGCTCGGCTACCGAAATTTCAAAAGCTTCGGCATATTTCGCTAACATTTTATCATTCATTTTTTTAAAAACCGATGGCTTTCCGTGTCGTTTTACGCGCCAGGTCCACATTCCCACATAACCTGCAAGCGTCATCCAGTCCATTTTATGTACCTCCATGAAATACACAATCGGACTCAATGTTCCGTTTTTCACTCCGGCTTTTGCCGCTTCGATGCGTTCGTTAATATCCTGTATCGAATTTTCCAACGCGATCGTTTTGGGTTCCCAACCGGTACTTAAGGCGGTGGTATAATTCCCGTTTTCATCGGTGGCATAGCAAAGTTCTTTCATGTTATTGGATGAAAGATTACTATTATCCTGTGGTACTTCTTCCTTCTTCATTTATCGTTTCTCCTGTATGAATAGATTTATTTCTGCTTCAAAAAGCAAAACCTCATTGCAAAATGTGGTGCACATCATGGTACAAATACTGTAATCATCCGTATCGAAACGGGAATGCAAAACTGCATTGGTATTGATCGTAGTTCCTACTTTTGGCAAGGACAACACCTTCACTTTTTTGATTCCGCTGATGAATCCGATTACTTCCACATCGTCTTTTACCTGATGGTTTTCATCTAAAAAAAAGGACTGTCCTACGATTGAGGAACAGGTTTGTGCTGCATTTTCAATCAGTCCGACTTCGGCAAAAACAGCATTTTCCACAAAAACATTATCGCTTTTGATTTCAAAAACCGTTTTTACTTCCTGATGACTGAGTTCCAAAATCCAGTCAACCATCAGCATTGGTTTGCGATGTGGTAAATAGTGTTTTATGTCGATAGTATTTTCGTACTGCTCCATATTTAAGATGCTAAAACCGTTTTCATTTGTCCACGGGCGATTTCTTTATCGTTGACTTTAGAAACAATATCCACTAAGGTTACTCCCATAAACTCCTGAAGGACATTCACAGTGGTTTCAATTTTCTCACCTAAAGTCGGCAATTCCGCAATGGTGATTGATTTTATCGAACCGATGTAACCTGTTGGCGCGGGTTCGTTCTTCAAATAAAACTGATACCCGGTAAACAAGGCAACCGATTGGGCCATGTGTTCGATCAACCCGGATTCCTGAAACTTTCCGGTATTGAAAAATATATTATCCTCTGCAACCGTCAACCCCGCCACCACTTCATTTTCAGAAAACGAAAGCAGTTTGTCGACCATTACAAAGGGAAATTTCTGTGGAATCAGACTTCCTACAAAATCTTTGTCGAGTATTGGCAATGTATTTTCCATTAGCAAACCGTTAAATACGCATAAGAATAAGAAAAACGACCGCTTTCCGGAACCGACAACAAGATTGTGTCGCCTTTTTTCAATTGGCCGGAATTCATCAATTCTTCCAGCATCAGATAGATCGATGCCGAACCCACATTTCCGACTTTTTTAAGGTTCATGAACCATTTTTCCATCGGAACTTCTATACCTTCTTCCGCCAAAGCTTTGTACAATCCCGCAACAAAATAGTGCGAAGAAACATGCGGTAAAAAATAGGTTATATCTTCCGGTTTCAAATTGTTTTTTGCCATAGCCGCCTTCATACTTTCGGCACCTTTTACAAGGATATGTTTGTCGAGTATTTTCACATCCTGTTTGATGGAAAACACCGACTCCGTAAGCCATTCGCTCGATTTATAATCGCTCCAAGGCTTGATTTGACCGTCCTCCATTTTATCGCCTCCGGCATACATACAGGCTTCCAGTTCATGGGCGTATGAAAAGGCTTCCATCCATTCAATTTTCAAGGATTTTTCGCCTCTTGGTTTGTTTTCCAATAAAAAAGCGGCGGCTCCGTCGGACAACATCCAACGCAAAAAATCTTTTTTGAAAGCAATGATCGGTTGTTCTTCCAAACTTTTAAGATTCACCACCTCGTTTTCGAATTTATCGGCAAGCATCCAGGTAGAAACCCTTTCCGAACCGGTACAAACGGCGTTATTGGTGTTTCCCGATTTCACGGAAAGATATCCGAATTTCAACGCATTCATTCCGGCATTGCAAACACCGGATGAGGAATTTAGTTCCACCGAACGGTTTTTCATCAGACCGTGTACCATAGCGGCATGAGATGGCAATAATGAATCCGGAGTTGACGTTCCGCACGAAAGCAATTCCACTTCGTTGCGCGTAAAATCACTATCGAAAAGTGTATCGATAGCGTTGTTGGTCAATTCCGCATTCGTATGAGTGGGATTTCCCTCTTTATCCAAAGCATAATACCGCGATGTAATTCCGTTATTGCGCAGAATTATTCGTCGGGCTTTTGAGGCCGAGTTGTTTATCAGCCCAAGATACGATTCCATTTCTTCATTGGTAACCGCTTCGTTAGGCAAATATTTTCCCGATTTTGTTATGTAGACTTCAAGCATATTGTATCAAAAATTCCTTTTAAACCCCTTTATAATAGGTTTTTTCTTTCTTAATTTTCGCATATTTCAGCGGATATGTAAAAAGGTGCAAGATATAGACAATTGGTGACATTACCCAAATTGCCACCAACAAATAAATATTAAATCCTTTTAACCAAGCCGGACGTGAATTTGTTTTTTTAATAATTGCATTGGCCCATATTTTAAACATCTTATTGGCTTTTTTATCCATTTCAATAAGAAACGGACGAATTTCAACCGCGTCACTGGCCAGTAATTCCTGCTGAAGTGTTTCGTAAGAATTCATTTTCAGGTGCTTCAGAATTACCGTTCCGAACTTTGAAGATTCCTGAATGTCTTTATCCGACACCCCCGGTTTTGGAAAAATGCCGAGATATTTTTCCTTTTTCCCGGTAAACATCCATTCTACAATGGTAATCACACTCACATGATTAATATGACGGTCTACCAAAGCAATGTTTCCAACCAGTTGGGCACCGGTATTTTTCAGCAGCACTTTCATTTTTTCCTGCGCCAAAGCCCACATGTTTCGGCATCCGATTAACGTTATCAACGGTGTGTTTTCCAGCAGCTGTTTTGCAAACTCACTTTTCAGAAAGGAATTTACCGGAATGGAAGGCGAAAGGTACCACACCTGATAAGCCAAAATAACCAAATCGTATTTCTTAGCCATAACTTCTTCCGAAGGACGATGAATTTTAGCCGGAATCTGCAAAAAGGATTCGGGAAAAACATCGAAAAACTCCTCCGATTTCCAGGGAAAAGGGAATGGTTTTTCCATGTCGATGGTACAAAATGTAACAGACACATCAGGATCATTCAAAAGTGGCTCAGCCACATTTTTTGCAATTTCACCCAACTGACCGGATTGTGTATAATAAACTACAAGTACGTTTTTCATTTCCTTATTTTAGCATAGGCGCAAAGATAAAATTGCTCCTGTTTTTTCAAAACTGTTTTTTTTAAGAATTAACGGTTATTTCCCTGAACGTTCGTTTTTTATCTTCTCGTTTCTTATGAATAAATTCACTCCACGACGAAGGATCTTCTGCATCAAAAATAGTTATTTTCTGATTTTCATCAGGAAGCAACAAATCGTCTGATTTACAATTCAAAATTCTTGCCGCCGCTTCCAATCCGGAATAGGTTGCACCGGTAACTCCGTGCGACAACGTACTGGCGCCACACAAATACAGGTTTTCAAATTCGGTTTTATTCTTAAATGAAAACGGTCCGACCTGACGTAGTGTTTTTTCGGTACCGTACACATTCCCGCGGGTGGAATTGATGTAAAACTGATTGGTTTTCGGTGTTCCTAATTCGGCCTGAATGATATGTTTTCGGGCATCGGGAATTATTTTTTCGACGCTGTTGATGAATTTTTCAATAATCTTGTCTTTGAACGCCTGATATTTCGGACAATGGTAATCGTCTAACGCGTCAAATTCTTTAAAGCTGTCGTAGTCCACATAGGTTACCACTTCGAAATTGTGATATCTTCCGTTAAAACTCACCGGATCTTTAATCGTGGTACAACTCATGAAAAATGCCGGAAATTCCTCCCCTTCCAGAATATTACCTTTGGTTAGGGTTTCAAAATGCTTGTCAATGTCTTCGTCTTTGAAATTCCAGATATTACCGGAATCGATACCGAATTTTGTAACATCCATATCCAGCGTCAGAAACAAAATAAGCGAGGTCACCGAATATTTGGTGGCTTCGAGTTTCTTTTTGAGTTTTTTGCTGATGTTTTCCTCGCCAATCAACCGCAGATAGGTTGTGGAAGGATCGGCATTGGAAACAATAGTTTTGGCTTTGATTTGCGTGCCATCGGCTAATTCAATTCCGACCGCCTTTTTATTTTCAATCAGGATTTTAGCCACTGATTGTTGCGTACGAATAACGCCGTTATAACTTTTAATTTTGGATGTCATGGCTTTTACGATGCCACTTCCGCCGCCCATTGGGTAAAAACCACCGTCGGCATAATGGTTCATTACCGAACAGTGTACCGGAAAACTGGCTTTGTTGGGCGGTAAACCGTGATCGCCACATTGCGCATTCAAAACGGCTTTCAACATAGGATCTTTCACATGCCAGTTCACCACTCGTTTCAAGCTAAAAAGCGCGAATTTCCCGAAATGCTTAGTACGGAACGGGACGGTTATGTTTTGCCAGAATCCTTTCAGTTTCGGAATCAATTGTAGTTCCTCGCTGACTTTCATAACCAAATGAAGGTATTCTTTTATGTTTTTTTCCTCTTTGGGAAAATGAGCTATTAAATTTTTTTTCAGATTTTCAATCCCAGCCGGAATATCAATTTTTTTTCCGTTTATGATACAATGATCATAGGCTTTTGGATTCATTCGGAAGAAAACAATATCGTTGGCAACACCCAATCCTTTATACAAATCACTGGTGGATTGCCCTTCGTCCAGAAGTCCGATATAATGCACCCCGGGACTGAAACGTTGACCGTTCAAGGTAAAACTGTGGCACCAGCCTCCGGGAACAGAATGTTGTTCCAGTACCAAAACTTTTTGTCCGGCACGAGACAGGCACAGTGCAGTGGCTAAACCGCCGGCACCCGAACCAATAATAATTGCATCAAACTCTTCCATAATTTTAAAGGATAATTAGCTAAAATCGGAAAGAATCGGTTGTATCAATTTTCGCCGGATTTGTATTTTATTTTTCTGATTTGTTCCAAAACAAAAAGTAATTGAACCATTGCAACGGATATTTTTCAAGGATGGATTCCACACTTTCAACATAAGCTTTCAACAGTCCTTTTTCGTCACGTTGTTTCACATTGGCCATTCTTGCATACAAATGGTAATGTAAGTTTGGTTCTTTCATGACATACACGAAAACTACGGGAACTTTCAATCGCGAGGCAATCAGGAATGGTCCGGCCGGGAAATTGGCTTCTTCTCCCAGTAAGGTTTCGGTCATAATTTTGCTGCCTTCGAAATAACGGTCGCCGGTAAAACAAATCAATTCGTTTTCGGACAAAGCTTTGTTGATTTCAAAAATATGCGACAAATCATCTTTTACAATGATAAATTTCACGGAAGGTTTTTTGGTAACGCGCTCCAGATATTCTTTAATCACCGAATGTTCACCATCGGACGTCACCAGATTAATCTGGCAATCCAAATCGATTTCCCCGAAAAAATGCTCGGCAATTTCAAAATTACCTACGTGAGCGCTAATCAGTACACCGCCTTTTTTTTCTGCCAGAAGTTGGTGTAGTAAATCAACTCCATCAAATTCATAGGTAAATTTATTGCGAAGTCCGGCTGAAATAGCGGTTTTATCAATTAATGTCTGCCCAAAAGTGAAGTAACTTCTGTAGACCATTATTTTGGCCTTCAGGTAAGAATACTGAAGTCGGTTTCTGAAATAATAAAAAGTGGCCTGATTGGATTTCTTTTCAAACAGAAAATAATAAAAAGCTACAAAAACCAAAACAGAATAGGCGGCTTTGATTCCGAGCTTTTTGATGCAAAAAACGAAAATTTTATACCCTAAAAGAGTTCCTTTGGATTTTCCATCCCACTGACTCATAGCGTATTAATTCTTGTTCTGTATTTTGGTTTCAATTAGGTTATAGAAGTCCTGAAAAGTAGCGATTCCTACAAAATCCGCTTCTCCCAGTTTCACGCCAAAGTTTGCTTCGATGGTTACTACCAAATCCACATAATCCAAACTATCTAAACCCAATGTATCTTTAAGGTTTGATTCCGGGGAGATTACCTCTGCATCCACTTCAAACTCATCCACCAAAATCTCATTAATCTTCTCTAAAATCTCTTCTGTATTCATATAATTATTTATTGTTTTTTAAAGGTACTATGGAATCGCATTTTCATTATTAATTATTGTCTTTGGTAAAATGCTTATTTCATATTTACTCTTTAAATTTCTTTACCACAACTGCTGAATTTGTTCCTCCAAATCCAAAAGAATTCGACAAATATATATCAAATTTTTTATTTACGGTCTCGGTGGCAATATTTAACTTTTTGGAATCCTCATCGGGATTTTCGAAATTAATATTGGGTGCAATGAAATCATTTTGCATCATAATCGTCGAATAAATCACCTCACTCGCTCCTGCCATCCAGCATTCGTGACCGGTCATGGACTTCGTGGAACTCACATGCGGATTGCTTTCCCCGAAAACTTCGTGAATCGCTTTGGCTTCATTGGCATCCCCAAGTGGTGTTGATGTCGCGTGTGCATTGATGTAGCCCACTTCACTCGGATGTACGCCCGCCTGTTCCAAGGCGCGTCGCATAGCCGTTGCAGGTCCATCCACGTTTGGTGTTGAAATATGACCGCCGTTTGAAGAAAAACCATATCCGATGATTTCCGCGATAATTGGTGCACCGCGTTTTAC
Organism: uncultured Flavobacteriaceae bacterium; assembly: GCA_963812405.1. Classification (GTDB taxonomy): domain Bacteria; phylum Bacteroidota; class Bacteroidia; order Flavobacteriales; family Flavobacteriaceae; genus Flavobacterium. The sequence continues at coordinate 1,226,199 of CAWEUV010000002.1, read as the reverse complement.
GGCCGATTCATAACTTTCCAGAATTAAGGTTGCGCCACCACCGCTGGGTACCAAACCGTCACGGCCGGCATCAAAAGGTCGAGAAGCTTTGGCAGGTTCTTGTTCATTAGGTGAAAAAACGCCCAATCCGTCAAAACTTGCCATGGCGTATTTGTTGATTTCCTGTGCGCCTCCGCAGATGATCATGTCCTGCATACCGCTTTTGATCAGCATGAAGCCCAATCCGATGGAATGCGAACCACTCGCGCAAGCCGCACTGATGGTCATGTTCACGCCACGCAATCTGAAAATGGTGGACAAATTCATCGTTACGGTGGAATTCATCGATTTGAAAATCGCTCCGGAACCGATTAACGCCGTATCTTTCTTTTCACGGATGATATCGGTCGCTTCTATAATGGCTTTAGAAACACTGTCGTTTCCATATAGGATTCCCACTTCGTTTTCGTCGAAATAACTGTCTTCAATTTGGGCATTTTTCAACGCTTCGATTGTTGCCATATAGGCATATTCCGTTTCTTCGCCCACACTGATGCGTTGGCGACGGCTTAACAGGTTTTTCAGATCCGGTTTCGGAACCATACCACTGATGGCCGATTGAAATCCGAATTCTTTTCGTTCCGCATCATATACTATTCCTGATTTTCCTTCGTAAAGCGATTGTTTCACTTCTTCCAACGAAGTTCCAATACAGGAATAAATCCCCATTCCGGTAATAACGACCCTTCTGTCCATTTTTTAAAAAGTAATGTTATGAATAAATTCCCCCGTTAATATTAATAACTTCTCCTGTAATATACCCTGCTTTTGGGGATGCTAAGAATCCAACCAATTCGGCTACTTCTTCCGCTTCCCCGAAACGGTTTGCCGGTACCATTTTAATCAATTCTTTTTCATCCAAATCGCTGGTCATGTCGGTACGGATAAAACCGGGTGCCACGGCATTCACGGTAATATTACGTTTAGCCACTTCCTGAGCCAACGCTTTGGTAGCCGCTACAACTGCTCCTTTTGCTGCCGAATAATTGGTTTGTCCTGCCGTTCCTTTTACTCCGGAAACAGACACCATATTCACGATACGACCGTATTTGTTGCGCAACATTCTTTGGATAAAGAAATTCGTCACGTTGAAAAACCCGTTCAGACTCGTGTTGATTACATTGGTCCAATCTTCGTGCGACATCCACATGAACAAACCGTCGCGTGTGATACCCGCATTGTTAACGATAACCTCAACCACGGCATCCGGGTTGGCTTCCTGCCACGCAGTCAGTGTATTTTTCACTTCCTCTGCATCGGAAACATTGAATTTTATAATTTCACCGGTTGCGCCTTTTTTTACCACTTCTTCCAAAGTTTTTTCGGCCGCTTCCTGATTGAACTGATAATTAATCAGTATATGATACTTTTTATCTTCTGCTAATTTCTGACAGATGGCACTCCCGATTCCGCGGGAACCTCCTGTTACTAAGGCACATTTCATATCTTTTTATTTTTCAAATAATTCGGCATTTTCAAACCACTTTCCACCCAAAACGCTTCCGTCCGGTTTGATATACCCCCATTGTTTTCCGGATTTGACACGTGCCAAACCGTTAATGAATCCTTTATCACTCTTTTTAAACAAAGCGGCTAAACCTCCGGCAGTAATCTGATAATTCGCCGGAACCACCATTTTTCCGCTAGTATTGATGAAGCCCCATTCTTTCTCTTTTACCGGTGCTAATCCGTCTTCAGAGAAAACTTCAGCATCAGTATAGGTAGGTTGTACTACATAGTCTCCTTTTAAATTGATGTAGCCCCATTTTTTTCCTTCTGAAACCGGTGCCATGTTTTTCACAAAAGCTCTGGCTTTATCAAATTTAGGTTCGATAATCCATTTTCCTTTCATATCAATGAAGCCGATTTTATCCCCTTTTTTGGCATAAGTATTGTCCTGTGTATGGAAATCCCAGACTTTATCCACCCCTTCAATAGCGGTAAATTTATTGCCGGAAACCAACCCAAATACTTCGCCTTTTCTGGCCCAAGTGGTGTTTTTGAAAAAGTTTCCGATCTCATCGTATTCGGCATTCACCACCAACTTACCGGCTTTATCGATAATTCCCCATTTGTCGTTCAGTTTCACTCGGGCAAAACCTTCGTCAAATGATTTGATTACCTGATACGTCGGCTGAAGGACAATATCGCCTTTTGGATTGATTAATCCGATTTTTTCATTTTGTTTTATGAATGCCACGCCTTCTTCAAAGTCAAACACTTTATCGGAAGTTGGCATTTTTAAGGTTTCCCCTTTTTTGTTAATGTAGAACCACTGTTTGTCTTTTTCAACCACGCAGATGCCGCTGTTGAAATATTTCGCATCCGAAAACGACGGCTGAATTATCCAATCTCCTTTAGGACCGATAAAGCCCCATTTTCCGTTTTCTTCGGCAGCCGCCAACCCTTCTGAAAAATTCTTAGCCACTTTAAATTTCGGTTGAATCGCAAAATCTCCGGTTTTGGTAATATATCCGAATTTCCCGTCCTGACGCACCAGAGCCAATTCCTGTGCCGAAACCAACTGTACCAACAATACTAATAATAAAGCGACTTTTTTCATAATTAATAGGGTTTTAAAAGGTTTTATTCTGCCATTAAATACTCTTTCACTTTCTGAACAAACGGATACATAACCTGATCCTGTTTGAATTCAGGGATAATTACACGCACTTCATCGTACATTTTTCGGGTAACTGTAGAAACCTCGTCTTTAAATTCCAAAGCATCAATCGCCTGAACAATGGTAATCAATTCGATAGCCAAAACTTCAAACGCGTTTTCGATTACTTTACCGGTAATTACCGCCGCATTGGTTCCCATACTTACGATATCCTGATTGTCGTTGTTGTTCGGAATACTGTGTACGTACATCGAATTGGACAACATCTGACTTTCCGCCGTAGTGGAAGTCGCCGTAAACTGAACACCCTGCATCCCGAAATTGAATCCTAATGTACCTAAATTTACAAACGGAGGCAAGATTTCATTCAGTTTGGAATTCAGCAAATAATTCAACTGACGTTCCGCCAACATTGTTAATTTGGCCACAACCAATTTCAATTTATCCATTTCCAACGAGATGTAATCCCCGTGGAAATTTCCGCCATGGTACACGTGTTGGTTTTTCACATCCACAATCGGGTTGTCGTTGGCCGAATTGATTTCGTTTTCCAACACTGATGCTACCGTATTTATCGTATCAAGTACCGGTCCTAAAATTTGCGGCACACAACGTAACGAGTAATATTCCTGTACTTTTTCCTTGAAAACATCTTCTGTGTTTTCACCGGTATAAAGATGGTCTTCGCGTTTTCTTACCAACGCACTGTCGGCAAGGTTTTCACGCATCATTTTAGCAACTTCCTGCTGACCGAAATGACGTTTGGTATTGTTTAATTCTGCCGATAAATGATCATCATACGCCTGAACGATTTCGTTGATGGCACAAGAAAGTTTAATCGACCAGTCAAGTACTTTTTGAGCATTGTGAACATTCACGATTCCGATTCCTGTCATTACCGAAGTTCCGTTCATCAAAGCCAATCCTTCGCGGATTTCCACATTGATCGGCTGAAGGTTTTCGATTTCAAAAACGTCTTTCGTGGCTCTGCGTTCGCCTTTGTAAAAAACTTCGCCTTCACCAATTAACGTTAACGCCAAATGGGCCAACTGAACCAAATCGCCACTCGCTCCTACGCCGCCGTGTTCGAAAATAAGCGGAGTAATGTCACGGTTAATGAATTCCTTCATCAGATGAATTACGGACGGATGCACACCGGAATTTCCTAGGGAAAGTGTATTCAAACGTGCCAAAATAGCCGATTTCACACAAACCGGACTTAACGGTTTTCCAGTTCCCGAGGAATGGCTTCGGATTAGATTATATTGCAATTGCAAACGGTCTTCGTCCTTGATGCGGTATTGTGCCATCGGTCCGAATCCGGTATTTACTCCGTATATTACTTTATTTCCCGAGAATTCTTTTAAAAAATTAAAGCTTTCTTCCACCCTGCTTAAAACCCCGTCACTTACGGCAACTTTGTTGTTTTTAAACACGATCGCCGTGAATTCTTCCAAGCTCAAATATTCATTTATTGTATTCATTAACGCGGTATTTATTTTGCTTAAATATTGTAAGCAATTTTATTTTAAAATTGAATTTATGTCTTTACATTTGAATGCTTGCAAAGGTAACATATTATTAAAAAGAAAAAAGAAAAATATGACACAGGAGTTTGTAGATGTTTTGATCATCGGTGCCGGACCTTCCGGTTGTGTTTCAGCATCTTACCTACACAATAACGGAACAAAAGTAAAAGTAGTTGAGAAAACGAAATTCCCTCGTCTTGTGGTTGGAGAAAGTCTGATTCCAAGAGTAATGGATCATTTTGACGAGGCAGGTTTGTTCCCGGCACTTGACGCGATGAACTTCGAGAAAAAACTTGGTGCACGATTCATAAGAGGGGAAGAAATTTGTGTTTTCGACTTCAGCAAAAAATTCGGAGAAGGCTGGGATTGGACCTGGCAGGTGCCGAGAGCGGATTTCGACAATACGTTAGCTCAGGAAGTCATTCGAAAAGGAATTGACCTAGAATTTGAAAGTGAAGTTTTGGCGGTCGAATTTAACGGAAGCGATTCGATTACTACCGTGAAAGACAAAGACGGCAACATGAAAGAAATCCACGCGAAATTCATTATTGATTCCAGTGGCTACGGACGTGTTTTACCTCGATTATTAGACTTAGACACACCATCCAAACTAGATCCGCATTCTTCTATTTTCACTCATGTGAAAGACATTAACCGTCCGGAAGGCGAAGAAGGCACTTTGATTTCTTTCGATATTTTAGAAACCGAAGTTTGGCTGTGGGTAATTCCGTTTTCCAATGGCAATACCAGCTTAGGTGTTGTAGGCCCTACATCTTTCATCAATTCCCTTTCTGAAAACAAAGACAATGCCGAAGCGCTGAAAAATGCGATTCAGTTATCAGATTACTATATCAAACGTTTTGGCGGAGTAGAATTTTTATTTGAACCGGTAAAACTGGAAAATTATTCCCGTTCGGTGAAGAAAATGTACGGCGATGGCTTTGCTTTAACCGGAAACAGCTCGGAGTTTTTGGATCCGGTATTCTCTTCCGGAGTGGCTTTTGCTACGGAATCGGGAATGCTTTCCGCAAAATTGATTCACCGTCAGCTGAACGGAGAAAAAATCGACTGGGAAGTGGAATTTACCGAATACATGCGAAAAGGTATCGGAGTATTTACCACGTATGTTAAAGAATGGTACACCGGAAACCTGCAAACCTTATTTTTCCACCAGCCGGAAAATCCGGATGTGAAAGAAAAAATATGTGCCGTTTTAGCAGGCTACGTTTGGAATCAGGATAATCCGTTTGTGAAGAAACACGACAACGTAATTAAAAACATGGCTCACATGATTCATCTTGAAAAAGAGCAGGCCAAATAAAAATAAAAAACCCCGATTTTCATCGGGGTTTTTTATTTAAAAAGAATATTATTTATTTGCCTTTTTTATTTCTCCAGCCAACTCTTTGGCTAATTTAGCATAGGCTTCTGAAATCCTGTACCCGGAATTATAGTCGAAACCCGCCGCTCCATTGCCTAAAACCTTTTCGTAGCCAACCGACAATAGTATATTATCCGGATTTTCAATTTCGACAACTTTAATAATTGCATTCAGTTTTGACGGCTGTCTGACAATACCCACATTATATCCGGGATATATCCAAAGTGTTTGAATTTTAATGGTATACTTTGCCGAAGCTAAATTTTTATCGGCCTTTATTGCACCATCAAATCTCTTATTGAAAGATTCAATAAATTTAGGTTCGTATCTTTCCTCTCTGTCAGAAAACCACGACTTCTTAAAGTCTTCGGCAGTTCCTTTTTCCTCTCTTTTTTTCATCTTGTCTTCCAAAAACGCCTCTTCAGTTTCAAACTTATCAACTTTCAGATTCGTATAATCAAAAACTAAATTAAACGCTGTTATTCCTTTCAAATTTTTAAAATCACCGGAAAGAACTCTTTTTGATTGCGCCATTGTTACAGTCGACACCAAAACTAAAGCAATCATTACAATTTTTTTCATAAAAATTAATTTAAAATCAGGGCAAATATATACTTATTTTCTTATAATTTCTGCTGACAATCCCATTAAAAAACTTAGCGAACAACCCTATTTTGTTTTACAGAAATCTTTTTAACTGAATCACCATGTTTTTGGCCAGTTTTTCATAAGCGCCCGCCATTCGTTCACCTACTGTGACCGTTGTATTGATTGTCTTCCAAACCGATGGATTTCTCAAACTCCAGTGCAGCCAAAACATTCTTAGGATTCTCAGTTTCGCAAATAGTAATGATAGCGGTTATTTTAGCCGGTTCCACCACATAACCGGGATAGACCCAAACCGTTTTTACGTTCATGGTATATTTTAGAGAAGCATCTTTTACCAACTTTATTTACCCTTTCGCAAATCGCTTGTTGAAATAAGCAATAAATTGAGGCTCGTATCGGTTTTCCCTGTCGCTGAACCATTCTTTCCTGAATTTTTTCGGCTTTACCCTCTACATTGCTTCTTTTTTCCATTTTATCGTTCAAAAACGCTTCTTCGGTTTCATAACCGTGGACTTTCATATTCGAATAATCAAAGGTTATATTGTATTCGGAGATGCCTTTGAGATTCTTCAAATCTCCTTCCAGAAGTTCATAACGCTGCGCCGTCATTGATACTGAAGCAAAAAACGCTAAAAAAGGAACGCTTTTTTCATGACTGCTTTATTTCCCGTTAAATTCACTCATGGTATTCCCCAAACCGGCCAATGCAAAGGATTTGACTGCTTCCGCAGATTTTTCCAGACGTTCCGGCAAAGCGGTTTTTTCCTGATCGTCCCATTCCCCCAACACATAATCGACTTGTTTTCCTTTTTTGAATTCGTCGCTGATGCCGAAACGGAACCGCGGATAGTCGGTTGTATTCAATACCTGTTGGATACTTTTCAGTCCGTTGTGACCACCATCACTGCCTTTGGGTTTGATGCGGATGGTCCCGAAGGACAGATTCAGATCATCGGTAATTACCAATACGTTTTCTTTGGCGATTTTTTCCTTTTCCATCCAATACTGCACGGCTTTTCCGCTCAGGTTCATGTAGGTATTGGGCTTTAAAAGTAACAGTGTGCGGCCTTTGATTTTACATTCGGCCATCGCGCCTAATTTTACGGTTTCAAAGGAAACACTTTCTTGTTTTGCCAAATGATCCACTACTTTGAACCCGATGTTGTGTCGGGTATTGACGTATTCGGCACCAATATTACCTAAACCTACAATTAAAAATTTTTTGCTCACTTCGTTTGTATTGTTTTGTGGAGTTTGCTGAATCTCCGATTTCATGGAATCGATTGCTTCTTTTGAAGAATTTTCTTTTTTGAAGATGTTTGTAAACCATTTCATAGGGCAAAAGTAATGTAATTTGTGAATTTGAAAATTAAAAATGTTTCCAAAAATTCAATACCGATACTCCAATAGCCCCGATTGGAGTGGCTCCCGATTTTTCATCGGGAAGAACGGAAAGCGGGAATAAGGATGCCTGATAAAGCACGAGCCATTCGCTCCTACTAAAAAACAAATTTACCGCAGATTCGCAGATTAAAGAATAAAAATCTTAAAACAACATTATTAAATAAAGTGCATAAAAAAAGTCCCGAATACATCGGGACTTTCGTGATATTGAAAAATATAGAAATTATTTTTTCTTTTTTCCTCCACCTTTTTCTGCTTTTGCAGCTTCTTGAGCAGCTTTCATTGCAGCACGAGAGATTCTCACTTGACACACTACAGTGTTGTCTGGGTGTAATAAACGGAAGTTGTTTGTAGGGATTTTAGTCACATACAATTTGTTACCCATTTCTAATGGTGTAATGTCAGCTTCTACGAAGTCAGGTAAGTTAGCCGGTAAAGCTCTTACTTTTAATTTACGTTGGTTAAGACGTAAAACACCACCTAAAAGTACCCCTGGAGAAGTTCCTGTAACTTTCACCGGTACTTCCATAGTAATTTCTTTGTCATCGTGTAATTGATAAAAATCCATGTGTAAGATTTTATCAGATACCGGATGAATCTGAATGTCTTGAAGAATAGCGTTGTATGATTTTCCGCCTTCCAACTCAATCACTACAGTGTGTACGTTTGGAGTGTAAACCAAGTTTTTAAATGCTTTTTCCTCTGCTGAGAAATGTACTGGTTGATCTCCTCCGTATAACACGCAAGGAACCATTCCAGCATTACGTACCGCTTTTGTTGAAGCTTTGCCCACGCTTTCTCTTTCTGATCCTTTAATCGTAATTGATTTCATTTGAACTATTTAAATATTAATAAAATACTACATTAAAAATTTACCGCTGATCGAGTTGTTGTTTTGTACCATGTGCATTACTTCTGCAAACAGTGGCGCACAACTTATCGCTCTGATCTTTTCGCTTTGTTGTTTCAAAGGAATTGAATCGGTAACTATTAACTCTTTAATTTGTGAGTTTTCAATTTTTTCGTAAGCGCCTCCGGATAAAATGGCGTGCGTGCAGATTGCTCTTACACTCAATGCGCCTCTTTCCATCATCATATCGGCTGCTTTTGCCAACGTGCCTCCGGTATCGATCATGTCGTCTACCAAAATCACGTTTCTTCCTCTTACATCTCCAATCAGCTCCATTGTATCAATTACATTAGCCGCTTTTCTTTGTTTGTAACAGATTACCACATCGGATTCCAAAAATTTAGAATACGCATAGGCTCTTTTAGAACCACCCATATCCGGTGATGCAATCGTTAAATTCTCTAAATTTAAACTTCTCACATACGGAAGGAAAATGGTTGAAGCAAATAGGTGGTCTACCGGTTTTTCGAAGAAGCCCTGAATCTGATCGGCGTGCAAATCCATCGTCATGATTCTTGTAGCTCCCGCGGTTTCCAATAATTTGGCTACCAGTTTTGCTCCTATCGGCACTCTCGGCTTGTCTTTACGGTCCTGACGTGCCCATCCGAAATAAGGAATTACAGCGGTAATGTGTCGGGCCGAAGCTCGTTTAGCTGCATCAATCATTAACAAAAGCTCCATCAAATTGTCGGCGCTTGGAAATGTCGAGCAAACTAAAAACACGCGTAATCCGCGGATTGACTCTTCAAAAGACGGCTGAAACTCGCCATCACTATATTTTGAGAACGTTACCTTACCCAGCTCCACACCATAATGTGCAGCTATTTTTTCAGCAAGATAGACACTTTGTGAACATGCAAATATCTTTGCTTCCGGTTCAATGTGTGACATTTTAATTCGTTGTTAGTATTCCGTTGCGCCCCACACACTTCGACTTTATTTTTTTTCTAAAGCCTGATGCATATAAACCCCTCGGATGTAGTTAGTTAGTGTTGTGTTGTATTAACGAGGTGCAAATTTAGAAATTAAATTCAACTCTGAAAGCAATTTTTTCTTTTATTTTTTGATTGTTTGTGGAATTTATATTTATATTTGCACCCACAAATTGAAACAATCAGTTTCCAAAATACTTTTTTTAAAAGTGTTTTACTCCGAAGCCCGGATGGCGGAATTGGTAGACGCGCACGACTCAAACTCGTGTACTTAGGTGTGTGGGTTCGATTCCCACTCCGGGTACTAAACCTCTCAGCAATGAGAGGTTTTTTTATTTCCAAAATCCCTTCGCAACAAAATTTTTTACTTCGTTCCTAATTGCCTATTTTTGAACCGAACAAACTAATGATGTATGAGTACAACAACTAGACACAATTGGACCAAAGAAGAAATCATTGCGATATACAACAAACCCTTAATGGATTTGCTTTACGAAGCCGCCTCCATTCACCGTAAAAATCACGACCCGAATGTAGTACAGGTTTCCACTTTATTATCGATTAAAACAGGTGGTTGCCCGGAAGATTGCGGTTATTGTCCGCAAGCCGCACGCTATCATACCAATATTGAAGGCAACGACTTAATGTCGGTTTCACAAGTAAAAGCACAGGCCTTACGCGCAAAATCAGGAGGATCTTCCCGTGTATGTATGGGAGCAGCCTGGAGAAACGTAAAAGACGGACCGGAATTCGATCAGGTTTTAGAAATGGTGCGTACCATCAACAAACTGGACATGGAAGTTTGCTGTACCTTGGGAATGTTGACCGAAAATCAGGCGCATCGTTTGGCTGAAGCCGGTTTGTATGCCTACAACCACAACTTAGACACTTCAGAAGAGTATTATAAAGAAGTAATCTCAACCCGAGGATTCGAAGACCGTTTGCAAACCATTGAAAATGTTCGCAAGACGAATGTTACGGTTTGTAGCGGCGGAATTATCGGAATGGGAGAAAGCATCGAAGACCGCGCAGGAATGCTGGTAGCCTTGTCTACCTTGAACCCACAACCGGAATCGGTGCCGATTAATGCCTTAGTAGCTGTGGAAGGCACACCGATGGAAGAAGAATTACCGGTAGAAATCTGGGAAATGATCCGTATGGTGGCCACGACCCGTATCGTGATGCCGGAAACTCAGGTACGTCTTTCCGCAGGAAGAACACAAATGTCGAGAGAAGGACAGGCAATGTGTTTCTTTGCAGGAGCGAATTCAATTTTCGCCGGAGATAAATTATTAACCACCCCAAATCCGGATGTAAACGAAGACATGAAAATGTTCGAAATGTTAGGCATGCAACCACAAAAACCATTCATCAAACTGATGCAGCCGGAAACCGTGGAAGCGGAAGATTCTAAATTCCAAGCATTGGGCGAAAAACCAAAATGGTCACGACCGGAACATAAAATCGAAAGAAACCTGGAAGCACAGGCGAAAGGGAAATAATTTTCTTTCCACATTTAATTGACATAGAATACTTTATACAATACATTAAAGATTTTTCTTAACTTTGCTCTTAGCCGCCCCGCTAAGAGCATTTTTTTTGCAAATCCTTTTAATCGCCGAATATGAAGTTACAATTAACCGAAATAGCGCGTGTAAAAACCATTTCCAAAGAAGATTTTTACAACCATTATGTAAGAAAGCAAATTCCTCTCGTGATTGAGCAATTAACCAGCGACTGGCCGGCCTACGAGAAATGGAACCTTAACTACATCAAAAGCATTGCCGGAGAAAAAACGGTTCCGTTGTATGACGACCGCCCCGTTTCCCATACCGACGGTTTCAACGAAGCGCATGCAGAAATGAAAATGAGCGATTACATCGACTTATTACAATCGGAAACGACAAATTACCGCATCTTTTTGTACAATCTGATGAAACAGGTACCCCAACTGCAAAACGACTTCATATGGCCCGATATCGGCTTAAAACTAATCAAGCAGTTGCCGATGCTGTTCTTTGGCGGTGAAAATTCGAAAGTCTTTATTCATTACGACATCGACTATTCCAACATCCTGCATTTCCATTTCCACGGAAAAAAACAGTGCATTCTTTTTGCACCCGACCAAACCCCATATCTCTACAAAGTGCCGCACGCCTTAATTTCAAGGGAAGACATTGATTACGATAATCCGGATTTCGAAAAATGGCCGGCCTTAAAACACGCTAAAGGATTGATCTGCAATTTAAATCATGGCGAAATGCTCTACATGCCCGAAGGATACTGGCACTACATGAAATACCTGACACCCGGTTTCTCCATGAGCCTGCGTGCGTATCCACGAAAACTGAGCAGCTTTTACCATGCCGTTTACAACATTGTAGTAATGCGCCATTTTGACGAACTGATGCGCAAATGGAAAGGTCAGCAATGGATTGATTACAAAAACGAGCAGGCCATTGTGAGAACCCACAAAAAGCTGAAATTACTTAAATAAAAAAATCCCGAGGCGTCTCGGGATTTTTTATTCATATCTGCAATTAATAAATTACTTTCTTAGTTACCACGCGACCGTTTTCCAAAGTTACCTTAACAATTAAAGTATTTTGTACTGGTCGTACGTTACTAAGTACCGTTGTTTTTTCACTGATGTTCTTCTTTTCAGCGATAACCCGTCCGGAAACATCATATACTGTTACAGCTTTAATCTGTTCCGAAGAAGAAGTAACGTTGATTCCATTATCGGCATAAATCAGCACGGAATTCGTCACCGCTTCCCAATCGCTATTCGATAAGGTTGCATTGGTAAAACGCAATACGAATCGGTCATTAAATTCTCCTACCGGTGAAGAAAACACATACCCTGCAGTTTTCAAATCATGAATAACATTCAATTGTCGGTCTTCCAGATAAACATTCTGATTTTTCAAAACTCCTTCCACCGCATCAATGGAAATGGTATAGCTTGTTTCAAGATTCGATTGAAATCCTAATGCAATTTCATCATTCACTTCAAAAGCTCCTCTTCCCTGAATCTTGTATTTTTCACCTTCCATTACGGAATAAAACGCTGCCGGCGTATCGGTTTTGGCATACAGACCATCATAACCATAATCCACACCGGAAGTAGCTTCCGGGAAGAAACCGGTTAACACCTGACTGAAAACGCCCTGAGCATTGGTCAAGTTAAGCCAGATTCTGTCGCGTCCCAGAGTTGCACCCGCTTCACTTCTGTAAAAGTTTGAATTCGCATAAGACGCACTTCGCATACTGTTGTTGAAAACGACATTTCCATTTGCAGCAGCATCCACCTGAAATCCTTGGCCCGAAGCAATAAATCCGTTAGGCTGCGTTGTATTTCCCGTTCCGGTTGCTGCGGTAGCTGTACCACCGGAAAGATTGTAATACGCAAAATCATTCGGACTGTACTGGCCTCCCGTCACATTGCCTACATGCGTCCAGAAATAAAGCGTTCCTGAAATCACCCCTGCATTCGCATTGATAAAATCATTGGCACTGATAGAGGACGGATACGGATTTCCGATTAAATTAAAATCGTCGTTATTCTTTGTATTGTCTAAACTCAAATTAACCGGAATATTGATGATTCCGTTATTTACCTTTCCGTTAAAAACCACACTGGCCTGTCTTGGAAAAACACCCGATACAGCAGCCATTGCAGCATATCCTCTGCCCGGAGTCATCGCTTCGGCCTGTGGTGTAAATACCCATGCATCGCCATTATCATCTCGGGTATCATTATTATCGTCTCTGAAATTAGCTGCATTTAACTTATAAATTGCCGATTGGTTCCATCCCGACAACACATTACCAATAGTGGTAGCCGCAACCGGTGAAGACCAAAACGTATAATCGTAACGATCGAAAGAGGCCGATGTTTTGTTTATTGTTGTGGTACCGTTATTGGTCACCACACCGGCATCATTGGTCATTACCAAAGATCCGTTGTGAAGCACGTTTAGCGTTCCGGTAGCATTTACCGTTAAATCCCCCGATATTTCAACATAGTTGTTTGCCCCAATGGTCAGTGTATTTCCGGCATTTACAATTAGGCTGCAACATGAAAAACTTCCGTTGGTTGCCGTATTGTAATTCCCGCCGATTGTAGCCACTTTCTTTTTGGAAGGCGCACCGTTGGACCAGGCCGTTCCGTTCCAGGTGGTGGTTATATCGCCACAAGACCAGAAAGAACCGGTAAACATACCGCGACCGAACGTTGCTGCTAAAATGGTCTTATCGATAGCGCGGTAATCGAAAGACATTACTTTTACATCGCTCATTCCGTTATACGATTGCACCCAATTCGGACTCGCCGCTGTAAAGTTAGCCGTTCTCCAAACCCCTAATTCGGTTCCAACGATAACCTCATTTGCATTAGCCGGATTTTGTAAAATACATTTTACCGGCAGGTTAGGCAAGTCGCCTTCTTTATTTTGCCAACTGGTTCCGCCATTGGAAGAATACCAAACGCTGGTTACCCCATAATTATGGAACGTCACAAAAATATCGTTGGTCGTGTTTCCGAAACGGATATCGGATACCGCTCCAACCCATGAAGCATCTCCCACAGAAGACCATGCCGGAGCACCTCCGTTGGCACCCGTAATTTTAAGCAATCTTCCGGTAGCTGTCCCTACAAATAAAGTTGTTGGTGCAAAAGGGTTAACCCTGAAAAACGTGGGTACCTGATTCAGCAATGCATTGCTCAAAGTTGTGGTCGCTGTTGTACTGGCAGCACCAAGAGTGTATCTGTAAATTCTGTAAGTGGTCCCTGCAGAGCCATTAGCATATAAAATATCATTGGCACTGTCCAAACCGCACTGATTTACGAAATCACCATCGGCCTGATTGTTCGCGATATCATAGACCCATCCGCCATTAATATTGTGTCGGCTATAAACGTTGTACACGTAAGAAGAAATCATGTATTGGTCGCCTGTATCGGTAAAATTCCAACAACCATCTCCTCCATTAATCTCTGTGGAGCTCGAAATTCCTGCCGGAGCGTTATTGATGAATTGTGTACCGTTATCCTGAGCACCCGCCATCAGTTTTTGAGTTGCACCGGTTTGGTTGATTGCCCCCATATAAAACTGAGTTACATTATAACCGTTATTACGTTCTGAAATGGTTGTTCCCGAATCATTACTGTAATACACCCCCCCATCGTTACCGAAAACCATACGTGAAGTTGTGGCAAAAGCAATACAATGCTGATCGGAATGCACGCCGTCCAGCGCACCGTTTGTTCCGGTCCAATCTGTTAATTGTGCCCAGGAAGTTCCGCTGTTAGTGGTTTTAAAAATTTCAATTCCTCCCACAAACACATTCGCATCATTGGTAGGATCAACTCCTATCATTAAATCGTAAAAATTCTGACCTCTGGTAAAATCGTTTGCGGCCGGCGGTTGTCTTCCGATACTCATTGGAATGGTAACGGCTGTATTTACTGTTGCAAATCCGTCGGTAGACATTTTTATTTTAACCGGAGCAGCTGCTGTCGTACGATCTTCCAATAAAACATACATTTTTCCAGCTGTGGTTTTGGAACACGCTACTTCCACCCTTCCGTTGGTACCAAAATTCCTTACATTGGTCCACGCACTTCCGTTAGATGTTTTAAACAACATCCCTCCAGCTGTTCCGTAGGTATAATTGTATTTTGTTCCCATAAAAAGATTTCCGTTCATGTCGACATCAAAACTATTGGGAGCATAAAAACGAGCCGAGCCGTCGATAAAAGGAGCACCCGTCATTCGGGCAAAATTCGTTCCGTCCGTGCTGCGGTACAAACCAATGGTATTCAGACCTAACCATGCCCAACCCGGACCTGCCGCTACCTGTTCGCTGTAGTTCATCGCATCGGCGCCAAAGAAAACTTCCGTTTGGTTGGTTGTTGGATTGTTCCAGGCGATAATATCCTGAATGTATACAATATTATTGTTCACATTCGCGCCCGGTGTTCCGAAAATTCGAGCCCAATTGTTTCCGCCATCGGTAGATTTATATACACCGTTTCCGTTTACCGAACCCCAGGTATACACTTCTCCGGTACCCAAATACATAATCTGTGAATTGTTCGGATCCACGGTGATACAAGTTATGGAAAGATTACTCGGAACGCCGTTTACCCGCTGCCATTGTGTGGCAGCCGAAGTGATATCATTGTTTACCCATAAACCACCGCTTACTCCTCCGGCAAACACTTTAACGGTAGAGCCGGGAGCGAAAAGCAAGGCACGCGTTCTTCCTCCTACGTTATTGGGTCCGCGTTCTTCCCATGGATTATCTGCATCTTCACCCGGAGATTTTATCGCTTTGCGCATTTCAATCAATTCGTCGTTAAGTGCAAACAATGCTTCCGGTTGTGGACGTCCCAAAACAGGATTCATACTGTAGAGCCAATCCTGCTCGTTGTAAGCATTTGGCGGCATTCCTATTTTTTTTCGTTCCGCTTTTGACAAAACCATTGCTTTACGCATGGGATGATTTTCTAAAATATAGGAATAGCGTTCCCGCAGTTTGTTTACGGAATCCAATTCTTTATCGGAATAAGTATTAGGCAAGACCTCTTTTTTAAGAGGAAGCGAATTTAAATGTTGTGATTTTGGCCTCTTCTTGTTTTCGGCATACGTTTCTTTGACTGTCGTATTTGTCTGTACAACCGTTTTTTTAAGTGTTGGTTTTGCTGCCGGGATTAATGTTTCCTTACTGTTTCTGTTCCAGAAAAAAGTTAGAGCAACCGCAGACAAAACAAAAATTAAAGCAGCACTCTTACGCATTTTATTATTCATAACTCCTACTATAGATTTGGAACACAAATATATATTTTTTAACAATTAAAACACAAATTATCAAAAAAAATCACAAAACGTTATAAATAAGAATTTACCTAACAATTTGACAAGCATCTTGACAGCGTAATAAAACAAAAAAGGGTTGCCCAATGGACAACCCTTTTTTGTTTTGATATCGTAAACTTTAGTAGAGTACTTTCTTCGTAACGGTTTGACCGTTTTCCAAAGTTACTTTTACAATTAAAGCACTTTGCGTTGGTCTTACGTTGGTAAGTATGGTTTCATTATGGTTTACATTTTTCTTATTGGTGATTAAACGGCCTAAAACATCGTATACCACCACCTCTTTGATACGCTCTAAAGATGAAGTCACGTGTATGCCTTCGTTTGCATAAATTACAACCGAATTCGCTGTAACTTCAAAATCGTCATTTCCTAAAGTATTGTTGGTGAAACGCAATACAAAACGATCATTTTCAAAGCCTGCGTTATCTACTGTAAACACATACGGGTTGGCTCTTAAATCGTGAATAATATTCAGTTTTTTATCTTCCAGATAAATGGTCTGATTCCTAGAGAACAAACCGTCTACGTGGCGTATTGCAATCTTGTGGCTACCTGAAGTAGGGATTTCCATTCCCATCGCAATTTTATCTTCTACATGGAAAGGCAATGCTCTACCTTGAATGTGAATCGCCTCATTTTCAATTTTGGAATAAAAACTCAATCCTGAATTTAATTTCGCATAAGCATCATAATAGTTATCTTTCTCCATAGTGGCACCTGGCACATACCCAACCACTGTGGTGCTTATCTTTTCGGACGGATCAATCAAATCCAACCAGATTCTGCTTTTCTCTGTAACCTCATTACCATTAGCATCTCTGAAGAACTGACTGTTATTTAAAATTCCAGTAGCCGAACCTCCGCGCATGGCATTATTAAATGTAATGGTCTGGTTAACCGCTCCTGCTTCATTCATCTTGATAAAGAATCCCTGACCGGATGCTATTTTGCCATCGAAAGCCATTGGAACTGTAGTTGCTGTACCATTATAAACGATATAATCACTCATGGTATAATTTGAAGCAAAATTCTGATAGAACGGACTTGTTATTGCTGTACTTGGCAAGGTTCCGTGCGTCCAGATGTGAACTGCTCCTTCGATATTCGGATTTGCTGCTAAAAACACATCAGCATTAATCGCACTTGGATAAGGGTTCCCAACCAAAATCAGGTTATCATTCATCGAACCGGCATCTGTCCCACGGGTGATAGGATAGGTAAATTGTCCGTTGAACGGTTTTCCAGTAAAGTTCACATTAAGGGTTTGCGGCGTTGTGAAAGCGTTAGGCCCTCTGACAATATATCCTTGTCCTTTAGCCATAGTTCCTGAGGCTGCCAGCCAGTACCCTTGTGTACCGTTAGGATTCGCCGCCGTGGTATTCCAATAGTAACGAAGCGAGCCGTTAATACTACTGATATTATAGTTTTCTACAGGAGCACTCCAGTATACATAATCCAATCTTTTCAGATTGTCTACCCTTCTGTTTACCTGGAAAGCGGTTCCGGTGTAGGTACCCGTATTGGTATCCGTTTCATTTATTTGAATCAACTGACCGTGATTTTCAACAACTATCGAACCACTGTTGCTAACATTATTCTGCACTTCTACATAACCATTTGGAGAAATGGTTAAGGTTCTGGTTCCGTTAACCGTTAATGAACAACAACTGAAATTACCATTGGTTGCCGTTACATATGTTCCATCAATAATGGCTGCTTTTGTAATTGTTGGCGTACCACCTATCCAGGTTGTTCCATTCCAGGTTGAAGCGCCGTTATCTGTTATTTTTACAGCATTAGTAGCAGAATAACAAGTTGCCAGATTTTCTCTGATTTGACAGTAATACTGATAATTTAAAACTGTTGAAACGGATGAAATAGTTAAAGATGCCGTTGTTGCTCCACTATAAATTCCGCCATCTGTTACGGCAGTCCATGCTGCACTTCCCGGCGCAACATAATACCATTGATACGCTAGCGTTAATCCACCGGCAAAACCTTCGGTTCCGGCCGTTGTTAATGTTGCCGATGTTGTACCACATGTTGGTGAATAGGTTGGCTGCGCAGTTACTGCTGGTGAAGTTCCTGTAGAAGACGGCAACACCAATCCGGCACTTGGATAACAAACACCAGGCCCTAAAGGTGTTGTACTCCAGTCTGCAGCAACATAAGATACTCTTGCACTTAATGCTCCTGTATTTCGCACCATATAATAACCTGGTGCAGTAGGATAAGTATCGACATCGTCAATAATAACAGTTCCTGCTGCATTTCTTAATTGAATACCGTCGTTTTCATTGAATCCGCCATCGATTGTACCATTTGTTGACGCTGGCCCACAACTACCCACAGAAACTTTCAGAATTCCTAAAGTCCCCGGAGCGATTGTACCCGTCAAATTAGCATAATCAACCTCATTACCATCATCATGAGTACTTGTTCGCCATATAGAATAATTTGTTAAATCAACTGTAGCAGCGGTACCATTGTATAGTGTTATAAATCCACCAGAACCCGTTTCTTCGTCGTGAATATCATAAATAATTAAATCCGTCGTAGAAGCAACCCCTTCACATGAAGTATTGTTCTTAGTGATAACTGTATAGACATTATCAACAGCACAAGGCTGAGTATCTTTTACAGACAACTTTCCTGTAGTTGCCGTTGCCGGAATAATAACAACCATTTGAGTTCCGGTATTCGAAACTATTGTAGCATTCACTCCTGAAAAAGAAACAGTTGCACCTGTTAATCCGGTTCCGTTGATAGTAACTTCAGTTCCTACCGGACCCGATGTTGGGGTGATAGACGTTACAGTATGGGTTGGAACACATGCTGATAAAACATTAATGGTATAATCTTCTACTTCACCATAAGTAAAGTTTGCCCCACCGTTACAAGCATTCGTTACAGTACCATCCACTACAATTACTCTCATTCTGGTATTTCCGGTTAAAGCCGTAACTGGAGGCGTAATGGTACCTGTAGCGGTAAAAGTTGTTGCTACTGCTGTATAGGTCATCGCAATAGTCTCACTGGCATCTAACCAATCTCCATCCTGGTTCCAATCTACAAAAGCATAAACATTGTCAGTAGTATAAGATGGCGTTACCGTAACAGAAATAGGCGTTCCGGCTCCGATTGTTGCATTGGCTACTTGAGCCGTATAATTCGCATAACCACTGCTGGCAGTATTGTTATTGATATCTGTCCCTACGGTTACGTTTGTGATATGTTCAAAACCAGTATTGGTAGCAGTTAAAGAACAATACACTAAGCTAGGAGTCTGACATACTGAAACGCCGTCGCTCCATTCTGTTCCTCTTCTTACAAATACTTTATAACAGTAATTGGTTCCATTGGTTAATCCGGTAACCGTTACTCCTGTTCCAGTGCCTTTATAAACGACCTGATTGGCTCCTGAATAAACTGAATTTGCCGTATATGCAGTGCCATCTCCAGAAGGTGTGAATACAACTGCACCTTGGTTAGCAACTACTAAATATTCATCATAACAAGCTAAAGGTGTAGGTCGTGTCCAAGTCAATGCTGATTGACCACTGGCAATTGATGCTGCTAAAGCAGAAACCTCCGGCATGTCAATTGCAATATTTGTCGTTGGAGTATTCCAAGATCCGTTAGTATTGATACCTGTTGACCAAGCCGTACCGGTAGCCCCTCTGTAAGCCACCACTTTAAAGGAGTAACTTGATAAATTGGTTAAACCTGTAACCGTAAAAGACGTTCCCGTCCCTTTATATAAACATTTCCCTAAAGACGCTGTAACTACAGTCGCTAAAGAGAAATCTGAATTCGCTGTGTACAAATTGGCATTCCCTGCAGCAGCTGATGTAGCCGCTGGTGTCGTTGCTCCTGCTAAGGCGAAAACCATATAGCCGTCTGGGGCTGAACCTCCTGAAGAAGCTGTCCACGATAATCCCAGCGTATTGTTGCCATAACAAGGAACAATTGCTGTTGGGTTATTGGGTGCCGTCAAACTTACTGTTAAACTTCCTGAATTAGACGTTACGCTTCCACAAGGCGCTGCACCACTTACGATACAACGGTATAAATACCCGTTCATTCCAATTGTCGCGCTTGTTATATTTAATGTAGCTGTAGTAACATTTGAATATGGTGCACCATTTGCTAAATCCACAAAGCTAGTTCCAGTTCCTGTAGTATCTACTTGCCACTGATATGTTGGGGTTGTTCCCGTTGCCGTAACCGTGAAAGTTGTATTGACACCATCTGTTATTACTCTGTTTGGGGGTTGAGCGGTAATGGTGATAGGCATATTAACAGTAACTGCATAAGGTCCTACCGAACCAGCTGACCAACAAGTTCCATTATGAGTTCTCACATAATAGTTCCCCGAAGCAATAACATTTAATGCAGATGAAGCATTATTAGCAGTTGAAGTACCAGCTGCAGATGACTGCCAGTAATACACTTCTGGTCCAACTGCAGTCCCAGAGAAACTCAAATTGGTGTTTCCACATGCAGGTGTTGTTCCTGAAATAACACCAACTGGATTCGCAGGTGTTGCGCACGAAACTGTCCCAATAACATGAAAATCATCTATTCTTAAAAAATTTGAAGAATTATTATTTGCAACTACAGAAAATCGAACTCTTAAATTTGCCACTCCTTCTGCCGCCACAGGCAATGCCACCGTATACGCAGCCCAAGTTGTTGTTAAAGCAACAGTTCCTGCTGACACAAACGAAACACCATCGGTTGAATAAGACACATCTACATTAGGAACAGTACCCGATCTTAAACCTCCAAATCTAACAGAAACACCAGTGTACCCAACAGTTGATAAAGAATTATCATACGTAAGTGTTTTAGTCCCGGTATTTGTTCCCAAATTAGTAAAAACATTAGCACCACCAGAAAAAGACACTGCAGGATTTACCCAAGAATACGTAGTACTAGCACCCGTCGTTCTCAACTCCCAATTTGAACCAGCCGCAGTATTTGCTACCCAACCAGCTCTAGAAATAGGATTCTGCGCAGTAGTTCCAAAATTATCTAAAACTAAAGTTGTTTGCCCCCAACCAAAAGTTGCGGAAAATAAAAAGGATAATAATAGTAATTTAAATTTCATACGATTTGAGGTAAAATTTTAAATAATTTCCTATATTTAGTCCGCTTTTCACAATCCAATTCACAAAAAGCGGGCATCAAAGGTAAGTATTTTTAACAGAATTTCAAGTACTTAGGTTTAATTTAATGTTAAGTTATGAGCAATTTATGAACACTAATTCTCTGAAATCCTTTACGGTAGACCAAGCCAAACGAAAACTGGAGCATTATTGCAGCTATCAGGAGCGCTGTCATTATGAAGTGGTAGAAAAATTGCGCGGTATGAATATGATTCCGCAGGTAGTAGATTCACTTGTGGTACACCTCATCGAAAATAATTTCCTGAACGAAGAGCGTTTTGCCCAAAGTTTTGCCCGCGGGAAACACAACATTAAAAAGTGGGGGAAAGTCCGCATTGTGAACGAACTGAAATTCCGCAACATCTCCAAATACAATATCGAAAAAGCTTTGAAAGAAATCCCACAGGAAACTTATCTGAACACTTTCCATGAAACAGCCGAAAAACATTGGGAATTCATCAAAGAACCCAATCTTCAGAAAAAGAAAAAGAAATTTTGCGACTACCTACTCCGCAAAGGGTTTGAAAGCCATTTGATTTTTGAAAAACTGAACGATTTGTCTGAAAACTAAAGCGGTCCAGACAACAATACACTCACCGCATTCCCGCCAAATCCAACCGCATTTACCAAAATCTTACGGATGGTTTTACGTTGTGGCTGTTCTTTAGCAAAAGGAACCGGAATAAATTGCTGATGTTGCAACATTAAAACCGCCATTTCCAGACTTAAAATCCCGGAAGAACCAAACGTGTGTCCGATTTTCCATTTGTTAGTAGTAAGCATTGGCAAATTGTCGCCAAACACATTCTGAATTGCTTTGTATTCCGACAAATCACCTTTAATCGTTCCCGGCGCGTGCATTACAATCGCATCAATTTCGGTTAACGGAACGTCACCAATCGCCATGCGCATGGATTTCTTAAAACAGTCGGCTTCCGTAGAAATGGAAATCCCATGTTCCAGAATATCCGTCGCATACCCAATGCCTTCCACATAAGCCAGTGCGTTTTCATGCCGACCCATTTCGAGACAAACCACTCCGGCACCTTCCCCTAAAACCATCGTATTTTTATCTTTTTCCAGATCAAAAGCCTTACAGGGATAGTCGCTTTTGTCATTGGAATAGATCTTTAACGCCTGCATCTGCGCGAGGGTAAAGGGTGTTAAAGGCGCCTCACTTCCGCCAATTAAAAACTTATCTGCCATTCCGGCGCGCAACCATGCCACACCGTTCAACAACGCGTGCAAAGCGGTGGAACAAGTGATGGAATGTGAAATTTCAGGACCGGTCGCTTTTAAATCGTGTGCCACCCAAGACGAAATATTCCCCATAGTAGTGGTTGGGGAAGCCAAAGTTGAAGTTTTTCCGGTAGTTACAAACTCTTCGTGATAGTTTTCAAACAATTCCGTAGCGCCGCGGGATGATCCGATATTGATTCCAAAGACATCTTTTTCCGACCAACCTGCCTGTTGTACCGCCATTCGGGAAGCCAGAATCGCATACAAAACCGAATTGTCCAGCGACTTGTATTTATGATCCGACGCTTTCAAATCAGCGACCAATTGCTGCAACGAAGCGGGTATCGATGCCACGGGAACAGTGTACTGCCCAATTTTACGCTCTTTAACTGAGGATGTATTTTTGAGGTATTCGTTCCAAATCGATTCGGGTTGATTTCCCAATGAAGAAAAAGAGGCTAAGGCGGTGATGGCAATGGATTTCAAAATCTAAATTTTTACAAAGTTAGCATTCTGTCAACGCTTCTTCTATGGTTTGGTAAATTTTTTCCAACTGTGCATCGGAAATCACATACGGCGGCAGCACATAAACAATATTTCCCACCGGACGAAGGATAATTCCTTTACCGATAAAGAAATTGTACAATTTATTCCGGAAATTACCGTAATAGCTTTCCGCAGCATCGGTTTTGATTTCCAAAGCGAAAATTACTCCCAAAACACGTGTGGTTGTGACTCTCGGATGATTTTGAATCCGTTGCTGAAAGGCTAAATGTTGTTTATTTACCCGCTGGATGTTTTGCTTCATGGCATCGGATTCCAACAATTGCATACTTGCCAACGCTGCCGCACAACCGGTTGGATTGGCCGTAAACGTGTGTCCGTGGAACAAGGCTTTATTGACATCGTCATCATAAAAACCTTCGAACAATTGTTGCGTAAACGTGGTAATCGCCATAGGAATCGTGCCTCCGGTTAGCGCTTTGGAGAGACACATCATGTCCGGTTGCTGAGTTAGATAATCGCAGGCGAAATTTTTTCCGGTTTTCCCGAATCCCGTCATGACCTCATCGGCTATGGTAAACACCCGATGTTTTTTACAAAGCGCTATCAGTTTGTCTAGTTCGGCGGCTTCATACATCACCATTCCGGCAGCGCCTTGCACTAACGGTTCGAAAATAAAGCCGGCAAACTCATTGGTTTTCAGAAGTCGTTCCAAAGCTTCATAACTTTCGGTTTCATGGCCCGGAGTTGGCACCGGAATACGAACCACTTCCAAAAGTGAACCTTTAAACGCTTCGGTAAAAAAGGAAATCCCGCTAGCGGCCATGGCAGCAAACGTATCCCCATGAAAGGCATTTTCAAAAGCAATGATTTTGGTGCGGCGTTCGCCTTTATTGTAAAAAAACTGCAAAGCAACTTTAATCGCGATTTCCACTGCAGTAGACCCGTTATCAGAATAAAATAGTTTCTGCTGATTGTCGGGCAACAACCGCATAAGTTGTTCTGCCACCTGAACCGCCGGCTCGTGTGTAAATCCGCCAAACAAAACGTGTTCTAAAGTGGTTAACTGTTTGTAAATCGCATCGGCTATGAATCGGTTCGAATGTCCGTACGGATTCACCCACCAGGACGCAATCGCATCAATGTATTCTTTGCCGTTTTCATCCCACAACAACGCGCCTTCGCCTTTCGTAATGGCAAAATGAGGTTGCGTTGTTTTGTGTTGGGTATAAGGATGCCAATTGTATTGTAAGTCTCTTTCGGATAAGTTCATTTTCAATTGCAAATTATTAATTACGACAATTCGAGTAAGGTTGTTCTGAATGTATCGGCATAATATCGGATAACATTGGAATCAAAATACGGTTCGTTGTCGATACGGCCAATGCATTTCAAACCCGTTTTTTTCAGAATAATGGTTTCCGAAGCAGGATTTTCATCGCCGTTAAAAACAATTCCGGCAATATCAAGTTTTCTGTTTTTTAAAGCTTCAATCGTCAATAATGTATGATTGATACTGCCCAGGTAATGACGGGAAACCACAATTACTTTATAATCGGGTTGGATTAAATCGATAACACAATCGGTTTCATTCAACGGAACAAAAACGCCACCCGCACCTTCCACAACAAGATTATTTTTTGTTTCTGGTTCTTTGATTTTTTTCAAATCGATAGTAACACCGTCCAACTCTGCCGCCAAATGAGGGCTCGCAGGTGTATTGAGCGCATAGGCATTGTCAAAGAAATGCGTTTTGCCGTTTGAAATGTATTTTTTGATTTTATGCGTATCGGAATTGTGCAGATCGCCGGCCTGAACGGGTTTCCAGTAATCCGCTTCCAATGCTTCGGTGATGATAGCGGAAGCGATGGTTTTACCAACATCGGTTCCGATTCCTGTAATGAATAATTTCATGGTTTTAATTTAATGCAAATTTCGTGAAGAATAGTACACCGATAACACCAATCAGACAGATTTTAACTTATTATTTTTTTCTGTCATTCTCTAAAATATATGTTTTAAATTCTGGGGTTGCTCCAAAATTCAACAACATTCCCAATTCTATTGGTGATGATGGCGGAAGCGATGGTTTCCCCAACATCGGTCCCGATTCGTATAATAAAGATTTTCATGATTTTATGGGACACAGATAATACGGATTTAACGAATTATCACAGATTGTTTTTATAGTTTTTTCTGTCGTTTGTATATATAATACGCTTAAATTCTGGTTCTTCACCAAAGTTCAATAATAATCCAACTTCTGACGCTGTAGCTTTAAGATAATTCATTATTTGAGCTACATGAACATTCATAAGTACTTCACAAGCTTTCAATTCTACAATTACTTTATCTTCAATTAATAAATCGGCATAATATTCTCCAACCAATTGATTTTTAAAATATACTTTAATTTGTTTTTGAGCTTCAACTTTAAAACCTTGGGATTTTAACTCAAAATACATTGCATTTTGATATACTTTTTCTAGAAATCCGTATCCTAATTGATTATAAACATCATAATAGGCTTTCAATATTCCATCTGTAATTTTTTTGTGTAATATATTTGTCATCTGTGGCAATCTGCTTAATCCGTAAAATCTGTGGGCTAAAACACAAAGCTACTTAATAATTGCAAAACTTCAGAAATTTCTTTCTTCGAATTATAGCTGTGCAAACAAAAACGAAGGCGTTCCTGTCCTTCGGGAACCGTAGGCGACAAAATGGCTTTAACGTCAAATCCTTTTTCCTGCAGTTGTTGCGCGATTGCTTTTACTTTTTCGTTACCGGGGATAATGGCCGATTGAATGGCCGACTTACTGTGCACAAACAACGGTTTTAAACCGAAGAGGTTTTTCTGCTGATTGAAATGCAGTATGTTTTCTCGGAGCGCATTGATTTTTTCCGTTTCCAATTGTTGGTAAGCAATTAAAATAGTCGCTACCGAATGCGGAGACAACCCAGTGGTGTAAATAAAACTCCGCGCGAAATTGACCAGATAATTTTTTAACGGCTCACTACCCAAAACTGCCGCTCCATGGCAACCCAAGCCTTTGCCAAAGGTCATGATTCGGGCAAACACTTTATCCTGAAGGTTCATACTTTGCACCAATCCTTCTCCTTTTTCCCCGAAAACCCCCAAAGCATGGGCTTCATCCAACACCAAAAGGCATTGGTGTTTTTCACACAACCCAACCAATTCCTCCAGATTCGGACAATCGCCATCCATAGAAAAAACGCTTTCCGTAACCACATAAATCTCGGAAGTATCGGTTTTAAAGCGTAACATCAACTTTTCCAACGCTTCGAAATCGTTGTGCTCGAATTTATAGGATTTGGCATTCGACAACTGAATCCCGTCGCGAATGGAAGCATGGCTCAATTCGTCATACAAAATCACATCACTGCGCTGTGGCACCGAACTGAAAAAACCCACATTGGCATCGTAACCCGAGTTGAAGAGTAAAGCGCTTTCCGACTGATGAAATTCCGCAATAAAATCCTCCGTTTCGGCATACAAAACATGATTGCCCGACAGTAAACGCGAACCGGTAGCGCCGTTACTTTTGATAGTACGTCCCAATAAAAATGAATGTACCGCATCAAAAATAGTTTCACTTTTCGCAAACCCAAGATAATCGTTGGACGAAAAATCAATCAAGTCGTTTGGCTCCGACAATTTTCGCAACGAATGGCTCTGAATACGTTGCTGTAACTTGTTCGCTAAAGATTTCGGGAAGTGTTTCATTCTTCAAAAATAAAAAAAGCACAAGAATTTCATAAGACTTTCGTTTTTTATTTAACGAGTACAATTTCAAAATTCTTTCAATATCTTTATTCGATGAAATCTACATCTGAAATCCTTCAAATCATCAACAATTACCATGAAATGGGCGAACCTGCTTTGGCCGGTGCCTTCGTGATTGAAACATTCGGTTTGGCGCAACCCAACTTTCAAGGTTTTGAATTTCGGGAAAAAGCCGACCCAGATTATATTCTGATGACGACTGAAGGCACTTTCGGCACACCGCAAATCATCCGTATTCCGGAAAACGCTTTTGAATTCCCGTTCCCACTCATCATCAACCTCATCGCCCACGAAATGGTACATGTGATTCAGAAGGCTTCAGCAACGATGGTTTCCGACAAAAACGAACGCGAATGGCAGGCCTATTGCGAAATGCTGTTTCACACAACCTTTCCATTAGTTCCCGAATGTTCCGATTATCACAAAAAGTTCTTCGCTTCAAAAGCCATCGAATACTACAACCGTATGGGCGAAGGCTCGGAATTGCAA
This sequence comes from uncultured Flavobacteriaceae bacterium, assembly GCA_963812405.1. Classification (GTDB taxonomy): domain Bacteria; phylum Bacteroidota; class Bacteroidia; order Flavobacteriales; family Flavobacteriaceae; genus Flavobacterium. The sequence goes on along the minus strand of CAWEUV010000002.1, from coordinate 1,198,677 downwards.
CAAAAATACGCCCAACAGAAATTGGAAGTGGAAAATTTAGTAGCTTCGCTGTCACAATAACAACTCTTTTCAATGGCGATACAATCCAAAAAGCAAAAGTTTTTTCTTTTTCTGAAACTCTTCGCAGTACTGTTACTGCTGGCTTTGGGCGGAATGTATTTCTTCCGCGATTCCTTATTGCAAAAAGTCCTCACTAAGGCAGAACATAAATTCGACCGGGAATACGATTGTCGTTTTTCGGTAAAACAGGCTAATTTTATTGGGATTTCCGGTGTGGAATTGCACGATATTGTGCTGATCCCCAAAAATGCCGACACGCTTTTATCGGTACAGAAAATCAAAACCAGCTACAGTCTGCTGGAATTGTTAACCGGCGATATTCAGTTGAAAAACCTGGAAATGAACAACGGTTTCATCCAATTGGTAAAAAACGAAAACGGACGCAATTTTGATGCTTTCCTCAAAAGAGACACGACGGAACAATCCAACGAAAAACGCAATTATGCAAAATTGGCGTACCGTTTGTTGTCGAAAGCGCTAAATCTGGTGCCCACCGAAATGAAACTCCAAAACCTCTCGTTACGCATGGACGATATGGGCCGAAAGGTAACCTTACACCTGAACGATTTACAGTTGGAAGACCATCAGTTGCAAACGGCTATCCATGTAAAAACCAATACATTTTCGCAAAACTGGAACATCAAAGGGTTTGCCAATCCGCGCGAAATGAAAGCCGATCTGAAATTCTTCAACAGCGATACCTCTAAAATCCAATTGCCTTATATTGACGAACGGTTCGGACTCAAATCGAGTTTCGACAACATCCGCCTGAAACTGGACAAACTCGAAATGGAAAGCGGCGAACTGCACATCGATGGCTTTACTTCGATTGACAATTTCACCATCAATCACCCGAAAATCGCCCGAAAAGATGTGGTGATTCAAAACGCGCGTTTCGACTACCGTTTCTTGTTGGGAAGCGATTTCATTGCGATTGACAGCAGCTCATCGGCACAACTGAATAAAATTAAAGTACGGCCATTTACCGAATACAATACCGAAGAAGACACGATTTACAAACTGAAAATCGACATTCCAAAGATGAAAGCGCAGGATTTCATCACGTCGTTGCCACAAGGGTTGTTCACCCATTTTGAAGGCATGGAAGCCGAAGGAAAGTTCGATTATCAACTCGACTTCGAATACAACAAAAACAAACCGAACCAACTGGTTTTCGACAGTAAACTCAACAAAGAAAATCTCCGCATTGTAAAATACGGCGAAGCAAATTTGGCGAAACTCAACGGCGAATTTACCTATCGAGCGATCGATAAAGGCGTAGAACAACGTCCTATTTTAGTCGGTCCCGCCAATCCGAATTACACGCCTTTGGATCAGATTTCCCCGTATCTGGAAAAAGCGGTTTTAACCAATGAAGACCCGTCATTTCGTCGTCACCGCGGATTTATCAACGAGGCTTTTAAACAGTCGATTGTAAAAAATATCCGAACCAAGAAATTTGCCCGTGGCGCGAGTACGATTAGCATGCAATTGGTGAAAAACGTATTCTTAACCCGGGAAAAAACGCTTTCACGAAAACTGGAAGAAATTCTGTTGGTGTACATTTTGGAAAACAACCGCATTGCTTCCAAATCGCGCATGCTGGAAGTGTATTTCAACGTGATTGAATGGGGGCCGAATGTGTATGGTATTGGAGAAGCGGCGCAATTCTATTTTCAGAAAAAACCGAGTGAGTTAACCTTAAACGAATGTTTATACCTCGCTTCCATCGTACCGAAACCCAAGAAATTCATGTGGCAGTTTGACAACGAAGGGAATCAGAAACCGTATGCGAAGAAAAATCAGAATTACATCAAAAACCTGATGTTGCGCCGTGCGTTAATTACCTCCGAAGACACCATTGGACAATCGGTGCCGATTTATATTTCCGGTCATGCCCGTTCGTTTTTGAAACTGAAAGTCGTACAGGATTCGATTCCGAGTGATTCGCTTTTGGTGGACGAGTTTGATTTTTAAAAAAGAGACTTATTTAAACAAACGGTTTTGTCATTCCGACAAAGGAGGAATCCCATCAATTTATGAGATTTCTCAACGTAAAAGTTCGAAATGACAACTTACTTTGCTTGTGTAACTATTTAAAATTCCTCAAAAAATCGTCCTTGTACGTCGGAGAAATTTCAATTTCCGCTCCGTCGTTCAACATAATCGAGCCGCCTTTGTTATAAGATTTTACGAAATTCACATTGATGATGTGCGACTTATGTACGCGTAAAAAAGGAAACGGCAGAATCTCCGAAAAGTGTTTCAGAAAACGACAGACCATTTTCTTGCTGCCATCGGACAAATACAAATCAGTAAAATTCCCATTACCGCGCAAACGGACGATGTCTTCCATTTTCACCACTTCAAAACCTTCCAACGTGGGCAAAATCACCTGTTTTTTTTCGGGTTGGGTTTCGCGGAAGTTTTCCACAATAATTTTATTCCGATTAAACAATTCGTGGTTTAAAATATGCTGTTGTACTTTATTTACCGCGACAATCAATTCTTCAATACTAATCGGTTTTAAAAGATAATACGCGGCACTTTGGTTCAAGGCTTTCAATGAATATTCTGAAAAAGCGGTGACAAAAATCGTCTCGAACTGCAAATCCTTACAGGCTTCCAACACGTCAAAAGCATTTCCGAACGGCATTTCCACATCCAGAAAAACCAATTGCGGCGTCACTTCGTGCAATAACGGTACCGCTTCTTTGATGTTTTGCGCTTCGCCAATCACTTCCACTTGCGGACAATATTTCCCCAAATAATTTTTAAGTACTTCGCGGGCGGCGGCTTCGTCTTCCACAATTACGGCACGTATTTTCTGTAAGGTCATCATGGTTTATCGAGTATGGGAAACGTGATTTCTACTAAGGTTCCGGTCGTTCCGCTGTTTTTTTCGGTGATGGAAAAAGCGATATTCGTTTTATACAATTCATTCAGCAAGCCAATGCGCTCTTTGGTATTGGTGAGTCCGCGCGACTGATGTACTTTTTGATTTCGGGTTTTCAGTTCGGCACTTTTGGTCAAACCAATGCCGTCATCGTCTATCAGAACCGAAATTTTATTGTTCTTAATTCCGAAACGCAATTGCAACAAACCCTTTGTTTCTCGATACCGCAAGCCATGCCAGATTGCGTTTTCCAGATGTGGTTGAATGAGCATGTTGGGTACGAAAGTCGTTTCGGTGTCGAGATTTTCATCGACTATAATTTCATAATCAAATTTGTCCTGAAATCGCAAATGTTCCAAATCCAGGTATTTTTTCAACTGTTCTATTTCACTGCTCAGGCTGATGAAATCCTTATTGGAATTTTCCATCATGTTGCGCATTAAGTGCGAATACGAGGTTAAATATTTATTGGCTTCCAGCTCTTTATTCTGCGAAATGAATTGGTTGACGCTGTTCAGACTGTTGAAAATAAAGTGCGGATTCATCTCGCGACGCAACGACTGCAACGCAATTTTCTTATTCTTGGTTTTGATGGAATATAGCGCTTTTACAATCAGTCCGAAAAACAGCAACAACAACGCAATCGAACCCATCAGAAAATAATTGAAGGTGTTTTTCTTGGAAATCAACTCGTCTTTCAAAGCTTTTTCTTTTTCCAGTTGACGGATTTTTTCTTCGGTAACCTGAAACGTTTTTTCATCAATCAGCGAACTGTCGTTTTGAATCAGCTTGTCAAAGTTTTGAAAAAAATCGTCATACAAGGCAATGCTTTCCTTGTCTTTTCCATTCGATTTATAATACTGTAACAACTGCAATAAACTGGTTTTCACTTCTGCCGTTTTCCCTTGTTGCAGGGCAAGTTGATACGCCTGCTTTAAAACCGTGATTGCTTTTTCGGGTTCGTTTTTCTTGAAATAAATCGTCGCCAATTCCTGCAATTGTTTGATTTGCGTATCGAAATCGTTTTTTGTTTGGGCTTCGGTCAGCAATTTTTCGTTAATGGCAATGGCTTTGTCAAACTGATTGTCGGAAGCATATACTTTTGCAATTTCGTTTTTCAGTTTTACGACGGCTTCGGGTTGGTCTTTGGAATAGGAAATCGCTTTTTTATAGCTTTCGATGGCGACTTCCTTATTTTTTTGTTGCAGACTTACCTCCGCCTGTTGTACATAGGCATCGACAACCTCAGCCTTTTTATCTTCTTTTTCCAGCAGTTGGATATTCGACTTGTTATAAACCGCCTGAGCAGCAGGATTATTGATGCTGCGCAAACGGTTCGCATCGTTTTGATTGACCTGTTCGTAGCTTTTATCCATCGAGGCGGCTCCGGCGGCTTCATAATTTCTGATGGCAGCTCCGACTTTATTCTGCGCTTCCTGTACTTTAGCTAAATTTCGGGTCACACGGATTCTGTCTTCAGTTCGCTTCAATTTAAGATAGCCTGCCAATGCTTTTTTCAGGTATTCCTCGCCTTTTGCATAGTCTTCCTTATCGATAAATCCCTGTGCCAGGTTTTCATAATTTTTGGCGATGCCCAATTCGTCATTGGAATTTAAGGATTCTTTTAAATCGTCTGCCGCTTTACTGATTTTGGAAACCGATGCTTTTTTACTTTTCATAACCGGTTTAATAGTATCCTGTGCTAAAGCTTCCGAACTGAAACCCAGCATCAAAATTCCCGCTAAAACCATTTCTTTCAACCGCATCCGATTTGTATTTATTTCTAAATGTAAAGTAAATTATTTTAAAATCCTTTTCCTAACGATTTCACCAAGTCAAAACCCTGTTTCACCCATTCTGCAAAAAAGACGTGTTTTCTCTGAATAATTTTGGGATAGAATCATAAAACGAAAAACCATGAAAACCGAAAATTTAGCAATAGTATTAAGTGCAAGCGCATTAATTACCGGAATCCTTCTGAAAGACAAAATCACTCCGGACAACAAATTTATCATGTCCTACGAAAAACCCGTTACGGAAGAAAAACCTTGTGTGTTTATGTCGGTCATGGGTGAACAATCCGTTACCGGTTACAACACCTACAAAAAGGATTCCAAAAACACCTCAGCCATTACCCAAGGTGAAAATTGGCTGCTAAAAGCACAAAACAGTGACGGCGGTTGGGGCGCCGGTTCGCACAACAATCAGGGCGAAATGAATCCGCATGCCGTAAGTTCGGACCCTGCCACAACGGCGATGGCGGCAATGGCTTTATACCGTTGCGGTTATACTGTTGAAAAAGGCGCTTACAAACAAAAACTTTCCGACGCTTTACACTTCTTGTTGAACGAAGTTGAAAAAAACAAAGATTATGAATTCATCACGCAAGTGCGCGGCACGCAAATCCAAACCAAATTGGGTCAGAATATTGATGCCGTGCTGACATTACAATTCCTAAATCAGGTAGTACCGACTTTATCCGATAAGAAACTGACAAAAAGAGTCGAAAACGCCATTCAGATTTGCGTCGACAAAATCGAAAAATCCTATGACGGAAGCGGAAAAGTTTCCGGAGCGGGATGGGCCGGTGTTTTACAATCGTCGTTTGCCAATTCCGGACTGGAACAAGCGGCGAAAAACAAAAACATCAAAGTAAGCAAAGACAAGATGGACGCCGCCCGCAATTATCAGAAAAGCAATTATGATGCCGACAGCAAAACCGCAAAAACCGAAGACGGTGCCGGCATCATGCTCTATGCAGTAAGCAGTTCAGTACGCGGAAGTGCCGCCGAAGCCAAAGAAGCCGAAGACCCTTTTCGAAGAAGCCAAAGCCTCGGGTAAAATCGATAAAAAAGCTACACTAAACCGTGCCAATCTGGAAAAAATAGGCATCACAAAAGAAAAAGCCGCCAGTTATGAAGTGGCCGATAAAGTCTACAAAGCCGCCAAAGTTCAGGCGATGGACGACAACGTGATGAATGGCTTCGGGAACAACGGTGGCGAAGAATTCCTGAGTTTTCTTCAAACCGGCGAATCGATGATCGTAAAAAAAGACAACGATTGGAAAACCTGGTACGACAACGTGAGCGGTAAAATGATCAAAATCCAAAATCCGGACGGCAGTTGGAACGGACACCATTGCATCACCAGCCCGGTTTTCTGTACCGCCACTTCCCTGCTGATTTTAACCATCGAAAACGACATCAAAACATTACAACAATAATCTTTAAAAAGAAATACCATGAAATCATCCTTAATCACTTCCGTCCTTTTTGCAGCTGTCTTATCTTTTGCAAACTCCACCCATGCCAAGAGCAACGACAAAACACCTATCGCAGTAGAAAAAACGGTAAAGACCGAAAACACTAAAATTCAGGTAGCGATTCTTCTGGACACTTCCAACAGTATGGATGGCTTGATTGAACAGGCAAAATCCCGATTGTGGAACATCGTCAACACCTTAACCACGCTAAAATACCACGGAAAAACACCCGATATTGAAATCGGATTGTACGAATACGGAAACGATGGATTATCACCGCAATCCAATTACATCCGTCAGATAGCCCCGCTCACGACCGATTTGGATCTGATTTCCGAAAAACTGTTCTCCTTACGCACCAATGGCGGAAACGAGTACTGCGGTGCCGTAATTGCCGATGCTACGAAACAACTTTCATGGGGCAAAGACGATTCGAACATGAAACTGATATACATCGCCGGAAACGAACCGTTCAATCAGGGGAACATCAACTATAGGGAAGCCATTAGTGAGGCTTTACATAATAACATTTACATCAATACGATTTTCTGCGGCAATCAGGAAGAAGGGATTCGTACGTTTTGGAAAGACGGTGCCGATGCCGGAAAAGGGAAGTACTTCAACATCGATTCCAACCGTGCCGTATTGTATATTGCCACGCCGTATGATGTTAGAATTTCGGAATGCAATGCCAAAATCAACGACACCTACATCGGTTATGGCTCGATGGGACACTCTAAAAAAATGAACCAGGTGACGCAGGATCATAACGCGCAGGGTGTTTCGGCAGCGAATTATGCGGAACGTGCGGTAAGCAAATCAAAAGCGGTATATAAAAACGAAAGTTGGGATTTGGTCGACAAAGTAAAAGAAGACAAAGATGCCGTAACCAAACTGAAAAAAGAAGAATTGCCTAAGGAACTTCAAAACAAAAGCAAGGAAGAAATTAAAGTTTACGTCGAGAAAAAATCGAAAGAACGTGAGGCGATTCAGAAAGAAATAGGCGAATTGGCCAAAAAACGTCAGGCGTATATCGATGCGGAAGCCAAAAAATCAAAATCACAAGACGATTTGGGCAATGCGATTAACACTTCAGTCATTGCTTTTGCGAAAGTGAAAGGCTATACTGTAGAAAAATAAAACCATCCATGTTTCTTACTCAAATCCCGGCCAAGTGTCGGGATTTTTATTTAACTTTATGATATCCAAACCATTAAGCCATGAAAGTATTTTTTCTTTTTATCGCTTTGGTCTTTGTCCAATGCATGCAGCACTCCCAAAACGTACCGCCTGTCATTGACCTGCAGTCTTTTGCCACCGGTTTTTCTGCTCCTGTGGAAATTACCCATTGCGGGGACAGCAGACTTTTTGTGGTCGAACAAGACGGACTCATCAAAATCCTGAATCCCAACGGAACCACCAATTCTACTCCTTTTCTGAACGTTACCAATTTAACCAATGCCAGTGGCGAACAAGGTTTATTGGGTTTGGCCTTTTCTCCCGATTATGCTTCCAACGGTTTATTTTACATCAACTACACCAACCTCAGCGGAGCCACGGTAATTGCACGGTATTCGGTTAATGACAGTAATCCCAATGTGGCCAATCCTTCCGGGACGATTCTTTTAACGATTCCCCAACCCTATTCCAATCATAACGGCGGTACTTTAAAATTTGGTCCCGACGGATATTTGTACATTGGTATGGGCGATGGCGGTAGTGGTGGCGATCCCGAAAACCGTGCACAGAATATCAATGAATTATTAGGCAAAATGCTTCGGATTGACGTTAACACAGGTTCGCTTTACGGGATTCCGCCCAACAATCCGTTTGTGGGTGTGGCCGGAGCCGATGAAATTTGGGCTATCGGACTACGAAATCCCTGGAAATTCAGTTTCGACCGACAAACCGGCGACTTATGGATTGCCGATGTGGGTCAGAACCTTTACGAAGAAGTCAACCGTGCCGGAGCTACGGAAGCGGGGCTGAATTACGGCTGGCGTTGGTACGAAGGCAATGCGGCTTTCAACATAACGGGCTGCGCAGCTCAAAACACCATGAAAACGCCACTGTTTGTGACCAATCACAGTAATGGATTTTGCTCTATTACCGGCGGTTATGTCTATCGCGGAACGGCTTATCCGAATTTTAAAGGAAAATATTTTTTCTCCGACTACTGCAAAGCGCAGATTGGCATGGCCGACAGTTCCGGTACCGTAACCTTTTCGCAAACCTTTAGCGGTAATGCTTTTGTAACGTTCGGAGAAGCGGCTGATGGGGAACTTTATGTGGGTTCCATCAACAATGGTGCCATTTACAAATTGGTCGACAATTCGCTGAGTGTAGCTGAAAACGACAAAAAAGCGTTTCTAATTTATCCAAATCCTTCAAAATCAGAAGTTTATATTCAGAGTAACGATAAAAATACTTTCGCCACAACAATCAGTATTTTTGATTCCAACGGAAAAAAGCTACTCTCGAAAAAAACAAACAACGAACCAATTCATTCTTTAAACACCGGGAATCTAGCCTCTGGTTGGTATCTTTTAAAAATAAAAAACAACTTAGAACAAATTTATACCGAAAAACTAATCGTAAACAATAAATTTTAAAACAATGAAAATAGCTGTAATGGGAACCGGTATGGTAGGAAATGCCATCGGTTCAAAATTAGCCGAACTCGGACATACAGTTATGATGGGCAGCCGAACAAATAACAACGAAAAAGCCCTTGAATTTGTAAACAAAAATTCAGGCAGCACCAGTGAAGGCACATTTGCGGAGGCAGCCCACTTCGGTGACATCATTTTTAACTGTACCAAAGGCGAACATTCATTGGATGCATTAAAATCGACCGGTACAGCGCTTAACGGAAAAATAATTGTGGATATCGCCAACCCTCTTGATTTTAGTCAAGGAATGCCGCCAACATTAATTCCTTCTTTAAGCAACTCCAATTCATTGGGCGAAGAAATCCAGAAAACATTTCCCGAAGCCAAGGTAGTGAAAACCTTAAATACCATGTGGAACGGATTGATGGTAAACCCCAACCTGATAGGAAACGGCGATCACGTCAATTACATCTGTGGCAACGATGCCGAAGCGAAGTCGACAGTAATTGCTATACTCAATGAAATGGGCTGGAAAAAAGAAAACATCCTTGATCTTGGCGACATTTCCGCTGCCCGAGGAACCGAAGGTTTCTTACCGATATGGTTGCGAATTTACGGCGCTACTGGTAGTGGTGCTTTCAATTTTAAATTGATAAAATAAAAATCAAATGCCAAATTTATGGCGCCGGATTCGGGATTGATTCCTGAATTTTATTGATTTGCGCGATGACCGCATCGGTCAACTGTACCTCAAACGCATTGATGTTTTCTTCCAATTGCGCCAGTGATGTAGCGCCGATAATGGTTGACGTAACAAACTGTTGTTGTTTCACAAAAGCAATCGCCATTTGGGTTAACGTTAATCCGGAATCCTGTGCCAATTCTTTGTACAATTGGGTGACTTTATAACAATTTTCATTCGTATAGCGTATGAAATTGGGGAACATCGCCATGCGGTAATTCGGCTGCATTCCGTCCAGGTATTTTCCGGACAAGAAACCGAATCCTAAAGGAGAATACGCCAGCAAACCTACATTTTCGCGCATGCAGATTTCGGACAAACCTACTTCGAACAAACGGTTCAGTAACGAATACGGATTTTGGATGGTGGCAATTCGCGGCAGGTTGTGTTTTTCGCTTTCGTTTAAAAACTTCATCACGCCCCACGGATTTTCGTTCGAAACCCCTATGTGTTTGATTTTCCCTTCTTTGATCAAGCCGTCAAAAACGGTTAAAACCTCTAAAATGTTGTCCTGCCATTGGTTGTCGATTTCCGAAACCCCGCGTTTCCCAAACATGTTCATCACGCGCTCCGGCCAGTGCATTTGGTATAAATCAATATAGTCGGTTTGCAGGTTTTTCAGACTCAAATCGACCGCTTCGTGCAGACTTTTTTTCGAAAAATCCAACGGTTGACGAATGTAACCCATGCCGCGATTGGGGCCGGCTATTTTAGTGGCTACCACCAGTTTTTCCCTTTCCGATTTTCCAATTTTATTCAGCCAAGTTCCGATGAAACGTTCGGTGCTTCCGAAAATATGTTCGTTTCCTCCTATCGGGTACATTTCGGCCGTATCGATAAAATTGATGCCTTTTTCAATCGCATAATCCAATTGGGAGTGCGCTTCGGCTTCGGTATTTTGGTTTCCGAAAGTCATCGTTCCGAGACAAATTTTGCTGACTTGTAAATCGGTATTGGGTAAAGTGGTGTAGTTCATATTTGAAGGTTCTGAGGTACTGAGGTGCAAAGGTACAAAGGTTGTTTCCAAAAAAAAAGCTCTAAGAAAATCTTAGAGCCTTAGTGTCTTGGGACCTTAGTCCCTTACAATTAAATATCATTCAACATCTTCGTGATTTCATCCAATTTTGGTGTCAAGATGATTTCGATACGACGGTTTTTCGCTTTACCTTCCGCAGTTTCGTTGCTCATTAAAGGCGAATATTCTCCGCGTCCTGCAGCCGTTAAGTTTTCTTTTCGAACCAAAGGGTTTGTCGTTAGGATGTTTACAATGGCTGTAGCACGTTTGGTGGATAAATCCCAGTTGTTTTCCACTCCGCCACCGATGGTTCCGGTAATTTTATCGTTATCGGTGTGACCTTCGATCAATACCGAAATGTCCGGATTGTCGCCCAATACTTTTCCGACTAAATCCACCGCTTTTTTACCTTCAGAACCTACTGTCCAGCTTCCCGATTCGAAAAGCAATTTATTTTCCATGGAAACGTAAACTTTCCCGTCTTTTTGATGAACGGTCAGGCCTTTTCCTTCAAATGCTCTAAGCGATTTCGAAAGGGTTTCTTTTAGTTTGTTCATGGCTGCTTCTTTCGCTGCAATCATGCTCTCCAGTTCGTTTACACGATCGGAACGGTCTTTCAGGTCTTTGTTTAGTTTGTCCAAACGGTTTCTTTCGGCCGCCAACGCTTTTTCCTTTGCTTCCAACTGCGCCAGCAATTCACGGTTTTTGTCCATGTTGTTTTTTAACGCTTCGTCGCTGTTTTTTTCCAAAGCATTGTAGGACGACTGCAATGTTTTTAAATTATTGCTTGCCGCAGCGTAATCTGAAGCCAGTTTATCGCGCTCGGCTTTTAGTTTGTCGAGTTCCGATTGCAAGGTAGATTTTTCGTTTTCCAATTGCGTTTTAGCGGTGGACAATGCGGTATTATCATCCGCTAATTGACGGTTTTCTTTCTTTAAATCGGCGAATTTGGTTTCTAAATCGGTGTACATTTTTTTAGAAACGCACGAGGTCGTTAAGGCCAACGCCAAAATTCCTGCAGATACATGTTTTATCATCATTTCGTGGTATTTATTAGTATTCTATTTTACTTTTAATTTGTTTTTTGATTGGAAACCCTGCTGAATTCTTTTTCAAGCCGAATGTCTTTTTTATCGCCAATGCCCTAGCCCCGATGGGAGTGGCATCCTTTTTTGGGTGACTGAGGTTCTCGAAGGCAGCCAAAAAAGATAGAACGGACAGCGGGATCAAGCTCCTGAAACCTAATCGATTTCCACCATTACCGGACAATGGTCGGAATGTTTGGCTTCGGGTAAAATCACGGCGCGCTTTAAACGGTTTCGCATGGGTTCACTCACCAGATTGTAATCGATTCTCCAGCCTTTATTATTGCCTCGCGCTCCGGCACGGTAACTCCACCAACTGTAATTGTGCGGCTCTTTGTTGAAATGACGGAAACTGTCGATGAAACCGCTTTTCATGAAATTGTCCAGCCAGGCTCTTTCCACCGGTAAAAATCCGGATACTTTTGCATTGCGGATCGGGTCGTGAATGTCGATGGCCTCGTGACAAATGTTGTAATCGCCGCCGATAATCAGATTCGGAATTTCTTTTTTCAGGTTGTCGATGTATTTTTGAAAATCGTCCATGTACTGGAACTTGTGCTCCAATCGGTCGATATTCGTACCCGAAGGCAAATACAGACTCATCACTGAAAAATCGTCGAAATCCACTCTCAGATTACGTCCTTCTTTGTCCATATAGTCGATTCCGGTGCCGTACACCACATTTTTCGGAGCTGTACTTTTGAGAGAATTGCCACCCCACTGTAGCCTTTCTTTTCGGCCGGAAACCAATAATGGTACGGGTAGCCGGACAGCTCAAAATCCACACCGGAATCTGCTCCGGGCGTCGCTTTAATTTCCTGTAAGACAAATCACATCCGGGTTAGCGCTTTGCAACCAATCGAGAAATCCTTTGGTAATAGCCGCCCGGATGCCGTTGACATTATAGGAGATAATCTTCATCTGAATGTTTAATTTTTTCAAAAATAACTAAAAAACAATCATTTTTGTAACACATTTTTCAATTACTTGCAAAACATTGATTATCAGTAGAATAGCTTTAAAAACCTCAGAATTTACATTTATCCGCCTCAAACATTTTAACCATTCACTATTATTGCTATCTTTGTTTTTCGCTCAAAAACCAAAACTAAATGGGTTTAGTTACCGCTAAAGAAGTTGCAAAAGCAATAAATGCTGATAAATACGGCTTTTTAGGAACCTTTTCAGGCTGGTTACTGATGAAGGCTCTAAAAATTTCCACTCTAAACAAAATATACAACAGGAACAAACATTTGAAGGATGTTGAGTTTCTGAATGCCATATTGGACGAATTTCAGATTAAATTTGAAATCCCCGAAGAAGACCTGAAACGCTTGCCGAAAGACGGCGCCTACATTACGGTTTCGAACCATCCGCTGGGTGGAATCGACGGAATTTTGCTTTTGAAACTAATGCTCGAAAGAGAACCGAATTTCAAAATCATCGCCAATTTCCTGTTGCACCGTATTGAACCGATGAAACCGTACATCATGCCGGTAAATCCGTTCGAAAACCACAAAGACGCCAAATCCAGCGTAATCGGAATTAAGGAAACCCTGCGTCATTTAAGCGACGGAAAACCGTTGGGAATGTTTCCTGCCGGAGAAGTTTCCACCTACAAGGACGGACAATTAGTGGTAGACAAACCTTGGGAAGAAGGCGCGATTAAAGTCATCCGAAAAGCGCAGGTACCGGTGGTTCCTATTTATTTCCACGCCAAAAACAGCCGATTGTTTTATTTCCTTTCCAAAATAAACGACACCTTACGTACGGCAAAATTACCATCGGAATTGCTGACACAGAAAGACCGTGTGATTAAAGTGCGCATCGGAAAACCGATTTCGGTAGCCGAACAGAACGAATACGAAACCATTGAATCGTATTCGGAATTTTTACGCAAAAAAACCTATATGTTGGCGAATCCTTTCGAGACCGAAAGCAAATTGCTGACAACTCCGAGTCTGAAATTGCCGAAAAACCCAAAACAGATTGCCAAACCGGCCAATCATGATAAAATTCTGGAAGAGGTAAGTTGTATCCGAAAAGGAAATTACCGCCTTTTGCAGAGTAAAAATTATGAAGTTTTCTTTGTTACCGCTGATAAAATTCCGAACATCTTACACGAAATAGGTCGTTTGCGCGAAATCACGTTCCGCGAAGTGGGCGAAGGCACAAACGAGGCGATTGATTTAGACCGCTACGACAACTATTACCACCACATGTTTTTGTGGGACGACGATACCCAGCAGATTGCAGGAGCGTATCGTATGGGATTGGGTGCCGAAATTTTTGCCAAATACGGAATCGATGGATTTTATCTTCAGGAATTGTTCCGATTTGAGCCGGAATTGTTCGACATGATGAGTAAATCCATTGAAATGGGGCGCGCTTTCATCGTAAAAGAATACCAACAGAAACCGATGCCGTTGTTCCTGCTTTGGAAAGGTATTGTTCATACTACCTTGCATTATCCGGAACACAAATTCCTGATTGGCGGGGTGAGCATCAGCAATCAGTTCTCGGAATTTTCAAAATCCCTGATGATTGAGTTCATGAAGTCGAATTACTACGATCCTTATATCGCACAATACGTGCATCCGAAAAAGGAATACAAAGTAAAACTGAAAGACGCCGATAAAGATTTTATTTTTGACGAAGCCGAATCCGACTTGAATAAATTCGACAAAATTATTGACGAACTGGAACCGGGCAGTTTGCGTTTGCCGGTATTGATTAAAAAATACATCAAACAAAACGCAAGAGTAGTGGCTTTTAACGTAGACCCGTTGTTTAACAATGCGGTTGACGGCTTGATGTACATTCGAATAGCCGATATTCCCGAAAGCACGATGAAACCGGTCATGGAAGAGTTTCAGGCAGAACTGGAGCGAAAACTTGCCGAAAAAGGAGAGAACATTTAACCAATTTATAACCAAAAACCTTTTAATTTATGGCAGCAGCTTTACTAACTATTGTATTGTTTTTCTTCGGATTTACTTTATTTCTTATTATTTGCCAGTGGAAAGTTTTCACTAAGGCAGGCAAACCGGGATGGGCGTGTTTAATTCCGATTTACAGCGGAATTGTATTGTTGGAAATCATCAAAAAACCAATCTGGTGGATATTTATGTTGTTGATTCCGTTTGTGAACATTTATTTTGCAATTGTGATTACCAACGAATTATCAAAATCTTTCGGAAAAACAGCTGCTTTTACGGTTGGGTTAATTTTCCTTCCATTCATTTTCTATCCGATGCTTGCTTTTGGAGATGCGAAATACATCTACAATCAAACAGAAGAAATCAGCGAAATTGGAGTAGCTCAGGCATAAAAAAAAAGGCCCCGAAAATATCGGGGCCTTTTTTTATCAATCAATTGGATTATTTGTATGCTTTTTTCAACAACATTTTAGCCAATGATTTACCGGTTTTGGCATAGCCTTCACCAATTCGGTCTTCGTTACTGAAAGAACCACCGAAAACATCTCCGGGCGCTTCTTCACTTTTAATTTCCAACAAAACATTATTTCGGTTTGCCGTTTCAACAAACTTAAGGTTGGTAGACACTTTAGCTCCTTTTTTAGCCATAACCACATTATATCCAGGGTAAATCCAAACCGCGTCTACAATTAAAGTATATTTTGCCTGTTTCAAATCTTCCTGAAAAGAAATGTCTTTTTTCTCTTTAGTATGAACAACATTCATCAATTCAATGAACTTGTTTTCGAATAACAAATCCCTACTGGCATACCATTTTTTCTTCCAAGTTTCACCAACACCTTTTCCTTTTTGATTTAAATCAGCAACCCTTTCAGCTACATACTGTTCGTCTGTAAGGTTTTCTTTCATCAATTTCAAATTGTCGTAGGTAAACTCTACATTAATTTCTTTTTGATCCTTAAGGAAGCCAAAATCACCTTTCGTTACTTCCATATCTTGTGCCATCATAAAAGTTGAGGCGAACAAGAATGCTAAAACCGTAATTTTTTTCATATAGATTTGTAATAATTATTGATAACAAACATAGCTATTTTATGTTAATTTTGAACCTTCTTAAAAAAAAATAACAATATTCCTCTATTTTTGTGATTTTGAAATCAACACACCACAAATGAGACTACTTTTTCTTTTGCTATTAATTGGATCTAACATTGTTCATGCTCAGTTAAGCAAAAAACACTGGATTCCTCCAATTCATGCAAGAAACGGACAAAATTTTGTTGAAGAACATTATATTTATTTATCTACTCCCGAGACCACCCCTTTTCAGGTAACTGTTGTATCCGGAGGCGGCACACCGGTTGTAGGCTCCCCGTTTACTATTTCGAGCGGAAACCCGGTGAGAGTTTCGATTGGCAGCACACAACCTTCAACAATGTTTGTAGGCAACAACGATCTGAATATCGTAAAAAACGGAAAAGGATTAATACTTGAAGGAAACAAAGATTTCTACGCCACTTTTAAAGTTAGGGCTACCAATCATGCCGAAATACTGGTAGCAAAAGGCTATCAGGGTATTGGAACAGAATTCCGGTTAGGCAGTTTACCTCAAAGTTCTTTTGGGGATTTGCGAAATTTTTTCGCCAGTTTTATGGCAACCGAAGACATGACCACGGTTACACTTTCCGACTATGACCCGCAAATTGAATTTGCCATAAATGGTAACATAATAACAAGACCGACCCAAACCTTTACCCTTAACACTGGTGAAACCGTAACAGTATCCGGCTACTCAAATGTACAACCGAACTTAACCGGTTTTATTGGTGCACTACTGGAATCAGACAAACCCATTGCCGTGAATACCGGAAATGCATTAGCAGGAATGTCAACTCCCGAGGAAGGCCAGGATTTCACTTTTGACCAAATTGTACCTTTAGAAGAAGTGGGAACCGAATACATCGTTGTTAAAGGAAACGGAAGTGATAATGTTGAACATCCCTTAGTAATTGCCACCGAAGACAATACGGATATTTTCATAAATGGATCAGGAACTGCTTTTACCACACTTAATGCCGGAGATTATGTTTCGATTCCATCCTCCTTTTACCAGGGAACCAACAATCAGAACATGTACATCACCTCTTCAAAACCGGTATACGTGTACCAAATTTTGGGAGGATCTTCATCTGATGCCACCTCCGGATTGAATTTTATCCCGCCTCTGAGCTGTTATTTTCAAAAAACAGTAGACTTGATTCCAAGCATTAACGCTATCGGATCCACTACATACACCAGCGAAATCATTGCCATAACCTATGCCGGATCTGCACTTACCATAAACGGAACCCCGATTTCAGGTCTTCCCGAACCCGTTTTGGGAAACACCCAATGGGTAACCTACAGACTTCAGGGATATACGGGCAATATAAAAGTGGAGTCAACCGGTCCATTGGCCGTAGGGCTATTCGGGTCGAGTGGTGCAGTGGGCTTTGCAGGATATTATTCAGGATTTGGAAGTGAGCCACGAGATACGAATGTGACTGTATGTTCCAACACCACAACCGATTTATTTGAAAAAATAGAAGGAAATCCCGATCCGGGAGGCGTATGGACACCTCCTTTGGCTAGTGGTAACGGGGTTTTTGATCCAAACGTTGACACGGCCGGAGTATACAATTACAACTTCACAGGTTTATGCGAAATTGTAAACGTTCAGGTAACCGTAACGATACAACAAGCGTTAAACCCGGGAACTAACAACACGAGAACCGTTTGCAAAAATGATCCGACATTTGATTTATTTGCCTTATTAGGTCCCACTGCTAGTACAGGAGGAACCTGGTCTCCAGCTTTAGCCAGCGGTACCAACATTTTTAATCCTGCGGTCGATCTTTCCGGTGTATACACATACACGCTACCGGATGTAGGTGCCTGTGTAGCCGTATCTTCAACCGTGACCATGACCGTAAATCCGGTACCGGTTATTAATCCGATTTCCGACTTCAAAATCTGTGATGACGCTTCAGACGGAGACGACACCAATGGTTTTGCCACTTTTAATTTAAACACTAAAAACACCGAAATCCTAAACGGTCAAACAGGAATCATCGTGACGTATCATTTATCACAAAATGATGCTGACACCGGAGTGAATCCGCAAACCATGCTGTATTCCAACAGCCGATTGATTTATGTTCGTCTGCGCAACACTACAACAAACTGTTTCGCAACCACATCCTTTACCGCTATTGTAAATCCACTCCCGGTAGTTAACAGCACCATTGTACTGAAACAATGTGACGACGATTATGATGCCATTACTGCCTTTAATCTCACCGAAGCAAATATTCTTATCACCACCGATCCGAATGTTACATTCACTTATTTTACATCCAACACCAATGCCTTGACAAACACCAATCCGATTACAAATTTCACCAACTTTGTTTCGGGAGGCACCACAATTTGGATCAGGACGCAAAACGCTAACGGTTGTTTCAGGGTTACCACAGCTACTCTTTTGGTTTCTGCCACTCAGATAACGGCTGCAGACACGCAAACATTAGAAGAATGCGATGTATACCTCACTCCGAGTGACCCGGAAAATGACGGTTATGCCTATTTTGATTTTACACCGGCGACTACTGCAATTTTGAGTTCTTTTACTAGCAGTGCAAACTTAAGAGTTACTTATTATGAGAACCTAAACGATGCTTTAGCCGAACAAAACCAAGTTACCGGTACGACTGCCAATCCGTTCAGAAATACGGTTGCCAACAATCAAACACTTTACGTTCGGGTTGACAGCAATCTAAACAACGATTGCGTTGGTATGGGTCCGTTTTTAAATCTGATTGTTAACCCGCTTCCACAAGTAGATTTGGGAGCTGATTTCACGCTTTGCTTGGATCCTGCTACCGGTTTAGGATCACAAAACATCAACGCGACACCATCTAATACCGGTACTTTCAGTTACAACTGGAATCCAGCAAATCCTAATACAGATGCCAGTGGCAACCAAAGCGCCATTTACAACATAACCCAGCAGGGAACCTATTCCGTAACGGTCACAGAAACCACCACAAATTGTACAAGTACCGACACCATTATTATTGATGCTTCGTCCGAACCGCTTTCTGTTTCCGCGGTATTGCTTACTCCTCTGTTTTCAAATGGGCTGGCCACTATTCAGGCGACCGCTCAGGGAGGATATGGCGTATACGAATACAGTCTTGACGGTTTGCATTGGCAGCCTACAGGAATTTTTTCCGGTCTTACAAACGGTAATTATGTTATTTCGGTAAGAGACAAAGCCGAGTGTGGCATAACCGCTTCAAACTATGTGTACACGGTTACCTACCCAAGCTTCTTTACCCCTAATGGTGACGGCTACAACGACACTTGGAAAATCGACAATTTATTAGCTTCCTATGAAGCCAGAATTTACATATTCGACCGCTACGGAAAACTATTAAAGGAAATCAGTCCGGACGGCATCGGCTGGGACGGAACTTTCAACGGAAGTCTTCTTCCGGCCGACGATTACTGGTTCAAAATAGAATATACGACCAACAACATCCGAAACGAATTTAAAAGCCATTTCGCACTTAAACGATAATTATGTCATCAAACAACGGCACTTTAACAACCACCATTCACCATAAAATTGCAACCGTTACTTTCGGTCATCCTGCCAGTAATTCCTTTCCAAGTGAACAACTGCAACGACTGACAAATGAAATTAATTCGTTGAGCAACAACAATGAGGTTACTATTATAATTCTGAAAAGTGAAGGCGATGGTGCTTTTTGTGCCGGCGCTTCTTTTGATGAATTACTGGCCGTTTCCAATCTTGAAGAAGGCGCCAGATTCTTTTCGGGTTTTGCCAATGTAATCAATGCCATGCGAAAATGCTCCAAACTAATTGTCGGACGCATTCACGGCAAAGCGGTTGGTGGCGGTGTCGGTTTGGCTGCTGCGTGCGACTATGCCTTGGCAACCAATGAAAGTGCCATAAAATTATCGGAATTGGCAATTGGCATCGGACCTTTTGTGATTGAACCGGCCGTTTCCAGAAAAATAGGAAAATCCGCTTTAGGCGAAATGACTCTGGCAGCCCACGAATGGAAAAATGCTGTTTGGGCACGTGAAAAAGGATTGTATGCCAAAGTTTTTGATTCGGTAACGGAATTGGATTCCGAGCTGGAGCTTTTCACCGAAAAATTAGCAAGCTACAATCCGGATGCCTTAGCCGAGATGAAAAAAGTATTGTGGGAAGGTACCGAAAACTGGGATACTTTACTGTACGAAAGAGCCGGAATTTCAGGCCGATTAGTGCTTTCCGATTTTACCGTAAAAGCCTTAAACCAATTTAAGAAAAAATGATATCCCTGCTTCTTTTAGTACAACAGACCAATATTGAGGAAAAAATCAAAAATGCCCCCGATTCGAGTTATCAGATTGGCGTGCTCATCGGAACATTTCTTCCTTTTGCAGTTTTAGTGGCTATTGCCTATTGGATGTATTACCGCGCGAAAAAAAGAGAAAAAAATTTATAGCATCATCGTGTTTTCAGCCATCCGGTAATACTCAAACGGGGTTGCTTTACCGGTTTGACTTCATGTTCCAATACCTGACTTTCAAAAATCACCATTCTGCCTTGTTCGGGAACGATATTGCGTTCGGTCTCTACTCCGTTTTCGTTTAAATAAATGGTAAGTTCGCCGCCAAAATCTATTTGCCAGTGTTCTTCATTCAGATAACAAACCATAGAAAGTTTGCGGCGGCTGTCGTTTTGAAACGTATCCAAATGACGCTTGTAAAAAGTCCCTTCCGGATACAAGGCATAATGAAATTCCTTATCCTGAATCCCTAAAAAACAGGTGCGATTAAGATACTGTACAAAATCATTGATTCGGTTAAAATAAAGCGCTTCGGCCTCATCCGCATTTGCTTCGTCAAGCCAAAAAATAAAATCACCGCGAACCGCATCCACAATCTTCTCATTCGCCTGATTGCCGATGGCCGATTTCTTGAAGTGATTCTCCTCAAATTTTTTCAAAAGGCTTTTTCGAAGCACCATTACTTCTTCGGATGAAAAAAAATGATCGGCGATACTGAATTTCTGATGCATCAGATCTTCAATAATCTGCTCGTACAACGGATTGGGTTCGGAAGTATTCATAGTCATTAAATATTGTTCAAAGATAAGATGAAACCTGCTTCAAAAACAATTTTCTTCCTGTAGAAACCAAAAGAAACCCTAAGCGCTTTAAAAGAAAAAAGCGAAAATGTACGGCTCGATTTTATTTACTAAATTTGTGCCTTAATTCTAGTACGATGAGCAACATCAGAATCACAAAACAATTTACTTTTGAAACCGGACATGCGCTTTACGGCTATGACGGGAAATGCAAAAACGTTCACGGGCACAGTTATAAACTTTCAGTAACCGTGATTGGGAAACCCATTACAGACACTTCGAATGTGAAATTCGGGATGGTAATTGATTTTGGCGATCTGAAAAAAATAGTGAAAGAAGAAATTGTTGATGTTTTTGATCACGCTACGGTTTTCAACCAAAATACACCCCATATTGAATTGGCAAACGAATTAAAAAGTCGCGGACATCATGTGATTTTGGTAGAGTATCAGCCTACCAGTGAAAATATGGTGATTGATTTCGCCGAAAAAATAAAAAGCCGTTTACCGCAAAACATTCGTTTACATTCCTTAAAACTGCAGGAAACCGAATCGTCGTTTGCCGAATGGTACCAATCCGATAATTAATTTGATTTGAATTTAAACATAAAAAAAGCGTTCGCCTAGGCGAACGCTTTTTGTTTTTGGTCTGTTCTTTCGATTGTTTATTTCTTCACAATCATGAACTCTGAACGTCTGTTTTTAGCGTGTTCCTCGTTGGTACACTTCTCACACTGTACTTTCGGTTCGCTCTCTCCGTAGCCTTTTCCTTCGATGCGGTCCTTAGCAATCCCTTTCGAGATTACATACTGCACCGTAGCCTTGGCACGACGGTCGGATAAATTCATATTGAAACTGTCCGATCCACGGTTGTCCGTGTGCGATTTCACCATAATCACCATGTTGGCGTTGCTTTTCATTACCTGTACCAGTTTGTCTAACTCAAAGGCACCTTCCTTGGTAATGTTGCTTTTGTTGAATTCGAAGAAAATATCGTTTAAGATCACTTCCGTTTCCGTTACAATCACATCGATAGGATCCAATTCCGCCACAATCGGCATTTCACCACCCTTGGACTTATCCACGGCAATGGTTTTGCTCACAAAGCCGTCTTTCGATACCTGAAGCGTATACGCCTTGTCACATTCCGTTGCATAAGTAGCCTTACCGTCCATGGCTGTGGTTTTGGTTTCGATTACGTTGTTGCGGTCATCCAAAATAGCCACTGCAGCTCCCGATAGGATTTCACCCGTTTTGGCATTCTTAACCGTAGTGTTCAATTGTACCCCACATACCGGAATGGCTGCGTAGATATCGTCTTGTCCGCCGCGGTTACTCGAGAAAAACCCGATGTTCTGGTCTTTGTGGAACGTGAAAGCGAAATCGTCTTTTTCCGAGTTAACCGGTTTTCCAACATTCTTCACTTCGGTTCCTTTTTCAAGATCCACTACAAAAACATCCAATCCTCCAAATCCCTGTCTGGCATCCGAAGAGAAGTACAGTTTGTTGTCATCACTAAGGAACGGGAAGTTCTCTCTTCCTTCGGTGTTGATGGTGTTGCCTAAGTTCTGTGGAGTACCGTAGGTGTTGTCGCCCGTGATTTCCACTTTCCAGATGTCCGATCCCCCAAGGGTGCCCGGCATGTTGGATGAGAAATACAACGTTTTGCCGTCTTTGGACAAACTCGGGTTTCCTACATTATAATCCTTATTGTTGAAAGGCAAGGCTTGGATGTTACCCCATTTGCCATCGGTTTTGGTAGCTTTGAACAAACCAACGTTACCGAATTTTACTTTTTTCTCCTTGTCTTTATCAAAAATCTTGTCTCGGAAGGTTTCACTGGAAAAATACATCGTGTTCCCGTCGGCGCTTACCGCTGCAGGGCCGTCGTGCCATTTACTGTTCACCCCTTCTGCTTCGGTGGGCTTACTGAAGGTACCGTCGGCATTACGCGTGGTTTTGTACAAATCCAGGTAAGGCTCATCATTCCAGCCGTAGCTCTTGCGTGAGGTATTTCGGGCCGAGGCAAAATACAAGGTATTGTCGTTGGTTAACACCGCTCCAAAATCCGATTTGTCGCTGTTGATGTCCAAGGTTTTGAAATCAAACATTTTCTGCTGATCGGTAAGGCGCGGAATATAGTTCGGCTCTTTTTTAAAGGCAATTGCTCTTTGATCGTTCGGAGCCAAAGCGGCAAACTTCTCCATTTGTTGGTTGGAAGCCTCATACTGCGCATTGGCTTTGAGCATTTGCGCATAGCGGTAGTACAACTCGGCATCCTGTTTCTCTTCCGTAGCCTTGGCATACCATTTGGCGGCTTCTACGGTATTGAAAACATTGTAATAACTGTCGGCCAATTGACGGTAAACGTAGTTATCGGCTTTATTGTTACTGACCAATTTTAAATATTCTTCGGCTGCATCAATATATTCGTAACGATTATACAGTTTGTCCGCTGTTTGTGTGTTTTTGTTCTGTGCTGATAAGGTTAAACCAGCGAATACAAAACTTAGAGTAATATAGGTCTTCTTCATGTCTTAATGTCGCGGTTAAATTAGAAAAATCGTGGTGAAGTCGATGCTTTCTTGTAGAAGTTGATATCATACAACAACATAAACTCGTGAGATGCTTTGGTTTTGGCCGATAAATCCGATACGATATAATCGTAAGCATAACCAATACGCAAAGCCGGGGTGATGTTGAAGTTTACCATCGCACCGAAGGAATCTTCCAAACGGTAGGTAATACCCGCCTCAAACTTATTATACAACAACGTGTTTAACGACGCATCAACCGATACCGGTGCATTGAAAGCCGATTTTACCATCGCAAACGGTTTTAATTTCATGTTCTCATTGATATCAAAAACATAACCTCCCGTTACAAAATAGTGCGATGCTTCTGAACCAAACTTACGACCATTGAAATCAAGGTGTTTCGACTTAAGCATGTTCGGAACCGAAGCACCGATGTAATACTTATTGGTATAGTAAAACAATCCCGCTCCGATGTTCAAAAACGTATTGCTCGTGTTCTCCGAAAAAGCCGGGTCATCCGCATCCGGAACATTGCTATATACCTGATCGAACAATCCTACCTTGTGGAACGTCGCTCCCGCTTTCATACCGAAGGCCAACTTATGCTCTTCCCCTAACTTTAACGTATAAGAGAAATCACCATAAACATTGTTCTCCTCAACAGGACCAATCTTATCCGATATCACCGATAAGCCCAATCCCACATTCTTCCCAACTGGACTGTGACCGAAAAAGGTAGCCGTAGTTGGCGCATCCTCAATCTCAACCCACTGCTTGCGGTATAACAATCCCAACGAAAGGGCATCTTTAGACCCTGCATACGCCGGGTTCATAACACTCATGTTGTACATGTACTGCGTGTAATGAGGATCTTGTTGTGCTTGAACTTCCAATAACCCCATAAAGGCTACCAAAACGGTCAAATAAATTTTCTTCATGCTTGTCTTGTTTAACTTGTGGATAATACCGCTCCTTCTTATCTCAAAAAGAAGCGGAATATCCTATTGTTTTTCTTATCGCTCTCTGTTTATATATACCCAACCCGTTCTGGTCTGACCCTCAGCAGTATCAATTACATAATAATACGTACCATCCGGTAACTCCTGACCCGAATTCGACTGACCATGCCATTGATTCGTATAACCCGAACCATATGTATAAGTCGCAACGCCGTAACGGTTGAAGATTTTTACACTTTTCGCATTCAACCCGGTAATATCAAACGCATCGTTTTTACCATCACCGTTAGGGGAGATTCCACGAGGAATATCACAGAAAGCACTTGCTACCGTTATAACATCTTGGGATACACAACCATTGCTTAATGCAGTAACCTCAACAGTATACATTCCGGCAACCGTCACAGTAATCGGATTAACCGATCCGACAGAAGCCCCAGTAGAATCAAACCATTCATAAGAATACGCAGTGTCATCCATAGGAGTTGCCGTTAGCGTATAATTCCCATCAATACATCCTCCAGTTATCGCAACTGAAACAGGCACTGGAACAGTATCTACAACAAGAATTGCTACACCTGAAGAAACACAACCCGTAACCATATCTCTTACCGAAACGGTATAATTACCAGGAGCAAGACCCGCAAAAGAAGTACTTGTTTGATATACAACACCATCAATACTGTATTCTAAGGTAGCACCTATTGGAGTTGTTACATCAATAGTACCAGTAGGCACAGCACACGTTGGTTGTAATGTTACATCTGCAACCGGTACAGCCGGCGCGGTTGGAATCGGATTAACCGTCACCGAAACAGCAGAAGAAACGCAACCCGTAACCGTATCACGAACCGTTACACTATAAACGCCTGGCGTCAACCCTGCAAAAGAAGTTCCGGACTGATAAGTAATTCCGTCTACACTATATTCTAAAGTAGCACCGATTGGAACCGTTACCACTATTGTTCCTGTTGGAATCGTACATGTTGGCTGCACCGTAGCGGTAGCTGTTGGTGCTGCCGGAGCCCCAGGAGCAGGATTAATCGTTTCTGTTGTTGCAGAAGAAATACAACCCGTAGCCGTATCACGAACCGTTACGTTATACGTACCCGAACCTAAGCCTGAAAAAGAAGTACCCGATTGATAAATTACCCCATCAATACTGTATTCCAAAGTAGCACCTATTGGAGCCGTTACGGTTATACTTCCTGTTGTTATCGCACAAGTGGATGGTGAAACAACTGTGGAGGTCGGAGCAACAGGATTAGCAGGTATAGGATTCACCGTTACCGAAGTAGCAGAAGAAATACAACCTGTAGCCGTATCACGAACCGTCACATTATGAGTACCTGAAGCCAAACCTGCAAAAGAAGTTCCGGACTGATACGTAACGCCATCTAAACTATATTCTAAAGTAGCACCAATTGGAGCCGTTACAACTATCGTTCCTGTTGGAGTCGTACACGTAGGCTGAACCGTAGCACTTGCCGTAGGAGTAGCCGGATTGGCAGGAATCGGGTTAACCGTTACCGAAGTAGCTGAAGAAACACAACCCGTAACCAGATCACGAACCGTTACACTATAAACGCCTGACGTCAAGCCTGCGAAAGAAGTTCCGGACTGATAAGTAACGCCATCTACACTATATTCTAAAGTAGCACCGATTGGAGCCGTAATTACAATAGTTCCTGATGGTGACGCACATGTTGGCTGCACCGTAGCGGTAGCTGTTGGAGCTGCCGGAGCCCCAGGAGCAGGATTAATCGTTTCCGTCGTTGCGGAAGAAATACAACCCGTAGCCGTATCACGTACCGTTACGTTATACGTACCCGAAGCCAAACCTGTAAATGAAGTACTCGACTGATAAGTAACACCATTAACACTGTATTCTAAGGTGGCACCTGTTGGGGTCGTTACAGTTATACTTCCTGTTGTTATCGCACAAGTGGATGGTGAAACAACTGTGGAGGTCGGAACAGCCGGATTGGCAGAAATTGGGTTTACCGTTACCGAAGTAGCTGAAGAAACACAACCTGTAGCCGTATCACGAACCGTCACATTATAAGTACCTGAAGCCAAACCTGCAAACGAAGTCCCTGCCTGATATGTTACTCCATTGATACTGTATTCTAATGTAACACCTGTTGGAGCGGTAACAACTATGGTTCCTGTCGGAGTTGTACAAGTAGGCTGAACCGTTGCACTTGCTGTTGGAGCTGCCGGATTGGCCGGAATTAGGTTCACCGTTACCGAAGTAGCTGAAGAAACACAACCTGTAGCCGTATCACGAACCGTTACGCTATATGTACCTGAAGCCAAACCTGCAAACGAAGTCCCTGCCTGATACGTTACTCCATTGATACTGTATTCTAATGTAGCACCTGTTGGAGCGGTAACAACTATGGTTCCTGTCGGAGTTGTACAAGTAGGCTGAACCGTTGTACTTGCCGTTGGAGCAGCCGGATTGGCTGGAATTGGGTTCACCGTTACCGAAGTAGCTGAAGAAACACAACCCGTAGCCGTATCACGAACTGTTACGCTATATGTACCTGAAGCCAAACCTGCAAACGAAGTACTTGACTGATAGGTTACCCCATTCACACTGTATTCTAATGTAGCACCTGTTGGAGCGGTAACAACTATGGTTCCTGTCGGAGTTGTACACGTAGGTTGAACCGTTGTACTTGCCGTTGGAGCAGCCGGATTGGCTGGAATTGGGTTCACCGTTACCGAAGTAGCTGAAGAAACACAACCCGTAGCCGTATCACGAACCGTTACGTTATACGTACCCGAAGCCAAACCTGCAAACGAAGTACTTGACTGATAGGTTACCCCATTCACACTGTATTCTAATGTAGCACCTGTTGGAGCGGTAACAACTATGGTTCCTGTCGGAGTTGTACACGTAGGCTGAACCGTTGTACTTGCCGTTGGAGCTGCCGGATTGGCTGGAATCGGATTCACCGTTACCGAAGTAGCTGAAGAACATCCCGATCCGGTATCACGAACCATTACTGTATAAGTTCCAGGTGCAACACCTGTAAAAGTAGTTCCTGCCTGAAAGGTAACTCCATTAATACTATATTCTAAAATCGCGCCTGTTGGAGCAGTAATAACTATCGTTCCTGTTGGCGTTGTACAGGTTGGTTGAACTGTTACACTTGCTGTTGGTGTTGCAGGTGCTCCGGGCGCAGGATTAACAATTAAAACCGTAGCTCCGGAATAACAGTTAGTAGCCGTATTATGAACCGTTACATTGTATGTTCCTGGAGCCAAACCTGCAAACGTAGTACTTGACTGATAGGCAACCCCATCGATACTATATTCTAAAGTTGCGCCTGTCGGAGCAGTAACAACTATTGTTCCCGTTGAAATCACACAAGTCGGCTGAAAAGTTACAGTAGCGGTTGGGTTTGCCGGCAATGGATTTACCGTAATAGTCATCGTTGTTGTGGTGGCACACTGACCTGCCGTTGGCGTAAAGGTATACACCGTAGTAGCCGTATTGTTCAAAGCTGGCGACCACGTTCCTGTAATACCATTATTAGAGGTTGTTGGCAAAGCCGATAATGCAGCCCCTGAACATATTGGAGCAACCGCTGTAAAGGTTGGTGTCACATTCGGATTTACCGTTATGGTCATCGTTGTTGTGGTGGCACACTGACCTGCCGTTGGCGTAAAGGTATACACCGTAGTAGCCGTATTGTTCAAAGCTGGCGACCACGTTCCTGTAATACCATTATTAGAGGTTGTTGGCAAAGCCGATAACGTTCCTCCCGAACAAATCGGAGCAACCGCCGTAAAGGTCGGCGTCACATTCGGATTTACCGTTATGGTCATCGTTGTTGTGGTGGCACACTGGCCTGCCGTTGGCGTAAAAGTATACACCGTAGTAGCGGTATTGTTCAATGCCGGCGACCACGTTCCTGTAATACCATTATTGGAAGTCGTTGGCAAAGCCGATAACGTTCCTCCCGAACAAATCGGATTAACCGCGGTAAAGGTTGGTGTCACATTCGGATTTACCGTAATGGTCATTGTTACCGTACTAGCACACTGACCCGCAGTAGGCGTAAAAGTATAAACCGTAGTAGCGGTATTATTCAATGCCGGCGACCACGTTCCCGTAACCCCATTGTTGGATGTTGTAGGTAAAGCAGACAAGGTTCCGCCTGAGCAAATCGGCGCTACTGCTGTAAAAGTTGGTGTTATTCCAGCATTAACGGTAATCGGCACACTTAAAGAAGTTGAACAACCGAATAAATCTGTAGCCGACAAAACATAAGTAGTACTACTTACAGGAGTTACCGTAGGTGTCAACGTAGTTGAATTCACCATATTGGTCGTTGGACTCCACGAATAACCTGTAATACTGTTAAAATCTCTCAAAACAACTTCCCAGGAAACCAAGCTTCCTGTTCCGCCTCCACCACCACGATTATCTGCCACTTTTAAAGTCCACGTAGTGTTTGAATTGCCTCCTGCTGCATTGATAGCATTTAAAACCGCTTGCGGAAAACAATAAGTTGCGGTACCACTTACAGCCGGTAAAGGAAGCGGTGTAAAATTATAAGTATTCCCGTTTACGGTAACCTGTACCGCGGTTGGGGTTGGTCCTCTTCCAATATCACTGTGATCACTATGGTTAATCGTAAAACAAATTGACTGGACAGACCCTGTCGTTAATGTTGTATTAAGCATTCCCGAAGTCGTAAGCGCATTGGTTAAACCTGCTGCGGTATTATTTGGAATTGCAGTATTGACATTATTGGTAAAAATTCGGTCGTTATAAGGTGTTCCAAGAGACAACACTCCATTTAAATTGACACTATCCCCGGGACAAATGGTTTGTGAGGCCGGTGTCACGGCAATAACCGGACCGGTATTCAAATTTATTCTTTTTGATATAACACTGGTACATCCGTTTCCGGTTACGACAAGTGATATCAAATAATCACCCGTACTCGTATAGGTATGGGTTCCTGGATTCGGACTCGTTGATGTAGAGCCATCACCAAAATTCCACTGATAGGTTGACGCTCCAACAGAGTTATTCGTTATGTTTACCACTAATGGAACGGAACATGAAGATTGTGGAGTTGCGGTAAAACTTGCCGTGGTACCCATCTGGAAGGTCCCTCCCCAATCGAGCGTAAAACCAGAATTTGTCTGACTGTAATTGTCAATTAACAAAGCATACGTTCTCCCGGCAGTAACTGTAACCGGTGCGTTAAATTCCGCTGCACAGGGTTGTCCCGTAGTTGTGGTTAACATCCCGAAAGTAGATCCCGGAATACCGCAACTGAACGGTCCGGCCGAAGCATAGTTATAATTACAGGACACTAAGGTTCCCAAGCATCCCGAAGTTACATCATACAACGCCCAGTCGTACTCATCTGCAGCAATTGGCGTTCCCAGAAATTCTAACGTTCCGGTAACCCCAACGGTAAATTTAATCCAAACGTCTTTTCTAACAGCCGCAGCGAAACAGGTAGGCTGAACACCACTCGCGGTAAATCCTGTAAGATCGGGATAACTGATGGTTGATTTATCACAAACATTTGAAGCGCTTGCACAACCATCGCCTGGACTGGAACTTGGCGGAGTCGAATTGATACATACTTGGAAATCTCCGGTTCCACCACCATTAGATTCCACAGAAACCCAAACTTGGGTACCGGGCACTAAACCCACAGTACTCGTAACGGGATTCGATCCTGTTCCGGAATTACACATATCATAAGTTCCGGATCCACAACCACCGGTCATTAAAGTAACCACAACGTTTGAAATTGGCGAAGCCCCATTTGGGGTAACCGTAACACTGTTGTTCGAATTGGTGGCGATAAACGTATACCAAACTTCTTTACCGGGACCAGCAGTATCACACGTGATACTTCCGTTACTGGTCGCATTGATATTGGATGAATTAAAACAAACACTCCCGGAGGCCGGAAGCGCAACAGCCAAAGCATTGCTACAAGCATCGTTTGAAGGCACTTGCGCCATTGCCCCTATGGAAAGAAGCATTAAAAACAATAAGTAGATTTTTCTCATAACAATATAACTCTAGTAGGTTGAAAAAATATCAATTTTGGTTTGCTTTCCGATTTCATTTTTCGGCAAAACCATCAGTCGCACTGCAGTACCCAATTGTACATAGGTAACCTCCGTTTCTTTTCGGTTGGCCTCAATCAGTTCG
This sequence comes from uncultured Flavobacteriaceae bacterium, assembly GCA_963812405.1. Taxonomy (GTDB): domain Bacteria; phylum Bacteroidota; class Bacteroidia; order Flavobacteriales; family Flavobacteriaceae; genus Flavobacterium. The sequence goes on along the minus strand of CAWEUV010000002.1, from coordinate 1,168,164 downwards.
TCAATATTATAAGGTATTGCCGGTTTAAGTCGTGGATTTTTAACCTGAATCTGAAAAGTTCCTTCATATTTTTTCAACTTTTCGGCAATCGTCACATTGTTGTTTTTAATCGTGTCCTGACCAAAAACAGACAGTGACAGCATAAAAAAGCAAAGGAGCAAAAACAATTTTTTCATTATAAATTAGGAATTAAATGGTTGATTTCATCTCACAAAAGGCAATAAAAAAAGAGGGAAGTATCACACTTTTGGCGACTTCCTTGGCAAGGGCTTTAAAAAAATGATGATTTTTCAAGACTGTTGTAACATCTTGATGGGACTTTGCTGATCGCATGCCCGTTAGAACACAAAAACGTTAAGTAAACAAAAGTAAAGTTGCTTCATAGATTCTTAAAAAATATTAATTAACAACACAAAAAACGATTCTTAAAAAAAACTTAATTTCAACAAAAATGATAAATTTTAACACATCTTCAAATTTTTTTCAAAGTAAACCGTTAGATATATACGTTTTTTGTTAAAAAATCGACCATAAGCAGAAAAAATCGATAAAATACAACAATTCAACCCTGCTTTTCGTTAAGTTTTAAGAAAAAAGAAAGGAAAAATCAAAATTTTAACAATAAAAAACTTTCTTATGCGTTTTGATTTGTCAAAAATGAACTTACAAATGCAACAATGTGAGTCTTTATCGTAAAAATGATACTTTAAACGAATGCCAATCCAAAAGTAATTTACATTTCATATCTTTGAATTCACATTTTTTATGTATGAAACTTCCCGAAGCCAAAAAAGTATATTTCGCATCCGACCAACATTTTGGAGCGCCCACCGCAGAATTAAGCTTTCCGAGAGAACAAAAATTTGTAGCATGGCTCGATTACATCAAGCAGGATGCTGATGCCTTGTTTTTGTTAGGAGATTTATTTGATTTTTGGTTTGAGTATAAATCCGTGGTCCCGAAAGGTTTTGTAAGGGTATTGGGCAAACTCGCCGAACTGCGCGACAGCGGCATCCCTATTTTCTTTTTCGTAGGAAACCATGACTTATGGATGTACGACTATTTCGAAAAGGAACTGAACATTCCGGTATACCACAAACCCAAACACTTCACCATAAACGGCAAAGAGTTTTTCATTGGTCACGGCGACGGTTTAGGTCCGGGCGATGTGGGCTATAAGAGAATGAAAAAGGTATTTACCAATCCGTTCTCAAAATGGCTTTTCCGATGGTTGCATCCGGATATCGGTGTAAAATTGGCCCAATATCTTTCGGTAAAAAACAAATTGATTTCCGGTGCGGAAGATGTTAAATATTTGGGTAAAGAAAACGAATGGCTTTACCAGTATGCGCAAAAAAAACTGGAAAGCAAACACTATGACTATTTCATTTTTGGCCACAGGCATCTGCCCCTTGAAATTTTATTAAAAGAAGAATCCCATTATTTCAATCTTGGGGACTGGATTGGCTATTTCTCCTATGGAGTATTTGATGGAACAACTTTCGAACTGAAGAAATTCAATCACTGATGGGTTAAATGACCATCGCGAACAGTTTTGCCTTTCCAATATTGCATTAGCGTAAACGCCGCTATCGCCGAAGAGGCCAATCCTTCAAAAAGCAATCCGGCACAATATTGATACACCGACGGACTTCCGCCAAAAAGGAATGCCTCGGAAAGGGTTTTAATATACGCTTCGCCTCCTCTGATATGAATGTAAATATTGAGTGCGACGATACTTAAAATAACCCCCACAAAAGCGGTCAAAGCCCCCGAAGTAAGATTGAAAAGATAATCGTTATGACCGTCATAAACATTTGCCTTGAGGGTTCGATTAATCCCGTATACGATAATGAATACATTCAGAATTCTCAGAAAAAAAACATCTGAAAAACCTAAAAATTCCATCAAAAGGAAATAAATCCCGATTCCCAGAAAAATGATAAACCCATTTATGAATTCTCTTGACTTAAACATAGCATACTAATTTAGGAGTTAAAAAAGATTTTAAAAACAAATTTGCAGCAAAACTTGATTCACTGTTCTAAGTGTGAGACATATCACAAATTTATAAAATGTTTTTCAAAAAATTCCTAAATAACTAACAATTAACGCATTACAAAAATGCAGCAGTTAAAAAATCATTCATTGAGCAGAATCCAATCGTTGTGCCAGAAGTAATCCCAATCGGCATGGGCCAAATCTGTGGCTGGATTTATAAATGACCTCATAGGACGCCCGTTAATCGAAACCTTACAGTCCACATAAACACGGACTTCTTTGTTTTCCTTGAGATAATGCGCTTTAATCCGTTGTGCCATTTGCCAAATCATGTCCGGCTTATTGGATAGGGACTCCAACTGCGCACCCGTTAAATGTCTTTCTACCGGATAATACAACGGTTCATTGGTTTGCTTATCCATTATTTTGAAACGGATGAAGCCCTCACGCTGTCGAAGCATCATCCGCCAACTCAACCGATGCCCTTCTTCGGTCCATAAAACATCTCCTTCTATAAACCAATGCCGAAGCGGTAGAACCAGCTGAATAAAAAAATAGGGAATAAAAAACCAATACAGCAATGATTTGCCGGAAATGAAGTACGACTGGTTTTCAAAAACAGGTTTTTGTCGAAAAAAAAGGGATCTGATGGTTTCCGGCGGATAAAAGAAAACCGAATAACTTAACGCAAAATAGGGAAACACTCCTATTTTAAGAAAAAAAGAATTAAAAAAATGGAAGACCAAAGAAGAAAGGACAGCCAACGTGCGTGTTCTTTTCCACAGCAATAACGGGACAATCAATCCATCGAAAAAAATACCGGCATAAGCGATAAAAAGATGAAACGAACTGTTGGTAAATACCTTATGCATCGAAGGATGACCAGTGATTCCGGTAAAAAGCAATCGGGTATAAGTTCCGTCAAGCCAATCCGGGTAAAATTTGGCAACCGTGGCATAAAAATATACGATGGCAATCTGAAAAATCATCACATACGAACACCAGGCCGGCATGCTGAGCTGTTGGAGTTCTGGATGTTGCTTTGCATCTACGGAAGCATACGCATTGGCCGGCAGAAAAAGCATGAGGATACAAACCAGCAGCAACAGATAATAGTGGTTGTTGTAAGATGTTTTCTGCATGAAATAAGCACCGGCCCAAAGCACTCCAAGCATCCCCAAACTGAACCGGTATTTGTACCCAATCATAACCAGTACGGACAAACACCCCATGATTCCAAAATAAAAATACATGCCATATCCCGGGAGCGGTTGCAGCCATTCCATACCAATATGTGAAAAAGTAAATTCGGGAATTACAAAATTATTTCGGACCCACCCTGTAAAAACAGCCCCAAAAGTCTCGCAGGCAAAAAGGAATCCGAAAAAAATCCGGAAAAGAATTAACGGAGCGTTATCAATCGGCCGGAATAATTTGGAGGTCATCAAATTACGATCTTGTAAAATAGTGTAACGACGTTTGTTTGTCTTTTTCCAACTGTTGTTTCAACGCTTCTACGGAAGGAAACTTCTGCTCCTCCCTGATTTTTTCGTGTACGCTAACCGTTACCGAACGGGAATACAAATCCTGATTGAAATCAAAAAAATGAATTTCTATACTTTTATCCGTACCGCCTACCGTAGGATTGACACCAATATTCATCATCCCGTACACTGTAACGTGATCGATAACCGCCGAAACAATATACACCCCATTTTTTGGGACTAATTTATAAGGTTGGTCGATTTGAATGTTTGCTGTCGGAAATCCGATGGTTCTGCCGAGTTTTTTTCCTTCGGTTACGATTCCTGAGAAAAAATAGGAATATCCAAGATACTGATTGGCTAAGGCTACGTTTCCGGCATCTAATGAATTTCGTATTTTGGTGGAACTGACCGAAACCGCATCGATTTCCTGAGCCGAAATCTGTTCCACTTCAAAACCATATTGTTCGCCGAAACGAATAAGATCGTCAATATTAGCGGTACGGTTGATTCCGAAACGATGATCATACCCGATTATGATTTTCTTGACATTAAATTTGTCGACAAGAATGTTTTTTACAAATTCTTCTGCGGTAAGTTTTGAAAACGCCGCATCAAAAGGATGGATCACCAGATTGTCAATTCCGATTTCCTCCAACAGAAATGATTTTTCCTCAATGGTATTGAGCAGTTTAATCTGAACATCTTGTTGCAGGACCATACGGGGATGGGGAAAAAAAGTCAGCACCAGACTTTCACACTTCAAAACGCGTGAAGCAGCAATCAGTTTGTGCAGGATTTGCCGATGCCCCACATGCACCCCGTCAAAAGTACCAAGCGTAACCACAGTTCCGGATGTTGCACTGAATTCCTGTATGGATGAGAATATTTTCAATCGTAATGGTTTGCGCAAAGGTAACCATTGCATTCATATTTCAAAAAAGATCTGCAATTGTTTTTAGCAATTGACCTTCAGTTTGTTGAAAATTAAAAATGTTATATTTTTGTCAAAAAAATAAAAATTTAATGTATTTTTGACAAACTAACCAAAAAACTAATAAAAAAATGAAACGAATTCTACTATTTTCGTTTGTGTCTTTTCTGGCATTTTCTTCCGTCCAGGCGCAAACTGAGAAGGCCTGGAAGCCCAATACCGGCCAAAAAGTCGTTGCTTCAAAGAATGTCAAGAGACTTTCATTCCCAAAAAAGTTTGATTTATACGATTTGAACATCGATCCTATAAGACAGGCTTTATTTTCCGTTGTAGGCAACTCGTCCAAACAAAGTGTAATCATCTCATTACCCAATGTTAAAGGCGAACTGGAACAATTTGAAATGTATGAAGCTTCCAATTTCGAACCGGATTTACAAGCACAATTTCCACAAATCAGAGCATTTTCCGGAAAAGGAATTACCGACAAATATGCTACTTTAAAATTAAGCATTTCGCCACAGGGAATGCAAACGATGGTTTTCAGAACCGACAAGGAAAATGAATTCATGGAGCCGTATTCTGCAGATGGCAAAGTATACGTTGTTTACAATTCACAAAGAGACAAAGGTCAGTTGCCTTGGACTTGTTCCACAGACGAGAGAACGATGTTTTCAGACATGAACAAACAGCTTCCGTCTACACAAAAATCTGACGCCGGAGAATTAAAAACGATGCGTCTGGCACAGTCTTGTAACGGTGAATACGCAGCCTATTTCGGTGCTTCAACCGCAGGAACCGCAGCAGACAAAGCAATTGTTTTAGCAGCTTTCAATGCAACTTTAACCCGTTGTAACGGAGTTTACGAAAAAGATTTGGCTTTACACTTAAATCTTATCGCAACCACAACCAATGTAATTTACTGTAACCCTACTTCCGATCCTTATTCCACGAATTTAAGCCAGTGGAACGCACAATTACAAACCGCCCTTACCAACAATATCGGCGAAGCCAACTACGACATCGGTCACATGTTTGGTGCTTCCGGTGGTGGTGGTAACGCAGGATGTATCGGATGTGTTTGTGTAAACGGCAGCAAAGGTTCCGGAATCACATCACCGGCAGACGGTATCCCAATGGGAGATAATTTTGATATTGACTATGTAGCACACGAAGTAGGACACCAATTAGGAGGAAATCACACTTTCTCTAACAGTAGCGAAGGCTCAGGTGTAAACATGGAAGTGGGTTCAGGAGTAACCATTATGGGATATGCCGGAATTACTTCACAGGATATTGCGCCACACTCGATTGATATTTTCCACGCTGCTTCTATCATGCAGATCCAAAACAATTTGGCTGGAAAAACTTGTCCGGTTACCACTTCATTAGCAGGAAACAATGCTACTCCGGTAGCTAATGCAGGCGCAGACTACACCATTCCAAAAAGCACTCCTTTCATTCTTACGGGTTCCGCAACAGATGCAAATGCTGGAGATGCGTTAACCTATTGTTGGGAACAATTTGACGATTGCGGAAATCAAACCGGCGCAAGCAGTGTTGCCAGTGCCACAAAAACCATCGGGCCAAACTGGAGAAGCTGGAGTCCAACAACTTCACCTTCCCGATACATGCCTCTTTTATCAACGGTTATTGCAAACAGTCAAACTACTGCAGGTACCGGAAATGACGGTATTAATGTAGAAGCATTAAGTTCTGTTGCCAGAACATTGAATTTCAGATTAACCGTAAGAGACAATGTACCTTACAGCGCTACAGCTCCTATTAAAGTAGGACAAACAAGCTACGACAATATGGTAGTTACCGTTAACGGAACTGCCGGACCATTTACCGTAAACGCTCCGAATACTGCTGTATCTTGGGCGGTAGGCACTAACCAAACCGTTACTTGGGCAGTTGCAGGAACTACTGCAAACGGTGTAAACTGTAACTATGTTGACATCTTCTTATCGACTGACGGCGGATTGACTTATCCAATCCAATTGGCCAGCAAAGTTCCAAACGATGGATCAGAAACGATTACTGTACCTAATAATACAGGAACAACAAACCGTATCATGGTAAAAGGGAACAACCATATTTTCTATGATATTTCGAATACCAACTTTACAATTGCCGCACCGGCTTCTACTTTCGCAGTAGCTTACAACGGTGTAGCAGGAGAGCAGAATAAATCGGCTTGTCAGGGAACAAACGTTAGCTATACCATCGACTATAAAGCTTTAGGCGGATTCAGCGGTACTACAACATTCAGCGCCGCAGGAAACCCTGCCGGTTCTACCGTAGCTTTCTCACCAACATCAATGAGTGGCACAAACGGAACGGTAACCATGACCATCAGTAATACAGCTGCAAGCACGGCAGGTGTTTACAATATCATTGTAACAGCTACTTCTGGAGCAACTACAAAAACAGTTCCTTATTATTTCGAATTATTCAATTCTAACTTTGGCACAATGTCATTAACCAGTCCGGCAAACAATGCGGTTGGACAAGGATTGAGTTTGAATTTAACTTGGGCTGCCAATGCCAATGCTACTTCTTACGATGTTCAAGTAGCAACGGACCTTGCTTTCACAAGCATTATCAGCTCCGGAAACACCACTTCAACAAGTTATACGGTATCTGGATTATCTCAGGCAACGAACTACTTCTGGAGAGTTTTACCTAAAAACGATTCTTGCAGTGGAACTTACAGTTCTGCTAATAAATTCACTACCGGTGTAATTTCTTGTGGCACAACTGCTTCTACCAATGTACCTTTAACTATCCCAACCACAGCAAACGCAACGGTTAACTCTACTTTAAATATTCCAAGCGGAGGAACAATTGGTGATGTAAATGTTACCATGAACATTACACATACTTGGATTAACGATTTAACAGCGACTTTAATCAGCCCTTCAGGAACTCAGGTTCAGTTATTTGTACAACCTTGTACTAGTGCCGATATTCAAAATATCGTTGCTACTTTTGACGATGCAGGAGCCAATGTAGTTTGTGGAACAAACCCTGGTATTACAGGAACTGTAAAATCATCGCAATTATTATCAGCTCTAAACGGACAAAGTTCTACAGGAACATGGACCCTAAGAATTTTTGACGGATTCAATCAAGACGGAGGAACATTAAACAGCTGGAGTCTGAACATCTGTACAGTACAAACAGCCGGAACAGAAGAGAACATCCTGAAAGACTTTGTAATTTACCCTAACCCTAACAACGGTAATTTCACAGTTCAGTTTGAGTCAAATTCCGGAAATGACATTAAAATCAATGTTCACGATATCAGCGGAAGAGTTATTTTTGAAAAATCATATCAAAACACAGGTACTTTCAACCAAAACCTGCAATTGAATACTGTTCAGGCAGGAACCTATCTTGTAACTGTTCAGGACGGTGATACCAAAACAACAAAACGCATAATTGTAAAATAATTTCTTACAGAGAACAAAAAAAGCACCCGAATGGGTGCTTTTTTTGTTTATTTCACTAAAATTTATTAAAATATTAAAATAAAATGTAATTTTGAAAAAAACTAACCTTATTAAAATGAAAAAAACATTACTATTAACCTTAGCAGTTTTCGCGACATCCATTGGACATTCGCAAAGCGACAAGTTCTGGTCTGCGTACAAAGGAGATAGTGGCAAAATTACTACCGATAAAGGAGTTGCCCGTCTTTCTTTTCCGAAACAATTTGACTTGTACGACCTTAACTTAAGCAACTTAAGACAAGCCTTGTTTTCAATGCAAAACAGCAACTCATTCAACAAAGTAATCATTACTTTACCAAATGCTGACGGAGGCTTGGAGCAATTCGAAATGTACGAAGCATCTAACTTTGAAGCCGACTTACAGGCACAATTCCCGGAAATCAGAGCTTATTCCGGAAAAGGAATTACCGACAAATACGCCACCCTTAAGTTGAGTATTTCTCCTCAAGGCATCCAAACCATGGTTTTCCGTACAGGTAAACCCAATGAATTTATGGAGCCATATTCACAGGACCACAAAACTTATGCAGTTTTCAGATCTCAACGAGAAAAAGGAAAATTACCATGGACATGCTCTGTTCAAGACAAAGAAATGTTTGCTGGTCTTTCAGAAAAAACCCAAAATGCAACAAACAAATCCAGCGCAGGACAGTTAAAAACAATGCGTTTAGCTCAATCTGTTACTGCCGAATATTCAAATTATTTTGGCGCAACCAGCGCGGCTCAGGTAGGCTTAGTATTGGCTGCCATAAACAACACCTTAACACGTTGTAACGGTGTATATGAAAAAGACTTGGCACTTCACCTTAATTTGGTGGCTCAGTCAACAAACGTTATTTACTACGATCCAGCTACAGATCCATATTCTGCCGCTGCTGCCGGATCCGGAGGAGCATGGAATGCCGAATTACAAAACACGTTGAGCAGCAGCTTAACTGGACCGGCTACTTCATTGGCAGCAAACAATGCCGCTTATGATATCGGTCACCTTTTCGGAGCTTCCGGAGGTGGAGGAAATGCAGGTTGCATCGGCTGTGTATGTGTTAATGATACTTCAAGCACAACAGACAAAAACAAAGGGAGTGGATTTACTTCTCCGGGTGATGGAATCCCTATGGGAGACAACTTCGATATTGATTACGTAGTACACGAAGTAGGTCACCAATTGGGAGGAAACCACACATTCTCAATGAGTAATGAAGGCTCAGGTGTTAACATGGAGGTAGGTTCCGGAATTACCATTATGGGATATGCCGGAATTACATCGCAAGACGTCGCACCACATTCAATCGAATACTACCATGCTGCCTCTATCGCACAAATTCAAGCTAATTTAGCCGGCAAAACCTGTCCGGTTACCACAGCTATCACAACTAACAATGCAACACCAGTTGCTTTGGCTGGTTCAGACTACACCATTCCAAAAAGCACACCGTTCAAACTTACAGGATCTGCTACAGATGCAAATGCAGGCGATGCCTTAACCTACAGTTGGGAACAATATGACGACGATGCCGCTTCACAAACTGGTGCCGCTTCTGCTGCTTCTGCCACTAAAACTACTGGACCTAACTGGAGAACATACAGTCCTAGCACTTCACCATCCAGATATTTCCCTACCCTAAGTTCTGTTTTGGCCAACCAGACCACTACAACAGGAACAGATATCATTGTAGAAGCTTTAAGTTCCGTTGCCAGAACGCTTACTTTCAGACTTACAGTAAGAGACAATGCTGCTTTCAGTGCTACTGCACCTATTAAAGTAGCTCAAACTAATTTTGACGACATGATTGTAACGGTTGACGCTACAAGAGGACCTTTAACCGTTACTTCTCAGGGAACAACCGGCATTTCTTGGAACCAAGGTTCTACACAAACCATTACATGGACCGTTAACAATACCAACACAAGTACTGGAGGCGCCAATGTAGACATCTTACTTTCTACAGACGGCGGACAAACGTTCTCTACGGTTCTATTGGCCAACACGCCAAATGACGGAAACCAAACAATCACGGTTCCAAACGTAGCTGCTCCATTTTGTAGAATTATGGTAAAAGCTTCTGGAAACATTTTCTTTAACGTGAATTCAAAAGATTTCGCTATAGGTTATACTGTAACCAACTCTTGTAATACTTATACAGACAGTACGCCGCTACCATTCGTAGATCAGGCACCTGGAAATTACACCACCAGAACCATTAACGTACCTACTACAACCAATATCGGAACAGTAAACGTTTTCAACAAAATTACTCACACCTACCTGTCGGATGTTCAAACCGATATCAGTAGCCCGGCTAACCCAACCACCTTTGTAAAATTGTTCAACAGAAATTGTGGAGCTACCAATGGAACTGTAAATCTGAAATTTTCAGATGGCGGTGCTGCAATCAATTGTACTGCAGGTGCTGCAACATTACAAACTGTTGCACCGGGAGCGGCCTTATCGGCTTTTAACGGACAAAATCCAAACGGAACCTGGACTTTCAGAGTATACGACAACTACAGTGGAGATACCGGAACCATCGATACTTGGGGTATTGAAATCTGTTCACAAACCATTACTCTAGCTACTGAAAATTTTGGTTTGGAAGATTTCACATTGTATCCGAATCCAAACAACGGTAACTTCAATGTTCAGTTTACTTCAAATTCCACAAATGCCGTAAAAATTGGCGTTCACGACATGAGAGGCCGAATGGTTTTCGAAAAAGAATATCAAAATTCAGGCGTTTTCAATCAAAACGTACAACTAAACAATGTTCAATCTGGAGTTTACATGGTAACCGTTCAGGATGGCGAAAGAAAAGAAGTTAAAAAAATATCAATACGATAAATTATCAATACTTCAGAAAAAAGGCGTCAATTATGACGCCTTTTTTTTATTTAACGCTCTGAAATTTGGAATATTACAAAAATATCCTAAATTTGACGCAAACTTAACATTAACTAATAATGAAAAAAAATCTACTATTTGCAACCTTAGCTGCGTTTGTGATGTCTGCAGGATATTCACAAAATGACAAGTTTTGGTCGGCTCACAAAGGGGAAAGCAGTAAGATTACAACCGACAAAAGTGTTGCTCGTCTTTCATTCCCAAAACAGTTCGACTTGTACGAACTAAACCTAAGCAATATCAGACAGACATTGTTTTCTACTCAAATTGCAAATCAAAAAGTCATCATTACACTACCCAACGTAAATGGCGGACTGGAGCAATTTGAAATGTACGAAGCTTCTAACTTTGAAGCCGACTTACAAGCTCAATTCCCGGAGATCAGAGCTTATTCCGGAAAAGGAATTACCGATAAATATGCAACCCTTAAGTTGAGTATTTCACCACAAGGTATTCAAACTATGATTTTCAGAACAGGCAAACCAAATGAATTTATCGAACCATATTCGGCAGATCATACGATTTACGCTGTTTTCAAATCGCAAAGAGACAAAGGTAATTTGCCTTGGACTTGTTCTACTGATGACAAAGTAATGTTTGACGGAATTACTCCTCAGGCAAAAAATGCAGCTGGAAAATCAAGTGCGGCTCAGTTAAAAACAATGCGTTTGGCGCAATCTGTTACGGCTGAATATTCAAACTATTTTGGCGCAACAAGTTCAGCTCAGGTAGGCTTAGTATTGGCTGCCATAAACAACACCTTAACACGTTGTAACGGTGTATACGAAAAAGACTTGGCACTTCACCTTAATTTAGTAGCACAATCTACAAACGTAATTTACTACGACCCTGCTACTGACCCATATTCTGCAGCCGCTACAGGTTCTGGAGGAGCATGGAATGCTGAATTACAAAACACGTTGAGCAGCAGCTTAACTGGACCGGCTACTTCTTTGGCAGCAAACAATGCCGCTTATGATATCGGTCACCTTTTCGGAGCTTCCGGAGGTGGAGGAAATGCAGGTTGTATTGGATGTGTATGTGTTAATGATACTTCAAGCACAACAGACAAAAACAAAGGAAGTGGATTTACTTCTCCAGGTGACGGAATTCCAAGTGGAGACAACTTCGATATTGACTATGTAGTACACGAGGTAGGCCACCAATTGGGTGGAAACCATACCTTCTCGCACGCAAGTGAAGGCTCAGGAGTTAACATGGAAGTAGGTTCAGGTGTAACTATCATGGGCTATGCCGGTATTACCTCTTATGACTTCGTACCGCATTCAATTGATGCTTACCATGCCGCAACCATTGAACAAATCCAAACAAACTTAGCAGGTAAAACCTGTCCGGTAACAACTTCTATCACAGCAAACAACGCAACACCTGTTGTTGCTGCGCTTAGCAACTACACCATTCCAAAAAGCACACCGTTCATGTTAACTGGTGCTGCAACTGATGCTAATGCCGGAGACGCATTAACATACAGCTGGGAACAATTCGACGACGTTTCAGGTCAAACTGGCGCAAGCAGTGGTGCTTCGGCAACAAAAACTTCAGGACCAAACTGGAGATCTTTTGCTCCAACTGCATCGCCGGTAAGATACTTCCCTACTATGTCAACTATATTAAGCGGTTTAACAGCAACACCAGGTTTAGAGGTAGCTTCAGAAGCATTAAGTTCTGTTGCAAGAACTTTAAATTTCCGTTTAACTGTTAGAGATAATGTGCCATACAGTGCTACAGCACCAATTAAAGTTGGTCAAACGAACTATGGAAACATGATGGTTACTGTTGATGCTACAAGAGGACCATTAACGGTAACTTCTCAAAACACAGACGGAATCACTTGGAACCAAGGTTCAACGCAAACCATTACATGGGCAGTAAACGGGACTAACGGAAGTGTGGGTGGAACAAACGTAGACATCTTATTATCAACTGACAATGGCGCTACTTTCTCAACGGTTTTGGTAGCGAACACTCCAAATGACGGATCTCAAACCATTACAGTACCAAACATTGCTGCACCTTACTGTAGAGTTATGGTGAAAGCTTCTGGAAACATCTTCTTCAACGTAAACGTTAAGAACATTGCTATCGGATACATAGTAACCACCACTACTACTTGTACCGATTACACCAAAACATTCAGCCCTGCTCAAGCTATGGCTACAGGATGGACAGGATACACTATCCCTGCGATTACTGACAGTTACACAATCTCTGACGCAAACTTCAAAGTGGTTTGTACAGCTGCAAGAACCAACCAGGTTTCTTTCGGATTGGTAAAACCGGGATCTGGAGTAGTAGACGTTCCTGTTTTCGACGGACCAAATTCAGGATGTAACAATACAAAAGCAAATCTTAATGCTGTTTTTGATGATGAAGGAATTGCTTTCGACTGTAACGCTACCGCTACGGGCGCAAGCTACATCCCAATAAGCGCTTTATCTTCTTTAGACGGAATGAACTCTGCCGGAACATGGAGACTTGCTGCAAAAAGTACCGTAACAACAAATACCATCACAAGCGCTACGTTAACTTTATGTCACACCGACACCGTAATTACATTAGCGACTGACAGCTTTGGTTTACAGGATTTCACAATCTACCCTAACCCGAACAACGGTAACTTTAACGTACAATTCACTTCAAATTCGTCTAACGAAATTAAAATTGGCGTTCACGATTTAAGAGGTCGTTTGGTATTGGAAAAAGAATATCAAAACACTGGAACTTTCAACCAAAATGTAAAATTAAACGGTGTTCAATCCGGAATTTACTTGGTAACCGTTCAAGATGGTGACAGAAGAGAAACTAAGAAAATCGTTATCGAATAATTAGAAGTATTCTTTAATCATAAAAAGTAAAAGCGCCTTTAGAGGCGCTTTTCTTTTATATCACAAACGGAATTTCCTCAAAACCAAGGTCGCTTATTGACCTGATAAGTTTCGTAAAATTCCCGATCGGTTTTGGTTAAATAAATAATCCCTTCAATGATTCCTATAAGATACGTTAAAGCTCCACAGGTAAATACCGTAAGTGCTAAAGTGATAAAACCTTCTGTAGTATAACCGAGGTGAAACTTATGAATCCCTAAAGGACCTACCAATATGGCTAAAATACCGCAGGCAAGTTTTTTATTTTCCTCTTGGGGTGGCTGTGGTGTGTTCCAATCTTCTTTTGGTCTGGTAACTTCCATATCTTTTAATTATTAGTCTGACTTTTTTATAAAATCGATTCGTCTTTAGGTTCCCAAAGCTCTATTTTATTGCCTTCAGGATCTAAAATCCATCCAAAATTTCCGTAATCATAGGATTCCATTTCTCCAACAACCGTAACCCCTTCTTTCTTTAAAACTTCGAGAAGCGCCTCGAGATTATCAACTCGGAAATTCATCATGAATTGTTTCTGGCTCGGTTCAAAATACTTAGTCTCGGCTGCAAAAGGCGACCATTGTGTCGAACCGTCTTTTCCGTTTTCATCTTTCCATCTGAATGTCCAGCCGTATTCGTTTACAGGAATCCCCAAATGATTTTTATACCACTCTCTGGTAGCGTTGGGATCGTCGCATTTGAAGAAGAAGCCTCCCAATCCGGTAACCTTTTTAATGTCTTTATTACTCATATTATTCGTTGGATTTAATTTTAAAGAAAATGGTTGTGGCCAATAACAACAGCACCCCTTCAACCATGAAAAAGAAAAGATGGTTTACAATCTCACCGGTGATGTAATTGCAGATCAATCCAAAAGCAATAAGACCTAAAGAAAGGAACAACCCTTGAAGTCGGGCTTTATTGTCGCCTTCTTTTATCGGCTTGGACAGAAACAGCATCCAGATTCCGGTAAGCAGCATCATGATGGACGAATACAACCAGATAATCTGCATCCCGGGTGCCGCCGGTTGCTGAATCTCGCCTTTTTGAATGTGCTCCAGAATGGCCGGATAACCCATAAAAGCATGGGGAATAAATTGCAGACAGGTTAGCACGCCCACAAATACCATCAGATAGTAGCTGATTTTGTTCATAAAAATATTTTTGGTTGTATAAATATACTACAATATTCATTGTTTGTACAAGACATTTCTTTAAACCACATATTTATGCCACTAGAGCGGAAATCTGCCGCAAATCACTCGACACAACACTTACAAACAAAAAAAAGCCTTAAGAACAACCTTAACGCTTTTAAAACATGACACCTTCTTTGCTTTAAAGCCGGTGCGTGTCAGCAAATGCCGCTATGAATTGTTCAGTGGCATCGGGCGACACTATAATTTTTTTATTGTTTTGGGTCATTACCATTATCGCATTCTCTCTTCGGGTGACATACCAGGTCATGTTCCCGAATTCTTTATTCCAAAACTGACCGAAATACCCGAACAAACCACCCACCCCAAATGTTCTGATGGACCAGGTTAATTTCCCTTGCTCAATCCTAAAAACGTTTTTAATCTGACGACGAGGAATGACAACATTCCGAAATGGTCTTTTGATAATTAAATCCGTTTCGTTTACTTCGTAAGACAGCGGACTAAATGCGTACGTAATTCCGTAAACCACCAGCAAAAACAGCAGCAATCCTATTTGAATTTCAGTGTCGCCTTCTTTTCCCATCAATCTCGGTCCAACGGCTATCGCAGCAAACAACAACGTAATACTTACAGTCATGAATTTTGCGGTGCGGTCTAAACTTGCTTTAAATACCATACTACACTTATTTTATATTTTGCTTTCAACAATCGTGTATTAAAAACAATACGTTACTTAATCAACAAAGCGGTTCGTTGCTGGTTTTTCATCAGGGACATATTCCAAAATATCGCCCGGCTGGCATTCTAACACCTCGCAAATTGTTTCCAAAGTACTAAATCTGATTGCTTTTGCCTTTCCGGTCTTCAGTATGGAAAGATTCGACAAGGTTAATCCGACTTTATCAGAAAGTTCATTAAGAGACATTTTTCGTTTAGCCATTACAACGTCTAAATTTACTACTATTGCCATCATTTATACGGTTAAATCATTTTCGGCTTGTATTGCCACTCCTTTTTTGAAAATGGTTGCAATAATATAAATTACGGCTCCCATTAAAATAAACGCCTGACTGTCGGCCCAAAATTGGTTTAAGTTATCGGTGATAAAACCGTGACGGCTTAAATTCCCAACAAACTCTCGGGCACTATAACTCAGCAAACCAATTGAAAGCGTGAAATAACTGATTTTGGAAATTTGTCTGGCAACATAAGCGTCAAACGGTTTTGACAAATCCATCTTATGCATTAGCATGACAACCAAGTAAAAGAGTCCGGCTTTTAAAATTGAAATAATCAGAATAAAACTATACGTTCCAAAAAAAGCAAACCTATTGTCGCGGTACATTTCACTTAAGTCTAATTTCTGATAAAGATTTTGAACAAATTCAGGTTTGAACAAACTGAAAAAAAAGTTTACGATTATGCCTCCTGCTTCAATGCTCAAGCCGACAAAAATAAGCCAAGCGACAATATGCAAAGCTTTAAATACGAAGTTGTTTGTTGTTGACATCATTTCTAAAATTAAATTTGACGGATCAAAAATAATTATTATTTATCGATAAACAATAAAAATATAGTTTTATTTAAAAAATATTTATCGAATAAACTAAGTCACCAACTTAAGGTTAACTGACAATTCATTATCACAACGATGAAAATGTACCAATTACCAACAAAAGGAAATTCAAAAATTAAAAAACAAAAACCACCCCAATTAACGGTACAGCGCTACAATCTTATCGACGATAGTTTGCGCCAACTTGATTTTGCTTTCCACGGTCCAGCCTGCGATGTGCGGAGTCAGCAGCACGTTGTCAGCCTGTAACAGGTATTCGAAAGCAGGCGGTTTTACATCCTCAAACAAATGCTCGAAGGAAAGCTTCTCGTATTCCAACACGTCGAGTCCGGCACCCAGTATTTTTTTCGATTGCAGTGCGACTACCAAATCGGCCGTGACCACACTGTTGCCTCTTGCGGTATTGATGAACCAAAACGGCTTGGCAAACGCATTGATAAAATCAGTATTCACCATTTTATCGGTTTCGGGCGTCCAGGGCGTATGTAAGCTCAACACATCAACTTTCTGCTGAAATTCAGTCAAACTCACCTGACGCGCATTTTCATCGCCCAAATCGCTTACAATGTCGTAACACAATACTTCCACATCGAAACCTCGGAGTTTCCTCGCAAACGATTTCCCCATGTTCCCATATCCGATAATGCCCACGGTTTTTCCATCGAGCTCGTGGCCACGGTTGCTTTCACGATTCCAGTGTCCGTTTCGCACTTCACGGTCGGCCTTATTCAGGTTGTTAAAAAGCGACAACAGCATACCGAGCGCATGTTCACCCACCGCATTACGATTCCCTTCGGGAGCAGCGATTAGGGCAACTCCTTTACTTTCGGCGTAGTCGCAATCAATACTTTCGAGTCCGGCACCAACTCTTGCGATAAACTGCAAATTTTTGGCTTTGTCCAGAAACATTTTGTCAATTTTAAACCGGCTACGGATGACAATCCCGTGATAGTTGTGAATTTTGGCTTCAATTTCGGCTTTAGAGGAGATAAAATCTTCCTCGTTCTGAAATCCGGCCTGTTGTAATTGCTCCCACAACAACGGATGGTTGCTGTCGATGTGAAGGATTTTGGTTTCTTGTGGTTTCAACTTGCAGTTTGTGTTTTTTCAAAAGTACAAAATTGATTTAAAACGCCGGCAACTTAAAACCCACTGGCGGTCTATCGGAATTTATACAAATCTTAAGACTTACTTTAACCGTTTAGGCTTACTTTTGCCGAAAATTATCATTAAAACGATATGGACAGTTACCAGAGGAAAAATAAATAATCCCGAATAAAGACCCGCATCTTGCGCTTTATTCGACAAACAATGAAGCGTAAAGCATGAAAAACTTTTACAAAAATGGTCTTTCAGGGTTGGTAGCCACTGATAACCAAATCGAAAATTGCTGGATTGCAATTGAAAATCCAACTGCAGATGATCGTAACTTCTTATTGAACGAACTGCAGATTCCCGAAGCCTTTTACAATGATATTGAAGATATCGATGAACGTCCGCGTATTGAAGAAGAAAACGGATGGCAGTTGATTATCCTCAGAATCCCTTATAAAAACAACGATTCCAAATTGCCGTTTACCACAGTACCATTGGGAATCATTTTTAAAGAAGACATTTTCGTGTCGGTTTGTTTCCATTCCACGGAAATGATTGGCGATTTTGTTGCCTACACCCAACGCAAAAACATCCTTATCAAAAACCATTTCGATTTAGTATTGAAACTACTTCTATCCTCTAGCATCTGGTTTTTAAAATACCTCAAACAAATTAATCAGCGCATTAAACTGGCGGAAGACAACTTGGAAAAATCCATCAAAAACGAAGAATTACAGGCATTGCTCCAATTGGAAAAATGTTTGGTATTCTTCATCACCTCCATTAAAGGGAACGATGTTTTGTTTCATCGCATCAAAAACATCAAAAACGAAAAAGCACATTTTGATTCGGATTTACTCGAGGATGTAGACATCGAATTGAAACAGGCACAGGAAATGTCCAACATTTACAGCAACATCCTTACCGGAATGATGGATGCGTATGCTTCGGTAATTTCCAACAACCTTAACGTAATCATGAAACGGCTCACTTCGGTTTCAATCATACTAATGATTCCGACCTTAATTGCCAGTTTGTACGGCATGAATGTACCAAATGCATTGGAGAACAATCCAAACGGACTTTGGATTGTGATTTTATTTTCAGGAGTGTTTTCGGTAATCGGGGCGGTGCTTTTTAAAAAGAAAAATCTGTTTTAAAAACCTAGAATGACTCTTGCGATAGAGAAATAAATCAATATCCCGAGAATGTCGTTGGTGGTTGTGATAAAAGGCCCTGTTGCCAAAGCGGGATCAATGCCGTATTTGTTGAGAATGATTGGAATAAAAGTACCGTTAAGGCTGGCGATAATAATAACCGACAACAAAGCTATGGTTACGGTAACTCCGATATGGATTTCATAACCCAGCAGAAAATAACTTCCGGCAAAAAGAATCGCCGATAAAATAAGTCCGTTTAGCAAACTAAGGGATAATTCTTTTAGCAACCGTTGCACAATGCTTCCGGTAATGGCGTTGTTGGCCAAACCCTGCACAATAATCGCAGAGGATTGCACTCCCACGTTCCCACCCATCGCTGCAATCAGTGGAGTGAAAAAGAACAGTGCCTTATGGGATTCCATAGCCGGTTCGAAAATATTCAGCACCCGTACGCTGATAAATCCTCCGAAAAGTGCCAAAACCAACCACGGCAAACGCGCGCGGGTCAGTTCCAGGATGCTGTCATCCGCCTCAACGTCTTGCGAGATACCGGCTGCCAACTGGTAATCCTGATCAGCTTCTTCCTTGATTACGTCGATAATATCATCAATGGTGATGCGGCCCACCAAACGCCCCATTTCGTCTACTACCGGAATGGCTTCCAAGTCGTATTTTTGCATGATACGGGCCACTTCCACATCGGGTGTATCTACTTTTACATAATCTACTTTTTTGATGTAGACATCGCTGATAGGTGTTTTAGTAGAGGTCGTCAGTAAATCTTTCAGGGAAAGTCGGCCTTTCAAGCGGTCTTCGTCGTCTACCACGTAAATGGAATGCACGCGGGTAACGTTTTCGGCCTGATGGCGCATTTCTTTTACACAGGTGAGTACGTTCCAGTTTTCGTTGACTTTCACCAACTCTTTTCCCATCAAACCTCCGGCGGTATCTTCGTCGTAACGCAACAAATCGACAATGTCTTTGGCGTGTTCAACGTCTTCCAGCTCGGAGATAACCGCTTCCATTTTGGACTGCGGTAGTTCGGCAATAATGTCGGCCGCGTCATCGGTGTCCAATTCGTCCAACTCTTCTGCAATTTCCTTAGCGGAGAGTCGGCGTAAGATGTTTTCCCTTAAATCGTCTTCTAATTCGAGTAGAATTTCGGCCGTTTTTTCGGAATCGAGTACTTTAAAAATATAGGTAGCTTCGTCGAAATCCAATTCGTCCAGGATTTCGGCAATATCAGCATGGTGCAAGTCATTTAGCAGGGCTTCCAGTTGCTGGTCGCTCTTGCTTTGAATAAGTTGCTCTAATTGTTGAATTAGGTCTTTGCTGATTTTAAACTCCATCGGCTCCTATTTTTTGGGTCAGTTCGATAAATTGTTCCACGGAAAGTTGCTCCGGACGGAGGTCAAAGATACTATCTTCTCGTAACTTATCCGACAGATTCATCGATTTTAAGCTGTTACGCATGGTTTTTCTGCGTTGGTTGAAGGCCGTTTTCACCACGGTATACAACAATTTCTCATCACAAGGCAAGTGGTAGTTCTCCTTACGGATCATGCGCATCACACCCGATTTTACTTTTGGCGGCGGTGTGAACACGTGCTCGTCTACCGTAAACAGGTATTCAACATCGTAAAAAGCCTGTGCCAATACCGATAAAATTCCGTAAACCTTACTGCCTTTTTTGGAACAGATGCGTTCGGCCACTTCTTTTTGAAACATACCCGAAAATTCCGGAATCTGATCGCGCAGTTCTAAGGTTCTGAATACAATTTGTGTGGAAATATTGTAGGGAAAATTTCCGATGATCGCGAACGGTTCGTTATTAAAAACTTCCTTGATGTTGTATTTTAAGAAATCCTTGGAAAGGATTTTTCCGTGCAGTTTCGGATAATGCGCATCGAGATAGGCCACCGATTCGGTATCGATTTCGATTACATGGGTATCGATGGGTTTCTCCAATAAATACTTCGTAAGCACGCCCATTCCCGGACCGATTTCCAATACGTTTTTGTAGCCTTGCAAGGTCAAGGTATCGGCTATGTTTTTGGCAACGCTTTCATCGTTTAGAAAGTGCTGTCCAAGGTGCTTTTTTGCTGTTACTTTATCCATATTCATCTGCCACGAAGACGCTAAGACGCTAAGGGACTTTATTTTGTTGTTTTTTAAATTCTCCGAAAGCTCCGATTTTGCTTTTATTAATGTTCTGAAATTAATTCCAGCTCGGTACGAAACGCCAGCATTTTATCGCCAAAAAGTTGTAGTCCTTCCTCGCGTAGTCTTGGTGCATCTTCTTGATAATAGCGCTCCAAGGTTTCTTTGGAATCAGTGGTATACTGAATGGAATAGGTTACCCCACCCATTTCTTCTTCCACCAACACTTTCACCATGCGCGCCGCAGTGAATTTTCCGGTGGCCAGTACGTCCTTGATGTGTTTTTCCTGCATCCATTGCATCCATTGGTCGTGAACGCTTTCGTGTATGTTGATGGTTACGTTATAGATTATCATCTTTGATTATTTGTGTATTTGTTATTTGATTCACTCAAACCCTTATCCCTTCTTTTCTCTATTTCCTCAGAACTACAAATTCGTATCGCCCCGCAATTTACGGTAATAGGTCCTTGCCTCGACGAAATAAATGCTGTCCTGATGACTGAAGAGCACTTTTTCATACAACGCTTTGGCTTTTTCAGCATCCTGCAACTGCTTTCGATAGATTTCCGCCGAAAAAAACAAGGCTTCATCAGTATAAATACTCTCCTTGTGGTTGTCGAGAATCTGCTGGTAAAAATTTAAAGCCTGTTGAAAATCACTTTGTCTTTCGTATAATTTTCCGACTCTCAACAGCGTTTCGTCTTCGATTCCTTGGCCCTTGTGTTGCTCTAAAATCATTTTAAACTGACTTAAGGCTTCCGGATTTTTGTGCTGGTACATCAAAAAATCGGCTCTTGCGAATTTTTTCAAAGCCACCTGCGTACTGTCTTCCACGGTATTGTCGCTAATCAGCAGGAACAATTCCAACGCATCGTTGGCAATCAGTTGGGAAGACGATGACTTCAACACTTTAAACTGTTTCTGAGCCCATTCGAAATCGCCTTTAAAGTAACTGGCTTTGGCCATTTTCAGACTCGCCTGATGTCCGATTTCATCGTTTTTCAAATCGTCTTCTATCTGCGCATAAAAAATTATCGCCTGATTGAATTTTTCGTCCAACAGTAAAATATCGGCCAATTCGTCCTTCGCTTCCGCTTTTTGGTAATTGTTTAGCGGCAGTTCCAACGCTTTGTTTAAAATGGCTTTCGCCGCGTCGAATTGTTTCAGTTGAAAGGCATTAAAATGCGCCGAAAGGATTTGCAGGTGCAACGAATAAGGCGATATTCCGTACTGTTTCAGCAACTGTTCCAGTTTTTGCCGGATTGCCGGATACTCTTTCGCGGAAGCTTTGTCAATTTCCATCGAAACCAATTGATAATGGGCTTCCATCTGCAATTCCAAATCCTGTGTATTTTGCAGAATGAAGTTGAGTATTTCCGTAGCGGTTTCCACTTCTCCTTCCTGAACTGCCAATTGCGCGAGATTGATGATGTTATAAAAATTTTCGGGATTGCGTTTAAAAATGGCTTTTTCCTGAATGAACGCTTTTCCGTATTCTTTTTGCTGTACAAAATACCAGCTTAAAAACTGGTTCCAGAAAATATCCTGTGTTTTTTGAGTACGAATCAGCAATGCTTTTTTCAGATACGTATTGAAAACCTCGTTGGATTCTTCAGTCATGAAACGGGTAAGCTGATTCTGCACCATCGGGAGGTTCATCGGATTGGAAAAGGCAAAATCGAGCAATTTATCAGTCATCAGTTCCATATTTCCCATTTGTCCCTGCAATAAAGCCAACTGGTAGTCGAAATTAAAGTTCGGATTGAGGGATTTCCCTAATTCATAAGCCTGAATGGCTTTTTCAACGAGTACTTTTTGTTCGAAAGTATTGGCAACCCCATAGACATTATTAGGATTTTCCCTGATTTTGTCTAACGCGATTTTATAATTCTTTTCGGCCTTATCCTGCATTTTCTGCAACTGATAATTGTAACCCAATTCTACATACAAATTGTCCTGTTTTAATTTATCAATGCGGCTTTGAATGAGCTTTTCGGCTTTTTCATACTGTTTTAACTGCTGATAACAAGCAACTGCTTTTTGAAAAGCCACATAATTATAAGGCTGTGCTTTAATTACATCTTCATAGACCACAATGGCTTTTTCGAATTCGCCACGGTCAAAATAATTCTGCGCCAACTGTTCGTTTTGCGAAAAAACGGTTAGCGAGAAAAGGAACAGCAGATGGAAAAAGACTTTTTTCATTGGCGCAATTGAGCTATAAATTTAAACATTGAATTTGTAATTGACGTACATTCCGTTGTTAATTTATAGCCAAGGCCATTCGTATGGGTTTGTACTATAAAAAAAGTCCCGATTTCTCGGGACTTTTCCTTGTATTTTAATTGTCTTAGTCGGCTAAAACAATTATTTTATTGTCATTCATTTCGATAGTTCCGGATTCGATTGGCAACCAAAATGTCTGTTCGTTTACTTTGTTGAATTTATCAGCAAATTCTTTTGCGATTTTCAATCCCGAACCAACAATTTTAACGTTCCCTTTCCCTAACAACGACACAATTGGCGCGTGGTTGTTTAACATCTGGAACTCACCGTTTATTCCCGGAACCGCTACCGAAGTAACTTCTCCTTTGAATAATGTGGCTTCTGGTGATACTATTTCTAAAATCATGTTTCTAATTGATAATTGATAATTAACAATTGACAATTACCCATTGTCAATTATCCATTGATTTACGCGTCCGCTAACATTTTTTGTCCCGCTTCGATAACATCTTCGATGGTACCTTTCAAGTTGAATGCTGCTTCCGGCAAGTGGTCTAACTCACCGTCAATGATCATGTTAAATCCTTTGATAGTATCTTTGATATCAACCAATACTCCAGGAATACCCGTAAACTGCTCGGCTACGTGGAACGGCTGAGACAAGAAACGTTGTACACGACGTGCTCTTGATACGGCTAATTTATCGTCTTCCGACAACTCCTCCATACCTAAGATCGCGATGATATCCTGTAATTGTTTGTATTTCTGTAGAATCTCTTTTACTCGTTGTGCACAATCGTAGTGCTCTTTTCCTAAAATTTGCGGAGTAAGGATACGAGAAGTAGAATCCAATGGATCTACCGCAGGGTAAATACCTAACTCAGCAATTTTACGAGACAATACCGTTGTGGCATCCAAGTGGGCAAACGTTGTTGCCGGAGCCGGATCCGTTAAGTCATCCGCAGGCACGTAAACCGCTTGTACCGATGTAATAGATCCAGTTTTTGTTGATGTAATACGCTCTTGCATCGCACCCATTTCAGTAGCCAATGTTGGTTGGTATCCTACCGCAGATGGCATACGACCTAAAAGTGCCGATACCTCAGAACCTGCTTGTGTAAAACGGAAGATGTTGTCTACGAAGAACAAGTACGTCTTTCCCTTGACCTTCACCTGCTCCATCACGGAAATATTCAGCGATAGAAAGACCGGATAAAGCTACACGAGCACGAGCTCCTGGCGGCTCATTCATCTGACCGAAAACGAAAGTCGCTTTCGAATCTCTCATTCCTAATTTATCAACTTTAGACAAATCCCATCCTCCATTTTCCATAGAGTGCATGAAATCATCACCGTATTTGATAATACCAGACTCTAACATCTCACGAAGCAAGTCATTTCCTTCACGAGTTCTTTCTCCAACTCCTGCGAATACGGAAAGTCCACCGTGACCTTTTGCAATATTGTTGATCAACTCCTGAATCAATACCGTTTTACCTACACCGGCACCACCGAACAATCCGATTTTACCTCCTTTTGCGTAAGGTTCAATCAAATCGATTACTTTAATCCCTGTAAATAAAACTTCTGATGAAGTTGATAAATCCTCGAATTTTGGTGCCTGACGGTGAATTGGCAAACCATTCTCACCTTCTTTTGGCAAATCTCCAAGACCATCAATAGCGTCTCCGATTACATTAAACAAACGGCCATAAATATCTTTTCCGATTGGCATTTGGATTGGGTTACCCGTTGAAAGCACTTCAGTACCTCTACTTAAACCATCCGTTGAATCCATGGAAATTGTACGAACTGTATCTTCTCCAATGTGAGATTGCACTTCAAGTACTAATTTTGAACCATCTTTTTTAACGATTTCTAATGAATCATAAATCTTTGGAAGTTCGGCGTTTTGTGTGTTGAAAACCACATCCACTACCGGCCCGATAATCTGTGCAACTTTTCCTGTAACTTTAGACATTGCTTATGTATTTATTAAACAGCTATTTACGTTTCTTGAAAAAACCTCTTTTTTCAGAGCGCAAAGATACTTTTTTATATGCTAAAAATGAAAATTAATTTTTGAATTTTTTACAATAAAAAAGCGGATTGCAAAAAATCCACTTTAAATATTATTCTACAGTAACCGATTTTGCAAGGTTTCTCGGCTGATCGACATTACATTCGCGCATAACCGCAATGTGATACGACAACAACTGCAACGGTATTGTGGTTAACAATGGGGTCAATGCTTCTGCCGTATCCGGAACCTCGATCACATGATCCGCCAATGCGCGCACCTGAACATCGCCTTTGGTTACCACTGCTATAATCTTTCCGCTTCGGGCTTTGATTTCCTGTATATTACTTACCACTTTGTCGTAATGATTTTGCTTAGGTGCAATAACAACCACCGGCATCAACTCATCAATTAAAGCAATGGGACCGTGTTTCATTTCAGCAGCCGGATATCCTTCTGCATGAATATAGGAAATCTCCTTTAATTTCAATGCTCCTTCCAAGGCAACCGGGAAATTATATCCGCGTCCTAAATACAAACAATTGGGAGCACTTTTATATATGGAAGCAATCATTTTGGCAACCTCGTTGGTTTGCAATGCTTCTTCAACTTTTTCAGGAATCAACTCCAATTCGAGCAAATAACGCTGGTAATCCGAAGTATTCATGGTGCCTTTCGCTTTAGCCAAACGCAACGCCATCATCGTTAAAACGGTAATCTGAGTAGTAAACGCCTTAGTAGACGCCACCCCGATTTCCGGTCCGGCATGCGTATACGCTCCGGCATGCGTCTCACGTGAAATCGATGATCCCACCACGTTACATACCCCAAAAACAAACGCTCCTTTTTCTTTTGCCAATTTAATAGCCGCCAAAGTATCAGCCGTTTCACCCGATTGCGAAATAGCGATTACCACATCATCCGGATAAATGATTGGGTTTCGGTATCGGAATTCGGAGGCATATTCCACTTCAACCGGAATGCGTGCGAATTCTTCAAAAATATATTCCGCTACCAATCCTGCGTGCCACGATGTTCCGCAAGCAACAATAAGGATTCGATTTGCGTTGGTGAATTTCTCAATATTATCTTCCACACCGGCCATCTGAATCATGCCTTTGTTAGCATGCAAACGCCCTCTGTAGGTGTCTTTGATCACACTAGGCTGCTCGTAAATTTCTTTGAGCATGAAATGGTCGTAACCTCCTTTTTCAATTTGCTCCAGATTCATCTGCAACTGCTGAATGTAAGGATCTACTAATGAATCGTCCTTAATTTTACGAACTTTCATCGGTTTATTCAAACGTACAATCGCCATTTCTTCATCTTCAAGGTAGATTGCATTGGTAGTGTATTCAATAAAAGGAGAAGCGTCCGATGCGATAAAATACTCGCCTTCACCAATTCCGATAGCCAAAGGGCTTCCTAAACGGGCCACTACAATTTCATCCGGTTTTTTGGTATCCATTACCGCAATGGCATAAGCACCAACCACCTGATTTAAAGCAGTCTGTACCGCTTTTCCTAATTTAAGGTTGTCTTTCTTCTGAATTTCTTCAATCAGATTAACCAACACTTCAGTATCAGTATCCGAATGAAAAGTATACCCGCGATTGATTAATTCTTTCTTTAAAGGCTCATAATTTTCAATGATCCCGTTATGAATAATCACCAATTCTCCCGAATTCGAAAAATGAGGGTGCGAGTTCACATCGTTTGGCACACCATGAGTAGCCCAACGGGTATGCCCCATCCCCATCGTTCCGGTTAATGAAATTTCCTTTTCTGCTTTGGCCTCAAGATCAGAAACCTTGCCTTTTGTTTTGGAAAGCTTGAATTTCCCTTCTTCACACAAAACCAAACCGGCACTATCGTACCCACGGTATTCCAGTCTTTTTAATCCTTTAATAATTACAGGATAAGCCTCTCTGTAACCAATATATCCAACAATTCCACACATAGTTATTCAGGTTCTGTATAGTAAATTTCTAATTTAAGTCTTTTTTCAGGATCCGCGCTGTTTGGACTGTGCAAAACTGTACCCAACGGGCTGAGAACCGATGCAAGCGGCACAATTTGTGATGGCTGCTGACCTCCGGATGGCCTGATGTAAGCGTTTGTTGTAGCATTTATATTCTCCGTCACCACCAATCCCAGTCTGAAATTTGTGGAATCGTTTTTAATACAGCTTTTCAGGTATTCCGTAATTCTAACCTTATACTTTATCCCTTTACCAGTTACAGTTTCTTTTTGAATAATACCGCTGAACCCTCTTTTATTGTACTTAGGCTTAGAACTATTGACAGAACCGTCCGCATTAAAGTCGACGATAGGTTTCTTGTTTTTATAATCGTATATATAAATACGATTAGGCTCTCGAACTGCATCCTCATGACCCGGAACATACAAAGCATCCTGATCGATAAAGAAAGTAAGATTCGCTTCATTTATCAGCCAATTTTTAGCTCTTAATTCGTCTAACTCATCGGGCACCTGATTATTATTGACATCTCTATTTACATCAAATATATCAATATAAGCAGCCGATCCGTTACCTCCTTTTAAATAAAGTTTTTGATTTAATAAATCGGAAGGTAAAGTATAATCGGTATCAAAAAAGTTAACCGTATTACCGGTCAAGCCAAATTTAAGGGTACGTTTAAGTCGTGTAGCCGTTGGCGTAGAAGGGTTATTATCATCGTCTACCGCTGCATCCATTTTATAGACAATCCTTAACTGGCCTTTGGAGAAATCCAGCGATGCCAAAGCACCCTGTCCGTCAGCATTGGCTTCAGACTGAAAATACAACCCTCTGAAATACGATCTGAAAACATTGTCGTTCACCAAATTCTGATTCCCGGCTTTCAGGATTCTGTTTTCGAAAAACTTTTTATTCAGGTTTAACCATATTCCGGGAACAAAACGCTCTTTAACAACGCGAAGCGAAACATCGTCCTGATCGTCTAAAACCTCTCCTGAAGCATTTACGAATTGACCTAGACCGTTGGTTTTATAGATAATTCTTTCCTCTTTGTTAAAAAAGAACTCTTCGTTTTCTGCAAGATCGGTGGAATTATTAAGATAAGGACCGCCCGAAACAGGATTCCCTAAAGCATCCGATCCCCCTAAATTATTCTCAACCAACGCTTTATCATTGGAATAAAAACGCTGTACCCCATTTTCATTATCCGGATTGTAATCTCCCAAATAATATTTATTTTCGTATACCTTCAGTTTGAATTTTGTTGGATTATCCACACCCGGAGTCATGTCATCCTGATGATCGTATATAGAATCCAACTCGAACTGACGGATTCCATTAGAATCGGTTCCTGTTTGTGTACTGAAAAACGGCACAAATACCCAAACCGAATCCACCACAGGATTTGTATTGACAACAATATCGTTAGACGGCAGCTTCAACTGAGTTACAAAGTGAGCCTTAGTCGTCCCGAAAGCAGAATTGTAATAAACCCCAAGGGAGTTCAACGTCAAATTATTGGTTTGAACCGGACCGGTAGCATAGTTTAATGCCGTAACCGGAAACTCTGCCTTGGTAAAATTAAAATAATCGTCCCCAACAATTTCCGAACCGATGGTGTTGAATTCTTTATCACAAGAAGCAAAAAACACTACTGAAAACAACAGCATCAACTTCTTAATCAATGAAATTTTATTCATATTCTTTTTATCAATTTATTATAAAACCTGCGTTCTGTAGAAATTAGTATAGGCCTCCGCAAATTTTTCTTTCGGGACGAAAGGTAAAAAAGGTTTATCGGATGTTTCTATAAATTTTGTTAAACTTGGAGACACCTCTTCCGATGCAATAATTACCGCATCCGAATGCAAAATGGAAGCTCTCATGATGTTTTCGAAATTCGGAACAGCCAAATCGCTTACTGCCGTTTCAGGAACATTGTCAAAAGTCACCTTCTTAAGCATTTCGGGATCTAAAGTGCCGTCAAAAGACTGACTGTACACCGAAGTTACGATTTTAGTGTCGGCAAAAAGCGCTTCATTTTTATAAAAATGCTTCATGTATACCGGAAGCATTGCTGCCATCCATCCGTGCACGTGAATAATATCCGGCACCCAATTCAGTTTCTTAACCGTTTCCACTACCCCTTTCGCAAAGAAAATGGCGCGTTCATCGTTATCCGGATACAAAACCCCTTCCTCATCGGTAAAAGTTGCCTTGCGCTTGAAATATTCGTCGTTATCGATGAAGTACACCTGAATACGCTCTTTCGGAATGGAAGCCACTTTAATAATCAAAGGCATATCCATATCATTCACCACCAAATTCATTCCCGACAACCGAATCACCTCATGCAATTGATGTCTGCGCTCATTAATATTTCCGTACCTTGGCATAAAAATGCGTATTTGACCACCCTGATCATTAATCATTTTTGGCACGTCATACGACATTAAAGAAACCTCATTTTCAGCTAAGTACGGCACTACTTCGGATGATACATACAATATCCTCTTATCCTCCATTTGTATTTTATTTTTAAAAATTGGGTACAAAAAACAGGCAAAATTACAAAAATTTATGCAGTTATTTAACAAAATAGTAAGTTTGCAGTCAATTTAAACCCGAAGAAAATGTTCATCTTCAATAAAAAGTCTGATTTAACGGCACATTTGGCCGCCATACGTACCCAAAAAACCAAAATCGGCTTTGTACCCACCATGGGCGCTTTGCATCAGGGACACCTGTCGCTCCTAAAAGAATCCATAAAAAACAACGCGATTACGGTGGTGAGTATTTTTGTAAATCCGACGCAATTTAACAATGCCGAAGACTTAACCAATTACCCGCGCACCCTGGAACGCGATGTAGAAAAAATCAAAACCGTTTCCAAAGACATAATCGTGTATGCTCCCTCAGTAGAAGACATCTACGAAGGCAACACCAAATCCACCGCATTCGATTACGACGGACTGGAATTCCAGATGGAAGGCGCACACCGTCCCGGCCATTTCGACGGCGTGGGCACTATCGTAAAAAAACTGTTTGAAATCGTTCAGAACCCACCAATGCCTATTTTGGCGAAAAAGACTTTCAGCAGTTGCAGATTGTGAAAAAAATGGTTCAAAAACACAACCTTACGGTAACGATTCACGGCTGTCCGATTCACCGCGAAGCCAACGGACTGGCGATGAGTTCCCGAAACGAACGCCTTTCCGCCGACGCACGAAACGAAGCTTCCCTTATCTACAAAACCTTAAAGGAAGCCAAATCGAAATTCGAAAATCATTCGGCAAAAGAAGTGATTGCTTTTGTGGACCAAACACCTTCAGAAAACATCCGAATTTTCAATTGGAATATTTTGAAATTGCCGACGAAGCAACACTATTGCCCTGCATCAGAAAAAGCAAAAGCAAAGAAATACCGCGGTTTCATCGCGATTTTCATAAACAACATCAGATTAATAGACAATATTTCACTAAATTGATATAACTTTGCACCATGCAAATTCACGTTGTTAAATCCAAGATTCACCGCGTTAAGGTGACTGGAGCCGATTTAAACTACATCGGTAGTATTACCATTGACGAAGCTTTAATGGAAGCTTCCAACATTTATGAAGGCGAAAAAGTATCCATCGTAAACCTTAATAATGGGGAACGATTGGAAACGTATGCCATTACCGGACCCCGAAACAGTGGCGAAATCACCCTGAACGGACCGGCAGCTCGAAAAGTTCACAAAGGTGACATTATCATCATTATTGCTTACGGAATCCTAACTTGCGAAGAAGCAAAAAACTTCAAACCCGCATTGGTTTTCCCTAACGAACACGACAATTCACTGAAATAGTTTTGAACGAAAAAATCAAAAAAGCACTAAGCATCGGACTCCCACTTTTGTTGGGAGTTTTTTTGGTTTTTTACACCTACAATAAGTTTACCGACCAACAGCTGGCGGAAATGAAAGGCTATTTTCAGCAACGCCAATTACGGCTTTATTGCTATTTCTTCCGTTTTTTCAATCATTAGTCTGGCTTCAAGAGGCTACCGATGGCGCTATAGCCTGGAACACATGGGCTATTTTTCGCAATTCCGGAATAATTTTTCAGCCGTTTGCATCGGGTACCTGATGAATTACACCGTGCCGCGCTCCGGCGAAGTATCCCGCGCTTTGGTACTGAAAAAATACAATGATATTCCGTTCGACAAAGCATTCGGAACCATTATTGCCGAAAGGGTAATCGACTTGTTCATCTTAATCGGATTCATCTTAACCGCACTGATTTTACAATTCGACCAGTTAAAATCGTTCCTTACCGCCACCATACCGGTGGAAAAACTGATGTATCTTGGTTTTATCGGGTTCTTTGGTTTTATCGTTGTGGTATTACTCTTCATTTACTCCTCCTGGAAACCGATTTTATTCATCAAAGAAAAAATCTCAGGATTAATCGAAGGGTTATTGAGCACTTTCAAAATGCCCAACCGCGTTCCATTTTTAGCACATACCGCTGTAATTTGGATTTCCTATGTCCTCACTTTTTACGCCGCCGTTTTTGCACTACCGGAAACCAGCGGTATTGGTTTTGGGGTTATCGTAACCGCTTTTGTAGTGGGCAGTTTGGCCGTAACATTCACTAACGGTGGCTTTGGCGCATTCCCGTTAATGATTGCTCAAATTTTAGTATTATACAACATTCCCGAAACCGCAGGAACTACTTTCGGTTGGATTTTATGGACTTCACAAACTGCTTTAGTGGTACTTTTAGGCGGACTTTCTTTTTTACTTTTACCGATACTCAATCGCAAAAAATAATTTACTATATTGCTGTTCTATTTTCAACAGCTTAATTAAGTAAATTATGACATCGAAATTACTTCTGTTACTTGCATTTATATCCAGTTCTGTTTTTGCACAACGCATTGACGAACCCTTTGAATCTCAAAAATTAGGTGCTGTGCGCGACATCAGCATCATCCTTCCGCCTTCGTATGAATCGGCAAAAGACAAAAAGTATCCGGTTTTTGTAGTTCTGGACAGCGAATACTTATTGGATCCCATAATGGGAACTATGAAATACGGCGCGTATTGGGACGATCTTCCGGAAGTAATCATCGTGGGAATCAACCAAAACAAAGCCAACGAACGCGAATACGATTCGCAATTTGACGAAAACGGCCTTCCGGTAGAACAAGGCGCAAAATTCTTCGAATTCATCGGCATTGAATTGCTACCCTATATCGAGAAGAAATACCGTGTTGCACCTTACCGATTGATTGCCGGTCACGACCTGACAGCCGGTTTTTTAAATGCGTACCTGTACAAAGACAACCCGGTTTTCAATGCTTATCTGTGTTTGAGCCCAGAATTGCCTGCCGAAATGGAAACCAGAATCCCGGATCGTCTTAAAATTGCCCAAAAACCGATTTTCTTTTATCTGGCTACTGCCGATGGCGACCTGAAACCGATGCACGATCGTATCAAACTCTTAGACGATGGCATTAAAGCAATTAAATCCGATTTTGTTAAATCCGGTTTCGATGATTTTAAAAATACCTCTCATTATTCATTGGTGCCAAATGCCATCAACAATGCGATTTCAGCAATTTTTGAAGGCTACCAACCGATTTCTATGAATGAATTCCAGGAAAAACTGGCGAAATTAGACAAAGGTCACACTCAGTATCTTGTTGATAAATACACCAATATCCAAAAGAAATTAGGGTTCATGCCTAAAATTCGTTTAACGGATTTCAAAGCCATTGAAGCGGCGATTATGAAAAACAAAAATTACGAGGATTTCATGACCCTTTCAGAATTGGCTAAGAAAAATTATCCCAAAACGATGTTGAGCGAATACCACAAAGCGATGTTTTACGACAACACCGGCGAACCGGCCAAAGCGCAAAAAGCCTTCATGAGTGCTTTCGGGTTGACGCCAATTCGCGACCTTACCAAAGACATGATGCTGGAACGCGCCGACGCCATTAAAGGACAGTTGAAAAAAGGAAAAGAGCGCAACAAGAAAAACAGAGAAGAAACCGAGGAAGCACCAGTAGAAACCCCTACTGAAACCCCAGCCGAAACTCCAAAAGAAGAACCGAAACCATAATAATGTCTAAAATAAAAACCGCCTTTTTTTGTCAGAGTTGCGGCACTCAGTTTGCCAAATGGCAAGGTCAGTGCAACGCCTGCAAAGAATGGAATACCATTGTTGAAGAAGTCATACAGAAAGAGGAAAAAACCGCTTGGAAAACCGAAACTTCTTTGGTAAAAAAAGCGGCAAAACCCTTAAAAATAAACGAAATTGATTCGGCCGAAGAAATCCGGTTAGACACCACCGACGGTGAGCTGAACCGGGTTTTGGGCGGCGGATTGGTTCCGGGTTCGTTAACGCTTTTAGGAGGCGAACCGGGCATCGGAAAAAGCACGCTTTTGCTGCAAATTTCGCTACAACTACCTTATAAAACGTTATATGTTTCGGGAGAGGAAAGTCAGAAACAGATAAAAATGCGTGCCGAACGGATTACACCCAACGGCGACAATTGTTACATTCTGACCGAAACCAAAACCCAGAACATCTTCCGTCAGATTGAAGAAATGGAACCTGAAATTGTGATTATCGATTCCATTCAAACCCTGCATACAGACTATATCGAATCGTCACCCGGCAGCATTTCACAAATCCGGGAATGCACGGCCGAACTGATTAAATATGCCAAAGAAACCAATGTGCCGGTGATTTTAATCGGACACATTACCAAGGATGGCAACATTGCCGGTCCGAAGATACTGGAACACATGGTCGATACCGTCTTACAGTTTGAAGGCGACCGAAATCACGTGTACAGAATTCTGCGTTCCCTCAAAAACCGTTTCGGTTCTACAGCCGAACTGGGCATTTACGAGATGCAGGGCACCGGTTTACGCGAAGTAACGAATCCGTCGGAAATTCTGATTTCACACAAAGACGAAGAACTTTCCGGCACTGCCATCGCATCAACTTTAGAAGGCATGCGCCCGTTAATGATTGAGATACAGGCTTTGGTTTCCACTGCCGTATATGGTACGCCACAACGTAGCACCACAGGATACAACGCCAAACGACTGAACATGATTTTAGCCGTATTGGAAAAACGAGCCGGTTTTCATTTGGGCTCCAAAGACGTTTTTTTAAATGTTACCGGAGGCATTTCCGTAGACGATCCGGCGATTGATTTGGCTGTAGTGGCGGCGATTTTATCTTCCAATGAAGATATTCCGGTAGGTAAGAATTACTGTTTTGCAGGCGAAGTGGGCCTTTCGGGAGAAATCCGTCCCGTGAACCGAGTGGAACAACGCATACAGGAAGCGGAAAAATTAGGATTCTCGACAATATTCGTATCCAAATACAATAAGATTACACTCAAAAATACGTTGATTGACATCAGAATGGTTGCAAAAATTGAGGATGTGGTTGGCGAATTGTTTGGGTAAACCATTTGTATTCAAACAAAAAGAGAGGGTTAATAACACCTGCTCTTTTTATTAATTCCTATACGTAACCGGACTGCATTGCGCAAAATTCTCATTGGCCGTTACCGAAAAACGATAGTCTTTCACAAATGCATTCAGCAATCGGTCAAACTCAGCAATTTTAGCCTCCGAAAGGTTGGTTTCGGGTTTTTCTTTATTCACGTAGAAATTGTACAGAAAATAGTCGATCGTACCGTTTTTGTTGATGTAAATCCGGTTAAAACAACGAGTAGGATGTTCCCATACAAAATTGTTTTTCTTTAGAAAAGCTCCTAAATCCTGTAATAATTGTGTGTAAGCCACAATCAATTGTTCCTGCTCTGCTTCTGTTTTAAAAACGCCCGGAATGGTTTCCGTATGAATAGCGCCTTTGTATAAGGTATCTAGTTTTTCCGGTGCATTTCCCTGTAATTTTGCATCGTTAAAAGTCATCGCCTTATTTTGCGCCACCATAAAATTGGAAAATGCCACAAAGCAAAAAAGTATAAATAATCGCATAAAAAAAGTTTAAAATTATTGTAAGGAAACGCAAAAGAGAATGCTTTAGTATAAAAAAAGCAGACTTTTGGTCTGCTTTCCTTACTTATATTGTTATTGTACTTAATTGATAATGTCGAAACCAGTGTATTTACGCAACACTTCCGGAATTACAATACCTTCCGGCGTTTGGTAATTTTCCAGAATTCCGGCCAAAACGCGTGGTAATGCCAAAGAGCTTCCGTTTAGGGTGTGTGCCAATTGGGTTTTCCCGTCTTTTCCTTTAAAACGCAATTTCAATCGGTTGGCCTGGAAGGTTTCAAAATTCGATACCGAAGAAATTTCCAACCAACGATCCTGAGCCGTAGAAAACACTTCAAAATCATAGGTTAATGCAGATGCAAATCCCATATCACCGCCACACAAACGCAAAATACGGAACGGCAAACCTAATTCACGCATGATACCTTTCACGTGTTCTACCATACCGTCTAACGCTTCATGTGATTTATCCGGATGTTCGATGCGAACGATTTCCACTTTATCAAATTGGTGCAAACGGTTCAATCCGCGCACGTGTGCTCCCCAAGAACCCGCTTCTCTTCGGAAACAAGGTGTATAGCCGGTTGCCATAACGGGCAATTCACTTTCCTGTAAAATTACATCCCTGTAGATATTCGTCACCGGAACTTCTGCAGTTGGAATCAGGTATAAATCGTCTTTAGCATCGTGATACATCTGCCCTTCCTTATCCGGCAACTGACCGGTTCCATAAGCAGATGCTTCATTAACCAAATGCGGCACCTGGAATTCCTGATAACCGGCATCCGTATTTTTATCTAAAAAATAAGAAATTAAAGCACGTTGCAATTTCGCCCCTTTTCCTTTGTACACTGGGAAACCCGGTGCGGTAATTTTCGTGCCTAATTCGAAATCAATGATATCGTATTTTTTAATCAAATCCCAATGCGGTAATGCTCCTTCGTGCAAAACCGGAATGTCGCCTTCCTGAAAAACATTTACGTTATCATCGGCAGATTTCCCCTGCGGAACAATATCGGCCGGAGTGTTAGGTAATTTGTATAATTCTAGCGTCAGTTCTTCCGAAACCACATTTAAGGCCTCTGTAAGTTCCTTCCCTTTCTCACGCAATTGGGTTGATTTTTCCTTTAAAATTTCGGCTTTGGCTTTTTCACCACTTTTCATCAGTTCACCGATGTCTTTCGACAGCTTGTTCGATTCCGCTAAAATAGTATCCAATTCCACTTGGGTTGCACGGCGTTTTTCGTCCAATGCCACCACGGTTGCAATCATGTCTTTGGCATCCAAATTTCGTTTTGCCAATGCCTGAATGACTTTTTCCTGGTTTTCTCTGATAAAAGCGATCTGTAACATACGTTATATTTTTTAAAGTGAGCAAATTTAAGGAATTGTTTGATTACATCAGTAGTAAAAAACAAACTTGTTTGCCTTAAAACGCACAAAACCGAATTGTTATAAAAACACTTAAAAAAATATTCTATGTTAAAATAATTGCTACATTTGGGAAAATTTTTAAAGATTATGAAAAAGTTTGCCCTACTTTTTGCATTACTCGTAACCTATACCGGTTTTTCACAGACTCACGACGAAGAGTATCACCGCATGATTGAAGCAGAAATGAAATCGGCTTCAAAAACGATGAATTTCAGGGTCAACCCGAATACCCAAAACTATAATATCACCTATCACAAACTGGAATTTACCGTAGATCCCGCAGTATATAACATCTCAGGAGTTGTAACCACGAATTTCACAGCCTTATCCGATATGACATCGGTAACATTCGACTTAACCAACCAGTTAACCGTAAGCAGTGTAACCCAAGGCGCAACCAATCTTAGTTTTGTACAAAACACCAACAATGAACTTGTAATTACCCTTCCTACTACATTAACCACCGGAAATTCCACTTCGGTAAAAATAACCTATTCCGGCGCACCGGCAACCGGAGAACAGGCCTTCACCACAAGTACCCATAGCGGTTCTCCCGTTTTATTTACTCTTTCGGAACCTTTTGGAGCGAGAGACTGGTGGCCGTGCAAGCAGGACTTAAACGACAAAGTGGACAGTATTGACGTATACATTACCGCTCCGTCAACTTACGTCAGCGTTTCTAACGGTTTGGAGCAATCGCAAGTAATTAACGGCGGTAACAAAACCACGCATTTTCATCACGGCTACCCGATTCCAGCCTACCTGATTTGCATGGCCGTAACCAATTATCAGATTTACAACCAACAAGCAGGTTTAGGGACTGTAGCCAGTCCTTTTTACCCTGTAGTAAATTATATTTACGCCGAAAACAACACAGCTTCAACAAGAACGCAGATAGACCAGACTCCGTTAATTCTAAACCTATACGAATCGCTAATTGGCCCTTATCCGTTCCGAAATGAAAAATACGGGCATGCACAGTTTGGCTGGGGCGGCGGAATGGAACACACTACAGTTTCCTTCATGTACAACTTCAGCAGAAGTCTGATCGCACACGAAATGGCACACCAATGGTTTGGCGATAAAGTTACCTGTGGCACCTGGAAAGACATTTGGCTGAACGAAGGAATCACCGAATACATGTCGGGCGTAGTCGTGGAAAATTTTGATGGAGCCGCCAATTTCGTTACTTGGAAAACCGGAAAAATCAACAATATTACCTCCCAAAACGGAGGAAACTTATACCTGACCGATGCACAAGCATTGAATGTAAACACCATTTTTAGCTCCCGATTGTCCTATGACAAAGGATCGATGGTAACCCATATGCTGCGTCATAAGTTAGGAGACACGAACTTTTTTCAAGGACTAAGAAATTACCTGAACGATCCCGCACTAGCGTATGGTTATGCCACTACCCCTCAGTTTAAAGCCCACTTGGAAGCCGTTTCAGGAATGAATCTTACCGAATTCTTTAACGACTGGGTTTACATGCAGGGTTTCCCAACCTATACGATTAACGCACAAACATTAGAAGGTAATCAGGTTAGAATTACGATTAATCAAACCAGTTCGCACGTTTCCGTTCCGTTTTTTGAGGTTCCGGTACCCATTCGCATTACCGGTGCAGGAGGACTTACCTACGATGTGGTTTTAGACAACACCACAAACGGACAACAATTTACCGTAACAGCTCCGTTTACCCCAACCGGAATTCTTTTCGACCCTAACAAACACATCATCTCTAAAAACAGTACAGCCACTTTAGGAAACGCATCCTTCGAATTGGATCAGATTATCAGCCTGTATCCGAATCCGGCCAATGACCGTATCACGATTCAGTTACCAACAAACATTCAATTGGAAAAGGCTGAAGTTTACAATACACTAGGACAATTGGTTGCGACGGAAAATCAAACCGAATTTAACGTAAACCGTTTGTCAAATGGCGTTCATATTGTAAAGATTACAACCTCGGAAGGAGTAATTCATAAAAATTTTATAAAAAAATAGGCAAACCGAAATAACATGATAAAAAGTAAGGTGAAAACCTTACTTTTGTCGTTTATAATAAAATTCACTGTTTAAAATGATACAATTAGGTCAAATCCTCTTCATATTATCCGTATTGGTAATTCTTCACGAATTCGGTCATTACATCACAGCCAGAATGTTCAAAGTAAGAGTTGAAAAATTCTATCTGTTCATGGATGCCGGCTTCGCCTTACTAAAGAAAAAAATAGGTGATACCGAATGGGGCATCGGATGGTTACCCTTAGGAGGCTATGTAAAGTTATCCGGAATGGTCGATGAGAGCATGGACATGGAACAGATGAAACAGGAACCACAGCCTTGGGAATTTCGATCCAAACCTGCCTGGCAACGTCTAATCATCATGTTAGGAGGAATTATTGTAAACATCTTACTGGCATGGTTTATCTATACCGTGGTATACACTACGTACGGACAAAAATACGTTTCCACAGAAAAAATTCAGGAAAACGGACTTTCTTTCGGCGAAACCGGAATTAACGTTGGTTTCCGAAACGGCGATAAAATCCTTTCTGTAGACGGCGTACACCAACCACGATTCAATCGCATGGTGTTAGACGCCCTTTTAGGCGATAACATCGAAATCGAAAGAAACGGCGAAAAGAAAACGTTGGTTTTAACCGATGCCAATAAAGCAGAAATTTTAGGCAAAGAAGGAAGAGATTTCGTTGGTGCCCGAAACTTATTGTCGCAAGTTATCATTGACAGCGTGACAGCGGTTAAAAACAAACCGGCTGTTTTTACCGCCGGAGATATTTTAACAGGTGTTGAAAGTAAGTCGTTTACCTATTTCGACGAATTATCAGACGAACTGAAAAACCACAAAAACAAAACCGTTCAACTCAACATCATAAGAAATAACGTTCCCGCTACAATTGCTGTAGCAGTGGACAAAGACGGCAAGATCGGATTCGGCGACACCATATTTTTCGGACCTTCTTTAGAAATGAGCGATTCCTATGTTAACGAAGTGTCCTCCGATTCTGAAGCAGAAAAAGCAGGCTTACAGAAAAACGATATGATTTTAGGCTTTAACAATCAAACTTTCAAACAGTTTTTCGAATTCAAAACCGAATTGAAAAAACAAGCCGATAAGGACGTAACCTTAAACGTATTGAGAGAAGGTAAAGCGATAGCACTGAAAGCACATGTCAACAAAAACGGCAAATTAGGCTTCGGAATGCAATCGAAAAAACAACCAAACTACGAAATCAACAATAAGTTAAGTCTTGGAAACGCCATTAGCGAAGCGGTAAAAGAATCATGGCAATTATTGGTTTACAATGTAAAACAATTTAAACTGATCTTACGCCCAAAAACCGAAGCATACAAACACGTAAAAAGCCCTGTAGGTATTGCCCGTGCTTTACCGGACAGCTGGAATTGGGAATTCATCTGGAATTTTACAGCGCTATTTTCCATAGGTTTGGCATTCATGAACCTGCTGCCGATTCCGGGATTAGACGGCGGACACGCCTTATTTACCATTGCTGAAATGGTTACCGGTAAAACTTTAAGCGAAAAAGCGATGGGTCATGTGCAAACAGCCGGAATGATTATCTTGCTGACCTTAATGGCATTAACCTTCGGAAAGGACATTTATCAGCTAATCGTCGACAAACTTTTATAAAAATTTTTAATTTTTTATTTGCGAGTATAAAATTTCAGCTTATATTTGCACCGCATTAAAGGTAACACACCTTCCTCCTTAGCTCAGTTGGTTAGAGCATCTGACTGTTAATCAGAGGGTCCTTGGTTCGAGCCCAAGAGGGGGAGCAAAAAATAAAAGCCATTCGCAAGAGTGGCTTTTTATATCTTTAAAACGTTCTATACATAAAAATACAGTTTCCTCCTTAGCTCAGTTGGTTAGAGCATCTGACTGTTAATCAGAGGGTCCTTGGTTCGAGCCCAAGAGGGGGAGCAGAAAGAGCAATACGAAAGTGTTGCTCTTTTTTTATTTAGAAACATTGCAACAGCACAACCGCAGAACAAACCCCATTACATTTTCTTCTTTTCTATCATCTTTTCACTTTCTTATTCGCTTCTTTACACCCAAAGTAACATCGGTTACACTTCTTGCTATCATATTTCGTAACTTTACGTGAATAATTAAAAACTTACAATGAACTCATTTTTTAAAAACTGGCATTTCATGCGCTATTTCCGATTGGCCTTAGCCCTACTTTTAGGATACGAAGCCATCCGCACTCACGAATGGTTTTTCATGGCTTTTGCGGCTTTTTTCCTCGTACAGGCCATCTTTAATTTCGGATGTGGCCCAAGAGGCTGCGCAGTGCCCCAAAAAAGAAATAAACAATCATGAGTAATTTTTCAGAAATAATAAACAAAGACCAACCCGTACTGGTGGATTTTTTCGCTACCTGGTGCGGACCCTGTCAGACGCTCTCCCCAATCCTCAAGCAAGTCAAAGACGAATTGGGCGACAGCATCTCGATATTAAAAATTGATGTCGATAAAAATCCGGCCGTTGCAGCACAATTTCAGGTGCGCGGCGTCCCAACCATGCTACTTTTTAAAAACGGAAAACAACTGTGGCGACAGTCGGGTCTACTTTCGAAAAGCGATTTGATTAGCGTTATAAAACAACACCGCTAACCATCTCTGCAGAAGAATCAAAACAAAACCATTAAACAACAATAATTATGAAAGCAAACATGGGAAAACGCGACAGGTTCATCCGTATTGGAGTCGCAATCGTTTTAGCGGTATTAGTAGCTACTGAAACCCTAACCGGGACTTTAGGCTATATCGCCTTGGGAGCGGGAATAATTTTACTACTTACCAGTTTCATTAACTTTTGCCCTTTATACACCGCTCTGGGCATCAATACTAACGAGAACCCAAAAAATGAATAAAAAAACCTTATTGGTTTGGTTAGCCGGAGGCGTCTTGGGTGCAGCGGGAGGGTATTTCTATTTCCTGTATTTTGGATGCGAAGGTTCGTGTGCCATTACTTCGAGTCCCGTAAACAGCACGCTCTACGGAAGCGTTATGGGCGGACTCCTGCTTTCGATGTTCGATACAAAGAAGAAAAAATAACCCTTTTACAAATCGAACACTATATCCTTTGCTCAATGCAGGGGTTTACACTATCAAAAAACAATCCTGCAGCATTTTCCACACAAAAACCGTAACTTTACCTTTCACAACGGTATTGTCATGCAAACAAAAATAAATACTGCTCAGGAAGCCTTTGGGTATTGGAAAGCCAAACCCATCGAAGAACGCATTGCTCATGTACAAAACCTTAAAAAAGTACTTCATGAGCACCGGATTCATTATGCGACACTCATCACTCAGGAAATGGGTAAACCCATCACGCAATCCCTTGCTGAAGTCGACAAATGCGGAGTTCTTTGCGACTACTATTGCGAAAATTCCGTAACCTTACTGCAACCCAAACCCATTAAAACCGATGCCTACGAAAGCTTTGCAACTTACGAACCTCTAGGAGCTCTCTTAGGAATCATGCCTTGGAATTTTCCGTTTTGGCAAGTGTTTCGTTTTGCGATTCCGTCCATCCTTGCCGGAAATGTCGTGTTGGTCAAACATGCGAGTAATGTACCGCAATCCGCAGAAAGTATCGAAGCACTATTTATCGAAAGTGACTTTCCTATCGGCGTATATCAAAACCTGCATATAGGCAGTGATAAAGTAGCCGAAGTGATTGCCCATCCTGAAATCAAAGCCGTTTCCCTCACCGGAAGTGAAGCCGCCGGAAGTGCCGTAGCCGCCCAAGCCGGAAAATACCTGAAAAAATCCTTGTTGGAACTTGGCGGCAGCAACGCCTTTATCGTTTGTGAAGACGCTAATATTGACAAAGCTGTGGCCGTGGCTGTTAACGCACGCATGCAAAATGCAGGACAAAGCTGTATTGCCGCCAAACGCTTCCTGATACAGCATTCTATTTTCGACACTTTTACCGAAAAATACAAACAGGCCGTAAGCCAACTCATTGCGGGTGATCCGATGAACACCGAAACGCAAATCGGACCACTCGCCCGCCTTGATTTAGCCGAAGAGTTGGAAAAACAAGTCAACCAATCCATTTCCATGGGCGCTAATGTTATTTTAGGAGGAAAACGAAAAGGTGCTTTCTACGAACCCACGATATTAATTAACGTCACAACCGAAATGCCGGTTTTCAAAGAGGAAACGTTCGGTCCGGTGGCGGCTTTAGTGGCGTTTGATACGTTGAATGATGCCATCGAAATTAGCAACCAATCCGAATTTGGCTTGGGCGTTTCCATCTTCACGGAAGACATCCCATACATCAAAAACCGCATCAATGAATTTCACGAAGGCGCCGTATTCATCAACGAAATGGTCAAGTCTGATCCGCGACTTCCTTTTG
The DNA here is from genome assembly GCA_963812405.1 of uncultured Flavobacteriaceae bacterium. GTDB lineage: Bacteria > Bacteroidota > Bacteroidia > Flavobacteriales > Flavobacteriaceae > Flavobacterium. Next base: position 1,125,171 of record CAWEUV010000002.1, on the reverse strand, counting down.
GAGGAATCAAAAAATCGGGTTACGGTCGCGAATTGTCGGAAGAAGGCATCAAGGAATTTGTCAATATCAAAACTGTCGTCATCAATAAATAATTTAACAGAATTCAATTCGTATGAGAAAACTATTTTTACTGCTTACAACTTTAACGCTGATTTCCGGCAAAATCTCGGCACAAAAACACCAATCCGACAAGCAAGCCATCACTACAGTATTGGACAATTGGCATAAAGCCGCAGCTGAAGGAAACTTCAACAACTATTTCGGCGCCATGTCAGACGAATCCATCTTCATCGGAACAGATGCTACCGAAAACTGGAACAAAAAACAATTTCAGGACTTCGCCAAGCCGTATTTTGACAAAGGCGCTGCGTGGAATTTCAAACCTTTAAACCGTAACATCTATTTTGATGCTTCCGGCAAAGTAGCTTGGTTCAACGAACTATTGGATACCTGGATGAAAATCTGTCAGGGCTCCGGCGTGATGGTGAAGGAAAAAGGCGTGTGGAAGATCAAGCATTACGTACTTTCAGCAACAGTCCCGAACGACAACATTAACGAAGTCGTTAAAATCAAAACCCCTATCGAAGAGGCGCTGATTCAGAAACTCAAAAAATAACACTACCAAAACCTGTTCCTTCGAGCAGGTTTTTTTTATCGCTGTATTTTTTTTCAATCCGGCAAAACCAACCTTGTTTTTTTCTCGTAGATAACTAAACGAACACAAAAAACAACAGGATATGAAAATCAATAAAACAGTCAAATGGATTACGGGAAGCGTCCTGGGAACTATCGCAATCCTTTTTATCGTATTGGTAATCCATGTCGCTACCGCAAAACCGGTACAAATCGACAATGCCACACTGCAAATCAGCCGTATCGACTTTAAAGAACCTATCGACTCGCTAAAAGCCAAAGAAATCCACCGTCATCTAAAATCGATTCCGGGGGTAAAAACCGACCGCCTGAACAAAGAAACCGGCGTATTGGTGTACTTCCATGACAATCGCATTAACAACTCCGAAAACATCTACAACCTCTTAATCGCAAAAGGCAATTACAAAGCCGAGCGTTTTACAGTTTCCAATGAAACAGCGGCAAAAAAAGTATGTCCGGTTATGAACACCAGCAGTTTCAGCTATAAATTTTCCAGAGGTATTCAACGAATTTTCAATTAATCTATAAATACTATTCTTATGAAAAAGCTAACAAAAATCGCGCTTTTAGTATTGTTCTCCGGAACAGCGGTATGTTTCACATCGTGTAATGACAATGACGACACCGCAATGACACCCACAGAAAGAACCTTGTACCAGAAATTGGGCGGTACTACCATGGTGGCAGACCCTAACAATCCGGGTCAGATGATCGAACAGGGACGTTTGAGTTACCGCTCGGTAGTAGACAGCACCATCACTTTAATTGTCGCGGATATCGTAGCCGGAGCCGATGGAAATCTCGGTGCTCATTTCGCTCCTATCGTAGCGGAAGTATCCGGTGGAAACACTACCAATGTGGCTGTACTGAGTGACAACTTAACCGATTTCTTCTCGGCCAATACCGGTGGGGGCGCTACCAACACCTATACGGGATTAAACATGGTGGATGCGCACAATCCTGCTACCAATCCTAGAATGGGAACCACCGCTACCGATGCCAATTATGACAAATTCATCGGTTATGTAGGTGCAGCTGCCGCATTGAACGGTGTAACCGACACGGCTATTATTAATGATGTTGTTGCCGTTTTGGAGTCGTTGAGAGCTCCGATTGTGCAATAATTTGTGTTTGGTTTATAATGCAGAAACGCTACCTGTTCGGGTAGCGTTTCTTTTATTTTCTTTTACTTTTTGGCTAAATTTTCCAGCATTACCGAGGTCATGCGCTCCATATCGAAATCGTGTTGCCAACCCCAATCGTTTCTTGCATACGAATCGTCGATACTCGCCGGCCAACTGTCGGCAATCGCCTGACGGAAATCGGGTGCATAATCAATGGTAAACTCCGGAATGTGCTTCTTGATCGATTCGGCGATTTCTTTCGGCGTAAAACTCACCGCCGATAAATTGTATGACGAACGGATTTTAATCTTCTCTGCCGGCGCCTGCATGATGCTGATGGTCGCTTTGATGGCATCGTCCATGTACATCATCGGTAAACCGGTATTTTCGGAAAGGAAGCAAGTGAATTTTTTGTCTTCCAACGCTTTATAATAGATATCCACCGCATAATCCGTAGTACCGCCCCCTGGAGGAGAAGTCCACGAAATCAAGCCCGGATAACGGATGCTTCGTACATCTACCCCATATTGCTTGTTGTAATATTCACACCAACGTTCTCCCGATTGTTTCGAAATCCCGTATACCGTAGAAGGTTCCATAACCGTATATTGCGGGGTGTTGACTCTTGGCGTTGTAGGGCCAAAAACCGCGATACTCGAAGGCCAGAAGATCTTTTGGATTTTACCGGCTTTCGCCAAATTGAGCACGTGAAACAATGAATTCATATTCAAATCCCAAGCGAATGCCGGGTTTTTCTCCGCAGTCGCCGAAAGCAATGCCGCCATCAGGTACACGTCGGTAATTTGATGTTTTTCAATAAGGTGTTCTATCTGATTGTAATCCAACGCATTCACCACTTCGAAAATTCCGTTTTTCACCACGTCATTTTCCAGTTTTCGGATATCGGATGCGACAACATTATCCACTCCGTAAGTGGCGCGCAGCTTGGCCGTGAGTTCGGTACCAATCTGTCCGCAAGCGCCAATGATTAAGATTTTCGTGCTCATTTGTGTTCGTTTGTTGCTTACAAAGATACTGTTTTGACAAAAATTACGAATCGCTTTTCATTCCGAAAATTCACAATTCACAAAAAACAGAATTTTAGTTAACATAATCCTATCAAAAAAAGGAGTTTACAATAACATTTGTAAATTTGCTTTCTAAACTCGAACTATGAACATCAAGTCATCGCTGCTGCTTTTACTGTCCGTTCTCCTTTTTTCCTGTAACGATAAGGACGAAAGAATGGCCGACAGTGACAAAGCAAACAAACATAACGATTCGGTATTTGCCATTATCAACCAAAACTGGAAGTTCAACATTCCGCCGGTAGCTCCAAAAGTACAGGCTAATATTAGCAATTGGCAGCGATGGCGCGTTTTTAATCAGGAATTGCAGCAAAAACCGAAAAGTTCATTAAATGCCTTCCGTCTGAAAGCCAGAAATCTAAGTGCAAAAGCCGATTCCTTGAGCATCGGCATTCCGGCAATGTTTGACAAACCGGCCGTAAAAAGTCGTATTTCGACATTGAATACCAAACTGAAATCGCTGGACACTTATATTTCATTGGAATACATTCCGACCAAAAAAATAATCCCGATCATTCAGGATATTGCTACAGAAGTTATTTCCATACAGAATCAAATGAATGAAATTATCGTAAAAAGCGAAATTCCGAAAGAAGAAGGCGAAGCGATAATGCTTCAGGCACTGGACACCGCGCGTCATGCCCGACGGAAACTTCAGGAAGCGCCTCAAATAAAGGAATAATTCACAGCAACGCAGTACAACCATCTTGAAAACCGACATTCAAAACACCTATCATAAATCGGCGAAAGTCAATCAGATAGCGGAACAATTGCAAAAACGCGAATCGAAAATCCAAATGAAAGGATTAATCGGCTCGACCTTGTCGTTTGTTATCGAAGCCCTTTTCCGAAAAACCGATTTGCCTTACCTGATGATTTTTCAGGACAAGGAAGAAGCCGCGTATTACCTGAACGATTTGGAAAACCTGATTAACGATCAGGATGTACTGTTTTATCCGGGTTCCTACCGCCGACCGTATCAGATTGAAGAAACCGACAACGCCAACGTTTTGCTGCGTGCCGAAGTGCTCAACCGCATCAATTCGCGCAAAAAACCGGCCGTTATCGTTACCTATCCTGATGCGCTTTTCGAAAAAGTGGTGACCCGAAAGGAATTGGACAAAAACACGCTAAAAGTAGCCGTGGGCGATTCCATTTCCATCGATTTTATTAACGAAGTATTGTTCGAATACAATTTCAAGCGCGTGGATTTCGTTTCCGAACCGGGGGAATTTTCGGTACGTGGCGGAATTATCGACGTTTTTTCGTTTTCCAATGACAATCCCTACCGTATCGAATTTTTTGGAAATGAAGTCGACACCATCCGAAGTTTTGATGTGGAAACCCAGCTTTCCATCGAAAAACAGAAGAAAATCAGCATTATTCCAAATGTTGAAAATAAATTCCTGAAAGAAAACCGCGAGAGTTTCTTAGACTATATTAATCCGCAAACGGTGTTGTTTCTTCAGAATACCGATTTGCTGTTATCGCAATTGGACAAATTGTTCAGAAAAGCCACGGAAGCCTTTGATAAACTATCCAAAGATATTCAGCACGCCGCTCCGGAAGCGATGTTTCTGAACCAACAAGCCTTTGTAAAAAAAGCATTGGATTTTACTTTGGTCGAATTGGCGTCCAAGCATCCGATTTTCCGCGCCGAAAAAACGTTCGAATTTCACATCCAGCCGCAACCGTCGTTCAACAAACAGTTTGATTTACTGTTGAACAACCTGAACGACAACCATTTTAACGGCATCAAGAATTATTTGTTCTGTTCCAATGACGGACAGGCGAAACGTTTTCATGATATTTTTGAAAGTCTGGACGAAGCCAACCACGAGAACCTTCGCAAACAATACAAAACCATCGTTTTCCCTTTGTTTCAGGGTTTTATCGATGAAGAAAACCAAATCGCGTGTTATACCGACCATCAGATTTTTGAGCGCTACCACAAGTTCAACCTGAAAAACGGCTATTCCAAAAAACAAACCATTACGCTGAAAGAGCTCAACACGCTTTCGGTAGGCGATTATGTGACGCACATCGATCACGGGATTGGGAAATTTGGCGGTTTGCAGAAAATTCAGGTCGAAGGCAAAACACAGGAAGCCATCAAATTGGTCTACGCCGATAACGATATTGTGTATGTGAGCATTCATTCCCTACACAAAATCTCCAAATACAACGGAAAAGACGGTGCGCCTCCTAAGATTTACAAATTAGGTTCCAGCGCCTGGAAAACCTTAAAACAGAAAACCAAAGCAAGGGTTAAACACATTGCTTTTAACTTAATTCAACTGTACGCCAAACGCCGCTTGGACAAAGGTTTTGCGTTTGCACCCGACAGTTATTTACAAGCGGAACTCGAATCGTCGTTTATTTACGAAGACACGCCGGACCAATCGAAAGCCACGCAGGAAGTGAAAGCCGACATGGAAAACGACCGCCCGATGGACCGTTTGGTATGTGGCGATGTAGGCTTCGGAAAAACAGAAGTCGCCATTCGTGCTGCTTTTAAAGCCGTAGACAACGGAAAACAGGTTGCCGTTTTGGTGCCGACGACCATTTTGGCGTTTCAGCATTACAAAACCTTCCGTGAGCGCTTGAAAGACATGCCGGTGAACGTAGGTTACATCAACCGTTTTCGTTCGGCAAAACAAAAAGCGGAAACCCTGAAACAATTGGAGGAAGGGAAACTCGATATTTTAATCGGCACCCATCAATTAGTGAATAAAAATGTGGTTTTCAAAAATTTAGGTTTATTGATCGTGGACGAAGAACAGAAATTCGGCGTAAACGTAAAAGACAAACTGAAAACCATCGCCCATAACGTAGATACACTGACGCTAACCGCAACGCCGATTCCGAGAACGTTACAATTTTCACTGATGGCGGCGCGGGATTTATCGGTTATCACTACCCCGCCACCCAACCGTTATCCGATAGAAACCCAAGTGGTCGGTTTTAACGAAGAAGTGATTCGCGATGCGATTTCGTACGAGATTGAACGTGGCGGCCAGGTGTATTTCATCAACAACCGTATTGAAAACATCAAAGAAATTGCGGGTATGATTCAGCGATTGGTACCCGGAGCGAAAGTAGGCGTCGGACACGGTCAGATGGACGGCAAAAAACTTGAAGAACTGATGCTGGCCTTTATGGACGGTGAATTTGACGTTCTGGTAGCGACAACCATCATTGAAAGTGGTTTGGATGTGCCGAATGCCAATACGATTTTCATCAATAATGCCAACAATTTCGGATTGTCCGATTTGCATCAGATGCGCGGGCGTGTGGGACGAAGCAATAAAAAAGCGTTCTGTTATTTCATCTGTCCGCCGTATTCGGCTATGACCGAGGAAGCGAGAAAACGTATTCAGGCGTTGGAACAATTCAGCGAATTGGGCAGCGGTTTCAACATTGCCATGAAAGATTTGGAAATTCGTGGTGCCGGTGATTTATTGGGTGGCGAACAAAGTGGTTTCATCAACGATATTGGTTTCGACACCTATCAGAAAATCATGAACGAAGCGATTGAGGAACTGAAAGAAAACGAATTCAAGGAGTTGTACCCGGAAGAAAACGACATCGAAACCAAAGAGTACGTTAAAGACATTCAGATTGACACCGATTTTGAACTGTTGTTCCCGGACGAATACATCAACAACATTTCGGAACGTCTGAACCTGTACAACGAACTGAGCACCATCAAAACTGAAGAAGCACTCCAACAATACGAACAACACCTAATCGACCGTTTCGGACCATTGCCAAGACAAGCCGTGGCGCTTTTGAACAGCATCCGCATCAAATGGAAAGCGACCCACATCGGTATTGAAAAACTGGTATTGAAACAAGGTAAAATGGTTGGTTATTTTGTTTCCGATCAACAATCGGATTTCTACCAATCGGCGAAATTTATGAAAGTATTGCAGTTTGTACAGCAAAACGGCAATCTCTGCAAAATGAAAGAGAAGGAAACCAAAAACGGATTGCGTTTGTTGCTGACTTTTGAAAATGTAAAATCCATTAAGCGCGCTCTGGAATTGATTGAAATGATTTAAAAACAGAAAACCTCCTCGTCTTACGATAAGGAGGTTTTTGAATAAATAACACACATGCTTACTTAAAAGCTTTGTCACCACAAAAATGGTGCAGTATTTTATTGTAAACATCAGGAAATGTTTACCAATTTGTTAAGACCTTACAGCCAATGTTATTTTAAAAATTCTTGCAGCAAAAATGTTGTGGAACTGTCGTGCGGTTTTGCCGTACCGGTTTGGATTTCCTCTAGGATTGTGGTCGCCAACTGTTTTCCGTATTCCACCCCGAATTGATCGTAGCTGAAGATATTCCAAATCACACCTTGTACAAAAATTTTGTGTTCGTACATCGCAATTAAAGAACCAAGCGTTTTAGGCGTTAGTTTTTTAATCAGTAAGGTATTTGTGGGTTTATCACCTTCAAAGGCTTTAAAAGGTGCTAAAAAGTCGTTTTGAACGCTTTCTGAAGCCGCTTTCCCCATCAGCAAAGCTTCTGTTTGAGCGAAGAAGTTAGACATCAGTTTATCGTGATGTTCTTTATTGCCGTGAAGACATTCCTTAAACCCAATAAAATCACACGGAATCAGTTTGGTGCCCTGATGGATTAACTGAAAAAAGGCGTGTTGCGCATTGCTGCCCGGTTCACCCCAGATGATGTTTCCGGTTTGATACTTTACCGGATTTCCGTTTCGGTCGACACATTTTCCGTTGCTTTCCATAGCCGCCTGTTGCAGATAAGGCGCCAGTTTTTTAAGATATTGTGAATACGGGATTACCGCTTCGGTTTCACATCCGAAGAAATTATTGTACCAAATACTCAGCAACGCTAAAAGTATCGGGATATTTTTATCGAAAGGTTCGTTTTTAAAATGAATATCCATTTCCTCAGCACCGTCCAATAATGCTTTGAAATTATCGTATCCAACAGCCAACGCTATAGACAATCCTACGGCGCTCCACATCGAAAAACGACCGCCTACCCAGTCCCACATCGGGAAGGTGTTTTCGGGAGTGATGCCGAATTCGGTTACTTTTTCACTATTCGTGGAAACGGCTACGAAATGTTTCGCAACATCTTCTTTCGTTGCGTATTGCAAAAACCAATTTTTAAGAGTCGTCGCATTGGAAAGTGTTTCTTGTGTGGTAAACGTTTTGGATACTACCACAAAAAGTGTCGTTTCCGGGTTTAACTTTTTGATGGTTTCCGCCACATGATCGCCATCAATATTAGAAACAAAATGAAGGTTCAGATGATTTTTGTAAAACTGTAGGGCTTCTACCGCCATATCCGGACCCAAATCCGAACCGCCAATACCGATATTTACGACATCAGTAAACGGTTTTCCGGTATATCCTTTTTGATTCCCGGAAATAATCGCTTCGGTAAACGTTTTTATTTTGGATTGTACGGCTTTAACTTCGTCTAGAATCGCAATCCCGTCAACCAGTATGCTTTTTTCTGAAGTACGTAATGCGGTATGCAAAACGGCGCGGTTTTCGGTTGCATTAATTTTATCGCCCGAGAAATAATTCTGAACAGCTTCTTTAAGATGTGCTTCTTCGGCTAATCCTAAAAGCAGTTGTACCGTTTCGGCGGTGATTCTGTTTTTGGAATAATCCAACAGAAAATCGTTCCACTGGATATGAAATTTATGGGTTCTATCGCCATCTTCAGCAAACAGTTCCTGCATTGGAGTATGCGCGATGGTTTCGAAATGGGCGCGTAGCTTTTGCCAGGCAACAGTTCCTGTAGGATTTATATTTTCTAACGCCATTATTCTCCGAAATTAGCTAATGAAACACTGTCCAATTCTTTTTTCAACGGTGTGATTTCTGCCATAAAACGTGCTCTGTATTTTGGATTCATCGGCTCCGAATTGGGCAATTTCTGACGCAACGGATCCACCTGAATTCCGTTTTTCCAGAAGCGGTAACAAACATGCGGACCGGTAGCCAAACCAGTGCTTCCTACCTTACCGATAATTTGTCCTTGTTGCACGTGTTGTCCGCGACGCACCAAAATTTTCGACATGTGCAGGTATTGGGTGGAATAGGTTCCGTTGTGTTTTACTTTAACGAAATTCCCGTTACCTCCTGTATATCCTGTTTGTTCTACGGTTCCCGAAGCAGTCGTCATAATTGGTGTTCCGGTAGGTGCAGCGTAATCGGTACCATTATGGGCTTTCCATTTTAACTGTACCGGATGGAATCGGCTGCGGGTAAATCGTGACGTGATGTTTACAAATTTCAGAGGCGCTTTCAGGAACATGTTTTTCAGCACTTTCCCTTCTTCATCGTAATAGTCGACTCTTTTGGAATTTGGATCCTGTTTGAACGGAAATGCGTAAATCTTTTTGCCTTTGTATTCAAAATAAGAAGCTTCCACACTTTCCACGCCTAAATATTCCCCGCCTTCAAGGTATTTTTCATTGATGGTAACGGCAAATTTATCGCCTTTCTGGATTTTGAAAAAGTCAATAGACCAGGCGTAGATTTTGGACAATTCCGGGGCCAGTGCCGACGAAACTCCTTCACGGCTTAGCGTACTGGAAACCGAACCGTCAATGGCCGCAGCTATCGTTCTTCGTTTTATAACGACTGGCCGTTCTTTTTTATATACTGATGGTATAGAATCACGCAAATCCACGACATAATAGCTCATTTTATCAGGCTGATAAATGAACACTTTTAAATCGTTAGGTACTGCTTTATTTTGAAGTAAGGTAAAGGGCTTCCCGATTCGGATATTGCGAACATCAAAAGAATCTTTTACTTTTTCATTGATTTCGTGCACTTTGGCGGCATCAAAACCTTGTTCGCTTAATATTTTTCCGAAACTGTCTCCGGATTGAATGGTATCGTGAACGACTTTGAAATCATTTAATCGAAACCCGAATTCGACAACAATTTTCTCTTTTTTAACCGCGGTTTTTTTGGTACTTCCCTTTTCCTCTTTAGTGTTACAAGCAAATAGTATTAGTGATAATAATATGATTGTGACGTATCTCAAATCTTGTTGGTTTTGGTTGGTTATTGTTTTATTCTCCCCACTTTTCCAATTCTTCTTTACTCCAAAGTTCCGGGAAAAATATTCGTCTCTGGTATTTCGGGAGCATGTATTTTTTCCAATCGCTGCCTCCGGTGGCTTCGTGGTTTCCGGGAACGCTCTCGATGTATTTGACGGCAGCGTTATAATGCCCCATTACCCAAGTGATGTTTACCGTTTTGTCGTAATGGCGCATGGCGGCAATCAAATCGGCATTTTGTTGGTCGGCTTCCGGTAATTGTTTGAATTTTCGCCACAAATTGATGGTATTGTATTCCTCCATCAGGCTTAAAAATTCTTTTTTGTATTTTCTTTCGAATTCCTGCAACAAATAGGACTTCTCGCCCGTTTGGTAGTCTTTCCCGGCGGCTTGCCAATACAGGTGATTGAAAGCGTGTTCGTAAGGTGTATTTCTGTCGATAGTCGCTCTGAAACGGTGATCGATAAGGTTGATTAAATCGGTGGAAGCAAATTCAATCATACGGTATTGCGCGCTTTGGAATCCACTTGCCGGCGTTAACGTATTTCTGAATTTCAGATATTGTTCCACTTCCATACCATCGCCCATAATATCGAACGAGGTGGTAAGCATGTCAAAATAACGACTGATACGCATTAAACGTTCCGCGAAAAACTTGGTCGTAAGCTCATTGCAGTGCGATACCTGCTGAATTTCCCAAAGAATCATTTTAAACAATAATTCATTCACCTGATGGTACATAATGAACACCATTTCATCAGGCAATGTGGTGCGTTGAATTTGCAGATTTAAAAGCGCATCGGTTTGAATATAATCCCAATAAGTGATGGGTTTTGACCACAAAAGGCCTTCTAAATGCGTTTCTGTTTTCTGATTGATGGCTTGAAATTTTTCATCAATCTGATTGATTCTATCTTTAATCTCAGGAGTAATTTCCATTATTGCTTTACTTTTACTTTAAAAGAGTTCTTTAATCCTTTGAAACCGTCCAGGTCGGCTTTTAATGATCCGACAGCCAGACTGGCTTTTATACGTATGGGCATTTTATTGTCATCATCGGAAATCCAAACCGTCAAACTTTCCTGTTCCTTAAAAACACGTCCGGATTGCACATAAGGTCTGAAAACCAGGGTTGGTACTATCCCGAATTTGGTATCAATATCTTCTTTTCCCAGATATTTAAGTTTGAATTTAAATACCTCGTCATCAAAAAACATATCAATAAGAATGGACTCACCAACAGCCAGTTTGTCTATTTTGGGATGGTTCCTTAAATAATAAAACGAAGATACAATATCCTGAACATTTTCGGTTACTGAAAACGTTTTTTCGGTATTATTTTTATAGTCTTTAACAAGAACGGTATTTTTTGTCTGATTAAAAAAACCTTCCTGATTTTTGGTATAACCGCCCTCATCAATTTTTCGAAGATATTGGTACGGCTGACCGGTTTGTTTGTCGAAAATACTCTGATAATCGTCCTGAACCTTGAAGAAAAATTTAGTCATCCCGACGGTGTAGCCTTTCCCGACAACGTGATGTACTTTTTTGTTGTTGCGAACCGCCTCTTTGACCTCCAGTGTAGCGTAACCCGCATTAACAAGCCCGTAATGGATTCGGAATTTAAAAAATTCGCCCGTGGTGAAGGCATCTTCCTGATCAACAGCCGTAAATGAAACGGCAAAAAGCAGTAAAAAGGAAAGCGAAAGAAGTGTTATAAATTTTTTCATTGGTTTAAATTTATCGAATTTATAACCATTATTACAATTTTCATTCCAAAAGTACTAAACAAAAAAACTCAGTCAAACAAATGACTGAGTTTTTATGCTATTAACCAACCAAAAAACTATAAATTATGAAAATTTACTTGCTCCAATGAGGGGTTATGACTTCCTCATTTTTGCGAGTGCAAATGTAGTTGGTTTTATTGTCAAATTGCAATCAAAAAATCAACTTTAACACATTTTTAGCAAATTTTATGTTTTTAAAGGTTTGTTTTTTGAATTATCAATAATTAAACTTTAATTTTTACAACGTTCCTCGCAATTGTTGCTCTCTTTCAATCGACTCAAAAAGCGCTTTAAAGTTACCGGCACCGAAGCCACGAGCTCCCATTCGCTGAATAATTTCGAAGAAAAGTGTCGGACGGTCTTCTACCGGTTTGGTAAAAATCTGCAACAAGTACCCTTCTTCATCAGCATCAATCATGATTCCCAATTTCTGAAGTTCGTTAATATCTTCTTTGAATTTAGACATATGATCTTTCAAACGCTCCGGAATCGCGTCGTAATACGCTTGTGGTGGCGTGCTTAAAAACTCCACTCCACGGGAACGCATATCTGCAACGGTGGTTAGGATATCATCGGTAGCTACCGCGATGTGCTGTACTCCCGGACCTTCGTAGAAATCCAAATATTCTTCGATTTGCGAACGTTTTTTTCCTTCAGCCGGTTCGTTGATCGGGAATTTGATACGTCCGTTACCGTTACTCATCACTTTCGACATTAATGCCGAATATTCTGTGGTAATTTGTTTGTCGTCGAACGAAAGGAAGTTTACAAACCCCATTACGTCTTCGTACCATTTTACCCAAGTGTTCATTTCATTCCAACCCACATTTCCAACCATGTGGTCCACATATTTTAAGCCCACCGGACTCGGGTTGTAATCCGATTTCCATTCTTTGTAGCCCGGAAGGAAGGTTCCGTTGTAGTTTTTACGCTCAACAAACATGTGAACCGTTTCACCGTAGGTATAAATTCCGGCTCTTACTACTTCTCCGAACTCATCGGTTTCAACAGTTGGCTCCATGAACACTTTGGCGCCACGTTTTGTGGTCTCTTCAAAAGCGGCACGGGCATCTTCTACCCACAATGCTACCACTTTTACTCCGTCTCCGTGTTTTTTAACGTGTTCCCCGATTGGTGAATCACTGTTTAAAGCTGTGGTCAATACCAAACGGATTTTATCTTGTTTCAATACGTAGGAGGCGCGGTCTTTCATTCCGGTTTCCAATCCTGCATACGCATGCGACTGGAATCCGAAAGCCGTTTTATAAAAATGCGCCGCCTGTTTTGCGTTACCTACATAAAATTCAACGTAATCGGTTCCTAAAAGCGGAAGAAAGTCTTGCGCGCCTTCAAATATTTTTTCTAATCCGTATTCTACTGATTTTATTTCTTGTGCCATATTGTTTTATTTTTGAAGATACTGCAGTGTTCCTTCAGTATCCTGTTGTGTTTATTGTTGTTTTAGCCCCGATAGCAGCGGCATCCTTTTTGGTTTGAACTTGCCCCAGCAAGTTGAAACGGAAAAGATAGAGCGGATAGCGGGAATTGCTTCAAATTATAATTAGTTTACTCTAACCAGGACAGGTAATATTTGTCATCGGCAATATTCATAGCCTCTTCCGTTACCATTAGGGGCTTGAACGTATCCACCATTACTGCCAATTCCTGTGTATCTTTCTTTCCGATACTTCTTTCTGCAGCACCAGGGTGCGGTCCGTGTGGAATACCGGCCGGGTGTAAGGAAATATGACCGGCTTCGATATCGTTACGGCTCATGAAATCCCCGTCTACGTAATACAATACCTCATCGGCATCTATATTACTGTGATTATACGGTGCCGGAATGGACTGTGGATGGTAATCGTACAAACGCGGTACAAACGAGCAAATTACAAAAGCTGATGTTTCAAACGTTTGGTGAATTGGTGGCGGAAGGTGAATTCTTCCGGTAATCGGTTCGAAATCGTGAATGGAGAACGCATACGGATAGTTGTAGCCGTCGTACCCTACTACATCGAAAGGATGCGTAGCATACACCAAGTCAAAAATTTCGTCTTTCTTTTTTACTTTGATGATGAATTCGCCTTTTTCGTCGTAGGTTTCCAATTCTTCCGGACGACGGATATCACGCTCGCAGAAAGGCGAATGCTCTAAAAGCTGTCCGAACCAGTTGCGGTATTGTTTCGGCGTATATACCGGTGCGTGCGACTCGACAATGAACAAACGGTTGTCTTCGGTGTCGAAATCAATTTTATAAATCATGCCGCGGGGCACCACTAAATAATCCCCGTATTTGAAATCAAGATTCCCCAACATGGTTCTTAATTTTCCGGTACCGCGGTGGATGAAGATGACCTCATCGGAATCGGTATTTTTATAAAAATAATCGGTCGTGGATTTTCTTGGTGCGGCCAATACGATGTGACAATCGGAATTCGTTAATACGATTTTACGACTTTCCAGAAAATCGTCCTGAGGCGCTACTTCGAAACCTCTTAATCGGTAGGACTGAATGTTATTGGTCTTGGCAATTTTGGGCGCTACACTGTATTGATTTCTGATTTCTTTAACCTGTGTAGGGCGGTGTTCGTGGTAGGAATTGGTATACATTCCGTCAAAACCAACGGTACCGAACAATTGCTCGTAATACAAATCGCCGTTTTCCTTACGGAATTGGATGTGTCTCTTATGAGGAATTTTTCCTAATTTATGATAAAATGGCATGTTCTTTTTTGTTTAAAGTTATTGTGTATAAGCTCCCTGAGGAACTTTATCAATTAATCAAAAAGAAAATGGCTCATTCAGGATTTCTCTTGATGAGGAACTTCAAGTGCGCTAATAAACCGATCCAGGATTTATTCATAACACTACAAATATCGGAAATTTTATTGAAAATGCACCAAATAAAAAATCCCAAAAAGAAGTTCTTTTTGGGATTTTGTTATAATATAATGCTCTTTTTAAAAGATTATTTACCAATCTGACAGATTTAATTCAGTTTGGATTTTCTTTTACCGTAAAGGAAATACACAAATACTCCAACTACCAACCAGCCCAATGAAAGCAATTGTGCCTCTTTACTCAGATTGATCATTAAATAGGTATTGATAAGGATTCCGCAAACAGCGATTACCGGCAAGGCAGGCACCTTAAAAGTACGCACCAAATTAGGTTGTTTCACTCTTAGAATCCACACAGCAACACAAACCATTGTAAAGGCGAAAAGCGTTCCGAAACTGGTCATGTCGGCTAATTTATTAATCGGAGTGAATGCCGCTACGGTAGCAATTATAGTACCCAAAATCATCAAATTGGTTTTTGGAGTTCCGGTAGTTGGATTGATCTTTGAAAACACCGGCGGAATCAAACCGTCTTTAGACATCCCCAAGAAAATACGGGATTGTCCCATAATCATAACCATTAATACCGAAATCAAACCAACAGTAGCTGCAATGGTGATGATGTATCCGGCCCAACTTTGTCCGGCAATGTCAAACGCATAGGCAACCGGTGCTTTAATTGCTTCCGGATATTTCCCCAGCGGATTAAAATCCTGGTAACTCATCATACCGGTAAGTACTAAGGAAACCAAAATATAAAGAATGGTACAAACCAATAACGAAGTAATAATAGCGAATGGCACATCCTTTTTAGGATTAACCGCTTCTCCGGCCTGTGTGGAAACCGCATCGAAACCTACATAGGCAAAGAAAATAGCCGCAGCTCCGGAAATAATCCCTCCCACACCGTATGCATTGTGTGTTGTTTCTTTTTCCACAATTTGTGTAGCGTCCGGAATAAACGGCGTCCAGTTGTCGATATTGATAAAGAAAGCACCAGCAATAATAACAAAGATTACAGCCGACACTTTAAGAATTACTATAAAGTTATTTGCTTTCGCGGCACTTTGTGTTCCTTTTATCAGAATAGAGATTACCAATAAAACAATTAAAAAAGCCGGTAAATTCATTGAAAAACCTTCTCCTGTGTAACTTCCCGGATCGGCAGTTAACCATTCGGGGAGTTTTATTCCAAACATTTTGAGGAGTTTATTAAAATATCCTGACCAGGAAACGGCGACGGTCATTGACCCCATGGCGTATTCCAAAATCAGTCCCCAACCGATAATCCAAGCGAAAACTTCACCAATCGTTCCGTAGGCATACGCATAAGCAGAACCTTCAACTGGTAAAATAGAAGCAAACTCAGAATAACAGAGCGCTGCAAACACACAGGCAATACCCGCGATTATAAACGAAATGGCCAAAGCTGGTCCGGCGTGATAATAAGCTCCGGTTCCGGTAAGAACAAAAATTCCTCCTCCAATAATAGCTCCAATACCAATCGCGGTAAGGCTCCATTTCCCTAAAACCTTCTTAAGTTCACTTTTTTTCATGTCGGCTTCAAAAGCAGAAACCGGTTTAACTCTCCATATAGACATAAAACAATTCGTTAAAAATTTTGTGTCCCAAAAATAGAGTTTTTTTGAAACATTGCTGCAAAAAAAGGTAAATTAACACATAAAAACCTTACTTATACGTTTTTAGCGGCATTAAAACCAGAATCCGACACTAATCCAGGTGAAATGATTGCGGGTTTCGGGTGACCAGGTGTGTTTTAGTTCTATCGGGCCGACGAACGTTTCCAAACCGTAACCCAAGGCATAACCGGAGTATTTCGGACGCGAAATCCAACGGTCGTCTTCAAAAATAGCATTGCCAACATTAGCAAAATTGGCACTGATATTAAAATGGTTCTTTTTATAAAATTCGTAATCCATCGCTACTTCCCCTTTCACATAACTATCGCCGGAAATACTTAAAAAATCATAACCGTAAAAATGACGGAAGTTATTAATCATACTGTAGCCGTAACCGCCCAATACAAAGTCATGAAACGGAATGGTACGTTCTCCGATGGCAAACCCTCCTTCCGACTGAATTTTAACCGCAATCCGCTTAAAAACGGTTTGCACCAATTCAATATCCGCTTTGGCAATAGAAAAAGGTTCGAAAGTATTGGTATAATCGGAAGAATAGACAAGCGATTTAAAATCTCCGAAAAAATGCCATCCTTTCTTGGGAAAATAATTCTTATCCTGAGAATCAAACTTCAGGTACCCATACAAAGAAGCATAACTGCTGTTTTCCAAAACCGACCCGGTATCGCCAAGAGTTTCCGATTCGATTTTAAGGTGCTTCCATTCGGTTCCGCCACCCACAAGAAACTTTTGGGCAAAAACCGTTTGGGCAAAAATCTGCTGGGTAAAATCTGAAAAATTAATATTAATTGAATTGGTTCCCAAGGTTTCCAAAGCGAAGCCGTTGTTAAAATCGGTAGCGATATTTCTGTTGAATTGGTTGAAGCGGGAATTGATTCCGAAACTCCAATAAAACCCATTGTCGTAATAGTAATTCAGATTGTACCTGAAATTATCCCCCAAAATAACATCCAGGGAAATATTGTCATTTTTAAAAAAGACTTTTTTCTGCGTAACATTAATTAGTGCGGCACTTTTATACAATCCGTCATAATGTACTCCGAACTTGAGATACCGTTTCACCGGATTTTCCTTTAATTCCATAACCAGACAATCCCTTTCGCCTTTCCGAACAAAGGAATAGGAAAGAGCGCTGAAATTTTGTGTGGAACTAAGATTACTGATTCCGTCGCTTAATTTCTCAAACGTAATCTTATAATTGTTTTTGAATCGCAGTTTTCCCAGCACATAGGCGCGGGTATAATTGTTGAGCGCATTCATTTTAAAATCATCGATGTCGATCGTATCGGTAAGACGGGTAATCGGAACAGGTTTACGAAACGGTTTTTCCGGAGCACTCAGCTTAGTGATTTTTTCATACACCGAGAACGCCGCCTCTTCTCCTTTTTTAATGATTTCCTGACCAAGATCAAACGATATAACCGAATATCCTTTGATGTCGGGTTTGATATAAATATCGGTGGCTTTTCGTTTGGCTTCCATTTTTTCAATCATGTTGAAATTGGTAATCTGCACCAAAACTCCCGAAGCGCCTCCCAAATTGTTCCTGTCCTTTAACCCTTCCTGCACATCGACACCGATAATAATGTCGGCCCCCATTTTTTTTACCTCTTCAATAGGATAATTATCCGTTACCCCACCATCAATAAGCAAACGCCCGTCAATTTCCACCGGCGTATAAAGTGATGGGAAGGCACCACTGGCCAAAACCGCTTTGGGCAAAATGCCGCTTTTAAGCACTACCTTCTCGCCATTTTCAATATCGGTTGCAATACACACAAACGGAATGGGAAGTTTATCAAAATCACGAACCAAACGCACGTGATTGGTCAATCGGCTGAGCAAATTGTAATTGTACATTCCTTTAGAAAGTGCCGTAGGAACTCCCAATTTAAACTTATTGAACGGTAGTGTTAAAGCATACACTTCGTCGTTTCTTTTTTCGAAAAAGCTTTTGGAAGTCCTCGGAATGTAGTCCTGCAGTAACGCATCGGCATCGACCACCCTGAAAATAGAATCCAATTGTTTGGCCGTATAACCCGAAGCATACAACCCACCGATAATGGCTCCCATACTGGTTCCGCCAATATAATCCACCTTCACTCCGGCTTCGTCCAACACTTTTAATACTCCAATATGCGCCAATCCTTTAGCACCGCCACCACTCAAAACCACTCCGATTTTTGGTCGTTTTTGGTCTTGTGCAAAGGCGGAAAAAACTACGCTACATACTAAAATCAGCAAGGAAAGTTTTTTCATTTTATGTTTTTGGATTGGATTCCTTGTAAAATTCGACAATTTTTTTGGCTTTTGAAAGCCCAACCACGTCAGAAATTTCTTTTTCGGTCGCTTTTGACAATCTTTTAACAGATTTAAAATGTTTTATTAATGCAATCATTGTTTTTTCCCCGATGCCCGGTATGGTTTCAATTGACGTTTGGATTGCCGCCTTGCTGCGTTTGTCGCGATGAAACGTAATTCCGAAGCGGTGCGCCTCGTTTCGTAACTGCTGAATAATTTTCAGGGTTTCCGATTTCTTATCCAGATACAACGGCACCGAATCGCCCGGATAGAATAATTCTTCCAGTCGTTTGGCAATCCCGATGATTGCGATTTTTCCGCGCAGGCCTAAATCGTCGATACTTTTTAAGGCCGACGACAACTGTCCTTTTCCACCGTCGATAATAATCAGTTGCGGCAACGGTTGGTTTTCGTCTAACAAGCGTTTGTATCTTCGGTACACCACTTCTTCCATCGAAGCGAAATCATTCGGCCCTTCCACGGTTTTGATGTTGAAATGACGGTAGTCTTTCTTGCTCGGTTTTCCGTCTTTAAACACTACGCAGGCGGCCACAGGATTCGTCCCTTGAATGTTGGAATTATCAAAACATTCAATATGTCTTGGTTCCACCGAAAGCCGTAAATCCTTCTGCATCTGTGCCATGATTCGGTTCGTATGACGGTCGGGATCCACAATTTTGATTTGCTTCAACTGATCCATGCGGTAGAACTTGGCGTTGCGTTCGGATAAATCGAGAATTTGTTTCTTGTCGCCGAGTTTTGGAACGGTGACTTTTATTTTTTCGCCGAAATCCAACTCAAAAGGCAAAATGATTTCTCTGGAATTCAGATGAAAACGCTCGCGGAGTTCCACCACGGCCAATTCCAGCAATTCTTCATCGGTTTCTTCCAGTTTCTTTTTGAGTTCCATCGTATGCGAACGTACAATCGCACCGTGCGAAATCTGAAGGAAATTCACATACGCCATACTTTCATCAGACACGATCGAAAAGACATCAATATTGGAGATTTTCGGATTTAAAATCGTCGAACGCGATTGGTAATTCTCTAAAACCTCAATCTTTTCTTTGATTTTCTGGGCTTCCTCAAACTTCATGTCCATCGCCAGTTCGCCCATCAGCTTTTTGAAATCTTTTAAACTCTCTTTGAAGTTTCCCTTGAGAATTTCACGAATCGCCTGCACTTGTTTTTCATAATTGGTAATCGTTTCAAACCCTTCACATGGTCCTTTACAATTCCCGATATGGTATTCCAGACACACTTTAAACTTTCCGCTGTCGATATTCGCCTTGCTTAAATCGTAATTACAGGTACGAAGCGGATACAGTTCTTTGATTAAATCCAAAATGGTGTGTACGGTCTTGAAACTCGTGTACGGACCAAAATATTCCGAGCCGTCCTTAATCATTTTCCGGGTGGAAAAGATGCGCGGGAAGCGTTCGTTCTTGATACAAATCCAAGGATAGGTTTTATCATCCCGCAACATTACATTATAACGCGGCTGCAGTTTTTTAATCAGGTTGTTTTCCAATAATAACGCATCGGTTTCGGTAGGAACAACAATGTGTTTGATGGAAACAATTTTTTTGACCAACACGTTCGTCTTGGCGTTATCGTGTACTTTATTAAAATACGACGCGACTCTTTTCTTGAGATTTTTGGCTTTGCCGACATATAGGATTTTCCCTTCCTTATCGTAATACTGATACACGCCCGGACTGTCGGGAAGGGTTTGGATTTGGAGTTCTAAAGCGGAAAGCGACATGTTGAGAAGTTGTTCTTAGCTAGTTTCAAAGTTACAAATTCCTGTCACGCAAATGAAGTCGACGCATAATTTATAACTCACAACTCATAATTATTATTATTTTAGCGTTTTAACCTGCTATGAACTACCGAAATAACGTTTTACGAATACTGAAAGAAGACATTCTGCCCGGAGAAAGCAAAACCATCAACATGGAAATTGCCAAACTCCACACCATGACCAAACTGAAGATTCCCATCATTGTGGAACGCGCCAAACTTCCCGGTCCAACCGTTTTATTGTCGGCGGGATTGCATGGCGATGAAATCAACGGAACGGAAATTGTGCGGCAGCTTATCGTTCAGAAAATCAACAAACCCAAGACAGGAACTATTATTTGCATTCCGATTATTAACGTTTTCGGTTTTGTGAATCAGACCCGCGAATTCCCCGATGGACGCGATTTAAACCGAGTTTTTCCCGGCAGTAAAACCGGTTCACTAGCCAGTCGTTTTGCCTATTACCTGCTGAAAGAAATTATTCCGCACGTGGATTATGCCATCGATTTTCATGCCGGAGGCGCGGCCCGTTTTAATGCGGCTCAGATCCGAATTGCACCCAACAATCAGGAATTACGAGATTTGGCAGAAATATTCCATGCACCGTTCACCTTATATTCCAACAATATTTCCGGTTCGTTCCGGAATTCGTGCGACAAACTGGGCGTGAAAATGCTGTTGTTTGAAGGTGGGAAATCCATCGACATTAACGAAGACATTACGCAACAAGGTATTGAAGGCGCCAAACGGGTGTTGGAACATTTCGGCATGTTGAATAGTCGGAAAAAAGCCAGTCATCCCGAAGAAAAAAGCATTTACATTGAAAAATCGGCCTGGATACGCGCGCGGTATTCGGGAATGTTTCACGGGTACACCAAAATCGGAAGTTATGTCAACAAAGGACAGCTGTTGGCAACCATATCCGATCCGTACGGAAAAATCGAACACAAGATGAAAGCGCCCAATTCCGGTTACGTCATCAACGTGAACGAAGCGCCGATTGTATATCAGGGTGATGCGATTTATCATATTTCCACCGAACTGGAAAAGTAAAAACCTAACAATTATCATATTTTATTTGTTTTGAAGCCCTTAGCTTTGAATCAAATTTGATTGAATATGATAACTTGGAAAAAACTAACCCAGAAAGAACGTCAGCAACGCATTGAGAAAGCGCTGGAAGAAAATGTGAATTTTGCGCACGATGCCTCCTTGGGCTATCCGGCTTCTAAGCTTGACAATAAAGTCTTTAACAGCGACGCACCCTTTTTAAAAGATGCGCCTACCCTGCAAACCTATGTAGCCAATCCTAATCATATCGGTTGCCACACCATTGGTTCATCCGAAAAAGCCTTTAGCGGTACCCAGGAAATGGAACGCGAAGTGCTTAAAGTTTTGGCCGTGGATATTTTTAAAGCCGAAGCCGATTCGTATGACGGCTATATCGCACCCGGAGGCACCGAAGCCAATATTCAGGCCATTTGGATGTACCGCAACTATTTCATGAATCATTTTCAGGCAAAGCCCGATGAAATTGCCATAATCGCCTCGGAAGACACCCATTATTCCATTCCGAAAGCCGCCAACCTATTGCTGTTGGACCGTTATTCGGTACCCGTGAATTTCAATACCCGTGAATTGGACAAGACAGCACTGGAAAACCTGCTTGTTTCGGCGAAAACCAACGGAAAAAAATATTTTATCGTAGTTTCCAATATGGGTACGACCATGTTTGGCGCTATCGACAATCCGGACGATTATACCAGCTTATTGGAAAAACACCATTTAGAGTACCAACTTCATATTGATGCGGCCTATGGTGGTTTTGTGTATCCGTTCAGCAACAAGAATTCAGCAATTAATTTCGAAAATCCGAAAATCAGCTCCATAACCATCGATGCCCACAAAATGCTGCAGGCGCCTTACGGAACCGGTGTTTTCATCTGCCGCAAAGGCTTAATCGAAAACGTACTTACCAAAGAAGCCGAATATGTGGAAGGCATGGATTTGACCCTGTGCGGCAGCAGAAGCGGTGCCAATGCCGTTGCCGTTTGGATGATTCTGTTTACCTACGGACCGTTTGGCTGGTGCGAAAAAATACGCGTACTGCAAATGCGTACCGATTGGCTGTGCGAACAATTCGATGCCATGAACATTAAATACTTCCGCGACCCGAACATGAATATCGTTACCGTTGAGGCGAAATACATTCCGCACGTATTGGAAGCAAAATACGATTTGGTCCCGCAAAAACACGACGAAACCAACCAATGGTATAAAATTGTGATTATGGATCATGTGGAAGTAGATCATTTGAGTACTTTTATAGCCGATTTAAAAAGTACACTACATGCTCAAAAAAGAACTGCGCCTCAAGTATAAAAAAGAAAGAAAGGCATTGCGTTTTGAAGAAATTCAAGACATGAGTCTGACCATTGCCAACAATTGTCTGTCGTTACCGATTTGGGACAAACGTTATTTTCATTTATTTCTGCCGATAGAAGCACAAAAAGAAATCAATACCGAATTCCTTTTACAAATTCTGGCCGGACGGGACAAAGAAATCCTGATTTCGAAATCGGATTTTGAAACCCGGAAAATGACGCATTTCCTTTTAACCGACAGCACCCGAATCATGAACAACGACTACGGGATACCTGAACCGGTTGACGGTATAGAAGTACCCGCCAATAAAATTGATGTGGTTTTTGTACCGCTTTTGGCGTATGATAAATCGGGACACCGCGTGGGTTACGGCAAAGGGTTTTACGATGCTTTTCTGTCGGAATGCAAAACGGATGTGATTAAAGTTGGTCTTTCCTACTTTGATCCGGAAGACGCCATTGCCGATGTCGTTTCCACCGATGTTCAATTGGATTTCTGTGTAACACCGTATGGCATTTTTGAATTCAATATTAAATAAGTATATTCGTAAAAACGAAAACCTACTTATTTATGAAAAATGTTCTTACTAAAAGAATTATTTATGGGCTTTTTGCTATTGGCATCACTGTTGGATTTAGCAATTGTACCGTAAAACACGTTCACCATACTAAGGTTGTAAAAGCCAAACGTATTCCGCCGGGACAAGCTAAAAAAATACACGGAGACCGCAGCGCCAGACGTCATGCTCCGGGACACAATAAATAAAAAAAAGACCACTTAAAAGTGGTCTTTTTTTTATGTTTTTACTTCAGAGTCTTATTTTGCAAAAGCTTTTTTATTGAATACAATCAGGATTCCTACACCGGTTGAAATGGCAACATCGGCAACATTAAAAATGGCGTTGAAGAAGGTGAAATGGTTTTCGCCCCAAATAGGCATCCAAGACGGCAGGTTTCCTTCCCAAATAGGGAAATAGAACATGTCCACTACTTTTCCGTGGAACCATTTCCCATAAGGCTCATCACTAAAAAGCGTTGCTACCTGCGTATAGCTGTCGTTAAAAATTCTTCCGTAAAACACCGAATCAATAATATTACCCACCGCACCGGCCAGTATTAAAGCCACGGCAACGATTAAAAAGTTAGAAGAATGCTTCTTGACAGCATCGTACAACCAGTATCCGATTCCGCCCACGGCAACTATACGAAAAGTCGTCAATAACAGTTTTCCGAAAGTGCCCGGAATTTCTGCACCCCACGCCATACCGGAATTTTCGATAAAATGAATGCGGAACCAATCAAATACTTTGACTTCCTCGTCCAACTGAAAATTGGTTTTGATGTATATTTTAGAGATTTGGTCGACAACCAAAATCAGAATTACCAGTAAATAAGCTTTCTTTAATGACATTTTGCTCGATTTGGTCACAAAAATAAGGGAATTATATCATATAAAAAACGCTCCGGGTGGAGCGTTTCGTATTTTTTGAAAAGATTAACGTTGCAGGTTCTTGGCTTCGATGCTCATGGTTGCATGAGGAACCAGTTTCAATCTTTCTTTATTGATTAATTTTCCTGTTACTTTACAAATTCCGTACGTTTTGTTCTCTATTCGGATTAATGCATTTTTCAAATCGCGAATAAATTTCTCCTGACGAATGGCAAGCTGTGAATTGGCCTCTTTAGACATGGTTTCGCTACCTTCTTCGAAAGCTTTAAACGTTGGTGAGGTATCATCGGTACCGTTGTTTAAGTCGTTTAAGTAAGCGCTTCGTATTAAATCCAAATCGTTTTTCGCTTTTTCCAATTTCATCTGGATCAATTCTTTGAACTCTGCTAAGTCCGAATCGGAATATCTTATTTGTTCATCCACCATAATTTCTCTTATTTTGAAATTAATATTCTTGTTTTTAGGTCATCAAACTCAATTTCCGTACCATTTTCGATACGGTCTTCAAAAACAAGCTCTTCGGTTAACGTCTCGGACTTAATGTATGCTTCGTTATCGTTTACGGCTTCCTGAATCATGCCGTCCTTTTGCATTGTCACTTTAATCCTGTCGGTCACTTCAAAACCTGAATCTTTTCGGATATTTTGGATTCGATTCACCAATTCTCGGGCAATTCCTTCTTTTCGTAAAGCATCGGAAATCGTGATATCCAAAGCAACTGTTATGCCGCCGGAATTCGCTACTAACCAACCCTCAATATCCTGCGAAGAAATCTCCACATCTTCAAGTGTTAAGGTAACACTATTTCCTGAAATAACAAGCGCCAAACTGCCTTCTCTTTCCAATGTTGCAATCTGTTCCTGAGAAAAATTCTGTATTTCCTTGGAAATCAATCCCATATCTTTACCGAATCTTGGTCCTAATGCTTTAAAATTAGGTTTAATTTGCTTCACCAATATACCGGAAGCATCATCCAGCAGTTGTACTTCTTTTACATTTACTTCGGCCTTTATCAGGTCGGAAACCGCTTCGATTTCTGCACGTTGATTTTCGTCAAGTACAGGAATCATAACCTTTTGCAGCGGTTGACGCACTTTAATCATCTCTTTCTTACGAAGCGATAATACCAGTGACGAAACCGTTTGCGCTTTCAACATTTTGCTTTCTAACGACTTATCAACAAAGTTTTCAACGTATTTCGGAAACTCCGCCAAATGTACGCTTTCGAACTTTTCACCGTGTGTAGCCTGCGTTAAATCTCGGTAAAGTTTATCCATAAAGAATGGTGCAATTGGCGCTCCAAGCTTCGAAATGGTTAGCAAACATGTATATAATGTCTGATACGCCGCGATTTTATCCTGCGCGTAATCGCCTTTCCAAAATCTTCTGCGGCACAAACGCACGTACCAGTTACTTAAATTTTCCTGAACGAAATCTGAAATCGCACGCGCTGCTTTTGTTGGCTCGTACTCGGCATAAGCCTCATCTACAGTTTGGATTAACGTATGCAATTCGGATAAAATCCAACGGTCGATCTCCGGTCTTTCATTCAACGGCACTTCCGTTTCACTGTAATTAAATCCGTCAATGTTCGCATATAACGCAAAGAACGAATACGTATTATATAATGTTCCGAAGAATTTACGGCGTACTTCCGCCACGCCTTCAATATCAAATTTCAAATTGTCCCACGGATTTGCATTGGCAATCATGTACCAGCGCGTCGCATCCGGACCGTATTCGGCCAAAGTCGTGAATGGATCTACCGCATTACCCAAACGTTTGGACATTTTTTGGCCGTTTTTATCCAACACCAAACCGTTAGACACTACATTTTTATACGCTACCTGATCAAAAACCAAGGTTCCGATAGCATGCAACGTATAGAACCAACCTCTGGTTTGGTCTACTCCTTCCGCGATAAAATCGGCCGGGAAGGCTTTATTTTCTTCGATTAACTCCTTATTTTCAAACGGATAGTGCCATTGTGCATACGGCATCGCTCCCGAATCAAACCAAACGTCGATCAAATCCGTTTCGCGTTTCATTGGTTTTCCTGATGCAGACACCAAAACGATGTTATCCACCACATTTTTATGCAAGTCCACCAAATCGTAATTCGATTCGTCCAAGTTTCCGATAACGAAGCCTTTGAATGGATTTTCGCTCATGAAACCAGCCGCAATCGCTTTTTCAATTTCGTTGTACAATTCTTCTACAGAGCCAATGCAAACGGTTTCCGTTCCTTCATCCGTTCTCCATAACGGCAATGGAATTCCCCAATATCTTGAACGGGATAAATTCCAGTCGTTGGCATTTTTCAACCAATTTCCGAAACGACCTTCTCCGGTTGCTTTTGGCTTCCAATTGATGGTTTCGTTCAAATCAAACATACGGTCTTTAACTTCCGTAACCTTGATGAACCAGGAATCCAAAGGATAGTATAAAATCGGTTTGTCGGTTCTCCAGCAGTGTGGATAACTGTGCACGTATTTCTCTACCTTAAAGGCTTTGTTTTCTTCTTTTAAACGAATGGCGATTTCCACGTCTACCGATTTTTCCGGCGCTTCCCCTTCGTTATAGTATTCGTTTTTGACGTATTTTCCGCCCATATCGCCCATTGCAGCGATAAATTTACCTTGTAAATCCACCAACGGCACTGGGTTTCCGTTTTCGTCCAACACCAACATTGGCGGTACTTCCGGCGTAGCTTCTTTCGCTACTTTCGCATCATCAGCACCAAATGTCGGCGCCGTGTGTACGATTCCGGTTCCGTCTTCGGTAGTCACGAAATCTCCTGAAATCACACGAAACGCATTTTCAGGATTTTGGTACGGCAAGGTATACGGCAACAATTGTTCGTATTGAATGCCGACTAAATCTTCTCCTTTACATTCGGCTAAAATTTCAAAAGGGATTTTTTTATCACCTTCTTTGAAGTTTTCAAAATCGGTAGCTTCACTGGTTTCGAAATAATTTTTAGACAACTGTTTCCCCACCATATTTTTCGCCAAAATGATGTTTATCGGCTGAAAAGTGTATTGATTAAAGGTTTTTACTAAAACATATTCGATTTTAGGTCCAACTGTTAAAGCCGTGTTACTTGGTAACGTCCAAGGTGTGGTCGTCCAGGCCAAAAAGTGGATTTCATCCAGTTCCAACGCTTCAAACTTGTATTGTTTTAAATTGTTGGTGGTGATGTAATCGTAGAATTTGGCGAAGGTTAATTTTCTTTGATTTTCGAGCACTTTAAACTGTGCCACAATCGTAGTATCGGTTACATCGCGGTACGAACCCGGTTGATTCACCTCATGCGAGGACAATCCCGTTCCCGCTTTTGGCGAATACGGCTGAATCGTGTACCCTTTGTACAATAAATCTTTGTTGTAAATCTGTTTCAGCAACCACCAAACCGTTTCCATGTATTTGGATTTATAGGTCACATACGGATCTTCCATATCCACCCAGTAGCCCATTTTTTCGGTCAGGTCGTTCCACACGTCGGTATACCGCATTACGGTTCGTTTACACGCTTCGTTGTATTCGGCAATGGAAATGGTTTTCCCGATGTCTTCCTTGGTGATGCCCAATTCTTTTTCGGTACCCAATTCTACTGGTAATCCGTGTGTATCCCAACCGGCTTTACGCTTTACTTGGAACCCTTTTTGGGTTTTATAGCGACAAAAAATATCCTTAATTGCACGGGCCATCACGTGGTGAATCCCCGGTAAGCCGTTTGCTGAAGGCGGACCTTCAAAAAATACATACGGAGTCGCGCCCTCACGGGACGTTACACTTTGCTCAAAGATGTTTTGTTTTTTCCAAAAATCAAGCACTTCAGAAGCCACGGTTGGCAAATCAAGTCCTTTGTATTCAGTGAATTTTGTACTCATTTTGTCGTTTTCTTAAATCAATGCGCGAAAGTACTAATTTTTGAATAATTCTGCGTTAATACTAACACAAATTACGACGGTAACTGATGATTTTTGTGTGGTTTACGAGAAAACTTCTTTGAGGACTTCTAGGGATTTCGGTTTTTTAAAGCCGTCAAGATGAGCGGAGTAGTAATCGAGAAGAATTTTAAGCAGGATTTGACGTTCGGTTCCGGCGAAAACTTTCTGATCAGAATCGAATTTTAAACCGATAAGCTTCTTGAACAGAAACGTCTCGTGTTCGGAAAGACAACTGATGCCGTGATAGGGTGTAAAAATGCCTTCCGTAAGTTCAAAAAAAGGCAGTTCTTTTTCAGATAAATCGGGATAAAAACCAAGGAATTTGGTAATTTCCAACAGCAAAATCAAGTGAAAATTAGCCATTTCTTCATGGGTATCAAGCCAAAGCAATGCGGTTTCCAAAAAAGAAAACAAAGTGTCATTTTTTTCCTCTTCGCGGATGCTATTGTGAAGCATTTCGGATAAAAAAATCACGATGGTACTCTTGTAAATATCCGTATTTATGGAATGATAGGGTGTGGCCAATCGAATTTCCTTAAAATATTCCAACGTGCCTTTATTCTTGTGGTTTGCTTCAATTTCAAGAATCGTCAACGGCTGAAAATAAGCTATTTTCTGGTTCGATTTCTTTCCGGAAAAAGCACTCGGTACAAAATACGATTTCAGCCCGTCAGATTGGGTGAAACATTTCACAATCAGGCTTTTTTCCTGATACTTCAGAGCACTTAAAACTATCGCTTTGGTCTTGACGAGCATTATCGGATAATCATCACTTTTTTAACTTTCGTCTCCACACCGTCTTCCGCCGCAATGAAAATCATGTATACGCCGGAAGCTACCCGGTGTTTTCCGAAAGCACGGGTATCCCATTCGATGGTACCACCTTCGGAAGTGGTTTCATACACCAGATTCCCTTCGATATCCGTGATTTTGATATTAGCCTTGTCAATCAAACCGCTGATTTTAACGGTTCCGCTGTATTCCGGACGAACCGGATTCGGATAGACATATACATTACTTAAATCGTCCTGAGGTTTGGTCGAAACGCCCTGAAAAGAAACCAATCCCTTCTCGGTAGCGAAAAAAACTTCACCGGTAGCACCATCGATTTCGATGTCCAAAATAGTATTACTTGGCAAAGGAGAATTTTCTTTTGTGAAATGATACAGTGTTTGCTGTCCGTTGGAAGAGACCAAAAAAGCTCCGGCACCCTCTACGGAAACCCATTTATTGTTGGCGCCGTCTACTTCAATATCCATAATACTTTGTTGATAGAACAATTCCTGAGCCAAGTTATCATCAAGGATAATGATGGGATTTGTATCTAACGTTGTGTCGGTTAAAAAACGGTCGACGCTGGGCAAAATACGCAATCCTGCAAAAGTTCCAATCCACAATTGATTTCTATGGTCTACCGCGATACTGCGCACATCTTTATTCGGAAGGTTTCCGTCTTCTGTTCCGGTTTTTATCAGAATAAATTTATTCCCGTAATTTTCATTGAATCCAATCACCCCGTTTGTGTAGGACGCAATCCACTTTGTTCCGTTTTTATCAATTTTGATAGCCGCATAATTGTCGTTGGCAGGATTCGTGGTGATGTTATCCAGCGTATACGATTGCCAGCTCCCGTCTCTTTTCAATACTTTAATGGCATTTTTAACAAGACTGTTGGTCATCCATAAATTGCCGTTTTTGTCAAAGGCCGGACCATTGATCCTAACATCGATATAAGACGGATTGGGCGGTGACAGAACCAGTGATTCCAATCCATTCGGACCGGTATTGGACTGATTGTACAGTGTTATCTGATTGTCATTCCCTTCAACCTTAAGCAATCCCGAGAAAAAAGAAGTGAAATAGACCTGGTTTGAATTGCTCGGATTTATCGCAATATCAGAAATGGCCCGAGCGCCTAAAAGATCCGAAAAAGGAATGGTTTCCCATCCGTTTTGATCGCTGAACTTGCTGATTTCATATTGACTTGTCGTTCCACCGCAACAATAATCATAAGGATTGTATTGTTTGGAATACCCACCATAAGCCGCCCAAAGAAAGTTCTCCGCTTTTTTTATCCTAAACAACTTATTACGCACAGGACCGTGAGGAGTAATGTCTTCAAATGCAACACTGTTGGCCAGCGTGGTCTGATACATTCCTTTGTCTGCCGTTCCCACAAAGATCTTATCCCCAATTACGGTAGCACAAGTAAACGTAGAAGCGACATCAGGAATTTGCGTAATGTGCACCAAAGGCAACAATTGAGCATCGTAAATGTAAACGTGATTTGCTGAAGTAAAAACCAATCGATTTTCAAATTCCCGCAAATCAAGAATAGGCTGCCCCACATTGGCGATCTCCTGAAAGCTTCCGCCAGCATATTTGTAGACTTTATTGTTTGTAAGAGAGGCTATCAATTGATTTTGAAAAGTTACAATTCCGCTCCAATACCCCGCATCAAATGTAGACCACTGACTGAAATCAACGAGATTCGGACTTGTATAATCGGCTCTTCGAATTCCATTTAACTCGGTTACGGCATAAATAAAACCATTAAAAACCGTAGTTTGGAAAACTTTCAGCTCTTCACCGGCCGGCCCTATGAAATAAGTATCGCCAAATTGGGAAGTAGCCAAATCGAACACGCAAATTCCAAAATCACAGGACAGGTAAGCCTTTCCCTGATATTCATAAATATGGTTGATTTTTTTTCTGTTGGGCGGAATGGTGGCCTTATTCAGAATATCAATCACATTTAAAACAGTGCCATCCGTTTCATTAACCACCAAAAGCAAACCGTTCTGGTTGCCCACCAGTATTTTTTTATACGTGGGACTATAATGAACTGAAGAAATGATATCGGCTTTAAAATCATTCACCGAATTGACTGTCTGCAATTCATTGGTGATCGTATTTTTAGAAAACACCGCATTTTCAGAAGCTGCATAAACCTTATCGCTATTTTGCGACAGATCCTTTACGGCGGTATAGGAAAAAAAACCTCTCCACAACTGATTTTGTTGTGAAAAACAATTTAAAGAGAAAAAAGTTAATAGAAAAAAGCTGAATATTTTTTTCATCGATGACGGTTTGTAATACAAATATAGCGTAAAACGCTTTTTTTGGAGATTTTTATATCATTTGATGCGAAATATTTTAAACAAATATCAAATCGCTCCGACACAAGCCTGTTAAATTTACATTTTTTTAAAAGTCTTTTTTTTACTTTTTTTTTAAAGTGTGGTTTGTTTTTATATATTTGTCGGATATTGACCTAAAATAAAGTAAAATGCCCAGAAAAATTTTATTTATCCTGCTAGTTGCCCTAGGTAGTAGTAGCGCTGTTAGAGCCCAATTCGGTTTTTCCCATGAAATTGGAGCGATTGCAGGTCCTGTTATGTTTATGTCAGATTACGGTGAACGATACGATTTAAAAACAAATACCGGAAATACCGGTTACGGAATAGGTCTTATTCACTATTTGAATTTTTCTTACAGAGCGGAGTGTAACTGTTATACACCGGAGACGTACTTCAACGATCACTTCAAATTAAGAACAGAGCTTTCTTATAACAAAACACAGCTTCAACACTTTGGTCAATGGGTTGATTCCAAGAAGAACTCCGTTATGGCGCAACAATTGAGAGCGATGAAAGGTGTTGCATCCAACACAGATATCGGAATGCAATTAGAATATTTCCCATTAAGTATTAGAGATTTCACCGCTACGGATGGTGCTTTTGGTCCTTTCGTAAGTTTAGGGGCACATTTCACGTATTTCAGTCCGGAAGCTAGTTCTACAAGAGGACGTTTGGATCAACCGGGAGTTTTACCGACAAAATACATCGGTGGGGTTTCTAACGACAGCGGAAGCACATGGTCGGTTGTAGCCAGTGTAGGTACACGATACAAACTAACAGAACTTTCCGATTTAATGCTTGATTTACGTTGGCAGTATTATTTCTCCAACTGGGTAGACGGTTTAAATCCGGATCCAAACATTTACAAAGAAAACAAAGCCAACGAATGGTTGGTATGGTTAAACTTCGGATACATTTACTATTTGAATTAATAGAAACCAACAATATAAAAAAACCACGCTTTTCAGCGTGGTTTTTATTTTTAGGCCAATGCCTGTTTTAAATCTTCTATCAAATCGTCGGCATCTTCCACTCCAACACTCAAACGAACCAAATCATCCGTGATTCCGATTTCTTTTCGTTTGTCTTCCGGAATCGACGCATGTGTCATCAAGGCCGGGTGATTCGCTAAGGATTCTACACCACCTAAGGATTCTGCTAAAGTAAACACTTGTAACTTTTCAAGAAAACTAACGGCATCTTGTTTCGCTCCTGATTTAAACGTAAAGGTTACCATTCCGCCAAAACCGCCAATCATTTGCTTTTTGGCAATTTCATGATACGGATGCGAAGGCAATCCCGGATAATAAACGCGTTCCACTTTAGGATGGTTTAGTAAAAATTCGGCAATTTTCGCTCCATTTTCACAATGACGTTGTACACGCAGGTGCAGGGTTTTGATTCCTCTTAACACCAAAAATGAATCTTGCGGACCCAATGTCGCTCCTGTAGCAAATTGCTGAAAATGCAACTGACTTCCCAACTCTTCATCTTTCACGATTAAAGCACCGGCAATCACATCCGAATGGCCACCCAAATATTTCGTAGCCGAATGCATTACAATATCGGCACCCAAATCTAACGGTTTTTGCAGATATGGGGTTGCGAAAGTATTATCTACCGCAAATAAGATATTGGGATGTTTTTTAGTGATGTCCGCAATCGCAGCGATATCTGCCAATTTCATCAACGGATTGGTTGGCGTTTCCACCCAAACCAATTTTGTATTGTTGCTGATTAACGATTGGAATTTCTCCAGGTCGTTCATGTCTACAAAATGGAACACAATTCCGGATTCTTTATAAATGCGGGTGAACATTCGGTATGTTCCGCCGTATAAATCGTCCATGGCAATTACTTCGTCGCCGGCTTTCAGTCCGCGTAAAACACAATCGGTTGCTGCTAATCCCGATGAAAAAGCTAATCCGCGCGTTCCGTTTTCGATACTGGCCAAAGCGTTTTCCAATGCTGTACGGGTTGGGTTTGCCGCTCTACTGTATTCGTAATCCGGATTTAACGGTTTTCCGGGACTGGTCTGAACAAACGTAGAGGTTTGATAAACCGGAGGCATTACCGCACCTGTACTGGGATCATGGTGCTGACCGCCGTGTATAACTTTCGTATTAAATTTCATGATTTTTATTTTAGACTGTAAATTTACTGCTTATTTCAGGATTATAAAAACTTGTGAATCCGCATCATTACTCCGGTATGAACCCCTTCGTGATAATTGTTAAACTCCATAGCTTCCTGAGCATTTCTTATATTAAATCCCGACATGGTGGTAAAGGCTTTATACTCTTTGAAAACACCATTGACGAAATCTTGTTTCGTTTGTTCCAGCGTAACGTAAAGCAACTTCTTCAGTTGCTCAACCTCTTCTTGTGTAACGGGCGTTTCAGGTTTGGTTCCTTTTTTATATTTCTCCACCATTTCATCTGAAATAAACATCGGTAAACCGGACAAATTGTACACGAGCATTTGCTGCACCACAACAATATGCCCAATGTTCCAAATCAGGTTGTTACTAAACCCATCGGGAATCGTATTTAGTTGCTCCAGAGAATTATTTTCAAGAAACTTCAGCAGAATATTCCTGCTGGACAGGTTAATGTCAAATGTAGATTGCATAGTATATGTTTGATTGATTAAAGCAAAACAAAATCTTCGGTCTTCGGAAAAGCGTGCATCACTTCCTTGGCGATTTCAGGAGTTGGACTGGCCAGTTTTCGCAACTTGGTATCCATCCAGGCACCGTCAACACTGATCACTGCGCACAATTCGTCCAGCTGATTTCTCAGTTCGTGCACAATCGTCCAACGGGAAGCATCGTCTTTCATTTTTCCGATTTTGGTACTGATGGTAATGATATCGCCCAAATGAATTTCTTTTCGGAAAACACACTCTTCCCGAAACAAAACCGGGCCGAAATGCTGTTGCTGCATGATTCTCATGGTCAATCCCTGTTGCTCCAGAATCTCGATACGATGCTGGGCGCCAAAATCATAATACGCACTGTGACGCATGTGGAAATTCGGGTCTAAATCCGACCAACGAATCGAAATTTCTTTGGTAAAAACGCTCATCTCTTCTAAAATTTACTCAAAAATAAAGAGAATTATCCGCTTGAGTGCTTTAGTGGCATTTAAATTAAATCTATTTTAACGAAAAGCCTACTTTTGTAAAAAGATTGCTCATGAACAAAATATATTATCTCGCTTCGTGCGACACGTGCCGAAAAATCATCAAATCCTTACCCAATACCGACCGTTTGGTCTTTCAGGACATTCGTCAGGACCCTATTACTCCGGAACAACTGGAAGAAATGCACCAGCTTTCGGGCAGCTATGAAGCGCTTTTCAGCAAAAAAGCCCAATTGTACAAGTCAATGGATTTAAAAAACAAAAACCTTACGGAAGCCGATTTCAAAAAACACCTTTTGGAACATTACACCTTCCTAAGCCGTCCGGTATTTATCATTGACGGTAAAATATACATCGGCAACAGCCAAAAAAACATTATTGAAGTAACCAAAGTGTTGAGCTAATGTCGAAAAGAGCCTATGCCTTAATGGCTGCCTGGACCGTAGCCTTAATATACGGAGTCACGTTTACAATTGCCAAAGACGTAATGCCGAAATACATCGATGCCTTCGGATTCATTTTCCTGCGCGTAGGCGGATCCACATTATTGTTTTGGCTAGCAGCTTTGTTCGTAAAAACAGAAAAAATCGACAAAAAAGATTTTCCGCGTATTCTTGCGGCGGCTTTCTTTGGCGTGGCGTTCAACATGCTGACATTCTTTAAAGGACTGAGTTACACCTCGCCAATCATGGGAGCAGTACTTATGGTAACCACCCCGATGATTGTTTTGATTTTATCGGCCATTATCATGAAAGAACGGATGCAAAACAAAAAAATACTCGGAATCCTTTTGGGATTGGCCGGTACCATTACCCTTATTTTGTATGGAAAGTCGATGGTGAATGCGCCAAATGCGAGTTTGGGAAACTTATTGGTATTTGTGAATGCTGTTTCGTACGGTTTCTATCTGATTATCGTAAAAAAACTGATGGACAAATACAACGCTTTTTCCTTTGTGAAATGGATTTACCTGTTCGGATTCCTGATGGTAATTCCGTTTGGATGGGGTGAATTTCAAGCGGTAGATTGGAGCACTGTTCCAATGGACATCTTCTGGAAAATCGGATTCGTAGTAGTGTTTTCCACTTTCTTAACCTATTTGCTGAATTTACTTTCCATGCGCGAACTGAAACCCACTACGGTGGCTGTTTTCATTTACCTGCAACCCTTTTTCGCGACGGTTTTCGCCATCGGATTGGGAAAAGACAATCTGAGTTGGGTCAAAATCGGTTCGGCTGCGTTAATTTTTGCCGGAGTCTATCTGGTAATCCATAAAAAACCGGAAGTGATTGAAGAATCGCTGTCGGGAACCGATCCAAGCCAACACTAAGTACGGAATACTGAACAGTTTTATTTATCTTTGAAGTCTATTTAGAAAAACATGATACAATCGATGACCGGATTTGGGAAGGCAACCTTGCAGTTGGCTACCAAAAAAATCACAGTGGAAGTAAAATCATTAAACAGCAAAGGCTTGGACCTGAACGTCCGTATGCCTTCCGTATACCGTGAAATGGAATTGGGACTGCGCAATCAGATTTCCCAAAATTTAGAACGCGGTAAAGTTGATTTTTCACTCTATATCGAAGTAACCGGAGAGGAAACTTCCACCAAAATCAATGCCCCGATTGTGAAAGCCTACATGTCGCAAATGCGCGCTATTTTAACCGATGCCGATGAAACGGAACTAATGAAAATGGCCGTTCGCATGCCCGACGCCTTAAAAACCGAGCGCGATGAAATCGACGAAAACGAATGGAAACAGATTCTGACCGTTATTGATGAAGCTTTAAACAATATCAATACCTTCCGAATTGCAGAAGGCGCTTCGCTGGAAAAAGAATTTTTATTGCGCATTGCCAACATCCGTTCTTACATGGAACAGGCATTGGAACTGGATCCGGAACGCATTCAAAACATCAAAAACAAATTGCAGACGGCGATTGACGAATTAAAAGTCAATGTAGACGAAAACCGATTCGAACAGGAGTTGATTTACTATTTGGAGAAACTCGACATCACCGAAGAAAAAGTACGCCTAACCAACCATTTGGATTATTTCATCGAAACTTTGAACGGAAACGAAGCCAACGGACGAAAATTAGGATTCATCACTCAGGAAATGGGTCGTGAAATCAATACGATGGGTTCTAAATCGAATCACGCCGGCATGCAGAAATTAGTCGTTCAGATGAAAGACGAACTCGAAAAAATAAAAGAACAGGTTTTAAACGTTTTATAAGCCACAACAATACAAACAACACAACAAAGCTAAAGGCTAACCGCTGAAAGCTAAAAGATAACACAATGAGTAAAGGAAAATTAATCGTCTTCTCGGCGCCTTCTGGATCGGGAAAAACCACTATAGTTCGTCATTTATTAGGATTGGAAGATCTGAATTTGGAATTTTCCATTTCGGCTGCTACGCGTGAACCACGAGGCGAAGAAGTAAACGGAAAAGATTACTATTTCATGTCGATTGCCGATTTCAAGCAACACATCAAAAACGAGGATTTCGTGGAATGGGAAGAAGTCTACCGCGACAACTTCTACGGCACTTTAAAAAGTGAAGTCGAACGCATTTGGGCGAAAGGTAAAAACGTGATTTTCGACATCGATGTGGCCGGCGGATTGCGCATCAAATCGAAATTCCCGGAAGAAACTTTGGCTGTTTTTGTAAAACCACCGAGTGTAGACGAATTAAAACGTCGTTTGAAAGAACGTTCCACGGAAAGCGAAGACAAAATCAACATGCGTATTGCCAAAGCCCACGTAGAATTGGCTACTGCACCACAATTCGACACCATCATCAAAAACTACGATTTGGATGTGGCAAAGCAGGAAGCGTATGAATTGGTAAAGAATTTTGTAAAATAGTGACAAGAGAAAAGGGATAAGACAAAAGAAATTTTACTTATCCCTTTTCCCTAATTACTTATCCTTGATAATAAAATGAAAATCGGACTCTATTTCGGAACCTTCAACCCCATTCACATCGGGCACTTGATTATCGCCAACCATATGGCGGAACATTCCGATTTGGATCAGATTTGGATGGTCGTTACGCCGCACAATCCACACAAACAAAAAAGTTCCCTTTTGGACGACTACCACCGTTTGCACATGGTGCATTTGGCTACGGAAGACTATCCAAAAATTAAGCCTTCCGACATCGAATTCAAATTACCACAGCCGAATTATACAGTAAATACTTTAGCGCATTTGCAAGAGAAGTTCCCCAATCATGAATTTTGTCTGATTATGGGCGAAGACAACCTGAATTCGCTGCACAAGTGGAAAAACTATGAGGTAATTCTACAAAATCACGACATTTACGTGTATCCGAGAGCGGCTTCCGGGGAAATTGACGCCCAATTTGTCAACCATCCGAAAATCCATCGTGTAGGCGCTCCGATTCTGGAATTGTCGTCGACCTTTATCCGCGAAAGCATCAAAAACGGAAAAAACATTCGTCCGATGCTACCACATAAAGTTTGGGAGTACATCGACCATAATTTATTTTACCGAAAATAACGCCCGATGAGCACGTTATTAAGACAGCAAATCGAACGAATAACACCGCTTACTGATGGTGAATTTGACTATATACTGTCGCATTTCACCTCAAGAAAATTTAAAAAACATCAGTTTCTGGTTCAGGAAAAAGAAACGGTTCCCAATGATTTTTTCGTGCTCTCCGGTTGTTTGAAGGCCTATCATGTGGATCAGGACGGCAAAGAACACATTCTTCAGTTTGCGCTTTCCGACTGGTGGATTACCGATTACAACGCCTATTTCAACCAAACGGAAGCTACCATAAATGTGGATTGCATCGAAGACAGTGAAGTACTTTGTCTTTCGCTGTACAATCGTGAAAAACTGTGTGCCGAAATGCATAAAATCGAGCATTTTTTCAGAAAGAAATCCAATTCGGGTTACATCGCTTTACAACAGCGAATCTTGTCCATGCTCAATAACAATCCGAAGGAACGCTATGAAAAACTACTGCAGCTCTATCCTTCGCTTTTCCAAAAAGTCCCTAAAAAACTAATCGCTTCCTATCTTGGTGTTTCACGAGAAACGCTTAGCCGATTCAGTTCGTAAATAAAAACATGTGACAATTGTCACTCCATTTCTGTGATTTATTTCCTTTTCCCGAAAGCGTAATTCTTCCGAACTTTGTAAAACAATTTTAAAAAGATTGGCTATGAAAAAAATATTCAGCTTCGGCACTATGGCTATTACCTTGTGCATCATAACATTACACTCGATTGCAGTAAACGCACAACCTAAAAATTCAAAGATGATGGAAAAGAAAATCTTATTTGTGGTTTCGAGCCACGATAAAAAAGGAGATACCGGAGAATCAACCGGGTATTACCTTGGGGAAGTTACCCACGCTTGGGAAGTTTTGAAAGACAAATACACCATTGATTTTGTAAGTCCGAAAGGTGGAAAACCTCCTGTTGACGGTTTGGATTTAAGCGATCCGGTGAACAAATTATTTTGGGAAGACAAAACATACCACGATAAAATCGACCATTCCCTAAAACCATCCGAAGTAAACCCGAAAGACTATGTGGCAATTTATTATGCCGGAGGTCACGGAGCCATGTGGGATTTTGCGGATAACGCTGAAATTTCAAAAATAGCAACCGCCATTTATGAGAACAAGGGTGTTGTTGGAGCGGTATGTCACGGTCCGGCCGGTTTGGTAAATATCAAACTAAGCAATGGTAAATACCTTGTTGACGGCAAAAAAATAAACGCCTTTACCAACGAAGAAGAAATTGCGGTAAAATTAGAAAAAGTGGTTCCGTTTGCTTTGGAAACAAAACTGATGGAACGCGGTGCCAAGTTTGAAAAATCCGGACTTTGGCAAAAACACGTTACCGTTGACGAGAGATTGGTTACGGGTCAGAACCCACAATCCGCAAAAGGAGTCGGTGAAGCGATGCTAACCGAATTGAAAAAACTAAATCCTTAATTGTTAACACATTTTTACGACTGTCACAACACTCGTTTTGTAATTTTACATAAAACATTCAACTATGCTAAACTTCGAATTATACAATCCTACCAATTATGTTTTTGGTAAAGGACAAATCGCTAAACTGTCGGAATTGGTTCCGCAAAACACCAAAATCTTATTGGCCTACGGTGGCGGAAGCATCTTTAAAAATGGTGTTTACGAACAGGTAAAAGCCGCACTTCCTAACGTTGATATTGTAGAATTTGGCGGTATCGAACCCAATCCGCGTTATGAAACGCTGATGAAAGCCGTGGCCATCATCCGCGAACAAAACATTGGTTTCATTCTGGCTGTGGGTGGCGGAAGCGTGATTGACGGGGTGAAATTCATTTCGGCCGCCGTAAAATTTGACGGTAATCCGATGGACATCCTGCACAAACGTTTACTGATTAAGGATGCATCGCAAGTGATTCCGTTTGGAACCGTATTGACGTTACCGGCTACCGGAAGCGAAATGAACTCGGGTGCGGTGGTTACCATCAATGAAACCCAGGAAAAATTGTCTTTTGGTGGCAGTGCCTTGTTTCCGAAATTTTCTATTTGCGATCCGACGGTGATTGCTTCCCTTCCAAAAAAACAAATCCAAAACGGCGTGGTCGATGCTTTTACCCACGTGATGGAACAGTATTTAACTTATCCACACGATGCATTGCTTCAGGATCGAATCGCGGAAAGTATTTTACAGACGTTAGTGGAAATCGGACCCGATGTGGTGGAAAATCCGACCGATTACAAACTGGCCGCGAATTACATGTGGTGTGCTACGA
Source organism: uncultured Flavobacteriaceae bacterium (assembly GCA_963812405.1). GTDB lineage: Bacteria > Bacteroidota > Bacteroidia > Flavobacteriales > Flavobacteriaceae > Flavobacterium. The sequence goes on along the minus strand of CAWEUV010000002.1, from coordinate 1,084,972 downwards.
TGGCCTTAAACGGATTACTAAACAAAGGTGTTCCAACCGATTGGGCGACGCACATGATTGGGCACGAACTAACCGCTTTGTATGAAATTGATCACGCGAGAACATTGGCAATTATTGGTCCGAATCTTTACCGTGTGATGTTCGACACCAAAAAAGAAAAACTGGCACAATTTGGCGAACGTGTTTTTGGCGTTCAAGGAACTTCAGTTGAGGAAAAAGCCGAAAAAGCCATTGAAAAAACAGTGGATTTCTTCCATAAGATGGGCATGTTAACCAAACTTTCGGAAAACACGACCGAATATGCAAATACAGCCGATTTTATCGTAAACCGTTTCGAAGAACGCGGATGGAAAGCGCTCGGTGAAAAACAAAATATTACTCCCGAAAAAGTAAGAGCCATTGTTGAAATGAGCTACTAATACTGAAAAACGCTCCAAATTGGAGCGTTTTTTTATTCTTTGATAATCCGAAATTCTTTCATTCCTGATGAAGTTTCGATTCTCATCAAATAAATTCCTTTTGAAAGCGTATGAAAATCTAAGGGATGTACTATCGCTTCGAAATCAAACTCTTTTACTTTCTGTCCTACCAAATTAAAAACAGAAATCTTCACAATAGTTTCACTAGGTGTAACATACAGTATGTCATTCACCGGATTGGGATAAACGCTTAGTCGATTTAGAGTAAACGCTTCTGCTCCCAAGGTTCCTACTTCAATACTCAGAACAAACGAATTGCTGCCGGAAGCATCGGTCGCGGTAATGGTATACTCGGTCATTGGGGAAACCTGTGTTGGTGTTCCCGAAATTTCACCGGTAACGGAATTCAAAGTCAGTCCGTCCGGTAAAGCCGGTGAAACACTGTAACCGTATGTGGTGATTTTACGGATTTTATGATTTCCGTAATCGGCAATATAAACCGTTCCCAAAGCATCGACACAAATTCCGGTCGGTCCTTTGAAAGTAGCGGCATCGGCACCTCCGTCATTAGCACCTACTGTTCCTGTTCCCGCCAGGGTTGTAACCTCTCCAGCTGCATTGATTTTTCGGATTTTATTGTTTCCTTCGTCGGTTATGAATAAATTGTTGTTTGCATCGACCGCCACGATTGCCGGATGGTTAAAAGAAGCCATTGTTGATGAACCATCGGCAGTACCAGCAATTCCAGTCCCGGCGACTGTTAACACATTCCCTGACAGCGTAATTTTTCGGATCTTATGATTCCCATAATCGGCCACGAAAATATTTCCAACAACATCAACTCCAACTCCCGTTGGACCATTAAATTTAGCCACGCTTACATTTCCGTCTACAGCACCTGCCGTAGCAAGTCCGGCATAAGTGGTTACCACTCCGGCCGGTGTTATTTTTCGAATCCTGTGGTTGCTGTAATCGGCCACAAATAAATTATCGTTAGCATCTATGGCCATTCCGGCCGGATAATAAAACTTAGCAGTGATTCCTGTACCGTCTAAAAAACCGGCAACACCAGAACCCGCAAAAGTGGAAACCACACCATTGATGTCAATCTTCCTGATTTTATGATTGCTTTGATCGGAGATAAAAATATTCCCTTGAGAATCCACCGCTGCTCCGTCAGGATAACGGAATGTGGCGGTAAGTGCCGGCCCGTCAAGTGAGCCGATAACCCCAGTTCCCGCTATTGTGGTAACAGCTCCTTCGGGGGTTATTTTTCGAATTTTATGATTGCTTCGGTCGACGACTATCAAATTATTGAAATGATCCATAACCACTACCGTCGGATAATTAAACCCTGCTGCGGTGCCTATGGCATCATTTGACGCAATTGCTCCTGAACCGGCGAAAGTTGAAACCAATGGCTGATTGGGAACCGCCCCACCCGAATTAACCGGAAGCAAAGGTGTAATTGTTTGATTAACGGCAAAGGTATTGGGCGTACCATAGGAAATTTGAGGCGTTTGCCCATACAACGAAAACACGGTAAAAAAACAAACGTAAATTTTTAAAATCGCCTTCATTCCTGTTATAAATCGCTCAGCAAAAATAAGTTAAAAAAACGAAAGGCGCTTCGAAATAAATTTCTAAAGCGCCTTTCTCACCAAAAACAAAAATATTAACTAATTCTAACCTAACTTCAATTCATTTCTTTTAAAAAGTTTACTGTAAAATCCCTTTCAAAAAGGGGAATCCTACCAAAAAATCAATTGGCGATTGCGAACAACAATGTTAATAACGGCAGTAAAAACGATTCATTGCCTAGTCAAATCATAATCTAATGTTAAATTTAAAAACCGGTTTCCCAATCAAACGCAAAAACAACAATGGAAAAGCGTCACGGATTTCAAAAATTTCCCAGCAACAAAGCCATGTTAGCCAAATTTCCGAATTACAAAAAGGATACCCGAAGAAATTCCCAAAAACAAACCGGCGTTTTTGACTTTCATCAAATTTGAGTACTTTTGAAGTTACAAATTTGAAAATCAAGATGAGTAACACCCCAAAATTTGCGGTAATTGGCGGCGGAAGCTGGGCAACGGCGATTGCAAAAATGCTTTGCGTAAACCTTCCGGAAATCGCGTGGTACATGCGAAACACCTACGCCATTGAGCATATAAAAATCAACCGACACAACCCTAACTACTTAAGTTCAGTTGAGTTCGACACCAATAAACTAAAACTTACCAGCGACATAAACGAAGCGGTGGCTTATGCGGATTATGTAATTTTTGCAATTCCTTCCGCGTTTTTGAAGGGAGAACTCGAAAATTTAACCGTTAGTCTTGAAGGAAAAGTAATTTTTTCAGCCATTAAAGGGATTGTTCCCGAAACCAGTTTGATTGTGGGAGAACATTTCCATAAAACCTACCACATTCCTTATGACAATATTGGTGTAATTACCGGTCCGTGTCATGCGGAAGAAGTGGCGCTGGAACGTCTTTCCTACCTTACCATTGCGTGTGGTGACGATGAGAAAGCGAAAACCATGGCTAAAAATCTGAACAGTCATTACATCAAAACCAAAACCTCCGATGATATAATCGGAACCGAATATGCGGCGATGTTAAAAAACATCTATTCGATTGCAGCCGGAATTGCACACGGTTTGGGTTATGGTGATAATTTTCAGGCCTTATTGATGAGTAATGCCATCCGCGAGATGAAAAAATACATCAAGAAAGTCCACAAAATGAAGCGTAACATTAACGATTCAGCCTATTTAGGTGACTTGTTGGTAACCGGTTATTCCATTTTTTCCCGTAACCGAATGTTCGGAAACATGATTGGAAAAGGCTATACGGTAAAATCGGCACAAATGGAAATGAGTATGGTGGCGGAAGGCTATTATGCTACCAAAAGTGCTCATAAACTAAATGAAGAATACAAAGCCAAAACCCCAATAATAGATGCCGTTTACGACATATTATACGAAGGAAAAGAACCCAAAAAAGTATTTAAGAAATTAACCGACAAACTGGATTAGTTTCCCTCCGACTCTTGTTTTCAACTAATTTTCACAGAATAAATCTGCAAACCAAATGGATAATTTAATCAACCACCCTGGGATTCTAACCGCATTTACCATTGTAATTCTTGCCATGCTATTATTGGACTTGGGCGTTTTCAATAAAAACACCCACGTAGTTTCCAATCGCGAAGCGCTCATGTGGTCCGTATTATGGATTTCACTGGCCATGGGATTCAGTGGGGTTATTTACTATTACATGGGAGTGGAAAAATTTGCGCAGTTCCAATCCGCCTATTGGATTGAAAAAGCACTTTCGGTCGACAACCTTTTCGTTTTCATTTTGGTTTTCGGGTTTTTCAATGTCGCGAAAGAACTCCATCACAAAGTATTGTTTTGGGGGATTATCGGTGCGTTGGTATTCCGTGCAATTTTCATTTTCACCGGAGTGGAACTAATCAACATGACGTATCTTCCTGAAACCGACATTTTCGGTCAATTGGTAAAAATCAATATAATTCTTTCCGTTTTCGGGCTTTTCCTGATTTTTGCCGGGATAAAATCGTGGTTTTCCGAGTCTGACGAAGGCGATAAAGATTTCACCAAAAGTCCCGGAGCCCGTTTGGTACATCGTTTTTTCAAGGTAAGTGAAAACTACGACGGCGATAAATTTTTCACGGTCGAAAACGGCGTGAAAATGGCGACACCGCTATTGGTTGTGGTAGCCGTAATTGAATTTACCGATTTGATTTTCGCGGTCGACAGTATTCCGGCGATTTTCGCGATAGCGCCCAACGATCCGTTTATTCTTTATACTTCCAATATTTTTGCAATTTTAGGCCTTAGAGCGCTTTATTTTCTATTGGCCAACTTCATGTATATGTTCAGCCGTTTAAAGTACGGATTAGCCGTTATTTTGGCTTTTATTGGGATAAAGATGATTATCGCCCCGTTCTATCATATTTCATCACCGATGTCACTTACGATTGTAGGCAGTGTACTGTTGCTTTCGGTACTTGCTTCTTTACTGTTTCCGGTTAAAGATTAATCATACCAATAAATCAAAAAAGGCACGAAGATTTTAAATTTTCGTGCCTTTTTTGGTATGAACCGATATTACTTTACGGTAATTTCATCAATAAAAATGTACGCCTCATAACCGGCACCCTGATGCCATTCCGGCAACTTTCCGAAGTTATAGGCTTTCACTTTCACATAACGTGCTGTTCTTTCATTGATTTTCCCATCGAAAGCGATAATTTTAATATCGTACTCTTTTGCGTCCAACGTATTGTTTACCGTTGCCGCCAACTGGAAATTCACATTATCATTGGAAACGTAATACTCCACTTTGGTGGGCATCAGAATCCAGGCGCGCGTGTCCTGAAGAAATCGTGCGGAAATTTGAGAAATGCTTTGTTCTTTTTTCAAATCGATTACCGCTTCAAAATCCTGCCCCTGGTAACCTTGCCAGTCGCCTTTGCGCCAGTTTTCGTTGCCTAAAATTCCGTCCAGCAATCCTTCCGGTCCGCCAGCATGGTATTGTGCTGAATAGTTCGATTTAAGGACGATGCTGTAATCGTTAGGTTTTTTGAAGAAAGTAGCCAAAATCGTATTGCTGTTCACGCCATCCCCATTCATAGCATAGGCAAATAGTGTGCTGGTTTTATCGATTTCGAAAGGCTGCACATATTTCTTTAGTTCTTTAGTATTGTCCACGGAATAAAAAATGACATCTCCTTCGGCAGCACGCATCGCAATGGTTATTTTTTCTTTAAATGTCTTGCTCGGCGCCTCTATTACCGGAACAGTGACAATCGGTGTCCCTTTCGTAGTTTTTATGGCATTGAACTCCGTTTTTAAATCGGAACTTAAAAAAAGGTTTCTTGGTTCGTCTTTTACAATAGTTTTTGATTGATTATTGTCAAGTTTGACTTTTACTTTGTCGAAATAAGGCCTAGTCGTGGTATAATAACCATTACCCGGAGTCACCGCGTAAATCCCCATGGAACTCAATACATACCAAGCGCTCATTTGTCCGCAATCTTCATTACCAATCAAACCATCCGGGGTATTTTTGTAGAAAGTATCCAGAATGTATTTTATTTTGGCATTGGTTTTTTCATATTTCCCGATGTAATTGTACAGGTACGACATGTGATGGCTTGGCTCGTTTCCGTGTGCATATTGTCCGATTAAACCGGTGATATCCACCTGTTCACGACCGGTAGTGGCAGAAGGCGCTGTGAACATCTCGTCCAATTTGGCTTCGAATTTAGCCGCACCGCCATAGGCTTCAATCATTCCTGAAATGTCCTGTGGCACAAAGAATGAATACTGCCACGAATTGCCTTCGGTAAAATTATTGTTCACCTCTCTCGGGTCGAAAGGCTTGTCCCAACCGCCGTTTTTCTTCGGACGCATGAATCCTGTTTCGGCATCAAAAAGGTTTTTCCAGCTTTGCGAACGTTTCATGAAATACTGATAGTCTTCCTTTTTATCCAGCATTTGCGCCATTTGTGCGATACACCAGTCGTCGTAGGCATATTCCAACGTTTTGGAAACACTTTCGTGTTCGTCATCAATCGAAATAAAACCGTTTTTCTTGTAGGCTTCCAATCCCAAGTGATCCAACATGGCCGAATGTTTCGCCGCTTCAAACGCTTTTTCGTAATCGAATCCTTTAATCCCCTTGGTCATTGCGTCCGCGATTACCGAAACCGAGTGGTACCCAATCATGCAATCCGTTTCATTGGACGCCAATTCCCAAACCGGTAATCTTCCGCCCTGTTCGTATTGTTTAATGAAGGTATTGATGTAATCCGCGGTTCTTTTCTTGTCGATTAACGTATACAAAGGATGCGCGCCACGGAACGTATCCCAAAGCGAGAACACCGTGTAATAATCAAACGTATCGGCCACATGAATTTGATTGTCACGGCCTCGGTATTTGCCATCCAAATCTTCGGCAATATTGGGTTGCATCATCGTGTGATAAAGCGCCGTATAGAAAATGATCTGTTTATCTTTATCCGTTGAAGTCACTTCGATTTTAGACAATTCTTTGTTCCAAAGGGCTTCAGCGTCCTTCTTAACCTTCTCAAAATCCCAGTGTTTGATTTCGCTCATGTTCAATTTTGCGCCTTCGTAACCTGTTGGTGACAAGGCTACTTTCACTAAGATTTTTTCGCCTTTTTTCACCGCTTTGGAAAAACTAATCGCTACTTCAGTTCCGGAATAAACGCCGGCTAAGGAACTGCCTGTGACTTTTGATTTGGTAATCTGCATCGGAACATTGAATTCGATGCGGGCGAAAACGTATTGATCGCGGGCCCAGGCTTCGCTTCTTCGGAGAATTTCGATGGTTTTACTGTCGATGATTCTGACTTCTCCCTGCAACAATTTGTCGCGATGGTTTAAATCGAGGATTATGTTGGCAATACCATTCTTATTGAAAGTATATTCATGAAAACCGGCACGGGTTGAAGTCGTCAAACGAACATCGATGTTGTGTTTGTCCAGTTTCACGGCATAAAATCCGGCGGTTGCTTTTTCATTCGTATGTGAAAAGGGTGAAGAATAGACTTTGTTATCGAAAGACGGCTCGCCCATGGTAGGCATCAGCATGATATCGCCAAAATCGGAAACCCCTACGCCGTTTAAATGAGTGTGTGAAAAACCGTAAATCACGTTATCCGAATAATGATAACCCCCACAGCCGTCCCAACTGCCGTCGATACGAGTATCGGGAGAGAGTTGTACCATTCCGAAAGGCACGGTTGCGCCCGGAAACGTATGCCCATGACCGCCGGTTCCGATAAACGGATTGACGTGCTGGGCAAAATTATTTTTTTGTGAAAAGGCACTTACCGAAAGCAAGGCCGCTATACATAGGAAAGCTGTTTTTTTCATTCGCTGTTATTCTGAAAAATTTCTCTAAAGTAGCAAATATTTCAGGAACAGCCGGAAGTGATTTTGTGATTTACTTCCCTAAAACAGGGTGTTTCATCAAAACTATTTTACCAGAACCCCTCTTTTATGCATTACCGGTACATCGGTCATCGCACGGTCGTTGATGGTATTGGCTCTGAAAACATAACTTTTATCGTATAATTTATCATCACTGAAAAAAGTTACCAGAAACTCGTTGTTCAATTGCAGAACGTTATTTTCCAATAATTCGATTTTTACGGCCGAATGGGGTTCGATTTCTTTGAAAGCATGACGGAACGTTCCTGTTTTGCGGTCTTCGCCGTTAATTTGTCCGTAGGCTCTGGAAACCACAATGGCCATTTCCAGTTTGGCATCGCTATCGTTCACCAAATAAGCATACCAGGAATTTTCCATAAAATCGTCGTTCCACTCCTGAACGGCGGCTACGTATACGTTTTCTACTTTTGGGATGATGATGTCTTTTTGCATTGAACTTGAACTAAAATTATTTTCCTAAAAAAGAAAAACCTCATTGATAATGAGATTTCTCCTTCGTCGAAATGACTATAGTGCTTATATACTGGATTTGAATTGCTCCAAGAAACGCACATCGTTTTCGTAGAACATACGAATATCGCCAATTTGGTACAACAACATTGCAATACGTTCGATTCCCATACCGAAAGCGAATCCGTTGTATTTGTCGGCATCAATGCCACAGTTTTTCAAAACGTTCGGATCGACCATACCGCAGCCCATGATTTCCAGCCAGCCGGTTCCTTTGGTGATACGGTAATCGGTTTCGGTTTTTAAACCCCAATAAATATCTACCTCAGCACTTGGCTCGGTGAACGGAAAATAACTCGGACGCAGACGGATTTTTGATTTTCCGAACATTTCCTTGGTAAAATACAATAACGTTTGTTTTAAATCGGCAAACGATACGTTTTGATCAATATACAAACCTTCCACCTGGTGGAAAATACAGTGCGAACGCGACGAAACGGCTTCGTTACGGAACACGCGTCCCGGTGAAATTGTACGGATGGGCGGTTTGTTGCCTTCCATATAGCGTACCTGTACCGATGAAGTGTGCGTGCGCAACAACACATCCGGATTGGTTTGAATGAAGAAGGTATCCTGCATATCTCTTGCCGGATGGTATTCCGGAAGGTTCAAGGCGGTGAAATTGTGCCAGTCGTCTTCGATTTCCGGACCTTCGGATACGTTGAAACCGATGTTCGAGAAAATATCGACGATTTGATTTTTCACCAAAGAAATAGGATGACGCGACCCGATTACCAAAGGTTCGCCCGGACGGGTTAAATCGCCATAGATGCCACCGGAAACTTCTTTGCTTTCCAACGCGTCCTGAATGGTTTTCACCTTGTCTTCTGCAGTTGTTTTCAGCAAATTGATTACCTGACCAAATTCTTTTTTCTGATCGTTCGGTACGTTCTTAAATTCGGCGAAAAGGTCTTTCAACAAGCCTTTGCTTCCTAAAAACTTGATTCGGAAAGCCTCTAAAGCATCTTTGTTGTCGGTGGTAAAAGCCTGCGCTTCACCAATATGTTCTTTGATCTTGTCTATCATCTTCATGCAATAATTGGGTGCAAATTTAGGAAAAAGTTGGAAGTTAGACCGCAGAAATCAGAAATTAGATGGCAGAAACTTAAATACTCCGTAACAAAACTTCCTGCTGCAATCTGATACCTGGAATCTGTTCTCTATTTAATCAGTTCTTTTTCCAGAAAGTAATTCACGATGGCTTCTTTCATTAAAACCGATTGTTCTCCGGCTTTTAACGGCGGCAACTCTTCTTTTACGGTATAATGCGGCCAACGGTCTTCGTCGAAAAAAGCGAATTCATAGTACCCGTAAGGCTCCAGCAAACGACAGATGGCGATGTGCATCAGGTTGAGCTTTTCGTCTTTTTTGAATGTTCGGTTGAGTTGCCCCAATTCCTGTAGTCCGATTAAATAAATAATGGCGTCCAAATCCAGAGTTTCGCCATCGGCAAACTGGTTGGAAAGTATAGTGACCACTGCTTCCCAGCGGGTTTTTAATTGTTCGTCTCTTGACATATTTTAAAATTATGAATTAATGAATTATGGATTATGCGGCCATTCTTCATAAAATTGATTTGCAAAGATACTAAGTTGTATACTGAGAATCGGAATCTTAACAAAAGTCTTTTCTTCTCCCCTTTCTCTTTTTACTTTTTACTTTTCCCTTATCCCTTAGTTATTCTATATTTGCCGTTCGGACAAAAAAACAAACTATGGGTTTTATCGATATCGTATTGGCGGCACTTTTGGTATTCGGGCTAATCAAAGGTATCCGTAACGGCCTTTTCGTAGAACTGGCGTCGCTGATTTCGCTTTTCGTCGGGATTTACATTGCCATTAAATTCTCCTATCTGGTGCGTAATGCTGTGGGAAGCATGGTGTCGTGGTCGCCGAAAACCGTTCAGGTAACTGCTTTTATTTTAACCCTTATTGTCGTAGTGGTTGCCATTCAATTATTAGCGAAAATACTAACTGGAGTTGCCGGTTTTGCCTTTATGGGTTGGCTGAATACTCTGGGGGGAGGCTTTTTTGCCTTAATCAAGACCGTTTTGCTTTTAGGAGTGGTGCTGAGTTTGTTCCAGAAAGTAAATGTCAACAACATGCTCGTTTCAAAAGAAACTCAGGAGAACTCCCTGCTCTTCAATCCTATTTTAAAAACTTCGGAATTCTTATTGCCGGTGCTGACGGATTGGTTTACCGATTTAAAAGAAAGTGCAGCAGCAAATTCCGAATCAACGGAACACTGAACGCTGCCAACTACTTCAACTCTTTAATCGCGTCTTTCTCGATCCAACCTTCGGTTTCGTCCGTTAGTTGAATTTTGCGCCATTTGTCCTGATTTTCCAAAACAAATACTTTGGCGCCTTCATGCAATACAAAAGCTTCCGGAGCAGTGGTTTTGGGCTCACTTTTCACCGAAGTTACTTCCGCAAAAACAATGGCCGGTCGTTCGTTTGCATAATTGTTTCGTTCCGTAATCGCCGAAGCGACACTTATCAGGATAAAAAACATGGTAATAATCATTCCCACGAAAAAGACACGTTTCAATAACGAAGTACTTCCGAAATAATAACCAATGAAAAACAATAGAAACAATCCCGACAATCCCGTGGCAATTCCCGCCCAGGTATCGTAATGAAAGACATCTAAAGCATCATTAATCATTTTAGAAAAACCAACCTTAGGAACGACTTTTATTTCGTCTATCGCCATTTTTTGGGCGAATTTCAGATTCGTTTGGATTTCGGCATCATCCGGATTCAGCAACAATGCTTTTTCATAATTGTACACCGCCGGAGCGACTTTATGCAATTTATAATAGGTGTTGCCCAAATTGAAATACAGTTCGACCGATTGTTGTCCTGATTTCACAATCCCTTCATACAAAACCGCTGCGTCCTCGTATTTTTCTTTTTTGTACAAATCGTTTCCTTTCTCGAAAGCCGATTGTGCGTAAAAGATCTGGGAAATCAATACAATGATATAGAATACCTTTTTCATCTCTTAAAAATTAAATCTGCTTACTCAACTCAGAAATCACACCCACTGCCTTATCATAATCCTGTTGCATGGCCACACTGGTAGATGGTGCATAGCGGGCAAATTCGCAGTTGTTCATCAGTTTCATAAAATCGGAAACCGTTTCGTTTTGTGCTTTTTTCGACACCAATAATTCCTGAATGTTTTCTTTGCTCATTTCCGATGTTTCGATGTGCAGTTTGGCTTTCAGGAAGTTGTGCAACGCACGTTCCATCGCATCGTAAAAAGGTTCTTTATTGCCCAATTGCTTGCTGGCTTCCGAAAGGAATTTTTTCGCCAGTTTATTCGACTGACGGATTTTATTTCCGGCCACATCGCTGTCGATTGCTTCTTTTTTCTTCTTCGCCAGAACGATAATCGGAATGATTAAAAACGGTGCGAACAACAAGGAATAAAACAAGGTCGAACCCAAGAAATCATCGGTTTTAACTGGAGTCAATTCGGTTTTGGATTTGATAAACGCAAACTGATCGCTCTTGGTGACGGTTTGTTTTGCTGCCGAAGCCGTATCATCGCCTGCTGTTGGCATTGGTCCGTCCAACACATTGATGTGAATTTCTTCGGAGGTTATGGTTTTATAGGTTTTGGTATTCAGATCGAAATACGAAAACGCAATTGGCTTAATCGTATAATTTCCTTTATACTGAGGTACAATGGTATACGTATCCGATATCGTTCCCTGTGTTCCGGTTAAAGGCGTAGTAACATTTTCCTTGTGTTCCGGATCGTACATTTCCAAAGCGCTCGGCACAATTGGTTTGGGTAACGTAAACAGCTTCATGTTTCCTTTTCCGGCCGCACTCACTACAATTTGCATCGATTCGCCCGACTTTAAAGTGGTTTTGGAAGGTTTCACCCTGAAATCGAAATTACCTACTGCTCCGGTAAAACTTTCGGGTTTTCCAGATTCGGGCAAAGCTTTGACAATGATTGTTTTTGCGCCTGCAGAAACCCTTTTGGTGCCGTTGGTAATTTCCATACGGCCAAAAACATCACGACGTCCGGTGGGCGCCTGCATGGTAATGTCTAAAGTGAGCGGTTCTATTTGCAGTTTACCCGATTTTTGAGGGTATAAAACAGTTTTTCTAAGCACCACATAACGATAATCTTCACCATTGTATTTTCCCATTTGTACCGCTAAGTTTTTCACATCGATACTCTGGCTCCAGAAATTGTTGTATTTCGGGCTCGCCGTTTCGCGGAAATCACTCACACTCACATACGGACTCACATACAGTTTGTAAACCGCAGTAATGGGTTCGTTTAAATACGGATTGGAATTGGATATTTCTGCTACCAGATGCACGCCGTCTCCACCTTTTAACGGCGGCGGAATTTGCTGTTGCTGCTGTTGCTGGCGTTGGCGTTGGTTTCCGAAAATAATGGCAAACGGATCTTCCTCTTCTTCCGGTTCCGGTTGTGCCACGGCATTCCCAACGGTGACTTTAACCGGGTTGGTTTTGTACACTTTCCCAGCGATTTCAATTGAAGCGGGTTTGATGACAAAAGTTCCTTTTTTGGTTGGAGCTAAAAAGAAAGAATACGATTTGCTGAACGATTTTCTGCCGTTCACCCAGGAATAATTGACCGACTGATTCGGGCCTCCGAAAACTTTAAAGCCTTCGAAAGACGGGGCTTCAAAATTATCACCGTCATCGTTCATCGTAAAATCGACGCGCAAACGTTCGTTAATTCCAATGTTGTTCTTACTCACCGTAGCTTTAAATTCCACCTGAGCAAACACCCCTTGAACGGTTAGTAATAAGAGAAAAATATAGTTTTTCATTCGTACATGCATCATTAACAACTTACCAGTCTTTTTCATTTCGGGTGGGTCTTCCTTTTACTTCCTTGCCTTTTACTTTATCCTGAATTTTCTTTTCTTCATTGTTTAAAGCATCCAGCAAATTTTCCATGCGTTGTTTGGAAGTACCGCTGGGTTGAGGCTTCTGAGGTTGTTTGTCCTCATCGCCTTTTCCTTCTTTTTTATCAGGGTTTTTAGGATCGTCTTTCTTGTCCTGATTTTTATCCTGTTGGTCTTTTTTATCGTCCTTATTATCTTTCGGCTGTTGTTGTTTGTCCTGATCTTTATTTTTGTCCTTATCCTTGTCTTTATCGTCTTTTTTAGGCGGATTTTCTTTTAGCTTTTGTTTTGCCAATGCATAATTATAACGCGTTTCCTCGTCGTTAGGATTGTTGCGTAGGGCGTTTTTATAAGCCTCCACAGCGCCCTCATAATTTTTTTCCGTCATCAGTACGTTGCCCAAATTATGGAACGCCTTATGTTTTTGTTTTTTCCCTTTGGCGTTCTCAATCGCTTCCAAATAGGAATGTTTGGCTTCGCTGGGTTGGTTCTGACGGTAAATCGCATTACCTAAATTATAGGAAGCGGTAGCGCGGCGCGGATTTCCAAATTGGGAAATTCGGTAATCGGCTTCTGCTTCTGCGTACTGTTTTTCAGCAAATTTCTCATTTCCCTGTGGCAGATTTGTATCTTTCTTTTGCGCAAAAAGCACCACCGAAAAAAGCAACAAGCCATATTTAAGTAACTGCTTCATTATTCTTTTTCATTAAATAAATTCAACTTCTTCACCCAGGCGGTTTTTCTTTCGAGGAAGAAAACGTCTATTAGTAATAGGAAAAAAGCAATGCCTAAAAACCATTGAAACTGCGACTCGAAATCGGCAATCTGCTGGCTTTCGAAATCGGTTTTTTCCATATTGTCTAAGGCTTTTTTCACAAAATCGAGCACTTCTTTGGTACTTCCTCCGAAAACATATCCACCATTCGCATTTTTAGCAATGGTTTTCAGGGTTTCCGGATACAATTTGGTAATCACTGTTTCACCATTTTGGTCTTTCTTGAAACTTTCAATCACCCCGTTATAGCGCAACGGAATTGGGCCGCCCTTTTCAGTTCCGATACCTATGGTCACCACTCTTATTTTTTTATCCTTGATTTCTTCCAACGCTTCCTCAAACCCTTCTCCGTGATCTTCCCCATCGGAAAGCATGATGATTAGTTTGCTGGTTTGCGGATCATCAAAATAGGAACTTGCCAATTTCAGCGCTTCACCCAAAGCGGTTCCCTGCGAAGAAACCATATCGGTATTCATGCTTTGCAGGTACATTTTGGCGACGCTGTAATCGGTCGTTATCGGTAAAACCGGATAAGCACTTCCCGCGTAGCCCACGATTCCGATTCGGTCGGAACCCAATTGGTTGATAATTTGCGAAACTACCTGTTTACTTTTCTCCAAGCGGTTGGGTGCGATGTCTTCGGCCAACATACTTTTGGAAATGTCCACTGCGAAAACAATATCCACACCCTGACGCTTCACGGTCTCCATTTTGGTTCCGATTTTCGGATTCACCAACGCCAAAACCAACGCGGCCAGTCCTAATAAAACCACTACCAATTTCAAAACCGGTTTGAACGTTGATTTTTCAGGGCTTAGTTTTCTAAGCAATTCCAAATCGCCAAATTCCCGTTGCTTTTTGCGTTGCCAATACAAATTGACCAAAAAAAGCACCAGCACTATCGGAAGGATTGCTAACAAATAAAAATATTTTGGTTCGTCAAATTCAAAATTTTCCATAATCACCTATATAAAGCCTCTAAATATGGTTTTTCTCAAAACCAATTCCAAACTCAGTAAGCCAAGTGCAATAAACGCGAACAGTCGGTATTTTTCGTCGTAATTGTAAAAACGCTGCTCCTGCACTTCGGTCGTTTCGAGTTTGTTGATTTCGTTGTAAATATTTTCCAGACTTTTATTGCTTGTGGCTCTGAAATACTTCCCGTCGGTCATCATGGCGATTTCTTTCATCAGTTTTTCATCGATTTCCACTTTCATCATCTTGAACAAAAATTGTCCGTTTGGCGCAATCGCGTATGGAAATTCCGCCATACCATTGGTTCCGATTCCGATAGTGTAGACTTTAATCCCGAATTCTTTCGCAATTTCCGAAGCCATGCGCGGATCGATAAAACCGGAATTGTTTACCCCGTCGGTCAACAAAATAATCACTTTACTTTTCGCTTTACTGTCTTTCAGTCGGTTCACCGCTGTGGCCAATCCCACTCCGATTCCGGTTCCGTCCTGTAACACGTTGTCGTATTTTACGCCGTCAAGTGCTTGTAAAACAACTGCTTTATCACTGGTCACCGGCGTTTTGGTATACGCTTCCGCAGCATACACCACCAACCCGATTCGGTCGTTCGGTCGTTGCTCCACAAATTCGGAGGCTACTCTTTTCAGGGCTTCCATACGATTCGGCTTCAAATCTTTAGCGAGCATACTTCCGGAAACGTCAATCGCCATTACGATATCGATGCCTCGGGTAGTTCGTGATTTATTGGTTACGTCTGTTGATTGTGGTCGGGCCAATGCTACGATTAACGCCGCCAATGCCAACATACGTAAGGCAAATAATAATGGTTTCAACTTTGGTAAAACAGAATGTCCTGTTTTAAATCCTTGTACGGAACTTACCTTTAAGGTGGCCGATTGTTCTTTTCTTTTCCAGAAATACCAACCGATGGCTAATGGGAGCACCAAAAAAAGCCAAAAGAATTCCGGATTGGCGAATGTGATATTTTTCATCATGGCGCTGCTTTTCTAAGTTCGACTGATTCCAAAATTCGGGCCGTGATTTTCTGTCCGAATTCGTCTCCTTCTTTGTACATGGTTAGTACCTGCTGCAAACCACCGTCCTGACTGAACATGACGAATTCGTAATACAGTTTGGTCGATTTTTTGGTGATACCGTCCAACATGTTCATCGTTCCGTAGGCTTTTCTTCCGGACAAACCTTCGCCGGTATTGAAGTCTTCGGTTTTTACGATAATGTCCTGTGCGCCTTTCAACTCCATCGCCTGCAAGCCGCCCTCGAGCGCCTTATCCAAATCGATTTGAGTTTCTTTTTTGTATTTTAAAGTGCTTACAGCAATATAATAATCGTCGAAATACCCGCCAAATTCGAAAATCTGCATTTCTTTGACCATGGCCATTACAGCTTTCGGTACTTCTTTGGTGGCATCTTTACGTTTTAACACTTCAGGGGTTGAAATGATAATACCCGGATTGCCGTATTCGCTGGTAATCCAGTCTTGTTCGTGTAATTTTTTGGTAGAACTTCCAAAAAGGTTGATTCCGTTAAAGAATATCGATCCGAGGATAAAGAAAATAGTAAATCCGGCTACGAAACCTATAGTGGCATTTCGCTTTTTGATTTTTTTGCGTTTGAGTTCTTCCTGTTGTCGGGCGTAATCCGAGTCGGTTTCGTCTTCCTCGATTTCTTTCGGAAGTGCCTTATCTATGGTTAAGATAATTTTTTCGATGTTTTTACGGTCTTCGGTGATTTCAAAATCCATCGGTTTGGACTTGGCGAATTTTACCAAATCGGCGTTTTTCAGGATTTTCTCGAACGTTTCCATCGTTTCCTGACGGATGCCCATTTTCTTTTTCATCGACGCTTTTTTCATCGCTTCCAACAGTTCGTCGGTGGTACTTTCCATCGCCGGAATCTGCACCGTTTCTTCGATGTAAGTACGCGTAATATCCGTCATTTCAGAATAATACGATTTTACGTCGCCTTGCTCCAAAAGGGATTTTTTCTCTAAATTCTGTAATAGACTAGTGGCTTTTTCAATCGGTGAAGCGTAAATTATCTCTTCTTCATTCGGACGGTTCTTATATTTTTTATACAACCAATACCCTAAAAATCCAAGTCCGCCCAAAACCACAATTCCCAGTAAATACCACCAGAAATTGGAAGACGGATCTTTAACTTCCACAATCGGTTTGATGTCGTACATTTTTTGTTTGAGCGTATCGACAACGACATTATTCACCTCAACCACAGCCGAATCTGATAAAAACTGACGGTTTCCGATTAACACCGGAATTCTCGGAATCACATAACGGCCGGAATCGAATTGGGTTAATCCGTATTTTTTGATGAATTCGTAAGTGGCTTCTTTTTTAATGGTATCCACCGGATAGGATTCCAAAACCTCCAATTGCCCGATACTTTTCGTTTCCGGAAAAGCCACACGGGTTTGTTTGGTTCCCTTTACCTTCAAGGTTAGGTTGAATTGGGAGCCAATCTTAATTTTGGTCGAATCGACACTGGTTTGCACCGGTTGCTGTGCAAAACCCAGAGAGGTCATCAGTACAAAAAGAAATATGTAAAGTTGTTTACTCATTTTAAGTTCTAGCTTTGAAATAGCCCAATAATTTTTTTACATAACTTTCGTCAACACGCGTACTTACCGTTCCGGAACCACAACGGGAAAAGGTTTCCTTAAAATATTTCACGTTGTCCTGATAGTTCTTTTCGTATTCCGTACGCACCGCTTTCGAATTGGTGTTCACCACCATGATTTCACCGGTTTCGGCATCTTCCATCGTCACCATTCCGATATTGGGTAGGGTTTCTTCGCGCACATCATACACGCGAACGCCGGTAACATCGTGTTTTTTTCCGGCGATTTTTAAGGTATGTTCATAATCGGCCGACATGAAATCGGAAATCACAAACACAATCGCTTTCTTTTTCTGAACGCCGGAAAGGAATTTCAGGGCCTGAGACAAATCGGTTTTCTTGCTTTTCGGCTCGAATTCGATTAATTCACGGATGATGCGCAGTACGTGTGATTTTCCTTTTTTGGGCGGAATGAACAATTCGATTTGGTCGGAGAACAAAATCAATCCGATTTTATCGTTGTTTTGGGTAGCCGAAAACGCCATGGTTGCCGCAATTTCAGTGACGATTTCACTTTTGAGCTGGTTTTTGGTTCCGAAGCTTTCCGATCCGGAAATGTCCACCATCAGCATCATGGTCAGTTCGCGTTCTTCTTCGAACACTTTTACGTACGGTTCGTTGTAGCGCGCCGTTACGTTCCAGTCGATCGCACGAACATCGTCGCCAAACTGGTATTGACGTACTTCCGAAAAGGTCATCCCACGGCCTTTAAACGACGTATGGTATTCGCCCGAAAAGATGTGATCGCTCAATCTTCGGGTTTTGATTTCGATTTTCCGTACTTTTTTTAGTAATTCTTTGGTATCCATTTTTCCAGATTGCAGATTTAGAGATTGCAGATTTCAGCCACAGTAGTTTTACTGTTAACCGAACACTGTTACTGCTAACTGATTAAGGCACTTCAACCTCGTTAACGATTTTGTTGATGATGTCTACCGAAGTTACATTTTCTGCTTCCGCTTCATACGTAATACCGATACGATGACGCAACACATCGTGTACCACGGCGCGAACGTCTTCCGGAATTACATAGCCACGACGTTTGATAAACGCGTAACATTTCGCCGCCAAAGCCAAGTTGATACTTCCACGAGGCGAAGCACCGAAACTGATTAACGGTTTTAAGTCGGCCAACTTGTATTTTTCAGGGTAACGCGTGGCGAAAATGATATCCAAAATATATTTTTCGATTTTCTCGTCCATGTACACTTCACGAACGGCTTGTTGGGCGCGTAAAATCTGGTCTAAAGAAACGACCTGATTGATTTTTTCGAATCCTCCGTTTAAGTTTTGACGGATGACCATGCGCTCGTCTTCCATTTTAGGGTAGTCGATTACCACTTTCAGCATGAAACGGTCGACCTGTGCTTCCGGTAACGGATAGGTTCCTTCCTGCTCCACCGGGTTTTGCGTCGCCATAACCAAGAACGGTTTGTCTAATTTGAAGGTCTCGTCGCCAATGGTAACTTGTTTTTCCTGCATCGCTTCCAGCAAAGCGGATTGTACTTTGGCAGGCGCACGGTTGATCTCGTCAGCAAGGACGAAATTGGCGAAGATTGGACCCTTCTTAATCGAAAAGTCGTTCACTTTCATATTGTAAATCATGGTTCCCACTACGTCGGCAGGAAGCAAATCGGGGGTAAACTGAATTCTGCTGAAAGAGCCGTGTACCGCTTGTGACAAGGTATTGATGGCTAAAGTTTTTGCCAATCCGGGTACCCCTTCCAACAAAATATGCCCCTGAGCCAAAAGCCCGATAAGTAAACGTTCAATCATCGTTTTCTGACCTACAATTGTCTTGTTCATCTCCATGGTCAGAAGGTCAATAAAAGCACTTTCTCTCTCTATTTTTTCATTAATTGCTCTAATGTCCAGAGTAGTTGTTGTATCGTCCATTTGTGTGTTTTTTTGAGCCGTGAAATTAATAAGATATTTTAACAATGCAAATTGATAATTAATTTAGTCTTTAGTTGTTAATAATTGGTTAAAAAACAAAAGACAGCCTTGGTTTTAGCTGTCTTTTAATAAAATTTTTATTTCTTTTTAACTTATGGCAGGTTGAGACTTCCCATATTGGTTACTTCTCCGTTAACCACCACCACATTATCCACGGTTAAAACTGCCAGTCCCGAAGCAACATCCGGAGTTAAGGTTACGGTATACGTTCCGGAGGGAATTCCGCTTAACTGAAACACGCCTTGCTCGTTGGTATAGGCCGAAACCACCGTTCCGTTTACCTCAACCGACGCTAAGGTTTGCACTGTAATTGGCAAAACTGTTCCTTTAATAGCGCCTGAAGTGGCTGCTGTAGTCACTCGGATTACCGGATGCAGGTTGTAATTCCCGGATCCGCCGGCCTCGACCACTACGGAATGTTCTACGTCGAAATCCAAAAGGAAATTATAGGTAGCTCCCGCCTGCAGGGTTTGATTGATCTGTAATTTCAATCCGGATTGTTGGGCGCTTGGGGTATTTAAAGCATAGGTTACGCCGTCTTTTACTACGGTATTTTCATCGCCTAAAACCAAACGAAGCTGTCCCAGATAACCGGACGGCACTTCGTTATCCGCTAATAAAACATTAATTCCTCCTGTTAAATCCAACAGGTTATAAATGCCGGGCTGGATATTTCCGATGCTTACCCATCCGTCTTCTGATGCATCGGAATTGTTTTTAATCATCACATCCAAAACCTCAACATTCACCTCATCATAATCGCCCGGAGCATCTGTCATACGCACCGTTACTTTGGAAGTGCCTTGCGTATTAGTATCATCCTCATCATTACAGCTTATCAGGAAGGTAGAGAACGAGGCGATAATCAAAAGAAGCATTAAATACTTTTTTAAATTTTTCATGAGAATCTGTTTTAAAATTAGTACTTTCATAACGTTCCCTTTAAAGCGCATCTTACAAACGTTAACAAAAATTAACGAACTTTATAAAAATTTTATAGTTTAAGATTTAACCCTTTTTCGCGATGATCAACAAGCGTCTTCTTATTAAAAACCTGCTGGCTCACAATGATGAAAGCAGTTTTTATGACAAGAAACGACAGCTTAACTTGCATACCAAAGAAGGCAAAGCGAAGTTCTTGAAACACATTTGTGCGCTTTCGAATTCGAATCCGATGAACAATTCGTATATCGTGGTGGGGGTGGAAGATCAGGACAATGAAATTGTGGGGGATGATTTTTTTGACGACAGCCGGATTCAGAATCTGGTGAATGCTTTTTTGGAGCATCCGCCTAAAATCCAATACGAAAACGTTCCCTTCCCGAGTTTACCCAAAGACAAGGTGGTGGGACTGGTAACCATTAAACCGAACAACAAAATTTCGTCGTTTAAAAAAGGGATTCACACGATTGTCGCGAAAAGCGTTTTTGTGCGTCGGGGCAGCAACACCATTCCGGTGGAAACGACCGACGAGATTCCGATGTCGATTAAGGCTAAAAACCTGAATACGGAAACAGTCATCAGCATTGAAAACAATTCGCGCAACAGCATTGCCCATACGTTGGAAGCGGTGATTGATTTTATGAACAACCGCCACAAGGACATGAACCCGAAGTACAAGGTGTTTAAGGAACTGTTTGTGGTGTGCTGGGCGGGAAACAAGAAGAGGGTGCGCGATAAAACCTTCTTTTCCCGAGTGGACATCGAGTTGATTAACGAACAGGTGAAACTGTTTTACTCGGCCTTAGATGAAGTTACGGTGGAGTATACCGACAACAATTTCACGATTACCGAGTATGTTCCGTTGGGACTGAACGACAAGACGAGTTATTATCCGCTGGAAAAAGTGACGCTTCATTTTTATGAGAACGGGTATTACAAAATGGACACGGAAATGTTGTTTGAACCGCCGGAATACAACCGGAAAATGCTCTATCACATCTACAATTCGAATTTAACGCTTATCGCGAAGCTGCAAAAAGGGTTGCTTTTATCGGCACGGGAAGAAAAAGATTTGGAAAACCTGCCTTCGACGCTGATGATTTGTTACCTGAACGGCTTTGAGGAGGCCAAGCAGAAACTGATTGACGCGAAACCGTTTTTAAAGGCACGCGAGCATTCCTCGGTTTATGTGTCGTTTAAGGAAGTGATGCGTATTTTGCGAAAAGTGAAATACAACTAAACGGCAAAACAACGCAGCAACAGGTTTAGCGTATAGATAATAAAAGTGATGACTAATTGTATCATTTAATCGAATTCGTTGAGACCGTATAGGATTTCTTTCATTTTGGTGCCGTTGACCTCCACCGGTTTGTAGGCCACGTTGAATTTGTTAATCGCCACATCGATATCGGCTTTTAGTTTTTTGTATTCGAGCGGCAGTTTGGTTTCGCATTGTTTGGCGTTTTCATAGCTGTTGAGAATGATTTTGAATTTCTCGTAGAATTTCCCGCCCTGATCGATGAAATTATTATACTGGGTAATGAATTGCAGCAGACGATCGATGGGGAATTCCATATTCACCTGCATTTTGTATTGCGAGGTTCCCGTAGTGGTTTTCATCTTTGTGAGATAGTCTTCCATTTTTTGGGTGATGGTTTCCCAATCGTCATTGGTTCGGCAATTTTCCAGCGTAGCAACATAACCAATCGGTTTGGTATAATCTTTAAAAAGCAATTCGATTTCCTGTTTGATTTTTTCGTTGCTGGTTTGCAGAAAAGCGGTTTCGAAGTAAATCGTATTCAAATCGTTTTGCATCCGCAGCGTAAAATCGAGGATACAGTCCACATTGGCCAGTTCTTTTTCCTTTTCCTCTTTGGTAAGACTTGACGCAATCATGTTGGTAAACGTTTGCACTACCGAAACAATGGTATTAGTACCCAATACAGAAGTTAAATCCAGGCTTGTTTTCTTATCTTTTTTGGCGTTTACTACTTCTTTTAACTTGCTGTATTCGGGGTACTGATTGGGGTTTGATATTTTATTGATTTCATTGAGCGTCCGTACCGAAGCGAAATGATGGTCCAAGCTCAGTACTTTTTCGTATAAGGTTTTGATGACCTGTAATCCTTTCAGATAACGGATTTTGGATATTTCGCTATTGGTTTCCAGCTGCAGTAACCGCATCTGTTCTTTGATTTCGTCTTTTTGAATCAGAAAATCAATTTTCCGATCCCGATTGGATTCTGCCGCTAACCGATTGTTCAGAACTGTTAACTGACGGTTCAGTAGTTCGTTTTTGTTATGGTGTTCTTTTTGGACACGTCGAATGGCAGTTGTCATTTCGGCAACAATTTCATTCGGTTCTTTTTTAGCATCGTAAACAACATTCGCCTGCATTTGATGAATCAGAAAAAACAGCAGAAAAACGAATTGACATTGGATTTTTTTCATGCGGACGGCAGCATTTTTTTGTATTTAACCTTCAGATAAAGTAAGGGTTACAGCAACTTTATCTTTTATGAACTCAATCGGATACTTGCCTTTTTTGAGCAAGCGGTATTTGATATCAAATCCCAGATAAAGCAAGGTATCGGTATCAAAAATAAAATCCTCATCCTGAATGAATTCCAGAACTTCATTTGGGGTGATTTTTGAATATTCTTTTCCGAAAAACAGCTTTTGCTCTTCCACAGAAAGCTTGTCAGTTTCTATTTGAAGTTCAAGAGTATTGGGCGATTGTTTCGTTATGTTAAAATTTTTCATACTGGTTTTATTAAGTTCCGGAGATATTACTGAGCAGACGCCCAATCCTCCGATACAGCTTCTGCCGCGGATGTCCAACTCGAGGGTTTTGGTTTCGGTTTGGGCAAAAGACAAGACGGGCAACACGACGGCTGCCAAAAAGTAGTTGTTTTTCATTTGAATTTTTAATTAACGCCCAGCGCTTCTTTTTGTTCCTTTGTAAGGTTCCAGCTTTCCTGGAAATCGCAGTTTAAGAGATAGTAATTTACGTTGATGCCTTTTTGTTTGGCCGCTTCCAACAATTTAACCCAATCGAAAGCTTTTTCTTTGTTTAGCGCTCCTGCAAACTTTGCCCAGGTAATAAAAACCGTGATGTCTGCTTTTTTCTCCATCAGTAAATTTTTATTGGAACCTACTAAGAGCACTTTCAAATCGGTTATTGTTTTGGTGCTATCTTTTTTTGCATGAGCAAAAGAATTTAAATCCTGAATAAAACCATCCACTTTAGCATTGCAATCCGAAGTTGTTTTTCTGTAATCGACAAAATTTCCGTTTTTATCAAAAAAAAGAGCGTTGGGAACCTGCAGTAATTTCTTTTTAGAAGCCAGGGCAAAAGAATTAAAGTCTTTAAAGTATACAACTCTTGCCGTATCCATATCTTTTTTATACAGATACTTTTTGGTAGCGCTGTAGGTCTCTATTTTTGGGTCTTTGATTCCTTTAATGGTTTTTAACGTTGATTTACAGCTAACCAATAATACTAAAAAAATAAACAATCCATTTTTCATCTTCTATTCGTTTTAAATAAATATAGCAAGTGAAGTTTCACTTGCTATATTTAAAATAGTTATTTACAAAATAACATAATTCACACCAGAACGATCTGTAATCACATTATACTTTCCTGATTTAACTGTATAGCCTTCTTTTAATCCCATTTGTTTACAAACTTCACTTGAAACTGTAAAATCTTCTTCCAAAATGATTGTTTTGCTTCCAAAAGTTTTAGTTATTGACTCCATTCCAAGTTTAGTAACCTCTAATTGTAAATTTCCATTAGTATTAGCCTCACCTCTAAAAGAAATCTGGTCTAAAGGAATATCTGATTCAAGAGTAATTGAGCATATTCCGAAACCTGTACAATCTTTTGATTTTCTCCCAAAATCAATTATAACTTTGATTTTCAACAAATCATCAGAATCAGATTTTGAAGAAACAACTTCTTCTTTAATTGATACTTTTTCAGTTGAAAGAACTTCTTTAGCATTAACATTTAATCCAAAAGCAATAACAGCAACAAACCCAAATAATAATTTTTTCATGATTTTTTAATTTTAATAATTCTTGATTTTTTTACTTTTTAAACTTCAAATTTTTCTGCAGTAATTTGATGTGGTAAAAGTACTCTCATGAAAAAAGACGGTGTTGTGGTTTTTCCGCAATTAATGTTAAAGTCAGATGAATCCTAATTTTTTGGCTTCCCGGATAATGTCTTCATCGTTACCTTTATCGATACAGAAATAGTCCTTTATCTTGGCTTTTCGTTTTTCCACAGCACTTTCCGTGAGGTTGATTTCCCCCGCTATGGTTTTGGTTTTAAAGCCTTGGGAAATGAGCATGATGATTTGCCGGTTGATACTGTCCAGATAATCCTCTCGGGAAAGCAATTCTTTAATGGCTTTGCGGACGGTTTCGCTGTGATAGGTTTCTCCATCCATAATCAAATCAAAAGCCCGCAGCAATTCATCCCCGCTGAAATCACTTTTAATCAGCAATCCTGCCGGATGGACTTTCTTCACGATATCATAAATGATAAACGATTCGGCATGCGAAGTGAGAATGACAATTTTAGTTTCCGGAAATTTTTTTCGCCATAAAACGGCCAGATCTTCTCCGGAAAAAATCCCTTCTTCTTCATGGGCCGGCATGCTACGGTCTAAAAAAACAAGGTCGAAATCCGGTGGATTTACCGTATCATTAAGTAAAGAAAAAGCGTCTTTACAATTGTAACATTCGGTTGTTTCAATGGCAAGATTTCGGTCATTGTAGGCTAAGATGGTTTTGTAACCCAGAATCTGGGACGGATGATCGTCTACAAAAAGAATTTTAACAGGCATTTTCGTGTTATATTTTCGCGTGAAAGTATAAAACTATGTTGGAATTATCAAATTAATTTTTGTTCCTTTTCCTACAATTGAAGAAATTGAAAATTCCCCATTAATTTCGGCAGCCCGTTCGCGCATGTTTTTATGTCCGATACCACCTTTCCCGGAATTGACATCGAACCCGATACCGTCATCAGTTATCGTTACACTCAGCTTTTCTTCTTTTTCAAGCATGCTGATT
Source organism: uncultured Flavobacteriaceae bacterium (assembly GCA_963812405.1). Taxonomy (GTDB): domain Bacteria; phylum Bacteroidota; class Bacteroidia; order Flavobacteriales; family Flavobacteriaceae; genus Flavobacterium. The sequence continues at coordinate 1,059,732 of CAWEUV010000002.1, read as the reverse complement.
ACGACATTTTTGGCTTGGGCGTATTTTTCGACGTTGAGTAATGCTTCCTGAAGTATGCGGTACACCTGCATTTTTACAATACTGTTTACGATATTCCAGTCGATTTTCTCATCGACAATGATTTTAAAATGAATATCGGAATGCTCCTTAATATTGTCGACCAAATTATTGACCATCAACGTAAAATCGGACACGTCAGTAAAGAGGTTTTGGTTCAGGTCGTGGGATATTTTGCGGATTTCTTTTTCGATGTTCTGAATTTCGTCTACATGTTCCAAACATCGCGCAATGGTTTCGGGATCGGTTCTTTTGCTCAAAACAAAAAGGTTCAACCGAATGGCGGTGAGCTTGCCCATAATCCCGTCGTGTAATTCCTTGGAAATGCGACGTTTTTCGATTTGCTTCCCTTCTTCAATTTTTTGCTGTTGGTCCAACATCAAGCGGTAGATTTCCTCATTGGCTTTCTGTTGTTTCTGAAGGTATTGCAACTCCCTGTTTTTGGAACGCTGCAAACGGGAAACGTACAACAACAGAAGCGAAACGATAAAAAACAAACTAAAACCAAGAATCATCCAGCGTTGCGCCGAGATTTTCTCTTTTTCCGCTTCGGCCAGATTTTTCTGGTTGGTAATTTCGTCGGTTTCAAATTCGATCCGGGCGAATTTATTTCGGGTGGCACGTTCCACGTTTTGCAGACTGTCGTTGAGCGTAATATAACGCTGGTTGTAATCAGAACTCTTCGCCGGATCAATTTTCGCCAGTAATTCCAAGGCCTTCAGTTCGTCTTCGAAGACTTTGTTTGTGTGGGCTAATTGTTTTACCTCATCCGAATAACGTTTTGCCTGTAAAGAATCTTTTTTGGACAAGTAATATTCCGACAAATATAATTTAGAAGTAAGCTGAATAGGGATACTCTGCAGGCTGTCGCCAATTTTCAAAGTTTCTTCGAATAACGACAGGCACTTTGGATCGCCTAATTTGAATTTGGAATAGGCTAAAGTATTGATTAGATAACAATAGAATAAAGGCTGTTCTTTTTTAAAGTCACTCAACCTTAGAGCATCTTCTGCTTTTTCAAATGCCTGTTGATAAAGTCCTTTTTTTTGTAAAACAATGGCAATATAATTTAAAGCTTGAGCTTTTAATAAATCATATTGCGGATAATCTTTTAATTTTTCTGTTTCAGCATAAGCTTTCTCATAATACTCGATTGCAGTTGAATTATTATTCATCCCTCTCGATGTTTTACCTAATGTTACATAACAATCATAAATCAAATGGTAATCTTTATCAACATTAGCTTTTCTTAAAACATTAATGATATTAGTTTCGGCTTGAGAAAAATTCTTTTCATACAAAAGAATATTCGCTTTGTTATAAGCTATCCTATTGTCTATATCCTTTTTTCCAATTTTTTTGTAAATTTTTTCAACTTTTACATAGTAAGTATATGCACTGTCATTTTTAAATTTATAAAAATAAAAGTCTGCAATATTATTTAATGATTTTGCTATAATTAAAGAATCTCTCTTTATTAATGAACGTTGGTAAATGTTCTTAGAAATATCAACATACTTTTCATAATCATTAGCATTATAAAAACCATCAGCAACTTTGAATAAATAATCAATAGAAACTGAATCTTCTTTTTCTTTTAGTAAAGAATAAAGTATTTCAAGGCTTTTAAGCCTATCCTTATTTGATAATTTAAAATCATTAGTTTTCTCTAATAGAGAATCAATTTTTGTCTTTTCTAATTTAGTTAAAGATGTCTCGGTCCTTTTATTACATCCGTTAAGACTTAAAAGAATAAAAAAGAAAATCGTTATTTTTTTCAAAATATTTATAATTGAGAGGCTGAATTCGTTAAACATAATTCAACAACAAAAATATTTATTATTTCTTAATTGGTGGCATAGTTGGCGGGTCAATATCCTCATCCTTAGAAATCGAATCCCGCTGCAGCATCGCATCGGTACAATCATTTTCGATACCATATGTGGGCAAAGGTTTTTGTGGGTTTTCCAAATCGTCGCTGGAACAGGATGCTAGCAAAACAAGTACAAAACAAATTGCAAATAAAGTAATTGGTGTTTTCATTTTTTGTGGTGGGTTTAGTTAGTTGAACTGGTTTAGATTCAGGGCAAAACTATCTTCCCGGCCAATTGTTCTCTTGCGGGTTTTTATCAAAAAATGTTAATTCCGGAATTCGTTTCCGATAGGTTTGATAATCCCAATTGTTTTTTGGACATTTGACTAAATTTAAGTGCAACTCATGAGCAGAACCTTAGTAATCGGGGACATACATGGCGGGCTGAAAGCCTTAGTGCAGGTTTTGGACCGTGCCAAAGTGACTCCGAACGACAAACTCATTTTTTTAGGGGATTTTGTAGACGGCTGGAACGACACGCCTTACGTTATTGATCATTTGATTGAATTGGACAAAACCCACAATTGTCTTTTTATTCGCGGGAATCATGAGGAAATGGTGCTGCGATGGTTATCCGACGGTGAAGACAACGACGAATGGCGCTTGCACGGCGGACAGTCGACCGTAGAGGTGTATCAGAATATTGAGGCCGACAAAATCGCGCTGCACATCGAATTCTTATCGCGATTGAACGATTACCATCTGGACGAACAGAACCGTTTGTTTGTACACGCCGGATTTACCAACCTGAAAGGCGTGGAATACGAATATTTTAAAGGGATGTTCTGTTGGGACCGTACTTTATGGGAAGCCGCATTGTCCATGGACAAAACTTTATCCCGAAAGGATTTGTTCTATCCGAAACGCATGGCGCTGTACGACGAAATTTTTATCGGACACACTCCTGTAACCCGCATTGGGTATTCGGTTCCGGTAAACCGTGCCAATGTTTGGAATGTCGACACCGGTGCCGCATTCAAAGGCCGATTGACCATTATGGATGTGGATACCAAAGAGTTCTGGCAAAGTAAACCGTTGCCGGAATTGTATCCGGAGGAGCGGGGTCGCAACTAATCCGTATCTTTACCAAAAATTTGAAGCCATGAAAAATAAATGCTTACTGTTCGGAATGTTGTTTATCGGACTGTTTTCGGTTCACGCACAGAAGAAAAATGAGGTAAAGATGAATTTCTTCAACACCCTTGTAATTCAGTCGGTTGAAGTGGGGTATGAGCATTTCATCGAAGACGGATTTTCCATCGGAGGCGAAATTTTTATTAACGATCGCTACTCGTATTGGCCGGAACTGAAAAAAGACGGATACAAATTCAACACCAACAGTGTGGCTGTGAACGCCAATTTTTATTTCAGCGCGAACAGCAGCGGGTATTATATTTCACCCATGCTGAAATACCGCTTTGGTGATTTCGAAGAAAAAAAGACCGACGAAGTAACCCAACTGGACTATATCAAGAAAACCGACCTGGACAGCTTTATTTTAGGCGTGGGCATGGGCTACAAATGGGTATGGAACGATCATTTTGCATTCGCTCCTTATGCCAACATCAACCGTAATTTCAGTGAAGACGTGAACGACCGTTTCTGGGCGGTGGAACTAAACGCCGGATTGAGCTTGGGTTACCGATTTTAAATAAACACCAAAACACAATAATTTTTTATAAACACCAAACACATTATTATGAGCGTAATTGAAAAAAAACTAAAAGATCGAAGTGATTCCAAATGCGAATTGTGTGGCAACCCGCACGATTTAGTGGTATACAATATTCCGCCGGATTCGAAAGACACCTTAAACGACAGTATTTTAGCCTGTAAAACCTGCGTAGATCAGATTGAAAACCCGGAAACGACCGATCCGAACCATTGGCACTGTCTTTCCGACAGCATGTGGAGCGAGCATTTACCGGTACAGATTGTTTCCTGGCGTATGCTGACCCGTTTGAAAAAGAACGATTTACTGGAAATGATGTACTTGGACGAAGAAGCCTTAGAATGGGCAAAAGCGACAGGTGAAGGCGACGACGACGAAGGTAAAATCGTGCACAAGGATTCTAACGGCAATATTTTATTGGATGGGGATTCTGTAGTGCTGATTAAAGATTTGGACGTGAAAGGCGCTAATTTCACTGCAAAACGTGGTGCAGCAGTACACAACATTAAATTGGTTTGGGACAATGCCGAACAGATTGAAGGAAGAGTCGAAGGACAACATATTGTGATTTTAACGCAGTATGTGAAGAAGACGAAGTAAATTAATTTTACCATATAAGTCATAAAAGTTGAGCGTTCCTAAATGGAACGCTTTTTTTGCAACTTTTTTAAAACAATAAAGGGTTCAGAAATTCTGAACCCTTTATTTATAAGTAAAGTAAGCCTAGTAACTTATATTGGCTTAAATGGTTTTAAACCTGATTAAAAATCAAACTTGATTCCCTGCGCCAACGGTAAAGCCGTTCCGTAGTTAATCGTATTGGTTTGTCTTCTCATGTAGGCTTTCCAAGCATCGGATCCTGACTCACGACCACCACCGGTTTCTTTTTCACCACCAAAAGCACCACCGATTTCCGCACCGGAAGTTCCGATGTTTACGTTAGCGATACCACAATCCGAACCTGCAGCAGAAAGGAACAATTCCATTTCTCTCATGTTGTTCGTGAAAATTGACGAAGATAATCCTTGAGGCACACCATTTTGCAATGCAATTGCTTCTTCGATTGTGCTGTATTTCATCACGTATAATACTGGAGCAAATGTTTCGTGTTGTACGATTTCGAATTCGTTTTTCGCTTCGATGATACATGGTTTCACGTAACAACCGCTTTCGTAACCTTCTCCTTCTAAAACACCGCCTTCAACGATCACTCTTCCGCCTTCTTCTTTCGCTTTTGCAATAGCGTTTAAGTAATCCTGAACGGCTCCTTTATCGATTAGCGGTCCAACGTGGTTGGTTTCGTCTAATGGATTTCCGATTTTCAACTGTCCGTATGCGCCTTTCAACACTTCTAAGGTTTTGTCGTACACACTTTCGTGAACGATTAAACGACGCGTAGACGTACAACGTTGTCCAGCCGTTCCTACCGCTCCGAACACTGCTCCTACCAATACCATGGAAAGATCGGAATGTTCTGAAACGATGATGGCGTTGTTTCCACCCAACTCAAGGATAGTGTTTCCGAAACGGGAAGCTACCACTTGTGATACGTGACGACCGATTCGCGTAGAACCTGTAAACGATACCAATGGAATACGTTTGTCGTTATTGATTAAATCTCCTGATTCGTTACCCACTACTAAACAGCTGATTCCTTCCGGAAGATTATTTCTTTCCAATACCGTTTGGATGATGTTTTGACACGCAACCCCACACAAAGGTGTTTTTGAACTTGGTTTCCAGATACAAACGTCTCCACAAATCCAAGCCAACATTGAGTTCCATGACCAAACCGCTACCGGGAAGTTGAATGCAGAGATGATTCCCACTACTCCGAACGGATGCCATTGCTCGTACATTCTGTGCATTGGACGCTCTGAGTGCATGGTTAAACCGTGTAACTGACGGGAAAGACCTACTGCGAAATCACAGATGTCGATCATTTCCTGCACTTCTCCTAAACCTTCTTGGTACGATTTACCCATTTCAAAGGAAACCAATTTACCAAGCGCTTCTTTATGTTTTCTAAGTTCCTCACCCATTTGACGAACGATTTCGCCACGTTTTGGAGCCGGAACCAAACGCCATGTTTTGAAGGCTTCTTCTGCAGCGCTCATCGCGGTTTCGTAATCTTCTTTTGTAGAAGATTTTACTTTTCCGATCAATTCGCCTGTAGCCGGTGAATACGACTCGATAATTTTTCCATTGGAAAACCAGTTGGAACCTGTAGAAGTTCCTTCATTTATTTCTTTTAAGCCTAATTGTTGTAAGGCTTCCTGAATACCAAATTGGTCTACTGCTGTTGTTGCCATTATTTTAGTTTAAGTCTGTTTTTAAAATTTTTGCAAAGTTACTGTTTTTTGTTAAATCCATAACAGCTTCAATAGTTAAATCTAACATAAAGAAAATTAGACGTTTACGATTTAAAAAGTACAATACGCCTATTTTGCCACAAATCGCGGATCGGTGTCCATTACGGTGCCGCATTGGGAACAGGTACGCAAGTCCGGCGAATTGTAAAAGTGCTGGAAATGCGGCAGAAAATCCTTTTCGATGTCGTGCAGTTCAAAATACACTTCGTACAATTTATGATTGCAGTTGTCGCAATGCCAAAGCAGGCCGTCGGTATATCCTTTCCCAGCTCTTTTTCGCTCGATGACCAAACCAATCGAACCTTCGCTTCGCACCGGCGAATGCGGAACACGCGCGGGATGCAGGTACATGTCTCCGGCTTTCATTTCCATTTCTTTACGCTCACCGTTTTCCTGAATAACCACTTTAATAGTACCTTCCAGTTGGTAAAACAACTCTTCGGTTTCGTTGTAATGGTAATCTTTCCGGGCATTGGGTCCGGCGACTATCATGACGATATAATCTTCGGAGTCCACATATACATTTTTATTGCCCACCGGCGGTTTCAGCAGATGACGGTTTTCGTCAATCCACTGATTGAGGTTGAATGGTTTTTGCACAGCCATAATGTTATTTTTTGCCTTGCTAATTTACGAAAATAAAAAAGGCCGACTTTCGTCGACCTTATTATTTTTATTTTCCTTCTTTTATCAGATAAATGTATACCGGGAAGTGGTCACTGAAACCGACTTCGCCATTCGAATTTCGCAACGGATAGCCTTTGTACTGTCCGGATTTCTGAACTAAGAACGGTTTGTTATACACGCCCGCTTTCCAATATCTCCAAGAGGAGTAATCGTTGCGGATTAACGGTTCCGACACCATGATAATATCGAACAAATCCCAAGCATCTCTGTACGCCAGTGTTCCGATTCCTTCTTCGGCCATTTTCTGCATTGGGTTGTAGATTCCTAAAGGCTTCACCTCTTCTTTTTTCCCTTTAGCTCCAACACCTTCTTTAACACTTTTGTTGAAACTGCCGTCGTTCAAATCTCCCATGGAAATGATTTTCGCATTAGGGTTAATGGCGTATAATGAATCGATGATTTTTCGGTTCAATCTTCCTGCCGCTTCACGGTTCGGGCTACTTTTCTTTTCACCTCCGGAACGCGATGGCCAGTGGTTTACGATAATATTAACTTCTTCACCGTCTAACAATCCGGTAACCAATAATTGGTCACGGGTGTAAATACGTTTTGTAACCTTATCCAGATTTACGTTTTCTTCTTTGTCTTCGTCGGTTTCTTTTTTATCTTTTTTATCCCCCACTCCTTCATAAATAATCAGGGGAATGTTTTTGTAGCTCAACGGCTGAAAATGTTTTTTCTTATACAACAAAGCCACGTCGATACCACGCTTGTCCGGAGAATCGAAATGAATAATTCCGTATCCTTTGTTAACTAAGTTAGGATGTTTCACTAGATCTTCCAACACCCCGCGGTTTTCGATCTCACACCCGCCGATTAAAACAGGGGATTCTTTTTGCACGTCGCTGGTACCCAATTCGGCCAAAACACGGCTTAAATTGTCGAGTTTCTTCTTGTACTTCTTGCCGGTCCAGTTTTGCGCACCATCCGGAAGCCACTCTTCGTCAAAGTTAGGACCGTTGATGGTATCAAACAGGTTTTCAAAATTGTAAAACGCTACGGTATGCACAGCGAATTTTTTCTGCTGCGCCATTAGTGACGTCATTGAAAAAAACAATACAAATAAAATTACGATTCTATTTTTCATAAGTAAAATTATCCTTTTTATTACTAATCCAGTTTAGGTTTAACAGCCATTGAGGGCATGTTAGATTTCAATTACACAAATACCAGACCAAAATGGAAAAAAACAACCCATTTTTGATTTGGGGCAACAAATGTAAAATAATAATGCTAAAATGTTTACTTTTATTTAGTTAATAAATTCTTATCAGAAAAACCGTGAGAGAATTCGAATTTAAAAAATTTTTATATATTTGATTTTCAGCGAATTAATTTTTAAGAGCATATTAAATTTTCTCCGTTCGTACAATTTTATGTTTAAGTTATGATTAAGTTTTGTAAAAATATGAGGTCAGAGCATTGTTTGTTGTTTTAAATCATGTAAATTTGCGCCCCTTTGTCTCTTATTCTTTAATAAACAGAGGATTAACTTTAATTTTATTTATGAAAAAACTTGTAATTTGTACTTTACTTGTAATGCAAGTCGTTTTTGCCTGGGCACAACAAAATCCTTCCCTGAAAGGTAAAGTTGTGGATTCAAAAACTCAGAAACCATTACGAAATGTTGTAGCAACCATTGAAAGCACGAACCAATCGGCATTAACCAATGCATTGGGAGAATTTGCTTTTGCTGCCCTACCCGGAGGTAATCAATCACTGCAAATCAGCAGCAGCGGTTATACTTCGCAAACTTTTGCAATTGAAATTAAAAAAGGAGAAACGCTTGATCTTGGAGTTGTTGTTTTGGAAGAAGACATTACTTCAGAGCAGCAGTTATCGTTGGTAACCATCACCGAAAACGATTTGGGTGACGACAACAGCGGTTCGGAAAGTACTTCGGGGCTTTTACAGGCTTCCCGTGACACGTACCAACAGGCTGCCGCATTTAACTGGGGCCAGTCCCGTTTCAGAATCAGAGGTTTAGACAACGAATACGGTACTACAATGATTAACGGTATCGTTATGAACAAACTGTATGACGGAAGACCACAGTGGAGCAACTGGGGTGGATTGAATGATGCAACCCGTAATCAGGAATTCACTATGGGATCTACACCATCCGATTACACTTTCGGAGGGATTTTAGGAACACAACAAATCAATACCAGAGCTTCATTTTACAGACCTGGAAACAGAGTTTCTTTCTCAGGAACCAATACAAATTACAGCTGGAGAGCTATGGGAACCCATGCTTCCGGTATGAATAAAAAAGGATGGGCATTCGTAGTTTCTGCTTCCAGAAGATGGGCAGAAGAAGGTTACTTCGAAGGAACCGACTACAGCGCAAACTCACTTTTTGCAAGTGTTGAAAAGAAATTCAACGACAAACACAGTTTGAACTTTACGTCTATCTACGCTGAAAACAGCCGTGGAAAAACTTCCCCTAACACCAAAGAAGTTAACGACCTAATGGGAATTAAATACAACTCGTATTGGGGATGGCAAGACGGAAAGAAAAGAAACTCAAGAGACAAAGATATTCAGGAGCCAATCATGATGTTGAGCCATTACTGGAAAATCAACACTAAAAACACCTTGAATACGAATGTTGCCTATCAGTCAGGTTCTGTAGGAAACTCAAGATTGGATTACCAATTGGCAAACAATCCTGACCCTACTTACTACAGAAACTTACCAAGTTATTATTTAAATTACCACAATGGTAACGTTTGGCAACCGGATTATGCCGGAGCTGCAGACGCGAGAGATTATTTCTTAAGCCACAGTCAGATTGACTGGACTGCCATGTATGCGGCCAACCAAGCTACCGCTTCCGGAAATAGTGCTTACGTTCTTTACGAAGACCGTACGGACGACAAACAAATTACTGCCAATTCCATCTTGACTTCTGAATTGACAGACAACATCAATCTTAATGCAGGAGCAACGTTTAAAAAATTAAAATCCCACAACTTCCAAAACTTATTGGACTTGATGGGTGGTAAATTCTTTAACGACATCGATCCTTTCTATGACGGAAATGCTTCGCAATCTGACTTAAACAATCCAAACAGACAAGTTGGCGTGGGCGATACTTACGGATACAACTATAATTTGAATGCCATTGTTTTTGATGGATTTACACAATTCAAATTCAACTACAAAAAAGCAGACTTCTATTTGGCACAATCGTTCTCGCGTTCTCAATACCAAAGAGAAGGTTTATACCGCAACGGAATTTATGCGAACAACTCTTATGGGGAAAGCGCAAAAATGGTTTTCGAAAACTTTGGTTTCAAAGGAGGTTTAACCTACAAAATTACCGGAAATCACTTGTTGACTTTCAACGGAGTGTACATGACTAAAGCGCCAAACATGCGTAACACGTTTGCTAACGCGAGAATCAACAACAACATTACTCCGGATTTGGACAGCGAAAGAATTTTCAGTGCCGATGCAAGTTATGTGTTAAGAACGCCAAAAGTAAAAGCCCGTTTAACAGGATTCATGTCTAAAATCCAGAATGCAAGCGAAATCTCTTTTTACTACGGTGAAGGAATTTCAGACAGCGATGGAAATGATTCAACCGGAGACAGTGATGCGTTCATCAGTGAAATCGTTACCGGAATCGACAAGAAAAACATCGGTGCCGAGTTGGGTATAGAATATCAGATTACTTCTACCATCAAAGCTACTGCTGCCGCTTCATACGGACAATACATCTATTCGAACAATCCGAACTTGAAAGTAAACGATGATGCTCAGGCTTCCGCCACAAATCAGTTCCCAGTGACTGATTTCGGAAAAACCTACTTAAAAGGATACAGACAACCAGGGATGCCACAACAGGCTTATTCCTTCGGTTTAGAATACCGTGACCCTAAATTCTGGTGGATCGGAGCTAATGCGAATTATTTGGCTGACAACTACTTGGACGTATCCAATGTGTTGAGAACAGACAACTTTACTATTGACGAAACTTCAGGAGTTTCTTTCCCGGGTGCAACAGAAGAAAGTGTTCGAAAAGTACTTAAACAAGAAAAATTTGATTCTTTCATGTTGTTAAACCTTACCGGTGGTAAATCGTGGATGATCAACAGCAAAACAAGAAGCACAATTGGTTTCTTCGCCTCTGTGAACAACGTTCTTGATGTTGAATACAAAACCGGTGGTTTCGAACAATCCCGTAAAGCAACATTTACGGCTTTACAACAAGATCAGGTTAACGGAACACCATCATTCGGCTCTAAATATTTCTACGGATACGGAAGAACCTATTTTGTAAACTTATACATTAACTTCTAATCATAAGACTATGAAAAACATATTGATAACACCAATTTTGATCCTGTCTTTAACAGCAGGTTTATTCACATCTTGTGTAAAGGAAGACGATTATGATATTCCTACTGTAAGAGATCCTTTCTTTAAAGAAGATTTTCAAACGGTTACCAACAATACCAATCTTGACCTTGCGGGATGGACCAATTTTGCTGAAGCCGGAACCTGGCTTTGGAGAGAAAAAACATTCACAAGCAGTGGCGTAACAAACGGATATGCAGAATTCAGTGCTTTTGGTTCGGGAGCTGCCGTGAACAAAGTTTGGTTGGTGTCGCCCGCCATTAACATGGATGAATTTCCAAACGAAAAAATGACGTTTAAAGTGGCACAACACCATTTGGATGTAGATTCACCAAACAATTCCCTACAGGTTTTAATCTCAACAGATTACGACGGTACGAATGTTCTGGCTGCCACTTGGACACCGATACAGGCTAATATACCAGTGAAAAGTGATCCTTGGTATGAATTCAAAATTTCTACGATCGATCTTTCAGCTTACGCAGGTGATGTTCATATCGCATTCAAATTCACCGGTTCTGGTACAGATTTAACACTTGATGGTGCTTACCAGGTTGATGACTTCTTCATTTACAACGAAAATTAGTATTTTATGAAAAAAATAAGCATTTACTCAATCGCATTTGTTTCTGCTCTTTTAGCAGGATGTGTTAATGGTGATGATTACAACTCTCCGGATTTATCTGAGAAATGTACAACCTTAGAAGTAACGAAACAGGTCACTGATATAACAGGACCTGCCCTTAACAATAGTCCGCAACTTTATGCCGATCCTCGTGATGCAGAAGGCAATCAAACCGAAGTAGGCGTTATCGAAGCATATGTAACGTCCAGCGACGAAGGCGGAAACTTCTACAAATCCCTTTCCTTGGTTTCGGTAGACGGTCAAAAAGGGTTTACCATTCCGGTAGACAGCTACAACCTTTACACGAAATTTGAACCGGGAAGAAAGGTGTATGTTCGTTTGGACAGTTTGTACTACAACTTCAGAACACAAACCGCTTCTGTTGAATTAGGAAACCTATACAATGGCAACCAGATTGGTCGTTTATCAGGTGTTGAATTTGAAAAAATCATTGCCAGAGGTTGTGACGATCAAAAAATTGACGAAGATCTTTTAGTAAACCACATGACTATTGCTCAGGCAAAGAACGATGCAAACATGCACAAACTTATAGAGTTTGACAATGTTCAGTTTTCCGATCTTTCATCAGGTAAAAAATACTTTGACCCAAGCGTTAACAACATTGGTGGAGCAACAAACCACAGTATTACTGACGAAGACGGCACTACAATTGATGTTCGTGTGAGCGAATTCGCTACCTTTAAGAGCGCAATCATTCCTTCAGGCAATGGTAAAATCAGAGGGGTACTTACCAAATATAACAGTGGGTATCAATTTATGATTCGTACGCTTAACGATGTGAAACTGGACAACCCAAGATTACACCCGGTTATTGAGACTTTCGAATCGTATGCAAGTAGCGCCGCCACATTCCCTAACTATTACAATATAAAAGTTCTGGGAACTAACGACTGGTTTGTAGGTTCTTTTAATAGTAATAAATACTTACAGGCAAGAAAAGGATCCGGCTCTAATGCAACAAAAATTTTCTTTGTAATGCCATACGACTTCAATACTTTCACGAAAGTATCGTTCCAAACATTATACGGTTACATGTCGCAAACGACTGGTCCAATCATGAAAGTGTACTATTCAACCAATTTTGATCAGGCAAATCCAACGGCAAATCTTGTGGATATTACCAGCAGCTTCACTTATTCTAACCATACCGGTACAGGGTGGGCGGCTGCTTTCACGAGCTCAGGTATTCATACCTTTACAGGTGTGACTGGTCAGGGTCATATCATTTTTGCATACGATGTAGCTACTACATCTACCACTAATGCCGAAACCCGTCCGGGTATTCAAATTGACAATATCAGATTCCAGTAGTCTCTGCTGATTCTATAAAAAAACCACTCTTTTAAGGGTGGTTTTTTTTTTGGACCACGTCTGAAAGATTATCTACAATACATTATTGAAAACGTTAGTTTAATAAAGAAGATACCTCGAAAACCTATTGGAACTATGATTACTATCTGTTTAACCCATTGGTACAATTATTTTTTTATAATAAAAATAAGAGCTGTTTGTCATTTCGACCAAGGAGAAATCCTATAAAAAAACACAGAATGAGATTCCTCGTTCCTCGGAATGACAAAATTGATACGTTTTAATAATACAAACTCAGTTTTTAAATAAGTGAATCAAATTACACCCTACAGGTTATGTTTAATATCTTCCACCTTGTATATAAAAAATGCGATTCCACGCAACCGGTATAATTCACTTTAAGACAAAAAAAAGATGATTCACAAAGCAAAGCACCACTTGACTATAAAACACTCTTAAATCAGCCGAAAAACAACTAAAAACCCGATTTTAAAATTAGACTTAAATACCAAAACAAAACGTTTCTCAAAAAAACAATTCTAATTACTCCGCAAGTAAAGAAAAATCATCTCCGCTTGCTCAATTTTAAGAAATGAAACCGGACTATTTAACCCGTCAAATCCTGAATCAAATTTGCAAGCATATCATGGAACGTTTAACTCTTCGGTTGGATTGAAACTATTTAAAACCTAATTTAAAAACATAAAAAAAGCGTTCGCCTAGGCGAACGCTTTTTGTTTTTGGTCTGTTCTTTCGATTGTTTATTTCTTCACAATCATGAACTCTGAACGTCTGTTTTTAGCGTGTTCCTCGTTGGTACACTTCTCACACTGTACTTTCGGTTCGCTCTCTCCGTAGCCTTTTCCTTCGATGCGGTCCTTAGCAATCCCTTTCGAGATTACATACTGCACCGTAGCCTTGGCACGACGGTCGGATAAATTCATATTGAAACTGTCCGATCCACGGTTGTCCGTGTGCGATTTCACCATAATCACCATGTTGGCGTTGCTTTTCATTACCTGTACCAGTTTGTCTAACTCAAAGGCACCTTCCTTGGTAATGTTGCTTTTGTTGAATTCGAAGAAAATATCGTTTAAGATCACTTCCGTTTCCGTTACAATCACATCGATAGGATCCAATTCCGCCACAATCGGCATTTCACCACCCTTGGACTTATCCACGGCAATGGTTTTGCTCACAAAGCCGTCTTTCGATACCTGAAGCGTATACGCCTTGTCACATTCCGTTGCATAAGTAGCCTTACCGTCCATGGCTGTGGTTTTGGTTTCGATTACGTTGTTGCGGTCATCCAAAATAGCCACTGCAGCTCCCGATAGGATTTCACCCGTTTTGGCATTCTTAACCGTAGTGTTCAATTGTACCCCACATACCGGAATGGCTGCGTAGATATCGTCTTGTCCGCCGCGGTTACTCGAGAAAAACCCGATGTTCTGGTCTTTGTGGAACGTGAAAGCGAAATCGTCTTTTTCCGAGTTAACCGGTTTTCCAACATTCTTCACTTCGGTTCCTTTTTCAAGATCCACTACAAAAACATCCAATCCTCCAAATCCCTGTCTGGCATCCGAAGAGAAGTACAGTTTGTTGTCATCACTAAGGAACGGGAAGTTCTCTCTTCCTTCGGTGTTGATGGTGTTGCCTAAGTTCTGTGGAGTACCGTAGGTGTTGTCGCCCGTGATTTCCACTTTCCAGATGTCCGATCCCCCAAGGGTGCCCGGCATGTTGGATGAGAAATACAACGTTTTGCCGTCTTTGGACAAACTCGGGTTTCCTACATTATAATCCTTATTGTTGAAAGGCAAGGCTTGGATGTTACCCCATTTGCCATCGGTTTTGGTAGCTTTGAACAAACCAACGTTACCGAATTTTACTTTTTTCTCCTTGTCTTTATCAAAAATCTTGTCTCGGAAGGTTTCACTGGAAAAATACATCGTGTTCCCGTCGGCGCTTACCGCTGCAGGGCCGTCGTGCCATTTACTGTTCACCCCTTCTGCTTCGGTGGGCTTACTGAAGGTACCGTCGGCATTACGCGTGGTTTTGTACAAATCCAGGTAAGGCTCATCATTCCAGCCGTAGCTCTTGCGTGAGGTATTTCGGGCCGAGGCAAAATACAAGGTATTGTCGTTGGTTAACACCGCTCCAAAATCCGATTTGTCGCTGTTGATGTCCAAGGTTTTGAAATCAAACATTTTCTGCTGATCGGTAAGGCGCGGAATATAGTTCGGCTCTTTTTTAAAGGCAATTGCTCTTTGATCGTTCGGAGCCAAAGCGGCAAACTTCTCCATTTGTTGGTTGGAAGCCTCATACTGCGCATTGGCTTTGAGCATTTGCGCATAGCGGTAGTACAACTCGGCATCCTGTTTCTCTTCCGTAGCCTTGGCATACCATTTGGCGGCTTCTACGGTATTGAAAACATTGTAATAACTGTCGGCCAATTGACGGTAAACGTAGTTATCGGCTTTATTGTTACTGACCAATTTTAAATATTCTTCGGCTGCATCAATATATTCGTAACGATTATACAGTTTGTCCGCTGTTTGTGTGTTTTTGTTCTGTGCTGATAAGGTTAAACCAGCGAATACAAAACTTAGAGTAATATAGGTCTTCTTCATGTCTTAATGTCGCGGTTAAATTAGAAAAATCGTGGTGAAGTCGATGCTTTCTTGTAGAAGTTGATATCATACAACAACATAAACTCGTGAGATGCTTTGGTTTTGGCCGATAAATCCGATACGATATAATCGTAAGCATAACCAATACGCAAAGCCGGGGTGATGTTGAAGTTTACCATCGCACCGAAGGAATCTTCCAAACGGTAGGTAATACCCGCCTCAAACTTATTATACAACAACGTGTTTAACGACGCATCAACCGATACCGGTGCATTGAAAGCCGATTTTACCATCGCAAACGGTTTTAATTTCATGTTCTCATTGATATCAAAAACATAACCTCCCGTTACAAAATAGTGCGATGCTTCTGAACCAAACTTACGACCATTGAAATCAAGGTGTTTCGACTTAAGCATGTTCGGAACCGAAGCACCGATGTAATACTTATTGGTATAGTAAAACAATCCCGCTCCGATGTTCAAAAACGTATTGCTCGTGTTCTCCGAAAAAGCCGGGTCATCCGCATCCGGAACATTGCTATATACCTGATCGAACAATCCTACCTTGTGGAACGTCGCTCCCGCTTTCATACCGAAGGCCAACTTATGCTCTTCCCCTAACTTTAACGTATAAGAGAAATCACCATAAACATTGTTCTCCTCAACAGGACCAATCTTATCCGATATCACCGATAAGCCCAATCCCACATTCTTCCCAACTGGACTGTGACCGAAAAAGGTAGCCGTAGTTGGCGCATCCTCAATCTCAACCCACTGCTTACGGTATAACAATCCCAACGAAAGGGCATCTTTAGACCCTGCATACGCCGGGTTCATAACACTCATGTTGTACATGTACTGCGTGTAATGAGGATCTTGTTGTGCTTGAACTTCCAATAACCCCATAAAGGCTACCAAAACGGTCAAATAAATTTTCTTCATGCTTGTCTTGTTTAACTTGTGGATAATACCGCTCCTTCTTATCTCAAAAAGAAGCGGAATATCCTATTGTTTTTCTTATCGCTCTCTGTTTATATATACCCAACCCGTTCTGGTCTGACCCTCAGCAGTATCAATTACATAATAATACGTACCATCCGGTAACTCCTGACCCGAATTCGACTGACCATGCCATTGATTCGTATAACCCGAACCATATGTATAAGTCGCAACGCCGTAACGGTTGAAGATCGAAAGCTTAGTTACATTAAGAGTTGATATATCAAACGCATCGTTTTTACCATCACCGTTAGGGGAGATTCCACGAGGAATTGTACATCCTAAATCCTGAACATCAATAGAAGCAACTTGAGAAATACATCCGGTTACTACATCCATTACAGTTATAGTGTAAATTCCTTCATTTAATCCTGTAAAAATAGGATTGTTTTGATAAATACCAGCATTAATTGCGTATTGATAATTCGAACCAACCGGAGAAAGCACTTCAATACTTCCTGCCAAGTCATTACATGCCGGTTGTGTATTAACCACTAAACCAGGCGTATCAGGGCTAACAGGCGCGATAATTTCAATCGAAGTCTGAGACGTACAACCTGAAACATTATCACGAACTGTAACCGTATGAATTCCAGCAGTAATACCGGTAAATATCGGACTTGCCTGGAAAACAGATGCATCTACATTATACTCGTAAGTAGCACCTAGTGGAGAAGTAATCTCGATTGAAGCTGTAGGACTTGTACAAGTTGGTTGTACCGTAACTGTTACAGAAGGTACTAAAGGACTAGCAGGAATTGGATCCACAACAACAAGAGTTATTGGAGAAATACAACCTGTTGTAATATCACGAACTGTAACACTATAAGTACCTGAAGCAAGACTCGTGAAAGTAGTGCCTGCCTGATAAGTAGTGCCATTAACACTGTATTCGTAATTGGCACTCAATGGAGCTGTAACTACAATCGTTCCGGTAGGAATTGCACAAGTAGGTTGTACTGTTGTGCTGGCAGTTGGAGCAACCGGAGCACCGGCAACCGGCACAATTGTAACAGGTGTTGCTGAAGAAACACATCCCGTAACAACATCACGTACTATTACGTTGTAAGTAGCAGGAGCCAAACCGGCAAAAGTTGTGCTAACCTGATAAGTTACCCCGTCTACACTGTATTCCAAAGTAGCACCTACTGGAGCTGTTACTTCAATAGTTCCTGTTGGCACTGTACAAGTTGGCTGTACCGTAACGCTTGCTGTTGGAGCAGCAGGGTTAGCAGGAATCGGATCTACTGTAACTACTGTAGCCGAAGAAATACAACCTGTAGTAATGTCACGAACCGTTACGTTGTAATTGCCTGGAGTCAATCCGGCAAAAGTTACTGCAGACTGATACGAAACGCCATCAATACTATATTCGAAAGTAGCACCTACTGGAGCCGTTACTTCAATAGTACCTGTTGGAGTTGTACAGGTTGGCTGAACCGTAGTACTAGCCGTTGGAGCAGCCGGATTCGCAGGAATAGGATCCACTGTCAAGGTAGTTGCCGTAGAAATACAACCTGATGCTGTATCGTGTACAGAAACATTATACGTACCCGGTAATAAACCAGCAAAAGTAGTACCGGATTGGTAAGTTACTCCGCCGTCAATTGAGTATTCTAAAGTAGCACCTAACGGAGCTGTAATTACGATAGTTCCAGTTGTAACAATACATGTTGGCTGAACCGTAACACTAGCCGTTGGAGCAGCCGGTGAACCCGGAGCCGGTAGGATAGTAGCCGAAGTAGCCGTTGAAATACAGCCTGTAGTTATATCTCGAACAATAACATCGTATGTTGCAGGCACCAAGCCTGTAAATGTAGTAGCTGCCTGATAAGTTACACCATCAATACTGTATTCGTAAGAAGCGCCAATTGGAGCTGTAACTGTTAACGATCCCGTAGGTATCGCACATGTGGTCGGAGAAGTAGCCGTTACCGTTGGAGCAACAGGAACAACCGGAGTATTCAACACCACAACTGTAGCATTGGAAATACATCCCGTAACCATATCCATAACCGTTACGTTGTATGTTCCGGCAGGAACATTCGTAAACACATTACTTGTTTGATAAGTTACCCCATCGATACTAAACTGGTAGTTAGAAGTAGCAGGCGTAAAACTACCCACATTGGTATAAACCTCTGGATCGATAGCAGTCCAATCCGCAGTATTCCAAGTATTGCTTGGAGCTGCTACAGTTGCTAATCTTCTGTAAGTATAACCCGTTTGATTGTTAGGCGTAAACGCGATACCATCTCTTCGACCCCAATTGTCGATTTCTACGTCTGCGCTGGTAGTTAATCGGATGTTATCATCGATATTAACACCGCCACAAGTAGTTACCGAAAGATTCGGAACTATACCCGGTTGATTTGCGTCAGAACTAACTTTAACAACATATACCGCATTGTTAGCTAATGTTCCGGATAAAGGGAAGTTACAAGATGTTGTAGTCAAAGGCAAGCTATTGTAGAATTTCAATTTATATCCTGCCATATTAACACTTGCACCAGTTCCATTATAAATCTCAACATAAGTTAATGAACCTGTATTGGCATCTGTAACTTCTGAAATGAACAAATTGTTATACGCAACTGCTCCATTTAAAGGAGAAGTTACCGTGATTTGTCCACCAGTAGCACACGTTGGCTGAACAAGTGTTGCAGTTGGTGCAACAGGTGCAGCAGGCACAGCATTTACCGATACCGGGAAAGGTGCCGAAATACAGCCTGTAGTAGTGTCACGAATCACAACACTATAGGTGTTAGGCGTTAAACCGCTAAATACATTCGTAGCAAGATACGTTGCACCACCGTCTATACTGTACTCATAAGTAGCAGCTGTAGGGAGCACCGTAACAGTTCCGGTAGGTGTTGTACAGGTTGGCTGTGTTACGGTTGGTGCCGGATTAGGGGTAGCATTAATCGTTACAGTAGTCGTAAACGAGGTAGTACCACAACCCGTAGTCACAGGGAAATTATACGAAACTGTATAAGTACCCGGTACACTTCCTGCAGGTGTAATTGCACCCGTGTTGGCATTGATTAGCAATCCAACCGGAGTTACTGCGAATGTACCACCCGGCGTTCCGGTAACAGTAACCGATTGTGCTGCTGTTATATTATTACAATACGAAGACGCGCCATAAGCAATTGTTGCCATAGCAGGTTCAACGATTGTTATAACATAAGAATATGTTTTAACACCACATGAAGCAGTAGCTGCTACAGTGTTATAAATAATATAATTTCCGGCAGGCGTAGCGGCTAAATTGATCTCACCAGTAGCCGTATTAACGAAAACTAACGCAGGGTTCGGAGACGAGAACGTTCCCGCTAATGAACCTGTTGCAATCGTAGGAACCGGATTCGCACTAGTTCCCTTACAGTACGTTCCAGGAACATAACTAAAGTTAGCATCCGGACAGCAGAATGCCACACCAGCACCTGGCTGACCCGCATTCGTTTGTGTTAAACTGATTGAACCAGACTGATTAGAGTAATTGGTTATCAAAATAATATAAATCTGACCCGCTAACGCATTAGGAATATTAAATTGTTCAACAGGAGCAGAATTATAACTACATCCATGATCTTGAGGATCACCTGATGGGTTAGTATTAATCGGTGTTATGAAAGGAATACCTGCAGTACAAGCAGCCGATTGACTTGTATAAGGACCCCAAGCCGCATAATCCACATCCAAGTTAGGCGTTGCGCTACCTGGAGTAGACTGTGTCATTTCGAAATTAATCGGTCCTGATTGTTGAACCTGGATTGCAAAGAAAGTAGGATTCGGAGATGTACTTAAACAGCCGATAGTTCCTAAACTCGTTACACCCGTTGTATTACCATACGTAAGGTTACTACAAACCGTGGAAGCGTTACCACAAGTTGAAGGAGTAGAAATACAAAGGTTAAACGTAGTGGTTTGCGGAGTCGATGCGTTTGAATACACACGAATATAATACGTCTGACCAACGGTTAAACCGTTAAGTGTCCCTGCTAGAGCATTTGCCGCACTACAGAAAAACTGAGTTAAGCCAGCACAAGAACCAGAATAAACCGCAAAGTTAAGGTTGGTTGTTGAACCTACCACATTCTGTAAAGAAACGTTCAAATAACTGTTAGTAGCAATGAACTGATACCAAACATCATCGTCAGCCGTTCCGATACAAGGAGCGATTGGTGTTCCTACCGATCCTGTTGCCAATGAAAGCGTACCCGAGACCGTCTGATTACAAACTGCATTCGAATTTACTGGTACGAAAATAGCTGTTGCACATTCATCATTTGAAGGAGCTGTGGTAAAGGTAAATCCGTTAGACCAGTAACTTGCGTCTGTTGGTGTACACAAAGCACTTACAAAGAAAGTATAGGTAGTACTTGGATTTAATCCTGTTATTAAGGCCGGATTCGAGTTTACAATCGTACCCGTAGTTCCTGGTACCGGAACCGGGGAACCTGCTGGCAATACTAATATTTGCCATTGTGTAGCGGTACCGGTTTCTGTCCATCCCAATAAAGCGGATGTGGAAGTAACCTGTGTAGCTGTCAATGCTATCGGTTTTCTAGGACACGTTGGCGCTGGAGAACAAGTTACACTTGCTGCCCAACCTGCCGATTGAACGGAACTATCTGACGTAAATACAAAATGTAAACAGCCATCAACTGAAGAAGAAGTAAATGCCGGAGGAATAGTTGTTCCCGTTAATGTTGCCAATAAAGGAGCAGCCGCACTGTTTCCATCATATACTCTTAAGAAGTCAAAGTTATTTTCTAAAGCAAACGCACTAAAAGTAACAGTAACAACATCTCCAGGAGTAGTAGGACAGATTGTTATCGGATAATTTGAACTTGCTAAATAACTTCCAGAAGGTCCACCCTGATCATAGAAGTTTCCACCACATGCTGGAGGTGTTACCTGAGTGGTTGCCGTATAAGCATTTGATGGTGTACTTGAATCTGTCGGAGAACAAATACCCATTACGTAAAAATTATAACAAGTGGCTTGGTTAAGACCCGTCAATACGAAAGGATTCGTAGGGGCTGGTACCCATCCCGGTGTAGCTGCTGTAGGAATTGGTGAACCACACGGTAAAGCAATCACTTGCCAACTCGTAGCCGGTCCAACGTTGGTCCATCCTAAAGTAGCCGAAACGTCTGTTAACGCCGTTGCCGTTAAACCGGTAGGTCTAGGACACGTTGGTGGTGGTGCACAAGTAACATTTGCTGCCCATCCAGCCGATTGCACCGAACTGTCTGAGGTAAATACAAATGTTAAACATCCACTAGCTGAAGAAGAAGTAAATGATGGTGGCAATGTAGTTCCTGTTAAAGTCGCCAATAAAGGAGCAGCAGCACTAGTTCCATCATATACTCTTAAAAAATCAAAGTTGTTTTCTGTAGCAAACGAAGTAAACGTTACCGTTACCAAATCTCCAGGAGTAGTAGGACAGATAGTAACCGGATAGTTTGAATTTGCCGAATAACTTCCAGAAGGTCCACCTTGATCGTAGAAGTTACCTCCACAAATAGGTGGCGTCACAGGAGTCGTTGCAGTTACCGGTCCAACAACAGCACTTGCGTCTGTTGGAGAACAAATACCTCTAACGTAAAAATCATAACACGTTGAGCCTGACAATCCGGTTAAAGTAAACGGATTCGTAGAAGCCGGTACCCATCCAGCCGTTGCTCCGGTTGGTCTCGGTGATCCACAAGGAACCGCGATTACTTCCCAAGCCGTTGCCGAACCTCCGGTCCATGCTAAATTCACGGAATTATAAGTTAATGCCGATTGTGATATCGATAATGGTGCCTCACACGTTGGACGTGGTCCACAAGTAACGTTCGCTGCCCATCCGGCTGCAGTAGTAGATCCGTTAGATACAAAATTGAAGGTTAACGACCCGTCTGCTGCCGAAGAAGTAAATGGTCCCGGAACGGTTGTTCCCCAATAAGCACCTGGTAAATTCAATGGTGTTCCAGCTCCGTTGGTACTTGAAAACTGTGGTGCTGACGTATTGTTACCATTGTAAACATATAATCCATCACTAGTTGCCTGTACATTGAATGAAGTAAACGTAACCGTAACCACATCTCCAGGGTTTACCGGAAATATAGTCCAAGGTAAATTTTCATTGTTGGCATAAGCCGCTGTTGAGCCTCCCGAATCAAAGAAGGTACCTCCACAAACCGGTGGTGCAATCAAAGTTGTAAACGTTATCGGTCCTGTCCAAACACTTGGTCCGTTAGCCCCACAATTTGCCAATACATAAACATCATACGTTGTTGAACCCAAAAGTCCAGTCGCAACATATGGTGGTGGTGTATTTACCGTAGTTCCCTGTGTAGCCAATGTTGGCGCCGGTGATCCTGTAGGCTGTACTACTACCTGCCAAGAAGTTTCTGTGCTTCCCGGTGTCCAGTTGATGGTAGCCGTAGTAGGGGTTATCGCTGAAACGGTAACATCAATTGGTTGCGGACAAGGCGGAATGTCTTCCACAATTACCGCATCAATAAAGATTCTGGAACCGTTTGCTCCCGGTGCCACGTGCCATCCGATATTTACGTTACCCGTGATTCCTGTCAGGTTGACAAATTTCTCTAAATAGGTAACATTCGTATAAGAAGCCTGAGGCACAATCGTTGTAGTAAAGTTCGCTTCCACAGGTCCGCCTGTAGAAACTTTCACTTCAAAGTTACAAGCCGATGCTGCTGAAGCAACTCTGTAACGGTAACGTAAACGTTGGTTTCCGTTCAACACCAATTGTGGTGAAATCAACCAGTCGTTATTCGTAGAACTACTTGAAACGATACTTGCCGACTGATCCCCTTCATATGGAGTAGTGGCATAGTTCATGTTCCAAGCGTTGGCATCTGCATTAACATTTAAAACAGTCCAGCAAATCTCAGTCGGAGACGCCGGTGTTCCGTTAAATCCTTCAAAGAATGGAACCGCGATCGGTCCACATAAAGTTCGGAATGTAAAAGGACCAGCCCAAATACTGTAAAGGCCACCTCCACAATCCGTTCTCACATAATATTCATATTGTGTATTGGAATTTAGTGTATTTACGGTTACAGGGTTTGCCGATGGCGTTCCTGCTCCCATAGGTAATCCTGTTCCTGCAGGCTGAATAACATATTCAAACGCAGAGAACGCACTTGTCCATCCTAAAGTAACTCCGGATGCAGTGATTCCTGTTGCGGTTAAAGCTGTAGGCTGCGCACAGTTTACCTGTTGTAAAACTAAAGTATAGCCGGTACTTTGAGGGGTACCGTTGGTAGAGATTACTATATAATAAGTAGTACCAGCTGTAACGGCAAAATTCGGAATATTACGAATACCTCCTCCAGTATTAGACACACCGGCCATACAACTCACCCCAATATTGGCACAACTGCTGTATACAAATAAACCGGATGCGTTTGCAGTTGGAGTCATGGTGATATCAACCAAACCGGTGAACGTTGGTGTAAAAGAATACACCACATCATCCCCATTCAAATAATTTCCTGTGGTACCACAAGATGCACCTGCACTACCATTGTAGTCATCCCCATATAAATTGGTATTACTCGTATGGGTATACGGAAGTGTAGTAATAGGAATAGGTCCGGAACAAACCTGACCCAACGGAGTTGTTAAAAAGATAAAAGGTCCTACCCAGTTACTGGCATTTCCTACGCCACAAACCGATCTTACATAAAACGAATATTGTGTCCCAGGAGTCAGACCTGTATAAGTATAAGGATTTGTAACTCCTGTTACAGTTGGAACACCTGTTGGAGTTCCCGGACTTGCAACCATTTCAATATCCCATGAAGTGGCAGGTCCCGGACTTGTCCAGCTCAACTGCGCTGTAGTAGCCGTAATAGATCCTGCGTTTAACGTTAACGGATCCACACATTGTTGTACCAAATTAACATCATCAATCAACCATCGGTCCCCTTCAACGGTAGCCCCGGTTTGTTCATTAACTTTAACAAAAGCAATCCAAAGCGTTTGTCCGGCAGTATAGGCCGGCGTTAGATTTTTAACGATTTCACCATAAACGTTGTAAGCCGATGAACCTCCGGCTGCCATAGCCGTTTCCAATTCGGTTTCCGTCCATTGCTGAATGGTCGTAAAGCTTGCATGATTCGTTTGTGATGTTGTGGAAACACGTAATTGATACAATGTTCCGCTATCCCCCGATATGGTCATTTTCGTCCAGAAACGCAACTGCCCATTTGCAGGCAGTGTAATCTGTGGCGTAACCAACCAGTTTTCAGAAGTGTTTCCTGCTCCGATAGCGCCTCTGTTTGCAATAGCATGCTGCGCTCCTCCATGAGTAGGAAGGAATAATGTACTAGTGGTCGTCCAGTTCTGAGGCGTCCCTAATCCATTATCTGAAACGTTCCATGTCGCGGGAATCCCCGTATCAAAACTTTCCGGGAATTGTGCATACCCCAAGAAAGATAACAACGACATGAAAATTACAAGAGTAATTTTTTTCATAATTAATATTTAGGTTTGTTGTAAGTTTAATTTCCAAATTTAAAACAAATTTATCTACAACTTAACATTGACTGCTAAAATTCACAAAAAATCGACCATTTGTTTGGTTTTTTATCAATTAAACATCAAATCACAGTTTTAATCACTAACTTTTATTTGCGTATTTTTGCATTTCAATTTGACAAAATGTTAGAGAAAGAAACACATAATTTTGAAAAAACGGTAATTGTTGGTATCGTCACCCAACATCAGAACGAAGACAAGCTCAATGAGTATCTAGACGAATTAGAGTTTCTTACCTTTACCGCTGGCGGAGAGGTGATTAAACGTTTTTCCCAAAAAATGGATAAACCCAATCCGAAAACCTTTGTGGGAACCGGAAAAATGGAAGACATCAACCTATATATTAAGGAGAACAATGTGTCGACTGTTATTTTTGATGACGAACTGACGCCGGCACAACAAAAAAACATCACCAAAATATTGGATTGTAAAGTGCTGGACCGAACCAATCTTATTTTAGATATTTTCGCACAACGCGCCGAAACTTCCTATGCCCGTACTCAGGTGGAATTAGCCCAATGTCAGTATTTATTACCCCGACTTTCCGGTATGTGGACCCACTTAGAACGCCAACGTGGGGGTATCGGGATGCGTGGCCCGGGGGAAACGGAAATTGAAACCGACCGTCGTATTGTGCGAGACCGTATCGCCTTATTAAAGGAAAAGATAAAAACCATCGACAAACAAATGTCGGTGCAACGCAGCAACCGAGGCGCGATGGTGCGTGTTGCCTTAGTGGGTTATACCAACGTGGGAAAATCCACTTTGATGAATGCGATTGGAAAAAGCGATGTGTTTGTAGAGAATAAACTCTTTGCCACTTTAGACACTACGGTGCGTAAAGTGGTGATTAAAAACCTTCCGTTTTTGTTGTCCGATACGGTAGGGTTTATCCGAAAATTACCGACGCAATTGGTGGAATCGTTTAAAAGTACGCTGGATGAAGTGCGTGAAGCCGATTTATTATTACACGTAGTAGACATTTCGCATGCCGAATTTGAAGATCATATTGAATCGGTAAACCAAATTTTGCAGGACATCAAAAGTGCCGATAAACCTACCATTATGGTTTTCAATAAAATCGATGCCTACAAACACCTGACCATCGACAAAGATGATTTGATGACCGAGAAAACCACCAAGCACTATACACTGGAAGAATGGAAAAACACCTGGATGTCGAAAGTGGGAAAAGACAATGCTTTGTTCATTTCGGCAACCAACAAAGAAAATTTTGAGGAATTCAGAGAAAAAGTATACGAAGCGGTACGTGAAATTCACATTACCCGTTTTCCGTATAATAAGTTTTTGTATCCCGATTATAAAGACGCCGTTGAAAAAGACGATGAATAACAGAAAATCCCAACCGCAACCGTTGGGATTTTTTATTGTATTTAAAACCCATAATTCACCGCCACCCCGAAAACCTGCCGGGTTTGAAATCCGCGAAATGCATTATCATCATATATGGTTTGAAGCGCGATGTTTGTGGTTAAATAACGGTTGATTTTCAATACGACATTCATCTGATAATCCAAATCCACATTCTGCGGACTTTCAAGATAATTGGAATACAGTCCCAAAATATTCTCTATGGAAACGTTCGCCATAATCACGAGCTTGTAATAGCCCGAAGCATAAAACCCTAATTCATACCGCAACGATTCCCCTTCCTTAACACCGAAATACGCTTCGTTGGGTAAGGTCGCTTCTTTATCCACTATGGTAATTTTAGAAGTTGCGGGCGCTAGGTTAAACTTCAGATTATCGCTTTTTTTCCAGAGCATTCCCGGTCCAAAAGTAAGATAGCCGGGAGAAAGCAAATCAGTATATTCGCTTCGAATTTCGGTTCCGTTTACATCTTTACCGTAAACATAGCCCTGCGTCATCTGGGTTTTGAAATTTAGGAATACCGAATAAAACCAATACCCAAAGGCTTTTTTGCCCAAAAGGGAATTGAGTTCAAGGCGGTCATCCGTTTTCTTTTCAAAAGGAGAATTTCTGGTTTTAACCACACCATAAGAAGCGATGATTTTGTTGTCCCAGGTCCATTCGTTCTTTTTATAGTTGAAATCGTAATTTACCCCGACATTTCCCGATAGGTTGTTTTCACCTCCGGATTGCCAGTTACTGAAGTTGGATTGGTTAAAAAGCAATGAAATATTGCCTTTGGTCGTCCAGTGTTGTATAGAATCGGGAACCGTTTCCGGTACTTTTTCCTGAGCCGATGCGCCATTCATTCCGAAAACGCACAGCAGTGCAAGTAGTGTTTTTTTCATGACCGGTATTTTGTGTACTAACAAAGTAACAAAATCCGTACAGAAAACCGTTCAAAAGTCGTTGAACGGCTTATTTTTTCTTATAAAGTGGCACCGCTGAACAAGCTTCGCCAAACATAATGCTTTTCGTAAAAGGCACCAGTTTTTGGACAGCCAACACATAGACTTCCTGTGGAACCGGTTTGTTGGAACATCCTTTTAAAATAACGGGTTTGTTCTGATAAGGTTGATAATCCAAGGCATTCAACGCATCCTGATAGAGCGAAAGCAAGACTTCTTTCTTGGTACCGTTGATGCTTTTTAAAGCATACGGCTGTAAATGCACTGCAACCAAAGCATACGCCCAAGCGGGCAATATGGCATCTTCAGAACAATAAAGCGCCACATAAGAATCCTGGTATTGTGCCCAGTCGTGTTGCTTTAATTGGTCGCGAAATTCGGTTTCTTTAAGGATGAAACCTCCAAAAAGCCATTGCGAAATATCCAATTCCACAATACGCTGCTTCGGAAAATAATCTTCCAAATCAAAGACCTGTAGTGCACTGTTGGCGACTCTGTTTACAATTTCGTCCATTCTTAAATATTCAGTAATCTGTATTCAGCAATCAGTATTCAGTTCATTAGTAAAACTGCCCACTGATCACTGAAAACTGCTTACTAATTTATAGCATTCCTAATTCCAATTTGGCTTCTTCACTCATCAAATCCTTGCTCCATGGCGGATCGAACGTGATTTCCACTTCACAGGATTTCACGGTATCAATGGATTTTATTTTTTCTTCCACTTCCATCGGTAGCGTTTCGGCTACAGGACAGTTTGGGGAAGTTAAGGTCATCAGGATTTTCACTTCGTTATCTTCGTTGATCATCACGTCGTAAATCAGACCCAAT
The DNA here is from genome assembly GCA_963812405.1 of uncultured Flavobacteriaceae bacterium. Classification (GTDB taxonomy): domain Bacteria; phylum Bacteroidota; class Bacteroidia; order Flavobacteriales; family Flavobacteriaceae; genus Flavobacterium. The sequence goes on along the minus strand of CAWEUV010000002.1, from coordinate 1,031,386 downwards.
TCATAAATGTCTACCGGAATTTCCGGGTCGTAAATGCCTTTTAATACTTTTACAACGTCTTCGCCTAAATTGATTGTATCGTTAAATTCTTCCATTTTTCTTTCTTTATTTATTTTGCCACAAAGTCTCTAAATCACTAAGGTTTAAAAACTTATGGGGTGTGTTTTGAAATTGAATATTATCCTTTTGCCTGAAAAGCTAAAGCGTACATTTTTATTCCTTTAATCATCGACACCAGTCCGTTAGCTCTGGTGGGCGATAAATGTTCTTTTAACCCGATTTGGTCGATGAAATCCGTATCGGCATCCAAGATTGCTTTTGGCGACTGATTGGAAAATGCGCGTACCAGAATCGCAATGATTCCTTTGGTTAAAATCGCATCACTGTCGGCCGTAAAAACCACGTTTCCGTCTTTCTCTTCCGCATGTACCCATACTTTCGACTGACAGCCTTTGATGATGTTGTCTTCCGTTTTGTATTGTTCGTCGATTAACGGCAAACTTTTTCCTAACTCGATGATGTATTCGTAACGCTGCATCCAGTCGTCAAACATCGAAAACTCGTCTACAATTTCGTCCTGTATTTCTTTAATGCTCATTGTATTATTGTTTATCGGCAATCGCGATAAGTTTGTTAACTATTTTCTCAATTTCTGCCGGAGGATTTCCGCCGTCGAAAGTCGCTGATTCAAACGTAGCTTCCTTCGTAATCGCTCTGAAATTTGCCATTGGTGCGCCGTCATAGAAGCGTTTATCGGAAGGTGCTTTCAACGTTGCCAAGCCTTCTTTGTTTACGGACTTGTATAATGTTACGAGTTCATTCCAGTCGGCATCCGAAATTTTGGATGTTGTTGGTTGTCCGTCGCGAACATTGATTACGGCAATCGTTTTGTTGTCAACCGTAATTTTTCTGAAAAAACCTCGGGTGTTGGCTTCGTATTCCAATACCGGCAAAACACTTTCCTGATTCATGGCAGTTTGGGAATTAGTGGTTTCCACCGTTGTTAAACTTGTTGTTTCAGTCGCTTTTTTTTGACAATTACAGCTGGAAAGCGTTATTGTCATCGCTGCTAAAAGAGTGATTGCCTTCATAATTTCGTTGTTTTTAGGATAACATCATCTGCGCTTTTTTTACCGCTTCTACAAAGATATCAATTTCTTCTTTGGTATTGTAGAACGCAAATGAGGCTCTTATCGTACCCGGAATATTGAAATAATTCATAATAGGTTGTGCGCAATGATGACCGGTTCGCACCGCTACTCCTAACTTATCGATAATTGTGCCAATATCGTACGGATGAATCCCTTCAATATTGAATGAAATTACCGAAGCCTTGTGCTCACTGGTGCCGTATATTTTTAAGCCTTCAATTTCCAGCAAACGTTTTGTTCCGTAGTCCAACAATTCCTGTTCGTATTTGGCAATGTTGTCAAAACCAATTCCGTTCATATAATCGATTGCCGTGCCAAGTACGATGCCACCAGCGATATTGGGTGTTCCGGCCTCAAATTTATGCGGAAGATCAGCATAAGTGGTTTTTTCGAAAGTCACTTCTTTGATCATTTCGCCTCCGCCCATGTACGGCGGTAATTTGTTCAGCCAACTTTCCTTGCCGTATAAAATGCCGGTTCCGGTTGGCCCGCAGACTTTATGACCCGAGAACACGTAAAAATCACAATCCAAATCCTGCACATCCGGACGCAAATGCGGTGTCGCCTGTGCGCCGTCGATTAAGACTGCTGCCCCTACTTCATGCGCTTTGGCTGCAATATATTTCACTGGATTTACCGTTCCTAAAGCATTGGAAATATGGTTTACCGCAACGATTTTCGTTTTCTCAGATAATAATTTTTCGAATTCGGAAAGAATCAACTCTCCCTTTTCATTCATCGGAATTACAACCAGTTTTGCTCCGGTTTTTTCACACAAGAACTGCCACGGTACAATGTTACTGTGATGCTCCAAGGCTGAAACCATAACCTCATCGCCTGCTTTTACGAAAGCAGCAAAGCCACTGGCCACCAAATTGATTCCTTGGGTCGTGCCCGAAGTGAAAATGATTTCGTGATTGTACTTGGCATTCAAATGCGCCTGAATGGTGTTTCTGGAAACTTCATACGCATCGGTAGCCAACTGACTCAACGTATGTACACCGCGATGAATATTCGCGTTGATTTCACTGTAATATTTAGAGATTGCATCGATAACTACTTGCGGTTTCTGCGCCGTAGCACCATTATCAAAATACACTAACGGCTTGCCGTTTACGGTTTGGGACAATATTGGAAATTGTGCTCTTACTTTTTGAACATCAAACATTTTCGTACTTCTAATTTCTGCAAATTTACGGCTTGTTTATTTAAAATTGGAATAAATAAAGGTTAAAATCAGCTAAAAAAAGTATTCTGAAAAATGATTTATCCTTACTTTAGCGTTGTCGCGACATAAGACTTCGGAATTGGTCGTATAAAATTCAGAATTCTTTTGCTTTCGGCTATCGTTTGAATCTAAAAACACGGCTATGGACATACAAAAGGTCTTCAAAAACAACGAAAAGTGGATTGGTGAAAAACTGGTACTAGATTCCAATTATTTCAAAAATTTATCGAAAGGACAAAATCCGGAAATTCTTTACATCGGCTGTTCGGACAGCAGGGTTACCGCGGAAGAATTGATGGGTGTAAACCCCGGTGAAGTTTTTGTGCACCGGAACATTGCCAACATGGTCATTAGTATTGATATGAATGTGATGTCGGTGCTAAACTATGCCGTGAACCATCTGAAAGTAAACCATGTCGTAGTGTGTGGCCATTATTTCTGTGGCGGCGTAAAAGCAGCCATGAAGGCAGAAGATCTGGGGATTTTGAATCCGTGGTTGCGAAACATTCGCGACGTGTATCGGTTGCATAAAAAAGAACTCAATGCCATTCCTGATGAAAACGACCGCTACAACCGATTGGTAGAACTCAACGTGCAGGAACAATGTGTCAACCTGCTCAAAACGGCCGACGTTCAAAAAGCCTATAAAGAACGGAATTTACAGGTACACGGTTGGGTATTTGACATTCATTCGGGTAAACTGATCGACCTGAACATCAACCTTCAAGAAGTTTTAAAAGGCATCATGGAAATTTACGATTTGGGATAAACTAATACGTTTCCCCTGCTCCGCCACCACTAAAACCACCGCCACCAAACGGCATGTTCTCTTGCCCGGCAACTGGTTTGATATCAACTTGTGAATTGACAAGCAGTGCCTGTGCGTTTAAAATAAGGTTGCTATCGGCACTTCTATCGGGTTTAAAAGTCACGCCGGTATCTTTATCCTTCAAAAGCCTTATCGCCATAAAAACTATGGCAAAAAGCACTAATCCGCCAAGCAGTAAAGCGATTTCCAACGGCATCAACTGATAATAATACCGGATGGTGAAAAAGGAATACCCCAGTGTTAAGATTCCCACAATCAGCATCATTCGGTCTTTTGTGTAAATGGAATAACCGATGTAAAACAACGGAACAAGGAATGTTAAGCCGTAAAACAGGAACGCCAGCGGAATGTCGGCTCCCTCCTCCACCGTGATATTCATAAGGCTTTGTGACAATTCCCGAACCACCATATAATTCAGTGAAAAATAACCCAACACCAAGCCAAATACTTTTGTGACAAGCAGCGCATTAGTATAAAGATGGTTTTTCGGATTCGAATGCAGTTTTCGGTAAACAGAATAAATTCCAATGGCCAAAAGGAATCCTACGAAAGGTAAAAACAGCGTAGCCATAAGATGCTGTTCGGTAATCAAATTGAACAATAATCCGACCAATCCGATACAACTTATTAAAGCCGAAAGCGTATGTACGTAACGGATGCAGGCAAGAATTCCGACAACTAGCATGGCGATAAAAACCGGCAATGAAGCTTCAAAAGAAAATCCGATGGCGGCATAAAAAGTGGCTTGCATCGATAAAATAAACGCATCATCCAATCCGTGTTTATGGTACTTTTTGGCGGCTAACAATTCGACGCCCACCAATCCGATAAGTGCATAAAAATAGACCATCACTTTATAATTGTTTTCCAAAAGCGGCATAAACAACATCATTACCGATCCCAGCACCGAAGAAAACAAAAAACAACCCAACAGAAAAAACCCTATTCGCACCAATATATTCCGATTCGACTGCAGTAGAGGAAGTTGCGTAGCGATATCGGCCAATTGCGATTTGGAAATAAATTTCATTTTGTACAAGGTTTTGGCTTCTGAAACCAAAAAACCGTTCGCTAAAAGTTCTTTATTGTAAGCCAGCATTTTTCTCTTTATTAAAATCACGTACCAATTTGATGAACAACACTATAGATCCAATAACATACACCGGAGAAAGGATAATAACAAAATCAAATATGTTAAACCTGTCAAGGTAATCCATGCATTTGAACAACAGGATATTAAAGCCAATGTAGCCGTAAATCAAAGCAAAAACAAAAAGAGAAGTTGCCTTGAGTTTGTGGCTTACAGTATAAAAATAATAGCAGAATCCCACCAGAAAAGGAATGAAGAGCCACCAATACAGCTCCAGCAAACCAGCAACAATACTGATGCCCAACAAATGCTGTGCAAAGGTGAAATAGACAAAATGAAAATGTTTTTTAAGGTTTTCCCTCATGGAATACACAGTCCAAAGCACGATTAAAATACCGAGTGCCAAACCGTAATAACTTAAAGTCGGGTTAGAATAAATTTCATTTTGGAAAACGGTTTTTGGCGTAAGCGTGATTCCGACAAAAGCTGCCAAAGCCGTAATCGCCATCGAAAGCACCATCCGGCTGTCGAAATAATAGGCGATTCCGAAGCAAAATATAGCCGAGAAAAGCGAAACCAAACTGAAATCGCTACCGAAAACACGATATTGATACTGAAGATAGCCGATGAAAATACACCCAAGAATACTTCCGGTCAACACCACATAATCGTAGATTGGGTTTTCGAAAAGCACTTCTTCCCTTGAAAATCCCTTGGACTTTTTAAAACTGAAGTAAAAACAAACCACCATCAACGCAAAATTCACTGCCAGAATCGCCATGTGCCCGATGCTGTCGATGTTTTTGTAGATTAAGGTCCCCACGCCGCCGGTAAACAACAAAACCGACAAATACAGCAGAAAAAGCAATTCGGTATGGAGCGAAAAAAGGCCCAACTGCTTATACTCTTTTATTTCTTTTTGCTGCGCTTCGGTAACAAAACCAAGCTTCACAAGCTTTTCTACGCTTTCTTCGGAATGTGGTTCCATTCAGTTTGAATTTGATGTATTTCAAATATACAAAAAAGTCTTACCGTTTTACAGCATAAAAAAAACCGCCATAACGACGGTTTCCTATATTTTCATGATGGTCTTTTGATTACAAATCAAATCCCATGTTCACATTAAGCTTTGTAGCGATGATTTTAGCGATTTTAGCCTTCAATTCCGGTATTTTGATACTGGAGGTCACTTCGCTGGTAAACGCGTACATCAGCAACGCTTTCGCCTCTTTTTTCGGAATACCGCGCTGTTGCATGTAAAACATCGCATCCTCGTCCAATTGTCCGATGGTGCATCCGTGGGAACATTTTACGTCATCGGCAAAGATTTCCAATTGCGGTTTGGCGTTGATGGTGGCTTTGTCGCTTAATAAAATATTGTTGTTCTGTTGGAACGCATCGGTTTTCTGAGCTTCTTTTTCCACGAAAATTTTTCCGTTGAAAACCCCGTTCGATTGTCCGTCCAAAATCGTTTTATAATTCTGATGGCTCTCGCAGTTCGGTGTCGCATGTTGCACCAAGGTGTAATGGTCTACGTGCTGTTTGTCGCCGATAATCGTAATCCCTTTTAAAGTCGAATCGATACGCTCGCCCTGATGGTAGAAATTCAGATTGTTTCGTGTGATGTTTCCACCAAACGAGAACGTGTGTACCGCAACACGGCTTTCCTGTTTTTGAGCAATATAGGTATTGTCAATCAGGTTGGCAGTTTGCACGTCGTTTTGCACTTTGTAGTAATCCACAATGGCGCGTTTTTGAGCGAAAATTTCGGTTACCGAATTTGTCAGCACCGGATTTTCATTTAAACTCTGATGGCGTTCCACGATTTGCACATGGGCGTTTTCCCCAACAATCACCAGATTTCTCGGCTGCACCATTAAGGCTGCTTCGTTTCCGGTAGAGAAATAGATTATTTCAATCGGTTTTTCCACCACTTTACTTTTCGGAATGTTGATGTAAGCACCTTCCAAAGCAAACGCCGTATTCAAAGTCGTTAAACTTTCTTCTTTGCTGGCAATCTGATTGAAATACGTGTCAATCACCATTTTATATTTGGGTTTGGTCAACGCCGAAGCCATTAAACAAACGTCCAATCCGTCGTGGGTCGTAGATGACAGAAACGAACTGAAAACCCCGTCAATAAAGACCACTTTATAAGTATCGATTTCGTGTAAAAAGTATTTTTTTACGTCTTTGAATTCGATGGAGTTCTCTTTTTTCGGAAATACGCTGAAATCGTTTTTCAGTACTGCATTCAGCGAAGTATATTTCCAGGCTTCCTCTTTTTTGGTTGGAAACCCTTTGTTTTCGAAGTTTTTAATCGCTTGGCTTCGTATTGCGTGCAGTTCATCATCTGATTCGATCTTTCCTTCGAATGCCATAAATGATGAAACTAATTTTTCTTTTAAATCCATATTTTAGTTGTCGGTTGTCGGGTTGTCGGTTATCAGCACCTGAACACTGTAAACTGCGACTGCCAACTAATTTTATGCTTCTTGTTCTTGTTTAATCCAGTCGTATCCTCTTTCTTCCAGTTCCAATGCCAAATCGGCACCACCGGTTTTCACGATTTTACCGTCCATCAACACGTGTACGAAATCCGGAATGATATAATCCAACAAACGTTGATAGTGCGTAATTACCAACACCGCATTGTTTTCGTTTTTCAGTTTGTTCACTCCGTTGGCTACGATACGCAACGCATCGATATCCAAACCGGAATCCGTTTCGTCCAAAATCGCAATTTTAGGCTCTAACATGGCCATTTGGAAGATTTCATTACGTTTCTTTTCACCACCCGAAAAACCTTCGTTTAACGAACGTGATAAGAATTTACGATCCATTTCCAATAATTCGGATTTTTCGCGAATCATTTTCAGCATTTCATTGGCCGGCATTTCGGACTGACCGTTGGCTTTGCGTTTTTCGTTAATCGCGGTTTTGATGAAATTCGTTACCGAAACACCCGGAATTTCCACCGGATATTGGAACGATAAAAATACGCCTTTGTGGGCTCTCTCTTCCGGCGCCAATTCGGATAAATCTTCTCCGTCCAAAATGATTTCCCCATCGGTTACTTCGTAGGTTTCGTTTCCGGCGATAATGGAAGAAAGTGTACTTTTCCCGGCACCGTTAGGTCCCATGATGGCGTGTACTTCACCGGTTTTGATTTCAAGGTTAATTCCTTTTAATATTTCTTTGTCTTCTACCGAAGCGTGTAAATTCTTTATGGTTAACATGCTATATGTGTCTTTTATATTTTTTGTATTTTGATTATCCTACCGAACCTTCCAATGAAATCTCTAACAATTTCTGAGCTTCCACGGCAAATTCCATCGGCAATTTGTTCAAGACTTCGCGACTGAAACCGTTTACGATAAGTGCAATCGCTTTTTCCGTTGGAATTCCGCGTTGGTTGCAATAGAACACCTGGTCTTCTCCGATTTTTGAGGTCGTCGCTTCGTGTTCGATTTTCGCCGAAGTATTTTTCGATTCGATGTACGGGAAAGTATGCGCACCACAGTTATTCCCCATCAGCAACGAGTCGCATTGTGAGAAGTTGCGGGCGTTATCGGCTCTGGAACCGATTTGCACCAATCCGCGGTAACTGTTTTGTGATTTTCCGGCAGAAATTCCTTTAGAAATGATCGTCGACTTCGTGTTTTTTCCCAAGTGTACCATTTTGGTTCCAGTATCAGCTTGTTGAAAGTTGTTGGTAACCGCAATGGAATAAAATTCTCCGATGGAGTTGTCGCCTTTCAGGATACACGACGGATATTTCCAGGTTACGGCAGAACCGGTTTCTACTTGCGTCCACGAGATTTTTGCGCCTTTTTCACACAAACCTCTTTTGGTTACGAAATTGAAAACCCCGCCTTTTCCTTCTTTATTTCCCGGATACCAGTTTTGTACGGTGGAATATTTGATTTCGGCATCGTCCATGGCAATCAACTCAACAACAGCGGCATGCAATTGGTTTTCATCACGACTTGGTGCGGTACAACCTTCTAAATATGATACATAACTGCCTTCATCGGCAATCAATAACGTTCTTTCAAACTGACCGGTTCCTCCCTGATTGATTCGGAAATAGGTCGACAATTCCATCGGACAACGAACGCCTTTGGGAATGTAGCAGAAACTTCCGTCGGAGAACACCGCCGAGTTCAACGCGGCATAAAAATTATCTTTTTGCGGAACCACGGTACCTAAATGTTTGCGCACCAATTCCGGATGTTCTTTAATCGCTTCGGAAATCGAACAGAAAATTATGCCTTTTTCATTAAGGGTCTTCTTGAAGGTAGTCGCCACCGAAACCGAATCCACCACGATATCAATCGCAACGTTGTTCATTTTTTTCTGTTCGTCTACCGAAATTCCTAACTTTTTGTACATCGCCAGAAGTTCCGGATCGACATCGTCTAAGGTTTTGTTGGGATCGGCTTTTTTAGGTGCCGAATAATATGAAATCGCCTGAAAATCGGGCTTTTCATAGTGCACGTTGGCCCACTCCGGCTCGATCATTTCCTGCCAGGCACGGAAGGCTTCCAAACGCCATTCGGTCATCCATTCCGGTTCTTCCTTTTTCAGGGAAATGGCACGAACGATATCTTCGTTTAACCCAACAGGAAACGTCTCCGATTCCAATTCGGTGTAAAACCCGTATTCGTATTCTTTATTTTCTAATTCGACTTTTAAATCGTCTTCAGTGTACTTACTCATTTTTAAAATTTAAAAATTGAAAGATTAAAAGATTGAAAGATTTTTTAACTCTTTGAACCTTCTAATTTCTTATTTTCCAGATTTGTCTCTAAATATTTAATGAACTTTGAAATGTTTTGGGAAATCTCAACACTCAACTGCAAACTTTCCTGAATTTCTTCTTGTGAACAGAATTCCAGTTCTTTTGCTAAAATCAACATGTTTCTAACTTCGGCACAACTTCCTTTTGCAATTTTTAAAAAACGTATGAATTGCTTGTTACTATTATATTCAGATCCTTCGGCAATATTATTTGTAATTGAAATTACAGCTCTTTTGATTTGATCTTTAAAACCAAATTCTTTTTCGATTGAAGATTTATTTAAAATTTTAAAAACTTGTTTTGTTAAAACAACCCCTTTTTTATGAACTTCAAATTCTTCAAACGATTTTGTCATAATTTTTAAATCATTAAATTTTTCAATCTTTCAATGATTTATAACGAAAAACTCTCTCCGCATCCGCAGGTTCTGTTCGCATTCGGATTATTGAAAACGAATCCTTTTCCGTTCAGTCCGCCCGAATATTCCAAAGTTGTTCCCACCAAATACAGGAAACTCTTTTTGTCTACCGCAATTTTTATATCGTTGTCCTCAAACACTTTATCATCTTCCCCTAAAGCTTTGTCAAACTTTAAATCATACGAAAGCCCGGAACATCCGCCACTTTTTACGCCCACACGAACGTAATCCGTTGCCGTATCAAAGCCGTCATCTTCCATTAAAAATGCGATTCTTTTTTTTGCTGTTTCAGATACTTTAATCATAATGTTTATACAGATTAATTCTAATTTAGGGCAAAGATATTACAATTAAAGCTTTTTACCATACTAGCTAACATTTTTATAACTTATTATAACATAGTCATTCCTTATACTGCTTTTAGATTGCCCATTCGCGCAATAATTAGTAATTTGCAGGCACATTTAAACTACTTAAAAATGAAACTTTACCCTATAGAAGCCGGAAATTTCAAATTGGACGGTGGCGCCATGTTTGGAGTCGTGCCCAAAACCATCTGGAACAAAACCAATCCGGCCGACGAAAATAATTTAATCGATATCGCCGCACGTTGCCTTTTAATCGAAGACGGAAATCGCCTGATTCTGATTGATACCGGCATGGGCAACAAACAATCGGAGAAATTTTTCGGCTATTATTCGCTTTGGGGCGACCATTCGCTCGATAAATCCTTGGCTGCCAAAGGTTTTCACCGTGACGATGTTACCGATGTGTTCATGACACACCTTCATTTCGACCATTGTGGAGGAAGTGTGAACTGGAACAAAGACCGCACCGGTTACGAAGTTGCCTTCAAAAATGCGACGTTCTGGAGCAACGACAACCACTGGGAATGGGCTACCAAACCCAACGCCCGTGAAAAAGCATCGTTTTTACATGAAAACATCATTCCGATGCAGGAAAGCGGTCAACTGAAATTCATCAACCGACCGGAAGGCGATTTTTTGGAACAGTCGGAATTGGGCTTCGGGATTTTCTTTGCCGACGGTCATACCGAAAAACAAATGTTACCGCACATCAATTATAACGGAAAAACGATTGTTTTCTGTGCCGATTTATTAGCAACGGCCGGACATATTCCGATTCCGTATGTGATGGGATACGACACGCGCCCCCTGTTAACGATGAATGAAAGGACAAAATTCATGAACGCTGCGGCGGACAACAACTACTATTTGTTTTTGGAACACGACGCCCACAACCAAATCATCACCGTGGAAAAAACCGAAAAAGGCGTACGCTTGAAAGACGTTTTCACCTGTGAAGATATTCTCGGATAAATTTTGAACAGCTTTCTTTTCAGCAGATTAGAAAGCTGTTAATTTTATATTAAAACTTAATTGATATGTCAATTATTTTAAAATCATTCCTAACTTTGACTAAAGAAATCGTTCGTGGAAAAATTAAACAATATTATTTTTTACAACATTGATCATAGCATCCGATTGTACCGAATGTATGCGCAGAAAAAATTGCGCGAACACGGTTTCAAAATCACCATCGATCAATGGCTGGTTATAAAATGTATTTTGGAAAACCCCTCGATTACGCAACATGAATTGAGTGAATTGGTTTTTAAAGACAATGCCTCGGTAACGCGAATTATTGATTTACTGATAAAAGCCAACTATCTGGAGAAAGAAATCAATCCGGACGACCGGCGAAAGTTTATCCTTCACGTTACCAAAGAAGGGGAAGAAATTATAAAAAATGTTCAGGAAATCGTATTGCAGAATCGCAATAAAGCACTGAAAGGAATCGACGCCAAAGAATTGGAAATTGCCGATGCCGTTCTAAGAAAAATAATTACAAACTGTAAATAATATCATCCGTCAGAAGATCATCAATCAAAAAACGAACCGTTATGATTAAGCTTGTTCTATTTCTAATCACTGTAGTTATCACAGCAATGAGCTATCTTTTTATCTAAAGAAGCTCATTTTTTTATTTTTCCCATTTAAAATCAGTTAATAAAACTGTAACTTGCCATTAGTTCAAATTAATGGTTAATCTTTAATGCTTTTGTAACAAATTAAAATTCTTTAGACTTATTTCAAAACTGAAAATGACTATGACAATATTAAAATCCTATTACCTGTTTGCCGGACTTGCTTTGGCATTGGCAAGCTGCGGAAGTACGCAGAATATGGTTACTACACCAGCCGAAAACATTGACAAAATGCCGATGAAGGTCGGCAAAATTGCTGAAAACGATTTAAAACGATGGAGTCATCTCGACTTGGGTAAAGACACCATTCCGGGAATGAGCGTAGACAAGGCATATACCCAATTACTGAAAGGCAAAAAAGGCACAAAAGTGATTGTGGGTGTTGTAGATTCGGGAATTGATATCGATCACGAAGATTTAAAACCAGCCATCTGGACCAATCCGAAAGAAATCGCCGGAAACGGAAAAGACGACGACAATAACGGCTACATCGACGACATTCACGGGTGGAATTTCCTTGGGGATGCCGAACACGAAAACATGGAATACGTTCGTATTTTAAAGAAAGGCGATGATGGTTCCGAAACGTACCGAAGAGCAAAAGCCGAACACGAAAAAGACATGCAGGAAGCCATGCAGGGTAAACAGCAGGTGGATTTCATCTTGGCCGGAGACAAAGCTATTGCCGATCATCTGAAAAAGAAAAACTACACATTGGACGATGTGAAAAAAATCGAAACTACCGATCCTGCTTTAATGCAATACAAAGGAATGATGATGCAGATTTTGGCACAAACGTCCAAAGAAGAATTCGATAAGGAAATTGAGGAATTCAAAGATTACGTTTACGGACAAATCAATTATCACTTAAACCTTCAATTTGACGGAAGAAAAGTGGTGGGCGACAATCCGGAAGACTTAAACAATAAAAAATACGGCAACAATAACGTAACCGGACCTGAGAAAAAAGGGGCTAAACACGGTACCCACGTAGCCGGAATCATTGCACAAACCCGTAACAATAACAAAGGTGGCGACGGTGTGGCAAGCAATAACGTATACATCATGGCCGTTCGTGCGGTACCGGATGGCGACGAATACGATAAAGACATCGCATTGGGAATCCGTTATGCGGTAGACAACGGAGCGAAAGTCATCAACGGAAGTTTCGGTAAATACTATTCGGTACACAGGGATTGGGTACACGATGCGATTAAATATGCGGCTTCAAAAGATGTTTTGGTAATCTTTGCAGCCGGAAACGAATCGTACGATTTGGATACAATGAACAAATACCCAACCGATTCCTATGACGGACAACCTGAAATTTCCAATAACGTGTTAATCATTGGAGCAACAGCGCCAAGTTATGGTTCGGAAATGGTAGCCGGTTTCTCTAATTACGGCAAAAACAGTGTGGATATTTTCGCTCCTGGTGAAAAAATTTACGCCACTACACCTAGCAATACATACCAATACTTACAGGGAACATCTATGGCTTCGCCAAATGTTGCCGGAGTTGCAGCTCTAATTCGTTCCTATTATCCAAGTCTGACTGCCGCACAGGTAAAACAGATTATTATGGAATCCGGAACGACGCTAACCCAAAAAATTACGGTTGGAGAAGCCAAAGAAGTAAAACCTTTTAACGAAGTTTCTAAATCTGGAAAAATTGTAAATGCTTATAACGCTTTGTTAATGGCGGGCAAGATGGCTAAAAAATAATTACATTTGAACATTGTACAATCGGAAGGGATTATTTCCCTTCCTTTTTATTTAAAAAAAATGAAGAACTATCTTTTATTTTCGCTGTTTGTTTCGTGCGGATTGTTTGCGCAGAAAAACCCTAATCCGGGCTACTGGCAACAACATGCCGATTACAAAATGGAGGTTTCCATGGACGTGAAAACCTATCAGTATAAAGGAAAACAAACGCTGGTGTACACCAACAATTCACCCGACACTTTGCGTCGTGTTTATTTCCATTTGTTCAACAACGCCTTCCAGCCGAACAGCGCGATGGATGCCCGTTTAAAATCGATTAAAGATCCCGACGGCCGTATGGTGACTAAGGTGAAAGTGGGCGACAAAGAAGTGAAAGAAAGCCGCATCAGTGCCTTGAAACCAAATGAAATTGGTTATTTAAAGATTTCCAACTTTAAACAAGATGGTGCAAACGCGGCCAATAAAGTAGTCGGAACCATTCTGGAAGTCGACTTGGCAAAACCGATTGTCCCAAACAGCTCCACTACATTCACCTTAGATTTTGACGGACAGGTGCCGGTACAAATTCGTCGTTCCGGGCGCAACAATAAAGAAGGCGTGGAACTTTCCATGTCGCAATGGTACCCGAAAATGGCGGAATACGATTTCGAAGGCTGGCAGGCCGACCCATACATTGCCCGTGAATTCCATGGCGTTTGGGGAGATTTCGACGTAAAAATTACCATAGCAAAAGACTATATTTTGGGCGGAACCGGCTATCTGCAGAATAAAAACGAAATCGGATATGGGTATCAGGATTCTGGTGTAATCGTAAATCATCCCAAAAAACCAAAAACCTTGACCTGGCATTTTATCGCGCCAAATGTGCATGATTTTACCTGGGCGGCCGATAAAAACTACCTGCATGACATTGCGCAGGTTCCGGGCGGTGCAACCATCCATTTTCTGTACAAAAACAATCCGAAAATCATCGACAACTGGAAAAAACTGCAACCGGCAACGGTACGCTTAATGGAAATTTACAACACAACGGTTGGAAAATATCCATACGACCAGTACTCGGTTATTCAAGGGGGCGATGGCGGTATGGAGTATGCCATGTGTACGCTAATTTTGGGAGAAGGCTCTTTTGAAGGATTATTGGGTGTCACCGCACATGAAATGGCGCATTCCTGGTTCCAACACGTGTTGGCATCCAACGAAGCGAAAAACGGCTGGATGGATGAAGGTTTCACCACCTGGCTGGAGAACTACGGCTTAAATGAAATTGCCGATAAAAAAGTGGAAAACCCACATGCCGATTCCTATAAAGGCTATTTTATGTTGGTAAAATCAGGGAAAGAACAACCGCAAACCACACATTCCGACCGTTACGACGAAAACCGTCCGTACAGCATTCAGGCGTACAGCAAAGGAAATATTTTCCTGTCGCAACTGGAATACCTCATCGGAAGAGAAAACCTTTTAAAAACACTGAAACGCTATTATGCTGATTTCAAAATGACGCACCCAACTCCAAACGACATCAAGCATACGGCTGAAAAAGTTTCGGGTGCAAATCTGGACTGGTATTTAACCGAGTGGACCAAAACCACCAATACCATCGATTACGGCATTAAAGCAGTGGATGAAAACGGAAAAACCACCAAAGTTACTTTGGAACGCATCGGAAGAATGCCAATGCCACTGGACATCATGATTACTTACGAAGATGGAACCCAGGAGAGTTTCTATGTGCCGCAAACCCTGATGCGCTGGACAAAAGAAAACCCGTTCCCTAATGTTAACCGAACGGTTACCGAGGGTTGGGATTGGGCCTATCCAACGTTTGAGTTTACTATCAACAAGGAAAAAGGAAACATCAAATCCATTGTCATCGATCCGAAAGAACTGATGGCAGACATCAACAAAACGAATAACAGCTATTCGAAATAAAAACCATAAAAAAACCGCAACGAAAATGTTGCGGTTTTTTTTATTTTAATGCAGGTAGAATTTCTTAACCTTGGCCACAATCTCGTTCAGACTCATTTTATCCGCGCTTTCCACCGCTTTCAGTTTGGCTGAAATATTCGATTTGGATTCGTTAATCATTTTGCTGAGTTCGGTTTTGGTTTCGGCCGGACCAAAAACATACAATTCATCCGCATATTTGGTATGATTGACCACGTCTTCCAAAAAATCATGCAGCTGATGTTTTTGTCGTGCCTCAAATTTCCGTTCATCGTTTACATGCTGTCGCCCCATAAAGGTACCTTTATTTCCGCCGTGATCATGGTAAATGCGGTTCTCAATAGAAGAGTCTACTTCGGTAACTTTTTCTTTTCCGTCCTGAAGGGTAACCAAAATCGCTCTCGATGAGTCAATCCAGATACCGGTTTGTCTTGCTGTTTTCATAATTTGTCGAGTTATTTTGAACATTTTCCATACTTGTTTTCTGTAAAAAAAAGGAAACAAATTGCATTTTTTGAAATTATAAAATATTATATATCAATATCTTACCTCTAAATTTACAAAAAAAGTGAAACGCACCTAAATTTCAAAAGTTAATATCGCCAAGCGGCACAACATCCCGATAAAAAGAAAAAAAGGCAATCCGGAATAGCATTTTCATTTCGGAGTTGAACTTCGTATCTTTGCCCGAAATGAAGAACACCTACCCGAAGCACGAAAAGCTCAAAAGCAAAACCACCATCGACTTACTGTTTTCCGAAGGGAAATCGGTATCGAAATATCCGTTGCGACTGGTGTATGTGCCCACTGTTTTAGAAAACGAAGCACGCATCAAATTTGGTGTTTCGGTTTCCAAAAAATACTTCAAAAAAGCGGTAGACCGCAATTATTTCAAACGGGTCCTGCGCGAAACCTATCGCCTGAACAAACAATTACTTCTGGAAAATATGGAGCAGCCCTATGCTTTTATGTTTTTTTATCAAACCAAAGACCGTCTTTCCTATTCGGAAATCAACGAAAAAACCATCCAGTTGTTTCAGAAGTTTGTGGACGCCACCAAATCCGAGAGTAAATAATTTCTGAATAAAGCGTACTTTTTTCAATTGCTTTTGCGTTACTGCTTTAAAAACCAAAAGCTTATGAAAACGCTAGCCCTTTACCTTGCCCTATTGCTACTTCCGATGGCCTGCAAAGAAGCCGTTTCGGAAGATAAGATAATGATGGTTCCCGATACTGAAGAAGCTGTGGAAGCCGCAGCTGAAGTAGTAAACTCAGAAATCGCCGAACTTCCGCCGCCACCAAGAGAAGACTATTCAGACGCCAAAATGGATGCTCCCATGGTGGTTCGAGAAGAAACCATTCAACCCAAAATCATCAAAACCGCAAACCTTCGTTTTGAAACTTCAAACCTTGACGAATCGTTTGCTCGCGTAAAAGAAGCCCTCGTCAAATACAAAGCGACCGTTCAAAATGACAAATCCGAAAAAAATTATGAATCCACATACCGGAACATTACCCTTCGGGTGCCCAGTACATCGTTCGATGCTTTTATTGCCGAAATCAGTCAGGGTGTGAAACATTTTGACCGGAAAGAAATCTCCGCACAGGACGTTACCGAAGAATACATCGATGTGGAAGCCCGTTTGAAAACCAAACGCATACTGGAAAAACGCTATTTCGAATTGCTCGCCAAAGCCACCAAAATTTCGGAAATGCTGGAAATCGAAAAGGAACTTTCTGCCATCCGCGAAGAAATCGAAGCCAAAGAAGGCCGCTTAAAATATCTGAAAAATCAGGTTTCGATGAGTACCGTCAATTTGGAAATGTATACTACAAACCCTTCCCAAAGCGGTGCCACGGTTTCCTATTTCGGAAAAATGGGCAAGGCGGTAAAAGGCGGTTTCAATAACATCGCAACTTTCTTTCTCGGAATGTTACACGTTTGGCCTTTTATACTTATTTTCGTAGCAGGGTTCCTCTTCCTCCGAAGACGGTTCCGACGAAAAACAACTTGAAAATGACATCATTACTAAAAAAAAGATACGTTATCCCGGTACTGGCCAGCGGGTTTTTGTTTGTGGGCGTAAGTTTCAAACAAGACTTTTTTGAAATCGCCAAACAAATTGAAATCTTCACCACACTTTTTAAAACCGTGAATCAGAATTATGTGGACGAAGTGAATCCGGGTGAACTCATGGACAAAGCCATCAAAAGCATGTTGGCCGATCTGGATCCGTACACGAACTACTTCAACGAGCAGGATGTGGCGCGTTTTAAAATCAATTCTACCGGAGAATATACCGGTATCGGCGCGATGATCAACCGCAAAGATGGTCGTTTGATTGTGGTAGAACCGTATAAAAATTTTCCGGCCGACAAAGCCGGTTTGAAAGCCGGAGACGAAATCATTCAGATTGGCGATGTGAACCTGGCGGATTTCAAAGAAGATGCTGGAACGCTTTTACGCGGGGCGAAAAACACCAAAGTCGACATCAAATACAAACGCCAAGGGAAATTACTTTCCACACAAATCATTCTGGATGAAGTGGATGTGAAAGCGGTGCCGTTTTATTCCTTGCTTTCGGACAAAACTACCGGATATATCGTTTTGTCACAATTCAACGCCAAAGCTTCAACCGAAGTGAAAGACGCATTAACCAAGCTAAAAAGCGATGGCGCTACCAAAATCATCCTTGATTTACGCGGGAATCCGGGTGGTTTGTTGCACGAAGCGGTGAACATCTGCAATCTGTTCGTGCCGCAAAATGAGGTGATTGTAACCACAAAATCCAAAACCGACAAACACAACAATACCTACAAAACCCAAAAAAATCCAATCGATCTGGAAATTCCATTGGTCGTTTTAGTAGATGGTAAAAGTGCTTCGGCTTCCGAAATTGTTGCCGGTGCATTACAGGATTTGGACAGAGCGGTGATTGTAGGAACGAGAAGTTTTGGAAAAGGGTTGGTACAGCGGCCGTTGGATCTAACCTACGGCACGCAGGTAAAAGTAACCATTTCAAGATATTATACCCCTTCCGGACGTTGTATACAGGCTTTGGATTATGCACACAAAGACAAGGACGGAAAAGCCATTCGTACCGAATCTAAAAATTACAACGCCTTCAAAACCCGAAAAGGAAGAACCGTTTACGACGGCGGAGGCATCCAACCCGATGTGGAGCTGGCCGAAGCCAAACAAAGTACCATTGCCGCTGCCTTATTAAAAAGCGACGGGATTTTCAATTTTGCCACCGATTATTTCTACAAACATCCAAATCTTGGTACCACAATCCCAACGTTAACCGATGCTGATTTCGAAGCCTTTAAAGCCTTCCTGAAAAAGGACAACTTCCAATTGGATACCGAAACCGAAATGGCGCTGAAAAATACGCTGGAAATTGCCAAAAAAGAAAAAATCGACGAATCGATTAAAGCGGAATACCAGCAATTGCTGACTGCGCTCCAACGCAGTGAAGAAAAAGAACTGGAGAAAAACAAAGCGGAAATTAAAGATTTACTGTTGGACGAAATCATAAAAAGATACCAGTACCGTGAAGGATTGTACCAGTATTACACCAAAAGCAATCCCGAAATCAGCAAAGCGGTAAACGTATTAAACAATACGGCAGAATATAATAAAATTCTGAAAAATTAAATTTAATGCGGTTTTTCGTTTCCGCTATCTTTTTTATGATAATTTTGTGCATATTTAAATTTTCAAAAAGTGAGTTCACACAGCAGTAACCATCTGAACAAATTAACTTTAGGCGGTTTAATTGTAACCTTAGGGATTATTTACGGCGACATCGGTACGTCGCCGCTTTACGTAATGAAAGCCATTGTTGGCAAACAAGCGATTAATCCCGATGTTGTTTTGGGTGCTATTTCCTGTATTTTCTGGACTTTAACCTTACAAACTACTTTCAAATATGTTATCCTAACCCTTAGAGCTGACAACAAAGGGGAAGGCGGGATTTTTTCATTATATACTTTAGTCAAAAAACTCAAGAAAAAATGGCTGATTGTACCTGCCATTATCGGAGGAAGTGCGCTTTTGGCGGATGGAATCATCACCCCCCCTATCTCGGTTTCTTCGGCTATTGAAGGACTAAAAACCTACAACCACGATTTAAACACGATTCCGATTGTTATCGCTATCCTGTTCATTCTCTTTTTCATACAGCGTTTCGGAACCAAATTTGTCGGAAAGTTTTTCGGTCCGATGATGCTGCTTTGGTTTGGAATGTTGGGCGTTTTGGGCGCAATTCATCTTTTCGGAAACATTTCCGTTCTAAAAGCGCTGAATCCTTACTACGCCTTTCATTTACTGCAAGTACACCACGAAGGATTTTATGTGTTGGGCTATGTGTTTCTTTGTACCACCGGAGCCGAAGCTTTGTACAGCGATTTAGGGCATTGCGGGATTAAAAACATCCGTATCAGCTGGATTTTCGTAAAAACCATGTTGGTCATCAACTATTTCGGACAAGGCGCCTATCTTATTGCCAACAGCGGTAAAACACTTACCGAATTAAGCGGAAACGCAAGCAATCCCGGGAACCCGTTTTATCTGGTAATGCCGGATTGGTTCTTACCATTCGGAATCGCCATTGCAACTTCAGCTGCGGTTATTGCTTCTCAAGCCTTAATCAGTGGTTCATTCACACTGATTTCCGAAGCGATGCGCTTGAATTTATGGCCAAAAGTAAAAGTGAAATACCCAACCGAGTTGAAAGGACAATTGTACATTCCGTCCATCAACTGGTTGTTGTTCATCGGCTGTGTCTTTATCGTGGTGCATTTCGAAGAATCCGGAAACATGGAAGCAGCTTATGGTTTGGCCATCGTTTTGTGTATGATCATGACCACCATTTTGTTAGGGTTCTTCATGGTCCTTAAACGTTACAATCCGTTTTTCATCGTTTTGGTTTTGGCCACATACCTTTCTATTGAAATTTCGTTCTTCATCGCCAATATCGACAAATTCCCTCACGGCGGTTATGTTTCGGTATTCATCGCCGGATTGCTGGCCTTTGTAATGGTGGTTTGGTTTACGGCGAAAAAGATCCGAAAAGAGTATACCGAGTTTGTCAAGATCGACAACTTCAAAAAAGTGATTTCCGATTTGAGCAACGACCTTTCCATCCCGAAATATGCCACCCATTTGGTCTATTTAACCAATGCGGGAATGAGTGATGAAATTGAATCAAAAATTGTATATTCGATTTTACAAAAACGTCCGAAACGCGCTGACATTTATTGGTTTGTTCACGTAAATGTAACCGATGAACCGTATGAAATGGAATACCGTGTGCGCGAAATCGAAAAAGACGACATCATCCGTGTGGATTTTTACCTTGGTTTCAGGGTAGCGCCACGCATTAACTTGCTGTTCAAAAAAGTAGTGCAGGATTTGGTGAAAAACGGCGAAGTGGACATTACCAGCCGATACGAATCGTTACAGCGAAATAACGTGATCGGCGATTTTAAATTTGTACTGATAGAAAAATTTATTTCATACGACAACGATTTTCCTTGGTATGAACGAATTATTTTAGATATTTACTTCCTTCTGAAAAAAATCAGTTTATCGGAAGAACAGGCATTTGGATTGGACAGTAGTTCCGTAAAGGTGGAACAGTACCCGATTTTGATTCATCCGCCGGCAGAAATTAATTTACATCGTATAAAAGACCGCAGTCACCATTAAAATGAAGAAAATCCTTTTCCTATTGCTCTTTATTACCAGTCTTGTTTCTGCACAGGAAGAGGTGGTACATTCCGTTTATTTTGAGTTTGATAAATTCAACCTCGATGAAAAACAAGCTACTGATGTGGTGGCTTTCGTAAAAGCAATTGACACCTCCAGAATCGAAAGTGTACAGATTTACGGGTATTGTGACGACAGAGGAAAAGATGCCTACAATTACAAACTTTCCATGAAACGCGCCAATACCATCAAGGCAAAATTGATTGAAAAAGGCATCAGGAATATCATTATCGTAACTATTGAAGGCAAAGGCCGTATCTTGATTGACGATGATATCGTGGACAACCTTCCGGAAGTGCGCCAAAAAAACCGTCGTGTCGATGTGGTGATGAACTTTAAACGGGTACCGCCAAAACCGATTCCTGGCGTTTACAAAGACCTGAAAAAGGATTTGGTTGTGGGCGACCGCATTTACCTGGAAAAAATTTTATTTGACAACGGAAGCAGTAAACTGACTTCAAAATCCAAATTGGAATTGGAACGCGTAGCGCGCATTCTTCACAAATACAAAAACATCGAATTCGAAATTCAAGGACACATTTGCTGTACACCCACTTTTCAACGTGAAGCCATCGACAAAGACACCCGAAAACGAATGTTGTCGATCAATCGTGCCGAAGCAGTATACAAATACCTGATTTTTAAAAGAATCGATAAAAAAAGAATGACGTATAAAGGCTACGGCAATACTCGTCCTTTAGGAAATGGTCCCGATCAAGACCGACGCGTGGAATTGGTTATTACAAAAATATAACGGCTTATGAAGAAATTCGCTACTTTATTTTTTTTATTCGGCCTGACGTTTTGTTATTCGCAGGAGTTGACACAGGTAAAAACCGACAAGTATTCCGTCTATTTTGAATTCGACAAACACAAACTCACCGACGAAGAAGACAAAAGGCTCAATGATTATGTAAAAAGTCTGGGCGACATTGTAATTCTTTCCATCGGACTGGAAGGATTCTGTGACGACAGGGGAAGTATCGAATACAACAGAGCGCTTTCGCAACGTCGTGCCAAAACCGTTTCCGACATCCTTCAGGAAATCGCTTCCAAACAAAAAAACGTGGAAGGGAAAGGAAAAATCGATTTACGGATTACCGAATTGCAATTGAGTGAAGACGAATTGGATGCCACCCGTCAATTGAATCGAAGAGTGGATATCTATCTCGAATATTTTCACAATGATTTTATCGATTTAAGCAAACCGAAAGATTCTTTACCCACGAAAATACAGGTGGAAAACCGTCAGTTGCGTTTAAAAACCTTCGAAGACAAACCGCTGAAAGTAGGCGATATCATTAAACTGAAAGACTTGTATTTTGAAGGTGGTCGTGCTGTTTTGCTGCGAAAATCGGAAAAACAACTTGAAAAATTGCTGACGGAACTCCGCAACAACCCGAATTTTAAATTCCAGATCCAAGGCCACGTTTGTTGTATTGATACCGATTATTTCCGTGATGCCGTCGATGAAGATACCGGCATCAGCAACCTGTCTGAAGCCCGCGCCAAAGCTATTTTTGCCTATTTAAAAGCCAACGGCATTCCTGAAGAGCGCATGACTTACAAAGGTTTCGGTCGCGATTATCCCTTAGAAGGCGAAAAGGAACGCAACAACAAACGCGTGGAAATCAGTATTACCAGCATCGATTAAGCTTTCTTCATTTCGATGTGCGGAATATCGTCTTCCAGATACATTTCGCTGGTTTGTACGAATCCGTGATTTTCGTAGAATCGCTGCAGGTACAACTGTGCCGATATGGTAATTTCCGACGTTCCGAATTGTTCCGAAATCCCTTTAATGGCTTCGCGTATCAAATCGTGTCCCCATTTTTTTTCGCGATACTCCTGCTTGACAATTACGCGTCCTATGGAGGCAAACTCGAAATAATCACCGGGTTGAAACAACCGCGCATAAGCAACCAAAACACCGTCATAAACTCCTAAAAGGTGTAAAGCTTTCTCGTCCTTGCCGTCAATATCTTGATAAACGCAGTTTTGCTCCACCACAAACACTTCTGAACGCAATTGCAGTATTTGATATAGTTCGGATAAAGAAAGTGTCTTAAATGGCTTTATTTCGAATGTTGGTTTCATTTTTTCTTGGGTTTTAAAAATTGAATGGATTTAATGATGGATTCCAGCTCAAAAATCATATCTCGTTTGGTGCTGGACGGATTATAAACAAAACCCTCCACGATAATATACCGTTTGTTTTTCGGGTCGCTGATGGCGTAATTGATAAACGGACCGTTCATGAAATTGTTGGCCAATTCCCAAGTCCCGCGGATTTCAAAAGCCTGATGTTCGTCGATTTTAGTTTCCGATACGTAGGGATAATAACTTTCTTCGGTAACCATACTCGATTTGTCTAGCATTCCGTGAATGTATTTTTTTCCAACAGAATCTCGAAGGCGTACCGCGTTTTCAACGATTTTTCCGTTCTTGAAAGCCGAAAACGGCACCTGATACACCAGCAGACTCGAATTCCCGGACGGAATGTCCTTTTTCAGCCATACAAATCTATCCTTAATCAGCGCATAAGAAAAACTGCTCGGAATCTGAAGTGTAATATTAAATTTCTGATTGATTTTCTTATCGTTAAAAAGAGCCGTCGCAGTGGTTTTCTGATTTTCGATTATTTCATAAAACTTAATGCTGCTGATTAATGTTGCGGCATGAAGATCGATCGTTTCGATAATTTCTTTCAGATTGTGCCCGGTGATGTAAAACACATTTTGCGGTGCGGCGTACTTATCCATCACATGTTTGAATTCGGCATCCGGAGCCTTACTCACCACAAGAATGTTTCTGCCCAAACGGACCGAACTGTCAAAAATTTTAGGGGAATACTGGTTGATGGTAAACAACGGTTCTTCTTCCTGAAGACCGTCTACCGGAGCGGCAAGTTTTTTCCGAAGCGAATCGCCCACATCGCCATTCCATAACACATCATCGATAATTACGGAAATCGTGTTGATCTTTCCGGTGGAAGCGGGCAAACTCAAATCCGCCTGCTTTGTTTTCTCAGTGCAGGAAACTAAAAGTGAAATTAAAAAAAGGCCGAAAAAAAAATTCGCTTTTCTCACAGTTGAAGGTTTGAAAAGCGAATTTACTAAATTATCCGTTGATTTTGAGTTTCATTCCGGGTTGAATGTTGTCTCCCTTGATGTTGTTGAGTTTTTTAATTTCAGCCACCGTAGTGCCTTGTTTTTTGGAAATGCTGATTAAAGAATCGCCTTTCTGCACCACATACATACGTTCTTTTTCAAAACTTCTGGTTTTGATTGAGGTTTTCTTAACCTCTTTTTTATCTTCTTTCTCAACCGCGGCAACAGCATCTGCTGTAGCTTGAATTTTCAATTCCTGACCCGCTTTTATAGCTTCCTCTTCAAGATTGTTCCATTCTTTCAACTGAGCGATTGTAATGTTATTTTTTGCAGCAATCTGAGTCAGATTTTCCCCTTTTTGTACCACATAGATTATGTCGTTAACCGCTACTTCAGTTTTAGGTTCAACAGTTTTCACAACCGGTTCCGAAACTTTAAGCGTATCGATTTTTTTCTTTCGTGCCGTTTTTTCTGCAACTACAACCGAAGTTTCGTATTGAATTTTCAGTTTCTGACCTGCATTAACGGTAGTTCCCTTAATTTTGTTCCACTTCTTCAATTCGGCTATGGAAACATTATTTTTCTCTGAAATCTCCGATAAATTGTCCCCGCGTTTCACGGTGTAGAATTTGGTTTTCAGTTTTTTAACCGATTTGGTAACCACTTCTTCATCTTCGGAAACATTTTGATTGTTATCCGATGACGCTACTGCCGTTTGAATAGAATCTCTGGAGAAAATTCGCGGTTTTTTAACTTTGAATTCCTGTTTTTCGCGTTTGCTGTCTTCGTAATCGATATAGGCATAAACCTTGTCTTCATTAGAAGTAAAAATCGCCAGTTTGTTTTTCGGCAAGCGGATGTAATGTGCCTTATCAGAAACAAAAGGTACCACGTTGCGCTTGTAAATCGGGTTTAAAAAACGCAATTGTTCTTCCGGCATGTCCAACAAATCGGCAATCTGTTTGAATGTCATTTGTTTTTTTACCATTACCGTATCGGTTTCGAAATAGGTGGTTGAAGCTTTTTTAGGAACAATTCCGTGTTCCTTTTTGTATTCATACACATACATCGTCGCGTAAAATGCCGGTAAATAGCCTTGTGTTTCCGGATGCATGTATTTGCGGATGTTCCAGTAGTTGGTGTGACCACCCGAACGGCGAATTGCTTTAGAAATGTTTCCCGGTCCAGTATTGTAAGAGGCTAAAACCAAATCCCAATCACCAAAGATTTTGAACATGTTGGTGAAATATTGGCATGCCGCTTCCGTAGCTTTCAACGGATCGTAACGTTCGTCTACATACGAATTGACTTCCAGATTGTACTGTTTACCGGTTTCGTACATGAACTGCCATAAACCGCTCGCTCCTACTCTGGATTTTGCCAACGGATTCAATGCGGATTCTACAATCGCTAAATATTTGATTTCCAGAGGAAGATCGTATTTTGATAGTTTGGATTCGAACATCGGAAAATAATATTCGGATACCGCCATCAAACGTTCGAAAGCCCGAGGACGGTTTTTCAGAAACGATTTGATTACGTTTTCGACCGTTGGGTTGTATTCTACATTAAACGGTGATTTTTCATCCAGTTTTTTCAAACGTTCTTTTAAAAGATCGGTCGATAAGTCATAGGAAACGGTTTCGCTGCTGCTTACTTTAGCAATTTCGGACTGCATTTCGTCGAAAAGTTCCTGATTGTTCAGTTCCTTCATCCACATCTCATCAATGCAGTTGCTGGTCTCGTGGTACACGAAAGTTGATTTAATAGAATCAAGATACGATAGCTTTGGGAGCTGAGTAAGTTGCACCTCTTTTTCGGCAGACTCCTGAGCCATTGCAGCCACAGAGAAAATTCCGAATACCAAGGAAAATACTTTTATTTTGTTCATACACGTTATTTTATAACTCATTATCATTCAATCTCTTATCAATAATTACAAACATAATAGCTTATAACTTATAAATTGTTTAAATATTGTTAAAAAATGAAACTTTAACTTAATATGGCCGCTATTCCGGGTAGTGTTTTGCCTTCCAACATTTCAAGCATGGCCCCGCCACCCGTGGAAACATAGCTCATTTTTGGTTCCAATCCGAACTGTTTTACAGCCGCAACCGAATCACCGCCACCCACAAGAGAAAATGCGCCGTTTTTGGTTGCTTCGGCGATAAAATTCCCCAACGTAATGGTGCCTTCTGCGAATTTTTCCAATTCAAAAACGCCCAGCGGACCGTTCCAAAGAATGGTTTTCGAATTTTTAATCACATCTTTCAGGGCTTCCAACGATTTCGGACCTACGTCCAAACCTTGCCAGCCTTCCGGAATATTGTAAACATCTACGATTTGGGTGTTCGCTTCATTGGAAAACGCATCAGCCGCCACCACATCCACAGGCAAGTGAATCTGAACGTTTTTTGCTTTGGCTTTCTCCATAATTTCCAGTGCCAACGCCATTTTATCGTCTTCACAAATCGAATTTCCGATGTGACCGCCTAGGGCTTTGATGAACGTAAAGGTCATTCCGCCCCCGATAATCATGTGGTCGATTTTATCCAAAACATTTTCAATCACGGTTATTTTGGAAGATACTTTCGATCCGCCCAATACCGCCGTTACTGGTTTTTCAGAATTGTTCAAGACTTTGTTCAGACTTTCGATTTCTTTCGCCAAAAGCATTCCGAAACATTTGTGATTCGGGAAAAACTGTGCGATAATCGTAGTCGAAGCATGTGCACGGTGCGCCGTTCCGAAAGCATCATTTACATAAATGTCGCCCAATTTTGCTA
The DNA here is from genome assembly GCA_963812405.1 of uncultured Flavobacteriaceae bacterium. Taxonomy (GTDB): domain Bacteria; phylum Bacteroidota; class Bacteroidia; order Flavobacteriales; family Flavobacteriaceae; genus Flavobacterium. The sequence goes on along the minus strand of CAWEUV010000002.1, from coordinate 1,004,508 downwards.
ATTTTTCGGCAAAAGCCACATCGCCTTTTTCTTCTTCGGCATAAAAACGAAGGTTTTCCAACAATAGAACTTCTCCGGGTTGTAATTCAGCAGCCGCTTTTTCCGCTACTTCACCAATACAATCGGAAGCAAATTTTACCGGGACACCTAAAACTTCAGCGGTTTTTGAAACGATGTGTTTTAACGAATATTTTTCTTCCCCGCCTTTGGGTCTTCCCAAGTGCGACATCAAAATAACACTACCTCCGTCGGTTAAGATTTTATCAATCGTTGGTTTTGCCGCTTCGATTCGGTTGGCGTCGGTTACATTGAAATGATCGTCCAACGGCACATTGAAATCGACACGAATTAGCGCTTTTTTACCGGAAAAATTAAAATCGTTAAGGGTTTTCATTAGGGTGTTATTTTGTTGATTGTTTATTCATTAATCAGCAAATATACAATTTTTCTTTTTTCAGCCTTTTTTCTTATAAATTTTTAAGAATTTCTCAATGTGAGAACGAATTTCAAACTTTGGAACTTTCTGTTATCTTTGCTTCATGCTATTCAGGGAAATTTTAGGACAACACCACATCAAAAGTCATTTGACCAAAAGCGCCGATTCCGGCAGGATTCCTCATGCACAATTGTTTGTGGGCCCCGAAGGATCCGGGACTTTACCCATGGCAATTGCTTATGCGCAATACATTTTGTGTGGTAATGTTTCCGGTGAAAATACCAATGGCAACGAAGCCTGTAATCTGAAATTCGAACATTTTTCGCATCCCGATTTGCATTTTGTGTTTCCGGTGGCGACAAACGATCAGGTAAAAAGCCATCCGGTAAGTGCCAATTTCATGAAGCAATGGCGCGAATTCGTTGTCGAAAATCCTTATGGAAGTTTGTTCGAATGGCTGAAATCACTCGGAATACAAAACAAACAGGGACAAATCGGAGTGGACGAAGCACAGGAAATCATGAAATCGCTTTCGCTAAAAGCCTACGAGGGCGGTTACAAAGTGATGATTATCTGGATGGCCGATAAAATGAATACCGCTACCGCCAACAAACTCCTGAAATTACTGGAAGAACCGCCGCAAAAAACTGTTTTTCTTCTAATTACCGAAAATCAGGACGATATTATGCAAACGATTTTATCGCGCTGTCAGGTCCTGGATTTTCAGGGTTTACCCGAAAGTGTCATTGCCGATGCCTTGGTTTCACGTGAAAATATTGATGAAAAACTGGCGTTGCGAATTGCCCACCAATCGCAGGGAAATTTCAACAAAGCATTGCACCTTTTGCACAAAGACGAAACCGAATTCCCGTTTGAAGAATGGTTCGTCCAATGGGTCCGCGCCGCGTTTCGTGCCAAAGGAAATGCCGCTGCTATTTTGGATTTGACGTCCTGGAGTGAGGAAATTGCGGGTATCGGTCGGGAAGCGCAAAAACAGTTTCTGCATTTTTGCGTGGAAATGTTCCGTCAAGCCTTGTTGCTGAATTACCAATCGCCATCGCTGGTGTATATCGAACCGACGGTGGACAAATTCAAACTGGAAAATTTTGCGCCTTTTGTGAACGGCAACAACATCAACGAGATTTTCAACGAACTTTCCGATGCGATTTATCACATTGAACGCAACGGAAATGCCAAAATTATTTTAACCGATCTTTCCATAAAACTAACCCGATTAATTCATAAAAAATAACACGACTATGACAAATACAGAAATCTTCGGCATCTTAATCTTAGCTTTTTTAGCCATTACTTTTTTACAATCCGGATACGATAAAATCGCCGATTGGAAAGGCAACGTGGAATGGTTGAAAGGCCATTTTTCACAAACGTTCATCAAAAACAATGTGCCTGCCGCTTTAGGCGTCGTTTTAATTACCGAAGTGATTGCCGGAGCTTTATGTGTGGCCGGAGCGATTCAGCTTTTTGCCAACGGAAGTACCGTTATCGGTCATTACGGCGCGGTGATGTCTTGCATTACCTTACTTTTTTTACTTTTCGGACAACGCATCGCAAAGGATTACGATGGAGCGAGAACCATTGTAATTTATTTTATTCCGGCCATTTTAGCGGTATATTGGTTGTAGTTACAACAAGCCAAAGGCTCCATCACCTGAATTAAAAGTATCGTCACATGACCAAATTTTTCTTTTGCTTTTTTTTATTAGCACATGCTGCATTTGCTCAAGAAAATTTCAAAAAAAAGGTGATCGAACCGCTTCAAAAAAATAATTTATATTTTGAAAAGGCTTTTGTCCATACCAATAAAACGACCTATTTAAGTGATGATGTAATTTGGTTTCAGGCTTATGTTGCCGATTCTGACAACCTGCCGTCTAACAAAACCACTCTCTTGTATGTAAATTTGAGCGATTCTGAAGGACAGGTTATTGCTTCAAAAAACATTTATATTTCCAACGGTATTGGCGTGGGCGAGTTTGATATTGCCAACATCAATGCCTCCGGTAGGTACTTTATTCAGGCCTATACCAATAACATGCGGAATTTTGGTGATGCTAATTTTTTTATTAAAGAAATTAACGTCATTAAAGAACCGTCGGTCACCGCTAAATCCAACAAAAACGAATACGATATTCAGTTTTTTCCGGAAAGTGGTTATTTATTGGCTGACACGGAAAATGTTTTGGGTGTAAAATTATTGACAAATGGTAAGGGGACCGATTTTACCGGCAAAATTATCAACAGCAAAAACCAGGAAATTACACGTTTTAAAAACGAATATTCCGGCTTGAGTTCCTGTAAATTTAAGTATGCTTCCGGGGAATCCTATCAGGCAATTATCGAAACGAACGATACGATACTCAAATTAAAAATTCCTGAGAGTGAAAAAAGGGAACTTTTACTTTCTGTTAGCAATGCCAACCAGCAACTGGCAATAGAACTGAAAGCACCGGAAAAGTCGCTTCAAGAACTCAGTAAACATACTTTCACGTTATTATTTCATCAGAACCACACGATAGTTGATTATTTTGAAATTGATCCCAAATCGATGGTCAATAAAAAAATTGAAATCGATAAACAGATTTTAAAAAACGGAGTGAATACCGTAACCTTATTCAAAAATTTTGAACCCATCGCAGAAAGGAAATTTTATGTCGAAACTGAAATTAATGAACTGTCTGTGAGTCTGGAAAAAGACCTTTCGAAAAACGATTCGATAGTCTGCAACCTTAAAATACTTAACCAGGATAAACCAATACAATCAAAATTAAGTATTAGTGTTTTACCTGAAAACACCCCAAATTTTAAGGAAGTTGCAACGATAAAAAGCGCATTTTTACTTACACCCTATGTTACCGGATATATTGAAAACCCGGGATATTATTTCGATCAAAAAAATCCGAAAAGACTGGAACATCTAGATTTACTGTTGTTAACTCAGGGTTTTGTCCGATATTCTTTTCCTGAGATGGTAACGGTTTTCAATCCAAAGCCAGTTTATGAATTTGAATTGGGTTTTAAATTAAAAGGAACTGTTTCGCCGTTGGTCACGAATTATCTGGGATTAATCGCAAAAAACAATAGCTTAATCCAGAAAATATATTTGAAAAGTGACAATTCTTTCGAATTTTACAAGTTGTTATTGTATAAAAATGATGCGGTAAAAATTTCCTTTTTATCAAATGAAAACGAGGCCTTTCAACCGAAAAAGATTCATTTAACTCCGGTGGAAAAAAGTACGTTTCCGAAAATAAATTGGCATAAAATAAGCAATCCCGAAAAAAAACTTTTTAGTGAAAAGGAATACGAAGACTACAAATATTATAGCGGTATCCGATTAAATGAGATTACCATAAAAAGTAAAAAATCCAGTAAGAACAGTATCCGATTGGACAAATTAGTTAAAAAACACCGGTCAAAAGTTTTTGATATTGGCGCTTATTATGAAATCGAAATCCCGGAAGACAATCGTAAAAACAACGAATTATTTATGAGCTTTTTCCTCCGTGATCAAGGGATACGCTTGGTAAATTGGAAAGGGATTGAAAATTATTTAGAAATTTCCCCAAGTAAAGAGGCTGCTTTATATGTTAATGGAAAACGAATTACCTCCACGGAATTGAATACCCTGTCTTTGAAAATGAAGGATGTAGAAGCTATAATGAAACAACCTTTTCAAAATCATATCAGATACCAGGTTTTTACAACCGAAAATTACAATAACAATGTCGTGGAACTTTTCGATGAATTCATACTAACAAACGCTTATGACAGGTATAAAAAATACTATGTTCCGGCTTTTAATCACAACCGGCCAAGCAGTTTAATGGAAATTGACTGGAAAACCAATTTAACTACAGATTCTAACGGTCAGACTACTTTTAAAATCGTAAAACAGGAGGCGATTCAAAAAACCATTTTTTCTATTCAAGGTTTTTCCGAAGAAGGCGTTCTGATCAGCGAAATAATAGTAAAGTAAGTCCGTTTAACAACTAAGACTAGGTTCTCAGACTGGCTTTGAACAAACGCAATTCATCCCAGGAAAATTTATCGCCGTGAATTTCTTTCAGTTCGCCCAGACTTTCGCCTTTGAAATCATAGAACGCTTCCCGTAACGCAGCGATTTTGTCGTCGGGTAAAATATCCGAAAGTGTGATGATTTCCATTTGGATCAGTTTGGTGAAATGACTGAAAATCGTACCCGGTGTGAGTTTGCGCTGTTTCGCGATTTCGTGAATGGACAGGTTTTGTTTCCACAATTCCAGCGTTTCTTCTATCGTGGCTTTTTTGGGTTCTTTCTTTTTTTTCATTTTCGGTTCATAATACGAAGCGTCGCCGTCTTCTTCCACCAAAGCGGCATGTTGTTCTTTAAAGCGTTGGGACACAATTACCAACTTGTTGATTTTATAGTGTTGGGCTTCATCGGAAAATAAATTCTGTTTCGAAATTTCTTTGCCTTCGGAAATGATTTTCAGCAACAAACGCACTTTTTTCAGTTGCAAAACGGTTTTAATCTGCAGTTCTTCCAAAAACAACAGTTCGTCGTAAAACGCTTTGACTTTCTTGGTGCGTTTGACTTCTTCAATTTTCAGCAGCAATTCTTCAACGCTGTGGTCGAGGGTTTTGAAAAAATAGTCGTACGCCGCATCACAACGCTGTCGGATGAATTCAATATTCATAGGATTTTCCGAAAACAGTTTGTGCAGCTGACTTTGAAATTTTACCGAAGCATCGCCCAATTCGGCTGTACTTTCCGCATTGGTTTTCGCCCAATCCCGGTGTTTCATTTTCGGCGATTTCGGCGCTTCCTGATTGTAACTAAAACTGTGATTGCGCCATTCCTGAATGAGTGTTTTAAAATCGAAACTGGAAATCAGGCAATTATAAAGGTAATTTTTAGTTTCGGTGGTTAACGAATCCTGAAGAATTTCTTCACTGGCTTTGTTGGATGCATACTGCAACACATCTTCGTCGGACGAAATGCCATTCATTTGCAGCGGAGAAAGCAAAATAAGCCCGTTTAACGAACGCAAACGCGAAAGTGCTACATAGGCTTGTCCGGGTGCAAAAACACGCGATACATCCAAAACAGCGCGGTCAAACGTCAAACCCTGACTTTTATGAACGGTTATCGCCCAAGCCAGTTTGATCGGAAAATGCGTAAACGTACCCAAAAGCTCCTCTTCGATTTCCTTTGTATTTTCATTAAACTTGTACCTAATGTTCTGCCATTCATAGCGTTCCACTTCAATGGTTTTGTTTTCTTCGGGAAAGTGAACCAGAATTTCATTGTCGGAAAGCGATTTGATAATCCCCATTTTTCCATTAAAAAACTGCTTTTCAAACGACAGATCGTTTTTGATGAACATAATTTGTGCGCCGACTTTTAGCTGAAGGCTCGGATCTACCGGATAAATCTTCTCCGGAAAATCGTCAACAATTTCGGGTTGATACGTGTATTGTTTTCCACCCAGCTCCTGCAATGACTCCGCATTAATCGTGTCCGCTTTGGCGTTGTGCGTAGTTAAAATAATATAGCCTTTGTTGGCTTTAACATCAAAATCGGGTTTGACAAATTGATTCAAAACTTGAAGATCTTCCTTTGAAATGCGGTTATTTCGCAAATTGTTCAACACCGAAATAAACTGATTGTCGGTCTGACGGAAAATTTTATCCAATTCAATATACAAGGGCGGATATTGCTGAATGACATGCGAATGGAAAAAGAACATACCGCGGTAGTATTGCTGCAGCATTTGCCATTCCTCATTTTTCACTACAGGCGGTAATTGTAATAAATCTCCTATATATAAAACCTGTACACCCCCAAAAGGACGTTCGTTACGGCGTACTTTCCGCATCATGAAATCCATGGCATCCAATACATCGGCACGCAGCATACTCACTTCGTCGATCACTAATAATTCCATATTCCGAATTACGGCCCGTTTGGTAGTGTTCATCTGAAAATGACGGCGCAAGGAATCCTGATTTTCGAATTTTACGCTTTCCGAAAAATACGGAAGTTCCTTATTATCAGGGATAAAAGCCGCAAAAGGAAGCTGAAACATTGAATGAATCGTTACACCACCGGCGTTAAGAGCGGCAATTCCTGTAGGCGCTACTACAACAGTGTTCTTGTGGGTCGTCGCAATGATTTCTCGTAATAAAGTGGTTTTTCCGGTGCCGGCTTTACCGGTAAGAAAAATGGAGCGGTTGGTTTGATTGATAAACCGCAAGGTATAGGTTGCGGCGGCGGATAATTGTTCCATATGGCGTATATTTTAAAACGTGAAAGTACTAAAAAAGACAAACGGGTACAAATAAAAAAGCCTCCCGTTTTGGAAGGCTTTCAGATTATTTTTTTTCTTCAGTTTTAGGCTCCTCTTCTTTCTTAGCGGTGCCTTTGTACTGTTCGTTGATTTCTTTGGCGATTTCAGCAGTGATATCATAAGCATCTTTAGCATATAATACGGTTGCCGCATCTCCGGTTCCATAAATATAATCGTAACCGTTTTTCTTACCGTAGTCTTTGATGTGGGTTTTGATTCTTTTGATCAAACTGTCCATTTCTTTACCACTTTGTTGCTGCAACGTTTGTAACATGGCTTGTTGCTTCATACTTAACTCCTGCTCTCTTTTTTGCAATTCTGCTCCTTTTGCCTGTGCCCAAGCCTGACCTTTTAACTGTGCATTTTGCTGGAAAGCTGCTGCTTCACTTTGAAAACGGCTGGCTTCTCCGCGCAATTCGCGGCCCATTTCTTCTGATTTTACTTTGTATTTGTCTTCAATATCTTTGGCTTCGGTATTTTCCTCCAATAATTTAGAAGTATCTACATAAGCGGTTTTCATTTTTTCCGGTGCGGAAGTTTCTTTATTACAAGAAATAATTGCCAAGGCGGCAATCGAAAGTAACATCAGTTTTTTCATTTTTTGTAAGCGTTTAATTTTTTGTAAAAGTAACAATTCGTTTGAAAGTACCAAAGATGACAAATTTCGAATTTAAAATCGTGATTATTCGGTAAAATCTGTGTTATAAATTTAATTTATCGTTTTGAAATTATACATAATTCACCTTTATTAAAAACAAATTCATTAAAAGCGATTTAAGACACTTTAAAAAATTCGGCAATAATTCGGACTTTAAAGCTTCAGAACGTTTAAAATTGAGCTTTATTTTAGTTTTTATCGTTTTTTATGACATAAATATGCGAAGAATACTCAAAATTTTGCTTCGCTTTTATATTAGATTGTAATCCGATGAAAAAACCAGTAACAAAATTCATTTTTCCGGTTTTGTATTTTTCGGATAAAAGGGAAACGTAAAAACTGTCAAAAACCATCGGAAGGATTTTTATCAGTTTCATATTTTCTCTTGCAACTAATTTTTCAATCGCAATTTTTGAAAAATGCCAAAGGTGTCTGGGAACATCATAAGCCGCCCAAAATTTTCCGTAATGTTGTGCGTCGAACGATTTATAATTTGGAACCGCTATTACAATAGTTCCATTAGGTTTCAGTAAACGCTTTAATTCCTGGATTTGTTTTTCCAAATCCGGTACGTGTTCCAATACGTGCCACATGGTAATCACATCAAAAGAATGGTTTTCCAACGACGCCAAATCGGCAGCAAACGAAACTCCTTTAGTAATCGCAATGCTTTTTGCTTTTTCGCTCGGTTCGATTCCGGTACAGTTCCAATTTTGATTGTTGGCTTCCTGAAGAAAATCTCCGGTTCCGGCACCAATATCTAAAAGCATTCCTTTTTGCGGTTGCAGTTTTGTAATCAGACTGACTTTGTCGCGGATTGCTTTTCGTTTGATAAAATGATACACTTTTTCGAACAACGAACGTTTACCATCGGTATGCGAAATATAATCGTCGCTTTCATAATACTTCGGAAGATTTTCCAACGAAGGTTGCGGATGGGTTTTCAACAATTGCAACTCCGAATCCAAAAGCAGCTTGAATGTTTCTCCGGAAACGGAATGATCGGTAACGGTAATAAAAACGTTTTGTTCTGAAAAATTCATTTTTTATTTTAAAAATTTTTTTAAGCTTTTCTTTATTGACGGGCGTTCCCGAAGTAGTTTCACGTGGAACAAAATCAGTATTCAATTAGCAGAAGACAGTTAATACTGAATTCTGAGACCTGCGTTCTGAATTATCTTCCCATGTGAATCAAAAGAATGGAAATGTCCGCTGGAGAAACACCGCTGATTCGTGAGGCTTGCGAAATGGTTGCCGGACGGATTTTTTTTAATTTCTCGCGGGCTTCATGCGAAATCGATTTAACGGTATCGTAATCAAAATCGGCGTGAATTTTTAAATCTTCCAGACGGTTTAATTTATCGGCATTATTTTTTTCCTTTTCAATATAACCGGAATATTTGACTAAAATTTCGGCTTGCTCGACCACTTCCCGATCCAGATTATGCTCCTGAATATAATCGGCAACTTTTTTAAATTTCACGAAGTCTTCCAAATCCACTTGCGGACGGGAAAAGACTTTAAACATTTTGTCGGGTTGACTCATCGGAGCCGATCCTTTGCTTTCTAAAACAGGATTCGCTTCTTCCGGTTTTAGACTTGTCTCTTTAAAGAAGTTAACAAACGCATCCGATTGCTCGCGCTTCTTTTCCATTCTTCGCAAACGTTCGTCGCTGGCCAAACCGATGGCGTGTGACATTGGCGTTAAACGATCATCGGCATTATCCTGACGCAATAATGTTCGGTATTCGGCACGAGACGTAAACATACGGTACGGTTCTTCCGTTCCTTTGGTGATCAAATCGTCAATCAACACTCCGATATAGGCTTCATTTCGTTTTAAAATAAACGGATCACGTTCCTGTGCTTTTAACGCTGCATTGATTCCGGCCATCAATCCTTGGGAAGCCGCTTCTTCATATCCGGTGGTTCCGTTAATCTGTCCGGCAAAATATAAACCTTCAACTAATTTTGTTTCTAAGGTGTGTTTCAATTGCGTCGGTGGAAAATAATCGTATTCGATGGCATAACCCGCACGGAAGAATTTTACATTTTCAAAACCGGCTACCGAACGCAACGCTTTAAACTGTACCTCTTCCGGTAATGAAGTTGAAAAACCATTTACATAGACTTCCACTGTATTCCAACCTTCCGGTTCTACAAACAACTGGTGGCGGTCTTTATCGGCAAAACGATTGATTTTATCTTCAATGGACGGACAATAGCGTGGACCCAAACTTTTGATTCTACCGTTAAACATTGGAGAACGATCAAAACCTTCACGCAATAGATCGTGAACCAATTCTGAAGTATAGGTCATATGACAATCCTTCTGAGCCGTTAAAGGTTTGATTCTTTCTAAATAGGAAAATTTATCCGGATTCACATCACCCGGTTGCGGAATCATTTTGGAATAATCCAATGAACGACCATCCACACGTGGCGGCGTTCCGGTTTTCATTCTACCCGCTTCAAAACCTAATTTTACTAAATCTTCGGTAATTCCGTAGGCAGCACTCTCACCTGCTCTACCACCGCCGAATTGTTTATCTCCAATATGAATCAATCCATTCAAAAACGTACCGTTCGTTAATACCACCGTTTTGGCTTTGATTTCAATCCCAAGCGAAGTGCGGATTCCGGTAATTTTTCCGTTCACTGTTAAAATTCCGGCAACCATCTCCTGGTAAAAATCAAGATTCGGAGTTTGCTCCAACATCAAACGCCATTCTTCAGCAAAACGCATACGATCCGATTGCACACGTGGCGACCACATGGCTGGACCTTTGGATTTGTTCAACATCTTGAATTGAATAGCCGTTTTATCCGAGACAATTCCAGAATACCCACCCAACGCATCAATCTCGCGAACGATTTGTCCTTTTGCAATTCCACCCATGGCAGGATTGCACGACATTTGTGCAATGTTCTGCAAACTCATCGTAACCAACAGGGTTTTGGAACCCATGTTTGCAGCAGCAGCCGCAGCTTCGGAACCGGCATGACCGGCACCCACCACAATTACATCATATACCTCTTGAAATAAACTCATTGTTCCACGTGAAACATTTTACTGTTTCGAAATTAATTTTATAATGTATTTATTGTTCCACGTGGAACAATAAAATTTTTTCTTCTTCTTTAGCGCGCATAATGGCGGCATCGGAATCGGATTTATCTTTGTATCCACAGTAGTGTAGTACCCCATGAATAATTACTCTTTTAAGTTCTTCTTCAAAGGGAACCTTAAAATCGTTCGCATTGTCCTGAACCCTTTCAATAGAAATAAAAATATCACCGTGTAATACATTTCCTTCAGAATAATCAAAACTGATGATATCAGTCAAATCGTCGTGATTAAGGTATTCTACGTTAATTTTATGAAGGTATTCATCATCACAAAAGATATAACTTAACTCACCTTCTTCTTTGTTCTCTGAGGCAATAACACGGGAAATCCAATCTTCGTATAAAGATTCATTATCCAGTTGAAAATCGTTTTCGTAATTAAAACTAATCATGGTTCTTAAAATAGGTCTGCACCTTTTGATTAAAATTAGGGCGCAAAGGTAAGCTTTGTCGGTTTAAAATCTCAACACTGTTTAAATATTCTTTTAAAGCAGCGGGTAACGGAGCAACCTGAGTATTAAACGCTTTGGTGTTGGTTTGCGATTGTCGCTTGTTTTCCTCGCCTTGCTGTTGTATGGCTTTGTCTAATTTTAACAACTCATGTTTCAGATTGAGCATCTTTTGCAATGTTTCATTCTTAAAACCTTTATTCAGCAGTTGTTTTTCAATGTCTTGCATTTGTTTCGCAGCATTCTGTCCCATACCGCCAACACCTTCTTTCTCCATTGCCTTTTGTAAAGCTTCCCGAAGTCGCTGTTGTTCTTTGTAAATTTCTAAAACTTCACCGGCATTTCCTTCTCCATCCTGTCCACCTTCGCCTTCAGTTCCTCCTTTTTGCCCGTTTTTATCTGGCTTTCCTTCTCCTGGTTTTTGCCCTTTTTGCATGCCTTTTTGCATCTTTTGCGCCAGACCTTCCTGCTTTTGAATGATGTCTTTCAATTGCATGCCGCCTTGACCTTGTCCGGGTTTAGGTTTTCCTTTTCCCTGCCCTTGACCTTGCATTTCCATTTGCATCTGCATTTGCATTTGGTTCATAGCGTCACTAAGAAAATCAGCAAGTTTGTTGGCTGCTGCAACCGTATACTGTTGGTGTGAAACACCTTTACCTATATTGTTTTCTACTAAATTGTCAATAGATTTGTCCATATTGTATTGCACATTCCCAACTTCCTTAGTTATGATTTCGGTAATTTTTGGATTGCGTAACGACAACGAAAACAAACTGTCATCCACATGTTTGAACTGATTCTTTAAATCCTGTTGCTTTTTTAGGAGTTTATTAAAACCAAGTGTACGGGTGGAATTGGATTTAAAATCAAGCATCAAGTCTTCCTGAGAAAAAGAGAAAGCCAATAAATTGTCCAATATCTGGCGTAAAACTTTCACATCTTCTTCCAATTGATCCATACTGCCCATATCCATCGACTGCATCATTTTCTGACTCATCTCCTGCATTTTTTTGGCAGCCGATTTTTGCTTTGGTTTGGCTTTCGACTGATTTTGTTTTTGCAATTCCTCAGAAGCTTTCTTTAAATCTTCTTCAATATTTTGTTGTTCTTTTTTATCATTAGGAATATCCATCGGAGCTTTTAGTTCCTTATTTTCTTTTTCTAAATCATTAAGTTGCTCCTGAATCTTATCAAATTCTTTATTGATTTCATTCTGCTCTTTTGCATCATTCTCTTTACTATCGGATAATTTCTCTTCTTTTTTAGAAAGTTCCTCAAGCTTATTGGCAATTTGTTCCGCTTTTTTCTCGACGTAAAAACGTTTGGTCAATTCTACCAATTGCTCTAAACTTTTGGTTTGATCTTTGGTATTCTGCTTTAACTTATCTGCCTTTTCAAACAATTCATCCTCTTTTAGTTTATTGGTTAATTCCTCTAACTCTTTAAGAAGTTTTTCATTTTTTTCAATTTCCTTTTCGTTTTTATCCAGACGTTTTAGCAACTCTTCTTTGAACTCATCCTTTTTTTCGGGTTGAAATTGCTCCAGATTATCTTCCAGTTTCTTCGAAAATTCTTTCATCATTTCGTCTTGTTGCTGCTGACGGTTGATGAAATCCTTCATTTTCTTCTGATCTTTAAAATCAAGATTGGTTTTTTCTTTACCGAGTTTTTGAAGTTTATCCAATTCCGATAATTGCTTATCCTGATTTTTAATCGACTTTTCCAAACTGTTGATGTTCGAATTTTGGTTCTGCAACATTTCATCCTGTTGTTCCGTGTCGGTTAATTCACGATGACTGAAAACAGCCGATTTGGTACTTTTAAAATTGTGCAATGCATCATTATCAAAAATTTCAAAATAATATTCATACGCCACACCTTGTTCCACAGTTAAACCCGCCGGAAAATTGTAGACAAACTGATCAAAAGTATTTTTATTCACAGAAAGATTCCCACGACGAATCGTATTGGGTTGTTCTTTCGGATAAAACACCACCTGAAGTTTAGTCAGTCCGTAATCATCCGAAACCTGACCCAAAATCATCGCGTTTTTCAGTTTTAAACTGTCCGGAGCCTGTTGCACATTGATGGTTGGAAACTGATCTTTTATTGTCGTAATCTGATACTGTAACTTTTCATGATTTTTTACATTTGAATTTGATGTAAAAATTTGATATTCAGTATTTTGATTGATATTTTTAGCTAAACTGAAGTACGTTTCGTCACGATGAAATGGAAAAAACTCACCGTTACTGCTCCATTGCACATCACTGGTAGCCATCGCGTGCACCTTCCAAGTGATTTTTGAACCTTCCGGAACCACAGCATTTCCGGTTCCTTGAATGGTTTCGGGTTTTCGGTTAAGATACGATGGAAAATGCAACTGCATTTCAAAATTAGCAATGGTTGGAACCGCAACTACATCCAACGCATACAACTTGGATTTCACAGTATTTGCAGTCAACTGAAAATCGATATTTGAAATCGGTTTCTCAAATTTGTATTGAAAAACTCCGGGTTTTACGGTTTCCAGATAATAACTTTCAGTACCAATAAGAATCATCGCATTTTCAGGAACGACTTTTCCGTTGGTTTTCACCTGAAGCAAGAAATCTTTTCCTTGCTCTGACACCAGATTCGGATTGAGAATTTGAAATTCAAAAGGTGCCGGCGGAGTAAATTGTCGTTGAAAATGCACTACCCTATCCAAACTTTGTGTAATCATGGCAGAATTTCCGCTAATGAAAAACAACAATAAAATCAAAACAGGAACAATCGCATACGGTAAAAATTTTACGTTCTTTTTAAAATTAATTGCATTACCGAAAGGAATCGGTTGCAAAGCATTGGCCTTTTGATCAATAGAAGCCAATAATAATTCTGAAGGATTCGACTGATTGTGAAGCTGAAGGAAATTGGTTAATTTATCACTGACTTCCGAAAAATGGTTTCCGATAATTTTGGACGCTTCCGTATAATCAATTCCTTTTTGAAGTTTGAATAATTTAAACACCGGAAACAGAATAAAGCGAAATAAAAGAACCATTTCAACACTTATGAACAACCAAAAAAGAAAGGTTCTTCCGGTTGGTGACAGCCATAAAAAATATTCCACCAAAAGGGTAAATAAAAAATACAGGATGCCCAATCCAATAAAAAGTAAGCTTCCTTTGAGTAACTCATTGGTATAAAACTTTTTAATGAAGGCTTCTAGTTTTTGAAATATCAGATTCTTGTTTTCCAAAGTAAACGTTTTCTTTATAACCGATAAAATTACAATTTTAATCCAAACGAAAATCAAATTAATTCGTTAAACCGAAAAAGGGATAAGGATCCTGAAAAATTAAAATTTTAATCTTCTGAAGTTGTCAACAATCATTAAAAAGAATAAAAAAATATTTTTTAAAAATTTAAATTATTGATTGTTATTATAGCTTGTTAATAGTTGGCATAACTTTAGTTTTAAAAGGTTTTTTTTAGGGTTATTCTTTTTTATACCGGGTTATCAACAATGTATTTTTATATTAAAACTTTGTAAATCAAATGTAAAGCTAAGGTTATTAACAATCGTTGAAATGTGTTTTTTTACCGATAATCTTAATAATTCATCCTGTGGATTTCTGTTAATAACTCTACTTTCCTTCTTGATAACTAAAAAGTAAAAAGTAAAAACTTCCCTTGGTTTTTTCATTCCGATTTTTGATTATAAAAATTTCCGATGCAAACAAAAAACTGTTGTCAGATTCTATTCAAAGTTATCAACATAAGTTGTTAATCGGTAAAAGCTTGTAATTCAACGATTCGGATAAATTCATTAACAATGTAAAATTTTGATGTTAAATTATTACACGCTGCTTATTTTTTAACTGGTTTTATTCACAATTTGACAGTGTTAATTTTGCTAATAGTGCTATAAAATCCTTAAAATAAAGGAGTTGTAGAACAGTTAGCGTTATTAACAATTGTGGATATTTCAGCCCAAAGTCAAAAAAACTATAAATGGCAAACTCTAAACTGTAAACTAAAAAGGTATCTTTGCACACCCGAGGCTAAAAAGCCGAACGGAACAACGTTAAAATTTTACAGCAATGTCAAAACCGGTTAGAGTGCGTTTTGCACCCAGCCCTACTGGGCCTTTACATATTGGCGGTGTGAGAACTGCCTTATTTAATTATTTGTTTGCCAAAAAAAATGGTGGAACATTTTACCTGCGTGTGGAAGATACCGACCAAAACCGATTTGTTCCGGGAGCCGAACAATACATTATAGAAGCGTTGGAATGGTTGGGTATTGCGCCCGATGAAACCGTAGGTAAAAACGAAAAATTCGGACCGTACCGTCAGAGTGAACGTAAACCATTGTACAAACAATACGCCGATCAGTTAATTAACAGCGGTTGGGCGTATTATGCTTTTGATTCGGCTACCGATTTGGATCAGTTGCGAAAAAATGCGGAAGAAGCCGGAAATACGTTTATCTATAATCATACGGTTCGTGAACATTTAGACAATTCATTAACGGTTTCGGCAGATAAAGTAGCGGAACGTATTGCCAATGGTGAAGAATATGTCATCCGATTCAAAACGCCGGTGGGTGAAACACTTCATTTGAAAGACATCATTCGTGGTGACATTAAATTTGATACGAATTTATTAGACGATAAAGTACTGTTTAAAAGTGACGGAATGCCCACTTATCACCTGGCAAATATTGTAGACGATCATTTAATGGAAACCTCACACGTTATTCGTGGGGAAGAATGGTTGCCTTCGCTGCCGTTGCACGAATTGTTATATAAAGCCTTCGGATGGGAAGCACCACAATTTGCCCATTTACCGTTGATTTTAAAACCGGTTGGTAACGGAAAATTATCCAAAAGAGATGGGGATAAATTAGGATTTCCGGTTTTCCCGTTGGATTGGAACGATCCGATTTCAGGAGAAAAATCATCAGGGTACCGCGAAAAAGGATTCTTCCCGGAAGCGGTGGTAAACTTCTTAGCCTTATTGGGTTGGAACGATGGAACCGATCAGGAATTATTCTCTTTGGAAGAATTAGTGGCGAAATTCGATTTGAATCGTGTGCACAAAGCCGGAGCAAAATTCGACCCGGAAAAAAACAAATGGTTCAACCAACACTATTTAAAATTACAGTCGGATGTTTCGTTAGCGGAAAAGTTCCTACCGATTTTAGCCGAAAAAGGAATTGCAACCGATATGGATTATACAACTAAAGTAGTCGCTTCGGTAAAAGAACGCGCTACGTTTGTTACTGATTTATATGAGTTATCGGATTTCTTTTTCGTAGCTCCTACTACTTATGATGAAAAAGCAACGAAAAACTGGAGGGAAGAAACCCCGCATCTGATGCAGGAATTGATTTCGGTATTGGAAAACATTGGCGATTTCACATCGGTAAATATAGAAACCCTTGTAAAAGACTGGATGACGAAAAATGAAATCGGAATGGGTAAAGTAATGCAGCCGTTCCGTTTGAGTTTGGTGGGCGCTTTGAAAGGCCCTCACCTGTTTGATATCGTGGAAATGATTGGAAAGGAAGAAACAATTCTCCGATTACAGAAAGCAATAGCCACATTATAAAAAAGAAAAAGCCACGAATTTCGTGGCTTTTTTGTTTATTCCGCACCAAAAAGTTTGGCTATTCGGTAACTTAGGGTAAAAGAAATACAATTCATTTTTCCTTTTAAAGTGGGTCCGGTATAACGGTGATTCTCATCATAACTATTGGTTTCTGTTCCTTTAAGAATATTGGTTAATCCCATTCCGTAACGTAAATCGAAACGGAAATCATTATAACCGCCTGTTGCACCCAATCCGGCAACAAAATTTACTTTAGGCATGTTACTGAAACTACTTTCATTTAGCAAATAAGGTAAATATTGTTCGCCGGAAACATCAGCTCCTTTTGCAGGGATTAATTCACCGGCAAAAGCTAACGTAAATCCGGCTTGCGGGCCCACGTAAAATTTATCTTCCTCCGGTTTCAGAATGTAATAGTTTAGATATGCTCCAAGATCAATAGTTGAATAAGTATATTTAGAATTACTTACATTTTCAAGACTTTGGTCAACTGTTTTTAATTTAAGGTTACTTTGGTTGTAAAAAAGTTCCACCTGATAGTTGTAACTTTCATGGTAACCAAAGTTAAAAATGGTTCCCGCTTTAAAGCCAATACCGGATTCTGTTAGTAAATCTTTGGAATTCAAATCGGTTTGATTGATTCCCGCGGTTAATGAAAAACCTCTGGGTGCTTGAGCAAAAAGAAGTGTGGGAACTAATAACAGTAAAAATTTTATTTTATTCATGGTTTAATTGCATTTAAGGTAAACTGGGTTTTCAACTAAGGATAAGATAGACATAAATTCGGGATCTTCATCGTTTTGCAATAAGCCATCTATACGATCGTGTAAAGGGTTGCAATCTGGAAAATACGATTTGATTTTCTCGGGAATTTCAGTTCTTTTGGTTCTGTTTTTTTTGTTTTTCAAATCTTTTACCAACAAATCATAGAGTATGGTTGTGTCGTTTTCAACCACATACAAATAATTGTAAACCGTGGTACTGGACATAGTTCCCGAAGTGGTGGTAACCTGAATGGAGATCCCTACGAGTTTTCGGTTATCATCTTCAGCAAGTACAAAATAGGCGGTTTTTTTGCCGTCAATTGTAAAAGATTTGAAATAATATTGTCCAAACATGGCATAATCCAAATCTTTATAGGTTATGTATTTTTCCCATGTTTTTCCCGGAAGTTTATAGGAGATTCTTTTGTCGATGTTGATGATTTCAACAGCATCATTTCGGACAAAGGTTTTTTTTCCTTTTTTATCCACGATATAAGCATCTTGTGCGAAGGCTCCAAAAGTGGTAAAGAAGACGAAAAGCAATAGTATTTTTTTCATCGTTTAAGGGTATGAAGTTTTGTTGTGATTATTCTTCAGTAATTTTCACTGTACCGGTATAGGAAGAACTGGTATCGGTTCCTCGGTAAAAAGGTACAGAACACAATACAGCATATAGTTTTCCTCCGGTATAAGAAACCAAAATTTCTCCGCTTCTAGCGTGATACTCTATCGGATTGTAATAAACATACCCACTGGTATTGGTAACGGTTACCTGGTTTGGACCTATGTTTGATCCGGGCGCCACGATAGTATACATTCCCGCTTGAGGAGCATCATACGAAGAAAACGTAATTTCAAGGGAACTGTTAACTTCTCCGCCACGAAGAATATAAGTGTTGTTCGCACCCTGTTCAGTAGTGATGCTGTAATAAGATACGGGATATAATAACGAACTGAAAGTACCGGTATTGTTGTTTGGAGTACAAGTAATGGTGTTGTTAATTACCTCTACCGTAGTGGTGATTTCTTCTGTAGTACAGATTCCTTTAGTGATTTTTAGTTTGTAAGTACCTTCCATCGCTTGGGTAGCAGCCGGTAGTACTGGATTTTGTTCATTGGATACAAAACCATTGGGACCCGTCCATTGATAAACAGCATCATAGGCAGGAGCATCCGTTGCCGTTAGTAAAATTTCATCCCCCGACATTACAGGCGAATTGTTACCGATACTTGGATTTGGAAGCACGCAATGAATGGATTCTTTGTTTTCACATCCGATAAAAACAACAGAACCCATCATCATTAAAAGAATTTTTCTCATTAGAAGAAGAGTGTTAAGTTTATAAAATAAAAAATCGGGCAAAGATAAAATACTTGCCCGATATATGTATTATTTTTCTTAAAATTATAAATTAAACAACAGCTGTCCGCTTAAAATTCCCAAATGGCCACTAAAAGCATGGTTGTTGTTTTTAACTTTCAGTTCGTCTTTTTTATTCAGATTGTTCAGAATGTTGTTGGCACCAAACTGATAATTCGCGATAAAACGCACTCTTCGGTTTCCGGCTGAAAGTCCCACATACAAGTTTCCGTTTATTTTGGTGATGTCGGCAATGTCTTTAGCATTTAAAGCGGTTCCGGAAATAATGTTTTCCTCGTATTTCTTATCGCTTTTCAGTTTGTCATTTACCTGTAAAACTGGTCCGAAGTCTAAAGAAACGTGATCTTTAACGATGTTATAGCTCAATAAAAGTCGGATTTGAGCCCCCATAATTTTATATTTTACGTCTTGTTTTTGGAGTAGCGGAGAAAGTGTTTCCACGGAAAAATTGTTTTCTGAAAACTGCATTCCGAAAATCATACTGAAATTATTGTAATAGTTTCCGCGTACCTGCATTCCGGCAGCCCACCCCAATTCCGGTTTGGTATTGAAATCAGACGTAATCATTGTGGTTTGGTTCACACCACCGTAAATACCAATACGGTTTCCATCACGGTATCCGTGTTGTGCAAAAGTGGTGAAAGATACGGTCAGTAATATGTATAGGAATAGTTTTTTCATTGTTGAAAAATAAAAATTTTTCGCAAATGTAAACTTATTTATGCTATTTGTGTAACAATAATTAAGGATATCCGTATAATCTTATAAAATCACTAAACTATTTATTATGGTCATTATTCCTTTTTTAGTTGTTGGCTTCTTTTTGTTGTTGGCCTCTTTTTTTACGGTTAAACAACAATCAGCGATAATCGTAGAACGTTTCGGTAAATTCAACAGCATCCGTCAATCGGGTTTACAAATCAAAATTCCGGTTTTCGACCGTATTGCGGGTCGTGTTAATTTAAGAATCCAGCAGTTGGATGTTATTATTGAAACCAAAACGAAAGACAACGTATTCGTAAAAATGAAAGTTTCGGTACAGTTTAAAGTATTGCAGGAGAAAGTATACGATGCTTTTTACAAATTGGAATACCCTCACGATCAGATTACTTCCTATGTATTTGACGTGGTGCGTGCTGAAGTGCCGAAGTTAATTTTGGATGATGTTTTCGAAAGAAAAGACGATATTGCCATTGCTGTAAAACGCGAATTGAACGAAGCGATGACTACTTATGGTTATGAAATCATCAATACATTGGTAACCGATATCGATCCGGACATTCAGGTAAAAAATGCGATGAACCGTATCAACGCTGCCGATCGTGAAAAAACGGCTGCCGAATATGAAGCGGAAGCACAACGTATCCGAATTGTAGCCAAAGCCAAAGCAGAAGCAGAAAGCAAGCGTTTACAAGGTCAGGGTATCGCCGATCAGCGCCGAGAAATCGCCCGCGGTTTGGTAGAAAGTGTGGAAGTGTTGAACAATGTAGGCATCAATTCACAAGAAGCTTCGGCATTAATTGTGGTAACCCAGCATTATGATACGTTACAAGCCATTGGAGCAGATACCAATTCAAACTTGATTTTGTTACCGAATTCACCGCAAGCCGGAAGTGATATGTTGAATAATATGGTGGCTTCTTTTACCGCAAGCAATCAAATTGGGGAAACGATGAAAAACCAACCAAAGCGCATCAAGAAGAAAGACGATCACACATCGTTGGATTTTAATCCTTCCGATCCTGCGTAAATTTCTGAAACGAACAGCAATAAAAAAGAGGTCATTTGACCTCTTTTTTTATTTTAAAAACCTGTTAATCAGATACGGAAGCAGTACATTTTTAAGCAATCCGGATTTGGTTAAAAAGGAACCGGCATTGCCTAAGATATTTTGAACCATTCCACCCGGAGTGAATTCATCAATCGTTTTTTCAACCGATAAAGACAGTTTCTGGGTGTCGATTTCCTTTTGGAGTTTCAGAATTTCCAAATCGCGGTCAATTTCCTGATAAGAAGAATATACTTTGGTAGCCATACTGATTTTATTCGTTAAAAAATACTTTTGAAAATTTTTCCAAAACTCGGCCTTCCACAATTTTGTCTTTCATAAAAAAGACAATCAACAGTAAGACGATGTATATTCCGCCAACCGACAGAAAACCTAAAACGTTGCTGTTCAACAATTCACCCAAGTAAAGGGCCAAAGCCACGGAAGCGAAAAGCAGAAATAACGTAAAGAGTAGTAACATTAAAGCCACTTTAAGCAACAACGTTGTTGATTTCATTAAAACTTTGAACAACCAAAGTTTGTAATAAGCAACATTGCTGTCGACCAGGTTTTTTAATTTTTCCTGGATGTCTTCGGCGTTTTCTTTCAGATGTTGAAACGGCATAGTTAATTTTTAGCAGTTGCAGCCTGTTTTTTCAATTCGGCCAATTTTCGTTCCATGGTTTCAATCACTTCTTCTTTTTTATGATGACTGTCGGCAATCAGATGATCGAACTCCGATTCCAGATCTACTTTGGCTTTTGAAAATTTTGATTTGAGATTTTCGGTAACTTCTTCAAAACGATGTTTCAGGTTTTCTTTCCCTTCTTCAAAACCGTCTTTTATTTTTCTTCGGGTATTGGAACCTTTGTCGGGTGCAAACAAAATTCCCAATCCTGCTCCGATAGCAGCCCCTGCTAAAAGAGCCAATACTGTTTTTCCGGTGTTGTCTGACATGATCCTGTTTTTTTAGTTAGTTGTATAAATTTAAGCAATTGAAAACAGATATTTTGTTAATTGGTCGTTAATTGTAGGGTAAAAAAATCAAAAATCGATTTAAAGCGTTTTTGAGAGGATAAACGGAATATTGTAAGGGAAACACCTTACCGTTTTTTTTAAGTGGATTCTGTTAAATTTATGGAAGTCGTTTTTAATAAATATTTTCAATCATTTTTAATAAAATAATCAATATTAATAATAATAAAAAAACCCACTGATTAGTGGGTTTTATATTTATAAAATCTATAGTTGAATTTTATACGATTTCGGAAAGCAGGTGTAAAACAATTTCACTTTTCTCTACCGATTTTAATTCCGAAAGTTGTGGTTTGAAACTTTCAAATGCGTCCCAATCTTTTTTCAGATTTTGGATGCCTTCGTAACGAACAAACGGCGATTCACTTTTCAGCGACATTGCATACAATTTGTGCAACAATTCGGTATCGACATCCGAAGCTTTAATATTTTCAGAATATTTCAACACAAAATTCGAAAACAACAACGAACTCTTATTGTTGTTGATGTTTTTCTTCAAAGTGTTTTGCAACAGGCTGTAATTGGAAATCGTTTTAATGTTCTCGCCAATCGCATTTTCAATCGCTGCTCTTTCTTCAACCGTTTCTACTTTAAAATAGCGGTTGATTTCTTTCAGCGAATTGTTGATGGTATTTTCTTCTTTTTTACCTTTTTCTTCCCAAGAATCTTTCAGATCCACGGTTTTGTTGAAGACCAACGCTTCGGCGGTACTGTCTCTGTCTACGCAGAAATACCCCATGCGCTGGAACTGAAAACTCTCCCCTTCCTGAGCGGTAGCCAAACTCGGTTCTACATATCCGGTTACGGTTTTTAAGGAATTTGGATTCACAAAATCCAGGAAATTCTTGTCTTTGTGCGTGTCCGGCGATTCGTCAAGGAACAAACGGTCGTACAAACGGATTTCCGCCGGTACGGCATGTTCCACAGAAACCCAGTGAATGGTTCCCGCCACTTTACGGTTACTCGCTTCACTTCCGCTTCCGCTTCGGCTGTCGTCGTCGTAGGTGGCATGAATTTCGGTAATATTGCCATTGGCATCTTTTACAACACGCTCTCCTTTAATGATATAGGCATTTTTCAAGCGCACTTCTTTTCCTAACGTCAGACGGAAAAACTTACCGCTGGCTTCTTCCTGAAAATCTTCTCTTTCGATGTAAATTTCTCCGGAAAACGGCACTTTTCGGTACGTCATCACTGCTTCTTCCGGATTGTTTTCTGCTTCTAGCCATTCCACTTTTCCTTCCGGATAATTGGTGATGATTAATTTTACCGGATCGATTACCGCCATTACGCGTGGTGCAATTTTATTCAAATCTTCGCGAACGCAGAATTCCAATAACGAAACATCGATTAAGTTGTCGCGTTTTGCAATTCCGATGGTATCGGCAAAATTACGGATGGAAGCCGGTGTATAGCCTCTTCGACGCATTCCGGAAATGGTACTCATTCGCGGATCGTCCCAACCGCTCACGTAATTTTCCTGAACTAATTGCAGTAATTTTCGTTTGGAAACTACGGTATGCGATAAGTTTCTTCGGGCAAATTCACGTTGTTTCGGACGCACTTTTGTCTCATCATAAATCTGATCCAGGAACCAATCGTACAATTCACGGTGCGGTAAAAATTCCAACGTACAGAACGAATGCGAAATTTGTTCCAGGTAATCACTTTCGCCGTGCGCCCAGTCGTACATTGGGTAAACGCACCATTTGTCGCCGGTGCGGTGGTGGTGTTTGTGTAAAATTCTATAAATAATCGGATCGCGCATTAGCATGTTGGTGGATGCCATGTCGATTTTTGCTCTCAAAATATGCGTTCCTTCCTCGAATTCACCGTTTTTCATTCGTTCGAACAAATCCAGGTTTTCTTCTACGGAACGGTTACGGAACGGTCCGTCAACACCCGGTTGTGTAGGTGTTCCTTTTTGTTTGGCCATTTCTTCCGAGGATTGGCTGTCTACATAGGCCTTTCCTTTTTTAATCAGTTCCACTGCCCAATCGTACAATTGTTGGAAATAGTCGGACGCATAACATTCCTCAGCCCATTCATAACCCAGCCACTGTACATCACGTTTAATCGCATCGACATATTCCTGTTCTTCCTTGGCCGGATTCGTATCGTCAAAACGCAGGTTTACGGGTGCTTTATAATCGATGCCCAAACCGAAATTCAGACAAATGGCACTCGCGTGACCCAAATGCAAATAACCGTTGGGTTCCGGCGGAAAACGGAAACGTAATTTATCGGGAGACAAACCATTTTTTAAATCGTCTTCAATGATTTGTTCTATAAAATTCAATGATTTTTCTTTCGTTGACATAGATTTTATGTAATTTTAGCAAAGATAAGTTTAATTAGTCAATTTGTAAATCAGATGATTTGAAAATGACTGCTAAAAATCATTATGGGAGTAATTAAATTAAAAAATATCCGAACGTTTTCGTACCACGGTTGTTTGGTCGAGGAAGGTAAAATCGGTTCCGATTATTCGGTGGATCTGGAAATCAAAACCGATTTACGCAAATCGTCTTTCTCGGATGAACTTGCTGATACTGTGGATTATGTCCATTTGAATAAAATTGTGGTCGAAGAAATGGCCATCCGTTCCAAATTGCTGGAGCACGTCGCACAACGCATCATCGCCAGGGTTTTTCACGAAATTCCTGCCGTTTCCCGAATCATTGTTGCGGTTTCCAAACTGAATCCGCCTATTGGTGGTGATGTTGAGGCAGTTACTGTACAGATAGAGGAATACCGCAGTTAATTTTTTCAAAAAGTTTACACTCTGCCGTGTTGTGGCTTTGTCACAATAAAAAAATATTCTATATTTGCCCACCAATAACAACGGCATCGTGTCCGAGTGGCTAGGAAGCGGTCTGCAAAACCGTCTACAGCGGTTCGAATCCGCTCGATGCCTCAGAAACCTTCAAGGAAACTTGGAGGTTTTTTTGTGTTTAATTTTTAGGAAAAATTAGGTAAAGATAGTTGCGGTTCGAATCCGGTTTTATAACTCAAAACTCTTCAAAGAAAATGAAAGGTTTTAGAACCGTCAGACGGAAATTACACCAAAGATTTAACAGGAACAATTGGCGGTCTTTTGTTTCAGGAGCTTCTATTGAAAGCGATTTTTTAAGTTTCTTAAAAAAGAAAAGTCCTCACATGGAGAACTTTTATAGTACTGGATTTTTAAGAAATTTAATGCGTCTGCTCCATTTTTTCCAGCTGGTCTTTTACAAATTCTTTTTCTTTTGGAAACCAGCCCTGAAGCATTAGGACCATTCCGAAAATTATCAGTAAAACACTGCTCGCTTTTTTGACTTTAATAATGTTGGTTGGGGTTAATTTACTGCGCAATTGTTTGGCTAAAAGCACTTTCCCGATATCGGTGATTAAATAGGAACCGATGACGGCCGAGAAGAAAATCCCCATTCGGGAGGCTTCCATGTCGAATTTCGGTCCGAACGTAATGATAATCGCCAGCCAAAATCCCAAAACGCCAATATTGATAAAATTCAGTAAAAAACCTTTGATGAACAGGCTCAAGTAGTCTTTTTTGATGATTTCAATCACTTCTTCATCCGGATCCATCAGCTTGTGTGCTTTGCGGAGTTTTAAAAAAGTAATCAGTCCGTAAGTAAACATGATGATGCCTCCAAAAATAAACAACGCCGGATCGTCTTTAATGCTCTGAATCAGTCGGTAACTACTGAAATACGCTACGGCGATGAAGAAAATATCGGCAAGCACTACTCCGAAATCAAACGACATGGCAGCCCGAAAACCTTTGGTAATACTGGTTTCGAGTAGCACAAAAAAAACGGGTCCAATCATAAAACTGAGAAAGAACCCTAAGGGAATTCCGGTTAGGATGTCGTCAATCATTCAAAAACTGTTATACTTACAAAGATATAAATTTAGAATTTAGAATTCAGAATTCAGCACTCAAGTGTAGGAATTCAAAAAATATTATTGGTTTATTTTATTCAGGTTGTGCTGACGAATAGTTCCTCCCGCAACGGTTTTTTGGTTAATCTGACGCGGATTTCCGTAAATCGTAATGGTTCCGCCGGCTCTGGTTTTGGCATCTACCAATTCGGTCGCAGTTACATCGGCTTCTCCTCCGGCATTTACCACCACTACGGTTTGTTCGCCTTCCAGCGCACTGGCTTTAACCGTTCCGCCTCCCATAACCACAATATCCTGGTTGTGTGCTTTTCCGGTTAAACGCACCATCGCACCCGAACCGGATTTTACCGTCACTCTTTTTACATCCAGTGTCAGTTTGATTTCGGCACCTTCTTTGGCGTTGACATTAAAATCAATGCCGCTGAACGTGGCCGGACTCGAAACATAGGCGCCCTCGCTGGCTTCTACACCTTCCAGTTTTTTAAAGTACACGATGGCGGTGATTTCTTCGCCTTTCAGCAATTTTTTCAGCGTCATGCGGATTTTCAGTTCCCCGTTTTTATTGATCAGTTCCACATCTTCCTTGCGGTCACCGGAAAGTTCTACTTTGGTTTCGGAACCTTCCACAAGTTGTACGGATATTTTATCGAATACTTTCACAGTGGAAAAATCACCCACATTTTTGGTTATTTTATCCTGTGAAAAACCCAACTGTGCGGCAAAAAGCAACGCCACTAAAACTAATTTCTTCATAATTTTATTCTTGTTTTCTGATATAATGAACATCCAATAGTAATAGGGTTCTAATTTTTAACAATTTTAGCGATTTCGACCCCTTTATCGGAAGATATTTTAAATGAATACATACCGATTGGCAAATTACTCGTGTTCACCTTATTTGTTTTATGGTTTAACGATTGATTCATTAAAACACGGCCATTAATATCGATTACTTGTAATTTTGTATTGTTTAATTCGTTAAGTTCTATAATTATCTCATTCTGAGTTGGATTTGGGAATATTTTAAAATTTGAATCGATGGTAAAACTGCCCGTTTCTAAAACTACAGTGTTGTTAATTCTTGCCAAATAATATACTTCAGCACCGTTATATGATCTAAAGGCACCTCCTATAATTATTTCCCCATTGGGTTGGATTATAGATGCATAAACACCTCCAGAAAAACTTTCCGAATACGGACCGATACCTGTGTTAAAAGTTGAGTCAAGTAATCCGTTGCTGTTGGTTCGTGCAAGACCTCCGGTTGTAGTGCCGTTATAAGAGACAAAAGTACCTCCCATAAGAATTTTGCCGTCACCCTGAATATTTATTGATTGAACGGCCCAATCATTTATTCCGGTTCCGGGGTTAAAGGTTGTATCGAGAGCACCGTTACTATGAAGTCTGGCAATCCCTTTTATTGGGGTGCCATTGTATGAGGAAAAAGAACCTCCTATAATAATTTTGCCATCGCTTTGAACCGCTACCGCTTTAACCGCTTCACCAGTCGTATTTCCTACCCCCGAACCAGGGTTAAATGTTGTATCAATCGAGCCATCACTATTAAGCCTTGCAATACGATTATAACCAGAGACACTATTAAATGAACTAAAGTCACCGCCAATAATTATTTTTCCGTCGTTAAGCAGCGAAATTGCATAGACAGTAACACCTCCAAAACCAGGGTTAAAAGTAGTGTCGAGCGTGCCATCACTATTAAGTCTGGCTATACCAGGTCTTATAGTACCACTATAATTAGTGAAAATGCCACCAATAAAAATTTTTCCATCCGGCTGAACGGCTGTTGAATAGACATAATTAATCGGTCCGCTACCCGGGTTAAAAGTGGTGTCTAAAGAACCGTCGTTATTAAGTCGAGCAATGTATTTTCGAGCAATATTATTATAATACGAAAATGCACCACCTATAATAATTTTACCATCCGGTTGATAGGTTATTGAATTTACAAGAGCACTGGCTCCCAATCCCGGATTAAAAGTCGCATCGAGCGAACCATCGATATTAATTCTGGCAATACGACTTATAGGAGTGCCTCTATAGGAAGCAAAGTTACCACCTATAATAATTTTACCATCGGGTTGAATAGCCAACGAATGAATAGAACCACCTATCTGATTTCCTGAATTAAAAGCAGTATCTAACGATCCGTTTTGACCATAAAAGAAAACACTCTGTATGAATAGTACGAGGAACAGTTGTATGGTTTTTTTCATAAAAAAGTCTTGAGTAATTAACAAATTAAAAAAGTAAGGTATTATTCCTGTTTTCTGATATAATGAAAATCCAATTGTTTTTTAACCAAATCGGCGTTCTTTACCTTAACGTAAATCTCGTCGCCCAATTGTAATAAGTTATTTGAAACTTCGCCTACCAAGGCATATTGTTTATCGTCAAACGTGTAATAATCGTCACGGATTTCACGGATGCGCACCATGCCTTCGCATTTGTTTTCGATGATTTCCACATAGATGCCCCATTCGGTCACGCCGGAAATTACGCCCAAAAATTCCTGATCTTTGTGATCCTGCATGTATTTCACCTGCATGTATTTCACCGAATCTCTTTCAGCATTGGCAGCAAGACTTTCCATTTGCGAGGAGTGTACGCATTTTTCTTCATAATCTTCTTCACTCACACTTTTTCCGCCGTCCAGATAATGCTGCAACAAACGGTGTGCCATTACATCGGGATAACGACGGATGGGTGATGTAAAATGCGAATAATAATCAAATGCCAGTCCGTAGTGCCCGATATTTTCCGTAGAATAACTTGCTTTGCTCATGCTTCGAATGGCCAGGGTGTCGATTAAATTCTGCTCTTTTTTCCCCTGAACATTTTCCAGCAAACTGTTTAGCGATTTGGAAATGCCTTGCTTTGATTTCAAATCTAGCGTATAACCGAATTTAGAAATCACGGTTTGCATGTTGATCAGTTTGTCTTCATTCGGTTCGTCGTGTACGCGATACACAAAGGTTTTCTTTTGTTTTCCGATGAATTCCGCCACTTTTCGGTTCGCGAGCAACATGAATTCTTCAATTAAATGATTGGAATCTTTGGCTTCTTTGAAGTACACGCCTACCGGTTCATCATTTTCATCCAATTTGAATTTCACTTCCACTTTGTCAAAGGAAATTGCTCCGGCGGCCATACGTTTTCGGCGTAAGATTTTAGCCAGTTCGTCCATTTTTAAAGTAGCTTCCACAATCGGAGCGTCTACTTTATAGCTGCTTCCAGTGATGGAAATTTCGGTTGGAATGCTATCGCCTTTGGTTTCAATAATGTGCTGGGCTTCTTCGTAGGCAAAACGCTGATCGGAGTAAATCACGGTGCGTCCAAACCATTGGTTCACCAATTCGGCTTTGTTGTTCAATTCGAAAACGGCCGAGAATGTATATTTTTCCTCGTGCGGACGCAACGAACACGCGAAGTTGCTCAACACTTCGGGAAGCATCGGCACCACACGGTCTACCAAATACACAGAGGTGGCGCGGCTGTAAGCTTCATCATCCAAAATCGTTCCTTCCTGCAGGTAATGCGACACATCGGCAATGTGAATCCCGATTTCGTAATTTCCGTTGTCCAACACCTTGAATGAAAGCGCGTCGTCAAAATCTTTCGCGTCTTTCGGGTCGATGGTGAAGGTTAAAGTATCGCGCATATCACGACGTTTGGCAATTTCCTCGGCGGTGATGGAGGTATCGATACGTTTCGCATAAGCTTCCACTTCCAGCGGGAAATCGTACGGCAAACCGTATTCGGCTAAAATCGCATGGATTTCCGTGTCGTGTTCGCCTGGTTTTCCGAGTACTTTAATTACCGAACCAAACGGAGAATCGGCTTTTTTAGGCCAGTCTTCCATTTTCACCAAAACAACGTCGCCATGTTGGGCCTCGCCTATTTTGTTCTTTGGAATGAAAATATCGGTGTACATTTTGGCATTGGCCGTAGTAACGAAGGCAAAATTCTTCTGAATGTCGATTACTCCAACGAATTCTTCTTTTTTACGTTCCAGAATTTCCAGAATTTCCGCTTCGGGTTTTCGGGAACTTCTGCGGTTGTAGATGTAAGCTCTCACCTTGTCGCCGTCTAACGCGTGGTTCAGGTTAATGGCCGGAATGAAGACATCGTGTTCCAGTTCCGGACACACGAAATAACCGGTTTTTCGGCTGGTCATGTCGACTGTTCCTTCGTAATATTCGGCTTTGGAAATAATCTGGTATTTCCCGATTTCGGTTTCGTGAATCTTATCCTGGGCTTTTAATACTTTTAAATCCCGGATGATTTCATTTCGGCTTTTGGTATCGGTTAGTTCTAACGCAGCGGCAATTTGTTTGTAGTTGAAGGATTTGCTCGGCTCTTTCGATAGTATTTTGAATATCTGCGCCGTAAAATCCTGTTGTTTTTTTCCTAATTTTTTAGGTCTCTTACTCATAGGTCATCTGTTCTTTTCTATTGTTTTTTATTCGTCAGATGCAGTTCGCCATAAAAAAGTTTATTTTTTTTAAAGAATTATGGCTCGTGTCATTTCTTAATAATGCTGAAAATTACGAATAACTATTAAGATTTTTAAGGTTAAAGCGCAATATTTATACTAAATATAACTTTTGTATCTTTAGGGAAAGCTTTTTTATGAATGATTTTGTAACCGTAGCTGTTTTTGATTATCCGCACGAAATTACCGTGCTGCGGCATCTGTTGGACCAATCGGAAATTCAGTATTTCTTTGAAAATGAGACCATGATGAATATCGTGCCGATGTATTCGCAGGCGCTGGGCGGCATCCGGCTGAAGGTACATCCGGAGGATTTGGAAACGGTTCGGGAAATCTTAAAAAAGTTGGAAGACGATTCGAATTTGAGAATCGTTTGATTTACCTTTGTACAAAATAACTGCAAAACACAACACAACAATGAAAATTTCTATCGGAAACGACCATGCCGGACCGGATTACAAAAAAGCGATTGTACAACATTTGGAAGCTAAAGGTCATACTGTGATCAATCACGGAACCGACACTTTTGACAGCGTAGATTACCCGGATTTCGGTCACGCGGTAGCCAACGATGTACAAAACGGGATTTCCGATTTCGGAATCGTAATCTGCGGAAGCGGTAACGGAATTGCCATCACAGCCAACAAACACCAAGGTGTTCGCGCGGCACTTTGCTGGATGAAAGAAATTGCGGCTTTGGCCCGTCAGCATAACGATGCGAACATTATAAGCATTCCGGCGCGTTACACCTCGATTCAACAAGCCGTGGAAATGGTGGACACTTTTTTAACCACCGATTTTGAAGGCGGAAGACACGCAACACGTGTAAATAAAATTGCCTGTCAGTAAATACAATTACAAAAATCCGATTCTGTTCAAGAGTCGGATTTTTTTTCAGATAGCATCCAAAAACAATGGAACACGAGCACAACCATAAAATCCACAAACACAACGTAGAAGGTAAAAACTTGGTGTATTCCATTTTACTGAATGTGGTGATTACCGTGGCTCAAGTGGTGGGCGGAATTCTTTCAGGAAGTTTGGCACTGATTTCGGATGCGCTGCACAATTTCAGTGATGTACTGTCGCTTGTCTTCAGTTACGTAGCCCACAAATTGTCCCGAAGAAAAGCGTCTATCAATCAAACGTTCGGGTTAAAACGGGCCGAATTAATCGCCGCTTTCGTTAACGCATTTACTTTGGTTCTTGTCGCGTTGTATTTGGTTTACGAAGCAATAAGCCGCTTTTTTCACCCGCACGAAATCGCTTCCGATACCGTAATTTGGTTGGCGTTGCTGGGTATTGTGGTCAATGGCGCTTCGGTTTTATTGCTTAAAAAAGACGCTGATCATAACCTGAACATGAAATCGGCTTACTTGCATTTGCTGACCGACATGATGGCTTCCGTAGCGGTTTTAGTGGGCGGTTTACTGATGAAATACTATCAGATTTATTGGATTGACAGTGTGATGACGCTTCTTATCGCCATTTATCTGATTGTCGTGGGTGCCGATTTATTGCAAAAATCCACCAAAATGCTCATGCTTTTTACCCCGGAACATATTGATATCAAAGAGATGGTTCGCGAAGTGCACAAAATTCCCGGCGTACGAAAACTGCATCATATTCATGTGTGGCACCTGAACGAAGAAGAATTGCATCTGGAAGCCCATTTGGATTGTTCCGAAGATATTAAAATGAGCGAATTCAACGACTTACTGCATCAGTTGGAAGAAGTGCTCCACGAAAAGTTCGGCATCAATCATGTTAACATCCAACCCGAATTTTATAAAGAAGATTCCAAAAATTTTATTGTTCAGGATTAAGAGCGTTTTAAGCCTTCCGCTTTCAATTCCCACGTTTAAAAAACCGAATATTTTTTGAAGACTTACTTTTTTTTAGTAATTTAACCAAAGTTTTGAATTTGAGGGACTTGCAATACTTCCCGATAGTTAAAACGTTCCACTGACAACTACCACATTTTACCGAAAATTTTAAATAAAGACAGTCTTATTTTACATAAGATTCAGGCTTTTTATTTTCATTTCCAGAGCATAGGTTCTTCGGATATCGTTTTACAACCCGGAGATTAAAGATATATGTTAAACTATTTTAGTATGCGTGCATAATAAAATAAAATTCACCATTTTTGTTAAAACATAAACAACACAACATGACTAAATTTACCATTACCAAGCTATTAGTAGCCAATCGTGGCGAAATTGCCATCCGGGTTTTAAGAGCCGCTTCCGAATTAAAAATCGATACCGTGGCGGTGTTCACTTACGAAGATCGCTATTCTCTGCACCGTTTTAAAGCCGATCAGAGTTTCCAGATTGGCGATGAAACCGAACCATTGAAACCGTATCTGGACATCGAAGCAATCCTAAAAGTGGCGAAAGAAAATGGGGTAGATGCCATTCATCCCGGTTATGGATTTTTATCGGAAAATGTAGATTTTGTTAGACGATGCGAAGAAGAAGGCATCATTTTTGTCGGTCCGCGTAAAGAAGCGATGCTACAGTTGGGCGACAAAGTAGCGGCCAAAAAAGTAGCCACAACCATTGGTGTTCCGGTGATTACCGATTCCCAAAAGGATTTAAATACCGTTGAAGACGCCTTGTTTGAAGCCCAAACGATTGGTTACCCGGTCATGTTAAAAGCGGCAGCTGGCGGTGGCGGAAGAGGAATGCGTGTGGTACGCACTGCAGAGGAAATGCAAACAGCCTTTAACAACGCCAAAAGTGAAGCCTTAAAAGCCTTTGGAGACGACACGGTATTTTTGGAAAAATTCATCGACAACCCCAAACACGTTGAGGTTCAGATTTTGGGGGATAATTTCGGAAATATTGTCCATTTGTACGAGCGCGACTGTTCCGTGCAACGAAGATTCCAAAAAGTGATTGAAATCGCGCCTTCCATTCTTAAAAACGAAACCAAACAGAAGTTATACGACTATGCCTTAAAAATCGCAAACTATGTCAATTACAACAATGCCGGAACGGTGGAATTTTTAGTCGATAAAGACGAAAATGTTTATTTCATTGAGGTCAATCCGCGCATTCAGGTCGAACATACCATCACCGAAGAAATTACGGGAATCGATATTGTACGTTCCCAAATCATTATTGCCGCCGGATATCCGTTGACGCACCGTCAGATTTTCATTCAGAGTCAGGAAGCCATCCAATGCAAGGGATGGGCGATTCAATGCCGCATTACCACCGAAGATACCGAGCACGATTTCAAACCCGATTACGGCACCATCATCGCCTATAGAAATGCAGGAGGTTACGGCATTCGTCTGGATGAAGGAAATTGCTATTCGGGCGTAACAGTTTCCCCTTTTTTCGATTCGATGTTGGTAAAAGTGTCTTCAAGTGGCCGAACCTTAAAAGGCGCTTCCGACCGTTTGCGAAGAACTTTGGAAGAGTTCAGAATCCGAGGCGTGAAAACCAATATGCCTTTTTTATTGAACGTATTGACGAACGATACTTTTCGTAACGGAGAAGCTACCGTAAATTTCATTCAGGAAAATCCGCAACTGACGATTCCCGATCCGGAATACTTCAACGACCGTGGTACCAAAATGCTGAAATATTTAGCCGAACTGAAAGTCAACGGCCATCCGGACGTAACGAAATACGATTCGGAAAAGGTTTTCCGAACGCCGATTATTCCGGAAGTTACCCAAAAGGAATTCCCGCGAGGTACCAAGGATTTACTGAACGAAATGGGAAGGGAAGCCTTTATCGATTACATCAAAAACGAAAAGAAAATTTTCTATACCGATACCACTTTGCGTGATGCGCACCAATCGCTTTTTGCCACCCGTTTGCGCAATTACGACATGCTGAAAGTCACCGAAGGTATGGCCAAAAACTTTCCGCAGTTGTTTTCGATGGAAGTCTGGGGCGGCGCTACTTTTGACGTAACGATGCGGTTCCTGCACGAAGACCCGTGGGAACGTTTGCGCCTGATCCGTAAATCGGTTCCGAACATTTTACTGCAAATGCTTATTCGGGGCAGTAATGCGGTGGGCTATGCAGCCTATCCGGACAATGTACTGGAGCAATTCATCATCAAAAGTGCCGAAAACGGAATCGATGTGTTCCGTATTTTCGATTCGCTCAACTGGTTGGAAGGCATGACACATAGTATCAAAACGGTTCGTGAAAAAACCAATGCCATTGCCGAAGCCTGTATTTGTTATACGGGAGATTTTATGAATCCGGACCGACAAAAATTCAATCTTCAGTATTATATCGATTTAGCGAAAGCATTGGAAGCCGCCGGAGCGCATATGCTGGCCATTAAAGACATGGCCGGATTGCTCAAACCGTATGCGGCCGAAATCTTAATCAAAGAACTGAAGAAAAACATTTCCATTCCGATTCATCTGCACACGCACGATACGTCTTCGGTGCAATCCACAACCTATGTAAAAGCGATTGAAGCAGGTGTTGATGTCGTTGATGTGGCCTTGGCTTCGATGAGCGGCTTAACGTCGCAACCCAATTTCAATTCGCTGGTAGCGATTTTGCACGGAACGGAAAGGGAAAACCCGATCAATCTCAAAAAACTGAACGAATACTCCAATTATTTTGAAGTGGTTCGCGAATATTATTATCCGTTTGAAAGTGAATTGAAAGCCGGTACCGCTGAGGTGTACGACCATGAAATTCCGGGCGGACAGTATTCCAATTTATTGCCTCAGGCTCGTTCGTTGGGCTTGGAAGACAAGTTTGAAACCATCAAGCAGAATTATGTGGTGGTGAACGAATTGTTTGGCGATATCGTAAAAGTAACCCCGTCGTCTAAAGTGGTGGGCGATATGGCGTTGTTCATGACGTCCAATAATTTAACCGCTGCC
The DNA here is from genome assembly GCA_963812405.1 of uncultured Flavobacteriaceae bacterium. Taxonomy (GTDB): domain Bacteria; phylum Bacteroidota; class Bacteroidia; order Flavobacteriales; family Flavobacteriaceae; genus Flavobacterium. The sequence continues at coordinate 969,643 of CAWEUV010000002.1, read as the reverse complement.
GATGTGATGGAAAAAGGCGATACGCTGGCGTTTCCCGAATCGGTCAAACAGTTGTTCCGGGGCGATTTGGGTCAGCCGTACGGCGGATTTCCGAAAGCGCTCCAGCAAATGGTTCTGAAAAAAGAAATTCCATACACCGAAAAACCCAATGCGCATTTGAAACCCATTGATTTCGATTTGGAACTGCAGTTGCTGCATCAGAAATTCGATGATAAACTTACGATGGAAGATTTATTATCGTACATCATGTTCCCGAAGGTTTTTGAAGATTTCTATACCTTCCGGAAGTATTTCGGAAAAGTGGAAAAACTTCCAACGCCGTATTTTTATTATCCGTTGAAGGCGAATGAAGAGCTGATTGTGAATCTCGATTTGGGCAAAAACATGCTGATTAATTTCCGGTACATGAGCGAACCCAACGAAGACGGTTTCCGTGAAGTCTATTTTCAGATTAACGGTCAGACGCGAAACATTGTCATCAAAGACAATTCGATTCAATCCGTCAAACAGGCGAATGCAAAAGTTTCGGGAGCGGATGATATCGGTGCACCGTTACAGGGTCGTTTGGTTAAAATTCTGGTGAAAGAAAACGAGGAAGTGGAAAAAGACACGCCGCTTTTCGTGATTGAAGCCATGAAAATGGAAACCACAATTTGCGCACCCAAAAACGGAAAAGTGACCACCATCGTTCTGAAACAGAATTCCATGATCGAACAGGACGATTGTGTAATGCAGATTCAGTAATTTTGAAGGATGTATTTTCGAATTAATAAAGACACCATGAGCTCCGAAAAACTTTTAAAAAAACAATATTATCCCATTAACACTCCGTTGTACAACTATCTGGAAAAATACAAGCGGGTAGTGAAAACTACGGTTTTTTATCAGGATTTGTTGCGTTTTCAGGGCTCGGTGGCGGTGTACGATAAAAACAACGAAGATACCCTTTGGGTCAGGGTTTTTTACAACGAATTCGAGAAGAAGGAAATCGATTTGAGTCTGAAAAAGATTTACACGTTGCTCCATTCCGATGGCGACGAGCGCAACATCAAAAACCTTACGGTCGATTATATTGATTTTTGCACCTTCGGAAATTCGAAACCGTTTCGGGTGAAAATCCGAAATCTTTTAAACGACAATTACACGCATTTCTATGTCAAAATTGCCGATGCGTCAAGGATATTCGGACTCGAACTCGAACACATCCTATCGCCCAACAGTATTAACTTTCTGGTCTACAAGGAAACGCTGATCGAAGAACATATCGTGGGGATTCCGGGCGACGTTTTCCTAAAACATCATTTAGACAAATGTACCGAAGCCGAAAAAGCGCAAATCGCCAAAGAGTTCGTAAAATTCAACGAGCGTTGTATGATTGGACTTTTAGGCGACATGCGTTCCTATAATTTCGTGGTGATTCCTATTTATGATTACGACCATATCGTGTTTAAAATCCGAGCCATCGATTTCGATCAGCAGTGTTACGAAGGGAATTTCAAATTGTACAAACCGCATCTTTTCAAAGAGAATTTTTTGTTTACGCAATTGGTGAACGACAAGCTGAAAAAGAGTTCTATAGAACAATATCAAAACGAAGAACGTTCCATCTTGGTAAAACGATTGGCCGGTTTTGAAGAACGGTTGAGTGAGTTGCTCGAGGCGATGAAAGCCAATGAGCTTTCCCCAACGATAAATCTGGAACGGTTAAAAAAAGAAACGTATAAAGTCACCATGGACAAGAATTTTAAAAATGCAAAATCGATGGGAGAAATTATGGAAGCGGCGCTCAATTTCATGAAACGGAATTACAACAGTCACCATTCGACGGAATAGTTTTTAACGAATCCAAATGAAATAGACGAACAAAAGTTGTAGCATAACAATACCGAAAAATTTCCACAGGAAAGACGCTTTGGAAATCTTGTGCCGGAAAAGCAGCATTCCCGTCAAACTTCCAATGGAACCGCCCGTTAGCGCCAATCCTAACAGCAATTTTTCTGAAATTCTCGATTTTTGGCGCACAGCCAACCACTTGTCTGTTCCGTTACAAAGGAAAGTCAAAGCGTTCATTGCTAAAAGATAAACCGTAATCGGGTGCATTTGCGCTGTTTTTCCGCAAAGATAGGCAATGGCAAAATTTGCTACGATTATTTTAGATGATTGTTTTCTGATTCATCAATTTTCAAAATCAAGATTTAACGGTTCGCTCACGGTTTTTACGGTTATAATTTTTTTACCGGTGGTCGGTACCGAATTGTCGACCACTTCAAACGTTAATTTGTCGAACCACATTTGTCCGGTGCCGCGCAGCAAAGCGCCATACGATATTTTGGACGCTTTATCGGATACGTCCAGCACGATGTCGTATTTTTTCCAGTCGGTAGTACCGATAACCGGGCGTTCCATCATGTTGTCGAACGCAAGAAAACTTTGTGAATTGGCCTGACCGATACGCAACCAAAATCCCGCTTTTCCGGTTACGTCTTTCGTTTTTATGTAACCGCTCAACCGGATTCTTTTGCCTTTGAATTTATCCGGTGAAGAACTTTGCATCAGGGTTCCGTAGCCTTCAACTACATTTTCGATGGATTTGATGGTGGCAGCGTTTTTTCCGTCCATACCGGCACCTTTGTCGATTCCCATTTCATAACTGTCGGATTTACTGCCCGCTTTGAACCAACCGGATGGGATTTCAAAAGCCAGCAACAAAAAAATAACGGCGATAAAAAGGATTGCTTTTAAAGTAATTGTTTTCATTTTTTGAATGTGTTAATTGGACTTCCCTTTGTGTAGGTTAGTAGTTTTTTTAAAGTTTATAACACTGAAAATGAAGCTGTTATAAAGTTATGAAAAAAAGTGCGAAACACAACGGAAAGCCCTGTTTTTTCGTTCATATTCAAAAAGAATCGGATAATCTGTACAAAAAGTAAATTATAGCACCGCGACAGGAAAAATAAACCGTAAAGATGCTATTTTAGCGCTCTGATTTCATTTCAAAATTCAATGACAACAATCGAATACATCCTGAAGTTTGTTCCGACGGCTTCCAAAAACATAGAAAGTACTTTACAGCTTTTGGCGGAAGACTGTACCATTCCGTTTATCGCCCGTTACCGTAAAGATAAAACCGGCAATCTTGATGAGGTGCAAATTGAAAACATTGCCAAATACAGCAAGCAGTTTGCCGAAATCGTAAAACGAAAAGAAAGCATTTTAAAGTCGATTGAAGAACAAAATGCGCTTTCCCCGGAACTGAAAAGTAAAATTGACCACAGTTTCGATTTACAGGAATTGGAAGATTTCTATTTACCCTATAAAAAGAAAAAGAAAACCAAAGCCGATACGGCCCGTGAAAACGGACTGGAACCGTTGGCAAAAATCATCATGGCACAAAATTCGGATGATGTCGAATACCTCGCTTCAAAATACCTGAATGATAAAGTCGCCAATGAAGACGAAGCCCTGCAAGGTGCCCGCGACATTATTGCGGAATGGATCAACGAAAACATTTTCATCCGTAAAAATCTTCGACGATTGTTTCAGCGGAAGGCGACTATCAGTACCAAAGTAGTGAAAGCCAAAAAAGAGGAGGAAGGCGCCAAAAAATTCGAACAGTATTTTGATTGGAGCGAACCGGTTTCCAAAGCACCGGCACACCGATTACTGGCCATGCTCCGTGCGGAAAACGAAGGCTTTATCAAAGTGTCGGTAGACGTCGAAAAGGAAGAAGCCCTCAGTTTTATCGAAGACAATATCATCAAAAACAACAACGAGACGGCAGACCAATTGCGTTTGGCTATTAAAGACAGTTACAAACGCCTGCTCGAACCGGCGATTTCGAATGAAACGTTGCAGGAAGCCAAAGCTAAAGCCGATGTGAATTCCATTCAGGTTTTTGCGGCCAATTTGAGTCAGCTCTTATTGGCGTCTCCGTTAGGTGAAAAACGAATTTTAGCAATCGATCCCGGATTCCGAACCGGCTGTAAAGTGGTTTGCCTGGATGAAAAAGGCGATTTGTTGTACAACGAAACCATTTTTCCGCACGCGCCGCAAAACGAAACGGCGATGGCGATGAAAAAAATCCGTTCGATGGTGAATGCTTACAATATTGAAGCGATTTCGATTGGCAACGGAACGGCATCCCGTGAAACCGAATTTTTCATCAAGAAAATCGCTTTTGACAAACCGGTGCAGGTATTTGTCGTTTCCGAAGCAGGAGCATCCGTGTATTCGGCATCAAAAATCGCGAGAGAAGAGTTTCCGAATTATGATGTTACGGTGCGTGGAGCGGTTTCCATCGGAAGACGATTGAGTGATCCGTTGGCGGAATTGGTGAAAATCGATCCGAAATCCATCGGCGTAGGCCAATACCAACACGATGTTGATCAGACCAAACTGAAAGAAGAACTGGATAATACGGTAATCCGTTGTGTGAACTCGGTGGGTATTAACATCAATACGGCGAGTAAATCGTTGTTGAGTTACGTTTCGGGAATAGGCGAGAAGATGGCCGAAAACATAGTGACTTTTAGAAGCGAAAATGGTCCATTCGAGGACCGAAAGCAACTGAAAAAAGTACCCCGTTTGGGCGAAAAAGCCTATCAGCAGGCGGCGGCGTTTATCCGCATTAAGGAAGGAAAAAACCCGTTGGACAATTCGGCCGTGCATCCGGAAGCGTATGGCATAGTGGAAAAAATGGCCAAAGATTTAGGCATCAAAACCCATGAACTTATTGCCAACAAAGAAAAAATTGCTACCATTAAACCGGAAAATTATATCACGAACGATATCGGGATTTTAGGATTGAAAGACATCCTGAAAGAACTGGAAAAACCGGGACTGGATCCGAGAAAAGCGGCCAAAGTGTTTGAGTTCGATCCCAATGTGAAAACGATAAAAGATCTGCGCACCGGAATGGTGTTGCCGGGCATCGTGAACAACATTACCAATTTTGGTTGTTTTGTGGATGTGGGGATTAAGGAAAGTGGTTTGGTGCACATTTCGCAACTCAAAGAAGGTTTTGTTTCCGATGTGAATGAAGTAGTGAAACTCCACCAACACGTTCAGGTAAAAGTCACTGAGGTGGATGAAGACCGAAAACGCATTCAGCTTTCGATGATTTTATAAAAAAGAAAATCCCAAATACCTTATGGCGTTTGGGATTTTTATTTGGTATTGAAAAAACTATTGTTTGTTTTCTTCGTCCTCTTTTTTTGCTGCTGGAGCCTGATCTTCTCCTTTGGATGCTTTTTTAAATTCGTTGATTCCGCTTCCAAGCCCTTTCATTAATTCCGGAATTTTTTTACCTCCAAAAAGTAAAACAATCACTACTACGATTAAAATTATTTCGGTTGCCCCTAATTTTCCCATGACTCTTTAATAATTATGTTTTTGATAATTTACTTCAAACTTATGCGACAAAGTTAGACATAAAAACTATTTGTCAAACAACTATTGCTTTGTTTTTAAAGAAAGTAGCCGAAATTTAGGTTTTCTTTAACCAAAAAGACGAAAAGGTTTGCCAAAACCTAATGCAATCCAAGACGATATTTTTTATATTTGTGAATCAAACCGAAAGCATGTCCGAGAAAAGACTCAAACGCCAGAAAATCAAGAAAAAACTCTTCAGTAAAAACCGTTTGGTCATTCTGAATGAAGATACGTTTGAAGAAATGTTTTCCCTTCGGTTGACCCTGATGAATGTCTTTGTAGTAGCAACCATTGGAGCAGTGTTGATTATTTTTGTCACGACTTACATTATTGCTTTTACGCCGTTGCGCGAATACATTCCCGGTTATGCCTCTACCGATTTGAAAAAGAAAGCCGTCGAACTTACCCTAAGATCCGATTCGTTGGAGCAGGCCATGAAGCGGAACAATCTGTATGTGGAATCCATCAAAAAAGTATTGAACGGCGATTTGGAATACGCCAAATTAAATATCGATTCGATTATCGTAGCTGAGAAAATTGATCCGGAAGCAGCTGATTTGCAACCATCTGAAAACGAATTGGAATTGCGAAAAGAAGTCGGATCCAAAAACAAAAAAAACTAATGGAGTGGACTGCCGATTTGCTAGAAATGCCGTTATTGTGTGGTATTATTTTTATGATTGCCGCCATAGTAATGTATGTTTTTCCGCCCAAGAAAATAAATTCCCTTTACGGATACCGAACTTCAAGTTCCATGAAATCGGAAGAACGCTGGCATTTCGCCCAACGCTTTTCAACCTTAAAAATGGCGCAGGGCAGCGTTTTTTTACTGCTGTCCTCGTTCTTGGGTTTAGTGGTTAAAATAGAAGGCAAACTGCTGTTGGTACCGGGAACCGTGTTTCCGTTACTGGTGGTTTTCTACATCCTTTTTTCAACCGAAGCCGCGCTAAAAAACAAATTTTCAAATACTTAACCGAATGTCTTTAAAAGCATTTTTCGCGAAACAATTCGCCGCCATCATCCACCATAAAACCCAAAAATGGACGAATGCTCCCGTTGCCACACAGCAAAAAGTTTTTGAACAGTTACTCGCCGATGCCAAAAACACGCAGTTTGGAAAAGACCATCATTTTTCGGAAATTAAAACAATGGGCGATTTTGCTCAAAAAGTTCCCATTCGCGATTATGAAGCATTAAAACCATACGTCGACAGGGTTGTGAAAGGCGAGGAAAATGTGTTATGGAAAGGAAAACCGATTTATTTTGCCAAAACTTCCGGTACGACTTCCGGAGCGAAATATATTCCGCTTACGAAGGAATCCATGCCGTATCATATCGAAGCCGCCCGAAACGCGATTCTGAGTTACATCCACGAAACTGGAAACGCCGATTTTGTCGACGGAAAAATGATTTTTTTACAAGGAAGTCCGATTCTGGAAGAGAAAAACGGCATCAAACTCGGACGGCTTTCGGGAATCGTCGCGCATTATGTTCCGAAATATTTGCAGAAAAACCGCATGCCAAGTTGGGAAACGAATTGCATTGACGATTGGGAAACGAAAGTCGATGCCATCGTGGAAGAAACCATCAATGAAAATATGGCGATTATTTCCGGAATTCCGTCTTGGGTACAGATGTATTTCGAGAAATTATCAGCGAAAGCGAATAAACCCGTCGGCGACATTTTCAAGAACTTCAATCTGTTTATTTATGGAGGAGTGAATTATGAACCGTACCGAGCGAAATTCGAAAACCTTATCGGACGAAAAGTAGATTCGATTGAATTGTTTCCGGCTTCCGAAGGGTTTTTCGCTTATCAGGATTCCCAAAAAGAAAAAGGGATGTTGCTGTTACTGAATTCCGGAATTTTTTATGAGTTCATCAAAGCCGACGAATTTCATACCGAAAACCCAAAACGCCATACCATTGGTGAAGTGGAATTGGGTGTCAATTATGTTTTAATTCTATCCACCAACGCCGGACTTTGGGCGTATAATATTGGCGACACCGTTCAATTCACGAGTCTGAAACCCCATCGCATTATCGTTTCCGGACGCATCAAACACTACATTTCTGCTTTTGGCGAACACGTCATCGGGAAAGAAGTCGAAGCTGCATTACAGGAAGCCATGGCAGGAACCGAAGTGCGCGTGAATGAATTTACCGTAGCACCACAAATCAATCCGAAAGAAGGGTTACCATATCATGAATGGTTCATCGAATTTGAGAACGAACCCAATAATCCTGACGAATTTGCGTTAAAAATCGATGCCGCAATGCGCAAGCAGAATGTGTATTACGACGATTTGATTGTAGGACACGTCTTGCGAACTGTTGTCATTACTAGGGTTCCGAAAAACGGTTTTCAGGACTACATGAAATCCATAGGGAAATTGGGTGGACAAAATAAATTACCCCGATTGTCGAACGACCGTAAAATTGCGGAACAACTTGAAAAACTGTAAAGTAAAAATGAAACCAATCACCGTTCTTTTTTTGTTTTTTTCAACCTTGGTTTCGGCTCAAATAAAAGGAAGCGTTGTGGATGAAAACAACAAACCGATTCCGTATGTGAGCATTTGGGTGGAAAATGAAACCATCGGAACCACATCGGAAGAAAACGGACAATTTGAAATTCACGTTTCAGATAACAATAAGAATCTGATTTTTTCCTCCTTGGGTTTTGAAAAGAAAATCATCAAAGCTGCCGATGCGAAAGTGGTTATTTTAAAACCGACAGCTTACGACCTGAAAGAAATTGTTGTGTCCAATCGCAAACAAACCAAGGAAATTGAGATTGGCCAATCCAAAACCGAAATTCTGCAGGCTTTTGACAACGGTCCGAAAATTGACGCCAAATTTTTCCCGTACCGCGCAGCTTACAACAAAACCCGATTTATCAAGCAGATTTCCATTTTAACCGACAGCAATATTGACAACGCCAGCATTAAAATTCATTTGTACAGTGTGGATGCCAATGGGTTTCCCGGCGATGAACTTTTAGACAAAGATTTTATCGTTTCCCTGAAAAAAGGCGTGGTGAAACAAAAAATTGATGTATCGGATTTCAATTTGATTCTGCCGAAAACCGGAATTTTTGTAGCCTATGAAAAGTTGCTGATTACCAACAACAGGATTGAAAAAAAGAGTACGGATTCCAATACGAAACTCGTAAAAACACAGATTTCGTATGCACCGTTAGTGCTCTATAATTTTGTGGAAAGAGATTTTTTTTACACTTTTTCAGGCGGAAAATGGAACAAGCAAGTTCCGGAACCGAGTGACACTTCGTATCCCAAAATGAAGGTGTACGAACCGGTTATCCATCTGAAATTAACGAACTAAAAATAAAAACCTATATTTGTAGGTTAGAAAATAAGATATTTAATGAAAGAATTAAAGAACATTTCGCGCTCCAGAGCGCAAGAGTCGTCGGCAGCTATCGAACGACTGTACATTACCATGCGTCATTTGTTTAACCGCGGTTTCTACAAACCGATGGGGGTTTCAGGGGAAACCTTACGTGAAGCATTATTGTCCTTACGACCTGAAATCTACGGTTCTATTGCCGAAGAAAAGGTCGAATTGAACGGATTGTTATACGTGATCGAACGGCTACCGGTTGGGATTGAAGAATGTCGTTACATTAATTTAACCTCGGATGAAGGCTATTCGAAATCACATTTTTTACCAATCGTTCCGCCTAAGCGAAGAAGAAACTGTTACCGTATTGACGACGAACAGATGAACATTGAAATCACCCGCGGCCGTTCGGATATTTACGATATTCTGACGCACTTGACCTTCATTTTCATCGAATCCCACAAAATTAAAGACCGTGTTTTAATCGATGAAGAAGGACGATTGACCCGCGATTGGGAAAAATTAGAACAGGTAGTACTTCAGAATAAAAAATTAACTCTGATCGACCGAGAGAAAGCGATTTCTCACGCGTCGAATATTTTAGGAAGAACCTTTGCCGAAGTTATCGACATCTATGAAGGCTTCGGAACCAAAGAAAAACCGGATCGTTTCTTACACGTAATTTACTGGTTAGGAAAATTAGCCATTGAAGAAGTGGTGGATAACAACAAACGTACGATTACCTTCAGTCCGATTTTAAGAGAACGTTTGGGACATCACATTTACGGTGAAATCTGGGCCAATAATATTAAAGAAGTTTTAGAACAAAACGATTTACTGGCACGACCAATTCATATCATCAGTGCGAACATGCACAGTGTAATGAATTCGATTTTTGCCGAACCGGTTTTAGGCAGTAAGTATAAAGCGGCTGATGAATTTCAGATTTTTGAGGATTTGAGTAAATCCGGAAACGATGCCTTGCGCAAGAAAGTGGAAGAATTTGCGTTACAACACGGAATGATTTCCTTGCCAGACACTTCGGGAACGAATATCGACGTGCAGATTTTTGATACCGCTAAAATCGACATCAAAAAATCAGCGTTTCCAAAAGCCGTTTTCGGAAAAGAGAAACCGGTACTGATTGTAATGGATTACGCTTTCGGCGAGCAGGCTTTCGAAACCATTGACGAGTTGTTGAAACCGTATAAGACCGCCGACGGAAAAATATTCCTGAATGTGGAGTCGGTTTCCATTATGGGGAAAGCCGGAATTTTACAAGGAGGAAAAGGGGACATCATGATTCCGAACGCCCACGTGAATGAAGGAACAGCTGATAACTATCCGTTCGAAAACGAATTGACGGCGGAAATGTTTGAAGGGAATGATATTCCGGTTTTTGCCGGGCCAATGGTTACGGTTTTGGGAACGTCGCTTCAAAATAAAGATTTGTTGCAGTTTTTCCACGACTCGACCTGGGGCGCGATCGGATTGGAAATGGAAGGGGCGTATTATCAGAAGGCAATTCAGTCGGCCTCCCGTATCCGTAAGAGCATTAACCCGAAAGTAAAAGTGCGCTACGCGTATTATGCTTCGGATAATCCATTGGAAACCGGAAGTACTTTAGCGTCCGGAGGATTGGGAACAACCGGTGTTAAGCCAACCTACCTTATTACCATTAAAATAATAGAACAGATTTTTAACGTAAAATAATTCATTTTTTATGAGCAATAGTCCTCAAAGTAACCTGAACGACAAGGAAATCGATTTAAGTCAGCTTTCAAAGAAAATAGGGGGTATAATTCAATCATTTGTCGACTGGTTATTTGACGGCATTTTATTCATCCGGAAAAATATTGTGGTTATAGGAGTATTGTTTATTATAGGAGCCGGATTGGGTTTTTATTTAGACATTAAAACTAAAGTATACGACCACGAGGTTATTGTAACACCAAATTTTGGAAGTACGGATTATCTGTATTCCAAAATTTTCCTGATTGATTCCAAAATTAAGGAAGGGGACAGTATTTTTCTAAAGAAAATAGGAATTAAAAATCCAACTAAGTTTACAAGAATTGAAATAGAACCGATTATCGATGTTTATGGATTTATCAATAACAGTGAACAAAATTTCGAACTGTTAAAGTTGATGGCTGAAGATGGTGATTTGAAGAAAATTGTGAAGGAAAACATGACGAGTAAAAATTACAAATACCATCTGATTTCATACACAACGAGAGGAAAAAGTGAAGAAGAATCGACGCTAAATCCGGTATTAAATTTCTTGAATGATAGTGATTTCTATAAAAAAATTCAAAAAGAGTACCTGAATAATATTGCTGTAAAAATCAAAGAAAATGACAGTATCATTGCTCAGATTAACGGCGTAATGGATCAGTTTTCGAAAACGGTTAACAGTAGTCAGAAAAGCGACAAACTGGTTTATTATAATGATAATACCCAACTGAATGAAGTACTGAAAACAAAAGAAGGATTAATTAACGAACAAGGGGCTAAACGTATCGAATTAGTTACATCAGATAAGATTGTTAAGGAAATAAGTACCACGCTAAATGTAGAAAACACCAAATTCATCTACGGAAAAAAGAAATTTATTTTACCTGTTTTACTTATCACGCTTTTTATACTACTGGTTAAGTTGAATGTATTTTATAGAAAACAATTGGCCAAAAGAAATTTAGCTTAATGAAAAATATTTTAGTAACCGGCGGTGCCGGATTTATAGGTGCAAATTTTGTCCCGTATTTTATAGAAAACAATCCGGACTATCATTTGGTCAATCTGGACATCCTTACCTATGCCGGTGATTTGCAAAACGTAAAAGAAGTCGAAAAACATCCGCGCTATACTTTTGTAAAAGGTGACATTTGCGACAGAACTTTCATCGAGGATTTATTCAATACCTACGATTTTAAAGATGTAATTCATTTCGCTGCCGAAAGCCATGTGGACAATTCCATTTCCGGACCGGAAACGTTTATCAAAACCAACGTTTTAGGAACATTCAATCTTTTGGATGTCGCGAGAAAGCATTGGATGAGTGCACCCAATCAATACAAGTCCGGCTATGAAAACAGTAGGTTTCACCATATTTCCACCGATGAGGTCTACGGAACTTTAGGCGAAACCGGGTTGTTTACCGAGGAAACGCCGTATGCACCCAACAGCCCGTATTCTGCGTCAAAAGCCTCGTCCGACATGGTGGTGCGAAGCTATTTTCACACCTTCGGAATGAATGTGGTAACCACCAACTGTTCCAACAATTACGGACCGAAGCAACACAACGAAAAACTGATTCCAACCATTATCCGAAAGGCATTATCCGGAGAAAATATTCCGATTTACGGCGATGGAAAAAATGTGCGCGATTGGTTGTATGTTTTGGACCACTGCAAAGGTATTGAGCTGGTTTTCCAAAAAGGGAAAGCAGGTGAAACCTATAATATTGGCGGCCGAAACGAGCGCAATAATTTGTATATCGCCAACACGATTTGCGAATTGTTAAACGAAATGAAACCCAAAGCAACCGGAAAATATCAGGATCAAATCACCTTTGTGAAAGACCGTCCGGGGCATGATTTGCGGTATGCCATCGATGCTACAAAAATCGAAACGGAATTGGGCTGGAAAGCCGATGAGAATTTTGAAACCGGAATCCGTAAAACGATTGCCTGGTATTTGGAGAAATACATTTACGCATTGTAATTTATGAAAGGAATTATATTAGCAGGAGGTTCAGGAACCCGTTTGCATCCTTTAACGTTAGCGGTAAGCAAGCAACTGATGCCGATTTACGATAAACCCATGATTTACTACCCGCTATCCACCTTGATGTGGGCAGGAATCCGGGAAATTTTAATCATTTCGACACCGCACGATTTGCCGCTGTTCCGACAATTGTTAGGCGACGGAAGTAAATTGGGCTGTCGCTTTGAATATGCCGTACAGGAACATCCCAACGGATTGGCGGAAGCGTTCATCATCGGAAAAGAATTTGTAGGCAACGATAAAGTAGCCTTGATTTTGGGAGATAATATTTTTTATGGAACCGGTTTGGCCGAATTGCTTCAAGCCAATAACAATCCGGATGGCGGAATCATTTATGCTTATCACGTACACGATCCGGAACGTTACGGTGTGGTTGATTTTGATGCGAACGGAAAAGTACTGTCCATAGAAGAAAAACCTTTACAGCCTAAATCAAATTATGCCGTTCCCGGAATTTATTTCTACGACAATGAGGTGTTGGAGATTGCCGCAAACATCAAACCAAGCCATCGTGGGGAATTGGAAATTACCGATGTAAACAAAGAATACTTGCGTCGCGGTAAATTGCAGGTAAGCATTTTAGACCGGGGAACCGCCTGGTTGGATACCGGAACGTTTCAATCGCTTATGCAGGCCGGACAGTTTGTTGAGGTGATCGAAGAACGTCAGGGATTAAAAATCGGGGCGATTGAAGAAGCCGCTTATAAAATGGGCTTCATTGATGCCAATCAGCTGAGAATTTTAGCCGAACCATTGTTAAAAAGCGGTTACGGTAAACATTTAATGAGCTTAATAAATTAATACTTAGTAACGTTACAACTCCGTTACTCAGGAACTTATAAAAATGAATTTTATACCTACTAAATTAGCAGGATGTTTTATCCTGGAACCTAAAATAATAAACGATTCCCGTGGTTATTTCATGGAGAGTTTTAACGAACAGACTTTTCAGAACGGAACCGGACAAAAAGTACATTTCGTGCAGGACAACCAATCGTTTTCGACCAAAGGTGTTTTACGCGGGTTGCATTATCAGACCGGTGACCACGCTCAGGCGAAATTGGTTCGTGTACTTCAGGGTGAAGTTCTGGATGTAGCTGTTGATATTCGTCCGGAATCTGAAACCTACGGTCAGTACGTGGCAGAAATATTATCGGCGGAAAATCAAAAGCAATTGTTTGTTCCAAGAGGTTTTGCCCACGGTTTTGTTGTATTGAGCGAAACGGCAACGTTTTTTTACAAATGCGATAATTTCTACAATAAAGAATCGGAAGGCGGTATCATTTATAACGATCCTGCATTGCATATCAATTGGCAATTAAATCAGGAAGAATTGTTGGTTTCCGAAAAAGATTCGGTTTTGCCCACCTTGGAATTCGCTAAAAAAGTATGGTAGTTTTAGTCACAGGCGCCAACGGTCAGTTGGGACAAGCGTTACAATTCCTTTCCGGAAAACATCCTGACGTGCATTTTGTTTTTTGCGGTTCATCAGAATTGAATATAACTGATATTGCACACTGTAAAGCAATTTTCGATAAATTCAAACCCGATTTTTGTATCAATGCCGCGGCTTATACGGCTGTAGATAAAGCAGAAAGCGAACCCGAGAAAGCGCATTCGATTAATGCAACCGGAGCTGAAAATCTTGCCCGGGTTTGTAAAACGCACCACACGATTTTATTGCATGTTTCCACCGATTTTGTTTTCGACGGCGAAAAAACAACCCCTTACACCGAAGAAGATACTCCAAATCCAACCGGCATTTACGGGCAAACTAAATGGGAGGGGGAAAAAGCCATAGCGGCAGTTTGGGAAAAACATTTCATCATCCGAACCTCTTGGGTGTATTCGCAGTTTGGGAATAATTTTATGAAAACGATGTTGCGTTTGGCTTCCGAAAGAGACATGTTGTCGGTAGTGAGCGATCAAATTGGGACACCAACACATGCGGTTGATTTAGCTGAAGCACTTATGGCTATGATTGCCTTCTGCCATACAAAGCCTGTCGAAGCTTCTTGTTTCGGGATTTACAATTTCAGTAACGAAGGACAGTGCAGTTGGTATGATTTTGCACAAAAAATATTTGAGGTAAACAACGTTTCCATTACTGTAAACCCAATACCCACAACAAGTTACCCCACACCGGCCAAAAGACCAAAATACAGTGTGTTGGACAAAAGCAAGATTAAAGAAGTGTTCGGACTGAACATTCAAAAATGGGAAGAGGCACTGCAACCGCTTCCGTCAGCGAAGTAATTTACAACGCTTATTTTTTAACAATTTTCCGAACGGTTGTTTTACCTTCATCGGTTTGCAATCGTAGCAAATACATTCCGGAAGGGAAATGCGTCATGTTGATTTCATCAGACTCCATTTTACCGCTTTGGATCATTTTTCCGTCGATTCCAAAGATTTTATAGTACGTTTGGCTTGACGGAAGTGCAATGTGAAGCACATCGGTTACCGGATTCGGATAGACTACAAAATCCGGAATCGCATCATCCGGAATCGATAACGTTACTGCTACTCCTTCCACACTTATATTGTTAAAAGTCACCCGTTCCCCGGTATCGGCTGTCATGTTCGGACCGGTAAAACGCAACCGCACTTTAAAATCCGGATTGTCATTGGCAGCAGTAACAGATGAAAAATCGGTTTCAATACGTTTGTAGCTATTGTCTATGGAAAAGGAATTTGGAGTCAATCCGGTTGTTGTCCAGTTGGGACTTCCGGCATTTGTGGCATAATCGATGGTGATACCGGTGGCCGCGCCTTCATCCAGAACGGCAAATGCAAACTTGATGTTTTTATGTCCACTGGTAGAAAACTGAAAGATCAGGGTGTTTTCCAACCCGCCATTCTGGAAAGGCTGTTTGATTTGAATTCCACGCATGTTAGAATTTAGGTAGTCAATATTTCCATTGGCTTCGGGAAGATAGTTTAACGGGGTAGGGCTGTTGCGTCGTTCCATAGAGGCTTTTCGCCAGTTCGGACTGGAGCTGTCAAATGGATAACCGGCAAGACAGGACTGGTATTGTAAGGTTCCTTCTGAAGCCTGCTCGAAAGTAGAAGCAATGCTTGTTAAAGGAACATTATTAGTAATAGCGCTGTCCATCATCCAAAAATATATAACTTCCGGAGTTTCATTATTTTCGGAAGGAGTGAAATGCGCGGTAACCGAAAAATCATTGTTGGGCGTAATGGTAATTTCTGCATTGGTACTGTCGGAGGCACCGCTCCAATGACTGAACTGATACCCAGGAAGCGCCACTGCTTTTAATGTTACAGGAATATTGTGAAAATAAATTCCGGTCCAAGGATATGGATTTCCGGAGAGGCCCGGTGTACCGTCTTTAATGGCGATAGTATTCATTTTGATGTATCCCTGTGCGATATCAGATACATTTAGCGTAGCATTAATATTACTGCTGATGCCGAATTTTTGTCGGACGTGTTGTCTTTGATAACTTGGTCGCTGGTTCGCAAAGGCCTTTTCTTGGTTTAAATGGTATTGCCAGTCGCCATCGTCTACGGGACCTTTCCAACGGAAATACTGATCGTTCATTTCCGGTGCGATGACTGCCGCCATGGCATCAATTTGTGCTACTATTCGGCTGGAAAGGAAATTGGTATTCATCAAATCGGCAAATCGGTTAATGAAGGCAATTTTGAAAGTGTCATTCGCCAAAAGTTTGCGAAGAATGAGTGTCGACCAAAGATGGTGCACGTTGTCATCCGTGGTAGTAGCATCGGCTAAGGTGTTGAATTCGGGATGGCCAAAAGTACTGGTCACGTCATGAAATGCCCAACGCCAGCGTCCGTCATGGCCATAAGGAGCATTGGGTTGATAGCCTGCGGTTCTTTTACGCCAGTATACCACATTGTTGGTTATCCAATCGTCGTTATTAAAAAAGATGTTACTGATGTAATAGTCCATGAAATTATCGGTATCCATACGGGTTTGAATGTAAGTGTAATTGGCCGCAACCGACAAGTCGTTGTTTTGAATATAGTTGAAATACGAAGTGTAATCAACATTATCCCCTTCTTTAACGGTTCCTTGGTTTTCCAATAAGTCAACCCCATCGGAAGGAAAATTGTACACCAAACTGAAATAATTATTGTCGTACCGTTCGCGCAGGGCTAAAATGCCCCAATATTCCCCGTTAATAAAAGTGATAACCTGTTTATGCGCTTCGGTTTCCATGCGTAAATCTTTCACGAGTTCGTTGCACAAAGCATCTCTAAACATGGTATTGTAAAAATCGCCCCCCGCATTTTTTACAACCATGCGTTCGTAAGCGGTATAGGGTTCATCGGAAAAAAAAGGATATTCCAGTTTGTCTTTTCCATAGGAAGACCGGGCGTAAACGCGCATCGATTTGCTGGGATACAATCTGGAATAATCACCGTGAATTCGCAAACCGACTTTTTGATTGATCACTTCCTGACCGTTAACAAAATAATTAAAGTTAGCCGGTCGTTCATACAAATCTCCGGATCGGTTGAAATTACCGAGGTTTTCATTGGTTTCCTCGGTCGGATTGGCGATGCGCCAGTTATCAAAATCAATGCCCGCTACCGAAATGCCGTCGGTATAATCGTAAAAATCATTTTCATCAAAACTTAACGAAACGACCGGAAGGGTAAAACGATTGGTTCCCTGTGGCGAAATGAAATAATTTCGCGTTACGGTTTTACTGGCCAATGCTCCCGATTTGATGGTTTTTGCTTTAACTACCGTGCCTTTAAAGATCGGACCGTTAGGAAAATATTCCGGGGCATAATCAAAGGTGGTGGAAATGTTGGCAAGTTTGTTGGGCAGTGAAGACCGGTCGCTAATGGGAATTGGTGCAGAATATTGCAATGTTTGGAAGTTGTATTGAAAGAATGGACCAAACGGTTGTCCGGGCTCTTCGGGATAACTTTTTTTATAGGAATAAGTGGTTCCGGACAAGTTGTTTTCATCAGGTTCCGAACCGTCTAAAGTGTACAAAATAGTAGTTCCCGCATCAGGAGATGAAATGGAAAGATTAAAACCGGTTGTAGTGAATGCCGAGTTGTGTGAAAACAAAGGCGGACTCAATGCTTGCGAATATCCTGTAGTGGTATTGGCTGCATTTGGTGTAGGTGAACCAAAAAAAACGAACGAACCGGTACCGTTTGGTAACCGTCCATAAGAGAGGTCGCTTTGTAAACTTACCGGTGAAACAGTATCGACATTGATTCCTGAGGCATTCGTTAATACCAACGTTTCTCCTCCGGCACCGATTTTGAAATTGGTGTGCAGCGGACTTCCCACGACCGTGCGGTTTTTATCCGAAGCCCAAACCAAAAGGTATTGTCCGGGATTTAGTGTTACATTAGGAAACGTCCACTTAAACAATAACAAAGGATCATCTGTCAGTCCGTATCCCAACAGATTTACAGGAACGGCGCTATTGTTATACAATTCCATCCAATCCTCATGACTCCCGTCTTCATCGGTTATGGATGAAGTGTTTGAGGTTAGGATTTCGTTAATAACGATATTTTGCGCAAATAGCGGATTCATGCTTAGAACAACCAATACGGTTAGTGTCCAAAATGTATTTTTTTTCATGTGTAATACGTTTTATCATGAGAACAGATAACCTTATTATCACTTTTGATATCCGATACGGAAACAATAAAACCGACAAAACGCAAAGTGGTAGAAGTGCGGTTTTAAGAGGTAATAAGCAGGTGTTTTTTGAACGTTTTTTATAATAGGAGCCATCCGAATCATCGTTTCAGAATTTTTTTGGTTTCGGTTTTTCCTTCTGCATTTAATTGTAGCAAGTATAAACCGGCATTTAATTGCGAAAGATTAATTTCATCATCAGTAAGCGTTCCGTTAAGTATCATCTTACCGTCAATTCCGTAAATTTTGTAATTGAATAAAGTGTTTTTTAAAGGATGGGCGATATGAACGACATCCGTAACCGGATTCGGATAAACGATAAAACTGGAAAGGGTGTTTTCCTCTGTGGAAAGGGTTTGCTGCGTACCTTCCAAACTGATATTGTTGAAAGTAACCCTTGCTCCGGTATCGGCAGTCATGTTCGGTCCGGTAAAACGAAGCCGTATTTTGAAATTCGGATTGTTATTTACCGTGGCGATGGATTTCAAATCGGCTTCAATACGCTGATAGGTGGTAGTAATCGGAAAAGAACTCGCAGTCATTCCGGCCGTTGTCCAAACCGGTGCGCCGGCGTTTGTGGCATATTCCAGTGTAACTCCGGTAGCAGCTCCTTCATCTAAAACGGCAAATGCGAATTTGATGTCCTTGTAGTTTTGTGTCGATAGATTAAAAATCAGGGTGTTTTGCAATCCTCCGCTTTGGAAGGGCTGTTTGATTTGTAACCCTTTCATTCCGGAAAGTTCATAAGTGATATTACCGTTGGCCGAAGGCATATAATTTAACGGAGTAGGGCTGTTGCGTCTTTCCATGGCGGCATGATGGTAACTTGGACTTGCACTGGTAAACGGATACCCCACCAGACAGGATTGGTATTGAATCACCCCTTCGGTAGCGACTTCGTAACTGGAATTAAGCGTTTCCAATGGTACATCGTTTGGAATGGCATCGTTCATCATCCAAAAAAACATCGGAATCGGAGTACTTGGATTGCCTGAAGGAATGAAATGAGCAGTAAGCGAAAAATTAGAAGTCGGAGTGATTGTAATTTCTGCCGAAGTACTGCTCGAAGCGCCACTCCAATAACTGAAGGCATATCCCGGTAGCGGTATCGCTTTTATTTTTACCGGAATATTGTGGAAATAAACGCCGGTCCAAGGATAAGGGTTTGTTGCCACCCCCGGTGTGGAAGGCAGAATATCGATGGTATTGATTTTAACATACCCATGCGCTGCATCAGAGACATCTAAAGTTGCATTGATATTGCTGCTGATGCCGAATTTTTGTCGGATGTGTTGTCGTTGATAATTCGGACGTTGGTTGGCAAAATCGTGTACTAAATTGATACTTTCTTCCCACCAGCCGTAATCGGTGGCTTTCCATCGGTCCAGGTGCTCCTGCATTTCCGGTTGAATTTTATTTTTCATGGCGGTGGAAACGGCAATAAAACGACTTGGGAGATAATAAGTATTCATTAAATCAGCAAAGCGGTTGATGAAATCATTTTTAAATGTTGGATTGGCCAACAGACTTCTTAAGATTAACGTCGATTCTGGCGGATTTGGGTAAGATGGTCCGTTAGGATCGGTTGCAACGGCTAAATTATTGTGGTTGTTTACGCCAACGGCCAGTCCGAAACAGTCGTCGTTGTCTTTCATGGCCGCACGCCAGCGTCCGTCGAGTCCGTACAACGCGTTCGGATTGTAAGAAGCGGTTCGTTTTCTCCAGAAAAGTGTATTCCATCCGGGCCAGTCGGTATTGTCATAATAGATGTTGGCAATGTAGTAATCCCTCATATTGTCGACATCCATTTGTGTTTTTATATAGTCGAAATTTGCAGCTATGGCCAGACTGTTGTTGGTTAAAAACGCCGCCATATTATCGTAATGAACCCGGTCGCCTTCGGTCGCTCTTAAATCGTCTTCCAATAAATCCAGTTCGGTTTCTCCGATACCGCATACATTTTTAAAATAGTATTTATCAAAACGTTCTCTCAGATTCAGAATTCCCCAATATTCCCCATTAACAAAGGTGATTGTGGGTTGATAAGCTTGGGTTTCCATGCCGGTTCCTTTCATTAATTCATCGGCCAGTGCATCCCGGTATTTTGTGTCGAAGAAATCACCACCGGCATTTCGAAGAATCAGACGATTGAAAACGGACAGACTTTCCCCATTAAAAAAAGGATAATTCAGACTTTCGTTTCCGTAATCCGACCGGGCCACCAATCGGAAGGATTTGCTTTGCCATGCACGTGTTGATCCGCCGTTGATTCGGATTCCGATGTCCTGATTGACCACTTCAGCTCCATTCACAAAGTAACTGAAGTTACCATTGCGTTCCGAAGCGTCTCCAGATAGCCGAAAATTAGCATCAAAGTTGTAATCGTCCGCGTTTACTGTTGGATTAGCGGCACGCCAACCATCGAATAAAGCGCCGGCAACAAAGATTCCGTTGTTGTAATCGAAAAGTTTGTTTTCACTCAAACTTAAAGAAGCTACCGGTAATGAAAATTCACTGCTTCCAGAAGGCGTAACAAAATAAGTCTTTGTTACGGTTTTACTGGGAATCGCTCCCGATTTAATGGTTTTGGCGCGTACCACTGTTCCCTTAAAAACAGGATTGACAGGAATGTAGAAAGGTACATTGTGATGGGTAGATGATATCGCTGCCAGTTTGTTGGGCAGCGACGATCGGTTTGTTAAGGATATCGGTGCGCTGTAAGTAAACGACCGGAAACTGTTTTGGAGCATTGGTCCTCCCGATTGTCCGACCAATTCGGCATAACTGTTTTTATAGGAGTAGGTTGTTCCGCTCAAATTGTTGGGATCCGGATCGGAACCGTCTAAGGTGTATATGATGGAAGTGCCCGCAGTGGGATTGGACAGGCTCAAGTTAAACCCGGAAGTATAAAACCCGGAAGCCTGAGAAAACACAGGCGGAGTTAAAGCGTCGGTATAGGCAGTTGAGGTGTTGGGTTGTCCCGGAGTGGGAACGTTGAAATAAAAATAACTTCCGGTTCCGTTGGGGACTTTACCGTAGGAAATATTGGACTGTAAGGCAACAGCCGGGAAAGTAGCTAAAGTACCGGAGGACTGATTGGTAAGATACAGCGTTTCTCCTGCAGCCCCGATTTTAAAATTGGTGTGCAGCGGACTTCCGACGACGGTTTTGTTTTTGTCGGAACACCAAACCAATAAATACTGTCCCGCATTTAACGTTACTGCGGGGAAGCTCCATTTATGGGGTAAGGTGACATCATCCGAGAGTCCGAAACCGTTTAAGTTTACGGCCGAAGCCCCATAATTGTAAATTTCAACCCAGTCTTCATAACTGCCGTCTTCGTCCTGGTTGACAGTAGTGTTGGAAGAAAGAACTTCATTTATGGTAATGCTTTGTGAATAAGTAGGATTTGCAATAAACAACAAGGTGGGGGCGAGCAGCGTAAATATCGATTTCATAACACAACCTATTGATAATTAAACACATAAATTTATTTAATATCTTTTGGAGTTGTTCTTTTTTTCGGTTAAGAAGCGATATAAACGATGAAAGACAGTCGTAAGGTTAAATTGTATTCTTAAAGGGTAATTTTTAGGGAATCGTATTTTGAGTTAGAACTGTTTGTTCGGAAGGATTGGTGTTTTCTTTTAGCTTAAAGAAGGAGAACAAGATTAAGCAAAAGAAAAACAAGCCGTAATGTCTGTAAAAGAAGTCTTCGGAAAGGTTTAAAATCAAAACATTACCAATTGTAATCGTCAGTAAAAATATGTTGATACGACGCACTGCTTTTAGTAATTTAAACAAAAACAATGCAAGGAATAATGCACCGAGTATCCCGCTGGAAATAAAGATATAAAAATAGTAGTTGTGTGTTAAATAGGTGTTTTCGAGATAGAAATTGCTGTCGTAATTTTTGGAAAAGCAGTTTTCAAGGGCCGGACTCAAGTTTGAAAATCCAACGCCCCACAGGTAATTTTTTTCGGCCAATTCCAAAGAGCACTCCACAATGGCAACACGGATATTGGTGGAATCATAGGCCAGTCCTGTTGGGGGTTTGTTAAAACTGTCTGCCATTTCGGTAAACCTGTTTTTTACTCCCGGTACAAAAGTTATCAGTAGTACTCCCGTGGTTAGGAAACTGATAAACAGGAATCCTTTTTGTTTTAAATTTAATGAAGATCGAAACAATAACATTCCCCCTGTCAGAAGAAAAAGCAGTAACATGTTAATTTTTACGAGTAATAAAAAGGTAATGCCTACAAAAAGCAGTACATAAAAGATGTCCCAATACTTCTTTTTTTTCAGAATGTTTTCTAAGGAAAAAGCAGTACACAGAAATACAACAGCGGTAAAATAAGTAGGATGAATTTTAAAAAAAGGCACTTCATTATATACAAAATCCCTGAATTTAGGAATGTTGTATTTGAATACAAAAAAAGCATTAAAATCGTAATAATACAAAAACATCAGAATGTAACTTACCGCTATAATGGCACAGATGTTTTTTAAAATGGTTAAATACAGCAAAAGTTTTTGTTCGGTGAAAAACTTTTTGGGAATGTAGCCGAAAACTACCGGGAATAACAAGAAAAACAACCCATTTTTTACCGGTGAGAAGTTGTTTTCGGAACCCAAATCGAACAAGCTGCGAATCAGTATGATCCAAAAAGGGATTGTAAAATACAACAGCTCTTTATTTTTTAAGGCATATTCTTTAGTGGCAACGGTATAAAAGAAAGTCGTAACAGCTACCAATATAAAAATAAATGTAGAGAGACTTTCTTTAAAAAAAGGGAAGGTGAACAAAAGCGGGATTAGTATCAAAAACGCTTTTTCTAGATTATTTTTCAGTGATAGTCGCATTGATTTTAGCCGTAATTTTGTTTAAAATAATGTCTTCCGAGAAAGCATCCAAGATAAAATTTCTTGCATTTATCCCGGTTTGTTTTATGGTTTCAGGATTATTTTTCAAACCAATAATTTCTGCGTAGACCGTTTCAACGCTATTATCGCTGAAAAATTTCCCTCCGTGTGATTTCTCCAGAATGGTGGCCACTTCAGATTCTCTGTTTCCCGTAACAATTGATGGTCTTGCGCTGGCCATCATTCCCAAGAGTTTGGATGGCATAATGGTGTCTACCACATCCGTTTTTTGAAACAGGAAATGCATGTTGGCAGAACACAGCAAATCCGACAATTCAGCGTAATCCACCAGCGGGAAAAAGGTAACGAAAGGATATTTTTCCATTCGTGATTTCAGCGTTTCCAAATAACCGCCGTCGCCTACAATTACAATTTCGATTTCAGGATCGTTTATTACGGTACAAAGTTTTTCGAAGAAATCCCAATCCTGCTTTTCACCGATATTTCCGGAATACAAAAGGGTGAATTTTTCCGGTTTGATGTAAGGGTGTTGTGAATGGTTTTCCGGAGTAATATTCTCGGCGGAAACCCAGTTTGGAAAATATACGACGTCTTTCACCGCTGATTTTTCATTGATTTTCGCCAGCATTTTATAACTGATGCTGCTAACAACATCGGCGCGGTTTAACAGAAAGGACTCTGTCCAAAAAATGATTTTTTTTAGCGGTCGTGTGAAAAGATTGTTTTTTAGAATCCCGGTTTCCAGTGCCAAATCAAATTCAAAATCCTGAATATGAACCCATAATTTTGATTTTGTTTTTCTGGCAAGCAAGGCTGCGGGGAAAATTGAAAGCGTAAAAGGAACAATACAGAATACAATATCCGAAGATTTGATTTTCCGGTAATTGATTAAGGTTCCGTATAACAGACTGAGCATTAGACGGATTCGTCCTGAAAAATTCACTTTTTTGGGAACATATTGTTTGTATCGCAGTATGGTACATCCATCGATTTTTTCAGTATGGAAATCGGGGAGTTGGGTGTAATCGTCTTTTATTTTCCACTGCGGGTAATAGGGAAATCCTGTTACGACGGTCACCTCAAAACCTTTTTTTACAAGATGTTTTGCAAATTGTGTGGTATAAAGGCCAATGGCTGTATCTTCAGGATAATAATTAGCAGTAAAAACAGTTATGGTAGAATTCTTCATGGAAGAAAGTAATATGATTCGCAAATGTATAGTTTTTTATAGGTTTTGTTAATGTAAAAAGTTAAAAAAATATTTTTGTGTATTGTTTTTTATAATACATTTGCCTGTAAAATTTTAAAAAAATGAAAAAAATAGTTTTATTGTTTTTAGCAACAATAGTTTTGGCATCTTGCGGACGTGATAAGGAAGCAAACAAAGACGAAGCTAAAAAAGAAGTTGCTGTTGAAAAAGACCAATATTCTGTAGTTCTTGATGCAATTTACGAAAAAGACGACGTATTAAAAGTTGTTTACAAACTTGACGGCTATTGGAAAGAAGACGGTCCAATTGAATTCAAAGTAAAAGGTAATCCTTTGGCTCAAAAATTGGAAATTAAAATCCCAGCGGGCGTGTCTTTGCAAAACGTAAAGATTACATTAAGTACTAACAAAGAACAAAAAACAGTAAAAATCAATACTCTTAACATTGTTAACAAAGGAGTTTTCTGTTTTGAAAACGGTACATTATATGGTGGTTATTTCGATGCAAACGAAGGATTGTCTTGGGATGAAAAAGCAGTTGCGTTTGTATTAAGCCATGATAAAACTTATCCTCCAGGATTAGGAGGTAATGCAAAACTTGAAGAGTTGTTGCCATTAAACTAAAGAATTGACGGTTCCTGAAACGGAACTTAAACATACCACCCGCTGTCTTTTTAAAGAGATAGCGGGTTTTTTATTGTAAAGCCTTTTGCTAAAGCATTCTGTAAAGCTGCTCCCACAAAACACCTTTCTTTTCCCAGCTGTAATTTTGTAAGACAAAATCGGCCAATTGATTTCCGCGGGCGATTCTTTCAGTAGTGTCCCAGTTCACAGCATGGTTCAATGCACTTACCAATGCATCCAATTGGGGTTTTATTAGAATACCGCCACTGGTATTCCAGTCGGGGTGTAATCCTGTATTATAGGTGGATATTACAGGCACTTTACAGGCAGCGGCTTCCAAATTTACCATTCCGATGACTTCGGAATACGAAGGGGCCACAAAAACTTTTGCATTTTTAAACACGTTGAATTTTTCGGTTCCACTGACAAAATCCTTAAAAAAAACTTTGTGCTGCATGCCTTTTTCGATAATTCTGTTTTCCAGACTTTCTTTTAATTCCGAATGCGGACCAATCAGTAATAATTGTATTTTTTTGTTGTCGATTTTTTCATAGGCCTCGAGTAAAATATCCAAACCCTTTACTGAGTGAAAACGCCCCAAGTAGAGGATGTATTCTTCATTAGGATTGTAGGTTACTTCTTGGGGAATCGAACTGTAATGAATGAGATTCGGAATTTCCACGATATTTTTATTTCCCCCCGACAATCGAAACAACGATTCGCTCTCAATAGGAGTTATGGCGTGGAGGTAATTTGCATTTTTTAAAATATCTTTTAAAATGTATTTGCAGTATAGGTTTTTTTTTAGCCTTCCCTGTTGTAAAAGATACTTTTCCAGCATTCCATGACTACTTAAAAGGTAGGGTATGTTTTTTTTAACCGCTGTTTTGGAGGAAATGTATTGTTGATACATCCAAACACCATGCAAATGTAATATGGTATTGGAAGTGTCAAGTTGGTTTAAGTAGTTTTTAAAGGATTTGGAATACAACCAGGCACCGGGTTTGGAAACATTAAACAATTGAAATGCATCATGATCTTCCATAGCAAAAGTAATAATGGAAGAATCAAATCCGGTTGCTGAGTTCAGATAATCATTTAGATTGGTTATTACGGTGCGTAATCCACCACTCTCCTTATTTATCTTTTCGGTTATGTGCAGTATTGATTTTGGCATTTGAAGTACTGTTAAAATTATTCCGATGCTGCGTTCTTCTCCGCTCGGAAAAAATCAAAATAAAAGAACCACACAAAGAAAAATAGTTCCGGTGGAAAATAATGTCCGTCCCGGAATAATTTCAATAAAAAATAAATAAAAATCCCCTGAGAAAGAATGAATCGCTTGTCATTGAAAACCGGTAGGGTTTTAATCAGAAATAAAATTACGGCGATAAAGCCTAATATTCCCAATTCGGACATCATTCTCGTAAAAAGGGAGTTGGCATCATTGGAGTTTATTTTTTCCAGATTTTGTTTGATCAGGTATTCCGGCGGTCGCATTTCCTTACTGTAAACAGAGCGGTGCATGTAAACATGACTGCCGATACCACTCCCAAACGGATGGTCTTTTATGTTTTCCTTGGCAACAAAGATGTTGCTTAGAAGTGCATAGGAACTCAAATTTGTGTACTCATTAAATTTTCCGGTATTCACGGAATTTAGGGATTCGTAGGTGTCGTTTACTCTAAGTTGAAAGAAAGGGTATTCGGTATATACATAATAAAATGTTGCAAGGATTACCGGAACGGAGGCGGCAAAATAAGCCAGTCGTTTTAGATTCAGGTTAGGGATGATGAACATTAAGGCACAACCAATGTAACCTAGGGAAGAGTTCGATAAAATAAGAGTTCCGAAAATAGTGGCAAAAGCGATATAGTTTTTTTGTTTCAAAAAGTAAAAACAGGCCGGTATTACCACAATGACATAATGCGCGGGTTCCTTGAAAATGCTCTGTAGTCTTCCGTCGTTAAGATTGATGTTTAAGAAGTAAAAAACATACCCGATTATGGCGGCATAGAGCGAGAGCTTCACGTATACTTTTATGATGTCGTTTTTATCATACAGCGGAATAAAATTATAATAATAGATACTGATAATACTAATGCCGATAAGCTGCGCAATCATGAAATTGGGTGGTACTCCAATTAGTGTGTTGACAATAAACCCATGAATAAATAAGGCTCCGATGAGTAATAAAAAAAAGTTGTTGAGTCTTATTTTCTGGGTTTTCGCCAATATGAAATAATTAACGATAATGATAAGATACAATAACTTCCAGTCAATAATGAAATTGAAGAAAAAGGCCTCGGTGAAGATGGCAAACACCGAAGAGTACAGAAGATATTTTTTAACTGAAAATCGCACTATTATTTTTTATTTGTAAAACCAAATGGAAACATTGTCAGGCGTTTGGTTGTAATAGTTTTTTCCTTTGAATGCAATAAAATTTTGTTTTACGGAATTTGAAACAATCACATCAATATTGGAATCATCCTGAGGTATTTTGGCGGTTACATTATTAACATTTATCGCTGTTACTTTTAATTTATCATAATAGAAATCAGACAAAAAAGGATACTCCCAATCGGAAATTATTAACCCTATTTTTTTTGGGTTTGAAGAATATATTTTATCCAAAATGATTGAATATTCGGGGTAAAGATGCAATTGATGTGCAAAATATTTTTTGTACCTGGAGTCATTCAAATGAATGTCTTTTGTGTAAATCGGGTTTGTAATTATGGGCCTGATGTTGTTGTAAAGGAAATAAAAACAAAAACTGAAAAATAAAACGGGTAAACTGCCTATCGTAAAGAAACGTACCCATTTCGATTTTTCAACCGCTAAGGTAATTAGACTGACAATTAATAAAAAAATAGGAATATGAAGTCTTGTATGCCATGGTTGCCATTTTAAAATAGCAGAAAAAAGAATTATTTGTGAAAGAATTACCAGAATGAGTAAAAAAGAAATAATATTTTCTTTGAATTTCTTTAAACACACTAAAGTTAAAGCAAACAGCGATACTAGAAATAAAATTAAATGGGAAAGATTAGGAATTAAATCTTCATTGGTAGTATTTTCTTTTGGACCATCGTATTTAATGTTATAATAATTCGTGTCCGGATTATCAATAGGCACATTTATGAGTGTATGCAATTTTCGGATTCCGGCATCTGCTTTTGTTTCTATGGGATACCCCAAATGAAGCCCAACGTTTTTTAATAGATTCGACAACAACAGTTTTCCATCCATTTTTTGGTTTGAGAAGGCCAAAGCTTCATTTTTATCGATATTAAGAATATTGCCTTCTATTTTGTAATTTCTTGCAAAGTGACAGATATTCAATGAGAGTATTACTAGAACTATAGCAAAGCCATTTAGAAGAAGTTTGAAATCTTTTGTTTTGATAATTTTGATAAGCAACAGCCATCCATAAACTGCAAGGACTGGTGCCAGGAAAAGGTATGCTGTTCCTTTTGTTAACATGGCCAAACCGATTGCCAAACCGAGATACAGGAAATTTGAGAAATTTTTCGAAAAATAAGTTTTAATGCAAAATACGATTGCTGTTAGTATAAAGAAAGAACACACAATATCATTCTTTGTGGTAGTAGCTTGTAACTCGACTGCGGGTATTGTAATTGCTATAAACAGGGCTAGAATTTTATAGAATCTAGAGATGGCTAATTGTGTTAATAAAAGCCAAATGGAAAAGAAAGTAAGAACTAAATAGAGCAGTTGAACCGTATTTGAAAAATAATCATTTCCGTTTAGTAAATTAAGATTCAAGATAAAGTATTCAGCAAAAGGAGGCTGGTACAAATGCCTTAAAATATGTGATGGAAAATGAGCAACCGATTCATTGCCAATCCAATACATTATTCTGGGCATATGATAGGTAAGGGAGTCCCAGTTGTTTGGCGGATAAATTATCCCTTGAAAAAGAAGCAATAAGACAAATATGGTTATGATTACTAAAAGTCGTTTTTCATAAACATATAAGGTTTGGTATTTTTTTACGAAATCGCTTTTCTTGCTACGTATTAGTGAAAAGAAGTTTTGCCGGTTTTTATACAGAAAATACAATAAAATGATTGAAAAGAACGACCAGCTAATTATTAATGCCGTCAGATTTATTGCTTTAAACAGACTTAATATTTCGGTTAGCAAGACTATAAAACCTGAAAAAATCAACGCAGATTTTACGATTAACTCCCCTATTGTTTTATTTGGTTGCAAATAAAACAAGGTTATTATTAACTGAAGAAAGCAAATAAAAATCAGCATAGTTTTAAATTCTAAGATTCTTTTTTAACCGATACATTAATCACGGATAAGCCAATTTTTCTGAAAGTAACTAAATCCGCTAACTTGAAAATGGGTACAAGCAGGTTGAAAAAACCCATTTGGCCTTCCGGAATGGTTTTCTTCTTTAAAATGTTACCCGAGAAATACCAACCGAATATCCCTATAAAATTAAAAGAGAATTCTTTTATAGTGGTAAGATTGTTTTTCTGAATGATTGACTTTAATCCTTTTTGAGTATACCGTCTGAAATGTTCCAATTCTACATCGAAGTTGTTAAACAGAAACTGGTATGCCGGAACCAAAATCAACAACGTTCCGTTAGACTTTAATAATTTCTTGCAGTTCGCAATGGCCTGTACATCGTCTTTGATGTGCTCCACTACATTTAAGGCGAAAACGGTATCGAAAGTTGCTAGCAAATCCTTGTATTCCTCCTCAAAATTCGGATGGACCAAATCGACTTTTATCACGTCATTGGAAAACTTCTGCTTTAAAATTTCACAGTAATTGTCCCTTAAGTCGCTCAAAGTAATGTCCTGGTTGTTTTGGATAAAAAATTGCGATATGTTACCGATGCCGCTCCCAATCTCCAGGATTTTTCCACTGCAATACGGTGCAATTGTGGTATACATCCAATTGTTAAAGCGATCGGCTTTCTCAATTACCGTTAAGGTGGTTAGTCCTTCTACATCAATCTCTTTAATCATGTTATTTTATTTTTAAAAGACCATATTTCAGAATACAATAAATGGCTCTTACCCCATCTTTCCAACCAATTTTTTTTCCTTCTTCATACGTGCGTCCGTAATAAGAAATCCCCACTTCATAGATTCGGATATTGGGAATTCTGGAAATTTTAGCGGTCACTTCCGGTTCGAAACCAAAACGATTCTCTCTTAATGGAATTCCTTGTACAATACTGGTTTTAAAGAGTTTGTAGCAGGTTTCCATGTCGGAAAGATTCAAATTGGTAAACATATTGGAGAAAAAAGTTAAGAACTTGTTTCCGATAGTGTGCCAGAAAAAAGAAATACGATGCGGATTACCCCCCATAAATCGGGAACCGTACACCACATCGGCAAAACCGTTCAGTATCGGTTTTAAAAGCAAATTATATTCCTGCGGGTCGTATTCCAAATCGGCATCCTGAATGATCAGATATTCTCCGGTTGCTTTTTGAATGCCGGTATGCAAAGCAGCACCTTTTCCTTTGTTTACTTCGTGTTTGAAGTATTGGATGTTTAGGTCCGGATTGTTGGCCATGTAAGCCAAAATGGCTTCTTCTGTGTTGTCTTTCGAGCAATCGTTAATGATAATTACTTCCTTATCTATTTCGCTTTCCAGTGTAACGGCTTTAAGTTTATCCAGAATAAAGTGAATCGTTCTCCCTTCATTATAGGCCGGGATAATTATTGAAAGTGTTTTAAAAGTCATAATTGTGATTGATTAATTTCTGTAGAAGATCCCATCTACTTCAAGTTGTTTCCCGGTTTTTTTGTCATAGAATCCGTTTTCAATGGCAACCAGCTGAAATCCTGAATTTGTTAATCGGGTTTTGATTTCTTCAAAAGTAAGTGTGCCTTTGTAAGAAGGGATAAAAGACATTTCAATCTGAATTCCTTTCACTTTTTTCAGACTTTCTTGAGCGCCAAGCAAAACCATTTCTTCGTATCCCTGAGTGTCAATTTTAAGATAAACGTTTTTATTTGTTAAATTCAATTCATCAAAGATGCTGTCCAGTTTTCG
Source organism: uncultured Flavobacteriaceae bacterium (assembly GCA_963812405.1). Lineage (GTDB taxonomy): Bacteria > Bacteroidota > Bacteroidia > Flavobacteriales > Flavobacteriaceae > Flavobacterium. Next base: position 938,625 of record CAWEUV010000002.1, on the reverse strand, counting down.
GATTTCAATCGTTTCTTTTTCAACAAAAGCGGCTTCCGGAGCGCTTTCGGTTAATTGCGGCAGGTTGTCGAGCAAAGAACTACTCACAGAATTTTTGGCCACATTAATAGTGGTTTGTCCATCTTTCTCTCCAATAGAAAAATTGAATGTTTTCCAGTTGGAATCACCGGCGGCATTTTTCACCAGTTTTCCGTAAGCTTCCTTCATCGGTTCAAAAGAAAAGATGGTGCCTTTAAAACCAAGATTGCGCATTTCACCACCATATTGACCAATATTGGCGCCAATATCCAAGATGGCATCAATGTTATGATGTTTTAATAAAGCGATGCGTCTTGAGAGCTCATCGGTTGGGTATTTTACGATTTCGATACCGGTAACGGCGTTGAACAATCGTTTTAATTTTAATAAAAAGCTTTTGTTTTTATATATGAATTTATTCATCAATCTTTAATTTAGACACAATTTTATAGGCCTGAATCGGTTGTAGGATGCACCATACCAACAAACAAAATCCAGAGGCCATGACCACACTCGGTATTCCAAACCCTAATGTTATAAAATAATAAGAGAGCGGAATTTTTACTACGACACTAGCCGATAAAAGTAGTAAATAACTTTTTAGATTTCCAATTCCACTGAAAAAGTAACTGTAAAAAGTGCTGAAAATTCGTAAAGCGGTCATTATCGCTACCGTAATCAGTAAAAAAAGAGGAACGGAAAAGTCTTTGGAGATCCAAAGTTTAAAAACGGGAGGTGCAATCAGGACACAAAGCAGTACACCAGCCAGAATTAAAACAAAAAAATAATTGAATTTTCTGAAGGTGGATTTCAATACAAGCTGATTTTTTTCTAGATAGTTTTTGGTAAAGATGGACCATAAAGGCGCCATTCCTGCCATAAGAATCATTAACGGAAATTGAAAATATTTGGAAACAATCTCATAAGGGACAATGTCTTTCGGACCAAAAAAATAGGCCAGTATATAATTGTCGGAAGAAAACAGGAACAGCGTGCCGACTTGTATTGCCATATATTTTATGCCTAACAGTAAAATGTCCTTGAGGTAGTTTTTATCCAGTTTTTCAGAAGTGAACAGGGTATATTTTTCGGTTTTGAAAAAATAGACCGTATAGGCGAAGTTTACCAGAAAACAAGCTATTCCGTTTAGAATACTGATGGTATAAAGCTTGGTTTCATCGGACTGATTGGTAAAAACAATTACCGGAAGGAGTAAGGCAATCAGAAAGACGATTTGGTTTACCGCAATGGATTGTTCGGCATATTTTCCCCTATGAACACTTACAAAAAGAGCTTTGTGGGTATTCATGATGAAGTTCAGACAGAAAAAAAAGATGTTCAGAAGAAAGATCCGGGTAACAAAACCGCTTTCAAAAGGAATCTTCAATAGGGATTTAACATCAAAAAGCCAGAAAAAAAGTACCGCCATAGAGAACAGCGCCAAGGCAATGTAACCGGATATTTTATAGGTCGATTTTATATAGGCATTTACTTTTTCAACGTTTCCCGAATATTCCAATTCCGGAATTTTCGTTTTTAAAACACTCGCCAATCCGAAGTCCATTAACAAAACCAGTTGGAACAGGGTAAAGATTAAAACCCAAACCCCATAATTGGTTGTGCCCAGATACTGCATCAGTATGGGAATGGAAACAAACAATGATAAACCTGAAATGCCTTTGTAAAAGGCACTCATGAACAGGTGATTGTTTATCAGTTGTTTAATACGGTACATTGTTTTACGGAACTCCTAATTGTTTAATAACCAATGGTACATTTTTGTTATGCCTTCTTCGAGATCGATTTTGTGTTTCCAGCCCAAAGCATTTAGTTTTGAACAATCGGTCAGTTTTTTCAAAGTACCGTCGGGTTTTTCACTGTTGAAGATAAAATTACCCTTGTAACCGACAATTTTTTTAATAAGATGTGCAAGATCTTTTATGGAAATATCGCTCCCGGTGCCAATATTAATGTGTGTATTTCTGATTTCTTTTGAATTGGGATAGCAATCGGAAAAATCCCGGTTTTCCATGATGAAAACACAAGCATCCGCCATATCTTCTGACCATAAAAATTCTCGCATCGGTGCTCCGCTTCCCCAAATTTCAACGGCTTCGGCGCTGATTTTAAATCTTTCCAAAATCGGTTGGGCTTCCTCGAAAGAACTTACCTTCAGATCCGCCACAACTTCCGAAATTTTGTTTTCCGACAATAATTTGGCCAAATGAATTTTACGCATCAGCGCGGGCAAAACATGCGATTTTTCCAAATCGAAATTATCGTTTGGACCGTATAAATTGGTAGGCATCACCGACATGAAGTTCGTGCCGTACTGTAAATTGTAGCTTTCACACATTTTGATCCCCGCAATTTTTGCAATAGCATACGGTTCGTTAGTGTATTCCAGTTCGCCCGTTAAAAGGTACTCTTCCTTCATGGGTTGCGGACTGTTTTTGGGATAAATACAGGTGCTCCCTAAAAATAACAGTTTTTTAACCCCATGCACATAGCTCTGATGAATTACATTATTCTGAATCATCATGTTTTCATAAATAAAATCAGCCCTGTAGGTGTTGTTGGCCACAATTCCGCCTACTTTGGCTGCAGCTAAAAAGACATACTCCGGTTTTTCTGATGTAAAAAAGGCTTCCACTTTAGCAGTGTCCGTTAAATCCAATTCATGATGGGTACGGGTAATGATATTGTGGTATCCTTTTTCATTCAGATTTTTAACAATAGCACTGCCAACCAGACCGCGATGTCCTGCCACGAAAATTTTGGCTGTTCTTTCCATTGTTAAATTTTAGTCGGTTTCATTACATATTCCAAGTCGTGCTGCACCATTATTTTGACCAATTCCTGGAAAGAGGTTTTTCTTGGATTCCAACCTAATTGGGTTTTTGCTTTTGTTGGGTCACCCAATAGGGTTTCCACTTCTGCCGGACGATAATATTTCGGATCGACTTCAATTAAAACGCGTCCCGTTTTTTTACAGCTTCCTTTTTCATTTTCATTTTCACCGGACCATTCTAATTCAATTCCGATTTCTTTAAACGCCAATTCACAAAAAGTCTTCACCGAATGCTGCTCTCCGGTAGCAATTACGTAATCTTCTGGGACGTCTTGTTGCAGCATCAACCACATACATTCTACATAATCTTTGGCATAACCCCAGTCTCTTAGAGAATTAAGATTGCCCAGGTAGAGTTTCTCCTGAATGCCGTTTGCAATTCGCGCTACTGCCAATGTAATTTTACGGGTTACAAAAGTTTCTCCGCGGCGTTCGGATTCATGGTTGAATAAAATTCCGTTTACCGCAAAGATATTGTAGGCTTCACGGTAGTTTTTGGTTATCCAGTAGGCATAAATTTTAGCCACACCGTAAGGGGATCGCGGATAAAAAGGAGTGTTTTCCGTTTGCGGAATTTCCTGTACTTTTCCGTATAACTCGGAAGTAGAGGCCTGGTAAATTTTAGTGGTTTTTTCCAATCCGCAAATCCGAACCGCTTCCAGAAGGCGTAAAGTGCCTACTCCATCGGTTTCTGCTGTGTATTCCGGTAATTCGAACGAAACCTTTACGTGCGATTGTGCCGCCAGATTGTATATTTCATCCGGTTTTATCTGCTGAACCAAACGGATGATATTGGTAGAATCTGTCATGTCACCATAGTGAAGCAGAATCTTTTGTTGATTGTGTAAATCCCGTAATAGAGAATCGATATAGAGGTGCTCAATTCGTTCTGTATTGAACGTTGAACTTCTTCGGATTACGCCGTGTACTTCATACCCTTTTTCCAATAAAAGTTCCGCCAAATAGGAACCGTCTTGTCCATTAATTCCTGTAATTAATGCTTTTTTCATTTTAGAACCGTCTTAATTATTGCAAATATAATTTTTAGTACGGAACAAACACGGTTTTATTTGTTTATAAGTGAACTTTTATTGCGGATTTTCGATTTCAATCCGGAAACGAAATCAGGATTAAAACGGCGTTTTGTTTCTCGGTCTCAGGCCCCATTCTCTTTTATAGAAAACATACGTGCCGAATGCGGTTTGTGATGTGAACGAAAAAGCAAGATTTTGTGAATTAATGGTTTTATGGATTATGGGTTCTTATGATTTTTCAATCAGTCAACACAATTGTTTTACTAATATCCGGTTAATTTTCCGTTCCTACAAACCGGTGATTTTTCCTTAAACAAGCTTTGTTTTTTTCATAGATTAAGATGTTAAAAAATTAACAGTTTTAGTCAAAAAAAATTATAACTTGCGGTTAATTCAAAATGACTTTCAAACAACAGTTTCCGAGTCTAATTGGGATGCAATAAATGAAGAATATTTACCATTATTTAAAACAAACACATCTGAAATTTAAACAATTAACAGAAGAATATGATGTTTTAATGTATCTTTTAGCGGCAATTTTAATTACAATCCCTTTAAACTTTGCGTTTGGGAGTATTGCTTGTATTCTTTTTTTTATAGTTGCGCTTTTTTCGGTTGACAAATCTAACTTTCACTTCAACAAAGCAATATTACTACCCATAATTTTATATTGTATCATGGTTTGTTCGTTGTTTTGGACAAAAGATTTCAACGCAACGTTATCCGGTTTGCAAAAAGACATTTTATTTTTATTAATGCCTTTAGCCTTTTTTTTTCTCATCCCATTAAAAAAAAGTTCCTTAAATAAAGTGTTTCGGCTGTATGGTTTCGGCATGTGTTTCTACACGCTGTACTATTTTACAAACGCTTTAATTCGTTATTTTAGTACCGGAAACCGTAATGTGTTTTTCTTTCACGAATTGGTTACCGTAGATTTGAATGCTATTTATATGGCTGCTTTTGCATCTTTTGGGATGTTTTATTTTATTTCCATTAAAAACAAAACGATTGTCGACCGTATCTGCATTTTTACATTATTGTTTTTCGTTTTTTTACTATCATCAAAAAGCGTTTTTTTTATTGATTTGTTATTGATTGCATGCTATTACAGTTTCTTTTCAAAAACGCCCAACGATATTAAAGCACTCACCATAATTTCAGTTTTCTTTTTTTCCGTATTTTCTATATTGTTTGTCGAAAGGGTGAGGGAGCAGTTTATGATGGAATATGAAACGGCGTTTGTAGACAATACCATTAATGAGAATTTTGGCTCAAAAAATGACGTGGTTTACAATGTTAGTTTAAAGCAAGCTTGGGATAAAGAAGGGTTTCAGCCTAATAATTTTTTTCCGGGAACCGCATTAAGGGTTTTTCAGGTACGAATTTTTACAGAAATGTTGGCGGAACAGAATATAGTGTTTACAGGTTTTGGGCATGAAGCCTCACAACAGGAAATCGAGAAAAAAATCGAAGAGCATCAACTGAATTTAGGTTATCGCGTTTTCAATTTTCACAATCAATATGTACAAACCTTTGCAGAACTAGGTGTATTCGGATTTGTGATTTTAATATTAATGTTGTTTCTGAACCTGAAAAATGCAATATCCGGAAAAAATTTACTGCATTTAGTTTTTGCCGTAACGATGATAATATTACTTTTGACAGAATCAATCTTTTGTCGTCAACGAGGAATCGTCTTTTTTATAACCCTATATTGTATTTTCAATACAATTAATTATAAAGACAAAACAGAATTTAAATAATGAAAAGAATTCTAATTACGGGAGCCGCAGGTTTTTTAGGTTCGCATTTGTGTGATCGTTTTATAGCAGAAGGATACCATGTTATTGGTATGGACAACCTTATTACAGGTGACTTAAAAAACATTGAGCATCTTTTTAAATTGGAGCACTTTGAGTTTTACCACCACGATATCACTAAGTTTGTCCATGTTCCGGGACAATTGGATTATATATTGCATTTTGCGTCTCCGGCCAGTCCGATTGATTATTTAAAAATTCCGATCCAAACACTGAAGGTTGGTTCTTTGGGAACGCACAATCTTTTAGGGTTGGCGCGCGTAAAAAAAGCACGAATTCTTATCGCTTCCACTTCCGAAGTATACGGTGACCCGTTAATTCACCCGCAAACGGAAGAATACTATGGAAATGTGAACACTATTGGTCCGCGTGGTGTTTATGATGAAGCCAAACGTTTTCAGGAATCCATTACCATGGCCTATCATACGTTTCATGGTGTCGAAACCCGTATCGTCCGTATATTCAATACCTACGGACCGAGAATGCGTTTAAACGACGGTCGTGTGATTCCGGCTTTTATCGGTCAGGCATTGCGCGGTGAAGATTTAACCATTTTTGGCGACGGTTCCCAAACCCGTTCGTTCTGTTATGTGGACGACCAGGTGGAAGGGATTTTCCGATTGTTGCATTCCGATTACCATTTACCGGTAAATATCGGTAACCCGGATGAAATCACCATTAAAGATTTTGCTGAAGAAATCATCAAATTAACGGGAACCAATCAAAAAGTGGTGTACCACCCACTTCCGATTAATGATCCGATGCAACGTCAGCCGGATACCACAAAAGCGAAAGAAATTCTAGGATGGGAAGCCAAAGTTTCGCGTTCGGAAGGCATGAAAATTACGTATGAGTATTTCAAATCATTGTCTCCGGAAGAATTAGCCAAAGAGGAACACAAGGATTTTTCAAAATACATTTTCTAGGTGGGAAAACAAGCAGGGCGATATTCCGGCTATTTAAGGCCGTTCTCCTATTTGCTGGACTTAATTATCATTAATGTTCTGGCATCTGTCTTGTTATTGGATGCACTCAATATCATTTATTATCATCTTTTTGTATCCGTTTCTTGGATAATCATCGCCTGGAATGTAGGTTTTTATGAGGTGTACCGCTTTACGAAAGTGGTGGATATTTTCAGGAAAATTTTCAACCAATATGCTCTATTCATTATTTTGAATTTTGCATATTTAGGCTATTTTTTAAAATTCTCCGAGCCGTCACAAATATTGAAATTCGCTACACTGTCCGTAATTTTAATCTCTTTGGCGAAACTTTCAATTTTTTATCTCTTACGACGGTTTCGTGTGGTTTTTGGTGGAAATTTCAGAAGGGTTGTTATTGTTGGCGATGGGGAAAACGTATCCCAATTGGCTGATTTTTTCAATGAACACCCGGATTATGGCTACAACCTTATTTCTGTTTTTAATCTGAAAGGGAATAAAACGGAGCAGATCAGCTCGTGTTTTTCATTCGTTTTGGAGCATAAAATTGATGAAATTTATTGCTCCCTTTCCGATATGGAAAACGAACTGATTAATCAGTTTATAGATTTTACCGACAATAACCTGAAGGTGTTAAAATTTTTACCCGACGAAAATGAGGTGTTGTCACGCAACATGAAATTTGACTATTACGGTTACATCCCGGTGGCTTCTTTACGGGATATTCCTTTAGATAAAACGATAAACATGATTGTGAAAAGAGGATTTGACATCGTGTTTTCGTCAATTGTAATTGTCGGCGTATTGTCTTGGCTGACGCCAATTTTGGCTTTCCTCATCAAAAGAGAATCCAAAGGCCCGGTTTTTTTCAAACAAAAAAGAAACGGGTTGAATTACCATGAATTCGACTGTTATAAATTCCGTTCCATGCGGCCTAACGAAATTGCCGATATTGAACAGGTTTCCAAAAACGATCCCAGAATTACCAATATCGGACGTTTTATAAGAAAAACAAGCATTGACGAATTGCCGCAATTTTTTAATGTGTTTTTGGGAGATATGTCGGTGGTCGGTCCAAGACCTCATATGGTAAGTCATACCGAAATGTATGCCAAAAGTGTGGATAAATTCATGGTGCGTCATTTTGTGAAGCCGGGCATTACCGGTTTGGCACAAACAAACGGGTATCGTGGTGAAGTTGAAAGCGACAAAGACATCATTAACCGGGTGAAATATGATATTTTTTATCTGGAAAACTGGTCGTTACTTTTGGATCTGAAAATTATTTTTATGACGGTATTCAATGCAATTAAAGGCGAAGAAAAAGCATATTAATGAGCGAATTGGTTTCCATAATAACTCCTACACATAATTCCGCAAAATTTATTGCAGAGACCGTTCAATCGGTTCAGAATCAAACGCATCAAAATTGGGAAATGATTATCATTGATGACGGATCTTCAGATGATACTGTCGCTGTGGTAAGAGCACTTTCTCTCCAAGAACCAAGGATTAAGTTTTTTCCATTAGATACAAATGTTGGTCCCGCCAAAGCCCGAAACAAAGGAATAGAAAATGCTCAGGGCGTTTACATGACTTTTTTGGATGCAGACGATGTTTGGTTCCCGGATTTTATTGAACACAGTATCAAGGCAATTCAAAAGACAGGGATTCATTTTGTTTTTTCGTCTTATCGACGTGCAAATGAGGCCTTAGAATTTGTGTATTCTGATTTTATTGTGCCTGAGAAAGTGTCCTATACCGACATCTTAAAATCAAATTCTATTAGTTGTTTGACAGCCTTCCTGGATGTTAAGGCCTTAGGGAAAAAGAAGATGCCTGAGATTCGGAAACGTCAGGACATGGGCTTGTGGTTGCAATACCTAAAAGATATTCCTTTTGCATACGGTATTCAAGAACCTAAAGCAATTTATCGCATACGTGAAAATTCGTTGTCCAGAAACAAGAAAAATCTAATTAAATACCAATGGCAGTTTTATCGTGAAGTGGAAAAATTGAACATTTTTCAGTCCGTATATTATATGTTGCATTGGATGTATCGCGGTTTTATGAAATACCGAAATTAAAGTTTCGATTGAAATTGTTTCAGTTTTCCGCGTAAAGTCCTTCCCAAACTTTCTTTTCGGTGATAGGAAAAATGTAAGCCCGGTTCCAGGTAATTGTCGATGGCTTCCTGAATTCCTTTAATTTGTTCCGACGTCAGTTCTTTTTCGGAAACATAATCAATTTCAAAAGTGTCGATTTTGGTCTGACGGATGATAAATTCTTTTACATTTCCATCGTCTTCAATGATGCTTTTGGTTACATAATAGAAGGTCAGTCCCGGCGATTTTTTTCCGCTGGGCAGTAGCGCCACATCATTGGTTCTTCCGATGAGTTTTTTCAGGATGGGTTTTTTCGGAGTGCTTCTTTCATCCAAAATCCCAATGTCGCCGATATCATAACGAATAAACGGATGCGCTTTGTTGTATAAAGACGTAATAACAATCCTGCCTTCTTGTCCGTTGGGAACCGGCTGGTTGTTGTCGTCCAGGATTTCCACAAAAAGGGTTTCAGCATTTACCTGCCATTCGCCGTTTGGATTTTGAAAGGCAATCAGATCCAATTCGGAAGCACCGTATTCGTTTACAATCGGAATGCCGAATTGCGTTTCCAACAGTGTTTTGTCGTCGTCAAAAAGCATTTCGGAGGTCACCATGCAGACTTTCAGAGTCGGGCAAATTTCTTTCAGAATAATGTTTTTGGCCTGTAAAAATTTAGCGAACAACACGATTGAGCTGGTATACCCGTTGATGTAATCGAATTTTTTGCTTCGGAAATGCTTGAGTACTTTTTCCAGAAAAGCGTCCGACATGTCAAATATCGGGAATCGATAGCGACGTCCTAAAAAATCTTTCAACCGTTCCTTTCGATAACCGATGAAATCCAACGGAATACCATAAAAGCGCGCCTGATACGAGGTGTTGAAATCTACGCCGTACCAACCGAATCTATAGATAATTGAAGCCCATGTTAGCGCGTGCGCCTGCTTGTCTTTGGCAAAAACAAACGGATCGCCACTGGATCCCGAAGTTTTGTTTACGAAAACCGATTTTTGGGAATAGCCGTCGGAAAGGCGATCGGTTAAGGGTTGCTGTAACTCTTTTTTGGTCAGTACCGGTAAATCGTTCCAGTTTTCAAAAGTTTTTTTTCCGACGAAATCCCGATAAAACGAGTTGTTTTTCAAATGAAAATTCACAATTTCACGGCGCTGCGTTACAAGGTAGTCCTGATACTTTTCCTCCGGAATGGAAAGAATGGCATCAAACGCAGCATGGGCTTCCTTCATCGGGAAACCGTTCAATTGCAGTGAAAAATCAAATAATCGAAACACGTATCGGGTAAATTTCTCCAAAAATAATAAAACCCATGGCCATAAACTATCGTTAGAAACTTTTTTTTCCGTTGAAAACCGACTATTTTTGCACCCAAATCAACAACACAACACCATGACTATTTTATTGTTAGGCTCCGGCGGAAGAGAACATGCGCTGGCCTGGAAAATGCTTCAGAGTTCTCATTGCTCCAAATTATTCGTGGCACCCGGTAATGCCGGAACTGCTTCCATTGCAACAAATGTTGTTCTCAACCCCAACGATTTTGCGGCGGTTAAGAATTTAGTGCTGACTGAAAAAATTGACATGGTAGTCGTTGGTCCCGAAGATCCTTTGGTAAACGGGGTATACGATTTCTTCAAAAATGACGCCGATTTAAAAACCATTCCGGTTATTGGTCCATCAAAACACGGTGCACAATTGGAAGGCAGTAAAGAATTTGCCAAAGAATTTTTGGTAAAACACAATATTCCAACTGCCGCTTACGACAGTTTCACCAAAGACACGGTTGAAAAAGGATGCGAGTTCCTGACCACATTACAACCTCCGTATGTTTTAAAAGCGGATGGATTGGCTGCCGGAAAAGGCGTTTTAATCCTGAATGATTTAGCGGAAGCCCAACAGGAATTGCGCAACATGTTGGTGGATGCGAAATTTGGCGATGCTTCTTCCAAAGTGGTTATCGAGGAATTTTTAGATGGGATTGAATTGAGCTGTTTCGTTTTAACCGACGGGAAAAATTATAAAATCTTGCCTACCGCGAAAGATTACAAACGTATTGGTGAAGGCGATACCGGATTAAATACCGGTGGAATGGGTGCGGTTTCTCCAGTGCCTTTTGCAGATGCAGTTTTGATGGAAAAGATCAAAGAGCGTATCGTGAAACCAACGGTTTTAGGGTTGCAAAAAGACAATATTGAATATAAAGGGTTTATTTTCATTGGGTTAATCAACGTAAAAGGCGAGCCAATTGTAATCGAATACAATGTGCGTATGGGCGATCCGGAAACGGAAGTGGTGATGCCTCGAATACAAAGTGACTTGGTGGCATTGTTCAAAGCGGTTGCCAATCAGACGTTAGATCAGGTGACTTTGGAAATTGATCCGAGAAGTGCCACGACGATTATGGTGGTTTCGGGCGGTTATCCGGAAGACTATGAAAAAGGAAAAGTGATTTCCGGGTTGGAAAAGGTTGAAGGCTCGATTGCATTTCATGCCGGAACAGCCTTGAAAGACGGTCAGGTGGTAAGCAATGGCGGTCGTGTTATTGCGGTGACTTCCTACGGTGATAATTTCAGGGAAGCGATTGCCAAATCGTATGAAAATATCGGAAAAATCAAATTTGACAACATGTATTATCGAAAAGACATTGGTTTCGATTTGTAATAGAAAATAAAAAATCCCGTCTTGTTAGAGACGGGATTTTTTTATTCTTATTTCAAGAAAGAATGAGCGGTTGTATCTTGCTCGTCTTCTCCTTTGTCTTTGAATATTTTCAATTCTTTTGTCCAATACCAAGTCCAATAACAACAAACCAGAATAAAAATCCAGTTTACTGCGTTTGCGGTCCACCAGTTAGACAATTCCAATTCTCTCATCCATTCCATTGGAGCGAAAAGGATTTCTTCGAATAAATAGGCTATTCCTTCAAAAAAAGCTTTCATATTGTGTAATGTTTTTAGTTTATTTGGAACTTACAGGCCAAGAAAATAAAAACTTCTTCGGTCTTGTTAGTCTCTTTTTTGTACAAATGTTATCTTTACAGTCACAAAAATATAAAATATCTGCATGATAGCAAGCCTTTTTAATAAATCTCGTCCAATTAATTACGTTTTAATCAGTTTATTGCTGATTGTTTTTTATTTTTTGTACTTAACCAAGGACTTTTCGTGGACGGAATATTATTTTACTATTGTTCAGAAAACAGGATTATTATTGGTTTTAATCGCGTCGCTATTTTTGGTACGGTTCATTACCAAACGCAACGGACTGAGTAAAGACAATAGCTATGCCGCTTTTTTATTTTTTATTTTTCTGATTCTTTTTCCGACTACGTTGGTCAACACAAATATTATTTTAGCCAATTTTTTCTTGCTTTTAGCCTTAAGGCGGTTGATATCGATGCAATCGCTGGTTACACCCAAAGAAAAGATTTTTGATGCCTCTTTTTGGATTTTCGTAGCTTCCTTATTCCACTTCTGGTGTATTCTCTTTCTGATTTTGGTTTTTATTTCGATTGTTTTTCACGTATCGAGAGATTATCGTAACTGGCTGATTCCGTTTATTGCTTTTTTTGCAGTATTGGTCCTGTTCATTTTAGCAGTATTGCTTATAGACCGGAACCTGTTGGGTTTTGTTGCCGATAAAATACAAATCAGTTTTGACTTCACGTATTTTGAAAATACATTTCAAAACATAGCATTGGCTTTTTTCTCTTCGGTAGCCGTATTGTTTTTTGCTACGCAGGTTTTGGTACTTCAAAATCGACCGTTAAACATGCAGTCATCCTACAAAAAAATCCTTTTCACATTCCTGCTCGGAGTAGCGGTTTACGTTTTGTCAGCCAGTAAAAATAACAGTTTTTTAATGGTTACTTTTTTCCCGTTATCGGTTTTAGGAACCAATTTTCTGGAAGGATTGGACAACAAATGGGTAAAAGAAAGCGTTTTGGGCGGCTTGGTCCTGATATCGTTAATTATTTTCTTCGGGCAATTATAATTTGCTTCCGTAGGCCAAATCACCGGCATCACCCAATCCTGGCACGATATAGTTTTTTTCGTTTAATTTTTCATCCAAAGCGGCTACCCACAAATGGCAGTTTTCGGGCAGATTTTGTTCCAAAAACGCAATGCCTTCCGGAGCGGCAATCACTACGGCAATATGAATTTCTTTGGGCTTTTGTTCCAGATGCAATTTGTGTAATACGGCAACTAATGATTGTCCGGTAGCCAACATCGGATCGATTAAAATCAGATTTTTATCCTGAAACGAAGGAGCAGCTTGGTATTCGACTAAAATTTCAAATTTATCGTCGTTGTCATAATGATGACGGTAAGCCGATACGAATCCGTTCTCCGCATCGTCAAAAAAATTCATAAAACCTTGGTGTAAAGCCAAACCGGCGCGTAAAATGGAGCATAAAACAACATTGTCGGCAATGGTTGTGGTATGTTTTGTGCCTAAAGGTGTTTGTACGGAAATGTCTTTGTATTCCAACGTTTTGCTCAGCTCATATGCCATGATTTCTCCGATACGCTCGATGTTTTTACGGAAACGCATGCTGTCTTTCTGAATGGTAACATCGCGAAGCTGTGTTAAAAAGTGGTTCAGAATGCTGTTTTTTTCGGAGATGTAATGAATGTGCATGGGAATTGAATTTATTTTTCGGACTATAAAAGTATAAAAACTATATTTGTAAATAAAATTTAAAACTATGTTCGCTGAATTCGCCTTTCCTATTTTTGAGCAAAGTATCCGAGATTATCATGTAATCGACGATGTGTACCAACCCGTTTTGAACCCGTATGAAAAAGGTTCCATAGAATATTTGTTGTATGCCAAAAACTGGGTGGATACCGTGCAGTGGCATTATGAAGACATCGTGCGTGACCCGAACATCGATCCGGTAGCGGCTTTGGATTTAAAACGTAAAATCGACGCTTCCAACCAAGTACGTACCGATATGGTGGAATACATCGACAGTTATTTTCTTCAGAAATACAAAGATGTTCAGGTAAAACCGAATGCAAAAATCAACACCGAGAGTCCGGCTTGGGCAATGGATCGTTTGTCGATTTTGGCGTTAAAGATTTACCATATGAGTGAAGAAGCGAACCGTGTTGAAGCTACTCCGGAACACCGCGCGAAATGTCAGGAAAAACTAAACGTTTTGTTGGATCAGAAAAACGACATGTTTGTTTCCATCGGTCAGCTAATCGAAGACATCGAGAACGGCGACAAATACATGAAAGTATACAAACAAATGAAAATGTACAACGACGAGGAACTGAATCCGGTGTTGTATCAAAATAAAAAATAGTCATCGCCACGATGCCTAAACCAAAACATATTGCAATAATAAGGCTCTCAGCCATGGGTGATGTCGCAATGACAGTTCCGGTGCTGAGAGCCTTAGTTTTGCAGTATCCCGAAGTGCAGCTTACGGTGGTTTCCCGACCTTTTTTCAAGCCTTTTTTTGATGGAATTCCGAATGTGGATTTTTTTGCGGTTGATTTGCAAAAGAGACATAAAGGATTTGCAGGTTTGTTGCGATTGTATTCCGATTTACGAAAACGAAACATCGATGTTGTAGCCGATTTGCATAACGTATTGCGTTCCCAAGTGGTGCGGAATTTGTTTCGGCTAAGCGGAAAGAAAGTAGCGGCAACCGACAAAGGTCGGGCCGATAAAAAAGCCCTCACCCGAGCCGAAAATAAAATTTTTGCTCCGGTAAAACCGATGACGGAACGGCATTGTGCTACTTTTGCCGAATTGGGTTTTGCAATTGATCTGACAAATCCCAAATTCCCTGAAAAAGCGGTTTTATCGGAAGAAATCCTTAGCGTTACCGGAATCAAATCGGGAAAATGGATTGGAATTGCTCCTTTTGCCCAATACCAGAGTAAAGTTTATCCGCAGGATTTAATGCAACAGGTAATTGATACATTAGCACAGGATGCAAATCATAAAGTATTCCTTTTTGGAGGCGGAGCCAAAGAAATTGAAATTCTGAACCAACTGAAAAACAACCTTGAAAATGTAGTAGTGGTCGCGGGAAAATTAAAACTGCAACAGGAACTCAATTTAATTTCCAATTTGGATGTCATGCTTTCCATGGATTCTGGAAATGCGCATATTGCTGCGATGTTGGGAGTAAAGGTGATTACCCTTTGGGGCGCCACGCATCCTTATGCCGGTTTTAAACCTTTCAATCAGCCGGACGATTTTTGTTTGACGTCAGACCGAACGCAGTATCCGTTGTTACCGACCTCTGTTTATGGAAATAAAAAAGTGGAAGGTTACGAGGATGTAATGCGCACCATTTTACCTAAAACGATTATAGAAAAAATAGAAAAGGAGCTGAAATAGCTCCTTTCTTTTAAAATATCGGATTTTGTTCTGAATCTTCTTAAAAAAAACAGATTACAAACCATTACACATCGTCGTAATCCACATAAATTTCATCGGAAGTCGGATGCGCCTGACAGGTTAGGATTAAACCGCTGGCGATTTCTTTATCCGTAAGAATGGCATTTTTCTTCATCTCGGCCGAACCTTTGGTCACGCGTGCCAAACAACTGCTGCAAATTCCGCCCTGACAGGAGTATGGTGCGTCAATTCCTTGTTTTAAAGCGGCTTCCAATATGGTTTGTTTTTGTGCCATTTCAAAACTTACTTCGTCGTCGTCGACCATCACGGTTATTTTGGTGTGTCCGCCCAAAGTGTTCTCCGTTTTGGTTTCATTCGGTGTAGTGGAGAACAATTCAAATTTTATGTCTTTTTCAACTACATTGTGCTCTTTTAAAACGTGGCTTACGGTTGAAATCATTTCTTCCGGACCACACAAATAATATTTGGCAAATTCCTTTTCCGCATGTTTGTTTTTCAAAACAAAATTAACGGTGGATTTTTCAATTCTTCCGAACATTGCCTCATCTACATTGGCTTGGGTAAAGGTAAAATGAACGAAGAAACGCCCCACGTATTGCAATTGTAAGTCGTGCAATTGTTTGTAGAAAATAGTTTCTTCCGGAGATTTATTGGCATAGGTCAGTACAAAAGTACTTTTCGGTTCGTTGTGTAATGCCGACAGGATGATTGACATAATCGGGGTGATTCCGCTTCCTGCAGCAAAAGCGGCATAATTTTTTTGGTTGTCGGCTTTGGGCTCGAATGTGAATCGGCCTTCCGGAGTTCCTACTTCAATCAGATCACCTTGTTTCAGTACCGTGTTGGCAAACTGTGAGAAAGCACCATTGGAGACAGCCTTGATGGCAATGCGCAATTCGCCGCTTTCGGGAGACGAGCAAATGGAATACGCTCTTCGGATTTCCTTTCCGTCCAAGGTCAGTTTCAGGTTCACATATTGTCCGGCAATAAAAGCATACTGAGATTTTAATTCTTCCGGGACATTAAATACAACAGAAACGGCTTGTGGTGTTTCGCGTCGTACTTCTTTTATGAGTAGTTTATAAAATGTAGACATGATTTAACTTGTTTAAAGAGCAAAAATAACTATTCTGAAATTTTTACATATGATAAAAGACAGAAATTAATAACAAAGTGACAGCGTGTTGAAAATACTGTAATAATCCTTACTGTTTTTCACACTGGGAATCGATTAATTTCAAAGACTTTCTTTCCCTTTCAGCCGATTTTTACTTACAAATTTCACACATATTAAAAAGAAACGTATTTTTACCCGTATTTATACTAAAGAACGATTTTGAAAGTTAAAGGAATAAAACGTTTTACCTTGAAAAACACGATAATAAAATATTTGTTGGGCATTGGATTTTTGGCTTTTTTTATTGCCTGCTCCACAAAAAAGAACACATTCGTCAGCAGGAACATGCATGCGTTAGCTGCCAGAGACAATATTTTATACAACGGACGGATGGCTTTTGATAAAGGTGTGGAAGACCTAAAGACTACCTATAAGGATAATTTCTGGGCAATCCTCCCTGTAGAACGGATGCAGGAAAAAACAGAAGCAATCTTACCGGGACAAACCAAAAATGCCAATTTTGACCGTGCCGAGACCAAAGCGATTAAGGCCATTCAGAAGCATTCCATGAATATCGACGGCAGTGAGAAAAATCCGCAAATGGATGAAGCACACCTGTTGTTGGGAAAATCCCGTTATTACGACAATCGTTTTCTTCCGGCACTGGAAGCCTTTAATTATATCTTGTATAAATATTCCAACAGCGACAAAATTTATGAAGCCAAAATCTGGAGGGAGAAAACCAATATTCGTCTGGAAAATGATGCACAGGCGATTAAAAACTTAAAGATTTTATTAAAAGACCGCAAATTAAAAGGGCAGTTGCATGCCGATGCGAACGCTATTTTAGCACAGGCCTATCTGAATACCAATGTAAAAGATACCGCCATAGCCAAACTGAAAATCGCCCGCGAACTTACCGAGCAAAATGAAGAAAAAGCACGGTACAATTTCATCTTAGGACAATTGTATGAAAGTCTGAATTATCCCGACAGCGCCTATGCGGCCTTTCAGGAGGTAATCGACATGAAGCGAAAATCACCGCGACGTTATGTGATTTGGGCACACGCCAAACAGGCACAACAGTTTGATTATAAAAAAGGCGACACGCTAGCCTTTTCAGAACAATACGACAAGCTTTTAAAAGACCGCGAAAACCGCCCTTATCTGGATGTGATTAATCATCAGAAAGGATTGTTTTATGATAAGTTGGATAAGAAAAGCGATGCTAAAAAATATTACAATAAATCGTTGCGTTCCGTTTCGCAGGACAATTATCTGATGGCGGTAAATTATCGCAATCTGGCCGCTATTTATTTTGAAGAGGCCAAATACAGAACTGCCGGAAAATATTACGACAGTACGATGATCAAGCTGGACCAACGTTCACGCGAGTATTTCGCCATAAAAAAGAAACGTGAAAACCTGGACGATGTAATAAAATACGAAGACATCATTCATCATAACGACAGTATACTGAAAGTCGTAGCAATGCATCCGAATGACCAACGCCGTTTTTATGACGAATACATTTCCAAATTAAAAATGGAAGACGAACGCAAAGCACTTGAAGCGGCCAAAAAAGCCGAGAAAGAACCGCAAAACCTTGGCGATAAAACAGGGGCAGACGATCTTCAGGGTATTAAGGGAGGTAAAATGATGCCGCCGACCGGAGATCCGGTTACCATGGAGCCGTTAACGATGGTACCTCCAACCATACAACCCCGTGGTGCGATGGACGGACAATCCAGTTTTTATTTTTACAACCCGACAACGGTTGCGTACGGTAAAGCGGAGTTCAGAAAAAAGTGGGGCGACCGTAAATTAAAACAGGATTGGCGTTGGGGTTCCGTGTCGGATGCCTCAGGCGACAATCAGGATATTCAGGAAGAAACGCCAATTGAAGAAGTTGTAAAAACAGATGAGAAGGCCTTGGTGAAAGCCGAAAAACCGGAGTACACGGCTGATTTTTATCTGAAAAGACTGCCTTCAGATCAAAAAATTATCGACAGTTTGTCGCGTGACCGCAATTTTGCCTATTTCCAATTGGGGAATATTTATAAAGAAAAATTCAAGGAAAACGAATTGGCGGCCTCGAAACTGGAAACCCTCTTAACCAAAAATCCGGAGGAACGTTTGGTGTTGCCGGCAAAATACAATTTGTATAAGATTTATGAGATCATCAATCCGGCCAAAGCCGAAACGATGAAGCAGGAAATTATTTCAGGGTATCCGAACAGTCATTATGCACAGATTTTACTGAACAATGCGGTACAGATTACCGACAGTCCTGCTGTTGTTTACGCTACGTTATTCAAGCAGTATGAAAAAGGGGAGTATCAGGAAACGTTAAAACAAACCGAAGCCATGCTGCAGAATTTTTCCGGAGATGAAATGGCGCCGAAATTTGAGTTGTTGCGTGCCCGAATCATTGCCCGATTGGATGGAGTTGCCGAATACAAGAAAAACCTGATGGCCATTGCACAAAATTATCCAACCGTTGAAGAAGGGAAACAGGCAGACGCTTTGGTAAAAAACGATATTCCTAAATTAGAACAACTTGAATTGGGCAAAGCAACACCTAACAGTTGGAAAATCGTATTCCAGATTCCGTATCCGAACGGTAACGATCCAAAGGTAAAAGCGCTTAACGAGAAATTACAGCAATACATCAAAGACCGTAACAGTGAAAAAATCACGTTATCGAACGATGTGTACCGAGCCGATAAGAGTTTTTTGATTGTTCACGGGTTCAGTAGTAAGGAAGGGGCGCAGTCCACGATTTCAGTATTGAAGGATTTTAAAGGCTACAAAATTCAGGATCCTGCTTTTGTGATTTCGAACGAAGATTACAAAGTCATTCAAATCAAGAAAAACCTTGCCGACTATCTGGCAACAATAAAATAAATATGTTCGACAAACCACAAAAATCATATACCGACTTGTTGGGGAAAACCAACAGGATTGTTGAAGGGACAAGCCTTGAAGGAAATATTGTTTCTCAAGCCGATTTTCGCCTGGACGGTCATCTGATTGGAAATTTTACTTCAGCCGGACGTTTGGTTATTGGGCCGGCCGGTAGCGTTACAGGAGATGTCATCTGTAAAACCGCTGATATCGAAGGGAAGTTTAACGGTAAAATCGAAGTGTCTGATTTGTTGAGCGTAAGAAGTAAAGCGTCTATTAAAGGAGAGGCAGTGGTGGGAAAATTATCCGTAGAACCGGGAGCGGATTTCAGCGCGTCATGCGCCATGCGAAGCGGTATAAAAAACCTTAACGATGGACAATCAGGAGAAAAAACAGCCTAACAATAAGTGGATGGCGCTTATCAATATCCCGTTTCAGATGGGAATTATCATTTTTGCCTTTGCTTGGTTGGGCACATGGTTGGATGAAAAATATCCCAACGAGAACGAGTTGTATGTCAAGATTTTAACATTAGTGGGTGTTTTTGTGGCCTTGTATAATGTAATTCGTCAGGTTAACGATTTAAATAAAAACAAATAATTATTTTGAAAGATTTTAAGTCTTATTTTTTTGTTCTTCTCATTACTGTGATTTTAGCCGGATTTGATTTTTTTTTATTGAAAAGTCTGACGCCGAATGGTAACACTGACGCACTTTATTATACGGTACCAACCCTTTTTACTTTTTTTGGATTAGGATCTCTTCTTGTATTATTTGTACAAAACAGGGTGTGTAAAAAGAGCCCTGAACAGCTAGGGTATGTGTTTTTGTTGGTGTCGTCGCTTAAGATGGTGGTGGCCTATATCATGCTGCATCCAGTGCTGCAACAGGTAAATTCAGTGGCAAATTTAGAAAAAATTAATTTTTTTGGAGTCTTTGTTGTTTTTTTAGCAATAGATGTTGTTTTGACCGCGCGATTGTTGAAAAATGTCGGTAAAAAGAACTGAAATTCATAAATGAAACAAAAAAACCAAATTAGCCCTTGAAATATTAATTTAAAATGTACCTTTGCACCAAATTTTAGACCGTAAAAAATTAAGATATTTAATAAGGTATGGTGATTACGAAACAACCTGTAAGATTACTGTTAACTGCTTTTGTAGGATTGCTTTCTGTGGTAGCAATGGCTAACCCTACAACAGATTCTACACAAGTAAAAGTGGACACTGCTCATGTTGCTGCAATAGCGGTGCATGCAGAAGCAGAGCACGAAGTTAAGACGTTAACTCCGGAAGAGGAAAAGAAAGAGAAAGTTACTGCGTTTATCGAGCATCACCTTCAGGATTCTCATGATTTTACTTTTTTCTCTGATGAGAAGGAAGGAAAGCATTATGGTTTCTCTTTGCCGGTTATTTTGTTAGACAACGGTTTGAAAGTTTTCTCTTCTTCTAAATTCCACCATGGTGAGAAAGTTGCGGAAGTAGACGGAAACTATTATAAGTTATACCACGGGAAAATCTACAAAACCGATGCGGCAGGTACCATAGCTTATGACGAGCATCATCATCCGACCAATGCGAAACCACTTGATTTTTCCATTACGAAAAACGTGTTTTCTTTGTTGATTGTTTCAATCATGTTGTTATTTATGTTCACCAGTCTGGCAAAGTCCTATAAAAAAGGACCCATCCCAACAGGTTTTGGAAGAATTTTAGAGCCGCTGATTATTTTTATCCGTGATGAGGTGGCGATTCCTAACATTGGTGAGAAAAAATACAGAAAGTTCATGGGGTATCTTTTAACCGTGTTCTTCTTAATTTGGTTGTTAAACCTTTTGGGAATGACCCCGCTGGGTATCAATGTAACCGGAAATATAGCGGTAACGGTTTGTTTGGCAATCTTTACCTATATCATTACACAATTCAGTGCGAACAAAGATTATTGGGGTCACATTTTCTGGATGCCAGGAGTGCCGGTTCCGATGAAAATCATCTTGGCGCCGATTGAAGTTTTGGGTACATTGACTAAACCATTTGCCTTGTTGATTCGTTTGTTTGCAAACATTACGGCGGGTCACGTGGTAATCATGAGTTTGATTGCGATGATTTTCGTTGGCAAGAATTTAGCGGCAGACATGCCAATTTCATTAGGCTTAACATTATTTATCTCGGTTATTGAGTTGTTGGTGGCGTTTTTACAGGCGTTCATCTTCACAATGTTGTCTTCGTTGTTTATCGGAATGGCGGTACAGGATCATCATCATGATGACCACCATTAATAATTTGATTAATTTAGAAGTTTAATTTTTTATATATATACTTATGGGAACTATTCCAACTTTAGTAGGTGCAGGTTTAGTAGTAATCGGTGCTGGTTTAGGTTTAGGTAAAATCGGTGGTTCGGCTATGGACGCTATTGCTCGTCAGCCAGAAGCTGCTGGAAAAATCCAAACTGCGATGATCATCATCGCGGCTTTATTAGAAGGTTTAGCATTTGCTGCTTTAATCTTAGGAAAATAATAAAGGAAAATTTAACAATACCTGTAACGGTTGGTTGCAGGTGTTGTTTTATTAAAGAAAAAAATTAAATCATTTTATATTCATTATAATGGAGAAGTTAATTAACGATTTTTCATTCGGTCTGTTTTTTTGGCAGGCAATTATCTTGTTGATATTGATTGTTTTATTGGTGAAATTTGCATGGAAACCAATCATGGAATCAATTACCGCCAGAGAAGAGGGTATCCGTGATGCAATTGCATCGGCTGAAACCGCTAAAAAAGAAATGATGAACCTTAAGGCTGATAATCAAAGATTATTGGACGAGGCTCGTGCAGAAAGAGACACGATGTTGAAAGAAGCTCGTGAAATCAAGGAAAAAATGATTGCGGATGCAAAATCTGAAGCGCAAATTCAAGGTGCAAAAATGATTGAGCAGGCGAAAGCATCTATCGAAAGCGAGAAAAATACAGCTATGGCTGAATTGAGAACTCAGGTTTCCGGTCTTTCTTTGGAAATTGCAGAGAAATTATTAAAAGGTGAACTTTCTAACAAAGCTTCTCAAACAGAGTTGGTTGAGAAAATGTTAGACGAAGTAAAATTAAATTAATCGTATATGTCAAGAGCAGCGATTAGATACGCCAAAGCTATTTTGGACTTGGCCAACTCAAACGGAAAAGCATCGAATGTTAACGAAGATATGAAGTCTATCGTTGTTTCGATTGCTGAAAGTGATGAGTTGAAAGATTTTTTAACAAACCCTACGGTTAAGGGAGAGGTTAAATTGTCGGCCTTGTCGGAAATATTTGCTTCGGTACAAAACGAAACTAAAGGTTTGTTCCAGTTGTTGTTGGAAAACAAACGATTTGAAATCCTACCGGCGGTAGCCTCTCAGTACAATCAATTGTTTGATGAATTGAGCGGAGTGGAAGTGGCAAATGTTACAACCGCTTTCCCGATTACACCTGATTTGGAAGCCAAGGTTTTGGCTAAAATCAAAGTGTTTTCCAATAAAACCATTACCCTTAAAAACATTGTGGACGAATCCATAATCGGTGGTTTTATCCTTAGAATCGGGGACAAGCAGTTCAATGCTTCGGTAGCGAACCAATTGCAAACATTAAGAAGAGAACTTTTAAATTAGTATTTACCACACTGAAAAGTGTTAAATTATAAAACAGTATGGCAGAAATTAAAGCTGCTGAAATTTCAGCAATATTAAAGAAACAATTATCTGGTTTTGAATCAGGTGCTACTTTAGAAGAAGTGGGAACAGTTCTTCAGGTAGGTGACGGTATCGCTCGTGTTTACGGTTTGTCTAACGCTCAATACGGTGAGTTAGTTCAATTCGAAAACGGGTTGGAGGCAATTGTATTGAACCTTGAGGAAGACAATGTGGGTGTGGTACTTTTAGGACCATCTACAGGAATCAAAGAAGGTTCAACGGTAAAAAGAACGCAGCGTATCGCTTCTTTAAAAGTTGGTGAGCAAATGGTTGGTCGTGTAGTGGATACTTTAGGTAACCCTATCGACGGTAAAGGACCAATCGGTGGCGATCTTTACGAAATGCCATTGGAAAGAAAAGCTCCTGGAGTTATCTTCCGTCAACCGGTAACTGAACCATTACAAACCGGTATCAAATCTATCGATGCAATGATTCCTGTTGGTCGCGGACAACGTGAGTTGGTAATTGGTGACCGTCAGACTGGTAAAACTACTGTATGTATTGATACCATTTTGAATCAAAAAGAATTCTACGATGCTGGAAAACCAGTATTCTGTATCTATGTTGCCGTAGGACAAAAAGCGTCTACAGTAGCAGGTATCGCAAAAACATTAGAAGAAAAAGGAGCAATGGCGTACACAGTTATCGTTGCTGCTAACGCTTCTGACCCTGCTCCAATGCAGGTATATGCTCCAATGGCAGGTGCTGCTATCGGAGAGTACTTCCGTGATTCAGGTCGTCCTGCTTTGATTATCTATGATGATTTGTCAAAACAAGCGGTAGCGTATCGTGAGGTGTCTTTGTTGTTAAGAAGACCACCAGGACGTGAGGCTTACCCTGGAGACGTATTCTACTTGCACTCTCGTTTGTTAGAAAGAGCTTGTAAAGTTATCGCGGATGACAGTATTGCTAAAAACATGAATGATTTACCAGAATCGTTAAGACCAATTGTAAAAGGTGGTGGTTCGTTAACAGCGTTACCAATCATCGAAACACAAGCAGGTGACGTTTCTGCTTATATTCCAACCAACGTAATTTCGATTACAGACGGACAGATTTTCTTAGAGTCTGACTTGTTCAACTCTGGTGTTCGTCCGGCAATTAACGTAGGTATCTCGGTATCGCGTGTTGGAGGTAATGCACAGATCAAATCCATGAAAAAAGTATCCGGTACCTTGAAATTAGACCAGGCGCAATTCCGTGAATTGGAAGCGTTTGCGAAATTCGGTTCCGACTTGGATGCGGTTACTTTAAACGTAATTGAGAAAGGTAGACGTAACGTGGAAATCTTGAAACAAGCGGTGAATACTCCGTTTACAGTAGAAGATCAGGTGGCGATTATCTATGCCGGTACGAAAAACTTATTGAGAAATGTTCCGGTTAACAAAGTAAAAGAATTTGAAAAAGATTTCATCGAATATTTAAACGCGAAACACAGAGATGTGTTGGATGCTTTAAAAGCCGGTAAATTCGACGATAACATCACTGATGTGTTAGAGAAAGCCGCAAAAGAGATTTCTGCAAAATATTAATAATTTGATGGTTTGATGATTTGAAGATGTGATTGCATCTTCAAATTTTCAAATTGTCACATTTTCAAATTAACAATGGCAAACTTAAAGGAAATACGTAACAGGATTACTTCCGTTTCATCAACGATGCAAATTACTTCGGCGATGAAAATGGTATCTGCTGCAAAGTTGAAAAAAGCACAGGATGCGATTACAGCAATGCGCCCTTATGCCGAAAAATTAACCGAATTAATTCAAAACCTGAGTGCTTCTTTGGAAGGCGATTTCGCCGGAAAATATACGGATCAGCGTGAGGTTAAGAAAGTTTTGTTGGTCGTGGTAACATCAAACAGAGGTTTGTGTGGAGCTTTTAACGCCAACGTATTGAAACAGGTTAGAAATCTTTCCGAAACTACCTATGCTGGAAAACAGGTAGGTGTTTTTGCTATCGGTAAAAAAGCCCACGATGCTTTGGTGAAA
This sequence comes from uncultured Flavobacteriaceae bacterium, assembly GCA_963812405.1. Lineage (GTDB taxonomy): Bacteria > Bacteroidota > Bacteroidia > Flavobacteriales > Flavobacteriaceae > Flavobacterium. The sequence goes on along the minus strand of CAWEUV010000002.1, from coordinate 913,716 downwards.
ACCAATTTTGTAGTGGCCAACCGTAGTGATATTTTCGATGACTTAACATTCGAAAATGCTGCTCATATCGCGGAATCTTTGACTCATTTGTTTGTAGACGGAGAATACGATAAAATCGAATTGGTATACAACCAGTTTAAAAACGCGGCTACTCAGATTGTGGTTACCGAACAATTCTTGCCTTTGGCGCCAATTGAAAGTAATGTGGTTGCAATATCGGATTATATTTTCGAACCATCGAAAGAAGAAATTGTGTTGACTTTAATTCCGAAGTCTTTAAAAACACAATTGTACAAAGCGGTACGTGATTCTTTCGCTGCAGAGCACGGAGCGCGTATGACGGCTATGCATAAAGCAACGGATAACGCAACCGAATTGAGAAATCAATTGAAATTGACGTACAATAAAGCGCGTCAGGCTGCCATTACCAACGAAATCCTTGAGATTGTAGGTGGTGCGGAAGCCTTAAATAATTAAGAGCATTTCTTGAAATAGACTAAAGGATCAACAATTGTTGGTCCTTTTTTTATTACCTTTGTTTAATGAATTAATTTTCAATCTGTTACGACCTTAAAACGCATAAAATCTTTTTTGCGGTTCACTTTTTTTGCAGCTTTCTGTACCAACAGCTGAGTAATGCATTCGCATCCTATCGGGAATAGGAGTCAGGTTCTGTTTTTTTATTGCGATTCCTCACCCGGAACAATCCATTTTAAAAACAAAGAAATGAAAAGAATTTTAGCACTTACCGCAATATTTTTTTTCTTCCAAAGCTGTACTGAGGAAGAATTTGATTCGGCAAAAATTGATCCGGCCGACAAAGCAGCGATGGTAAATTCCCCAGTAGAAATTAAAAACACTTATTTTGAAAACTGGGTTTCCGGAGTACGCGGTGGCGGTGGTGGCACACATTTTTTTATAGAATTGAAAGCACCACTATCTGAAGCAACTTCTTTTGGCTATTTGTATTTCCGAGGGCAGAAAACCAAAGTGATTACTTTGTCGGAATTGCTCTATCTTGCCAATTTCCCTAATAATGCAAATCCAGCCGACGATGTTTCTTCAGGGTCCGCTACCGTTAAATCAACTTTACTCGAAAACCCGCCTTTTCCAATTGACGATGATCAGGCGTTGCTGGAATATTTTGTAAACAGGGAATTGAATTACTATCTGATAAAAAAAGTCAGCGAACAGGAATCGGAATTTCAGCCCCAATAATTTCCGGTTTTATTTTACGATTGGAACTATTTGTTTAAATGATAGAGCAAAAAGCCGAAAAATTCAGATTGCGATTCAATTCGGCCATCATAGGTATGACCTCTTCCGCTGTGTCCTGTTTTTTTCAGGATGTTAATGTAAATCGGATTTTTCTGAGCGGCTCTGTTTTGAAGTTTTGCGGCAAATTTATACGATTGAAATGGGGTCACCCTGTCGTCATTTTCACCCGAAAGCACCAATGTTATCGGATAATTCACGTTTTCTTGTATGTTGTGATAAGGCGAATACTTCAGTAAGGCTTCAAATTCGGATTTGTTGTCCGGATCACCAAATTCATCCAAGTGGTACTTGCCGGTTGTGAATAAATTGTATCGGGCCATGTCAAATACCCCGGCAACCGGAACAACAACTTTAAACAAATCCGGTCGTTGGGTCATCGCCACACCCACTACCAAACCGCCGTGGGAGCTACCGGTTATGGCAAGTGTGTTGGGGGAAGTGTATTTTTCCCGAATCAGGAATTCTGCCGCATCGATGAAGTCATTAAAGCCGTTCATTTTTTTAAGGCCTTTTCCTTCTTTGTGCCAGTTAATTCCTTTTTCACCACCGCCCCGAATTTCTGCAAAGGCATATACCCCTCCGTTTCCGAGGAAATACAACAATCCGGATTCGAAATTGGCTACGCTTACCACTCCAAAACCGCCATACGCCTCAAGTAAAGTAGGGTTGTTGCCATTTAAGGGAAGCCCTTTTTTATGCACAATTGTAATCGGTACGTCTTTACCGTCCCTGCTTTTGAAGGTAACGGATTTTGTCTCAAAATAATTTAACGGGAAAATCGTAGGTTTGGGTTTAATGAAGTTGTTGTAATACGGATTCGCTTCGCCAGTCAGTAAATTCAAGGTGTAATTCTGGTTCGGTATTGTTCGTGAAAAAAAGGTAACAAAAAGATTTTTGGTTTCCGGATCATAAAATTTGAACCTAAGGTCGACCCCGACGGGAAGGTCAATTTTCTTTAAAAATGCGCCGGAATTTTCATAAACGATCAGGTAATTTTTTCCAACAGTTTTGTATTTACAAACTATATAATCGTCAATAAAATATTGATTTACCAATAAGTGGTTGTATATCTGCGGAATAACGACGGCTTCGTCTTTGGGATTTGCAATGTCCATCGATCGTATTTCTCCCCAATCGTATTTTCCGGAAGAAAAATAGACCCTGTTGTTACGGTAACTGATGAATTTAAAATTTTGACTTCCGTCTTCAATAAATTTTTCAAGCTGAAACGGAACCGTTTTCAAAGAAGCCGAATAGTATTTTTTTAAAGTCTCTTCTTTGTTTGTTTCAATAATAAAAAGACGTCCGCGGGACGTGAAAAAGGTAAAGTTGGTTTCGGATTTTGAAGTGTCAAATACCAAGATGTCTTTGTCCTGACTTTCGCCCATTTTATGATAATACAGCTGATAAGTGGAATCTTTGGCAAAAACCTGGGCGTTTTGGTTTCTTTTGTAAAAAACGCCTTCGTCTTCGTTCCATTCCACACCCGAGTATTTCAGGTCTTTAAGAACATCCGGGACATTGCCCTCTGCGGTAAGATTGTAAAACCGCACTTCGTTTTTGTCGCTACCGTTAATGTTGAATTTGGTCGCTACATATTTGGAGTTTTTGGACGGATAATACCCGTTGATGAAAACCGTTGGGTCGTTGTATATTTTGAAAGGATTGACAATTTCCACAGGGAAATCATCAACTTTTTTCCGGTAAGTAAGATAAGCCGATTTTGTGTCGTCTTTCCGATACAACTGATAAAAATATTTCCCTTTTTTCTCCGGTAAGACTCCAACTGCCAAACGATCGTATTCCCGAATTTTGGAAGCGATCGATTTTGTCAGGTTGATTTCTTCGAAATGTTTTTCGGTTCTGTTGTTCTGATTGTCAACCCAATGCGAAACCTCCTCGGATTGCGTGTTCTCTAACCAAGCATAATCATCCTGGAGTGTAATGCCGTGTTTGGTGAAGGGTGTAAGCGCTTTTTTTGTTGCAATTGTATTTTGCGAAAAAGCATAAACAGTACAAAACAACGCGTATAAAACAATGATTTTTTTCATTTTTAAGTCAGCCTGGAATAGCACAACAAATATAAGGTATGACTTTTACATCTTCATTAAAATAACTACATTTAAGGCTAAAATACTTACAGCGGAATCGGGGATTTTCTACAACCGATGAAACGGACTAATCAAAAAAACCATGAAACACATATTCCTTCTATTAACTGCTATGTTTTTTGTTTCCTGTGCGTCGCAAAAAAAAATCTCCGAAAGTGTAACGCAATCGCTTACGGAAACCTATTTTGAAGGCTGGGTGTCCGGTGTGCGCGGTGGCGGAGCCGGAATTAATTTTCACGTGGTTTTCCAAACGCCGCTTTCCGATCAAACGAAACTTGAAAAAGTTGTTTTTAAAGGGAAAGAAGCGGTTTTCCAAACGCAGGACGGATTGCACTATACCGCTTACATCATCACAAAAAATGGCGGAAAAAATACGCCAGACCAAGAGCCTGTCAGTGAGCCTTTGCCCGAGAGTACCAAGGCGGTGCTCTATTTTAAACAAAACGGTAAAACGAAGGTACATACCATCAAAAATGTGAAGGAAAAAGAAATGCTGGCGTATCCGTCGATAAACAAACCAAGATAAATGGTTACTTTTGCCTATTATTTGTCAAAACAAAAACACTTTGAGTTTATATAAAAATCTTTTCAAGCAAACTTTTATTTACGGAATTGCCACGGTGCTTCCGCGAATGTTGAGTTTCCTGCTTGTCCGTTTATACACAGATCTGATGCCCAGAAGCGAATATGGTGAAGTTACCATTGTGCTGTCCTGGATGGTGTTTTTCAACGTGATTTTATCCTATGGAATGGAAACCGCATTTTTTAGATTTTATTCCAAAGAGGAAAATAAAAACAGCGTGGTGGAAACGACAACGATTTCTATTTTTTGGACATCAATAGCGTTTCTTTCCATAGCATTGTTGTTCCGCAATACACTTGCGCAATGGGCGGGTGTGGAAATTCAGTACGTTACCTATGCGGTTTGGATATTGGTTTTCGACGCGTTGGCAATTGTGCCGTTTTCCAAGTTACGGGCATTACAGCGCCCTATGAAATACGCCGTGATTAAAATAGGGAATGTGGTTTTAAATTTAGGACTCAATGTTTTTTTCTTATTGCTGTTGCCTAAATTAGCCCAACCTGATCCGGAATCGTTTTGGAATACGATTTACGTACAGGATTTTCAGGTAGGCTATATCTTTATTGCCAATTTGATTGCCAGTTTAGCAACCTTGCTGGTTTTTCTTCCGGATTATATCTTCCTGAAATGGCAGTTTAATATCCCGCTTTGGAAAAACATGCTGCACTATGGCTGGCCTATTCTGTTCGCAGGGTTGGCTTTCGGGATCAACGAACATTTCGATAAAATTTTACTGGAAAAACTATTGCCGCAGAATATTGCATTGTCAGAAGTGGGAGCCTACTCCGCCTGTTATAAACTGGGATTGTTTATGGTCCTGTTCCGAACCGCCTACACTCTCGGAATTGAACCGTTTTTTTTCAGTCATGCCGGCAATGAAAACGCACCGCAAACCTACGCTACGGTTACGAAATACTTTGTGATTTTCGGCTCGCTTATTTTATTGTGTGTAGTGGTTTTTGCCGATGTTTTGAAAGTAATTTTAATCGGAAATCCGGAATACTGGGAGGCGATGAAAGTCGTTCCTTTAATTATTTTAGCCAATTTCTTCCTTGGAATTTACACCAATCTTTCGGTTTGGTACAAGTTGATTGATAAGACTAAAATCGGCGCCTATATTTCTGCATTTGGAGCGTTGGTGACCCTAATTTTAAATTTTTTATTGATCCCAAAATTCAGTTATATGGGGTCGGCTGTGGCTACTTTGGCTGCCTACGGTTCGATGATGGCGATTTCCTATTATCTGGGCAACAAAGAATATCCGATTCCGTATGATAAAAAACGTATTTTCGGTTATTTGGGCGTTTCGACTGTGTTGGCCGGACTCTCATTTTATGTTCCGATGTTCCGCGAAAGCTATATTTTCGGAATCGCCGCAATTTTGGTTTTTACCTATTTTATTTATCACAACGAAAAGGAAACTTTACTGCGCATTATCAAACGCAAAGTGGTATAATTTTTTTACTTTTAAACTTTCATTATTTTAATTTTTCTTAGAATGACCATTAAAATCATCAATAAGTCCCAACATCCGTTACCCAACTATGAAACAAATGCTTCGGCGGGAATGGATTTGAGAGCCAATATATCCGACCCAATTACATTAAACCCTCTGGAAAGAGCCTTGGTGAAAACCGGACTTTTTATTGAATTGCCCATTGGCTATGAAGCTCAGGTGCGCCCCAGAAGCGGATTGGCATTCAAAAAAGGGATTACGGTTTTGAATTCTCCCGGAACGGTCGATGCAGATTATCGCGGTGAAATCGGTGTGATTTTAGTCAATATCTCCAACGAGCCTTTTGTGGTGGAAAACGGGGAGCGTATCGCACAGTTAATTATTGCGAAACACGAACGTGCTGAATGGCAGGAAACTGTTGAACTTTCCGAAACATCACGCGGAGAAGGCGGTTTTGGAAGTACCGGAGTAAAATAAGTAGATTTAATAATTTAAAGATTAAACGATTTAAAGGTTCGTATGGATTTTTCAATTTTTTAATTTTTCAATCTTTTAATAAGTTATCATGAAAATCATAGTACCAATGGCCGGTCGCGGATCGCGTCTTCGCCCCCACACGTTAACAATACCAAAACCCTTAATACCAATCGCCGGAAAACCTATTGTACACCGTTTGGTGGAAGATATTGCCGGAGTCATCAATCAGGAAATAGACGAAATCGCATTTATCATTCATGAAAGTTTCGGAAAACAGGTGGAAAATAATTTAATTGCGATTGCTGAAAAACTAGGCTCCAAAGGAACGATTTACTATCAGAACGAGGCTTTGGGAACGGCTCATGCCATAATGTGTGCCAAAGAAAGTATGAGTGGCCCGATTGTAGTAGCGTATGCCGACACACTTTTCCGTGCCGATTTTACACTCGATACGTCAGCGGATAGTGTAATCTGGGTAAAACAAGTGGAAGATCCGAGTGCTTTTGGGGTAGTACAATTGAATGAAAACAATCAGATTGTGGATTTCGTGGAAAAACCGAAAGAGTTTGTCTCGGATTTGGCCATTATCGGAATTTATTATTTCAAAAGTGGCGAAACTTTACGCGCCGAATTGCAATATTTATTGGATAATAATGTTGTTAAAGGAGGCGAATACCAATTGACCGACGGACTGGAAAACATGAAACAAAAAGGTCTGAAATTCGTTCCCGGTAAGGTAGACGAATGGATGGACTGCGGAAATAAAGATGTAACGGTGGACACCAATTCCCGAATGCTGAATTTCCTGCACAAAGACGGTTCGAATTTGGTTTCGGATACGGTTCGAATAGAAAATTCCACCATTATTCCGCCTTGTTTTATAGGTGAAAATGTGGTGCTAATCAACACAGTCGTTGGACCAAATGTATCCTTGGGGAATGCCACTCATGTAACGAATTCGAAAATAAAAAACAGTTTGATACAAACGCATACCCATATTAAAAATGCGAATCTTGATAACGCAATGATTGGCAATCACGCCACGTTTGACGGTAATTTTACAAATGTCAGTATCGGAGATTATTCCGTTTTAGAATAAAGAGATGAAAGGCAACGTTTGGATGATAAGAACTTTTTCGATGGGAATTTTACTGGTTCTCCACGATTTCTTTTGCCCAAACCGAACCGGATTCCATTGCGGTGGCGAAAAATGAATTTGAAGAACATTTTTTCGAAGCTCTTAAACAAAAAGGGATTGAGAATTACGACAAAGCTATTCCGGAACTCGAAAAATGCCTGAAAACCGAACCCAACAATCCGGTTTTGTACCATGAATTGGGGAAAAACTGGTTGGCTTTAAAAAAATATCCCGAGGCGCAACGGGCCTTTCAGAAAGCGGTCGATTTAAATCCGAAAGAACGTTGGTATTGGAATGGTCTTTACGATGTTTTTTATGAAACGAAAGATTATCCGCAATCGATTGTTGTGGTTCAGAAACTCATCGAATTTGATAAAAATTTCCAGGACGATTTGGTTTCGTTGTACATGTACACGCGACAGTTTGATAAGGCGTTGGCATTAATTGAAGAAATGGAACGCACCTCAAACATCTCTCAAATGATGGAAACCTACAAACTTCAGATTTTGAGTGAAAATCAGTCCAAAAAACCGGAAAAAGAGCAATTGGAAGCCGCGATTGTGAAATTTCCGCAAGTGGAAGAAAATTACATTCAGCTGATTTACCTGTATTCGGAAAGCAATCAGGAGGAAAAAGCGATGGAAGTGGCCCGTAAATTGGAGAAAAACATTCCGAATTCCGATTGGGCGCAGGTGAGCCTGTTTAAATTTCACCTCAATAACGGGAACGGTGAAAAGGCGGCTCAGGCGATGCATTTGGTACTGAACAGTTCTAAAATTGAACGGAAAATAAAGCACCGCATCTTAAACGAATTTTTAATTTTTGTAAACAACACCAATACTTTTGATAAGGAATTGGATAAAGCGGTGGATTATTTCGATGACGATACTTCGGTAAATGTAGCTAAGGAAATCGGTATCTTTTTCCTGAACAAGAAAAAATCCGATAAGGCCATTCATTACTTTGAAAAAAGTCTGTTGAAACAAAAAGACGACATACTCGTTATAGAATTATTGCTGGAATCCTATGCCGAGAAAAACCAATTTGATAAAGTAAGCAGGAAAGCCGAAGATTTTCTGGAATTGTATCCTACGCATGCCCGGTTGTATTTTTATGCCGGCATGGCGCAGAATCAAATGAAGAATTATAAAAAAGCAATTGGAATTTTAAATTCAGGTATGGATTTTGTTGCAGGAGATATTGATTTGGAAATCAATTTCAATATTCAGTTAGGAGAAGCCTATAACGGATTAGGAGATCAAACCAAGAAGTATACCTATTTCAATAAGGCAGAACAATTGCTAAAACAAAAAAAATAATGCAAAAGTGGCTTGTGGTCTTCGGACTTTTATTCTTAGTGTCCTGTAAAACGAAACAGGTGGTTGCCGAACAGGGCGCCGCTGAAAATGTGGAGGTATCCAAAATTATTTCCGGACACTATGCCAACAGGAAAAATTTTGAAACGCTTAACATTAAAGCGAGTGCGCGTTATGAAGACGACAAACAAACGCAAAATGTTACGGCGGAAATCCGCATGAAAAAAGACGAAAAAATATTGGTAATCGTTCGTTTTTTCGGAATCACTATGGCCAAAGCGATGATTACTCCGGAAAAGGTGAGTTATTATGAAAAAATCAACGGCAAATATTTTGAAGGCAACTATTCGCTGTTAAGCAATTGGCTGGGAACGGATCTTGATTATCAGAAAGTGCAGAATTTGTTCCTCGGATTGGCCTTGGACGATCTGACCAAAGGGAAATATGTGGAATCGATAGAAGACAATCGGTACAAATTAAAAAGTAAAGCAAACGGCGCAACCGAAAAAGAATTTTTATTTGAAGGCGCCAATTTTCTGCTTAAAAAAGAAGTGCTTGCCCAAAAAGAAGAAAACCGGTCTCTGGAAATCAATTATCTTTCTCATAAGGAATCCCCAAAAGGAATCATGCCTTTTGATATTTTTATTCAGGCGTTTCAAAAAGATAAAGTTACGATTCAAATTGGATACAATTCGGTTTCCTTTGACGAAGGATTATCTTTCAGCTATGATGTTCCGGAAGGCTATGAACAAATTTTTATTGACTAAATTTGCCAAAATTATTTACAACGATGCGTAAAGTACTGCTCACTATATTTTTCTTTTGTTTGGCCACAGTTGCCTGGTCACAGCCTAATGACGACAAACAGCGTCAGTTGGAAGAACGCAAAGCACAACTTCAGAAAGAAATTCAGGAGGTTCAGTTGCGTCTTCAGGAAGAAAAGAAAAAAGAAAAAAACATCTTAGGTCAGATTGCCCAGCAGAATAAAAAAATTCAGTTGAGCCAGAAATTGATTAATACGACTTCCAAGCAAAAACGATTGCTTTCCGATGATATTTATCTGAAACAATTAGAAATCAACAAACTGAATCGGGAATTGAAAGACCTCAAAACTGATTATTCGAACATGATTGTCAAATCGTACAAGAGTCGTTCGGAACAAAGTCGGTACATGTTTATTCTTTCGTCCCAGAATTTTCTTCAGGCCTATAAGCGTATACAATACATGAAGCAATACGCCAGTTTCCGAAAAATGCAGGGCGATGAAATCAAGGTAAAATCCAATCAGCTTGCGCAGGCAACGACGGTTTTGGAAATAAAGAAAAAAGAGAAGGAAAAAGTATTAGCTGAAAGCGAAAAGGAAAAACGCGAATATGAAAAAGACAAAGCAGAACAACAACGTTTAGCCAAAATTGTCCAGAAAGACAAGAAAAAATATGCTGCCGAAATCAAGAAAATGCAGGCAGAGACCCGAAAAATCGATAAGCAAATCCAAAAAATGATTCGCGAGGCGATTGCGGCCGCCAACAAAAAAGCCAATGCTTCCGGGAAAACCATCGTAAAATCAACCTCCGGAGCCGCTGATCCTGCCAAATTCGTGTTGACTACCGAAGGAAAAGAATTGGCCGATAATTTCAAAGCCAGCCGTGGACGTTTGCCTTGGCCGGTAGCGAAAGGGTATGTTTCCTTAGGCTACGGTGATCAACCGCACCCATCATACCCAGATTTAACGGTGCACAACAGTGGGGTGGAAATTACTACCGAAAGCGGTTCCAATGCCAGAGCGGTTTTCGCCGGAGAGGTATTACAGGTGCAGGTAATTAACGCCAACAATAAAGCCGTTTATATCCAACACGGAGATTACATCACGGTGTATCTTAACTTAGCGAGTGTGGCTGTGGGCAAAGGGGATAAGGTTTCGGCCAAACAAAATATCGGTCGAATTCACACCAATTCTTCCGGAAAATCCGTGATGAAGTTCCTGGTGCTGCAAAATACCACAACGCTCAATCCGCAGAGTTGGATTAGTAATATGTAATTAAAAAGCCGTTTGAATTTCAAACGGCTTTTTAATTGGTTTTTTGCAGTCTATGGTTTCTAATTTACAATGTCATTATTGTTTTCAGGCAAACTGGAATAAAAATTTACCCTTTTTAACTTTACTTTCCCCAAACAAGTTTCTTTTTTATCAATTAGGTAAATAATCCTATTATATGGATGTCGTATTAAATTAGTGCTTTTCTCAAAGCCAAGTTTTATCAATACATTTCCATCAAATATTTTGCCTTTATTTTTTTTAAAAAAAGCTTTTTTCTTTGTTTCAATTATTTCAAATGTTGCCAATTCATTCTCTTTGAAAGTTGGTTTTTCTGAAAATTGTAGAAATGCCGCTTTGTTTTCTGAAAAGTAAAAATAATATCCGTCGGATGGCACATATGTTTGTTTTGGTAGTTTTAATTTTTCTTTTGAATTAACCTTGTTTTGATATTCTTTATATTCAAAATATACATATAGTGTGTCACTTCCTTCTATTGAATCAAGGTTGATTTGTGAATAACTATTTATATATATGAAAACTAAGATGAAAACATATTTATTCATTATTTTGATTTTTGCAGTCAGTGATTTTAAATAGCATTGTTTTCAAATTTTACATTTGATGTGCGTCAATACTTATTTTACCAAATTCAACCCATTTGTTTTTTATTTTTTTGAAAATTAAATAGCTGTTAAATCCTGTCAGGTTAATCGGGGTAGTAATAGTGGTTTTAACAATTGCTATGGTAAAATCGTCGGAATAGATTGGACAAGAAACACTAGCAGTCAATGGTTTCAACTTTAACAAGTCATGTGGGGCTATTTGTTTGAATTTCAGGAACTCTTTATCGGTAATTATTTTTTTCTTTAAACTATCAGTCCAAAACGAATTGTTGTAGTTCCATGGAGCTCCTTTGTTTTTTCTGAATAATTCGAGATCAAATTTATAGTCACTGAGTCTTAATGTATCCTTTGATTCTTCATTATACACTATTGTATTGTTCTTAACTATTGATGTAAAGTTATTACCAAAACCCCTTTTTTCCGATAAATAAATTTTTGAAATATCGGTTTTTAAAAATAGCGTTTGAAGAATCTCGTAATCATTTTTTTCAATCTTTTTTCCGTCATGAGTAACACATGAAATCACTCCAAAAAAAAGAAAACTACCTAAGATTAACATTCTTAATTGCATGAGTTTAGATTCGGTGAATAACTAAATAGATCACTAATTTAGCAAATAAAACTTACAAACTTTAATTTTAACACATTAAAACCGTAAATAATTTAGCATAAACAAAAAAAGCGTTTGCCCAGGCAAACGCTTTTTTAAATCTTCAAATTGCTATCTGCAACCTGCTATCTGTTTATTCCCCGGCAAACAACGCCTTTAATTCGGTTGCATCAGCCGGTTTCATTTTTCCGGCAAGGATTAAGCTCAGTTGTTTTCTGCGCAACGCCGCTTCGAAACGTTTTTTGTCTTCGTCGGTTTGTGGTACCACCGGTGGCACAGGAACCGGATTTCCGGTATCGTCTACGGCCACAAAAGTATAAATCGCCTGTCCGGCACTGTTTTTTATTCCGGATTCACGGTCTTCCGTCCAAACGTCAATCACGATTTCCATGGAACTGGTAAAGGTCCTCGAAACTTTTGCTTCAATTGTTACCACGGCACCCAGAGGAATCGCGCGATTAAACGCCACATGGTTCACCGAAGCCGTAACACAGATTCTTCGGGAATGTCTTCTCGCGGTGATACTTGCCGCACGGTCAATACGCGCCAGCAATTCGCCGCCAAAAAGATTGTTCAGTGGGTTGGTTTCTCCCGGTAAAACCAAGTCGGTTAAAACGGTTAGGGAGTCTAAAGGAAATTTCTCTTGCATCTGTCGTGTGTTTTTGCAAAGTTAGCAATAAAAACATAAAAAAATCCTCAAAAATTGAGGATTTAATAATTTTATAGTTCTTTAATCAGTAACCAGGCTTCTTTGTTGTGTGTTTTATGAATTTCCTTCATTTTGGTTTGGGCTTCCGTATAGCTTGCAAAACTTCCGTATAAAACCGGGAACATGCCAAATTGATTCTGCCCCAAACGGATAGGTTCAAAACCTAGAGCCTTCAGTTCGTTAAAAATTTTATCCGCATTCGCTTCGTTTCGGAACGAACCCGCCACAATATGATACGGTTTTACTGTGTTGTCACTCACATTCAACGTCACGGCCGGCAACGGATTTTCGATAAAAAACGTCGCTTTCTGAATTTTGCTTTGTACTTTTTCCTGTACCGCTTTTTCCACCATCAGACTGTCGTTGGCAAATTGTTGGTCGTATTGGTATTTATAGGCTGCTCCTCCGGCACCAAGTGTCATCACAATGGCAGCTGCATATTTAAGGAACGAATAATTTTTCTTTCTTTCCGGCGTGAAAACAATCGGAGCTTTTTCTTCCAAAGCTTCCACTTGTGCTTTCAATACTTCACGTTGTACAGCAGGGGAAACCACTGCGCTCAAACCAAAAGCATCCGCCAGATAATTAACAGCAGTAATCGGTTCAAAAACCCAATTCCATTCTGCATTCACCGAAATGGAACCAATATTTTTCAATTCCAAGGTTTCTCTTCGCTGCAACTGTTCCTTCCATAACGCCACTATGTTTTGCACGGCCACAATAGCATCTTCATAGGAAATTTTTTCCTGCAAAGCGACGTGATTTACCAACAAGCCGTCATTGTTTTTCAAATGCGGATTGAACGAAACCACTTTTTTGGGCGGGTAAAACGTATTGGTGCTTCCGTTCAGTTGCGCCGACTGGATTTCTGTCAGAAACGCACCAAAACCGGGAACAGTAACGCATTGATAGCGATACAATAAAGCCGAGATGTAGTTTTCAATCTTCATATCTACAAATTTAATTATTCAATAGCTATAACCAAAAATTATCAACAAATGTTATTAACAATTGCATTTTTTGCTGTAACGATTTGGGAGCGAAGGGCTTGTGCTTTTTTGCAGTCCGTTTTCCCGTTTTCCGTTCTATTTTTTAGTCCTAAACAGGCCTAAAAAGATGCCACTGCAACCGGGGCTATGGGAGAATTCATTTTAATTTCTGTAATCTTTTTATTTCAAAATAAAGAAAAATTGATTTTCTTTGAACTTTATTTATACGCCATGACAACATCCGATTTGTATTATACCCTCGCTTTATTGAAAGTTGAAGGAGTAGGTGACATCGTTGCCAAAAAACTCATCCACCATTGCGGTTCGGCCGAACTGGTTTTCTCCGCCAAAAAAAAACAGCTCCTCGCCATCGATGGCGTCGGGGAAATGCTTTACCGAAATCTTCAAAATACAAGCGTTTTCCGTTTGGCACAATCGGAATTGGATTTTATCGAAAACCAAGACATCGCTTTCACCTTTTATCAGGAAGAACACTATCCCGAACGTCTAAAGCATTGCATCGACGGTCCGGTGGTGTTGTTTCAGTCGGGCGCGATTGCTTTGCAGCAGCAAAAACTGATCAGCATTGTAGGCACACGACAAGTAACCAGTTACGGTGCCGATTTCTGTCGCAAATTAATTGAAGATTTAGCACCATTGAATCCGGTTATCGTCAGCGGATTTGCTTACGGTGTCGACATCATCGCCCATCAGGCGGCAATCGATTGCGGTTTGCAAACGGTTGGTGTACTGGCACACGGCCTCAATCAGATCTATCCCAAAATCCACAAACGGTACATCGCGAAAATGGAACAAAACGGTGGTTTCATGACCGAATTTTGGAGTGATTCCAGTCCGGAACGGGAGAATTTCATCAAACGGAACCGTATCGTTGCCGGAATGTCGGAAGCTACCATCGTAATCGAAAGTGCCGAAAAAGGCGGTTCGTTAATCACGGCCAATATCGCCAACGATTACAACCGGGATGTGTTTGCGGTGCCGGGAAGAAGTTCGGACAAGTACAGTCAGGGCTGTAACAATCTAATCAAAACGCAACGGGCCCATTTGCTTACTTCTGCTGCCGATATTGTCTACATACTCAATTGGGAATTGGAAACGAAATCTACAAAAGGCGTTCAGAAGCAATTGTTCGTTTCTTTGGATTCGGAAGAACAAAAAATTTACGACTTCCTTCAAAAGAACGGAAAGGAATTGCTTGACAGCATTGCACTCGAATGTGAATTCCCGATTTTCAAGATTTCTTCTCTGCTGTTGAATATGGAACTTAAAGGTGTCATTCGGCCGTTACCGGGAAAATTGTTTGAGGCAATATAAGGGAGAAATTAAAAACCGCAGATTCGCAGATTATTACTAAAAAAATCTGCGAATCTGCGGTTGTAAATAAAAAATCAGCGCAATTGTATTTTTGCTGACTTTACTTATTTATTCAAATCCTAATTTTTCGCGTACGCGGGCCAAAACGCCGTTGGCTACTTTGTGTGCTTTTTCGGCGCCGATTTTCAGCAAGCGGTCCACTTCTTCAAGGTTGTTCATATAATAGTGGTATTTTTCGCGTTCGGTTTGGAATCTTTCCACAATCAATTCAAATAACGCCTGTTTCGCATGACCGTAACCGTAATTCCCGCCCAGGTAATTGTTGCGCATGGTTTCAATTTGTTCCGGAGTAGCTAATAAACGGTACAAAGCAAAAGCGTTGCAGGTATCCGGATTTTTTGGTTCTTCCAACGGTGTGCTGTCGGTTTCAATCGACATGATTTGCTTGCGTAACGCTTTGTCATCTAAAAAGATATTGATGAAATTGTTACGGGATTTGCTCATTTTTTCGCCATCGGTTCCGGGAATAATCATGCTGTCTTCCTGAATTTTAGCTTCCGGTAAGACAAAGGTTTCCCCCATCTGAAAATTAAAACGGGAAGCCACATCGCGGGTGATTTCCAAATGCTGCAACTGGTCTTTTCCAACCGGAACGAAATTGGCATCATACAATAAAATGTCGGCCGCCATTAACATCGGGTACGAAAATAATCCAGCATTCACATCGTCCAGACGATCGGCTTTGTCCTTGAAAGAATGCGCCAATGTTAAACGCTGAAACGGAAAGAAACAGCTTAAATACCAGGATAATTCGGCAGTTTGCGGCACATCACTCTGACGGTAAAACACCACTTTATTAATATCCAAACCGCAGGCAAGCCAAGTTGCTGCTACACTATAGGTGTTTTCACGCAATGTTTTTCCGTCTTTAATTTGAGTCACCGAATGCAAATCGGCGATGAAAAGAAACGGTTCGTTTTCGGGTTGGTTGGCCATTTCGATGGCGGGTAAAATTGCACCCAAAAGATTTCCTAAGTGAGGGGTTCCTGTACTTTGAACTCCGGTTAATATTTTTGCCATTGGTAATTAATTTACGCAAAGGTAAAGGTTTTGCGAAAATGTAAGCGTCGAATTGTTATTTTTGGTGTTATGAAAATTTTTAAGATTCTTTTTTGGACGCTTTGGCGTATCTGGTTTTACATTCTGGTGACCGTGCCCATTCTTATTATGTTTCCAATTTTGGTGCTTTCCATTCTTTCGGAAAGAACCTATCCGCAATTTTTTGTGCTCGCGCGTTTGTGGGCTCGAATTATCTTGTACGGAATGGGATTCTATTATATGGTAGAGAAAGACTACGAATTGGAAGACGGAAAAAGTTATATGTTGGTGGCGAACCATACTTCCATGATGGACGTTATGCTGATGCTGCTTTTGGTGAAAAACCATCCGTTTGTGTTTGTGGGTAAAAAGGAGTTGGTGAAAATCCCGATTTTTGGTTTTTTCTACAAACGCACCTGTATTTTGGTGGATCGAAACAGTTCTAAAAGTCGTTTTGAGGTTTTCGAACGTGCCCAAAAACGTATCAATCAGGGATTAAGTATTTGTATTTTTCCCGAAGGCGGCGTTCCGGACGATGAAAGTATTATGCTGGATGAATTTAAAGACGGTGCTTTCCGTATCGCCATCGAACACCAGTTGCCGATTTTACCGATGACTTTCGGAGATGTAAAAGAGCGGTTTTCGTTTCGCTTCTTTAGTGGGAGTCCCGGAAAAATGAGAATTAAAATCCATCCGCCCATCGAAACCAAAGGAAAAACCTTAGAGGATAAAAAAGCAATAAAAGATGCGGTTCGTCAGGTTATTTTAGACCAATTGACAGTATTTGAAAACGCAAAATAATAGAAATAAAAAAGCACTCTAACCCAAAAGAGTGCTTTTTACGCTGCTCCCCACCACAGAAAGCAACTGACTTAACTAAAACTTAACTAACTTAAAAACTAAAACTTATTCCGCTGTAAACACCCATGAAATAGGGTTTGAAGTTTCCAGCATCACCATTATAGGTATTGATTTGATATTTAAACATCGGCTCCACATTGGCCTGTAAGGTTTTCATGAAATTGTAACGTAAACCCAAACCAACATTGGTACTGAAATGCAGTTTGTTAAGGTTGTTTGCCTCACCCACATTCAGGTTGGATTCCGATGAAACTAATGATACCCTGTTGTCGTTCAAGAACATAGAGCTGACACCTCCAATAACATCGATTCCGAATTTTTTGTTCAAAATTTTATAGGAAAGCTCCATCGGAACTTCAATATAATTGATTCTGTGATTGATGTTTCCTTTGTAACGTGTGGTAACCATACCGTCGCCATTATAAGCAATGCCTTTCGGATTTTGGTTTTCGATGACAATACCCGTTCCGGTACCGTTTTCGTTTACGTTTTCTAAACCGGCGCCATTATTGGAATAATAAAAAATAATATCGTTCGTATTATATTCGAAATTCAGTGCGTTAACTCCGGTTCTCACAGTCCATTTGTTGTTGATTGCGTATTTTACGCCAACACCGTAACTCATGCTGGTTTGATAGCTTTTGGAGTTTTCGGCAAATTTGGAATCCAATGCCGATCCCGAACCGTTCAGATTCATGTATATCGGTGAAAAAGTTGAACTGACAATCCATTTGGATTTGGCATCTTTCTTTTCTTTGGCGTCTTTTTCCTCGGTTGCTTTTTTCTCTTCCGTTTTTTCAGCTACTTCTTTTTTCTTCTGTGCTAAAGAATCGGCAGTTACAGATAACGCATTGCTGATGGATTTGTTACCGGCCACGGTGTTTTCAGACACTTTGTTTTTACCCGAAATCACAACTGGATTGTTGGTTTCTGCTATTGCTTTTTCTGCTTCGGCAATTTTTAAAACCGGTTTGTTTTCTTTTTTATTCGGAACGTGTTTGTTGCCGGATTCATAGGCAACTTTCGAATTGGTCGGATAGTATAAGAAATCAGCATCCGTATTTTTTATTTTCAAATCTTCCGCTAAAACATCTTCCGTTTCTGTCGAAGCAATCGTAGCGCTTTTTGAAAGAGCTTCCGGGTTTGTACCGGCAGGAACAGTTGTTGCTGAAGCCGTTTTTATATTTTCTTTGGAAAGCACAGCATCCGATTTGGCTTGTTTTTCTTTGGAAGCCACTGTTGTTGTTCTTTTGTTTGAATCGCTTGAAGCCAAAGAATTCATGTTGTTTGTGGTAGCAGTATTTTGAATGGTATTTCCTTTCAAAGTATGGTTGGAGTTGCCTGAATTCGCCTGTTTGGTAACCGCCTCTTTTCCGAAACTGTTTTCTGAAGTAACGGTTTTTTTATCGGTAGTGGTGTTACGGTCCGACGAAACTATTGCATTATTCGAATTGGCTGTACTGTTTCCAATTGCTGAAACCGCATCGGTGTTATTACGGTCTTTTGCACTGTTTTCCGAACCGTTGGTACCCACAATCGTGTTTTGGACGGATGGGCTAGGGTTCGCCTTGTTTTGTTTGTCCGATTCGGAAGTGTTTTCCTTAGTGTTGACAAAAGGATTTTTCAAACCAAACGGGCCGGCAATGAAGGTAGTGGCAACCGAGAAACCAATTAAGAAAACGGCCGCAAAACTACACAACCTTAACCAAAACGGCAGCAGGTTGGTTTTCTTTTCTTTGGTATTCATTTTAGACTGAATGTTATCCCATACCTTATCGGAAGGCGTAACTTCGAAGTCCTTGAATTTTTCCTGAAAAAGTCTGTCTATGTTCGTTCTTTCACTCATTTAGCCGATGTGAATTTCTTGTTTGTTTGTTGCGATTCTATTTTTTCTTTTAAAATCATTCGGGCTCTGGCCAGATTTGATTTTGAGGTTCCGATGGTTATTTTCAGCATTTCAGCAATTTCTTTATGCGAGTAATCGTCAATGACATAAAGGTTAAAAACCAAACGATATCGATCGGGCAACTGCTGAATGATGGAAACCAGAAAATCCATGGATACGGAATCTTCTTCTATTTCCACATCGGGAGTGTCGGGAATGTTCTCATGAATAATCTCGAAGACGCCCTCGGTGCGGTACCTTTGCAAAATGTTATTGATGACTACTCTTTTTGCCCAGCCTTCAAAAGAACCTTTGAATTCGTATTTGTTTATTTTTTCAAAAATTAATATAAAACCATCTTGTAAATTGTCTTCGGCTTCAGCATAATTCCTAGAATATTTTAAACTGACACCGAATAATTTTGGAGCAAGAAGTCTGTACAGCTGCTCTTGAGCGGCCGTATCGTTTCTTTGACAATTTTGTATTATTTGTTCTAACCCCAAAACAATTATTGTATTACTTTATTATTCCACAAGAACATTGTAGGTCAAAAACAAATCGTTTCCGTTCGTGTCTTTCCCGTTCCAAAACTTTAAGGTGTATTCTCCGATAGTTTCCGGTCTGAATTTTAAATTTTGTGTGGCTACATTATTGCTCTGTAAAGCCGGACAACCACCGTTGTTGTAATGGAAAACACTCGATTCCACCGCAATGGTACTGATGTTGCCTTCTATCTCGTAATAAAACTGATTGAAAGCATAACAGTCGGTTGGGCGAATAAATTTTACTTTAATAATATTTTCTTTATTCACGCCAAAACTACTTGGTAATTCAACCTCGCTTACGGGTAATAATTCCAAAGTAATGTCGTCGTTTTCCGAATCTTTACTGCA
Source organism: uncultured Flavobacteriaceae bacterium (assembly GCA_963812405.1). GTDB lineage: Bacteria > Bacteroidota > Bacteroidia > Flavobacteriales > Flavobacteriaceae > Flavobacterium. Next base: position 894,316 of record CAWEUV010000002.1, on the reverse strand, counting down.
AGACAGGAATAGAAAAGGAATCAGAAGTACTAAAAAAATCTTTTTCATTTTACAGGTTGTTTCTATTAATAAGATGCAGAAATTTAAAAAGGTTGCGTATAAAAAACAAAAATCCCGAAATTTTCGGGATTTTTGTTTAGTTGTTATTTATTTTGATTAACTCTTTGATTTTGTGTTCCAATTCGTCCATCAACTCCGGATTGTCTTTTATTAATGCTTTTACGGCATCACGACCTTGTCCTAATTTGGTGTCCCCGTAACTGAACCAAGAACCGCTTTTTTTGATGATTTCAAATTCTACGGCCAAGTCCAAAACTTCTCCGGTTTTCGAAATCCCTTCGCCATACATAATGTCGAATTCGGCGGTACGGAAAGGTGGAGCCACTTTGTTTTTAACGATTTTTACTTTGGTACGGTTTCCAATTACGTTTTCACCGTCTTTAATTTGAGTTGATTTACGGATGTCAATACGAACCGACGCGTAAAATTTCAACGCGTTACCTCCGGTAGTGGTTTCTGGATTTCCGAACATTACTCCGATTTTCTCACGCAACTGGTTGATGAAAAACACGGTACAGTTGGTTTTACTGATGGTAGCCGTTAATTTACGTAAGGCTTGCGACATCAAACGAGCGTGCAATCCCATTTTGGAATCTCCCATTTCGCCTTCAATTTCACTTTTCGGCGTTAACGCGGCAACCGAGTCGATAACCACAATGTCAATTGCTCCCGAACGGATCAGGTTTTCGGCAATTTCAAGGGCTTGTTCCCCGTTGTCCGGTTGTGATATAATTAGGTTGTCGATATCAACCCCTAACTTTTGCGCATAAAAACGATCGAACGCGTGTTCGGCATCAATAAAGGCGGCAATTCCTCCTGCTTTCTGAGCTTCAGCAATGGCGTGTAAGGTTAACGTGGTTTTACCCGAAGACTCCGGACCGTAAATCTCAATGATTCTTCCGCGCGGATAACCGTTAACTCCTAAGGCTAAATCAACTCCTAATGATCCTGATGGAATGGCTTCCACTTCTTCCACGGCAGTATCGCCCAGTTTCATTACGGTTCCTTTTCCGTAGGTTTTATCCAGTTTGTCTAATGTTAGTTGTAAGGCTTTTAGTTTGGCTTCTTTTTCTGAACTCATGGCTATCTATTTTTCGTAAAAATAATGCTTTTTTTTAAGTTTCAAATACAATCTTATCAACAGTTGAAATTCTTTTTAATTTTCTTTTAAAATACTGAAAATCAATTTGTTTTGAAATTGTTGTAAAATGTTTATTTTTGCACCGGAATTCTTCCGTTTAGAATTCATAACCTATTTCTCACTTAACGTTTATAGCATGCAACTGTATAACACCTTAAGCGCAGAAGAAAGAGCCGAGCTGATTGATCAAGCCGGAAAACAACGCCTTACGTTGTCTTTCTACGCCTATGCGCACATTGAAGATCCTAAAAAATTCAGAGACGATTTATTTATCGAATGGAACAAGCTTGATGCGCTTGGCCGTACCTATGTTGCCAAAGAAGGTATCAATGCACAAATGTCGGTTCCTGCTGAAAATTTCGAAGCCTTCCGCGAAACGTTGGAAGCCTACGACTTTATGAAAGACATCCGTTTGAATGTAGCGGTGGAGCACGACGATCATTCGTTCTTAAAATTAACAGTGAAAGTGCGCCATAAAATTGTAGCCGACGGTCTGAACGACGAAACGTTCGATGTAACCAACAAAGGTGTACACTTAAATGCACGGGATTTCAATGCGATTTTAGAGGATCCTAATACTATAGTGGTGGATTTCCGAAATCATTATGAAAGCGAAGTGGGGCATTTCAAAGGTGCCATTACGCCGGATGTGGAAACGTTCCGTGAATCGTTGCCGATCATCAACGAACAGTTGAAAGATTTTAAAGAAGATAAAAATCTGGTGATGTACTGTACCGGAGGAATTCGTTGTGAAAAAGCATCTGCGTATTTCAAACATCAGGGATTCAAAAACGTTTTTCAGTTGGAAGGCGGTATCATCAATTACGCCAAACAGATTAAAGAAGAAGAGCTGGAAAGCAAATTCATCGGAAAAAATTTCGTGTTCGACCACCGTTTGGGAGAACGCATTACCGACGATATCATAGCACAGTGTCATCAATGTGGAAAACCGTGCGACAATCATACCAACTGTGCCAACGACGGTTGTCATTTATTGTTCATCCAATGTGACGAGTGTGCCGAAAAGATGGAGCACTGTTGTTCCGTGGAATGTCTGGAAACCACACATCTTCCGTTGGCCGAACAGGTAAAACAACGCCGCGGCATTCAGGTAGGCAATAAAGTATTCCGAAAAGGGAAATCGGAGGCACTGAAATTCAAACATTCCGGAGAATTAACCGCGACACCTTTAGCCAAAGCTTCGGAAGAAAAACCCAAAACCATCCGTCAGCGTATCGCGCAGAAAAAAGTGATGGTAGGGAAAGGACAGCATTATTTCTCCAAAGCGCAGGTAGGACAATTCATTATTGAAAACCTTGAATTGAAAACCGGCGACAAAATTTTAATTTCAGGTCCAACTACCGGAAATCAATATTTAATTGTGGAAAACATGTTCGTAAACGGTGCTCCAGGCGATGTCGCTAAAGCAGGCGATAAAATCACATTTTCAGTTCCGTTCAAAGTGAGAGCTTCAGATAAATTATTCAAATTGCTAAATTAAAATGACTACTACAGGAAGAATTGAATTGATGGCTCCGGCCGGAAATTTCGAATCGATGCAGGCAGCATTGGACAATGGTTGCGATTCGATTTATTTTGGTGTCGAACAATTGAACATGCGCGCGCGTGCCACGGTAAATTTCACGATGGAGGATTTACCGGAAATCGCAAGACGATGTCAGGAAAAAAACGTCAGAACGTACTTAACGTTAAACACTATTATATACGACCACGATTTGTCGGTGGTGAAAACCTTGCTGACCAAAGCCAAAGAAGCCGGAATCACGGCAGTAATCGCTTCGGATCAGGCGGTAATCATGACGGCGAAAACGATGGGCATTGAAGTTCACATTTCGACCCAATTGAATGTAACGAACATCGAAACCGTAAAATTCTACAGCTTATTTGCCGATACCATCGTGTTGTCGCGTGAATTGAGTTTGCGTCAGGTTAAGAAAATCACCGAGGATATCGAAAAAGAACAAATCAAAGGCCCTTCCGGAAATTTGGTGGAAATCGAAATCTTTGGTCATGGGGCGTTGTGTATGGCGGTTTCGGGAAAATGTTACCTGAGTCTGCATTCGCATAATTCTTCGGCTAATCGTGGGGCTTGCAAGCAAAATTGCCGTAAAAAATATACGGTTATCGATCAGGAATCGGGCTTTGAAATCGAAATCGACAACGAATACATGATGTCGCCCAAAGATTTGTGCACGCTCGACTTTTTGGATCAGGTAATCGATTCGGGCATCAAAGTACTGAAATTAGAAGGACGCGGAAGAGCTGCTGATTATGTGGCCACTGTTGTGAAAACCTATCGGGAAGCGATTGATGCTTATTACGAAGGAACCTTTACCAAAGAAAAGATTAATTCCTGGATGGAAGATTTGGCCACTGTTTACAACCGCGGATTTTGGTCGGGGTATTACCTCGGACAAAAATTAGGGGAATGGAGCGACAATCCGGGTTCCAGCGCCACACAGAAAAAAGTGTACGTGGGCAAAGGCGTGCATTTCTTTCAGAAGGTCAATGTGGGGGAATTCAAAATCGAAGCCTACGACATCAAACAGGGCGATAAAATTTTAATTACCGGTCCGAGTACCGGCGCACAGGAAATGGTGATTGAAGAAATGTATGTAAATGAAAAAATAGCGGAAAAGGCGACCAAGGGCGACAGTTGTACGTTCAAATTGCCGTTCCGAATCCGTTTGTCGGACAAACTCTATAAAATAGTGGAAGCTTAATGGTAGTAGTTACGCTGCAGCGCGATAAATGTATCGGTTGTAATTATTGTGTGGAAATGGCGCCGGGACAGTTTCAGATGTCTAAAAAAGACGGAAAAACGGTCTTGTTGAAATCGGTCGACACCAGAGGATTTCATACCTTAAAATCACACGATTACACCATTTTGGAAGCTTGTGAATTGGCGGAAAAAGCCTGTCCGGTCAATATTATTTCGGTAAAAGAAACTTAAAATAGTTTTTCAAAATACTTTAAATGAACCTGTTCCGTTTGTAATGGAACAGGTTTTTTAATTTCACATAATTTTAAAACTAAGCCGGTTTTGAGGTTGTAACTTTGTAAGTGAAAAACACTATCTTTACGCACAAAATCAATTTATGAATCGTAGTTCGCTTTGACGGACGACCACTATATATTCAAATTATGGCATGTAACAGTTGTTCAACCTCTGATGGCGGCGCGCCGAAGGGGTGTAAAAATAATGGGACTTGCGGCACCGACAGCTGCAACAAATTAACCGTTTTCGATTGGCTTTCCAATATGGCGCTTCCGGGCGGTCAGGAGCCTTTTGATTGCGTTGAGGTACGTTTTAAAAACGGCCGAAAAGAATTTTACCGCAATACCGAAAAATTAACTTTAAGCATTGGTGATATCGTAGCTACAGAAGCTTCACCGGGTCACGATGTGGGGATTGTTACTTTAACGGGAGAACTGGTAAAAGTACAAATGAAGAAAAAAGCGGTAAATCACGAAGGTGAAGTGCCAAAAATATATCGAAAAGCATCTCAAAAAGACATTGATATCTGGAGTGATGCCCGCGATAAGGAAGAACCAATGAAAGTGCGCGCCCGTGAAATGGCGATTGCTTTAAAGTTGGAAATGAAAATCTCGGATATTGAATTCCAGGGCGACGGTTCTAAAGCAACCTTCTATTATACGGCGAACGATCGTGTCGATTTCCGTCAGTTGATTAAGGATTTTGCCAAAGAATTCAGTACGCGAATTGAAATGAAACAGGTTGGTTTCCGTCAGGAAGCAGCGCGTTTGGGCGGTATTGGTTCGTGTGGTCGCGAATTGTGCTGTTCGACCTGGCTTACGGATTTCAGAAGTGTTAATACTTCGGCGGCCCGTTACCAGCAATTGTCGCTGAACCCGCAAAAATTAGCCGGTCAATGCGGAAAATTGAAATGTTGTCTGAATTATGAGTTGGATACCTATCTGGATGCTTTAAAAGGCTTTCCGGAAATGGAAACCAAATTGTATACCGAAAAAGGAGATGCCGTTTGCCAAAAAATCGATATTTTTAAGGGGTTGATGTGGTTTGCCTACACCAATAATTTTGCCCAATGGCATGTTTTAAAAGTCGATCAGGTAAAAGAAATTGTTGCCTTAAATAAGGAAAAGAAACGAATTGCAGCGATTGAGGATTATGCCGTAGAGACCGTTGTGGAAGAAGAGAAAAACTTCCAGAATGCGGTAGGACAGGACAGTTTAACCCGTTTCGATCAACCGAAGAAAAAGAAACGACCAAACAACAAAAAGCGTCCAACAGCGGATGTGGAAAAACAAAAAGGCGGTCCGGAACGACAAAATAAGATTGTGCCAGTCGGACAAAACAAACCGGCTCCGGAACGACAAAATAAAATTACTCCTGAAGGACAAGGCGGGCAAAACAAACCGGCACCGGAAGGCCAAAACAGAAACAATAAGCGTAGAAAACCCAATAGAAATAAACCCTCTAACGATAAAAATGAGCCGAAACAATAGATTTTTAATTTTTGGATTTGCTTTAGCATTATTGTTTGTTTCCTGTGATAAGAAAAGGATTTTTGACGAGTATAGGGAAATTGACGGTTCTTGGCATAAAAAACAAAAAATAGCCTTTTCTTTTGAACAGAACGACACGGTTCAGGAGTATAATATGTTTGTGAACATTAGAAATAATGATGAATACCCGTATAATAACCTGTTTTTAATCGTTTCCATGTTGCAACCCGATGGGGTAACCAAAGTGGATACGCTGGAATACCAGATGGCCAACCCTGACGGCAGTTTGATGGGAGAAGGATTTTCCGACGTAAAAGAAAGCAAACTTTGGTACAAGGAAAATGCAAAATTCCCCAAAGTCGGAAAATATGTGGTAACGGTACAACAGGCAGTTCGCGAAACGGGGAAAGTACCCGGCGTGGAACAATTGCAAGGAGTTTCGGAAGTAGGTTTTAGAATAGAAAAAACGAATTAAAATGGCGCAGATTAACAACAAAAAAGAAAATTTTTCTCCTTACGTAAAGAAATTCTGGAAACTGTTTTTTTACTGTTTTGGTGGCGTAATTTTATTTTTCCTTTTTGCCTCGTGGGGCCTTTTCGGTTCGATGCCGTCGTTTGACGAATTGGAAAATCCGAATTCGAATGTGGCAACCGAAATCATCTCTTCCGATGGGGTAACCATTGGTAAATTCTACCTTGAAAACCGTACACCGGTTAAATTTGCCGAATTACCGGATCATTTGGTGAAAGCTTTGGTAGCTACCGAAGACGAGCGTTTCTACGAACATTCCGGAATCGATACCAAAGGAACCCTGCGTGCAATGCTGAGTATGGGAAGCAGTGGAGGAGCCAGTACCTTAACCCAACAGTTGGCGAAAAATTTATTTCATGGTGAAGGTTCAAAATTTTTGCCCATTCGTATCGTTCAAAAATGTAAAGAGTGGATTATTGCTACGAAGTTGGAGCGTCAGTATACGAAACAGGAAATTATTGCCCACTATTTAAATACGGTGGATTTTGTAAATACCGCGGTAGGAATCCGTTCGGCATCGAAAGTGTATTTCGGAAAAGAACCGAAAGAATTGACTGTAGATGAAGCCGCCATGTTTGTGGGAATGCTTAAAAATCCGTCTTTGTTCAATCCGGTACGTCGTTTGAAAAAAGTTACCGACCGACGAAATGTGGTATTGCATCAAATGGAGAAGAATAAATTCCTTACCAAAGAAAGAAAAGAATTTTTCCAAAGCAAACCGATTGTTTTGCATTTCACCCCGGAAAGCCACATCGAAGGTAGTGCGACTTATTTTCGAGAATACCTGCGTGATTTCATGAAAAAATGGGTCAAAGACAATCCGAAAAAAGACGGCGACGGCGAATACGATATTTACCGTGACGGATTGAAAATCTATACTACTATTGATTCCAGAATGCAGCAGTATGCCGAAGAAGCCGCATCCGAACACCTTGCCAATTTACAACAGGAGTTCAATAAAAGACAAAAAGACAATCCGAACGCGCCGTTTATAAACATTACTCCAGCCGAAACAAAATTAATCATGGAACGTTCCATGAAAAATTCGGAACGTTGGCGTATTATGAACGAGAAAGGTTTTGACGAAAACAGAATCGTAAAATCATTCGATGTTCCAACCAAAATGAAAGTATTTACCTGGAAAGGTGAAAAAGACACCTTATTAACGCCACGGGATTCTATTTTATATTATAAGCACTTCCTGCAAACCGGAATGATGGCCATGGAGCCACAAACCGGCCACGTTAAAGCATGGGTGGGCGGAATCAATTACAAACATTTCCAATACGATCACGTTGGACAAGGCGCAAGACAGGTAGGTTCAACATTCAAACCGTTCCTGTATGCCACGGCAATCGAACAATTGAAAATGTCGCCTTGTGATTCGATAGTCGATTCGCCTTTCACGATGCCTAAAGGACGCTATGGGATCGATGCCGATTGGACGCCAAAAAATTCAAACGGAAGTTACCGCGGTTTGGTGAACCTGAAATCGGCTTTGGCAAATTCCATTAATACGGTTTCTGCTAAACTGATTGATAAAGTAGGGCCGGAAGCGGTAGTGGATATCACAAAAAAATTAGGAGTAAGTTCTAAGATCCCAGTTCAGCCTTCTATTGCATTAGGGGCGGTAGATATTACGGTGGAAGAAATGGTGGCGGCTTTCAGTACGTTTGCCAATCAGGGAGTATACATGAAACCTCAGGTAATCGTAAAAATTGTGGATAAAAACGGAGTGGTTTTATACGAACCGATTCCGGAGTCGCGTGATGTAATGAGTAAAGACGTTGCCTATACCATGATTAAATTGATGGAAGGGGTTACCGAATACGGTACCGGTTCCCGTTTGCGTTGGGGAAGTGCGCCAGAGTCTGCCAGAGTTACCGGCGTTCCGTATAATTTAAGAAACCCGATAGCAGGTAAAACCGGAACTTCTCAAAACAACTCCGACGGTTGGTTTATCGGAATGGTACCAAATTTGGCTGCCGGAGTTTGGGTAGGTAATGAAGACCGTTCTGCGCATTTTGAACAAACCAACATGGGACAGGGGGCTACGATGGCCTTACCGATTTGGGGGATATTCATGAAAAAATGTTATGAAGACAAATCATTGAACGTTTCTCAGAAACCGTTTGAAAAACCAGAGAATTATTCTGTTAAGGTTGATTGTTGGACGCCTAAGAAAGTAGTGGTCGACAGTCTCGCCGTTGAAGAAGACACACAAACCGAAGAATTCGATTTCTAAATACAAAACGCCTTTTTTAAAAGGCGTTTTTTTTATACTTTTAGGCCAGAATTAAACAAACACAAACAACCATGATCAATAAAAAAGTGCGTAATGTGGAAGAAGCATTACACGATATAAAAGACGGGCAGACCATCATGTTAGGGGGTTTCGGTCTTTGCGGAATTCCCGAAAACAGTATTGCCGAGCTGGTGAAAAAAGACGTAAAAGATTTAACCTGTATTTCCAATAATGCGGGTGTGGACGATTTCGGATTGGGATTGTTGTTGCAAAAGCGTCAAATTAAAAAAATGATTTCTTCGTACGTAGGCGAGAATGCCGAATTCGAACGTCAGATGTTAAGCGGTGAATTGGATGTGGAATTAACCCCGCAAGGTACGTTGGCTGAAAAATGTCGTGCCGCGCAAGCCGGAATCCCTGCGTTTTTCACTCCAGCAGGTTACGGAACCGAAGTGGCAGAAGGAAAAGAAACACGCGAGTTTAACGGAAAAATGCACGTAATGGAATTGGCCTACAAAGCTGATTTTTCCATTGTAAAAGCATGGAAAGGCGATGAAGCCGGAAATTTAATCTTCAAAGGAACGGCAAGAAATTTTAACGGATGTATGGCCGGTGCAGCAAAAATCACCATCGCTGAGGTGGAGGAATTGCTACCGGTAGGGAGTTTAGACCCGAATCAGATTCACATACCGGGAATTATGGTGCAACGCATCTTCCAAGGTGAAAAATTTGAAAAGAGAATTGAGCAACGTACAACCCGTAAAAGAGACTAATCATGGCTTTAGATAAAAATCAGATTGCGAAAAGAATCGCGCAGGAAGTAAAAGACCGTTATTTCGTAAATTTAGGAATCGGTATCCCAACGTTGGTTGCCAATTATGTGCGTCATGATATCGAAGTGGAATTTCAGAGTGAAAACGGCGTGTTGGGTATGGGACCGTTCCCTTTTGAAGGCGAAGAAGATGCAGACATCATCAATGCCGGAAAACAAACCATCACAACCTTACCGGGTGCGAGTTTCTTCGATTCGGCATTCAGTTTCGGAATGATTCGTGCACAAAAAGTGGATCTTACGATTCTGGGTGCAATGGAAGTTTCCGAAAACGGCGACATTGCCAACTGGAAAATTCCGGGTAAAATGGTAAAAGGTATGGGAGGCGCAATGGATTTAGTAGCTTCTGCAGAAAATATCATCGTAGCCATGATGCACGTGAATAAAGCGGGCGAATCGAAAATCCTTAAAAAATGCACGTTACCGTTAACCGGCGTGGGCTGTGTGAAAAAAGTGGTTACGGAATTGGCCGTTATGGAAGTGACTCCGAAAGGATTCAAACTTCTGGAAAGAGCGCCGGGTGTTTCGGTAGAAGAAATCATTAAAGCAACGGAAGCCGAATTGATCATCGAAGGGGACATTCCGGAAATGGTTATCGATTAATAAAAATCAAAATATATTTTAAAAGCATCTTTGGTAAAATGAACTAAAGATGCTTTTTGTTTTTAACTTTGCAGCAAAATACAAAACAATGAGTTATCCGAAAGTAATTTTAAAACCGGGAAAAGAAAAATCAGTACTACGAAGACATCCTTGGGTGTTCAGTGGTGCCGTGTACGGAGTGAGCCGTGACATTAATGACGGGGAAATGGTAGAGGTGGTTGATTCCAAAGATAAGCATCTGGCAACAGGTTATTTCAGTGACCGCGGCAGTATTGTAGTAAGGATTCTGACTTTCGGAGAAGAACTTTTTACCGAAAATTTCTGGACCGACCGATTAAAAGGAGCGTGGGAATTGCGCATGAAATTATTGGATATAAAAGAAACCAACGCTTTTCGTCTGATTCATGGCGAAGGCGACGGTATTCCGGGGCTGATCATCGATTATTACGATAAAAACTGGGTTTTGCAGGCGCATTCCAGCGGAATTTTTCAGGAAATGGAGAAAATCGCTGAAGCCATAAAAACAACTTTCGCCGAGTATTGTGAAACCATTTATTGCAAAAGCAGTGGCACATTACCGCAAACCGGAAAAGACTTTTTCTTGTTCGGTGATACGCCTGAAGTTGTGGCTAAAGAAAACAATATTTTGTTTGCCGTAAACTGGGTGGAAGGACAAAAAACGGGTTTCTTTTTGGACCAACGCGATAACCGAAAATTACTCGGACATTACGCCAAAGGAAAACGCGTATTGAACACGTTCTGTTATACCGGAGGATTTTCGGTGTATGCCATGAGTGCGGGTGCGCAATTGGTAACTTCCGTAGATATTTCTGAAAAGGCAGTGGCTTTAGCCGAAAAAAACATGGAACTGAACCACGACGATTGCAACCATGAAGCAGTGGCTTCCGACGTTTTTACGTTCATGAAAGAACATACAAAACAATACGATCTGATAGTGTTGGATCCGCCGGCCTTTGCGAAAAGCATCAAAAGCAAACACACGGCAACCCAAGCTTATAAACGTTTGAACATCGCCGGAATGAAAGCCTTGGCGCCTAATGGAATTCTGTTCACCTTCTCTTGTTCGCAAGTAATTGACGATGTTTTGTTTTACAATACTGTAGCCGCTGCCGCCATTGAAAGCGGAAGAAACATCAGAGTGTTACATAAATTAACCCAAGGTCCGGATCATCCGGTGAACATGTATCATCCGGAAGGTTCGTACTTGAAAGGATTGGTGTTGTATGTAGAATAGTTTTCAGTCGCAGTCGCAATTTTCAGTTGACATAAATAAAAAACCCGTCTCAGTAGCTGAGGACGGGTTTTCTTTTTCTATCTATTTTCTAAAGATTATAAGTTTTCAAAAAAGTCGTTTCCTTTGTCATCGGTAATGATAAACGCCGGGAAATCTTTGATGGTAATTTTACGCACCGCTTCCATGCCTAATTCTTCAAAATCAACCACTTCTACGGATAAGATGTTTTCTTTGGCTAAAATTGCCGCAGGCCCACCGATGGAACCCAAATAGAAGCCACCGTATTTGTTACATGCATTCATCACGTCTTTTGAACGGTTTCCTTTGGCCAGCATAATCATGCTTCCGCCGTGTTTTTGGAATTCATCCACATACACGTCCATACGACCGGCTGTGGTTGGTCCGAAACTTCCTGACGGCATTCCTTCCGGAGTTTTGGCAGGACCTGCGTAATAGATTGGATGGTTTTTGAAATACTCCGGCATTGGTTTTCCGGCATCCAATAACTCTTTAATTTTCGCATGCGCGATATCACGGGCCACAATCAACGTTCCGTTTAATTTCAAACGGGTTTTGATAGGGTATTTGGACAATTCGGCCAATACTTCAGCCATTGGTCGGTTCAAATCGATTTCCACCGGTGCTTCCAAATGTGGTGCAGTCTCCGGTAAAAACTGTTTCGGATTCACTTCCAATTGTTCCACGAAAATACCGTCTTTGGTAATTTTTCCTTTGATGTTTCGGTCGGCCGAACAGGAAACGCCCATGCCCACCGGACACGAAGCAGCGTGACGCGGCAAACGGATCACACGAACATCGTGCGTTAAATATTTTCCGCCGAATTGCGCTCCGATGTGGCTTTCCTGGCAAATTTGCTGTACGCGTTTTTCCCATTCCAAATCACGGAAGGCCTGGCCCGCCATGTTTCCGGAAGTAGGTAAATTATCGAAATAACCGGCTGATGCTTTTTTTACGGCTGCTAAGTTCGCTTCCGCAGACGTGCCGCCAATTACAATTGCCAAGTGGTACGGAGGACACGCAGAGGTTCCTAAATCCATGATTCTTTCGCGAACGAATTCATCCAATGATTTTTCGTTCAACAACGATTTTGTTTTTTGGTATAAGAAGGTTTTGTTGGCAGAACCACCCCCTTTGGCTAAAAACAGGAATTCATAGGAAGCTCCTTTTTTAGCATAAATATCGATTTGCGCCGGAAGGTTCGAACCGGAGTTCTTTTCTTCAAACATCGAAATCGGAACAATTTGCGAATAGCGTAAATTTCTTTTTTGGTAGGTGTTGAAAATTCCTTTCGACAACGCTTCGCCATCGTCAGCACCAGTATATACGTTTTCTCCTTTTTTTGCCATAACAATTGCCGTTCCGGTGTCTTGGCACGAAGGTAACTGCCCTTCTACCGCTACCACAGCATTCTGCAATAAGTTATAAGCTACGAAGCGGTCGTTATCGGTCGCTTCCGGATCTTCGATGATGTTTCTTAATTTTTGTAGATGGGAAGAGCGTAGCATGAAGGAAACATCGCTCATGGCTTCTTCGGCTAATAATTCCAAACCTTTCGGGTCTACGGTTAAGATTTCGCGGTCGCCAAACTGTTCTACTTTAACATAATCAGAAGTAATTTTTCGGTATTGTGTATCGTCTTTTTGAATCGGATACGGGTCTTGGTATAGAAAGTCCATTATTTAGTAATTTAAGGAGTGTAAAGATATTAAATACCGCTGTAAAACGTTCGTTTTTCCTTTTAACTTCTTTTCATAAAACTTCTTCGAATTATTTTTATTACTAGTAATACAACTATTAGCAATACAATTAAAAGAAAGAGTTGCCAAGCAAAAAGACTGAAAGAAAAATTTTCCATAAATGTTTTCATAATTAGCGTAAATATAATGAGTGTTGAGGGAATGAAAAATTGTTTGATGTTATACCTTCAAAGTTTTGAAAACCTTGCAGGAGCGTATTAAAAAAACCAACTCGCCACGAAAATCGCTGTAATCACACAAATCACATCCACCAAAAGCATCGTTCCTAAAGCGTAACGCGTATTTTTTATGTTCACCGAACCAAAATAGACTGCAATCACGTAAAACGTACTTTCGGCGCTGCATTGGAAAATACTGCTCAATCTTCCGGTTAGAGAATCGGCTCCGAACGTATTCATCGAGTCAATCAAAAATCCTCTTGATCCTGCAGAACTGAACGGTCTTAGTAACGCAACCGGTAACGCATCGGTAATTTCTTTGCTCACCCCCATATTGGAGAAAATAAAGGCAATCCAATTGCTGATGATTTCAAACAATCCGCTGTTTCTAAACAGGGAAATGGCCACTAACATTCCCAAAACATAAGGGAAAATAGTAACCCCGGTTTTGATTCCGTTGTTGGCTCCGGTTACAAAAGCTTCGAAAACGGTGGTGTTTGCTTCGGTGAATTTCTTTTCTTTAAGGAAGGAAAAAATCAACGTAAAAGCAATAATACCCACCAATATCAACGCGGAAAGATTAGAAGTGAAATAGTTTTTACCAATTAAATCCAAATGGTTGACATACATCAGCAAACCGATGATTCCGGCGATTAATGCCATTAGAACGGCCACCAGAGAAGCGCTCTTGAAATTGATTTTTTGTTTCACGCCAACAATCAGAAAAGCGGCAATCGTACCGATAAAAGACGTAATGATACAAGGCAACATCACATCGGCAGGATTGGTAGCACCTGCAGCGGCGCGATAACCAATAATGGAAGTGGCAATTAAAGTGAGCCCCGAAGCATGCAAACACATGAACATAATTTGCGCATCACTGGCTTTTTCTTTTTCGGGATTGATTTCCTGTAAACTTTCCATGGCTTTTAGTCCGAATGGCGTGGCTGCCGAATCCAATCCAAGGAAATTAGCAGCAAAGTTTAACGTCATATAAGAAATCGACGGATGGTTTTTCGGAATACTCGGAAACACTTTTACAAACACAGGACTCAATACTTTAGCCAATTTTCCGGAAGCGCCGGAAATGATTAAAAGTTCCATCAATCCACAGAAGAAAGCCAAATAGGCAATTAACGGAAGAATCAAATCGAGTAAGGTGTTTTTACAAGTGGGCAGTAAACCGTCCGATTTTTGCACACCACTGAAAATCTTTACCGTTTTGTTTTTATAGACGTAAGTTGTATCCGGATTGGATTCGATTTTGTTGATTACGATGGTGTTCTCCGGTGCTTTTTCGATGCTGTCTTTGATGAAAACCGGAACTTCGTTCAGGTATTTTTCGGAGATTAAAATCGGTTCGTCTTTTTTACCGTTCAGGACATTATCGATGGTATAGCTGTTGCCGGAAAACAAACCAATAACTATAAAGGCAATCGAAGAAATAAAAATTACCAACCAAAATCTGCTCAATACCATAATTTATTATTTTTCGTAAATGTAATTATTTAACCTTAAAATCTCCAATTTCTGTAATTAGAATATGCCGCAGGTTCGCAGATTATTACTTGCAAATCTGCGAATCTGCGGTTAAAGAAAAAAACTATTTAGATGTGAATAATTTCTTCCTCAATCAGCAAATCTTCCCTGCGTAAGCGTAACAACACCTGTGCCACCGCAATCACGTCTTTTTCGCAATAGGTAATGATGCGGTCGATGTCTTTTTCCACATAAAACGTGTGGGCGACTTCGCTGCCGTCGATATCGTCTTTTGGGGACGGAATTCCGAGCACGTTGGTTAACAATTTCAGCGAGGTAAAGGTTTTGTAATCGCCGAATTTCCACAATTCCATGGTGTCCAAATGCGGTACTTCCCACGGTTTTTTACCGAACAGATTTAGCTTCATCGGAATAGGCAGCTGATGGATAATCATGCGGCGGGCGATGAACGGAAAGTCGAATTCCTTCGCATTATGACCGCACAAAAGGTGTTGCGGTTGTGAAAAATGGTTGTTCAGCAAATTCGAGAAATCTTTCAGGATTTTAATTTCATCCCCAAAAAAAGAAGTCACCCGAAAATGACGGATATCCCCTTTAAAGGTAAAATAACCCACGGAAATACAGATGATTTTCCCGAATTCGGCCCAAATGCCGGCGCGCTCGTAGAATTCTTCCGGTGTAAAATCGTCCTTACGTTGGTATTTTGTTTTCTGGTCGAAAAGTTGTTGCTTGGTTTCGTCTAAAACGTTAAAGTTTTCTTCTTCGGGAACTGTTTCGATGTCTAAAAAGAGAACGTGTTCCAGGTTAATTTTTTCAATCATTTTGTTTGGTTTGTATTACAGTTATTTGGCTTGTATATGAAAAGTATTACAAATAAAAGAATTATTTTCGTTTTTCCAACATTTTGTACGCTTCATTTACATACACATACAAATCGTTACTGTGCGGATCGGTTTCGGTTTGCAGTCCTTTGATGTGACCCAAACGCACAATAATCATATTGTCTTTCGGAATTACGATCACGAATTGCCCCAAATGCCCGCGCATGTAAAACAATTGCTTTCCGTTGATGTTGTGCAACCAGAAGCCATAACCGTATTGCGGACTTTCGGGAAATCTCGGTGCAATCGATTTGGCGACAAACGTACTGTCCAAAAGCTGTTTTCCGTTCCATTTGCCATAATCGCGGTAGAGTTTTCCGAAGCGTGCAAAATCGCGCGCATTGCTGGCAATACAACAATACGCTTTTTCAATGCCGTCTCCCTCGTGATCTAATTGCCAAAGTGCGTCGTTTTCCGCGCCCATGGGTTGCCAAAAGTTTTTGGAAACATAATCGGAAACATATTCACCTGTGGCTTTTTCAATACACATTGCCAGCAATTGCGTAGCGCCGCTCAAATATTTGAAGGATTGTCCGGGTTTTTCCTTTACGTCCAATCCGAGAATCACTTTCTTCAAATCGTCGTCAAAATACGCTCGGGTAACAATGGAAAACGGACTGTAATATTTCTCGTCCCAGCTCAATCCGGAGGCCATTGAGGATAAATCGCCTACCGTAACTTCTTTTGCAAATTGCCCTTTCAGTTCGGGGAAAAAATCGGTCACCTTTTGGTCTAAACTTTTGATTTTACCCTCCATAATCGCTTTTCCTAACGCTGCCGACACGACACTTTTCGCCATCGAAAACGAATTCGATTTGGAATTTTTTCCATACCCGTCAAAATAGCTTTCGTGCCAAATGCTGTCGTTTTTAATGATGAGGTAAGCTACGGTTTGCAGTTCTTTATGGGTTTTGTTCAGCTCTTCCGTTGCGGGAACCGAATTGTAATCTTTGGCAATTGCCCAGGGTTGCGCAACACCTTTTTTGATTTCCCGATTCGGAAAGTGGGTGTAGTCGTCTAAAAAGGCAGTGGTATAGCCGCGAAAATAAATCGTTCGCACGGCGCGTAACAGGTAGTCCACATCAAAAATATACATCAGAATAATGATGGCTGCCAAGGTGATGACAAACCACTTGAAGAAGCTTTTCAGAAATTTCATGGTTTTGGGTTTTCCGTATGTTACGAATTTAAACAAAATCGGCTTATGTTTTTTGATTTTTTTGGAGCGAAGAGTTCGGGAATTTTTGGTTTCCATTTTCCCGCTGTCCGCACTACACGGTAGTCGCTCCCATCGGGGCTATTGAGGAAATCGTAGCGCTTTTGGAAACTCTTATTTTAATTGAAAGATTGAAAGATTGAAAGATTGAAAGATTGAAAGATTGAAAGATTGAAAGATTTTTCTATTATAGTCTTAAAATCTGATTTGCTCACTCCGTTTTTTGGACTCGTAATTAAAACAAACTTTGCTGTTTCATCGGATTTTCATGTTCCAACAACCATTTTTTACGCCACAAACCGCCGGCATAACCGGTTAACGAACCGTCGGAGCCAATCACGCGATGGCATGGCACCACAATCCACAACGGATTTTTTCCATTGGCAGAAGCGACTGCCCGAATCGCTTTTACATCGCCTAATTTTTTTGACAACTCCATATAAGAAGTGGTTTTCCCGTAGGGAATTTCCAAAAGGGCTTTCCAGACTTTCTGCTGAAAATCGGTGCCTTTCGGGTTAATAGGAAAATTAAAGGTGGTGCGTTTGCCGTCAAAATATTCCTGAAGTTGCTTCACCGCGTCTTTCAATTCCACGGGAATCACTTTCGATATTTCGCCTTCCTGAAGAATGGAAATGACGGAAACACCCAATTCATCGCCTTTAATTTTGGCGGTGCCCAATGGAGTATTGATGAAGACGGTTTGCATCTGATAAAGATAGCAAATTAGTCGGTGTCTTCCAATGCAAAGATGTCATTTACCGGTTTTTCGAACAGTTTTGAAATCTTTAACGCCAAGACGGTGGAAGGTACATATTTTCCGGCTTCAATCGCGTTGATGGTTTGTCGGCTCACCCCAATTTTTTCGGCTAATTCCGCCTGGGTTAGATTCGCAATGGCGCGTTGTACTTTTACGTTATTCTTCATTGGTTTCAAATTTAGCGGATTTGTACAACATCCAATGGAAACGGATAATGAAGAATAGTAATAAAGTGAACATGTTGTACGTCATCACATTTAAAAAAGGCAGTCCGTAAATAAAAAGAATACAGAACAACAGTACGGCATAATTCACATACGTGGCCCAAACCAAGCTTTCCAATCGGATTTTAGCCACCATTTCGTCCTCGATTTTTTCTTTTGAAAAAGCAAAAATCAGTCCGCTCACGATAAAAAGTGTCATTGTGATTTCATCCAAAATGTTGTTTTTAATCCAACTGAAATAAAAAGGGCTTTTGAATCCTTCTTCGTTTACCAATGCAAATACTTTAGCTTGTAATCGTATCGCTTCGTCGTCGTTGAAATTTAAAACAAAAATCAATCCTGCAAGAGAAAGTAGCCATACAATCAGGCTTAGTTTTTTAAAGACATTTGGAAATAAGAAGTTCGTTTTCATGATTGAAAGATTTTAAAGAACATATCAAATGTAAAATATATTTTCCAAAAAGACAAACAAACTTTACATTTTGTCAAATAAAAAAGCCATCCGAAGATGACTTTGATTTGTTATTATTTTGAAAAACTCAGTATATAAGTTTCAAGTGCTTTCAGTTCTTCTTCGGGAAGATTTTTGGTAATCGCGAAGTTGGTTTTCATTACGCTGTATTGCGACGGATCGACTATCGGCTTGCTTTTTTCGGTTAGGAAATCGGTAATGCTGGCACCTTTTTCCTTGTAGATTTTGGCAATTTCCTTTAAGCTGGGGCCAATTACTTTTTGGTCGGTTTTATGACACGAATAACACATGCCTTTTCCGTTGAAAATTTTCTCACCTAAATCATTCGGTTTCACATTTTGCGCTAGCTCGGAATTGTTGTTTCCGGATGCTTCCGTTGTTTCTTTTTTGCAGGAAACACACGCAATCAGTAATAGTAAAAGCAATATGTTTTTTTTCATATTATTTGTTCAATAAGATAGCCGCTTCTTTTGCGAAATAGGTCGAAATTAAACTCGCACCGGCACGTTTGATGCACATTAATTGCTCCATCATGATTTTGTCGTGATCTAACCAACCTCTTTCCGAAGCGGCTTTAATCATCGCATATTCCCCGGACACATGGAAAACGGTTACGGGAACATCTACTGCATTTTTCACTTCACGAACGATATCCAAATAGGCGATTCCGGGTTTTACCATTACCATGTCGGCGCCTTCTTCCACGTCCCAAAGCGCTTCTTTTACTGCTTCGATACGGTTGGCGTAATCCATTTGGTAGGTTTTTTTGTCTTTCGGTACTTCGATATCGGCTTCTTTCGGCGCGCTGTCCAACGCATCACGGAATGGTCCGTAAAATGCTGAAGCATATTTCGCCGAATAGCTCATAATCCCTACATTGTGGAATCCAGCAGCATCCAAACCTTGGCGTAAACGCAACACACGTCCGTCCATCATGTCGCTCGGGGCTACAAAATCGGCACCGGCTTGGGCATGGGAAACGGCCATTTTTACTAAAGCATCGTTGGTAGCATCGTTGGCAATATCGCCTTTTTCAATGATACCATCGTGACCGTAGATTGAATACGGGTCTAAGGCTACATCCGGCATGACAATCATTTCAGGACAAGCGGCTTTGATTGCACGAATGGCTTGTTGCATCAGTCCGTTCGGATTCCAGGCTTCTTTTCCGGTATTGTCTTTTAGGTTGTCGTTGACTTTCACATAAATGTTCACGGCGCGAATGCCTAAAGCGAACAATTCTTTGACTTCTTCCACGGTTAAATCAATCGAACGACGAAAGATACCTGGCATGGAAGGAATTTCCACTTTTACGTTTTCGCCTTCGGCAATAAACATCGGGAACATAAAGTCGGCCGGACTTAAACTGGTTTCGCGTACTAACGAACGAATGCTTTCGTTAACGCGTAATCTTCTGCCTCTGTGTAATGGAAACATGATAATTGATAATTTATAATTGGTAATGGACAATTAAATCCATTCAATTGGTTTTGCTAATACGTTTATTAATTTCTCTTCTTCACTTCCGGCTTCCGGATGATGGTCGTATACCCATTGCACGTGCGGTGGTAAACTCATCAAAATCGATTCGATTCTTCCGTTGGTTTTTAAGCCGAATAGCGTGCCTTTGTCGTGTACCAAGTTGAATTCTACATAACGTCCGCGACGGATTTCCTGCCAGGTTCTGTTTTCTTCGGTATACGGTAACGCTTTTCTTTTTTCCACAATCGGAACATACGCTTGAAGGAAGCTGTTGCCGACTTCCGTTACGAAAGCGTACCAGTTTTCCATCGTCATGGCTTCCGTAGCTTTGCAATGGTCGAAAAACAGACCTCCGATGCCTCGCGCTTCATCACGGTGGGCATTCCAGAAATAGTCGTCGCATTGTTTTTTAAACTTCGGATAGAATTCCGGGTCGTGTTTGTCGCAAGCGGTTTTACAGGTTTGATGAAAATGTTTGGCGTCTTCTTCAAACAGATAATACGGTGTCAAATCCTGTCCGCCACCGAACCAACTGTTGATTACGTTGCCTTCCTTGTCGTACATTTCAAAATAACGCCAATTCGCGTGAACCGTTGGCACCATCGGGTTTTTCGGATGGATCACCAAACTTAGTCCGCAAGCGAAAAAGTCGACTTCGCCAACACCAAAATAGGTTTGCATTGCTTTGGGTAACGCTCCGTGAACAGCTGAAATGTTGACACCACCTTTTTCGAATACGTTTCCGTTTTCGATTACGCGGGTTCTTCCGCCGCCGCCTTCCGGTCGTTCCCATAAGTCCTGACGGAATTTTGCTTGGCCATCTACGTCTTCCAAACCTTTACAGATTTGGTCCTGAAGCGTTTGTATGTATTGGTAGAATTTGTTTTTCATTTTTGAGTTTCTAAGTTTCTGAGTGCCTGAGTTTCTGAGTTTTTACTTAGCTACTCAGAAACTCAGTTGCTAAGCAACTATTTTTGATATTCTTTCACTGCCTCAACAAACGCCTTAGCATGATCCACAGGAATGTTTGGTAAAATTCCGTGGCCTAAATTCACGATGTATTTGTCTTTTCCGAATTCGTCAATCATTTCGTGTACCATTTTTTTGATGGTTGGGATTGGAGACAGTAATCGTGACGGATCAAAATTTCCTTGTAAGGTGATGTTTCCACCGGTTAAATATCGGGCATTTCTTGGCGAACACGTCCAGTCCACACCCAAAGCAGATGCTTTCGATTTTGCCATATCGTTTAAGGCAAACCAACAGCCTTTTCCGAACACGATAACTTCAGTTTCTTCGGCTAAAGCTTCTACGATTTGGTTGATGTATTTCCATGAGAATTCCTGATAATCGGCTGGGGATAACATGCCGCCCCAAGAATCAAAAATCTGAATCGCATTACAACCCGCTTTTACTTTTTCTTTCAGATATAAGATGGTCGTATCGGTAATTTTCTGCAATAACGTATGTGCCGCTACCGGGTTGGAAAAACAGAATCCTTTTGCGGTATCAAAACTTTTCGATCCTTTTCCTTCCACAGCATAACAGAAGATCGTCCAAGGCGAACCTGCGAATCCGATTAACGGTACTTCGTCGTTCAGCATTTCTTTGGTCAGTTTAACGGCATCCATTACATACCCTAAACGTTTCTTCGATATTCGGAATGAAAACCTGATTCACTTGCTCCATCGTACGAATAGGATCCGGAATAATCGGACCTAAATTGTCTTTCAATTCCACGTGAATTCCCATGGCTCTTGGTACTACCAAAATATCGGAGAATAAAATCGCCGCATCCGGTTTTACGATACGGATTGGTTGCACGGTAATTTCGGCTGCCAGTTCCGGAGTTTCACAACGGGTGAAGAAATCGTATTTGTCGCGCAAGGCACGAAATTCAGGTAAATATCTTCCTGCCTGACGCATCATCCAAACCGGTGGGCGTTCTACGGTTTCTCCTTTTAAAGCTCTTAGAAATAGGTCGTTCTTAATCATAGTTTCTTTTATAGTGGCAAAGAGACAAAGTCTTGTTTTGCAAAGTTTTATTTGAATTCGTTGATGCATTGGATAATCGTGTTCTCAATGGTGGGTTGATTGGCGATTACAATATTTTTGATTCCGAATTGATTTGCCGTTTCTGCGGTGGTTTCCCCGATGCAAAAGGCAATTTCTTTCGAAATTTTGTTTTTTTTCAGATAACTTTCCACGCCGGACGGACTGTAAAATAAGATACCGTTAACTTTAGTGTCGATTTTCTCCGGAGTTAAAAGCGTTTGATAGACTTCGATTTCATTAAAAATGATTCCGGCTTCGGTTAAGGCTTCCGGCAAAGTGTCGCGACGCAAATTTCCGCTGAAAAACGTATAGCTTTCATTCGGATAAACTAACGTGATGATTTCGGCCAAATCCGCAGCATAACCCGTGTAGGCCTCCACTTTAAAACCGTTTTCTTCGAGTAAGGCCTTGGTTTTTAGTCCGACACAAAACACGTTTTTCGATTTTAATTCCTCGCATTTTGGATGCTGTAAAATACTTTGAACGCCGTTCTGACTCGTGAAAATCAAGATCTCGTTCACGTTTTTTAATTCGAAATCGAAGGTTTTTGTAGTGATAAAATCTGCTTCAACGACCGAAAAACCGGCATTCAGAAGAAATTGCTTCTGATTGGGCAACAGTTTCTTGGTAGACAGTATGCGAACAGAATCACTCATTATTTTTTCAGTTTCAATTTGATGTCGGCCATCAGTTCGGAACCGCCACCAGTTAAAATTTCCTGAGCCGAAGTGTAGCCCAGTTTTTTCCATTCTGAAATGTCAACCGTTTTGTTGATCTCGAATTTCTGACTGCCGTCTAACGAAAACAAAACACCTTTAAAATGAAGTGTATCGTCAATTTCGTTGTATTTCGCCAAAGCACCTATTGGAGCTGTACAGCCGCCTTCCAGTGTTCTTAGGAATTGACGCTCAATATATGTGCAGATTTCAGTTTCAATATGATTCAATTGGGCCAATGCATCCAAAGAAAAATCGTCGTTTTCCATGGCCACTACCATCATTGCGCCCTGAGCAGGTGCGGGAATCATCCAATCCAAATCGATAAACATTTCGGGTTTCAGGTTGATGCGTTCCAAGCCGGCTGCTGCAAAAACAGCACCGTCCCAATTGCTTTCCTGTAATTTCTGCATGCGGGTATTTACGTTTCCGCGTAAATCTACCACAGTATGATTCGGATATTTGTTGAGCCATTGTGCCTGACGACGCAAGCTTCCGGTGGCGATGGTTCCGTTTCCGTTAAGGAAATCCAGATTGCCTTTGTGAACTAAAATGTCAACGGTGTTGGCACGTTCCAAAACGGCAGCCTGTACAATGCCTTTGGGCAAAGCGGTTGGCACGTCTTTCATGGAATGTACTGCGATATCAACCTGTCCGGAAATCATGGCAACGTCTAAGGTCTTGGTGAAAATTCCGGTAATTCCCAATTCATATAAAGGTTTGTCGAGAATGATGTCGCCGGTTGATTTTACCGCTACTATTTCGGTGGAATACCCTAATTGCTGTAATTGATGCTGTACAGTATGCGCTTGCCATAAGGCTAATTCGCTGTCGCGGGTTCCAATGCGTATGGTTTTAGTCATTTTTTACAGTTTCTATCTGAAAGATTTTTTCGATCCATTCGATGCTTTCGTCAACCATGGTGTTGTCGTCTTTCAAATGATTGGCAAAATGGTTGGTTATTTTTTGTATGATGCGGTTGCTGATAATTTCGGCTTGTTCCTCATCAAAATTGCTGATTTTTTTGCGTTGAAAAGTCAGCTCTTTGTCCTTGATGGTGTTTAGCTTTTCTTTTAAGGCATGGATTGTTGGGGCAAATTTTCGGGCTTTGGTCCAGTCGATGAATTCGTCTTTGATTTCCTCGATGATGGCTTCGGCTGCCGGAATGTGTTTTTTGCGGTTTTCCAGTGTTTCATCCGTCATCTGGGACAAATGATCCATGTGGATTAACGTAACATTCTCTAATTCCTGAACATTTTCGTTAACGTTTTTCGGAACCGACAAATCCAAAATCAGCAAAGGTTTTTTCAGATTCAGGATGGCTTTGTCGATGGTCGGGTTTTGTGCGCCTGTGGCTACGACCAATACATCGGCTTTTTGAATTTCCAGTTGCAAATCGGCATAATCTTTTACGATTAAATCCAGTTTACGGGCCAGTTTTTCGGCTTTGTCTTTGGTTCTGTTAATCAGGGTAATTTGTTCGTGTTTGGAATGTTTTACCAAATTCTCACAGGTATTTCTTCCGATTTTACCGGTACCGAACAACAAGATATTTTTATTGGAAATGTCTTCTACATTGTTGAAAATATAACGCACGGCAGCAAAGGAAACCGAAGTAGCGCCTGAGGAGATTTCCGTTTCGTTTTTGATGCGTTTGCTGGCCTGAATTACCGCGTTGCACAAACGTTCCAGGTAATTGTTGGTTAAGCCGTGGTTCTTGCTGGCTACAAAACTGGTTTTTATCTGACTGATGATTTCAAAATCGCCTAAAATCTGGCTGTCCAAACCGGTTCCTACGCGGAACATATGGCCGATGGCTTCGATGTTTTTGTATACGTAAGCCACTTTTTGGAATTCTTCAACGGTGCCCTGACTGTTTTCACACATCAGTTTGATCAATTGAAAAGGATGTTGTGCAAATCCGTAAATTTCAGTTCTGTTGCAAGTGGAAGTAACGATTAAGCTTTCGATTCCTTCTTTTTTAGCTTGCAGTAATAAGTTCTCTTTAGCTTCGTTGTCTAAACTAAATTTCCCTCTGATCTCGGCGTCTGCTTTCTTATAACTCAATCCAACAACATAAAATGAAGCAGGCTTTGACGGTATATTATTTTCCATGCTTTTTCACTTTTTACTAAAAGTTAAACAAATGTATTATTAACCGATTTATTAAAATAACGCTGGAAGGACTTTTTGTGTCGCTAAGAGATTTTTTTGTCCTTTAAATGTTTCTTAAGCGTTATTTCTTTAAATTTGTATACAAATCAAGCTTTTTGAATGATTTTATTTTGAATGATTCTAAATAAAACAATAAATAGCTTTTAGAAATACTTACGAAAAAATACCGCTATGGGTTCTATGGAAGAGATAAAAATTGAGGAAGATTTTATACTGCTTCGTTTTCAAAATGATTCGGAAGAAGTGGTGCGTTTCGAACGCCCTGTAAACATGGGGCTTATACAATTTCATTTCGGATTAAAAGGCAGTGCGAAATTTATTTTCAATCAGGGAAATTATGCTTTGGAATTGAAAGAAGAAAAGTCGCTTTTGTTGTACAATCCGCAAAAAGAACTGCCTTTGCAGATGGAAATTGCACCCAAATCCTGGGTAATTTCCGTTTTGGTTTCCATTAAGAAATTTCACGGCTTGTTTTCGGAACAGGCGGAACACATTCCGTTTCTGAGCGATCAAAATCGGGATAAGAAATATTATGGCGAGGAAAATATCAGTCCGTCGATGGCGATTGTTTTGAATCAGATGTTTCATTATTCGCTGAATCCTTCCATTAAAAACATGTATTATAAAGGAAAGGGGTATGAATTGTTGAGTTTGTTTTTCAATCGAAATGAAGATCCGAATGCCGAACAATGTCCGTTTTTGATTGATGAAGAAAATGTGCTGAAATTAAAAAAAGCCAAAGAAATCGTGATTAACAATATGGCGGAACCGCCAGGTTTACAGGAATTGGCCGATCAGGTAGGGTTGAATCTGAAGAAATTGAAAATGGGATTCAAACAAATTTACGGTGATACAGTTTACGGCTTTCTGTTTGATTATAAAATGGAATATGCGCGCCGGCTTTTGGATTCCGGTTCGTATAATGTAAATGAAGCGGGTTTGAAAATAGGATACAGTACGGCCAGTCATTTTATTGCGGCGTTCAAGAAAAAATACGGCACTACGCCCAAAAAATATTTGCTTGAGAAAAGCTTATAAATAAAAAAACCTCCTTAAAAGAGGTTTTTTTATTTAATTGTAATAATGAGCAATTATTTGGACTTCGTCTTTTGCGGTTCCGATGTACATTTTCATGGCGCCGGCGCTACTGGCGTCTGAAACGGCTAATTGCGCTGAAAACATTGGGCAGTAGGTGCCAGCAGGTAGTTTTACATAATCGGTTCCATTGTTGTGAAAATTTTCATATTCTCCTTTTAAGGAATGTTTGTTGTTGTAATATTGTCCTGAGAGTCCTAAGCCGCCGCCCACTACTGATGAACCGGTGCTAACTTCAAAGGCTCCGCCAATTAAATTGCCGTCTAAATCATGTGTTACAACAGGACCTAGATAATCATTTTGTCTGAAATACATCAGTGTTTGAATCGCTCTTGCATTTCCGTCTCCAACCCGGTTTGAGCCGTTTTTTTCAATGTTCCAGGAAACAGAATAGTTGATTTCAATAATGGCGGGTTGCGTTAGTGTAAATGTTGAGTTCGGAATATCTCTGGGTACACCGGCATACGTAAAACCATCGCCATAACCGTGTTGCGTAATTTGATTCACGCTGGGGTTACTGTTGTCATCCAAGTAGTTTTCTGAGTCGAAAAGAATGGCAATGTTGCTTTGTACGGCGCCAAGCATTAAATCTCCGTTGGCATCTACAAAAACGCGGGTGGTGTTTCCGGGACCTAAATTATTAGGGTTTGCCGGATAGCTTAAACCTTCAACTTTTACTGTTGAAGTGGGGCCTCCAACATGAACTCCCTGTACTGGGGTTGTAGTGTTAATCCCCACCTGTCCGTAGGATAAAACAGGGAAAAGGGAAGCTAGAAGATATATGTATTTTTTCATGAGGCGTAATTTTAATTGTAAATTCTGATTTTCAAGGAATCGGTTTGACCGCCAACGCCAATACTGGTGTATTTGTTGTCAGCATCAACTACAACTGCAAAAAAGTGTAGTGAGTGGTTTCCGGGCGGGATGTTGGAGTATCCGTGTCCGTTGGTGAAAGAATAACCTAAAATCCCCTGTGTGTGCGACGAATAAAACTGACCGTTTAGTCCGTATTTTTTAGCTGCTTCGGCAGGACTCAGACCATCATTATTGATGTCGATGCAGAAGTAATATTTGATAGCTCTTGTTGATATATCGTCAAAATAAGTTAATGCCGTATTTAAGTCGGTACTGGACAAAATTGTGGTGATGCTGTATTTTACTTCTACCAAAGCTTCTTGTGGTGATGTGAAAGGAACAATACGTACTAATCCTGTTTTGCTGGTTTCAAGAGTGGTGTTGTTGATAACCACGCCTCTGTTGGTTGCTCCGTCCGGGATGAAATTTGGGATTGTCATTAAAAAATTGATGGGAGCCATTAATCCTCCTGGTCCTGTGCCGTTAGCCCCGGAAGGATTTAGGGTTACATCGCCTAGTGCTGTTACAAAAGCAGGTGACGGTTTTACTCCGTCATTATAAGTGGGTTCGTTTGTAGCGTTCAATTTTTCAATTCTTATCGTTGAGGTGTTGCCGGCAACATGCAAATCAGCTGTTGGGTTTGAAGTGCCTATTCCTACTTGGGCTGTTAGGATTGTAGGGAATAACAATGGGAGTAAAAATTTTTTCATAGCAAGCTTTTTTAGTACATTCTCATGAAAATTGAATCTGTGTCTACAGCCAATTTTACGTAAGTAGGAAGAGAAGGTAGGTTAGAGGAGATTTCTGCCTTAAAGTTTAAGGTGTGTGTTCCGGCCGGTACTTGGATGTAGGTAGTGGATGAGTTGTAAGCCGGACCTACAGCTGCCATTACATCTGTTGATAAAAACGGAGCCGGATTGTTAAGATTGTTGTTCATGTAACATCTTGAGGCTTGTCCGTATTTACGCGTGCCATTATCTAAAGTGTAATACGTTGAGATTCTTCTTGCGCCTGCGTCTCTTATCTTAGTTAAGGTGTTTTTTTCGTAAACTTCGAAACTAACACTGTACTTCACTTCTATAATACAAGCTCTTGTTGTGGTTATAGTGTAGGTTTTAAACGTAGATTCTACTTTTCCGTCTGCGTCTGCTCCCACAAGGGTAACATTGGTTTCCGGAATGGTTAGATTGTCAATTGCATCACTGCCATCACTGTTGTATAAAGTTTGTAATTTCAAACCTAATACACCATCGCTGTCAACGTATAAAGGATAGGTTCCTGTAGGGTTTAGGTTTCCTCCGTTATACGGATTGTTGTCTTTGTCAAGACTTTCAACTCGAAGTGTTCCAACACCGTTTCCCAGGTGTAGTTTTTGTTGAGGGTTAGTAGTTCCAATTCCAACGGCACTCGTTTGCGCTATTGCAAAACAGCTAACGAGCAAAGCGAATAAAAGGTAGGTATTTCTCATGCTCTTGTGGTATTTGGTTAATAATTGTGGGGCTTTGTTCTTATAAGATGCAAATTAACTCATGTGGTTGCGTTATGTATTAAAAAAATATTAAAAAAATATAAATATTACAACAATATCAGTGTTGTGATATAAATATAACAATAATAAAGCGATTTCGTTGAAAAATTAAAAAAAAATAACTTTTAAAGTTGTTTTTGTTATTATTAGGAGCTGGTGTGGGAAGTTTTCTTAGCCCTAATGTTTACAGGAGTTGTTACAAAAATCGGAAGAAACACTGAAAGTAAAAGCTGTTTTAGGTTATTAATTTGTAACATTATTGTGTTAATTTATTATGCTTTTATTTATTATGCTGTTTTTTTGCACAAAACAATGCTATTGTTGTAAAAACGTTTTTTTGAACTATAAAGGCATAAAAAAAAGCAGCCATAAGACTGCTTTTTTTATTTTATACTAAAAAATGTTTTTAATTATAATAGTGAGCAATAACCAAAACTTCATCATCTCCACCGCCAATTTGCATTTTAACGGCACCGGTTCCTCCTGTATTGGCAACGAAAAGAATCCCTGAAAACATTGGGCAATAGGTTCCGGGGCCTAATTTTACATAGTCATGACCTGTGGCATAGAATTTTTTATTAAAGCCTTCCCCGCCTCCTGCGCCTGCAGAACTTCCGTTAGTGTAAAAATTTCCGCTGTACCCCAGAGCGCCGGGATTTCCTGCGAAATCTATGGGATTTCCATCATAATCTGTAGTGACTATTGCGCCGGCAGGCCCTGTTTGTCTTAAATAGGTATAAAATTGTGCGGTACGGGCATGGTAATCGTCAATGGGAATTCCGGCTTTGTATATTTCATAGGAAATGGCATAGTTTATTTCTACAATGGCAGGTCTTGTCAGAGTAAAGGTAGATAATCCCGGTCCGGTTTGTCTTGGCCAGCCGGCTTGCGAATATCCGGAACCCACACCGGTTTGATTCACCTGATTGGTGTCTGCTCCACCGGTATCCAAAGGGTCGCTCAAATAATTGGCAGGATTAAATAAAATGGCGATGCTTGTTGGTACTGTGCTTAAAACCAAGTCGCCGTTCCCGTTGGCATAAACCCGGGTGTTTTCATTGGCGCCTAAATTTAAAGTGTTGTTGGCAGCATTTAGCCCTTCGATGCGTATGGTGGAATTCGATCCGGAAATGTGTAATTTCTCCTGCGGAGTACTGTTGTTGATACCTACTTGTGCAAATGAAAATAAGGTTGATACAAGTGATAATATGGTGAATGTGTTTCTCATAGCTTTTTAGTTGTAAATGCGAATTTTTAAATAATCGGTTGAACCTCCAAAGCCCACATAAGTGTCGCGGCTATTACCGTCTGTGGTTTCTCCGAAAAAAACTAAAGAGTGGTTTCCGGCAGGGATATTTCCGTAACCAACACCATGAATAAAGGCATACCCTACAGATCCTTGGGAATAGGAAGTGTAAGCTTCCCCGTGAAGGCCATATATTTTTGTAAGTTCCGTAGCATCCAGTCCGTCACTGTTTAAATCAATATAAAAATAACAGCGAACTGCTCTTGCGGATATATCATTAAAGGTTGAAGCGGCGGCGGCTGGTAAGAATTGATCGGAAAGATCAATGGTCATGGCGTATCGTACTTCAATTAACGCGTTTTGAGGACTGTTGAATGGAACGGATACAATTTGTTCTTTGGCATTCGTCACTCCAACAGGATTGGCAACAACCGTTCCGTCTCCATAAGGTCCGTTAGGGATAAAATTCGGTACACTTATCAGGAAGTTCAAAGGTTCGTTGGTTCCGGCGCCACCACCGGTAGTAAAACCTGGAGGGTCTAATGTTAAATCGCCGTTCGGTTTTGCGTATACAGGCGCCAGTTTAACGCCATCGTTTAAAGTGGGCTTGTTGATGCTGTTTAGGCTTTCAATACGTATGGTAGAGGTGGTTCCTGCTACGTGTAAATCTTTTTGAGGCGTACTTGTTCCTATTCCTACTTGGGAATGAGAAAAGCAGCTGAACAAAAACAATATATATAGGATGATAGTCTTTTTCATAGTGGAATGGTTTTAATACAGGCGTAAGAAAATAGCGTCTGGTCCTCCGGCAAAGCGTACGTAGGTTGCGCGGTTGTTTGTCCCCGAACATACTGTGCCATAAAATCGGAGGGTATGTGACCCCGGGGTTAAAGGGATGTATGTTGTGCCACTATTGTAGATGTAGCCTGTAGCTGCATCCGGTAAAGCTGCGGGATTGCTTACTATGTCGTTTCTGTTGAAATAACATTTTGAGCTTGGTGCATACCTCCGGGTTGTGGCTAATAAAGTGGGCGTGTCTATAGTGAAAAAGTTGGTAATGTTTCTGGCATAAGCATCTTTAATGATGGTTAAAATATTGTCCTGAAATACTTCAATACTAATAGAGTATTTTATTTCTAAAATCGTGTTGCGTGCCACGGTAAAATTATACGAAGTGATTTCTACCGTTTCATAACCATCGTCTGCCTGAACAACGGGAATTATGGCAACCGTTCCGTTAATGGCGGCAGTGGAATAAGCATCTCCTCCATCGCTGTTTTGGTAGGCAGATGTTTTAAGGGTTAAGTCGCCATTGTAATCCACATAGAGCGGATACGTTTTGTCGACTCCTCCTCCATTGTAAGGATTGTTGGGTGAGTTGAGTCCGTCAACGCGAATGGTTCCGGTTGGCGATGCAATGTGTAATTTCTGTTGCGGATTGGAAGTGTCGATACCAACTCCGGAGACTTGAGCATGAAGGGAAAAGTTTAGCAGTATGATAAGGGGCATAATGGTAAATTTCTTCATAATGTCAAGTTTTGTCGTTTTATGTTATTCAAATGCTAACTCCCCATAGATGGAAGTTTTTTATAACGGTTGCGTATAAAAATGTTAAATTTTGTTTTTTGTCATTTTTTAAGTTTTTGATTGTTAGTTATTTGTGTTTTTAAAATTTGTAACCAGCCTAATTTAATTAAAAAATAACAATAAAAATTTTTTTGATTAAAAAAAAGTGATATTCCTAAATAATCGACACTTATCTTCATGAATTACCCAAAAAAAGTCTTAAAAAATCACAAATACGCAAATTTTAAAAATCGGGAATAAACACTACCTTTGAAAAAAATCAAAAATGAAAGGAGTATTGCTGGTAAATCTTGGCTCACCAGAAAGTCCGGAGCCAAAAGACGTAAAACCGTATTTGGATGAATTTTTAATGGACAAATACGTAATTGATGTTCCTTATTTGTTGCGCGCCCTTTTGGTTCGCGGCATTATTTTAAGAAAACGCCCCGAAAGTTCTTCCAATGCTTATAAAAGAATTTGGACTCCGGAAGGATCGCCTTTAGTGGTTATCTCTAAAAAAGCACATAAGAAAGTTCAGGATCGGGTTGATGTTCCGGTGGCTTTGGCGATGCGTTACGGAAATCCGAGTATGCTGTCCGGCTTGCAGGAACTGGCCGATAAAGGCGTAACGGAAGTGATGCTGTTTCCTTTGTATCCGCAGCACGCGATGGCTTCTACGACCACTATTTTAGTATTGGCGGAAGAATTGCGTAAAAAACATTTCCCGCAAATGACTTTTACCATCGTTCCCGCTTTTTACAATAAGAAAGACTACATCCAAAATCTGGCCGATTCCATCAAAAAACACTTGGAAGGTTTTGAATACGACCATTTGCTGTTTTCCTATCACGGTATTCCGGAGCGTCATATCCGCAAAACCGATGTGACTAAATCGCATTGTAAAATTGATGGTTCTTGCTGCAACACGCCTTCGCCGGCGCATGAATTCTGTTACCGTCACCAATGTTATGAAACCACAAAGCAGGTGGTGGCTCTTTTGGGACTTCCGAAAGAAAAATACAGTCAGACGTTCCAATCCCGATTGGCGGGCGACAAATGGTTGGAGCCTTATACCGATGTTGAAATCAATAAAATGCCTGAAAAAGGAATTAAAAACCTTGCCGTGGTAACACCGGCTTTCGTGGCGGATTGTTTGGAAACCCTGGAAGAAATTGCCATGGAAGCGAACCATCAGTTTAAAGAACACGGAGGCGAGAATTTCTTGGCAATTCCTTGTCTGAATGACGATGACAATTGGATGGACACCATCGCCAAATGGATTACCGATTGGGCTAAAAACTAATCCTTGTGGACGAGTATTATAACTACATAAAATCCCTGCATCTCATCTTTGTAATCACTTGGTTTGCAGGGCTTTTTTATATTGTGCGGTTGTTTGTGTATCATGCGGAAGCAAAAGCAAAACCACAACCGGAACAAGATATTCTGGTGAAACAATACCAATTGATGTCGTATCGTTTGTGGTACATTATCACATGGCCGTCAGCAGTTTTGGCCAGTATTTTTGCCTTTTGGATGCTTTTCGGAACCACAATGGGAAATGCCTGGCTTAAAATGCCGTGGATGCATGTGAAATTGGGATTTGTTTTCTTACTATATTTATACCACTTAAAATGCCACCAGATTTTTCTGCAGTTGCAACGAAACGAAGTAAAACATTCTTCAGGTTTTTTCAGACTTTGGAATGAAGGCGCTACGTTAATTCTGTTCGCAGTGGTTTTTCTGGTAATTTTAAAAGATGCCTTCAATTGGATTTATGGCGTCATCGGAATTTTCCTTTTTTCAATTGTTCTGATGCTGGGCTATAAATTCTATAAAAAAGTGAGAGAAAGAAATCAGTCCTAAAGAATGGGAGGAACAATTAAAATAACGCAGTTATCGCTTCGATTACGAATTTTTCTTTCGATGATACTGCTTACCTTAATTGCATCGGTCTTAATTGCCGCGGTTTCCATTTATCAGTTTAAAAAAGAAGCCCGCGATTACCATCAGGACCGTCTGGAGCGTAAGGAAGATGCGATTACCGAACACATCAATTACATTCTTTCCACGACCACCTATCCTTTAACGACCGAAAATCTGCCCCTTATTTTTAAAGATAAGATTTACGAATTGGCGAACATTCACAGTCTTGAAATCAACATTCACGACTTAAAAGGGAACGTACTTATTTCTTCCAAAGGCGCTTTTTCGGTAGATAAAGTAGCCAAACCGATTCCTCCGATTATTCTTAAAATCATTCAGTCGTCCACCAGCAAACGTTTCGTGGATCTGCAAATGATTAACGGCCAAAAATACCGTTCTTCCTATAGTTATTTAAAGGATACCAAATTCAAACCGCTCGGAATTCTGAACCTTCCTTATGTGGAAGAAACCAGTTTTTATCAGGATGAATTGCGCAATTTCCTGACGCGTTTCGGACAGGTGTATCTCTTTATGTTGCTTATCTCGTTTGTGATTGCTTATTTTCTTTCGAGTTATATTACCAAATCCCTGCAAACCATCAGTGATAAAATCCGGGAAACCCAACTGAATAAAAAGAACGAAAAAATTCAATTGTATGCTTCCAGTCACGAAATAAAATCATTGGTCGATGCTTACAACGGAATGGTGGATAAATTGGAAGAAAGTGCGGTGTTACTGGCGCAAAGTGAACGCGAACAAGCTTGGCGCGAAATGGCAAAACAGGTGGCGCATGAAATCAAAAACCCACTCACACCGATGCGTTTGACAGTACAGAGCTTTCAGCGGAAATTTGATCCGACCGACCCGAATATCAAACAGAAAATGGACGATTATTCGAAAACCCTGATCCAGCAGATTGACACCATGAGTTCGGTAGCATCGGCATTTTCCAATTTTGCGTCGCTTCCGGCACAACAAAATGAAACGCTCAATATCGTATATGTGGTACAATTGGCTCTGGATATTTTTAACGAGCATTTCATTCATTTTTACGCTCAGGAAGAGGAAATCATTACGAAAATAGATCGAACGCAACTCATTCGAATCATCACAAATCTGGTAAAAAATGCCATTCAGGCTATTCCCGAAGACGAAGAGAATCCAATGGTTTTTGTCAATGTTTTCCGTGAAGGTGAAAATGCCAAAATTATAGTGAAAGACAACGGAAAGGGTATTAGTATTGAAAATAAAAATCGTATTTTCGAACCTAAATTCACCACCAAAACCAGCGGAATGGGCTTGGGCTTGGGGATCATTAAAAATATCGTGGAAAGCTACCACGGCAGTATAACTTTTGAAAGCGAATTAGGAGCAGGTACCGAATTTACAGTAACACTGCCCATCATAAATACTTAAAGAGATGAATTACAACAACATTTTAATCGAAAAAGAAAACGGTATTGCCCTTATTACAATCAACCGTCCTGAAAAATTAAACGCATTAAACAAAGCTACGATTGAAGAGCTGCACCACGGTTTCGGCAGCCTTGAAAAAGATGCTGAGGTGAAAGTGATTTTGGTTACCGGTAGCGGTGAAAAAGCGTTTGTAGCCGGTGCTGATATTTCGGAATTTGCTAATTTTTCTGTTGAAAAAGGAACGGTTTTGGCCGCTCAGGGACAAGAAATGTTATTCGATTTTGTGGAAAATTTAGACAAGCCGGTAATTGCAGCCGTAAACGGATTTGCCTTGGGAGGCGGATTGGAACTTGCGATGGCCTGTCATTTCAGAGTCGCTTCGGATAATGCCAAAATGGGCTTACCGGAAACGTCTCTAGGAGTTATTCCGGGTTACGGAGGAACACAGCGTTTGCCGCAATTAATCGGGAAAGGCCGCGCCATGGAAATGATTATGACCGCCGGGATGGTTACAGCAGAAGATGCTTACAGAGCCGGATTGGTAAATCACGTGGTCGCTCAGGCAGAACTGATAGAGTTTACCAAAGGAATTGCGCAACGCATCATGAAAAATTCGGGAGTTGCCATCAGTAAAGCAATTCAATCGATTAATGCCAATTTCAAAGACGGCGTAAACGGATTCGAAACAGAAATCAAAGCGTTCGGCGAGTGTTTCGGAACCGAAGATTTTAAAGAAGGAACCACCGCATTTTTAGAAAAAAGAAAAGCAGTATTTCCTGGGAAATAATTTTAAAGCGAGCCAAATTGGTTCGCTTTTTTTGTATTTTTTAATAAACAACACACTAAACCAGACTTAAATTATGTTAGAAACAATCAATGCTTTCATTGCTGCAGTAGCCCAAAAAAACCCCAATGAGCCGGAATTTTTACAAGCGGTTAAAGAAGTGGCCGAAACCGTAATTCCGTTTATTGAACAAAATAAAAAATATCAGGATAAAATGCTTTTGGAACGTATGGTGGAACCGGAAAGGGTTTTGATGTTCCGAATTGCCTGGATTGACGATGACGGAAAAATAAACGTAAACAAAGGGTATCGAATTCAGATGAACTCGGCTATCGGACCGTACAAAGGCGGATTGCGTTTTCATCCTTCGGTGAATCTGAGTATTCTGAAATTCCTGGCTTTTGAACAGGTTTTCAAAAACAGTCTGACCACGTTACCGATGGGTGGAGGAAAAGGCGGTTCCGATTTCGATCCGAAAGGAAAATCCGATATTGAAATTATGCGTTTCTGTCAGGCATTCATGACTGAATTAGCCCGTCATATTGGTGCGGATACCGATGTGCCGGCAGGCGATATTGGTGTTGGAGGACGAGAAGTAGGATATATGTACGGTCAGTACAAAAAATTGCGCAATGAATTTACGGGAGTACTGACCGGTAAAGGCATCACTTTCGGAGGTTCCTTAATTCGTCCGGAAGCTACCGGTTATGGCGCTGTGTATTTTGCCCAAAGTATGCTGCAAACCAGAGGCCAAAGTTTTGCTGGTAAAATCGTAGTGGTGTCGGGTTCCGGAAACGTGGCGCAATACGCTATTGAAAAAGCAACCCAATTGGGTGGGAAAGTGGTTACCGCTTCGGATTCTTCCGGTTATATTTATGATGCGGAAGGTATTGATGCGGATAAATTGGCCTACATAATGGAAATCAAGAACGAACGTTACGGTCGTATTAATGAGTATGTGGTAAAATACCCGAATGCTCAATTTGTTAAAGGCAAATGTCCGTGGGAAGTAAAATGCGAGATTGCTTTGCCTTGTGCGACGCAAAACGAATTGGATGGGGAAGCGGCCAAAAGTTTATTGGCTAACGGTTGTTTCTGTGTGGCGGAAGGTGCCAATATGCCGTGTACGCCAGAAGCGGTGGAAGCATTTCACGCGGCTAAAATATTATTTGCGCCCGGAAAAGCCTCGAATGCCGGTGGGGTAGCCACATCGGGATTGGAAATGTCGCAAAATTCCTTGCGTTTGAGTTGGACCAGAGAAGAAGTAGACGAACGCCTGAAAGCCATCATGAACGATATTCACGAGTCGTGTGTGGTGTACGGTACCAATCCGGACGGTTATATCGATTATGTGAAAGGTGCCAATATCGCCGGTTTCGTTAAAGTCGCTGATGCGATGTTAGCGCAGGGGGTAGTGTAATAATAAGAATCGTATATAAAAAAAACGGCTTTCAGATTTGAAAGCCGTTTTTTTTATATATGCCATTTCGGGATTAGACATTACTTTCGGATACTTTTAAATCGCGGGTATTTTTTTGCACCGTAATGGCAGCAAACAAACCCACCAGGTACGACATACCGAAAAACCCTTTTTCACTCAGTTCCAAATCGGCATTCCACAATCCTATTACAAGAAGTGTTAGCGATGCCAATGTGGAAAACCAGCTCAGTCCGTAATAAATATCGGATACCGGTATTTTTTCCATTTTATCGCGCACATTTTTCTGAACGGAAATTACCGAAAAGAGTCCGAACAGTAATAAGGTGAAATAATATCCTTTTTCGTTCAGTTGCATTTCGGCATTGGATAACCCTACGCAATACGACACGACACCTATAACGAAAACCATCCATGAGGCGCCCACAAAAGCGTTGCTGGGTTTTAAAATTGAAATGGTTGCTTGTTCATTTTGTTTTCCGATGATTTCTCTTTCTTCTGATGTTTTGAAATTTTCCATGATTGTTTGTTTTTGATACAGCGAAATTCAGTCAAAATCCGGTAGTATAAAAATCAATATTTTAAAAAAACTGACGATATAATAGTAAAATATCTATCTTTAGCGTTTAAGAAATTATAGCACATGAACTCGGTTTCCGGAATTATTAAAACCCTTACATTAGCTGAAAAAGAAGAATTTACGCTTTTCTTAAAAAAGAAAAACAAACGGCATGATACGCAAAATATTCAGCTTTTTAATTTACTAAAAAATGATGATATAAATTATGAAATAACGGTATATAAAAACAAACCGGCGTTGTATGCCTTACGCAAAAGGCTGTATCAGAATCTGGTTGAATTTATTGCCAACAAACGGTTTGAAAACGATACGTCGGAAGAGCGCGATGTGTTGAAACTGATTTTGGTGAGCCGTACTTTTTTTGAACATTCCCAGCATAAAGCGGCTTTTAAAATTTTGGAAAAAGCCGAAGTGAAAGCACTTGGTATCGAACGCTTCAATCTTTTGAATGAGGTTTATCACACGTACATTCAATATGCGTATCTTAATCCGTTCATTGATTTTTCGGCGTTGGTTCGCAAATACGAAATCAATCAGCAAAAATTTTTACAGGAAGAACAGCTGAATCTCGCGTATGCCTCGTTGCGTATGGAATTGGCCAAAATTAAAGACGGAACCGCGAATGTCGATTTTCACCAAGCGCTTCATCACACATTTGCAAAACTGTCGATTTCTTTGGAGGAAAGGATGACCTTCAAATCGTTGTATCAGATACTTTTTATTGCTAATGAATATGCGGCGTTTCGCAATAAATATCATGAAATTGAACCTTTTGTAGCGACCAGTTTCCGATTTATTAACACGAAAACTGAATTGGCAGAAAAACACCTTTTTTACCACATCAATATCTTGTACTTTATGGCAAACATGCTTTTTCGGAACAAAAAATTCGCCGATTCGAAAGCATACCTCGATAAGATGGAAGCTGAGATGAAAAAACAGGACAACGTTTATTTTAAACAATTTGAAAACCGATTGTTGTTGTTGCGAAGCTTGAATGAAAATTATTCCGGAAATTCAGCCACAGCAATCCGTATGTTAGAAGACGCTTTGAATTCGGTTGCCAAAAATGAAGTTACGGACGTCCTCGATTTGCAGTTGAGTCTGGCGGTATTTCATTTTCAGCAAAATGAGTTGCGAAAAGTGCAGCAAATCATCAAAACATTTTCCGGCTCGGATGCCTGGTATGAGAAAAAAAAGGGAACGGAGTGGGCTATCAAAAAAAATCTGGTGGAAATTTTACTGTATGTCGAATTGGAGCATACCGATTATGTAATTTCAAGACTGAGTAGTTTTAAAAGAAGGTATAAAAAATACTTAACCGAACTCCACGAAGAACGGGTTTTGGTTTTTCTGAGTTTCGTGGAACGGTTTCTTTATGAGCCCGGGTATCTTACCTCGGAAGAATTGGTGTCCCAAGCCGACTCACTGTTTCAATGGCGTCCCCAACGGGAAGAAGATCTCTTTGTGATGAGTTTTTACGCTTGGCTGAAATCAAAAATCGAAAAAAGGAATGTTTATGAGGTTACTCTGGAATTGGTGAACAAAAACGGATTGATTCTGCCAACGGTTACTGAACACTAACTACTACTTCTCCCCATCCCATTCCGCATAAAACTGCGACAGGAAATTTTGCATGTAATTGTGGCGTTCCAAAGCGATTTGTTTTCCGGTTTCGGTATTCATTTTGTCTTTTAAAAGCAGCAGTTTTTCATAGAAATGATTCAACGTCGTGCCGTTGGAATTTTTGTATTCTTCCTTGCTCATGTTGAGGTTCGGTTGAACATTAGGGTTGAATATCGTACGGTTTTTAAAGCCGCCGTAGTTAAAAGCCCGCGCAATACCAATCGCACCCAAAGCATCCAGACGATCGGCATCCTGAACGATTTCCAGTTCTTTGGAATGAAACGTTTTTTCAAAATTACCGCCTTTAAACGAAATGTTTTCAATGATGGCAATTACATGTTCAATCACGTCTTCCGATGCGTTTTGACTTTCCAGAAAAGCACGGGCCGTTTTGGGTCCTATGCTTTCATCGCCATCGTGGAATTTACTGTCGGCAATATCATGTAGCAAGGCGCCCAATTTTACCACCGTTAAATCACAGTCTTCGCCATCGGCAATTAAAAGCGCGTTTTTATACACGCGTTCGATATGGAACCAATCGTGGCCGCCTTCGGCATTTTCCAGTTGTTGTTTTACGAAGAGGATGGTGCTGTCTATCAAACCCATAATGTATCGGTTTTAAAAAAAATCCCTTCGGCTAAGAAAGGATTTTTATGTTTTATTATTTAATCAAGGCAGGTTGTACCCACTTGAATAGTTTTTCTTCACTTGGTACCACCAAACGTTCCGCAATTCGGGTCATACGCGCCGGTAGTTTCAATAAATAATCACGGGCTTTTTCGGCTTCATCGGTTAAGTTTCCGATTTTGTCAATTTCCCATTTGGCATTTAATTTCTCCAGAATGTCTACATAATCCATTGCGGTATACACTCCGATGCGTTGTGCGGATTCCGAAAATTTCTCAAACGCACTGCCGATACTTTCCCCTGATTCGCGGATTAAATGGGCCGGCATCGTGATTTTTTTCTTCATCATGTATTCGAAGGCCAACATCATCTGACTCGGATCAACTTTAAAAATGCGGTCTACGAATTCGCTGTAGGCCAAATGGTGACGCATTTCATCGCCGGCAATGATTTTACAGATTTTAGACAATTTGTTGTCACCGAATTTCTTTGCCAGTTGCGCCACACGGTTGTGGGAAACATAAGTAGCCAATTCCTGAAAACTGGTAAATACGAAGTTTTTATACGGATCACGGTCGGTTCCCGGATCGAAACCGTCGTTAATTAAATGCTGTGTGGTGATTTCCACTTCGCGCATGTTCACACGACCGGATAAGTACAAATATTTGTTTAACAAGTCACCGTGACGGTTTTCTTCACCGGTCCATTGGCGTAACCATTTGGCCCAGCCGTTGTCGCCGCCTTCGCCGTTTTCTGATCTACACCTTCCACATCCATTAGCCAGGATTCGTAAGTGGGTAACGCTTCTTCGGTAATGGTGTCGCCTACCAAAACCACCCAAAAGTCATAGGGTAATTCTTTGGCAATTTCACGCAGTTCGGTCACTTCATCCAAAAAAGTATCTTTTTCAGAATTCGGAAGCAAATCGCTGGGTTGCCATATTTTTTCGACAGGAATCAGGTAGTTTTCTACGAAACTGTCGATATTTTTCTCCAGAAATTGCATTACTTCCAGACGTACATTTTGTATTGACATAAGTTTTAAATTTTTATTCCTTCTACCACCGCCTTTTCTGTTTTTTCCATCAATTCGGAAAAAGGATAGTCTTTTATGGCCATTGGTTCATGAATGATGAATTGCAATTTGTTGCCCAAGCCCATGGGAAATTGTCCGTAACGAACCATTTTCCAGGAATTGTTTATAGAAATCGGCACAATATAGGCCGATGGTGCATATTTACATAATATTTTCAGTCCGTTTTCCGAAAATCGCTTCGGAACACCGTCTTTGCTTCGCGTTCCTTCCGGGAAAATTACCGCAGCACGGTTGTTTTTTTCAATATATTCGCCCAAGCCTTTAATTACCGGTAACGCTTGTTTCGGGTCTTTTCTGTCGATTAACACCGAACCGCCGTGACGTAAATTATAGGAAACACTCGGAATTCCTTTTCCCAATTCTTTTTTGCTGACAAATTTCGGATGGGAACGACGTAAATACCATATGATCCCAACAATGTCATACAAACTCTGATGGTTGGCTACGAAAATAACGGGTACTCCTTTCGGAATTCTGTCAATGTGCTGAAAATCATAAGTAGTTCCTAAAATATTCGTACATTTTGTCAAAAAGAAGTTAAGGTAATCGACACTTTTCTTGTGTGCCTGATAACCAAAAACATTCAAACATACCCATTGTATCGGATGAAATATCAATAGACATAACGCAAAAGCCAAATAGAAAACAATGGATATTGGGTATGAAATTAATTTTTGCATTTATAGTGGTATTTGCTACAAAGATAAGGGATTAAATAAAAAAAACCACCAGAAAATCAGTGGTTTTATGGTATGCAAGCATAGTAATGACTAGCAATATTCGTTGTAAGCGTCTTTCAGGTTTTCAGCGATTAATTCGGCAGGACGACCTTCGATATGATGACGTTCTAACATATGAACCAATTCTCCGTTTTTAAATAAAGCCATACTTGGTGATGACGGCGGGAAAGGGAACATGTGCTGACGTGCAGCATCTACCGCTTCTTTGTCAACTCCGGCGAAAACCGTGATTAAGTTGTCTGGTTTTTTGCTGTTGTCCAAGCTCATTTTCGCTCCCGGACGTGCATTTCTGGCTGCACAGCCACAAACAGAGTTTACTACAACCAACGTTGTTCCTTCTTTCGCTAAAGCCGCTTCTACCGCTTCTGCATTATATAAGTCTTGAAAACCGGCTTCTGATAGTTCAGCACGCATCGGTTTTACCATTTCTTCTGGATACATAAATTTAAATTTCTAAGTTAATGTGTCGCAAAGTTACAAAGTAAAATCGGAATTTATGTTAGAATGTTGTTAACGAAAATTAGCCGCTTCTTTCAATAAAGGAATCATGGTTTTGGCATCGGTATATTCGCTGATTTGCAGTACAATGGTATTGTTTTTGTCTAAAATGGAAAAGGTGGGATAGGTTATGTTCCCGTCAACAGTACCGAGCGCTTCCGCCAGTTCGTGAATTCCGGTGTTTTTTCCTTTGGGCTTGTAGTTGAAAGTCTGATTTTTAAACGAAATCGGCGTTTTGTTTTCGGCATCTAAAGAAACGAAATAAAAATTATCGTTCAGAAGCTGAATCACTTCCGGATTTTTAAACGTCGAATTTTCCATCATCTTGCAATACTTACACCAAGACGTATGAATGAAAACGAAAACCGGTTTCGGGTCTTGCAGTTCCAGTTTTTCGGCTTCGGCCAAAGTATGGTTTTTCAATTGCGCCGACAGGGAGAACGCACAAAAGAAAAGGAATATGGAAAAGAAGTATTTTTTCATCTATTTTAAAGTATATCGTACACCAAAAAAACTTCGGATGCCCTGATTCGGACCGTACACGTATCCCGGATCGAAGGTTAATTCCCCCGGCTGAACGTCTTGATCAAACGGATCATCGGCTCCGGCAATAATAAACGGATTGCCTTTATTCGGGGTCCAATTTAGTAAATTTTTGATTCCGCCATACATTTCGAAATTTTTAAACCTGTTGAACGTCAGCTGAATGTTCTGAATGCTCCATACCGGCGAGTATTTTTTTCGGGGATCGTTTGCGCCCAAATGGGGAAGACGCATCGGACCGTAAACATTTCCGGTATAATCAACATCCATAAACCATTTTTTCACGCGATAAGAAATGGCCCAGGTTCCGGTGAATTTTTCCGTTAAAATTTGGCGGGTTTTTACACCGTTTTCGGTTTTGTTGACATCCATATAGGTTCCTCCGACAATTATCTTTATTCCGTTTTGAAATACCGCATCGATGTTAAGACTGATACCTTTGGTAACCGCATAACCGTCAAGATTTTTATAGATAATCTGATTCGGGTTGGTGTCGTAATCCGGGATGATCGAATTTGTAAAATAGGTGTACCAGGCGGTGGTTTCCAAGCCAATAAAATCGCCGTCTTTCGAGTAAAATTTCTTCAAAAAATTCACGTTGGCATTGTACGACCGTTCCGGTTTTAAATCTTCGAGTACAAGCACTTCGCGCGAACCGGTCAGTGCCGCATGCTCTTCTGTAAACAGATTCACCACTCTAAATCCGGTGCCGGTGTTGAACCGTAAAATCGAATTGTCGTTCATTTTCCATTTGTAGGCTAGTCGCGGAGTGAAAATGTTACCGTGTTTACTGTTGTAATCGTATCGGGCGCCTAACAGGAGGTTGTGTTTTTCGGCCAGATGAATTTCGTCCTGTACGAACAAACTCGGAATCCAGGATTGGTCTGCTTTTGCAGTTGCCGGGGTATTGTCGTTGTAGAACTGATAGCGTACCGCGGTTCCGAAAAGTAAATCGTGTTTTTGAATTTTTTTATCCAATGTCAGTTGGCTGAAACCGATTTTCTGTTGCGCCAGATATGGAATATTTCCATAAACCGAATTCTGATCGTGATCGGTATAAGAGAAGGAAAACAATATTTTTTCAGTTACCGGAAGTTCGTAGGCTCCCAAAATCTCGTACCGTTTGGTGTAGATGCTTTCGCCGTACACTTCGCTTCCGCCGCGGAATTTTTTCTCCCATTGCATTTCGCCGCCCCAACGGTCTTCATAGAAATAACGCCCGGCCATCGAAAAGAGTTTGTTGCTTTTTCGGTTGAAGTTCCACTTTTGAAAAACGGAAATTCGGTCTTGTAACGTCACATCGGTAAAATTATCGTGGTTGTTGTCAATCGGGTTGCTGTAATTGAAATAATTCACCCCGGTTAACAGGGAAGCGGTTTTTCCGATAGTCGTCCTGAATCCCAAATCGGCATTGGTCTCCCCCCAACTGTTGGTAAAAACGTCGGCAGCAACTACTGGAGCGCTTTTCGGATTTTTGGTAATAATGTTGATTAAGCCGCCCACCGCCTCGCTTCCATATAAAGACGAAGCCGGTCCTTTCACGATTTCAATGCGTTCCAAAAGCGAATTCGGAATCCCGGATAATCCGTAAACGGTTGACAATCCGCTTACAATGGGCATTCCGTCGATTAAAACCAAAGTGTAAGGACCTTCCAGACCGTTAATGTGAATATCGCCAGTGTTGCAAACGTTGCAGTTCAATTGTGGTCGCACACCGTTTACGTTTTGCAGGGCTTCAAAAATATTGGCGGTTGGATTTTTTTTGAAAAAAGTAGGTTTGTACACTTCCACCGGAACGGGACTTTCCAATCGGTTTACGGCTTTCAGGGTGCCGGTTACCACTACTTCCTCCAGCGCATTGTCAGCTTTCAAGTCAAAATCAAGAACCATTGTTGTAGAATCGGAAATTGTAATTTTTTTTCGTTGGCTTTTAAAACCTGCATGCGATATTTTTATTTCATAACTGCCGTGAGCGATATCGTCTAAAGTATAATTTCCAAGACTGTCTGCCGTAACGCCGAATTTTGTTTTCGAAAGCGACACGGAAGCATAGCCCAGTGGATTTCCTTCGGCAGACACTTTTCCTTTGAGGGTGGTTTGTGCGTTTACCGCAGAAAAGAAAAGGAATAAAAAGAGCAGAATTAGATTTTTCACAATTATATTTTAGCTTTAAACGAAATAAAAATTTAGACAAAGCTAAAAAATTATTTTCAATCAAAAAAATTTGTATTTTTGGAAACATAAATAGTATGTAATGACCTATTCTGAAGAAAATTATCTGAAAGCCATCTATCATCTTTCCTTATCCCAAAAGCAAGGGGTAAGTACCAATGCCATTGCGGCTTTAGTGGAAAGTAAAGCCTCCTCGGTGACGGATATGATTAAAAAATTAGCCGAAAAAGAATTGGTAATTTATCAGAAATATCAAGGAGTAGGATTAACGGATAAAGGGATGATGGCGGCCAAAATGATTGTGCGGAAGCATCGTCTTTGGGAAGTTTTCCTGGTTGAAAAATTAGATTTTGCCTGGGATGAAGTACACGATGTAGCGGAAGAACTCGAACACATCAAGTCGGAAAAACTGATCAACAAACTGGATGCCTTTTTAGGTTTTCCTACCGAAGATCCGCACGGCGATCCGATTCCGGACAAAAACGGAAATATTGTTAAGGTTGAAAAACAATTGTTGTCG
Organism: uncultured Flavobacteriaceae bacterium; assembly: GCA_963812405.1. GTDB lineage: Bacteria > Bacteroidota > Bacteroidia > Flavobacteriales > Flavobacteriaceae > Flavobacterium. Next base: position 849,470 of record CAWEUV010000002.1, on the reverse strand, counting down.
GAATTTGAAATCGGGCAAACCGGAATTTGTGTCGGCGTAAAAGATTCGTCGTCCAGTTTCCTGCAATATTTAGACAAACAGCAAATCGCCTTGGGCTCGAAAATAAAAATTATTGCCAAGGAAAGTTTCGATATGTCGTTAACCATTGAAGTGGAGCAAAAACAAATCATCATTTCCAATAAAATTGCGAGTAATCTTTTTGCAAAAATCGTTTTATAACAACAAGATGGCATCAAAATCAAATTCACTCGAAGAAGTACACGAATCGGTAGCAATCGTTCAGAATACGTCGGTTTGGAAAAAAATATTGGCTTTTTTCGGTCCGGCGTACATGGTAAGTGTGGGGTATATGGATCCGGGGAATTGGGCAACCGATATCGCCGGGGGAAGTCAGTTTGGGTATACCCTGATTTGGGTGTTGCTGATGTCCAATATCATGGCGTTATTGCTGCAAAGTCTGAGTGCGCGATTGGGTATTGTGCGCCAACGTGATTTGGCACAAGCATCCCGGGATACGTATTCCCGACCGGTGAATATGGTTTTGTATTTTTTAGCCGAAATCGCCATTGCCGCTTGCGATTTGGCCGAAGTTTTGGGAATGGCCATCGGATTGCAATTGCTTTTTGACATTCCGTTGCTTTGGGGAGTTAGTATTACGATGCTCGATACCTTTTTACTGCTTTTCCTACTGAATAAAGGCATTAAGAAAATGGAAGCGTTTATTATTGTATTGGTCGCCATCATCGGATTTTCTTTTTTGGTGGAAATGTTTTTGGCTAAACCGGAAATTACAGAAATCGCCAAAGGCATTGTTCCTTCCATTCCTAACAGTACCGCTTTGTATATTGCGATCGGAATTATTGGTGCCACGGTGATGCCGCACAATTTGTACCTGCATTCGTCGCTGGTGCAAACCCGAAAATTTGACCGTACCGCGAAAGGAATCAGGCAGGCACTTCGGTATAATTTCTTCGATTCCTTAATTGCTTTGAATCTGGCTTTTTTTGTGAATGCTGCGATACTTATTTTGGCTGCGGCAACGTTCTATAAAAACGGAATGTTTGAAGTGGCGGAAATTCAGGATGCTTATAAATTTTTAGAACCGTTATTGGGAAGCCATTGGGCGCCAACGTTATTTGCTTTGGCCTTGATTGCGGCCGGACAAAGTTCTACCATTACGGGAACGCTGGCCGGTCAAATCGTGATGGAGGGCTATCTGAACCTGCGAATCCAGCCTTGGGTGCGAAGAATTGTCACGCGGTTGATTGCAATCGTTCCCGCTTTTATTGCCATTTTGTATTTTGGGGAAGCCGCCACCGGAAAATTGCTGATCCTGAGTCAGGTTATTTTAAGTCTGCAATTGGGATTTGCCATTATACCGTTGATTCACTTTGTGAGTGATGATGCCAAAATGCGAGGATTCGCCATTGGAAAGTACACCAAAATAGCTTCTTGGGTAATCGCTTTGGTGATTGTATCGTTGAACGCACGATTGGTTTTCGATGAAATTAAAGGTTGGATAGCCTCTTCGGAGAATCCAATTTACATCTGGCTTTTTGTGGTTCCTTTGGCAGTAGCGGCGGCATTACTTTTGCTGTATATTATTGTGAAACCTTTTTTAGAAAAAAGTATGGCCACGCCAACATTGGTGCCACACATCAAAGAAATTATTGTGAAAGAAGCCGAAAAACCAATCGTATATTCCAAAATTGCCATTGCTTTGGATTTTTCTACAACCGATCAGAAAAGTATCGAAAGTGCGTTGCAATTGGGAGGAAAGAGTGCGCAGTATACCATTATTCACGTAGTGGAGTCGGTGGGCGCGATGGTGTATGGCGATGAAATTCAGGATTTTGAAACCTCGAGCGACCGTAAATATTTAGAGCAATACAAAAAAGCTTTAGAGGAAAAAGGGTATCAGGTTGCGATTCAGCTGGATTTCGGAATTCCGAAGAAAAACATCGCGAAAATGATTAACGAAGGCGATTTCGACATATTAGTGCTGGGCGCACACGGGCACAATTGGTTTAAGGATTTACTCTTTGGTACCACGGTAGATGCGGTGCGTCATGATATCCGAATTCCGCTATTGATTGTGCAACAATAAAGCAAAAAGTATGGGAAAGAGAATTTTAATCAGCGGAATTTTACTTGTACTGACGGCATGTGCTGCTGCGGTGGTTTCTGAAAATGAAATCAATCAGCAATTGGATTCGAAAGCCGGCAAAGAAATCGTATTGGTAAAAGTAATTGATGATTCCCGATGCCCGGAAGGAACGCAATGCATTTGGGCCGGGGAAGTCACCGTTGAGGTTGCCGCCTACGAAGACAAAAAATTAATCGAACAGCGAACCTTCACTTTAAATTTTAATAAGGATAACATGGACACGGTGAAACACTGGTTTGAAAAAAATATTTCGACGGAAAAAACTACGATTAAAGAAATTAATGTGGTGCCTTATCCGAAAGAAGGTGTTCCAATTCAACCGGAAGATTATAAAATTGCATTAAAATACTAGTGACAACCGCAGTCCCCATCGCCGCAATCTTTGTCTTTTTTCTTTTTTCCGAAGAATTTTTTCCAAAGAAACGCCACTGCAAATCCTAAGAGTAAATAGACGATTATTTCCTGAAACGACATCATTATTTAAGTATTTGATAAGCAATCAGTGAAACGGTATAGGCGAATCCGCTCATGAAGACCAATTGAATCATCGGCCATTTCCACGAGTTGGTCTCTTTTTTGGTGATGGCCAAAGTCGAAATACATTGCATCGCGAAAGCATAAAAAAGCAAAAGCGAAACTCCAGTGGCGACATTAAAAATTTTCTTTCCGGTTATCGGATGTACCTCGGCAGCCATTCGGTTTTTAATCGTGGTTTCTTCGTCGGAATGACTTCCCACGCTGTAAATCGTAGCCAATGTTCCCACAAAAACTTCACGGGCGGCAAACGAACTCACCACGGCAATTCCGATTTTCCAATCGTAACCCAACGGACGGATTACCGGTTCAATCGATTTTCCGATAATTCCGATATAGGAATTTTCCAATTTATAGGAGGCAACCAAATCGTCTTTTTCACCGGAAATGGTTTTGTTCTGTAATTGGGTTTCAATAATGTTTTCGGCATCGTGGAAGGTTTTGTCCGGACCGTGCGATCCCAAAAACCAAAGGATAACCGACAACGCCAAAATAATTTTTCCGGCACCGAAAACAAACGATTTTGTTTTTTCAATTACATTAATCGCCACGTTTTTAAACATCGGAATTTTATAGCTCGGCATTTCTACCACAAAATAGGAATGCGATTTTATCTTCAGGATTTTATTTAGGATATAAGCCGAAAAAATAGCCATTCCAAAGCCCAGCAGGTACAACGTCATCAGGGTCAGTCCCTGCATATTGAACAGTCCGAATACACGTTTGTCCGGAATAATCAACGAAATTAAAATGGCGTATACCGGCAAACGGGCAGAACAAGTGGTAAAAGGCGTTACCAAAATGGTAATCAGCCGTTCTTTCCAGTTTTCGATATTTCGCGCAGCCATAATAGCCGGAATCGCACAGGCAGTTCCCGAAATTAAAGGCACGACGCTTTTTCCGCTCAAGCCGAATTTCCGCATGACTTTGTCCATCAGAAACACTACGCGGCTCATGTATCCGCTCTCTTCCAAAACGGAAATGAACAGAAACAGAAAGGCAATCTGCGGAATAAAAATAATGATCCCGCCCAAGCCCGGAATGATTCCTTCGGAAATCAAATCGGTTAAAATTCCGGCCGGCAAATGGGTTTTGGCATACGAACTTAAAACAGCAAACGTTTCATCGATGAAATCCATCGGAATGCTCGACCAGTCGAAAATCGATTGGAAAATCAGCATCAAAATTCCGAAGAAAATTACATAGCCAAATATTTTATGGGTTAGCACCCTATCCAGACGCTCTCTGAAATCTGTCGCCGTAGTTTTGTCTACTTTGTAACCAACTTTCAGCGTATCATTTATAAACTGATAGCGTTTGATGGTTTCTTTTTGTTGCAGTCGTTTTAAATCGGCTTTGGGTTTGGCGAAGGAATTTTCTTCGATTTTTCTTCGGTGCAGATTTGCGAAATTCACGTCCTGCGTAATCACCAACCATAATTTGTACAACAACTGATTCGGAAACGCGCGACGCAGGCTGTTGAAATACTCCGGATCAATACTAGAAGCATTCAAACAAGGTTCGGTGGATAATTCCTTATAATTGATGATGAGTTGTTTCAGGTTGTCGATTCCGATTTTTTTTCGGGAACTCACCAACGCGATTTTGGTTTTCAGTTGTTTTTCCAAAAACGGAATGTCGAGAGAGATGCCTTTCGGAATCATACGATCTGCCATGTTAATCACTAAAATCGTGGGGATTTCAAGGTCTTTAATCTGTGTGAAAAGCAATAAATTCCGTTTCAGATTTTCCACTTCCGAAACCACTACGGCCACATCGGGAAAATCCTTGTCGTTTTTATTCATCAGCAATTCAATCACCACACTTTCGTCCATCGAACTCGCGTTCAGACTGTATGTTCCGGGTAAATCGAGTATGGTGGCTTTGGTATATTCGGACAGCTTTGCAAAACCTACCTTTTTTTCCACCGTAATGCCGGGATAATTCCCTACTTGTTGGTTTAAGCCGGTGAGTTCGTTGAAAACAGATGTTTTTCCAACGTTCGGGTTTCCTATTAAGGCTACTTTTATGGTGTTGCGATTCATAAATCAGGGCACATCTATGATTTCAATACTAATTTCCTTTGCTGTTTCCAATCGGATGGCCACATGACTGTCGTTTACGGTAATATACAACGGATCACCAAACGGCGCCACCTGAAGAAGTGTCACTTCATTGCCGGGCAAACAGCCCATTTCCAGTAATTTTAACGGAATCTCTTCGATGTTAAAATCCAGAATGGTGCCTTTTTGACCGCGTTGTAATTGTGCTACTGTAATTGCCAAACTTTATTTAGATTGAATTTAGATTACAAAAATAAGGATAATAATTCTTTAAAAGATGATAAAAATCACTTTTGCATAATTTTAAGAAACGACGAATTATTTTTCTTCTTCTATCAGAAAATTGATGTCGGTTAATAAGCGCTCGACTTCTTCTTTTTTAGTACCGTCGTAAAATCCGCGAACACGTCTTTTTTGGTCTACCAAAACAAAATTTTCGGTATGGACCATGTCGTACAGTTCTTCCGGTTTACCGGTTTTTACGGCCAGATAGGATTTTCGGGCGATGTAGTAAATGTCTTTTTTGTTTCCGGTAACCAGGTTCCATTTGCTGTCGATTACGCCTTTTTCCTGAGCATATTTTTTCAATACGGAAACGCTGTCGATATCTGGTGTAACCGAATGGGAAAGCAACATGACTTCGGGTTTGTTCTTAATCTGAGTCTGCAACCAGCTCATGTTATCGGTCATCATCGGGCAAATGGTTTGACAGGTGGTAAAGAAAAAATCGGCCACATAAATTTTACCTTCATAGTCTTTTTGGGTAACGGTTTTTCCGTTCTGATTTGTGAAAGCAAAATCGGCAATATGGTGTTCGTTTTTATTGGCAATGTGCTGAATGGTGGAATCCACCAATTCCGGATTAACCATAGACGGGGTGTAAATCGGTAAGGTTTTTTTGGGTTTTAAAGCGGTATAAAACAGGCTGATAATGATAACGGACAATATTCCGAGAACAATAAAAAAAGGAATATACTTTTTAAAAAAGGCAACCATGGGATATTTTTTTTGCAAAGGTACAAAACATATAATATGCATAAAAAATATCTAATGTTTTGATTTGTCGGGTGTTAAAATAATAGGTTTTCTAACAAAACTTTATAAATTTGACAAAACTTAACTAAAAATGAAAAAAACTTACTTAGTATTAACGTTATTGTGTTCCCTGTTGGGATATTCGCAATTTAACCGATCGGCACCTTGGATGCAGGGTAGTGCATCGGAAAACAAGAAAGAGCGGTCTATTGATGAAATTGTCGCTGACTTCAATGAATATTGGAAAAACCACGACCGAAATAAAAAAGGAAGCGGTTACAAACCGTTTATGCGTTGGGAAAACCACTGGCGTAATAAAACCAATGCCGACGGGACTTTAATTTCTCCGGATCAGATGTGGTTGGCACTTAACCAGAAAAAAAATCAGAAGGCTGCAAATAACGGAACGACCGGAAGAAGTTTGCCGGTAAGCAATTGGACGCCAATCGGACCGTTTACCCACGTTAACACCGGCTCTTGGTCTTCCGGTCAGGGAAGGGTTAATTTTGTTTACGTAGATCCTACAAATCCCAGTACCTTATATATAGGTGCGCCGGCAGGCGGAATTTGGAAATCTACCAATAACGGTTCTTCCTGGACGCCTTTGTCGGATGAATTACCTCAAATTGGGGTTTCAGGGATTGCGGTAGATCATACCAATTCAAATATAATTTACATCGCTACGGGAGACCGAGACGCATCGGATACGTATTCCATTGGGGTACTTAAGTCTACCGATGGCGGGTTAACCTGGAATACTACGGGATTGACTTTTGCCAACACCACGACTTTGGCCGGCGATTTAATTATGAATCCCAATGATCCCAATATGTTATGGGTAGCCACGAGTGTCGGCTTGTACAGAACAACTGATGGGGGAACCACTTGGACCAACGAACAGACTGGAGATTTTTCTCAAGGTTCGATTCGCGTGAAACCGGGTGATTCGAATACAGTGTATGCCGTTACGTCAAACCGATTTTACCGTTCTACTAATGCAGGCGATACTTTTACAGGAGTAACCACCGGATTACCTTTGTCGTCAGGACGATTCCTTTTAGACGTAACACCGGCCAATGCTAACTATGTTTACATTTTAAGCGCTACTACAGGCAATGCTTTTCAGGGCATTTACAGATCAACAAACGGCGGAACAAATTGGACGAAAACTTCCGGAACTACTGATATTTTTGAATCCTCTCAGGCATGGTACGACATGGCTCTGGCGGTATCGGATACCAATGCCGATGAAATTTATACCGGATGTCTAAATGTTTGGAAATCAATCAATGGCGGTGCAGCCGTGACAAAAGTAAACAACTGGAGCTCTCCAACGGCAGCTTCCTACACTCATGCCGATATTCATTTTCTGCGTTTTTATGGTGGAAAGTTATTTGCCGGCACTGATGGAGGGGTCTATGTTTCGACAAATGGGGGTACAAATTTCACTGATCTAACAGGTGGATTGCAAATCAGTCAGTTTTATAAAATTGCGGTTTCAAAACAATCGGCCAATAAAATGGTGGGCGGACTTCAAGATAACGGAGGTCATGCTTACAGTGGAAACCAATGGAAAAATTTCTATGGGGCTGACGGTATGGATACGGCCATCGATCCGAACAACAGCGATAAATACTACGGATTCATTCAAAACGGAAGCAGTCTGTACATGAGTACCGATGCCGGAAACACTTTGGGTTCTTCGGTGGGATCACCCGGCGGTGTAGACGGAAACTGGGTTACACCTTTAACAGCAAATGGTGCCGGTGAATTGTTTTCCGGTTTCGCAGGATTGTATAAATTGGTCGGTTCCGCTTGGGTACAGCAAAACAGCAGTAGCATAGGGACCGGAAATTTAGAATTAATTGCCGTAGATCCAAGTAACGATAACAATATGTATGTTGTTAATGGAACAGGCTTGTATAAAAGCACCGATAAAGGAATTACCTTTACATTGGCTTATTCGGCATCATCCAACATTACTTCGGTATGTGTGCATTCAACAGACAGTAATACTATTTATATCACGACTTCCGGAACCGCTGGTCAGGCATTAAAATCAACCAACGGCGGAACCGCGTTTACCTCTTTTTCAACAGGTCTACCTTCAATTGGAAAAAACGTAATCCGACACCAGGGAAGAAATACCTTAAACCCGTTGTATCTGGGAACAAGTTTAGGGGTTTATTACAGAGACGATTCGATGACGCAATGGGAAGCTTTCGATACCGATTTACCTAATGTGAGTGTTACGGATCTGGAAATCAATCTGGAAGATTCAAAAATTACCGCAGCTACTTACGGAAGAGGAATATGGCAAACATCCATTCCTGTTGAAGTACCGCTAACAGACGTGAAATTAGTTTCGGTTAACAATCCTTCCTCGGCAATTAACTGCGGAAGTTTCATTCCTCAGGTAACGGTTAAAAATAACGGACTCAATCCGATAAATTCCGTTTCGGTAAATTATCAGTACAATGGTACTCCGCTTAATTATGTTTGGAACGGTACGATTACTCCAACAGCAAATCAGATTATTGACCTGCCTCAAATATCGACGGCAAGAGGTGTGTATACTTTAAATGTTGTTACCACTACTACAAATGACGCTTATTCTGATAACAACCAATCCAATATCCCATTCTATGTGAATGATGCCGGAACAATAGGAGTTGTCAATACTTTTGAAACTGCTGGTGCTGCTCTGTTAACGTATAATGACGGTGCTGCTGTTTCCCAATGGCAGCGAGGCATCCGATCAGCGGGGACGATGTCGGGAGGAGCAACCAATAATGTTTATACTACAAACCTGTCCGGTAACTATCCTGACATGACCAAGTCGTATTTGGTGTCGCAGTGTTATAACCTTTCCAATGTAACCAATCCGGTAATCCGTTTCAAAATGAAATTTGATTTGGAGCAGGATTGGGATGTGGCTTACGTACAATATACCACAAATTTCGGTCAGACTTGGAACGTTTTGGGAACCCAAGGCGCCAATTGGTACAACAGTAACCGTACTTCCGCTACAACAGGAAACGATTGCTACAATTGTCCAGGCGCGCAATGGACGGGCACAGACACCACACTGAAATCGTATTTCTACCCGTTAAATGCGCTTAACAGTCAAACAAATGTTATTTTCAGAATCGTATTCCATTCGGATGAATCTGCCAACCAATTAGGGGTTGTTATTGATGATTTTGTTATTGAAGGAACGCTTGCCAACCAAAATTTCGAGCTGAACAACATTGCAGTATATCCAAATCCGTCGACGGGTATTTTTAATATTGCTTTAGGAACGTTCACGCCGGAAACCATTACGGTTTACGATTTGTCCGGAAAAGTAATTTTAACAGAAGAAAATGTAACAATATCAGATTCTAACTACTCATTAAATCTTAGCAATGTTGCAACGGGAATTTATTTCGTTAAAATTGCTTCAGAAGAACAAAGTGTAGTGAAACGTATAATCAAAAATTAATCCTATGAAGAAAAATATTGTCGCGGCAGGTTCGCTTGCGGTTTTTTCACTTCTTAGCTTGGATGCTACGGCACAACAGGCAAAACCTAAAAATCCGGGAATCGACTTGGATTTGATGGACAAATCGGTAAAACCGGGAGATGATTTCTTCCGATATGTGAACGGAAGCTGGTTTGATAAAACACAAATTCCGGCCGATAAAACCCGTTGGGGAAGCTTTGACGAACTGCGTCAGAACACCGACAAAGATGCATTAGCCATTTTGAAAACAGCGGCAGCCGACAAAAAACTGGATCCAAAATCCGATCAGGCCAAAGCGGTAAACGTGTATAAAACCTACATGGATACTATTTTCAGAAATAAAATCGGAATTACGCCTTTAAAACCCTACTTGGCAAAAATCAACGCGGTAAAAACCATCGCCGATGTAAACAAGTTGCTTATCGAAATGGAACCTCAGGGCGGTTTAGGGTTTTACGGAATCGGCGTGGGTGCCGATGCTAAAAACAGTAACCGAAATGTAGTGTATCTTGGCTTGGGAAGTTTGGGTTTACCAGACAGGGATTATTATGTTTCCGATGATAAAGATTCGAAAGAAAAACGTGAAAAATATGTACTTCATGTAGCGCGAATGCTTCAATTCTTGGGAATCAAACCTGCAGATGCAAAAATCCAAGCCGAAAAGGTTTTGGCATTGGAGACTGAAATGGCACGACCAAGATTAGACAGAGTGGAGCGTCGCGACCGTAGAAAAACCTACAACCCGATGACTGTGGCAGATTTGCAAAAATTGACACCATCTGTAAATTGGAACGGTTATATTGAAGGTGTTGGTATCGGTAAAATCGATTCTTTAATCGTATCACAGCCAAAATACATGACTGCTCTGGAGGATATTTTCAAAGCCAATAAAGTAGAAGACTGGAAAGCCTACATGCGTTGGACGTTAATCAACAAATCTACAGGTGTTTTAACCACCGATATTGAAACGGCTAACTGGGAGTTTTACAGTAAAACATTAACCGGTGCTTTAAAACAACGTCCGCGTGAAGAAAGAGCATTACAGGTTGTAAACGGAACTGTGGGAGAGGCTTTAGGGAAATTATATGTAGCACAAAAATTCCCTGCCGAAGCGAAAGCGAAAGCGAAAGCAATGATTGATAACGTATTTTTAGCGTTCGAAAACCGTATCAATAATTTGCCTTGGATGACACCGGCAACGCGTAAAGGCGCTATTGAAAAATTACGAAAATCAACTGTAAAAATCGGTTATCCGGACAAATGGAAAGATTACTCGCAATTGGAAATTAAAGGCGTGGAGCAAGGCGGAAACTATTTCGATAATATGAAAAATGTGGCGCGTTGGGGCTTTGCCGAAAATATTGCGGATTTAAAGAAACCGGTAGACAAAACCGAATGGGGAATGTCACCACAAACCGTAAATGCGTATTACAATCCGTCTTATAATGAGATTGTTTTCCCTGCAGCTATTTTGCAGCCGCCATTCTATGATTATAAAGCAGATGACGCGGTAAATTATGGCGGAATCGGAGCAGTAATCGGACATGAAATCTCTCATGGTTTCGACGATTCCGGATCGCGATACAATGCAGACGGAAACCTTGTAAACTGGTGGACGGAAGACGACTTGAAACAGTTTACCGGACTTGGAGGTGCTTTGGCGGCGCAGTACAGCGCATTGGAACCACTTCCGGGAACTTTTGTAGACGGTAAATTTACCTTAGGAGAAAACATTGGTGACTTAGGTGGGGTAAACGCCGCTTATGACGGTTTGCAAATCGCATTGAAAAAATCCGGGAAAACCGCTTTAATTGACGGGTATACTCCGGAACAGCGTTTCTTTATCTCTTGGGCGACGATTTGGCGTTCAAAAATGAGAGATGAAGCCATCAAAAATCAAGTGAAAACCGATCCGCATTCACCGGGAATGTATCGTGCATTCGTGCCGTTGCAAAATGTAGATGCGTTTTATCAGGCATTTGATATTACCGAAGGACAAAAATTATACGTTAAACCGGAAAACCGAGTGAAGATTTGGTAATCTGTTTCTAAATAAAAAATCCCAAACGCGAGTTTGGGATTTTTTTTTATTTCTTTCGTATGTTTCGGTTCACCAGATACAAACCGAATAGCGTTACGGTTCCGCCAATGCCAATCATAAAGGTAAGCGGTTCATCAAAAATAAACGAACCTAAAATAACCGCAACAATCGGATTGATATAAGCATAAACGCTGCTTACTTCCGCCGGAAGATGTTGCAGGGCATAAATAAAAGCAATAAACGTAAATACCGAACCGAAAATTACCAGATAGGCAATCGACCACCAGGAAGCGGCCGGAATCTCCATTACATTTATCGAAGTTCCTGTGGCTCCGGTGTAGGCAAACAGTAAAATGCTCGATAATAACATTTGCAGTCCCAAACTGAAATACGGATTAAAACTGGCGGCTTTTTTCTTGGTATACATGCTTCCAAACGCCCAGGTTAAGGTGGCCAATACCGATAAAACGATTCCGAATCTAAAGTCGGGTTTGAGCAAGTCGGCTAAATAATCGTAAAAAATCAGACACACGCCACCAAAGCTCACCATTAGTCCCACAATAGACCATTTCGATGGTTTTTCACCCTGAAATAAACTGATAATTACAATCCACAACGGGAAAACGGCTCCGATAATAGCACCCAAACCACTGGAAATGTATTTTACGCCCCAAGTACTCAGTCCGTTACTCAGCACAAAGTTGAGGATGCTTAAGATAACAATCGTTTTCCATTGTTTGCCTTTGGGCCAAGGCGTTTTTTTATACAGGAAAAACGAAATGTAGATGGCCGCACCTAAAAACTGTCGGATGGCCGCCAATTGTAATGCCGGCATGTGTTTTACCCCTTCTTTGGAAGCCAGCCAGGTCGTACCCCAAAAAAAGCTGACCCAAATTAAGGCGAGCATGGGTAACCCGATGGCGGCTAAACGGCTTTTTGCGGATTGGTGTAGGTTTGTGATTTTTGCCAATTTAAAGCGGATTTACAATGAAAGTATAGTCCAAAACCTTTTCGATTTTTGCACTGCTGATGCGTTTTTCTGTTGAAGGTTTGTCCGAGGCAAATTTAGGGATTGCCAAATTCATTTCTTGCGCTTTTTTGTGATAATAGTCTTTTCGTGTCGGATGATACGGGGTAACCGCATTGAAAGTTTCGTTCCAAACTTCATTTTCAATGATTCGCAGCATGATTCCGATGCAGTCTTTCTGATGGATCAGATTAACGGGAGCATCCGGATTGTCCAGGTTTTCCCTTCCGGCGAGCATTTTTATCGGATGCCGGTCTTCGCCGATGAGTCCGCCAAAACGAACAATTGTGGTTTCAAAATTCGGATTGTTTCGCAACAACAGTTCTACTTCCGCTAACTGTCTTCCGCTTTCGGTATCCGGATTCGGAAAGGCGTCTTCGGTTACCAACCCGTTTTCATCGGCGTAGACCGAAGTGGAACTTACAAAAAGCACTTTTTTTATCGAAGATTGTGCAATGTACGGAAACAGTTTTTCAATTTTGGCAACAAACGTTTTTACCGAAACCGGAAGCGTCGCTTTTCGTAAACCCGGCGGAATATCGATAATTAAAATTTCGGAATGTTCCAGAAAATTGGTCATCGGACCTTGAATACCGTCTTCAGACAATGCAATTTGATACGGCGCAATTCCATTGGTAAGAAGAACTGAGATTTTCTCTCCAGAAGTAGTGGAGCCCTTCACGGAATATCCTTCCGAAAGCATTTTTTCTGCTAATGGAAAACCTAACCACCCACATCCCAATATGGAAATCTGTGGTTTATTTTGTTTCATCTTTTGGAGTAACATTTACTTTAATATGCCCCCAATTCTCACCCGATTTTATGCGGTAGAGTTGCATTTCACTTACGCCAAACTGCTTGGCGAGGATTTTCATTCGGGTTTTTCGGTTGGGATCCAACAGTATTTTTTTCAAGCGCATGACTTTCGTTTCCGTCAGTTTAGACCCGTTAGCTTTGATGTTGTGCTCGATTAATTTTTTTTTGGCCGCAATTACTGCAGGACTACTTCTGTAATGCGCCATTTTTTCTTCATAGTTTACCCATTTCAGATTTTTAACATGGTCGTTATCTCTTTTACGATCGAGATGAATCACATACTGTTGGTCCTCGGAGGTCTTGGGTATGAAAAATTCAGCAACCAGTTTATAGAGCAGAATGGCTTTTTGGGTTCTTTTGTTGTTTTTCTGAAAACAAAGCCTCAGCGTTCGATATCCGTCAGTTAATGTGCCTTTTAGTAAGGTTCCGTCTTTTACGTCATCGGTATAACTTACAAGTCGACCGTAATTTGAAAGGGCATATCGGACTCTATGCTTGGTTTCTAAAATAATTTCTTTAAACTCTTCATTAGGATAGAATCGTATCATATCTGTTCACTATTTATGGATCTTTTTTCACCAGTATAAATCCGTCGTTTTCTACTGCCATATAGCCTAAATCGTAAAGGAAATAATAAGTATTTCCGTTTTTGGTTTGGTATATGGAAGTGAAAAATTCAAAATCAAAACCTTTCCCTAATAATTTGGATCGTGTAGTTTTTGATTTGCCTTCCGGATTAAGTGCCGACAAAATACGGTAATTTTTTCGTAATTTGTTATTTATGTTGCGCATATGATTCGTACTGTCCTTATTTATCTTATTGTTGTAAGAATTCCTGCAACTGTCGCCGCAAAATTTCTTGTCTTCACGTCCCACAATGGTATCGTTGCATTCCAAACAGGTTTTCATATTGTATCAATTAAAGGTTCCTTGATGCCATATTGCCTGTTCGATATGCGCCAGATGATGCCGGCAATGCCAGTCGTAAATGCCGAGCGCTTCTTTTATGGAAAACAAACGCTGATGTTCCGGATGAAAATACATTTTGTTCCAGTCATTTTCAGATAAATTTTCTAATAAAAGGGACCAACGTTCGTGTACTCCTTCAATTATTTTTAAAGACGAATGGATGTTGTTGTCAAATCTGTCCGAGAGTTCGGCCCATAAGGCTTCTTCGTAGGGGCGAATCACGGGTGCGTCTTCGGTTAAGGTAAGTTTGATACGGATGAGAGCATTCATGTGACTGTCGGCCAAATGATGAATCACTTGTTTGATTTTCCAGCCTTCGGGGCGATAAGTCCAGTTGAGTTCTGTTACCGATAGGTTTTCGGTTACGGTTTTCAGTTCATTTGGGAATGCTTTTAGGGTTGTTTTCCAGTCTTCAAGATTTTCGGCGTTAATTTCTGGTGGACAAACGAAACGGCCAATAGGGAATTTGAGTTGTTCAATGTCAATGTTTTTTTTCATGGCTTTTATATTTTATTGGTTTTTAAGGCATTCAATATTCAAATATAAGAAAATTCCTGAATACAAACGACAACAAATGTTTACAATCGAATGTAAACGACTGACTACCGATTAATTTTTAGCAACCGTTACATCTTTGCCCTGTCGAAATCAAACAACTATCGACACGAACAAAATCATTTTAACAGTAACATTTAAATTTTAAACGCCATGAAAAACAGAGTACAATTAATCGGACACGTAGGGCAGGAGCCTGAAGTAAAAACAGTTAACGGGGACCGAAAATTTGCAAACATCACCATCGCAACAAATGACTATTACTATAACGAGAAGGGTGATAAAGTCGAGCAAACAGAATGGCATCGTGTTGTCGCTTGGGGAAAAACGGCTGAATTGATTGAAAAATTCGTAATTAAAGGAAAAGAAATCGGAATTGAAGGAAAACTAACGCACCGCAGCTATGATGACAAAGAAGGGAATAAAAAATATATTACAGAAATTGTAGCTAATGAGGTTTTGCTTTTAGGTAAATAGTGAAGAATGAACATTCAGGTATTTACGATTCGAATCGCATCGGAACATTTAGGATCTGATCAAAAGAAATTGAACGATTTCTTGCAACAGGTTACGTTTGTAAAATCATCAACGCAATTTGTGGCATCGGATGAGACTCAGTATTGGTCGGTTTTACTCCATTATGAATTACCTAAGGAGGAACAGGAAAAAAAGATTTCGATTCAAGTAGCTGATTTAACGCCCGGCGCTCAATACGTTTTTGAATGTTTGAAACAATGGCGCACTGAAAAAGCCGAAACATTAAATGTGCCGAAATTTGTAGTTTGTCATAATTCAGCACTGATTAATATTGCTTTCCACCATCCCAAGAATGTAGAAGGACTTAAAAGGATAAAAGGGTTTGGAGACAAAAAGACAGCGAAATACGGCGAAGAAATTATTTCCGTTTTGAATGCGGTTTAGTTGGAAGCCTGTCAATTAGAAAACCATCGGCTTTTGTCGGTGGTTTTATTTAAAGATATAAGGTACTCGCTAAGCGATAGGTGTTTGCGTGGGCTTCAATAATAGTTTTAATGTCTGGTGAATACCCGCCGCCCATACTCACCTGAACCGGAATTTCATGTTTCCGGCAAAGCCCGAATACGATTTCATCGCGTTTTTTACAACCTTCCAAGGTACAGCCGAGTTTTCCCAGTTTATCCGAAGCGAGAATATCCACTCCGCTCAGATAAAAAATAAAATCCGGTTTTTGGGTTTCGATGAGGTACGGTAACGTGTTTTGTAAAATCTCAAGGAATTTTGAGTCGTCAGTATGGTCGTGCAATGCAATGTCTAAATCGGAAGTTTCTTTTTTGAACGGATAATTCGATTTCCCGTGCATCGAAAAGGTAAAAACGGTATCGTTGTGCTGGAATATTTCAGCGGTACCGTTGCCTTGGTGTACGTCCAAATCGACAATCAGAATTTTTTTGACTAACTTTTTATTCAATAAATATTGGGCGCCAATGGCTTGGTCATTTAGTAGACAGAAGGCTTCTCCGTGATCAGAGTAGGCGTGATGCGTTCCGCCGGCTATGTTGAAAGCGATTCCGGTTTGCAGGGCTTTTTCGGCACCTAACCGTGTTCCTTCTGCCAATCGCAATTCTCGTTCGATTAATTCTGCGGATAACGGAAACCCGATTTTCCTAACGGCCCGCGCATCCAAAGTCAGGTTGAGTAAAGCCTCTACATACTCTTTTTTGTGAACGGCTAATATGTGTTGCAGGTCGGGTAAACCGGGTTCGAAAAAAGCATTTGGTGAAACGGTGCCTTCGTGCAACAGTTGTTGTGGCAGCAATTCGTATTTCAGCATCGGGAAGCGGTGACCTTCCGGTAAAGGATGTTTGTAAATAGGATGAAAAGCTATCGGAAACATTTTAAGAATCCATTTGCTTTTGGAATTCGTCGATAAAAAGACTTACATGGTAGCCGTCCATTAATCCGTGGTGTACGTGAACCGACATTGACATGGTTTTTTTACCGTTTTCTTTCGTCATTTTTCCGAAAGAAACTTTTGGACAACTGTCGGGAAACGTGAAGCTTCTCGAATGGGAAATCGAAGTAAAATTAATCCAGGGAATGGAGGAAAAATGGATCAGATTGTACTCGCCGCTGAAATCGCGGGTGAGTAAACCACTGGTATTGCGTACCCTTTCAATTTCAAGCATTGCTTTTTCGTTGAAAAGAGTCAGGTCATCAAAATATTCAACCAAGGCGAATCCAAAAGTGGTGTCGTCCCTCATGATGGTTGGTGAAGCGTTGATTTTGTCGTATACAATAATCTCGTCTTCAATAATCCGGTAGCGGAAGTTTTCAATGGCATTTACGGCTGCTAATGTTTTGTGCAGATAAAAGATAAAAAAAGAAATTCCGTTTTGTTTTGCCGTTTCATACGCTTTGGTACAATCCACAGTTACGGTAATGCCGAAAAAAGGTTCTTCGAATTTGCTGAAAAATTCAAAGTGTGTTTTTCGGTTCCAGTTGGCTATGTCTAATTTATGTTTCACTTTAAAAGCAGTGGTAAAATGTCAGTAATTTTAGCAACGGAGGTGAATTTCGGATGTACGATTTCGTGATCAATTTTCTCATGGGCCCAAGTGGTATGGAACGGTACGTGAACCGCATAACCGCCAATGTTTAAAACCGGAAGGACATCGGATTTTAACGAATTTCCAATCATGAAAAATTCTTCGGCTTGGATTTCCAAACGGCCTAACAGTTTTTCGTAATTCACTTCCTGTTTGTCTGCCATCACTTCTATATGATGAAAATAATGTCCCAAACCCGAATCGTGCAGTTTGCGTTGTTGGTCCTTCAAATCGCCTTTAGTGGCGACCACCAATTTGTATTTGCCGTGAAGGGCTTCGAGCGTTTCTTCGACACCATCCAGTAATTCGATGGGTTTCTGAATCAGTTCTTTTCCTAAGTCGGTGATTTTCTGAATGCCTTTTGCGCTAATGGTGCCGTTGGAAACTTTTATGGCAGTTTCAATCATCGAAAGGACATAGCCTTTGATGCCATAACCATACAGCGGTAAATTATCAACCTGTGTTTTGAGTAATTCCTGTGACAAACCTTGAAAAGAAAGGTAATCGCTCATCAGTCCGCAAAACTTCTTTTCGGTTTCCTCGAAATAGGGTTCGTTAATGAATAACGTATCGTCGGCGTCAAAAGCGATTATTTTCAAATCCATGGTCTAATTGTTTAAAGCATATTGTTCTACCAAATGCAAAAGTTCTTTTTTTCGGTCTTCTTCCAATAAGGAATATTGAAACGAATTTTTCGCTAAAATCACCAATTCCTCTTTGGTTAGTTCCAAAGCTTCCTGAATGGCGATGAAATTCTGGTTGAGGTATCCGCCGAAATAGGCAGGATCATCAGAGTTTACTGTCGCTTTAATTCCTTTGTTAATCATGATTTTTAAAGGATGTTCTTTTAAGTCTTTTACAACTTGAAGTTCTAAATTGGAAAGCGGACAAACCGTTAATGCCATGTCTCTTTTGATGATTTCCAATACCAGATTTTCGTCGGTTAAGCAGTTGTTTCCGTGATCAATTCGTTCGATTTTCAATCCGTCAATGGCTTCCCAAACGTAATCGGCAGGTCCTTCTTCTCCGGCGTGTGCCAGCAAGGTGTAACCTTCTTTTGCGGAAGCTTCAAAAACCTTGTAAAATTTGGAAGGCGGATTGCCGTTTTCGGACGAGTCCAGTCCAACCGCTTTAATCAGGTGTTTGTAGGGCAAGGATTGATTCAGCGTTTCAAAAGCGTCTTCTTCTGAAAGATGTCTCAGGTAACTCATAATCAGTAAACTGGAAATGCCCCATTTTTCTTTGGCTTCTTCCCTGGCACGTTGAATACCGTTGATAACCGTTTCAAACGCCACGCCGCGTTGGGTATGTGTTTGAGGGTCGAACATGATTTCGGTATGGAAAATATGTTCTTCGTTGCATTTGGTCAGATAGGCCATCGTAAGGTCGTAGAAATCTTCTTCTTTAATCAGTACGCTTGCTCCGGCGTAATAAATGTTGAGGAAATCCTGCAAACACGAAAATTTATAAGCTTCCTTAACTTCTTCGATGGTTTTATACGGAATTTCAACCTGATTGCGTTGCGCTAAGGCGAACATCAATTCGGGTTCAAACGAGCCTTCAATATGTAAGTGCAATTCTGCTTTGGGCAGTTTGCTGATGAAATTTTTCATTTGTTTGGGTTTTAAAATTACAAAATGATCGATTAACTAATCATCGCGCCATTAATTACGCCTTCTGAATCCGGATTTACGAAAACTAGTTTGCCTTCCGCAGTGTTGGTTAATAACAACATACCTTCGCTTTCCACGCCACGTAACGCTCTTGGTGCTAAATTCACCAAAACCGTAACCCGTTTTCCGATCACTTCTTCCGGAGTGAAATGCTCGGCAATTCCCGAAACAATCGTGCGAACGTCGATTCCGGTGTCTACTTTTAATACCAATAGTTTGTTGGCTTTTGGCATTTTTTCGGCTTCGATAATGGTTCCGATGCGCAAATCCACTTTGGCAAAATCTTCGAATGTGATGATCTCTTTTTGCGGTTCGGCTTTCGCGTTTTCGGCTTTGTTCGCCACTTTAGTTGCTTCCAATTTGTCGATTTGTTTTTGAATTTCTTCGTCTTCTATTTTTGCGAATAACAATTCGGCTTCTCCAATTTGATGTCCTGCCGGAAGTAAATCGGATGTGGTTGCAAATTTCGTTCCAACCGAAGTTATTTTCTGAATTCAGAATCTTTTTCAGTTTTGCTGCCGTGAACGGTAAAAAAGGTTCCGCCAAAACACTCAATGCCGCAGCAATCTGCAAGGCCACATACATTTGGGTTTGAACGCGCTCCGGATTTTCTTTTACGATTTTCCAAGGCTCTTCGTCGGCTAAATATTTGTTCCCTAAACGCGCTACGTTCATCAGTTCGCCTAAGGCTTCTCTGAAACGGTATCTTTCCACAGAAGAAGCAATTACCGCAGGGTACGCTTTTAATTCGGTCAGTGTTGCTTGGTCCACTTCTGATAAGGCATTCGGTTGCGGAATAATGCCGTTGTAATATTTGTTGGTTAAGCACCACTACTCGGTTAATGAAATTTCCGAAGATGGCTACCAATTCGTTATTGTTTCTTGCCTGAAAATCTTTCCAGGTAAAGTCGTTGTCTTTGGTTTCCGGTGCATTTGCCGTTAAAGCGTAACGCAATACGTCTTGTTTTTCAGGGAAATCCAATAAGTATTCGTGCAACCAAACCGCCCAGTTTTTGGAAGTTGACAGTTTGTTGCCTTCTAAATTCAGGAATTCGTTGGCAGGAACATTGTCCGGTAAAATGTAACTTCCTTCCGCTTTTAACATCGCAGGGAAAATCACGCAATGGAAAACGATATTGTCTTTTCCGATGAAATGTACCAGTTTCGTATCTTCTGATTTCCAATACGGTTCCCAGTCTTTTCCTTCTCTGGCTGCCCATTCTTTGGTAGACGAAATGTATCCGATGGGCGCATCAAACCAAACGTAGAGTTTTTTGCCTTCGGCACCTTCCACGGGCACATCGATTCCCCAATCCAAATCGCGGGTTACGGCACGTGGCTCTAATCCACCGTCAATCCAGGATTTAACCTGACCGTATACATTTGGTTTCCAGTCGTTTTTATGTCCATCAATAATCCATTTTTGCAAGAAATCAGAATATTCGTTTAAAGGTAAAAACCAGTGGTTGGTTGATTTTAAAATGGGTTTTGTTCCTGTGATGGTTGATTTCGGATTGATTAAGTCGGTCGCATTTAAAGACGAACCGCATTTTTCGCACTGATCGCCATATGCTTCTTCATTTCCGCATTTCGGACAGGTTCCGGTTACGAAACGATCGGCCAAAAACTGATTGGCTTTTTCGTCGTACAATTGCTCGGTGGTTTCTTCGATGAATTTACCGTCGTCGTATAATTTTCTGAAAAATTCCGAAGCGGTTTTATGATGAATTTCTGATGAAGTTCGTGAATAATTGTCAAACGAAATTCCGAAATCCAAAAATGATTTACGAATGATACCGTCGTATTTGTCGATTACCTGTTGCGGAGTGATTCCTTCTTTTTTGGCCTTCATGGAAATCGCTACACCGTGTTCGTCGCTTCCGCAGATGAAGGCTACGTCTCTACCCTGAAGGCGAAGGAAACGGGCATAAATATCGGAAGGCACATAAACACCAGCCAAATGTCCGATGTGAATTGGGCCGTTAGTGTAAGGCAACGCGGCAGTAATCGTATATCTTTTAGGATCTTGTATCATTTTCGTATAAACTTATTATAGTCTGCAAAAATACATAACAAAATGCTAGTTTTCATAATCGGAAGCCTATAATCGGCAGTCAAAAGCATAAAAAAACCACCTTTTCGGGGTGGTTTGAGGTTTTACGGAAGATTTACACCTACCGGAATATCACAACGGTGGCCTGTTTCTCCGTGCGCAGGATTGGGTTTTCCTTCCATTCCCGGTAAAGTGGTCTGAGCAACAGGTTTAGGAGCTTCCGTTTTAATGTCGGAACTTTCTATTTTGGTAACCGTGGCATTCCCAGACGGTGTAACGGTAAAGGTTTTGTTGGTTTGGTTTGGAGTTGTTGCTGCCGGTTTTGCTGCCGGAGCACTCCCGTTTAAGGGCGCCCCTACCTGAATATCGCAACGGTGTCCGGGTTGTCCGTGAGGAGGATTCATGCCGGGTTTTGTTTCCGGAACCGCGGCCGTGTTTGCCGGATTGGTTGTAGCCATAATCTGTTGGCTTTGTGCGGCAACAGGAGTATTTATCATTTTGGCTTCCTCAGCTTTCAGGACGGTCAGACTGTCGGAAGCTTTAGCACTAATTTTGTCGGAAGCTTTCTCTTCTTTCTGGCAGGAAACCGCTAATACGGTAGTTATGAATAACAATGAAGTGATTTTCATGAATTTTTGTTTTTTCAAAAATAGGAATTACTTCTTTTAAAATATTATACAAAAAGTTAATTTAAAGTTGCTACCTTTAAAAGAGCTAAAAATAGCCGTTTTACGACAAAGGGTTTTGAAATAAAATTCCGAATTTATGAAAAACGTATTTTTTAAAATATTGTTTGCAGCTATTTTATTTATATTTAGCTTTGAAGTATATTCTCAAAAACGTATGAAAATTCCACCTTATCTTAAAAAAGGCGATACCGTTGCCTTAGTGTGCACTGCCCGAAAATTTTCTCCGGAAGAAGCTCAACCGGCCATCGATTTATTACAATCCTGGGGATTAGAAGTAAAGTTAGGCAAAACCATCGGTTTGGACAGTTGTCAGCTGGGTGGAACCGATACGGAGCGTGCCGCCGATTTACAGGAAATGTTAGACGACGACAACATCAAAGCGATTTGGTGCGCCCGTGGCGGATACGGAACGGTACGCATTATCGATAGTCTGGATTTTACCAAATTCAAAAAGCATCCGAAATGGATCATGGGTTTCAGCGATGTTACCGTTTTGCACAGCCATTTGAATACTTTAGGAATCGCTTCCCTGCATTCCATTATGCCGTTTACGGTTCCAAAAGCACCGGATGAAGTGAAAAAAACCTTGCGTAAAGCACTTTTTGGCGAAGAAGTTAAATATTCAGTTCCTGCAAAAGGATATGAAATTCAAGGCAAGGCCAAAGGACAATTGGTGGGCGGAAACCTTTCGATTTTATACAGTTTGCTGGGTTCGAAATCGTCCTTGAATACAAAAGGAAAAATATTGTTTATAGAAGATTTGGATGAATACCTGTACCACGTCGACCGAATGATGCAAAATCTGAAACGCAACGGCTATTTCGAAAATCTGAAAGGTTTGATCGTGGGAAGCATGACCGATATGCACGATAACGAAATTCCGTTCGGGCAAAATGAAGTGGGCATTATCATGGAGATTGCAAAAAAATACCATTTTCCGGTTTGTTTTTATTTCCCGGCCGGGCACCAGAAAGACAACCGCACGTTGATTTTGGGTAAGGAAGTACAGTTTGAAGTGAAT
The DNA here is from genome assembly GCA_963812405.1 of uncultured Flavobacteriaceae bacterium. Taxonomy (GTDB): domain Bacteria; phylum Bacteroidota; class Bacteroidia; order Flavobacteriales; family Flavobacteriaceae; genus Flavobacterium. Next base: position 826,737 of record CAWEUV010000002.1, on the reverse strand, counting down.
GCCGAAGAAGTTGTTTTAGAGTTCTTAAAATAATGGCGGAACATAATGATTTAGGCAAACTCGGAGAAGATTTGGCTGCCGATTTCCTTCAGCAAGAAGGCTATGAAATTGTAGAACGGAATTGGACTTTCCAGAAAGCTGAAATCGATATTATTGCAAAAAAAGAATCCGTTCTCGCAATAGTAGAGGTAAAAACCCGTTCTTCTATAGATTTTGGCGACCCACAGGATTTCGTAAATCCAAAAAAAATTAAATTGTTGGTAAAAGCTGTAGATGAATATGTTAGACAGAATAATCTGGATTTAGACCTGCGTTTTGATATAATTGCTGTTTCCAAGGACGCAACCATTTATAAAATCGAGCATCTACAAGATGCGTTTTATTATTTTTAACATTGTTATAACTATAACACTTTGTTTTTAATTCTAAATTTCGCAAATTTTTTTAATGCAATCATCAATTAATTATGAAAACAATCTCTTCTGTAGTAGAAAACTATATAAAATCTAAACCCTTCTTGCTTAATGGATTAACGCTCGGAATTGTAAATTTAACCTCATTGGCCCGTATCATGCAACAGGAACTGGAGCACGAAATGGACAAAGAAGTGAAACAAGGAGCAATCGTTATGGCGTTAAAGCGTTTGTCTGAAGAATTGGATTTCAGAATCAATCATAAAATTGAGAAGACTTTGAAGAGTATGGGGGAAATTACAGTACGTTCCTCATTAATAAATTATAATTTTACCATTAATCCAAGAGTGTTAAACCGTCAGGCGGATTTTCTAACCGAAATCAGTTCGTTAAAAGACGTTTTTTATACTTCTTCCCGCGGCGTTAATGAAACCAATCTAATTGTAAGTGAATCCATCAGTGATATCGTTGAAAAACATTTCGCCGATGAAAAATGGGTCTTGAAAACGGATAAATTGGCCTCCATAACGGTGAAACTTCCAAAAGAAAACGTGGGAACACCCGGACTTTTTTATTTTATTTTCCAACGTTTGGCCTGGGAAGGAATCAACATCAATGAGGTGATTTCCACGAATTATGAGGTAACCATAGTGGTTAGCGAAGATCATATCGACAGCGCGTTTAAGGTTATTAAAGATTTGAAAAAAGTATAGAAATTAAACCAATTTGCTATATTTGTTAAACTAAATAAACGAAAAACATGTACGATATTATTCAAAAAGCACATTCCGGTGTGGCCTATTTGGCTTTAGCGGTATTATTATTTGCAGTAATCAATGCTTTAATGGGCGTTTCTTCTAAAAGAACTTTCGAAGACAAAGACCGAAAAATTTCTTTGTTTGCGTTGATTTTCTGTCACATTCAATTGCTTTTGGGATTGGTGGTTTATTTTGTTTCCCCATTAGGAATGGCCGCTTTTGGCGATATGAGTAATGCGGCATTACGATTAACATCATTGGAACATCCATTGGTAAATATACTGGCGATAGCTTTAATAACAATCGGTTGGTCGAAACACAAAAAAGAAGACAGTAGTAACGGAAAATTCAAGAAAATAGGATTTCTGTATTTGGCAGGGTTACTGTTTATATTAAGTAGAATTCCGTGGAACCTTTGGTTCTAATCTTATAGAAAGCCCTTTTTAGGGCTTTTTTCTTCAATGGCATATTTCTTGTTAATCAGTATTGCATAAAAAATAAAACATGAAAAAAATTATTGCCCCAACTTTATTACTTTTCATTTTTGTATTCTTTGCCAGTAGTTTTACCAGCGAAAAAATCATACGCAGCGATAAAGCCAAAAAATCACTTCAGGATACGCTAACGGTAGATTCCGTTCAGGTTAATTTAAAGTACAGACCTTATAAAAAAGCCGTTCACGCCTCGTATTATCATGACAGGTTTAACGGAAGACGAACCGCAAGCGGCAAGCGTTTTGATAATTCGAAATATACAGCGGCCCACAAAAAATTACCTTTCGGGACCAAATTACGGGTTACCAATCCGGTGAACAACAAATCAGTGGTAGTGACGGTTACCGACCGCGGACCTTTCACCAGAGGTCGTGAAATCGATTTGTCCAAAAAAGCATTCATGGAGATCACACACGTTAAAGGACGCGGGTTTCTTAATGTAAATCTTGAGACAATTAAAGAATAATTTTACCAGTTTTTATATGGGGAATTGCTTAAAAAAGCATTGTAATACCGCTCTTCTCCGGTAACTTCTTTTCCCAGCCAGTTTGGTTTTTCGAAAGATTCCTCTTCAGTGTTCAGTTCAATTTCGGCTACAACCAAACCTTCATTATCACCCGAAAAAACATCTACTTCATACACATGTTTGCCCACGGGAACTTCATACCGGATTTTGTCAATCATCCCTTTTTCACAAAGCGGTAAAAGCAGTTCTGCATCCGAAACCGGAATTTCTTTTTCCCATTCCAAACGCGTGGTACCCGACGCATTGCCTTTTCCTTTGATGGTCAAAAAGCCTTTATTCCCTTTGATTCGCACGCGCACGGTTCTTTCCGGATCGGAATTGAGATACCCTTGTACAATTCTGTTTTGGGTTGCCGCCACGGTCTTGAAAGCATCGGAAAGCACCAGAAATTTTCGTTCTATTTCCTGCATTTTGTAAAGAAATTAACATATTTTGGGAGCAAGTTAAGAAAATTATAGCCGATGAATCGTATTTTTACAAAAGTAGTAACGCCAAAATGAAAGGGATGAAACCAAGCAGCAAAACAAAATCAGAATTTACGTTAGCCAATCTGTTCGGCAAACACTTTTCCGAAGGAGAATACACTTCAGACGACACGTTACATTTTCTGGTAGATCTCGTGCGCTATTTCCGACCTGAAAAACCAAAAGAAAGTACGGTTTCCATCGAAAAACTATTACTTTTCTTAACCGAAAACCCTCAGCTGAAAATCGTACTGATTGATTACCTGAAAACATTACTAAGTGAAAGGAAATTCAGCCGGATGCTTTCGGATGCCGGAATTCTGCGCGATTCGGATTTTATTTATGAAGTCAAGAAACGTTTGTTTGATAAAGTACTGCCGTATCAACCCGAAAAAGACACGCTGGAATACGTGCTGAATCAGGTTTTTTACCTTGATTCGGATACGATTTGGATTAACAAAATTGCCCATGAAGAACTTTTGCGCCTGTTTGAAATGTTGCAGTTTTCAGATATTTATACCTCGGTAAAAGAGTTTTCGGTTTTATCCGAACTGATTAATGCCATGGAGCTGATTTCCCAGAGAATGAGTGGCCGCGCGATGGAAACTGATGTGATTAAAATGGTTCCGGAATACGATGCTTTCGAAAGTCCGTTCGTGGCAATGGAAAAGGAATTTCTGCAGATGGAAGACCGCATCAGAAACCAAAGCGACCATTTTATTACTTCGGACGATTTGCGCTACAAACAATTCCTGATTTTGCACAAACAATGTGAAGAATACGTGGATAAGGCTTTCAGTAACAGTTCTAAATTCGGAATTTCCTTGAAAGTGAACCAGAGTTTGTTGCGCATTCGCCAACAGTTGTACCGCTTGAAAATTCTCATCCCGTTGTTGGTCGTTAACAAAGAAGAAGACAAAATCAGCAACAGCATTCAACTGGTGCTCAAAGTAATCAAATACAATTGCTATAAGAATAATGTGGGGCAACTCATCAATGAGAGTACGCAGCTGCTTTCTTATGAAATCACTCAGCACACCGCCAAAACCGGTGAACATTACATCACGGAATCTTCGAAAGAATACTTCAAAATGTTTTATGCGGCTATGGGGGCAGGAGCGGTAGTTGGAGTACTTTGTATCATTAAAGTATTGCTCGGAAAAATTGAAACGAGCGATTTCGGTCACGCTTTTTTATACAGTTTGAATTATGCCGTAGGTTTTGTCACGATATTTCTTCTCGGATTCACTTTAGCAACGAAACAGCCTGCCATGACGGCGGCAACGATAACCAAAGCTCTGGAAACCGGGATGAAAAAACAAAACAAAAATGGCGAAAAGCACAGTTCGTTTGCGCAGCTGTTTGCCCGATTGTTCCGTTCGCAGTTTATTGCTTTTGTGGGGAATGTGATTGTGGCTTTTCCCGTTTCATTATTGGGGATTTGGTTAATTGACTATGCTCTCGATTACAATATTGCCGAAGCGAAATGGAATAAGTTGTTAACTGATATCAGTCCGATAGCTTCTCCGGCAATTTTTCATGCGTCTATTGCCGGTGTTTTTCTGTTTCTTTCCGGTATCATCTCGGGAAGTGTGTCCAACCGCAACAAACACCATCAATTGTTTTACCGCATTCAGGAGCATCCGTTGCTGAAAAAGAGTTTCGGCGTGAAAAAAACCAAGCAACTTGCGCAATGGTTTGAAGACCATTGGGCAGGCGTGGTGTCCAATACCTGGTTTGGGGTTTTTATGGGAAGTACCGCTTCCATTGGAATTTTTTTAGGATTGGATTTGGATGTCCGACACATTACGTTTGTGAGCGGTAATTTGGCACTAGGCTTATACGGCGCCCATTTTAAGGTGGATAATTGGACTCTTTTCTGGGGGATTTTCGGAATTGGGGTTATCGGATTTATGAATTTTATCGTGAGTTTTTCGCTTTCGTTAGGCTTGGCGTTTCGTTCCAGAAACATTCCGTTTTCTGAAGTGCATTTTCTGAACAAAGCCATTTGGACGTATTTCAAAAAGCGTCCAACGGCGTTTTTCTTTCCCGTAAAAAATAATATTTCAGACTAATTGCGACAGGCTGAAAATAACATCGGAAGGAATAATGGTTTTCGGATATTCGTTTTTCGACAGGTACCACATGACTTTGGCGATGTGCTCCGGTGCGATACTCCGGTATTTTTTCAGGGTTCCGAACAATAACGGGTTGATAATTTTCATGAGGTATATTGCCATGGTTTCGCCAATGCGTACTTCTTTTCGATCGCCTGAAATCAAGGAAGGTTCCAAAAGATAGGTTCTCGGAATCCCAAAAGCTATGACGCTTTGTTCCATTTCGCCTTTAATCCGATTGTAAAAAACTGGGCTGTTCGTAGTCGCACCCAACGCGGAAATGGCTATAAAAGTTGGGATGTTGTTAAGTTTTGCCAATTGTGCGGCGGCAACCGGAATGCCGTAATCAATAGCTCTGTATTCGGTTTCGTTTGGTGTTTTGGCTTTGGTAGTGCCGATACAGCAAAAAACAACATCGCCGGTAAAATCAGTCGAATGGTTTTCCAAATGCAATAGATCAATTACATGTTCTTCTATTTTTGGATGCGTCAGACCTGAATTTTTTCGGGAAAACAATTTTATTTTCGCATAGTCCGAATCGGAAAGCAGCAGTTCCAGCAATAAACTGCCTGTTATTCCTGAGGCTCCTAAAAGTAGTGCTGTTTTTTTCATCGGTTTCCAAATTTCTACTGAATATACATAAATTTACAACATGGAACCAACGGTACTTCAGAGGAAAATAATCCATGTTGATATGGATGCTTTTTATGCTTCGGTGGAGCAGATGGACAATCCGTTGCTCAAAGGGAAACCCGTTGCCGTGGGCGGAAGTGAAGTGCGCGGCGTGGTTTCGGCGGCGAGTTATGAAGCCCGAAAATTTGGCGTTCGCAGTGCGATGAGTGGTTATCTGGCCAAAAAATTATGTCCGGAAATTATTTTTGTTCGGCCTCGATTTGACCGTTATAAAGAGATTTCGAATAAAATCCGCAAAATATTTCACGATTATACTGATTTGGTGGAACCGCTTTCCCTGGATGAAGCCTACCTGGATGTAACCCAAAATAAGAAAGGAAACCCGAGTGCAACGCTGATTGCGCAGGAAATTCGGCAGCGTATTTTTGAAGAAACGGGATTGACGGCTTCGGCAGGTATTTCGGTGAATAAATTCGTAGCCAAAGTGGCCTCGGACTACAACAAACCCAACGGACAGAAAACCATCAATCCGGATGAGGTCGAACCGTTTTTGGAAGCGTTGGACATCAAAAAGTTTTACGGCATCGGGAAAGTAACCGCTGAAAAAATGTACCAGCACGGGATTTTTACCGGAAAGGATCTGAAAGAACGTACCCGCGAATATCTGGAAGAACATTTCGGAAAAAGCGGCGGGCATTATTATTTGATTGTCCGTGGAATTCACAACAGCGCCGTAAAACCCAACCGAATTACCAAATCAGTGGCAGCCGAACATACGTTTAATACGAACCTGACGTCGGAAATTTTCATGGAAGAACGATTGGAGCGTATTGCCGCCGAACTGTCCAAACGGTTGCAGAAACACAAAATCTCCGGGAAAACGGTTACGCTGAAAATTAAATATTCCGATTTTACCCTACAGACGAGAAGTAAAACGCTGCCGTATTTTATTTCCGATAAAAGCCTGATTCACGAAACAGCCAAAGAATTACTGTATCAGGAAAAGATGAAAGAATCGGTGCGTTTGCTCGGGATTTCACTGCACAACCTGAATACCGAAATGAAGAAATCGGTGGTCGTGCAATTGAAATTTGAGTTTTAGACATAAAAAAACCGATTTCAAACGGAAATCGGTTTCATTAATATTTTTATACAGATTAATCTCTGCTGGAAAGTTTGGACAATAAACGTAAAAATTCTACGTACAACCAAACTAAGGTTATCATCAATCCCATGGCGCCAAACCATTCCATGTATTTTGGAAGACTTCTCTGTGCTCCTTTTTCAATCTGATCAAAATCAAGGAATAAATTCATCGCTGCTACTACAATTACGAAAGCACTGATTCCGATGCTCATTAACGAGTTGCCGTGGTGTACCGGTTGGAAATTTATAAATAATGAAAGCAACCAGGAAATCAGGTAAAAGCTGGCGATGGCCAACGTTGCCGCAACGACTACGGAGCGAAAACGCTCGGTAACCTTAACAACATTGTATTTGTACAATCCGAAACAAACGATGAAGGTTACGAAAGTTGCCCCAACGGCCTGAATTACCAATCCCGGGTACATCGATTCGAAAATAGCCGAAAGTCCGCCAATGAAAAGTCCTTCAAATACCGCATAACCCGGTGCCAAAGCCGCAGAATATTGTGGTTTGAAAGCTGCAACAAGTACCAAAATAAAGCCGATGATGGCGCCACCAATCGTCAGAACCATCGGATTGTATCCGCTGAAGGTCATGGTCCAGGTTACTGCTGCTCCGGCTACCAATAAAGCCAACATCAGTAAACTTTTGTTGATGGTACCCTGAACGGTCATCATGTCATTGTAGTCAATGGCAACCGCTTGATTCTCGTTGATGTTTTCTCCGGAATAACGGGTTGTATTGGTAAAAGATTTGTTCTTAAAAAACGGATTGTTCGAATTCATAAGTGTCTTTTTTGGTTTCTCAAATATAAATTTTTCTATTCAATTTCGGAAATACGCAGCGTATTTACCATTCCTTTTGCGGTAACCGGCATGGCGGCAAGGTTTACCAGCATGTCTCCTGGTTTTACATAACCTCTTTCTTTGCAAATTGCGTTGATATCGTCGATGGTGTCATCGGTACTTACAAATTTATCGTAGAAGAAGGCGTTTACCCCCCAAAGCAGGTTTAACTGTGTTAAGATGCGTTTGTTGGAAGTGAAAACCAAAACGTGTGCATGCGGTCGCCAAGCGGAAACCTGAAATGCGGTGTAACCACTGTTCGTTAAAGTAGTAATAGCCTTGGCATTGATATCGTTGGCCAATGTTGCACCGTGGTAACAGATGTTTTTGGTGATGTAACGGTTGGTTTTGATTTGCGGTTGGTTTTGCGGGACCTGAATTAGCGGTGAATCTTCCACGGCTTCAATAATTTGCGTCATTTTTTCAATAACCTGAACCGGATAATTCCCCACAGAAGTTTCTCCGGAAAGCATTACGGCATCGGCTCCGTCCATTACTGAATTGGCCACGTCGTTAACTTCGGCGCGGGTTGGTGTTAAACTCGTAATCATCGTTTCCATCATTTGTGTGGCGATGATTACCGGAATACGCGCGGTTTTGGCGCGATGCACCAGTTTTTTCTGAATCAATGGTACTTCCTGCGCTGGGATTTCTACACCCAAATCGCCACGGGCTACCATTAATCCGTCGCAATAGGCTACGATTCTGTCAATGTTTTCGACCGCTTCCGGTTTTTCAATTTTGGCGATAATCGGAATTTTATGACTGGAATTGGCCATAATTAAATCCTGTAAGTCTTTTAAGTCTTCGGAAGTTCGCACAAAGGAAAGCGCAATCCAATCGACTTCGCTTTTAATAGCAAAAAGGGCATCACGGATGTCTTTTTCGGTCAATGCCGGAAGGGAAACCTTTGTATTTGGAAGGTTGACACCTTTTTTGGATTTTAAGGGTCCGCCCTGAACTACAACGGCTTCAACTTCTGTTTTTTTGTCGGTCTTCAGTACTTCGAAAATTAATTTTCCGTCGTCCAATAAAATGCGTTCGCCCGGATTTACATCCTTCGGAAATTCTTTATAGTTCATGTACACTTTTTCGGCAGTGCCTAAAATGTCTTCGGCAGTGGTAAAAGTGATTTTATCGCCTTTGCTTACCACAACGTCTTCTTTCATAACGCCTACCCGTAATTTTGGACCTTGGAGGTCGGCTAAAATGGAGGTGGTGTATCCGAATTCGTCGTTCAGTTCTCTAATCATGTCGATGCGTTCTTTTACATCGGTATAATCGGCATGGGAAAAGTTAATTCTAAAAACGTTTACTCCTGCATCAATCATGTCTTTAATCACTTCTTTAGTGCTGCAGGCCGGGCCAAGTGTCGCTACAATTTTCGTCTTTTTTCTTGTTGGCATTGTATTAGAAAATTAAATTATTTTTCGATTTTAGTGTATGTTGTTCGATTTTATAAGCCGTTGTAATTTGTTTAATCGCGAGTAATTCGTCAATTAATTGGTCAACGTCAAAAAAATCGTCGGTATTCTCAATTTTAATGATGTAATCGACTTTTTTCAGTTCGGGAAGCAGGTAAATATTGGTGGTGATGTCCAATTCTGTTTCGTCGAAAAGCGAAGTCGCTTTGGTTTGTCGGGTTACGACTTTTGTTTTGTTGGGAATCAGGTTCCAGTACAATTCGTTTTCTTCGTCATCGAAAACAAATCGGGTAAAATGACTTTTTCCTTCGGGAATCTGAATGCCGATGTCGTGTTCGCTTTTCTCAAAGGAAACGGCTAATTTCTGATTGATAAAATACGCCAAACGATAATCTTCCAGTGTAGAGTGTACCGCTACAAGCTGATAATCAATCGAAATAAAATCGTCAATCTGAATTTTATGAATAGCCATAGTGCTGTAAAAAGATACTGTAAATATAGTACATTATGCTTTTAAAAAACAGCCCTGAAGTGTTGTTAACTATAATTTAGTACAAGTTGCGTAGTTAGTTGTTGGGGCTCATTTTTTCCTGAAAAGCAAAATAGGCACGTTGTGATGCTTTTTCTTCTGCTTTTTTCTTGGAAGTAGCTCTGGCCCGTGCTACTATTTTGTTGTCGATTTTCAGTTTTACCCCGAAATATTTTACCCCTTCGTTTCCGTTGTCTTCAAAAACATCGTAATGAAATGCCTTTTTTTCTTTTTGGCACCATTCGATTACCAGACTTTTGTAACTGATCACCTTTCCTTCCAGTTTCGGTATGTCTACATAAGGCAAAATCACCTTTTTGTGGATGAATTTCTCGCAGTATACAAACCCGCGATCGAGGTAAATGGCTCCAATTAAAGCTTCAAACAGGTTGCCGTGAATGTTTTCGCCGAAATGCTGGGTTGAAACCTTACTCTCGACAAATTTGATCAGGTTCAGGTCTTTTCCCAATTCGTTCAAATGGTCGCGGCTGACAATTTTCGAACGCATTTTGGTTAGATAGCCCTCGTCTCCTGTTGGAACTTCATTAAACAAATGCGCCGCAATAACCGAACCCAACATTGCATCACCCAGAAATTCCAATCGTTCGTAATTGATCGGGTTTCCTTTTTCGTCCACTTTATTCATGGAACGATGGGTGAAGGCTTTGCGGTAATTGTTTAGGTTTAGAGGCTTGAAGCCTAATATTTTTTGAATAGCGTCAAAAAAAATCCCGTCTTCTGGAGAGCGGGAATTTGAAAATATTTTCTTGATGATACTCATAACAAAGAATTACTCTTCTATTTTTTTGAATAAAACACAAGCGTTGTGACCACCAAATCCGAAAGTATTGCTCATGGCAACTTTCACTTCTCTTTTTTGAGGTTTGTTTAGGGTTAAATTCAAGCTTGGATCAATATTCTCATCTACAACAGAGTGGTTGATTGTTGGAGGAACGATACCGTGTTTCATTGCTAAAATGGAAGCAATGGCTTCGATAGCTCCGGCAGCACCCAACAGGTGACCTGTCATGGATTTGGTAGAGTTGATGTTGATGTTTTTAGCATGTTCGCCAAAAACAGCACTGATGGCTTTTAGCTCAGCAACATCACCCAATGGTGTGGAAGTTCCGTGTGTGTTGATGTGATCAACCTCTTCCGGTTTCATTCCGGCATCACGTAAAGTGTTGTTCATCACCGCAATTACTCCAATCCCTTCCGGGTGCGGAGCGGTTAAGTGATACGCATCAGACGACATTCCGCCTCCGCCAACTTCACAGTAAATTTTTGCGCCACGGGCTTTCGCATGTTCGTATTCTTCCAATACCAAAGCACCAGCACCTTCCCCTAAAACGAATCCGTCGCGGGTAGCATCAAAAGGTCTTGAAGCGGTTTCCGGACTGTCATTTCGAGTGGATAAGGCATGCATGGAGTTGAATCCGCCCATACCGGCAATCGTTACGGCAGCTTCCGATCCTCCGGAAATGATTACGTCGCACATACCCAAACGGATGTAGTTGAACGCATCAATCAGAGCATTGGCGGAAGACGCACAAGCAGAAACTGTGGTATAGTTTGGTCCCATAAAGCCGTTACGCATGGAAATGTGCGCAGGAGCAATATCGGCAATCATTTTTGGGATAAAGAAAGGGTTGAATTTTGGCGTTCCGTCGCCTTTGGCGTAATACATTACCTCTTCCTGGAACGTTTCTAAGCCACCGATTCCGGCGCCCCAGATTACTCCAACGCGGTATTTGTCAATGTTGTCGGCAGTAATTCCGGCATCTTTGATGGCTTCGTCACTGGCGGCAACGGCATATTGCGCAAATTTATCCAATCTACGAGCCTCTTTACGATCCATATACGCTTCGATGTTGAAGTTTTTCACTTCACAAGCGAATTTTGTTTTGTGTTTTTCGGTATCGTAATATGTTATTGGGGCAGCGCCGCTTTTACCGGTAATCAATCCATCCCAGTATTCTTCAATGGAATTTCCTATAGGGGTAAGAGCGCCTAAACCTGTTACTACAACTCGTTTTAATGCCATAATATATTTTTTACAATGTATTTAAACAAATAATACCCATGTTACTTTTCTTTAATCTGTAAAGGAAACATGGGTAGTAGATTGTATTTTTTTGATTGCTCCCAATCAGTTTTTTTTCCTAAATGGCAAAAATAATAACACCCATGCATTCCGGAGAATACATGGGATGTATAGTAGTTATTATTTTTTAGCTTCTTCGATGTAAGAAATAGCTTGACCAACAGTAGCAATGTTTTCAGCTTGGTCGTCCGGAATTTGAATATCGAATTCTTTTTCGAACTCCATGATAAGCTCAACAGTGTCTAATGAATCAGCTCCTAAGTCGTTTGTGAAGCTTGCTTCTGTTACAACTTCATTTTCGTCAACACCTAATTTGTCTACGATAATCGCTTTTACTCTTGATGCAATGTCTGACATAATCTTTAATTTTAAAATTTAATTTGTTGGCAAAAATAAAAAACTTTATTTTAAAACAACATTTTTGTTACTAAATGTGACTACGAAATTAAAAAAATAATTTTACAAAGACTTCCATTTTCTATTTATTATCATTTATTATTCTTTTTTTTGCACTGTGAAAACGATGTTTTCTACGTAATAAAAATTACAGGATAAATGAAACGAATAGTAATTTTTGCTTCCGGTTCGGGTTCGAATGCCGAAAATATCATCAAATACTTCAAAAATAAAAATCAGGGGAACGTAATCGCGGTGTTGACTAACAATCCACATGCTAAAGTTTTGGAACGTGCTGAAAATCAAAATGTTTCTACTGTAATATTTGACAAAACGGAACTTAATAACGGTGTGGTTTTAGAAAAACTGAACGATTTGAAACCGGATTTAATTGTGTTGGCCGGGTTTCTTTTAATGTTTCCGGCAACTATTATTGCGCATTATCCCGATAAGATAATTAACGTACATCCGGCGTTGTTGCCAAAATACGGCGGAAAAGGAATGTATGGAATGAACGTTCATAAGGCGGTTTTGGAAAATAAAGAGAAAGAAACCGGGATTTCGATTCATTATGTAAACGAACATTACGATGAAGGCGCTATAATTTTTCAGGCAAGTGTAAATATTGAAGATTGTATGACGCCAGAAGCGATTGCCGAAAAAATCCACGAACTGGAACACGAACATTTTCCCAAAGTAATCGAGCAACTTATTACAACTGCATAACTATTGAAATCCTACGAAGTACATATTTATACCGATGGCGCATCCAAAGGAAATCCTGGTCCTGCCGGTTATGGGGTGGTGATGGAGATGGTGGGTACGCCGTATAAAAAAGAATTTTACGAAGGATTCCGACTCTCTACCAATAACCGAATGGAATTATTGGCGGTAATTGTAGGTCTTGAAAAATTAAAAAAACAGGGAACTTCCGTTTTGGTCACTTCCGATTCCAAATATGTGATTGATTCGGTTGTGAAAGGCTGGGTTTTCGGGTGGGAAAAGAAAAATTTCGTCGGAAAGAAAAACCCTGATTTATGGATGCGTTTCCTTAAAATTTACCGAAAACATCAGGTGGATTTCAAATGGATTAAAGGGCACAGTAATCATCCTCAAAACGAGCGTTGTGATGCACTTGCGGTGATGGCATCCCAACAGCCAAAACTCTCCGTTGACACTTTTTACGAAAAAGAAGAAGGTCATTTGTTTTGATTTCCATAACTTTAGGGAATGAAAAGGTCCCAAATTCTTTTTTCAACACTACTCTTTTTTTTGCTGATTGGAGGTTGCTGCTATTCGCAAAAGAAACCGGAACTCGCCTTAGATAAGGATGGTGTAAAGGTATATTTGACTAAATTTGACACTACCGCTTTCAAAGAATATCGGGCAGTAATGACGGTAAATGCGAATATCGACACCATCGTAAAGCAGCTTGTTGATGTCAAAAACCTCAAAAAGTGGAACTACAAAACCCGAAAAAGCGAATTGCTGAAGAAAACTTCCGATACGAGCTGGGTGTTTTACATGACACACCATTTGGGTTGGCCGATTCAGGATCGGGATCATGTTTCTAAAGTGACTTTGACGACAAATGAAAACGAGCGAATTATTACCATACTTCCCGAAAACCGATTGCTCAAAGAAAAACCCGGTTATGTCCGACTTACCAATTTTAAAGGGTTTTGGTATCTGAAAAAAGTATCGAACACACAAACGTTGGTGATTCAGCAAATTTATGGCAATCCAGGAGGAAATATTCCGGCGTTTATGGTGAATATGGTCATCACAAAAGGACCGTTTGACACCTTTAGAGAACTTCGGAAGCGCGTCGAAAATCTTAACAAAAAATAGGCTTTTGCGAACCAAAACTAAATCGTACATTTGCAGCTTCAAAATTAAGATCGTTTTATGAATAAATTATTGATTGTAGGCACAGTAGCCTTTGATGCGATTGAAACTCCTTTCGGGAAAACCGACAAAATTTTAGGTGGAGCAGGTACGTATATCGGGCTTTCCGCGTCACATTTTAACTTGAAATCAGCGATTGTTTCCGTAGTAGGAGACGATTTTCCTCAAGAATATTTAGATTTATTAAAAAGTAAAAATATCGATATTTCCGGTCTTGAAGTGGTTCAGGGCGGAAAAACGTTCTTCTGGAGCGGTCGTTACCACAACGATTTGAACTCGAGAGATACTTTAGATACACAGTTAAATGTTTTGGCCGATTTTCAGCCAAAAGTTCCGGCCGATTTTAAAAATGCCGATGTGGTAATGCTAGGAAACTTACACCCAATCGTGCAAAGCAGCGTTTTGGATCAGATGGAAGTGAAACCGAAATTAGTGGTTTTAGATACCATGAATTTCTGGATGGATTGCGCATTGCCGGAATTGTTAGACGTAATGAAACGCATCGATGTGATTACAATCAATGATGAAGAAGCGCGTCAGTTGTCTGGAGAATATTCATTGGTGAAAGCCGCGGCAAAAATTCATACCATGGGACCAAAATACGTGGTCATCAAAAAAGGAGAGCACGGAGCCTTGTTGTTCAACGATAGTAAAGTGTTCTTTGCACCGGCCTTACCATTGGAAGAAGTATTCGATCCAACCGGAGCGGGAGATACTTTCGCAGGCGGTTTCGCAGGATTCATTACGCAAAGCGAAAACATTTCGTTCGACAACATGAAAAACGCCATCATTTACGGATCCAATTTAGCCTCCTTCTGTGTGGAGAAATTCGGAACAGAAAGAATGGAGAATTTAGAAAAAACAGAGGTGCTGTCTCGTTTACAGGAGTTTAAAGCCTTGACACAATTTGATATCGCGTTAGAAAACTAACACTATACACATGAGCCTCGGAAACGGGGCTCTTTTCATTAATACAACAACACAACACACAACAACATGAGTGACGCTTTAAAACACGAGTGTGGCATTGCCCTTTTAAGATTAAAAAAGCCGTTAGAGTACTACAAAGAAAAATACGGTACCGCTTTCTATGGAGTACAGAAAATGTACTTGTTAATGGAGAAGCAACACAACCGCGGTCAGGACGGTGCCGGTTTGGCCAGCATTAAATTGGATGTGGAACCGGGCGAACGTTACATCAGCCGCGTACGTTCCAATCAGGCACAGCCCATCCAGGACATTTTTGCGCAAATCAATCAGCGAATTAATGAAGAGATGGAGCAGCATCCTGAATATCAGCATGATGTTGCGGCACAAAAAGCAAATATTCCTTACATCGGCGAATTGTTTTTAGGACATGTCCGTTACGGAACGTTCGGCAAAAACAGCATCGAAAGTGTGCACCCGTTCTTGCGTCAGAACAATTGGATGCACCGAAATCTGATTGTAGCCGGAAACTTTAATATGACCAATGTTAAAGAGCTTTTTGAAGACTTAGTACGTTTAGGACAACATCCGAAACAAATGGCAGATACGGTTACCGTAATGGAAAAAATCGGTCATTTTTTAGACGATGAAGTGACCGATTTATATCAGGAATGTAAAAACGACGGGTTGAGCAAGAGAGAAGCTTCTCCGGTGATTGCCGAAAAACTGAATATCGGAAGAATCTTAAAAAGAGCTTCCAAAAACTGGGATGGTGGTTATGCCATGGCAGGTTTGTTAGGTCACGGTGATGCGTTTGTGACCCGTGATCCGGCAGGAATCCGCCCAGCGTTTTACTATCAGGATGATGAAATCGTGGTAGTCGCTTCGGAACGACCGGTAATTCAAACGGTTTTCAATGTACCGTTTGAAGAAATCAAAGAAATCACTCCGGGACACGCGATTATCGTTAAAAAAGACGGTCGTGTAATTGATGAGCAAATCCGTGAAGCCTTGCCTTTGAAAGCCTGTTCTTTCGAAAGAATTTATTTCTCCCGAGGTAGCGACGCCGAAATTTATCAGGAACGCAAAAATTTAGGAAAACTAATCATGCCGGCCGTTTTGGACGCGGTTAATGACGATACCGACAATACGGTTTTCTCTTATATCCCGAATACGGCAGAAACCTCGTTCTACGGAATGGTCGAAGCGGCAAACGATTTCTTAAACCAACGAAAAATTGCCGACATTTTAGCCAATAAGGAATCACTTTCTGCTGAAAAATTACAGGAAATCTTATCGGTGAAACTGCGTTCGGAAAAAATTGCGATTAAAGATGTAAAACTGCGTACCTTCATTACCGAAGACAGCAGTCGTGACGATATGGTGGCGCACGTTTACGATGTAACGTATGGCGTAATCAAACCAACGGATAATTTAGTAATCATTGATGACAGTATCGTTCGCGGAACTACTTTGCAGAAAAGTATCATCAAAATGATGGACCGACTGAATCCGAAAAAAATAGTGATTGTTTCCTCGGCACCGCAAATCCGTTATCCGGATTGTTACGGAATCGATATGGCCAAATTAGAAGGGTTGGTGGCGTTCCGTGCCGCGATGGAATTACTGAAAGAACGCAATTTGATGCATATTGTTGAAGAAGTCTATCAGAAATCCAAAGCACAGGAAAATTTCCATGACAGTGAAGTGGTGAATTATGTAAAAGAAATTTACGCACCGTTTACCGATCAGGAGATTTCCGATAAAATCGCGCAGATGTTAACCGAGAGTTCCGTGAAAGCAGAGGTGAAAATTATCTTCCAAACGGTTGAAAATCTGCATGTGGCATGTCCGAAGAATTTAGGCGATTGGTATTTCACAGGAAATTATCCAACCGATGGCGGAAATCGTGTGGTAAACCGAGCGTTCATGAACTTCTACGAAGGAAAAGACGCCCGAGCATACTAAAAAACAGACAAAAATGCTTTTCATCGATTTTATATGCAGTTTAACTGTTTTATTTGATGGATGAAAACAGTCGCAATACTTTCGTACTACCATAGCATTAGTAGGTTAAGTTTATGGTAGATTTGGGGCAAAAAGGGTGGAAGCAATTCCACCTTTTTTATTTTGCAAAGTTTCGTTTTCGACGTCATTTAATCGGTGAAAAGCGGGTGGAAATGCACTTTATCGAGAAAAAATGCAGTATGTCTGATTTATTTGATGTTCAATAACTATCGCTATACATTCGTACTACCATAGCATTAGTAGGTTAAGTTTATGGTAGATTTGGGGCAAAAAGGGTGGAAGCAATTCCACCTTTTTTATTGGAGTAAAGTCAAGGAAAAGTATATAGGAGCGAACCAATATTAGGTTCGCTTTTTGTTTTAGGTTATATTTGAGATGTAATCAAAAAAATCTCAAAAAATGACAGGTAAAATAACCGTAATGCTTTTTTGGTTGGGTACTTTTACGGCCGCATCGCAAGTTGATGGTAAAGTAAGTCAGATAAAACCATCAGGAGTAAGCATCGTAAAAGAGACTAAAGAAAACGAAACGAAGGTGCCTGAATTTAAAAAAATCACCCATGGTAAAAGGGAAGCCGCTTGCTTTATCGATATGAGACAAGTTTCGTTGGAAACACTTTCAAACGGGCTTAATCCGGACGACATTGAGAAATTAGATGTTAAAAAAGGCGATACCCTTATAAAAGGCAAAAAATATAATGGTAAAATTTTTGTAAGCACAAAGCAAAAAAAGCCAATTGAATGGATGACATTGTCTGAAATAAAACAAAAATTTACAACTACAAAAAACCCTGAAACGATTTACATGATTAATGGCATGTATCTGGAAAAAGACGAAGGATTTTATTTAATCGACAAGGATTACGTTTTAAATGCTTATTTGCTTTCGGAGCGGAATCCCTATTTAAAAGACAAGCCTATCGACATCGTCAATATTCTGACCAAAACCAAAGAAAACAAACAACCAAAAATAATCATTAGAGGAAATGAAGTTTCCGAGACAGAATAAAAAAAGAGAACCAACATGGTTCTCTTTTTGTTTTATTAAAACGCTGCGAAATTCTTATTTCGCTGCTGCGTAACGTTTTGCCACTTCTGCCCAGTTAATTACGTTGAAGAAGGCTTCAATGTAATCCGGACGTCTGTTTTGGTAATTTAAATAATAAGCATGTTCCCAAACATCCATTCCTAAAATAGGTTGCCCGCCACAAGGTACGCCCGGCATGATTGGATTGTCCTGGTTTGGTGTAGAACAAACTTCCAGTTTTCCGTCTTTTACACACAACCAAGCCCATCCCGAACCAAAACGAGTTGCACCGGCTTTAGCAAATTCTGCTTTAAAAGCGTCAAAAGAACCAAATGCTGCATCAATGGCAGTGGCTAACTCTCCTGTTGGCAATCCGCCAGCGTTTGGTGCCATGATTTCCCAAAACATGGTGTGGTTGTAATGTCCGCCACCGTTGTTGCGCACCGCCATGTTGTTCATGTCAAGATTTTTAAGGATGTCTTCAATCGATTTTCCTTCCAAATCCGTTCCTGCAATTGCCGCATTTAAATTGGTAATGTAAGCATTGTGGTGTTTCGAATGGTGGATTTCCATGGTACGGGCATCAATGTGCGGTTCCAAGGCGTCGTATGCGTATGGTAATTGTGGTAATTCAAAAGCCATGATATTTTATATTTAAAGATTAATAATTAAATTCATTCAAAATTATAAATTTATCTTCGTAAAAGAAAATAGACTGAAGTAATTTAAGATTACTTAAACATTAATAAAGACAAATCTGTGGCAAAATCCGCTTTCACCATATACGATGCTTCGGCCGGTTCCGGAAAAACCTATACGCTGGTTAAGGAATATTTAAAAATCCTGATGCTGGCCAATACGAACGACGCCTATAAAAAAATCCTCGCCATTACCTTTACCAACAAAGCGGTAGAGGAAATGAAATCGCGAATTGTGAATTCCCTGCACGAATTTTCAAAAGATGAACCGAGCGAAAAAGCCCTCGATTTCATGAAAGACGTGGCATCGGAAACAAAACTTTCCTTGGCGACCATCAAAGACAAGTCGAAAGCGATCATCAAAAACATCATTCATAATTATGCGGCGTTTGATATTTCCACGATTGATAAATTCACGCACAAGGTAATCCGCGCCTTTGCCCACGATTTGAAGCTGCCGGTAACGTTTGAAGTCTCGCTGGAAACCGATTTATTGTTGCAGGAAGCCGTAGATGCAATTATTGCCAAAGCCGGAGAAGATGAGGTGCTGACGAAAATATTGGTCGATTTTTCGGTAGACAAGACCGATAACGATAAAAGTTGGGATGTCACGCACGAATTGTTTGATGTGAGTCGTTTACTGGTCAACGAAAACAACCGAAACGAAATCTCGCATTTCCACGAAAAAACCATCGATGAGTTTTTGGTGATTCGCGAGAAATTGTCGGAAGAAATCAAAAGATTAGAAGAAGAATGTGTGGCTTTCGCCGAGGAAGCGCTCCAGTTGATTGAAAGCAACAACATTGATGTAAGTTCGTTTTCCCGCGGCACGTTTCCGAATCATTTGGGCTACATTCAGAAAGGCGAATTGAAAAGTTCGCACAAAAAGTTTTTTGAAGCCGAAGACATTCAGGTGAATAAAACCGCAAAAGACAAAGCTGTCATCGAAAGTATCGCGCCCGAGCTGATTGCAATTTTGGCGAAAGTCTATAAAAATTACGAGAAAAAGAATTTCTATTCCGCTTTTCAGAAAAATATCACGCCGTTATCGTTGCTGAATTCCATCGCACAAGAACTCGACACGATTCAGAAAGAGAAAAATATTTTGTCGATTTCCGAATTCAACGCTATTATTTACAACGAAATCCAGAACCAGCCCGCGCCGTTTATTTACGAACGTTTGGGCGAGCGGTACAAACATTTTTTTATCGACGAATTTCAGGACACGTCGGAAATGCAGTGGCATAACTTGGTGCCGTTAATCGACAATGCACTTTCATCGGAAGATTTGTCCGGTGCACAAGGCTCGCTGATGATTGTGGGCGATCCGAAGCAGTCGATTTACCGTTGGCGTGGCGGAAAAGCGGAGCAATTCATCAGTTTGAGCAAGGACGAAAATCCGTTTTCCAATCCGAGTAAGGAATTGGTGCGCTTGGGGACGAATTACAGAAGTTATTCGGAAGTCATCGCTTTCAACAATGCTTTTTTTGCTATGTTGGCCGATGAATTTTCCAACGAAGATTATCAGGATTTGTACCGCAACAAAAGTCATCAGGAAGTCAACACCAAAAAAGGCGGTTATGTGAACATTTCCTTTATTCCGAAAGTCGAAAAAACCGATGAAACGTCAGAGGAAGAATCCGATGATAAAGAACAATTGTATCTGAAAGCGACCTTGGCAACCATTGAAAAAGTGAAGGCGAAAGGGTTTCAGTACCGCGATATTGTTTTACTTACTCGGAAGCGGACTTCGGGTGTGGCTTTGGCGAATTATTTAACCGAAAATGATATTCCGATTCTGTCTTCGGAAACTTTACTGATTGATAATGCGACCGAAGTAAAGCTGATTTTGAACGTGTTGCGCTATCTGAAAAATAACAACGACAAGGAAGCCAAAGCGGCCTTTTTATATTTCATCGCCAAAAACAAACAATCCGAATTGCCGATTCATGATTTCATCGAATTGGGCATGACCAAGTTTTCGGAAGAAGAACTGCAAAAATGGTTGTCGGAATTCGGAATCGTAATTTCCTTTAAAAACTGCCGAAAAAAATCGTTGTACGAAGCGGTGGAAATTATTGTGTCGACCTTTATCAAAGAAAAAAGCACCATTTCTTATGTGCAGTATTTCATGGATTTGGTGTTGGAACGTGACGTGCGCACACAGGCCGGAATTTCGGATTTTTCTGGAGTATTGGGAAAACAACGGGACCAAATTCAGCATTCCCTCTCCGGAAGGAAACGACGCGGTGCGAATTATGACGATTCATAAATCGAAAGGACTTGAATTTCCGGTGGTGATTTTTCCGTTTGCCGAAGAAGATTACGCCCGTTCCCCAAGAAATAAAATGTGGCTCGAACTGGAAGATGTCAATTTGGATATTCCGAAAGCGTTGGTCGATACGAAAAAAGAAGTGGCCGAATACGGTGAAAATGCCGCGCAGGTGTATAACGAAAGAAGTCAGGAAGAGCTTTTGGATAATATCAATGTCTTGTATGTGGCGTTAACGCGCGCGGAAGAACAATTGTATGTTATTTCCAATAAAAATCTGACCTCAAAAGGAGAGTTGACCAATAATATGTCGTCGTATTTCATCAAATACCTCGATTTTAAAGGCGTGTATCATGACCATCAATCGGAATTTGAATTTGGCGACAGCAATAGGCTTTCAGCATCCAAAGAAGAGAAAGAAAAGCAACCAACGATAGCGATTGTGAATGAAGTTTTCAATCCGAAGAAAATCAAAATTGCTCAACGCGAAGCATTAATGTGGGGAACAGATCAAATCAAGGCGATTGAATTCGGAAACGTGATGCACGAGATTTTAGCATTTGTAAAAACCGACGCCGATGTTGCTTTGGCCATCGAAAAAGCTGTCGAAAGCGGATTGATTACCGAATCACAAAAGCCGGAAGTCGAAAAAACTCTGGCGGGAATTGTAAGTCATCCCGAACTGAACGTTTTTTTTACAGCCGATAAAAAAGTATTCAACGAACAGAATATCATCAAAAAAGGAACGGCAACGATTAAGCCGGATCGCGTTTCGGTGCGGGGAACATCGGCCTATCTGTTGGATTATAAAACCGGTGCGCATCAAACGAAATATGCAGCGCAATTGGCAGAATACGAAAGAGCCTTGCAGGAAATGGGGTTTTCGGTTGAGAAAAAAACACTTGTATATATAGGAGAAAAATTAGAAGTAGTACATTTGTAAGCCAGAAGGCAGAAGCCAGAAGCCAGAAGCCAGAGGGCAGAAGGCAGAACGCAGTTTGCAGAAGGCAGAACGCAGATGATGATGGAGTTTTCGGTAAGCAGGAAACCGGATTGTAAATAATGAAATAATCAAATAAACAAACACACTTAATAATGTACGGAAAAATAAAAGAGCATTTGCAAAACGAACTGAACACGATTCAGGAAAACGGATTGTATAAAAAAGAGCGCATCATCACGTCGCCACAAGGGGCGGAAATTACCGTTAACAATGAAACGGTTTTGAATTTCTGTGCGAATAACTATTTGGGCTTGTCTTCGCATCCGGAAGTGGTGCAGGCCGCTAAAGATACTTTGGATACGCACGGATTCGGAATGTCATCGGTACGATTCATTTGCGGAACACAGGACATTCACAAAACCTTGGAGAAAAAGATTGCCGATTTCTACGGAACGGAAGATACGATTTTATACGCAGCGGCTTTTGATGCCAACGGTGGGGTTTTCGAACCGTTGTTGGGAGAAGAAGACTGTATTATTTCCGACAGTTTGAACCATGCTTCGATTATTGACGGGGTGCGTTTGTGTAAAGCGGCGCGTTACCGTTATGAGAACAACAATATGGAAGATTTGGAACAGCAGCTGATTAAAGCCAATCAGGAAGGACGCCGTTTTAAATTGATTGTTACTGATGGCGTATTTTCCATGGACGGATTGGTAGCACCGTTAGATAAAATTTGTGATTTAGCCGATAAATACGATGCCATGGTAATGGTAGATGAGTGTCATGCTGCCGGTTTCATCGGGGCTACCGGAAAAGGAACACTGGAAGCTAAAGGTGTAATGGGACGTGTGGATATCATCACCGGAACATTAGGGAAAGCGTTAGGAGGTGCCATGGGTGGTTATACTACGGCTAAAAAAGAAGTAATTGAAATTTTGCGTCAGCGTTCCCGTCCGTATTTGTTTTCCAATTCTTTAGCGCCAGCGATTGTTGGGGCTTCCATCAAGGTTTTTGAATTGTTGGAAAAAGACACCTCGTTACGCGATAAGCTGGAATGGAATACCAACTATTTTAAAGCAGGAATGAAAGCGGCTGGTTTTGATATAATTGACGGAGATTCTGCAATTGTTCCGGTAATGTTGTATGATGCAAAATTGTCGCAGGTAATGGCAGATGAATTGTTGAAAAAAGGGATTTATGTAATAGGGTTCTTCTTCCCGGTGGTGCCAAAAGATAAAGCGAGAATTCGCGTGCAATTGTCTGCAGCACACACTAAGGAACATCTTGATAAAGCGATTCAGGCATTTACTGAGGTTGGAAAAACGTTAAATGTGATTAGATAAGGGGATTTTTAGTAGGAAAATGTATTTTTTTTAACAAATCGCTTTGTAATTAATATTTAACCTCTTATTTTTGTCTCAATTATAAATTATTGTAATTAAATAAAAAAAGTATGAAACATCTAAACAGATTATTTGTTGCTGCTCTTA
Source organism: uncultured Flavobacteriaceae bacterium (assembly GCA_963812405.1). GTDB lineage: Bacteria > Bacteroidota > Bacteroidia > Flavobacteriales > Flavobacteriaceae > Flavobacterium. Next base: position 803,593 of record CAWEUV010000002.1, on the reverse strand, counting down.
TGTTTGCAGGATTAAGCTCTCAAGCACAGGATAGTAACAATCCATGGGCTATCTCATTTGGTGCTAACGCAGTAGATGGTGGTAGAGTGAGTGCTGCTTCTAAGGTAGAAGATCAGTTTTCTCAATATTTCAATGCAAAAGGGTATTGGAATATCATTCCTTCAGTGTCTTACGTTAACGTATCAAGACACGTAGGTAACAACTTCTCTTTCGGAATTACGGGGTCGGTAAACAAAATCAATAAATTTGTTGGTGAAAGACCTACTAATCCTGGTGAGTATCAGGTTTCAAATCCTGGAGATTTAATGTATTATGCAGCTGATGGGGTTATTAAATATAGCTTCATGAATGCTTTAAAATCAAAATGGATTGATCCATCTGCACACATTGGTGGAGGTTACACTTTCATGGGTGATGCTTCAGCAGGTACAGTTAATGGAGGTTTAGGCTTGGCTTTCTGGTTTACAGAGCAAGTTGGTTTAACGTTCCAATCTACTTACAAACATTCATTTGACGAAACTAGAACTCCAAATGTAGATATCGCATCTCATTTACAGCACTTTGTTGGTCTTTCTTTCAAATTCGGAGGAAAAGATACAGATGGTGACGGAATCTATGATAAAGATGACGCTTGTCCAGAAGTTGCTGGTTTAAAAGAATTCCAAGGATGTCCTGATACAGATGCTGACGGAATCGCTGATAAAGATGATTCTTGTCCAGATGTTGCTGGTCCAAAAGAATTAAACGGTTGTCCTGATACTGACGGTGACGGAATCGCTGATAAAGACGATGCTTGTCCTGAAGTAGCTGGTCCTGCTGCTATGAACGGTTGTCCTGATACTGACGGTGACGGTGTAGCTGATAACCTTGACAAATGTGTTGACGTGAAAGGTCCTGCTGAAAATGCTGGTTGTCCTTGGCCTGATACAGATGGTGACGGTGTAGCTGATAAAGATGACAAATGTGTTGACGTGAAAGGTACTGTTGCTAACAACGGATGTCCTGAAGTGTCTGAAGACGCAATGAAAAAATTAAACGCTTACGCTAAAACTATCTTGTTCAACTCTGGTAAGTCTTCGTTCCAAAAACAAACTTTCCCAGTATTACAGTCAATTGCTGCTATCTTGAAAGAGTACCCTACTTCTAAATTCAGCATTGAAGGTCACACAGATTCAAGTGGTTCAGATGCTGCTAACTTGAAATTGTCTAAAGACAGAGCTGCTGCGGTTAAAAATTACTTAATCGAAAACGGTATCGCTGCTGACAGATTAACTTCAGAAGGTTACGGAGAATCTAAACCAATCGATTCTAACAAAACCGCTAAAGGTAAAGCTAACAACAGACGTGTAGAAGTTAAATTGGCTAACTAATTTAAGCTACACTTCAAATAAATAGTGAAAACGTCCCGATTTATCGGGACGTTTTTTTTATTTTTATGGCATGACACATTTTTCTTTTCTCGATAAAGTAAGCCATCAAATTGTTTCCGAATTCGGATATGCCCTTTCAGAAGTTACTATAATACTACCCAATAAAAGAGCTAAAGTTTTTTTAATTGAGGCTTTAAAAAAGCAGTTGGATCAAACGGTCTTTGCCCCCAATATCATCAGTATTGAAGATTTTATTCAGGAGGTAGCCGGAATCCGAACGATAGATCCTGTAGAACTGCTTTTCGAATTTTACAATATTTATCTTTCCGTAACACCTGTCGAACAGCAACAGGATTTTGAATTGTTTGCCAATTGGGGAAAGACGCTTCTTCAGGATTTTAATGAAATCGACCGATATCTTTTAAAACCGGATCATGTTTTCTCTTATCTGAAAGATATTGAAGTGCTGAAGCGTTGGGATTTGGAGCCTTCCCAAACCACCGATTTAATTAATAATCATCTAGAATTTTGGAGCCGACTTCCCGAATATTACGAAATGCTTTATACGCATTTAAAAAAAATGGGAATCGGTTATCAAGGATTGATTTATAGAGAAGCCGTAAGCAACCTGTACCATTTTTCTGAAACCTTGGGCAATCATAAACTTGTTTTTGCCGGTTTCAATGCCTTGAATCAGGCCGAGGAAAAAATTATCCAACAATTGTTGTTTAACGAACAGGCTAAGATTTACTGGGACGTGGATGCCGTATTTCTGCAAGATAGTCATCACGATGCCGGGTTGTTTATTCGACGATTTAAAAAAGAATGGAAGCAATACACTACACAACCTTTCGAGTGGATTGTAAATGAGTTTTCCAATGCGAAACAAATCCATATCATAGGAACACCCAAAACGATTGGACAGGCTAAAATTGCCGGTAAAATCGTCGAGAATATTCAGGCTGACGGTGAAAGTCTGGACAAAACGGCCTTGGTTCTTGGGGAAGAAAACCTGCTGATACCTGCCTTATACGCTTTGCCCGACTCCGTCGAGAGTTTAAACATTACCATGGGCTACAGCAGTAAAAACAACCCGGCTCAGATTTTAATCAGCAAGTTGTTCAAGTTGCACGCCAATGCACTCCAACGCAGCGAGACGAGTTATACTTTTTATTATAAAGAGGTTTTGGACATTCTCACCCATCCTTTGGTGGAACCTTACTGTAATGCCGGTCCCGTGGTTAAAGTTATTAATCAGAATAACATCACTTTTTTATCGCAGAAAAAGTTTGTCGAAATCAATCAGCAGCGCTCCGAGTTGTTTCAGCTGTTGTTTGAACGTTGGGAGCATGATGCGGTTTTGGTTTTGAATCGTTTGTCGAAAATTATTCTTGCCATCAAATCGTTTTTAGGGAACGAATCCGAGGAAGATAAAGTCGCCAAAGCGTTTCTGTATTCCATTTTTAAAACGATTAATAAACTGATCAATTATCAGGAAAAATACAACCGAATTGATTCGGTAGCCATGTTGCATACCATTTACAAGCAGATTGTCGATTTGGCTGAGGTGTCGTTTGAAGGCGAACCGCTTTCCGGATTGCAGATTATGGGTGTATTGGAAAGTCGCGTTCTCGATTTCGAAAACGTAATCATCACTTCGATGAATGAAGGCGTTTTTCCGGCGGGGAAATCGATGAATTCGTTTATTCCGTATGATGTGAAACGCGAACTGGGACTGCCAACCTACAAAGAAAAAGATGCGATTTATTGCTATCATTTCTACCATTTGTTGTTGCGTGCCAAGAACATTTATTTGCTGTACAATACCGAAAGTGAGGGCTTAGATGCCGGTGAAAAAAGCCGCTTCATCACGCAATTGGAAATTGAAAAACAACCGAAACATAACATTACACATCAGATTTACAATGCCTATTTGCCGGACAAAGCCTATGAGGCAGTAGTGGTGCCGAAATCGGAACGGGTGATGGAACGATTAAAGGAGATTGCTACCGGAAAAGGGTTTTCACCTTCAGGATTAACGAGTTATATCCGGAATCCGATACAGTTTTACAATCAACGCGTATTGCGTATTTCGGAAGTGGAAGAAGTAGAGGAAAATATTGCGTTAAATACACTGGGAACGATCATTCACGGAGCGTTGGAAGAGTTGTATAAACCTTATTTAAATCAATTCCTATCGGTTGAAACTATCAATGAAATGTTGAAAAAGGCCAATTCTGAAGTCGAAAAGCAATTCCGGGAAGTGTATAAGGAAGGTGAAATCAAAAAAGGAAAAAACCTTCTGGCTTTTGAAGTCGCAAAACGCAACGTTTTCAATTTCTTAAACGAAGAAAAGAAATTAATTGAAAGCGGTGATGCGGTAAAAGTTCTCGCATTGGAAATTTCGTTGGAGCGTACTTTGAAAGATGATCGCTTGCCTTATCCGGTGAAAATTGCCGGAAATGTCGACCGAATCGAACAACGCAACGGTAAAATACGCATCATCGATTACAAAACTGGAAAGGTAGAACTCCGAAGTGTTCAGCTGAAAGACTGGAGCGGACTCACCTTGGATATCAAAAACGACAAAATCATACAGTTGTTGTGTTATGCTTTTATGTATGAACAACAGTGCGACGGAATGGAAATGGAAGCCGGAATCATCTCCTTTAAAAATATGCGCGCCGGATTTTTACCTTTCGGAATCAAAGAAGATAAAAATGTGGATAGTGAAATAAATGCGGAGGTTTTGGAAGCTTTTAAAACGGAAGTGATCACACTGATTAATGAGATGTTAAATCCCGAAGTGCCTTTCGAAGAAAAGCTAGAGTAATTTTAATGATTGGTTTGAAGAGCACAACAAAAACACACAGAGAAACTCAAAATTAAATCCCTTTAAAAAAATCCAGCAACACTTTTCCCAGTTTATTTCTGTTTTCGATGTGACTCATATGGCCGTCGGGAAAGGAAGCGAATTTGACTTCCGTGCCGTCAATTTGTTCTTTTGTTTCATTAAAATTAAGCACAGGATCTTTTTCGCCTAAAATCAGCATAATAGGATAGGGGGCAAAATGCAGTAATACTTCGCGGTCATTTCGGGTTTTCATACCTTCCAATGCGGCAACGATACCTTGAAGCGGTGTTTTTAGTGCTTCCAGTTTTACATTTTCAATTTCTTCGCTCAGTTTTTCGCGATTGTCTTCACTGAATAAATTTGCAATCGACATTCGGATAAAAGCGGAATAGTCTTTTTTCACACACACAATCGCCCGGTCGCGGTTGCCTTTTCGTTCTTCGCTGTCGGCTCTCGAAGTGGAATTTAAAAGCACAATCCCTTTTACGTTGTCCGGATACAATTCGGCGAACGCCAATGCAACATAACCTCCCATGGAATGTCCCACAAAAATGGCTTTTCGGATGCGCAATTCGTGCAACACGGCATGAACGGCATCGGCCATGTCTTCCATGGTGTGAAGGTAACCCATGCATTCGGTTTGCCCGTGTCCCAATAAATCGATGGTGATGACGCGGTATTTTTTTGAAAATTCCGGCACATAAAAATTCCACATAGTGGCGTTTTCCAGAAATCCGTGAAGCAATACCACAGCGGTACCTTTTCCGGTTTCGGAATAAGCGATTTTGGTGTTTTTATGGAGGATGGTTTTCAAAAGCGAAATTTTATGAGACAAAAATAACTTTAATAAATGAATTCAAAAAAAGAAACGGCTCACTTTCGCAAACCGTTTTTTAGGGATATTCTTTTCTTAAAACTAAGCATTCATCAAACTCTCAATTTCCTCCACTTCAATCGGGATGTTGCGCATCAGGTTGAACGGTTCGCCTTTTTCCTGAATTACCACATCATCTTCCAAACGAATTCCGAAACCTTCGGCAGGAATATAAATTCCCGGTTCCACGGTAAATACCATGTTGGCCTGCATCGGTTCGTACAATAATCCGTAATCGTGGGTATCTAATCCCATGTGGTGCGAAGTACCGTGCATGAAGTATTTTTTGTAGGCCGGCCAGTCCGGATTTTCGTTTTGTACATCGGCTTTGTCAATCAGTCCCAAACCTAACAATTCGGAAGTCATGATTTTGCCCACTTCTACATGATACTGTTTCCAGAAATTCCCGGGAACTAACATTTTTGTAGCTTCGTTCTTCACGCGTAAAACGGCATTGTACACTTCTTTTTGTCTGTCGGAAAAACGACCGGAAACCGGAATGGTGCGGGTCATATCACTCGAATAATTGGCGTATTCGGCACCCACATCCAAAAGCAATAAATCACCGGCTTTACATTGCTGGTTGTTTTCAATATAGTGTAAAACGTTGGCGTTGTTTCCCGAGGCGATAATCGGAGTGTAGGCAAAACCTTTGGAACGGTTTCTTAGGAATTCGTGCGCAAATTCGGCTTCGATTTCGTATTCGGTAACGTTCGGTTTTACAAACGATAACACGCGGCGGAATCCTTTTTCGGTAATGGTACACGCGTTTTGAATCAAATCAAGCTCTTCGCTTTCTTTTATGGAGCGAATGCGTTGTAAGATAGGATTCGATTTTTCGACTTTATGGGCCGGATAGTTCTCTTTCCACCATTTGATGAAACGGGCCTCTCGGGTTTCGGTTTCAATCGTGGCGCGGTAATGCTCGTTCGTGTTGATGTACATCGTTTCGGCATAGGCCATGATTTCCTTCAGTGTTTTATGAAAATCCTGCAACCAGATTACCGTGCGAATTCCTGATACTTCAAAAGCACGCTCTTTGGTTAGTTTTTCGCCTTCCCAAACGGCAATGTGTTCGTTGGTTTCTTTCAGAAATAAAATTTCTTTTAGGTTTTCGTAAGGAGCATCCGGGAAAAGCAACAAGATGCTTTCTTCCTGATCTACTCCGGATAAATAGAAAATATCGCGGTGTTGTGCGAACGGTAGTGTACTGTCGGCTGAAACCGGGTAGATGTCGTTGGAATTGAAAACCGCAACACTTTTTGGTTTCATTTGCGCCGTAAATTTGCTTCGGTTTTTGATGAACAAATCACGGTCTATCTGATGGTATTTCATGATGAAATGGTTTATAGAATAATAAGAATTCAAATTTAGGAACTTTCAGGGCAAAAGTGTTTGTTTGGTTTAAGTTTTTTGTAGGATTTTAAAATATTGCAATATATTGTGTCCGATTATCGTTCCTTAAATGGTTGTTACTCCAAAAAATGAATTGTTTAATTTAAAAATTAATCATTATGCGCATCAAGATTTTTTTGCCGTTACTTTTACTTTTAACAGTGCTTTTTTCCTGCACCGATCAGGATGATACGGCAGTGGTAGCGCCACATGAACCCCAGTTGATTGTGAAGTTTAAATTCGACCCTACCCAGGTCCGGCTGGATAATTTGGGGTTGCCTTCTTCGGTTCCGTCGGGTAATGCTGCGCAGTCTCCGGTTTTTAATTCGATTAGCTCCCATTATCTTGAATTTGCGCCCACTGCGAACACTGCTTTGGGAGCGGGGACAGTTTTATACCATGCGCCTGAAACAACCGCCGGAGGAGTAAATGCGATTGATTTCAGTAAAGCGAAAATTGTAGGGGAAGGCGAAGCATTTCTTTCCATTCCGTTGCGAAACATCGCTGCGGGAAGTTATGAGTGGGTGCGTTGTTCGTTGTCCTATCAGAATTATAAAATCAATGTTTTAAGTGCCGGAACGGAATATGTCGGAACACTGGCCAGTTTTGTTGGGTTTAATAATTATATAACAACACATTCAATTGGTTCGTATACTTTTCCGGTGAACGGAAACAGAAGTCAGGGGTATTGGGCGTTTGGTTTGAATGGATTTAATTATTCGACATCAGGGCAAACACCTGCCGGAGCTACCACTGTTCCTAATCCTTTGTCGGCCACTTCGCCAATACCTCCCGGATCCTGTGTGGTAACGGGTCGGTTTGCCGACAATCTTGTGATTACGGGAACCGAGAATCAGGATGTTGTGGTGACTTTGTCGTTGTCCATAAACAACAGTTTCGAATGGCATGAAGTAAATGCAGATGGAAAATACGAACCTGCTGCCGGAGAAAATGTCGTCGATATGGGGCTAAGGGGGTTGGTTCCGAGTTATGAGTAAAAATAAAATAAAACCACTCAGACAGAGTGGTTTTTTATTGGGGAAGACCGGCATTTTAAATTCATTATAAATAAGCAGCAAAGGCTTGTCTGTAAGTTGAAATAGCTTTATTTTTGTTTCACTTTTTTAAAAACTATTACACTAAACAAATACTATGGCAAAATCTGCACTTTTAAAGTCGTCTATTGTAAAAAAATACTGGATGGCTCTTACGGGTTTATTTTTATGCTTGTTTTTGGCAGGTCACCTGGCCGGGAATCTTCAATTGATTTTTGGCGATGCATTACAGTTTAATCAGTATGCGGTTTTCATGACTTCCAATCCAGCGGTAAAATTATTATCTTACTTAACGTACTTCTCTATCTTATTTCATGCTTTTGACGGGTTCATGTTAACGTATCAAAACGTAAAAGCAAGACCAATCGGTTACGCGAAAACCAATCCTGGAGCAAACAGTAGTTTTTCATCGAGAAACATGGCGGTTTTGGGAACTTTAATTTTGGTTTTTATTGTTACGCACATGGTAAATTTCTGGGCGGTAATGCATTTTGATAAAAATATGCCGTTAATGAAACAGACTGTTGAAGTTCAGGGTCAAAAGCAAGAATTGTTTATTGGAAGAAAAGTTGGTGAATTTTATCAGGCAGATCAGATTCAGCTTGAGGGTGAAACGCCTAATCCAATGATGCCGAAACAATTAACAGTTAAAAACGGAACTGATGTTTATAACATTCAGGCTAATGTTAAAATTGGAGAATTGTATAAAGATTTACACAAAATAACATTTGCATTTTTCCAAAACCCAAAAACAGGATTAGTTGCAACGCTTTTATATGTTTTGGCAATGGCAGTATTGGCATTCCATTTATTGCACGGATTCCAAAGTGCGTTCCAATCGTTGGGAGTGAATAATAAATTTACGCCGGCAATCAAGACTTTCGGAAAATTATTCGCAATCATAGTACCATTATTGTTTGCTGTTATTCCGGTTTATATCCACTTTTTTAAATAATCAACATCAAAATATATGAAGTTAGATTCTAAAATACCTGAAGGTTCTATTTCCGAGAAATGGACTAATCATAAAAACCATTTAAAACTGGTTGCTCCAAATAACAGACCAAAAATTGATGTAATCGTTGTGGGAACAGGATTGGCAGGTGCTTCGGCAGCCGCTTCTCTTGGTGAAATGGGTTATAATGTTAAGGCGTTCTGTTTTCAGGATTCTCCACGTCGTGCGCACTCGATTGCGGCACAAGGGGGTATTAATGCAGCGAAAAATTATCAAAATGACGGTGACAGTACGTACCGATTGTTTTACGATACTATTAAAGGAGGAGACTACCGTGCGCGTGAAGCAAATGTTCACCGTTTAGCAGAAGTTTCAGCTAATATTATTGATCAATGTGTGGCTCAGGGAGTTCCTTTTGCCCGTGATTACGGCGGGATGTTAGACAACCGTTCGTTCGGTGGTACTCAGGTACAACGTACGTTCTATGCGGCGGGTCAGACTGGACAACAATTGTTGTTAGGTGCGTATTCTGCTTTATCAAGACAGATCGGTTTAGGACGAGTACAAATGTACAACCGCCACGAGATGTTGGATTTGGTAAAAGTAGACGGTAAAGCACGCGGAATTATTGCGCGTAATTTAATTACCGGAGAAATCGAAAGACATTCAGCACATGCAGTTATTATTGCAACTGGTGGATACGGAAACGTATATTTCCTTTCTACCAACGCAATGGGAAGTAACGTAACGGCCAGTTGGAAAATACACAAACAAGGAGCATTATTTGCTAATCCGTGTTATGTGCAGATTCACCCAACCTGTATTCCGGTGCACGGAACGAATCAGTCAAAATTAACCTTGATGTCGGAATCGTTGCGTAACTCAGGACGTATTTGGGTGCCTAAGAAAAAAGAAGATGCGGAAGCGATTAGAGCCGGTAAATTAAAACCGACGCAAATTGCAGAAGAAGATAGAGATTACTATTTGGAGAGAAGATATCCTGCATTTGGTAACTTAGTGCCTCGTGATGTGGCTTCCAGAGCAGCAAAAGAGCGTTGTGATGCCGGTTTCGGAATCGAAGCGAACGATACCAACGAAGGAGTTTACCTTGATTTCTCTACCGAAATTCAAACCAAAGGAAGACAAGCAGCTTATGCAAAAGGAAATCATAATCCTACTGCTGAAGAAATTACTGCGCTTGGAAAACAATGGTTGGAAGAAAAATACGGTAACTTGTTTACCATGTACCAAAAAATCACCGACGAGAATCCATATGAAACTCCGATGAAAATTTATCCAGCCGTTCACTATACCATGGGAGGTGTATGGGTAGATTATAACCTACAATCGACGATTCCGGGTTGTTTCGTGGCTGGTGAAGCTAACTTCTCAGATCACGGTGCAAACCGACTTGGAGCTTCGGCTTTAATGCAAGGTTTGGCTGATGGTTACTTCGTGTTGCCTTATACCGTTTCCAACTATTTGGCAGACGAAATCCGTACGGGTAAAATTTCTACCGATTCTGCTGAATTCGTAGAGGCGGAAAACAGAGTGAAAGATTCCATCAACAAATTCCTTAACAATAACGGAACTAAATCCGTTGATCATTTCCATAAAAAATTAGGTTTGATCATGTGGAACAAAGTTGGAATGGGACGTAATGCACAAGGTTTGAGTGAAGCTATTGAAGAAATCGCTCAACTGAAAGAAGAATTCTACAAAGACGTTTTCGTTCCAGGAAGTGCAGACGAATTGAATCCTGAGTTGGAAAAAGCACTTCGTGTGGCGGATTTCATCGAATTGGGTCAATTAATGGCAATGGATGCTTTGCAACGTAAAGAATCGTGTGGCGGTCACTTCCGTGAAGAGTATCAGGATGCCGAAGGTGAAACTTTGCGTGATGATGAAAACTTCAAATTTGTTGGTGCCTGGGAATACAAAGGCGACGATATCAGCAAAGAAGAGCTTCATAAGGAAGAGTTGAAATACGAGTTTATCAAAATTGCAGCTAGAAATTACAAATAACAGAATTATGTCTTCAGCAAAAAATATCAATATAAACCTTAAGATTTGGCGTCAGAAAAATGCGAAATCCAAAGGAAGCATGGAAACTTATAAATTGGATAATGTTTCTACTGCAAGTTCGTTCTTGGAAATGTTAGACCAATTGAACGAACAATTAATCAACGAAAAGAAAGAACCGATTGCGTTCGATCACGATTGTCGTGAGGGAATCTGCGGAATGTGTTCGTTATACATCAACGGACGTGCGCACGGTCCGGATACCGGAATTACAACTTGTCAGTTGCACATGAGAATGTTCAAAGACGGCGATACAATTTTTGTAGAGCCTTGGAGAAGTAAAGCTTTCCCGGTAATCAAAGACTTAGTGGTAGACCGTAGTGCGTTCGACAGAATCCAACAAGCCGGTGGTTTCGTTTCGGTAAATACTTCCGGAAACACTATTGATGCCAACGCAACTCCAGTGCCAAAACACGATGCGGATAAAGCGTTTGAAGCAGCAGCTTGTATCGGATGTGGTGCTTGTGTAGCGACTTGTAAAAATGGTTCGGCGATGTTGTTCGTGGGTGCAAAAGTATCACAGTATGCTTTATTACCACAAGGTAAAGTAGAAGCCACACAACGTGTTATGAACATGGTGCGCCAAATGGACGAAGAAGGATTTGGAAACTGTACCAACACCGGAGCATGTGAAATCGAATGTCCGAAAGGCATTTCTTTGGAAAACATTGCTCGTATGAACCGAGAATTCTTAAAAGCTAGTTTAAAATAAAAATAATCTGGTATGAAAAAGTTTTTGATATTAATGCTTGCGGCTGTGTTTACAGTTTCCTGTAATTCAGATGATGGCTCTTCTTCTGGAGGAGGTAATTCTACACCATCTCCAATGACTGCTAAGATTGATGGACAGACTTATTCTATGCAACCTGAACAGGGTGGAAATTATAGTGATCCTACAGGAGATTTGTTCGGACCGGATTTTCACATGTTGGAAGGCTATAAAGTGATTAATGTTATTGGTGCCTTGGCGGGTAGAGAGCCGCTTGTTCCGCATGATTATTTCATCCGATTAGCGATTCCTAAAATCAACGTTACTCCCGGGACATATACTTTTACCGAGACGCAGTTGCCAAACGGTTATTTTGCGGATTTGGAAATCTTTTCAGATTCGGGCGATGGCGAAGATGAAGTAATTGCCGGCGGTGAAATTACTGTCGTGAGTTATGATGCCACAACAAAAAGGTTGAAAGGAACTTTCGAGTTTACAACCAACAATGGAACCTCCACTGTACAGACACATACTGTTTCAGGATCTTTTAATTATATCCTAATGCAGGAATAATATCGGATTAAGAAATAAATATCAAAACGCATCTAAATTTGGATGCGTTTTGTTTTTGCTACATTTTATAAAAGTTCGCTATGCAAATATCTATTATTCAGGCACCTCTTTTTTGGGAAAATCCAGAAGCCAATCGCAATTATTTTACTGAAAAATTACAGGAAGTTCCTTCGGATACTTTGTTGGTGGTTCTCCCGGAAATGTTTACGTCTGGATTTACAATGAACCCTCAAAATGTTGCGGAAACAATGGAAGGACCAACGGTACACTGGATGAAAACCATTGCAAAAGACCGAAATTTTGCCATTACCGGAAGTGTTGTTATTCGTGAGGAGGAAAGATATTATAACAGGTCTCTTTTTGTGTTTCCCACCGGGGAAGTCGAATTTTACGATAAACGACATGGGTTTTCATTGGCAGGGGAAGATAAAGTGTACACCAAAGGTACCGGTAAAAAAATAATCGGCTATTTGGGATGGAATATCTGTTTGCTGATTTGTTACGACTTGCGCTTTCCGGTTTTTTCCCGTTTTAACGACGATTATGATGTGTTGATTTATGTTGCCAATTGGCCACAACCCAGAATCAACGCCTGGGATGCCTTGCTTAAAGCACGCGCCATTGAAAATATGTCGTATGTGGTTGGGGTTAACCGAATCGGTGAAGACGAGAACCAAAACCAATATCCCGGACATTCGCAGGTTTTCGATTTTTTTGGAAATCATTTGGTTCAACCTTCCGGGAAAGAGGGGATTTTGACTGTTCAGCTCGATAAGGAAACCATGTTGGCCAACCGTAATAAATTTGGTTTTTTACGCGATCGTGATGGTTTTATTTTGACAGAATAAAAGCCTGCTCCACATCCCAATTGGCTCGTATGTCAAGTTCCTTCGGAAAATAGATGACTTCTTCTGCCTGACGTTTTTCCAGATAATTGCCGGTGGTCCATTCGCCGTCTTTATTGTCGTCGTAAACCAATCTAAGCGAATATTTGTTGGGTTCCAAAGCCTCGAAAGTGAGGACGGTTTCTTTTTCGGAATATGCGAAAGCAGTAATATTTTCTTTACTGTCCAAAAGCTCTACAATAACAGGGAAACGGTTTACATTCTCCAGTGTTAGTTTCAGATTTCCATAATCCGTGAAGTTTTTAGTAGTAACCGAAAACAGAAGGGTGTCGTTTGTTTTTCCGTAAAAATCGGTTAAGGCACCCGGCATTAATTTGATGCTGTATTTTTCATTTTCTTCTTTCTTGAAATCGAATTCAATTTCTCCTTCCATTTCCTTATATTTTGGAGTGTAAGCAATATTGGAAGAGTCTTTTTTGATGATGAAAATTTTGGAATTCTCAATTTTTGAAAGCGGTACAGATGTGTTTAAAGCAAATGTTTCGCGGAAATGCAACACTCCCTTTTGTTTTGCACTTATGGCTAGGGTGTCCGTTGTTTTCATTTCCTTAATTTTAGTATTGAAAATTTTGGAATACTTGTCGTTGGCTACCGTTACTTGTAAAGAATCCGTTTTTATTTTCGGAATCCAAATTTGTAACGAATCTTTTCCGACAAATTGGGTAAGGCGGGCATCTATACTTTCTTTGCCATTGTTTACGGTTATTTTAGTGTTTTTAGGGTTGCCTTCAAAACCCATAATGAGTCTGTTAGAGCTGGCTTGTGATGGTTTTTGAGCTTTGAAAACCGGTTTTTCTTTAAAAAGTTCCAGTTTGTAAAGCGTGTCGGTAGGAATGGTAATGGGGGATTTCATAAACCCGATTTTATCGTCTTTCGGATTAAAACGGTAATTGTTGTTTTGGTCCTTTAAAGCAATCAGATGGTATTTTCCCGGTTTCAGATTTTCCAACGTATACGTTTTCAAACTGTCTAAGGTATTGGTAACGTAGTGTGGCGGTTTTTTATAAATAGTCGAATCGGTAAATGTTTCCGCTTCATAGAGCATCACCGTTACAAAATTGTCCGGTTTTTTGGAATAGGCATCTTTGATTGCGCCTCCCAATTTTAAAGAATCAATATAGCTTCCGGTTGACATTACATATTTAAACTGCGAATACGGATTCCCCTCATTGTTGTCGGTAATACTCTGTCCGAAGTTAAAACTGTAGGTAGTGTTTGCCTTTAACGTGTCCAATAGTTTAATGGTGATGAATTTGCTCGCATTGCCCATAGGAACGATTATGGGGGCGTTTTTCATGGGAGGGGAAATGATCAGCTGCTTGTTGATGTCTTTTACCTTAATGTATTCGTTAAAATTGATTTTGATGAAGTCGCCTTTAAAATCAGTACTGAAATTCTTTGGCAGACTGCTAACAATAACGGGCGGAATAGTGTCTTTTGCGCCCCCGGTAATGGTGCCTCTTTTGGCGCAACCCGTCACTAAAATTGAAAAGAATACGATAAAAAGGATAAATCTTGATTTTAACATTCTGAATTTCATTTAACAGTACAAAATAACAATTATATTTAGTGGAAACGAAATGTTTCACTTAAAATTATGAATGCGCAAAAGCGATGGTTAAAATGCTTACTTTCGCACCCGGAATTTTAAGAAGAGCTTTGCCGCACGCTTCCAGTGTGGAGCCGCTGGTAATGACATCGTCAATGAGTAAAAAATGCTTGTTGTGGTCTTTTTCTGAAAAGGTTACATCGAAAAGATCGGTTGTAGTTTCGGTTCTGCCTATTAGGCTCTTTTGAGTTTGGGTCTTGGAATATCGATTTCTAAACAAAAGACTGTTATTTAGTGGTGTGCCGAGGGATTCAGATAGTGCCTGTCCAAAAGAGGTCACCTGATTGTAGCCTCTCTCTCGTTGTTTTTTCGGATGCAGGGGAACCGGAATAATGGTGTCAAATTTTTCAACCGACTGAAGTGTGTTCAGTTCAAATCCGTACAGCTGACCAAAATAGGTCCCGATTTCCTGAGCGCCCTTGTATTTTAATTTATGGATAAGCTCCTGAACAAGGCCTTTTTTGTGAAAATATACAATTGAGGAGGCGTGATGTACCGGCAAACGGCCGTAAAATTTTTTGAATGTTTCGTTTTCTTTTACTGTCAAGTGGTTCGTAATAGGCAAATCATGCCGGCAAGCCGCGCAGATTACCGGTTCGTTGTTTCGTAGTAGACTTTCGCAACCCTGGCAGAGTTTTGGGAAAAGTAAGTTAATCAGGTTTTTTATCATTTCATCGATTTTTTTAGGCATTTAGCATGGGTAGCAGTACTTTGTGGTATAATATTTTTCATAACAAAATGCCACATTCCAAATTATTACACTTAACTACTTCGGGAGTAGGTTTCCTTGTTGTCGGATTGATCATTGTTTCTTTCAAATTGTATGATTTTTCTGAACAAAACAAACAGCTCAAAGATAAAATTTCTTTGGAGAATTCCATACACCAGAATCAGATTTCTGAAATACTGAAGCGATACGATTCATTGAAAGCTATCCGGGAAGAAAAAAGAGAAACGATAAGCGCAGCAGTTTCATTAGAAACGACTTCACATACGAAGCCAAAACTACTTCCAGTACATACCGGAATAAAAAAGAATGTTTTAAAAAAACTTAAAGCGATTAATGTGAGTGCCCGTGGTGTCCGTATCATTTCAAACGATGTGGTGGAAACCAACGTGTCGTCAAAAATCGATCAGGTTCGAGTGCTTTTTACTTTGGAGGCCAATAAGGATATTGAGCCTGGGGATAAGCAATTGTACATTCAGATTGTGAATCCTAAAAATCGTCTGCTGGCTTTAAAAGGAAAACTGGAAACCAAATTAGTTAAAGAAGTGCATTACGACAGATTGGATACCGATGCCTGCTTTTTTATCAACCTGCACCAGCATCAGTTGATCGTGGGGGATTACAAAATTAATCTCATTCATAAAGGAGATGTTATCGGTTCTGCTAATTTCAGAGTCAATTAAAAATCTTCTAAAAAGATAGTTTTCAGGCTATTTTTTCCCATCCTATTTTTATACTTTTGCGTCACTATGGCAAAACAAGAAGACTTATTTAAAAATGTGGTTTCGCACGCAAAAGAATATGGATTTATTTTCCAGTCGAGCGAAATTTATGATGGATTGAGCGCTGTTTACGACTATGCTCAAAACGGAGTGGAACTAAAGAAAAACATCCGTGACTATTGGTGGAAATCCATGGTACAGATGCATGAAAACATCGTGGGTCTTGACTCGGCGATTTTTATGCACCCGACTACATGGAAAGCTTCCGGACACGTAGATGCGTTTAACGATCCGTTAATTGACAACAAAGATTCCAAAAAAAGATACCGTGCCGATGTTTTAATTGAGGATTATGCCGAAAAATTAAACCAAAAAGCGCAAAAAGAAATCGAGAAAGCCAGAGCCCGTTTTGGGGAAGCTTTTAACGAACAGGAATTCGTTACCACTAATGCGCGTGTAATGGAATATCTTGGGAAGAAAAAAGAAATTCTGGAGCGTATGGCCCGTTCGTTGGAAACGGAAAATCTGGCCGATGTAAAAGCGCTAATCGAGGAACTGGAAATTGCTGATCCGGAAACGGGTTCTAAAAACTGGACCGAAGTACGTCAGTTCAATTTAATGTTCGGAACCAAATTGGGAGCTTCCGCCGATTCGGCAATGGATTTGTATTTGCGTCCGGAAACGGCTCAGGGGATTTTTGTAAACTTCCTGAACGTACAAAAAACCGGCCGAATGAAGATTCCGTTTGGAATTGCACAAACCGGAAAAGCTTTCCGTAACGAAATCGTAGCGCGTCAGTTCATCTTCCGTATGCGCGAATTCGAACAAATGGAAATGCAGTTTTTCGTGCGTCCGGGCGAAGAAATGAAATACTATGATTATTGGAAAGCAACCCGTTTGAACTGGCACTTATCCCTTGGTTTGGGTAAAGAAAATTACCGTTTCCACGATCATGAAAAATTGGCGCATTATGCCAATGCAGCTGCCGATATCGAATTTAATTTCCCATTCGGATTTAAAGAATTGGAAGGAATTCATTCGCGTACCGATTTCGATTTGAAAGCACACGAGCAATTCTCCGGAAAGAAAATGCAGTATTTCGATGCCGAATTAAACCAGAATTATACGCCATACGTGGTGGAAACTTCGGTTGGTTTGGATCGTATGTTCTTGGCTGTTTTCTCCAATTCTTTGAAAGAAGAAACCTTAGAAGACGGAAGCACAAGAACGGTATTGCAATTGCCATCAGTATTGGCACCAACCAAAGCAGCTGTTTTACCATTGGTGAAAAAAGACGGTTTGCCGGAAGTGGCCAAACAAATCATCGAAGACCTGAAATGGGATTTCAATGTGGCCTATGACGAAAAAGACGCAGTAGGACGTCGTTACAGAAGACAGGATGCCTTGGGTACACCGTTCTGTATTACGGTAGACCACCAAACTTTGGAAGACCAAACGGTTACCATTCGTCACCGTGATTCCATGCAACAGGACCGCGTTAAAATTGAAGAATTAAGAAACATAATCAACAATGAGGTTTCCATGAGAAACTGGTTGATGAAAATGTAGTTTCATATAATGGAAGTATAAAAACCCGAATCATATATGATTCGGGTTTTTTTATGGATGGAAATAAAAGCCGAGAATTTAAATGAGTAAAAAAAACGTAAAAAAAACAAAACCGTAAGTCTTTGTTGGAAAAACCGTAAAAACGAATATTGGAGAAGTATTATTTTTGTTATGAAGATTTACTTAATCAAGCAGGAAAAAAGATGAGTAAAATTTTCAACTTTTTTTTGACTTATTTATATTGACAAGACAGTTGGTTAAGGTGTCGCTACAAGCCTAGCTTCAAGTAGGTTTTGCTGACTGCCTAGCCTTAATTAACTTCATATTAAAAAGATGTTAGAATCCCAAATCCTAACATCTTTTTTTTTTAATCTTCACTCATCGCATCCCAGCCTCTCGCTTTCAATTCGATTCTTGTATTGGCACGCGTCACTAAATGTATTCCTTCACTTTGCTGCGTCATATGACCGATGATGGAGAAATTCGGATTCCCTTTAATCTTGTCGAAATCGTCCATTTTAATAGTGAACAATAATTCATAGTCCTCTCCGCCATTGATGGCAACGGTCGTACTGTCAATGTTAAATTCTTCACACACATTGATGAATTGCGGATCCAACGGCAATTTGTCTTCATACAAATTACACCCTACTTCCGATTGTTTGCACAAATGCATAATCTCCGAAGACAAACCATCGGAAATGTCAATCATGGAGGTTGGTTTGATTTCCAGTTTTTCCAAAAGTTCGCGAACATCCACACGGGCTTCCGGTTTCAATTGACGTTCGATTAAATAAGTATAGTTGTCTAAATCGGGTTGGTTGTTCGGGTTTACCAAAAACACCTGTTTTTCGCGTTCCAAAACCTGCAAGCCCATATATGCAGCACCGATATCACCGGAAACCACTAACAAATCGGTTTCGCCGGCACCACTTCGGTACACAATTTCATCTTCGTTAGCTTCTCCGATGGCCGTAATGGAAAGAATCAGTCCTTTTTGGGAAGAAGTCGTGTCGCCACCAATTACATCAACACCATAGGTTTTAGCGGCTATTGCAATCCCGGCAAACAATTCTTCTAATGCTTCTAAAGGAAAACGATTGGAAACCGCTATGGAAACCGTAATTTGGGTAGGTTTGGCATTCATCGCGCAGATGTCGGAAACATTTGCTGCCACTGCTTTATAACCCAAATGTTTTAAGGGCATGTACGCCAAATCAAAGTGTACACCTTCGATTAACAAATCGGTGGAAACAACCGCTTTTTTGTCTTTGAAATCCAAAACGGCCGCATCATCACCAATACCTTTTATGGTAGAAGGTTGTGTGATGTCAAACTGTTTGGTCAAATGGTCTATCAAACCGAATTCGCCTAATTGCGCAATACTAGTCCGTTGTTGGTTTTTATCTTCAATCATTTTTTATAAAGTTGCTGAGCTGCAAAGGTACAAAGGATTATCTCAAACAAAAAACCCGACTGCTTTCGCAATCAGGTTTCTTTTTATTCTGTTTTCTTGTTCTAAAGAAGAATTAATCGTTCAGTTTCAAAACCGCCATAAACGCCTCTTGCGGAATCTCTACATTTCCTACTTGACGCATGCGTTTTTTACCTTTTTTCTGTTTTTCCAATAATTTACGTTTACGGGAAATATCCCCTCCGTAACATTTTGCCGTAACGTCTTTACGTAAGGCTTTGATGGTTTCACGAGCGATGATTTTCGCACCAATTGCGGCCTGAATCGGAATGTCAAATTGTTGTCTCGGGATTAACTCACGCAATTTCTCGCACATTTTTTTACCGATGTTATAAGCATTGTCTTCGTGTATCAAGGCCGAAAGCGCATCCACCGATTGTGCATTTAATAATACATCCAGTTTTACCAGTTTTGAAGTACGCATCCCGATTGGATGGTAGTCAAACGATGCATATCCTTTCGAAACCGTTTTCAAACGATCGTAAAAGTCGAATACGATTTCCGCCAACGGCATGTCGAAATTCAATTCCACTCGCTCGGTAGTTAAATAGGTTTGGTTGGTAATCAGTCCGCGTTTTTCAATACACAAACTCATTACATTCCCCACGAAATCCGCTTTGGTAATAATCGTCGCTTTAATATAAGGTTCTTCCACGCGGTCTAATTTGGAAGGTTCCGGCAAATCCGATGGGTTGTTCACCACAAGCGCCACTTCCGGTTCTTTTTTAGTATACGCCAAATACGATACGTTGGGAACCGTTGTAATTACGGTCATGTCGAATTCACGCTCCAAACGCTCCTGGATAATCTCCATGTGCAACATTCCTAAGAATCCGCATCGGAAACCAAAGCCTAAGGCTGCCGAGCTTTCCGCGGTAAATACCAACGAAGCGTCATTTAGCTGCAGTTTCTCCATCGAGGCACGCAAGTCTTCGTAATCTTCGGTGTCCACCGGATAAATTCCGGCAAATACCATTGGTTTCACATCTTCGAAACCGGTAATCATATTGGTAGTAGGGGTTTTGGCGTCGGTTAACGTATCACCCACTTTTACTTCTTTCGCTTCTTTAATTCCAGAAATCAGATAACCCACGTCACCCGCAGAAATCACGTTTTTCGGAACCTGATTTAACTTCAGCGTACCGATTTCGTCGGCAAAATATTCGTTCCCTGTCGCCATGAATTTGATTTTCTGGCCTTTACTGATTTCCCCGTTTTTCACACGGAAAATAACTTCGATGCCTCGGAACGGATTGTAAACCGAGTCAAAAATCAACGCCTGTAACGGTTCATTCGGGTCGCCTTTCGGAGCCGGAATGCGTTCGATAATTGCTGCAAGGATGTTCTCCACACCAAAGCCGGTTTTACCCGATGCGTGAATAATGTCCTCTAACTTACAGCCTAATAAATCGATAATATCGTCACTCACTTCCTCCGGATTCGCACTCGGCAAATCCACTTTGTTCAATACCGGAATAATTTCCAAGTCGTTTTCCAAAGCTAAATATAAATTCGAAATTGTTTGTGCCTGAATGCTTTGTGCGGCATCCACAATCAACAACGCACCTTCGCAAGCCGCAATCGAACGGGAAACCTCATACGAGAAATCCACGTGTCCCGGAGTATCAATCAGATTCAGAATGTATTGTTCGCCTTTGTAGGTGTATTCCATCTGGATGGCGTGACTCTTAATGGTAATCCCGCGTTCGCGCTCCAGATCCATGTTGTCCAGTAGCTGGGCTTTTTCCTCACGCGCCGTAACGGTTTGGGTTGCCGCCAATAAACGGTCTGCCAAGGTACTTTTTCCGTGGTCAATGTGTGCAATAATGCAGAAATTTCTAATATGTTTCATGTCAATCCTATATTTCTTTAGCGGAAACACGTAATGCTTCGCATGCCATCTTCGTTCTTTGTCTGTTTTTTTGGGCGTTACCACAAGGGTCGGGCTTTCCGCTGTATCTTTTGTTCCACTGTCGTTCCACAAAAGGATGCCGCTCCAATCCCTAACGCAATCAATTGTTGTGTTTAATGACCTGACAGTCACTGGTTACCCTTCTCTTAATGTCAAATCTAACGCACGCCCACAACCCTTAAAGGTAGTGAATTAATCGGCAAATATAGTTAAAGTTTTGATTGCAGTATGCAGATAAATGACCGGAAACGTTAAACCGTAACCAAAACTCATAAAAATTCGTAATTTTGCGGCAAAATGAAGAAGATGGTCAAGATTGGCAACATAACATTACCCGATTTCCCTTTACTGCTCGCGCCTATGGAAGATGTGAGCGACCCACCGTTTCGTCGTTTGTGCAAACAGCACGGCGCCGATTTGATGTACTCGGAATTTATTTCCAGTGAAGGATTAATTCGTGACGCCATGAAAAGCCGGATGAAACTGGATATTTTCGATTACGAACGTCCTGTCGGTATCCAGATTTTCGGAGGGGACGAGGAAGCAATGGAACTATCTGCCAAAATTGTCGATACGGTGCAGCCGGATTTGGTGGATATTAATTTCGGTTGTCCGGTAAAAAAAGTAGTCTGCAAAGGGGCCGGCGCCGGCGTGTTGAAAGATGTCGATTTAATGGTACGCTTAACCAAAGCCGTAATCAAAGGGACGAGCCTTCCGGTAACGGTAAAAACCCGTTTAGGGTGGGATGAAAATTCCATTAACATTGACGAAGTGGCCGAACGTTTGCAGGATATTGGCGTACAAGCCTTAACGATTCACGCGCGCACCCGTGCCCAGATGTACAAAGGACATTCGGATTGGTCGCACATTCAGCGTGTGAAAGAAAACCCGAGAATTACCATGCCGATTTTCGGTAACGGGGATATCGATTCGCCTCAAAAGGCGTTGGAATATAAAAACAAATACGGTTTGGACGGAATGATGATCGGTCGCGCTGCTATCGGTTATCCATGGATTTTCGACGAAATCAAACATTATTTTAAAACCGGCGAATTGTTACCGCCACCCGATATGGAAGCCCGTATCCAAGCTGCACAAAACCACTTAACCTGGTCGATGGAATGGAAAGGCGAACGTGTAGGGATTGTGGAAATGCGTCGTCATTACACCAACTACTTTAAAGGGATTCATAATTTTAAGGAATACCGACAAAAGTTAGTAACGAACGACAGCGCCGAAGAATTAATGAAAATTTTTGATGAAATCCGGGATGCGTATTCGGATTATCAGATAGTATAACACTTATTCTGCAAGGTTTTCGAAATCTTGTAGGTTTGAAAATAGAAAAAGCCCGTCCATTTAAAATCAGGCGGGCTTTTTATTTGAGTATTTCTTCAGAACAGTGTTGTCATTCCGACGAAGGAGGAATCTCATCCTTTTTATTTTGAAAATCTTTGCGCACGTAGCGCCTTCTTCGCGGTTAAATTAAACCTGTATTTTTTTCCATTTTCCTTTTTTATAGAGCACAATACTCGCCAAAGTAATGGCAGTTTCCGCAATCGGTACCGCCATGAAAACGCCGGTTGGACCCATTTTAAAATGTTTTGCCAAAACATAAGCCAGCGGAATCTGAAACAGCCAGAATCCGAAAAAATTCACCCAGGTTGGCGTCCAGGTATCTCCGGCGCCGTTAAACGTATTGATCAGTACCATCCCGATGCCATAGAAAACATAGCCCAAACTCATGGTTTGTAAAGCTTCTACAGCAATATTCTGTACCTGAATATCGTTCGAGAAAAAGGAAATAATGTAACGGGCAAACAATAAGGTAACTACCATGATGGTTGCCATGAAAACAGTATTGTATTTGGCTGTGGTAAAAACGGATTTTTCGGCACGTTCAATCTGTTGGGCGCCTAAATTCTGGCCTACTAAGGTGGCTGCGGCATTACTCAATCCCCAAGCCGGAAGAATGAAAAACATCATGATGCGCAACGCGGTCTGGTACCCTGCCGAACCATGATCGCCTCCCGTGGTCGCTACCAATTGTGCTAAGAAAATCCAGCTGCAGGAAGCGATTACAAATTGCAAAACACCCGGAGCGGCAATTTTTGCAATGTGTTTTATCTGTTCAAAATCAGGAATAAAATAGGATGGTATGATTTTTAAAATTCCTCTTCCGTTAAATAAATGGTAAGCCTGATATAATACACCGATACTTCTTCCGATAGTAGTGGCCATCGCGGCCCCAATCAAACCGAAAGCAGGAATCGGTCCGAAGCCGTTGATTAAAATCGGACACAAGATAATGTTACAAATATTAGCCAGCCATAAACTGCGCATCGCAATGGCAGCATTTCCGGCGCCGCGAAAAATTCCGTTAATCAGGAATAACAACATGATGCACAAACTTCCACCCATCATGATTCGGGTAAAATTCACCCCGTAATCGGCAGCTTCCTGTGAAGCGCCCATTAACAACAGTATGTCTTTGGCGTAAATAAATCCGAAAACACTGATTATGGAGTTAATTACGAAAGCAATAATAATGGCCTGCATGCCGGCTTTGGCTGCTGCCACCGGATCTTTTTCGCCAATGCGTCGCGCCACTACAGCAGTTGCCGCCATGCTGATTCCGATGGCCAGCGAGTAAATAATGGTGATTACCGATTCCGTTAAGCCTACGGTTTGAATCGCAAAACTGCTGTGTTCCAGATGCCCTACGAAGTACAAATCGACCAAGGCGAAAACGGATTCCATCATCATTTCCAGTACCATCGGGATGGCTAAAAGAATAACGGCTTTTTTAATGCTTCCGCCGCTGGTATAATCAAAGGATTCGTCGCCTTTGATAGCGGTTTTTAAAGTATGATATATTCGAGAAAAGGTAGTTGGTTTTGATGTATTTGTCATGATAAATTAGGATGAAATGAATAAAGCCGGATTGAAAAATCCGGGAGAAATATAATGGTCCTAAACTATCTTCCGAAAAGTGAAAGGACTAGACAAAAACAATCATGGGCGTTCAATTATAAGAGTAACAAATATAAAAATAAAATCTGAAGTCGAATTAATCGAGTAAATTTTTGCTTACACGGCTCGAGGCAATCCAGGAAGCGATGAGTCCGAGTGTGATGATGGTGCTGAGTACAATCAGTACATTCAAAACTTCAAACTGAATCGGGTAGGCCATAGAAGGGGTAATCATAATCAGGGCAAATTGTTGCTGCAAAATAACAAAAGCAATTCCGAGCAATAATCCGATGATGCCCCCAAAGAAGGTCAGCAAACTGCCCTGTAGCAAAAAAATGTTTCTCAGATGTTGGATTTCCGCGCCCAAATTGAAAAGTGTTTTCAGGTTGGCTTTCTTGTCCAAAATCATCATAATTAAGGCGCCGACCAAATTGAAAAGTGCTACAATAATTACTAAAGTAAAGATGAGGTATACCGCAATGTTTTCGGTATTCAGCATTTTGTACAAACTGTCGTTGAGTTGCGCTCGTGTTTTAATCCGGGCTTTAGAGTCAAAAATAGTTTCAAGCTCGGTAATCGCTGCTTCTTCCGTTGCGTCCGGTTTGAGTTTCAGTTCGAGTGCCGTAACCTGATTGGGTTTGTATTGCAGCAATTCCTGCGCTAAGGTCAAATCGGCAAAAACATATTTCCGGTCCAAATCGTCGTTAATCGCATAAATCCCTATTGGTGTCAAAAAGGCTTCGTTAAAGGCTTCGCTTGGATTTTCAATAGCGCCTTTTCCGGGTTTCGGCACAAAAACCTCCAGGTGATTGTTGAAATCAAACAATCCCATCGAAAGTTTGTTGGCAATTCCATAGCCCACCACTACTTGTGAGGTGCTGGGTGCGAGCCATTGCCCGGCATAGATTTTCTTTTCGAACGGATTGGTTTTTTTGAAAATACTGTCTACACCTTTTAAATAAGCGACTTCCTGTTTTCCGTTGAAGGAAAAAAGCACGCGTTCTTCAATCGTTTTGCTGTATAGGGCAATGTTTTTCGACTGTTTCAGGCGGTTTTCCTGTTCAGCCGAAAGGGTTAATGATTTTCCAACGGTATTTGTGATTTTAAAATCCGGATCGGTATCGTTGGCAAACGAAAGGCTGAATTCCCGCAATCCGCTAAAAACGGACAATACCACAAAGAGCGCCATGGCACTAACAATAATACCAACGGCAGCAATGCCGGTAATGATATTAATGGCAGTGCTTTTGCTGAAACTTATCGTATAGCGGCGCGCTATGTAAAACGGAAAATTCAACTTATGATTTCTTTCTTTTGGCTAAAAGGTCGCGGTTTTCAATCGGGTTTTCTTCTCCTTTTAAGGCAGTGTCAATTTTTTCGATATAGTCCAAACTGTCATCGATGTAAAAAGTCAGATTCGGTACACGGCGCAATTGTTGTTTTACGCGTTGTGCCAAATCGTGTTTTATTAAAGGGGTGTTCGTACGAATCGCTGCCAAAAGTTCCGGGCCTTTGTCTACCGGAAAAATGCTCAAATACACTTTTGCTACCGATAAATCTGTGGTTACATTTACTTTCGATACAGAAATAATCAGATTGCTGATCCCGTTTTTACGTACTTCTCCCTGCAAAATATCCACTAAATCCTTTTGCAAAACCGTTCCTATCTTTTTTTGTCTGTTTGTTTCCATGGTGCAAAAATACGATTTTTTTAAGTTACAACGTTTCAAAGTCGTAAAGAGACAATATTCAAGAGTGTGTTTTTATTTTCTGGAGCGAAAGGACAGTGTGTTTTTGCAATCCGTTTTCCTGCTGTCCGCTCTATCTTTTTTTACTGCCTTCGAAAATCTCAGGCATCAAAAAAAGGATGCCGCTTCCATCAGGGCTAAGGGAAAAACCATTTTAATTTTGGCAAACATTGTAAAAACTTTGCGAACTTTGCGGTTCAATAAAGGAACTATGAGAAAAATAGAACATATAGGAATTGCGGTAAAAGATCTGGAAGTGTCCAATCTTGTTTTTGAAAAACTATTCGGAGCGCCGGCTTACAAGCAGGAAGAAGTGGAAAGTGAAGGGGTGAAAACGTCTTTTTTTATGAACGGTCCCAATAAAATTGAGTTGCTGGAAGCTACCAATCCGGACAGCCCGATTGCGAAATTCATCGAAAAGAAAGGAGAAGGTATTCATCATATCGCTTTTGACGTGGAAGATATCGTGGCCGAAATAGAAAGATTAAAATCAGAAGGGTTCACGGTTTTGAATGAAATACCTAAAAAAGGTGCTGATAATAAGCTCGTTGCGTTTCTGCATCCTAAAGGTACAAACGGTGTTTTGGTAGAGTTGTGTCAAGAAAACCCGAATTAATTTTTGTCAGCACAAAAAATAATAGTAATATTGCAACCTCTAAACCGGTCCTATAGCTCAGTTGGTTAGAGCACCTGACTCATAATCAGGTGGTCCCTGGTTCGAGCCCAGGTGGGACCACTACGGTAAAAGGCCTTAGTAAAATAAGGCCTTTTACTAAGGTTTATTAAGATTTTGTTTTTTTGAATTAAGAAAAAATTAAGATTTTTTTCAAAACATATTTGTTTTATAGAAAAATCTTTCTATTTTCGTTAAATAAGGTGTCGGTATTAACCTAGTTAAATTTCCGATTAATGTTAATGTTGTTCTGATAAAATATAAACAGAATATTAAATTTTGATAAAAAAATAAATTTCTTTTTTGTCGGGAAGTTAATTTTCATATTTTTACGCCCATGAAAAATAGCCTACATAAAATAATGTTGAGTGCGGTAGTATTGTTAAATGCTTCAGTGGCTTTTTCGCAAGAAGCGCCACCGCCGCCACCGCCAACTCCGCCGCCAGGTCTTCCTGTTGATGCCGGAATAGTATTTCTTGTTGTAGGCGCGTTAGGTTTAGCCGGTTATTACATAAAAACTATAAACACAAAAAAAGCTTCAAATTAATTTGAAGCTTTTTTTTATGGTTGTTAAAGGTTAATTTCTCAGTCCGTGCAAGCGGGCAACATATTTTCCCACAACGTCAAATTCGAGATTTATTTTTGTGCCCACTTCGAAGTTTTTAAAATTTGTATGCTCTAAAGTATAAGGGATGATGGCTACGCTGAATTCGTTTTCCTTTGAATTGACTACGGTCAGGCTGACGCCGTTCACGGTTATCGATCCTTTTTCAATAGTGATGTTGTTTAATTTGCGATCGTATTCGAAAGTGAAATAAATACTGCCATTGGCATCTTCTATTTTTTTACAAACACCAATTTGGTCCACATGGCCCTGGACAATGTGTCCGTCCAAACGATCGCCTAACTTCATGGCGCGTTCCAAATTCACGGTGTCGCCAATTTTCCAGTCGGCTAAATTGGTTTTTTCGATGGTTTCTTTTATTGCTGTTACGGTGTAAGTGTCGTTTTCGATTTTTACTACCGTAAGACAGATGCCGTTATGGGCAACACTCTGGTCGATTTTCAGTTCGCCGGTAATGGAAGAGCCTACCGTAACGTGAATATTGTCGTTTTCTTTGCGAATATCCTGAATAGTTCCAAGAGTTTCGATAATTCCTGTAAACATAACTATTTATTTTGCTAAATTTGCACATCCAAAATTAGGAATAAATAACTAGTCGTCATGGTTAAAAAAGCAGAAAATATAATTGTAGGGATTTCCATTGGAGATTTGAACGGTATTGGAAGCGAAGTAATTTTAAAAACCTTCGAAGATACGCGTATGCTTGAACTTTGCACGCCGGTTATTTTCGGGAACGTAAAAATCCTTTCCTTTCTTAAAAAAACACTGAATCTGGAGGCAAGCCTTCACGGTATTGATAAGCTGGATCAGTTGGTTTTTGGAAAAATCAATGTGCTGAATGTATGGCGCGAAGGAGTTAATATTGAATTCGGGACAAATGATGAAGCGGTTGGGAAGTATGCTGTTAAATCGTTTGTTGCGGCTACGAAAGCGTTGAAAGAAGGTTTGGTGGATGTTTTGGTGACGGCTCCTATTAATAAGTATAATATACAGTCGGAAGAATTTCATTTCCCGGGGCATACCGATTACCTGAATCAGGAATTGGAAGGAAATGCCCTGATGTTAATGGTGCAGGACAATTTGCGGGTAGGATTGTTAACCGATCATGTGCCGGTCAATGAAGTTTCGGCCCATTTGACTGAGGCATTAATCCGTACCAAACTAACAACTATTAACAAAACATTGATTCAGGATTTCGGAATCACAAAGCCGAAAATTGCGGTTTTAGGATTGAATCCGCATTGTGGGGATCATGGCGTTATCGGAAAAGAAGATGATGAGGTGATTAAACCAATATTGAAAAAATTATTTGATGAAGGGATGATGGTTTTCGGACCGTTTTCGGCAGACAGCTTCTTTGGTTCGGGGCAATATGAAAAATACGATGCGGTTGTTGCGGCTTATCACGATCAGGGATTGATTCCGTTTAAAACCCTGTCTTTTGGGAAAGGGGTGAATTATACCGCGGGATTGGATAAGATCAGAACATCTCCGGATCACGGTACGGCATATGAAATCGCCGGAAAAGGTGAGGCGGATTTTAATTCGTTTAAAGAAGCGGTTTATTTGGCATTGGATGTGTTTCACAATCGAAACGAATATAAAGAATTGGTGAAAAACCCTTTAAAAACGAAGCAAAAACAGTTATAAACAAAAAAATGTTTACAACTCGTTTGGATTTACAATAATTTTATATCTTTGCACGCTCAAAACTGTTGGTATGAATATTCAGAAAGATTTTTTAATTCCGTTTGTGGGGTTAAAGTTGGGAAAACATCAGTTTGATTATCAAATAGATAAAAAGTTCTTTGAGGGCTTTGAATTTGACGAATATAACGACGTTAATATCAAAGTGGAGTTGGTTTTGGATAAAAAAAGCACTATGCTCGAACTTGCTTTTAAACACAAAGGGACTGTTAATGTGCCTTGTGATTTAACCGGTGAGGATTTTGATTTGCCAATAAAAGGAAAGCTGAACCTGATTGTGAAATTCGGAGATGCTTTTAATAATGAGAACGACGAGTTGCTGATTTTGCCTCACGGTGAATTTCAGGTAGATGTGGCTCAGTATATCTATGAGATGATAGTGCTTTCGGTGCCTTCAAAACGCGTTCACCCTGGGGTGAAAGACGGGACTTTGAAAACCGAAGCTATTGAAAAGCTCAATGAACTGGCTCCGAAAGAGCAAAACATAAAGAAGAAGAAAATAATGATCCCCGTTGGGATAAATTAAAACAACTATTAACGGATAAATAATATAGTAAGATGGCACATCCTAAGAGAAAAACCTCGAAAACAAGAAGAGATAAGAGAAGAACGCATTATAAAGCGACAACTCCTCAAATTGCAACATGTCCAATAACTGGAGAAGCACATTTATACCACAGAGCTTACTGGCATGAAGGTAAAATGTACTACAGAGGTCAAGTTGTTATTGACAAGCAGGTAGCGGAAGCTTAATCCGAAAAATGAATAGAGAAAACTCTCACTGTGTGGGAGTTTTTTTTGTTAAAACCTATTCGAAACTAATTAAGTAGTAATAAAAGAATATAGGTTTGGGATTTTTTTTGTAATTTCCACCACTTTTTGAAATCTTTTTTTCAGGAAGAAAAATACAACTTTTATGAATAAAATAACAGCCGCTATTACAGCAGTAGGTGCCTATGTTCCGGACTTTGTTTTGTCAAACCAAGTATCTGGAAACCATGGTCGATACCAATGACGAATGGATTACCTCTCGTACTGGAATCAAAGAAAGAAGAATGCTAAAGGAAGAAGGACAAGGGACTTCTTTTATGGCAATAAGAGCAGCACAAAACCTGTTTGAAAAAGCAGGAATCGATCCGAAAGATATCGATTTAGTGATTATGGCTACGGCAACTCCAGATATGCCGGTAGCATCTACAGGAGTGTATGTTGCCACTCAAATCGGAGCCGTTAATGCTTTTGCTTACGATTTACATGCAGCATGTTCCAGTTTTCTTTACGGAATGTCTACCGCATCTGCCTATATTGAATCAGGACGTTACAAAAAAGTACTGCTGATTGGCGCCGACAAAATGTCTTCCATTATCGATTATACCGACCGTGCTACCTGCATCATCTTTGGAGATGGTGCCGGAGCCGTATTGTTTGAACCGAACACAGAAGGTTTAGGGTTTCAGGATGAGTTTTTAAGAAGTGATGGCGTGGGACGTGAATTCCTGAAAATTGAAGCCGGCGGTTCTATTTTACCCGCTTCGGAAGAAACGGTTAAAAACAAACAGCATTATGTATTCCAGGACGGAAAAACCGTATTCAAATATGCTGTTTCCGGAATGGCTGATGTGAGTGAAAAAATCATGGAACGCAACAATTTGTCGAAAGACGATGTTAACTGGTTGGTGGCGCATCAGGCAAACAAACGTATCATTGATGCCACAGCAAACCGAATGGGACTGGATGATGAGAAAGTATTAATCAACATTCAAAAATACGGAAACACTACTTCGGCAACCTTACCTTTGTTGTTAAGCGATTTTGAAAATCAGTTGAAAAAAGGAGATAATATTATTTTTGCAGCCTTTGGCGGTGGTTTCACTTGGGGAGCCATCTACTTAAAATGGGCGTATAACAAACAATAACAAACAAACCAAAACCAAATTTAGAATAGTATGGATATCAGAGAAATTCAAAACCTAATCAAATTTGTAGCAAAATCAGGTGCTACAGAAGTAAAATTAGAAATGGATGATTTTAAAATCACCATCAAAACCACTGAAGGCGGAGCAGCTGAAACGACTTATATTCAGCAAATGCCTATGCAGGCGATGCCTCAGGTTGCAGCACCAGTTGCGCCAGCAGCGGCAGCGCCAGTTGCACCAGTCTGCAGCACCAGCAGCAGACGAAAATTCAAAATACATTACTATCAAGTCCCCAATGATTGGTACGTTCTACAGAAAACCATCTCCAGACAAACCAATGTTTGTGGAAGTGGGAAGTACTATTGCTAAAGGAGATGTAGTTTGTGTAATTGAAGCAATGAAATTATTCAACGAAATCGAAGCGGAAGTTTCCGGTAAAATTGTTAAAATTTTAGTGGATGATGCTTCTCCGGTAGAATTTGACCAACCGTTATTCTTAGTAGATCCGTCATAATTTGAAAGAATGTAATCATTTGAATTCATTTTCAAATTTTCACTCGAGGCTAATGGCCGAACAGAGCGAAGCTAAATTGTTTAATTTTCAAATTAGAACAGATGTTTAAAAAAATATTAATCGCAAACAGGGGAGAAATTGCATTGCGCATTATCAGAACCTGTAAAGAAATGGGAATCAAAACGGTTGCGGTTTATTCCACTGCAGATGCGGAGAGCTTGCACGTTAAGTTTGCCGACGAAGCAGTTTGTATCGGACCGGCGCCTAGTAATCTTTCCTATTTAAAGATGTCCAATATCATTGCTGCTGCTGAAATTACCAATGCAGACGCAATTCACCCGGGTTACGGATTCCTTTCTGAGAATTCCAAGTTCTCTAAAATCTGTCAGGAACACAATATTAAATTTATTGGTGCTTCTCCGGAAATGATTGACAAGATGGGAGATAAAGCGTCTGCCAAAGCAACCATGAAAGCAGCCGGAGTACCTTGTGTACCGGGTTCTGACGGTTTGTTGGAATCGTTCGAGCAAACGAAAAAACTTGCAAAAGAATTCGGATATCCAGTAATGATGAAAGCCACTGCCGGTGGTGGTGGAAAAGGAATGCGTGCCGTTTGGAAGGAAGAAGAGTTATTGAAAGCTTGGGAAGGTGCCCGCCAAGAAGCGGCAGCTGCTTTCGGGAATGATGGTATGTACATGGAAAAACTTATCGAAGAACCACGTCATATCGAAATTCAGGTGGTAGGAGATTCATATGGTAAAGCCTGTCACCTTTCGGAAAGAGATTGTTCGGTACAGCGTCGTCACCAAAAATTAACAGAAGAAACGCCTTCTCCGTTCATGACGGATGAATTGCGTGAGAAAATGGGTGAAGCTGCAGTTAAAGCTGCCGAATTCATTAAATACGAAGGAGCCGGAACGGTTGAGTTCTTAGTGGACAAACACCGAAACTTCTACTTCATGGAAATGAATACCCGTATTCAGGTAGAGCACCCGATTACAGAGCAGGTTATCGATTACGATTTGATTCGTGAGCAGATTATGGTAGCGGCCGGAATTCCAATTTCTGGTAAAAACTACTTGCCACAATTGCACTCCATCGAATGTCGTATCAATGCAGAAGATCCTTATAACGATTTCCGCCCGTCTCCGGGTAAAATTACAGTTTTACATGCACCGGGAGGGCACGGAGTACGTTTGGATACCCACGTTTATGCAGGGTATACAATTCCGTCAAATTACGATTCCATGATTGCAAAGTTGATTACTACTGCGCAAACCAGAGAAGAAGCGATTAATAAAATGAAACGCGCTCTGGATGAATTCGTAATCGAAGGCATCAAAACTACGATTCCGTTCCACAGACAATTGATGGACGAACCGGATTATGTTGCCGGAAACTACACGACGAAGTTTATGGAAACTTTTAAAATGAAAGATCCTGAATAACAATTCAAAATAAAATCCCATCTGTCAAGCATGATGGGATTTTTTATTTAACTTCTGGATAATAAAAAACCCGACTCTTTTTGAGGAGTCGGGTTTTATTTTGATTCTTCATCAGTTCGCCTTCGGCTCGTGTGAAGATTATTTCTTAAACACCTAATTTCTTAGCGATAGGGGCAGGAACTGCTTTTTTGTGTAACATGATAGCCGTTGCTTTGTATTTGGCGAACTCCTTGCTCATGTACAAATAACCTTTGTAATCGTTTGTGGTTCCCCAAGAGTTTTTCACGATATAGTATTCTTTACCGTTTTGGTCTTTTGAAATTCCAACAATGTGCATTCCGTGATCGTCTGTAGTAGTGTAGTTGTCAAATGCTTTCTGACGCATTTCTTCGGTAACAACCATTTCTTTTTTCGGTCCGTTGAACATATCAGCTTTTTCATCAGCCGTCATGTCTTCCACTCTTTTCTCAGGAACAAAAGCGACTCCGTTTTTCCAAGAGAAACTTTTTTCACTAACATCACCAGCCCAAGCTACACTGTATCCGTTTTTCAATGCGTGATCAATCGTTTCTGTTAATTCGTTCATTTTTACGTTGTAAACCTGATCGAAAGACCAGTTGTCCGGTACCATTAAAGTGAATTTAGTGTAATACGGATATTCCTGCAAAGAAGAAATTTCAACATAATCATCGGCATTGATACCTACTACTTCTTTAGCAAATGTTTCCGGAGTGTAGGTTTTTCCGTTGTATTGGAACGATTTTGGAGCTTGTCCTAAATACGAATCGATTACAGCGGTATACGCTTTTTCCCAGTTTGGAGTCAACTCGCCATTTGGATTGCTCACCACCGCTTTTAACAAGCTTTCGGTTAACGCGGCCATTTCGGCAAATTTATTTTTATCGGTGCCATAATTTAAACCGGTATATACCGATTGAGGAACTGCTCCGTATTTTTTATACATGTTGATTACATCGTGAAAGGCACCACCATCGCCTAAAGCAACCGAACCGTGCATGCGAACATAATTTCTTCCTTTTTCTACATATGCATTGCGCGCAGAGAAAATTTGAGAAAGTTCTACCGGTTTTTTACCCATGCGGATCATTTCGGATTCTAAAAAGGAATTAGCCGAATAACTCCAGCACGTTCCTGATGAACCTTGGTTTTTAACAGAGGTATTCTCGATGTTTATAACATCCGTAAATTTATAAAGCTCTTTGCTTTTTTCGCTGGCATTGATTTTTAGCGAATTCACTAAGTTGTCTTGTGCGAATGCGGATGCCATGCTGACAATCATCGACGAAGCTACAAGAAACGGTTTAATAGGAATAGATAACATAGTTTTAATTTTTGGTTTCACTATAGGTTGGTAAAAGTATAAATTGTTACAATTCAAAAGACATTTTAACAACAATTTATACTTTCATTAAGGAAAAATCCCGTCTTCTGTTTTTAAAACGAGACGGGATTTTTGTGGTATTATAAGGTTTCTTTCAACCATTTGAAAAATTCACGTTGCCAAACCTGCGCGTTTTGCGGTTTCAGCACCCAGTGGTTTTCTTCCGGGAAAAGTACGAAACGGCTTTTGATGCCTTTTAACTGTGCTGCTTGGAAAGCTTCCTGTCCTTGTCCGATAGGCACACGGTAATCTTTTCCGCCCTGAATAATCAAAATTGGCGTGTTCCAGTTGTTTACCATGTTGATTGGGTTGAATTTAGTGTACGCTTTTTGCGCATCGGCATTGTCTTTTTCCCAGTATGCACCGCCGTGGTCGAAGTTGTTGAAGAATACTTCTTCAGTGGTTCCGTACATACTTTGCAGGTTGAAAACCCCACAATGGGAAATGAACGTTTTGAAACGGTTGTTGTGAATTCCAGCCAAATAAAATACCGAATACCCACCGTAACTTGCACCTACAGCACCCAAACGCGTTTTGTCTACATAAGATTCTTTAGAAACGTCATCAATTGCTGAAAGGTAATCGTCCATTACTTGTCCGCCCCAATCCTTACTGATGTCTTCGTTCCATTTCACACCGTGACCCGGCATCCCACGACGGTTTGGCGCTACAACAATATACCCTTGAGCCGCCATGGTCTGGAAATTCCAACGGAACGAATAATATTGCGTTAAAGCACTTTGTGGTCCGCCCTGACAATATAATAAGGTAGGGTATTTTTTGGTTTTATCGAAATTGGGAGGGAGGATTACCCAAACCAGCATTTTTTTGCCATCGGTTGTGGTTACATAGCGTCTTTCTGTTTTGCTTAAAGCTAATTTGCTGTAAACCTCAGTGTTCACATTGGTAATTTGTTTCCACGCTTTTTTCTTGAACTCATACGAATAAATTTCCGAAGCATGATTCATATCGTTTCGGGCCACGATTACTTTTCCTTCGGTGAAACCTACAATTTCGGTAACGTCGAAATCACCATTGGTAATTTGGCGTACGGTAACCGCAATTTTGGTCAGCCCCGGGAAGTTCACTTCAAACAGTTGTTTCGTTCCGTCTACCGCTGCAATGAAATAGATTTTTTTGGCATCAGCACTCCATTTGAAGCTTTCTACAGTTCCGTCCCAAGCCGCTGTTAAATTAATGTCCATACCTTTGAAACGAACAATAATGTCGTTTTTATCGGCTTCATAACCATCACGTTTCATTTGCAACCACGTTAAATCACCTTTTGGCGAAAACGAAGGATGAGTGTCGTAGCCCAAATTGGTTTCGGTTAAATTTTTGGTGGTTTTGGTTTCGATATTGTATTCGTACAAATCGGTATTCGTACTAATAGCATAGGCTGTACCGGATTTCTTTTTGCAAACATAAATGATGCTTTTGCTGTCGGACGACCAAATGTAATCTTCGTCTCCGCCATGTGGTTTTTGTGGTGTGTCGAAAGCTTCTCCTTTCATAATGTCCACAGGAATCGCTTTGTCGTTGTTCTCTGAAAAGAAAACGTGATTGTGAGTTCCGTCGTTCCAAGTGTCCCAGTGGCGGTAATCCAAACCGTCATATACTTGTGCGTCGGCTTTTTTAAGCTCTGGATAAAGGTCTTTTCCCAATACTTTTTCCACTTTCACTTCCTTGTGCAGCAGTTTGTATTTACCGTCGGAAGAACTGTTTTTGTCGGCTACCAAATCTTTGGTATCGGCTACTTCCGTCGCAACACCGCCGTTAACCGGAATCGTATAATATTTTGCATTTGATTTGTTTTCTTCCACAGAAGGAGTGGAAACTTTGTAAACGATATTTTTCCCATCTTTAGAAAGACCAAGCGGTGTAACACGGCCGAGTTTCCAAAGCAATTCCGGTGTCATGACATCTTGTGCCGTTGCGGTTAATCCCATCATTCCAAGTGTTAAAATAAGGAGTTTTTTCATTGTAATTTGTTTTTTGAAAGAAAGCCTAAAAGTAATAAATTTATCGATAGAGTAGATTCTGAAAACGGTTTTAACAAAAAAGGCCTTCTGTACAGAAGACCTTTTAAGAATTGAATCACTACTTTATTATTTCTTAATGAAACGTTTTGTAGTTACATTATCGTTGTCGGAAATTTCCAAAATATAGTTTCCGGATCCGATATTTGTAATGTCGATAGCACCGTTATTGAATTTACCTTTCAGTACCGTCTGACTTAATAAATTGTATACCGTGAAAGTTGCGTTTTCTGAAACTTCCGTTGCGTTTATTACGTTAGTTGCGGGATTCGGGTACAATTTAACTGCAGAAAGCATGTTGGTTGGTTCCAATTCTTTCGCAGCAGAAGTGATGTTTACCGTATAGTCTTCCACCTGACCGTAAGAGAATGCCTCACAAGATGTTGGAACACCATTGTATTTCATGGAAACTCTCATTCTTGTAGCTCCTAAAGTTGCAGTTGCAGGAATGGTGAATGTGCCGCTTACCGGAGTGGTTGTGGAAGCAGTTTTACTCCATACTAATTCCCCAGCATCAGTGAAAACACCATTTTGGTTGTAATCAATCCAAACGGCATAGCCTTCAGAATATACACTGCTTGTCCAAGACGGTGTAATGGTAACGGTGTTTGAAGAACCTCGGGCTGCGTTTGTCGATAATGCAGTAAAGTTTTCGTATCCGGCAGTACCTGTTGAAGTATTGCTGATGGTTCCAAAAACAACTTTGCCTATTCTTTCATCTGCTGTATTGTTACCTTGCGATGTGCAGTAAGTAATTGTTGTTGCTAAAGTAGTTACATTAACGGTGTTACTTGCTGCAGAAATGTTTCCTGCGGCATCTTTTGCTTTTACAGAGAAAGTATAAGCAGTTGCAGCGGTTAAACCGGTTGCGGTGTAAGTGGTAGCAGTTACTGTTCCTAATAGAGTAGTTCCTCTGTAGACTTCGTATCCGGTTACACCTACATTATCTGTAGCTGCTGTCCATGACAAGTTTGTTGCTGTTTGCGTTGTTCCGGAAGCAGTTAAGTTTGTTGGTGCTGACGGTGCAGTAGTGTCGGCTGTACCGGTAACTAAATTAACAGTATAGTCTTCCACTTGTCCATAATCAAAGGCTCCACAGGCAGCAGGTATTGTATTGTAACGCATCGAAACACGCATTCTCGTTGAAGTAGCTGTCGCAGTCGCAGAAACGGTAAATGTTCCTGAAACCGGTGTAGTGGAAACAGCGGCGTTGCTCCATACCAATTCTCCGGCATCATCAAAATCTTTATCATT
This sequence comes from uncultured Flavobacteriaceae bacterium, assembly GCA_963812405.1. Lineage (GTDB taxonomy): Bacteria > Bacteroidota > Bacteroidia > Flavobacteriales > Flavobacteriaceae > Flavobacterium. The sequence continues at coordinate 766,509 of CAWEUV010000002.1, read as the reverse complement.
ATTATAGTCAATCCAAACCGCATATCCTTCAGCATAAGCCGTTGAAGTCCATGTCGGTGTTACCGTAATAGTTGCAGAAGCCCCTTTAATAAGGTTTGTTGAAATTGAAGTGAAATCGGTATACCCGGTTCCTCCGGTAGAAGCATTGTTAATGGTTCCGATTTGTACTCTTCCGATTTGTTCATCGGCCACGCTGTTTCCTTGTGAAGTACAGTAAGAAGCTGTAGCAGCCAAAGTAGTTACATTGACCGTGTTGCTTGCAGCAGAAACATTTCCAGCCGCGTCTTTTGCTTTAACAGAGAACGTATAAGCTGTTGCAGCGGTTAAACCGGTTACATTATAAGTTGTAGTTGTTACAGTACCTAATAATATTGCTCCTTGATAAACATCATAACCTGTTACGGCAACGTTGTCTGTAGCGGCAGTCCAAGATAAATTGGTGGTAGTTTGCGTTGTTCCGGAAGCAGTTAAACTTGTTGGAGCCGATGGTGCTGTTGCGTCTGAAGCTGATAAAGTAGTTACATTAACAGTATTGCTTGCAGCAGAAACATTTCCGGCCGCGTCTTTTGCTTTAACAGAGAACGTATAAGCTGTTGCAGCAGTTAATCCCGTTACATTATAAGTTGTAGTTGTCACTGTACCTAATAATGTAGCTCCTTTATAAACGTCGTATCCGGTTACGCCTACATTGTCCGTAGCAGCAGTCCATGATAAATTTGTAGTGGTAGCTGTAGTGCCTGAAGCGGTTAAACTTGTTGGAGATGAAGGCGCTGTAGTATCTGAAGTTCCTGCTGTGATGGTGAAATTAGTGTTCGATACATCAAAGAAGATGTGATTCGAACCTTTAACCATGATTCGGTTTTGTGTTCCGGCAGTATTAGGAACAGTAATTGCCTGAGTTCCGTCATTTGGCGTTGCTGCTAATAAAGTAGACCAGGTTGCTCCTCCGTTGGTTGAAATTAAAATGTCAACATTGGCACAGTTTACACCGTTAGCCGTGGTTCCGGCTACATTCCAGGTTACGGTTTGTGTAGAACCTCCAGCCCAGGAAACTGCTGTATTTGGTGCGCTTACCGTGAATGGTCCGGCAGTTCCGTTAACCGTAACAATCATGTCGTCACTGTTATTGGCAGAACCACCTGCTCGGTTGTCACGAACAGTAAATCTGAAATTCATGGTTCTGGCTACCGACGGAACGGCTTCAACAGTAATTTCCGATCCGGCAGTTGTTGTTGCACCCGTTAAAACAGATGACATTTTAGGGAAATATCGTGTTGTGGAAGTGGTTGGCGCGTAAGATCTGAAAGTAGGTCCCGATGTTTTTGTGGCACTGGCGGCAGAACTTGCTCCTGTTTGTGTTGAAGAAGCGCTGTCCATTTGTTCCCAAACATAGGTAAGGGCATCCCCGTTAGCATCTGTTCCCGATCCCGTTAACATAAACGGAGTACTTTTTGGAATGGTATAATCTAAACCGGCTGCAGCGGTCGGAATTGCATTTCCGGTTGCGGTACTGGTCTGACATGTTTTAGTTTTAATATTGTTGGTTACCTGTTGAATACTAGCCGCATGGAAAAAGGCATCGGAATGGGCCTGAATATCCTGGCTGGTAATTCCGGCGTAGCCCATAATCGTGGAGCCGCTACCCGGTTCTACGTTAACACCCGTTCCTTCGTTGCTGTGGGAAAAAGTGTGATTCGCGCCAAATTGGTGGCCTAGTTCGTGAGCCACGTAGTCGATGTCGAAGTTATCTCCGGAAGGAATTCCGTCGGAAGGAGAGGTGTAACCACTTCCTTTTTGTCCGTTTACACAGATACATCCGATACAGCCTGCGTTACCACCGCCTCCGGAGGCTCCGAAAAGGTGTCCCACATCGTAATTAGCTTCTCCGATTACGGAAGTTAATGTTGATTGTAATTCGGAATTCCATGCACCTCCTGTGCCGGTTGAGGCCGCAGAATACGGATCGGTTGAAGCAGATGTGTAAATCACGGCATCGTTATTGGCAATCAGGTTCATGCGCACGTTGAAGTCTTTTTCGAAAACCCCGTTAACGCGTGTCATGGTGTTGTTGATTGCGGCCAATGCCAATGCTTTTGTTCCGCCAAAATATGCGGTATATTCTCCGGTTACGGACATCGCCAAACGGAAAGTTCTCAGGGTTCCGTCGTCTGCATTTGGACGGGCAGTCAACTCCGTGTTGGTAAGCGTTGACGCTGCGTTGTCCATTACTTTGCAGTCAAAATGTGAAAACGATTGCAGTTTGTCTGCTTTTCTGTAAACCGTGTAGGTTTTTAAATCTTGTGTAAGCGGTTCAATGAAAACAGCCGATTGGTCTGCGTTTAATTGCATGGTCTGAAGTCCTAACGGTGAAACACTGAAATAGACTATGGCTGTCGGATTGTCAATTCCTTGTCCTACATAGGATTTGATTTCCGGATAACGGGCTGCCAGTCCGGGTTCCATATTGGAAGCTTCCAAAATACGGAAACGCTCGAATTGGCCATCAGCGTTGGGAAATGAAACGATAACATTCGATTTTCCTGAATTAATACCTCTTTTGGGAGAATTAGCCAGGGTGTTTTTTAAACCTTCGATGTCTAAATCAAAGATGTTTTTAGTAGGCAGAGTAGCTCCTCTTTGTGTAGTAACGGCGTTACTTTTTTTTGAAGAAGCCTTCCAAAACGAAGTTCCGTTCTGAGCGAAAGAGAAACTCGTAAATGCCAGTAAAGCAATTGAAAGTAATCTGTACTTCATGGTTTTTTGGTTGTTAATTGATTTGTGGTTTTTAGTTTTCGATGCAAATATATTTAACATTTTTATTAAATAGTTAAAAAAATATAACAAACAATGCATTTAACGCAAAATATAAACAGAATGAATAAACAAAATGCATTGTTTTTTTGATGTAAAATACTGCAAAAAGTTTTTTTGTTGCGAATTATGTATTTCATAAGGTTTTTGTAAAGTGAAAATTACAGATTTCGTAAATCTTTGTTTTTTAAAGTTTTAGAATGGAATCCTGTTTTTATTCCATAAAGAAAAGGTCGTTTCAAAAAATATGACTATTTTCACGGACTAAAATTGATTTTGAAGTGAAAAATAACAACAATAAACTCTTTATAGCGATTATTGTCGCATTGCTGCTTGGGGTGATTCTGGGAGGAGTCATTCACTATCAGTTTCCGGAAATAAAAGAAGCTTTCGCTAAGAACATAAAGCTATTGGGGACTATTTTTATCAGAATGGTTCAAATGATTATCGCACCGTTAGTATTCACAACATTGGTGGTGGGTATTGCTAAAATGGGCGACATGAAAATGGTGGGGCGTGTAGGAGCCAAAGCAATGGGGTGGTTCATTACCGCATCATTGGTTTCTTTATTGTTGGGAATGGTTCTGGTCAATACATTAGCACCCGGAAAAGGAACCAACATTAAAATGGAGGATACGTCATCGGCTTCCGAATTGTTAGAGAAAACCCAATCGTTTTCGTTGGAAGAATTTGTAAAACACGTCGTTCCGAAAAGTATCTTCGAGGCTTTTGCCACAAATGAAATCCTTCAAATCGTGATCTTTTCCATCCTTTTCGGAATTGCCTTGTCCACGTTAGGAAAGGAAGGGAAATCGGTTATTAAGTTGTTCGATAAAATTTCCCATGTGGTTTTAAAAATGGTAACCTACATCATGTGGTTGGCACCGCTTGGGGTTTTTGGAGCTGTAGCGGCGGCCGTTGCAAATTACGGATTTGAAATCTTCAGTTTGTACGCCAATTATCTTTTGGCTTTTGCCATCGGAATTATCTTGCTCTGGATTTTATTGCTTTTCGTTGGGTATTTAATTTTAGGAAACCGACTTTGGACCTTACTGAAAAGAATCAAAAGTCCTTTATTAATAGCCTTTTCAACAACCAGCAGTGAAGCCGTTTTTCCAAAAATGGTGGAAGAATTGGAGCGTTTCGGCTGTCAGCCTCGAATCGTATCGTTTACATTGCCTTTAGGATATTCGTTCAATCTCGACGGAAGCATGATGTACATGACTTTCGCCAGTATTTTTATCGCTCAGGTATACGGAATCGATATGCCGTTAGACAAACAGTTAACAATGTTGTTGGTGCTTATGCTTACCAGTAAAGGGGTAGCCGGTGTGCCGAGAGCTTCCTTAATTGTAGTAGTGGCTACCTGTGCGATGTTCGGTATCCCGCCGGAAGGTATCGCCCTGATTTTACCAATCGACCATTTTTGTGATATGGCAAGAAGTATGACCAACGTGCTTGGAAATGCTTTGGCCACCAGCGCAGTCGATAAATGGGAAACAAAAAGAGAAATTTAAATTTTAAAGAAATATCCAAATGAAAGAAGATTTTCACTGGACACAGTTACTAAATCCCGAATTTTACATCAATCTTGAAATCGCCGGTCACCATATCGGAATCTACATCGTATTGTTTATCGTTTTTGCCGAAACAGGTTTGTTTGCCGGTTTCTTCTTACCCGGAGACAGTCTTTTGTTTCTATCCGGCATTTACAGTGAAACCTTAATGCGCGAACTTGTTGTTATTGAAAATGAGTTTACTAATGTTGCTGTTTTGGCGACTCTTGTGGCTATTTCAGGAATCATTGGAAATATTGTCGGATATTGGTTTGGAGCCAAAAGCGGACATTATTTGTATTCCAAAGAAGATAATTTTTGGTTTAAGAAAAAATATTTAATCCAATCGCGTTTGTTTTTTGAAAAACACGGCGGAAGAGCCATAATTTTTGCCCGATTCTTGCCGATTATCAGAACTTTTGCGCCAATTGTAGCCGGTATTGTCCAAATGGAAAAGAAAAAGTTTATGTTTTTCAACATTTTGAGTTCTTTCCTGTGGTCGTTCATCCTGATTTTCGCAGGACATTATCTTTATACGTATTTATTAGAGCGTAATATCATCGATCTGAAGAAAAACATCGAATTGATTGTCATTGGAATTATTTTGATTTCTACAGCGCCTTTGGTTATTAATTCGATTAAAAATAAATTGAAAGCAAGAAAATAAACCATATGAATGTTAGCTTTTGGGAACTGAAAAATTGGTTTACCAACGTTGATTATACCATTGTTGGCAGCGGAATTGTGGGATTGCATACCGCACTGCGCCTTCGTGAGCGTTTCCCGGAAAGCAAGATTCTGGTGCTGGAAAAAGGAATTTTACCCGAAGGTGCCAGTACCAAAAACGCCGGTTTTGCCTGCTTCGGAAGCCTTTCCGAAATTATCGAAGACCTTAAAAATTACAGCGAAGAAGAAGTCATTCAACTCATTCAAAAACGTTGGAACGGCTTGCAGTTATTGCGCAAACGGTTGGGCGATGCTACAATTGATTTTAAACCTTACGGCGGTTACGAAGTATTTCTCAAAGAAGATGAAAGTACGTATGCCGAATGTTTGCAGAAACTGCCTTTTGTCAATGAAATTTTGAGACCGCTTTTCAGAACGGATGTTTTTGCCAAAGAAATGGACCGTTTCGACTTCAAAGGAATACACGAGTATTTGATTTTCAATCCGTTTGAAGGGCAAATCGATACCGGAAACATGATGCAGGCCCTGTTAAAGCAGGCAATCACAAATGATATTCTGATTTTAAACCAACAAACCGTAACCGATTTTCACGATTCCGATAACGGGGTTCAGATTCATACTCAGAATTTTACCTTCACTTCCAAAAAAGTACTTTTTGCCACCAACGGTTTCGCTGGTAACATTACCGAGGGAGCGGTACGTCCGGCTCGAGCACAGGTTTTGATTACCGAACCTATTCCGAATTTGGATATCAAAGGAACGTTTCATATTGATGGCGGCTATTATTATTTCAGAAATATTGGCGACCGGATTTTATTTGGTGGCGGACGAAACCTCGATTTTGAAGGCGAAACCACTTCCGAATTCGGCCTGACCGAAAAAATACAACACCGCTTGGAGCAATTGCTTTCCGAAGTGATTTTGCCCAATACAGACTATAAAATTGCCCACCGCTGGAGTGGTATTATGGGCTTGGGTTCCCACAAAAAACCAATCGTTGAACAATTGTCCGCTAATGTTTATTGCGGCGTCCGTCTGGGTGGAATGGGCGTTGCCATAGGAAGTTTAGTGGGACAGGAATTAGCAGATTTAGTATAAATGGCAACAAAGAAACCAGTAAAAAAACAACCGGCCAAACCAAAATCAAAAACAGAAAAACGTAGCCTGAGAAGAAGAATCGTCGTGTTTTTTCTGAAGCTGTTTTTGTGGTTATTCGGCTTGTCCATACTGTCGGTGATTATTTTCAAATTTGTACCCGTACCGTTTACTCCTTTAATGATTACCCGCGCTTTGGAACAACGGGAAGCCGGAAAAGAAATGACTTGCAGCCACGACTGGGTGCCGTTGGAAGATATTTCGACGAATCTTCAAAAAGCGGTGATTGCCAGCGAGGATGGTAATTTCCTTAAACACAACGGTTTTGATTTTAAAGCCTTAGCCAATGCTTATGAAAGCAATCAGAAAGGAAAAAAATTAAAAGGTGGCAGTACCATTTCACAGCAAACCGCCAAAAATGTTTTCCTGTGGCAGGGCAGAAGTTACCTGCGCAAAGGACTGGAAGCTTACTTTACTGTTTTGATTGAATTGATTTGGGGCAAAGAACGCATCATGGAAGTGTATCTGAACAGTATCGAAATGGGTGATGGCGTTTACGGGGCACAAGCCGCCAGTGAACATTGGTACCGAAAAGACGCCAAAGATTTATCCAAATATGAAGCGGCCGGAATTGCGGCTATTTTGCCTAATCCAAGAAAATTTAAAGCGTCCAATTCATCGTCGTATACCAACAGAAGAAAAGATAAAATCGTTCGAATAATGCGACATGTAGGGAAAATTAATTACGATAAATCGGAATAACATGAAAACGGTATTGATAACGGGAGCTTCCAGCGGAATAGGAAAAGAAACAGCCAGATATTTTTCCCAAAACGGTTGGCATGTAATAGCTACGATGACTTGTTTAGATCACGGAAAAGAAGTCGTGGCACTTCCCAATGTGAGCAGTTATCTGTTGGATGTGACCTCTACTGAAAGCATTGAAGCAGCCAAAACAGAAATTCTCAAAAATCACACCACTATCGATGCAATTATCAACAATGCCGGAATCGGATACCGCAGTTTTGTGGAGCTTTCTGAAGACGATAAAATAAAGCATATCGTTGATGTGAATTGGCTGGGCGTGGTAAAAATTTGCAGGGCGTTTATCCCCGTTTTCAGAATGCAGGGATATGGTCAGTTTATCAATATTTCTTCCATAGCCGGATTGGTGAATTTGCCTTTGGGCAGTTTTTACCATTCCACCAAAAAAGCGGTGGAAAGCTTCTCGGAATGCATGTCGTATGAGTTGATTGATTTTAACATCAGTGTGGCCACTGTTCAGTTTGGTAATGCACCAACGGCTTTTCAGAGTCATGTAACCAAATCCGATCCTTCAGAAATCCCTTCTTACAACAGAATGATGGAAAAGATTACGGATATTCTTCATAAAAAGACCAAGAAAAACACCAACCTGACACCCGAGATCACCAAAACCTTATTCAGTATCGCCAACAATCCGAACAAAAGTTTTACCCGTTACACCATCGGATTTGATGCAAATGCGATGCGATTGTTGCGTTCAAAATTAGGCTATAAATTATTCAACCGAGTAATCCGAAAATCGGTTTTAGGGTAAATTGTTCGGGAAAGTAAGGTCGTAACCGTCAATTCAGCAACAAAAACGATACTTTTAAAAAGAAAAAAGGTCTATTTTAATTTCATTCCACTATTTTTATTTTTTTAAATGTGTTTTTGAAAAAGAAAGTAGTCTATATATTCCTTTTTTTATGCGTCACATTCCTGCACGCGCAACAACCCGTAACTATCCAAATCACGGAAAAAGACGGCTTACCCGATATCGAATTTTATGATGTATTGGAAGACCGTAACGGTTTTATTTGGTTGGCCGCCGATAAAGGACTCTACCGTTATGACGGTAAAACGTTTCTGAATTATACGCATCCGGAAAAAAGAGGACTTTCGGTTTTCGGATTGTTTGAGGATTCCAAAGGTAATATTTGGTGCAATACCATTTCGGGCCAGTTTTTTTATATCGAAAAAGGGAAAATGCACCTGTTTACCGATTTAAAAGACGAGCTCAAAGGACAGTTGCCCGAGTTCGTGATACACAACCAACATCTTATTGCTTTTTCCGAAAAAGGGGTTTTTAAAATCAACCTCGCCACCAGAAAACGAGACATCATTAAAGACAGGATTTCAAAATTACCTTATTACGGCTATCCTTTTTTTTATGAAAAGCAGTTGTATTTCGTCTTGTCCAATCAAATTAAAAAATTTACGGAAGGCGGTACCATTGAAGACGTTTTTACCTTCGAGAAAAAGATTGTTGAAACGAAAAACAATGCTTTCTGCAAATTGGATTCGGCCTTATTTTTTTCTTCTTATTTTGAGAACCGACAGCATTTTTTTGTAAAGACAAGTCCGTCAGCATCATTTGTAAGCATAAAAACACCGCGGGAATTACTTGATAAAACCATTGTTAGGGTTGTGTACAAGGATGCTTTGCTTTGGTTTTGTACCAATCAGGGCGTAATCGTTTGTTCCTGGGATGGAAAGGAACTGCGTTATCAGGATACGTATCTGACTTCAGAATACATCACGAAAATGATCAAGGACAAGAACAATAATTTCTGGTTCACCTCCCTTCGCAACGGTGTTTTTGTAATGCCCAACATTTATGTGAAGAAAGTTCAACTGCAGGAAACTTCCGGTCAGATTACCGCGATGGAGTCGGTAGACAAAACATATCTTGTTTATGGTACAACCGAAGGTGAAATAGGTATTTTGAATAAGGAAACGCTGCAAACGAATTCTTTTCGATTGCCTTCTTCGGCTAAAGTTTCGCAAATTGTATATAATGAAGCGTATCGTTCGGTTGTTATCAGTCAGGAATCACAATCGTATTTATGGAACTTAAGCAACCATACGGCGCACACGACTTCCTATTTTACGGCTTCCAAAGGGATGGCCATTGCTCATAACAATGCGCTGCTGAATGCCAGTTACGACCGGGCTACATTGCTTAAAAACCCGTTTTCGGACTTTAGAATTTCCGATAAACAGCTATCGTTTGAAAAACCGCGTTTCGTATCCGATAAGATGCCTTTTCGGGTGACGGATCTGCGAATGAAAAGAGCCTACACCTGTTTGTACAGTAAAGTGGAAAAATCCAATTACGTTGGGTTTGTAGACGAATTGATACGGTTTGATTCGTTGGGGAACCAAGCGGTAATTCGTCATAAAAATCAGCCCATTTTTGCGATCGATATGGAAGAAACGAAAGATGGAACACTATGGGTTTCAACTTTTAAAGACGGGATTTTAGGGATTAAAAATCAAAAGGTAATCCGCAATTATACCACTGCTAACGGTTTGTTGTCCAATCAGACCGGGAAATTGAAAAGCGATGGTACTCAACTGTGGTTAGTTACGGATCAGGGGGTTCAGGTTTTGGATGTTTTTTCGGGAAAATTTAAAAATCTAACCAAAAATGAGGGTTTGGAAAGTTATGCGATTTCCGATATTGAAATTTTTTCCAATCAGGTATACTTATCTTCCAATAAAGGGCTTTTTGTGCTCGAAAAGGAGAAAAGCTTTAAAAGAACGGTGCAGCCAATCCTTTATTTTACAGGCGTCAGTATTCAGGAAAAAGACACGGTCTTGCAATCGGAATATACATTGGATTATGATAAGAATGCTGTGAAAATCGGATTTAATGCTAACGGATTTCAATCGTCCGAGTGCATCATTTACCAGTATCGTCTTCTCGGATTGAACGACAAATGGTTATCGTTGGAAAAAGGCATCGATTTTGTGCGTTATTCGAGTTTGCCTTCCGGAAATTTCGTTTTCGAAGTAAAAGCCGTGAACCAAAACGGAATCGCTTCGGCACCCATCAGTATGAAACTTTCCGTCAATGCGCCGTTCTGGCAAAAGTGGTGGTTTTATGTTTTGGTCTCGTTGTTGTTTGTTTCTGTTTTTTGGATGTACTTCCGAGTCCGTTTGAAACGTGCCGAAAAGGAAAAACAAATCGCCTTGGAAAAAGCGGAAATAGACAAGGAATTGGTGTTTTCACAGCTTGAAAACCTGCGATCGCAAATGAATCCGCATTTTATTTTTAACGCGTTAAACTCGATTCAGGAATACATCGTAACGAACGAAAAAGAAACGGCCAGCGCTTTCTTGGTTAAATTTTCAAGATTGATCCGGATTTATCTGGAACACAGTCGTGAAAGTGAAGTACAGCTCGAAGAAGAATTAAAGGCTTTGCGGTTGTATCTGGAATTGGAAAAAGACCGCTTTGAAGACGCTTTGGAGTATACGATTTCGGTGGATGAAAACCTCGATACGTTTTCCGTAAAAATCCCATCCTTATTTCTTCAGCCATATATTGAAAATGCGTTGAAACACGGATTACTGCATAAAAAAGACAACAGAATACTGACGATTTCTTTTGTCTTAAACGATAAAAAAGACGGATTGCTTTGTACCATCACCGATAATGGTATCGGAAGGGAAGCCTCGGCGGTCTTGAACAGTAAACGGGCCTATTTGCACAAATCATTTGCTACCAGTGCCAATGCGAAACGAATCGAGTTAATCAACAAAACAAGAATTCGGAAAACAACGGTAACGATAGAGGATTTGTACGACGAAAACAACGAAGCCCAAGGAACGCGGGTCGGTATTTTTATTCCGTTTTGATCGTTTTTGGAAAAGAAGCGCTTTGTTTCGGAAAGAAAAATGGGAAGTATTCCGATTTAATAATGACATTTGTACTAAATCAAAGGCAATGAAAGTAATAATCATAGACGATGAAAATAAGGCGAGACGCTTAATCAGTACGCTTATCGCGGAACAATGCCCTGAAATTTCCGAGCAATATGAAGCTTCCGATTTGGAGTCGGGTGTGACTTTAATCAAAGAACACAAGCCGGATATTGTTTTTCTGGATATCGAAATGCCCAAACATTCCGGTTTACAGATTGCCGAATTTTTTGAACCGAACGAAATCAGTTTTCAGATCATTTTCATTACAGCCTATAATGAATATGCGGTTCAGGCCTTCAAACTTTCGGCGGTGGATTATATTTTAAAACCCATCGACGTAACCGAACTGAAAAACGCCATAGCCAAAGCCAAAAAAAATATTGATAAAAACAGCATAACCGACAAGTTGGACAATTTAAAAAAAGTGTTCCAGCAATTGTCGCTCAATAAAATGATATTGGAAGTGCCTAAAGGAATCCTGTTTGTTTCGCACGACGATATCGTACTGTTCGAAGCCGATGGCATGTATACCAAAGTGTACATGAAAAACAGCGAAACGCAACTCATCTGCAAACCACTCAAGCATTTTGTGGATCAGTTGGAAGACAAACCGATTTTTTACAAACCGCATCGTTCCTATTTGCTCAATTTGAAGTATATGAAGGAACTGTCGAAAAAAGACGGTTTCCACATCGTCATGGAAAACAACAAAACCATACCGATTGCCAAAGAGAAAAAAGACGAATTTTTACAAATGATTCAGGAATTGTTTTAAAAATCGGTTTCAGAAAAAAATAAAGTCTATTCAGAAAAAAACTGTTAAATAAATAAGGGGTCCGATTGACATTTGCTTCAAATATTAAATCAGACTAACTATGAAGCCAAAATTACTTGTTTTACTTGCGTTTTTCTCTTTTCTGAAAGTTGCGGCACAGATTCCCACTACAGGATTAATCAAAGATTACAAATTTACCAATGGGGCATTAACCAGTGACGTGAACCCGCTTTTAAATTTGGGTACGCCAACACTTGTTGCCACAGGAGCATCCCGAAACATCCAAACCGATCGAAACAATGAAGCTAATAAAGCAATAACGTTAAACGGCGATTGGTTTTCTGCCGGTGGAACCAATGCGCAATATGTGAATTCTTTCGGGATCAGTTTTTGGGTAAAAACAACTACGAATACCGCAGAAAAAAAATACATTTTCGACCAATTTGTGCAAACAAACCCTTGCGGTTGGTCGGTAGCCTTGCAAAACGGCAAAATGGTGTTCAATTCACAAAGCAATGTCAGCGTAAATTCAACCTACACCTTAGGACAAGTCGCCGAATTGATTTCACCCAACACTGTCGTTGATAATAATTGGCACCATGTGTATTGTCAAGCCAAGACAACAGAATCGCTTTATTTTGACGGCTCTTATTATCACAATACAGGAACAACGGTCTATGACATGTATATTGACAATGTATTGGTTACTACCGATACAAAAACGTTGGTAGGGTATTATACGATTTCCCAAGTGTTGCGTCGCAGAGCGATGAATGCCACCCAGCCACTGTATATTGCCAAAAGTACAAATGCTGCCAATACCGGAATGTATACAGATGGCATCGATCAGATCCGTTGGTATGAAACCAGTTTACTACCGGCTGAAATCGAACAGTTGTATGTAGAAGACAAACCGTTAACGCCAATTTATGTTAACGTCAATGCCACGGGAAGCAATAACAGCACATCTTGGAACAACGCCTATACGAATTTGCAAACGGCCATAGACGCTGCGGTGGTTTCCATAAATGAGATTTGGGTGGCCGGCGGAACCTATAAGCCTAACGGAACTGCGCGAACCTCCAGCTTTTTAATGAAATCCAATTTAAAAATATACGGCGGATTTAACGGAACCGAGACTCTGAGAGAACAAAGAAATCCAACGGCAAACCCAACGGTTTTGAGTGGGGATTTATCCGGAAATGATACTTCGGTGATAACGGCTGCAGAAAGTTCGCGTCAGGATAATTCCTATCATGTGGTTTCGCTAATGGGAAATGTGCGAGATGTTTATATTGACGGCTTTACCATAAGCGGCGGAAATGCAAACGGCAGTACACAAACCGGGGGCGCAGGTTCCACACAGTATTATCATACCCGTGGCGGTGCAATTTACCTGAATCCGTATATGGCAAATGATAACACTTCGATTAAATTACAAAACTGTATTCTGGAAAAGAATTCCGGATCCGATACAGGTGTGTTTGCGGCGTATTTCGCCAACAGTGTGTCGAATTTAAGCTATAACAGCATTTTCGAAAACTGTATCATCCGAAACAACTATTCCGGAACCAATGCGCAATTTTTGGTCAACGGCGCCAGTGGTTACAGTTGGTATGGTACTGCAACGATTACGAATTCATTGTTCCATAACAATGTTAGCGGTTCCGGACCTTCGTGTCTGTATTTCAGTGCAAGTTTTGCCAACAGCGGAACAGCTTTAGGAATCAATGCCAACGTAATTAACTGTACTTTCAGTAACAATACCGGTGTGAATGGTAATGTATTGCGTACGGATAACGGTTCAAATTCGTATATACGAAATTCAATCATTTACGGTAATGGATCGACAACGCCTATTAATCCAACAGGAACCGGTGGTTCACTTTTAACCAATACGATTTCGGAAGGCGGGCAAATTAGCGGAATCAATTCGAATCCGTTATTCAATCCGGATTATACTTTACAAGCAACATCACCAGCCATCAATGCCGGAAACAATATGTATGTTCCCGGAACGGTTTTGGTGGATTTGGCCGGAAACAACCGAATTGTAAACATTACGGTGGATATGGGCGCGTATGAATATAATGCCACTTTAAATAATTCCACTTTCCAATCATTACAAGATTTTACGGTATATCCGAATCCGTCAAGCGGAATAATTACTGTCGCAACCACGAGTCCGATTGAAAAAGTGGAAGTATACACCTTGTTGGGAACAAAAGTGAAGAATTCAAAGGATGCTCAAATGGATATTGCATCATTACCTGCCGGAATTTATTTGCTTACAGTGGAAACTACCGACGGTAAAACAGGCACAAAACGAATTGTGAAAAAATAGTATCTTTAGATTTAAAAACAAACATTATGAAAAAAACAGTATTGATTTTGAGCGTGGTAGTTTTCTCCTCTTTCACAAATATTAAAGGCGATATTCTTAACAACATTGTAAAAAAAGAAGTGGTTGTAAGCGATAGTTTTTCCTTAATCAACGATACGAAAGATAAAATTTCCATTCATACCGGAACCGGATTTGTTTCTTTGAATAAAGGGGGTAAAACCAGCGTAGGATGTAATGTGGGAAAAGAAGTCCGTTGGGCCGACAGCGGTAAGAAAGGCGATGTAATTTTTAAAATTACTGCCGAGATGTGCGGCAAAACCCTTAAGTTGTCAGAACTGATGAAGTAATACGATACCAAGAAAAACCGAAAACAAATTTGTCTTCGGTTTTTTTGTTTTTCAGTAACATTTTTCAGCGCATTACGTCTAATTATCATAATCAAAAAACAAAACAATCATGCAAGCACACGAAATCGATTACCATATTTATGGTGAAGAAATGCAATATGTTGAAATAGAATTGGATCCGCAGGAAGTAGTAATTGCCGAAGCCGGCAGTTTTATGATGATGGAAAACGGTATCAAAATGGAAACGATTTTCGGAGACGGCTCTGGCGAACAAACCGGACTTTTCGGGAAATTATTATCTGCCGGAAAACGCGTTTTAACCGGTGAAAGTTTATTCATGACTGCGTATATGAACCAAGACGGCGGAAAACGAAAAGTGTCGTTTGCTTCACCTTATCCGGGAAAAATTGTTCCGATTGACTTGACACAATACCAAGGAAAATTCATTTGTCAGAAAGATTCGTTTCTATGTGCTGCGAAAGGGGTTTCCGTAGGAATCGAGTTCTCCAAGAAATTAGGTCGCGGCTTGTTCGGTGGCGAAGGTTTCATCATGCAGAAAATCGAAGGCGACGGAATGGCATTCGTACACTCGGGAGGAACTTTAGCACGTAAAGAATTGCAAGCCGGAGAAGTATTGAAGGTCGATACCGGCTGTATCGTAGGGTTCACCAAAGATGTCGATTACGATATTGAATTTATAGGTGGTATCAAGAATTCTGTTTTTGGTGGCGAAGGATTGTTTTATGCGACACTTCGCGGGCCTGGAATCGTTTATATTCAGTCGTTGCCGTTCAGCCGTCTGGCCGACCGTATCATTGCATCCGCACCACAAGCGGGAGGGAGCGGTAGAGAAGAAGGCAGTTTGTTAGGCGGTTTAGGACGAATGCTTGATGGTGATAACCGATTCTGATCGTAACACTATACTATAAAAAGAGGCTGTCTTATTTTTAGGCAGCCTCTTTTTTTATGGAGTTTAGTAATGAAATTTAGTTCTTAAAGTTTGGGAGTGTTTTAATTCCCATATTAAAAAGTGTAAACGCCTGAATGTCCACATTTTCCTGAATGGTAGCTGCCACGGATTTTCCGGCGCCATGTCCCGCATTAATATCAATGCGAATCAACGTCGGATTGTTCCCGCTTTGTTTGTCCTGTAATTCGGCCGCAAATTTGAAACTGTGTGCCGGTACCACACGGTCGTCATGATCTCCCGTTGTAACCATCGTTGCCGGATAGGTTACCCCTTTTTTTACATTGTGCACCGGAGAATATCCTTTGATGTACTTAAACATTTCCGCTGACTCTTCGGAAGTGCCGTAATCGTAAGCCCATCCGGCACCGGCTGTGAAAGTATGGTAACGCAACATGTCCAAAACACCCACGGCCGGTAAAGCGACTTTCATTAAATTCGGGCGTTGGGTCATTGTTGCACCCACTAGCAAACCGCCATTCGAACCGCCTTTTACCGCTAAATAATCGGATGAGGTGTATTTTTCTTTGATTAGATATTCCGCAGCAGCGATAAAATCGTCAAACACGTTCTGTTTTTGCATTTTCGTGCCCGCATCGTGCCATTTTTTACCGTATTCGCCACCGCCACGCAAGTTTGGAACCGCATAAATTCCGCCGTTTTCCATCCAAATCACGTTAGAGATACTGAAAGCTGGTGTCAAACTCACATTGAAGCCACCGTAACCGTACAACATCGTTGGGTTTTTTCCGTCCAGTTTTAACCCTTTTTTATGGGTAATAATCATCGGGATTTTAGTGCCGTCTTTGGAAGTGTAGAAAACTTGTTTGGAAACATAATCTTCGCCGTTAAAGTCCACTTTCGGTTTTTCGTATACGGCAGAACTTCCCGCTTTCGGTTCAAACGAATAAATAGTTCCCGGAGTGATGTAATTGGTAAACGAATAATACAGTGTTTTTTCGTCTTTTTTTCCGCCAAAACCACCCGCTGTTCCGACACCCGGTAAAGTGATTTCGCGGACTAATTTTCCGTTGTAATCGTATTGTTGTACCATCGAAACCGCATCTTTCATGTAGTGAGCAAAGAAGTAGCCGCTTCCGGTAGAAGGCGACAATACATTTTCGGTTTCTGCTATGAAATCCTTCCAGTTTTCGGGTTTTGGATTATTGAAATCCGCGGTAACAATTTTTTTGTTCGGCGCATTGAAATCGGTTACAATGAAAAGCTTGTTGCCTTCGTTTTCAATGATGTAGCTGGAAGTTTTGAAATGGTCAACGATAGTGATAATCGGACTGTTTTCTTGGGTCAAATCTTTAATATACAACTCGTTTCCGTAGGTAGAATTGGCTGCGGTAATGATTAAGAATTTGTCGTCTTCGGTCACGCTTCCACCAACATAACGTCTTTTTTGATCCAAACCGAAGATTACTTTATCGTCTTTCTGAGCCGTTCCCAATTTGTGAAAGTACAATTTGTGCTGATCGGTTTTGGCCGACAATTCGCTTCCTTTCGGCTTGTCGTAACTCGAATAATAAAAACCTTCATTGCCTTTCCAGGAAACGCCGCTGAATTTTACATCAACAATCGTGTCTTCAATCACTTTTTTGGTAATCGCATCCATGATGATGACTTTGCGCCAGTCGCTTCCGCCTTCGGAAATGGCATAAGCTACTTTGGAACCGTCTTTGGAAAAATCCAATCCGCCCAAAGAAGTGGTGCCGTCTTTGGAAAACGTATTCGGGTCTAAGAAAATTTCTTCTTTCCCGGAAGCGTCTTTTCGGTACAAAACCGATTGGTTCTGCAAACCGTTGTTTTTGTAATAATAGGTATAATTTCCTTCTTTAAATGGCGCACCGATTTTCTCGTAATTCCACAATTTTTCCATTCGCGCTTTTATCGCATCACGAAACGGAATTTGTTTGAGATAGTTATAAGTGACTTGGTTTTGGGCTTTCACCCACGCACCGGTTTCGGCAGAACGGTCGTCTTCGAGCCAACGGTAAGGATCGCTGACTTTAGTACCAAAATAAGTGTCGGTATGTTCGATTTTTTTGGTTTCGGGATATTTAATTTCACCCATATTTTTAGGAGCTTGTGCATTTAGGGTTAAACTACAGATTACAGCAGTTGAGGTTGCAATGTTTCTCATGTGTTGTTTTTTGATTTCTCAAATATAAGTATTCTGAAATTTTAAAATGTTAAAAAAAGCTATCGGTTAGGATAGCTTTTTCGTGTTAAAAATTGAAATTCAGACCCAAAATAATGTTGCGCCCGATATTCGGAATGCCGTCGGTTTTTAATCGGGACAAATGCGGGATATAGGTTTTGTTCAAGAGATTATTAGCGTTTAGCGAAAGATCGAATTTCGTTTTTCCAAGGCTAATGTTTCCGCCCAATCCTAAATTGACTAAAGTGTAATCGTTCGATTTGGTTTCAAACGCACTGTTGTTGTGCTGCTTCAGAATATGGTCGACATTCACCAAAGCATATCCTTTTTTAAACCATTGTTGGATATCAAATTCTGTACGAATCGTATTTGAAAATTTGTTGGCCGGAATCAGCGGTAAATACTCGCCGGTGTCCTTTTTACCGGTCACACTTTCAAAACTGCTTGTAAAATGAAGCCAGTCCAAAGGATGCGGATGGTAATGAATGCCAATTTCCCCGCCGTATAAGGCCGCATTGTCCTGAACATAATCAAACACGTTGTTCCCGTCGATACTGGTTCCGGTAGGCGAAATGAAAATATAATTGTTGATATGATTGTAAAAACCATTGGCAAAAAATTCGAAATGCGCGTTGCCGTATTCCAGATTTAAATCGGTTTGAATGTTTTGTTCGTTTTTTAAATCAGCATTTCCAATTTCATAACGGTTGCTGCCTTCGTGTACGCCATTGGACGTTAATTCGGCTAAATTGGGTGCGCGAAAACCTGTTGCAATATTCAGGCGAAGGGTCAGATTATCACGCAATTTGGTTTTGTAGCCCAACGAAGTATTGAAGCTTTCAAAAGTTTTGTCGATGGCTTTAAAATACCCTTCTTCACCAAAAACGCCATGGGTTTCGGAGGTAATTGCCCTGCGGTCATAACGGATTCCGGCTTGGACTGTGTGCGATTTCCATTCGTAATTCGACGTGATTAAACCGCCAATGTCGTTCGTGCTCGCATCAGGAATCAACAATTCGGCACCATTGTTTTCGTTCGTTTGATGCAAGCCCTGAATTCCGATAATGGTTTCCAGATTCCCGGATTTTGGGAGGTAGAACTTCACATTGTAACTCGCCGTTTTCAGTTTCATGTGTAAAGCGATTTCATCCACAGCTTCCAATTCTTTGCGGTTGTTGTAGGTGTACCCTAAATCGGCTTCCAGTTTTGATTTTCGGAAGAAAAATCTCTGATGCCAGCTCAACATGTGGTTGTCAATTTCCTGTTTCGGATACAAAGGCGTTCTGAAATTGGTATTTTCAAGGTCTGTTTCGGGTAAACCGATATTCAGATTATTGTACGTGTATCGGAATTCCGAATTGTAATAGGTGTCCGAATATCCCATTCCGATTTTATAATCTTTTTCGATAAAACGCGTGTTGGTGACTTTTTCGCCCGACGGGATTTTATAATCCGTATGAGTGGAATAACTCGCTCTTGTCAGGAATTTCCATTTTTCTGAGGAAGATTTGATGCCAAAAGTCGAATTGCTTCCCTGAGTATTCGAAAAGAATTTCTGGTTGAAGCTTCCTGAAAAACTATTGGGTTGGGCAAATTTTTCGGGATTAAAATACAACACGCCGCCCAACGCATCGGAACCGTAAAGTAACGAAGCCGGTCCTTTGATGACTTCCACACTTTCCACACCCGCGTCACTCATGCCCAAGCCGTGTTCTTCGCCAAATTGTTGGTTTTCCAATCGAACCCCTTGGGAATAGACCAAAACACGATTACCGCTCAAACCGCGAATAACGGGTTTGCCAATGGAAGTTCCGGTAGAAATTTGTGCCACACCGGGAATGGTGGCCAATCCTTCCGCTAAAGTGGCTGCTCCTTTTTGTTGCAATTGTTTGACTGATTGATGTTCCACCTTCATCACGTTTTGTGATTGCAGTTTGTTGAAAACCGTGGAAATGATCATCTCGTCCATATGCGTCGTGGCTTCTTCCAAAATAACATTCAAATCGGTTTCTTTCTTATCAAGGGAAACCCGAACGGTTTTGGTTGTATAGCTTATTGCCGAAAAGGATATGCTGAACGTTCCGCCGGGTAAATCGGAAAACTGATAACTGCCATTGGTGTCCGAAACGGTTTCTTTGTGCAATTCCGGAAGGGTGATGGTGACATTTTCAATAGGTTTGTTATGAGGGTCTGAAACGGTGCCACGAAGGGTGTTTTGCGCGATGGCAAATATCGAAAACCCTATAAATAGGGCTGTAAAAATTGATTTCATAAGTTAAGTTTGAAATATTGTATAAAATGTTACGCCGAAAACTCAGCAGAAAAATTATCCAATACAACAAGGAGGTCCCCGAAGCGGGATGAAGTAGCCTGTAAACGCAAGCGGTTTTTCGGTTATCGAAAAAATCTGGGTTTTCCCAATAGTGTTTTTTACAAAACCAAAAGAGAAGAACTGAACAGGAATATAATTGCTAAAGGAAAACTCACAGGTAAAACAATCGTCAAAATCATGATGACTGTGGGAGAATTCGGTTTTGGACGAATTGTATTTGTGGTCGCAGTGTTTTTCGGTGAACTGCTTTGCCAAATGCTCATAGGAATGCGCTGATTGAAACAATAATGCGAACAAAATTGTAATCAGTAAAGCAAGGCTAAGGTGTTGCAGTTTTTTATTCATGCCCTACAAAGATATAAAAAGATGATGACTGTAAGTATTTTAAAAAAGGAGTGTGAGGGTTTAGTGCTAAAAAGTTAATGTAAAAAAATAAAAATTTTCTTAAAAAAAGAGTATTTTTGGCAAAAATCAAATCTATAAAAAATGAAAAAAGTACTACTAATGTTATTGACTGTTTCACTGTTCTCTTGCAGCAGTGATGAGGCGTCAGTTGAACCAACTCCTTCCGGAAATGAAATTGCTTATTTTAGAGCATCATTAGACGGAGTAGCCTTAAATTATTCCCAGACCAGTTTTACCGAATCATCCTCTCATGAATACAGTTATACCAATGGATTCTCGGGTAACGGATTTGATAAATCTTTTTATTATGGATGTGCGATGAGGCCAACAAGCAGTATGGAGTTTTATCCACAAATCGATTTGACTTTTACAGGTTTAATCACCACAACTGATTACAGTGCTGAAACGGCTGGTTTTTACGATGCTTTTGCTCTTAACGCGCTTCCCACAAATTTTGTGACCATGGATCAAGAGAATGATGGGGTTAAAGGGGTTTATGTTATGTACGAAACACCGGAAGGAGTGAGATATTCGTCTCTTAGCGGTGATCAAACAGGAAGTACAGTTGCATATACCACTTCAACTTCAGGAACAGAGGGGCCTTTTAAAACGCAAACCGTAATTGGTACTGTATCTTGTAAGTTATATAATGAAGCCAATCCTTCGGATGTTATTGTGCTGACTAACGGTCGATACAAATTAATCTTCAGAGAATTTGACTAATTGTTTCAAAGACAAAATAAAAAAGAGAGCCTAATAGGCTCTCTTTTTTTATATCGATAGTAAGGATTACACTAGGTTGTGCTGCACTAGATATTCGGCAATCTGAACTGCATTCGTTGCGGCTCCTTTTCTTAAATTGTCGGCAACAATCCACATATTTAGGGTGTTCGGCTGACTTTCGTCACGGCGAATTCTGCCCACGAAAACATCGTTCTTTCCTTCTGCATACAAAGGCATCGGATAAGTAAACGTGTCGAGATTGTCCTGAACGGTAATTCCCGGAGTATTGTGTAAAAGGGAACGTACTTCGCTAACGTCGAAATCGTTTTCAAATTCCACATTTACCGCTTCGCTATGTCCTCCAACAACCGGTACGCGAACTGCTGTGGCTGTTACGGCAATGGTTTTGTCTTCTAATATTTTTTGGGTTTCGCGAACCAGTTTCATTTCTTCTTTAGTGTAACCGTTCTCTTCAAAAACATCACATTGTGGAATGGCATTTCGGTGAATCGGATATTTATACGCCATTTCTCCCTGAACACCGGCATATTCGTTTTCCAATTGGCGCACCGCTTTCACACCCGTTCCGGTGATGGATTGATAAGTGGAAACGATAATGCGTTTGATGTCGTATTTTTTATGTAGCGGCGCCAAAGCCATTACCATCTGAATCGTTGAACAATTTGGATTGGCAATAATTTTATCGTCTTTCGTCAATATTGACGCATTGATTTCCGGTACTACTAATTTTTTGGTCGGATCCATTCTCCAGGCCGAAGAATTGTCGATTACCGTTGTGCCTGCTGCTGCAAATTTCGGAGCCCATTCTTTCGAAGTATCGCCTCCGGCAGAAAACACAGCGATATCCGCTTTCATATCAACGGCAGTTTGCATTCCTACCACTTTGTATTTGTTTCCTTTGAATTCGATTTCTTTTCCAACAGATTTTTCAGAGGCTACGGGAATTAATTCGGTAATCGGGAAGTTGCGTTCCGCTAAAACCTTAAGCATTACTTCGCCCACCATTCCGGTGGCTCCAACAACGGCTACTTTCATTTTAATGTGTGTGTTTTTTAGTTTTATTTAGTACCACAAAAGTAATTAATAAAGCTGTTAAAAAATGATAAAAATAAGTGATCCCCAGAATTATTTGTAAAACAGAAAAACCATTCACCGCAGCGAATGGTTTAAGTTAGAATATGAGTGTAGCGGATTATTTTTTCAGTAAATCGCGAATTTGTGTTAACAGTTCTTCTTGAGTAGGACCTGATGGTGCAGGGGCTGGTTCCGGTTTTTTCATTTTGTTCATCGCTTTGATAATCATGAACATTACAAAAGCTACAATGATAAAATCGATTAAAGCCGTAAGGAATGTTCCCCATTCGATAGCTACTTCTGTTACCGCGGGAGTAACCACTGCTCCTGTTGCATCTTTAATTTCAGCAACACCGTCTTTTAATACAAATTTTTTGTCGTTAAGGTCAATGCCTCCCATGATTAATCCGATGATTGGCGCAAACATTTTTTCAACGAAAGCAGTAACTACTTTACCAAATGCTCCTCCCATTACGAAGGCAATCGCCATGTCCACCAAGTTGCCTTTCATGGCAAACTCCTTAAATTCCGAAATAAATCCCATAGAATATGATTTTAGTTAAAATTCGTTTCACACTAAATTAGTGAAATTTAGATTACATTTTAACAATTGGATGAAAAAAGAGGCTTATTCCTTGTAAAAAACCCGTTTTACCCGATGCGAAATACTCGTTAAAATCTCATACGCAATGGTGCCGACAACCTCCGCCAGTTCTGTAACGCGCGGCGATTTTCCGAAAACAATCACGGTATCGCCTTCTTTGCAATCAATGTTGGTAACATCAATCATCAGCATGTCCATACAGATGTTGCCCACAATGCGCGCTTTCTGATGATTAATCATAACATAGCCTTTCTCGTTCCCCCAGCTTCTCGGAATTCCGTCGGCATAACCAATTGGAATGGTAGCGGTTCGGGTAGGGACGGTCGCTCTGAATTTTCGGCTGTAACCCACACTTTCGCCCACGGCAATCTCTTTTATCTGAAGAATGATGGTTTTCAGGGTGCCCACATTTTCCAAATGCGTCATTTCTTCCGGATCGTTGCCCACACCATACAAGCCAATGCCCAAGCGCACCATGTCAAACTGATGTTCGGCAAAACTGTAAATACCCGAAGTGTTTAAAATATGACGAATAGGTGCAATATTTAGTTCATTTATCAATTGTGACGACCACGTATCGAATTTTTGAATCTGTCCCAATGTGAAATCCTGGAATTCAGGCACGTCACTCGACGATAAATGCGAGAAAATGCTTTTTACCGAAACAAAATTGTTGTTTTTCAGCAAACCGATTAATTCCTCCAAATCTTTTCCTTCAAACCCCAAACGGTGCATACCGGTGTCGAGTTTAAGGTGAATCGGATAATTGGATAAGTTTTTCTGCTGCGCCAAAACAATGAATTTCTTCAGTACGGAAGCCGAGTAAATTTCCGGTTCCAAGTTATAGGCAACCATAGCCGAAAAAGCTGTGTTTTCCGGATTCATAACGATAATCGGCATGGTGATTCCGGCGTTACGAAGCGCAATACCTTCATCGGCGAAAGCCACACCCAGATAATCGACTTTATGATGCGCCAGCAATTTGGCAATTTCAAAGCTGCCACTACCGTACCCGAACGCTTTCACCATTACCATCATTTTAGTGGAAGGTTTCAGTTTCGATTTGTAATAATTCAGATTGTGACTGATGGCATTCAGATTGATTTCCAAAACCGTTTCATGGGTTTTCTCTTCCAAAACCACAACAATTTCTTCAAACTGAAAACTACGCGCGCCTTTAATCAGGATGGTTTCGTTGGAAAAATGGTCGCTGTTGAATTGCGATAAAAAATCCTGCGTGGTGGCAAACGCTTTGAAATTCGGATAATCTTTTAAATAGGTTCCGATGCTTTCGCCAATGCCGATAACAGTATCGATTTTGTTGTGGGTCAGTAATCGGAATACTTTCGCATACAATTCTTCCACGGGAAAACCGCTCTGAAAAATATCCGAAAGAATGACCGTTTTCTTTTGATGCGTTTTATGTTGTTCCAGAAAATCCAACGCGATTTTAAGCGATTGATAATCCGAACTGTAACTGTCGTCGATGATGGTGCAGTTGTTGTTGCCGTTTTTTACCTGCAGTCGCATTTCCACGGGATACAAATTCGCAAGACGTTCCTGTATTGTTTTTTGGTCGTAGCCGAAATGCAGCAATACCATTAAACAGGTAATGGTGTTTTCTTCGGAGGCTTTGTCGTGAAAGGGGATTTCGACTTGAAAACGTTTCTCCTGCTGCTGAATTTCCAATACGGAAGCTCCTTTTTTGGAAATGGAGACATCCGCGGAAGCATCGTCATAATTCCACGTAAATGTTTTTTGGGAAGTCGGCAGTAGGGCTTCGACTTTCTTGTTTTTTCTGAGAATGACTACATCGGCATCCTTAAATAATTTCAGCTTTTCGCTAATTTTTTCTTCTTCCGAGGCAAATCCTTCATTGTGTGCCGAACCGATGTTGGTTAAAATACCAAGAGTCGGCTGAATAATCGCACTCAGCTTTTCCATTTCGCCCACAAGAGAAATTCCCGCTTCGAAAATGCCCAGATTGTGTCGTTCGTTAATCCCGATTACGGAAAGCGGAACACCCACTTGCGAGTTGTAGCTTTTCGGACTTCGGATGATGTTGTATTCCGGACTCAACAGGAAATTCAGCCATTCTTTTACAATGGTTTTCCCGTTACTTCCCGTGATTCCGATGATGGGGAAATCGAATTGTTTTCGGTAATAAGCGGCAAATTGCTGTAAGGCTTCCAAAGTGTTGTTTACCAGCAGAAAATTAGCCTTATCGGAAAGTTTTTCAGGGACGCGACTGACCACAAAATGTTGTACACCGGTTGCAATCAATTCGGAAATGTACTGATGGCCGTCGTGGTGTTGTCCCACCAACGCGAAAAATAACGTTCCGTTGTTGTTTTGCAGCGATCGGCTGTCGATGGAAACATTGTCGATCAGGCAGGTTTCGTCGCTCCCGAACCATTTGGCGTGAATGACGGGGATGATATTTTGTATGGGTAAACTCAAAATTTACGCTTTATTTTTTGTTGTTTTCGGAAGTGTCTTCGTTGTCCTGTGCGGCTCTCATTGCATTGTAATAGGCAGCACGGCTCAGTGGTTCATATTCTTCAGTTTCGCCCAATAATACCAGGTTGTCGTTGTTGGCTTTTCGGAAACTGAAATGCGCCAAATTGCCCGTTCGGGTACAAACGGCGTGTACTTTGGTAACATATTCGGCAGTAGCCATTAAAGCCGGCATTGGTCCGAACGGATTGCCTTTAAAATCCATGTCCAAACCGGCAACAATCACACGAACACCGGAATTGGCCAAATCGTTACAAACCGTTACAATTTCGTCGTCAAAAAACTGGGCCTCATCAATACCAATCACATCACATCCATCGGCAAGAATGCGAATGTTGGCCGCAGCGGGAACCGGAGTCGAACGGATTTCATTGGCATCGTGCGACACTACCATTTCGTCATGATAACGGGTATCAATCGCCGGCTTGAAAATTTCCACGCGCTGTTTGGCGAATTGTGCCCTTTTTAAACGACGAATCAGTTCTTCGGTTTTACCGGAAAACATCGAGCCGCAAATGACTTCAATCCATCCAAATTGTTCTTTATGATTTACTGTATTTTCGAGAAACATTTTGTAATTTTCAGACGTAACAGAAATTTTCTGTTTAGATTTGTAATTGAAACAAATTTATTAAAAAACCATTGCTTTACTCCATATAAATTCAAAAGTTATGAAGAAAAAATTAGAAGCCGAATTAATCAGTATTGCACACCGAATTTTAAAGCTGAAAAACAAAGAAGATGTGATTCAGCTGCATCAGGAAGCACAGAAATTATATGAGAAATTATCGATTTTACGTTTTTACGAAGAAAATTTTGAAGCCTTAAAACCTACCTTAACGCACGAAGAATTAGACGATAAAATTGAGCAGGCTTATGGAGAAAAAGAGGAAGTTACAGCTGAAATTAAAACAGAAGTAAAACCGGAAGCAATGGTGGCAGTTCCTGAGGTTGCAGAAGAAATCCCGGTGGCGGATGAAAAAATATTAGTAGGACAGGTGGATATCGCTGACGATGAGACAGAAGAGGAGGAAGCGGTTGTTGTGGCTGAAGAAGAACCGATTGTAGAGGAAGAAGCATCTGAAATTGCTCTGGAAGAAACTGTTGCCGAAACACCTGAAGAAGAAATTGTTGCAGCACCTCTTTTCGAACCGGTAATGGAAGAAGCCGTTGCGCCGATAAAAGAAGAAAAGAAATCGGAACCACAACAAATTTCGTTTGAAGATTTGTTAGGGAACGCTTATAAAGAGCCCGAATTCGTGAAAGTGAATGACGTTCCGAAGGAAGTGGAGAAAGTAGCGGACATCACGTTTGATAAGGTAGCGGAAGTTATCGAAGAACCCGTAAAAGAGGAAGTTTTGGAAGAGAAAGCATCCAATGCGCGACCTTTAGAAACCATCCGAAAAGAAATCGAAGCCGAAAAAGCCGAGTACAAAGCCTTATCACTAAACGATAAGTTCAACAAAACCATTACGTTGGGTCTGAACGACAGAATTACGTTTGAAAAATATCTTTTCGATGGCAGCGGCGAAGATCTGAACCGTGTCTTATCACAATTAAACTCTTTCAATACATTGGAGGAAGCCAAAAATTTCATTGAAGATTTGGTGAAACCCGACTATAACAATTGGGATGGAAAAGACGAATTCAGTTCGCGTTTTATGGAATTGGTAGAGAAAAAATTTGCCTAAATGGGGAAGTTATATTTAGTACCAACGCCGATTGGAAACCTGGACGACATGACCTTCAGAGCGATAAAAGTATTGAAGGAAGTCGACCTGATTTTAGCCGAAGACACCCGTAACAGCGGAAAATTATTAAAACACTTCGAGATTGCCACACACATGCAAAGCCATCACATGCACAACGAGCATAAAACGGTGGAAAACATCGTGAAGCGTTTGCAAGCCGGAGAAAACATCGCCCTGATTTCCGATGCGGGAACGCCGGCAATTTCCGATCCGGGGTTTTTGCTGACCAGAGCCTGTGTGGAAAACGGCGTGGAAGTAGAATGTTTACCCGGCGCCACCGCATTCGTTCCTGCTTTGGTGAACAGCGGTTTGCCTAATGATAAATTTGTTTTCGAAGGTTTTCTTCCCGATAAAAAAGGCCGTCAAACGCGGTATTTAGCTTTAGCCGAAGAAACCCGAACGATGATTTTATACGTTTCCCCACACAAATTAGTCAAAACCTTAGCGGAATTCATCCAATATTTTGGTGCTGACCGACCGGTTTCCGTATCGAGGGAATTGTCAAAATTACACGAGGAAACCGTACGTGGTAGCGCCGAAGAAGTGCTGAAACATTTCGAAGCCAAACCACCAAAAGGAGAAATTGTGGTGATTGTTGGCGGTAAATCGGTTAAATAAAACCTTTCTAACTTCTAATTTCAAAATTCTAACTTCTAAATTAAATGGACACACATAAAGTACTAACTTCCTGGAAAGGAAAAATGAAATTCGAATCGGACAATCCGAGTGGTGACACCTTCCTGATGGATGCCGGACCGGATAACGGAGGCGAGGGAAGCGGACTCCGTCCCAAAGCTATGATGCTCGCTTCTTTAGCAGGTTGTAGCGGATTGGATGTAGCTTCTTTGATTGAAAAAATGAAGCTGGACGTGGAGGATTTCAAAATTGAAACCGAAGGCGATTTAACCGAAGAACACCCGAAAATCTACCATACCGTGAGAGTGGCGTACCATTTTTACGGTAAAAATCTCGACGAAAAAAAACTCGAAAGAGCGGTAAATTTATCCGTCGACAAATATTGCGGTGTGATGGAAATGTTCCGTCAGTTTGCCAAAGTGGAAACAAAAATCCACTACCATACAACGTAGTTGCATAAAACATACAAGCCAATTTTTTAATTTTTTATAATCCAAAATCACACATTATGCGCTGGACACTTAAACCATCCCCCGATTCGGAAAAAACCAATCGGTTACAATCCGAATTAAATATCGATGCACTTACCGCACAACTTTTAGTGCAACGCGGTATCGAAACCTACGAACAGGCCCGACAGTTTTTCCGTCCGAGCCTCACCGATTTACACGATCCGTATCTGATGAAAGACATGGACAAGGCCGTGGAACGCATCGAAAAGGCCATCGAAAATGAAGAAAATATCTTGGTTTTCGGCGATTATGATGTCGACGGCACTACCGCGGTTTCTTTGATGTCTTCCTATCTTAGAAGTTTTTATCCCAACGTGGCGACTTATATTCCGGATCGTTACGACGAAGGGTACGGTATCTCGTATAAAGGTATTGACTTTGCCGACGATAACGGATTTTCGCTGATTATCGCCTTAGACTGTGGCATCAAATCCATCGATCATATTGCGTACGCGAAAGCAAAAAACATCGATTTCATTATTTGCGATCACCACCGACCGGGCGATGTTTTACCGAATGCGGTAGCGGTTTTAGATCCGAAACGCGACGACTGTAGTTATCCGTACGATGAATTATGCGGCTGCGGCGTCGGCTTCAAACTGATTCAGGCGCTGGCCCAAAACCGAAACCAAACGATTGATGATTTAATCCCTTATTTAGATTTGGTTGCCACGGCAATTGCTGCGGATATTGTTCCGATTACGGGAGAAAATCGTGTGCTGGCGAAATTTGGTTTGGAAGTAATCAATTCCAATCCGCGTCCGGGCATCAAAGCATTAATTCAGAATTTAAAACGTAATGTGTTGACCATAACCGATGTGGTTTTCATTATTGCGCCGCGTATTAATGCCGCTGGAAGAATCAAACACGGGAATTATGCGGTGGAACTGCTAACGGAATTCAATCTGGAACAAGCCGAAGAATTTGCTTCACAGATTGAACTTTTTAATGCCGACCGAAAAGATTTGGACAAACAAATAACTATTGAAGCTTTACAGCAAATCACCCAAAACAACGAAGAAAATAGATTTACCACGGTCGTTTATCAGGAAGATTGGCACAAAGGTGTTATCGGAATCGTGGCTTCAAGACTGACGGAAACGTATTATCGTCCGACGCTTGTTTTTACCAAAAGTGGTGATAAACTGGCCGCTTCGGCACGTTCAGTAAAGGATTTTGACGTGTACAATGCTTTGGAAGCCTGCTCGGAACACTTGGAACAGTTTGGCGGACACATGTATGCCGCAGGAATGACGTTGAAGGAGGAGAATTATGAGAAATTCAAAGCGGCTTTTGAGCAAACAGTTTCCGATACGATTCATCCCGATTTGTTAACTCCTGAAATTTCGATAGATGCTGAGGTGAGTTTATCGGAAATCAATCCAAAATTCATGCGGATTCTAAAGCAATTTGAACCTTTCGGACCCCAAAACATGACGCCCGTTTTCTTGGCTAAAAACTTGAAGGATACGGGTTATGGAAAGAAAATCGGTGCCGGAGAAGAACATCTGAAGTTATATGTGAAGCAAAACAATTCTGAAAGTTTTGCTGCTATCGGCTTTGGTTTGGGTAACAAAAAAGAACTAACCGAGAATCGAACCCCTTTTGATGCAGTATTTTCTGTGGACGAAAATGAGTGGAACGGTAATGTTACATTGCAACTTCGCCTTCGCGATATTCGATAAATTAATTTAGAACGATTTTAAATAATTTGTATATTTGTTGAAAATCAGATGCAATGGATCCGATAGAACAAGTATATCACAATGATTTTGGCGTAGCTTTTTACTGGATTAAAGACGATATTGTTTTGAATGAGAAAGTACAATTGGTTTTTAAAGAGACCGGATTTTATCTTTTGCATTCCGAATTGCTGCAATTTTCCGATAACATTGCAGTCACTTGCCGGAATATCAGCTGTTCCGATTGTGAATTACGTCAACAATGTCACAAGTATTTATTACTGACGCCTTTTCCCGGTTTGGAATTGGCGGTTTCCGAAGACGAAGCATTCCAACTTAACGATTTGGTAAAAGGCACTTTATTTCAGATGGATTTGAATAAATATCTGAAGGAAATCTGTAAAAATTAAATGCTTTTCACTACAAAAGTCACAATCCCCCAGATGAGTAACTGATTCTCTTCGGTTACTTTAATGGGTTGATAGTTCTTGTTCTCGGGAACCAGATACACGCAATCTTTTTCGATAGAAATGCGTTTTACGGTAAAGTCGCCATCGATAAAGCAAACTGCAATTTTATGGTTTAGGGGTTCCAGACTTCGGTCAATCACCAAAATATCGCCATCGTCAATTCCGGCACCGGTCATCGAATTGCCACTGGCCCGGGCATAAAAAGTGGCTTCCTTATTTTTGATGAGCATGGCATCCAGACTGATTTTTGTTCCGTCAAAATCGGCAGCAGGCGAGGGGAAACCGGCTTTGATACCGCTTTCGATAAAAGGAAGTTCCGTCGGATTACTGAAATCCGGCTGGAAGAACGTCAGTTTTGGTTTGGCTATTGACATTTTACGGTAATGATATCGTTGAGGTTTGTGGTGAAATTTGGAGACAAATGATTCTGTTTCATAATCCAGGTGTGCTGTAAATCCTGATTGCCCAAACGGATTTTACGTTCGCCGGTTTTTTTATGAAACTGATCAATGACTTCCATGAGTTTCTGATGCTTCGGATTTTCTTCTTCGAACAGATGCAGCTGTTTCTGATCCTGCGGAATGAGTTGCGTTACGATTACGCCGGCTTTCATGTACACCTGATTCGGTTCGTGAATTTTGCCTAACATTTCGATGGCTAAATTGCTGATTGTCAGATTGGAATTTGTAGCAAACGATAATGTTTCTGTACGACTGAAATACGTTCTTCCGGTGGTTTTGTGTGGATCTTTTGCCAGAAATACATTCACGCTGTAACAGCACGAGTTTTGTTTGCGGAGTTTTTCGGCGCAGACCGTTGCAAAAGTGGAAACGCGTTCTTTCAAATCATCAAAATTTGAAAGTTTGGCTTTGAAACTTCTGGTGATGGCGATGCTTTTTTTGGTTTCCAATGCTTCTTCGAGTTCCAATACGGGTTTGCCTTCCAATTCACTTCTTAAGCGGAGTCCAATCACGCCCATCTCGCGTTTGATGAAATTTTCATATTGCGGTTGGATGAAATCATACGCCGAGTTGATGTTCATTGCCTTCATTTTTTTTGTCAATCGGTACCCGATACCCCAAACATCCCCAATTTTCGTCCACTTGAGTGCTTTGATGCGTTTTTCATCCGTATCGATAACGTGAACGCCTCCGGTTTTTTCCGGGAATTTTTTAGCGATACGGTTGGCTACTTTCGATAGCGCTTTGGTAGGTGCAATACCTACACAAACGGGTAAGCCCAGCCATTTCAGAATGCGTTTTCGGATTTGCAAACCGTAGTCGTGATAATCGTCAATCGGAACCCCGTCGAAATTCAGAAATGCTTCGTCGATACTGTAATCTTCTACATTTGGCGTGAACTGTCGCAGGATGTCCATCACGCGTTTGCTGAGGTCGCCGTACAAGGTGTAATTTGATGAAAATACGTTGATGTTGTTTTTCTGCAATTGCTCGCGAACCTGAAATTCCGGTGCGCCCATGGGAATACCCAATGCTTTAGCTTCTTCACTGCGCGAGATGATGCAGCCGTCGTTGTTGGATAAAATCACGATG
Organism: uncultured Flavobacteriaceae bacterium; assembly: GCA_963812405.1. Lineage (GTDB taxonomy): Bacteria > Bacteroidota > Bacteroidia > Flavobacteriales > Flavobacteriaceae > Flavobacterium. Next base: position 734,746 of record CAWEUV010000002.1, on the reverse strand, counting down.
GGTTTGCCCGCGAATTGCGGTTGGAAAACCCGTTCGCAGGAAGCATAAAAATTATTGCAGTCGACTAAAGCATACATAGTGTAAAGGTACGGAGAAAATGAAAAAAGGCTGCTCAAAATTATGAACAGCCTTTTTCTATTTTTAGAAAGTTATGGTTAGAACAAGTCCATCAATGCCGATGGGAAAAGACCAATCGCAATATTCAATCCCATAGCCAAAACCGCTACGATATAGAATTCGAATGGTACTTTTGTTGCTTCTTCCGTCGCTTCTTTGGTGTACATGGCACTGATTACTTTGAAATAGTAGTACACTGCAATCATTGAGTTGATCACCCCAGCAATCACTAAGATCAACCAACCGGCCTGTAGAGTATTGTTCAGGATGAAGAATTTCGCGAAGAATCCGGAGAAAATCGGGATACCGGCCATAGACAATAAGGCTGCGGTTAAAATCATTGCCATTAGCGGGCTTCTTTTTCCTAATCCGTTAAAGTTTTCAAGTTCTTCGTTATTTTTTCCTTTGCAAGCATACATAATTACGGTGAAAGCCGCAATACCTGCTAAACCGTAAGCTACCGTGTAGTAGAACAAGCTTCCGGCTGCATTTTCTAAATTCAGTAGGGCCATTACCATAAATCCGGCATGGGAAATACCTGAGAAAGCCAACATTCTTTTGATATTGTTCTGACGCAAAGCCATAATGTTACCCACAGTCATTGAAGCAATGGAAACAATTACAATTACCAATTCGTATTCGAATTTCATATTGCCGTTCATGGCTACATTCAGTTTGAAGAACGTTGCCATTGCCGTAACTTTTGCCAAGGTACTCATGGTAGCCGTGGTTAACGCTGGTGCGCCTTCATAAACGTCCGGTGCCCAGAAATGGAACGGAACCGTTGCGATTTTAAATAACATTCCGACAGTAATCATCGAAACACCGATATAGAACCAATCTACTGTTGTAGCTGAATTGGAAGCTTCGTAAATCATGTCCATGTCGAACGAACCTACGGCGCCGTAAATCAATGCGATTCCGAAAAGGATAATCCCTGAGGCAAAAGAGCCCATAAGGAAATATTTCATACCGGCTTCGTTACTCTTCATGTTCAAACGGTCGCTTCCTGCTAAGATGTATAAGGCGATGGAAAGGACTTCGATTCCAAGGAAAAACATGGCTAAGTTTCCGAAAGAAACCATAGATACTGCTCCTGCCAACAAAAATAATTTGATGGAAATGAAATCGGAAATTTTAGTGGCCTGTTCCTGATAAAAGTTGTGACTCAGGGTAACCAAAAATATCGTAAGTACAATAAATAAACTTGAAAAGGCTACCGTGAAGTTATTCACTTTAATCATGTTGTTGTAGTAGCTTTGAGTTGTGCCAAATTCAGTCACCGTCATACCTAAAATGGCCAATAACCCAACAACTGTTACAGGTACAATGGCTTTTCTTAAGTTGAAAATTTCAGCTAAAAGGCAAATAACGCCCAATACTGCAATTGCTATTAAAGTATTCATTCTCTTTGACTAAATTTATTTGATGTGTACTAAAATCTCTTGGATACTTGGTGTAATCAATTCAATGATTGGTTTCGGGAACAACCCGAAGAACAATAAGAAACCGATAATAGCCACCATTACAATACCTTCGGTCAGGTTAACGTCTGCAAAAGTTTTCGCATTGGTTTCGCCTAACATTACGTGCTGGAACATTCTTAACATATAGAACGCTCCTAATATGATGGTAGTTCCGCCCAAAACAGCGAAGGCTAAATTCTTAGTAAATAAGCTGTATAAAACGGTAAACTCACCCACAAAGTTGAAAGTTCCCGGTAAAGCAACAGAAGCCAATACCAAAATCATGAACATCGATGCGAATTTTGGTGTTTGCTGACGAATACCGCCCATGTCGCTGATTGCTCTCGTTTCGTAACGTCTGAAGATAATTTCAGCCGCGAAGAATAAACCAACTATTACGAATCCGTGTGCAATCATTTGTAAAACGGCTCCGCGAAGACCGTCCACCGTTAAAGTATAGCAACCCGCAGCGATTAAGCCAACGTGAGCCAAGGACGAATACGCCAATAATTTCTTTAAGTCTTTTTGTTTCAATGCCACGATTGAACCGTAGATAACGCCGGCAATACTCAATCCGATGATGATATATTGTAATTCTTTAGCCGCATTCGGAGCAATCGGCAATTGCCAACGGATTACCGAGTACAATCCCATTTTCAGCATAATACCGGACAAAAGCATGGTTCCGACAGTCGGAGCTTTTTGGTACACGTTTGCCTGCCAAGTGTGGAAAGGAATAAGCGGAATTTTGATCGCATAGGCCATAAAGAAGGCCATAAAAATCCAGAATTCTTCTTTAGACGATAATTCCAACGCGTATAATTTATCCAATTGGAAACTTCCTGCTTTTTGGTACATGTAAATAAAAGCCGCCAACATGAACAATGATCCTACAAAGGTGTAGATGAAGAATTTGATTACTGCTTTTCTTCTTTCTGCCATGTCATCGTTACCCCAAATCAAGGCGATGAAATAGATCGGAATCAACGATAACTCCCAGAAAATGTAGTATAAGAATCCGTCAGAAGCCAAGAAGGTTCCCACCATCGCAAACGCCATGAACAATACTAAAGCATAGAAGTTCTTAGGATTGTTGAAGTTGTTTCCGAAAGAAGACAAAATGATTAACGGCATCAATAGTGTCGTTAAAAGCATCATGGCAATCGCCAATCCGTCTACTTTAAGGGAAAATAAAATGTTAGGGTTTTTCATCCAAACAGCCGAAAAACTACTGTCGATACCCTGATTGAACTGATTTAAAATCATAAGAGAAGCACCTAAAGCCGCCACACTGAAAAACAGGGCAACTTTGGAAGCTAACGCGTTTCCGGAGAAATACGTTGCTAAGGCTCCGATTAATAATAGAATAAGTACTATAGTTACGTCCATTATATGTATAGATTATCGTAAGAAGAATAAATAAAACACTACCGAACAAAGTCCGAATACAAAGGCAAACAAATAGAAACCGATGTTTCCGTTTTGCAGTTTTTTACCTTGTAAAGACAGTTCTTCTGCCACATTTCCGAAACCGAAAACAATATTGGAAAGTCCTGTTTCGATATAGTCACGGGAGAATTTCGAAATAGCGTAAATTGGGTTTACAAAAATTCTCATATAACTTTCGTCTACATGGTATTTTTGGTACACCACATTCGCGAATCCGGTGATTTGATCGTCTTCGGCAGGAACTTCTCCTTTTTTGATGTATTTCGAATAAGCAATTGCAATACCCACTAAAGCACCTACTACTGCAAGTCCCATTAGCATATACGCAGTGTTATCCAAATGATGTTCTGCATGTGCTTTGTGTGCGAAAATCGGCTGTAGGTAGTGGTTTAACCAACTGTTGCCCGGCAAACTCAATGCACCTCCAATAGCAGAAAGGATTCCTAATACAATCAAAGGGAATGTAATCAGAGATGGGCTTTCATGCAAGTGATGTTTTTGTTCTTCGGTTCCTCTGAATTCTTTGAAGAATGTTAGGTACAACAATCGGAACATGTAGAATGCTGTCATGATCGAAGCAATCGCTGCCAATACCCAAAGGGTTTTATCTTTATGGAACGCTACCATTAAGATTTCATCTTTCGAGAAGAAACCGGCAAACGGAGGAATTCCGGAGATTGCTAGTGTTGCAATTAAGAAGGTGATGAAGGTGATTTTCATTACGCCTTTCAATCCACCCATTCTGCGCATATCCTGTTCGCCATGTAACGCGTGAATCACAGAACCAGAACCAAGGAACAAACAAGCTTTGAAGAAAGCGTGTGTGATTACATGGAAAACGGCAACTTCATACGCACCAAGACCTAAGGCTAAGAACATTAATCCTAATTGGGAAACGGTTGAATAGGCCAATACTTTTTTGATGTCGTTTTGCATCAAGCCGATGGAAGCTGCTAATAAAGAAGTAGCTACACCCACTGTTGCAATAACCGTTTGTACGTCAGGAGTAAGATCGAAAAGGAAATTTAAACGTGTAATCATGAAGATACCCGCGGTTACCATCGTTGCTGCGTGGATTAAAGCCGAAACCGGAGTAGGTCCTGCCATCGCATCGGGTAACCAAGTGTATAACGGAATTTGTGCGGATTTACCACAAGCACCAATGAACAAGGCTAAAGTAGCAACGCCCAACCATGCTAAATTAGCAGTGGCGTGACCTGCAAGAATCTCTTGTTTGATGGTCATGAAATCCAATGTGTTGAATACGTAGCCGATGATGAAGATTCCGATAAGGAAGCCTAAATCCCCGATACGGTTCATGATGAAGGCTTTCTTAGCCGCATCGTTGTAATCCTGGTTTTTGTACCAGAACCCGATTAACAGGTAGGAACACAATCCAACACCTTCCCAACCGATGAACATGATCAATAAGTTGCTTCCCACCACTAAAGTGATCATGAAGAAGATGAATAAGTTCAGATAAGCAAAGAACTTGTGCATGTTTTCGTCATCATGCATGTAGCTGATCGAATAGATGTGAATCAACGAACCGATTCCGGTTACAAACATTAGCCACAACAACGATAATTGGTCTAATAAGATGTCAAAATTAACGTTGAAATTTTCTAACGCAATCCAGTCGAATAAGTGAATGGTAATAGCCTGTTTGGTTTCGCTAACCTGTAAAAATGCCATGGTTGTTATAACGAAAGAAACAATAACCGCCAACGATCCCAAATATCCGGAACCGTTTTTACCAAGCTGTTTTCCTAAAAATATATTCGATAGAAACCCAACAAATGGGGCCAATAATAAGAGTAAAACTAATCCTGTCTCCATTAGGGGTTATCCTTTTAAGTTTTTTAAATTGTCAATATCAATCGATCCGTGATTTCTGAAAATAGAAACCAAAATCGCTAAACCAACTGCAACTTCCGCAGCGGCTACTGCCATAGAGAAAAATACGAAAACCTGTCCCGAAGCATCCTGGTGGAAGGTAGAAAAGGCTACCAACATTAGGTTAACGGCATTCAGCATAATTTCAATCGACATGAACATAATGATGGCGTTTCTTCGCAACAAAATTCCGAATACCCCAATGCTGAACAATAAAGCCGATAAGTATAAGTAGGTTTCTACTCCAATTTCCTTTAAAATAGTTTCCATATAATTATGCTTCTTTTTGTTTGTCTTTTTTCGAAATTAATACCGCTCCAATCATTGCTACCAATAGTAAAACGGAAGCAAATTCAAACGGCACCATATATTCGTTCAATAATACTTTACCCAATACCTTAATCGATTGGAAATCTTCTCCCGATTGGAAATAGCTTTCCACAACCGGTTTTGTTCTCAATAAACCAGCTAATAAAACGATACCTACCAAGCAGAAAGCAATGGTGGCGGCAATTTTTGAGGCAATTGATTTATGGGATTCGTCTTCCTTATTGAGGTTCATCAACATGATGGTAAACAACATCAGAATCATGATGGCTCCGGAATACACAATGATGTGAACAAGAGCTAAAAACTGTGCGTTTAATAACAAATAATGTCCTGCGATGGAAAAGAAACAGATTACCAGATAAATGGCACTGTGAATAGGATTCCTAGTTAAAATAGTTAACAAAGCGGTTCCCAAGGTGATTGACGCTAAGATGTAAAATAGAATTTCTCCCATGATTAACTTACTTTGTTTTTACTGTTACGTAACGCCATTTCTAACGGCATTACTAATTTGTCTTTTCCGTAAATGAAATCTTCACGTTTACTGGCAGAAGCTACCATTACTTTGGATTCTGTTAAGTAGATGGCATCTTTCGGACACGCTTCTTCACACAATCCGCAGAAAATGCAACGCAACATGTTGATTTCGTAGATTTCGGCATATTTTTCTTCTCGGTACAGTTTTTCTTCTCCCGGTTTTCTCTCGGCAGCCTTCATGGTGATGGCTTCCGCAGGACAAGCTACGGCACATAGTCCGCAAGCCGTACAGTTTTCTCTTCCCTGATCGTCGCGCTTCAGCATGTGCTGACCACGGTATACCGGGCTTAACGGGCGTTTTTGTTCCGGATATTTAATGGTTACTTTTCGTGTGAATAAGTGACGAATCGTAATAAATAATCCTTTAACTATCGCTACCAAATAAAGGCTTTCCCAAAAAGACATCTTTTTGTTGGAAACCTCCATTTTTTTTCCTGATAATGAAATTGTATCTAGTGACATTTCTTATAAAAATTTATCGGCCAGTAAAATTACTATTCCGGTGATAACTATATTGGCAATGGCGATCGGAATCAGCATTTTCCATCCTAAATTCATCAATTGATCGTAACGGAAACGCGGGATCGTCCATCTAACCCACATGTAGAAGAAGATGAAGAAGCAGATTTTTACAAATAAAACCGCTATTCCTATACTGTTAGCAATGTTTACGCCCCAGTTTTCAACCGCCCATTCAATTCCCGGATAATTGTATGCTCCAAAATATAAAACGGCTAAAATTGTAGATGAAATAAACATGGAAGCGTATTCAGCGAACAAATAGAATCCCATTTTCATAGAAGAATATTCCGTGTGGTATCCTCCGATAAGTTCCGCCTCACATTCTGCTAAATCGAAAGGCGTTCTGTTGGTTTCTGCAAAAGAACACACTAAGAAAATAATGAAACCTACCGGTTGGTAGAAAACATTCCAGTTCATGCCGGATTGTTGTGCCGCGATTTCACGCAAACTCAACGTTCCCGACATCATTACCAAAGCGATAACAGCAAGTCCCATGGCAACTTCATACGAAATCATTTGGGAACCGGCACGCATGGCACTCATTAATGAGAATTTGTTATTGGATGCCCAACCTCCGATCATGATTCCGTAAACGCCTATGGATAATATGCCGAAGATATACAATAAGGCTACATCAATATCAGTGGCCTGAAGTATTACATCTCTTCCACCAATTTCTAATTTGTCTCCCCACGGAATTACCGCACTAGTCATTAAAGCAACACTCATGGAGATTGCAGGACCGGCAAGGAATAAAAATTTGTTTTTGGTATCAGGGATGAATTCTTCTTTGGAGAATAATTTCAAACCATCGGCAAGCGGTTGCAATAAACCAAGCGGTCCTGCTCTGTTCGGACCGATACGATCCTGAAGCCACGCTGCCACTTTACGTTCTGCCCATGTGGAATACATCGCCATAACCATGGTAAGGGCAAAAATAATTACGATGAAAATTCCTTTTTCTATGATAATTGTACTCTCCATGTTTTATGATTTAGAATTACCGTTAGTTTTTAAAGGAACATCCACCATACTGATTTTCTTCTGATCCTGCTCACGGCCCAATAAAATTTGAGCTTCCGTCTGGATTTCCACTTTTGGAGGGTGGATAGCGTATTTATTTCTGTTGATAACCGAGAATTTCTCGAATTTACGAGGGCCTTCGATTACCCAGTCTTTAACGTCTTTTTTGTCGAAACGACAGGTGTTACAGATGAAGTCTTCCACTTCATGGTATTCGTCTTTACGAGCCGTTACCCTTTGAATTTCGTCACCAAACATCCAAACGGTTGTTTTTCCGCAACATTTGTCACAGTTTCTGTGTGCGTTGTACGGTTTGTTGAACCAAACTCTCGATTTGAATCGGAAGGTCTTATCCGTTAATGCACCTACCGGACAAACGTCAATCATGTTTCCGGAGAATTCGTTGTCAATCGCCGTTGAAATACAGGTTGAAATCTGCGCGTGATCGCCTCGATTCATTACACCGTGAACGCGTCCGTCGGTCAACTGATCCGCAACTTGTACGCAACGTTGGCACAAAATGCAACGGTTCATGTGTAACTGAATCTTATCACCGATATCTTCCGGCTCAAACGTTCTTTTTTCTTCGATGAAACGCGTTTCCGATTTTCCGTGTTGGAAGCTTAAATTCTGCAAATCGCATTCCCCAGCCTGGTCACAAACCGGGCAGTCTAACGGGTGGTTGATTAATAAGAATTCGGTAACCGACTTTCTTGCTTCTTCCACTCGTGGTGATGTGGAGCTGTTTACTTCCATACCGTCCATACAGCCGGTAACACAGGAAGCCATTAATTTAGGCATGGGTCTTGGGTCGGCTTCACTTCCTTTGGATACTTCCACTAAACAGCAACGGCATTTTCCGCCACTGCCTTTTAATTTCGAGTAGTAGCACATTGCCGGAGGGACAACTTCGCCTCCAATCATTCGGGCAGCCTGCAGGATGGTGGTTCCTGGTTCTACTTCTATTTCGTGACCGTCTATAGTAACTTTCATAACTATTTTGTTTGTTGTTGAAGATTTTGGGGCTTCAACGTATAACTTTAAACTAAGTTTCTTACTTTTTCAAAAGGTTCATTCACAAAGTGATCTCTGTTTTTTATTCTTTCCGGGAAGCGAACATGGTATTCGAATTCTTCTCGGAAGTGACGGATCGCTGCTGCTACTGGCCAAGACGCCGCGTCACCTAAAGGACAGATGGTGTTTCCTTCAATTTTACTCTGGATGTCCCAAAGCAAATCGATGTCTTCCATTCTTCCGTGACCGTGTTCGATGCGGTGTAATACTTTTTCCAACCAACCGGTACCTTCACGGCAAGGCGTACATTGTCCGCACGATTCATGGTGATAGAAACGAGAGAAATTCCACGTGTTTCTAACGATACAAGCTGTGTCGTTATATACGATGAAACCTCCTGAACCTAACATGGATCCGGTTGCAAAACCACCGTCGCTTAACGATTCGTACGTCATCAGACGATCTTCACCTGCTGCTGTTTTATAAATTAAGTTCGCTGGTAAAATTGGCACCGAAGAACCTCCAGGTACTAATGCTTTCAGCGGTCTGTCGTTCATCATTCCGCCCAAATATTCGTCGGAGTTCATGAATTCTTCTACCGATAAGCCCAATTCAATTTCGTAAACACCCGGATTTTTGATGTGCCCTGAGGCAGAAATCAATTTGGTTCCGGTGGAACGTCCAATTCCGATTTTTGCATATTCTTCACCGGAATTCATTACAATCCACGGCACAGCAGAAATCGATTCCACGTTGTTTACCACAGTTGGATTTGCCCATAAACCACTAACCGCCGGGAATGGTGGTTTGATTCTTGGGTTACCTCTTTTTCCTTCTAGGGATTCGATTAAGGCCGTTTCCTCACCACAGATATAAGCTCCCGCACCACAGTGCACGTGCAAATCCAAGGAGAAATCGGTTCCTAAAATATTTTTTCCTAACCAACCCGCCGCATAGGCTTCTTTGATCGCTCTTTCCAGAATTTTGAACACCCACATGTATTCGCCACGAATGTAGATGTACGACAAATTAGCGCCTAAGGCATAACTTGAGGTAATCATTCCTTCGATTAACAAATGCGGAATGTATTCCATTAAGAAACGGTCTTTGAACGTTCCCGGCTCGGATTCGTCAGCGTTGCAAACCAAATGTCTTGGCTTGCCTGATTTTTTATCAATAAAACTCCACTTCAGTCCCATTGGGAAACCGGCACCACCACGACCGCGAAGGCCAGATGTTTTCACTTCCTCGGTAACTTCATCAGGAGTTAAAGTTTTCAATGCTTTTTCTACAGAAGCATAGCCACCGTTAGCGCGATAGACTTCATAGGTTTTGATCCCCGGAATATTTATCTTGTCTAATAATATCTTTCTTCCCATGACTATTTATCGTGTAAAATTACTTTGCCTGCTCTGCAGTCGGCAATGATTCCATCTACTTTTTCTTTGGTAAGGTTTTCGTGGTAGAAATCCCCAACCTGCATCATCGGCGCATAACCGCAAGCACCTAAACATTCTACGCCCACTACGGTAAACATTCCGTCCACTGTTGTTTCACCTTCTTTGATGCCTAGTTTCTGACAAGTATAATCCATCATGTCTTCGGCACCGCGGATCATACAACAAGAAGTACGGCAGAACTCGAACATGTATTTTCCGATGGGTTTTTGGTTGAACATGGTATAAAAAGTTACCACTTCAAAAACCTCTACCGGTTGTATGTTTAAAATTTCGGCAACTTTTTCCTGTAATTCGTAGCTCAACCAGTTGTCATGAGCATCTTGCACTTCATGCAGCACCGGTAATAAAGCCGATTTTTTCTTATCTTCCGGATAATGACTCAATAGCTCGTTAATGCGGGCCATCAATTCCGGCGTCATGTTTATGTCTTGTTTGTAGGTATATTTTTCCATAATCATTATGCGTCTAATTCACCAGCAATTACGTTCAGACTGGAAAGGGTTGCAATCGCATCGGATAGCATTTGGCCTTTTACCATGTCGTTAAATGCCTGATAATATATAAAACAAGGTCTTCTGAAATGTAGTCTGTATGGCGTACGGCTTCCGTCGGTAATCAAGTAGAAACCTAATTCTCCGTTACCGCCTTCTACCGGATGGTATACTTCGGTTAACGGCACCGGTACTTCGCCCATTACAATTTTAAAGTGCCAGATCAACGATTCCATTGTTGTGTAAACGTCGTCTTTTGGAGGAAGGTAATAATCAGGAACATCTGCATGGTAAGGACCTTCTGGCATTTTAGCCAAGGCCTGTTTGATGATGCTTAAACTTTCCCAAACTTCCTGGTTACGCACGCAGAAACGGTCGTAAGTGTCTCCCGATTTTCCAACCGGAATATTAAAGTCGAAATCTTCATAGGAAGAATACGGTTGCATGATACGAACATCATAATCCACACCGGCCGCACGTAAGTTTGGTCCTGTGAATCCATAGCTAATGGCTTTATCGGCTGAAATCGCACCTACATTAATGGTACGATCCATGAAGATACGGTTACGCGTCAATAAATTTTCGAATTCCTGCCAGATAGGAGGGAACTCTTCAAGGAATTTGTCCAGTTTTTCCCAAACCGCCGGACTCCATTCTCTTTCGAATCCACCGATACGTCCCATGTTGGTTGTCAAGCGGGCGCCACAAATTTCTTCGTAGATTTCGTAGATTTTTTCACGGAACTGGAATACGTATAAGAAACCTGTCAAAGCTCCGGTATCTACCCCTAAAACCGAGTTACAGATAATGTGATCGGCAATACGTGCCAATTCCATCACGATAACACGCAAGTATTGTACGCGTTTTGGTACTTCAACCCCTAATGCTTTTTCCAGTGTCATCCACCAACCCATGTTGTTAATCGGCGCCGAACAATAGTTCATACGGTCGGTTAACACGGTAATTTGGTAAAACGGTCGGTTTTCGGCAATTTTTTCGAAAGCTCTATGGATATAGCCTACGGTTCCTTCACCATCTACGATTCGTTCCCCATCCATTAAAAGGATGTTTTGGAAAATTCCGTGGGTGGCAGGGTGGGTAGGTCCTAAATTCAATATCGAAAGCTCGCTACCATCTTCGTTTCTTCTTTGTTCGATGATGTTAGCGTAACGCTTTTCCGGTGATAATAATAGGTCTGACATTGTTCTTTAAAAGTATTTCAGGGTTCTATTAACAGTTTTGTGTTGTTCTTCCGAAGAAGCGGTCGTCTTTGTCGGTTCTTCCGCCGTCTTCCAATGGGAATTCCTTTCGCATTGGGAAAGAAGTCATTTCATCCATGTTTAAAATACGTTTTAACTGTGGATGTCCTTTGAAGATGATTCCGAAGAAATCATACGTTTCTCTTTCCTGCCAGTTGGCGCTTAAGAATAAATTCGAAACGGTGTCGATTTCCGGATTTTCAGCGTTTAAGTAACATTTGATACGGATGCGGACATTGTCTACCCAATTGTGCATGTGGTAGACCACAGCGAACTGACGGCTTGCCTCATAATCCGGGTAGTGAATACCGCAAACATCGGTTAGGAAATTGAAACGAAGTGTTGCGTCGTCTTTTAAAAATTGCATTACTTCTACGATGGCTTCCGGCGTTATTTCGAAAGTGAAAATATCGTGGATTTGAACAAAATCGGATACTTTTAATCCGAAGTTTTCAATAAGTTTATTTTGTATTACTGAGGTTTCTAAAGCCATTTTTATTTGATGTTATAAGAACCTAATAAATCGTTGTATTCGTCGGAACTTCTTCTGCGTACGGATTCATTTTTTACAATTTCCTGTAATTTCATGATACCGTCCAGAATTTGCTCCGGTCTTGGCGGGCAACCCGGAACGTAAACGTCTACCGGAATTACTTTGTCAATTCCCTGAAGTACGGAATAGGTATCGAAAACACCACCGGAAGAAGCACAAGCTCCTACAGCGATAACCCATTTGGGTTCCGACATTTGTTCGTACACTTCACGTAAAATTGGGGCCATTTTTTTAGAGATGGTCCCCATTACCAGCAACATGTCGGCCTGACGCGGAGAGAAACTCATACGTTCTGATCCGAAACGGGCTACGTCGTAATGTGAAGCCATGGTGGCCATGAATTCAATTCCGCAACAAGAAGTGGCAAAAGGTAAAGGCCAAAGGGAGTTGGCTCTTGCAAGACCAACCACATCGCTTAATTTGGTAGCAAAAAAACCTTCTCCGGCATATCCTTCCGGAGCCGCTACCGTATTGTATTTTGGTGAATCGCTCATCGTCTTAAATTTTTATTCCCATTCTAAACCTTTCTTCTTGATCACATAGTAAAAACCAATAACCAGAAGTGTCATAAAGATGCCCATTTTGGCTAATCCGTCCCAGCCCATTTCTCTGAAATTTACGGCCCAAGGATACATGAAAATTACCTCCACGTCGAAAAGCACGAAAAGAATGGCAACCAAGAAATATTTTACTGAGAATGGAATACGGGCATTACCCACTGACTCGATTCCACACTCAAAGTTTTTGTCTTTATTCTTCGAATGTCTTTTCGGTCCTAAAAAGCCGGAAATTATTATGGTAGTTACCACAAATCCCACAGCCAGAAGTAATTGCATTGCAATAGGAATGTAATCGATTTGGTTTGTATGCATGGCTTAATCTCTTTTTTATGAAAGAATTCACAAATATACATTCCTTAACTTTAAACGCAACGTAATTTTTTAATGATTTTGGCGTTATTGTGCTTATAAATGTAAAACATATTTAGACTAATTCCAAATAATTAACATGCCGTTGTTAGTGCTTTTCTGAAAATTCTTATATAAAAAAACCGCTCCAATCTGGAGCGGTTAGCCTTCTAGGTAATCAAAAAATAATATATATTAGTCTTCGATAACAGCTACATCAGCAGCTACTTTACCTTTTCTTCCTTCTTCTTCTACGTAAGATACTCTCGTTCCTTCGCTTAAACCTTCCGCTTTAAGACCTGTTGCATGAACGAAGATGTCATTTCCTGTTTCATCGTCAGTAATGAATCCGTAACCTTTTGATTCAATAAAGAATTTTACTTTTCCTGTTCGCATTCTGTAATAAAAAAATAATTAATAATATTTCAAAGATATACTTTTTTCTAAAGCAAACAAGTTTTTGCTAAAAAATTTTTAAAAAAAGTGTTTAAGTATTGAAAACTTCAAATAAAAGTTAAATAAATATTAAATAATTAAAAAAAGCGACCTGAGGCCGCTTTGTGATTATTGTTTTAAGTTGAGTTTTATTGATAGTTCATCCAGTTGGGAATTGTCAATAATGGATGGTGCATCGATCATAACATCTCTTCCGGAGTTGTTTTTCGGGAAGGCAATGAAATCTCTGATGGTTTCTTGTCCGCCCAAAATGGCTACCAATCGGTCCAAACCGAAGGCTAGACCTCCGTGTGGCGGTGCTCCGAATTGGAACGCGTCCATCAGGAAGCCGAATTGGTTTTTGGCTTCTTCTTCGGTAAACCCTAAATATTTGAACATCAACTGTTGTGTTTCCTTATCGTGAATACGAATCGAACCGCCTCCGATTTCATTTCCGTTCAAAACCATATCATAAGCATTGGCTCGAACTGCCCCCGGATTGGTTGCTAATAATGTGCATGTCTTCCGGTTTTGGTGAAGTGAACGGATGGTGCATTGCGTGGTAACGGCCGCTTTCTTCATCAAATTCCAACAATGGGAAATCTACAACCCATAAGCGGTGCGAATTCATCTGGTTTGCGCAAGCCTAAACGGGTGGCTACTTCCATACGTAAAGCACTCAACTGGCTGCGGGTTTTGTTCGCCGGTCCGGACAATACGAAAATAATGTCGCCTTGTTTCGCACCTGTTGCTTCTGCCCATTTTTTCAAATCTTCCTGATCGTAGAATTTGTCCACCGATGATTTTAAACTGCCATCGGCTTCCAATTTACAGTAGACCATTCCGGAAGCTCCGATTTGAGGACGTTTAACCCAGTCAATCAAAGCGTCGATTTCTTTTCTTGTGTAGGAAGCTCCGCCCGGAACCGCAATTCCGACCACCAATTCTGCCGAATTGAATACGCCAAAATCTTTATGTTGCGCTACAGCATTCAGTTCGCCGAATTCCATTCCGAAACGGATGTCCGGTTTGTCGTTACCGTAGGTTTTCATGGCATGTTCGTAGGTCATTCTTGGGAATTTTTCTACTTCAATACCTTTTATTTCGTTTAATAAGTGTCGGGTCAATCCTTCAAAAACATTCAGAATGTCTTCTTGTTCCACAAACGCCATTTCGCAGTCGATTTGGGTAAATTCCGGCTGACGATCGGCACGTAAATCTTCATCACGGAAACATTTTACGATTTGGAAATACTTGTCCATACCGCCCACCATCAACAATTGTTTGAAGGTTTGTGGAGATTGCGGTAACGCGTAAAACTGCCCTGGATTCATTCGGCTTGGCACTACGAAATCACGCGCACCTTCCGGTGTCGACTTAATTAAATAAGGTGTTTCCACTTCACAAAAATCCTGAGCCGAAAGATAATTACGAACTTCCTGCGCAACTTTATGACGGAACAACAAGCTGTTTTTTACCGGATTTCTTCGGATGTCCAAATAACGGTATTTCATACGAATGTCTTCCCCTCCATCGGTTTCGTCTTCAATAGTGAACGGTGGTGTAATCGCTTCGTTTAGGATGGTCAATTGCGAAACTAAAATTTCGATGTCACCGGTTGCCATGTTCGGGTTTTTCGATTCGCGTTCGATTACGGTTCCTTTTACCTGAATCACAAATTCACGGCCAAGGGATTTGGCGGCTTCGAAAACAGCTTTGTCGGTACGGCTTTCGTCGAAAATTAATTGGGTAATGCCGTAACGGTCACGCAAATCCACCCAAATCATGAATCCTTTATCGCGTGATTTTTGTACCCAACCGGCTAGGGTAACTTCGGTATTGATGTGTGAAGCGTTTAAAGCTCCACAGTTATGACTTCTGTACATTATTATAAAATTTGTAGCAAATTTAAGTTTTATTTTCCGACTTTGAAACTTAGCTTTTTAATTAAAAGCACAATTTTAAATCTGTAGGATTTTACTTTGTCGTGTTAAGTTTTGCATCAATGTTACCAAATTGTTAAGTAAAAGTTTTTTTAATGTAAAATATATTGTAATTTCGATACTGTTATTGTTAACCTATTAAAACACAAACGCTATGAAAAAGAATTTAATTGCAGGATTGTTATTGTTTACAGGAGTAGTATTCGCGCAAAATATCGAACCTAAATATGAGATTGTTGGTAAAATGGTAAAAGCTACCTATTACTATGATAACGGTCAGGTAAAACAGGAAGGTTTCTATAAAGATGGAAAACTGCACGGAAAATGGGTTGCCTTTAACGAAGACGGATCAAAACAATCTATGGGAGAATATGCAGACGGCATGAAAACCGGAAAATGGTTTTTTTGGAATAATTCAACGTTAGCGGAAGTAGATTATACAAAAAGTAAAATCTCGGATGTTAAAACATGGTCTAAAGATGCTTTAGTACACAGAAATTAATCACGGTTTGGTTTCCAAAAAAGAATAATACTGTGTGCTGATTATAGAATCGGTATCTTTAAAGGGGAATGGCTGTTACAGCGTAGTGACAGCCATTTTTTTATGCATTATTCTGAAATTTTATTGAATTTCTTTTGAGACAGTATAACTATTAAAGTATTGATTTTCAGTAACTTTATAGATTATTTTAAAAATTGTCTTATGGAATCCAACATATTTGCCAACCGAACCGAAGCAGGGAAATTACTCTCTGAAAAATTGCTTGGTTATAAAGGCACCGATACTGTTGTGCTTGCCATTCCCAGAGGCGGTGTTCCGGTGGGGTATGAAATTGCGAATCGGTTGCAACTTCCCTTAGGCATTTTGCTTTCCAAAAAAATAGGGCATCCGGCCAATAAAGAATATGCTGTCGGTTCTGTTTCTTTGGATTCTGTTATTATAAACGAGCGCCTTCAGCTTCCCGAACCCTACATCGAAAATGAAATTGTACGGTTACGAAAATTACTGTTGGAAAAACAGTTGCTTTATATGGGCAATGAAAATTTTCCCGATGTGGAAGGTAAAAACGTTATCGTAGTAGACGACGGCATCGCAACGGGAAGTACCGTTTTGGTGAGTATTGCCATGTTGCGTAAAAAGAATGCCGGAAAAATTATCGTAGCCGTACCCGTGGTGCCTTCCGATAATGTGGCCTTGTTTCGTAACAAAGCGGATGAATTCGTCTATTTGCTGGCGCCGGACTATTTTGAGGCGGTAGGCGCTTTTTACGAAGTTTTTAATCAGGTGGAAGACGAAGAAGTGATTCGGTTGCTTAATGATGCAAAGGAGGCATTTTAAAAGTTATGAAAACGATTGAAACAGACATTCGGTTGTCGTCGGTGACTTTAAAAGGCGATTTGATTGTTCCGGACGGTGCTTTCGGTATCGTGGTTTTTTCACACGGTAGCGGCAGCAGCCGGTTCAGTATCCGCAATACCTTTGTGGCACAGTTTATCCGCAAGCATGGCATGGGAAGTCTTTTGTTTGATTTGCTCACGGAAGAGGAAGATCAGGACTATGAAAAACGATTTGATATCGAATTGCTGACCCAAAGGCTGATTGAAGTTACCCAATGGCTGCAAAAGACCGAAGTTGCGAAAGCGTTACCAATCGGTTATTTCGGCGCCAGTACGGGAGCGGCATCGGCGTTGGGGGCCGCGGCTTATTTCGGACCGATGATAAAAGCGGTTGTTTCCCGTGGCGGTCGTCCGGATTTGGCTTTTAACGTTTTACCGTCGGTTACTGCGCCAACTTTATTTATTGTGGGCGGCCGTGATTTGGAAGTGATTGACCTGAATCAGTTTGCCTATGAAAATCTATCCTGTATCCGCCAATTTGAAATCGTAGATGGCGCGACTCATCTTTTCGAAGAGCCCGGTGCGATGGAACAGGTTGCCGATTTGGCAGCGTCCTGGTTTGAACGCTATCTTAAAGCATAAAAAAAAACCGCTACATCACTGCAGCGGTTCTTCAACAAATTAAATTAATCAATTACATCTCGTGTTTCGGATTGAATCCGTCTTCACTTAATTCTTTGTGTTCGTAAGCTTCCACCATTAAAGCACCGTAATCGGTTGCTTTTCCTTTGGTGAATTTATGAACGATTTTTTCCATGATATCATAAATAACCGGAACGATAACCAAGGTTAAGAATAACGAAGAAATCAATCCTCCGATAATTACCCAAGCCAATCCGTTTTTCCATTCGGCACCGGCACCAGAAGCTAAGGCAATCGGTAACATACCGAACACCATCGCAATCGTAGTCATTAAAATCGGGCGCAAACGTGCGTGGTTCGCCTGAATTAAAGCGGTGTGAACCGTTTCACCTGCCGCACGGCGCTGGTTGGTAAAGTCGACTAACATAATCGCGTTCTTACACACCAATCCGATTAGCATAATGATTCCCAAAATGGTAAAAATGTTTAGTGAGTTGTTGGTTAAACCAAGCGCGAGCAAGGCTCCGATAAACGATAAAGGCACGGCAAACAATACCACAAACGGGTGTACATAACTGTCGTACAACGCTACCATTACTAAGTAAACCAAGATAATCGCAGCCAATAAAGCAAATCCTAAAGTACCGAATCCTTCTGTCTGATTTTCCATATCACCGCCCCAAACGTAATTTACTCCGGTTGGTTTGTGCAGTTTTTCAAATTTAGCTTGCCATTCCGCCGCAACGGTTCCTGTAGGACGTCCAACGGTTTGTCCTTTAATAGTTACCGAAGCCGTTTTATCACGACGTTCCAGCTGACTTGGTCCGGAACCTTCTTTAATGGATGCAAATTGCGACAGTTTGATTTGTTCGCTTTTGTCGTTTACAAAAATCAGGTTACTTACGTCTTCAATGTTTTTTCGGTTGAAGGAATTGTAGCGTAAATTAATATCGTATTCGTATTCTCCGGCACGGAATTTTCCATCGGTATTACCACTGAACGCGGTTTGCATCGTTAATCCCACCGTTTGTAAATTCAAACCTAAAGCTGCCATTTTATCACGGTCGATCTGAACGTTTACTTCCGGGTTTCCGGTTTCTACGGAAAGTTTAATTTCTGAGGCACCTGGAATCGAGTACAGTTCTTTTTCGGCCGCTTTCGCGAATACCATTGCGCTGTCTAAAGTGGTTCCGGTTACTACCAACGCTAACGGCGCTTCTTCGGCAGTTCCCATGATGCTCATACCCACAGTTTTCACTTTTGCGCCAACCAATTCCTGTTGTAATTTACGTTTGATTTTAGCTGCATATACATACGAATCGTCCTCACGTTCGTCCTGAGAAACCATTTTCACACGAATTTCCGATTTATAAGCCGTAGCCTGTGTTCCGGAGAATCCTTCTGAAGTTTGTCCGACCGTCGTAATCAGATTGGTTACGTCTTCCTGTTTTTTAAGGAAAGCTTCCGCCTTTTGGGTCATGAAGTTGGTTTGTTCCAACGAAGCGTCTTTCGGCATTTCAATCTGCACTAAAAACTCTCCGGCATCGGAACGGGCGAAGAATTCACCACCCACATAACCTCCGGCTACCATGTATAATGATCCGAAGAACAATACCACAACCACAATAATGGTTTTGATTTTATTGGCCAAAGCCCACACTAAAATATCACTTACCCAGTTGGTAAAACGGGTTAATTGTGCTTCAAAACCTAGAATAATTCTTCCAAAAAGGTTTTTCCCTTCGATATGTTCCAATTTACCAAAACGTGAGGATAACCAAGGTACGATAGTAAAGGATGATAATAAGGATAATAACGTCGAGATTACTACGGTAACACAGAATTGGGTGATAATGTTAGAAACCAATCCGGTACTCATCGCAATCGGAAGGAATACCACCACAATTACCAAGGTAATCGAAGTTACGGTACCGCCAATTTCGGCAGTGGCATCATAGGCGGCGCGGACACGGTTTTTCCCCATCTCCATGTGCCTGTAAATGTTTTCCAAGACCACAATCGCGTCATCCACCAAGATTCCTACTACTAAGGATAGTCCTAATAAACTCATTAAGTTTAACGTGTAATCCAATAATAAGAATCCGATAAAGGTTGCAATTAGGGAAGCCGGAATCGAAACCATTACAATTAACGAGTTACGGACACTGTGCAGGAAGAACAACATCACCAAAGCCACCAATAAAACTGCTAAGATTAAATCGTGAATTACCGAATCGGCAGCCATTAAGGTAAATACAGAACTGTCATTAGCAATGTCTAATTGCAGTTGTTCATTTTTGTAATCGGTTTTTAAATCTTCGATTAATTTCTGAACGTGCTCACTTACATCCACCGCATTTGCATCGGATTGTTTAACGATTTGTAAAACGATTGCGTTTTTCTGATCCACACGGGCGATTTTCTCTACGTCTTTTTGGGCATCCTGAACATCGGCCACGTCCATTAAACGCACCTGAATTCCGTTTTTACTGGCAATTACCAAGTTACGCAATTCGTCTACGTTTTTATATTTTCCGGCCAAACGGATTAGGATTTTCTGCTCTCTGGTTTGAATGTTTCCGGTAGGGAAATCCAAATTGGAAGCCAAAACCGCCTGTTGTACTTGTGGTACTGATAATCCGAAACCTTTCATTTTATCAGCATCCATGTTTACCTGAATTTCGCGTTCCTGTCCGCCAATCAAATTAACTTGTGCCACACCGTTTACACGGGAAAGAATCGGTTTGATTTTTTTGTCGATCAAGTCGAAAAACTCCGCCTCATCCATTTTCGCGTTGGCACCAATGGTCATAATCGGTAAATCACTCAACGAGAATTTACTTAACGAAGGTTGTTTCGCGTCGTCCGGTAAATCACTGATTACGGCATTGATTTTACGTTGGGCATCATTTAAAGCAACGTCTGCATCGGCGTTACTGGTTAACTGTACCGCAACGGTTGATAAACTTTCATAGGATTTGGAGTCGATTTTTTTGATGTTTTCCATCGAAGCAATCGCGTCTTCTATTTTTTTGGTCACCGTATTTTCCACCTCACTTGGCGAAGCGCCCGGATAAATGGTGGCGATACTGATTACGTTTTGTTCGAATTTTGGGATCAATTCGTAGCCCAAAAGGCTGTAGCTGAACAATCCTCCCAGCGTTAGTATTGTGAACAATACCACGACCAGTGACGGACGTTTAATAGATATCTCTGCTAATTTCATATGTTTTTCTCTAGTTTAAAAAGGAAAAAAGATAAGGGAGAATTAAGAAGGTGTCCTGATTTTTTTTTTGGGACTTATCGCTTACCCCTTGTCACTCACTTTTTATTTGATTACCGTAACTTTTGTTCCGTCATTTAAGTTGATTTGTCCGCTGGTAATTACGATGTCGCCATTCGCTAATCCGTTAAGGATTTCTACCTGATTGCCTAAAATTCTGCCTGCCGTTACGGTTTTCAGTTTCGCTGTGCCGTCTTTTTCCATTACGAAAATCTGATTGGCATTCACACTTCCTACAAACGCAGTACGCGGAACAATCATTAGCGGTGTTTTACTGGTTTCGGCAGAAGAGAATTCGGCAGTTCCGTACATTCCGGCTTTTAATTCGTTTGCGGCATTGTTGCTGATTTCGATTTCTACCGGGAAGTTTAAACTGGCGTCGGCTTTCGGAGCGATGAAGGTAACTTTTCCGTTAAATTCCTTGTCCGGATAAACGCTGGCTTTCACTTTAATTGGTGAGCCGATTCTTAAACCTGCAATTTGATTTTCGCTTACGGTAACATTTAGTTTCAATTTTGAAACGTTTACGATTTCGAACATTTGTGTAGGAGGCATTCCGCTTAAGATGGTTCCCACTTCGATGTATTTTTTGTTGATAATCCCGCTAAATGGTGCTTTGATTCGTGTATCGCCCACATTAATGTTGGCTTGTGTCATGCGCGATTTGGCGTTGATCATGTTCATTTTTGCCTGATCCAGTTGTTGTTTGGTTACACCACCGGTCTTAAATGCGCTCTCGAAACGGTTGTAATCGTTTAAAGCCGTTTGATAGTTGGCATTAGCCGTTTGTGCTTCCACATTGATAACATCACCACGAACTACGGCAAGGGTTTGTCCGGCTGCAACACGGTCGCCTTCTTTTACCAAAACGCTGATTACTTTTCCTGATTTTTCTGCTGAGAAATTCAATTCCTGAGAAGGAGCAAACGTTCCGTTGGCAAGGAAATCCTGAGAAACGATTTCAGTTTTAACGGTATCGGTTTTAACCACAACGGTTGCATTGGTTTCAGCAACAACTGCGGTTTTCGCTTCGTTGCTCGCTTTGTTCTTACTTAAGATAAATCCGATTAGTCCTAAGGATGCTAATATGATTACGACTGTGATTATTTTTTTGTTCATGTGATGATTAGTTTACTAAATTTTTTAATTCTCCTTTTGATTTGATGATTTGGATTTCTGCCAATTTGTATTCCAATTGTGCCGTGGTATAGTTGTTCTGGGCTTCTGTTAATGCGGTTTCGGCGTCTAATAATTCGGTTAAAGAAGCCAATCCGTTGATGTAATTGTTTTTGGTATTGTTTAAAACTTCCTGTGCCAGATTTGCATTTTCTTTTTGTGTTCTGATATTAATCACACTGTTGTTGATTTGTGTCTTGGCGTTTTCAAAACCATAGTTTAATGCCAATTCCGTGTCTTTAATGTCTTCTTCCGTTTTCTTTAAGCTAACTTCAGCCTGGCGGACTTTAGAGCGGGTAGAAAAACCATTGAATACATTTAACCTCATGTTTAATCCGATAGAGGAGAAGTCGGTCCAATACACGCCGTCTGCCGGTTTAGCGCCCCAAGGAAATTCTTTACCCAATCCTTGATACCCGTAATTGGCATTCAATGAGAGTGTTGGGTAGTATTCGGCCAAATAGGATTTTTTCTGAAAACGGTATAATTGTTCCTGCTTTTTTAGCAATGCCAATTCGGTTCTTTTGCTCATTTCTACTTTTTCAGTAAAAGCTTCGGCGGTTACTTCAATGGTGTTTTCAGGCAATTGAATGGCTTGTTCCATCGGCATTCCGATAAAAAATTTCAAGGTGTTTTCCTGTAATTGTACTGCATTGATTAATTGTTGACGCGCCGATTCCATATTGCTCACCTTCACCGAAATACGGTCCAAATCAATTTTTTTGGCCAAACCGTTGTCAAATTGTCCTTTGATGATGTCGCGTACTTTTTTCGTGTTGGCCAGATTGCTTTCCGCATTGGCGAGCTTTTGTTTGTACACATACACCTGATAATAACTTCCGGCTACTTTTTCAATCAACTGTTCCTCGGTTAATTGTTGGTTGATGATGTAAAACTCTCTGGTGGTTTTTGCCGCTTTTAAACCTGTAAATACCGATTGGTCGAAAAGGTTTTGCGTTAATGTTGCCGTTGCGGTGCTGTTCCATTTTTGACCGAAAGGCACCATAACGATGGATCCGGGTTGCCCGAAAAATTCACCGGGTAAGGCGCTTTGCTGTAAAATGGGATTATAGGTCAATCCGCCATTAAGGCTTACTTGCGGTAACGCTCTGGAACGCACTTCAGCGATTTGATGGTTGCTGTTTTCAACACTCAGTTTTGCTTTTTTGGCATCGGATTTGTTTTCCAGTGCATACTGCAAGGCATCTTTTAAAGTGAGTGTTTTAATTTCCTGCGCACTCACAGACAAGCCGGAAAGAAACAGGAGTATGAATGTTATTTTTTTCATTGATGAATGGTTATATATTAGGATTTTGCAATTGTTTTTCTAGTTCGGTAATGCCTTCTGGAGTAGCGATGGCTCTGGTGTGATATTCTAAAGCTTGTAATTCCAGTGCCTGCGCTTCTTTTTCATAAATGGTGTTCTCGTTGATGCTGAAAATGATGGTGTAGTAAAATTGAACCGCCGTTTTTATATCGAGATCTTTCCGGTACAGGCCTTCTTCAATGCCTTTAAGGATATTCTGTTCAAAAAACACGCTACAGGCCTGAACTTCTTCGGTAATGATTTTCTCGTAAATGGCCGGATAATGTTTTTTCAGCTGATACACCGGGGATGTATCATAGGATTTAAACATTTCCTTAAACATCTTTCTAACTTCAAAATTTTCTTCAACAGCATTGTAGTTTTTAGCGACAATACTTTCTATTTTTTCATGAACATCATTGTGAATTCTTTCGGTAGTTTCTTCCACCAATACTTCTTTATTGCAGAAATACTTATAGATGGTTTTCTTGGAAATACACATTTCGCCTGCGATGTCATCCATGGTAACACTCTTAAAACCAAGTTTTAAGAACATGTCGCTTGCTTTACGCATTATTTTCTCTTTCATAATTTTTATAAATTCTGTGCAAATTTACTTCGGAAACTTTTAACACAGAAATAGTTTCCTTAGTTTTTACATTTATTTAACATATGGGGAATGCCCTATGATTGTTGCTTTTCGATGGTTTTTATCCTAATTGAATACTTTTAATTGGTAAACTCCCACCACTTTACAAATTTTTGCTGTTGTTTTAAGTACACGATTTCTCCAATACGGGGTGTTAGTGGAGTGATGTCCGTTTCTTTAATCAAGGCGGTTATTCTCTGAAGCGGTTCGTCCCAATCGTGATTGGCCAATGCAAATTTCCCGGAATGAACCGGAAACAGTTGCTTTGTCTTTAAATCTTTTGCTGCTTTAAGGACTTCTTCCGGCTGCATGTGAATGTATTTCCAGCTTTTGTCATACTGTCCGTTTTCGAGAATGGCGATATCAAACGGGCCTAATTTTTCACCTGCTTTTTCAAAGTGCGCATCGTAACCACTGTCGCCGCCAATGTAAATATTTAATGAAGGGGTTTGTAAGGCGTACGACATCCAAAGCGACTGGTTGCGTTTGAATCCGCGACCCGAAAAATGCCTCGCAGGAACAGTGGTAACTGAAAAGCCCATGTCCAAGCGAATTGTTTCGTGCCAGTCTTTCTCGATAATCTGATCTTTTGTGAATCCCCAATGTTCCAAATGCGCTCCGGTTCCTAACCCGCAAATTACTTTTCCGGTTCGGGATTGCAGTTTTTTGACGGTTTTGTAATCCAAATGGTCCCAATGGTCGTGGGTTATGAAAAGGTAATCGATAGCAGGAATATCTTCTGCCGAATAGTTGTTGCTCCCTTTAAATGCTTTCGTGGTAAAAGAAACCGG
The DNA here is from genome assembly GCA_963812405.1 of uncultured Flavobacteriaceae bacterium. Lineage (GTDB taxonomy): Bacteria > Bacteroidota > Bacteroidia > Flavobacteriales > Flavobacteriaceae > Flavobacterium. Next base: position 710,158 of record CAWEUV010000002.1, on the reverse strand, counting down.
TGAAGCAGATCCGCTAAGAACCGGGTCGACCAAAATTTTCTTTCCGTCAATCTGCATGAAATAGGAGGAGTGGCCAAACCAAACCATAACATCTTTTTCCGGATCCAACTGCAACAAATCGGTTTTCAGTGAAATGATTGCTTCGGATGGTTTATTGCGTTCTTTTTTGGTGAAGAGAAATTCTTTTGCTACAGAATAAAAATTCGCGCCTTCGGTTAAATCCGGTGTCGGACTTTGATTTTGAAACGCACCGTCGGAATAATTCACCGAAACTTTAATTCTTTTCAAACGTTCCCCTTTTGGAGTTTTTCCAAATTGCGCCTGTTTCATAAACAGGATTACGGAAAGCGTTGATAATGAAATAAATATAAGTACTGTGATCATTGTGATTGCTGTTAAATTTCGGTACAAATGTAAAACGGAAACTTTTAACACTAAAAAAGTTTCCAAAGTTTTAAGTTAAAATTAACAAATTCACTTTTTTGAAAAACGGTTTAATTTGAAGTACTTTAGCAAAAAATTAGTGTCATGCATTCCATTTCAGAATACCAGTCGTTTATCGCGAGCCATTTTTCGGCAATTTCCATAGAAAGAGAACCTAAAAACCTGTACGAACCTATTGCTTACATTTTGTCTCTTGGCGGAAAACGAATGCGTCCGGTTTTGACCTTGATGACGGCGGAAATTTTCAACACCGATTATAAAAAAGCATTGGCAGCCGCTACTGCGGTGGAGGTTTTTCATAATTTCTCTTTGATTCATGATGATATTATGGACGATGCGCCGTTGCGTCGCGGAAACGAAACCGTACACGAAAAGTGGGATGTGAATACCGGAATTTTGTCCGGAGATGCGATGCTGATTTTGGCTTACCAATATTTTGAGCAATACGAACCGGTAATTTTCCAATCGTTAGCCAAACTATTCAGTAAAACGGCTTTGGAAGTATGCGAAGGGCAGCAATGGGATGTCGATTTCGAACAACGTAACGACGTGACCATTCCGGAATACCTGAAGATGATTGAATACAAAACGGCTGTTTTAGTCGGCGCTGCCATGAAAATGGGGGCAATAGTGGCGGAAACGTCCGAGGAAAATGCCAATCTGATTTACGATTTCGGTTTGAATCTTGGCATCGCGTTCCAATTGCAAGATGATTATCTCGATGCTTTCGGTAATCCGGAAACGTTTGGAAAACAAGTCGGAGGTGACATTATCGAAAACAAAAAAACGTACCTTTATTTAAAAGCTATGGAATTCGCCAATGCTGAAGAAAAAGAACAACTCAAACATTTGTTTTCTGTTCAGCTAACGCAAAATGATGAGAAAATAGCTTCCGTAAAAACAATTTTCAATCAGACCGGAGCCAGTGAAGCAACATTGGAGGCGATACGAAACTACACATTTAAAGCTTTCGAAATGTTGGAAAAGATGGATATTGAAGCTTCTAAAAAAACCATGTTAAAGGCGTTTGGTGAAAATTTGATGCGCAGAAATGTATAATCTTCTGTAAAATTGATAATTTTCTAACTTCTAACTTCTAACTTCTAACTTCTAACTTCTAACTTCTACTTCAAATGTACATCGCACCTCAAAATACCGATTTATTGCTTTCTGAAGCGCAGAAAGAGGAGCTGTATGTGAAATTGGTAGAGCAAATCAATAAAGATTTTAATTATGCCAATGAAAGTGTGGCGTTTGAAACGTCCATTTCACCCATCGATTTAAAAATCCAGCTACACGAGAAAATCTACCGGCTGATCCAGTTCAAGTTCGCCGAATACCTCAATTTATTATATATTATTGATGTGTCGGAAGAGCAAATCAAAAAACTGGACGGTTCTGATTTGGTGGAACTTTCCGAACAGGTTACGTTTCTGGTTTTAAAAAGGGAATGGCAGAAGGTTTGGTTTAGAAATAGACTCTAACAAACGGCATCCAGCCCTGACTGTACACATAATTAGATTCACGGTATAGAATGTTGTAACGCAATCCGAGGGTTACATTTTGATTCCGATAGCCAGCCCCTAAAAACAAAGCGGTATTCCAGAAATTATCTTTGATTTCGGGAGTTATTTCGGTAAAGGTGTTATTCACGCGAAGTTGCTCTAATTCGGCCGACAGCTGTACTTCGGGAATCGGGTTGAAAAGGCTGATAAGACTGCCGCCGTAAATATGTGAATTAAATAAATCGGATTGTTTTACATAACTGTATTGTGCTCCCAAACCCATTGATACGTATGGACTTATATTGTAAATTCCGCTGGGCGCCACCATGATATTGGTATAGCCGCTTCCAATACCTAAACCCAATCCACCACCAAATTGAACGTTTCTCCAAAATTCATTTTTTTGTTGCGAATTGCCCTGATTCTGAGCCTTTATTGGAGAAGTTATTGTTAAAAAAAGCAGACAACTCAAAACTATTGTTAAAAAATTGCAGATGTTTGTTTTTAACTTCATCATTCGGAATATTTTATGAGATAAAAGTATGAAAAACATTAGAAGATTATTATAAAGTATTGTACTTTTGCGTAAAATTTTTTAACCCAAAATCGTCATTCGACAGAATTATGGATAGGTTTTCCTTTTTAAACGCAGCACACACGGCTTTTTTTGCCGATTTATACGATCAATATTTACAAAATCCCGATAGCGTAGAACCAAGTTGGAGGAGTTTTTTCCAAGGATTTGATTTTGCGAATGAATTTGGTGGCGGACCGGTTGAAGAACTGGAAAACATGGCTGCCGGAGGAGGAGATTGTTCGGCCGTTTCAGAAAAATTACAAAAAGAATTTAATGTTTTAAAGCTGATTGACGGTTACAGAACCCGCGGTCACCTTTTTACAAAAACCAACCCGGTTCGTGAGCGAAGAACCTATTCTCCGGATTTGTCCATCGAGAATTTCGGTTTAACGGCAGCCGACCTCAATACGGTTTTCGATGCGGCCCGAATTGTGAACTTAAACCCTTGTTCGCTTCAGGATATCTTAAATCACTTAAATAAAGTGTATTGTGAATCCATCGGAATCGAATACATGTACATTCGTGACCCGAAAGTAATCGAGTGGATTCAAAAACGATTGGACATCAACGACAATCTTCCAAGTTTCAATAACGATCAGAAGAAACGCATCCTTAAAAAATTAAACGAAGCGGTTTCTTTCGAGAACTTCCTTCATACCAAATATGTAGGTCAGAAACGTTTCTCGTTAGAAGGAATCGAATCGGCTATCCCGGCTTTGGATTTCTTAATTGAAGCCGCTGCCGATAAAGGCGTGGAGCAATTCGTAATGGGAATGGCACACCGTGGTCGTTTGAACGTATTGGCGAATGTTTTCGGAAAATCGACTCAGGATATCTTCTCCGAATTTGACGGAAAAGATTACGACGATGATGCTTTGTTTGATGGTGACGTGAAATACCACTTGGGATTAACGGCCGATAGACACACGCAAAACGGTAAAAAAATCAACGTGAATTTAGCACCGAACCCTTCCCACCTGGAAACGGTTGGAGCGGTTATCGAAGGAATTGCCCGTGCAAAACAAGACAAATACTACGCTGAAAACCCATCAAAAGTATTGCCGATTGCGGTACACGGAGATGCAGCCGTAGCCGGTCAGGGTATCGTTTACGAAATTATCCAAATGGCCAAACTGGACGGTTACAAAACCAACGGAACCATTCACGTAGTGTTGAATAATCAGGTTGGATTTACAACGAATTATTTAGATGCCCGTTCCTCAATTTATTGTACGGATGTGGCTAAAGTTACTTTGTCTCCGGTGTTGCATGTAAATGCAGACGATGCGGAAGCAGTGGTACACGCGATGTTGTTTGCGTTGGAATACCGAATGGAGTTCGGAACCGACGTGTTCATCGACTTGTTAGGATACAGAAAATACGGGCACAACGAAGGGGATGAACCTCGTTTTACCCAGCCTAAATTATATAAAGCAATTTCGAGACAGAAAAATCCAAGAGATATTTATGCAGAGAAATTGAAAGCGGAAGGTTCTATCGATGCTAATTACGTGGCACAACTGGAAGCGGAATACAAAACCAATCTGGAGCAAAGTTTGGAGGAATCTCGTAAAAGAGATTTAACGGTAATCACGCCATTCATGCAAAACGAATGGAAAGGTTTCGAGCAGGCAGAAGCGGATGTTATGCTTCAGAAGTTTGAAACAAAAGTGGATAAAGCGACTTTAACGGAAATCGCTAAAGTGGTAACCGAATTGCCATCGGATAAAAAATTCATCAGCAAAATCACCAAACTAATCGGCGATCGAAAAACAATGTTCTTCGAATCCGATAAATTGGATTGGGCGATGGGTGAAATGTTGGCTTACGGTTCGTTGTTGACAGAAGGATACGATGTACGTATCTCGGGTCAGGACGTAGAACGTGGTACTTTCTCACACCGTCACGCGGTAATTAAAGTGGAAGAATCCGAAGAAGAAGTAATCTTGTTGAATCATCTTCCGAACAAAAAAGGAAATTTCTCGATTTATAACTCACATTTGTCGGAATACGGCGTTTTAGGATTCGAATACGGTTATGCCTTAGCCAATCCGAATGCCTTAACCATCTGGGAAGCACAATTTGGAGATTTCGGAAACGGAGCGCAAATTATGATCGACCAATACATTTCGGCAGCGGAAGACAAATGGAACAACCAAAACGGAATCGTAATGTTGTTGCCGCACGGGTATGAAAACCAAGGGGCAGAACACTCTTCGGCACGTATGGAACGTTTCTTACAATTGTGTGCAAACCACAATATGTATGTAGCCGATTGTACTACGCCGGCAAACTTCTTCCACTTGTTGAGAAGACAGTTGGTAACGAAATTCCGTAAACCTTTGGTAGTATTCACACCGAAGAGTTTATTGCGTCATCCGGAAGCGGTTTCGTCTGTTGAAGAATTCGCAAACGGACAATTCCAGGAAGTAATTGACGATCCAAACGTGAATGCAGCTGAGGTGAAAACTTTGGTATTCTGTACCGGTAAATTCTATTACGATGTAAAAGCGGAAAGAGAAGCCAACGGAAGAAACGATGTAGCCTTGGTGCGTGTGGAGCAATTGTTCCCGCTGCCAATCGAACAAATGAAAGCGATTATTGCCAAATATCCGAACGTGGACGACTACGTTTGGGCACAGGAAGAGCCAAGAAACATGGGTGCTTACGGTTATATGCTGATGAACTTTAACGAAGTGAAATTCAGAGTGGCATCGCCAAAAGCCTACAGTGCACCGGCAGCCGGAAGTTATGTACGTTCTAAAAAACGTCATGCGGCCGCTATCGCCATGGTTTTCGACAAGAATTTATTCCAATAAAATTGTATTTTTGATAAAACTAAGATAATAACAACACCTATAAAATTATATACCGATGATTTTAGAAATGAAAGTCCCTTCACCGGGAGAATCAATCAAAGAAGTAGAAATTGCTACTTGGTTAGTTAAAGACGGAGATTATGTAGAAAAAGACCAAGCAATTGCTGAGGTTGATTCTGATAAAGCTACCTTAGAGTTACCAGCGGAAGCGAGCGGAATTATTACGCTTAAAGCGGAAGAAGGCGATGCAGTAGCGGTAGGTCAGGTAGTGTGTTTAATTGATACTAGTGCAGCAAAACCGGAAGGTGGAGCAGCGCCGGTTGCGGAAAAAGCGGCAGAAGCACCTAAAGCTGAGGCTCCAAAAGCAGCTCCGGCTCCAGCAGCAGCTCCGGCTCCAGCAGCAGCAACGTATGCCACCAATGCGCCGTCCCCGGCAGCAAGAAAAATATTAGACGAGAAAAACATCCAGCCAACAGATATCGTAGGAACTGGGAAAGGCGGAAGAGTAACTAAAGAAGATGCAGTTAATGCTGTTCCTTCTATGGGTACACCAACCGGAGGTTCTCGTGGTTCGGAAAGAACAAAATTATCGATGTTGCGTCGTAAAGTAGCCGAGCGTTTGGTAGCGGCTAAAAACGAAACCGCAATGTTGACTACGTTCAATGAGGTAGACATGAGTGCGATTTACGCAATCCGTGATCAGTATAAAGAAGAGTTTAAAGCGAAACACCAAATGGGATTAGGCTTTATGTCGTTCTTCACCAAAGCAGTTACCCGTGCATTACAAATGTATCCGGATGTAAACTCAATGATTGATGGTCAGGAGAAAATCTCTTACGATTTTTGTGATATCTCTGTAGCGGTTTCAGGACCAAAAGGATTAATGGTACCGGTAGTGCGTAACGCGGAATTGTTAACCTTCAGAGGTGTGGAAGCTGAAATTAAACGTTTAGCATTACGTGCACGTGACGGACAAATCACGGTAGATGAAATGACAGGCGGAACCTTCACGATTTCTAACGGTGGTGTTTTCGGTTCGATGTTGTCTACACCAATTATCAATCCTCCGCAGTCGGGTATTTTAGGAATGCACAATGTAGTGGAAAGAGCAGTGGTGAAAAACGGTCAAATCGTTATCGCTCCGGTAATGTATGTAGCGTTATCGTACGATCACCGAATCATCGACGGACGTGAGTCGGTTGGATTCTTAGTGGCTGTAAAAGAAGCCTTGGAAAATCCGGTGGAAATCTTAATGGACAACAATCCTAAGAAAGCGTTGGAATTATAGTCTGATGCAAAACATATAAAAAAACCGCTTAGTTTTAAGCGGTTTTTTTATGTACCGAAATGAACCAATGTTCTACTTACTGCATGAAGGATTGGAAGATCAAGCAATTCCCAAAAAGCGTAATTTTGGTCATTCCATAACAAGGTTGTTGGCTTCCGGTGTTCTAATCTTGCTCTGTTTTCAGTAATTGTTCCATAAACGATTTAAGAATCAAAACATGATTGTGTTCCGGATCTTTTGCGGCATAAACAAGGGTTACGGTTTTATATTCTGCCATTCTTTTGGTAAAGTCTTTTATGGCCGCTGATTTTTCCAGTTCCTGATTATACTGTAATGCAAATGCTTCCCAGTTTTTATTTTTGTCATGATGAAACCACTGGCGAAGTGCTTTGGAGGGAGCAATATCCTTTTCCCAGAAATCATAGTTCAGTGTTTCTTTTTTTATTCCGCGGGGCCAAAGAGCATCAACTAACACACGGATGCCGTCTTTTGAATCATAAGGAGCATAAATTCTTTTCATTTTAATTTCGGTCATAATAAATGATGTTTAATTATAATGCGAAGAGGAAAAGAAAAATCAATTTTATGTGAGAAGGGCGAGCATCAACTTTTTTAAGAAATTACCAAACCGTCATTTTATCAAACGTTGTTGGTATTAGCCTTTATTCTAATATTTTTCTTTTTGTAGCTACAAATTCCTCTTCGGTTAAAATTCCTTTTTGTTTGAGTTCAAATAACTTTTCTAAATTCCCGATTGCATCTTCTTGCTCGTCACCGTTCTCTGAAATATATTTGAATGTTGTCAGTTCGGCTTCTAATTGTCTTTGCTTTTTAGTTTTTGTGATTAGCAAAATTAATCCAATTATAAAAAGGATTATTCCAAATGCAGCCGCAAAAAAAAGTGCAATTTGCTGTGAATCAATTTGAGATTGATATGAATAATCTAAATCAGATTTTATTTCAGAATAGAGTATTCTTCTTTCGTAATATAATTCTTTCGCTGCAATACTTGAAATTATAATTGTTACTAAGCCAATTAGTTGTAAAAGAGTTCCAAAAATTTTTTTCATCGAATTTTTTTAAGGTTGATGTCAACGTCCCGTCGGCTTTACGAAGTTTGGGTTTATAATGTTTCAAACCTTTCCATTCGGGCTCAAGTTAAATATACAAAAAGATCTTTCAATTAAGTGCTAACGCACAAATTTCGCAAAAGCGCTGTTAGCAGCTGGCTTTTAATGTAAACTTATAACTTTTATAATTTTCCACTCCTTATTTACTTTTTTCCAAATTATGGTAAATCGCGCAATTGAAGCTGTTTTATTAGGTTCTTCACTATTGTGAAATTTATGTAGTCCCATTTCAATCGCTCCAAAGTCTTTTATTGGGTAAACCTCAATACTTCCTTTTACAAGCTCTCTAGTTACTTTTCCACAAACATATTTTTTTGTGCCCTCAACAATTTCTTTTTTAGAATTCATATAACCTCCATGGTCATGATAAAATTCAATTTCTTCAGAATAAAATGAACTATACTTATCAAGATTTAAATTACATGTATTATACGCTTCAAAAAATACACTATCTAAAGCAACAATTGTTTTATACAATTCTATGTCATCAGGTTTATAATTTTTTGTGAGGCGATAAATAGTGCTTTTAGATGAACAAGCAACCAATAGACTAACTGATAGAATTAAAAAAAATGTACTTAAAGTTTTTTTTCTCATGATTTTCTTTGTGAATTTTTTGATATAAACTTGCTGCTAACTCATAATATATCATATTTTACAAGTTTACTTCCTTACAAACCTAGCCATAAAAAAACACTTACACAATCGCTAAATTAGGTGATATTTTGGGAGGGAGTTGTTTTGTCATTCCGACAAAGGAGGAATCTCATAAAAGAGCATAGGATGGATTTGATTATATTGAATCTGTGTTTTTAGCTCCACAATTGACAAAAGAAAAGCCGCTGTTTGTCCGGAAAGTAAAGCCTTTGACAAAGCCCTACAACTCTGGCCATTTGAAAATCGGTTTAGAAAGCCGACTGAAAGCAATAACAAAACCGTAAACACAATACATCGTTACTTTTAAAAGGATTTTCATTTCTTTGTACCCTAAAAGCATTCCATGAAAGAAAGTAAAAAACAAGCTGCCGTCGGATTCATATTCATAACCATGCTGATTGATATTATCGGATGGGGTATCATTATTCCGGTAATTCCGAAATTAATTGCCGAATTGATTCATGGCGACATCAGTGTAGCTTCCCAATACGGTGGGTGGCTGACCTTTGCCTATGCGATGACGCAGTTTTTGTTTGCACCGTTAATCGGAAATCTGAGTGATAAATTCGGACGCCGACCGATTATTTTATTTTCGCTTTTCTTTTTCGCCATGGATTATCTTTTACTGGCTTTTGCTCCCACAATTGCCTGGTTGTTTATCGGAAGGATTCTGGCCGGACTTACCGGAGCCAGTATTACCACTGCCACGGCTTATATTGCGGATGTGAGCGACGAAACCAATCGCGCCAAAAATTTCGGAATGATTGGGGCGGCTTTCGGTTTAGGATTTATCATCGGGCCGGTAATCGGAGGGATTTTAGGGCAATACGGATCGCGTATTCCGTTTTACGCCGCGGCTTTCCTTTGTTTTATAAACTTTTTATACGGGTATTTCATTCTGCCGGAATCGTTATCCAAAGCCAATCGAAGAGATTTCAGCTGGAAACGGGCCAATCCGGTAAGCGCTTTGTTAAATCTGAAAAAATACCCGTCGTTAATAGGTTTGATTGCTGCTTTGGTTTTGGTGTACATTGGCGGGCATGCGGTGCAGAGCAATTGGAGTTATTTCACCATGTACCGTTTCAATTGGAACGAAAGGATGGTGGGGATTTCGTTGGGTGTCATCGGTTTATTGGTCGGTATTGTGCAGGGCGGACTAATCCGATGGATCAATCCTAAATTGGGTAACAGTAAAAGTATTTATGTCGGATTGTTTTTATATGCAGTTGGAATGTTCCTTTTCGCATTCGCCTCCCAAGGCTGGATGATGTTTGTGTTTCTGATTCCGTATTGTTTGGGCGGTATTGCGGGACCGGCGCTGCAATCGGTAATTTCGTCAACGGTTCCGGCTTCGGAACAAGGCGAAATTCAGGGCGTGCTGGCCAGCTTGATGAGTGCCACTTCTATTGTCGGACCACCGTTAATGGCGAATACGTTTTACTTTTTTACCCACGATCAGGCGCCGTTTAAGTTTGCGGGAGCGCATTTTATTTTAGGAGGAATCTTAATGATTGCCAGCAGCGTAATTGCCTATCGAACCCTCAAAAAGAATTTCTGATTCTTATTTCAGATACACATAATGATTATAATAATCAATAATCGCTTTTCCTTGTAACAGGATGTCGGCCCCGATTATCCCATGAACCGCTTTGGCATTGTATTGCTGCAGTGCCAGATTCACGTGGCTCATGTCGAAAATAACCAACGAAAAATCATAGGTTTTCCAATGGGACAGTTGTAGTAAGTTGTTGGTTGCCATTTGAGTGTACATTCCGGTTCCCCCGGCTCCGGCGGCTTTGGTGGGGGAATCTTTGGCGATGATATTGAAATAATCCACACTGTCAAAACCGATGCAACTGTTGGAAGCGCCCGTGTCCAGAATAAAATCCCCTAAAATGCCATTCACTTTAGCTTTTATTAAAAGATGTTGGGTTTTGGAGACTTTGAATTTTATTTTTTTGTAGCCTTCCTTTTTTAGCAGTTTGTGTAGGTTTTCCATAACTCAAAAATAATCTTAATTATCCAATTATCCGATTATCAAAAGGGAACTTTGTAACTTTGCGGCTTTGAAATATAGTTACTGAAAATGATTTTTACCGACACCCACACCCATTTGTATTCCGAAGAATTTGCCGAAGACCGTTCCGAGATGATTGAACGCGCCCTGAATAAAGGTGTAAAGCGGTTTTTTATTCCGGCAATTGATGCCTCGTATACCCAGAAAATGTACGATTTGGAACAACAGTATCCCGACAATATTTTTCTGATGATGGGTTTGCATCCTTGTTATGTAAAGGAAAACTACGAAGCTGAACTGGCGCATGTGGAAACCGAATTGGCCAAGCGTAAGTTTACCGCCATCGGTGAAATCGGAATTGATTTGTATTGGGATAAAACGACTTTAGAAATCCAGAAAATCGCGTTTCAGAAACAGATTCAATGGGCGAAAAAATACAAATTGCCGATAAACATTCATTGTCGTGAAGCTTTTGACGAAATTTTTGAAGTGTTGGAGTTGGAAAAATCAGATGATTTATTTGGTATCTTTCATTGTTTTTCGGGAACGTATGAGCAAGCATTACAAGCCATTTCCTACAATATGAAATTGGGAATCGGTGGAGTGGTAACGTTTAAAAACGGGAAAATCGATCAGTTTTTGCGTCAAATCGACCTTAAACACATCGTTTTGGAAACGGATTCACCGTATTTGGCGCCCGCGCCGTACCGCGGAAAACGCAACGAAAGCAGTTACGTGACCTTAGTGGCCGAAAAGCTTTCTGAAATTTATGAATTGCCGCTGGACGAAATCGCCCGAATTACAACCGAAAATTCGCGTGAAATTTTCGGTATTTAACAAAGAAATGCCCTTTGATTCATAAAAATTTCGTTCATTTGTGAATTGTTAAAAAATTAACTAATGCCAAAGTTCGACTCGATTCGCCAGTTTTATGACAGCGAAGTAAATACAGCCATTCAAAGCGTTGCCAATCATCCAATGATGAAAGCGCTGATGAGTTTTACTTTTCCCGATGTGGAAGAATCAGTTTGGATGGAACAGTTGAAAAGAACACATTCCATTCGTGATTTTCAGGTTAATTTCATTTACCAGTCCATCCAGCGCGTTTTGGAACGCAGTTCGGACGGATTGACTACTTCCGGTTTTGAAAAACTGGAGCCCAACACTTCGTATCTTTTCATTTCCAACCACCGCGATATCATTTTAGATACTTCCTTGCTCAATGTGAGTTTGTTTGATCACGGATTGGTTATGACGGCTTCGGCAATCGGGGATAATTTGGTACAGAAATCTTTTTTGTTGACACTTTCAAAGCTTAATCGAAACTTCTTGGTTCGCCGCGGCTTGTCGCCAAGGGAATTGTTGCAAAGCTCGAAACTGATGTCGGAGTTCATTTATCATTTGCTTTCCAAAGAAAACCGTTCGGTTTGGATTGCACAACGCGAAGGAAGAACCAAAGACGGGAATGATGCTACCCACCAAGGAGTATTGAAGATGTTGGCGATGGCTTCGGATGAAGAAAATCTGATGGATTATTTTAAGAAAATCAAGATTGTTCCGGTTTCCATTTCCTACGAATACGATCCTACCGATGCTTTGAAAATGCCGCAACTTATGGCAGAAGCCAATGATGAAATCTATATCAAGGAGAAAAACGAGGATTTTATCACGTTAATTAGCGGAATTATCGGTCAGAAAAAACGAATTCACATTCATGTGGGCGATGTTTTGGATACAGAATTAGACAAGATCATGTCTGAAAATGACAATAACAACAAACAAATTCAGGCTTTGGCACAAGTGATAGACGATTCAATCTTGTCGACCTACAAGCTGTGGCCTACGAATTTTATTGCTTACGATTTGATTAACAATACCGATCAGTTTTCAGATCAATATACCGAGAAAGAAAAGCAACTTTTCGAACGTCGCTTGGAAATGCGTTTGGGAAGTGAAGTGAATACCTTGAAAGATAGCTTTTTGGCGATGTATGCTAATCCGGTAGTTAATAAATTGAAATATCAGAATGTCGAATAAACCGAAAATACTGTTGGTTTACACGGGTGGGACTATCGGAATGGTGAAAGATTTCGAAACCGGTGTGCTGAAAGCATTCAACTTCGACGAATTACTGCACAATATTCCCGAGTTAAAATTATTGGATTGCGATATCGAAACGTTTTCGTTTAAAGATCCAATTGATTCTTCCAATATGAATCCCGATAAATGGGTGGCTATAGCGGAAGCAGTTGAAGAAAATTACAATTTTTTTGATGGGTTTGTGGTATTACACGGCTCAGATACAATGTCTTATTCCGCATCGGCGTTGAGTTTTATGCTGGAGAATCTGACCAAACCGGTTATTTTTACAGGCTCGCAATTACCAATTGGCGATTTGCGTACCGATGCCAAAGAAAATCTGATTACCGCGATTCAAATTGCGTCTTTGCAAAATAATAATCAACCGGTGGTTACGGAAGTCGGATTGTATTTTGAATACAAATTGTATCGCGGTAACCGTACCACGAAAATCAGCGCCGAACATTTCAATGCTTTTTCCTCACCCAATTATCCGGAATTGGCCGAATCAGGTGTGGATTTGAAAGTAAATACAGATTTGTTGCTAAAGAAAACAACGGGTGGAAAACTAAAAGTCAACAAAACCTTTGATGACAATGTGGTGGTGGTAAAAATGTTTCCGGGCATTAACGAAAGTGTTTTGCATGCCATCTTACACATTCCGAATTTAAAAGGTGTCGTATTGGAAACGTATGGTGCCGGTAACGCCCCAACGGAAGATTGGTTTATAAGATTCTGGAAAAAGCCATCAACAAAGGGCTTCATGTAATCAATGTAACGCAATGTTCCGGCGGAAGTGTGAATATGGACAAATATGAAACCGGGATGCAGTTGAAAAAAATCGGCGTGATTTCCGGTCACGACATCACCACGGAAGCGGCAATTACCAAGCTGATGTATCTTTTAGGACAAAAGGTTTCCTCTTCGGATTTTAAAAATGTTTTCGAAACAGCTGTACGCGGTGAATTGTCGTAAAAATTTTTCGAAATAAAGTTGTTGAATAAACAAAATAAATATCGTTAATTCGCAGTCTCAATTTAGAGAGGTGTCCGAGTGGTTGAAGGAGCAAGCCTGGAAAGTTAGTATATGGGTAACTGTATCGTGGGTTCGAATCCCTTCCTCTCTGCGAAAAAATAAAAAGGCAATCGAGGATTGCCTTTTTTTATTACCTTAGTAGAGAAAATCAAACAGTATGAATAAGTTTTTATTGTTGACTTTATTTATAATTGTACCTCACTTGTTTTTGCTCAGGAGGTTGATGCTGTAACCAAGACAGATTAAATTGTGAAAGAAGTTGATTCTCTCTTCCGAGAAGATCAGTTTTATGTGGCCTTAAGCTATAATTTGGTTCAGAATAGCCCCGACGGTTTTAAGCAGTTTTCTTTCTCTCCAAGTGTTTCTGTGGGTTTTTTAAGGGATTTTCCCATTTCCAAAAACAGACATTGGGCCATTGCTCCCGGTATTGGGTATTCTTACAGTAACATTAAGCAGTTTATCAATACAGACGATCTTTTTTCGGATAATCCACCGGATCCTTCCGAAGACATTAAAACCAAAATTGTTTCACACAGCATTGAAATCCCACTTGAAATCCGCTGGCGTAATGCGACGTACGACAGTCATAAATTTTGGAGGGTTTACAGCGGACTTAAAGCCCGCTACGTATTAAATACGAATTTGAAACTGGAATCGGCTTCTTTGGGAACCGAAACATCCAATGTAGACGATAATATTAACAAATGGCAATACGGGGTTTATCTTTCCACAGGTTATAATACCTGGAATGTTCACGTGTATTACGGTTTAAATCCGATTTTTAAAAACGGTTCGAAGTTGTCGGATCTGAACATCGGGGTTATGTTCTATATTTTATAGCCAAAAATGCCAAAGGGCAATCTGAGGAAGGGTTCCTACCAGAATTCCCACCAATAGTTCTTTCATCGTATGCGCCTGCATGTACAAACGGGAAGAGGCGACAAAACCAACCATTATAATCAGGAAAGCAATCAGGCTCACAAATGGGATGCCGTAATGCATCGAGATTGCGATAATGAACAACGTCATGCCGGTCATGGCAATCATATGAATGCTTGCTTTAAAATGAATGACAATAAGAATTAGCGTTAAAATGGTGCTGATTAGCGCGCCGAGAAAGAAAAAATACAGCTCGGGAACCACTACCGTAGAAAAACTGTGCTCAATCAATACCAGATAAAACATTGCCTGAAAAGCCAGCGGTAAACGCCGTTCCTTTTTTTCGTGCAGCATGATGCTGGATTTGGCCAATCCCAATGATTTTAAAAGGAAATACATTGAAATCGGTAAGAAAACGGTTAGGATGGTAATCTGGAACAAAATCAGGAAGATTTCGTAGGGATAGAAAAAGTCCTTGGTGACAAAAAAATAAAACAAGGCCGCATACACCGAAATGAACAACGGATGGAAGAGATAGGAAAAGAACGGAAGTATCTTTTTTAAATCCATTTATTTGTTTTTTTGAAGCGAGTGGCTTGGTGTCTTTTTGGTTTCGCAATTCCTGCTGTACGCTGTATCTTTTTTTGTTGGCTTCGAGAGCCTCAGCCAACAAAAAAAGGATGCCGCTTCCATCAGGGCTGGACGGTTTTCGTTTTTTTTTATCGGGTTACTTATATTTTCTTGCGCATACGGGCGACCGGAATGTCCATCAGTTCGCGGTATTTTGCAATGGTGCGTCGGGCAATCGGATAGCCTTTTTCTTTTAGGATTTCGGCTAATTTATCGTCCGGTAACGGTTTTTGCTTGTCTTCTTCTTCAATTACCGTTTTCAGGATTTTTTTGATTTCAATCGTCGAAACATCTTCGCCCTGGTCGTTTTTCATCGCTTCCGAGAAGAATTCCTTAATCAGTTTGGTTCCGTAAGGCGTTTCCACATATTTGCTGTTGGCTACACGCGAAATCGTCGAAATGTCAAGACCAATCATGTCGGCAATGTCTTTCAGAATCATCGGTTTTAATTTCGATTCGTCGCCGTCGATAAAATATTCCTGCTGGTAATGCATAATGGCGTTCATGGTTACCAAAAGCGTTTCGTTGCGCTGTTTGATGGCGTCAATAAACCATTTTGCCGAATCCAGTTTTTGTTTGATAAACTGTACGGCATCTTTTTGGGCATTCGATTTTTCTCTCGAATCCTTATAGGTTTGCAGCATTTCCTGATAATCTTTGGAAACGTGTAATTCCGGCGCATTTCTGCCGTTTAAGGTCAGTTGTAATTCGCCGTCTACCACGCGAATTGAAAAATCAGGCACCACATGCTCCACGGTTTTGGAACTGCTTTCGAATGAGCCACCCGGTTTCGGGTTTAATTTCTCGATTTCGTCAATCGCTTTGCGCAACTGTTCCTGCGAGACGTCAAATTTCTGCAATAATTTATCGTAGTGTTTTTTCGTAAAGGCATCAAATTGCTGCTCGATAATCGCAATGGCCAAACTCACCGAATCGGTTGGGGTTTTGTGACGCAACTGCAACAACAAACATTCCTGTAGATCACGGGCGCCCACACCGGTAGGTTCCAGTTGGTGGATAATGTGTAAAATACGCTCCACGTTTTTCTCGTCGGTATAAATACCTTGGGTAAACGCCATATCGTCCACAATGTCCTGAACGGTTCTGCGTATATAGCCCATGTCGTCAATGCTTCCTACGAGGAATTCGGCGATTTCACGCTCGTCATCGGATAAAATAAAGGTATTCAATTGATTGATCAAATCCTGATGAAAGCTTACCGGTGCAGCGAAAGGCAGGCTTCGGTCTTCATCATCATCACTGTAATTGTTCGCCTGAAGTTTGTAATCCGGGGTTTCGTCGTTGCTCAGGTATTCATCGATGTTGATCTCGTCGGCGTCAATTTGTTCGTTGTCAAAATCATCATACTCATCGTAATCGTTTTCCGCTTCGTAATCGTCGTTTTCCAACGTATCTTCTTTTCCGGATTCCAATGCCGGATTTTCCACCAATTCTTCTTTCAGTCGTTGTTCAAAAGCCTGCGTGGGCAATTGAATCAGCTTCATCAGTTGGATTTGCTGGGGCGATAATTTTTGGGATAACTTGAATTGTAGATTCTGTTTGAGCATTTACAGTGGATTTTATGTAAAAGTTCCAAGTCTAAAGTTAATAAAAAACTCGAAACTTGGAACTGTAAACTATAAACTAAATTTATTAGAATTCGGCGTTTTGCGGTGTTCTAGGGAACGGAATTACGTCACGGATATTGGTCATACCTGTTACAAACAATACCAAACGTTCGAAACCTAATCCGAATCCGGAGTGAACTGCACTTCCGAAACGTCTTGTGTCTAAATACCAGTACAATTCTTTTTCGTCAATACCCAATGCCTTCATTTTTTCCAAAAGTACGTCGTAACGCTCTTCTCTTTGAGAACCGCCTACGATTTCTCCAATGCCTGGGAAAAGAATGTCCATGGCGCGAACCGTTTTACCGTCTTCGTTCAAACGCATGTAGAATGCTTTGATATTCGCCGGATAATCAAATAAAATTACGGGACATTTGAAGTGTTTTTCCACTAGGAAACGTTCGTGTTCGCTTTGTAAATCCACACCCCAATCGTCAACCGGATATTGGAATTTTTTGTTTTTATTCGGTTTCGAATTCTTAAGGATGTCAATAGCTTCCGTGTAGGAAACACGTTTGAAGTTGTTGTCCATTACGAAGCTTAATTTCTCCAATAAAGCCATTTCGCTTCTGTCGGCTTGCGGTTTTGATTTTTCTTCTTCAATCAATCGTTGTTCTAAGAATTTCAAATCGTCACCACATTTGTCTACCGTATATTTGATTACATATTTGATGAAATCTTCCGCCAAATCCATGTTGTCTGCCAAATTGTTGAACGCCACTTCCGGTTCAATCATCCAGAATTCCGCCAAGTGACGGGAAGTGTTGGAGTTTTCCGCACGGAAGGTTGGTCCGAAGGTGTAAATCTGACCCAGCGCCATCGCATAGGTTTCGCCTTCCAACTGACCGGAAACGGTAAGATTGGTTTCTTTTCCGAAGAAATCTTCTTTGTAGTTTACTTTGCCTTCTTCGGTTCTTGGTGTTCCGTCGAAAGGAAGAGCGGTAACTTTAAACATTTCGCCTGCACCTTCTGCATCCGAACCAGTGATAATAGGCGTGTTTACATAGAAAAAGCCTTTTTCCTGAAAATACTGGTGTACCGCAAAGGCTAACGTAGAACGCACACGCATAATCGCGCCAAAAGCATTGGTACGGATGCGTAAATGTGCATTTTCTCTTAGGAACTCCAACGAGTGTTTTTTAGGTTGCATTGGGAATTTTTCCGGATCGGAATCCCCTAAGATTTCGATTTTGGATACCTGGATTTCCACTTTTTGTCCGGCTCCCTGGCTTTCTGCCAAAGTTCCCACCACACAAACGGCGGCTCCGGTTGTGATTCTTTTTAAAGTTTCCTCAGGGGTGTTTGCAAAATCAACCACACACTGAATATTATTGATGGTTGAACCGTCGTTCAACGCGATAAACTGATTGTTTCTAAATGTTCTAACCCATCCTTTTGCTTTTACTTCATGTAGTCCCGGCGCACTGTTTAGCAGGTCTTTAACTTTGGTGTGTTTCATTTTTAGATTGTTTTTTTATTCAATTTTCAATAAAACTGAATTTTCAATAAATAAAAAATTAAATGCCTGCAAATGTAGTAAAAAGGCTGAAGAATTTAACCTTTTGAAGTTCAGTTTTTATAAAAGATTAAGGTTTCAAATGCTATCTTTACCGCCAAATTAATTTCAACGACAATGAATTGGATTTTATTGGTTATCGCGGGTTTTTTTGAAGTGGGTTTTGCTTCTTGTTTAGGGAAAGCCAAAGAAACTTCCGGAACAACATCGACTTTGTGGATGGTTGGTTTTTTTGTATGTCTGACCATTAGTATGACGTTATTGTATAAAGCGACACAGACCTTGCCGATAGGAACGGCTTACGCGGTTTGGACCGGAATTGGCGCAGTGGGAACGGTTTTAATGGGGATTTTTGTATTTAAAGAACCGGCCGAATTTTGGCGTATTTTCTTTTTAACAACTCTGATTGCGTCTATAGTAGGACTGAAATTCGTGTCTTCTCATTAAAAGCCTAAATCCAGCACAAAACTTAACTTTACGGATATATTGTCGTTAAAAGTAGGTAGTGCATTGCCTCCGTAACGGTAAAATCCGGAAAGTCCCAATCCGCTATAAATGTTGTTGAATTCCAATCCCGATTCGAAATAACCGGCATTCAGTGTTTTGTATGCGAAACCGGTGTGATTGTTTTGATTTTTAGCATCTCCAATTGCAGCACGGGTTACAAGGACCGTTGTTGGGTTTACTTTCTTAAATAATTTTACTTTCCGTAATCCGTGTTTGAAATGCAGTGCCACATATTCACTGGAGAAAAACTCATTAAAACGCATGGTTTCAAAACTGTTTTTTCCGGTAATATTTAAACGTTGCAAAATCGCGTCACGGTCTTGTGTGTTTGGTGAGATACTGTAAAGATGCGTAATCGGAACATCTCCAAAGGCGATTCCGGCCTGAAATAAAAAGGAGGTCTTTTGTCCGTCAAGGTATTTTTTTTCAATTTCCGTTCTGAAATCAAATTTTCCGAAATTCAAATCGTTTCCAAGTATTCCGGGTAGTGTTTTGGAGATCTGAAAAGTGAACTTCGGATATTTTTTTTCCGATTCGATTCTTCCCGACGGCGTTTGCATATAATCACTAAAAGGATTCCACTGTATCGATAATGAGGCGGTTGTTAGGTTGTAATTGTCGTAAACATTACCCCCGGCAAGAAAATTGTAGTTGAATTTCGGATCAATATGAGTTTGTGTCAGCTGCCAGACACTTTCCGTTTTTGGAAGTATTTTGGTTTCTACATATACCTTCGAGGTTTTGTGGCTGTAGAAGGTGGTTAAGTTAAAAGGACGCGGATCATAGAGTCGGAATCGCTTTCGGTCGATGTCGAAAATGGTGCTTCCGATTTCCTGTAAATCATCGGTATAGGAAACGCCAATCCAGGAATTGGAAAAATTACCGATTCGGGTAGATTGTCCTAAACTGAATTTAAATCCATCGTCTTTTAAGCCATAAGCCCCGTAACCGCTCAGGCGGATTGTTTTTGAAAATACGTCGTTGGTGATGCCGCCCAACCCAAAACGGAATCCTTCATAGTTGTTGTATTTGATGAGTTGACGAAGTTCTAAATCGATCACTCCCAAAGGGATTAGACCGTTGATAACTTTTCGTCCGATTTTAATTTTTTGCTCGTATCCTTCTTTGGTAACCAAACTGTCCAGTGTCGAATAGGTACTCATGCTGCGAATGTCCAGGCTGTCTTTTCGGAAAGGCGTCCAGTAATTTTCGTTTTTTGAAATGGCATCTTCATTAATGTCAATGGCGATATACTGATGTTTGATTTGTACAGGTGAGTTGAATTCGGTTTCGAAATTTTTCGATTCGGAAAGGATGTACACAAAATCGGAAGCTGATTTTTTTTGTTTCCCCGAATCGTCATTTTCCAGATTTTCTTCAGGTGTAAATTTGATGGTTTCCCCTAAGATTTTCACATCATTTTTGTTGTTTCCTTTTACAATTTTTAGGGTGTTTTTTTCAGGAAACCAAATATCGTCTTCTTTATAATATTTCAGAAAATTGGTGGCACTAATGTCCAGAATTCCTTTGGAACGGTAAACTGATTTTGCAATGGCGTAACTGACTTTATCAATATATAAAATACCTTCCAGTTTCGATTTTCGGTTTTGGTTTTTATGTTTAAAATGAATCATGTAGGCTTTTCGGTTGCCCAAAAAAACCGTGTCCAGAATTTTATAATTGTAATAGTTTAAGGCGTCGTTGGCAATAGGGTTGGGGTATTTGGTTTCGAAAAGTTCAATTTTATCGTCGTAAACCGAATAGGATTGCAGTTTCAGTCCGATGTATTCGTAAATGGGTTGTTTAAAACCCGCCATTCGGGTGGCCAAAACTGTTTCTTTTAATCCTTGTTTCTGATTGAACTGTATTTTGGATACTTTTTCCGTTTGGTACAGATGCTGTTTCTGAATGATTTTTTTGAATTTGAAATCGGAAGAATCCAGTTTTTGAAATCGTGTTCCTATTTTTTCATAAGTGAAAATTGTATCGATTTTTCCTCTGATGGAGTCGGGATTGGCGGTGATAATCAGTTTGTTGTAGGTGTTGAACTGAAAACTGTTGAGTTTTTTCTGCGGATTGTTGATGTCTTTGTAAATAATGGTGTTCCGGATGATGTCCAATGCAGGATTTCCGCCGATTACGAGTTCGTTCAATTCCTGCGTTTTTTCCGTCAGTTTTATGGAATAGAATTTCTGATTGGATTTTAATGCCACGACTTGCGAGTGAAATCCGGTATACGAAACCGTAAAATCAGCTACGCCGTTGGTGTTTTCAATGGCAAATTTGCCGTCAACATCCACAATAATGGTCTTCCCGTTGCTTAAGTGTAGGGTGGCAAACGGCAATGGTTTGTTGGTACCTGCATTTCGAACGATTCCGGAAACGGGGTTTTGGGCATTACCTAAAATGCTGAAAACAGAAAGCAAAAAGAGAAAAATTCGCATCAAAATACAAGCGGACTTTCGGAATGATTGTTACAAATGTAAGGTAAAGGTATGAAATAAAAAATCCCGATTAAAAATCGGGACTTAAATTATACTTTCATGATTTCAGCTTCCTTAATCGCCAAATGCTCTTCAATTTTTTTGATATAAGCATCGGTTAACTTCTGAACATCGTCTTCAGCCGTTTTACAAATGTCTTCCGAAGTGCCTTCTTTTTCCAATTTCTTGATCTCGGTATTCGCGTCTTTACGGGCGTTACGGATACTTACTTTCGCGTCTTCCGCTTCCGCTTTGGCTTGTTTTACCAATTCTTTACGGCGCTCTTCCGTTAACGGCGGCACACTGATAATAATGTTGTCTCCGTTGTTCATCGGATTAAAACCAAGATTGGCAATCATAATCGCTTTTTCAATAGGGTGTAACATTGCTTTTTCCCAAGGAGTAACCGTGATGGTTCTCGCATCGGGTGTGTTTACATTGGCTACCTGAGAAAGCGGCGTTTGTGATCCGTAATAGTCTACGAAAACACTTCCCAACATTTGCGGAGAAGCTTTTCCGGCACGAATGTTTAAAAACGATTTTTCAAGGTGCGCGATAGAGCCGGTCATCGATTCTTTCGTGCTATCTAAAATAAAAATAATTTCTTCAGTCATGATACTAATTTTTATAAATCAATATTAAATATTTACTGTGGTTCCTACGGTGGCGCCTTCACAAACTTTCAATAAATTGCCTTGTTTGTTCATGTCGAAAACAATAATCGGTAATTTATTTTCCTGACTTAAAGTGAATGCAGTGGTGTCCATAATGTTCAACCCTTTGCTTAATACATCGTCAAAAGTGATGTGGTCGTATTTAACGGCATCGGCATTTTTTTCCGGATCCGAATCGTAAACGCCGTCTACACGGGTTCCTTTCAGAATCACGTCGCAATCTACCTCAATTCCTCTTAAAACTGCTGCGGTATCCGTTGTGAAATAAGGGTTTCCTGTTCCGGCTCCGAAGATAACGATTCTGTTTTTTTCCAAATGACGTACCGCTCTTCTTTTGATGTACGGTTCGGCAATGGCTTCAATTTTTAAAGCGGTTTGTAAGCGGGTTTGCATTCCGGCATCTTCCAAAGCGCCTTGTAGTGCCATTCCATTAATTACAGTGGCCAGCATTCCCATATAATCGCCTTGTACGCGGTCCATTCCGTTGCTTGCTCCGGCAACTCCCCTGAAAATATTTCCGCCTCCAATCACAATGGCAATCTGAACGCCTTTGTCGTGAATTTGTTTGATCTCAGCAGCATATTCAGCCAAGCGTTTTGGGTCGATTCCGTATTGTCTGTCGCCCATTAGCGCTTCGCCACTCAGTTTCAGAAGAATTCTATTGTATTTCATTTGTTGAATGTTGTTGTTTTTCAATGGTCAAAGAAACTGGATCCCCGTTTGAGGGGGGAGGTTTCATTTAATGGTGCAAATATAGTTATAATCTGTTTTTTTGAAATAGGTTAACCGAAAATTATACCACAAGTTCTTCGTAAGATGTTTTTGCTGCTTCATACCCAATTTTAAAAATGGCATCCATTTTGGCTTTGCTGGTTTCGAAGGTGCTGTAAACGGAGAGTTCTTCGGGAGCGATAACCCAATCACAAAGGGTAAATTTTTGCATGTTGGAATTCGCCGAAAGCAAGTCGAAAGCCCTGGACGTTACCGCTTTAATCGAAGATAAATCTTTGGCTTCAATTTTTTGAATCGGACTGACATACACGCCAATCAATGTTTCACAGCGTCCTTGCAGGATATCGGTTGGGAAGTGGTTCAGAATCCCGCCATCGCTGTACAGTTTGCCGTTCATTTCATAAGGCGAAAGTACTCCGGGAAACGAGGAGGAGGCTAAAATAGCATCCACTACTTTGGTGTCGGGACCGAAAATTTTCAGTTTTCCTTTAACCAAATCGGTTGCGGTGATGTGCGTGTGAATTTTTAAATCACCGATGCGGGTTTCACCAAAAATCGTATGAAAATAAAAATGAAAGGCGTTCGAATCAATAAATCCCGCTTTCTTAAACGTAAAATGCTTCCAGTTGAAAAAGTAAATCGACTTAAAAAATTCCAATATTTCCTCAGGTGATTTTCCTCCGGCATACAACGCGGCAACGATAGATCCGGCGCTGGTTCCGGCAATGTGATTCGGACGAATATTTTGTTCTTCCAAAAATTTAAGGACACCGGCGTGGGCAATTCCTTTTGTACCACCTCCGGAAAGTACCAATCCAATCGATTTTGCTTTTAAATCCATTTCAAAACTTTGCCATAAAATTACACTTTTTGTGCATTCGAATGTGACTTTTATCACCTTTCAAATTTGTTTTTTGAAGTAACTTTGTAGTTAAAATAAGAAAAAATGAAAATCATCATAGAAAATGCATTGCAAAACAGTTGCAATTATACCGAATACAGAGCGAAAGTAACCCAATTGTTATCCGAAGGAAAATCGTCGGGAAACGAACAATCCGAAGATTTACTGCACTACAGTCAGTTAAACGATGTGCGCATGAACCGTTTGGACAAAACGCTGGCCGTTCCCGAAGAAGTGAAAAATACTTTAGGCAAGCTGAACAAAAAATACATTTGGCTGGTACTGGCGGAAGGTTGGTGTGGCGATGCAGCTCAGTTATTACCAATCATGCATAAAATGGATGAAGTTGTCGCTGCAATAGATTTGCGAATTGTTTTTCGTGATGAAAACGATCCGTTAATGCAGGAATTTCTAACCAACGGCGGAAGGGCTATTCCGAAATTAATTATTGTCAATGCGGACAATCACGAAGTGCTGGCTGCCTGGGGACCAAGACCGGAAGGCGCAACACGATTGATAAAAGAATTCAAAGCAAAATTTGGAGTCGTGAACGAAGAAGCCAAAACCGAATTGCAGAAATGGTATTTGCACGACAAAGGTTTGTCGACCATGGAAGAAATTACGAAAATTATGCTTGCTTTGGACTAACCGTCTCTTCAAAATCCGTAACTAAAATGGCGTTTTCTACCGAGAATTCGCCAATTTTTGTTCTGCGTAAAGCGGTTAAATGAGCGCCTGATTGCAAGGCTGAGCCAAAATCAAAAGCGAGCGACCGAATGTACGTTCCTTTGCTGCACACCACTCTGAAATCAATTTCCGGTAAGGCAATGCGGGTCAGTTCAAACTCGTGAATGGTGGTTTTTCGGTGGGCAATTTCCACTTCTTCACCGGCACGCGCGTGTTCATACAACCGTTTTCCGTCTTTTTTAATAGCCGAAAACACCGGTGGTTTCTGGTCGATTTCACCAATAAAGGACAAGCGGGCTTTCTCAATCAGTTCGTCGGTAATGTGTTCGGTGGGAAAAGTAGCGTCGATTTCGGTTTCCAAATCATACGAAGGTGTTGTGGCTCCGATATAAAACGTTCCGGTGTATTCTTTCGCCTGAGCTTGGATTTCTGTAATTCTTTTGGTGAACTTTCCGGTGCAGACAATCAGTAAGCCCGATGCCAAAGGATCCAACGTTCCGGCATGTCCGATTTTGAATTTCTTCGGAAGTTTTAATTTGTTGATTAAAGTATATTTCAACTTGTTCACCGCCTGAAAAGAACTCCATTTCAAGGGTTTGTCAATCAATAAAATTTGTCCGTTTAAGTAATCTTCGAGAGTCAGCAAAGCGTATTATTTTAGATAAGTAAAGTAAACCAAAAGACCGATTCCGACCACAATTCGGTACCATCCCCAAGGTTTAAAACCGTATTGTTTGATGATGCCGATAAAGAATTTAATCGCCAAAACCGCAACGATAAACGCTACAACATTACCAATTAAGAATAATTTTATGTTTTCGTCTGATTTTAAAATCAGTTCGTAGCCTTTCATTTGGGAATGTTCATACGTTTTCAAAAATACTGAATAGCAAGTCACCGCTAACATGGTTGGAACCGCTAAGAAAAACGAAAATTCTGCTGCCGCATGACGCGTTAATCCTTGTTGCATTCCGCCAATAATTGAAGCTGCTGAACGACTTGTGCCCGGCATCATGGCCAAACACTGCCATATTCCAATGGTGACTGCTTTTTTAACGGTGATGTCTTCTTCGCTGGTGATGGTTGGGTTTTTAAAACGGCTGTCAATGAAAAGCAGAATAATTCCGCCTACAATCAATGCAATGGCAATAGGAATCGGGTTGCCTAAAACTGCGTCAATCTTATCGTCAAATAATTTTCCCAATACCAATGCCGGAACAACCGCACAGGCTAATTTGATGAAGAAATTCAGCTTGGTAAAATCGAAAAACTTCTTCCAATACAAAACCACAACGGCCAGAATCGCTCCAAACTGAATCGAAACCTGAAATAACTTCACGAAATCGTCTTCCTGAATACCAAAATACGAACTGGCAAAAACCATGTGTCCGGTGGAAGAAACCGGTAAATATTCGGTTAAACCTTCAATGATGGCAATGATAAGGGCTTGAAAAAAATCCATTGGGAAGTTGCTGAGTGCTGAGTTTCTAAGGAATTCAGAAACGAAGTCACTATAAATTACTATTGTTTGTTTTTCTTGAAAATGGAATAAATCGTAATTCCGAAACCGATTAAAACCACGGTTGGTGCCAAACGGATTCTGCGAAAATTAAAAATGTCTTCGCTGAATACTTTCGGGTCATCGCTGCCACCGCCGGCCATCAGAATAAAGCCAAGCGCAATTACGCCCAATCCGATTAAAAGAATTTTATAATTGCTACTTTCGAAAAGAAAGTCTGGTTTTTGTTTGTTTTCCATTTTGTTGTTGTTTTAACGAGTCACTGAAACTAACGGCTGTTTACTAATAAAGATCGTCTGTTCTTAAATTTAAAAAACGCTGTGTAGCGAAGAACGTACTGATCCAGGTAATTATGATGCCAACCAGTAAAATACCAATTGAAATAATCGCCATGGAAGCATAGTCTTTAGCAATTCCTAAATTCGGGAACAAGCCGTCAACGTAGAATGTTAAAGCGATAAGCGCTACGATAGCCAACCCGGAACCAATCAGTCCCAAACGGATGCTTCTCCAGATAAACGGTTTGCGGATGAACGATTTGGTAGCGCCCACCATTTGCATCGTTTTGATGATAAAACGGTTGGAATACACCGACAAACGCAACGAACTGTTGATCAGTAACATCGAAATCAGTCCGAAAACACTGCTGATAATCAAAATCCAGAAGCTGATTTTTTTGATGTTCTCATTTGCTAATTCCACTAATTTTTTATCGTAAATTACTTCTGTAACCATGTCGTTAGTACGGATGTCGCTTTCAATCTGTTTGATTTTAGCCGCTTCCACATATTCGCCTTTCAGGTGAATGTCAAACGAATTCGGCAGCGGGTTCATGCCCAAGAATTCAAGGAAATCTTCCCCCACAATATCTTTGTTGTTTTTGGCCGCATCGTCTTTGGAAACAAACGCAAAATCTTTCACGAACGCCGAATTTTTCAGTTTCGCTTCAAACGCTTTTAAAATCGTATCGTTCGCCTCGTCTTTAAAATAGACCGACATCGGAATGTCCTCTTTAAAACTGTTCGAAATTTTTTCAGAATGGATAACAAACATACCCAATGCTCCCAAAAGGAACAGCACTAAAAAAATACTCAAAACCACAGAAAAATAAGAAGAAATAAGTCGTCTTTTTTGAAACTTCTCGAATGATGATGCCATATAACTCTAAATTAAGCCGTAAAAATAATAAAGAAAATCGTTTTTAACCTTTATAACGCCCAAAGTTTTAACTTTCTTATAATATAATGTAAATTTGCCGCACCATTTTAAAGTTTGGAGCGAAAGGTTCG
This sequence comes from uncultured Flavobacteriaceae bacterium, assembly GCA_963812405.1. Classification (GTDB taxonomy): domain Bacteria; phylum Bacteroidota; class Bacteroidia; order Flavobacteriales; family Flavobacteriaceae; genus Flavobacterium. The sequence continues at coordinate 683,162 of CAWEUV010000002.1, read as the reverse complement.
GGCTTTATCGGTTGTCCTTGTTCCCGCTGTCCGTTCCTCCCGATGAAAAATCGGGATCCACTGCCATCGGGGCTATTGGAAAAACTATTGGAATTTTTAAAAACATATAAACTCAGTAACTTAGTGCCTTAGTGCCTTAGAACCTTAGTAACTAAAAAATGAAATACTTTCACAACGAAATCGAAGCCAAATGGCAAAAATACTGGGCAGAAAACCAAACTTTTGCTGCACAAAACAATTCCGATAAACCAAAATATTATGTTTTGGATATGTTTCCCTATCCGTCAGGAGCGGGTTTGCATGTGGGGCATCCGTTAGGGTACATTGCCTCGGATATTGTGGCGCGATTCAAACGTCATAAAGGCTTCAATGTGTTACATCCGCAAGGTTACGATTCCTTCGGATTGCCGGCCGAGCAGTATGCGATTCAAACCGGACAACATCCGGAAAAAACCACCAAAGAAAACATCACGCGTTACCGCGAGCAGTTGGATAAAATCGGTTTTTCGTTCGATTGGAGCCGTGAAGTACGTACTTCCAACCCCGATTATTACAAACACACCCAATGGATTTTCATTCAGTTGTTCAATTCATGGTACAATATTGCTTCGGATAAGGCAGAAGATATTTCAACCTTGATTGCCCTTTTTGAAAAAGAAGGCAATGCAACGGTACAAGCGGTTTGCGATGACAACATCACGCCGTTTACAGCCGCGGAATGGAATAGTTTTTCTTCTGAAGCACAACAAAAAAACCTTTTACAATATAGATTAACGTATTTAGCGGAAACCGAAGTCAACTGGTGTCCGGCATTGGGAACCGTTTTAGCGAACGACGAAATCGTGAACGGTGTTTCCGAGCGTGGCGGTCATCCGGTCATCCGTAAAAAAATGACGCAATGGTCGATGCGCATTTCCGCGTATGCCGAACGTTTACTGCAAGGTTTGGAAACCATCGACTGGACCGAATCGTTGAAAGAATCCCAAAGAAACTGGATTGGAAAATCGGTTGGAGCTTCAGTAGCATTCAGATTGCAGAACGCAGAAGACAGTATTGAAGTATTTACGACGCGTCCTGATACCATTTTCGGCGTAACGTTTATGACCTTGGCGCCGGAACACGAATTGGTTTCTAAAATCACCACTTTGGAGCAAAAAGCCGCTGTGGAAGCCTATGTGGAAGCGACTGCAAAACGTTCGGAAAGAGAACGTATGGCTGATGTAAAAACCATTTCGGGTGTATTCACCGGAGCCTATGCCGAGCATCCGTTCACCAAAGAACCCATTCCGGTTTGGATTGGCGATTACGTGTTGGCGGGTTACGGAACCGGAGCGGTAATGGCAGTACCTTGTGGCGATGAACGCGATTATGCGTTTGCGAATTTCTTCAAAGGAACCCACGGTATGCCGGAAATCAAAAATATTTTTAATCAGGACATTTCGGAAGAAGCGTTCGGGGCCAAAGAAGGTTTCGAATTGGTGAACTCCGATTTCCTAAACGGTTTGGACTATAAAACCGGAACCAAAAAAGTCATCGAACAGTTGGAAGCCATCGGTGCCGGAAAAGCAAAAGTGAATTACCGTTTGCGCGATGCGGTGTTTTCCCGTCAACGCTACTGGGGCGAACCGTTCCCGGTATATTATGTGAACGGCTTACCACAAATGATTGCCAAGGAGCATTTGCCAATCGTATTACCGGAAGTGGAAAAATACTTGCCAACCGAAGACGGGCAACCGCCATTAGGCAACGCGTCGGTTTGGGCTTGGGACACTGTCAATAATAAAGTTGTTGAAAATGAAAAAATCGACAACCAAACTGTTTTTGCTTTAGAATTAAACACCATGCCGGGTTGGGCGGGAAGTTCGTGGTATTGGATGCGTTACATGGACGCACACAACGACAACGATTTCGCCAGCCAAGACGCACTAAAATATTGGGAAAACGTAGATTTATACATCGGCGGAAGCGAGCATGCAACCGGCCATTTATTGTATTCCCGTTTCTGGAACAAATTCTTAAAAGATCGCGGTTTTGCGCCTGCGGAAGAACCGTTCAAGAAATTGATCAATCAGGGAATGATTTTGGGGATGAGTGCGTTTGTGTATCGTTCTGAAGATTCCAAAACCTTGTATTCAAAAGGTTTGGTTGCTGATAAGAATGTACATCCAATCCATGTGGATTTGTCCTGCATCAATGATGTGACTAACGAATTAAACATCGAAAAGTTTAAAGCACACCCATTATATTCGGATTATGCTAATGCGGAATTCATTTTAGAAGACGGCAAATACATCGTTGGACGCGAAGTCGAAAAAATGTCCAAATCGAAATTCAACGTAGTGAACCCGGACGACATCTGCGAACAATACGGTGCGGATACGTTAAGATTATACGAAATGTTCTTAGGACCATTGGAGCAGGCAAAACCGTGGAATACTGCCGGAATTACCGGAGTTTCAGGATTCCTTAAAAAATTATGGCGTTTGTATTTCGACGACAACGGTTCCATCGTAATCAACGACGAACCGACAGCCGAGATGTATAAATCGTTGCACAAAACCATCAAAAAAGTAACGGAAGACATCGAGAATTTCTCGTTCAACACTTCGGTTTCCCAATTCATGATTTGCGTCAATGAATTACAACAATTAAAATGCAGTCACCGTGCGATTTTAGAACCGTTGGCTCTTTTAGTATCACCTTATGCGCCACACATCGCTGAAGAATTGTGGAGCGCCTTGGGTCACGAAGGCTCTATCGCTACGGTAGCTTTCCCGATTTTCGAAGCGAAATATCTAGTGGAAAGTGAAAAAGAATATCCGGTATCGTTCAACGGAAAAATGCGTTTCACTATCAAATTGCCGTTGGATTTAACCGCCGCCCAAATCGAGGAAATCGTAATGGCCGACGAAAGAACACAAGCACAATTGCAAGGCAGAACGCCAAACAAAGTGATCATCGTGCCGGGGAAAATCATCAACCTGGTAGGATAAGATTTGTTGTCACGCGGCGCCTGTCGGAGCATAAATTAGAGATGGAAATCCCGAATACTGAAAAGTGTTCGGGATTTTTTATAAAATATTTAACAGCGTGACAAAATGACAATACGAGGTTTTGGCGTACGATTTGATTATCTTTAGGAGTTAAAAAAAACAAAAAGAAATGATTGGATATTATATTTTATTGGGAGCGATTGCTTTGGCAAGTTTTCTGATAAGCTCAAAATTAAAAGGCAAGTTCGAACAGTATTCGAAAGTGCATTTACGCAACGGCATGTCGGGTGCAGAAATCGCCGAAAAAATGTTAGCTGATAACGGAATTCGCGATGTAAGGGTTATTTCCACACCGGGAATGTTAACCGATCATTACAATCCGGCAAATAAAACCGTGAACCTTAGTGAGGGCGTGTACAACCAACGCAATGCTTCGGCAGCGGCAGTAGCAGCACACGAATGTGGTCACGCGGTACAACACGCGCAGGCTTACCAATGGTTAACGATGCGTTCGCAAATGGTGCCTATGGTGAACATCTCGTCCAGTTTGTCGCAATGGTTGATTATGGGAGGCTTGATTTTGGGTATCGGTGCAAAATCATCCATCGGATTTTATGTGGCAGTGGCCGGTTTGGTTTTAATGGCAATCGCTACGTTGTTCAGTTTAATAACACTACCGGTGGAATACGATGCGAGTAATCGTGCCTTGGCGTGGTTGAAAAACAAAAACATGCTCAGTCAGGAAGAATACGCCGGCGCCGAAGATGCCTTAAAATGGGCGGCACGAACTTATGTGGTCGCGGCTTTGGGTGCTGTAGCTTCCTTGTTGTACTGGGCACTACAGGTTTTTGGACGAAGAGACTAAGAGCAAATTTTATAAAATACAAATCCGTTACGTGAGTAGCGGTTTTTTTTTGGGAGCGAATGGCTCGGGCTTTTTTAGAGTCCTTGTTCCCGCTTTCCGTTCCAATTACCTTTGTCAAAGTTTTGAGCTTTGACAAAGGTAATTTATACTGCAATCGGGGCTAGACAGGAAACCCTTTTTCTGTTTGCATACTAACAACTGCTTACAACCACTGAGCGCTGAACACTACAATTGTATCTGTCGTTCAATCTGCTGGTCTAGCGAAATAAAGGTTTCTGTTCTCGAAACCCCGTCAATCGCCTGAATTTTTTTGTTGAGCAATTGCATTAGGTGTTCGTTATCGCGACAAATGATTTTGATTAAAATACTCCAGTTTCCGGTGGTGTAATGGCATTCCAGTACTTCCGGGATTTTTTTCAGTTCCCGTACCGCTTCCGGATTTCGTGCTGCTTTGTCGAGATAAATCCCTACGAACGCCATGGTGCTATAGCCCAGAACTTTCGTGTTCACCACAAATTTTGATCCTGAAATTACGCCGGCCTGTTCCAGTTTCCGCAACCGTTGGTGAATCGCCGCACCGGAGATGCCGATTTTGTTCGCAATCTGTAAAATGGGTTTTCGGGCATCTTCCATCAAATCACGAAGGATTTGTTTATCGATACCATCTATTTCTATTTGTAAGTGATTTGGTTTCATTTTTGATAATATGAAAGTTATTTTCGATTTTAAAGTTTAAATATAATTATAATTTTTAGTTAAAAGTTAAAAATTCTCAAAAGTGTAAAATTTTACGCATCTATATAAAAAGGAAAGTTCCGTTTTCTATGGAGCATTTTCAATTTAGTGCCGTTTACTACTAATCCCAAATCTAGTAAAATGAGAAATTCAACTTTTAAAATACTATTTGCAGTGATGGTTTCGCTGTCGAATGGTCTCGTATTATCGGCTCAGGATATTGAGGCAGTGCCTGAAAAACCCATTACCAAAAAAACAGTAGAAAATCAGATGAGCAGGATTTTGGTAAATTCCGCTGATTACAATGACGTAAAAATGGTCAAGAAAGCCGCGTTGGAAGAATTGCATTCCGATATGGTCACTTTGCTTTCCCGAAATGAAAACGATTTGTCCGATGCAAAAGGTATAATCGAAACCAAAAATGCTGAAATAAAGCAACTGCAGGAGGAAATAACAAAAGCGAACAGTCAGATTGCAGCTTCGGTAGCCAACGACGAAACGTTTTTATTTTTCGGAATGCCGTTGAATGCAACATTATACCACGCCATTATGTGGTCGTTGGTTTTTACATTGCTCATTACGGTTGGTTTTTTGGCGGTACGGTTTAAAAGAGCAAATGTGATTACTCAAAATTCAAAAGCCATTTTAGCAGAAGTGGAAGATGAGTTGGAAACTTTCAAACGTAATGCTATCGAAAGAGAACAAAAATTACGTCGTCAACTTCAGGATGAAATTATCAAACAAAAGAAAATGGCAGAAGCCTCATAAAAAAATCCCCCGTGACAGCGGGGGATTTTTTTTATTTATAACCTTTATAATCGACTTCTTTTTCATGAAAGACAACGCCGTATTCTTCGAGTTCTTTTAAAATGGGAAGATATACTTCTTTGTTTAACGGTAATTGAACGCCTGGTGTTTTAATGTTGCCGTTCAGTATTTGCAAAGTGGCCATGGCAACCGGTAAGCCTACGGTTTTAGCCATTGCGGTATACGTTTGGTCATCGCCTAGGCAAACCATGGTGGCGTCAATTTGTTTGCGTTCGCCGTTCAATTCGTAGCCGAATTTGTGGTACATCACAATCATGTCTTTGTCGTCCGGTTGTAACGTCCAGCTGTCGGTTAAAATTTTCTCCAGAATTTGTGCCGGTGTGGCGTTTCTCAAACCGATGATTTTGTTCGGGTTGAATAAATCCAATTCCAATAGCTTATCCCACATCACGTCGTCCTGATCGATTTTCAGTTGGTGGCGTAATTTGATTTCGACAGAATCGGTCGGATGGTATGGTAAAAACAGGTTTACGAATTCGCGGTAGCTCATGTTTTCCGAATCGTCAATAGTATATGAATCGTCGGTCATGCCCAATTGTACGAACATGTCCCAAGCTTTGGAATATCCCACGCGACGAATCGTGCCTCTGAAAACCGTTAAAGCATCGTCTAAGCCGTAAACACTTCTGTATTTTAAAGAATCGCGGTTCGCATAACCTTCAAAACGACCGTAGCCTTCCACTTCCAAAAACTCCGTTCTACGGAACAATTTGTTGTACGGAATGTATTTGTATTTGCCTTCCTGAATGAACTTGGCAGCGCCGCCCTGTCCGGCCAAAACCACGTTTCTTGGGGCCCAGGTAAATTTGTAATTCCAAAGATTGTTATCGGATTCCGGAGCCACCAATCCGCCACAGAAGGATTCGAATAAAATTACTTTTCCGCCTTTTTCACGAATTTCATCCAACACTTTCATGGCGCTTAAATGATCGATTCCCGGATCCAGTCCGATTTCGTTCATGAAAATCAATCCGTTTTCTTTGGCGTCAGCATCCAGGCTTTGCATCGCGTCAGAGATGTATGAAGCCGTAACCATGTGTTTTTTATAAGTAATGCAGTCTTTGGCAACTTCAATATGTAGATGCGCCGGTAACATTGAAATTACGATGTCTGCTTTTTGAATTTCTGCTTTGCGCTGGGTTTCGTTAAAGATGTCTAAAGCAATTGCCGTGGCATTTTTATGGTTTTGTGTTTTTTTCTGTGCCAATTCCAAAGACAAATCGCCAATGGTTAGGTGCAGTTTTTCACTTTCCGATTTTTCCAACAGGTATTTAATAAGCGAAGACGCCGAACGACCCGCTCCGATAATCAGAATATTTCTCATGATGAGGTTTGTTTTAAAAAGTTCACGAAAATAAGAATTTGTTATATTCTTTGGAAGCAGAAAACGAGATAAGTTTTATTATTTAACTTTTTAATTTTGTGCTACCTTTGGGCATACTTTTAATTATGGACAAGAAAATCATCGCAGTTGCGGCTTTTATGGGAGCTGTGGCAATTATTTTAGGAGCTTTCGGAGCTCACGGACTTAAAGCTATTTTAAGTGAAGCCGAGTTGGTTACTTTTGAAACCGGCGTTAAATATCAAATGTATCATGCGTTATTCTTGCTTTTTGTAGGGACGACGAACCTGATTGCTGAAAAAACCAAGAAAACAATCCTGTGGTTGGTAGTTATTGGCGTACTGTTCTTTTCGGGATCGATATATCTTTTGGCAACCGCTTCGGCTACATTAATCAATGCGAAATTCTTAGGACCGATTACTCCGGTTGGCGGGATGTTGATGATTGCTGCCTGGGTACTGCTTTTTGCTAAAATTCTGGGTAAAAAAGCAGAATAGTTGGTTAAAAAAAACGTATCTAAAATTAAATTTTTTATTTTTGCGTTCTTAAAAACAAACAAACAACACATTTTAATTATGAATGTTACCAAAACAATTTCATTAGAGAAATACGGAATTAATAACACAGTTGAAATTGTCTACAATCCGTCATTTGATTTCTTGTATAATGAAGAGCTGAATCCTGCGTTGGAAGGTTACGAGAAAGGACAATTGTCTGAACTTGGCGCGGTTAATGTAATGACTGGTGTATTCACGGGAAGATCTCCTAAAGATAAATATATTGTAAAAGACGACGTTACCAAAGACACGATTTGGTGGACTTCTGAAAAAGCAGTAAACGATAACAAGCCCATTACACAAGATACCTGGAATGCTTTAAAAGAGACTACGGTAAAACAACTTTCAGGAAAACGATTATTTGTAGTGGATGCTTTCTGTGGCGCTAATGAAGATACTCGTTTAAAAGTACGTTTTATTATGGAAGTAGCCTGGCAGGCACATTTCGTGAAAAACATGTTCATCCGTCCTACAGAAGCGGAATTGGAAAACTTTGGAGAACCGGATTTCGTTGTAATGAACGGTTCTAAAACCAGTTTTAAAGACTATGCGGCACACGGATTAAATTCGGAAGTATATGTGGCTTTCAATCTTACCGAGAAAATCCAGTTAATTGGAGGAACGTGGTACGGTGGGGAAATGAAAAAAGGGTTGTTCTCGATGATGAACTACTACCTTCCGTTAAAAGGAATTGCTTCCATGCACTGTTCTGCCAACAAAGGAAAAGAAGGTGATGTTGCGGTGTTCTTCGGATTATCCGGAACAGGAAAAACCACTTTATCAACCGATCCGAAACGTGAATTAATCGGAGACGACGAGCACGGATGGGATAACGACGGGGTTTTCAATTTCGAAGGCGGATGTTATGCTAAAACCATCGATTTAAGCAAAGAAAACGAACCGGATATCTACGGAGCTATCAAGAGAAATGCATTGTTGGAGAACGTTACTTTGGATGCCAATGGTAAAATTGACTTCAAAGACGGTTCGGTAACACAAAACACGCGTGTTTCGTATCCGATTGATCATATCGAAAATATTGTAAAACCGGTTTCCAAAGCAGGTCACGCTTCTAAAGTAATCTTCTTAACAGCAGATGCTTTCGGAGTAATGCCGCCGGTTTCTAAATTAACTCCGGAGCAAACGAAATATTACTTCTTGTCTGGTTTTACTGCTAAATTAGCAGGAACAGAAAGAGGTGTTACGCAACCAGAGCCAACCTTCTCAGCGTGTTTTGGTAAAGCGTTTTTGTGCTTGCACCCAACAAAATATGGAGAAGAATTGGTGAAGAAAATGGAAGAGCACAACGCAACGGCTTATATGGTAAATACAGGCTGGAACGGAACAGGGAAACGTATTTCTATTAAAGATACCCGTGCGATTATCGACAGAATCTTAGACGGTTCATTGGAAAAAGCCGATACGCAAATCATTCCTTTGTTCAACTTGGAAGTGCCAACCGCTTTAGAAGGTGTAAATACTGAAATTTTGGATCCGAGAAATACCTATGCTAATGCTTCCGAATGGACGACAAAAGCAGAAGATTTAGCAGGAAGATTTATCAAAAACTTCGTTCAGTATACGGACAATGAAGAAGGTAAAAACCTTGTTGCTGCTGGACCACAGTTGTAATCGAAAATAAGAATAAGAAGAATCCCAATCGAAAGGTTGGGATTTTTTTATTATCCGGAATCAAATGCATTCTGTTTTTAAGCTTTTAAAAGAGTTACCGCTGTTGATTATTTGGTTTTTTTTAATCTGCTAATCTGCTGTTAATTTTGTGTTAGTGAATAAAAAAAGCAGCCGATTGGCTGCTTTAATAGTATAAAAAGTAATATTATTTGTCCTTAGATTCTTTGTTAGCTTTAATAATGTATTTTTCCAAAGCCATGGTCATGGAAGGGGTTTCCGGCGTTGGCGCCATAATGTCCACTCGTAAACCGTGCTCCAGTGCTTCTTTTTGTGTTGTACTTCCAAAAACCGCAATTCTGGTATTGTTCTGAACAAAATCAGGGAAGTTTTTGAACAACGATTTGATTCCGGTCGGACTGAAAAATGCCAAAACATCATAATACACGTCTTTCAAATCAGAAAGGTCGCTCATAACAGTTCTGTAGAACGTTCCCGGTACCCAATTTACCTTCAATCCGTTTAAGGTTTGCGGAATATCGGCATTCAATTGGTCGGATGACGGTAAAAGGAATTTCTCGTCCTTGTATTTCTTGATTAGCGGCGACAAATCGACAAAGTCTTTCTGGCCCACATAAATTTTACGTTTTCTGTAGACCACGTATTTCTGTAAATAGAAAGCGATGGCTTCCGATTGGCAGAAATATTTTAAATCTTCCGGTACTTTGTAGCGCATCTCTTCGGCTACTCTGAAGAAATGATCTACCGAGTTTTTGCTGGTAAGAATGATGGCCGTAAAATTGTTCAGGTCGATTTTTTGTGCGCGGACTTCTTTGGCCGAAACGCCCTCTACGTGAATAAAAGGCCTAAAGTCAACTTTTATTTTCAGTTTTTGCTGAAGTTCAAAGTATGGTGAATTTTCCACTTTAGGCTCTGGTTGCGAAACCAAGATAGTTTTCACTTTCATATTTTAAAGAAAATCAATTATTCTAACTTTTTGTAAACCAATAGTACATGAAATAATAGGGCGCTATTTCAAGAGTGCAAAGATACAAAATAAAATAAAAGAACTTACTTAGAATTAAGTTTTGATAATTCTTCAAAGAAAAGAAATATGTTAGGATGTTAATTATCAAAATAATAGAAATTATTACAAGAAGCAGTGTTTTTGATAAGAAATCATTGTAAAATAGCAGAACGTTAATAGGAAGAACCAATAAACCTATGTAAGTTCGGTAATTAACTTTCTGTAAATTAAACTGTTCGTTAAAATCTTCAATGTTAAAAGTGGTGGCGATAATTTTTTCCACTAAATATTTCGAAAGAATGAACACGCCTAATAGGGTGATAATCTGAATATAGGAAATCCAATTGGTTTTAGTGGTCAGTCCGAAATACGCCAGGGTTATCTGAATTAAAAAAGCAAACGAAATCAGTTGAACGATAAACATGGAGATGGTAAACCAGCTTTTCATGTTGCCGCTGTCCCGGTATATCTTCAGGTATTTGTCGGATACTGCAATTCTGATGAATTCGGCGAAACGAACTTCAAAAACGGCGCGATTGATGGCAATCAGCGTAAAACACAGGACAAACAGTATCGTTGCCCAGTCTTTGTTTTCAGTTATTCTCTCGTTAAAAATTAAATCCATCATAGCGGAGGTAAAAATACTAATTTTTAACATGAATTGAACATCTTGTTTCAATGTGCGGCAGAAATAAGCCGGGCCGTCGGATTGAAACGGCACTCTGGAATGGTAAAATCACGATTAGTTGGAAAATTTATTATAATTTTATTGTGATTCCACCGTTAGAAATAACGTATTTTTGCACGTAAATTTAGAGTAAAATGAGCCAAGGTGTAGTAATTATTCCTACTTATAACGAAATAGAAAACATTGAAAGTATTGTTCGGGCCGTATTTGCGCTGAGTACATCTTTCCATGTTTTAATTGTAGATGATAATTCGCCAGACGGAACAGCTCAGAAGGTGGTGGAATTACAGCGGGAATTTCCGGAACGCCTGCATCTTGAAAACCGTACAAAAAAATCCGGTTTGGGTACAGCATACGTTCACGGTTTCAAATGGGCTTTGCAGAATAATTTCGATTATATTTTCGAAATGGATGCCGATTTTTCCCATAATCCCAAAGATTTGGAACGTTTGCACGAGGCTTGTGTAAACGGGGCTGATATGGCAATCGGATCCCGATACGTAACCGGGGTAAATGTGGTGAATTGGCCACTCAACCGTGTGCTGATGTCGTATTTTGCTTCGGTGTATGTTGATTTTATCATGGGCATGAAAATTCATGATGCTACGGCCGGTTTTGTGTGTTACAAACGAAAAGTGTTGGAAACGATCAATCTGGATAAGATAAAATTCATTGGGTATGCGTTTCAGATTGAGATGAAATACCGAACATTTGTCAATAATTTCAAAATTGTCGAAGTGCCGATTATTTTTACGGACCGAACCAAAGGGCAGTCCAAGATGAGCAACGCCATCATCAAGGAGGCAATATTTGGGGTGATTACATTACGATTAAAAAAAATATTCAATACATTATAACAGAATGAATTCAACGTTAATTAAGAATGCGAAGATTGTAAATGAAGGGGTAATTTTTGAAGGCGATGTGCTGATAGAAGGCGAATTCATTAAGGAAATCGGAACCGATATCAGTCACAAGTCTTCCATTTCCCAGGTTATTGATGCGGAAGGGAATTATCTGATTCCCGGCGCCATCGACGATCAGGTGCATTTTCGTGAGCCGGGCTTGACACACAAAGGAGATATCGCGTCCGAATCGCGTGCTGCCGTTGCCGGTGGGGTAACTTCGTTTATCGAACAACCCAATACCGTTCCCAATGCCGTTACGCAGGAATTGTTGGAGCAGAAATATGAAATTGCTTCCGGTACTTCCTATGCGAATTATTCGTTTATGATGGGGGGGACGAATGATAATTTAGAAGAAGTTTTGAAAACCAATCCGCGTAATGTGGCCGGAATCAAATTGTTCTTGGGTTCGTCAACCGGAAATATGTTAGTGGATAACGAAGAGGTTTTGGAGAAAATTTTCTCCAGTACACCAATGTTAATTGCGGTGCATTGTGAAGATGAGGCAACCATTAAAACGAATCTGGAGCGATACAAAGCGGAATATGGCGACAATATTCCAATGAAATTTCATCATTTGATTCGAAGTGAAGAAGCGTGTTATCTGTCGTCTTCAAAAGCGATTGCGCTGGCGAAGAAAACAGGAGCACGTTTGCATATTTTTCATGTTTCCACCGCAAAAGAAACTGATTTGTTTACCAATAAGATTCCGTTGGAAGATAAAAAAATAACCGCTGAAGTTTGTGTGCACCATCTTTGGTTTACCGATGCCGATTACGAAACGAAAGGTACTTTAATTAAATGGAATCCGGCGGTAAAAACGCAAGCGGACAAAGACGGACTTTGGAAAGCTTTACTGGATGACCGAATCGATGTTATCGCAACCGATCATGCGCCGCATACCTGGGAAGAAAAACAGAATCCGTATACCAGCGCGCCATCGGGCGGACCCTTGGTACAGCATTCGGTGGTAGCCATGTTTGAAGCGCATTTGCAGGGTAAAATTTCTGTGGAGAAAATCGTGGAAAAAATGGCACACAATCCGGCCAAAATTTTCAAAATCGAAAAACGTGGTTTCATCCGTGAAGGCTATTATGCTGATTTGGCTATTGTTAACACGGCTTTGCCTTGGACGGTAAATAAAGATAATATTTTATACAAATGCGGTTGGTCGCCTTTGGAGGGCACGAATTTTAAATCACGAATTTCGCATACTTTTGTAAACGGACAATTAGTGTATGCCAATGCCAAAGTAAAGGAAGCCCGTTTCGGACAACGTTTATTATTTGAAAGATAGTATGAAAAAAATAGCCTTAGTATTTATTGTGTTTGCCGTTTTCAGTTGTGGAAAAAAAGCCGTGGAAAAGCCGGAAAATCTCATCGATAAAGAGGTCATGGAGGATATTTTGTATGATTTGGCTATAATGCAGTCGGCCGAATCCAACAATCCGTTGTTTTTTTTACAGAATGACATCAAGGTAAATAAAATGATATACAATAAGTATCATATCGACAGTACGTCTTTTGCGCAAAGCAATCGTTACTATGCGTCTGATGCGCACAATTACCAGAAGTTGTTTAAGAAAGTTTCCGAGCGCATTATGGCTAAAAAAGAAGAGTTGAATCAGCAATCGTTGAAAGAAACCGGTAAATCTATTGCGCCTTCTGAAATGCCTGCGATACAGTAGTGAGGTATTCTTTCATGGGCTGAAAGTTGAAATTCAAAGTATTGATTACTTTGGAATTATCATATATTTCGGTGGAATGTGAAGATTTTGAAGTGGCTCTGGTAAACTTTTGTTTTTTGAAAAACAATTTGGAAAACAACCAGTCCACACGCCAATATAAAGAAGTTAAAAAAGGTCTTGCGTAAATGTAAGGCCTTTTTTTGTGCATGGCATCGGCAATAGTATTCAGTAAATCCTGAAGGATGATGTTTTCTGAGACGATGGTAAACCGTTCTCCTGAAATGGAGCTGTTCATCAGTTGAATCATGATTTTCACCACATCGTCAACGGCGGTAATTCCGGTAGAGCCTTTGGTGTAGAAAGGAAAACCTTTTTGAATTTTCTGCAGAAGTTCCCCGCTTCCGGCTGTTCCGAATCCTTTGCCGAAAATAACCCCCGGATTTACAATTACGACTTCCAAACCTTCCTGCGAGCCTCTCCAGACTTCCGTTTCGGCGCCGTATTTGGTTAAGGTATAATCGCCGTGGTTTTTCTCCGGATTCCATTCGGTTTCTTCCGTAATGACGGTTTCGCCTTCTTTTACATCGCCCAAAGCGGCAATGGAGCTTACATGGCATAGTTTTTTGACCTTGAAATCGATACAGCAATTTACCACATTGGCCGTGCCTTCTATGTTTACTTTTCTTAAAAAAGCTTCGTCATTCGTGTCAAACGAAATCAGTGCGGCACAATGGTAAACCTTTGTAACGTTTTGGAAAGCTTTTTCCAACGCGGGAATGTCGGTGATATCGGCTTCCATCCATTCGATTTTTTCAAACAAATCCATTTGGTTTTCCGAACGAAAAAGGTTTTTGGTTTTTTCGATGGCTTTCTCCGAACGGTAAATAGCGCGAACCGCTTCATTTTTCTGAAGTAAATGCAGCAGAAGATGTGCTCCTACCAAACCGGTTCCGCCTGTAACTAATATCATATGGCGAAATTACGAATTATGAATTAGGAATTGCCTTTTTTTTGATTGCAAAAATACTGGGTTTGATTTTTTAGTTTTGATTAACCGAAACGCAGGTTTGAAACAAATCAGCGAAATGAATTGCCGGTATTTCCGGAAGGATTCGTTTCAAAAATTCCTAATTCCTAATTCCTAATTCCTAATTCTGTTTATCTTTGTGCAAATTGAATACAGACATGAAAAATTTTATTGAAGAAGTGACTTGGAGAGGAATGCTCCACGACGTAATGCCAGGCACCGAAGAACATTTGATGGAGCAGATGCGTGTGGCGTATGTGGGGATTGATCCAACCGCCGATTCATTGCATATAGGGCACTTGGTTGGAGTAATGTTGTTGAAACATTTTCAATTAAGCGGTCATAAACCATTAGCGCTTGTAGGCGGAGCAACCGGAATGATTGGTGATCCGTCCGGAAAATCGAACGAAAGAAATTTGTTGGATGAGGCTACTTTGCGTCACAATCAGGAGGCGATTAAAGGGCAGTTGGCACGATTCTTAGATTTTACTTCCGATGCGCCAAACGCTGCCGAATTGGTGAACAATTACGATTGGATGAAGGAGTTTTCGTTTTTGGATTTTATTCGCGATGTGGGAAAACACATTACGGTAAACTACATGATGGCGAAAGATTCGGTGAAGAAACGATTAACCGGAGAAACTTCGGAAGGAATGTCGTTTACGGAGTTTACCTACCAATTGGTTCAGGGATACGACTTTTTACATTTGTACCGTGCTAAAAAATGTACGCTGCAAATGGGAGGAAGCGACCAATGGGGAAACATTACCACGGGTACGGAATTGGTGCGTCGAATTGAGGGTGGAAAAGCCTATGCGTTAACTTGTCCGTTGATTACCAAAGCTGATGGAACGAAATTCGGGAAATCGGAAGGCGGAAACATTTGGTTGGAAGCAGAAAGAACGTCACCTTACAAATTCTATCAATACTGGTTGAATACTTCGGATGTTGATGCTGAAAAATACATTAAGATTTTCACCTTCTTGGACAAAGAAACGATTGAAAAATTAATTGTCGAACATAACGAAGCGCCTCATTTAAGAGTGTTGCAAAAACGTTTGGCGGAAGAAATTACCGTAATGGTGCATTCTGCAGCAGATTTGGAAAATGCAATTGCTGCTTCCAGTGCTTTCTTTAGTCCGTCGATGGAGGAACTGAAAAAGTTGGATGAAAAAACGTTTTTAGAAGTATTTGACGGTGTGCCTCAAGCAGAAATTTCGATGGAAGAAGTAAATGAAGGTTTGGATATGATTGCTGCATTGGCCGCCAAAACAAACTTCTTGGCTTCCAATAGCGATGCTCGCAGAGAGTTGAAACAAAATTCCATTTCTTTGAATAAAGAGAAAGTCGGAGAAGACCGAATAATTACGAAAGAGGATTTGATTAACAATCAGTTTTTGCTGTTACAGAAAGGAAAGAAAAATTATTACGTAATCAAGGTTAAATAACCATCAGGTTGCAACCGCGAATATCGGAATTGTCAAAACGTCCCAGCACTTCGAAAGAATGGTTGGGATTTTTTTTGCCCAAATCCTGCGTGGCGATAAAGGAACACGAATTGATATTGGCCAAGTCAATTACATTAATGCCACCGGTTTTTCCTTCGGCTACATAACTTAAAGCGTCTTCGGTGTCGCGGATGAGAATTTCCATCCAGGGCGGACATTCGAAAATACCGTCGCCTAAGGAATAGGCTTGTGATAATAGTTCGGTCATGCCGTATTCGGAATGAATTTTGGAAACGCCAAAACCTTTGCAAAGCAGATTGTGTAATTCCTCGCGGATGATTTCCCTGCGTTTACCTTTCATGCCGCCGGTTTCCATGATGATGGTGTTTTTCAGATGGAAATCTTGCTTTTCAATCAAATCCAATAATGCATAAGTAACGCCAAGTAGAATCACATTTTGTCCGGAGTTGTCCAGAGCAATCAGTTTTTCAATGAGTTCGTCGTAATTGTGCAAATAGAAGCCACTTTCCGGATGGTTGGAGCTTTTGATTAGATCTTCTGCCATATAAATTAGCGACGAGCCTTCTCTTTCCAGATACGAGGGGAGCAATGCTAAAACCACGTAATCTTCAATGTTACCGTAAAATTGCGAAAACCCCAATCGGAAACTTTGTTCGTAGAAATTCAAATCGGTTACCAAATGACGGCTGGTAGTCATCCCTGTGGTTCCGCTGCTGGTGAAGGTAATCTGAACCGGTGCCGTGGAGCTTATAACCTCATGCGTTTTGAAAAACTGAATCGGTAAAAACGGGATTTCGGAAATCGATTTTACGTTTGTTTTGTTCTTCTTCAGTAAGTTGCAAAAGTTTTGATATACTAAGTTGTTATCGTATTGGTAACGAAAGACCTTGAGCGTGATTTTTTCAAACTCTTTTTTAGAAGCGATGTGGAAAATGTCGGACGTCGATAACATGGTACAAATGTACAAAAATAAAAAAGCACCAACTTTCGTTGATGCTTTTTGTATAAGGTAAAAAAGGAATTATTTGATAACTAATTTTCTAGTAGCTGTTTTTCCTTCTTCAGTAATTTTAACCATATAAATACCAGCGTTTAATGAAGAAACGTTGATTACTTCGTTTGCAGTGGTAGTGTTTAAAACCTGTTTTCCAACCACATCATAAATCGTTACAGTTTTCACGCCGTTAGCTGAAGTAATGATGTGTAAGAAATCGTTAGCCGGGTTAGGGTAGATGTTTAATCCGGAGATGTTGTTTTCTTGCTCATCTATTTCAATTGTATCTTTTAAATTTTCGCTAACTTTTGAGAAATTTATTAGCTCTAAAGGGAAAGTTGGGATGTAATCGTTTTGATTTGATAACCGTTCATTGTTTGTTATGTCAAAATACGAACAAGGACCTATTGATGCGGTAAAATCCGAGCCATTCATAGCTGTGAATCCATTGTAAAGTATAACAGTGTTTTGTGAAGTGAATTTCACCGAAATGTCATTTCCAATATTAGAAGTCGAAGTTAAAAGATTTGATGATTTCCTCAAATGAAGCATATATTGATGTTTGTTGATAAAATTCTCCGTAATATTCTCTGTTTGATGACAATCATATTTAAGAATGGTTTCTCTCAATATATCTTCACACGTATGACAAAATTTTATTCCAGTACCTACGGTTTTCATTATGCATTCTTGTTCGGAACGATACCAGCCAGTATTGGTATAATTGGCGCCTAAAAATAAGCTAACATTGCAATTTGAGGTATTTACACAAGTGGTGTTTTGGTTAATTAAATAAGCCCAAGGTGCTTGACTTGGGGTTGTTTTGTCTGTGATATTTCTATCAAAAAAAATAGGATAACTACTTGGGGTAACATTAGCTCCGTAAGTTTGATTATATTCGTCTCCAACAACACCTAATGTGTGTCCTAATTCGTGTTTTATAACACTACGCATTAAATTGTTGCCGCAAAACCTCGAAACAAATGTGTATTTTCCACCTCCACCAGTATAATAGTCATTGTTAAAATAGGCGATAAGCAATGAATTGCTATTATAGTTTGGCAATGTGGCAGTTAAATTATCCATACGTGTTTTGAAATCATTGTAAACACTTATGTTACTTGTTGAGGAATTGTAGCTACTGCCATTACAAAAATATGCTGATGAAGGGTTGCCGCTGCCTGAATGTTGAAAATAGGCAAACGGGACTCCTTCAGTCGTTGAAAGAACCTTTACGGTTGTTACTTTGAATTTTTCACGGAGAACATTGAAAGGCGGGGTGCCCGGATATATTGCTGAATTACTTGGGTCACCGAACATATCATTGATAAAAGATGTTACAAAAGTGTCGAAATTTGACATTGAGTTGCTGGTGAATCCTTGAGAAACTATGAATATCTCAATGCTAGCATCGTTTCCTTGGTATATTGTGTTTGTTGTTTGGTTAAACCCTTTCAAAGGTAAAATAAGCAATAAACAAAATAAGAATTTTAATATTTTCATCTTGTTGTGATTTGATGTTTATAATGTTTTAATTATTTAATAAACCATTTAGGGTCAATTATACATTAAATCATCAGACTATTTTTTTTGAGATATTTCAAGTATCATTTTTTTTAACTCTTCAATTTCATCATTTTGCTTTTTATTTATTTTATTTTGCTCAATAATGTAAAGAGTTAATTCTTCAATTTTTTCCTGTTGGATTTTAGCCATTTCTCCAAGTTCAATCCCTTCTTCTTTTACTTTTTGTGCTGATGGCACATTTGGTAAGTGACCTTTTTCGGAAATATATTTTTCTATTTCTTCAATAGCTGGCAATTTATAGTTTTTATCAAATACATAGTCTGCCCAAGAGGATTGTAGATTTACACGAATTTCTTCAGCTAAAATCCCTCCTTTTACAAACAGATTATAATTCGCTAAACTTGTACCTCCAGCTGTACTTGGATAATTACCAAAGCCATAACCAACTCCAACTTTTGCATTGAATTTTAGTTTGTTTTCTAAAAAATCACCCCAAATTAGTTTTTTTTCTTCGTTATTTGCAATGATTAATTTGTTGTCCCCAAATTCAGAAAAACCTGAACTCTGACCGATAAAAACATTTCCAGAAGAATTTTCTCCGCCTTCAGGAGCGCTATTGGCTCCAATAAAAATATTGTTGTTGCCATGAGTTGTTCCTGCATTCCAGCCAATTATAACGTTCTCATTACCAGTGCAATCGCCTCCGGCAGTATATCCAATAAATGTATTGCTATTACCCGTAGAATTTCCTCCTGCATAATAACCATAAAATGTATTGCCTCCCCCAGTAATCGTTGTGCCTGCTTGTAAGCCTCCACTAGTTGCTAAAGCATTAGATTGAACATTTTGCGCGTTTGATAAAAGAGTGATTAATCCTAAAAGAGCTGTAGTTAAAAATTTTGTTTTCATGTTGTTTTATGATTTGTTTTGTATAAAATTAACAAAAAAAAAGTTACAGATTGTTGTAAAATAAGATATAACAAAAAATTAATTTTCTGTTAAAACAAAAAAAGCACCAACTTTCGTTGATGCTTTTTGTATAGGGTAAAAAAAGAATTATTTGATAACTAATTTTCTGGTAGCTGTTTTTCCTTCTTCAGTAATTTTAACCATATAAATACCTGCATTTAACGAAGAAACGTTGATTACTTCATTTGCAGTGGTAGTGTTTAAAACCTGTTTTCCAACTACATCATAAATCGTTACAGTTTTCACGCCGTTAGCTGAAGTAGTGATGTGTAAGAAATCGTTAGCCGGGTTAGGGTAAACGTTCAAACCTGAAATGTTGTTGAAGCTTGTTGTTCCTAATGTGAAGTTAGGAGTTGCAGCAATTCTTAATTCATCAATATTGATTGTTGGAGTAGTGTTATTTGAATCCTGACGTAGCATAAAGCCTCCGATTGTAGTAGGTGGTGCTGCTAAGGTAACTTGAACTGAAGGTGCTGCGCTGCCTCCAATTGTAGGGTTTTCTATTAGTGTTAATGCTCCGGTTGCAAAGTCGAAACCTAGTGATAAATACTGTATAGATCCCGGATTGTATAAGTTAGATGACCAAACAATGTTTGTGGTACTGGTTGTTGTGGATAAACCATATTGGAATTGTGTTCCGTTTCTTCTCAACCATACTCTTGCGGTAGTGCTTCCAGTTCCGTTATCGTTAAATAAGGCAAAATAAGTAATATCTGTTAAATCATTTACAACATTCGAAATGTCGGTGATGTTGATGATAAATGATGCATATATTGTTCCAGAGGTTGTAGGTGTTAACGGTGTTCTTGCCTCAGCACCTGTTCCAACAAAACTAACAGAGTTACCTGTAGATGTTATTCCTGTGTAAGATAAGTTTCCTGAAACAGCAAGGATGTTATCACCGGTGTTGTCTATTGTCCACATTTGAGAAGCGCCTAAAGCAGTACCTGGAGTATAGTTGAAAGGCTCATTGTAAGGTAAAGCGTTTGGTTCTATACAATGTGGGGATGTAATTGGAATTGAAAAATTACAAGTTCCTCCTGTAATGGTAACAGTGATGTCTGTGTTTTCAGGAACGCCATCAATAACGATGTTTCCGGCTACTACAGATGTAGGGTTGTCGCCTCCAACGGTTCCTGCTGAAGCAGATACGGTATAAGTTGCATTTCCGGCACCTACATAAGGAATTGTTACTTTGTACGTGTCTAATGCAATAGTGCTGGTATTACATAGTGTTGTTGGTGTGCCAGGAGCTAAACTACATGATGAAGAAACGTCAGTTAGTTTTACATCATCAAGACGCATTTGAGCGGTAGTGGTAGAAGGATTTGTAAATCGTAACGATAATGTTGTTGATGAAGGGATTTGTCCTCCGGTTACGGTTACTAAATTCCAAGATGTATTAGCGTTCTGTGTATAAGTTATTGGTGTCCAGCTTGTTCCGCCATTCGTACTTTGTTCTACTACAAGATGTGTCGTGGTAGTGTTGGTTAAATATCCAAAAGATAATTGAATATTTGCAGCACTGTGTGTAGAAGTGTTAAGGCCGTCAATTTGTATGTACTGGCCTACGGAAGAAGCTACGGTTAGGAATATATTTCCACCACCGGATGCTCCTGTATAACCTGAAGAAACAGATGTTGCTCTAGCAGTTCCTGTGCCTGAATAAGCAATTGGTGCTGAATTTTGAAAAGTGGCAGGAGCGGTTCCTGTAGAATATGCCGCAATTGTTGTGGTTCCAGTAGGGACTCCCATGTTTTCCGAATAGAAGGTCTGTCCGAAAGAAAGTGTGCTAACTGTTAAGGTTAACAATAAAGCGTAAATTTTTTTCATGTGAATGAATTTTAAAAATTGGACGACAAAGATAAGCAGTATTTACAAAATGTAAAACTTTTCTATGTAAATTTAAGATTAAATCGATGAACGACTGAAAATGTAATTATTTCACAATCAGCTTTCTGGTAGCCGAAGCTTCTCCTTCTCTGATTTTGATAATGTAAACACCGGCATTAAGGTTGCCAATATTCAGTTCTTTGGAACTAAGGGTAGTTTGGAGGATGCGCTTGCCCAGAACATCAAAAATTTCGATTTCTTTTTCAAGTGCCAGTTTGGAAACGATATAAATTTTATCGCCATTGGTTGGGTTAGGATAGATGCTTAGCCCTTCAATAGTGCTTTCCTGAGTTTTGCCCACAACGCCACTTTTACCTTCCTGAGCCGAAGCGGTCAGTGAAAATAAGGAAAGCGCGATAAGAATAATATAAAAGTAATTTTTCTTCATGTGAACTAATATTGTGTAAATATAAAAAAAATATTTCAAAGTTTATGCCAAAAAAAACGCTCTTAACATAAAGAGCGTTTTTTGTTTGGTTTATTTGATTTTAATCGGTTGTCAATTAGAAACCTACCGACCATTGTGCAGCCCATATTGGCGCTGCTGTTCCGTTACCTGCGCCTGTTGCTGAAGCCGATTCTGTTGCCATGGCAGTAACATCAGCAGGTGTTGCGTCGGTGTTTTTTCCTTTTGTTTTTGTAGCAACATCTGAAGTATAGTTAACATCAGTAGCTTTCAATGTTAAGGCAGTAACCGCTGCAATACATTCGTCATGCTCTACATCAAAACCTGTTTTCCAATTGGCTAAAACTACATTTGTGAATATTCCTTTAGTTCCTCTTCTTAGTTTAAGTCCTTGGTTTTCACCATAAATTACGCCATCAGCAGCACTTCCAGGTCCTACTAAGGTTAAATTAGAGATGGTTGGGTTTGAGTTCGGAGAAGCGGTGAAGTTGAATTCGTAGTTGTCGGCTTCAATTCCTCTGTTTCCTTTTCCGAAATCTAATTTTCCGTACCAGTTCGTGTTGGTTCCGTTCCAACCTTCTGTCCAGTCAAACTGATCGTCTTCGTTCCCGATAGCAATCATGTTTGAGGTATTTACGGTTCCACCGAAGAATTCAAAACCGTCATCAGCGCCGTGATACGCTTCTACGTTAGAAACGGTTGTTCCTGAACCTACTCCGAAGAACGAAATTCCGTTGAATTCTTTTGTAGCATTAAAAGCGGCACCTGCATATTCAATTCTCAAATATTCGATTGAACCGGAATTATCATTGGCGATGGTACCTCCATAAGTTAAATCAGCTACTTCAGATTGTGCTGTAACTGTACCTACATTAATAGGAGCTTTTCCGCAAATTACCAATCCTCCCCAGTCACCGGCTGCTTTGGTGGTTTTTCCGCTTGTGAATATTACCGGACTTGCCGCAGTACCCAAAACATTTATTTTTCCGCCTTGTGCTATGGCAATATAAGAACTTGTTCCGTTCATTCCTTCAATTCTTGTTCCTGCAGGAATGGTTAAGGTTGCACCATTGTTTACCTGAATTTTACCGGTTAATTTGTAAATCAAACCGGCATTTAAAGTAACGGTTCCGTCTGTTATGGTTCCTTGAAAATTGTTAGCATCTGCAACAAAAGAAGAGGAAGGAGGTGTTGGCTCGTCATCTTCTGATTTCGTACAGCTTGTTAATACGGCCGCCGACATTGCGAAAAGACCGAATAATTTTAAGAATGATTTTTTCATTTTCTTGATTAATTTAATAGTTATGTTTGATGAGGCAAAGTTGCTTAATACTAATTTCAATTGCGTTAAGGCTGTATGAACGTTTGTTTAAATTAAGCGCATTTCAATATTAAGTTAATGTTAGTCGCTTAATATTAAAGACTTGTATGAAAAAACAGAGCGACTCCTGCCGCTCTGTTTTGTGTTTTAGAATTGATAGGATAGTCCTAAACTTAAATTAAGTCCTTTAGTGTAGGACAATAGCGTAACATCGCCATTATCGTTTTCCTGTACTCTTCGGATTTTAGGGTTTAGAAGGTTTTTGGCGTTAATTCCCAATCCCAGGTTTTTGTTTAATTTGGATTTAAGGATGAAGTCCAGTGAACCCACCGCTTTGTCTACCTGATCGCCTCTGTAATTTGTTCCGATGGCATACAGCCTGTCAGAGAAATACGAGTAGGCTAAAGTAGCAGAAAGGTTATTGTTTTTATCGTTCCATTCTTTTAAGAAGGAGATGTCGGCATTTAACAATAAAGGAGAAGCTCCGGTGAACGCGGCTTTATCTTTAGAGAAGTTAACCTTATAGCGGGTTTCAGTGGCAACCTTATTACCACTCAAATCCTGAGTCGTATACATGTAAGAAGCGTTCAATCCGGCGGTGATTTTTCGGGTGTTGTTTTCACCGGTGTCGAATAAAACTTTTCTGTATTCGGCTTCGATTCCGGCAACATAACCTTTGTTTCCGGTATTTACATAAGAAATATCATTGGTTGGTGAAGCAATGGTGATTTCGTTAATCGGATTCAGAATGTATTTTCCGAAAGCGCCAACCGAAATAATTTCTTCCGACTTAGGGAACATTTCCCATTTAAGATCGATGTTGTAATTATCGGAAGGATACAAATACGGGTTTCCGATTTTTACCTCGGTAACGTCTTCGTATACGAACAAGGCTCTTTCCTTAAACTGTGGTAAAGTGTAAGTTTTGCTGGCACCAAAACGCAGGTTTTGTTTTTCGTTTAATTCATATTTCATAATCAAACTTGGTAAAAAAGCCATTTTGTCGAAATCGTCTTTGTCGCCAATCGGATCCAATTGGGTTTTCCATTTTACTTTCTGATAAATTGATTCGGTTCTTAAATTTAATGAAGCTGTTAATTTCTCACTGAATTTATATTCCGATGTTAAAAACCCGCCGTGAATGTATTGGTCTCCCGTATATTTTTGCGGAAATAAAGCGTTGGTGTCGTCTTTTCCTCCGGTGTAGGTGAAAATTTCAAAATAACCGGCTTCATAGTTCTGTTGGTTGTAGAAAGTATCCAGATTATTAGGATCTACAAACATACTGTTGTAAGGGTATTTCGATTTTAAATTGAATTGAGTGGCTTTAAACGTTCTGCTTTTCGAGCGTCCGTTGTAACCTGCTGTTAATTTTCCTCTAAAGTCGCCGTTGGCATCTTTTTTGAACTTGTAATCAATCGCAACGTTTGCTACATTTTCTTCTTCAGTTAGTCTTTGGAAATAACGGTTGTTGTCCGGACGGGACTGCGAAGGAATCTGATATTGGTCATTGGTTTTGATAAACGTGTTGGTAACACGGTCCGGCATATCACCATCAATAGTGTTTCTGCCCAAGCCCCAAGTCGCTTTTATTCTGTCGCTAAAAGTGTGTTCACCTAACAACTGATTGATAAACAAAGTGTTCTTTTCATATTGCATACGACGAATCAAACCATTGCCGTCGTTGGCTAAATCAGCAACATAACCGAAGTATTCGCTTTTGGTCTGGCTTGATGAATTGATGAAAATCGAGTTAAAACTAACTTTGTGGTTTCTGTTGATTTTATATCCGATGTTCGCCAAACCGGTTGTATTGGTGTTGTATCCGATGGAAGAATAGCTTTCAAAGTTTTTGTTGATCAAACTCGCATCGCCGTTAACCCCATTTTTAGCGATTCCGTTTTGTTTTGAAGTGTATTCGTTTCCGAACGATCCGGTAGCGAAGAAGCTTAGTTTGCCTTCCGATCCGATATTGAATGATTTACCGCCGGATAGTCCGAAAGAACCGGAATAAGGCGATTTCCCTTCCATTTGTAGGGTGTTGAATTCGTAGGTTTTGATAGTAGATGGATTGCTTGGGTTGCTGAATCCGAATGCGCTGTATCCTTTCTGAAGCGTAAAGTTCTTTTCCGATACGGCATTAGTGTTGGCGCTCGTGGACATGTCTACTTTTAAATAGCTTTTTCCTTTAAAGTCTTTGGAAACGATATCTACGTTACCACCACCAAAATCACCGAACATTTTTCCGTTATACACTTTATCAATGGAAACCAATTCCACGATATCAGTAGGGAAAATTTCCAGGTTAATGTTTTTCTTTTCAGGATCGTTGGACGGAATCGGCAATCCGTTCATGGTTGTAGAGTTGTAACGATCGCCCAATCCTCTCACATAAATATTTCCGGAACCTTCCTGTTTGGTGATACCGGTGGTTTTTGTTACCGCAGTAGCTACATCACTTACTCCTTTTCTCGAAAGTTCCTGAGCTCCGATGGTTTGTTTGATATCTACCGCTTTTTTCTGTTCCACCAAAAGAGCGGACTCTTTTTGTCGGCTTTGTTCTACTTTAATTATTACGTCTTGTAGTTCAACGCCTTTCGAGCCCAATCCCTGATCGATAATTTTTGTTTCGTCCGCTTTAATAGCAAATGGAATTTCAATACTTTCGTACCCTAAGAAAGAAATAACCAAAACATGGTTTCCTTCCGGCACGGATAAGGAGTATTTTCCCTGTTCGTCGGTATTTACTCCAATAGTGGTTCCTTTAATCATTACAGTGGCAAAAGACAGCGCTTCATTATTCATGTCTTTGTCCGTAATGGTTCCTGTAACAGTGCCCTTTTGTGCAAATGCAACCAGGGTAAATAAAAATGCTGTTACTAAAAATTTAAGTTTCATCGTTGTGTTATTTAATTTTGCTGCAAAGGAACTCCGGTAAGGTTAACTTGAAGTTACTCGGCTGTTATGCTTTTGTTTGGCTTTTATTACTAAATTGTTAAGACATTAAATAATCGTTAACACGCAGAATGCAATGTTCAACGATTTGTATTATCTTTACCTTTACAACCCGAAAACACATAACAGTGTCCATTTATGAAAAAGAAAGACATTAAGATTTTATTGGTTGATGACGAACAGGATATTCTGGAAATTGTAGGCTACAACCTCTCTCAGGAAGGATATCAGATTGTAACGGCGACAAATGGTAAGGAAGCGATTGCCAAAGCCAAAAAAGAACTGCCGCATCTTATTATTATGGATGTGATGATGCCGGAAATGGATGGGATGGAAGCTTGTGAAAACATTCGTAAAATTCCCGAACTGGCCAATGTAATCATTACTTTTTTAACTGCCAGAAGCGAAGATTATTCCCAGGTTGCCGGTTTTGATGCCGGAGCCGACGACTATATAGCCAAACCGATCAAGCCGAAATTACTGGTAAGTAAGGTAAAGGCATTGTTAAGAAGACTGAAGGAAGACGAACAAAAATCGGATGTTTTAAAAATCGGAGAAATTGAAATCAATCGCGAAGAATATAAAATCATCAGCAGCGGAAAAGAAATCATTTTGCCGCGAAAAGAATTCGAGTTGTTCTATCTGTTGGCTTCCAAACCCGGAAAAGTATTCAAACGCGAAGAAATTCTAGACAAGGTTTGGGGCAATGAAGTGGTTGTGGGTGGAAGAACCATCGACGTACACATCCGAAAATTAAGAGAAAAAATCGGCGACGATTTGTTTAAAACCATTAAAGGAGTAGGCTATAAGCTGGAATTGTAAATGAGTATCAATTTCAAGAAATCATACAAATTTGCCGTAAAGTCATCGTTTTACATATCCTTGTTTGCGACGGGTTTTACGGCTATTTTATTGTACTTTTTTTTTGAAATCAACTATCAGTTTATTGCTCTTTTCGGATTGGCAACCTTAGCCTTTTCGTTTTTTGTACTGCAATACCGCGTAGAGAAATTCATCTATAAAAGAGTGAAAAAAATCTACGATGATGTTTCGCTGTTGGATTCCACTACTTTGCGAAGCCAGCCGATTACTACCGACATGGCAACCTTAACGCAGGATGTTCAGAAGTTTGCCAAAGAGAAAAAAATAGAAATTGAGTCACTTAAAGTCCGCGAGGAATACCGAAGAGAGTTTTTGGGAAATGTTTCACATGAATTGAAAACGCCTTTGTTTACCGTTCAGGGCTATCTTTCTACCTTGTTGGACGGCGCGATGAACGATAAAACCATTCGCAAAAAATATTTGGAGCGTGCCGAAAAAGGAGTGGAACGTTTGATTTATATCGTGAAGGATTTAGACATGATCACCAAACTGGAAACCGGCGATCTGAATTTAAAACTGTCTGAGTTTAATATCGTGGATGTGGTGCAGAGTGTTTTTGATTTGCTGGAAATGAAGGCCGATGAAAAGAACATCATGCTCATGTTTGACATGAAATACACCAAGCCGATTATGGTTTTTGCCGATCAGGAGAAAATCGAACAAGTGCTCACGAATCTGATTATGAATTCCATTAAATACGGAAAAGAAAACGGAACGACTGAAGTAAGTATTGAAGATTTGGTGAACAATAAAGTGATTGTACGCGTGACCGATAACGGTGAAGGAATTCAGAAAAAATACATTCCGCGTTTGTTTGAACGTTTTTTCAGAGTCGATAAAAGCGGAGCGCGTTCCGAAGGCGGTTCCGGTTTAGGGCTGTCTATCGTAAAACATATTATTGAAGCGCACAACGAGAAAATTTACGTGGAAAGCAAGCACGGTTTCGGTTCCGAATTCTCATTTACCCTCGAAAAGACCAAATAATTCCTGCCAGGTTACGGTTTCTTTAGCAACATTTTGCAATCCTTTGTACAAATCCGCCTGAAGCAAACGTGCGGCTTTAAAATCGTCTTGTTTGCAGCACGGAACCAATCCTTTTTTCTTTAGTTTTTTGGCCAGATATTCCTGTTCGTATTGTCCGGGCGTTGGTATAAAAAACGCTTTTTTACCCAATTGCGCCAAATCCATAATGGTAGTGTAACCCGATCGGCATAAAATCATCTTACTCTGGTTGAAAGCCGTTTCCAATTCCGAAGAATTCATGAAATTATAGCTCGTAATGTTAAAACGCGAGGTGATTTTCTGTTCGTTTTCCACAACACCGCGAATGAAAACGATTTTACCGTCGTAGTTTTTCAGTTCTTCGTGAAGTTTGTTTTCCAGAAGGGTGCGTTGGGGTTCGGGTCCGGATAAAAGTACCATCAAATCATACTTTTCCTCCATGGGTTTTTTATGCAAACGACTTAGCGGACCGATATATTTTATGTTGAGGTTGGTCTTGGTCAAATGCCCCAGTTTACCCGATAAATTTGGTTTTCCGGCCACATCGGGAACCCAACAAATGTCGAATTTTTTGATGAACAAATGATGGATCTTAGTGGTAAACCAAGATGTATTCCCGGTTAATACATTCAATTGATGGGTAATAAAAACGGAAGGCACTTTCTTGGAATGAACGCCTAATCGGTTGTCGGAAATGATGCCGTCAATCTGATAGTTCGTCAGCCATTTTTCCACCTGCTTTTGCTCGTTTCGTACAGCACGGAACATGTTCGGAATCTGTTTGAAAAGCTTCCATTTGAAATTTTCACCGTTTTGTGCATATTGGATTTTATACGAAGGAAGCTCCAGAGCGGTTAATTCGGGAAATTCTTTTTTGAGCAACGCCAGGGCAATCCCATCGGAAGCAATCACGGGTTCAAAGCCGTTCTCTTCCAATGCTTTTATGATGGGAATGCATCGCGTAGCATGACCCAATCCCCAATTTAAAGGCGCAACTAAAATTCTTTTTTTCTGCATTTTATAAACCCGAAAGCATTGATTTTTTTAACTGTTTCATAACCAAATATTTATAATGCAATGGTTATTTTTGACCGCGAAATAATACTGCAAAGTAAAACTATTTTTATTGCGGTATATTTCCTTAATTTTACCAAAATTTTAAATAAAGTCGTGGGAAGTAAAAATAAGTTAAAAAGATTTAAGGAAAACGCTACATTTGATAATGTTTTTCAGCCAACAAGAGAAGAAGTTGTAAACGATGAATTTCCGTTGAAAGGCAAGTGGAATAAAGAGTTTTTTAAAAACGACCATCCGCTGGTTTTGGAATTGGGTTGTGGTAAGGGTGAATATTCGGTAGGACTGGCGAATCGCTATCCGGAGAAAAACTTTATCGGAATCGACATCAAAGGGGCACGATTTTGGCGGGGAGCTAAAACGGCGGTAGAGAATGGAATGCATAACGTGGCCTTTTTGCGCACCCAGATTGAATTAATCGAGCATTGTTTTGCCGAAAATGAAGTAGATGAAATCTGGATTACCTTCCCGGATCCGCAAATAAAATACAAGCGTACCAAGCACCGAATGACAAATTCCGAGTTTTTGCAACGCTACAAAAAAATATTGAAAAAAGACGGGGTGATGAATCTAAAAACCGATAGCGAATTCATGCACGGTTATACGCTTGGGTTGTTGCACGGCGAAGGACATGAGGTGATTTACGCCAACCATAACGTTTATAAAAATGAAGGTGCACCCGAAGTGGTAACGGCAATTCAAACGTTTTACGAAAGTCAGTATTTAGAACAAAACAAACCGATTACCTATATTCAGTTTAAAATTAAATAGATGAATTATTTTTTGCCGCTTATATTAGGATTTACAGCCGCTTCGGTTGGGGTTGCTCCTCCGGGACTGCTGAATATGACAGCGGCAAAAGTGAGTGCGGTTGACGGCAGAAGCAGAGCGGTTATTTTTGCTTTAGGTGCCAGTGTAACGGTTATTTTTCAAACCTATATTGCGGTTTTATTTGCTAAATTCATCGACAGAAATCCCGATGTGATTGTGCTTTTACAGGAAATCGGACTTTTTATTTTTTCCGGTCTTACGGTCTATTTTTTCTGGGCCGGAAAAAAGAAAAAGAAACAGCAGGAAGAACTTAAAATGAAGAGTAAAACCAGTCGTTTTTTTCTGGGGATGCTGCTTTCGTTTTTAAATTTATTACCAATACCGTACTATGTTTTTCTAAGTGTTTGGTTCTCCCGAAAGGGTTGGTTTTTCTTTAACCAATCCTATATTTGGCTTTTCGTTTTGGGTGCTGTGGTAGGTTCGTTTTTAATTTTCTACCTCTACATTTTATTCTTCAAGAAAAAAGAAAAAGACAAACCCTCGTTTTTAATGACCAACGGTAATTATATTATTGGTGCCGTTACCGGAATCATATCCTTGGTTACGCTTTTTAAAATCATCAACAGTTAACATGGCTGCGGATAACGCCAATTTCTTCGAAAGAGTGTATGAGGTTGCCCGTCAGATTCCTTACGGCAAAGTCACGTCTTATGGTGCTATTGCCAAAGCTCTGGGAGCTGCCCGTTCTGCCCGAATGGTCGGTTGGGCAATGAACGCTTCCCATTTAAAAGAAGATATTCCGGCGCATCGTGTGGTAAACCGAATCGGGATGCTAACCGGAAAACACCATTTCGACGGCACCAATCTGATGCAACAATTACTCGAAAGCGAAGGCGTGAAAGTAAAAAATAATCAGGTAGTGGATTTCGACAAACATTTCTGGCAGCCGGAAGTACAATTTTAATAAATAATTCACAAAACTTTTCCCGTTTCTCTTTTTCCTATTGAACTTTTCAGATTATCTTTGCAATCTAAATTCAG
This sequence comes from uncultured Flavobacteriaceae bacterium, assembly GCA_963812405.1. GTDB lineage: Bacteria > Bacteroidota > Bacteroidia > Flavobacteriales > Flavobacteriaceae > Flavobacterium. The sequence goes on along the minus strand of CAWEUV010000002.1, from coordinate 652,574 downwards.
TCTTAATAAAGAGCTGAAAAAGAAAGATTTAAAGTAGTCCCATAATAATATGAAATTAGACAGAAAAGAAATTCTTGGCGCTTTGGAAACCATTTCCATTGCGGGAGAAGGGAAAAATATGGTCGAAAGCGGTGCGGTACAAAACGTAATCACTTTTGGCGATGAGGTAGTAGTAGATTTGTTGTTAACAACTCCGGCGATGCACATTAAAAAACGTGCCGAAGTGGATATCATTAAAGTGATTCACGAAAAAATCTACGACAAAGCAAAAGTTAAGGTAAATATTAAGGTAGAAGCACCTGAAAAACCGGAAATCAAAGGGAAATCCATTCCTGGAATCAGCAACATTATTGCGGTTTCTTCCGGAAAAGGCGGTGTTGGAAAATCAACCATTACGGCAAATTTAGCGGTAACCTTGGCCAATATGGGCTTTAAAGTGGGTGTTTTGGATGCCGATATTTACGGTCCTTCCATGCCAATCATGTTCGACGTCGAAAAATCAAAACCGATTTCAGTTGAGGTAGACGGAAAATCAAAAATGAAACCGATTACCAGTTATGGCGTTGAGATTTTGTCTATCGGATTCTTCACCAGTCCGGATCAGGCGGTAATCTGGAGAGGTCCCATGGCGGCAAAAGCCCTGAACCAAATGATTTTCGATGCCGATTGGGGCGAATTGGATTTCATGTTGGTGGATTTACCTCCGGGAACGGGCGACATTCATTTGTCGATTATGCAGTCGTTGCCTATCACGGGAGCGGTTGTAGTAAGTACGCCACAGGCAGTAGCTTTAGCCGATGCTAAAAAAGGCGTAGCAATGTTCCAAAACGAGAGCATCAATGTACCGGTTTTGGGAATCATCGAAAACATGGCCTATTTCACACCGGAAGAATTACCGAACAACAAATATTACATCTTCGGAAAAGAAGGCGCCAAGAATCTTGCAGAAGATTTAAACGTACCGTTCTTAGGTGAAGTGCCGATTGTACAAAGTATCCGTGAAGCAGGCGATTACGGTCGTCCGGCAGCCTTACAAACTGCAACGGCAGTGCAAACTGCTTTCGAGGAATTGGCAAGAAGCGTGGTGTCAGAAACCGTAAAAAGAAACGACAACCTTCCGCCAACCGAAGCGATTAAAATTACCACCATGGCAGGCTGTTCAGCAGTAAAAAAATAATGATTCTTAGAGTTTTGGCTTTTCAGAGCTGAATTTTTTCTGAAAAGCCATTAATCCAACAATCTAACAATCTAAGAAAATGAATACAGAAGAACTTACGTTAACGATAGAAAAAGCATTGGATGAAATCCGTCCGTTTTTAAATTCCGATGGCGGCGACATCACTCTAATCGGAATCGAAGAAGGAAAGCATGTAAAAGTACGTTTGGAAGGTGCCTGCACGTCCTGTAAAATCAACCAGATGACTTTGAAAGCAGGGGTGGAAACCACGATTAAAAAATACGCGCCACAAATTGAAACCGTGGTAAACATAGCGTAATTTTTTTGGGCGTTCCCCAAGGGTCGGGCTATCCGCTATATCTTTTTTAAGAGCCGTTTCGAGAGCCTCAACGCCCCTTAAAAAAGGATGCCGCTACTATCCCTAACGCAAAACCTGACATTAATCATGTTTGGAAATTATACAACTTAGTAACTTTGTTCCTCAGTAACTTAGTCACTCAGCAACTTTAAAATAATGATTGAAACAGACATAGTAATTATCGGTGCGGGTCCAACAGGACTTTTTGCCGTTTTTGAAGCCGGACTTTTAAAATTAAAATGCCATATCATTGACGGTTTGCCGCAACCCGGCGGACAGTTAACCGAATTATATCCCAAAAAACCAATTTTCGATATTCCCGGGTATCCTTCCGTAGGTGCCGGCGAACTTATCGACAATCTGATGGAGCAAATCAAACAGTTCCAACCCGGATTTACTCTGGGTGAAATTGCCGAGAAAATTGAAAAACTCGACGATGGAACGTTTATCGTAACGACTAATAAAGGGACGGCACACAAAGCCAAAGCGGTGGCTATTGCCGGCGGTTTGGGAAGTTTCGAACCGAGAAAACCCATTTTGAAAGATTTGGAATTCTACGAACAGGAAGACCGTGGCGTGGAATATTTCGTAAAAGATCCCGAAAAATTCAGAGGCAAAAAAGTGGTGATTTCCGGAGGAGGCGATTCGGCACTGGATTGGAGTATTTTCCTTTCCAATGTGGCTTCAGAGGTAACTTTGGTACACCGCAGAAACGAGTTCCGTGGTGCTTTGGATTCTGTAGAAAAAGTACAGGAATTAAAATCGGCCGGAAAAATCAAGATGATTACTCCGGGTGAAGTGATTGGTTTTAAAGGGTCGGAACGCATTGAGTCGGTTGATATCGAAGTAAACGGTGCCCGCATGAATGTAGTGACCGATTATTTTATTCCGCTTTTCGGATTGACCCCAAAATTGGGTCCTATCGCGAATTGGGGATTGGAAATAGAAAAGAACGCTATCAAAGTAAACAATGCTTTGGACTATCAAACCAATATAGAAGGGATTTACGCCATTGGCGATGTGAATACCTATCCGGGAAAATTAAAACTTATTTTGTGCGGATTCCACGAAGCAACCTTGATGTGTCAGAGTGTGTACAACCGCATCAATCCGGGAAAAAAATACGTGTTGAAATACACCACGGTTTCCGGTATCGACGGTTTTGACGGAAGTCGGAAAGAAGCTGAAAAAGCGGTAGTTAAATCAATCGATTAAATATGTCACAAGACGTTACCATAAAAATTATCGACCGAGAAGGCATTGCGCATGAAGTGCAGGCGCCTACCGATATGAACATGAACATCATGGAACTGGTTCGTGCTTACGAACTGGCTCCGGAAGGAACTATCGGAATCTGTGGCGGAATGGCCATGTGTGCTTCCTGTCAGTGTTATGTTTTAAACGATGTCGAACTCCCCGAGAAAAATCCCGATGAGGAAGCGATGCTTTGGGAAGCCTTCAACGTGAAAGATAACAGCCGACTGGGTTGTCAGATTCACATCACCGAAGCCATTGACGGACTGGAAGTCGAATTGGCGCCGGAAGCGTAAAAAATAAAAAATCCCGAACTCAGTTTGGGATTTTTTATTTTATGTAGTAGCCAAATGCGTTTCATGAATGTGTTCTTCAATGGCATCCCATAGGCCGATGCGTTTTTCCAAGGCCTGAATGGAAATTGCTTCGACTTCTCTCCATTTTTGGATGTCTTGTCCGCAAAGTTCGGTTATCATCTGCATCGCCATTGGACCGTGATCGTCGGCATCCAATTCGATATGTCTTTCGAAATAGTAAATCAGTTGTGATAAATCGGTTTCCGGAAAATTAATCTGAAAGTTTTTCAGGATTTCCGAAAACATATCCGGAATCAGGTCTTCTCTTCCGAAAGTAAATGCCGCCGCAATTTCGTGCGCTTTTCCATGCTCGATTACCTCGAAGGTGAAATTCAGGAATTCTTTGATCTTCGGATGTAAATCACTGATTTTTATCGATACAAAAATATTCTGCATCGAGATTACGCTGTCTAGAAAAGTCTCAATAGTTGCAGTATTCGCACCACTTGCTTTCATCGCTTCGAGATACATTTCGAAATGGCTCAGGCGTTTTCCGTCTAGGGTAAGGTCGGATTCTTCGGCCAAAACGATTTCGTTAATCAGGTAACGCATTTCGGGATTGGGTGATGCAAACCAAGGCGTTGTCGTACAGGTTAACTTTTGCTGCAGTGCTTTCAGGAGCGACATGAAATCCCAAACGGCATACACGTGTCCTTCCATAAAATGACGCAAATCATCAACAGTCTGAATTTGTTTGTACAGTGAGTGATGTAATAAAAGTTCCCTTTGAGGCTGAATACTTTTATTGATAGTATGAATAGTCATAGCAATAGTAGTTTGTTCTACAAATGTAAAAAAGCTTCCCGTTTTAGAGAAGCTTTTAACATTGAATTTATCAATAAGACTATTGAAATCTATTATTTGAATGCCGGGAAACCAGTTACATCCATACCGGTGATTAACAAGTGGATGTCGTGTGTTCCTTCATAAGTAACTACCGATTCCAAGTTCATCATGTGACGCATGATGGAATATTCACCTGTAATTCCCATTCCACCTAACATCTGGCGGGCATCACGAGCGATGGTCAATGCCATGTCTACGTTATTTCTTTTTGCCATCGAGATTTGAGCAGTAGTAGCTCTTCCTTCGTTTCTTAGAACGCCTAATCTCCAAGTCAACAATTGTGCTTTGGTAATTTCGGTAATCATTTCGGCTAATTTCTTTTGTTGCAATTGTGTAGCTCCAATCGGTTTATCGAATTGGATTCTTTCTTGAGAATATCTCAATGCTGTATCGTAACAATCCATTGCGGCACCGATAGCACCCCAAGCAATTCCGTAACGAGCAGAATCCAAACATCCTAGTGGTGCTCCTAATCCGGATTTGTTTGGTAACAAGTTTTCTTTCGGAACTTTTACATTATCGAAAATAAGTTCTCCGGTAGCCGAAGCTCTCAAAGACCATTTGTTATGAGTTTCCGGAGTAGAGAAGCCTTCCATGCCTCTTTCTACGATTAAACCGTGAATTCTTCCTTCTTCATTTTTAGCCCAAACCACTGCGATATCGGCAAAAGGAGCGTTGGAAATCCACATTTTGGCACCGTTCAATAAATAATGGTCGCCCATGTCTTTAAAGTTGGTTACCATCCCGCCCGGGTTAGAGCCGTAATCCGGTTCTGTTAATCCGAAACATCCGATGAATTCTCCGGTTGCTAATTTTGGTAAATATTTCATGCGTTGCTCTTCGTTTCCATATTTCCAGATTGGGTACATTACCAATGAGGATTGTACAGAAGAAGTGGAACGAACACCGGAATCTCCGCGTTCGATTTCCTGCATAATTAACCCGTATGAAATCTGGTCCAAACCGGCACCACCGTATTCTACAGGGATATAAGGTCCGAAACCACCGATTTCTGCCAAACCTTTTACGATTTGTTTCGGGAATTCCGCTTTTTGAGCATATTCTTCAATAATTGGGGAAACTTCTTTTTTTACCCAGGCACGAGCTGAGTCACGTACTAATTTATGTTCTTCCGTTAGTAAATCGTCTAACAGATAATAATCAGGAGCTTGAAATAAGTCTGGTCTCATTTTGAATACAATTTTTGGTTCACAAAAGTACGCAAAGATATTTAACTATTCAATTGCGGGGTGTTATAATTTTAAGTAGGTAAAAGATAAAGGATTTATAAGGTTTGGTGGAGACTACATTTTCAGGTAAAAATCCTTGGTGAGTGCAATGTATTCGGGAGTATACTGATGACGCGCGGTTTCAATCACCAATTCATCAATAAGCTGTGTCTGTTCTATTCTTGAAAAGGCCAATAAACTGCGTTTGATTTCTGTAGTTGGCGTGCCTTTAACCCGCGTGATTTTTAAAGGAAACAAGTCGCGTTCCTTGCACAGGGAAATAATCTTTTCTTCTTCTTTAAAGGGAACGATTACGGAAAAAATCCCGTTGTCGGACAAGAAAAAATCAGCCGCTTCCACCAATTCGTCAAACGGAAGAGAATCTTCAAAACGGGCCGCATCCCGTTGTTCGTTTTCGGATTTGTAATTTTCGGTATAAAACGGCGGATTGGAAACAATCAGGTCGAATTCTTCTTCGACTTCATCCACAAATTCATCCAAGCCGGCGTGGTAACAGTACAAGCGGTCGTTCCAGGGCGAATTTTCAAAATTTTCGGTGGCTTGTTCGTAGGTTTCGTCGTCAATTTCAATCGCGTCAATTTGCTCGGCATGACTGCGCTGTGCTAACATTAAAGCAATAACTCCGGTTCCTGTTCCGATATCTAAAATGTTGTAAGGATTGTTGATGAGAGGTGTCCAAGCGCCCAATAGAACACCATCGGTACCCACTTTCATGGCGCAACGGTCTTGTGCAATGGAAAATTGTTTGAATCGAAACATTAAAAAGGATGTTTGATGTTTGGAACTTAGGCGTTCAGATATAGGTCCACTAAGCCCTCCGGAGTGTTTAGTACCACTTTTTTGTTGGTGCGGTCCACCTGAACAATGAAAGCGTCAATCATCGGAATCAGGATTTCCGTATCGTCTTTCATGATTTCGAAAAGCGGTTGTGCAGAGGAATCATTAATGGAAACAATTTTTCCGATATTCCCCAAACGCTGGTCTTCTACATCAAAACCAATCACTTCGTGGAAATAAAATTTGTTGCCTTCCAATTTTGGCAACATGTTTAGCGGAAGATAGACTTCGCAGCCAATTAAACGGTCGGCATCTTCTTCACTGTCCACTTCTTCAAATTTTACCCTGAGGAAGTCGCCTTTGTGAAGCGCGCTTTTTTCAATAAAAAATGGAATCAGATTTTTGTTGAATTCAACAAAAACTGATTCCAAATCTTCATACATTTCAGGTTCGTCCGTATCCAGATAGACAAGAACTTCTCCTTTGAAACTAAACTTTTTAGCGATTTTACCTAAATAGAAACATTCTTCTTTACGCATGGAATCGCCTTAAAATTATGCTTGAGTTTCTTCGTTGTTTTCTTCAGCAGCCGGAGCTTCTTCAGTAGCTACTTCTTCAGCAACCTCTTCTGTAGCTTCTGCAGCTTTAGCAGCCTCAGCTTGTGCAGCAATACGTTTTTCGTTCGCTTCTTTTTCTGCTTTTAAAGCTTTCGCTTTAGCATCTGCTTCTGCTTTTGATAAACCTGCTTTTTTAGCATCAACAGTACCTGCTTTTGCTTCTAACCAAGCCGCTAATTTAGCTTCTGCTTGTTCAGCAGTTAAAGCGCCTTTGCGTACTCCGCCTTCAAGGTGGTGTTTCAATAAAGCACCTTTGTAAGAAAGGATAGCTCTTGCAGTGTCCGTTGGCTGAGCACCGTTGAATAACCATGTAACTGCTTTATCAAGGTTTAAGTCGATAGTTGCAGGGTTAGTGTTTGGATTGTAAGTTCCGATTTTCTCTAAGAATTTACCATCTCTTTTCGCGCGAGCATCTGCCGCTACGATCCAGTAAAAAGGTTTCCCTTTTTTACCATGTCTTTGTAATCTAATTTTTACTGACATAATCTTGTTTGATTAATTTGAGGTACACGACCTCGGTTATTTAAGGGTGCAAAGATATAAAACTTTGGGATACAAAATAATTTTAATTCTTTTTTTTAAATAAGATAGTGCTTTGATTCTGTGAAGTTTAAATATTTCAGCTGAAAAACTTGTGCGTTATTAATTAAAAGTTATTTTTGTGGGTATTATTTTAAATCCCAATTTACATCTAATGAGAAAAATAATTGCATTATTCATTTTAGCGGCTACATTCGCTTCTTGCGGTGAAGAAATCAAATTCAACAGTCCTGCATTTCAGGCCAATAAAAACGGGAATATCTGGAAAGCAAACGATATGCGTGCTTTTGCTGATGCCGGCGGATTAACGGTAATTGCAGCTGTAGGTACCGAAATTGTTACGCTTCATACTGCATCGGCCAATCCTGGGACTTATACTTTAGGGGTTAATAATGTTAATGCGGCAACCTTTGAATCAGTAGATGGGGAAGGTGCTTTATTTGCAACCGGAACGGGTGTAGGTTCGGGAAAAATTGTAATTACCCCAAATCAGGCAACGGGAACCATAAGCGGAAATTTCCGGTTTGTGGGTGAAGATGAAGAAGGGAATGAGGTGATTTTTACGGAAGGAACTTTCTATAAAGTACCAAGATAAAAAAAGACATAAGAACTTGATTGAAAGCCACTTCGAAAGGAGTGGCTTTTTGTTGGAGTGAATTTTATTTCAAAAGAAAACCTTAATATCGAGTGTTTTACAAAATTAATAGCGTACCTTTACCAAAATTATTTAAATAATATATATGAACATTTTTGTAGGAAGTCTTCCGTTCTCAATTGACGAAGCAGATTTAAGAGATTCTTTTGGGGTATACGGAGAGGTAACTTCAGTTAAAATTATTACTGACAAATTTACTGGAAGAAGTAAAGGATTCGGGTTTGTTGAAATGGAAAACGACGCGGAAGCTCAGAAAGCAATCGAAGAATTAAACGGTGCTACTGTAGGTGGTCGTGCTATCGTGGTTAACAAATCAGAGCCGAAACCGGAAGGTGAAAGAAGAAGCTTCAATAACAACCGTTCAGGCGGAAGTTACGGTGGTGGAAACAATCGTGGTGGAAACAGCGGTGGCGGAAGCTACGGTGGTGGAAACAGAGGAGGAAGATACTAGTCTTTTTTTTAGATACATAACAAAAGTCGTCTCGCAAGAGACGGCTTTTTTTATTCCCTTCATTTGCAAAGATTTCAGAAGCTTGGGCTTGTTTTTTAGGAGCGAAAGGTTTGGGCTTCTCGGCCATCCCTATTCCCGTCTTCGCCTTTAGTCCCCCGCCGCGGCGGGGAAGCTACCGGCTCAACCGGGGCTAAAAGGGTTTTGTTTTGTACTTTTGTTGATAACTAAAATTGACATTCAGCGTCATAAAATGTACTTTTGTTTTTGTCTAAAACAGACGTATAGTCTTTAGCTTACAATCTAAATATCAGCCTGATGTATTTAATTTTCGATACCGAAACCACCGGATTACCACGCAGTTGGGCGGCACCCATTACCGACACCGATAACTGGCCACGCTGTATTCAGATCGCCTGGCAGTTGCATGACGCAATGGGAAATCTTATCGAACATCAGGATTATCTGGTAAAACCGGAAGGCTTCAATATACCTTATGATGCCGAACGCATTCACGGTATTTCTACCGAGTTGGCCATGGAACAGGGAATTCCATTAATGGAGGTGCTGGAGAAATTCAACATCGCGCTTTCCAAAACCAAATTTATTGTAGGACAAAATGTAGGTTTCGACGTTAATATCATGGGCTGTGAATTCCATCGTATGAACGTAGGTTCCGATATGGTGAAAATGCCTGTCTTGGACACCTGTACGGAAGTAACAGCCGAATTATTAAAACTACCCGGAGGACGTGGCGGAAAATTCAAACTGCCAACGCTAACCGAATTACACCAATACCTTTTCGGACAACCGTTTGCGGAAGCCCATAACGCGACTGCCGACGTAGAGGCCACAACACGCTGTTTCTTAGAATTAATCAAACGCGAGGTTTTCACCAAAGAAGAACTCGACGTTACCGAAGACTATTACGACCGTTTCCGCGAGAACAACCCGCAGGAAATTCAACTGATCGGGTTGCAGCACATCAACCTGAAAAAAGCATCCGATGAAATCCGGGCGCGTTTAAAACAAATCCAGCAGGAAGAAGTCAGGACTACTGTTTCCGAAGAAGTGATCAAAGATCTGGAACATGCGGCTTTTGCACATCTGCACAACCATTCGCAGTTTTCAGTCTTGCAATCCACGATCTCAATTAACGCTTTGGTCAGTGCGGCGGTAAAAAACAAGATGCCGGCCGTAGCCATGACCGATGTGGGGAACATGATGGGCGCATTCCATTTCGTAAGTGCCGTATTCAATCACAACAAAGCGGCCGAAGCCAAGAACAAAGCCGCAGAAGAAAACGGCGAGCAACCTTCGGAGCCCATAGTAAAACCAATTGTGGGCTGTACGTTCAATATTTGCGACGACCACAAAGATAAAACGAGAAAAGACAACGGTTATCAGGTTGTTTTTCTGGCCAAGAACAAAAAAGGCTACCACAATCTGGCGAAAATGGCGTCCATCGCCTATACCGACGGATTTTATTACGTCCCGAGAATCGACCGCACGGTAGTCGAAAAATACAAAGAAGACATCATTGTTTTGTCCGGAAACCTCTATGGGGAAATTCCGAGCAAAATTTTAAATATCGGTGAAAATCAGGCCGAAGAAGCATTGGTTTGGTGGAAATCCCAATTCGGGGACGATTTCTACATCGAAATCATGCGCCACAATCAGGAAGACGAAAATCGTGTCAACCAAACCCTGATTGCTTTTGCAAGAAAACACAATGTTAAACTGATTGCCACCAACAACACCTATTATGTAGCCAAAGAAGACGCCAACGCCCACGACATTTTGTTGTGTGTAAAAGACGGCGAAAAACAGGCGACGCCAATTGGTCGCGGTCGCGGTTATCGTTACGGTTTGCCGAATCAGGAATACTATTTCAAGTCGGAAGCAGAGATGAAAAAACTCTTCGCCGATTTGCCCGAAGCCATCATCAATATTCAGGAAGTTATCGATAAAATTGAAGCTTATTCGTTGTACCGAGACGTATTGCTTCCGAAATTCGACATTCCCGAAGAATTTGTGGTGGAAGAAGACAAAGCCGATGGCGGGGTACGCGGTGAAAACGCCTATTTACGCCACCTGACGATGCAAGGCGCACAAAGAAGGTACGAGGAAATCACGCCGGAAATCCAGGAGCGTCTGGATTTTGAATTGCTGACGATTTCCAACTCCGGATATCCGGGTTACTTTCTAATCGTACAGGATTTCATTGCCGAAGCACGGAAAATGGGTGTTTCTGTTGGTCCGGGACGTGGTTCGGCAGCGGGTTCAGCCGTAGCCTATTGTTTAGGTATTACCAACATCGACCCGATTAAATACGATTTGCTTTTTGAGCGTTTCTTAAATCCGGATCGTGTGTCCATGCCCGATATCGATATCGATTTTGACGACGAAGGCCGTGGTTTGGTTATGGATTATGTAATCAACAAATACGGTGCAAATCAGGTAGCGCAAATTATTACCTATGGTAAGATGGCGACAAAATCGGCGATTCGTGATACGGCTCGTGTGCTGGATTTACCGTTGTTTGAAGCCGACAGAATCGCCAAGCTAATCCCTGCGATGATGCCGTCAAAGTGGAATCTGGCCCGTTTTCTGGCAGAAGATGAAGGCGAAGTAAAAAAAGCCTTGAAATCTTCGGAAGAATTTGACAGGGTTAAAGAATTGATTGCAATTGCCAACGAAGAAGACTTGGCCGGAGAAACCATTCAACAGGCAAAAGTTTTGGAAGGTTCACTGCGAAATACCGGTATTCACGCCTGTGGGGTAATCATCACGCCGGACGATATTACCAATTTCGTACCGGTAACCACGGCCAAAGATTCCGATTTGTACGTAACGCAGTTTGACAACTCCGTTGCAGAAAGTGCGGGATTGCTGAAAATGGACTTTCTGGGTTTAAAAACCCTTACCTTAATAAAAGATACGGTCAAATTGGTGAAATACCGTAACGGAATCCTGCTCGATCCGGATACGTTTCCCATTGACGACCAAAAAACATACGAGCTTTTCCAAAGAGGAGAAACGGTTGGAATTTTCCAATACGAGTCGGCCGGAATGCAAAAATACATGAAGGAACTGAAGCCTACGGTTTTCGGGGATTTGATTGCGATGAACGCCTTGTATCGTCCGGGACCGTTAGAGTACATTCCGTCTTTCGTTCGCCGAAAAAACGGTGAAGAACCGATTACCTATGATTTGGATGCCTGCGAAGAGTATCTTTCAGAAACCTATGGGATTACCGTATATCAGGAGCAGGTAATGCTTTTGTCGCAAAAACTGGCCAACTTCTCTAAAGGGGATGCCGACGTTTTGCGTAAAGCGATGGGTAAAAAACAGAAAGATGTCTTGGATAAAATGAAATCCAAGTTCATCGATCAGGCGATGGCTAACGGGCACGACGAGAAAAAATTGGATAAAATCTGGACCGACTGGGAAGCGTTTGCGAGTTATGCTTTCAACAAATCCCACTCGACCTGTTATGCCTGGATTGCCTATCAAACCGCCTATCTGAAAGCGCATTATCCGGCGGAATACATGGCGGCGGTACTGTCCAATAATATGAATGATATTAAACAGGTGTCGTTCTTTATGGAGGAATGTAAACGTATGGGTTTAGCGGTTCTAGGTCCGGATGTGAACGAGTCCTTCTATAAATTTACCGTAAACGAAAATTATGCGATTCGTTTCGGAATGGGTGCGATTAAAGGAGTGGGAGAAGGTGCCGTAAAAACGATAGTGGAAACCCGAAAAGACGGGAAGTACAAATCCATTTTCGATTTGGCAAAACGTATTGATTTACGTGCTGCGAACAAAAAAGCTTTTGAGAATTTGGCATTAGCCGGAGGGTTTGATTGTTTTGACAATACACACCGTGCGCAATATTTCCATCATGATGGAGATAATGTTACTTTTTTGGAAAAAGCAATGCGTTACGGTTCGAAAACGCAGGAAAATGAAAACTCCTCGCAGGTAAGTTTGTTCGGCGATGCTTCCGAAGTACAGATTCCTGAGCCTACCGTACCGCCTTGTGAAGAATGGTTCACGATGGAAAAACTGGCCAAAGAGAAAGAAGTGGTTGGAATTTACATTTCCGGGCATCCGTTGGATGATTATAAGTTTGAGATGAAATATTTCTGCAGCACGCGACTTGAAGCTTTGAAAGATTTGACACCGCATGTTGGAAAAAATATAGCCGTTGGCGGGATTGTAACCAATGTGCAACACAGAACGGCCAAGAACGGAAAAGGTTGGGCGACTTTCAATCTGGAAGGGTATGATGAAAGTTACGAGTTCCGGATTTTTGATGAAGAATATTTGAAATTCCGTCATTATTTAGGACAAAACCATTTTGTGTACATCCGACTGAATGTGAAGGAAGGCTGGACCAATAAGGAAACCGGAAAAAAATCGGATCCGCGTTTGCAGTTTATAGACGTGTTGCAATTGCAGGATGTGTTGCCGAAATTTTCCAAAAAACTGATTTTAATGTTCTCTATTACTGATTTGCAGGAGCAACTTATTATGGAACTGAACGAACTTTTCAAAGCCAATGCTGGGGAAACCACGGTGACTTTTGAAGTAATGGAATTGGAACGTGTCAAAACGATTGTACAAGTTCCGGTGGTCAGTGAAATGAACGATTCCGATGAGGTTGGTGATGCTGATGAAAGTCTAGACGAGGTAGAAATTACCCTGCCGGAAGAAAAAGAAGAAATTAAAGTGGTGACCAAACTCAGCATGCCGAGCCGGAAACTGAAAGTCGGGATTTCTAATGCGATGTTGAGCGAGCTGGAGCGTTTGCAGATTAATTTTAAGCTGAATTAAGTATATTCTACATGGAAAACTTGAAATTACATTCGGAGGGACAAAGTGATTTCCTTCAGGAACTCAAAAAACAATTCGATAAAATTGTATCGGAAATAAAGAAGAAAGAGGGTTTGAGTAATGAGGAAAAACTTGAGGAAATCAAACAAGTCACGGCTGATTTTGAAAAGGCTAAACGAGAAGCGTTAAAAAATCTTTTTTGATAGACATAAGAAATAACAATACAACCATAATCAAAACTGATTTTCAAACCGATTGGGAATCAAAATAAAGTATTATTTTTGTTACTCAAATTTTAAACAACATTAAAATGGCTTTAGCAATAACAGATGCAACTTTTGACGAAGTAGTATTGAAATCAGACAAACCGGTATTGGTAGATTTTTGGGCAGCTTGGTGTGGTCCATGTCGTATGGTGGCTCCAATTATTGACCAAATCAGTGAGGAATATGCCGGAAAAGCAGTAATTGGAAAAGTAGATGTAGATGCGAATCAGGAGTTTGCAGCGAAATATGGTGTTCGTAACATTCCAACGGTTTTGGTTTTCCAAAACGGAGAAGTGGTAGGACGTCAGGTAGGAGTTGCTCCTAAAAATACATACACAGAAGCAATCGATGCTTTATTGTAATCGGTAGTTTGAAAAATAAAAAAGCCTAACTCTGTTAGGCTTTTTTTTATACTAAACTTAAAGTAAATTTTGTTCCTTCGTTTTCAAATGTCTCAACGGTAATTTTGCAGTTGATGGCTTTGGCAAGATCACGGATAAGATGCAAACCCAAGCCCGTTTTTATGCCCACGACTTCTTTTTCATCATACAGCGCTTTGAATTTTTCCTGAGTTCCGCCCGGACCGTTGTCGGTAACCGATAAGTAGTTTTGTCCGTTTTCCTGCCAGGCTTTCCAGAGAATAGTGGCGTTTGGGGTTTTTTCTAATGCTTTTATGGCGTTTGCGGTAAGATTCCGAATAATGGTCTTCAGGTAATTCTCATCGATGGTGAGTTGAAGGTTTTGGTTGTTTTCAAAAGTGATTTTAACCCGTTCTTCACTCGAAAAATGGCTGGCAAGGTCTTCAAAAAGCATTGCGACGGCTATGGTTTTAGGCTGTGGTTCGAAATTTTCCATCTGTCCTTTGCACCATAGGAGAATGTCTTCCATCGAATTTAAAAGATTTTCGGCGCCGGTAATGGTTTTATTTTCCAGTCGCACTTTACTTTCTTCATCTAATAATTCCGGATTTTCTTTCTGTAAATGTAAAAAATGGATCAGATTGGCAACCGGACTTCTTAAATCGTGGTTTAAGATACTGAAAAACCGTGTTTTTACTTTGTTAGCCTGATCAAGTTCGGCATTCAGGAGTTGTAATCGTTTGTTTGTTTTTTTTCGGATCTGGTTCTGTCGGTACAATAAAGAAGTAATAATCAGCACTAAAAGAAAACCGATGGTAAGATAGATTTGTTGTCTTTTTGTATTTTCAATCTGAAGATTTTTCAGCGTATTTTCTGTGGAAAGCGCATTAATTTTTTCCTGTTTGTAGTGGTTCTGGTATTTTCCTTCGGCATTGGCGATACTTTGTTTGGCCGATTCTTGGAGCAGCGCCTCGTTGGCTTTGTTGTAAATCAGATGAAACTGATAGGCTTGTTTCCAATCGCCCAGTTCGGCATAACTTTCCGAAAGCAACTGATTAATTACGATGAACGAATTTTTATCGAATTCGTAAGCATGCGTGGAAGCCAGTTTTAACATGGCAATCGCTTTTGTAAATTCTCTGTGTTTGAAATGCAGTTTGGCTTTTGTTATTCTTGCTTCCATCAGAATTTCATCGTCGTTGGATTTTTCTGCAAAGAGAAGGGCTTTAGAAGCGTAGAGATTTGCTTTTTCGAGGTTTGCTTTCGCAATACAATATTCTGCCATGTAGCGGTTGGCACTACTTACGCTGATGTATAAAGAGTCTTCTTTTGAAACCAAATTACAGATGCCATTGTAGTATTTTATCAGGCTGTCCGGATTTTGTTTGCCCGTGTAACATTTGATATAATCGTTGTATAGGAAGGCCATGGCGTTGGCCGAACCTTTCAAATACGGTCTGGCATAATTGGAATATTCTATGCCTTTGTCGAATTGCTTCATTTTGATGTAGGCCTGCCCAATTTGAGAATAGGAAATCCCAATGTTGACGGTGTTGTTTGTGTCGTCTTTGGGGAATTTTTTGCGGTATTCGATGGCTTTGAGTTTGTAACCGATGAATTTCTCTATTTCCGAGTTGTCCAAGTAATATTCTCCTAAACTTCCGTTTAATATTCCTTGCGTATAGATGCTTTTGGTGGTGTCCAACACTTTTTTGATGTAGTGGATCAATTTCTGCCGTTTCTGAAATTGTTTGGTGGAGTAGTACAAGTAGTTCAGGCGCATGATGGCCAGTGTTTCCTCCTTTAGGTTTTTTCTTTTTTTGGAGAAATTCCAGGAAGCTTCGAAGAGTGGAATCGCTTTTTCGTATTGGTTGTTGTCGTATTCGTATCCGTATGCTTTGTAAAAAGAAAATCGAGCCAAAAGATAGGAGTCGTTTTTTGCAGCTGCAATACCTTTGTTGGCCAAAATGATTAAATTTTTATAGTCACCTTCGTTTTTAAGGGTTTCACATACCTTAAGTAAGGGTACAGCGAAATTTTTCTGATGTTGGGAAAAAATCAGAACAGAAAACAGTAAGCATACAATCAAACTGATTTTTCTCATGTTATTAAACTCAGATTGTCTTTGTAGCTTCGGCCAACAGGAATTACAACATTATTGTTCAATTCGATTTCCTGTGCCCCGATTTTTTTTATGAATTGTTTCTGGACGGCGAAACTTCTGTGAATTCGGATAAAAGATTGAAAGTGGCTTTCCTTCAGCAATGTTCCGATACTTGACAATACACAATGCCTTTTTTGGGAAGTCACGATAAGGGTGTAATCTTTCAGTGCTTCGAGGTATAAAATATCGTGCAACTTTACTTTGGTTTGCTGATGTCCTTCTTTAATGTAAACGGTATCTCCCCCGATACTGGCTTCAAAAAGAGAGGCTTTGTGTTTGATTTCCATGAATTCATCAATGCGGTTCATGGTTTGGGTAAAACGATTCAGTTTCAGCGGTTTTACAATGAAATCCAGTGTTTCGAGCTCAAAACTTTCTACGGCATGTTCCGGATGGGAAGTAATGAAAACGCAAACCGGAATATGCATGGTTTTTTTTCGAAAATCCATTCCGTTCAGATTTGGCATATCGATATCCAAAAAAAGAATGTCAACGGCTTCATTTTCAATAACAGGAAGCGCCTCCTGAGCCGATTCGAAAACTCCTGAAATCGTAAGATTCGGGAATTTTTTGGCATAGGAAACCACCGTCAGTCTATCGATTTCATCGTCATCAACAATTATACAATTCAGTTTTCTCATAAAAGCTTGCCGCAGAGACAAATGTATGATTTTTTTAAAGCAAATTAAAACGTCCGTCTATTTTAAAAGTCGTTCGTCTATTACCGTTTTTTTAAGAAACAAAGTCGCGCCATTTTTGTATGCCCCATAAGTATAATTAGTAGTTCTAAAAACACTTATGAAAAAATTAGTCTCTTTTATTTTTTTGGTATTTCTTTCTGTAGAAGCTTTTTCTCAGGTAGGAATCAATACAACAACTCCCAATGCCCAATTGGATATCAAGTCCAGCAATCAGGCGGCGCCTTCCAATACAGATGGAATCCTTATTCCAAAGATAGATGCTTTTCCCGTTGTAAACCCAACATCGGCACAAACTGGGATGATGGTATACCTTACAACAACTGCAACAGGAAAACAACCCGGTTTTTATTATTGGGATAATGCTGCGGTAAGCTGGATTGCTGTAAAAGGCAATGCTGGATGGGAACTTACGGGGAATTCCGGAACAATCGATGGTACTCATTTTATCGGAACCACCGATAATAAGCCTTTGAATTTTAGGGTAAATAACCTCAAGGCGGGAAGGATTAGCCCTGCTGGTGATGTTTTCTTGGGTACTCTTGCCGGAAGCAGTAATACAACTGGTTTTCGAAATACAGGTATCGGTTACAATGCGCTTATCTCGAACACTACCGGTAGCACCAACACGGCTCTTGGGGATGAGTCACTGTATGCCAATACGACGGGGAATTATAATACCGCAACCGGTAGTTTGTCTTTAGGGTATAATACGACAGGAAATGAAAATACGGGTAGTGGTGCTTATTCCCTTTTTAAAAATACCATCGGAAATAAAAACAGCGGCATGGGTTATGCCGCTCTGACTGAGAACACCTCAGGGAATAATAATGTTGCCAGCGGATATAGTGCATTAAATATGAACACGACAGGGAGCGATAATACAGTAAGTGGTGCCAATGCAGCGTGGGCTAATTCAACTGGAAGCAACAACACCGTTATTGGTAGTGGAGCTCTGCGCAACAGTCTTGCAGTTTCAAATTTGGTAGCCATCGGATATCAATCACTTTACAGCAATACAACTGGAACACTCAATACTGCTGTTGGTGCGCAATCGCTATATGCTAATACAACCGGATCAGCCAATACTGTAATGGGATATAATGCATTGTATTCTAACACAACGGGTAATTATAACACGGCTATGGGTACTTTAGCGCTTCAGCTTAATACAACCGGGAGTAATAACACGGCTAACGGAAATTTTGCACTCCGTTTTAATACTACAGGTTCTAATAACACTGCGGTTGGTTTTTGGTCGTTGAACAGTAATACCAGTGGGGTTTTAAATACGGCTTTGGGACACTATACTTTGTCTTCAAATACAATTGGAGTTTCTAATACAGCTGTAGGTAGTTTTGCGCTTTTGATTAATACTACAGGAAGCGGGAATACAGCTACTGGTGGAGAAGCACTTCGCAGTAATACGACTGGAGACTCTAATACGGCTACCGGTTATAATGCCTTAACCTCTAATACCACAGGCTCATATAATGTAGCGACAGGATCTAATGCTCTGCGTTTCAATACTACAGGATACAGCAATACAGCTCACGGAAACTTTGCATTAAATTCCAATACTACAGGCAATCAGAATACGGTCGTGGGGAAAAATGCCATGTATTGGAATACTACAGGATACAATAACACTGGGACGGGAATAGAGGTATTAATGGACAACACGACGGGAAATAACAATACTGCCAATGGAGCAGAAGCGTTGCATTCTAACGGGACCGGAAATAATAATACAGGTATAGGATCCAGAGCCCTTCGTGCCAATACAACGGGCAGCGAGAATGTTGCTACAGGGTATAATGCTTTGTATTCCAATACTGCAGGAATGTCCAATACCGCCAATGGGAGTGGTGCACTTTATGCGAACACTACTGGGAATTTTAATTCGGCCTCGGGAGGGTATTCGTTGAATCTTAACACAACGGGTAGTTATAATACGGCAACGGGGTATGCAGCACTTTTTACAAATTCGACAGGAATTGAGAATACGGCAACCGGATTGAATGCCATGTTTTCCAATACCATCGGAAGCCAGAATACTGCTACCGGAAACAGTACGCTATACTCTAACACTACCGGAAATTTTAACACCGCTACCGGAGTCATTTCACTACGAGCAAATACCACCGGAAGTCAAAACACTGCAGCAGGTTACGCATCTTTAAGTAATAATTCAACAGGGACAGGGAATACAGCCAATGGGGCAAATGCCTTGTTTTCCAATACTATCGGGAATAATAATACTGCCGAAGGAACGTACGCCCTCTATTCGAATACTACAGGATTAAACAATACTGCCGAAGGAACTTACGCTCTCTATTCGAACGTTACCGGGAATAATAATACTGCTAATGGATATGGGACGCTTAGAGCCAATATTTCCGGAAACGAGAATACGGCTATTGGCTATGAAGCGCTAAATGCCAATACCACCGGAATTGGTAATGCCGCTACGGGGCTGAATGCACTTAATGAAAATACTACCGGAAATTATAACACCGCAAATGGTTGGAATGCATTAGGATACAATACGACGGGGAGTTATAATTCAGGTTTCGGAACTCAGGCGCTTAGATTCAATACTACAGGGACTGATAATGTTGCTGTTGGGTTGAACGCACTTTACACCAATACTTCCGGAGTTGGCAATACAGCAACTGGGCGAGGCGCTTTGTTGGCCAATACCACCGGAAATTATAACGTGTCAAGTGGTATGAGTTCACTTCTCAGCAATACAACGGGATACTATAATGTTGCTAACGGGACTTCTGCCCTTGTTTCTAATACCACTGGTTTTCAAAATACAGCAGTTGGGGGGAGTTCACTCACCACCACCACTACCGGATCGTACAATACCGCTTTAGGGTATAACACAGGACCGAATACGAATACTTTTTTCAATACTACTTGTTTAGGTATTGATGCTACCGCAACGGCAAGTAATTCGGTGCGTATCGGAAATACTTTTGTGACTTCGATTGGAGGCTATCAAAACTGGACCAATATTTCCGACGGGCGCTTTAAAGAAGATATAAAAGAAGATGTTCCCGGATTGAAATTTATTCAGCAGTTACGACCGGTTACGTATCGTCTGAATCGTCAGAAAATCAGCGAAATGGCTGGTGTTGCCAAAGGTAAAACCGAGGAGGCTTCATCATTAAATGGTGAAAAATATTCTGAGATTACCACTGGTTTTATTGCTCAAGAAGTGGAACTGGCGGCTAAAGCGAGCAATTTTGATTTCAGTGGTGTCGACAAGCCCAAAAATGAAAAGGATTTCTACGGATTACGATATGCCGAATTTGTGGTTCCACTGGTAAAGGCGGTTCAGGAGCAACAGGAAATTATCAATACGGAACAGGAAAAAAATAAGCAATTGCAGAACACGATTAAATCGTTGGAGGAAAGAATAAAAGCTATAGAAGAAAAACTAAATAAGTTGTAAAAACAAAAAGGCTAACGGAAAATGTTAGCCTTTTTTGTTTTTATATGTTCCGTAAATTGATGATTTCCTGTTCGGTTAGGAATCTCCAATTGCCTCTCGGTAAATTCTTTTTGGTCAAACCGGCGAAAACCACACGATCTACTTTTAGAACATCGTATTTGAAATGTTCGAAAATAGAACGCACCACTTTTACGTTCGAGGTTTTCATTTTGATGCCGATTTCGCTTTTCGGTTGGTCTTCGATATAGGAGACTTCTTCCACATAAACGCGGTGTCCGTCGATAGTCAATCCGCCTGCGATTTTTTCCAAATCTTCGTATTTCAGATTCTTGTCTAAAGAAACCTGATACACTTTCGAAGAGCGTTGGTTAGGGATGGTGAACTTTCGAATCATGTCGGTATCGTTGGTAAACAACAACAAACCGGTTGTGGTTTTATCCATGCGACCAACAGCCTGTAATTTGGCTTTTGTAGCACCGCGAACCAAATCCAATACATTGTTGGAGTTGATGTCTTCTTCTTTGGAAGTTGTGAATCCTTTTGGTTTGTTCAATAAAACGTATTCTTTTTTCTCTGGAGTAATTAGGCTTCCATCGAAGTTTACCACATCGTTCAGTTGCACTTTGTAGCCCATTTCGGTTACCACTTCTCCGTTTACTTTCACGTTTCCGGATTGGATGTAAATATCCGCATCACGACGCGAACAAACGCCTGAATTGGCAATGTATTTATTCAAACGGATTTCGTCCGGATTGGCAGGTTTTTTTGGTGCTTTTGGTTTTTTATCTAAAGCAGGTTTTGGTCTTGGGAAACCAGTTTTCTTGTCATCTTTCTTGATGGTAGACTTGCCTGCTGCCGAAGTTTTTTTTACTCCGGATTTTGGTTTGTCTGTTGAGGGTCTTTTTTTATTATTACCTTTTCCGTAACTCATTGCACTGTATAATTTTTGCAAAGATAGTGTTTAAAATCATTAGAAGTTAGAAATCAGAATGTAGAAGTTAAATCTTCAGGACGGTTCGGCCATTGAGTAACACCGAAGGATCGATTAAAACGATACAGAAAACGCCTGCCACAATCAATGATTTCAGGATGTTGTGCAGTTGCACGTATTCGTTGTGGGTTTGTGATTTCCAAAGCTTTAAAATAAAGAAAATCAACACGATAAGACTAATGTAGAAATAGATGTCCATGTAGCCTACATCGTAACGGTCTATCAGGATGAAAACCGGAATTACTGTAGAAACGGTTAAAACGGTAATCAGTTGTTTCGATATTTTTTCCCCGAAACGCACCGGTATGGTCTGATAATCGTTTGCCACATCGCCTTTGATGTTTTCCAGATCCTTAATCATTTCACGAATTAAAATCAACAGGAATAAAAAAGTGGCGTGTGCAAAAATCACATGGTAGAAATTCTTGAAATACAGTAAAATACCGAAAAACGGCAAAACCGCCAATAAAGAAGCGGTCAGGTTTCCGATAATGGGGAATTTTTTCAACTTGTGGGAATAGAACCAAATCAGGAAAATATATACGGCAAAGAATAAGGCGGCACGCCAGGAAATGATGTAGGCGAGCGCTGTAGCCAGGAAATTCAAACCGAAATAAACCTGTAGTTTTGTTTTCTGACTTACCAATCGGTCCAGCATCGATTTGTTGGGGCGGTTGATTAAATCTTTTTCGGAATCGTAAAAATTATTGATGATGTAACCGGAAGCAATCGTAAGTGTAGAAACAAAAACAATGATGAATAAGCGCCAATCCAAAATAACATCCAACGCTCTTTTTTCGGGTGCCAAAATGAAAATCGACGACAAATACTGCGCTAAAACAATAATCGGAATGTTGTACCCTCTTACCACAGAAAACAAACTGAGGATTTTCATCAACAATAATTTTGTTTTTCGTGTAAGCATGAGTTTAGTCTAAAGTTGAAAGTCGGTCGCTAATCTTAAAGTTTCGAGGGAAAATTTAAAACTGATAAACCACTTCCAATTTATAATCTTTTAAAGATTGTTTGGCTTTTTCCAAATCCTGTGTGAACCCTAAAATATAACCGCCACCACCGGAACCGCAAAGTTTCAGGTAATAATCGTTGGTGTCGATTCCTTTCTGCCACACTTGGTGGAATTGCTCGGGAATCATTGGCTTGAAGTTGTTCAGAACTACTTTGGACAGTTTTTTGGTGTTTTCAAAAAGGGATTTCATATCGCCGTGCAGGAAGTTTTCCACACAGGCATCAGTATATTTGATGAATTGCGATTTCAGCATTTTTCGGAAACCTTCTTCTTTTAGGTTTTCCATGAAAATGTTTACCATTGGAGCAGTTTCGCCTACAATTCCCGAATCAATCAAGAAAACGGCTCCTTTGCCCAAAGCGCTTTGTGAAGGAATTCCTGTGGGCTCGATATTGTCTTTGGAATTGATTAAAATCGGTAAACTCAAATAGCTGTTTAGCGGATCCAAACCAGAACTTTTTCCGTGGAAAAAGGATTCCATCTGAGCGAAAATGGCTTTTAACTGTAATAGTTTTTCACGGGTTAAGTTTTCCAAAACCGTGATTTTGTTGTGGGCATATTTGTCGTAAATCGCCGCTACCAAAGCACCGCTGCTTCCTACGCCATATCCTTGCGGAATACTGGAATCGAAATACATGCCGCGTTCTACATCGGCTTTTAAAACTTCTAAGTTGAAGGTTACCAATTCGGGTTGTTCGCTTTGCAAATCTTTCAGATAGGTAACGAAACGTTTTAAACTGGCATTTGATTTTACAGCCTCTTCCGATGGATTTTCATCCACTTTCAAAGCGCCGTTGTAAAAATTATAAGGAATAGACAAGCCTTTAGAATCTTTGATGATTCCGTATTCTCCGAAGAGTAATATTTTTGAGTAAAAAAGCGGTCCTTTCATATTTAATTGATAATTAGCAATTTATAATTGATAATTTATTTGTTTTTCGAAGTATTGATAATGCTGGTTAACAATTTCAACAGTTCAATATTTTTCGACTTTATTTTCAGGAATTCAGATTCTTCTAAAAATTTCGTTTCATACAACAAATCGATCCAATATTCTGTTTCGTTTGCTTCTTTGAGTGCAATTGATAATTTATGGATGAAATCTGCTTTGCTTTCGGCATGTTCTGATTCCCGTACATTTGCCCCAATAGATGTTCCGGAACGAAGCATTTGTCTTGATAAAACAAATTCTTTTTTTTCGGCTAGAACCTTATAAAGGTAAACTATTTCTGTTGCGAAAACAAAAGATTTGTCTTTTATGATGTTATTCTTCGCCATTTTCGGGAATTATCAATTGTTAACTGTTAATTATTAATTGACTCCCTAATCCAATTTCGTCACAAATGTACTGACCATTTTGACAATAGCCAACCAATTCGTTCTTAATAAATTGCAAAACTTTGTCTTTGGTGCTTTCCGGATACAAAACATGAACGTTCGCGCCGGCATCCAGGGTAAAGCACACCGGTGTTTGGGTTTCGTTTCTAAATTTCCATATTTTGTTGATGATTTCCAGTGTGTTGGGTTTCATCAGAATAAAATAGGGCATCGAAGTCATCATCATTGCGTGTAACGTTAACGCTTCGCTTTCCACGATTTTGATGAAATGTTCCACATCACCGTTTTCCAAAACGTGTTTTATGGCCGATAAATTGTGATGCGCCTGAGAAAAACGCTGTTCCGCAAACGGATGTCCGAACATCAAATCGTGTCCGACGGTACTGGAAACTTGTTTTTCACCTTTGTCTACCAATAAAATCGTGTCCTGATAGTTTTTGAAATTTTCATGAACCGATGAAGGGAATTCGACTCCGAACAAATCCGAACTTCCTGAGATTTCCGCATGATTTCCCCAAACTACCACATTTCCTTTGATGCTTCTACAAGCACTTCCGGAACCCAATCGGGCTAAAAAAGAAGCTTTTTGGTTGAAATAATCTTCT
Source organism: uncultured Flavobacteriaceae bacterium (assembly GCA_963812405.1). Classification (GTDB taxonomy): domain Bacteria; phylum Bacteroidota; class Bacteroidia; order Flavobacteriales; family Flavobacteriaceae; genus Flavobacterium. Next base: position 628,543 of record CAWEUV010000002.1, on the reverse strand, counting down.
GAAATCGTTGGATTCAACATTTTTTCCAGACTCATAATGTTCATGGCCAAAGCTGCCATTCCTGATGCGGAGGAAGCAATTCCTGAGCTGTGCGGAAAGGTGTTTTGGGTGTCAATCGTGAAATGAAAATCTTTCAGATACGGACAATACTCGAAAATGCGTTCGAAAAACTTCTGAATTTTCGGTTTGAAATCTTCTTTGGGTTGGCCTTCGAATAATAAATCAAAAGAGAATTTCCCATCGTTGATTTTCTTTGCGAAAGTCAACTTTGTAATTGTTTTGCAGTTATTTAGCGTAAAGCTAACGGATGGATTGGCAGGAATCTGATGGTCTTTTTTACCCCAATATTTCACCAAGGCGATATTGCTGGGGGCACTCCACTGAAAACTGCCGTTTTTTGCCGAAAGTGTATAGTTGTTTAGAATAAAATCTTTTTCAGAAATCATAGACTTGAAAATTTACGCAAAGATACAGTTTTCGGGTATTTAACCTGCAGGCTTTTTTATTCTGAAGAATTTCCTATTTTTGAAAGATAAAGCATCCCTATGAACAAAATTACTAAGATTCTGACTGTTGTCGTTACCTGCCTTTGTATTGGTTATTTCTCCGGAATGGTTACCCGTGAAAGTGTTGAAATCTGGTATCCCACTTTGGTAAAACCAAGTTTTAATCCGCCCAATTGGCTTTTTGCACCGGTTTGGTCGATGTTGTATGCGATGATGGGTGTTGCCGCCGGTTTGGTTTGGCACCGAATCGATACGGATCGGATTAACGTTCGTAAAGGCTTACAGTTTTTTGCGATTCAATTGGTATTGAATTTTTTATGGTCGTACCTTTTCTTCGGATTGCACAACCCGCTGCTTGCTTTGCTGGAATTGGCGGTACTTTGGTTGATGATTTTTGAAACCTATGCGGTTTTCAGAAAAGTGGATAAAATTGCCGGCATGTTGCTTTTGCCCTACCTTGCCTGGGTTACTTTCGCCGGTATTTTAAACGCGGCCATCTTCTGGCTGAACCGATAATTTTTTGGGTATCATTTATTTAAGTGCCTGAAAAAGAGTAAAAAATTAATTTTTTTAAGTAACTTTATTGTACTCCTGAATCCTACCGCAACTTACACTACTAAAAGTTTATTCTGTCGGTTTGAATTCGTCTGTGGCGATGAAAAGCAATTTAAAATAACTAAAAATTTTTACTTATGGGAGCTATAATTGTATTGATTTTGTGCTTTATAGGTGGTTTGGTAGGTTATCTTATTGGGAAATCATCTGTAAACAACTATGAGGAATTGGAAAAGTATAGAAGAAAAGCAGCACGGCTTGGGGCGGAATTAGAACATTTAAAAGCGAAAACAGCCTCGGGAAGTCATAATTTGGGTTTTGCTACCGGAGCGCCCGAATACCATCCGTTTGACCATGACTTGGCTTCGTCTGTTTTAGGAAAAGATGTGGAGGAAAATGACCTGAAAGTGATTGAAGGTGTTGGTCCGAAAATTGAAAAACTATTCAAAACCTCGGGGATTCTTACCTGGAAAAGTTTAGCCGAAATGTCTGTAGACCGTTGTAATGAAATTTTAAGTAAAGCCGGAGAGCAATTTGCCCGTCATAACCCGTCTACATGGCCGCGTCAGGCGCGATTGGCGTATGAAGGAAAATGGCGTGATTTAAAAGTTTGGCAGCAATCGCTGCAAGGCGGTTTGGAGTAGGTTATTTTTCGGTTAAGGCTTTTGCAACTAAAAAACCACCGGTCCAGGCGTTTTGAAAATTAAAGCCACCGGTAATGGCATCGATGTTGACAATTTCACCGGCAAAATACAAATTGTCGTGGAGTTTGCTTTGCATGGTTTTAAAGTCGATTTCTTTCAGATTAATACCTCCTGCGGTTACAAACTCATCTTTAAAAGTACTTTTTCCATTTACCTGAAATTGTCCGTTTGTGAGTTGGTTCGCTAAATCGGTGAGTTGTTTTTTGGATAAATCCGCCCATTTGGTTTCAGCTGAAATTCCGGCTGCGGCAACCAAACTTTCCCAAAGGCGTTTCGGGAACTCAAAAGGGCAAAATTTCACCACTAATTTTTTGGCATTTTCGTCTTTTAAATCTTTTAAAATATCCAGTGCTTCTTCAAAATCGGTTTCGTGAAGCCAGTTGACCTGTAGTGTAAATTGGTAATTTTTAGCAGCCAATTCCCGTGCACCCCAAGCGGAAAGGCGTAAGATTCCCGGTCCGCTCACGCCCCAATGGGTTATCAGCAGTGGTCCGGACGCTTTTAGTTTGGAGTCTTTTACTTTTACCGATGTTTGTGCGGAGAGTCCCATTAAATCCTTGATTCGGGAATCTTTGATGTTGAAGGTAAATAGCGAAGGTACGGGTGCTTCAATAGTGTGCCCGAGTGCTTCCATCATTTCCCAGATTTTAGGATTGCTTCCGGTAGTCATCACTAAATTATCGCATTTGAACGATTGCTGATTGGTGTCGACTTTCCAATAGCCTTCTCCTTTATAAATCGACTGCACACTTTGACCGGTTAGTATGTCGATGCCTAGTTTTTTTGTAGCCGATAGAAAACAATCGATGATGGTTTGTGAGCTGTCCGAAACCGGAAACATTCGGCCATCTTCCTCGATTTTGAGTTCGACACCGTGTTTCTCGAACCATTCGATAGTGTCGCCGGAGCAAAACTGATGAAACGGACCTTTGAGCTCTTTTTCGCCTCTCGGATAAAATTTTACCAAATCATTCGGAATGAAACAGGCGTGTGTGACATTGCAACGTCCGCCGCCTGAAATTTTCACTTTGGTCAGTACTTCCTTGCCGCGTTCGAGAATGGCAATTTTTAATTTAGGATTGTTTTCAGCAATGTTGATGGCGGTAAAAAAACCTGCTGCGCCGCCGCCTACAATAAGGATGTCGTAATTTGAAATCATAATCGGTCCGGGAAATCGGAAATAATTCCGTCTATAATATGGGCTTCCAATCGCTGGATGTCTTCGTAATGGTTTACGGTCCAAACATTGATTTTATAGCCTTTCTTTTTGGCTTCGTGGATGTTGTCGTCGGTCAATAAAGAAAAATGAGGATGAATGGCGTAGGCGGAAAGTTCATCGGCCCATTCCAAAGCCTGTTCCACACTGGCTTGCGAAAGAGTTGCCAGTCTTATTTCAGTATTGTGGGCGCGTGCTCGGTCTAATTCTTCTTTCTGAAAACTGGAAACGATAAAATCCTCATAAGTCCAACCTTTTTCGGAAACGTATTTTTCAATTAGTTTACAGGTGGGTTCTGCCGTTTCGTGTCCTTTTAATTCGACGTTAATCCAACATTTTCGGTTAATTAAATCGAAAGCTTCTTCGAGAGTCGGAATTTCGAAGGCGTCGGCGATTTTTAGTTTTTTTAATTCGGATAAAGTCAGTTTGTGAATTTCTCCTGTGCCATTGGTCATACGGTCTACGGTAAAATCGTGAAAGACCACTAATTCACCCGACGCGCATACGTGAACGTCGAGTTCTATGCCGTTTACGCCCAAATCTAAAGCTTTTTGGAAGGATTCCAGTGTGTTTTCGGCAATGTATCCTTTCGCTCCGCGATGTCCGATTTTCTGAACCATAAAACTTTGGCATTTAATTAACGATACAAAGATAATAGTTTGCTTGGTGGTTCGTTACAATTAAAAGGATTAATGAAGGGATTATGAAAAATACGGCAATTGTTTTGATTATGGTTTTCTTTATGATGGGTTGTTCGTCAAAAAAGACATCTGTTACGGAAAGAAAAGAGGCTTTAATTCAGTATCGCGATGATTTCAGATCAGTTTCAGATGCAGGCAAAAAGAAATTTTTAACTGAAATGAAGGCGAATGGTGAAACGGCATCGGTTTTAATTCTGACCAAGGGGTTTAAAGGCGAAGATGTTGTGGTAACGAATGAAAAAAAGACATTGTACAAAGGGAATCCAATCAGTCATCTGGAAACCGGCATTGCGGGTTATCTCACGATTGACAATACGCTTGTCACAAGAATTTCGGATAAATTAAGTGAAAAAGAAGCAGTAATTGACCCTGAAAATGCCAGAAAGCACAAATTTGTGTATGTAATGAAAGATCATGCGCAACAGGGGAATCCTTATGTGATAACGTACAGCAATAAACTCCGTCCGTTGCGATAAAACCTTAGATGACAATAGGTTTCGGCTAAAATATTCGCTTCCTGACGAAAATGTGTTTTTTGATGTCGGTATACTATCTTGGTTTCTTTAACTTTATATGGAATACGGATATCGAATCAATATTATGCAAAAGGAGTTTGTTCTTAAAGCGGTCTTGCTTTTTTATGTTTCGTTGAGCTTTGGGCAAAAAAATGATTCACTTTCCGTGTCGAACAATTTGAATAAAGATTTTCAGGAATTCAGGATTAATAGTGATCTCAGTTATCAATATCAAAAACCGAAATTTTTCGACTTTGTTACAAAAATCCCCAACAGTATCGCAATTCTGGGAGATCAATTTATTCAAAAAGATAATTTAATTTGGTTTGGTTCCTCCATTGGAGCAACAGCAGCTTTGGTTCCTTTTGATCAGAATATGGTTGATTCTTCTCGGGATTTTGGGCAAGAGATTGGTTTCAATGAAAGCCATAACTACTCAGGACCTTTGAAAATGTTTCCAAAAGATTTGAATTCGGCAATTTACAGGTTTGGTAATGGATTTACTGCGATTTTGATAGGTGGGGGATTGCTGACGTATGGTTTGAAAAATGATGATTACAGAGCCATTCAGACATCAAGTGAAATAGTGGAAGGTATGATAATCTCTGGTTTTTTTGTTCAGGCAGTTAAGAGGACAACCGGCAGAGAAAGTCCTTTTATTGCGGAAGAAAATGGGAATGAAGGTGGAAAATGGACTTTATTTCCCTCATTTAAAGCATATGCAACAAATACACCACATTATGATGCCATGCCTTCAGGGCACTTGGTTACTATGATGACCACAATTGTGATTGTATCGGAAAATTACAAAGAGATTAAATGGATCAAACCGGTAAGTTATGGTCTTATAGGATTGATGTGTTTTGAAATGACACAAAGTAAAGTGCATTGGGTTTCCGATTATCCGTTGGCTCTTTTTATGGGATATATAATAGGGAAGAGTATTGTGAAAAGTAGAATTAATGAGAAAAAAGAACTCAAAACAGGACATTCCGAACGTGTCAAGCCTAAATTTAATTACACTTTCAGTACAACCGAAAATTACACATTGGCCGGAATGCGCATTGTTTTTTAAAGGCTTACAATGCGGTTCTGTTCAAAATGGAATTGCTGATTTCAAGTAGTGTAAATTCTCTTGCGTATATTTTTGGGAATATAAAGAAAATAAAAAACCCTAAACACTTTAATTAAAAAGGTTTAGGGTTTTTGTTGTGCGGGTGATAGGACTCGAACCTACACACCGTGAGGCACCAGATCCTAAGTCTGGCGTGTCTACCAATTTCACCACACCCGCAGGCTTATAAAACAAGTAGTTGTTTCAGTAAGTGGGTGCAAAGATATACATATTTTTGTAATTCCAAAATGGAAATGTCAATTTCCTGTAAAACTTTTTTTAACTCGTTAATTTCTAAAAAATTGAGTTTTTCAATTTTAGTATTGGGATTTCTATTTGTATATTTGGCTTTCATCATTTTAACAACATAATGGACAATATTAAACAGTACGTTCAGCAAAACAAAGAACGTTTTCTTAATGAGTTAATCGAATTACTAAAAATTCCTTCCGTAAGTGCCGACAGTGCTTTCACTCAGGATGTTATTGATACTGCAGCTGCTGTTAAAGCAAGTTTGGAAAAAGCAGGCTGCGATTTTGTCGAGCTTTGTGAAACACCGGGCTACCCAATCGTTTATGGGGAAAAGATAATCGATCCGGCTTTACCAACCGTTTTGGTTTACGGGCATTATGACGTACAACCGGCCGATCCCGTTGAATTATGGACTTCGCTACCGTTTGAACCAGTAATCAAAGCTACCGAATTACATCCCGAAGGCGCTATTTTCGCGCGCGGTGCCTGCGACGACAAAGGACAGATGTACATGCACGTGAAAGCGTTCGAGTACATGATTCAGAACAACTGTTTGCCTTGTAACGTGAAATTCATGATTGAAGGCGAAGAGGAAGTAGGTTCGTCCAGTTTAGGCTGGTTCGTGGAACGCAATCAGGAAAAACTGAAAAACGACGTGATTCTGATTTCCGATACAGGCATGATTTCCAACCAACAACCTTCTATTACTACAGGACTTCGCGGCTTGAGTTATGTGGAAGTGGAAGTTACCGGTCCGAACAGAGATTTACATTCCGGGTTATACGGAGGTGCTGTGGCAAATCCCATTAATGTATTGACCAAAATGATCGCTTCGTTGCACGACGAAAACAATCATATTACCATTCCGGGATTCTATGATAACGTAGAAGAACTTTCTATGGAAGAAAGAGCCGAAATGGGCAAACGTCCGTTCTCGGAAGAAGCTTATAAAAAAGCCCTGGATATCGAAGAAGTATACGGCGAAAAAGGATACACCACCAATGAAAGAAATTCCATCCGACCTACGCTGGACGTAAACGGCATCTGGGGCGGTTATACCGGAGAAGGTGCTAAAACCGTTATCGCCAGCAAAGCCTTTGCTAAAATTTCGATGCGTTTGGTGCCGAATCAGGATTGGGAAGAAATCACCCAATTGTTCACCAAACATTTTGAAAGCATTGCGCCAAAATCGGTGAAAGTGGTTGTGAAACCACACCATGGCGGACAAGGGTATGTAACTCCGATTGACTCAATTGGCTATCAAGCGGCTTCCAAAGCGTATGCAGATACGTTTGGTGTTCAACCTATTCCGGTGCGTTCCGGAGGAAGTATTCCGATTGTAGCGTTGTTCGAAAAAGAATTAAAATCAAAAACGATCATGATGGGCTTCGGTTTGGATAGCGACGCCATTCACTCACCAAACGAGCATTTCGGGGTATTCAATTACCTGAAAGGGATTGAAACCATTCCGTTGTTCTACAAATATTTCGTGGAACTTTCGAAATAATAAAATCATAAAGCAATACAAAATCCGTCACCGATACAGTGGCGGATTTTTTTTTTGCGTTCCCTCCGGTCGGGCTTTCCGTTGCAATCTTTTCCTTTTTAAAGAAAAAAGAAAAAGGATTTCCACTACAATCCCTAACGCAATCGATTCACAGTAGAGGCAATAATCTTGAAAAGACGAATTTTAATCAAAAGCCACAGCTGTAAAAGTTGTGGCTTTCGGTTTAATAGTAAGGGTTCGGAATTAATCCTCGGCTTGTTTAATTATTTAGGCATCACCTGTTTGTACAATTCGGGAACGGACTGGTAAATGAAATCCCCATGCTGACCGGTAAAATACTTGCTCATTTTTTTATCGAATTCCTCGCGGCCTTTTTCGTCTTTCCATTTGGCTTTAAACAATTCGTCGTCTTTTTTCCAGGCATTTTCAATATCGGCTAAATTGTCCACTACAAAAACTTCCACAAATTCCATGTTGTTGGAACCCCACGCATGATTGTAAGCGTAATAGGCTTTCACAACATCATTTTTCATGGTAAGGTTGTCGAAAATCTGTTTGCTCAGATCGTCAAATTCTTTGCCAGTACCGTCTTTTGGAGTATCAAAAATACTTTTGCGTACATAATAGACCATCGGTTTGTCGGGTGCTTTTGCCATGCGTTTGCGGTCGCCATAAGTCACGTAGATTTCATCGGAATGTCTGGGTTTGTAGAACATGCTTCTTTTTTCATAAAATGCTTTTCGGGCTTTTTCATCGGGCCAGGCTTGTTTTACCAATTCCTGATTTTTGTTCCAGGCTTTTTCAATAGCATCCCAGTTTTCGTAAACGTTCACAAAGACAATCTCACCATTGTTTGCGGTATAATAATGGTTCAGAACATTATAGCCCACAATGAACTCGTTCTTTTTGATGACTTTTTCGAGATATTCTTTCTCCAATGCCAACCAATCCGCAGCTTTTGCTTCTTTGTTCTCAAAATTTCTGTAGGAGGTGGTAACCGTTAAGTAATACATCTTTTCCTGTGCTGAAAGAAAAGCGTGTTGCAGGAAAAAAAATAAAATAAGGACGTAAAATTTGTAATGGACAGTTTTCATAATTTCAAAATTTATGTTGATGAATAAGTAAAAATTCAATTTTGAAATCTGAGGCGCTGTGGATTTTGAAAACTATGCGGTATTTGATACAAATTTACAATTATTTTAACACAAATCCCTGATTGTCAATAAAATATATCGACGAACAACCGGTTTTGCTATAAAATTATGAGCGTATTAAAATAAATCGTTGGTTTACAACAAAATATAAAATTTGGCGTTAAATTTGCTACATCATCAATCAAATCAAAATCATCATGTTAAAACGTTTTTTTATTCTGTGTTCCGGCGCAGACAAAGACCTGATTTATTCCTGTTCCAATGGAGAACAAAACAAGTACGCAGGCATCGGAGCCACTGTTTTCTTTACGGCGGTTATGGCTTTTATCGCCAGTGCGTATGCTCTTTTTACGGTTTTCGATAGCGTTTATCCGGCCTTGCTTTTCGGAATCGTTTGGGGACTGCTGATTTTTAATCTCGACCGTTTTATAGTTTCCACCATTCGCAAACGCGAGAATTTTTGGGGAGAACTTATTCAGGCATCTCCGCGAATTATCCTGGCCATGATTATTGCCGTCGTGATTTCAAAACCGTTGGAAATCAAAATTTTCGAAAAGGAAATCAATACGGTATTACTGAAAGAAAAGAATGAAATGGCAATCGCCAATAAAAATCAGGTAACCAATTATTTCAAAGGTGATGTGACGAAAAATCAGTCGGAAATCGACAGCATTAAATCCAGTATCAAAGCCAAGGAAAAAGAAGTGGCCGATTTATACCAATCGTACATTACGGAAGCGGAAGGAACGGCAGGAACTAAAAAAATGGGAAAAGGGCCGATTTACAAAGAAAAGCGGGAAGCGCATGATCTGGCACTAAAACAATTGGATTCCTTAAAAGCCAATTCCGCCAAAACCATTACCGAAAAAGAAGCGCGGGCCAAAACCCTGCAAACCGATTTGGATAAAAAAGTAGCCGATTCAAAACCGATTATCGACAGTTTCGATGGACTGATGGCACGTATTAATGCTTTAGGGAAATTGCCTTGGCTGCCGTCTTTCTTTATCATGTTGTTGTTTTTAGCGATTGAAACTTCGCCAATTATTGCGAAATTATTATCGCCTAAAGGGGAATACGATTTCAAACTGGAAGATACCGAAACGGCTTTACGAACGCATATCGAACAAAACAATTACCAGCGAAATCTTCAGAAACAAACCGATGCCTCTATTTACGACAAGGTTTATGAAGACATTCGGGACGACAAAGAAATTTACGATTACAAACGGAAAGCTGCTTCCGAATTACTGAAACTACAGTCGGATGCCTATGTGGAGAAACAGAAAAGTGTCATGTAACTGCATTTTTTGAATGTGTAAAAGGGATAAGTTGTTTGAACGGCTTATCCTTTTTTCTTTTACCATTATTTAATCTGTAGGAATTACTTTGGTTGCTAGGTGGAGTGTGTAACGAATTTTGTATTTTTTATTGAATAAAATGAAAAAAAAGTAAAGTTTTTTTAGAAAAACAATATTTTTGCGACGCAATTAATGAACATAACCTTAGATATGCGCTCACTTTTTTACATTATTGTTTGTTTGGCTTTCCAGATAACCAGTGCTCAAAGCCTAAAAGGCAAAATTACTGATTTGAACACCAACCAGCCTTTGGTTCATGCCAGTGTTTTTCTTTCGGAAATCAATAAGAATGTGTTAACCAACGAAAATGGGGAGTATGCTTTTTCCAATTTAGGAAAAGGAGTTTACCATTTAAAAATCAGTCATTTGGGTTATGCAACAAGAGTTGAGAAGATTAAAATTGCAAAAGGGGAGGATTTAGTTTTGGATTTTGCCTTGGAAACGCAATCGTTTAGGTTAAATGAAGTGGTAATTTCCAATGCTTTTTACAACAAACAGGATAAAAATACCTATAAGGTTGAGGTTGTTAAAAAGAATGACTTTCAAAGAAATGGAGCAGTTACTTTAATGGATGCTTTAGAGAAAGTAGCCGGCGTTGATGCAATTACCACCGGACCATTGGTTTCCCGACCGGTCATTCGCGGTTTGTCCGGGAATAGGGTTTTAACGGTTGTAGACGGTGTGCGATTTGAAACACAGCAGTGGGATGATGAGCACGGAATTGGCGTTAATGAGGTGGGTTTGGACCGTGTTGAAATTATAAAAGGCCCAATGAGTTTGTTGTACGGACCGGAAGCAATGGGTGGAATTGTTCATATTGTTGGGGAGCAACCGGCTGAGGTGAATACTAAAAAAGGATACGTTACAAGTAGATTGTTCTCCAATAATTTAGGCGCAAGCAGCGAACTGAATTTAAAGGGAGCAAAAGAAAAATACAACTGGGGTTTTAATGCTTTGGGCAGATTGTTGTCGGATTATTTTTATAATGGATACGATTTCAGGGTGCCGAACACGCGTGTGCTGGAATACGGCGCAAAAGGGTATGTGGGTAAAAACGGGAAGTGGGGTTCTACCACATTATCGTATCAGTTCAATAAGGCTTATTACGGAATTTTGGATGGTAAGGATATCGTAAAAAATGCAGACGGTCAAATCGTAAATATCGACAGTTTGGAAGCTGAAAAATTCCCTTTCGAAATCGAAGCGCCCTTTCATGGGGTTACCGATAATCGTTTGAATTCTAAATCAACATTTCTTTTAGGGAAATCGAAAATCGAAACCAATTTCGGCTATCAGAACAACCGTCGTATGGAGAATGAAGAATTGTCCGGTGTTAAAAAAGGATATACTTATCTTGATATGCGCTTGCAATCCTTAACCTACGATGTTAAATGGTATTTGCCAAAATGGTATAAGTTTTCCACCATAATCGGTACGCAGGGAATGCATCAGAACAACAAAAACATGAACGGTGCCGCCGCGCAGTTAATTCCGGACGCCACAATAAACGATTTCGGTGTTTTGGGAGTAACGAAATTAGATTTGGACAAACTCTCTCTGAGTTTTGGAGCACGATACGATTCCCGAAATCTGGATTCAAAACAAATGAATGCGACAAGCAGCACTACAAAAAACTTTAACAATTTAAGTTATTCTTTTGCCACATCGTATTTAATCGGAAAAAATCTGATTGCAAGAGCAAGTTTTGCTTCCGGTTATCGAACGCCGAATTTAAACGAGCTTTTTTCGTATGGCGTGAAATTGGAAAACCAACGTTTTGAAATCGGAAATGAAAATTTCACCAAAGAAACCAATAACGAATTGGATTTTAACCTGTCGTATACTTCCAAACATATTTCTATCGAAGGTGCGGTGTATAACAATCTGATTAACAATTATATTTACATTGCTCCGACAGGAAATTCAGTTGCCAGCAATATTGATCCTGCCACTATGGTGCCCGAATATAAATTTTACCAATCTGATGCTAGGATTTACGGTGGAGAAGCGGGAATTGACATTCATCCGGCAACATTGAAATGGACGCATTTTGAATCGAAAATTTCAACGCTAACCGCTAAAAGAAGAGATAATGATTCGTATTTGCCAACCATGCCGGCGACAAAATTGTTCAATACGTTGAGTTTTAATTGGGAGACTATTCGTAATTTCAGGAATTCATTTTTGAGCATCGGAACCGTAACCGCATTTAAACAAGGAAAAGTGGCTGCCAATGAGATGAAAACCAACGGTTATACTTTGCTGAATCTTTCTTTGGGAACGACGTACAGAAAAACCGAATTTACACTTGCTGCCAACAATGTTCTGGATACAACGTATTTGGATCATATGTCAAGATTCCGATCGTATGAAATTATCGAACCGGGTATCAATATTATGTTTGGGGTCAAAATTCCAATCGATTTAACGAAATAAGGCGTTGCAATTTTAAGAATAGAAACAAAAAAAGGGATAAGTTTTCAAGTGCTTATCCCTTTTTATTTTTGTTTTCTGATGTTTACATGTACTGTAAAATTTCCGCTTTCAGTTTGTCGTATTCCCCCTGAAGGATCAATCCGTTATCCAAAAGTTTTTTGTAATTCTGCAATTTGGCAAACAATTCATCGCTGCTCATTTCGCTTAACTTTTTTTCAGCATTTGCTTGTTGCGGCGCTGTTTCGGTAAAGGTTTCCTGAACTGCCGGAGTCGAAGGCATAATTTCGGCAAATGACGTTACTTCTTCGGTTTCCATTTCTTCAATTACTTCTTCCGCAACCGGAATTTCCGCTTTTGCTTCTTCTACAATCGGCGTTGAAGCTATTGGAGCTGCAGCTACGGGATTCTTTAATAAATCCAGTTGCTCTTTAGCATAGGTGTATAATTTTCGCGCCTGATTTTTCGGCAAGTAATCAACGGTTTGCGTCAATTCGGATTTTGTGGTAAACGTAAAATCGGCACCCAGAATACCTTCTTTTACAAACGAAGCGGCAATGTCATCCCAGTCGTAATCCACAAATTCCATCGATAAGCCTAAATTCTTAGGTTTGCAAAGGATGATTCGTTTGTTGGTTACCACAACACTGTCCGGAAGAATGGTTACTGCCGGTTTTTTCTGAACGGCTATATACCCCACTTCTTCATTGGTCATTAATAAGTTTTCCAGTTTGGAAGTGATTTTTTCAATCGCTTTCGGATCCTGGTCTTCGTTTAATATTTTCTTTAAATTGTCAATCATGATATTTTACAAATAATTTAGTCGTGAAATTGGCAGCAAAAGTAATGCCTATTTTTAAGATTCGGCTATTTCCTGTTGTTGTTTTTTAGTTAAACTCTTAAAAACCAAGTCGTACGAATGGTCGATGAGTTCTTTTGCAAATGCATCGGGAACCGAACCATTAATTTTTACGGTATTCCAATGAATTTTACTCATATGATAACCGGGCTGTATGTCGTCGTATTGTCCGCGCAATTCCAAGGCCCATTCGGGATCGCATTTCAGGTTGGCCGATGGGGTTCCGTTTTCCCATTCCTGTAACGATGATAAGGCAAACATTTTTCCGCCGACTTTAAACACCAAGGTGTCTTCATCGAAAGGAAAATGTTCAGTAACGCCTTTTTTGTTCAGGCAATAATCGTAATATACGTCAATAGTCATATTTACAGAATTTTATATAAAACTGGTTTACTCGGACTCGCGTCATTCTCAAACGAAGCGATTTGTAAATTTAGCATATAACTTCCGTCCAAAATGGCATCGGAAACAAAAATCAATTCGGTAATGGTGCAATTCAATCGTGCATCCGGATTCAGCGTATTTACGTCTTTTACATTCCAAAATGCCTTGTGCGCCAGTAATTTTCCTTCGTCGTGCTCTTTGTCCACACTTGGTAAATCAATCAGCAAGTGTTGGATGGCGCTTTCGCGGATAAAAGTCGCCGCTTCTTCCAAAAGGTAAGGCCAGTTTGTATTCGAGTATTTTTTTGACCTTTTTTCATCTAAATTCGGTAATGTTCGGATGATAATGGCCTCTGGAGATTTTCCCTCTAAAGCGTTTTCAATTTGCGATTTGGTAATGACAAAATCATCTCCAAGCGCTTCCGGGACAACCGAAATCACTTCCGCCGTAAAGAAAAACTGTTTCAAACATTGGTTGATGCTGTAAAAATCGCGGGTAATATGTCCCAGACATTCCGTGTGCGTGCCGTGCCCGTGCGGATTGAAAAAAATATTGTTGAAATTCGTAGACGAACTGCCTTCCGATACTTTTCCCACCCAATCGCCAAAACGTACCGGTTCGATTTCCGGTTTTTCGATGTACCAGGCAATCGGATTTTGGTCGGAGTTGGTTAACGGAAGGGAAATGTCCAATGGCTTTGACAAGTCGATTTGGAATTCTTTATTCAGATGGTTGATATTTGTTATCATAAATGGATTGTGGATTTAAACAGATTTATCGACACTGTGAAACATTCTGAATCTGCGGTTAAATCTATCCCTCCAAATTTAACCAAAACAAATCAGATGCAATTCCGTCGCAAAAGAATTTTCCTTTTTTGGTGGTTCGAAGGATGTTGTTTTCAACTATAAGTTTTTCATCATCGAGATAACGTTTGGCGTTCTGAAGTAAATACTGCAGCATGTTTTCTCCGAATTCGGTTGCAATCCGATCCAAAGAAACGCCCCAAACGGTACGCAATCCGGTCATGATGTATTCGTTGTAGCGGTCAGTCTCGGTTAATGTTTCGGTTTCTCTCGGCAGTTTGTTTTCGGCTAAAGATTTAATGTAAATACTGTTGTTGGCGATATTCCAGCTTCGGTTTTTACCGTCATAACTGTGTGCCGACGGACCAATACCTAAATATTTCTTTCCCAACCAATAGCCGGAATTATTTTTAGAGAAATAGTCCGGTTTCCCGAAATTCGACAATTCATAATGCGCAAATCCGTTCGCTTCAAGAGTGTCGACTAATAGCAAAAATTGTTCGTGTGCCACCGCATCATCCGGTTGCGGAACGATTCCTTGTTTGATGAATTTCTGTAAAGCGGTTTTCGGCTCGACCGTTAAAGCATAACTCGAAATGTGCGGAATGTTTAGATCCAGAACGGTTTGAATGTTTTGTAGCCAATGTTCGTTGTTCATTCCTGGTGTTCCGTAAATCAAATCCACCGAAATATTATCGAAGTATTTTGTGGCGATTTCCAATGATTTTTTGGCTTCTTCCGAATTGTGGGCACGGTTCATCAGTTTCAAATCTTCTTCAAAAAACGACTGAATTCCAATACTTAATCGGTTGATTTTAGTTGAAGAAAGTGCTGTGATTCTTGCTTCGGATAAATCATCGGGGTTGGCTTCCACAGTAATTTCCGGATTTTCGCTGACGTTGTAATTCTTGTACACTTCATCAATCAACAGCTGCAAATCGGAAACCGCTAAAATACTCGGAGTACCACCGCCGAAATAAATGGTTTCTACGGTTTCATTGTCAAACTCCCTTTTACGCAGTCGGATTTCTTTCGCCAAAGCCAATACCATTTCGTCTTTCTTCTTTAGGGAAGTCGAAAAATGAAAATCGCAGTAGTGACACGCCTGCTTGCAAAAGGGAATATGGATGTAAATGCCTGCCAAATTATTTTTTTATTCTGTTTTCATTCTGTTTCACAAAAGCATCCCAACCGGAATAACTTTTGCCGACTTCCACGCGTCCCGAATTGAAAAAATGACAAACTGCTGCTGCTAATCCATCGGTTGAATCTAAATTTTTAGGCAATTCTTTTAAACCAAGCAATTGCTGCAACATTTTAGCTACCTGCTCTTTACTCGCGTTTCCATTTCCGGTGATGGCCATTTTTATTTTCTTGGGTTCGTATTCGGTAATCGGAATCCCTCGGGATAAACCTGCGGCCATCGCCACGCCTTGTGCTCTCCCCAGTTTTAGCATCGACTGTACGTTTTTGCCGAAGAACGGCGCTTCTATCGCAATTTCGTCGGGATGATGGGTTTCAATCAACTCGATGGTGCGTTCAAAAATGCGTTTCAATCGCATGTAATGGTCGTCCATTTTATTGAGCTGTAATTCATTAAGTTGAATGAATTCCATTTTCTTATTGACGACTTTTATCAGACCGAAACCCATAATGGTCGTTCCGGGGTCAATTCCTAATATGATGCGCTCGTTTGCCAATTTTAATTTGTTATTTTGCACAGATGATTTCCATACCCCACAAAGCTAAACAATTCCTCGTTCTTCTGATCAAACTTTTGGTTGTAGGCGGCGCATTTTATTTTATTTACAGTCAACTGGCCAATAACGACAAGCTCGATTGGGATAAATTTCGAAATTTAGTGCTGGAAAAACAGTCGTTTGCCAACATCGCTTTCATTTTATTTCTCACGTTTTTAAACCGGTTTTTGGAAATTTTAAAATGGCAGAATCTGGTGGAAGTTATTCGGAAAATAAAGCTAGGAGAAGCTTCAAAACAGGTTTTAGGAGCGCTGACTGCTGGGTTGTTTACGCCAAACGGCATTGGGGAATATGCCGGGAAAGCCTTGTTTTTTGAAAAATCGCAAGCCAAAAAAATCGTTTTTCTGAATTTGATCTGCAACGGTATTCAGATGATTTTAACGATTGTGTTTGGGATTTTCGGGTTGCTGTATTTCAATGCCCAATTCGAGATCATTACAACGACAATGGTTGGAATCCTGTTTGGAGGACTCACGATATTGGTCTTGATTTTATTTTTTACCAAAGAAATCAGTGTCAAAGGCTATTCGGTTGAAAAACTGATTCACAAAATCAACGAAATTCCGAAGCGCATTCATCAGAAAAACATTTTGTTGGCGATTGGTCGTTATTTGGTTTTTTCGCATCAATATTATTTCCTATTTTTAATTTTCGATGTGGAAATTCCGTACTTTTTGTTAATGGCTGCCATTACAAGTGTTTATTTTTTAGCGTCCTCTTTGCCAACGTTTCAGTTTTTGGATTTCGCGGTAAAGGGAAGTGTGGCGGTTTATTTCTTCGGATTGTTGGGCGTGAACGAATGGATTGTGGTGTTCATCAGTACACTGATGTGGTTTTTGAATGTGGTGATTCCGGTAGTTATCGGAAGTTATTTTGTTTTAAATTTTAAAGCGCAATGGAAATCGTAAATTTACTTTTCGTATTGATTTTTATCAATTATGTCTTTTTTATCGGATTGTTGATTTGGGGTTTTTCAAAAGTGAAATCATTTCAACAGACGGATTCCGGAAACAAAACCGGATTTTCTATCGTAATCCCATTTCGCAACGAAGAGCACAATTTACCCGATCTATTACAGTCGATTGCACAACTGAACTATTCCAAAGAACAGTTTGAAATTATCTTTGTGGATGATGCTTCGAAAGACAATTCTGTCCGTGTGATTAACAATTGGCGCATGGAAAATCCGTGGATTCATCTGACGATACTCGACAATGTCCGTATTTCCAAATCACCCAAAAAAGACGCGATAACCCGTGCAGTAATGATTGCCAAACATCCTTGGGTAATTACCACCGATGCCGATTGTATGGTGCAACCCGAATGGCTTTCGGTTTACGATGCTTATATTCAGAAGAATGCATCAACTGAAATGATTGCCGGAGCGGTACGGTTTCCAACGAAAGGATTTTTACTTTCCCATTTTCAACAGATGGACATGTTGAGTCTGCAAGGGGCGAGCATCGGTAGCTTTGGACTCGAAGAGGCTTTTATGTGCAATGGGGCGAATTTTGCTTATACCAAACAGTTTTTCTCCGATTTGAAAGGTTTTCACGGAAACAATCATATTGCCAGTGGCGACGATGTTTTTCTGTTGCAGAAGGCGATTGCTCATTGCCCTGAAAAAGTGCACTATCTGAAAAATCAGGAAGCCATCGTAACTACAAAACCCGAGAAAAGTTGGTTCAAGTTGTTCAAACAAAGGGTGCGTTGGGCTTCAAAGGCAACGGCTTATCAAAGTGATTTTGCCAAAGGATTGGCGATTTTGGTTTTTCTGGCCAATTTCACATTGCTTTGCGGATTAGTGCTTTCGTTTTTTAATCTGATGCAGATTCAATTCCTTATAACGTTGCTTTTTGTGAAATTTACAGTCGATTTTATATTGATGTATCAGGCCAACAAGTTTTTGAAAATGCACATGTATTCCGTGGTGGTGAGCAGTCTGATTTATCCTTTTTTCAGTACGCTTGTTGCTTTGTATTCGCTGATTGGCGGGTTTGAATGGAAGCGTGAAAATATCAAATAGTCTATTCCGTTTTTAAAATGACCGGTAATACAAATTGTGTTTTTACCGGAATTCCGCGTTTTATGGCCGGGTTGACTTTCGGGAAATCCACTAATTTGGCGTGTAAAATACTGTCGATTTTAATTTTGTCGTACGCCACACTGTCTTTTGGAAATTGCGGTTCAAATTCCAATCGCGCATCCGGGAAAACGGTAACTTTTACTTCAATGGTGTCAATTTCAGGATATAAAATAGCCAACGTATCCACGCTTAGTTTTTCCTGAATGGTTTGGGTCAGGTATTCGAAAAAACATTGTTTGCGTTGGGCTTCATCGGTAATCACTTCGCAAGCATCAATTGATGGAAATGCATCCACTTTTTTCCAATCGATTTTCTGAAGTTCTTTCTGTAGTAATTCGTCTTCAGACGGCGCTTTCTTGTCAAAGAACTGACAGGAAGAAACCGCTAAGGAAAAGAAAAAGAATACCAAAAGTTTTTTCGACATCGTAAAAGTGTAATTTTAAGTTCCAAAAATAGTAAAAAAAAGATGGAATATTTTTTATTAATCACCGGTTTTGTATTTATGATTGTTGGGATTTTGGGAAGTTTTCTTCCGGTACTGCCCGGACCGCCTATCAGTTGGGCTGGGTTATTGTTGCTGTATCTCACTAAAGCGATTCCTGAAGATTATTGGGTATTGGGCATTACACTCGGAATTGCACTACTTGTCGCAATTTTGGATTATGTCATTCCGGCTAAAGGGACGAAACGTTTTGGAGGCAGTTCCTACGGGGTTTGGGGAACCAATATCGGTTTGATTATCGGTTTGATTGCTCCGATTCCTTTTGGGGTAATCGTTGGTCCGTTTGTTGGTGCTTTGATTGGAGAACTGATTTACGACAGTCAGGATCATAAACGGGCGGTGAAAGCGGCTACAGGTTCTTTTGTGGGGTTTTTAGCCTCCACTTTTATGAAATTTGTGGTTTGTGTGATTTATTTCGGAGTATTTCTGATGAAAGTTTGGGAATACCGAAGTTCGTGGTTTTAGGGTAACTTTTTTTTGTAGAACGTAATTCGGATTCCTAATAAAATGATTGCTCCTCCGATAATCATTTGAAGCGATATGGTTTCTTTCAGAAAAAGCCATGCGAATACGGAAGTAATCAAAGCTTGGCTCAGAAGACTCAGGGAAATTCTGTTGGCTTCCATTTTCTGTGTAGCATAGCTGATTAACGTCCAGGCAATCAGTTGGCATAAAATGCCTTGAACCAGTAAAACGCCCCAAACCGTACTCGAAAATCCGTAAAAAGGCTGCTCGAATATCAAGCAAATCACAGCTAAAAATATACTTGAAACCAGCATGCTGTAGGTCATAAAACTTATGGGCTGCATCTGATTGAGTACGTATTTGCTTAACAGGATGTAAGCGGCATAAAATACGCCGGAAAGTACTCCAAAAGCGAATCCTAAGTCGAATTTCAATTCATAAAAAGTTTTGTAACCAATCAACACAACCATTCCGATGACTGCCAATACAGCGCCCATCCAGAAATTACGGTTGGGTTTGTTCGGAAGAAAGAAAAACATGCCCAGTCCGACCCAAATTGGTGCTAAATTGGTGAGTAAAGTGGCCTGTGTGGCCGAGGATTGCTGTATGGCGATATTCCAAACGGCGATGTCAGATCCAAAACAAATACCACATAAAAGTATAATCAACGCGGTTTTTTGATTTGGTTTTTCCAATTTCTTTCGGAAGACGACTATCGGTAAAGCAACTGCTGATGCAATAGCCATTCTGTAAAACGCAGAGCTTAAACCCGAAACCGGCGTCCATTTTACCAGAATTGGAAAAACGGAAATGCAGAAAATGCCGATTAGTAATGCAAGGCGTGGGTTTTTCATGTTGTATGAATAGGAGGTAAATGTAGTGAAAATAAAAAAGCTCCTCATTTCTGAAGAGCTTTTTGCTTACTGGCGGTCTGGACGGGACTCGAACCCGCGACCCCATGCGTGACAGGCATGTATTCTAACCAACTGAACTACCAAACCAGTGCTTTATTGCGTTGCAAAAGTAGGTTGAATTTTGTCGTTTTGCAACGTTTTTGCAAAGAAAAATCAATAAAAAATGTAAATAGCTGAATGTCAATTTTGAAGAGAAACGAAAAGTGTGTAAATCAAAAAAGCTCTCCATAAATGGAAAGCTTTTCATTGGTCTAACTACTAAACCTTCTCGTTGTTTCCAACGAGATAAACAACACAACTGCTTTAAATATTTTTAAGAGGGCAAAAAAGCCTTTCGAAAAGAAAGGCTTTCTCAACTCTTTACTGGCGGTCTGGACGGGACTCGAACCCGCGACCCCATGCGTGACAGGCA
Organism: uncultured Flavobacteriaceae bacterium; assembly: GCA_963812405.1. Classification (GTDB taxonomy): domain Bacteria; phylum Bacteroidota; class Bacteroidia; order Flavobacteriales; family Flavobacteriaceae; genus Flavobacterium. The sequence continues at coordinate 608,340 of CAWEUV010000002.1, read as the reverse complement.
TGTATTCTAACCAACTGAACTACCAAACCAGTGCTTTATTGCGGATGCAAATATACAACCATTTTCAAATCCTCCAAATGTTTTATTGAAAAATTTCAAATTATTTTCAAATCAATTAGCCAAACTTTTGTTTTTCAGCCAAATAGGTGGTTAGTATTTTTTCGAATTTTTCGTCAACCGAAACCGGAACGTACTTTATTTTGTACTGAGAACAGGTGTTGGCGACTTTTGCAAAATACGCTTCTACCAGTTTTTCATAATCGTTTTTTACATTTTCAGCAAATAAGTTAACCTGTTCGCCGGTTTCCAAATCGATGAATTTACGGGGCGCGTTGTCGAAATTGAAGTTGAATTCGGTTTTTTTATCAATCACATGGAACAAAACAACCTTGTGTTTGTTGTGTTTTAAATGTTGCAATGCTTTGAACAAACGTTCGTCGTCTTCACCCTGAAACATATCGGTAAATAAAACAATCATCGAACGGCGGTGCATTTTTTCGGCAATCTGGTGCAAAAAAGTAATGGTGTCGGTACTTTTTGATGCTTTTGACGATTGTAAAATGCTTTCCAGTTGGTTCAATAACATGCGGTGATGACGATCGCTTCCTTTTTCCGGAGCGTAATATTCATAAGTATCGGAGTAAATACTCAAACCCACGGCATCGCGTTGTTTTTTGAGTAAATTCATCAAAACGGCAGAAGCCAGTACCGAAAATCCAATCTTGTTTTCATAAAACAGTTGTCCGTCTTTCAGTTTTGGATAATGCATTGACGACGAATTGTCGATTATCAAATGGCATCGTAAATTGGTTTCTTCTTCAAAGCGTTTGGTGTACAAGCGGTCGGTTTTGGCGAAAAGTTTCCAGTCGATGTGTTTGGTGCTTTCTCCGGTATTGTACACTTTGTGTTCGGCAAATTCGGCAGAAAAACCATGAAACGGACTCTTATGCATGCCCGAAATGAAACCTTCCACAATTTGGTTGGCCAATAATTCGAGGTGCTGAAAACTGGATATTTTTGCTATTTGACTGTCGATCTTCATAGTTTCAAAGATATAAAAAAGGAGTGATGTGCATTTGAAATTTATTTCCAATATTTGCCTTTATTAATATGTATACCATGAGTCCGGAAACTTTACAATCCATTGCCTTTCGTTGGTTTGAGGCGTTCAATACCAAGCAACTTGAAAAATTATTATCGCTTTATGATGATGAAGCGCAGCATTTCAGCCCGAAATTAAAAGTCCGTCAACCCGAAACTAATGGCTTGGTTGTGGGGAAATCGGCTATGCGGGCCTGGTGGCAGGATGCGTTTGACCGTTTGCCGAGTTTGCATTATAAGGTCACGTCATTAACCGCAAATACCGATAGGGTTTTTATGGAATACATCCGCCAAGTTGACGGTGAAGAGGATATGCTGGTGGCAGAAGTTTTGGAAGTCCGAGAAGGAAAAATCATTGCGTCAAGAGTATATCACGGATAAATTCAGTAGCTTTACTTATCAATCTTCTAATTCTATATGTATGAGAAAAATACTTATTCTTTCCTCGACAATACTGCTTTCGGTGTTATTTGTGAATTGTAAAAAAGAAGAAAAAATGGTGGATTTTAAATCGGTTACCGATGCTTATTTTAAAGAAAAAAATGCGCTTAATCCTTTGGATGCCACGTTGAATGGTCAGAACGAATATAACGATCAATTCGTGTTTGAAATGACGGATGCGTACAGAAAAAAGCAAGGTGATTTCTTCAATAAATACGAAAAACAACTTTCTGAAATAGATACCGTTACCCTTTCTGCGGAAGAAAAAATCAGTTATCACATTATCAAATGGGAAACCGCGGTAGGTAAAGATTTGTTGAAGCAGGAAGCGAACTTGATGCCCGTGCACCAGTTTTGGGGCACACATTTAACGATGTCACAATTTGCCAGCGGAAGCAGTGCACAGCCTTTCAAAACCGAAAAAGATTATCGTAATTTCTTAAAACGAATGGAAATGTATTCGGTTTGGATTGATTCGGCGATGATTTATATGGAGAAAGGCATTCAGAAACGGATGGTGTTACCAACGGCTTTAACCGAAAAACTAATTCCGCAGTTTGAAGAGCAGATTGTTCCGAATGTTGAAGATAATCTGTTTTATTCGACTATAAAAGCAATGCCTAAGTCGTTTTCGGAAGAAGTTAAAACGGCGTTGAAATCGGAATATACGAAAACCATCAATGAAAAACTGATGCCGCAATATAAAAAGATGGCGGAATTTTTGAAAAACAAATATTTACCGGCTTCCAGAGCAACCAGCGGAATTGGCAGTTTGTCTAATGGGAAGGATTTGTATGCGGTGTATGTGAAACAATGGACGACCACCGATATGAAGCCTTCGGATATTCATGAATTGGGATTGAAAGAAGTGGCGCGTTTAAAAGCGGAAATGGAAAAGGTGAAAGCGCAGGTTGGTTTTGAAGGAACAATTGTGGAGTTTTTCGATTACGTAAGAAACAAGCCGGAACTAAAGCCTTTTAAAAAACCGGAAGAAGTGATCGCGAATTTTGAAGCCATCCATAAAAGAATCAAGCCGAATGTGGATAAATTATTCTCCTTGCAACCGAAAACACCTTTCGAAATCAGACGAACGGAAGCGTTTCGCGAAAAAACAGCCAGTGCTGAATACATTCAGGGAACGGCGGACGGAAGCAGACCTGGAATTTTTTATGTACCGATTCCGGATGTGAAAAATTACAATTATTATGGTGATGAGGATTTGTTTTTGCACGAAGCCATTCCGGGACATCATTTTCAGATCTCACTGCAACAGGAGAATAAAGAGTTGCCGGATTTTAGAAAATTCAATTGGTTTGGGGCTTATGGCGAAGGTTGGGCGTTGTATACAGAAAGTTTAGGCCAGGAATTAGGATTGTATTCGGATCCGTACCAATATTTCGGAATGCTGGGGAATGAAATGCACCGTGCGATTCGTTTGGTGGTAGATACCGGTTTGCATTCCAAAGGCTGGACACGCGAGCAGGCGATCAAATATTCGTTGGAAAACGAAGCGGAAAGCGAAGCAAGCATTATTTCGGAAGTGGAACGCTATATGGCGATTCCCGGGCAGGCTTTGTCGTATAAAATCGGGCAGTTGAAAATTATGGAGCTGCGTAAAAAAGCGGAAACCCAGATGAAGGACAAATTTGACATCAAAGTGTTTCATCAGAAAGTGTTGGAATCGGGTGTGATGCCGTTGGCGCTGCTTGAAAAGAAAATAAACGACTGGATTAAAACAGGAAAATAAAAAGAAAGCCATCTCAATGAGGTGGCTTTTTTGTTTTACAAAGGTGTGTAAAAACAAAAAACCCGAATATTGCTATTCGGGTTTTAAAGTGGTGCCTCCAGGAATCGAACCAGGGACACATGGATTTTCAGTCCATTGCTCTACCAACTGAGCTAAGGCACCATTATGTCTGCTTTCGTTAAGCGTGTATTGCTTGTTGATTGCGGGTGCAAATATAGAACCATTTTTCATTTATCCAAAACAAATTTTTAAAAAAATCAATTTGTATCTTTGTTTCCACAATAATGTAAATATGCTTTTAGCCATCGATGTGGGGAATACCCGAATTAAAGTTGCTGTTTTTGAGAAACATACCCTTTTGTTTCAGGATGTTTTTCTGAAAGAAGAAGCCCGAAAAAAAATTGAAAATATTTTTGAAAAATTTTCGCAAATAACCGAATCGGTCTTTTCATCGGTGGGAAAATTAGAGAATGATGTCCTTGAGCTGCTTCAAAAATCCTCTAAATTGAATGTGATTTCCTCAGAAACCGATTTCCCTTTTGAAAATGAATATGCCACGCCCAAAACCTTAGGTGTCGATCGGATGGTGCTGGCTTCCGGTGCGACATTACTGTATCCGAATCAAAACCGACTCGTTATCGATGCAGGAACCTGTATTACCTATGATTTTGTTACGGACAATAATGTTTATCTGGGCGGCGCCATTTCACCCGGATTGCGTTTGCGGTATGAGGCTCTTCATAATTATACGGCAAAATTACCGTTACTAACTTTAGAACAACCGGAAAATTTTATAGGAAATTCGACCAATAGTTCCATTCATTCGGGAGTGGTGAACGGGATTTTAAATGAAATCGAAGGATTTATAAATCAGTATCGTCAACAATATCAAGTTTTAACAGTAATTTTAACAGGAGGTGATGCGGAATTTTTGGCTAAAAACATAAAAAACACCATATTTGCCAATTCAAATTTTCTTCTGGAAAGTTTGGATGCTATACACCATTATACAATCGACAATGATTAAAAAGATAATTCTTGGCATTAGTTTGCTATTTTCTACTGTAATATTAGCTCAGGAAGGTACTGCTTCACCGTATTCGTTTTACGGAATTGGAGATCTTAAATTTAAAGGAACCAATGAAAACAGAGCCATGGGGACTGTTGGGGTTTTTGTGGACAGTATTCACGTTAATTTACAGAATCCCGCTTCTTATTCTTTTTTAAAATACACTTCATTAACCGTTGGGGGGAATAATACAAAAACAACGTTCAGGACAGATTCTCAAAAAGAAACGGCAGAAAGAGCATCATTGGATTATTTTGCTGTTGGGGTTCCGTTAGGGAAAGTGGGAATTGGTTTCGGTTTGATGCCTTATACCGCAGTTGGGTACAAAGTTGCAAACGCTATCATAGATGCGGATGAATTGCCCAAGTCGAAAATTTTCAAAGGAGAAGGGGGATTGAATAAGGTGTTTTTGGGCGGAGCTTACAGAGTAAACCCAAAAGTAAGCCTTGGTTTGGATGTTCAGTATAGTTTTGGAGGTATTGAAACAAATTCGATTGTTTTTGTTACCGATCCAGCCATAGCTCTAGGTTCTAGAACTAAAAATGAATCTACCTACAGTGGTTTTTCTGCCACGGCAGGATTGTTTTATCATACGAAACTAAAGAACAAAATTGAATGGGCGAACAGTTTTACGTTTACTCCTCAAAGCAATTTGAAATCCAACAATAGTCGAAATGTAGCTACAGTTACTTATAGTGCTGTGACGGGGGCTGAGTTTGTTGGAGACCAAATGGATATTGAAGTTGCCAATTCTAAATTTAAAATTCCGTCAAAAGTATCTTTCGGAACTGCTTTCGGGAAAAGTAAAAAGTGGTTTGTCGGAACAGAGCTGACTTTCCAGGGGAAAAGTGACTTGGGAAATCAAAGTAATGTCCTGAATATGGGGTATGAAAGTTCGGCCCGTTTTGCAATGGGCGGTTTTTACATTCCAAAATACAATTCTTTCCGTAATTATTTCGATCGCATAGTTTACCGCGCCGGATTCCGTCATGAAAATACTGGGTTAGTGGTAAACAATCAGTCAATCAGAGATACGAGCGTGAGCTTTGGTTTCGGATTTCCGGTTGGAACCAGTATTTCGAACATCAACCTAGGGTTTGAATACGGAAAAAAAGGAACTACAAGTAATGGTTTAATTAAGGAGAATTACTTCAATTTTAATGTTGGATTGTCTTTCAGTGACCGTTGGTTTGTAAAACAGAAATACGATTAATCAATTTTTGATTATGGCAAGACTTCTTAAAAATAGTTTGGTAACATTGGTTGTGGTTTTTGCTGTGACGGTGTTGTTTTCATGCGAAAGTAATTTTAAGGAGGTGCAGCGAATCAATTCTGTAGCTTTTTCGCCTTCAGGAGAGGCTGATAATGTTGATTTAAAATATACCGATTCTGGGAAAATCAAAGCCATTTTGGTTAGTCCGAAAATGTTGGATTATTCCAATGCCAAATACCCGTTTACCGAATTTCCAAAAGGAATTCATGTAACACTTTTTGATGATAACCAGAAGAAAAGCTTTGTGGATTCCGATTATGCGATTACCTATGCCAGAACCGATATTATTGATTTGCAGGGTAATGTAAGAATTACTTCCTCAGACGGGAAATTACTGCAAACAGAGCAATTGTATTACGATCAGAAAAATGAATGGTTTTTTACCGAAAAACATTTTAAATATACAGATGAAGCTGGCGGTTATCTGGAGGGACCTGGTGTCGATTTCAGTAAAGATTTCAAAATCTTCAATATGCAGAAAAGCAGTGGAGAAGTAACCAAATTAGAATAAACAATGAGAATTTTAAGATACGTACATTATCTGTATTTGGTAATGGCAATATTGTTCCTTTACGAAGGAATTGTTAAGATACAAGAGGGTGAAAACCCGATTGTGGTTTTCCTTTTTGCCGCAGTGGCAATTTTTATGTTTTTCTTTCGAAGACATTTTTCCAATAAAATTCAGAAATAACCACAAATAATTTAAAGTAAGGGGTAAAAAACTCAGAATACTATTTTATTATTAAATAGATAATTGTATTTTCGCCCACTGAATAAAAATTTAACTAAATAAGAAATGGCAGTTTTATCAAAAATTAGACAACGTTCCATATTACTTATCGGAGTAATTGGGTTTTGTTTATTGGCATTCGTTGTTGGTGATGTGATCCAGAACGGAGGTTTTAATCAAACTTCAAGAAATGTAGGAAGCGTTAACGGCGAAGACATTTCGGCTCAGGATTTTTTACAGAAAGTTTCTGCAGCGGAGAAAAACGGTCAGGGTGGAAGTGGTACTCAGGCGGCAAATGGAGTTTGGGAACAGGAAGTTAAAAAAATTCTATTGAATGGAGAGTTTGAAAAATTAGGTTTGAAAATTGGAAAAGACCAATTGATCAACGTAATCAAACAAAATCCTAATATTGCTCAAAATCCGCAGTTTTTAAATGCAGCCGGAGTTTTTGATGTTAACAAGTTCAATGAATTTTTAGCAACATTAAAAAATTCCGATGCAGAAAGATGGAATGCTTGGTTGAAAGACGAGCAAAACATTCAGGATTTTGCTTTGGAACAAATGTACTACACTATGATTAAGTCTGGTTTGGTTACTACAAAAGTGGAAGCAAAAGCAGCTTATGCCAAAGAAAATGATAAAGTAGATTTCGACTACGTAACTGTTGCATACTCTACCATAAAAGACGATCAGGTTAAAGTTTCTGATGCTGAAATCATGGATTACATGAAAAAGAATGAGAAAAAATACAAATCTGAAAATTCAAGAGATATTGAATTCGTGTTTATTGAAAACAAACCGTCTGTTGAAGATGAGGCTGAAATGAAAACTACTATTAACGGATTATTGTCCGGAAGAGTGGTTTACAATGAAAAAACAGGTAAAAATGATACTTTACCAGGATTCAAAACAGCACCGAATGTAGAAGAATTTGTCAATGCAAATTCGGATATTAAATTTGATTCCACTTATGTTGCCAAAAAAGATTTACCATTAGAAAATCAGGAGCAATTATTTAATTTGCCTCAAGGGGAAGTTTTTGGTCCTTATATTTATAACGGATACTACTGTTTGTCTAAAATGTTAGGCAGACAAGCGGGTTCAACAGCCAAAGTAAGTCATATTTTATTGTCTTACACCGGAAGTAAAGCTCCTGCAGCAGCAAAAAGAACGAAAGAAGAAGCGAAAGCGAAAGCAGAAGAGTTGTTAGCTCAGGTAAAAGCCAACCCAGCAAGTTTCGCAATGTTAGCAATGATCAATACAGATGATACCGGTTCAAAACAAAACGGTGGTTCTTATGATAATGTTGCCAAAGGTCAGATGGTTAAACCTTTTAACGATTACCTGTTTAACAATCCTGTAGGATCTATTGGAATTGTGGAAACAGAATTCGGATACCATGTAATTAAAGTGGATGCAAAATACGATGCCGTTCGTTTGGCTACTGTTGCCCGTAAAATAGAGCCTTCAGAAACTACTGCAGATCAAATCTATACCAAAGCAACCAAATTTGAAGCGGATGCTAATGAGAAAGATTTTGCAACTGTAGCAAAAGAAGCAAATCTGACTGTAAATCCTGCTACAGTTAAAGGTACGGACGAGTATCTTCCAGCAGTTGGAAGTCAAAGAGGTGTTGTTACTTGGGCTTTTAACAAAGGTACTAAGATTGGAGATGTTAAGAAATTCGACAATCTACAAGGTCATATTATTGCAAGACTAAAAGCAACTAACGAATCTGGTTTAATGTCTGTTGAACAGGCTAGAGGAGTGGTTGAGCCTATTTTGAAAAACAAGAAAAAAGCCGAACTAATCAAAGCTAAAATGACAGGTGCGACTTTAGAAGCTGTGGCTCAAAAAACAGGTGCAAGCATTATTCCTGCTACAGGAATTGCTTTAGAAGGCGCTTCAATTCCAAACGTTGGTTCTGAACCAAAAGTTGTTGGTAAAGCTTTCGGTTTAGGAGCGGGTAAAACCTCAAAATTGATTGATGGTGAAATGGGAGTATACATGATTAGAACTAAAGCTGTGGTTAAAGCTCCTGCTTTACCAAACTATACTGCTTATGTTACTAAATTAAAATCTCAGAACCAGGGAACTGCTTCGGGTAGAGTGATCACAGCACTTAAAAGTGCCGCAGATATTGAAGATAACAGAGTGGAATTCCAATAAAATTTTCACTATATAAAAATAAAAACGCTCCAATTTGGAGCGTTTTTTATTTTATCATATCGGAATAGGGAAGGATTGTGTCAAAGCCCCGTGATTTAAAATAAGTGTTGGGGTTTTCTTCGGAAATTAACATTACAAAGTCACCTCCCCAAGCACCAAGGCTTTTTATGCAACCTTTAAAATCGGGAAATAAAGCTTCTTTGGCAGTTTGCATGTCCAGTACATGACTCATTATAATTTCATGTCTTTGCATGGTTTCTGAGAATTCATTACTGTTGTTAGCTTTTACTGCCGCAGCTGTAAGTTTGTTTATTTGAGGAATAATTTTTTCTATATTTTGGCGCTTATTCCGATAGGAGTTTATTGCGGTTTTACTGCTTTGTTTTTGGTTCAAATACACAAAGTAGATGTTTTCGGCAAATTCAGGATGAAAAGGAACCGGTTCTATGCCGATTTTTGCTCCATCGAGATGGTATAATATAGGGGTGTCATTTTGTGCGCAGGCTATATCATAACCACTTCCGCCAAAACTTTCCCGTAGAAGTTCAAATGCGTCAATTTTCAACCATTGGGCAATATTGTTTATCAGTGTCGATGATGTCCCTAAACCCCAATGCCTTGGAAAAGTCAATTCCGTGGTTATTTTATAGCCCTTGGAAGTTTCGATACAATCCGGATTTTGTCGATATGCCTGATGTAAAATGTCAATCAGAGTGTTACGGATTGTGTTTTCCGAATTGTTATGGGATTTGTTTTTTACAGCTTCAAAAGAAATTTCATCCTCAAACCAGATGCTGCCGTCTTTATCATGACTTTTCCATGAAAAAGTTTTGTTTTCTCCGTCGGCCACATGGAGGTATTGTCCGAATTTTGTCGGCAATGCCAAAGCAATGGCTCCATCCAGAACCGTATATTCCCCCGTGATTAATAATTTACCGTTGCTGTAAAATGTTTGTTTCAAGCTTCTTATTTTCTTAAGGCTTCGAGATAATCCACTACGGCCGAGTGGGAAACCGTGTTTTTTTCAAAATGGGTTGCCACTTTTTTACGTTCTTCATCCGTGGCCTCGAATTGGTTCAGTATGTTCATCAGGTGCATTTTCATGTGTCCTTGTTGAATACCTGTTGTGGTTAACGAACGTAATGCGGCAAAGTTTTGAGCCAGACCGGCTACCGCCACAATCTGCATTAATTCATGCGCAGAAGGATTTCCCAGCATTTCCATGGCTACTTTTACCAATGGGTGTAAATTGGTCAATCCACCCACAGTTCCTAAGGCCAATGGGATTTCCATCCAAAAACTGAACATTCCGTTTTCTGTTTTAGCATGGGAAAGACTTGTGTATTTACCGTTTCGCGAAGCATAAGCATGAACACCGGCTTCTACGGCTCTAAAATCGTTACCGGTCGCCAAAACCACAGCGTCAATACCGTTCATGATGCCTTTGTTGTGGGTAACGGCCCGAAACGGCTCTATTTCGGCTATGTTAACGGCGCGCACGAATTTTTCGGCAAATTCTTCCTGCGAGATGTGTTTGTCTTCTTTTAATTCCGAAATCGGACAGGAAACTTCTACACGAACAATACAATTCGGGACATAATTGGATAAAATACTCATCACGACCTGAATGTTTTTTTCGTCTTCGGAAAACAATTCAAATTGAAGTGCTTCTTGTTTTAACGTTTTGGCGAATTGTTCCAGACAGGAATTGATGAAATTGGCTCCCATACTGTCTTTGGTTTCAAAGGTAGCGTGGAGCTGATAGTAATTTTCCAGGTCAAAAGTCTTGTCTCTGAGTTCAATATCTAAAATTCCACCGCCTCTTTTTTGCATGTTTTTAGTGATGCTTTGGGTTTCGGTGAAGAACTTTGGTTTTATGGTTTTGAAAAATTCCTCCAGATTTTCTTTTTTTCCTTTATAGATGAAATGCACCTGACCAATTTTTTCTGAATTCAGTACGGTAGCTTTAAATCCGCCCCGGTTTGCCCAGAACTTTGCGGCTTTGGACGCTGCGGCAACCACAGAACTTTCTTCTATGGCCATTGGAATCGTGTAATTTTTTCCGTTAATCAGAAAATTAGGTGCCACACCCAAGGGCAAATAAAAATTGGAAATGGTGTTTTCTATGAATTCGTCATGAAGTTTTTGTAAATCGGCATCGGAATTCCAGTATTTTTTAATCGTTTTTATGGCCTCTTCCGGATTTGAAAAATGTGTTTCTGCAATCCAGTTTATTTTTTCTTCTTTCGATAATTTCGAAAAACCGCTAACCGCTTTCGTCATTTTACTTTTGTTGAATACATTTGAATGCAAAGATACGTTTTCAGCGATTCAAAAATTAACTTTTAGCTTTTTTCGACCATTTTAACAAGGTGTTTTCCAGAATTTCCTTGTTTATGGGTTTCGTGATATAATCATTCATTCCAATGGTTTTACACATTTCTTCTTCTCCTTCGATAATGCCGGCCGTAAGCGCAATGATGACACAATCAGTATTTTTCTCCCGAATTTTTTTTGTGGCTTCGTAACCGTTCATCAATGGCATCTGAATGTCCATCAGAATGATTTCCGGCTGATGAATGTCAAATTGTTCTACCGCTTCAATACCGTTATAGGCTTCTGATATAATGGCGTTGGGAATGATTTTTTTAACCAGTGTTTTTGATAACAGCATGTTGATTTTATTGTCTTCCACAATAAGGATTTTGATCGTATTTTCAATCAGTGCCAGAACCGGTTCGTTTTCGGAAGTGGTTGGTTTTGTATTTGCTTCCGGATTGTTTATCTCATTTAAGGTGTTTTGTAAAACATGAATTTTTATTGGTTTTACGATGGGTTTTACCAGCACTTTTTCCGGAAAATCAATTTCGTTGGCGTTGGAATTTTGCATCAAAATGATTGGTTTTTCAAATTTAGCAAGTTCTTCAAGACCTTCTTTGCCAATCAGTTCGTAATCGGCTAAAAACAAATCAACTTTGTCATTGTATTGGTAAGCATTCTGATAATTTTTATTCGTCAGCGTTGCAATGGAATAGTAGTGCAGTATACGCTCAACAACTTCACAGTTGCTTTCATTGTCATCAATTAATAGTACTTTTTTTATTTTGTTGTGGTCTAAGCTGCTTAATGTATCGCATGGTTGCGCGTCCAGTTCCAATGTAAAGAAAAAGATGGTACCTCCGGTTGGTCGGTCTTCGATTTCCAGCTTACTGTTCATTAGACGTAAAAGCGATTCCGAAATAGGAATACCCAAACCTGTTCCGCCGTATTTTCGGGTGGTGGAGTTGTCTTCTTGTGAAAAAGCTTCAAATATTTTTTCGCGATTTTCCGGACGTATGCCAATGCCTGTGTCTTTTACAAGGAACTTCATTTTTGTACGATCCTGCGCTGAAGGTTCGTATTGGATTTCGAGCTCTATTTCACCTACCTGTGTAAATTTAATGGCATTGGAAAGCAGGTTAACCAGGATTTGCTTCAATCGGATTTCGTCAATCCAGATAAGACATGGGATGTCTTCTTTAATATTAATGATTAAATCGAGTTTCTTTTGGTGTGCGGAATATTTCACCATATCGATAACCTGATTTACAATTTCATGCAAATTGGATTTGGTAATGTACAATTCCAGTTTTCCGGCCTCAATTTTGGAAAGATCCAGGATGTCGTTTACAATCTCAAGCAGGGCGTCTGCAGATTGATTCACGGTAATCATGTATTGTTCCTGAACGGAATTTAAATGGGTTTTTAAAAGCAGGTTGCTGAATCCGATAATCCCATTAAGAGGCGTACGGATTTCATGGCTCATGTTGGCTAAAAACTGTGTTTTGGCTTTATTGGCGGCCTGCGCAATTTCTTTTTCTTTGATGGCATCCTGCATTTTTCTGCGCTCGGTGGTTTCAATGACAACGCCTTCAATATAGGAGATTTCGTTTTCCACGGTAATGGCTTCACCATATTCTTCAATCCATACAATATCACCGTTCTTTTTTACCAAACGACAGGAAATATGAAACGGAACCCCGTTTTTAATCGATTTTTCAATTTCTCGTGTTACCTGTTCTCTTTCTTCCTCATGGTACAGTTCGAATAACGATATTCGGCCTTCAAAGAAATCTTCTTTGCTGTATCCGGTAAGTTTTTCGATTTCATCATTCAAAAATAACTTTGTTCGTTCCGCATTGTATTTTACCAGATATACGGTTGCCGGTATGTTATTGGCAAGCAGACGGAATTTTTCTTCACTTTCTTTAATTGTTTTTTCACTGTTGATACGTTCAATTGTTGAAGCGATATTGTTGGTAAAGGTCTGAAGAATGTTTATTTCATCGGCGCCCCAAATTCTTTCGGTAGAACAGTCGTCAAATCCAATGAAACCATGGAAATTCTGTTTGATGAATATCGGCAGAATTAAAATCGACAGTATTTTTTGTTCCTGCAGAATCTTTTTAAAGGCACTTTCGCTAATTTCCCGCACGATGGATTGATAAGGTTTATTCTGTAGTAATGATTTCATGAATTCCGGATACAGAGCATGAGGGATATTCTGCAACTCAGGGTTGTCGATTTCTTTCAGTTCTTCTTTGCTGGTCCATTCCAAGCGCTGACTCAAAAGGTTGGTGGTGATGTCGTTTTCGAAATAATACAAACGATCCACTTTGGTTGCATCTCCGATATAGCCCATCGATTCCTGAAAAATATCATTCAGATTGTCGCTTTTTAAAAGCTTCTCGGTAGTTTTGGCAATCGAGGATAAGATTTCACTTTTATAGATAATGAGTTCTTCCGCTGATTTTCTTTTTAAGGTTTCGATGGCCAATGCTATAATATCGGAAACCGTTCGCGCAAAATTGATTTCATCGGTAGACCAGTTTCTGATTTCAGATGTGTTTTCATAACACGTTACTCCTTTTAATTCCCCAGAAACATATATTGGGAAATCAAGCAGGGACTGAATGTCATAGTTTTTAAAATACACATCCTGAAATTCTATGGTTTGCGGATGTTTTTTAGCATCGGATGCCACAATAAAAGGCTGGTTTTCGATGGCGTCAAAATAAATCGGATATTCGGTTTTGTTGATTGAAATTCCATTCGTAAAACTATCGGTATCTTTTATGTACAGGCAAAATACATCAAGACTTTTTTCAGTTTTATTCCAAAGACTCGCCCTGTTGATGTCCAACGCAATTGCGGCTTCTTTTAAAATATGCCCAATGAGCTTTTCCTGATTGCCGTACGTTAAGAAGTTTAAGGTGGACAGTTCGTTCAGGGTTTGATTCAAACGGAAACTTTTTTCCAGACGGAAACTTTCCTCCTGTTCGATTTTTTTGAGTTTTGTAATATCCCTTACAATGGCTGAATATCCGTTAACTTTTCCGTTTTCGTCTTTTTTGAGTGTTACTTTTTGCGAAACCCACATTTCTTCGCCGTTGCTTTTTAGAATTGGGAATTCTATGATGTCGAATTCGGTTTGGTTTTCCCGTTGTTTGAAATAATAGTCTTCAATTTTTTTAGCATTTTCCGGTTTTATGAGGCTTGAAAAATGTTTACCGATGAAATAATCCGTAGGGTAGCCCAAAGATTTTTCGGCAAATTGATTGACAAAGGTGAAATAACCGTATTTGTCGACTTCAAAAATAATATCCGAAGCAAATTGTACCAGATTACGGTATTGTTCTTCTACGATTACTTTTCCGGTAATGTCCTGTCCGTTGGATACGAAAAGATTGTCGCTGTATTTCTGATCGGTCCATTGAATGTATTTGTATTCCCCGTTTTTGCAACGCAATTTTCGGGTGTAAATGGAATCGGGAACATAAATGGTATTGTAATCGACGTCCTGGAATTCAATGTCATTTGTAAGAAGCCAGAAGTTTTTGCCCATTACTTCTTCCGGTGTATAGCCTAAAATTTTCTCAATCGATTTTCCGCAAAAGGTCAGCTCGCCATTTCGGTCGGTTGCAATGGTTAAAGAATTGGAATTGTTTATGATACTGTTTGAAAACAAAACCTTGTCATTATTGTTTAAAATAGTGATTCGGCGTGCATAATTAATAACCAATACGATAAAGGAAGTATTGATGAGTGTGATTATTTGTTTGGTTTCCGATTGGATGTTTAACAGTAATATGAGCAACGCAATAAAAAGCGCAATAATGAAAAACACATAGTGATTGACGTTTTTAAAGGTGCTGTAGGAGAAAAATATAATCAGTAAGAATTCGGTATAGGTAATCAGTTCGAAAGGCTGTGTCGCAATTTTAAAAATAACATGAGCGGAGTAAATCACTAAAATCGAAATGAATATTTTTCGAAGATGTTTGTTTAGAAAGCTTGATTTTTTGGAGGCAATGTAAAGTCCTATAAAAACCATTCCTATGATAAGATTAAAAAGCAACTCAGAGTTATCTCTTTTAATGAAATAGAGATTAATGACTTCGGTTAGTGGGAAAATAATGCCCAGAAAGAAAAAAAACGTTCGTATACTTCTGTTGTCGTCTTCGGTTTCCGAAAAATTCTTTATGAAATCTTTGTTGTAAGTAGAAGCTTTGTCGAAAATTAATTTCAGGAAGAGCCCGATGAAACAGAAAATGGGCAGTAAAAACCACCATTGGTAATAAAACGGCGTGTCAATTTTAAACGAAAACGTTGTCGGAGCACTTATGAAATTTCCAAGTTTATCGACCAAGCGAACCTGAAAGGTATACGAACCGTGGTCCAAGTTAGAATAGGTTACCTCGTTTAGTTTGTCGGGTAACGACCAGTTTTCATCGACACCTTTTAAATTATAGGAATAATAGACTTCATTGTTTTTTCGGTAATTGATTACGCCGAATTTAAATGTAAGTTGATTTTCTCTCGAATCGAAGGTGTATCCCTGCTTGGGAACATTGAACCAGAAATCGTTAGATTTGTTTTCTGCATTCCAGTTCTTGGATTGATTTAAAACATCAATATTTGTAATCTTTAAAATGGGTTCTTCTTTGGTCTTCGGAATGTAGTTGGTTAAATATTTAAAAAGTCCGTTTGCCGTACCGAAAAAGATATTTCCAAATTCATCTGTGGTCTGTGCTCTGGAATTGGTTTCCAAACCTTCAAAGCCGTTGTCTGAATTGTAGTTGTAAATTTTTGTAATTTTTCCTTCCGGGGTAATGGTAACTTTGTCTATGCCCAGATTCGTTCCCAAATAAATGTTAGCATTTTTGTCTGCTGAGAGTGTGTATATCAACGTTGATGTTAAGCCGTTTTCAACCGTGTATTTTTTCGTAAGATCATTTTTTACAAAATACAAAGCATTCGAGCCGCTAAACCAGAAATTGCCATGACTGTCCTTACAGGAATTGTTTAAACTTTTAGCGATAATAGGTTTTGATATGGAGAAAACGTTTTTTTCGGTTTCCGTAAGTTTGTAAAGGCCAGTATTGGTTGCAATGTACCAGTGCGTTTTATCGATTTGTTCCAAACTGCCGATATTTTGCAGGGAAAAAGAGAGTTCTTTCACGTTATCGATGGAGGCAATCCGATTGAAATTTTTATCCAAAACCAGTAATCCAGCGGATGTGCCCACAAAATACCGTTGCAGGGAATCCTGTCTAAGAATCTGGAGGCGCAGATTTTTTTTAACCTGAGTGTTTATGGGGGTTGGGATTAGTCGGTCTTCACCCACTATAAAAATTCCATCGGCGGTACAGGCTAAAATTTCATTTTTAGCATTTCTGAACAGACTGTAAGCGCCTTTTCCGTTCAGGTATTTTTTTTTCAACCGGAGTTCATAATATTCGTCACCTTCAAAATAATAGATGCCACTGTTTAAAATTCCGGCATAAAGCCCTTTTTCGGTGGTTAGGATCGAGAAGATGTAGGGCGATTTTAATTCCGGAATGTTGTTGTAGCTGTAAAACGTTTGCGAATTGCTTCGGAACAATCCCGTACCATAAGTCCCGATGTATAAATCCCCGCTTTTAACCTGATACATGCACAGGGTATTTTCACCTGTAAAACCGTTGCTTTCATTGATGAAACTGGTGTAGCCCTTCATGTACATGGCCAATCCCTGTTTTTTGTCGCCGGCTAACCAGATGAATCCGCTGCGTCCTTTCAGCATTTTTTTTATGAAAAAAGGTTCTTTGTTTGGTAAGGTTATCTGAGTTTCGAGACTGATTTCAAAGCCGGGTTTTCTGTAGCCTATTTTAAAAAGTTCGCCCTTGTGTGTGCCTATAAAAGCTTCGTTCGGTTTGGTCGATACGATGCAGCTGTATCCCGAAAAACGGGTTGTTTCAAATGCTGAAACCTGATTTTTTTCAATCTGGAGTATGCCTTCGTTGGTTCCCAACAGGAAGCAGGAAGGAGCATATTGGAAAACAGAATTTATGGTCAGGGATTCTGTTGTAAAGCGCGCAATGATTGTTACAGTGTAGTCCTTTTTCAAGAGAAAAACTTCTTTTTCCGTGAAGCAATAAATACCGGATGGAGTTGCCAAAAGTTTTTGAACATAAAATCCGGTAATGGGCGAATTTCTGAAATCTAAATCTTTGATAAATTTCTGACCGTTATAGACCAGTAAACCGCTGTATTTTGTTCCGAAGACAATGTTTTTATTGCTGTCTTCCGCGATGTCAGTAACCACAAAACCTTCAGAACGCTCCGATTTATTGATGATTTCAAAGTTTTTTCCGTCATAGCGAACCAGTCCGGCACCATCGGTTCCTATCCAGATTAAATTACGACTGTCTTGTATTACGGAGAAAATAGAAGAGGAGGGTAATCCGTTTTTTTGATTAAGAATCTCATAATCAAAAACTTGTCCAATAGCGTTTTGGAATACAAAAAGAAGACAGGTAAAAAACGCTAATTTTTTAATCATGGGGATAGGCTATAGTCAATATTTTGGCAACAGAATATTACAATAAATTTAACGATTAAAGCAATAGTTTTCTTTATATTTTGTAATATTTTGATTTTTTATCGATTAACTACTTAAAAAATCGATGAGTTGATTCGGTAAAAAACACTTCTTTTTTCCTTTTAACAAATTAAATTGCGCCTATTTGATAAATTTTCACTAAAATTGGGGGTTTTTTTATCATCAATCTTATGAAAAATATCACTAAATGTTTGTTTTTATTGTTGTTAACGTCCTTATCGGCGGTGGCACAACAAAAAATCACCCTTGAAGAAATCTGGGGAGGAGCTTTCAGAACACAAGGAATGACTGCTTTGGAGGCCATGAAGAATACCAATCAGTATACGGTGCTTAATTTTGACCGTGCCACAAGATCGTCACAAATTGATTTATACGATTTTGCCACCTTAAATAAAGTATCGGTACTAATCGATTCCAAAGATTTCAAAGAATTGCAAGGGATTGACAGTTATACTTTCAGCAAAGACGAAAAGAAAATTCTAATTGCCAATAATTCCGACCAGATTTTCCGCCATTCATTTGTGGCCGATTATTTCATCTACGACATCGCTTCAAAATCATTGATAAAATTAGCCGAGTATAAAGTACAGGAACCGACCTTTTCACCTGATGGGAATAAAATCGGATATGTGTACCAGAACAATCTTTATGTTTATGATTTAACGACTAAGAAACACACGCAAATCACGACCGACGGAAAGAAAAACGCTGTCATCAACGGGGTTACGGACTGGGTGTATGAAGAAGAATTTTCGTTTGTGCGTGCCTTCGACTGGAATGCGTCAAGCGATAAAATAGGATTCATACGTTTTGATGAAACCGCGGTTCCGGAATTTTCAATGGATCTGTACAATCAGGGATTGTATCCAACACAAAATGTATTCAAATATCCAAAAGCAGGTGAAAAAAATGCTTTGGTTTCGTTGCACGTTTATGATGTGAAATCGGCAGCGACGAAAAAAATCAATTTAGACAAATACAACGATTTTTATATTGCAAGAATTGAGTGGACTAACGAAGCCAATACGTTAAGTGCTCAGGTGTTAAACCGTCACCAAGACAATCTGGATTTGCTTTTTGTGGACGGTACTTCCGGAGCAACAAAAGTGGTTTTGAACGAAAAAGACAAAGCGTATGTCGATGTAACCGATAATTTAACGTTCT
The DNA here is from genome assembly GCA_963812405.1 of uncultured Flavobacteriaceae bacterium. Classification (GTDB taxonomy): domain Bacteria; phylum Bacteroidota; class Bacteroidia; order Flavobacteriales; family Flavobacteriaceae; genus Flavobacterium. The sequence continues at coordinate 589,723 of CAWEUV010000002.1, read as the reverse complement.
TAAAGGACAACAGTTTCATCTGGACTTCCGAAAAAGACGGCTTCAACCACATTTATCATTACGACAAAAACGGAAAACTGAAAAATCAGGTTACCAAAGGAAAATGGGAAGTAACTTCGTATTACGGTTTTGATGAAAAAACCGGTATGATTTTCTTCCAGTCTACCGAAAACGGTTCAATCAACAGAGATGTTTACAGTATTAAGCTGAATGGAAGTGCTAAAACACGTTTAACTACACAAACAGGAACGAACGGAGCTACTTTTAGTCCGAATTTCCAATACTTCATCAATTCGTATTCCAGTGCTAAAAATGCACCGAAACACACGTTGCACGAAACAAAATCCGGAAAACTAATTAAGACTATCGTGTCCAACGAAGCTTTGGAAACGAAATTGGCAAAATACGATTTACCTTCCAAAGAATTTTTCGAATTGACTACCGAAAAAGGACATAAGTTGAATGCCTGGATGATTAAACCAAAAGATTTCGACGCCACTAAAAAGTATCCGGTTTTCATGTATCAGTATTCCGGCCCGGGTTCGCAACAAGTGAACAACGACTGGAACGGATCTGACGATTATTGGTTTATGATGTTGGCACAACAAGGCTATATCGTAGCTTGTGTGGACGGTCGCGGAACTGGTTTCAAAGGGGCTGATTTCAAGAAATGTACACAGAAAGAATTAGGAAAATTTGAGGTGGAAGATCAGATTGATGCTGCTAAAGTTTTCGGGTCTTATGCTTATGTAGATAAATCCAGAATCGGTATTTTTGGCTGGTCGTATGGTGGCTTTATGGCTTCCAACTGTATTTTCCAGGGTGCCGATGTGTTCAAAACTGCGATTGCAGTAGCTCCGGTAACCAGCTGGAGATATTATGACAGTATTTATACCGAAAGATACATGCAAACACCACAGGAAAATGCCGGTGGATATGATAACAATTCGCCAATCAACCACGTGAGTAAACTGAAAGGAAATTTCCTTTTAATCCACGGAACGGCAGACGATAATGTACACGTTCAAAACAGCATGAAAATGATTGAAGCGTTAGTACAGGCGAACAAACAATTCGACTGGGCGATTTATCCGGACAAAAACCACGGAATTTACGGCGGTAAAACCCGTTTGCAATTGTACACCAAAATGACGAATTTCATTAAAGAAAAACTATAATAACCAACTTAAACACTAACCAAAAACAATAAAATGAGCGAAACAGCAGTTAAACAAGGACATCCAAAAGGACTTTGGGTATTATTCGGGACCGAGATGTGGGAGCGTTTCAATTTCTACGGAATGCGTGCATTATTAACTTTATTCTTAGTGAATTCATTACTAATGAAAGAAGCCGATGCTTCCTTAATTTATGGTGGATTTTTAGGACTTTGTTATTTGACACCCCTTTTGGGCGGTTTTATTGCCGATCGTTTCTTTGGAAATAGAAATTGTATTCTGTTAGGAGGTTTAATGATGGCCGTAGGTCAGTTGTTACTCTTTACCAGTGCGACTGTTTTCCCAACTAACCTTTCCTTGGCGACTACTTTGATGTGGACTGCCTTGGGAATTATTATTTTCGGTAATGGATTTTTCAAACCGAATATTTCATCCATGGTGGGAAGTTTGTATCCGAAACAGGAAAAAACCAAACTGGATACTGCTTTTACGATTTTCTACATGGGGATCAACATCGGTGCCTTTTTAGGACAGTTTATTTGTCCGTTTGTAGGGGATGTTAAAGATTCAGGTGGCGTAAGAGATATTCATGCATTCAAATGGGGGTTCTTAGCGGCCGCTTTAGCGATGTTAATCGGAACGGTTATTTTCTACGTTCTTAAAAATAAATATGTGGTAACACCGGAAGGTAAACCGATTGGTGGTGTACCGTCAGGTCATGATTCCGGTGATTATGAAGAAGGAGAATCTCAAAAAGCACACTTCACACCAATGTCTTTAGGATTGGCTGTTTTGGCATTCATTGGGTTGTTTTCTGCATTCCATTTCTTAACGGAAGGAGATAACGTAGTGAAAACCATTATTTATCCAATCATTTATGCGAGTGGTTTAACATTGGCCGGATTAATTTTATCGGACAAAACGTTAACAAAAGTAGAAACACAACGAATCTGGGTAATTTATATCGTTTCGTTTTTCGTAATTTTCTTCTGGGCAGCATTTGAACAGGCCGGATCATCATTAACCTTCATTGCGGACAACCAAACCGATCGTAATTTCTTCGGATGGAACATGCCGCCTTCAATGGTGCAAATCTTCAACGGTTTATTCGTAGTAATGTTCGCTGTGCCATTTAGTATGTTGTGGGACAAGCTTAGAAATGCCGGAAAAGAACCAACTTCTCCTTTCAAGCAAGCTACAGGATTATTATTGATAGCGGTGAGTTATTTTATCATTGCACACAATGTTAAGGATTTAGGAAACAGCGGTTTATTGGCTATTTACTGGTTGATTTTATTGTATTTGATTCAAACTTTCGGGGAATTGTGTTTGTCGCCAATCGGATTATCATTGGTAGGTAAATTAGCGCCAAAACGTTTTGCTTCTTTGGCTTACGGTGTGTTCTTTATTTCGAATGCGGCAGGTTATGCTTTATCTGGAACTTTAGGATCGATTTTACCGGCAACAGGAGATAAATTCAATAAGGCCAAAGAATTAGGAATCAATTTGCAGGACGTTTTAGACAAAAAAGTGGTTCCTACGGAAGCACAATTGAAATTATTATCCGACAACCAAATCAGTGCCGAAAACCCAGTTTTTGCAGGATTTGAAATCCACAATTTATACGAATTCTTTATGGTATTCGTGGTATTGTGTGGTATCGCGTCTATTATCTTATTCTTATTAACTCCGGTGCTTAAGAAAATGATGCACGGCGTAAAATAAGCATTTCAAAAATATTTTATATCTTTCAGGCCCGTAGCAATTGCTGCGGGCTTTTTTAATATAACTACTATGAGAAATAAACATCCGAAAGGATTATTGTTTTTGTTTTTTACCGAAATGTGGGAACGTTTTGGATATTATTTAATTATCGGAATTTTTGTTTTATACATGATTGATCCCGCCGCAACGGGAGGATTGGCGTTTTCTGATAAATATGCTGATGATATCTTCGGGACGTATATCGCCTTAACTTATCTGACTCCGTTTTTAGGAGGATATTTAGCCGACCGTGTGTTGGGTTATTTTAAAGCCATTTATCTCGGAGGATTCCTGATGGGATTGGGATACATCGGATTGGGATTCCATAATACAACAGCCTTCTATGTGTCGATGGCACTGATTATTATCGGTAACGGATTTTTTAAACCCAGTATTTCAACCTTAGTGGGGAATTTATATTCAACCGAAGAATACAAAGCGAACAAAGACGCCGGATACAACATTTTCTATATGGGAATCAATATTGGAGCCTTCATCTGTAACATCATTGCCGCTTTTATGCGTAACCAATACGGTTGGAGCGCTGCTTTTATAACCGCTGGAATCGGAATGTTCATTGGTCTTATCATTTTTACTTTGGGAAGAAAACATCTGGAAAGTGCCAATGTGATGAAGCCAGTTCAGGAAGGGGATATCAGTTTGGGTAGAATTCTCGGGGTGGTGTTTTTGCCGGCAATTCTTTGCGGTGCCCTAGGATGGATGATTCCGGGCAATATCTTCAAGAGTGATTCTACGGATGCATTCATTTTTGCCTGCATTCCGATTATCATTTTCTATGTTCGTCTCTATTTAAAAGCAAATCACGAAGACAAGCGTCCGTTGGGGGCTTTATTGGCAATTTTTGCGGTCGGAATGTTGTTTTGGGCAGTTTTCAAACAAAACGGAACAGCCTTAACGCGTTGGGCGAATTATTATACTGACCGACAGGTAACCGGAACTACCGAGAAGGCATTGGCAGGAATTTACCTGGTAGATCAGAAAGATTTCCAGACAAAAGAAGTCCAAAAATACGACAGTCAGTTCCAGGCAGAAAAAGACGAGGCAGGAGAACCTGTAAAAGTACAGGGGAAAGATGTGTATTTTACTAATATCTCCGATGAGCAACGCGCCGAATTGGAGAAAAATCCAGAGCAAAAGGTTTCGTTAATTAACACCGAATTGTTCCAATCGGTAAATCCGGGCTGGATTATTTTACTGACGCCTTTAGTGGTTGGTTTCTTCGCGTTCATGCGTAAAAAAGGAAAAGAACCTTCCACGCCTTCCAAAATTGTTTTGGGCTTATTCATATCGGCATTGTCCTGTTTGTTCATGGTGGCTGCAGTTTATATCGGAAGTAACGGTGCTGTTAAAGTATCTCCGCTTTGGTTGGTGGGAACGTACGGCGTGATTACGATAGGCGAATTGTGTCTGTCGCCGATGGGTCTTTCCATTGTTTCCAAGTTAAGTCCGCCACGTTTAACTGCATTAATGATGGGAGGATTCTTCCTGTCGATATCCATCGGAAACAAACTGTCGGGCGTATTGGCGAGTATGTGGTATGATTACGAAAACAAAGCGAATTTCTTTTTGGTGAACTGCTTATTATTATTGTTTGCCACTTTATTGGGATTGTCAATCCTGAAACGTTTGAATGCTGTAATGAAAGAAAAAGGAATAAATTAAGATGAGTGCAACATTAGAAGAAATTCAGAATTTTAAAGGAAAATACCCGAAACAACTGTGGTATTTGTTTTTCAGCGAAATGTGGGAGCGTTTCAGTTTCTACGGAATGCGCGGAATGTTGGTGGTCTTCATGGTGAACCAATTGATGATGGATGAAAAAACAGCCAACTTACAATACGGCGCCACACAAGCATTTGTATACGCCTTCACGTTTATCGGAGGATTGTTTGCCGATAAGATTTTAGGCTACAGAAAGTCCTTGTTTTGGGGAGGATTGCTAATGATTGTCGGAAGTATTATTCTGGCATTGGATCCGAAACAATTCTTTTTCTTCGGAATCAGTTTTACGATTATCGGAACCGGTTTTTTCAAGCCGAATATCTCCACCATGGTAGGAAAATTATACAAAGATGATGACAACAGAAGGGATGCCGGTTTTTCTTTGTTCTATGCAGGAGTTAACCTTGGAGCATTAATCGGAGGATATATCTGTATCGCTGTAGCAAACGGAAATATGTTTGCCTCTTACATACCGGAACATTTGCGTTGGAATGTAGCGTTTGGTTTTGCTGCAATCGTAATGATTGTCAGCTTACTTACCTTTACGCAAACCCAGAAAAGTATGGGTGAAATCGGACTTTCTCCTCTAAATCATTTGGAGCCTTCCAAAAAAAGGACGTTTGAAATGGTGACCTATGTGGGATCATTAGTGATTATCCCGGTTATTATGACCATGGTGGCCAAAACAGAATACACGGATTATTTCATGTTTGTTATCGGCCCAGCTTCGTTGTTGTATTTGTTCTACGAAATGCGCAATTTTTCCTTAGCAGAAAATAAGAAATTGATGGCTGCTTTGGTTTTTATCATATTTTCTATTTTTTTCTGGGCCTTTTTTGAACAGAGTGGCGGATCGCTGAGTTTATTTGCGGCAAACAATCTTGAAAATACGGTAGCCGGAATCAAATTGGATCCGAATGGAGTAAACAACTCTGCCAATTCCTTATTCGTAATTGCCTTCGCAGCGTTGATTGGAATGGTGTGGCTTTGGATGAACAAAAGAAAAATTGAACCCAATACGGTAGTGAAATTCGGATTGGCATTCCTTTTCTTAGCCGGCGGTTTTTATGTGTTTTATTACACCAAATTCTTTGCCGACGCTTCTGGAAGAACATCGCTGGATCTGTTTACCTTTGGTTGGTTTGTCATTACCTTTGGAGAATTGTGCCTCTCGCCGATTGGGATGAGCGCCATGACCAAATTATCGCCGCAAAAAACACAGGCGGTTATTATGGGAATGTGGTTTCTGGCCAGTGCTTACGGACAATATTTTGCCGGATTGCTGGGGGCCAATATCGCAGAAGCTTCTGAAAATGCTTCCAACCTGGACAAACTAAATGTTTATGCCGACGGCTACGAACAATTGGCCATTTATGCATTGGTAGCCGGAGTGATTCTAATTGCAATTTCGCCTTTAGTGAAAAAATTAATGCAGGACGTTAAGTAATCTTCGGCATTATTTTTGTTATTTAGTAGGAGTTAAAAAACGAAAAAAAACATGAAAAAAATACTAATAGTTTTGTTGCTTACTTTCGGTTCGTTGGCTGTTAACGCTCAGGAAAACGAACTGACATGGCATACCAATATTGATAAAGCAATGGCGATTTCCAATAAGGAAAAGAAGCCGTTGATGTTGTTTTTTACCGGAAGCGATTGGTGTGGTTGGTGCATTCGTTTGCAAAAAGAAGTTTTTTACAAGCCCGAATTTGTAAAATGGGCAAAAGATAATGTTGTGCTGGTTGAACTTGATTTTCCAAGAAAAAAACAATTGGAACCGGCGTTGCAACAACAGAATTATTCCCTGCAGAATGCTTTTCGCGTACAGGGGTATCCAACGGTTTGGTTTGTGAATTCGGAAACCAAGGAAGGCAAAACAAATTTCACCCAATTGGGCAGTACCGGTTATGTGGCCGGAGGACCGGAAGCTTGGATTTCCGGCGCCAATCAGATTTTAGCAAATAATAAAAAAGGATAACAAGATGAAAAAAATACTATTTGCCGTACTTTTCGTTCTGGGAAATTTAGCGGTTCAGGCTCAGGAAGCTGAAATTAAATGGATGACACTGGATCAGGCCTTAAAACTTCAAAAGGATAAACCTAAAAAAGCAAAACCCATTTTCATGGACGTGTACACCGATTGGTGCGGACCTTGCAAAATGCTGGATAAAAATACGTTTCATGATCCTAAGTTCGTAGAGTACATCAATGCCAATTATTATCCGGTAAAGTTTAACGGTGAAGGGAATTTCGAAGTGACGTATAAAGATAAAAAATATGCCAATCCGGGGTATGATGCCAATAGAAAAGGACGTAATTCGGCACATGAATTCACCATGTTTTTGCAGGTGCAAGGCTATCCTTCGATGTATGTTTTTGACAAAACCGGCGAAGTGAAATCACCAATCGTGGGTTACAGAACCGCTGATCAGGTTATCGAAGAACTCAAGAAGATTAATTAATTTTCAATCGTATAGAATCCCTTTTCGGTTGTGGCATGGAAAGGGATTTTTTCTTTTTCACAAGTTGCCTTCCATCGTTTTACATAACTTTTGTAATTGGTCGCGTCTGCTATGACTGCTTTTGGATGTAGGTAATTGATTAACCGAATTAGATTGATTTTTGGGGATTGGGTAAGCAGTACAATATCCGGTTTTTGTTTCGTGGTAAAAACTCCGATACTGTCCACAATCAATATTTTCTTATCATTGTACACTAGAACATTTTGCAACGGACGTATTTCAATTTGTCGATTGAATTTGCCGCGATTGTAGGCAATGAGATTTTTGTTTTGTTGCGGCCGACTGTCATTGGTGTATACTAAAATCGTTTGGTTGTTTTTTTCGGTAATCAATGTGCTTTTTTTATTGTTGAAAATCACAAATTCATTCTCTTTTTTTGTTCGATTGAACGTGCTTAGTAAGGAAAGTTGCAAAGCAATTGCCGTAGCTAAAAAGAAAACCAATCTTGAAAATTGTTTTTCATACAGCCAAAGAATAAATCCGATTAATGCAAGATAGGAGACAAGCAGCAGTGTGAAAGAAAACGGAATATCTTTGATTACAAATTCTTTAAAAGAAGCAATCCAAGCGATATATTGATTCATGATTTCTATGGATAAAGAAAGCAGTTTGCCCAATATAATCGCCAATTCCGGTGCGATGAAATTGAAAACAAGTACAATGATTCCCAAAATCAGCACAAAACTGGAAAGCGGAATAACCACTAGATTCGCCAGAAAAAACAAGAGTGGCAGCTGGTTGAAATAATACAAACTCAAAGGCAAAACGCCAAGTTGTGCCACAAAGGAAATCACGAGTACATCAACAAAGTAATTCACGATTTTGTATCGGGATGGTTTTACTGATTTGTAGAACGGCTGCAGCCACACAATCGCAAATACCGCAATATAACTCAGCTGAAAACCAACATCGAATAGAAAATCCGGTTGGAAAAGCAGCATCACTAACATCGAAACCGTCAGGATATTGTAAATATTACCCGATTTGTTCAGGTACAATCCAAAACTCACAAAACTAAACATCACCACCGAACGTACCACGGAAGCTGATAAACCTGAGAGCATTGCAAACAGCCATAAGAATGTTAAAATGCTAACGAATTGTAGTAGTTTTCCGTTCCGAAAACGCTGTAAGGGTTTGAGCAAAAACAATAGCATGGCATACAAAATGGCGATGTGTAATCCGGAAATCGCTAAAATATGAATCACACCTGCATTAGTGTAGTTTTCAGACGTTTCGATATCCATATCCTGTCGTTGCCCGAGCAATAAAGCACGAATGATGTTGTCGGTTTCCGGTGAAAAATGATGAATACTGAAACTGTTGAGCAGTATATTCCTGTAACGTTCCACATAATAATCAAAGTTGTGAACGGTCCCGTTTGGAATGTAATTCCCCGATTTTAAATAGAGCTGATGATAGACCTGTTGTCTTTCCAGATAAGCGGCATAATCAAACTGATAGGGATTAGTCGATTTCGCAATGGGTTGTAATGCTGTTACAATGGTAATTTTTTCTCCGGCATGAAATTGTTTTGGAAGTTCTTTTTTAGGAACCGTTAAGAGGATTTTTCCAAAAACTGCTTTTTCGTCTATTTTAGAAATTTTGAAATAGTATTTTTCTGAAAAAGCATTGGGTTTCAATCGCTCTGTAATGATGCCTTGCAGCGTATTGTTTTCGGTGAGAAAATGACTGTAATGAAGCTTGAATCCGGGTTCGAAATGCAGTGCATGTGTCAGTATTCCAATTGAAAACGACACGAAATAGGTGCCAATTCCAAAATGATTTTTTTGTATGAAATGTTTTTTCGATGCCCAATAAAGAAAACCGAAAATTAAAAACGCTAAACTTGTCGTAACCACAATCCACACTAAGGAAGGTTTCCAATAAAAATGGAAAACGATGCCCAATACGAAAAACAGGGCTATTGGTATTATAGGAAATTTCATCACTTTCATGCGTTCGAATGTACGCAAAAAAGCAATATAAAAAAGAAAAATCTTACATATTTTAAAGCCGCAATAATCAACTGTGCTGTTTTTTCACTTGCGCCTTCACCACCCAGTTTTTCTTCCAGTAAATCGTAATTTTTTAGAAGTTTGGCGCGACTTTCCGTCTGTAACAGCTTCTGTAATTCGGCTTTAATTCTTTTCGGATTGCACTCGTCCTGAATCAACTCGGTTACCACTTCCTGGTCCATAATCAAATTAACCAGCGAAATGTATTTTAACGTGATGATTCTTTTCGCAATCTGATAGGAAATCCAGTTTCCTTTGTACAGTACCACTTCCGGAACTTTGAATAGCGCAGTTTCGAGTGTTGCGGTACCGGATGTTACCAATGCAGCATGAGCAACACTTAGCAAATCATAGGTTTTATTCGAAATAAAATGCACCTGATCGTTGGTTAAAAACTGCTGGTAAAAGGAAAAATCCTGACTCGGCGCGCCCGCAATGACAAACTGATACTCTGGAAAATCTTTTATCACGGAAAGCATCTGCGAGAGCATTTTGGCAATTTCCTGTTTACGACTGCCCGGAAGCAATGCAATAATTGGTCTTTCGTCTAAACCGTTTTCCTTTTTGAAAACTTCGGAATCGGTTTTGGTGCGGTTATGAATAGCGTCAATCAGCGGATGTCCTACAAAGGTTACCGGAAAATGATGTTTTGTTTCGTAAAAATCCTTTTCAAAAGGCAAGATGACGTACATTTTATCGACATCGCGTTTGATGGCTTTGATGCGGCTTTCTTTCCAAGCCCAGATTTGCGGTGAAATGTAATAATGGTTTTTGATGCCCAACTTTTTGGCCCATTCGGCAATGCGCATATTGAAACCGGGGTAATCGATATAAATGATAACATCGGGTTGAAAGGCCAGAATGTCGGCTTTACAGATTTTGATGTTGTTGAGAATGGTTTTCAGATTCATCACTACTTCGGCAAATCCCATAAAGGCCAAGTCGCGGTAATGTTTCACTAAAGTGCCGCCGGTTTGCTGCATCAAATCACCACCCCAAAAACGGATGTCGGCCTGAGGGTCGTGCTTGAAAATATTTTTCATCAGATTGGCGCCGTGCAAATCGCCGGAAGCTTCTCCTGCTATAATATAGTACTTCATGGTTACAGAATTACCGTTAAAATCGCCAAAAGTATAGTAGCCAAAATAATACCTCTGGCCATCAGTTCTTTTTCAAATTTCAATAAAATGAAGAAAGCAATCAGGTTAAAAATGGCGCCGAGCGTAATGAGTTTCCCCATTAGACCCTGTGCACGAACCATTTGCAAGTCGGATAGCGAACGGGCTTCGGTGAAAAGAGATAAAAATAAAATACAGCCTAAGGAAGCGGTGAGCAATCCTATCAGTACTCCTATAAAGAGATCTTTTTTATTCATAACGGTTGTTCTTATTTCTGATTCGTAATTATTGCAACTCCCAAGTATTCAATTGCTGAATCGCATGATGCGCCGTAAGGTCAAACTGCACCGGAACTATGGAAATATAATCGTGTTTTAATGCCCATTCATCAGTATCTTCTCCTTTGTCGAGATTCACGAATTCTCCGGTAAGCCAATAATATTCTTTGCCTTGCGGATTGGTTCGCTTGTCAAATCGTTCTTCCCAAACGGCTTTCGCCTGACGACAGACTTTGATACCTTTAATCTTTGTTTTCGGAAGATTTACGTTTAAAATAACGCCATCGGGCAGTCCTTTTTCCAGTACTTCCAAAACGATTTTCTTTACATACGGTTTAACGGGTTCAAAATCGGCATTCCAGCTGAAATCCAATAAGGAAAATCCAATGGCCGGAATACCTTCAATACCGGCTTCCACTGCGGCCGACATTGTTCCCGAATAAATTACGTTAATGGATGAATTCGACCCATGATTGATACCGGAAACACACAAGTCGGGTTTGCGTTTTAGGATTTCATGCACGGCAATTTTAACACAATCCACCGGCGTTCCGGAACAGCTGTATTCGTTTTCCAGGCTTGGATCGATCGTAACCTTTTCAATATGTAGTGTATTATTGATGGTAATAGCATGTCCCATGGCGGATTGCGGACTGTCGGGTGCGACTACAACAACCTCACCGATTTCTTTCATTACTTCAATTAAAGCACGGATTCCCGGCGCGACGATACTGTCGTCGTTGGTCACTAATATCAAAGGTTTTTGTTTCATTGTGGCAATATTTTTTTACATTCGCTAAAGTAAGCATTTTCTAAATGTATGTTGGTACAATATTTGATTTAAGGTTTTAACAACATAAAAGAATCTTTAACAAAAAATTATTGGAACATTAAGAAAGACGCTTTGTTTTTTATGTAATTTAGTGAAAAATAGTAATGAATACTTTTTGGCAATTTATGAAGAGAAATTATAAGATTGTGTTGTTGATAACTGCTTTATCAGCAATACTGTGGAGTTTTGTGCCTAACAAAAAAGAAGACCCCGAAAAAGACCGACTTTTATTAGAGCTGCTGACTTTTGTTTTGGAAAAAGGGCATTACGATCCTATAGTAATGGATGATGCGTTTTCAAAAAGTGTGTATAAGGAATATATTAATGGTATAGACCCTTCCAGACGATTCTTCGTGCAATCGGATATTGATGAGTTTAAGAAATACGAAACTCAGATTGACGATATGATTAAAAGCAAAGACCTTAAATTCTTTGATTTAACCTATTCCCGTTTGCTAGAGCGCATGGCCGAATCCAGAAAAATTTACAAAGAGATTTTAGACAAACCTTTGGATTTCAACAAGGAGGATAATATCAATACGGATTATGATAAAATGCCGTTCTCTAAAAATAAGGCGGAATTAAAAACGCGTTGGGAAAAACAACTGAAATTATCGGTTTTGTCTTCCATCACAGACAAACTGAAACTGGAAGAGGATAAAAAGAAAAAAGACGCAAATTATAAAGAGAAAACCTTTGCGGAACTTGAAGAAGATTCCCGTGAAACGACTCTGAAATCATTGAACGATTATTTCGATTTCGTTGGAGAATTGGATAGAAATGACTGGTTTTCCATTTATTTGAATTCAATCGTGGAACGTTTTGATCCTCACACGTTCTATTTTGCTCCAGAAGAAAAAGACAAGTTCGACATCAGCATGAGTGGTACTTTGGAAGGTATCGGAGCGCGTTTGCAAAAGAAAAATGACATTACTGAAATTTCAGAATTGATTCCCGGAGGACCAGCTTGGAGAGGCAAACAACTGGAGCAGGGTGATTTAATCATGAAGGTTGCCCAAGGCAGTGAAGAACCGGTTGATGTGGTTGGAATGCGTTTGGATGATGTCGTTAAAAAGATTAAAGGTAAAAAAGGGACTGAAGTACGCTTGACCGTTAAAAAAGTAGACGGTACCATTAAAGTGATTTCCATCATCCGCGAAGTGGTGGAGTTGGAAGAAACGTACGCTAAATCAAGTGTCGTGAAAGAAGGTGGTAAAACATTTGGAATCATTTATCTGCCGAAATTCTATATCGATTTTGAAAACAAAGACAAACGCGATGCTTTTAAAGATGTGGCGCAGGAAATAGAAAGACTGAAAGCACAAGGTGTTGAAGGTATCGTTATGGATTTGCGTGACAACGGCGGCGGATCGCTTCAAACCGTTGTGGATATGGTTGGTTTGTTTATCGAAGACGGGCCGGTTGTTCAGGTAAAATCTGCGGGTAAAAAGAAAGACGTTTTGTACGACAAAGATTCCCGCGTGCAATGGGATGGACCGTTGGTAGTGATGGTGAACAACTTCTCGGCCTCGGCATCCGAAATTTTTGCGGCAGCCATTCAGGATTACAAACGCGGTATCGTGATTGGAAGTAAACATACTTATGGTAAAGGTACGGTTCAGAACTTAATCGATTTGAATCAGTTTGTAAGAAGCAGTTCTTTTGGCGATTTGGGTGCTTTGAAAACAACCACACAGAAATTTTACAGAATTAACGGCGGTTCTACCCAAAGAGAAGGGGTGTTGAGTGATATCGTTATGCCGGATCGTTATTCGTATATCGAAATGGGAGAGCGTGATGTGGAAAACGCCATGCCTTGGGATAAAATTGATGAGGCATCCTATAAAGTAGCCAAAAATGCAACTTTTGATGACGTTATTGCCAAAAGTAAAGCGAGAATGGCCAACAGCGAACAATTCAAATTAATTGATGAAAACGCAAAATGGATTAACGAACGTAAGGATGTTAATACCTACAGTCTGAACTATAAAAAATTCAGAGAAGAAGAAAATGCGGTGGAAGCAACGGCTAAGAAATTCAAAGCGTTGGTTGATTATAAAAGCAATTTGAAATTCACTTCTTTGCCTTATGAGCAGGAAATTTTCAAAAAAGACACGCTTTTGGCTCAAAAAAGAGAAAGATGGCATGAAAGCCTTTCCAGCGATGTGTATGTGGAAGAAGCGTTAAATATCCTTTCCGATATGAAATCCACTCCGGTAATGAAAGGAAACATTACTATTAAAGACAAGAAAAATAAATTGGCGGAAGTGAAATAAGAAGCCTTCCCTATAAAAAAAGCCATTCAGATTCTGAATGGCTTTTTTTGTTATTTCAATAATTTGTCCAGTTTCATTTGTGCTTTTTCCAAATCCAACTGACGCTCTTTTTGTTTGTTGCTCAGTTTTAAAAGTTTTTCTCTGGCTTTCAATTCTTTTTCTGCATCAAGTTTTCCTTTGCGCATCTGTTTGTCGAATTTTTCCTGTGCGTTGGAAAGATCCTTTCTGCTGTCTTCCAATTTGTTTTTTGCTTTTTCGACGTTACGCTTCGCTTTGTCCAGTTTTTCTTTCTCTTTTTGAGCTTTTTTGAGCTCTTTTTCCATTTTTTGGTTTTCACGCTCCATTTCTTTTCGTTGCTTTTCAGCATCTTTCAAAATCTGAATGCGCTCTTTTTCGATTTTTTCCGCTTCAAGAGCTTTTGCTTTTTCATCGGCTGCTTTTTTTTCCGCTTCTACCTTGTCAATAGGTTTTGGAGTGGTTTCATTTACTACTTCTTGTGCGAATCCAAACTGAAATCCGCAAATTGCTATGGCAAGGATGATTTTATTTCTCATAGTTCTAAATTTTAAAATACTTCATTTCTGATTTAATACCTTTGCAAAATTAACAAATATTGAATCATATATACGTTAGGATGAAGATAAATAAGAGAAAACTGATTTTTAAAGCTGTTTTGGGTTTGTTTAGCATTTTCTCTTCTTGCAAGGAAAATGAAACTGCACCAAATGAAGTATTGCAGCCTTCAATTGAAACTGTAGTGCCTTCAGTTGTTGCTTCTTTTGATTTTTTTCCAACTTCTACTACCGGAGTTGTGGTGCAGCGGGAAGGATTTGCTTTTTCGTATTCGGAAGAATTTGAACAATCAGAATGGGTTGCCTATGTTTTAACAGAGCAGGATTTTTCTAATCGCAATTTCAACCGTCCCTTTTTTATTGATGATCCGAAAGTGAAAACACATTCCGCCGATTGGAGAAACTATAAAAAATCGGGTTATGACAAAGGGCATTTGTGTCCGGCCGGCGACAGGAAAAGTTCGTACAAAGCTTTTGAAGAAACATTTTATACTTCTAATATTTCGCCACAGCGTCATGATTTTAATGATGGCATTTGGAATCGTCTGGAGCAGAAAACACGCTATTGGGCTAAAAAATGCAATGGGCTTTACGTGGTAACTGGCGGTGTCTTAAGTGATAATTTAAAGACGATTGGTCAGGAAAAGGTTGCAGTACCCAATTATTTTTACAAAATACTGATGACCAAAGACACTAAAAAAATGATAGGTTTTTTAGTGCCACACCAAGATTCGGACAAACCCTTATATGAATTTGTAGTGGAAGTGGATCTTATCGAAAAAATGACAGGCATTGATTTCTTTCCCAAGCTTCCGGATGCCTCAGAAAACCGTTTGGAAAAAATAAGTGACTATAAAGAATGGAGTTTCTAAATTACCATTCGTTTACTTTGTTGGCATCCATCTTGATAAAAATATAAAGCATAATCGTAAAGGCCCACAAACTGGACCCTCCATACGAAAAGAAAGGCAACGGAACCCCAATGGTAGGGAATAGTTTGATAAGCATTGATATGTTTACAAAAAAGTGGGTGAACAAATAGGTGGCGACACAATACCCGTAAATCCTGCTGAATTTTGTTTTTTGTCGTTCGGCGAGGTAAATTATCCGCAGAAATAAGCATACAAACAGAAAGATAACTACCGATGCTCCTACAAAACCCCATTCTTCACCAACGGTTGTAAAAATATAGTCGGTATGCTGTTCCGGTACAAAGCCTCCTTTGGTTTGAGTGCCCTCCAGATAGCCTTTCCCAAGCCAGCTTCCGGAACCAATGGCAATCATCGATTGGTTTAGATTGTATCCTTCTTTCTGCATGTTTACATCTTCACCAATTAATACATTGATTCGGTCTTTCTGGTGTGGCTCCAGAACGGTTTCATAGACATAGTCCACTGATAAAACCATTCCGGTAATTAAGACAAATATAATTCCGTAAATAATTGGATTTCTTGTAATTCGGGTGTTTAGGATGAAATGAATAATCATAACCAGCAAAACAAATCCGATGAGAAATATCGGTTTTACCACTAATGCTAGTATAAAAAGTGCAATCCCTATAAATCCGGTCCATAAATACCAGCTAGGTAAGCCTTCGCGATAGAGTACAAAAATCAGGGAGAGAAAAATCATGGCACTTCCTGCATCGGGTTGCATCATGATAAGCAAAATAGGGAAGCAGAAAACGGATAAGGCAAAAAGTTGGTGTTTGAATTTTTTTAAATTGATTTGGGTGTCACTTACCAATTTAGCCAACACCAAAGCCGTTGCGGTTTTAACAAATTCGGAAGGCTGAAAACCAAAACCCCCGAACTGATACCAGTTGGTTTGCCCTTTGATGGTTTTACCAAACGCAAACAATCCCAAAAGAGAAAAGATACCGAGAATGTAAAAAACAGTGGAATATTTTTCAAATATTTTAGCATCCATGGAGAGGATTACAAAAATCAAAGGAATAGCCAAAATGATGAAAAGCATTTGTTTTCCATAAGTCTGAGACAAATCGAAAAAGGAGGTTTCTTCAATCGGTAAAGAAGCAGAATAAATATTCATCCATCCCATGATAACTAGGAGGGTATAAATAATAACGGTAATCCAGTCGATATTGTTGATTACACTTTGGTTCTTCATTCGGACTATTTGTTAATGGTAAACGGTTGCCCGCTGGTTACTTTGGAATATTCAAATTCGAGGCTTCCTTCCAACATTCTTCTCTCTAAATCTTTTCGTGTAATGGTGTCTTTTTTGATGTATTTTTCAATCATCAAACTCGTAATAGGGCCTGCCCATCGGGAACCCCAATATCCATTTTCGACCAAAACCGCAATTGCAATTTTAGGATTGTGTCTTGGGGCAAAAGCAACGAAAACCGAATGGTCAGTAAGCTGAACACGCTGTCCATTAATTTTGGTAAAGTTTTCCGCGGTTCCGGTTTTTCCGCAAATTTCAATGCCTTCCACACGTAAACCTGCAGCCGTTCCAAAGTTGTAAACGTCAAATAGGCCGTTAATTACCGGTTGGAAATATTGCTTGTCAATGGTAGTAATATGTTTGGTCCGGAATTTTTTATCGATGGGCTGTCCTTTGATTTTTTTAATGATATGAGGCGTGTAATAATACCCTTCGTTGGCAATAGTCGCCATCATGTTGGCCAATTGCATTGGGGTCATCAAGATTTCTCCTTGTCCGATGGAATTGGAAATAATGGTTGAGCTTTTCCAGCCCCCATTCGGATACCAACGGTCGTAATATTTAGAAGTAGGAATATGACCTTTCCTACCGGGCGGTAAATCATAACCCATAAAATTGCCTAAGCCGAAACTTTTTAAGTGGTCACTCCAAGCATTTACACCAAATCTAGGTTTTGGATATTTGTCAATTGTTGCTTTGTAAACATTACCAAAATAAGCATTACAAGATTTGTAAATTCCGACATTCAAATCACGAACCCCGCCACCACAGTGACATCGCATAAAGGAACCCCGGCCATAAGAAAATCCGTGATTACAGACAAATTGCGTTTTTTCGTCTATAACCCCTTCTTGTAAGCCAATCAAAGCAGTTAAAATTTTAAAAGGAGAACCCGGCGGATATTCGGCCAGTAGCCCCCTGTCAAACAAAGGCATGGCGATAGAGTCATTGTATAAAGCCGTATAGTTTTTAGAGCGTTCTCTTCCAACCAAAATGGCAGGATCATAAGACGGAGCCGTCACTAAAGCCAATATTTCACCGGTTCTAGGTTCGATAGCGACAATACCCCCGCGTTTGTTTTTCATTAGGGCTTCGCCATATTTCTGAAGTTCGGCATCAAGGGATAAAGTAATGTCTTTTCCCTGAACGGCAATCGTATCGTAAATCCCTTCTTTATACGGACCGATATCTTTGTTAAAACGGTCGCGCTGACGGTACTTAACCCCTTTAATTCCGCGCAGAATTTCTTCATAGGTCTGTTCCACGCCCTGCATACCAATTAAATCCCCGCTTTTGTAGTAAGGATGTTTTTTGATGATGGCATCATTTACCTGAGTGATGTAACCGAAAACGTTGGCGCCTACATTCACCTGATAATCCCTCAAGGAACGTTTCTGAATATAAAACCCTTCGTATTTTCTGATTTTTTCCTGAAAAGCAGCATATTCCATCTTGTTCAGTTGGGGTAGAAACACGGAAGGCAAACGCGGACTATAGATTTTGGCTTTCTCAATTTTCTTGATAAAATCTTCTTTGGTAATATTGAGAATCGTACAAAATTCTAAAGTGTCAAGATTTTTGATCTCCTTTGGAATGACCATGATGTCATACGACGGTTGGTTGGCTACCAATAATTCTCCGTTTCGGTCGTAGATGTAACCGCGTTCCGGATAATCGTACACTATTTTAATGGCATTGTTGTCTGACTTGATTTTAAAGGAATCGTCGAGAATCTGCAAATAGAAAAGCCTTGCTATTAACAGCACTGCCGTAACAACAATCAAACCGGGTAAAAAAAGCTTTCTCATCGTTTGCTTGGCTTAATTAAGTAGATGCTTATGATGCAAAGTAATAAGGTAAACAAAGTTGATAACAAAGTTCGCCATAAAATCTCCCAAAAGAAATTAAATCGGAAGATTTCTAAAAGGTACAGCACCAAATGGTGAATCAAAACCGCAATAAGGATAAAAGTGAAGCGTTCCGGCGACATTTTATCGGCAATTTTTACTGTTTGGTATTCGTAACTGATACCGAAGGCAAATTTGAATATGTACGGACGTAGGTAGGCTAAAACAAGACAAGCCGTAGCGTGAACGCCTCCCGAGTTGGAAAACATGTCCATAGTGAGTCCCAAAAGGAAGCTGGCCACCAAAAGTCCTGCTCGGTTACCGTTTACAGGATATAAAATGATAAACAGAATGTAGGGAAACGGATTGACATACCCCAGAAAGTTGATGTTGTTAAACAGTACAACCTGAAGGGCAAGCAGCGCCACAAATCGGAAAGTATTTAGGAGAAAGGTACTATTCATCTGGTTTTGTTTCTTCTTCTAATTTAATGATTTCCTTGCGTTTTACATTTTCGATTACATACACGTGACCCAGATTTGTCATGTCGTTGAATAAACGGACGTTAATGGTATAGTAGTTTGTAGCTTTGTCGATGAAAATACGGTCGATTTTTCCAATCGGAATGTTTTCAGGAAAGATTACCGAACGTCCGCCGGTTACAATCGTATCTCCTTTTCGAACGGTCGCCAATCGAGGCACATCAATTAATTGTGCATAGCCCACATTTTTAGCATTCCAGATTAAAGAACCAAAGTGATTTGATTTTTTAATCTTGGCATTAATCTGTGATTTAATATTCAGGATGCTTTGAACCGTAGCGTAATTTTTTGATGTTTTTTCAACGATGCCGACTATTCCTAAGCTGTTTACCACACCCATATCGGATTTAATGCCGTCTTTGCTTCCGCTGTTGATGGTGATGTAATTTTCAGGAACGTTGAAGGAATTGTTGATGACTTTGGATTGGATTACCTTAATGTCTTCATATCCTCTCGGAATCAGTTCGGTGGAAGCGATAACCGTATCGGGTTTGTTATAAAGCAATTGTTTCAGATAAGCATTCTCTTTTGCCAGATTGTCGTTTTGTGTGCGCAGATTAAAGTATTCCTTCACATTGTTGATGCGTTGGTATACCCCGCCCGTTACATCATTAGCCGAACTTACAAACTGGCTTCGATGGTAGGAATGCGACTGAATGGTCAGTGTTAACGAGGTTATCAAAAGCAGCAAAAACAGCAATCGGTTGCTGTTTTTAAATATAAAATTAATTATTTGCTGCATGTATTATTTCTTTATTTGATAAGAATACTTCTAAATTTTTGTAGGTTCTTCAATGCCATTCCGGTTCCGCGTACTACTGCTCTTAGGGGGTCTTCAGCAATATACACCGGTAGGTCGGTTTTTTGTGAAATTCGTTTGTCCAGTCCTCGTAACATCGAACCTCCACCTGCAAGATAAATACCAGTGTTGTAGATGTCTGCTGCCAATTCCGGTGGTGTTTGTGATAAGGTTTCCATTACCGCATCTTCAATACGTTGAATCGATTTGTCCAACGCTTTGGCAATCTCGCGGTAGGATACGTTAACCTGTTTTGGCTTACCGGTTAACAAGTCACGTCCTTGTACTTCCATTTCGTCCGGTGGTGTGTCCAGGTCTTCTGTGGCAGCACCGATGGCAATTTTAATTTTTTCAGCGGTAGTTTCCCCAACAAAAAGGTTGTGCTGTGTTCTCATGTAGTAGATGATGTCGTTTGTGAACACGTCACCGGCAATTTTTACCGATTTGTCACAAACAATACCTCCTAACGCGATAACGGCAATTTCTGTGGTACCACCTCCGATATCTACAATCATGTTTCCTTTCGGCTGCATGATGTCAACCCCGATACCGATAGCCGCAGCCATCGGTTCGTGGATTAAGTATACTTCTTTTCCGTTTACACGCTCACACGATTCTTTTACCGCACGCATTTCCACTTCGGTAATCCCTGATGGAATACAAACGACCATACGAAGTGCCGGTGTAAACATTTTTTTCTTTAAGGCTGGAATGCTTTTTATAAACATGCTGATCATTTTCTCCGACGCATCGAAGTCAGCAATAACCCCATCTTTCAAAGGACGAATGGTTTTGATGTTCTCGTGGGTTTTACCCTGCATCATGTTCGCTTCCTTACCGACAGCAATGATCTTACCGGTGATGCGGTCACGGGCAACAATAGACGGACTGTCAATAACAACCTTGTCATTATGAATGATTAAGGTATTTGCGGTTCCAAGGTCAATCGCGATGTCCTCGGTCATGAAATCAAAAAATCCCATACTCAAAAGAGGGTTTAATTTATTTATAAATAATTAGCCTACAAAAATAATAAAATTAATGTTTAAAATGGCGAATTCCGGTAAATACCATCGAAACTTTATTTTCGTTGCAATAGTTGATACTCAATTCGTCTTTTATGGAACCACCCGGTTGAATAACCGCAGTAATTCCTGCATTTTTTGCCAATTCCACACAATCCGGGAATGGGAAGAACGCATCACTTGCCATTACGGCACCATTCAAATCAAAACCAAAGGCGTTTGCTTTTTCAACAGCGTGACGCAACGCATCCACTCTTGAGGTTTGCCCGGTTCCGGAAGCCAGTAACTGTCCGTTTTTAGCAAAAACAATCGTATTGGATTTGGTGTGTTTACAGATTTTAGATGCAAAAAGCAAATCATCGATTTCCTGTGCTGTCGGAGCTGTAAGGGTAACGACTTTTAAATGTTCTTTATTGTCTGTAATATTGTCTTTTTCCTGAATTAACAAACCGTTAAGACAAGTTCTCACTTGTTTTGTAGGTAATTCCACCTCGTTCTGAATCAGGATAATTCTGTTTTTCTTTTCTTCTAAAATTGCAATCGCTTTTTCGTCATACGCTGGAGCGATTACCACTTCGCAAAACAATTTGTTGATTTCTTCCGCAGCCGCTTCGTCAATTTTGGCATTCGAAATCAAAACCCCACCGAAAGCCGAAGTCGGATCGCCCGCCAAAGCGTTTAAATACGCTTCTTTAACCGTGTTCCTTGTAGCTAAACCGCAAGCGTTATTGTGTTTTAAAATTGCAAACGTCGGATTGTCGTTTTTGAATTCGTTCATTAAATTCACCGCAGCATCTACATCTAATAAATTGTTGTACGACAACTCTTTTCCGTGCACTTTGTTGAACATTTTGTCGAATTCGCCAAAGAAAAATCCTTTTTGGTGCGGATTTTCTCCGTAACGTAAAATCTGTCCGTCGGCAATACTTGCTTTGTAAACGGTTTCGTCTGTGTTGAAGTAATTGAAAATAGCGCCGTCATAGTGCGAAGAAACGTGGAAGGCTTTGGTTGCCAGTAATTTTCTTTCCGCCAATGTTGTTGCGCCGTTTCCGTTGGTAATCATGTCAAGGAACAAAGCATATTCGTTCACTGAAGCCACGATAACCGTATCTTTAAAGTTTTTCGCTGCTGCACGGATTAAGGAAATTCCACCGATGTCAATTTTCTCGATAATATCGGCTTCGCTAGCTCCGGAAGCTACCGTTTTTTCAAAAGGATATAAATCCACAATCACTAAATCAATCTGCGGGATTTGGTATTCTTCCATTTGTGCCACATCGCCTTCATGGTCCTGACGGTTCAAGATACCTCCGAAAATTTTCGGGTGTAACGTTTTTACGCGTCCGCCAAGTATGGAGGGGTACGAAGTAACATCTTCTACCGCCACAACCGGAATACCAAAGCTTTTAATAAATTCTTCTGTTCCTCCAGTAGAATAAATGGTTACGTTGTGGGCGTGTAATTTTTTTACGATAGGTTCTAAACCTTCTTTGTCAAATACCGAAATTAAGGCGGATTGGATTGTTTTTGCAGTGTTCATTGTGTTGTTGTGTTTAAAGGTGCAAAAGTAGGTATTGTACGCTTAAGATTCAAAACATTATAACATAGTTTTTTATATTTTTTTGGAGCGAAGGGTTCGGGATTTTTTGGAGGCCATTTTCCTGCTGTCCATTGCAATCTGTTAGTGCGAGCTTGCGGGACAATCTCACAATAACAGGATTTACATTCCCATCAGGGCTATTTACGATTTGTCTTGAATTTCTGTAACATTTTTGTCGGTTTTAATACCAATATTCATTCGCTTTCAAAGCACATAAAAATCCAGATTCCATGAGCCAACATAACAATACGATTCTTTACGTCCGACTTTTAAAGGAAAGTCTGAGTTTTGCCATGAACGCACTTCGAAACAACAAGTTGCGTACGTTGCTGTCCTTGTTGGGTGTTACCATTGGTATTTTTTCCATTATTGCGGTTTTAACGGCGGTAGATTCGATGGACCGGAAAATTAAAAGCGATTTGAGCGGATTGGATAAAAACACGATTTACCTGTTTAAATATTCTTTCGGACCTTCCGATGTTCCGGATTGGAAAATCGGTCAGTTTCCAAATGTGACTTACGACGAATATTTGCATCTGCGTCGTTCCTTAAGTAATTTGGACAAGAGTTGTTTTGCGTATTTTACTAAAAGGGAAAACATAAAATTCGAAAAACAAACGGCCAGCGCCATTGAAATCGTGCCTTCTACCAACGAAATTGAAGTCATCGACGACGTTAAAGTGGCGGATGGACGCTTCTTCTCGGAAGCCGAATCCAATGCCGGATTGGGGGTAATTGTAATCGGGAGTGAAGTGGCCAATACGCTTTTTGGCGACATGAACCCGATAGGTAAAGACGTTCGCTTGTACGGACAACGTTACAGTGTGGTTGGGGTAATGAAAAAACAAGGGGAGTCCATTTTCGGGAGTAACGATACCCGGGCGTACATTCCGAGCAACAATTTCCGACGCATCTTCGGAGATAATAACGATGCGTTAACACCGGTAATCGAACTGAAACCCGAAAAAGGAACAGATATCGAAGAGTTTAAAGGTGAATTAACTTACAAGCTTCGTAATTTCAGAGGACTCAAAACCAGTGATCCCGATAATTTTTTCATCAATATTCTTTCCGGTTTTACCGAAATGATTGACGGCATTGTAGGACAGATGAATCTGGTGGGCTGGATTATCAGTGGGTTTTCATTATTGGTAGGTGGTTTCGGAATTGCCAACATCATGTTTGTTTCCGTAAAAGAGCGTACCAACCTTATCGGAATTCAGAAGGCCTTAGGCGCCAAAAACCGTTTTATCCTTTTCCAGTTTTTATTTGAAGCGGTTATTCTTTCCGTAATCGGAGGAATCGTGGGGATGCTGTTGGTTTGGGTGATTGCGTTAGGCTTGTCCAAAGCGCTGGATTTTGAGTTCGTACTCGGTTTCTGGAACGTGGTGATTGGAACCTCGTTGGCAGCCTTTATCGGATTGATTTCCGGAATTGTGCCTGCCATTTCAGCTTCCAAACTGGATCCGGTGGAGGCGATTCGCAGCGGGATGTAAAATTAGTTCTCGTCTCAACCGGAATTTGGTTATTTTTGAGGCTTAATAACTAACTATGAAAAAAAATATCTTACTGCTGCTTGTTGCCTTTGGGTTACTAGTAGGATGTTCCTCTGAAGACAATGCTGCGTCTTCAACAGGTGACAAGCTGCAAAGAGCGGTGTTTAAAGACAATAATGGCAACGTGATTTTAACGCAGTCATACGAGTATTCAGGAGAGAAGCTGAGTCGCATTGTTTTTTCATCGGGGAATTATAATGCAGTTTTTTATACTGATGATTTTATTACGAGAATTGAAAGTTTTAGTAATAATGCGCTGTCTTCGACGGCAACAATTCAATACAATTCCGATGGCAAAATATCAAGCATGATTACCCTTTCCGGAAGTAACGGATACAAAACCACTTACACTTATAATAACGATGATACTGTCGATGTTTTAGAGTACACGGGTGATCTAAGCAGTCAAAATACGCTGACAAAGACTCATAAGGCTTTTCTCGAAAACGATATAATGGTTAAGAGAGAAACCTATGGCACGGGAGCAAACAGTGGTATTACATACACACGGGACTATTCCTATGATACCGAAAATAATCCGATGCATGCCATTTTGGGCTATGGAAGGTTGAATTTTTTTGAAATTGGTTCTGTTGTAACTCCTAATAACCTAACCGAGATTGTGTACAGCCAGTCAGACAGTACTCAAACCAGTACCACAACGACATCGTATACTTATAATTCGCAGAACTTCCCAACATCCTCTGCAGAAGCAGTCGACGGTACGCTGATTAAAACGGTGGACTACATTTATTAATAATCAATCGAAAAGAAATAAAAAAAATCCCGAGTTTCGCTCGGGATTTTTGTTTTATCGGATAGGTTGATTCAAAACCAAATCTAAATACAGATTCACTTTGTCTTTCAGCTCTTTTCTCGGTGTAATAAAATCAAGGAAACCGTGCTCTAAAACGAATTCGGCCGTTTGGAAACCTTCCGGCAAATCTTTACCGGTCGTGTCTTTTACCACACGTGGTCCAGCAAACCCGATTAAAGCGCCTGGTTCGGCAATGTTAATGTCGCCTAACATGGCATATGAAGCGGTAGTTCCACCAGTGGTTGGGTCAGTACACAAGGAAATGTACGGAATTCCGGCATCAGCCAACTGCGCCAATTTCGCCGAAGTTTTGGCCAACTGCATCAACGATTGCGCTGCTTCCATCATACGCGCCCCGCCTGATTTTGAGATCATTAGGAACGGGATGTTGTTTTTGATGGAATAATCAATTCCTCTGGAAATTTTTTCTCCCACAACAGCTCCCATCGATCCACCAATGAAAGCAAAATCCATACAACAAACCACCAAGTCTTTACCTTTGGATTTTCCAACGCCTGTACGAACCGCATCTTTCAGTTTGGTTTTGTCCATTGCATCTTTCAAACGGTCGCTGTATTTTTTCGTATCGACAAATCCAAGGGTGTCTTTAGAGGTGATGTTGGCATCCAATTCCGTAAACTCGTTGTTGTCGAATAATATTTCGAAATATTCTTTACTTCCGATACGAACATGGAAACCGTCTTCCGGGCTTACCCAAAGATTTTTTGCCAACTCTTCCGCATCTACAATTTTACCGGTTGGTGATTTGTACCAAAGTCCTTTCGGTACGTCTTTTTTATCTTCAGTTGCGGTTTGAATTCCTTTTTCTGTTCTTTTAAACCAAGCCATAATTTTAATGTATAATGGATAATTGACAATAGATAATTATTAATTGTCAATTATCAATTGTTAATTACAAAGTGTTAACGTTATTTAAATCGGCGAAAGCCTGCTCTAATCGTTTGTTGAAGGTCAATTCTCCTTCACGGATCCATTTTCTCGGATCGTAATGTTTTTTATTTGGAGAATCCGGTCCGTCCGGACTTCCAATCTGTGTTTTCAGATAGTCTATTTTGTCCGTTACATAATCGCGTACACCTTCGGTAAACGCAAATTGTAAATCGGTATCAATATTCATTTTGATCACCCCGTAGGAAATCGCTTCTCTGATTTCTTCCAAAGTAGAACCTGAACCTCCGTGGAATACGAAATCTACCGGATTATTGCCGGTGTTGAATTTCTGCTGTACAAATTCCTGAGAGTTTTTCAGGATTTTCGGAGTTAGTTTTACGTTCCCAGGTTTGTAAACACCGTGTACGTTTCCAAATGAGGCCGCAATAGTGAAACGCGGACTGATTTTCATCAATTCCTCATAAGCATACGCTACTTCGTCTGGCTGGGTGTATAGTTTTGAACTGTCCACATCAGAGTTGTCTACACCATCTTCTTCACCGCCGGTAATTCCCAATTCGATTTCCAATGTCATGCCCATTTTGCTCATGCGCTCTAAATATTTTTTAGAGATTTCAAGATTTTCTTCAATCGGTTCTTCCGAAAGGTCAATCATATGGGAGCTGAATAGCGGTTTTCCGGTTTGTTTGAAATGTTCTTCACTGGCATCCAATAAACCGTCAATCCACGGCAATAGGTTTTTCGCACAATGGTCGGTATGTAAAATTACAGTTGCACCGTACGCTTCGGCTAATGTGTGAATGTGTTTCGCGCCGGCAATTCCACCCAATATTGCAGATTTTTGTCCTTCGTTTGAAAGTCCTTTTCCCGCATTGAATGAAGCGCCACCATTCGAAAACTGAATGATAACCGGTGCGTTAAGCTTGGCAGCCGTTTCCATAACGCCATTAATAGTGCTTGATCCGGTTACGTTTACGGCCGGTAAGGCAAAGCCTTTTTCCTTCGCATAATTAAAAATTTCCTGAACCTGATCTCCGGTAGCTACTCCGGGTTTAATATTGTGAGCCATGGTGTTGTGTTTTTATTTCAGTTGACAAAAATAATAATTTCTATACTTAGAACGGATAATTAATTCCAATATTTATGACCGACTTGTCGAAACGTACGTCTTTCAGCCAGCGTTCGCTTTCCGGTTTGGCGGGGTTGTAGGTTTTAAAACCGAAGTCCAATCGGCCAATGAAAAAGCTGAAATCATACCGGATTCCCATTCCGGTTCCCAGTGCTAAATCTTTTAACGATTTAAAACCGTTAAAGGTATAGTTCTTGTCTTCCACATTGTCCCAAACATTCCATATGTTTCCGGCATCGGCAAACAAGGCTGCATTCCATTTTCCAAAAAGATTCAAACGGTATTCGGCACTTAACGCAATTTTCATATTGGCTTCATTGAAGTCGTTGATACCACCGCTGCGTCCCGGGCCTAAGCCGTATGATTGCCAAGCTCTGTTGTCGTTCGATCCTCCTCCGAAATAACTTCTTGAAAACGGAATACTGTTGGAATTTCCATAAGGAATCGCAATTCCGAAGAAACCTCTTGTGGCAAAAACATTTCTTCTTCCCAAATCCCAGTGTTTGATGAAATCGAATTCGGTTTTTACATATTGCGAATATTCCACATCCAGGAAGGTTTTTTTACCGTTGGCGTTCAATGGTTCTTTGCTGATTCCGTGTAAAAGGTTTAGAAAATTTCCCGCCGATTCGATTTTTGTTTTGAAAATACTGAAGGTATTGTCCAATAAATCGGTTTTGGTGGACTTGGTAAACGTGAAATTAGAGGCAAAAATAAGGTTGTTTTCTGTAAGTCTCTTTTTTCTTTCGTTAATGCTTCGTATGTTTTTATAAGCTGAATCGTCAGAATTTAATGCGGTATTGCCCTGTAAGACATCATTAATGAAATTATCGGCACCCCCTTCTGAAATGGTCAGATTGCCGTTTGCATCAACAAAAGAAGGATTCACATTATAGGTCTGTGCAAAGTCATTCAGTGTCGAATAGGAGGAACGGTAAACATTAAAGTAGTTGTACGGGTTAATGTTTCGTACGTACTGAATGTTTATAAGATCCAATCGTGCCGTATTGTTTTTTTTAGGTTGCCAATTGTAATTGATGATTCCGGTAAAATTTTCTTTGTCCAGGCCGATATTACGCTGTCTTGTAAAACCAAAACTGGTAATGGTGGTGGGGAACATGATTTTTGGAATAATCCTTTCAGTTTTAAGCGGGAATAATATGCGTGGAATGGTCAGTTTGATGTCGGCACCGTATTCGGAAACATTGAAAAATACGTTGTTCGGATTGGCCATGTCTTTGGAAGAACCAATATTTCCTCTTGTGGAAATGTCCAGAATTTCAGCACCTCTGAAAACGTTTCGCCAGGTAAAAGTCATGTTACCGGCAATTCCGAAATCCTGAATGTTCGAATGCATGAAATCCACGGAAGGAATCCAGCTGTATTTTTTTCTCGGACTTAAATAAATATTCGTGATTAACGAAGTTCCGGTGGAGTCTTTCGCATCTTCCACATATTCAATGGAAGGATAGCTGAAAACTCTCAGGTTGCTCAGCGCGCGGGAAGTCAGCAGTCGTCTGTTGTCGCTGAAAGTACTTCCTTTGGTGATAAAAATAGCATCGGTAATCGCTTTTGGGCGGTAGGCCAATTTATCGGAACTGTATAAGTTGAAGTTTTTATAGGTAATACTGTCGGCAATTTTAAGTTTGTTGCGACTCGAAGTGTTGTCCGTAAAAATATTTACCTCGCTGATTTTGTAGAGTTTGAAAGGAACCTGTAATAAAGAATCGCCTTTTTTAATCGTTTGATTCTCGATAAGAATATCCACATTGGCTTTGTAATCCGTTTTAACGGTATCTATATTATAGGAAATATTGGTTTCCTGGAAACGATAGGCGCCGTTATTTCGGAAGTAGGTTGAAATTCGTTTGCGTTCGTCGGCAAAATCTTTAGTGTCGTATTGTTTTCCGGTTTTGATTAGAGAACCACCTTTTATTTTCTGATATAAAGAATCCAAGGCTGGAGTTTCTACTTCAGAGTCGATGCTGTCAATGGTGTAAGGTTTTCCGGTGTCTATAGTATAAGTTATATGGCCACGCTTGTTTTTTAAGGTGTCAATTTTGTAGTTGACTTTTGTTTTGAAATACCCTTTGTTGAAATAGTAATTTAAAAAACGGTTTTTGGTTTTTTGAGTTCTTTTTTCATCGATAATTACCGGAGCCTCGCCGTTTTTTTTCAGAAAATTACTCAATCCCGAAACGAAAAACGATTGCCCGAGACGGTTTACCTGTTTTTCGGATAATACAGCGGTTAGGTTTTTATGACGGTTGGGTTTTCTTTCCAGCCAGACATGATAGGATGAGTCGGCATTTTTACGCGCAAGATTATACATCTGCAACCGTAAAGGAAACCCCAGTATTAAATGACTATTGGGTTTCTGGTATTGCTGATTGACAATAATTTCATCACTTGTTTTTTTGTCGTTAACTAAAATTTCGGTTTTAGTTAAAAGATGCTTTCCTTCCGGTACTCTTTTTACAAGAGAACAAGAGTATAGTATTGCACCTAATACAAATAATAGTGCTATTTTTGGTGAATTCTTTTTCAAATCAATTACAAAAGGTAGGTCAAAAATACGTTTTTTTATGCTTAGTAAAAACCAAATAAAGCTAATAACGAGTTTACAGCAAAAAAAGTACCGGAAACAACAGCAGCTCTTTTTTGCTGAAGGGATAAAGGTAATACAGGAATTGCTGAATTCCAATTTTGAGTTGGAACATCTTTTTGTAACCGATGCCGTTTTTCCTACCGTTCCTAAAAATAAAATTTCGATAATTACCGATGCTGAACTGAAAAAGATTTCGGCACTCACCACGGCTAATAATTGTTTGGCATTGTTTAAGATTTCTGCCGAAGCGCCCATTGATGAAAACGGACTCATTGTTGCGTTGGACGATGTTCGTGATCCTGGAAATCTCGGAACCATTTTACGGTTGTGCGATTGGTTTGGGATAACGCAGGTGGTGTGTTCCTTAGAAACGGTAGATATTTACAACCCAAAAGTAGTTCAGGCAACGATGGGTTCGATTACCCGTGTTAATGTCGTGTATACTGATTTGGCAGATTTTATTAAAGGGACAAAACTACCGGTTTTCGGGACTTTTATGGATGGCGCAAATATTTATAAGAGCAAACTTCCCAATGAAGGCGTTATTGTGATGGGAAATGAGGCGAACGGAATTTCATCGGAAATAGAAAACCTAGCAAAAAATCGAATTTCCATTCCGCGTTTTGGTGATTTACAACAAACGGAAAGTCTGAATGTGGCAACGGCCACCGCGATAATTTTGAGCGAATTTAAGCGAGAGGCTTAATGGAAAGCAAAATTGATAAAAATTCCTCTGGTTTTCATGGAAGCTACGTTTCCGGTCCACGGACTGTCTGGCGTATTGTCGCGGATCAGTTCATCTTTTAATCCGAAAACACCACGAATGGATGGGGAAAACTTAAAGTATTCGAAATATAGATCGATTCCAAAACCCAATTCGTAGTTTGAGGTCATTTTCTGCATTCGGAAGCGTTCGTTGTAGTTGTCGTCTTTCGCTTTTGAATTACTTCCGAGATTCATCGATTGCGATAAACCGCCTACTATATACGGACGGATATTTCCGATTCGTTTCGAAGAAAACTTCAACAATAAAGGAAAGTGGATGTATGTGGATTTGACTTCTCGCAGTCGGTCAAACGAATCCTCGATGTTCGGGTACGTTAAATTTCGTTGAGCATAATACAAGCCGGGCTCGAAACGCAGGTCGATGTACTCCATAATACGGAGATTTCCGATTAAACCGACATTAAATCCCGTGGTGCTCTGAACTTCTATGTCTTTGTCCGGTTCGATGTAGTCGAATTTAAAATCGTAGGAATTGAATCCTAGATAATACCCCCAATGTACTCTTTGTTTGTCGAAATTCTCCAAATTGATAATCGGATCTTTTCCAAACATTCCAAGCCCTTTCTGGCCAAAGCTGTTTGTTGAAACAATAAATACAAGTAAAACAAATAATTTCTTCATGTTATTTTTTTGAAGCCGAATAAATAGTTGCTACTCCAAAGGTTTGAGGCATGTTCTTTACATCTATAAACCCAACTTTTCGCAAAATATTGTTCAAGGCTTCTCCATAAGGAAAATGAGAGGCGGATTCTGATAAGTAGGAATAGGCTACTTTATCTTTAGAAAACAGTTTGCCGATGAGCGGAAGGATGTTTTTGGTGTATAAGTGATACCCTTGTTTGAAAGGGAATTTAGTAGGTACAGAGGTTTCAAGAATCACGAATCGTCCGTTGGGTTTCAGTACGCGTAAAATTTCAGACAATCCTAATTCAAGGTTTTCGAAATTACGAACGCCAAACGCTACGGTGATGGCATCAAAATAATTATCGTCGAATGGGATTTTTTCGGAATCTCCCAAAACCATTTCAATTTTGTTTTCCAGATGTTGCTGAGCGATTTTCTGTTTTCCGATTTCCAACATTCCGGCTGAAATGTCCAACCCGATAATTTTCTCGGCATTGGTTTTAGTCATCAGAATGGCAAGGTCGCCCGTTCCGGTGGCAATGTCCAAAATAGTTGTCGGATTTTTTTCGGCGATGAGCTTCAGAACGTTTTTTCTCCATTTCACATCAATCCCGAAAGAAATCACACGGTTGAGGTTGTCATAGTTGCCTGATATAGTATCAAACATCTGTGTAACTTGCTCTTTTTTACCAAGATTGGAAGCTTTATAGGGGGTAATGTTGTCGTTCATCGATTAAATTAATTTGTACAAAGATAATATAATCTTTATCATATTCATCTTGTGAAATAGTTGTAAATTTAATTCCCTTAGAGGAATGTTCTTATACATTATGAAAGAAACAAACTAATGGCCTCACTAAATTTAGTGAGGTGAAAAATACAAGAATTTAGCGATTGTTTGGTGTTGTAATTCGTTGCAATTTTACAATCTAGTTACAAACAGGCTGAATATGTTGTCTAAACTTTTGGTATCGGAAATAAAATGGGTTCTACTGGCACTTGTAGTCTCATTGGTTCTGGTGGAAAGTATCAACAGCAGTTCTTTTTTTAGTGCTGCTGGATCAGGGGTGCCGCAAACGTTCTTTGGGTTAAATTTGTTTTTGGAAATTTTAGTTTTTTTTGTCTTTAGTACTTTTGTGGTATTTGGTATTAGAGGCTTTTTTGAGATGTATTCTCACAAATTTGCCAATGTTATTATATTCATATCAGGTTTATTGTTAACAGTGGTAATTTTTATTTTATGTTTTCAGGTACTTTTCCCCGAATAATCCGATAGTAGGTTAGATACATTTTTAGTTTGTTAGTTGAAACATCCCGGTAGTCATTATCGGGATGTTTTTCTTTTTATAACCTGATGTAAGTCAGGAAAGTATAGTCAAAAGCATGTTTTTCGTCTTTGGGATGAAATTCCTCAAAAACCAGTTTCCATTCTTCAGGGTTTATTTCCGGGAAAAAAGTATCGGCTTCCGGATGGGTAAAAACTCTTGTAAGCTCAACTTTATCAGCAATGTTCATGGATTGTTGGTAGATTTCTCCTCCACCGATTATAAAAATATCTTCGTCTTTCGGACAAATCTCTATTGCTTTCTTTAATGAGTTCACCACAATACAACCTTCGGGAGCGGTGTAATCTTCTTGGCGTGTTATAATTACATGGGTGCGATTCGGTAAGGGTTTCGGAAAACTTTCAAAGGTTTTTCGTCCCATTACGATAAAATGGCCGGTCGTAATTTGTTTGAATCGTTTGAAATCATCGGGTAAATGCCAAATCAAATCGTTGTCTTTTCCCAGGGCATTGTTTGCTGCAGCGGCAGCGATTATTGTAATCATTATTCGGTAATGTTGTTTTTCTTATTGAAGTCTTTTTCGATTTGTTCCAATTTTCGTTCCTGTTTCATAATCAGTTTGTCAATTTGGGCGCGTTCCCATTTTTTGTTCATGAAACTGTCGGTAATGAAAACCCGGATGAAATGCAGGATAAATAAAAATGCCCAAATGGTAATTCCCCAAGGATACCAGTTAATGTCGGGTCGTATACCGAGAAGTTTATTGGCGGTAATCATGAAAAGGCTGCCGACAAAAAATAAAACAAAATGAAAATACAGGTGTTTTTTCTGTTTTAAACGCTGTCTGGCGTACTCATACAGTTCGTGCTGATTGATTTCCATAAATACATTTTTACGGAATTAAAGATAGAAAAAAATGACTGACAACAATAAAAAAAATCTTTTCGTTTTTTGGGAATCAGGCTTTGTTAAACCCGATATTCATATCTGAAGGATTAATGGTTTTTTTCAATTCGGAATATTTTTCATCGTATTCTTCTTTTGAAATCGCCCTGATGGATTTTAGCCATTTGAAATTATTGAGTTGACTTTCATAATCGAGATTCTCATCAATCGTTGCATAATTTTCTCTCAAATAGCTGTTGCGTGCTTTGATGATTTCGTCGATAAAAAGGGTAACAGTTTTTTCGTTTGGAATTTTTTTGTGAATCAGGATGCTGTTGCCGTCACTGAGTTTTATTTGCCAGAAATCGGCTCGCGAAAACCAATATATCAGGAAAAATAAGACGGCTAATAGGTAACCGATTCCGGCGGCTAAATTCTGAATATGGGTTGCTTTAAATGAAGTGGTTGAGATGAGAATTGCAGTAATACAACATCCGAGGGCTAGTAATAAAAAATAAAGATTAGCTGTTTTGTGCGACACTTTTTCCCCATCGATATTCTCAAAAGGAATGTCAATTTCGTTTGTGTTTCCGAATCGTGTTACACTGCAGAAAAGTTTCGTGTCAGTGAGTCTGGCTTCCCGTTGGACAAAATTTTTTTTCTGATTCAGTGTTTTCATAAATGATTTCTGTTTCATCAGGGAACTTTGTGTAATCAGCTTAAAGTTAGTGAATTATTGTTTGTATTGAGGTGTTTCTTTTAGCGATTTTGTGTCTTTTTAATCTAAAACCAAATCATGATTTTTTAAGTCGTTTTCATACTTCGTTGATTTGTAAAATTTTCAGCGTACAAATAAGGTTATGGTTTTAATGTGAGCAAACCAAATTCTTTTGCAGTCTGATAAGTGGAATGAAAACCTTTCTCTACAGAAGAGCGCCCTTTTTTTCCGCCTTCTTCTTCTTTTTCTCCTGGGTTTATCAGTAATTTATGTCCTAAATTGGCAACTTCGTACAGAATTATTTTTGGAGAGCCAGATGAATCCTGGAATTCTTTTCTACAGATATCGTTAATGCCCATAAAAGAGGTTTCTGTTTTGTCAGGGATGGTATCTATGTTTTGAATGCCTGCCCATTGACTGATAACAAACGAAGCGTTTTTATAATTAACAAGGCCATCGTCTTTTCCATGATAAATGATAAGCGAAGGGTAAGCGCCTTTGTATTCTGGATTTTGCTTTTTAACTACTTTAGTGAGTTCGTCCTGAGTGAAATTTTTTTTACCCGACATGGCTTGCAACGCATCAAAAAAACCGGTTGCAATTTTATAGCCTCCACCTGAAAAAACAGCGGCACTTTGAAAAATTTCCGGATGAGTTGCCAGCATTGCCATCGACATGCAAGCTCCGGCAGAAAGTCCTGTGATGAATATTTTATCGGGGTTAATGTTGTAGTTCGTTTTTGCGTATTCGATCATTTCAAAAATCGATTCGCATTCTCCTTTTCCCTTTTCAACATCATTCTCCCGAAACCAGTTAAAGCACGAATTCGGATTGTTGATGAATTTTTGCTGCGGATAAAGCACTACAAAATTGTTGTTCTTTGCCAGTTTGTCCCAGCCTGTTAATTCTGCAACTTCTTTTGTATTTTGGGTACAACCGTGCAGAACAATTACCAAAGGTTTTTTTGTTGTTTCTGTTGGAACAGGATTGTAAACAAACATTTTTAAATTACCCGGATTTTTCCCGAAATGCTCAACTTCTATCGCTTCCTGACTGTATAAAAAATTAGTACAGATTAAGGAAAGCAAAAGAAATGTGATTGCAGGTTTCATATTGGTAAAATTAAACTGCCACTTGTCCTTTGATGTGCGGGTGCGGATCGTAATCGGTTAAAGTGAAATCCTCAAATTTAAAATCGAAGATGTCTTTTATGTCCGGATTCAAAATCATCTTCGGAAGCGGTTTCGGTTCGCGGGAAAGTTGCAATTCCAACTGCTCCATATGATTGTTGTAAATGTGGGCATCGCCAAACGTATGAATGAATTCTCCCGGTTTTAAATCGCAAACCTGCGCCACCATCATGGTAAACAGGGCGTAAGAAGCAATGTTGAACGGAACGCCTAAGAAAATATCGGCACTTCTTTGGTACAATTGGCAGGATAATTTTCCATCGGCCACATAAAACTGAAAAAACGCATGACACGGTGGTAAAGCGGCTTTTCCATTGGCAACATTCTCGGAAAACGATTTTTTATCATCGGGTAAAACCGAAGGATTCCATGCAGAAACCAACATGCGTCGGCTGTTCGGATTGCGTTTTAAGGTTTCGATAAGTTCTTTAATCTGATCGATTTCGTCGCCATTCCAATTGCGCCATTGGTAACCGTATACCGGACCCAAATCGCCGTTTTCATCGGCCCATTCGTCCCAGATTTTTACGCCGTTTTCTTTCAGATAACCAATGTTGGTGTCGCCTTTTAAAAACCAAAGCAATTCGTAAATAATCGATTTTAAATGCAGTTTTTTGGTGGTTACCATCGGGAAACCTTCACTCAAATCAAAACGCATCTGATACCCGAAAACACTTTTGGTTCCCGTTCCGGTTCTGTCGCCTTTCTGATTTCCGTTTTCTAAAACGTGCTTTACTAAATCTAAATACTGCTTCATTATTACTGTCGTTGATGCGATTATATTGTTGTTTGGATTGTTACGACTGCTTACTGCTGTCTGAACACTGCTAACTGACTATGATTCTCTTTTGGATACTTCGTCGCGAATTTTAGCAGCTTTTTCATAATCTTCATTCTGAACGGCGGCCTCGAGTAATTCGTATAATTCGGCTAAAGAATATTGTGTGTAGGATTCTCCGGTTACCTTTTCTTCGCCTACTAATCCGAAGGTTTCCGGGCTGGTTAACGGGTCATCGCTTTCTTCCGGATGTTTTCCTTCTTCCGTCGGGTTGATTTTTAGATAAATTCCGGCTTTGTCCAAGATGTTTTTATAGGTAAAGATCGGAGCATTAAAGCGTAAGGCCAAGGCAATCGCATCAGAGGTACGGGCATCGATAATTTCTTCGATACGGTCTCTTTCACAGATAATGCTGGAGAAGAAAACACCATCGACTAATTTGTGGATGATTACCTGTTTTACCACGATATCGAAACGATCGGCAAAGTTTTTAAATAAATCGTGTGTTAATGGTCTTGGCGGACGAATCTCCTTTTCCAAAGCAATCGCGATGGATTGTGCTTCGAAAGCGCCGATAACAATGGGTAGTTTTCTTTCACCATCAACTTCGTTTAAAATCAATGCGTATGCGCCATTTTGAGTTTGGCTGTATGAAATTCCCTTTATAGTTAGTTTTACTAAGCTCATGTTTTTTAGCCACTAAGGCCCGGAGGCGCAAAAGTTTTGTTTGTTAATTGCTACGAATAGTACTAATTTACGTCAATTATATTAAAAAAGTATAAAATTAGAATACAATTGCGTCTATCTCCTTATTGAATCGGTGTATCTTTGTTAAAAGTAAGAAATGAGAGTCAAAGTCAGATAGTGTATTGCAAAGAAACGAAAAACTTTTGCTTCAAAAAATAAAAAAACCACCTTAAAAAAATAAGATGGTTTTTTTTAAATGGTATGCAGAATTTTAGTGCTGCGCAGCTTTAAAAGCTTTTAATTTTTCGATTAGTTGCGGAACCACTTGGAACGCATCTCCAACCACACCGTAATCGGCAACTTTAAAGAAAGGAGCTTCGGCATCCGGGTTGATAACCACTTTTACTTTAGAAGAGTTGATTCCAGCAATGTGCTGAATCGCTCCTGAAATACCAATGGCAATGTATAAGTTTGCGGCTACCGGTTTTCCGGTTTGTCCTACGTGCTCGCTGTGAGGTCTCCATCCTAAATCGGAAACCGGTTTAGAACAAGCCGTTGCTGCACCAAGAACGGAAGCCAATTCTTCAATCATGCCCCAGTTTTCAGGACCTTTCATTCCACGACCTGCAGAAACTACGATTTCAGCATCGGCAATGGTTACTTTTCCGGTTACTTTCTCTACCGATTCGATTTTAACGGAGAAATCAGCATCGTTTAAAGATGGTGTGAAATCTTCTTCTGATAATGAAGAAGCCGATTCGAATACTCCATAAGAGTTTTTAGCGATTCCTAAAACTTTTACATCGGTAGTTACTTCCGTAATGTTGAAGGCTTTGTTAGAGAACGCGTTTCTTTTTACAGTGAAAGGCGAAGTGCTTTCCGGTAATGCCACTACGTTAGAAGCATATCCTGCATTCAATCCTACAGCCACAAGTGGCGCTAAGTATAAAGAATCGGTTGTTGAAGAAAGGATAACTACTTTGGTTCCTTCTTTCTGAGCTGCTTGTTTAACAACATCAGCGTAGGCTTTGGCATTGAAAGACGCTAATTTATCATTAGTTACTTTTAATACTTTGTCTACTCCGTATTTTGATAAAGCGGAAACATCACCTGCGTTTACCGTAACGGCAGTAACAGTGGTTCCCATCATCTCTGCAACTTTCTTAGCATAAGAAGCCAACTCGAAAGCTACTTTTTTAAATTTTCCTTCTGCGGATTCCGCGTATATTAAAATTGACATGTTTTCAGTATTTAATGATTGAAAGATTTAAAGATTGAAAAAAACGTAATTCGTAATTTTCAATTCGTAATTAAATTACTTTCGCTTCGTTATGTAATAAGTTGATTAATTCGTCTAGGTTATCCGCGTTCACCAATTTAACGGCTGATTTTGCAGCTGGTTTTTCGAATTTCACCGCTTTTGTAGTGTTATCAGCACCAACCGGTTCTAAAATCGTTAACGCTTTAGTTCTGGCTGTCATGATACCTCTCATGTTCGGGATACGAAGGTCTTTTTCTTCCACCAACCCTTTTTGTCCGCCGATTACCAATGGTAAGTTTGCAGCAATGGTTTCTTTACCACCGTCGATTTCACGAACCGCTTTTGCAGTTGTTCCGTTGATGTCTAAACCAATACAAGAGTTAACGAAATCTGCTCCTGTTAAAGCTGCCAACATTCCCGGAACCATTCCGCCGTTGTAATCTAATGATTCCTTACCTGCAATCACTAAATCATATCCGCCGTTTTTCACTACTTCTGCCAATTGCTTAGCCACGAAGAAACCGTCGGTTGGGTTAGCGTTTACACGGATCGCTTCGTCAGCACCAATGGCTAACGCTTTTCTTAATGTTGCTTCTGCATCGGTACCGCCTACGTTTACCACAGTTACATTAGCACCTTGTTGTTCTTTAAACCAAATCGCTCTGGTTAAACCGAACTCATCGTTAGGGTTGATTACAAACTGAACACCATTAGTATCAAATTCCGAATCTCCGTTGATGAAGTTAATTTTTGAAGTAGTATCAGGCACGTGGCTGATGCAAACTAATATTTTCATTTTTATAAGGTTATAAAGTTGATTATTTTCGAGGGACGAATTTAAGGAAATATTTTCAATAAAATAGTATGCATGCATAATAAATATGAAATTATCAGTGAATGGAGAAAATATTCTGATTAAACGCAAAAGCAATCTTTTGAAAAGCGGTTTGATTGCGGAATTTTCAGGTGTAAAGTTTAGTTGTTTGTTATACAAATGCGTAGCGACTGAAAGTTAAAGCGTCAATGTAAAAAACAAATGCGACAGAGCAGAAAAAGAATGCGTCAGGGTAGAAAAGAAATGAGATTTGTTAGAAATAAAATGCAACACCAAAGAGAATAAATGAGTCAAAACAGACAATACATGTGTCAAGGCAGATAATACATGCGTCAAGGTAGAGAATGAATGCGTATAGGTGTATCAGAAATAAAACAGCTTTGTTTTTAGTGCAGGCATTGCTGTTAAGTTAGTTGTGGGTTGGGTGTTACAGCTGTAAAACAAAATAAATTCACCTTAATCCCTAACATATAACTAATAAGTAACATAAAATTTTTATTTTTGCCTTTCAATAATTTTTGGATAAAGAAAAATACATGAGAACGATACAGTTTAGAGAAGCGGTTTGTGAGGCGATGAGCGAAGAAATGCGTCGCGACGAATCGGTATATTTAATGGGTGAAGAAGTAGCGGAATATAACGGAGCGTACAAGGCTTCCAAAGGAATGCTGGATGAATTCGGACCAAAAAGAGTTATCGATACGCCTATTGCCGAATTAGGTTTCGCCGGAATTGCAGTAGGTTCTGCCATGAACGGTTGTCGCCCGATTGTGGAATTCATGACGTTCAACTTCTCGTTGGTGGGAATCGACCAGATCATCAATAACGCGGCAAAAATGCGTCAGATGTCGGCCGGACAATTTCCAATGCCAATGGTGTTCCGCGGACCGACAGCTTCGGCAGGTCAGTTAGGCGCAACACACTCTCAGGCGTTTGAAAACTGGTTTGCAAACACTCCCGGATTAAAAGTAGTGGTACCGTCAACGGTATACGATGCTAAAGGTTTATTGAAAGCGGCCATCCGTGATAATGATCCGGTAATCTTTATGGAGTCGGAACAAATGTATGGTGATAAAGGGGAAGTGCCGGAAGGCGATTACACGATTCCGTTAGGAGTTGCAGACATCAAACGTGAAGGAACGGATGTGACGATTGTGTCTTTCGGAAAAATCATCAAAGAAGCGTTAGCGGCAGCTGAGGAACTGGCTAAAGAAGGGATTTCTTGTGAAATCGTTGATTTAAGAACGGTTCGCCCGATGGATTACGATACGATTATCAACTCGGTGAAAAAAACAAATCGATTGGTGGTTTTGGAAGAGGCTTGGCCGTTTGCATCGGTGGCTTCAGAAATCACGTATATGGTTCAGGAAAGAGCCTTCGATTATTTGGATGCACCGGTACAAAGAATCACAACTGCTGATACTCCGGCACCATATTCGCCAACCTTATTAAAAGAATGGTTGCCTAACGCTAACGATGTAATCAAGGCGGTTAAAAAAGTGATGTATAAAAAATAATTGATAATTATCAATTGATAATTGACAATTAATAAAATGACTATATTTGAACTTCATCAGTAATTTGCTGATGAAGTTTTTTTTTACAATTCTATGAAGAAGTTATTCCTGTTTTTAAGTTTCGTTTTATCGTTTGTGAATATGCTGGCGCAGACCAAAGTGGGCGGGGTGGTTTATGATGAAAGCAATCAGCCGATGGGATACGCCAATGTGTATTTTAAAGGCTCTACCGAAGGGGTGGTTTCCGATGAAAACGGACGCTTTTACCTGCAGTCGGATAAAACATATAAAATTCTCGTGGCGTCGTTTGTAGGATATAAAGCGGTGGAAGTGGCGCTGACCAAAGCGGTGGATTTGGAAATGAAAATTCAGATTAAACCGGATAATCAGCTTCAGGAAGTGAAAATTTACACCGGAAAAACCTCCAAAAAGAACAATCCGGCGATTGATATTCTCCGAAAAATATGGGCACGAAAAAAGAAAAACGGGCTGAACATGTTCGATCAGTATCAATACGATAAATACGAAAAAGTAGAATTTGACCTAAATTCCATCGACAGTGCTTTCAAAGCAAATAAGATTTTCAAAGGCATGGAATTCATCTGGGACCGCATCGATACGTCGAGGGTAACCGGAAAAGCCTTCCTTCCGATTTTTATCAATGAAACGCTGAGTGAAGTCTACGCCGATAACACCAACGGGAAAAAGAAGGAAATCGTAAAAGCGAACAAAAACTCAGGATTGGGAACCGGCGACGGCGTGAGCACTTTCATCAAAGATTTGTATGCCGATTATGATATTTACAACAACTACTTGAAGTTCTTCGATAAGGATTTCGTGAGTCCGCTATCGCGCACGGGAATCAATGTATATAATTATGTGTTGTCCGACAGTGCTTTTATCGACAACAAATGGTGCTACAATATTATTTACTATCCGAGGAGGAAAAACGAGCTGACTTTTAAAGGCGATTTTTGGGTAAATGATTCTACGTGGGCCATCAAGAAAATCAATATGGAAGCCAGTAAAAGCGCCAACATCAACTGGGTAAAGGAAATCTACATCGAACAGGAGTTTGAGGTATTGAACGATTCGGTGTTCCTGTTGAAACGCGATCACATGATGTCGGATTTCAGTTTCTCCAAAAAAGAAAAATCGAAAGGAGTTTACGGAAAGCGTACCACTTTAGTACGAAACCATAAGTTCAATATTCCAAAAGACGATAAGTTCTACAAACAAGAAGTGGATAATTACGACGATGAGGCCTATAATAAAACGGATGAATTTTGGGAAGAAAACCGCTTTGAAAACTTGAACAAAAACGAGAAAAGCGTTTACGGACTTTTAGATACCTTAAATACGATTCCGAAATTCAAACGAATTTATAATGTTGCGACTATTTTGGCTAGTGGTTACATTGAAATTCCGAAATTGAAGATGGATTACGGACCGATATTTTCCTCTTACGGCTACAATAATGTGGAAGGAATGCGTTTGCGTGCCGGCGGAAGAACTTATTTTGGTTCCAATGATATGTGGCGTATCGAAGGCTATACCGCTTATGGATTTAACGATCATCAGTTTAAATACGGTCTGTCGGGAAAATGGCTTTTAAATAAGAAAAACCGTTTGATTCTTTCCGGCGGAAACAGAAGGGATATCGAACAGTTAGGGGTGAGTTTGACGGCTACCAACGATGTGTTGGGAAGAAGTTTTGCCTCAAGTACTTTGTTTTCAAGCGGGAACAACGACAAGCTTTCATCCATCAATCTGTCCATGCTTTCTCTGCAGATGGAGCCAGTGAAAAACCTGACTGTTCAGACAGGATTTACCTATCGTACCTTGAAATCGGCTTGGTCAAAATTTAGTCTGGATTATTTTGATGGTAACGGAGGGATTCAGAGTCAGGTAAAACAAGCTGATGTCAATCTGATGGTGGATTATACTCCAAAACGAAAAACAGTAGGGCATGGTGTGGAACGAATGGTGGTGGATTATAATTTCCCAAGGGTTTTTGTGAATTACAGTCACGGCATGAAAGGGGTTTTTGATAGTGATTTTTCGTATCAGAAATTACAGTTCTATTACCGTCATCCGATATTGATTGGTGGGTTCGGACGCTTGTTTCCAACCTTTGAAACCGGTAAGATTTTCGGAAAAGTACCGTTGGGCTTGATGGGGGTTATACCCGGAAACCAATCTTATTTCCAGATTGAAAACACGTACAACCTGATGAATTACTATGAATTCGTTGCCGATGAATATGCTTCGATTCACTTAGAACATCATTTTAACGGCCGTTTGTTTTCAAGAGTGCCGTTGTTGCGAAAATTGAATTGGAGGGAAATTATTGGTGTAAAAGGAGTGTACGGTTCTGTTTCTGATGAAAATAAAGCTATTAATGCTTCCGGATTGGAATACCGTGCTCCGGTAAACGGGTATTGGGAATACCACGCGGGAGTGGGGAACATTTTCAAATGTTTCCGATTGGATTTCTGCTGGAGAGGCAGTTACCTGAATTTACCGGATGCCAATAAATTTGGGGTTAAAGGTTCATTCGGATTCTATTTCTAATGAAAAATGCCATTGCCTATCTTCTTAAATGCGAAGAGAAATTCCAAAGTATTGTCGATTTGTATGGCGAGCCGACTTTTGTACAACGGCCACCGGGATTCGAAACGCTTTGTCTGTTAATATTGGAACAACAGGTGTCGATTGATTCCGCAAAAGCCACTTTTAACCGAATCAAAACCGCAATTCCTGATTTTTCACCCGAAACCGTACTGCTTTTTTCTGATGAAGATTTTCGCGGTTGCGGGGTCAGCCGTCAAAAAACAAAATATCTGAAAGCACTTTCTCAAGCTATTATCGATAAAGAGTTAATTGTTGAAAGTCTTGCAGATAAAGATGCTGAAACGGTTCGTGCGGAGCTGATTAAAATCAAAGGCATCGGGCATTGGACCATCGATGTGTACCTGATGTTTTGCCTGCAATCGCCGGATATCATTCCGTTGGGCGATATTGCAGTGGTAAATACGATTAAAGAACTTTTTGACATTCACGATAAGGAAGCGATGGCCATTTATGCCGAAAACTGGAAACCGCACCGCTCGGCCGCTACGTTTTTTCTGTGGCATTATTACCTGAAGAAAAGAGGAAGGAAACAACCGTATTAAAACTTCGTTATGATAATGCTAAATCTGCTTTTTTAACGGTAAGATTACTTGTAAGTCAGTTGATTTTGTCCTACTTTTGCACCCTCAAAAAATGTAAAAGTTTAAAATAATGACAGCTGATAAAGTAAAAACTTTCGATGTATTAATCGAAATTCCGAGAGGAAGCAGAAATAAATACGAGTACGATTTCGAATTAAAAAGAATGCGTTTCGACAGAATGTTATT
Source organism: uncultured Flavobacteriaceae bacterium (assembly GCA_963812405.1). Lineage (GTDB taxonomy): Bacteria > Bacteroidota > Bacteroidia > Flavobacteriales > Flavobacteriaceae > Flavobacterium. Next base: position 546,432 of record CAWEUV010000002.1, on the reverse strand, counting down.
TTCATCGATGATGTATCCTGCCGATTACGGTTTTATTCCTGAAACTTTAGCGTTGGACGGTGATCCGTTGGATGTATTGGTTTTGGTAAACGAGCCAACGTTCCCTGGATGTGTAATGGAAGTGAAGCCTATCGGAGTTTTCCACATGGCCGATGATAAAGGTCCGGATGAGAAAATCATCTGTGTACCGGTTTCAGATCCTATCTGGAATAAATTGGACGATTTGTCAGACATGAACCCGCACTTGGTGAAAGAAATCGAACACTTCTTCCAAGTTTACAAAGATTTGGAAAACAAACAAGTTGATGTAGAAGGATGGGGAGATGTAAACGATGCTAAACGAATTTTAAAAGAATGCGTGGATCGTTTCAATGCTTTAGAAAACAAGCCTGCCGGGTTATTCAGTATTAAATAATACGATTTCCTAAAATTTTATAAAAAAAGCAATATTCTGAAGAGAGTATTGCTTTTTTATTTGTTATTGTTTCTATATATTTACGAATATATTAACCAAATACCAAAACAAATTTATGGAATCAATGATGATTTACGTGCCAGTGATAATGGCATTGTTGGGGCTCGCCTTTATGGGAGTCAAAAGGAGTTGGGTTTTAAAGCAGGATGCAGGAGATGGAAAGATGAAAGAAATTTCAGATCACATCTACGAAGGAGCGTTAGCCTTTCTTAAAGCAGAGTATCGATTATTAGCACTTTTCGTTGTTGGGGCAAGTATTGCTTTAGCAGCGATTTCTTTTATAGTGCCAACCACACATATATTAATAGTGGTCGCTTTCGTTTTCGGTGCCATCTTTTCAGCTTTGGCCGGAAACATGGGGATGAAAATCGCAACGAAAACCAATGTCAGAACCACTCAGGCAGCACGTACCAGTTTGCCGCAGGCTTTAAAAGTTTCTTTTGGCGGCGGAACGGTAATGGGACTTGGCGTAGCCGGATTAGCAGTATTGGGATTGACCTCTTTCTTCATTTTCTTCTTTCATTATTTCATGGGCGGAGCATGGACTTCAACTGCAGACATGACCGTGGTATTGGAAACCTTGGCAGGATTTTCTCTTGGAGCAGAATCCATTGCTTTGTTTGCCCGTGTTGGGGGTGGAATCTATACCAAAGCAGCCGATGTCGGTGCGGATTTGGTTGGAAAAGTAGAAGCCGGAATTCCGGAAGATGATCCGCGTAATCCTGCAACCATTGCGGATAACGTAGGGGATAACGTAGGCGACGTGGCCGGTATGGGTGCCGATTTGTTCGGTTCATATGTGGCAACGGTTTTAGCGGCCATGGTGCTTGGAAACTACGTAATCAAAGATATGGGAGGCAATCTTCAGGATGCTTTCGGAGGTATCGGACCTATTTTATTACCGATGGCGATTGCCGGTTTCGGAATTCTGTTTTCGATTATCGGAACCATGTTGGTGAAAATTTCAAGTAACGATGCGAAGGAAAAACAAGTACAAGGCGCTTTAAACGTAGGAAACTGGGTTTCTATCGGATTGACTTTAGTAGCGTGTTTCTTCTTAGTACAATACATGTTACCCGAAACCATGAAAATGGAATTCTACGGAGAAGGGTTAAAAGACATTTCGTCGATGAGAGTATTTTATGCTACCATTGTTGGTTTAACAGTGGGTGGTGTAATCTCTTCGGTAACGGAATATTACACAGGATTAGGGACAAAACCGGTTTTGGCTATTGTACAAAAATCATCTACAGGAGCGGGAACCAACGTAATTGCTGGTTTAGCAACGGGAATGATTTCGACTTTCCCAACGGTATTATTGTTCGCAGCAGCAATTTGGGCATCCTATGCTTTTGCAGGATTTTACGGAGTAGCCTTGGCCGCTTCAGCAATGATGGCGACTACGGCTATGCAGTTAGCAATTGATGCGTTCGGACCAATCTCGGATAACGCAGGGGGTATCGCCGAAATGAGCGAATTACCAAAAGAAGTAAGAACCCGTACCGATATTTTAGATTCGGTAGGAAATACAACAGCTGCAACCGGAAAAGGATTTGCGATTGCATCGGCAGCATTAACATCATTGGCATTATTTGCAGCGTATGTAACGTTCACCGGAATCGACGGAATTAATATTTTTAAAGCGCCGGTTTTGGCAATGTTATTCGTGGGTGGAATGATTCCTGTAGTTTTCTCGGCTTTGGCTATGAATTCCGTTGGAAAAGCCGCGATGGATATGGTTTATGAAGTACGTCGTCAGTTCAAGGAAATTCCTGGAATCATGGAAGGAACCGGAAAACCGGAATACGGAAAATGTGTGGAAATTTCCACAAGAGCTGCTTTACGCGAAATGATGTTGCCGGGTATTTTAACCATTGGCTTCCCAATCGCGATTGTTCTTTTAGGGAAATTGGTGTATGCGGATAATAACCAATTAATTGCTGAAATGTTAGGAGGTTATATGGCCGGAGTTACCGTTTCTGGGGTGCTTTGGGCAATCTTCCAAAACAACGCCGGCGGTGCATGGGATAACGCTAAAAAATCGTTTGAAGCCGGAGTTATGATTAACGGTGAAATGACGTATAAAGGTTCCGATGCGCACAAAGCAGCGGTTACCGGAGATACGGTTGGGGATCCGTTCAAAGATACTTCAGGGCCATCGATGAACATTTTAATCAAATTAACCTGTTTGATCGGATTGGTTATGGCACCAATTTTAGGAGGCGGACATGCAGCCGGTTCCGGAAAAGAAGCTTGTTGTGCCAAAACAGAAATGTGTGAAGGTAAAAATATGAAATGCGACATGTCTAAAATGGCTACCATGACCAAAGACGAATGCGCTAAAATGTGTGACGAAATGGGTTGTTCCGAAGACGAAAGAGCCATGTGTCTGTCACATTACGACGAAAGCGGAAAATTCATCGGAGGAAAAGGAATGAAATGCGACATGTCAAAATGCGCAACAATGTCCAAAGACGAATGTGCGAAAATGTGTGACGAAATGGGCTGTTCTCCGGAAGAAAAAGCAATGTGCATGTCACATTACGATGCCAACGGAAAGTTCAAAGGAGGCGATTGCAAAATGAAATGTTGTGCCGAAAAAGGGGCAATGAATAAGGAAGTGATGAAACGTATTTCCGTTGAAAAAGAAACCAATAACGGAAAAACCAAAGCAACGGTAAAAATCACAACGGTTGAAAACGGAAAGGAAACGGAAAAAGTGGAAACTTTTGAAGGTACTGCCGCCGAAGTCGATGCGAAAATTGCTGCATTTAGGGATAAATAGAACGTTTTTTGTGATAATAAAAGTCCCATCTCGTGATTAAAAATGAGATGGGACTTTTTTATTTTACTAAATTTACCGAAACAACACACAAACAACAATGCCAAGATTATTTGTCCTTTTTCTGTTTTTAATAGCAACGGTTGGTTTTGCCCAAAAGCAATTGCCGTTAATTCCGCAACCGAAATCACTGATTCAAAAAGAAGGGAGCTTTGTTTTAAATTCAGGAACACTAATTCTAATCGGAAATTCTGAAAGCGATAACGAAATCAGATTGTTCAACGAGTTTCTGAAAACCAATTACGGTTTCGAATTGATAACGACGAACAATTCCAAAAGTCCGCTAAATACAATCCAAATTCAGATTGAAAATCCTAATGATGTAAAAAATGGAGCGTATGAACTCAATATCAGCACGACTCAAATTCAAATCCATGCCCAAAGCAATTTAGGTTTGTTTTACGCGTTTCAGACTTTGCAACAATTGCTTCCTGTTGCCAAAAAGGAGGAGTTGAAAATCCAGGCTCTCGAAATCAAAGACGAACCTAAATATGCTTGGCGCGGCATGCATTTAGATGTTTGTCGTCATTTCTTCCCGAAGGAATTCATCAAAAAATACATTGATTATCTGGCGATGTACAAGATGAATACATTTCATTGGCATTTGACCGACGATCAGGGTTGGCGCATCGAAATCAAAAAATATCCGAAATTAACGGAAGTCGGCGCCTGGAGAAAAGGGTCGATGGTTGGACATTATAGCGATCAGAAATTTGACGATAAAAAATACGGCGGATTTTATACGCAAGAAGAGATTAAAGAAATTGTAGCCTACGCCAAAGAACGTCATATTACCGTAGTTCCCGAAATTGAGATGCCGGGACATGCTGTGGCAGCGTTGGCTTCTTATCCCGAATTGTCCTGTACCGGCGGACCATTTGATGTGGCACTGCAATGGGGTGTTTTGGATGATGTACTTTGTCCGAAAGAAACCACTTTTCAGTTTTTAGAAGATGTGCTGACAGAAGTTATTGCGTTATTTCCTTCCCAATACATTCATATCGGTGGCGATGAAAGTCCGAAAGTCCGATGGAAAAACTGTGCTCATTGTCAGGCTTTGATTAAAAAGGAAAATCTAAAAGACGAACACGAACTGCAGAGTTATTTCATCAAACGCATCGATAAATTTGTAAACGGAAAAGGGCGTCAAATTATAGGTTGGGATGAAATTCTCGAAGGCGGATTGGCACCCAATGCAGCCGTTATGAGTTGGCGTGGTACCGAAGGCGGGATCAGTGCGGCCAAACAAAAACATTTTGTGGTCATGACACCGGGTTCTCATTGTTATTTCGATCATTATCAGGGCGAACCGAAGAACGAACCGGTGGCAATCGGAGGTTATACGACCGTAGAAAAAGTTTATTCTTTAGAACCAACGCCAAAAGAACTGACTTCCGAAGAAGCCAAGTACATTTTAGGGGCACAAGGCAATGTTTGGACCGAATATATAAATACTCCCGAACATGTCGAATACATGATTATGCCGCGAATGGCCGCTTTGGCTGAAGTGGTTTGGGGAACTTCAGATACAACAAAATACCAGAATTTCCAAAACAGACTGATACAGCATTTTTCGGTATACGATACAAAAGGAATCAATTACAGTCGGGCATTATTTGAAGTGACTTCCAAAGTGAGTCCGTCCGAAAAAGGAAAAGGAGTGCTGTTTCATCTGAAATCGGCCAATCCCGGAATCTGTTTCACAACTGACGGAACGAATCCAACTGCCAATTCCAAAAAATACATGGAGCCTATTTCGGTAACGAAAAACCAAATCATTAAAGCAGCCTATTTTGAAAAGGGCAAGCAAAAAAGTGCGGTTATCGAGCAACCGTTTTTCATTACCAAATCGACCGGAAAGAAAATAAGTTTGGTAAACCAACCCCATGAAAATTACGGGATTGGAGGTTCGTTTACATTGGTGGACGGCATGCGTGGCAACATGGAAAAATACGGCCGCGACTGGATTGGTTTCTGGGGAAAAAATTTAGAAGCGACCATCGATTTAGGTAAAAAACAATGCGTTTCCAAAGTAACCGTGGATGTGTTAACCAACGACGGAAGTTGGATTCATTATCCGAAATACATTGAAGTATTGGTTTCCAACGACGGGAAAGTATTTCAATCAGTGAAAAAGGTTACTACGGAAGAAATCAGTAAAATGAAAGGGGTTGTAGTAATCGACTGCAACAAACAAAAAACGAAATACATCAAAGTAATCGCTCCCAACGCCGGTAAAATTCCGGATGGAAAACCAGGCGCCGGTTCGGATTGCTGGCTGTTCGTGGATGAAATCATGGTGGAATAAAAAATAATAATATGGCAAACCGTAGAAATTTTATAAAGACAACTGCAATCGCTTCAGTAGCGATAGCATTGAACGCTTTTCGTGGAAAATCAGAAGAAGAGGAAGTTGTTGTTCCATCCGGAAAAGTAAAAAAGCCAATCGTACTTTCCACTTGGAATTTCGGAATTCCGGCGAATAAAGCAGCTTGGGAAATATTAAAAAATAACGGACGCGCCCTCGATGCAGTAGAAGCCGGTGTGAAAGTTCCCGAAGGCGACCCGAACGAACGCAGTGTAGGTTACGGAGGACGACCGGATCGTGACGGAAGGGTAACGCTGGATGCCTGTATTATGGATGAGTTTTCCAATATTGGTTCGGTGGCTTGTCTGGAACACATCAAACATCCGATTATGGTAGCCCGTGCAGTAATGGAAAAAACGCCACACGTAATGTTGGTCGGAGAAGGTGCGTTGCAGTTTGCTTTGACACAAGGTCATAAAAAAGAAAATCTGTTGGTGGAAGCGTCCGAAAAGGAATGGAAAGAATGGCTCAAAACCAGTAATTACAAGCCTATTGCCAATATCGAAAATCACGATACTATCGGTATGATTGCGTTGGATGCTCACGGGAATTTATCCGGAGCCTGTACCACGAGCGGGATGGCGTATAAAATGCACGGACGCGTTGGGGATTCGCCGATTATCGGAGCGGGATTGTATGTCGATAACGAAATCGGAGCGGCAACTGCAACCGGTCATGGGGAAGAAGTAATCCGGATTGCCGGCTGTCATTTGGTGGTGGAACTGATGCGTCAGGGGAAATCGCCTCAGAAAGCCTGTGAAGAAGCCGTGGCCCGAATCGTAAAGCTGACCAAAAACAGAAACAAAAATCTGAAAGACATTCAGGTAGGATTTATCGCGTTGAACAAAAAAGGCGAACACGGAGCCTATTGCGTTCAGGGCGGATTCAATTATGCGAAATACGACGAAACCGGAAATACATTAATTGACGCCGATTACTTTTTACGATAATGGAAAAATTAGAAATAGCCTGTTTTAACGCCCAATCGGCACTAATCGCACAACAAGGCGGTGCCGACCGTATAGAATTGTGCGACAATATTAAAGAAGGCGGAACGACTCCCAATTTAGAAATCACCAAACAAACTCTGGAAAAAGTAACCATTCCGTTGTATGTGATGATTCGTCCTCGTGGTGGCAATTTTGTGTATTCGGAAGAGGAATTCCAACAAATGAAAAACGAAATCCGACAATTCAAAGCATTAGGAGTGAACGGTTTTGTTTTCGGGATTTTAAACCATGATCGAACGGTAAATACGAAACAGAATGCGGAATTAGTTGCCATGGCAAAACCTTTGCCGTGTACGTTTCACAGGGCTTTCGATGCCGTAACCGATGTGTTATTATCGTTAGAAGATGTCATTCAATGCGGATTTTCGACTATTCTGACTTCCGGAACCATGCCAAATGTGGTTGAAGGTATTACGGTTTTACAGCATTTGGTGGAAAAAGCAAACAACCGCATTACCATTATGCCCGGTGGCGGATTGCGTTCGACAAATATCAATCTGATTCAAAAACAAACCAACGCCGGTTTTTACCATTCTTCCGCGATAACTGACGGAAGTGAAATCGCTAATATTGATGAGGTTAAAGCGTTGAAATCAAATTTAGTGTAATGAAGATTTTTTTGAAATTCCTGATGGTTTTCTGTTTACCGCTATTGGTTCTGGCTCAGAATTCGGATCGAAATTTGGGAAAGGAGCATTGGAATTTTAGAAAGAAAGGTGACTCGAAATGGTTGTCGGCTTCCGTTCCGGGAACCGTTCATACCGATTTGTTCAATAACAAAGTGATTCCGAATCCATTTTATGGCACCAATGAGAAACAACTGCAGTGGATTGAAAACGAGGCGTGGGAATACGAAACTTCGTTTGCGGTTTCGCCATCGGAATTAAAACATAAAACAATCGAATTACAATTTGACGGTTTGGACACCTATGCCGAAGTTTTCTTAAACGGAAAATCGATTCTCAATGCCGACAACATGTTCCGTACTTGGAAAGTTGAGGTGAAAAAACAACTGAAAGTCGGAGAAAACAAGTTAACGGTTGTTTTTCAATCGGCAGTTGAAAAAGGAAAAGAAGCCGCAAAAAAACTGAATTATACGTTGCCCGGCGATGAGAAAATATTTACCCGAAAAGCGCAATACCACTACGGTTGGGATTGGGGACCACGATTCGTAACGGCGGGCATTTGGAAAAAAGTGCAGCTTAATTTTTGGAATTCTGCTACAATCGAAAATGTAAAATACGAACAGAAAATACTGTCGGATGAAATAGCGAAATTGGGTTTTACAGCGGAAGTACATTGTCAGCAATCCGGCAAATATCAATTGAAAATTAATGATAAGTCGGAAACCTATTCGCTTAAAAAAGGTAAAAATCAACTGAAAATCGATTATGAAATCAAAAATCCGAAGCGCTGGTGGAGCAATGGTTTGGGTGAAGCCTATTTGTATCCGTTTGTGATTTCGCTTTCGGAAAAAAATACGATGTTGAGTAAAAAAGAAATGAATATCGGATTGCGAACTCTTGAATTGGTGCAGGAAAAGGACAAGGTCGGAAAAAATTTTTACTTCAAACTCAACGGGGTTCCGGTGTTTATGAAAGGCGCGAATTATATTCCGCCCGACAGTTTTCTGCCGAGAGCAAAAGATTCGGTATATAAAAGTATTGTGAAAAATGCCGTGGAGGCGAATATGAACATGTTGCGCGTTTGGGGCGGTGGCGTGTATGCGGACGATGCCTTTTACGACGAATGCGATAAAAACGGGATTCTCGTTTGGCAGGATTTTATGTTTGCTTGTGCAATGTATCCGGGCGATGCCGCTTTTTTGAAGAATGTAAAACAGGAAGTCATCGATAATGTTAATCGTCTTCAAAACCATCCGAGTCTTGCGCTTTGGTGCGGGAACAATGAAAACGATGAAGGTTGGCACAATTGGGGCTGGCAGAAACAATACAATTATTCAGCAGCCGATTCCACAAAAATTTGGAACGACTACAAAAAATTATTTCACGAACTGATTCCGAAAACCTTGGACAGTCTTTTGTCGAAAGAAAAGAATTTATATTGGCCTTCGTCACCATCAATCGGTTGGGGAAGAAAAGAAAGTCTGCTGCAGGGCGATTCCCATTATTGGGGCGTTTGGTGGGGAATGGAACCGTTTGAAATGTATACGAAGAAAGTCGGCCGATTCATATCGGAATACGGTTTTCAGGGCATGCCAAATTTGGAGACGTTTAACGCTTTTGCGAATGAAAACGAATTGAATCTTACTTCCGAATCTGTAAAAAGCCATCAGAAACATCCAACTGGCTATCAGACCATTCAAACCTATATGGAGCGTGACTATAAAATTCCGACCAATTTTGAGGACTATGTTTACATTTCACAACTATTGCAGGCGGAAGGAATGAAAACCGCGGTTGAAGCCCATCGACGTGCAAAACCGTATTGCATGGGAACGTTATATTGGCAATTGAACGATTGCTGGCCGGTGACTTCCTGGAGCTCGGTGGATTATTTTGGCACTTGGAAAGCGTTTCATTATCAGGCGAAACGCAGTTTTGAAAATGTATTGGTTTCGGTTGCTGAAGAAGAAAATCAGTATAAAGTGTATGTAGTCAGTGATGAAGTATCGTCCAAAAAAGGAAGATTAGTACTTCAACTGCTTGATTTTGAAGGGACAATGCTGTGGCAATCCGCTTCGGAAAATCAGGTAGCGGAAAATACCGGCAAAGTGTATTATTCTATGGATAAAAAAATGTTTGAAAAGTTCAATTCCAAGCAGATGGTGCTTTCCGCGAAGCTTGTTTTTTCCGATTCCGATGTGAAATCCACCTTGTTTTATTTTGAGAAACCTAAAAATTTGGAACTGAAACAACCGAAAATCACGTTTAAGTATTTAGATGAAAATACGCTTGAAGTATCAACCGATATTTTGGCAAAAAATGTTTTTTTAAGTTCTGAAAGGACACACTTCAGTGATAATTATTTCGATTTGCTTCCGGGAGAGAAAAAGAAAATTCATTTTGAAGGAAAAACGTCGGAAATAGCAATTAAAAGTCTGTATTATTGATTTAAAAACCGCCCACAGGTCCGGCACCTGAGCTCCAGCTGTTGGAGCTTATCAACATTACAAGTATGGCGATTGGAATGGTAATGCCCGCAACGGTTAAAAATCTGGATTTGGGTTTGTTGATGATTTGGACTTTTTTAAGGTCTTCTTTTTTAAGTGGTTTTTTGATTACATCCAAGCCGACTTCTTCAACGCCATAATAGAGGCTGTCTGTTTTTTCAATTCTCTTAAAAAAATACTTTTGGTTGTCGGTCGTGGTTATTTTAACCCGCATATTCGAGGCTGTCGCTTTTTCAATGTCCGATGGGATTTTTTCATAAACATGGCAACTTTCCATCAAAATGCTTGTGGTAAGTATGCAGCAAATCCATTTGAACCGTTTTAAAAAAAGCATCGTTTCGGAATTTATTTAAAGATAAAAAAAATCCCGATGAAACCATCGGGATTGTATGCTTTAAAATAAGCCGTTTATTTCGGCATCGATGCGGTTGATGATCATTCCCAGATCTTCCGGATTGTCCACAAAATTAATGTTGTCTACGTCGATAATGAGCAGTTTCCCTTTGTTGTAGGTTTGTACCCAGGCTTCATAACGTTCGTTCAATCGGCTCAAATATTCAATCGAGATGGTGTTTTCATAGTCGCGTCCGCGTTTGTGAATCTGTGAAACCAAATTTGGGATGGAACTTCTTAGATAAATTAATAAATCCGGAGCGCCTACCAAATTTTCCATCAATTCAAACAACGATGAATAGTTTTCGAAGTCACGATTGCTCATCAATCCCATCGTATGAAGATTGGGTGCGAAAATATGCGCATCTTCATAAATCGTTCGGTCCTGAATGATTTTTTTTCCGCTTTCGCGAATCTGCAGCACTTGACGGAAACGGCTGTTCAGGAAGTAAATCTGCAAATTAAACGACCAACGGTCCATCGAATGGTAAAAATCATCCAGATACGGATTGTCTACTACGTCTTCAAAATGCGGTTCCCATTTGAAATGTTTGGATAAAAGTCGGGTTAAAGTGGTTTTTCCGGCGCCAATGTTTCCTGCTACAGCTATATGCATTATGGTAAAATGATTTTATAATTCCTGATTTCGTTGTCGGTAAAAATAGATAAAATTTGTTCTTTATAATAAAAACTTTGAATGCTTTTTTTGGGAATTGTTATGATTTGCGAAGTTTCTTTTTCCAAATCATAAACGTTTAAAGTATCGCCTTTTTTTAACAGGATTTGTTTCGAAGAAATAATTTGGGTCTGATCGGATTGCGGTATTTTTCCCAGAAAATTTATTTTCCCGTAGTTGTTGGAGGCATACATTTTCTGCTGATTGTCAATCCAGTAAAAATAATTGTAATCCGATTGCGCATAGACAACTGGAAGTTCAAAAACGACGGATATGGGATGGAATATTTTTTTTTGATAATCGTAAAGGCCTAATTTCTGCGAAGCCAAATCGAATAACCAAAGTCGGTTTTGAGCAGCCAGGCCAACCCATTGTGGAAGCAGCTCGGGATTGGTTTCCGTGAAATTAATCCGAACCGTTTCGTTCAACTGATTGTCTAACAGTACAACGGCATTCATCGTTTTGTAGAACACTACCATCTGAAGCGGATTTTGCAAATCTACCCGCTCAATTTTTCCTAAAGCAATGTTTTTGTATTCCAGTTTAGTCTGGCGGTTTTCTTTTCGGAAAACATTGTCGTAAAGAGTGTAATTGTTTCCAAAAGCGTCTCTGCCAATAAAATATTGGGCTAGTGTTTTTTGAGTTTCCAGAGGTGTAACCCCAATACTTTTTTGTTGGCCAAAACCGAAACAAAAGGTAAAAAGAAAAAACAGCTGTATTAGATTTTGCATAAAAGCCAAATTACGAATAAACCTTTTACAAAAACAGTAGTCTAACAAGAATATTTTTGTAACAAAAAACGTTTTCAATCGTCTTATAAAGTCTTGTAACTAACTTAAAAAAATCATGAAAAAAATTTCAATAGCATTAATGGTGTTTTTTTGTGCTTCATTAACCTCATTTGCCCAGGATTTTCAAGGGATGGCAGTTTATGAATCCAAAACCAGTACGGCCGATTTCAAATCGCGTATGGACGGTAATAAGGATGTAACGCCTGAAATGCGAAAAATGATTGAAGAACGTATGAAAAAAATGTTTGAAAAAACATTCATACTTAATTTTGATAAAACCAGTTCGATTTACAAAGAGGAAGAAAAACTAGATGCTCCCGGGCAAAACGGCGGCGGATTTCGTATGATGAGTTCCATGATGGGCGGTGGGGGAACCTATTACAAAAACGTTAAGGATAAGACCTATACCGTGGATAAGGAATTTATGAGTAAAGAATTTTTGGTGGTGGATTCCCTGCCGAAATTAGCCTGGAAATTAGGAAGCGAAACCAAAAAAATTGGTGATTATACTTGTTTTAAAGCAACTGCAATAAAACCTGTAAGTGCTTCTGATTTCAGAAATGCACGTCCGAAAAAAGAAGATGCGGCTAAAAAAGGCGAAGAAGGTAAAGAAAAAAGAACCAATTTCATGACGGATTTCGATATGCCGAAGGAAATTGAAATTACCGCTTGGTATACGCCAGAAATTCCAATCAGTCAAGGTCCTGAAAGTTACTGGGGCTTGCCGGGTCTGATTTTGGAAGTTAACGACGGGAAAACCGTAGTAATGTGTTCGAAATTGGTGATGAATACAAAAGATAAAGTGGAAATCAAAGCGCCTAAAAACGGAAAAGTAGTCAAACAGAAAGAGTATGATGAAATCGTTGTAAAAAAAATGCAGGAAATGCAGGAGCAATTCCAAACGCAAGGCGGTAACAGAGGGGGAATGAGAATGGGGCATTAATTAATCGAAAAAACTTATTTTATTCCCATTCCATTTATGAAAAATATATTTTTTGTTGTGCTGTTTATGGTTACGACCATAGGCTTTTCACAAAACGTGAAGTTTGAAGGCGTCATCAAAGATACCACCGGTGTGGCTCTGGAAATGGCCAATATTATGGCCGTTAATCAGGCAACAAAAGCCATGGACGGTTATTCGATCACGAACGATAAAGGTCGGTTTCAGATTTCCCTGAATGCCAATTCGACTTACGAGGTTAAGGTGAGTTATGTTGGTTTTCAGCCCTATACAACAACAATTAAAACAACCACAGAAAATATCGTAAAAAATATTGTTCTGAAAGAAGGAACCTTGCTGAAGGAAATTGAAATTGTAAAAGAAATGCCGGTTTCCATTAGTGGAGATACCATTATTTACAATTCGGATTCTTTCAGAAACGGAACCGAGCGCAAGTTGGAAGACGTGCTGAAAAAACTTCCGGGAGTTGAAGTCAATAAAGACGGCGAAATCCAGGTGGAAGGGAAAAAGGTGCAGAAAGTGATGGTGGAAGGTAAAGATTTCTTCGATGGCGATACCAAAATTGCCACCAAAAACATTCCAGCCGATGCGTTGGATAAAATTCAGGTGCTTCGAAACTACAATGAAGTAACCAATTTGAAAGGTCTTGAAAACAACGAAGAGAACGTAGCGATTAACATCAAACTGAAAGAAGGGAAAAAGAACTTCTGGTTTGGGGACATGACGGCCGGAATTGGCGTTGGGCATACCGATGAGCGCTATATCGTCAATCCGAAACTCTTTTATTACAGTCCGAAATACAGTCTGAATGTCATCGGAAACCGCAATAATATTGGAGAACTCCCATTAACCATGCAGGATTATTTCAAGTTTACCGGCGGTTTTAAAAACATGATGAAAAAAGGCGGTTCTAATTTCAATGTGTCTTCGAACGATTTGGGAATTTTAGGACTTCGTAACAATCAGGCGAAAGAGATTGATACCAAATTCGGAGCGGCAAATTTCAGTTACAATCCTTCCAAAGCTTGGACTTTGAGTGGATTCGGAATTTTTTCTTCCAATGTGACCGATATCGAAACCAATTCGAAATCTACCCGAACCGACCGTTTGCCCGACGGAACTTCTGTAGTGATCAATGAAACACGTCAGGATATTTCCCATCAGAAATCATCATTAGGATTGTTTAAACTGAGTTCGAGTTATGTGCCTTCGGAAAAGGTGCATTTTGATTATGATGCTTTGTTGAAACTGTCGGATCAGAAAGAAAGATCAGGGGTTTTCTCCAGTTTGTTGGATGATATTTATACGAATAAAAAACAGAATCCGTTTTCGTTCAATCAGAATATAAATTACTATTATACGCTGAATGATAAAAACGTGTTTGCGTTCGAAATGCAGCATTTGTATCAGGATGAAGACCCGTTTTACAACGCGAATCTGGCGAATCAGCCCTTTTTGCTTACGGGATATCAATCGGGCCAAAGCCGAAATGATTTAACTCAAAGCCGTTATGTGAAGACCAATAAAATCGACGGGAAATTCGATTATTACTATATGGTAACACCAAAAAGTAATATCAATTTAACATTGGGAAATACCTATTCGTATCAAAATTTCAACTCGAATATTTTCCAGATTTTGGATAACGGCACTCAAAATAATCTGACTGCTGCCGAGAATACGAATGATGTAAATTACTCGTTCAATGATGTGTTTATGGGCTTGCATTATAAATTCATCACCGGAAAATTCACCTTCAATCCCGGATTTAGCGTACACAATTATCAAACCAATGATGAGCAGCTGGGATCTTCCAATAAACGTTCATTCAATAGAGTTTTGCCGGATTTCTACGCACTTTGGCAATTGAAAAAAGCGGAAACGTTAACGTATAATTTCTCGATGAATAATAATTTCACCGATATTAACAAGTTGGCTCAGGGATACGTATTTTCGAATTATAACAGTTTGTTCAGTGGTAACAGAATGCTGGAGAATTCACTTTCTCAAGTACATTCATTGCGTTATTTTAAGTACAATATGTTCAATTTTGAAAATATTTTTGCGAATATTACCTATACAAGACAAGTTGATGCGGTGAAGAATAAAGTTTTATTTACGGGGCTGAATCAGGTGTCGTCTTCGGTGAATATGAATTCTGCTTTTGCCGATGAAACTTTTTCCGGAAGCGGAACCTACGGGCGTTCGTTTTTACGCTATTACAAAGCATCGTTTGGGGCAAGTTTGAATTGGAGCAAGTTCAATAACTTACGTGTTTATTCGCCAACGCAGGAAAGTATTCAAACTACCGAATCGTTTACACAAAATTATACGGCCCGTTTTTCGACGAATTATAAAAAAATCCCGAATTTGGAATTCGCTTATAATTTCACGGTGAATGATTTTTCGAGCGATACATTTTATGTGGACAGTCCTTCGGTTACCTTGGAGTACTATTTCCTGGATGCTTTTTCGTTTACTTCGGAATATTCGTTCTATCACAACCGAAACAAAGCCAAAACCTCCAATAACGAATACGATTTCTTAACGGCGAGTTTGATGTATCAGAAAAAAGACAGTAAATGGGAATGGAAATTGTCCGGAACCAACCTGTTGGATACGAAATCCATCAACGACAGCAGTTTTAATCAGTTGGGTGGTTCAAGCAGTTTTTCAAGTTATATTGTGCAGCCGCGCTATTTGATTTTAAGTGTGAAATACGCGTTATAGTTTAAAGTAAACATAAAAAAACCATCCGCAATCACGGATGGTTTTTTTATGTTTAGACTTTTTGAATTACAATCCGAAAGCCGCTTTTACCTGATCAACATAATCCAGTTTTTCCCAAGTGAACAAGTCAACCGTTACTGTTTTTGGTTCGCCGTTTGGCAATTGGAACGTTTTGGTTACCGTTTCCGGTTTTCTTCCCATATGACCGTAAGCTGCCGTTTCGCTGTAAATAGGATTTCTCAGTTTTAAACGTTGTTCGATAAAGTACGGACGCATGTCAAAAATGCCTTCTACTACTTTGCTGATTTCTCCATCTGTAAGGCTTACTTTAGAGGTGCCGTAAGTGTTTACATTGATAGAAGTTGGTTTTGCTACGCCAATCGCATAAGAAACCTGTACCAAAACTTCCTCACACAATCCTGCAGCTACTAAGTTTTTAGCAATATGACGCGTTGCATACGCTGCAGAACGGTCTACTTTTGAAGGGTCTTTTCCGGAGAAAGCACCACCACCGTGTGCTCCTTTTCCACCATAAGTGTCTACGATAATCTTTCTTCCTGTTAAACCGGTATCGCCGTGAGGACCACCGATTACAAATTTTCCGGTAGGGTTGATGTGGTAAGTAATATCGTCGTTAAATAAGTGAGCATATTGTGGATATTTCGCTTTCACTCTAGGGATCAAAATAGCAACAATATCCGCTTTAATTTTAGCTAACATTTCTGCTTCCGGACCGAAATCATCGTGTTGCGTTGATACTACAATTGCGTCAATACGAACCGGTTTGTTATCGTCTGAATATTCTAAAGTTACCTGTGATTTGGCATCAGGACGTAAATATTTGATTTCATTGTTTTCTCTTCTCAAGTTCGCCAATTCAATCAAAATAGCATGTGATAAATCCAACGCCAACGGCATGATAATTTTCGGTTTCGTTGGTGGCATAACCGAACATCATTCCTTGGTCACCGGCGCCTTGTTCTTCTTTGCTGGCTCTGTCAACACCTTGGTTGATATCCTGTGATTGTTCGTGAATTGCAGATAAAACACCGCAAGAATCCGCTTCAAACATATATTCGCTTTTGGTGTATCCGATTTTTCGGACAACCTCACGGGCAATTTGCTGAACGTCTAAGATATGTTTTTGATTTTACTTCACCGGCAAGAATAACCTGTCCGGTTGTAACTAAAGTTTCGCACGCTACTTTAGAATCGGCATCGAATGCCAAAAAGTTATCGATTAATGCATCTGAAATCTGATCCGCTACTTTGTCAGGATGTCCTTCACTCACTGATTCTGACGTAAATAAATAAGCCATAATTAAATTAGTTTAAAATTTAAGCGAGGAAAAAAAATTGCAGGGATTGCCTAAAGGAGTAGTAGTTACTGCTTTAGCATTTTTTTGATACCAAACGGTTTAGTATCAGAGGTTGCAATCAGTTCAAATTTTTCCTCTTGTTTTCGTTTGCAAATGTATGAAACAATTTTAATCTGCAAGAGAAACTTAACTTTTTTTTGTTTTTTTAAAATTCGTAATGAAAGATTGGTTTTGAAGGCTTTAATTATTGTTTAATAATTGAAAATGTTAAAATTCGTTTTTTTATTTGGTCAATTCAAAAATAGTTGTCAATTTTGCAATGTTAATAAAGAGAAAAAAATGAATTCAATTAAACGCTATATGTGCAATTTTACGTGGAACTATTCCGCAGAGTGTGCTGTTGTTTAATTTGAAAATCAAATTTAAAATATACAATTAGAGCCTCTGCCAACCGCAGGGGCTTTTTTTTTCTGAATGATTTCAGAATCTTACAAGAAAATATAAGAAAAGAGTAAAAATGAAAAATACCGTAACAATTAAAAAAATGAATAAACGATTTACGTGCAATTATATGCGCCCTATTTCCCATTATTGTTACCGAAAGCGGATGAGTTAATCTCAAGTTATAGTTCAAACTGTAAAAGTCCTTTTGGTAACGCATCCAAAAGGACTTTTTTATTTAAGTCAATTTCAATCAAATAAAAAATAAAAATCATGACAGCTTTAAAAGAAAAAATAAGAAGAATACAATCAATAGTTTCCTCTATAGAAAACGCGCCAAACAGCTTGTTTGAGGATCAAATCACAGCAATTCAGGAAGAAATAATCTCTGCTTCAGAGCTATTGATCCTGCAAATAAACGCCGAAGAAAACGAATTCCTTTTCATCTAAAAAACGAAACCATGAGTAGTAAAACAGTTGCAATTACAGGGTTTTCAGGAAATGACAATCAGTTTTTGGTCAAAACGAGCAATTTTGATGTGAATATTACCAATTCCGTTTCGGGTGATTCGGCAGAAGGACCAAGTCCAACCGATTATTTACTGGCGGGTTTTGCCGGAAGTATTAATGCGGTCGGTTTGCTGGTGGCAAAAGAACTCGGCATCGCATTGCAGTCGGTACAGGTGGAAATCGTTGGAGAATTGGAAACCAAGAAAGCAAAAGGTATTCCAACCCGCTCCAGAGCCGGTTTCAGAAAAATAGAAGTAGTTGTGAAACCGGTTTCTGATGCGCCTTTGGGACTTTTGAAACAATGGATGGATGAAGTAAAAGAACGATGTCCGCTACGTGATAATCTGATTAATACTACGCCGGTATCGCTCACTTTGCTGAAAGAATACAAGCAGCACGATGCTGCATAACGATAGTTGTTTTGTTTGTTAAATCGCCCCTGATTCGTCTGACAACAGCGTCGGGGGAGATTTTTAAAAAGAAAAATAATCTAACAAAACGATTTTAAATTAAATATTTTAGAAAAAACATCTGTTTTGTTTTTTTAAATAGAAAAAATATCTAAATTTGCCACAGAATTAAAAAATTAATAATGAGAACAGTTAAGCAATTTATGATGGATATGATGTGCGGATTTCCGCAGAGGATATTTTTTGCTTAATTCGAACGAATACTGTCAAAAACCTCTGCATTCCACAGAGGTTTTTTTTATGGAACAACCAAACACACAACGCAATTTTAATTATTTACAACCGAATTAGAAACCCAATGAATACGACAGCAACAAAAATGACGGCTATGAACACAATGATGCACATGTGTATGTGTCAAATGCCTTATTGTTGCTGCCAAAAGCGAATGAGTTAATCTCAGGTTATAGTTCAAACTGTAAAAGTCCTTTTGGTAAAAATCCGAAAGGACTTTTTTATTTGAAAATCTACAAATAAAAAAAAACTGCTTAATCGAGTGTTTAAAAAGATAAAGATGAATACGTTACAAAAAATAATAATTTCTGATTTCACCCTTCAAAACGGGGTTTGCAAAAACCTGTTGCCTCTGTATTATCAGGTGTTTGGGCAGCCCGTTGGAACGGCTCCGGTGGTTGTGGTGAATCATGCCTTAACCGGGAACTCACAAGTAATTGGTCAAAATGGTTGGTGGAATGACCTAATTGGTGAAAATAAAACTATCGACACAGATTTTTACACGATAATCGCTTTCAATATTCTGGGCAATGGTTTTGACGGCAATCCGGAAAATCTGATCCTGAATTACAAGGATTTTACCACCAAAGATATTGCTTTGCTTTTTTGGGAAGGCTTATGGTTTTTAGGAATTCACAAGGTGTTTGCCGTGATTGGCGGAAGTTTGGGCGGCGGAATTGCTTGGGAAATGGCTTTTTTACAACCTACAAACATTCAACATCTGATTCCGGTTGCGTCAGACTGGAAAGCTTCCGATTGGTTGATTGCCAATGTTTTGGTTCAAGATAGAATTTTGAACAATTCTGAAAATCCGATACATGATGCCCGATTACACGCGATGCTTTTGTACCGAACACCACAATCGTTAAAAGCCAAATTCAACCGAAGCAAAAACGAAAATCAGGAACTGTACCAAATTGAAAGCTGGCTGTTACATCATGGTCAAAAACTGGAAAAACGCTTTGCTTTGGAAGCGTATAAACTGATGAATCATCTGTTGAAAACGATTGGGGAAAGTACGAATTGCGGACAATTTTTAGCTTTCGCCAAAGAAACCTCTGCGGAAATTCATCTGATTTCTGTCGATTCGGATTATTTCTTTACCGCCGATGAAAACCGCGAAACCTATGAAATCCTGAAGCGTGTTAATCCAAATGTGAGCTATAATGAAATTCATTCCATCCACGGACATGACGCTTTTTTAATCGAATTTGAACAATTGAACCTTATTCTTAAAAATACATTCACAACAACTAAACTAAAAACAAAACAAGCATGAAAATTTTAAAATTCGGAGGGAAATCGTTGGCTTACGGCGATGGATTCGACAAAGCCATCAACATTATTTTAGACAAAGTCAAACAGCAGGAAAAGTTTGCGGTAGTGGTTTCTGCCATCGGAAATGCTACAGATGAGCTGGAAGAAATTCTGGAAAAAGCCAAGAAAAACGAAGTGTATCAAGTGCAATTGGAACATTTCAAAAACTATCAGAAAGGGAATTCGTCGGCAGATTTGTCTTCAGAATTCGGATTACTGGAAAAATTATTTGAAGGCGTGGCGCTTTTGGGCGATTACAGCAAAAAAATAAAAGACAATGTCTTAGCACAAGGCGAAGTGATTTCGGGAAAAGTGGTTACCCAAACCTTGAAAGAAAAGGGGGTTAATGCTAATTTTTCCGATACCCGTCAATTGATTAAAACCGATGCGAAATTCGGAAATGCTCAACCGGTTGATGTGATTTCCCGAAAAAACGTTCAAAACCATTTTGCCGCTAACAACGGAACCACCGTAAATGTCGTAACCGGCTTTATCGCTTCCAGTACCGACGGCGAAACCACCACTTTAGGACGCAACGGTAGTAATTTCACCGCTTCCCTTTTGGCCAATTATTTAGATGCGGAAGAATTGCAAAGTTTCACGCACGTAGACGGCATCTTCACCGCCAACCCCGATTTAGTGCCGGATGCCAAAAAAATCGACCAGCTTTCTTTTGAGGAAGCCAACGAAATAGCCACTTTTGGCGCTACTATTCTTCACGCAAAAACCATCATTCCTCTGATTGAAAAGAAAATTCCGCTTCGCATTTTAAATACTTTTAATCATACCCACAACGGCACTTTAATCAATGCTGAAAACTCAAGAAAAGGCATCAAGTCGCTTTCGGTTTTGGAGAATGTAACTTTGGTGAATTTAGAAGGCCGCGGTTTGTTAGGGAAACCGGGAATCGATGCCAGAATCTTCAGAGTGTTGGCGCAGAACAACATCAGCGTAAGTATTATTTCGCAAGGTTCTTCGGAAAGAGGCATCGGTTTTATCGTCAATGCAACAGATGCTCAAAAAGCGAAAGCCGCGATTGAAGCCGAGTTCGAATTGGATTTCTACACCAATGATGTAAGCAGTGTGTATTTAACAGAAAACGTATCGGTAATTTCCATTATCGGGCAGGAATTGGCCACGTTCAACAAGCCTTACGATGCCTTAATCCGAAACCAGATTGTACCGATTTTATTCAACAATACCGTTACCGGAAAAAACGTGAGTTTGGTGGTGGAACGTGTTCAGTTGAAAAAAGCGCTGAACGTAATCCACAGCGAAATCTTCGGGATTACCAAAAAAGTAAACTTGGTCATTTTCGGGCATGGAACGGTTGGAAAAACGTTGATTAATCAGTTGTTGGAGAGTCGCGAGAATATTATTCAGCGCAAAGGTATCGAGTTGAATGTCGTAGCGATTGCGAATTCGCGTCAGTTCATCTTCAATGCAAAAGGTGTTTCCGGTCAATGGGAGTCGGAGCTTGAATACGCCACGCAGAAATCCTCTTTAGAAAACATTTTGGCGGCGGTAAAAGACCAACATTTAGGAAATTTAATCGCAATCGATACCACCGCCAGTAAAGATTTTGTTTCGAATTACGTGGAATTGATTAAAAACGGTTTCGATTTGGTTTCCGCCAACAAAATCGCCAATACAAAAGAATACAGTTTCTACAAAAACCTGCGCGAGAATTTAAACTTTTATCAGAAGAATTATCTATACGAAACCAATGTAGGTGCAGGATTACCGTTGATTGATACCATTCGTTTGTTGCACCATTCCGGGGAAAATATTACTAGAATCCGTGGCGTGTTTTCGGGAACTTTAAGTTATTTGTTCAACACGTTTTCCGCTACCGACAAAACCTTCAGCGACGTACTAAAAGTAGCCATCGAAAAAGGTTTCACCGAACCCGATCCGCGCGAAGATTTGAACGGAAATGACGTAGGGCGCAAACTATTGATCCTTGCCCGCGAGTTAGATTTGAGCAACGAATTCTCCGAAATCAAGATCCAAAATCTCATTCCTGAAAATTTACGCGAAGGCAGTGTAGTCGATTTCCTTGCACGATTGGAAGAATTAAATCCGATTTATCAAAACATCAAAACCAACCAAGCTGAAAACCATGTCTTGCGTTACGTAGGCGATTTGTCGGGTGATTTATCTGTGGAAAACGGAGCGAAGTTAGAAGTGAGTTTAGTTTCCGTTCCTCAGGAAAGTTCGCTCGGACAATTAAAAGGTTCCGATTCCATTTTTGAAATCTATACTGAATCTTATGGTGAAAACCCTATCGTAATTCAAGGTGCTGGAGCCGGAGCAGCAGTAACTGCAAGAGGAGTTTTTGGTGATATTTTACGATTGGCGGAAAAAAGCAAATAAAGCGAAAACGTTGTCATTCCGACGAAAGGAGGAACCCCGTCATTTTTAAACAGAGATTATGAGATTTCTCCCGTTGGTCGAAATAACAAAGATGACCTTGTTGCGCTTTCCAAATAACTTTTAATCAAAATAATAAATTACATGAATAATTCAGAATTCGGCTTTGAAACCCAAGCCATCCGTACCCAAACCGAACGCACCCAGTTTTTAGAACATTCCGTGCCCTTATATTTAACCTCCAGTTTCGTTTTCGAAGATGCGGAAGACATGCGCGCGTCTTTTACTGAGGAGAAAGAACGTAACATTTACAGTCGCTTCTCCAATCCAAACACCTCGGAATTCGTGGAGAAAATATGCCAAATGGAAGGTGCAGAAGACGGTTACGCTTTTGCTACCGGAATGGCAGCGATCTATTCCACGTTTGCGGCTTTGTTGGAATCGGGTGACCACATCGTTTCCGTAGGCAGTGTTTTCGGATCGACGCATACGTTGTTCACCAAATATTTTCCGAAGTGGAACATCTCGACTAGTTATTTCGATATCAACAAGCCGGAAACCATTGAAAGTTACATTCAGCCGAACACGAAAATTCTTTTCGCCGAATCGCCCACGAATCCTGCGGTTGACATTATCGATTTGGAACTGTTAGGACAAATTGCCAAGAAACATAACCTGATTTTAATTGTCGACAACTGTTTCGCCACGCCGTTTCTGCAAAACCCAATCCAATACGGAGCGGATTTAGTGGTGCATTCCGCAACAAAATTAATCGACGGACAAGGGAGAGTTTTAGGTGGAATCACTGTCGGGCGTGCCGATTTGATCCGTGAAATTTACCTGTTTTCGAGAAATACCGGTCCGGCTTTGTCACCGTTCAATGCGTGGGTGTTGTCGAAAAGTTTGGAAACTCTGCCGGTTCGCGTGGAAAAACATTGCGAAAACGCCGTAAAAGTAGCCGAATTTCTGGAAAATCATCCAAATGTAAACAAGGTTAAATACCCGTTTTTAAAATCACATCCGCAATATGAAATTGCCAAAAAACAAATGCGTCTGGGCGGCAATATTGTAGCGTTTGAAATCAAAGGCGGCATCGAAGCCGGACGAAAATTTTTAGACAAGATTCAACTGTGCTCGCTTTCGGCAAATTTGGGTGATACGCGAACGATTGTTACACATCCAGCCTCAACGACTCATAGTAAATTATCGGAAGAAGAACGTCTGGCGGTAAGCATCACCGACGGTCTGGTGCGTGTTTCGGTAGGTTTGGAAACCGTTCAGGATGTTATCAACGATTTACGTCAAGCTTTAGATTAAAATTCTAAATAAGTATAAAATATAAGTATAAAAATCTAAAATAATTGTTTTTAAAATCAAAATTTAGAAAATATTTCCGAATTTAAAATTAATGATTAGCTTTGCATCGTTCTTATACAAACTGACGTTATCACGAAAGGCAGAGGGACTAGACCCGATGAAGCCTTAGCAACCCTACGCTTGTAGAAGGTGCTACATTCTACCGCCCACGCGGACAGATAACCAGATACTTTTTCGGTATCTCTCTGATTTTCAAGATAACAACATGTTTTAGGATTGGGAGCGAAAGGCTCGGGCTTTTTTGCAGTCTATTTTCCCGCTATCCGCTATATCTTTTGGTGGCTTCGAGAGCCTCAGCCACCAAAAGGATGCCGCTGCTATCGGGGCTGGAGAACAAACAAATAGAATTTTTGGAAACGCTAACGGCTAAGAGCTGTCAGCTAAAAGCTTTTAAATAAATGTCAAAAATACACGAAGCCATAAAAGAAAGAATTCTCGTGCTCGACGGAGCGATGGGAACCATGTTGCAACGCTATAAATTCGAAGAAGAAGATTTTCGCGGCGAGCGTTTCAAGGAATTTCCGCATCCGTTAAAAGGGAACAACGATTTACTGTCGCTAACCCAACCGGAAGCCGTTAAATCCGTCCACCGCGCTTATTTCGAAGCTGGCGCCGACATCGTGGAAACTAACACCTTCTCAGGAACCACCATCGGAATGGCGGATTACCACATGGAAGATCTGGTCTACGAGTTAAACTACCAATCGGCAAAAATCGCCCGTGAAGTAGCGGATGAATTCACCGATAAGCCGCGCTTTGTAGCCGGTTCCATCGGCCCAACCAACCGAACGGCGAGCATGAGTCCCGACGTCAACGACCCGGGATTCCGTGCGGTCACTTTCGACGAATTGCGCATCGCCTACAAAGAACAGGTGGAAGCCTTAATCGACGGCGGTTGCGATTTATTGTTGGTTGAAACGATTTTCGACACCTTAAATGCTAAAGCCGCCTTGTTCGCCATAGAAGAAGTAAAGGAAGAACGCAATATCGACATTCCAATCATGGTTTCGGGTACGATTACCGATGCTTCCGGCAGAACCTTATCCGGGCAAACCGTGGAAGCGTTTTTAATTTCAATTTCGCATATTCCACTTTTAAGTGTTGGGTTCAATTGCGCTTTAGGAGCCGATCAGTTAAAACCGTATTTGAAACGTTTGGCACACAACACGTCATTCAATATTTCGGCACATCCCAACGCCGGTTTACCCAATGCGTTCGGACAATACGATCAAACGGCAGAAGAAATGCAGGCGTTAATAAAAGAATATCTAGACGATAATTTAATCAACATCATTGGCGGTTGCTGCGGAACGACACCGGAGCATATCAAACTAATTGCTGAAGTAGCCGCGAATTACAAACCAAGAATTTTGGAGGAAGCATAATGAGTGAAGCAGCTTGTCATAAATATTTAAAACTTTCGGGTTTAGAACCGCTAATCGTTACGCCCGAAACCAATTTCGTAAACGTAGGGGAGCGAACCAACGTAACCGGTTCGCGAAAGTTTTTACGATTAATCAAAGAGGAAAACTACGAAGAAGCCCTCGATATTGCCCGTGCCCAAGTGGAAGGCGGCGCGCAAATCATCGACATTAACATGGACGAAGGCATGTTGGACGGCGTCTACGCGATGACCAAATTCTTAAACCTGATTGCTTCCGAACCCGATATTTCTAGAGTTCCCGTAATGATTGACAGTTCCAAGTGGGAAATCATCGAAGCGGGACTGAAAGTGGCACAAGGAAAATGCGTGGTGAATTCCATCAGTTTAAAAGAAGGGAAAGAAGCGTTTTTGCACCATGCAAAATTGGTAAAACGCTATGGCGCGGCAGTAATCGTAATGGCGTTCGATGAGGCCGGTCAAGCGGATACTTATGAACGCCGTATTGAAATCTGTAAACGTTCCTATGATATTTTAGTCAACGAAATCAACTTCCCTGCGGAAGACATCATCTTCGACCCGAACATTTTTCCGGTAGCGACCGGTATGGAAGAACACCGCCGTAACGCACTTGATTTCTTCCTAGCCACCAAATGGATTCGTGAAAACCTGCCGTATGCTAATATTTCGGGAGGCGTAAGTAACGTGTCGTTTTCATTTCGTGGAAATGATAAAGTGCGGGAAGCCATGCATTCGGCGTTTTTGTATCATGCCATTCAGCATGGAATGACCATGGGAATCGTGAATCCGGAAATGTTGGAAGTGTACGATGAAATAGATCCTACCTTATTAGAATATGTAGAAGATGTATTGTTAGACCGACGCGACGATGCGACCGAACGCCTTTTAGAATTAGCCGAAAGCTATAAAGGTGATGTAAAGTCCCATGAAAAAGCAGTTCAGGAGTGGCGAAGCGGTTCATTGCAAGACAGAATCACGCACGCTTTGGTAAAAGGCATTGATGAATTTATTGAAATTGATGTGGAAGAAGCACGAAAAATGGCTGCACGTCCTATCGAAGTCATCGAAATCAATTTGATGGCGGGGATGAATGTGGTAGGCGATTTGTTCGGTAGCGGAAAAATGTTCTTGCCACAAGTGGTAAAATCCGCTCGCGTGATGAAAAAAGCAGTGGCGTATCTGCTACCTTATATAGAAGCGGAAAAAGATGGAAAATCGTCTAGCGCCGGAAAAGTATTGATGGCTACCGTAAAAGGCGATGTGCACGACATCGGTAAAAATATTGTTTCGGTAGTGTTGGCGTGCAATAATTTCGAAATCATTGATTTAGGCGTGATGGTGCCGCCGGAAAAAATTATCGAAACGGCAGTTAAAGAAAATGTAGACATCATCGGATTAAGTGGTCTAATTACGCCGTCGTTGGACGAAATGGTGTATTTGGCCAAAGAAATGGACAAACGCGACATCCAAATTCCAATTATGATTGGTGGGGCAACAACATCCCGTGCGCATACGGCTGTCAAAATCGCACCCGAATACCGTCAAACGGTGGTGCATGTTAACGATGCTTCGCGCGCGGTAACCGTAGCCGGAAATCTGTTAAACAAGGATAAAAAAATATACGCGAGTACCATTCGTGCCGAATACGAAGCGTTTCGCGAAACCTTTTTGAACCGTCAACGGGATAAAAGTTATCATACGATTGAAAAAGCAAGAGCCAATAAATTGCAGTTGGACTGGGAGCATTTCGAAGCCAAGAAACCAAACTTCATCGGAACAAAAACCATTGAAGTGCCGTTGCAGGAATTGGTTCCTTACATCGATTGGACGCCGTTTTTTCAATCCTGGCAGTTGTTCGGGAAATACCCTGCAATTTTAACGGATAATGTTGTGGGCGAACAGGCGACGATTTTGTTTGCCGACGCGCAAAAAATGCTACAGCAATTACTGGACGAAGACTGGTTGGAAGCCAAAGGGATTTACGGCATCTTCCCTGCGAATCAGGTGCAAGACGATGATATCGAAGTGTATGATGAAAACGGAAATGTCTTGGAAACCTTTTTAACGCTTCGTCAGCAATCGCAAAAAACCGTGGGTGCGCCCAATATCGCTTTGTCTGATTTTATTTCCCCAAAAGAGGTTGGAAAAAAGGATTATATGGGCGCTTTCTGCGTGACAACCGGTTTTGGAGTGGAGGAAAAGGCGAAGGAATTCGAAGAAGCGAACGACGATTACAGTTCCATCATGGTGAAAGCCTTAGGCGACCGATTTGCGGAAGCGTTTGCCGAATACCTGCACGAGAAAATCCGCAAGAAAATTTGGGGGTATGCCGATGATGAGGTATTGAGTAACGACGAACTGATTTCCGAAAAATACAAAGGAATTCGTCCGGCTCCCGGCTATCCGGCTTGTCCCGACCATTTGGAAAAACCAACCATTTGGAAGTTATTAAACGTGGAAGAAAATATCGGCGTAACCTTAACGGAAAGCATGGCGATGTGGCCGGCGTCTTCGGTTTCGGGTTATTATTTCGGACATCCGGAAAGTAAGTATTTCGGACTCGGAAAAATAAAAGAAGACCAAGTACGTGATTATGCCCAACGAAGAAATTGTACGTATGAATATGCGGAAAAATGGTTGAATCCGAACATCGCAGATTAATAGTAAAGAGGGAAAAGGGACAAGACATAAGCACAATGAAATAAAGCACAACTTATCCCTTCTCTCTCATCTCTTATAACTTAAAATTCAAAATGAAAGTAACGCAACATATAGAAAAAGCCAACGGAAAATCCTTATTCTCTTTCGAGATTTTGCCGCCGTTAAAAGGTCAGAACATCAAATGCATTTTTGACAACATCGAACCTTTGATGGAGTTCAAACCACCATTCATTGACGTAACGTACCATCGCGAAGAATACGAATTCAAAGAATTGCCAAGCGGTTTATTGGAAAAGAAAGTAGTAAAGAAACGTCCGGGAACGGTGGGAATCTGTTCGGCGATTCAGAATAAATATCAGGTGGATGCCATTCCGCATATTTTGTGCGGCGGTTTTACCAAAGAAGATACGGAGAATTTTTTAATCGACATGGATTTCCTTGGAATTGACAATGTAGTCGCTTTACGTGGCGATGCAGTAAAAAGTGAAATTTATTTTAAACCCGAAAAAGAAGGCCATTCCTACGCTTCAGAACTGGTAACGCAAATCAGCAATCTGAATAGTGGAATTTATCTGGATGCCGATTTACAAAATACCAATAAAACGAATTTCTGTATCGGTGTGGCCGGTTATCCGGAAAAACACATGGAAGCTCCAAGTTTAGACAGTGATATTCATTTTCTGAAGCAAAAAATCAAAAACGGCGCGGATTATATCATTACGCAAATGTTTTTCGACAATAAGAAGTTTTTTGATTTTGTCGAAAAATGCCGGGCAGCTGGAATTACGGTTCCGATTATTCCGGGACTGAAACCGATTTCCACCAAAAAACAATTAAATCTGATTCCGCACCGTTTCAAAGTGGATTTGCCGGACGATTTGATTATGGAAGTCGTGAAAGCCAAAGATAACGAAGTGGTGGCGCAAATCGGAATCGAATGGTGTATCGCACAAAGTAAAGAATTGAAAGAAGCCGGAATTCCGGTGTTGCATTATTATTCGATGGGAAAATCGGATAATATCCACCAGATTGCAACCGCAGTGTTTTAATAATCAATCCAATATACTTAACCTAATCCAAGTGAAACCTGAAAGTTAATTCCTTTCAGGTTTTTATTTTAACAAAAGACAGTAATATTTGTTATATTGATTGAAATTTAGTTAAAAAGTATTTTTTTTCAGAAAAAATTATTATTTTTATAAGGAATAAATAGTTGTTCACCCCAAAAAAGCTGCTATTATGAAAAAACTACTACTATTTGTTGCGTTATTTTTATTTGCTTCGGCAAACCTGTTTGCGAATGAATACCTTCAAAATTATGAGATGGCTCTTAAATATAAAAAAGAGGCCGACTATCCCAATGCAATTAAATATCTTCTGAAAGCGCTAAAAGAGAAAGAGGAGGATTTGGAAGTTGCTCAAAATCTTTGTTTTGAGATATCCGAATGTTTCCGCAGTAAAGGAGATGAGAAAAGTGCGTTGAAATTCATCAATGCTGCAGTTCGAAATTATGGTGCTACATTGGAGGATATTGCGGCCAGTACAATTTTAAATAAAGATTTTTTAAGAACAGCCAATGCTTCAATCGATGCTGATTTTTACGACTTGCATCGAATTTATCTTTTGAAATCAAAAAAATTTGAAAGAAAAGAATATGCTAAACTGATGCAATAATTGTGTTTTAGCATAAAAAAGCCTGATTTGTATTTACAAATCAGGCTTTTTTATGGAGTGTAGAAATATTTTCGACTTTCATGCATGGATGTCGAATGAATATTCTTTTATATTTGCCTGATTTTCAAAACCCAAAATGCGATTACTAACCTATATTTTACTGTTTTTCTCGGTAGCGATTGGCGCTCAGGAAAAAGAAATGAAACAATACGCCATAGATGTGAATTACTTTTATGGAAGTATTTTGCCGCATCATACCAATATTTTTCATTTAATAAAAGGCCATCCGGAAGGTACTATCATTGGAATCAACCGAAAAACATTTGGTTCCAAAAAATGGGAAGCCTGGTACAATTATCCGGATTACGGACTGTCCTTTCAGTATCAGAACAATAAAAACCCTGAGTTGGGTGATTTATACGGATTGTATGCGCATTATAATTTTTATTTTCTAAACAGACGCATGCAATTGCGTGTAGGACAGGGCGTTGCTTATAATACAAATCCCTACGACCGGGAAACGAATTACCGGAATTTGGCTTATGGCGCGCGCTATATGCCGTCGACGTATTTTATGTTGAATTACAACAAACCTAATATTTGGAAGGGATTTGGCATACAAACCGGAGCCGCTTTTATTCATCATTCCAATGCCAATCTGAAAGCGCCAAACACGAGTACCAATACCATCGCGTTCAATATTGGAGTAAATTATGAGATTGAAACCAAAGATTCGCTTCATTACATCACCCATCCGAAAGAAAAATTTACCGAACCGATCCGGTATAATTTGGTTTTCCGAAGCGGCGTGAACGAAAGTGATGTCGTAAATAGCGGTCAATATCCTTTTTATGTGGCTTCGGCTTATGTAGATAAACGAATCAATCGTAAAAGTGCGCTTCAGTTGGGGACCGATGTTTTCTGGATGATGTATATGAAAGAGTTTATTCGATATCAGGCCATCGCGTATTTTGAAAATAATTATGATGGCGACGCTGATTACAGGAGAGTTGGTGTTTTTGCTGGGCACGAGTTGTTCATCAATAAATTAGCAATCGATACCCAAATGGGCTATTATGTATACGATCCATCCAATAAATTTGGGGCGTTGTACCAGCGATTTGGTGCAAAATATTATGTGACAAAAAATATTTCGGCGGGCGTGAGCTTGAAAACACACATTTCCCGTGCCGAAGCAATTGAATTTGGTTTAGGCGTTAGATTATGAAAGCAGCATTAGTATCTTGTTTGGCAATTGTATTGCATTTTGTTTCCTGTGATTCCGAAATTCTTCCGGATTGTTATCGCGAACCGGGGGCGAGTATTGTTCGTATTGATGTGGTTGCCGCATTCAATCAGATTAACATTGGAGAAGGCGTTAATTTAATTGTAAAACAAGGAACAACTGCGGAAGTAAAAGTGGAAACGGGTGAAAACCTGATGGATGAGGTAACCACCGAAGTTATCGATGGTGTTTTATATGTAAAAAACAACCTGAAATGCAGTTTAGGCACAACGGTTCCGGCAAGAGTTACGGTAACGGCTCCCGATATTACTAAGATTTATTCGGTGTCACAATACGATGTGGTTTCAGAAGGAGTTTTGAATTTTCCGACATTAAATTTACAACAAGGTTTATACGGAAAAACAGCGTCCAATATTTTTGACTTGAATGTAAATTGCCAAAATTTAGTGGTGGAAAATAACAACACGACGATTTTCAGAATCAAAGGTGTTACTACTTCATTAAACGTTTCTTTTTATTCCGGCGATTCCCGATTTGAAGGTGCAAATCTGACGGTTCAGGATGTGTTTATTTTTCAGCGCAGTTCCAACGATATGATTTTGAAACCATCCAATAAAATCGAAGGAAACATCTACAGTAACGGAAATGTGATTTTACTGAATCAGCCGCCAACGGTTAATATTGTACAACATTATACCGGACATATCGTGTACCAATAATTATTTCTTCGTTTTTTCGCGGAAGATTTGCTCCAGATTTTTGCTTTTCAGCGCTAGTTGTAGTGTTCTCAAGCCGTTGTTTTGTGCGAAATCGAAAACGGTTGGTCGCATGTCTTCATTGGTTTCGAAAGTCAGCACCCAAATCGTGTTTTGAATGTTTTGGTACGATTTGATATTCGGAAGGGTAGCCAGTACATCAGATGAAATTTCCTTGTCGAATTCCACTTCAATAATTTGTTCCTGAATGTCCGAAACCAAATTGTCCAGTTTTTTATCGGTTACGATTTTTCCATTGTTGATAATGATGACGCGGTCGCAAATCGCTTCTACTTCCTGCATGATGTGCGTGGAAAGGAATACGGTTTTATCTTTTCCGATGTTACGGATCAAATCACGGATTTCCACCAATTGGTTTGGATCCAAACCGGTTGTAGGTTCGTCTAAAATCAACACATCCGGATTGTGAAGTAAAGCGGTAGCCAATCCTACACGCTGGCGGTATCCTTTGGAAAGTTCGCCTATTTTCTTATGACTTTCCGGCGTTAATCCCGTTAGTGCAATCACTTCATCAATACGCGATTTGGCGACTTTATATACATCGGCATTAAAGGAAAGATATTCACGAACATACAAATCCAAATACAACGGATTGTGTTCCGGTAAGTACCCTACCGATTTCTGAACGTCTTTCGGAGCGCTCGATACATTATGTCCGTTTACTGAAGCTTCACCCGAATCAGCTGTGATATAGGTGGTCAGGATTTTCATCAACGTGGATTTTCCGGCACCATTCGGACCCAAAAAACCTACAATTTCTCCTTTTTTTACCGAAAAGGAAACAGCATCCAGCGCTTTTTGTTCGCCGTAATTTTTAGAAATATTCTGAACTTCAATTGACATGATTCGTGATTTGAAGCAAAAATAGTAAATAACCGTTAAATCCTATTCGATAATTTTAAGTTAAATAATCATTTTTACGTTTAATCTTTGTTTAATTTTGTTAGACAAAAAAGTAGTTATGGCAACGCAAAGAAAAAAGAAGAGCATTACAAACGAACAAATAGTTTCATGGTATACCGATTTTTGCATGACTAACGGCAAAAAACCAAGTTCGGTATATGAATTTTCAAAACAAAATGCTTTCGAAGAAGCTTATTTTTACAAGCATTTTTCTTCGTTTGAAAGTCTCGAGTCGGATTATTTCTCCAAAATGTTTCAGTACACGCTAGAATTGTTGGCAGAAAATCAGGATTATGCAGACTACGATCCGGCACAAAAATTAACGAGCTTTTATTTTACTTTTTTCGAAATGGCGACCGCGAACCGAAGTTTCGTGAAATTTCTGTTGGAAGACGGCACCATCCCGTTGAAAAATATTGTCAAACTGAAACAATTACGATTGGATTTCCTAAGCTATGTAAAAACCGTTTTGGAAGCGCCCTTGAAATTAGACAATGAGAAAATCAAATCGCTTCAAAACAAATTGGTTGCCGAAGGCGCCTGGATTCAATTTATGTCGATTATAGGTTTCTGGTTAAAAGATACGTCGCCAAATTTTGAAAAAACCGACATTTATATTGAAAAATCGGTCAAAGCAGCATTTGATATGGTGTACAATGTTCCGGTAGAAAGCATTATCGACTTCGGGAAATTCATCTGGAAAGAAAAAATGGGTGATGCCTTTACATCCAAAAAATAAAATGAAAAAAATAGACCGTATTCCCACCAATAAAATGGAACGTGTAGCCAAATTAGTGACTACCGGTGTAAAAGTCGGCGGGAATTACCTGAAATATTACGGAGAAAAAGCCGTAAACCCCAATCTGACCAAAGATAAACTGCATGAGGACAATGCTGCAGATATTTACGACGGCCTGAAAGAACTCAAAGGGAGTGCCTTAAAAGTGGCGCAAATGCTAAGCATGGAAAAGAATTTACTGCCACAATCGTATGTGGATAAATTCTCTTTGTCGCAATTTTCGGTTCCGCCTTTGTCGGCGCCTTTGGTTCGCAAAACGTTTAAAAATTATTTTAACGCGTATCCGGAAAATCTGTTTGACGAGTTTTCGCCGAATTCCATTAATGCCGCGAGCATCGGACAGGTGCACAAAGCCAAAAAAGACGGAAAAGAACTGGCCGTGAAAATTCAGTATCCCGGTATTCGCGAAAGCATCAGTACCGATATCGCGTTGGTAAAACCTATTGCGGTACGAATGTTTAATTTGCAAGGTACTTCCGATGAATACTTTAAAGAAATCGAAGACAAATTAACGGAAGAAACCGATTATAAACTCGAACTTGAGCAAAGTGAAGTCACCCGAAAAGAATGCGAAGGCATTGAAAATCTGAAATTCCCAGCGTATTATCCGGAATTGTCGTCCGATAGAATTATCACCATGGATTGGATGCACGGGATTCATCTATCGGAATTCTGCCATCAGGAAACGGCTCAGGAAAAAAGAAATAAAGTAGGGCAGACGCTTTGGAATTTTTATATGTTTCAGATTCATCAACTAAAGAAATTTCATGCCGATCCGCATCCGGGCAATTTTCTGGTGGACGAAGAAGCCAATCTTATCGCGATTGATTTCGGTTGCATGAAACAGATTCCGGATTCCTTTTACAAACCGTATTTTGAAGTTTCTTCGCCGGAAGTATTGAACAACCCGGATTTGTTTGCCAAAAAATTATACGAGTTGGAAATTTTGAAACCGACCGATAGTCCGAAGGAAATTGCGTTTTTTACCGAAATGTTCCATGAATTGTTAACCGTATTCACCAAACCGATTCATAAAGAAACTTTCGATTTTTCAGATCCGAGGTTTTCTAATGAAATAGCTGTTTTAAGCGATAAGTTTGCCAACGATAAAGTGTTGCGAAAAATGAACGGTAATAGGGGTTCTAAGCATTTTATTTATGTAAACCGAACGTTTTTCGGGTTGTACAATCTGATGTTTGATTTGAAAGCCACCATCCGTATTAACGATTTTGAAAAATACATGAAATAAACTTAAATTTTTAAAAAATACACATCCGAAACATTTTTTTACTAAGTTTGTCATTCAAACAGCATATAAAAAAGCAATGCTTAGCAATAACACTTTTTACAGCAATACTTCTTTTTATTTCTTCTGGAACGGAGAGAGGGATTGTTGTATAGTTATTTGATCAAAGTAAAAGCTTGTAAAAATAAAACAGACAATCCCGATGGCAACATCGGGATTTTTTTTTGACTAAAATGAAGAATAAAGTAGCAATTCAGGGAATTAAAGGATCGTTTCACCATCAGGTGGCGCAATCCTGTTTTGGGGAAAATGTCGCGTTGGAAGAATGTGTTTCGTTCCGAGAGGTTATTTCAAGTGTATTGGACGATACTTCTCAAAAGGCTGTAATGGCGCTGGAAAATTCAATAGCGGGGTCGATTTTGCCGAATTATACCCTGATTGACAACAGCGATTTGCAAATCACCGGAGAGTTTTTCCTCAATATTCACATGAACCTGATGGCTTTGCCCGGACAAACAATTGAAGATATCAAAGAAGTGCATTCCCATCCGATTGCGTTGTTGCAATGCGCTAACTTTTTCAATCAATATCCGCAGATTAAACTGGTGGAAAGTTCAGATACCGCTATCACGGCAAAACGGATTCAGAAACAGCAATTGAAAGGAATCGGTGCACTGGCAGGACCAGCAGCGGCAGAAATTTACAATCTTACGGTTTTGGCAGATGGTGTGCATACCGTAAAAAGTAACAAGACACGATTTGTGATTCTAAATGCAAAAGGTTTGGCAGATGATAAAGAGAATGTCAATAAAGCTTCCCTCCGTTTTGAATTGGACGACACGCCGGGATCGTTGGCAACAGTGTTGAATGTGTTGAACAACTGCAAACTCAATCTCACTAAAATCCAGTCGATACCGGTAATTGAAACGCCGTTTAAGTATTCTTTTTTCGTGGATGTTATTTTTGAGAAATACAAATATTTTGAAAAAGCCAAAAAACTGATGGAAATTATGACGACACATTTTAAAGTTTTAGGAGAATATCAGCAAGGATAAAAAGGAATGAATTAATTTTACAGCAGTATAAAAACTATGGAAAATAAAAAAGAATTGAGAACCTGGTTGGATGATTTCAAATTGTCACATCCGTTGGTTATTGCAGGACCCTGCAGTGCCGAAACCGAAGAACAGGTATTGAAAATCGCACACGAACTGAAAGGTTCCGATGTGAGTATTTTTCGTGCCGGAATCTGGAAACCGAGAACGCGTCCGGGCGGATTTGAAGGTGTAGGCGGAATCGGTTTGAAATGGTTGCAGAAAGCCAAAGCCGAAACCGGATTGCTAATGGCGGTGGAAGTAGCCAACGCGGCACATGTGAAGTTGGCATTGGAACACGATATTGATGTTTTGTGGATTGGTGCCCGAACAACCGTAAATCCGTTTGCGGTTCAGGAAATCGCCGATGCCTTGCAAAATACAGATAAGATTGTCTTGCTGAAAAATCCGGTTAATCCCGATTTGTCGTTATGGTTGGGCGGATTGGAACGCTTGTACAATGCCGGAATAAAAAAGTTAGGGGTAATTCATCGCGGATTTTCAACCTACGAAAAATCAAAATACCGAAACAATCCGGAATGGCAGATAGCAATCGATTTGCAGAACCGTTTCCCGGATTTGCCACTCATTTGCGATCCGTCCCATATTACCGGAAAACGCGATATGATTCTTGAGGTTTCCCAACAGGCTTTGGATCTGAACTACGATGGGTTGATTATCGAAACACACATCGATCCGGATCACGCTTGGAGCGATGCTGCACAACAGGTAACTCCTGATGCTTTAAAACGTATTTTCGTCGACCTGCGCGTGCGAAAAACAACCGATGAAGCCGATGATTTCAACATACGGATGACAAAATTGCGAACGCAAATCGACGATATTGATGTCAAACTCTTGGAAATTTTAGGGAAACGCATGAAAATTGCCGAGAAAATCGGAGCATTGAAAAAAGAGAAAAACGTTTCCATTTTGCAGAGCAGCCGTTGGCACGAGATTTTGGGAAAAATGGTGTTGGAAGGCGAAGAGAAAGGATTGAGTGAAGAATTTATCTTAAAATTATTCAAAGCCATCCATCAGGAAAGTATCTCGCATCAGGAGAAAGTAATGCGATAAGGCCGAATTTCAAATTATCAACCATAATAATTGTAATTTTGCAATGCGTAATTTGGAATTCATAATTCGTAATTAAATATGACAGGAACCGTATATAAATCCACAGGAAGTTGGTACACCGTAAAAACCGAAGATAATTCATTTTTGGAATGCCGTATTAAGGGCAAATTCCGAATGAAAGGCATCAAAAGCACCAACCCTATTGCTGTGGGCGATATTGTGGATTACGAATTGGAAGAAACCACCGATGTGACTACGGGAACCATTACGAATATTCATGAACGTAAGAATTATATCGTTCGTAAATCGGTCAACCTGTCGCATCAGATGCACATTATTGCTTCGAATATCGATATCGTTTTTTTATTGGTTACGATTAACAATCCGCCAACCACTACCAGTTTTATAGACCGTTTTTTGGTTACCGCCGAAGCGTATGGAATTGAAGCGGTTTTGGTTTTTAACAAGATTGATACGTTTGACGAGGCAACTTTAGACGAACAATTGTACTTGCAATACATCTATTCTAACATCGGTTACAAATGCCTGCGCGTTTCTTCTACAGAAGGAAAAGGAATTGAAGAACTGAAAGCGATGATGAAAGGGAAAGTATCCATGTTTTCAGGTCATTCGGGTGTGGGGAAATCTACCTTGGTAAATGCCTTGGAGCCGACTTTAAACCTGAAGACCAAAAAAATTTCCGAGCAACACCAACAAGGACAACATACAACCACTTTTGCTGAAATGTTCGATTTGTCGTTTGGCGCACAAATTATCGATACGCCGGGGATTCGCGGTTTCGGAATCGTCGATATGGAAAAACAGGAAATCGGAGATTATTTTCCGGAGTTTTTTGCGTTGAAAGACCAATGTAAATTTAACAATTGTTTGCATAAAGACGAACCGCATTGTGCCGTGAAAGACGCTTTGGAAAAAGATGAAATCGCCTGGTCGCGCTATAAAAGCTATCTTCAGATTCTGGAAGGCGACGACGAACATTATCGTTCGGATATTTACGGTGATGATCGTGAGGCGAGTGACCGAACCAGACAATCATAATGCAATCCTAATTCACACTTGATTTGAAAGCTGTAATACAACGAGTTTCCGAAGCATCGGTAACTATTGAAGGAAAAAAAGTAGCCGATATTCAAAAAGGACTATTGGTTTTAATCGGAATAGAAGATGCTTCCACTACAGAAGATATTTGCTGGTTGACTTCCAAAATTGCCAATCTTCGCATTTTCGGAGACGAAAACGGAGTGATGAATCTTTCCGTAAAAGACATTGACGGTGAGATAATTGTGGTAAGTCAGTTCACGTTGCACGCTTCCACCAAAAAAGGGAATCGTCCTTCGTACATCAAAGCCTCAAAATCGGATGTTGCCATTCCGTTATATGAAAGTTTTGTCAAACAAATGGAAGCCGATTTGGGCAAAAAAGTACAAACCGGAGAATTTGGTGCCGATATGAAAGTAGCCTTGATAAACGACGGACCGGTAACAATAATTATTGATACAAAAAATAAAGAATAATGAACATTCAAAATGCCCAACTTGAAGTAGATAACTGGATTAAGAACCACGGTGTTCGTTATTTTAACGAATTGACCAATATGGCGCAATTGACAGAAGAAGTAGGGGAAGTTGCCCGAATTATTGCCCGTCGCTACGGCGAACAATCCGAAAAGGAAAGTGATAGAAACAAAGATCTTGGCGAAGAATTGGCCGATGTGGTTTTCGTAGTCTTATGTCTGGCGAATCAAACCGGAGTCGATTTACAGGCGGCTTTCGATAAAAAACTGGATTTAAAAACCAAACGCGATCACGACCGTCACCATAACAACGAAAAACTAAAATAGTTTTGAAACTCCTTCTTCATTCGTCAACCTGCAACCTGCAATCTGCAATCTGTATTTCCGGTTCCAAATCGGAGACGAATCGCTTGTTGTTGTTGCAGGCTTTGTATCCGAATCTGGTTTTGGAGAATGTTTCCAATTCTGATGATTCCGAAGTAATGTTGAAGGCTTTGAAGCATCCGACCAAAACTATCGACATTCATCACGCCGGAACAGCCATGCGTTTTCTGACCGCTTATTTCGCTGTTCAGGTAGGAAATGAAGTTGTGCTAACGGGTTCTTCCCGAATGCAGGAGCGTCCGATTCAAATTTTAGTGGAGGCTTTGCGCCGACTTGGAGCCGATATTCAGTATGAAAATAAGGAAGGTTTTCCCCCTTTGCGAATTAAAGGGAAAAAACTGATTCAGAATAAGGTAACCTTGCCGGCCGATGTGAGCAGTCAGTACATTTCCGCATTGCTTTTAATTGCGCCAAAACTGGAAAACGGTCTGGAGCTGACTTTAGAAGGAGAAATAACTTCCGTACCCTACATCAAAATGACGTTGGCTTTGCTTAATGAAATCGGGGTACAAGCCTCTTTTTCAGGTAATAAAATAAGTGTTAGTCATTCTGAACTAGTCGAAGCATCTAAAATAACCGTCGAATCGGATTGGTCTTCCGCTTCCTATTTTTATTCGATTATTGCTCTATCCGATATCGGAACCGAAATTACGCTGTCCAGTTACAAAGAAAACAGTCTGCAAGGCGATAGTGTTTTGGCTGTAATTTATCAGGATTTTGGTGTGGAAACAAGGTTTGAAAGCAACACCATCATTTTGCGTAAAACACATAATTGTCAATTGTCGGGTGTTAATTATCAACTCAACAATGCTCCAGATATTGCCCAAACCATCGCGGTGACCTGTTTCGGATTGGGAATCGGTTGTCATTTAACCGGTTTGCATACGCTGAAAATAAAAGAAACCGATCGTTTGGAAGCTTTGAAAAACGAGTTGACCAAATTAGGAGCAAATATTTCGACAACAGATGACAGTTTGACTTTGGAACCTTCCTCCGATATAGAAGAAAATATCATCATTAAAACCTATCAGGACCACCGCATGGCGATGGCCTTTGCTCCGTTAGCGTTGAAAACGAATTTAGTTATCGAAGATGCTGAGGTGGTTTCAAAATCGTATCCTGATTTTTGGAACGATTTAAAAACGATAGGTTTTTTGGTTTCGGAAATGTGAAATTCATGAAGCTGTGTATTTGTAGGTCTTAAGGTCTCTTTTTGAAAATAAATAGGTATTTACTTGACAACGCCTCTTTCGCGATAGTATATTTGCAGTCAATTTAAAATACATAAAATGAAGTTATCCAATTTCAATTTTAACCTTCCGGCAGAATTGTTAGCCGAATATCCAGCAGAAAACAGAGACGAAGCCCGTTTAATGGTTGTGAACAGAAAAACACAAACCATCGAGCACAAGTTATTCAAAGATGTTTTGGATTATTTTGGAGAAGGCGATGTTATGGTTCTGAACAATACCAAGGTTTTTCCGGCACGTCTTTATGGAAATAAAGAAAAAACCGGCGCAAGAATCGAAGTGTTTTTGTTGAGAGAATTGAATGCCGAACAACGTCTTTGGGATGTATTGGTGGATCCGGCAAGAAAAATCCGTATCGGAAATAAATTATATTTCGGCGATGACGATTCGTTAGTAGCTGAAGTTATCGATAATACAACTTCCCGTGGAAGAACATTACGTTTCTTATACGACGGTTCATACGAAGAATTCAGAGCAAAATTATTGGAATTGGGTGAAACCCCGATTCCGAAATACATCAACCGTGAAGTAACTCCCGAAGATGCAGAACGTTACCAAACTATTTATGCTAAGGAAGAAGGAGCGGTAGCCGCACCAACTGCCGGTTTGCATTTTTCGAAACACTTAATGAAACGTCTTGAGATTAAAGGTGTTGAATTTGCCGAAGTTACCCTTCACGTTGGATTGGGAACGTTCAATCCGGTAGAAGTGGAAGATTTATCAAAACACAAAATGGATTCCGAAGAATTGAAAATTTCTCAAGAGGCTTGTGATATCGTAAACAAAGCGAAAGTGAACAAAAAACGTGTTTGCGCTGTGGGAACTACCACAATGCGTGCGATGGAAAGTTCGGTTTCGTCTTCCAGAACCTTAAATGCTTTTGAAGGCTGGACGAATAAATTCATCTTCCCTCCGTATGATTTCAGTGTTGCGGATTGTATGATTACGAATTTCCATACACCAAAATCTACGTTGTTAATGATGATTTCAGCATTCTGCGGACACGATTTAATGCGTAAAGCCTATGATGAAGCCATCAAGGAAGGATATAAATTCTATTCCTATGGTGATGCCATGCTGATTTTATAATCACAGAATAAACAATAAAAAAAAGCGTTCGCCTAGGCGAACGCTTTTTTTATGGCTGGCTTTCAACAAATTTTTTAAAACTTTCCAGATACTTCATACTCTGTTTTTTGAACAGTCCCGGCATCAGAAGACTCAGAAGTTTCATGGCAATGTTTTTAAATTGAAATTCCGATTCGGTACTGTATTTGGTTTTGTTTTCGGAAACAACGCTGAATTTGTTTTTCACAATATTAAATCCACCGTTCATTTGATATGTTCCGGAAAATTCCTCGGGTAGGTTCCGAACGGTTATGGTTTCAATCATTTCCATTTCACGTTTTCCCATTTTGAATTTTAAACGGGATTTTGCACCGGGTTGTCCCATTTCTCCAGAGAGGTGTTCGAAATGCTCTAAGCCTTCCATCCATTTCTTTAGGTTGTCAGGATTGTCGAACAGAGCAATTACTTTTTCAATGGGTCTATTGATTTCAATCTCACAAGTATATTTCATGGTGCATTTGGTTTTAAAATCAAATATAATTAATCTGTCCCGTAAAATATCATTTGGTTGTTTTTGTTTGAAAAACATCTTGAAAACAGGAAAAGCAAGAAAATTTAAGATTGTGATTTCGATTGTGATTAAGTGATTGGCTTTCCTAACGAAATTTTCTAAAGTGTTATAAAAACGTTAAAATTCTTCCGTCTAAATATAAGTGCCAATTCTTATTTTTTCTTATTTTTACCCCCTATTTTAAAAGATGATTGATGAATTTCGAAAATACACGTGAATTTGCACAACAACTCGACGCTAAGGACGAGTTGAGAAACTATAGAGATGAATTCTTTTTCCCTAAAGTTAACGGTAAAGAGGTGATTTATTTTACAGGAAATTCTCTTGGATTGCAGTCCAAACGTACAAAAACCTATGTAGATGAGGTGATGACGGATTGGGCCAATCTTGCTGTTGAAGGTCATTTTTATTCCGAAAAACCCTGGTGGGATTATCACGAACGTTTTGCGGCTCCGTTAAGCGCTATAGTAGGTGCCAAACCTTGCGAAATCACTGTGATGAATACCCTAACGGTAAATCTTCATTTAATGATGGTTTCGTTTTACAGACCCACTGCAAAAAAATATAAAATCATTTGCGAGGAAAAAGCCTTTCCAAGTGATCAGTATATGTTTCAAAGCCAAGTGAAGTTTCACGGGTTGGATCCAAAAAATGCCATAGTCGAAATTAAGCGCCGCGAAGGAGAGCATAACATCCGTCTGGAAGATGTTTTGGCTAAAATTGAAGAGGTAGGTGATGCGTTGGCCTTGGTTTTAATTGGTGGGGTTAATTACTATACCGGTCAGGTTTTTGATATGAAAACCATTACCGCCGCGGGACACAAACAGGGAGCGTATGTGGGATGGGATTTAGCACATGCCGCCGGAAACATCGAATTGAAACTTCACGATTGGGACGTTGATTTTGCCGTTTGGTGCAGTTACAAATACATGAATTCAGGACCGGGTAATGCATCGGGTTGTTTCATTAATGAAAAACATCATAATAATGCCGATTTGCCAAGATTTGCCGGATGGTACGGACATAATAAAGAACGCCGATTTAAAATGGAACCGGATTTTGATCCTGTTCACGGTGCCGATGGATGGCAAATCAGTAACTTGCCAATATTGTCATTAGCGCCTTATTTGGCTTCCGTGGAAATGTTTTCCGAAATAGGAATGGAAAAAATAATCGCCAAAAGAAATCTGATTACCGCCTATCTGGAATTCATTCTTCATGAAGTGGACAAAGAGATTGAAGGTACCGAATTCGAAGTGATTACGCCTTCAAATCAAGAAGAAAGAGGGTGTCAGTTGTCTGTTTTTCTTCATGGTCAGGGTCGGAACTTGTTTGAGTATCTGATGAAAAATGGTGTAATTACCGATTGGCGTGAACCCAATGTAATCCGCTTGGCTCCGGCACCACTTTATTGTTCTTTTGAAGACATGTATGAATTCGGTCAGATTTTAAAGAAAGGTATCTGTAAATAAGTTATACGGTTGTTTTTTAGTTACATAGTGTTGAATTTCAAATATTTTTGTTTTATTTGTAACAACTTAACTAAAAAACAACCAAAAAATGAAAAAACAACTACTTAGCGTGGCAGTTTTATTGTTGGGGTTTTCGTTGTTTTCGAACGCCCAAACATCCGATAAGGAAAAAACTGCACGCGAATGGATTAAATCCAATGCGAAAGAATTAAATCTTGCCTCAGAACGTGACTTGTCTCTTCGGTTCGTTCGCAAAAGTGTATCAGGGGAAACTTTGCGCTTTCAGCAGATGATAAATGAAGTCCCTGTTTTTGATACGGAAATCGTAATTCATTTTTCGCCTTCGGGAGCAATTACACATTCCGATTTTAATGTTGATAAAAGTGTAAATGTTATCAATACCATACCTCAAATTTCCAAAGAACAAGCTATCGAATTGGCAGACAAAGCCGTAGAGGTTTCCGGGATGGTAACTTATCAGGAAACTAAATTATTTGTTTACAACAAAACCGGTGCAACGAAATTAGTATACCGGGTAGTGGCCAATTTTGAAACTAAATCCGGAAGCTGGGAAACCATCGTTGATGCTAATTCAGGGGAAATTATCAGCGTGAAAGATATAGCGATTTACTGCGGAAACAGCTGTACTGCTTCACACGATCACAATTTTAAAGTATCAGATAAAAAAGAGCAGAAATATTTTATGCCTAAAGAAAGCGCTACAGCTTTAGGATTTGTAGGCGGCACGGGAATGGTCTACAGTTCCGACCCGCTTTCGGTTGCGCATGTTGCCTATGGGGGTAATTATGTAGACGGGAACGATGCGACAAACGCTTCTTTGGATGCGGCACGTTCTTCGGTAACCTTGCCTGAAATTGATTTAACTGCCGGAGTTTATAAATTGAAAAGCTCTTATGTGGAAATTAAAAATCTGGAGAACCCCAATAAAGGTTTGTTTACGCAAGCCACCAGCGATTTTAGTTTTAACCGAAACAACGATGCTTTCGAAGCAACCAATGTATTTTATCATACCGACAAAAGTTTGCGCTACATCAATGAAACCTTAGGAATTGCTTGCCGACCTTTAAC
Source organism: uncultured Flavobacteriaceae bacterium (assembly GCA_963812405.1). Classification (GTDB taxonomy): domain Bacteria; phylum Bacteroidota; class Bacteroidia; order Flavobacteriales; family Flavobacteriaceae; genus Flavobacterium. The sequence continues at coordinate 502,766 of CAWEUV010000002.1, read as the reverse complement.
CAATTCCGGTGTGCTTTGGTTTGATCCTTCCGGGGAAAATGGTGCAGATAACTCCCATTATACCAACGGAACATTGGTTTTTGGAGAAGGATGTGTAGACGATGGAGAAGATGGAGATGTAATTTGGCATGAACTGGGGCATGGTTTGCACGATTGGGTTACCGGTGGTTCTTTGTCACAAGTTAACGGTCTAAGCGAAGGTAGTGGAGATTATTGGGCACAATCGAACAGCAGGGCTTTAGGTCAGTGGACTTCTTCTGATGCAGCTTATCATTGGATGTTTAACTGGGATGGTCACAATGCCTGTTGGGGAGGAAGAATAACCAATTATACCGCTTTGTATCCCGGTGGTTTGGTGAATCAGATCCATACTGATGGTCAAATCTGGGCTACTTCCCTAATGAAAATTTGGGATGTAATCGGTCGCGAGAAAACAGATAAGGCTTTCTTAGAAGGATTGTCATTAACAAACAGTTCAACAAACCAGCAAAATGCGGCTATTGCGGTAAGACAGGCTGCTATCGATATGAATTACAGTTGTGCCGATGTAAAAGTGTTTACCGATAAATTCACGGCAACGGGTTATGTTATGCCAGCAATTCCTTTGCGCATCAATTGTCCGGGAACACAAACGGTATCGGCTGACGGAGCCGGAAATTATACCATTCCCAATTTTTCTGGATTGGCCAACGCCATCAACTCAAATTGCGATGCGGTTGTAACACAAAGCCCGACTCCTGGAAGTGTAGTTGGAGTGGGAACACATACAATTACAATGACAGCAACCAGCGGAACTTCTGTAAACTGTAATTTCAGCTTAGTTGTACAATCCAATTTAGGAGTGAATGATTTCGTTAAAAACACTTTTATGATTTATCCTAATCCGGCTTCTTCGACCATCACGATTAAAGGGGATAACTTCGATAATGAAGAAGTGGAAATTTACAACATGCTTGGACAAAATGTAATGCAGCGCGCGTTGGTTACCAACGAATCCGTGCTTGATATTTCAAAATTGGCCAATGGGGTTTATACCGTTTATTTTGTCAATGCAAAAGTGTCTCATAAATTTGTGAAACAATAACAACGCTAATTTTATATTCCAAAAGCCGGACAAAACGTTCGGCTTTTTTTGTGAAATAAGGTATCTTTGCAGTTCAAAATTATGCAGTAAACACATCATGACAAAAGAACAGATTTTAGAGAATTTTGACCCGAGTCAACCCGGCTTGGCAGATGCAACCGTTTTTGGATTGCCTTTTTCAGCGGAACAAAGTGAAATTATCATTGTTCCCGTGCCTTGGGAAGTGACGGTGAGTTACGGGGCTGGTGCTTCGGAAGGCCCTGAAGCGATTATGGATGCTTCTTTTCAGGTGGATTTAAACCATCAGGAATTTCCGGAATTGTGGAAACTTGGGATTTATATGGATGAAGCTCCGGCGCATTGGAGTAAGAATTCCCATAAATTCAAAGGATTGGCACAGCCGATTATAGAAGCTCTGGAAGCAGGGGAAGATGTTTCTGCTTTTCCGCCGTTACAATCGGATTTGGATAAAATCAACTTGGCTTGTAAGGAGATGAATGCCGAAGTGAAAGACCGTGTTTTGCATTGGATGAACCAAGGTAAAAAAGTTGCGCTTTTAGGCGGCGATCATAGTACGCCATTGGGCTATTATCAGGCATTGGCAGCGAAATATGATAGTTTTGGAATTCTGCATCTGGATGCACATATGGATTTGCGTATCGCTTATGAAGGATTTACCTATTCCCATGCATCAATTATGTATAACGCATTACAGATTCCTCAGATTTCAAAAATCGTTCAGGTGGGTATTCGTGATTTCTGCGAGCAGGAAGTGGAAGTTGCCCTGAAAGATCGTGTTTTAGTACATACCGATATGGATTTAAAACAGGAAACGTTTGAAGGAAAAACATGGGAAGCGCAATGCGACCAAATCATTGCTTCATTACCGGAAAAAGTTGCAGTTTCGTTTGATATCGACGGAATGTATCCTTGGTATTGTCCGAATACGGGAACACCGGTTCCTGGAGGCTTCTCCTATGAGCAGGCAGCTTATTTGTTAAGTCGCTTGGCTGAAACTAATAAAGAAATTATTGGATTTGATTTGGTAGAGGTCGCTCCGGGTGACGATGATTGGGATGGAAATGTAGGGGCCAGAATGTTGTTCCATATGTGTGGTGTTTTTGCTAAATCTCAAAAACTAGCGGTAGGAAAGAAAATACAATTCAACAGATAAACAAGAAGAAAGCGAGCTGTAAAAGGTTCGCTTTTTTTGTATGTTGAAAAAATATAAACTTTCCCGAAAATCCTGTAACATTTCTTAAGGTTTCAAGAGCTTACTTTGTAATGTAATTTTAAAGTTAAATGTTATGAAAAGGTTATTGATAATAGGGATAAGTTTCTTTGCACTGGTTTCTTGTAAAGACATGCAGAAAGAAAATCAGGAACTGACGGTACAAACAGCTGCCATTGATTCGATGAAGATGGAAATGGAAAAACAAAGAATAATCGATTCGGTACGAATGGCCGAAAGCAGTAAAAAAGAAGTTGTTGTGGTAAACAATACCAATCCGCAATCGAACACATCGACAGCTCCCCGAAAAAAAATGAGTGGTGCAGCCAAAGGAGCATTGATTGGAGCCGGAGTAGGAGCGGTAACCGGAGCGATTGTAAGTGATAAAAAAGCCGAAGGCGCTATCATTGGTGGGGTTGCAGGTGCCGGAGTTGGTGCCGGTACAGGAGCCATCATCGATGAAAATAAGAAAAAATAAATAGTTTCGTCATTTTTTAAAGTGCATCTTAAATAGATGCACTTTTTTATTTTAGGTATCGGACTCGTTTTCAAAGCAAATAAATCCAAAAAGAACTCCACATTCATTGAAAAAACATAAATTTGTAAAAAGTTAATTCTGCAATGCAAACTCCCCAAAAAATAGCCGTAGTCGGTTCTGGATTAGTAGGAACGCTATTGGCAATTTACCTCAAAAAAGCAGGTCATACTGTACATGTCTACGACAGAAGTCCGGATATTAGAAATGTTGCGTTTTCAGGACGTTCCATAAATTTGGTAATGTCCGACCGAGGCTGGAGAACTTTGCAGGAAATCGGTTTGGATGATGAGATTAAAAAAATCGGAATTCCGGTAGACAAGCGTGCCATTCACATGCTGGACAAGGAATTGAGTTATCAGTACTACGGAAAAGACGGCGAAGCAATTTTTTCATTATCACGAGGAGTACTCAATCGTAAAATGGTGGATTTGGCCGAAGCTGCCGGAGTGGAATTTTTCTTCAATAAAAAAGTGTGGGATGTTACGCTGGCAACGGCAACACTGCATGAAGGAGATACCGAAAGAGGCGAGTGGGAAGAGCTGGATTACGATATGGTTTTTGGTGCGGATGGAGCTTTTTCAAGAGTCCGCCACCGCATGCAACGCCAAAGTATGTTTAACTATTCGCAGGATTTTATCCGTGTGGGTTACAAGGAACTTCACATTCCGGCCAATGAAGACGGAACGCATAAAATCGATAAAAATTCGCTCCACATTTGGCCCAGAGGGGAATTCATGCTAATGGGATTGGCCAATCCTGACGGAACATTTACCTGTACCCTTTTCATGCCGCACGAAGGGGAAAATTCTTTTGAAAACCTAAAAGACAAAGAAACCTTAGTCGCATTTTTTGCCAAACATTTTCCCGATACCAAAGATGTTATTCCTGATTTAGTGGAAGATTTCTTTAAAAACCCAACCAGTTATCTCGTGACGATGAAATGTTATCCGTGGACTTATGAGGATAAAGTTGCGTTAATCGGAGATGCAGCACATGCTATTGTTCCGTTTTACGGGCATGGAATGAATGCCGGTTTTGAAGATATTACGATATTGAGTCAGCTGATGGAGAAATATGGCGATGACTGGAAGCGAATTTTTAAAGAATATCAGGAGTCCCGTAAACCGAATGCCGACGCGATCGCCGAACTTTCCTATCGCAATTTTATGGAGATGAGTTCGAAAACTGCCGATGCTAAATTTCATTTGCAGAAAAAGATAGAAAAATGGTTCTCAGACAAACATCCGGACAAATGGGTTCCGTTGTACAGTCGGGTTACTTTTAGCCATCAGCCGTATTCAGAAGCATTAGCAGAAGGTGATAAGCAAAACCGGATTATGGAAGAAATTCTGAATATGGAAAGCATTGAGCAAATCTGGGAAACCGAAGTAATCGAGCAAAGAATATTGGAATTGTTGAAAAAATAAAAGAGGCATAAGCCTCTTTTTTATGCTTCCCGATGAACCAAATCCATGCTGAAAGCCGGAGTACAAACCGCAAGATATTCGCAGGGTTCGGCAAACGGATTGGAATATTGTACACGGGTATTTTTTTCAATTTTTATCGACTGACCACTTTCTAAAATCACGGTTTCCCCATCAATAATAAATTGTTTTTTTCCTTTGATGATATAGGTGTATTCATCAAATTCAGGGGTTTGAAAGGGTTCGCTCCAACCGGGCGGTGCTATCATGTGGGCAATGGAAATTTCCTTGTTGTTGGTTGTTGCCAAGCCATGGTGTTCTTCGATAACTTTGCTGTCAGTCGTAGGAACTACAAAAGGGTTGTTTTGGATAAAATATTTTTTCATTGGACTACATTATTTTTTGAATATAAAATATACCGCCAACACAAGGAAACAAAAGCCTACGGCGTGATTCCAACGGAACGTTTCATTTTTGAAAAACAGCATCGAGAAAATAACAAAAATAATTAAGGTGATTACTTCCTGAATCACTTTTAGCTGCATCAGTGTAAACGGTCCTCCGTTTCCTTCAAAACCTATTTTATTCGCCGGTACCTGAAAACAGTATTCAAATAACGCCAGTCCCCAACTGATAAGGATGATGGTGATTAAGCCAGCGTTTTCAAACCACTTCAGTTCTTTGAACTTTAAATGGCCGTACCATGCGAGTGTCATGAAGACATTGGATAAAATCAATAAGCCGATGGTAAAAAAAGCTCTCATTATTTTTTGAGTAATTTCATTAAAATTCCAAACGCTCCTCTGATAAATGATGCACTTGTAACCACTTTAGTAACGGATTTGCCAATTACTTCAGCGGTGCTGGGTTCCTCTTTTTTACTTTTCTCCTGCGCCGTTGCCGTTTCTTTTGCTTCAGCCTGTTCTGTTGCTTTTTCTATTTTTTCCGATAAAATTTCATAAGCGCTTTCATTGTCAATAACCTGATTGTATTTTTTTACCAGTTTAGAGTTGCTGGTAATGGCGTTGATTTCGGCATCGGTTAAAATGTCCATTCGGCTCATGGGTGCGCGCATCATGCAGGCTACCAGTGGCGTTGGAATCCCTTTTTCATTCAATGCAGTAACAAATGCTTCTCCGATACCGAGTTGTGTAATCACGTCTTCGGTTTTGTAAAAATCAGATAAGGGATAATTTTCAGCTGTCATTTTAATGGCTTTTCGGTCATTCGCGGTAAAGGCACGTAAGGCATGTTGGATTTTCAAGCCTAATTGCGCTAAAACGCCAGCCGGAACATCAGTAGGATTTTGGGTGATGAAATACACGCCGATACCTTTGGAACGGATCAGTTTTACAATCGTTTCAATCTGATCCAGCAGTGTTTTGCTTGCTTCGTCGAAAATCAGATGGGCTTCATCAATGAAAATAACCAATTCCGGTCTTCCGCTGTCGCCAATTTCCGGCATCTGCTGATAGACTTCGGCCAATAGGCTCAGCATAAAAGTTGAAAACAGTTTGGGTTTGTCCTGAATGTCGGTCAGACGGATAATATTAATGTAGCCATTGCCGTTTTCGTCGATGCGCATCAAATCATCGATGTCGAAGGATAACTCGCCAAAAAAGACGTCAGCACCCTGTTGTTCCAATTCGATGACTTTTCTCAAAATAGAACCGGTGGAGGCAGTGGAAATCCTTCCGTAATTGGATTCGAATTCGTCTTTTCCTTCATCGGTGGCGTATTGCAGAACCTTTTTGAAATCTTTTAAATCCAAAAGCGGAATTTTATTGTCGTCGCAATATTTGAATATAACAGCCACTACACCGCCTTGAGTGTCGTTCAAATCCAGAATTCTGGAAAATAATACCGGTCCGAATTCCGAAACGGTAGCTCGTAAACGCACTCCGTTTTGTTCGGATAATGTCATTAATTCAACCGGAAAGGCTTTGGTTTCATAAGGGATGCCGATTTTAGCATGGCGTTCGGTAATAAAAGGTTTTTCTTCCCCTTTGGCCGCGATTCCTGAAAAATCACCTTTAATATCCATCATCAGCACCGGAATTCCGTTTTGCGACAATTGTTCGGACAATACCTGAATGGTTTTTGTTTTCCCCGTACCGGTGGCCCCGGCGATGAGTCCGTGACGGTTAATGGTTTTGAGCGGTATTTTAATTGGGGTATCCGGAATTGCTTCTCCGTTTAGTATAGCCCCGCCCAAAATAATGTGGTCACCACTGCAGTTGTATCCGGAATTAATATGTTCTGAAAAATTCATGTTTGACATATACTGAAAGTGTTTTTCTTGTAAGAATGATTTTATTCACAAATATAATAGTAATAAATGTACTCAAAATTGGATTTTTTTAATAAATTGTGAAAAATTCTAAATTAGAATAAGAATAAAATTAACAATAAAGCGTTATAAAATTAAACTTGTGTTAATATAGGGTAAACGATTTAAAACAAAACGTCTTTACAGGGTTAAATAAATTGCAAAACAGCCGTAAAAAAAAGCGATTTTGTTTTTTTATTTATTCTAAAAACATAAATTTGCGACACTTATATATATTTTGTGTGTATAAGAACAGTTAAATAAATCGAAAAAACTAAAAATTAAAAAAATGACAAACGTATCTAACGAAACTGTTGAAAATGGAGCTAGCTCTAAAGGGTCAAACTTGTTTGCAGGTTTAGCAATTGTAATCTGTTTAGTAATCGGATTCCTTGTTTGGAAATTCGTAATGGGTCACCCATCAAACTTTGAAAATGGAGACAATACTGGTCACCCGCTACCAGGAAACTATTTAGGAATGGTTTATAAAGGAGGATTTATCGTACCTGCGTTAATGGGATTGTTTTTAATGGCGGTTGTTTTCTCTTTTGAGAGATTCTTCGTTATTAGTAAAGCTGCAGGAAAAGGAAATGTAGAAAGTTTTGTTAAAAACGTACAGGTTTTAATCGGTCAAGGTAAAATTGATGAAGCTATTGCTGAGTGTGATGTTCAACAAGGTTCAGTTGCTAACGTGGTTAGAGCTGGTTTGACTAAATATCAAGAAGTGAAAAAAGAAGGTTTCGACAGCGAAAAAGCGACTGAAACAATTCAAAAAGAAATTGAAGAAGCTACTTCTTTGGAGATGCCAATGTTAGAGAAAAACATGACTATCATTGCAACGTTAGTATCTATTGGTACGTTAATGGGATTGTTAGGAACGGTATCGGGGATGATTAAAGCGTTCTCCGGATTAGCTGCTGCAGGTGCTCCTGACCAGGCTGCGTTAGCAACAGGTATCTCTGAGGCGCTTATTAATACAGCGACAGGTATTGGTACTTCTACATTATCAATTATCATGTACAACGTGTTTACTTCTAAAATTGATAAATTAACTTACTCTATCGACGAGGCTGGTTTTGCTATCACGCAAGCTTACAGACGTATGAAAGCTCGTGTATAATTACACGATAAAGAGAGTTAATTATTAATTTGTTGCAATTTGGCTATCCGTTTCGGATGTTGTTGAATTGTGACTAAAACCAAAAGAAAATGGCAAAAGTAAAAATGTCAAAAAAGAGTACGAAGATTGATATGACGGCTATGTGTGACGTAGCGTTCTTATTATTGTCTTTCTTCGTTATGACATCTACAGCTAAAATACCCGAGCCACTTCCTGTTGATACGCCGGCTTCTACCAGAGAAACCAAATTACCGGATACGGATTTGGCTACTATTACAGTAGGAGATAAAAAAGTATTCTTCGGAATTACCGGTCAAGATCTTCGAAGAGAGGCTTTGGGAAATATTGCTGAAAAATACAGTGTAACATTTACTGAGGACGAAACCAAGCGTTTTTCTTTGATTGATGGTTTTGGAGTTCCTGTTGGAAATCTTAAACAATTGATTGCACTGAAAGGTGACGAGAGAAATAAGCCGGGTGTTCAGCCGGGGATTCCTTATGATTCATTGGATAATCAGTTGAGAGAATGGGTTTTGGCAGCTCGTATGGCAGCAAAAGACGTTCATCAGACGGAATTGAAAATTGCAATCAAGGGTGATGCGAAAGAAGAATATCCTACTATTAAAAAAGTAATCGATATTTTACAGCAACAGAAGGTAAACAAGTTTTTCTTGGTAACCGGTTTAAGAAGTGATGATTTTTAATTAAAAAAAATACTGTAAAATGGCAGAATTAAATAGCGGCGATGGCGGCGGTGGCAAAAAGAAAGGTCATGTAAGGAGTAAGAAACAAAACGCCGGTGTCGATTTGACAGCGATGGTGGATTTGGCATTCCTTTTGATTACTTTCTTCATGCTAACGACTTCATTGTCGAAACCACAGTCCATGAACTTGGCAATGCCGGACAAAGAAGACAAACCAAAAGACCAGCAGGAACAATTGGATGTTGCCGATGACCGAACAATGACTTTGTTGTTGGGTGAAAAAAACCAAATTGTTTGGTATTATGGTTTGCCGGATAGTCCAATAGAAGGACCAACGAAAGTAGGTTACGGAAAAAACGGCATCAGAAAGGAATTGTTAGACAAAGAGAAAACGGTTTTGAGTAAGTATGGTGATCCTAAAAAAGGGTTAATCGTTCTTATCAAGGCTAGTAAGAAATCCACATACAGAAACTTAGTGGATGTATTGGATGAGATGGCTATCGCTAAAGTTCCGACTTATGCGATCGTTGACATTACTCCGGAAGAAAACGCAATGTTAGAAAAAGAAGGATTGTTTACTAAATAATCTCTTTTCAATCATTAAAAATTAAAATTATGTCAAAATTAAACATATTTAACACCGAGTGGATTGATATGGTCTTTGAAGGCCGTAACAAGGCCTATGGTGCTTATCAGTTGCGTTCTGAAAATCCAAAAACTACTACAAGAGCTTTACTAATCGGTGCGTTTTTGTTTGCTGCTGCAATTGCAGGTCCAGTGATTAAAAACATTATTGACGAGAAATTGGCTAAAGGAGAAGAGGAAAGTAAGGATAAAATTGTTGAAACAGCATTATTACCGCCGCCACCAAAAGAAGATTTGCCACCACCACCACCACCTGAACCACCTAAATCGGTGAACGATCAGGTGAAATTTCCACCGCCAGAGGTAGTGAAAAAGGAATTGGTTCGTGATGAGGATCCACCTACTGTGGAAGACTTAAAGGATGCAGATCCGGGACAAAAAGATGTTAAAGGAGATAAAAACGCAGAAATTGTTATCGACCAACCTACTGGTGAAGGAGATAAAAATGCTGAAATTGTCGACGATAACAAAGTTTATGTAGCGGTAGAAGTACAAGCGGGACCTGCAGGAGGTATGCAAGGCTTCTATAAGAAGTTTGCCAATTCGTTCGTAGCTCCTGAAGTTGACGAAGGGATTACTCAAATCCGTGTGATGTTAAGTTTCGTTGTTGAAAAAGACGGAAGTTTTACAGACGTGAAAGTATTAAGAGATCCTGGATACGGTGCAGGTAAAGAAGCTATTCGTGTTTTGAAAAACATGCCGGCTTGGAAACCAGCAATCCAAAATGGTCGCCCAGTACGATCGCAGTTTACATTACCGATTACTATTCAGGTAGCACAGTAGTATGAAAATATTTCAAAATTTTAAACAGAAATCGCCACAACAGCGATTTCTGTTTGTTTTAGGACTTGTCTTTTTAGGATTGTATATTTTTTTAGGCGTAACTTTGTTTGTCTGGAAAAGTATGCCGGTAGAAATATCGTATACCCGAAGAATGATTTTAGGGACTATTTTAATTGTTTATGCTGCAATACGTTTTGTGCGTTTGCAACAATCACAAGAGTAAATGAAAAGAATAATTATCGCTTTGTTTCTTATGATTCTTGCCCAAAGTGGTAAAGCGCAAAATTTAACGTCTGTTGAAAATCGTAGCAACGAACAAATTTATACGTTAGTAGATGTTGCTGCTGCGCCTGAAGGAGGAATACAGAAATTCTATTCCGATTTTGCCAAAGCGTTTAAAACACCTAACGTTCCTAATAGCTCAATTGTTCAGTTGCGTATAATGCTGACATTTGTAGTCGAAAAGGACGGGAGTTTTACTGAAATTAAAGCGTTGCGTGACCCTGGTTTTGGAGCCGGTACAGAGGCAATTCGTGTCATGCAGTCCATGCCGCGTTGGATTCCGGGTTTACTTGAAGGCAGACCAGTTCGTTGTAAGTTTTCTTTGCCGATAACTGTAAGAGTGCGATAATTTAAGTTTTAAAAAAATATGAAAAAAAATGTTTTTTTTGCCGTTATAATTGCTTCACTGCTGATTTCAATTAACGGCTGTAAAAAGAAACCTTCTGATCCCGCTACTACTAAAGAAACTGCTGTAGCCGGTTCAACAACGATTTTGGTGGACGAAACCATTTTTCCTCTGGTGGAAGATCTGGCGATTCTTTTTGAAAACGAATACAAACGCGCTAAGGTAAATCTGATCAGTAAACCGGAAAATGAAATCATCCAGATGATCCAAAAGGACAAAGCACGCATTGCCATTTTGGCAAAAGATTTGGATTCCACGGAAATCAACTATTACAACAACACAAAAAAAGTTTATCCCAGAGTAACGGAATTTGCCAAAGATGCTGTGGCTTTTGTTGGAAATGCCAATCAGAGTGATTCTACCATCGTGTTGAACGATGTTTTACAAGTACTGAAAGGATCCTCTAACGGGAAAATAAAAACGCTGGTTTTTGATAATCCCAATTCAAGTACGGTCAGAGAATTAAAAATGTTAGCAGGAATAAAAGAGTTGCCCAAACAAAATGTTTTTTCCGTTAATTCCAATAAAGAGGTAATTAAATACGTTACCGAAAATGAAGGTGCCATTGGGATTATAGGGATTAATTGGTTGTTACAACCTACAGATGATTTGCTGCCTTATACTTCAAAAGTTAAAGTGTTGGCAGTTGAAAATGTTAAAATTAACGCAAAAAACAAGTTTATTAAACCGAACCAAACTAATATTGCAGATGGGAGTTATCCGGTAATCCGGAAATTGTATTTGTTAAATTTTCAGGGGTCAACTGGTTTAGGCATGGGTTTTGCTTCTTATATTGCAGGACAACAAGGACAACGAATTGTTTTGAAATCCGGGTTGATTCCCACTCATTTTCCTACCAGACAAATTTCGGTAAGGGATGAAGTTGAATAAAATATTGAATAACCATAAAATGTGTTTAGAAATGAAAAATGCTAAAGTTTTAAGTTTATTATTGTCTGTTATCTCAACGGCAGCTTTTGCACAGGATTTATCGCAGGCAAAAAAAGCTATTGATGCGGAACAATACGACAAGGCAAAAAAGATATTAAAAGGATTAGTGCAATCAAGTCCGGATAACGGAAAAAACTTCTTTTACTTAGGGGATGTATACCTTAGAGAAGGTAAAACTGATTCCGCTGCCGCGATTTTTAATAAAGGATTGGCCGCAAAAGACAAAGGAACTTTAAATTATATCGGTTTAGGTCAAATTGACTTAGACAGTAAAAAAACGGCTGCAGCACAAGCCAACTTTGACAAAGCGGCTGCCAATATCAAGAAAAAAGATGTTGAAGAATTGTTGCTGATTGCCAAAGCGTATAACAATTCTGAAAACCCGGATTATAAAAAAGCAATCGAAGTGACCAATAAGGCATTGCTGATTGAAGACAAAAATCCTGTGGCTTTTTTAACTTTGGGAGACGCTCAGTTTGGAGATAAAAATGCGGGAGAGGCATTCAGAGCGTATGAAACCGCTTATGATTTTGATAAATCGTTATTAATTGCACGCGTTAAATATGCAGCGATTAATAAAAGTGCTAAAAACTTCACCGATGCTGTTAAATTGCTGAACGGTGTAATCACTACCGATCCGAATTTCGGTCCTGCTTACCGTGAATTGGCTGAAACGTATTATTTCTGGGGAAGCAATGAACCGGCCAAATACGACGAATACATCAAGAAAGGGTTACAGTACTATGAAAAATACATGAGCTTAACCGATTATTCTTTAGAATCCCGTATGCGTCATGCCGATTTTTTAATCTTAGCCAAAGATTACAAAGCCTTGGAAGCGGAAGCGAATGAAATGAAGAAACTGGATAATGTGAATCCGCGTATTTTACGTTATTTGGGATATGCCGCTTATGAAAACGGAAACTTCGCGGAAAGTTCCAAAGCGATTACTGAATTTTTCGCTAAAGTGGAACCAAAAAGAATCATCGCCAGAGATTACCTTTATTTGGGATTGACCAAAATGGCAGAGGCTAAAAAAGCCGATGGAACCTATGATGAGAAAATTTTCAATGAAGGGGTGACCGAATTGAACAGAGCTGTAGAAAAAGATCCGGTAATTGCGAGTGAATTAAATTCTCTTGGACAAAAAATGTTCAAAGAAAAATTATACAAAAACGCAACTAAATTGTTTGAAGTAGCCATCAAAAATCCAAAATCGAAAAACTTCTTTGCGGATAATTTCTATTTGGGTTATGCATTGTATTTCGATTACGATCCGAAAACATCACCTAAAGATCAATTGGTGAAAGCCGATGCCGCTTTTTCAAAAGTAATCGAATTGAACCCTGCCACTCAGGATGCTCATTTGTTCAAAGCAAGAGCCAACGAAGCAATGGATACACCAGAATCTAAAAAAATTGCACTTGCCAGCTATGAAGAATATGTGAAATTGGTAAATGCCAAAGGAGAAGCTGAAAAAGCAAAACCAGTGGTGAAGAAAAATTTAATTGAGGCGTACACATTCGTTGGTGCTCACTACGCTAATAATGCAGAAAAAGTAAAAGCCATCGAAAACCTTGAGAAATTATTGGTAATCGATCCTGCCAATGTTTATGCAACAAAAACCTTAAAAGCACTTAAAGCATAAGTTTTTCTGATATAAATTAAAAAGCCGATGACGAAAGTTGTCGGTTTTTTTTTGGGAGCGAATGGTTGGTGTGTTTTTGCCAACCCTATTCCTGCTGTACGCTATATCTTTTTTCGGTGGCATCGAGAGTACTTGAATAAGCTCAGCATGATAGCTTTGCCACCAAAAAAAGGATGCCGCTTCCATCAGGGCTAAAAAGGAAACAAATCGAATTGTCGGGAATCATTGGTAAAATAACTATCTTTGCAGACTATTTAAAATACAAATGTTAAAGAAAGAAATACAAATTGCGGTGGAAAAAGGCGAAATGTTGCCTTTAATGGAGGAGTTTTATACCATTCAGGGCGAAGGATACCATACCGGTACGGCAGCCTATTTTATTAGAATCGGTGGTTGCGATGTGGGGTGCCACTGGTGCGATGTAAAAGAAAGCTGGAATGCCGAGCTGCATCCGCCCACAAACACGGATGTTATTGTAGCCAACGCCAAAAAATATGCCGAAACCGTTGTAGTAACCGGTGGAGAACCCTTAACGTGGGACATGAGCGTACTGACGGCAAAACTAAAAGACCAAAATCTTCGTGTACACATCGAGACATCGGGCGCCTATCCGGTTTCGGGTACCTGGGATTGGTTCTGTCTTTCCCCGAAAAAAACAAAACTTCCGGTGGCTGAAGCCTATGAAATTGCTCACGAACTGAAAGTCATCATCCATAACAAACACGATTTTCAATTCGCCGAAGAGCAGGCGGCAAAAGTGAACGAAAACGCCATCCTGTTTTTACAGCCCGAATGGAGCAAAAAAGAAGAAATGACCCCATTAATTGTCGATTATGTGATGCAAAATCCAAAATGGCGCGTATCTTTACAAACCCATAAATATTTGAATATTCCATAATTTTTTATAATCAACCAACAAAACAATGAAAAAACTAATTGTAACGTTCGCACTTGTTTTAGTAGCGAATTTAGGAATGGCCCAAACAAATGAGGCATTCAAAAAAGATGTATTAAAAATGATTGAACTTACGGGTTCGGCAGGTCAGATGAAATTGGCCAAAGATCAGATCCTGAAAATGGTTCCAAAAGAAAAACAAGCGGCCTTTTTGGTGGAATTTGAATCGACACTGCCTTCTTTGTATGATAAAATGGCTGGTGTAATGATGACAGAGTACACGCACGAAGACGTAAAAGCGATTTTAAAATTTTATGAAACGCCGGTTGGAAAAAAAATGACTGAAAAATCAGGTGTTATTGCCGAGAAAAATATGGCAGCCAGCCAAGAATGGGCAATGGGCCTACAAGGCATGATGATGAAATACATGCAATAGTCGCATTAAACAATAAAAAAATCCCACCTGTTAAACAAGGTGGGATTTTTTATTTAGGCATGTGTCAGTTTTGCCAGATAATCGAAATGTTCGCCTTCCAAAAGCAATTCGCATTGCAATCCGTTGGCATGAGCAGCATTCTGCAACGTATTGTAATCAATATACATCCAATCGAAAGGTTCTTCTTTTTCTCCTTTATACGAAATATTAAAAATCACTTCCCCGTAATAGTCATTGTCCGATGGAATCCATTTTCCGCCGTCTTCATCTTCATCAAACATATAAATGATATCGGAACTGTCCAATAAAATCTGACCGTTTTCGCTCAGTAGCGATTTCAGTTTTTGAAGAAATCCGGATATTTTATTCAGCTTCCCACACATCCCGGCTCCGTTCATCATCAGTAAAATAGTGTCGAATGTTTCGTTTTCGAGTTTCATCACATTTTGCACTAAGGCTTTTTTTACCCCACGCAGTTCACAGGCTTTTACCGCATTGGCCGAAATATCTATGGCAGTTACGTCTAAATTACGCTCATTTTGCAAATACAAAGCGTGACTACCCGCGCCACAACCCACATCCAATACTTTTCCTTTCGCCAGCGTTAAAGCTTTTTGTTCCATTTTTGGCATTTCGGCATAACCGCGGAACAAATAGGCAACACTCATTTCATCGGCTTCCGATATGGAGGTTTCCGTAATTAAATCTTCAGGTGAATTGTTGGTTTGATAATCCAATATGGCTTTTCCGAACAGGTCTTTCATGTTTGTTTATTTGTTAATGTGGTCGTTTGTTTAAGCGAATTGAGTAATTTTGCAACGTTGTTTTTCGAATAACCGAATAACCGAATGTACAAATGTTAAAACCGTCTTTAAACGAAATCCAAAAGTTGGCCAAAGATAAGCATAACGAAAACAAAAAGTATTTCGATAAGCTGAAAAAGAAAACACCCAAAAATCTGGATTACGTAATGCAGGACTTGCACGATGCCGAATTCAAACGAACGGACTGCCTGGAATGTGCCAATTGCTGTAAAACCACCGGGCCGCTTTTTACGTTGGCCGATATCGAGCGTATTGCAAAACACCTTCGTTTAAAGCCTCAACAGTTTATCGATCAGTATTTGCGAATCGATGAAGACAAAGATTATGTGCTGCAAAGTGTGCCGTGTACTTTCTTGGATGCGGAAAATTATTGCATGATTTACGAGGTACGCCCAAAAGCCTGTCGTGAATTTCCACACACCGACCGAAAAAAGTTTCAGCAGATTTCTGATCTGACACTGAAAAATGTAGCCATTTGCCCGGCAGCTTACAATATTGTGGAAGAAATGAAAAAGAAATTACCGCTATAAAAGAACGATTATGGCAAAAAATCCAACCCGTTTGTTCGATATCTTGGAACCCCATAAAAGACAAATGCAAAATTTGTTATGAGATCGAAAGCTTCGAATGAGGTATGCGGGAATTTGCCGTTTACAATCATAACGGCTACTTATTACAGTTTGGTCAGGAAATAAAGGAATAAAAAAAGAGCTCTGAAAGAGCTCTTTTTTTATTCACCATATATAAGGTAGGGTTTTCGCATGGTTTTAAACTCATTGATGCCCTTGTTCCAGCTTTTTCGAATCGCGATTTCCGAAGTTCCCGACTCGATTTGCTGTTGCAGCGTTTTGGTTCCGGCCAGTTTCGTAAAGAAATCATTGAAAAATTTGAACTTATCTTTTGGCATTGCCGTTGTGTGAAAGGCTTTAATCAACCATTTTAGTTCCAATTGTTTTACTTTTTCGATTTTAGATAAGTCTTCTCCAAAACAAATTTGGCCGTTGTGAACCGGATCTTTGGCGCCAAGGTTTGGTTTAGGAGTGAAACTGTAATTGCTAATAGGTAAATACGGAGAACCGTAAACCTGAAATTGTTTGTCTGTGCCTCTTCCCACACTTACATTGGTGCCTTCAAACAAACACAAACTCGCATACAAATTAATGGCCTGGTCGTTGGGTAAATTGGGCGATGGTTTTACCGGCAAACTGTAAGGCATGTTTCGGTTGTAATGCAAACACGGAATCACAGTCAGTTCACATTGAATTTGGTTTTTCAGCCATTTTTCGCCATTAATCATTTTCGCATACTCGCCAATCGTCATACCGTGCAAAACCGGAATAGGGTGCATGCCCACAAAACTCGTAAACTCTTTTTCTAAAACGGGACCGTCAACAATTCCACCGTTCGGATTTGGACGATCTAAAACGATTAACGGAATATTGTTTTCCGCACAGGCTTCCATCACATAATGCAAAGATGATATATAGGTGTAAAAACGAGCGCCCACATCTTGTAAGTCAAAAACCATGATGTCAATTCCTCCCAGTTGCTCCGGTTTGGGTTTTTTGTTGTTCCCGTAAAGGGAAATAATCGGCAAACCGGTTTTAGTGTCTTTTCCATCTTTAATTAATTCTCCGGCATCAGCAGTGCCGCGAAAACCGTGTTCGGGAGCATAAATTTTCTGAACGCCTATTTTCTTTTCCAGCATAAAATCCACCAAATGGACTTTCTCAGACAAAATGCCGGTCTGATTGGTCACAACGCCTACTTTTTTATCTTTCAATAACGGAAGGTATGCATCGGTATTTTGTGCTCCGGTAATAATTTCGGATATCGGTTTTAGGTTCGTTGAAAGGATTTCTTCTTTTTTCTTTTCCTTTTTCTCTTGTGTCTTAACGGAATTTCCGCAGGCGACTATCGATAAAAACAAGAATAAAACTGTATTTTTGAAAACCGAATTTGAAATCATATACTTTGAAATTAGAATATTTTATTGCTAAAAGACTTATTACTACTAAAAACTATAAAAGTAGTATATCTGCGCCAATTATAAAAATTGCCATAGCAGCCATTGCCATCGGAATGGTCATGATGATCGTTTCCATTGCGACCGGTATGGGTTTGCAGCAAAAAATACGCCAAAAGGTATCGGCTTTCAACGGTCATGTGATTATTACCAATTATGACGACAACCAATCGGAAGTCAGCGTCGAGCCCATTTCACTGCATCAGAATTTCTATCCGAAGTTTAAAAATATTGAAGGAATCAGTCATATTCAGGCGGTAGCAACCAAAGCGGGAATCATCCGTACGGAAAAAGCCTTTGAAGGAATTGTGTTCAAAGGCGTGGGGAAAGATTTTCAGTGGGAAAACCTTCAGGAGTATATTGTTAAGGGTAGGATTCCGAATTTAAAATCAAATCTAAATCCGGAAGTCATCCTGTCCGAATATCTGGCGAGCCGACTTCAATTGAAAGTGGGCGATAAATTCAATACTTTTTTTATGAAGGAAGAAGGCAAGTTGCCCAATCTTCGTAATTTTAAAATTGTGGGGATTTACAATTCCGGCTTCCAGGAGTTTGATGCTACCTATATAATAGGAGATATTCGTCACATTCAGCGCATCAATAAATGGCAAAAAGATCAGGTAGGGGCTTTTGAGGTTTTTGTGGATGATTTTTCGAAGATAAAAGAAAAAGGCGAGGAAATTTATACCGAAATTCCACCCACCTATAATAGTGTGACAATAGAAGAGAAATATTTCAACATTTTCGAGTGGCTGAAACTTTTCGATTTTAATATTGTAGTGATTTTAATTATCATGATTGTGGTGGCCACCATTAATATGGTAGTAGCGTTGCTGGTTCTTATTTTGGAACGCACCCAAATGATAGGAATTTTAAAAGCGGTTGGTGCCAACAATTGGAGCATCCGCAAAATATTTTTGTACAACGCCGGCTATTTAATTCTTCGCGGACTCCTTTTCGGTAATCTTATCGGAATTGGTGTGTTGTTGATTCAGAAGTATTTTGGAATAATCAAACTAAATCCTGAAAACTATTATGTTACCCAGGCGCCAGTCGCCATTGATATACCTTATATAGTAGCCTTAAACTTGGGAACTGTTTTGGTTTGTCTTTTGGTTTTATTGATTCCTTCTTATATAATTACCAAAATTTCTCCGGTCAAAGCCATCCGATTCGATTAGGAGCGAAAGTTTCGGGCTTTTTTGCGGTCGTATTTCCCGCTTTGCGTTTCAATTCCATCTCGTTTTTGTGAAACGAGCTGGGATTTCCACTTCAATCAGGGCTAGGGGAGAGCGGTTGTTGCTTTTTTGTGGTCTTTTTAAATGTGCATATGTCCTGCTGAGCTTGTCGAAGCATTTGTGTGAAGAAGTTTTTTTTCGAGTGAATAGTTTCTACCTATATATGTAATGATAAAAAATAAGCCTTCCGTATCCTTATATATAGGTAGGATCAAGGTAATTTTCTTTTAAACCTTCGATTTTCGACATTTCAATACCTAAATATGCTGTTTTTCCTTGGTGTTTCATTATCTCGACATTTCAATACCTATATATAATAGTGTAAATAAAGCGGATTATCCTTAGTTCCTCAGTGCCTCAGTCCTTCAGTGCCTTTTTTCTTCAAAAAAACTTTCTGATGTTATAAAATGGTTATCAGAGAGTTAAGGAAAAGTGCAAAAAAAAGAGGTAAAAAAGGTTGTAATTAATTTGCGATAATGGAAAAAGGTGCTACTTTTGCACCCGCAATAACGGCATAGTTCTACTGACATTTTGAAACAACCCAGATCTAAAAGATTTTGAAAAAAGTTTAAAAAAGATTTGGATTGTAAGGAATAAAGCAACTATCTTTGCAGCCCGCAAAATAAGGGAAAGTTCATTTGAAATACTGGTAAGCAAAACGAAATAAGGCTCGAAAATAAATCGAAAATTTTTTCAAAAAAAGCTTGTGAGATTTGAAAAGAGTTTCTACTTTTGCAACCCGCAAAATAAGGGAAGTTCTTAAAAATATTGAGCAGTGATTTTTGAAAAACGGTTTAAAAATAAAACGAAAAATATTTCAAAAAAAGCTTGCGAGAATTAAAAAGAAATTCTACTTTTGCAACCCGCAAAATAAGGGAAAGTTCATTTGAAATACTGGTCAAAACGGAGAGAAAATTTTTTCAAAAAAAAGTTTCAAAAAGTTTTGCAGGTTTAAAAAGAAGTTCTACTTTTGCACCCGCTTCCCGAGAGGATAGCGACAGAAATAAGAAGAATACGTTCATAGACATATTGAATTGACAGCATTGAGACAGAGCAATCTGTTTCAAAAATAAGAGAGAGTAAGACTCGAAATTATTAGAATTAACCTAGCATCTTAATCGACAATATTAAAATATACGATGAAGAGTTTGATCCTGGCTCAGGATGAACGCTAGCGGCAGGCCTAACACATGCAAGTCGAGGGGTAGAGGAAGCTTGCTTCCTTGAGACCGGCGCACGGGTGCGTAACGCGTATGCAATCTACCTTATACAGAGGGATAGCCCAGAGAAATTTGGATTAATACCTCATAGTATTATGAAATCGCATGGTTTTATAATTAAAGTTCCAACGGTATAAGATGAGCATGCGTCCCATTAGTTAGTTGGTAAGGTAACGGCTTACCAAGACAATGATGGGTAGGGGTCCTGAGAGGGAGATCCCCCACACTGGTACTGAGACACGGACCAGACTCCTACGGGAGGCAGCAGTGAGGAATATTGGTCAATGGACGCAAGTCTGAACCAGCCATGCCGCGTGCAGGATGACGGTCCTATGGATTGTAAACTGCTTTTATACAGGAAGAAACACTCGGACGTGTCCGAGCTTGACGGTACTGTAGGAATAAGGATCGGCTAACTCCGTGCCAGCAGCCGCGGTAATACGGAGGATCCAAGCGTTATCCGGAATCATTGGGTTTAAAGGGTCTGTAGGCGGTTTAATAAGTCAGTGGTGAAAGCCTATCGCTTAACGATAGAACGGCCATTGATACTGTTAGACTTGAATTAGTGGGAAGTAACTAGAATATGTAGTGTAGCGGTGAAATGCTTAGATATTACATGGAATACCAATTGCGAAGGCAGGTTACTATCACTATATTGACGCTGATGGACGAAAGCGTGGGGAGCGAACAGGATTAGATACCCTGGTAGTCCACGCCGTAAACGATGGATACTAGCTGTTCGGAGCAATCTGAGTGGCTAAGCGAAAGTGATAAGTATCCCACCTGGGGAGTACGTTCGCAAGAATGAAACTCAAAGGAATTGACGGGGGCCCGCACAAGCGGAGGAGCATGTGGTTTAATTCGATGATACGCGAGGAACCTTACCAGGGCTTAAATGGGAGACGACAGGACTGGAAACAGTTTTTTCTTCGGACGTCTTTCAAGGTGCTGCATGGTTGTCGTCAGCTCGTGCCGTGAGGTGTCAGGTTAAGTCCTATAACGAGCGCAACCCCTATTGTTAGTTGCCAGCGGGTCATGCCGGGAACTCTAACAAGACTGCCGGTGCAAACCGTGAGGAAGGTGGGGATGACGTCAAATCATCACGGCCCTTACGTCCTGGGCTACACACGTGCTACAATGGGCGGTACAGAGAGCAGCCACCACGCAAGTGGGCGCGAATCTTCAAAACCGTTCTCAGTTCGGATCGGAGTCTGCAACTCGACTCCGTGAAGCTGGATTCGCTAGTAATCGCATATCAGCCATGATGCGGTGAATACGTTCCCGGGCCTTGTACACACCGCCCGTCAAGCCATGGAAGCTGGGGGTACCTGAAGTCGGTGACCGCAAGGAGCTGCCTAGGGTAAAACTAGTAACTGGGGCTAAGTCGTAACAAGGTAGCCGTACCGGAAGGTGCGGCTGGAACACCTCCTTTCTAGAGAAAGATTAAGAATAGGTCTTATAATGATAAGAGCATTACTCTCGCTGTTAGTTCAAATAATACAATAATTAAAAAACAGAGTCTCGTAGCTCAGCTGGTTAGAGTACTACACTGATAATGTAGGGGTCCCCAGTTCGAGTCTGGGCGGGACTACTAAGTTTTTTTAATTAAAAGGAAATTTTAGAGGTTGAGTGGCCGTTTGAAGTACTGTTAACTGATAACTGTTAACTGAACACTAAAAAACGGGGGATTAGCTCAGCTGGCTAGAGCGCCTGCCTTGCACGCAGGAGGTCATCGGTTCGACTCCGATATTCTCCACCAAGTAATTGATAATTATCAATTGATAATTGTTAATTAATTAAAGTTCATTGACATATTGAGATAAAAAAACATTTAAAAAGTAGAAAGAACACAGCTTTTGTCTATTTATAGGCAAAAATGTAAGTACAATAAGCAAAATAAGGGCGTATGGGGGATGCCTAGGCTCTCAGAGGCGATGAAGGACGTGATAAGCTGCGAAAAGCTGCGGGGATTGGCACATACGAATTGATCCGCAGATATCCGAATGGGGCAACCCACTATGTTGAAGACATAGTACCCGATAGGGGGCAAACCCGCTGAACTGAAACATCTAAGTAGGCGGAGGAGAAGAAAACAAAAGTGATTCCGTAAGTAGTGGCGAGCGAACGCGGATTAGCCCAAACCAGGGATGTTACGGCATTGTTGGGGTTGTAGGACCACGATATTTCTTGCGGACAGAATTAGAATAACCTGGAAAGGTTAACCAAAGAGGGTGATAGTCCCGTATAAGTAATGGAAGATAAGGATAGTGGTATCCTGAGTAGGGCGGGGCACGTGAAACCCTGTCTGAATCTGGCGGGACCATCCGCTAAGGCTAAATACTCCTGAGAGACCGATAGTGAACCAGTACTGTGAAGGAAAGGTGAAAAGAACCGTGAATAACGGAGTGAAATAGATCCTGAAACCATACGCTTACAAGCGGTCGGAGCCCTTTAGTGGGGTGACGGCGTGCCTTTTGCATAATGAGCCTACGAGTTACCGTTGCTGGCAAGGATAAGCACTTCAGGTGTGGATCCGTAGCGAAAGCGAGTCTGAATAGGGCGCTTTAGTCAGTAGTGGTAGACGCGAAACCGTGTGATCTACCCATGGGCAGGATGAAGCTGTGGTAACACACAGTGGAGGTCCGAACCGGTTGACGTTGAAAAGTCTTCGGATGACCTGTGGGTAGGGGTGAAAGGCCAATCAAACTCGGAAATAGCTCGTACTCCCCGAAATGCATTTAGGTGCAGCGCTGTGTATAGTTATATAGAGGTAGAGCTACTGATTGGATGCGGGGGCTTCACCGCCTACCAATTCCTGACAAACTCCGAATGCTATATAATGTTTCACAGCAGTGAGGGCATGGGTGCTAAGGTCCATGTCCGAGAGGGAAAGAACCCAGACCATCAGCTAAGGTCCCCAAATGTATGCTAAGTTGAAAAAACGAGGTTTGTCTGCCCAGACAGCTAGGATGTTGGCTTGGA
>CAWEUV010000002.1:0-477500 GCA_963812405.1 uncultured Flavobacteriaceae bacterium | reverse complement strand
TGTCTGAAACCAGTAAAAAGAGCGAAAGAAATAATTTTATTTTTCTTTTCATTTCTGGGTGAAATTATATAATTATTACATCATATTTTCTTTGAGTGAGGGTTGTGTAAACAATAAAGCTGTTCGATTATGAACAGCTTTATTGTTTTTTAGCTTTAATTTAATTACTTATTCTTTGATGAAACGGTTACTACCGACTGACGCACCATCAGAAACTTCTATTATGTAGATTCCTGGAGTTAGTGTGCTTACATTTACAGAATTGTTATCTGTATTGCCGTTTTTTATTTGCTGTCCCATTAAATTAATGATTCTGTATGAAACGGTATTTTCGATAGCTGTAAAATATAAAGTTTCTCCTTTCACGGGATTCGGATACAATTTGAACGTTAATTTGCCGTTTTCCTGTTTCGTTTTTACGGAATCATCTATGCTTGCATTATCTGTTTCATATTTAACGGTTGTTCCTACAATAGTAACGGTGTAATCTTCAACTTCACCGTTAGTAAACACCTCACATGCGGTTGGAAGAGCATTGTATTTCATGGATACTCTCATTCGGGTAGCTCCCGAAACGGCATTTGAGGGAATGAAGAAGCTTCCGCTTACTGATGAAGCCTTGCTTTTTGATTTACTGAAAACAAGTTCGTTAGAATCGAAATTTCCGTTTTGGTTATAGTCAATCCAAACCGAGTAAGCTTCGTTGGCAGACATTCCGTTCCAAGCCGGTGTTATCGTAATTGTTGCGTTAGAGCCAGTTGAAAGACTGGTTGATAAGGATGTGAAGTTACCATAACCATTGTTATTTCCTGAAAGATTGTTAATAGATCCTAATTGAACACGGTTGATGAATTCTCTTGCTGTGTTACCTGCTGAGTTGCAATAGGAGATACCAGCACTTAATGTAGTTACGCTTACAGTGTTGCTTGCCGAGGATATGTTTCCGGCTGCATCTTTAGCGGTTACGTAAAAATTATATGTTGTTGCAGCTGCTAAACCGATTACTCCCAATGAAGTAGCTGTTGTAGTTGTTGTCAATACTCCGTTTTGATATACGTTATAACCGGTGATTCCTATATTGTCGGTTGCAGCAGCCCATGTTAGTGTAGTGCTAGAAACGGTAGTTCCGGAAGAGAAAAGCTTTGTACTGGTCGGGGCAGTGGTGTCTGCCATAGTAAGAGCCAGAGTCGTCACGTTTACTGTATTACTTGCTGAGGAAGTGTTCCCGGCTGCATCTTTGGCAGTTACGTAGAAGTTGTAAGTGGTAGAAGCTGTCAACCCCGAAACAGTCAATGAAGTAGCGGTAGTGGTGGTTTTCAACACCCCGTTTTGGTATACATTGTATCCGGTTACTCCTGTATTGTCTGTGGCTGAAGTCCAAGTCAGATTTGTAGCAACAGTAGTTGTCCCTGAAGCCGAAAGCGTAGAAGCACTTGGAGCAGTGGTGTCAGCGGCAGTTAAAGTCGTTACGTTTACAACATTGCTTGATGTAGATGTGTTTCCGGCCGCATCCTTAGCGGTTACATAGAAACTGTAAGAGGTTGAAGCCGTTAAACCTGAAACAGCCAAAGAAGTTGCGGTAGTGGTGGTTTTCAACACCCCGTTTTGGTATACATTGTATCCTGTTACTCCTGTATTGTCTGTGGCTGAAGTCCAAGTCAGATTTGTAGCAACAGTAGTTGTCCCTGAAGCCGAAAGCGTAGAAGTGCTTGGTGCAGTAGTGTCAGCAGCAGCTAAAGTAGTTACGTTTGCAACATTGCTTGATGCAGAAGTGTTTCCGGCTGCATCCTTAGCGGTTACGTAGAAACTGTAAGCGGTTGCAGCTGTTAACCCAGAAACAGTTAATGAAGTTGCGTTTGTGGAGGTTTTCAATACCCCGTTTTGGTATACATCGTATCCGGTTACTCCTGTATTATCTGTCGCTACAGTCCAAGACAAGTTCGTGCTTGAAGCCGTTGTGCCTGAAGCCGAAAGTGTAGAAGTCGTTGGCGCTGTAGTGTCTGTCGAACCCGAGCCAGTTATGGTAAAATTAGCGTTGTTCACATCAAAGAAAATATGGTTGCTCCCTTTTACCATGATTCTGTTCATTGTTCCCGGGATATTTGGGATTACGATGCTTTGCGAACCGTCATTTGGTGTTCCCGCAATCAAAGTGATTGGGAACGTTTGCCCGCCATCAGTAGATAATAAAATGTCAACATTGGCAGCATTCACTCCGTTAGCATTGGTTCCTGCAACGGTCCAGTTAATGGTTTGTGAAGTTCCTGCAGCATACGAAACCGCCGTGTTTTGCGAATCTACGGTAAAAGGTCCGGCAACGCCATTTACAGTGATTACCATATCATCCGTATTGTTGGCACCACCTCCCACTCTGTTGTCTCTTACTGTTAAACGGAAATTTAAAGTGCGGGCAACACCCGGTAATGTTTCCGAAACGATTCTTGACCCTGCCGTTGTAGACAATCCTGCTAAAACTGTAGTCATGTTAGGGAAGTATCTTTTCGGAGAAGTTGTTGGAAGATAGGATCTGAAAAGCGGTCCGGCAGTTGCAGTAGCTGTTGGAACCGTTGTAGTGGCATCTCCTAAATCCATTTGTTCCCAAGAATAGGTAAGAGCATCATTAGTATTAGAATCGGTTGCCACACCAGTCAGCATAAAAGGGGTTCCTTTAGGAATGGTGTAATCGATTCCGGCATTTACAACTGGCACCGCATTACCTGTTAAAGTAATTGTGGCACAAGTTTTTGTTTTGATATTGTCGGTAACTTGTTGAATGCTGATGGCGTGAAAATAGTCGTTTGAATATTGTTGAATATCTTTAAGACTTGTTCCGGCATAACTCATAATCGTAGAGCCGCTACCAGGTTCCATCTGAGCCGGATTGCCACTTTCTGTTCTGTAGGTAAACGTGTGGTTGGCACCCAATTGGTGGCCCATTTCGTGCGCTACATAATCGATGTCAAAACGATCGCCGGAAGGGGTACTCGTACCCGTATAGGCACTTCCTTTAGAACCATCTACACAAATACAGCCATTACAGTTTGCATTTCCACCAGCGGTGGTTCCTCCAAACAAATGTCCGATATCGTAATTGGCTTCTCCGATAGTTGTTGTCAAATTAGATTGCAATTGGGATCCCCAGTAAGCAGGATCAGTACCATAAGGATCAGTAGTGGCATTAGTATAAATAATGTTGTCATTGTTGGCAATAAGAACTAATCTTAATCCAAAATCCCTTTCGAAAATAGCATTTACTCGCGTTAGAGTGTTGTTCATACCGGCTAAGGCTAAAGCTTTAGTTCCGCCAAAATAGGTTGCATATTCTCCAGTACAGGACAATGCCAATCTGAACGTACGTAACTTGGCATCATCAGCACCTCGGGCAACATCAGTAGTTGAACGGTTGACCAATTCCATCGCCGTATCGGTAACACCACACTCAAATTTGTCCAAACTATTTTTATTGTCGGATTTTTTATAAACAGTATAAGTGTTTAAATCATTAGTAATCGGTTCGATAAAAACAGCTTCCTGATTAGGATATACGGTCATGGATTTGAAGCCTAACGGCGAATGACTAAAATAAGCACGGGCGTTAGGATTGTCCACACCAACAGCCACATAGGATTTGATTTCCGGATATTTGGCAGCTAAAGCGGGATCCATCACTGAGTTTTCGTAAACTTTAAAATTTTCTAGTTTGCCTTCTCCGTTCGGTAAGGCGATAATTGTAGTGGCAGTATTGTTGGAAGCATCTCGTTTGGGAGATTTGGCCAACATTTTTTTTAGTGTAGGTACATCTAAATCGAAAAGATTTTTTTGAGGCAAATGAGATTTGCTAATTCTTCCGGAAGTTTCTTTTGCAGTATTTTTTTTCCATAAAGCAGTTCCATTTTGGGCAATTCCGTAGGTTCCGATAAATAGCAGGGCAGCACAAATCAATTTTTTCATAAATCACTTCTTTTTGTTAACTGCCTCAAAATTAATAGGTTAAAAAGAAATATCGATGAAATTAACGAAAAAATCGATGAAATGCACGTTTTTTTTCGATTTATAAGATTTAAGCTATAGCTTTTAAATTTTTTTTTAGATATAATTGATAAATAATTTCTGTAACAATTTGTTTTTCAGTTGTTTATGCAGTTTCTGTTTTTGATAATTAAAGGTAAAAATTGTAAAAGAAGTCAATTTTTAAGTGAGAAAAAACAGCTGTTTCTTTAGGTGTTACATTTTTCGGATACTGTCAAAATGTTTTTTTAAAGTAGGAAAAAAATTAGAGAAGTAAAAAAGTTTTTTCGAGGCTCTTTTATAAAAACTGTTGTTGTTTTTTGAATTTATGTATTGATTAAATTTCAACTAAGTATTTGGTAATCAATGTATTGTTAAAAATGTTAAGATGTTAAAATGTTAGCGAATTGTTAAAGCAGTTATTGAAAATAGTGTTAAATTTGTGTCAATAAACTTTAGTAAGGTTATTAGACGGTTTTATGGTTAATTGTGATTGCGATATGCAATAATACCTCCACAGAAATCAATTAACGATTTATCTTTTTTCTTTTTTTAAGGTAATTTAAAACTTCAATTTTTGATTGAAAGGGCATTTTTCAGATCCCCTCTTCTGTCATAGATCTTCCTCCTAATAATATGGCTCTAAAACCGTATTATTATGAAACGAAAAATAGCTTTTTTAAAAGATGATGACCCTTATGAATGTACAAAAACAAAGACCTATTCCCAACACTTACTTTCAATAGTTTTACTTTTTTTACTTTCCGGGTTATCCATTAATTCGATGTTTGCTCAAGAGCAACAAGATTTGCGTTTACTTACAAGTGCGTATACAGATGGTCAGTGTCCCGCCAATGATATTCGAGTAATATCTGCCAGTATAGATACCGGAAGTCCATGTAACACGTGTGAAAGTGGTCCGGTAACTGCTCCTCTTACGATTAGAGTTAACCATAACACTGAGAGCGGTGGTCGACATTTGGCGATTTGCGGAACTATAGTAGAAACCCTATCTGGCGGTGGGACTGTAAATCATAATCTTTCGATGTGTTTTGGGCCACTTCTTAAAAATTCAGAGCAAACAGGAGGGGGACAAGATTTAGCTCCCGTCGACTTTACCTTTACTTGTGGAAGCACACTTGTAATAACAGATATTCTTTTAGTTTGGACAGCTGCAAATGGGGAGTGTCCCGTAACGTTGGCCAATAATCCTAATGGTAAATACTGTTGGGATAATCCGGATGTTAATATTCCTACATCAATCAGAGCAACCGAAACCCATGTGGCTGCAGGATGTTATGGAAGCGCAACGGGTTCTATCGATCTGACAGTAACCGGCGGAGTCTCACCATTTACTTATGCGTGGTCTGCCACCAATGGAGGTGCTGTCCCATCAGGTCAGGCTGGAAATCAAGATCTTACCGGATTAGTGGCTGGAACATATAGTGTTACTATTACGGATTCGAAAGGCTGTCAAGCAACGAAATCGGGTATTGTAATAAGTCAAAATGCAGAGACGTTTCCGGATATAACTAAAGGTCCGGGTAGTGCTTCAACGCAGTGTGGTGTCAGTCCGGCGACTGCTCAGGCTGCAATTGATACCGCATTCAATGCTTGGTTGGCTAATGCTACACCGAATGATCCGAACGATACAGAAGAAAATGGTGTCGTAGTTGTAAACGGAGGAGCATCGCCTCATAGCATAGTGAGAAGCCCTCTTGCTCCAACTGCACCTTCGTATAATGGTGGGTCAACTTCAGTGACTTGGACCATTACCGATAATTGTGGAAAACAGGATGCTGTTACCGCAACTTTTACGGTAACCAACAACTGTAGAATTATTTGTCAGACCACTCCAACTGCAGTAACTTGTAACGGATTATCAACAGGTTCCATCGCAGTGAGTGCTTCTGCCGGATTCCCGCCTTATAATTTCTATTTGTACCTTTCTTCTGATTTAAATACCCAATTGGCAAGTTCCTTAAATGTGAATACAAATCCAGGCTTGGCAACTTTCTCAAATTTGCCTGCGGGTGTTTATACTGTACTTATCACAGATTCAGTTCAAGATTTAAACGATCCAACAGTATGTGCTGATGCTACGGTTACCCAACCGGATGCTGTTACGTTAGCAGCATCTCATTTAGATGTAACATGTAACGGTTTAGCCGATGGTAAGTTGAGTGTAGACAGTTTCAGTGGAACAGGCACTCCAAGTTTTTATCTTAAAACGGGAGCAGGAGCATTTGTGGCGACAACAGAAGCCGCCATAGAAGCGGGTAGTTACGGACCAAATACGTATGTGATTAAAGTGACGTATCCAGCCGGTTCGGGTGAGGGCGTTTGTGAGGCAACCGAAACAGAAGTAATCGGTCAACCGGATGCTGTAACTTTAGTGGCATCTCATACAGATGCAACTTGTAACGGACAAGGCGACGGTACGCTAACCATCGATAGCTTCAGTGGAACGGGTACTCCAAGTTTTTATCTTAAAACGGGAGCCGGAGCATTTGTGGCGACAACAGAAGCCGCTATAGAATCGGGTAGTTACGGACCAAATACGTATGTGATTAAAGTGACCTATCCTGCCGGTTCAGGTGGAGGCGTTTGTGAGGCAACTGAAACAGAAATCATCGGTCAACCGGGAAATGTTAGTTTAAGCGCCTCTCATTCAGACGTAACGTGTAATGGTTTAGCCGATGGTAAGTTAAGTATAGACAGTTTCAGCGGAACCGGTACTCCAAGTTTTTATCTTAAAACAGGAGCCGGTGCATTTGTGGCAACTACAGAAGCCGCTATAGAAGCCGCTAATTACGGACCAAATACGTATGTGATTAAAGTGACGTATCCTGCCGGTTCGGGTGAGGGCGTTTGTGAGGCAACTGAAACAGAAATCATCGGTCAACCTGATGCTGTAACTTTAGTAGCTTCTCATTCAGACGTAACTTGTAATGGTTTGGCCAATGGATCTTTAAGTATCGATAGTTTTAGCGGAACCGGCACCCCGAGTTTTTATCTTAAAACGGGAGCCGGAGCATTTGTGGCGACAACAGAAGCCGCTATAGAAGCGGGTAGTTATGGACCAAATACGTATGTGATTAAAGTGACGTATCCAGCCGGTTCGGGTGAGGGCGTTTGTGAGGCAACTGAAACAGAAATCATCGGACAACCGGATGCTGTAACTTTAGTGGCATCTCATACAGATGCAACTTGTAACGGACAAGGCAACGGTACGCTAACCATCGATAGCTTCAGTGGAACAGGTACTCCAAGTTTTTATCTTAAAACGGGAGCCGGAGCATTTGTGGCGACAACAGAAGCCGCTATAGAATCCGGTAGTTACGGACCAAATACGTATGTGATTAAAGTGACCTATCCTGCCGGTTCAGGTGAAGGTGTTTGTGAGGCAACTGAAACAGAAATCATCGGACAACCGAATGCCTTAAGTTGTACAGTAGATAAAAACAGTGATGCTATTTGTGCCGGACAAGTTAATGGTTCTGCTACTGTAAATCCGGTAGGAGGTAGTGGCGGTTATTCTTATTTGTGGGATAATGGAGAAACTAGTGCAACTGCAACCGGTTTAGACCAAGGATCGCATACCGTAACAGTAACCGATTCGAATCAATGTACTACAACTTGTGGAGTAGAGATTGGTATTGTTCCTTGTGGTGAATCTAACTGTACCTATACTCAAGGGTATTATGGTGATTACAACGGAGCGGCTTGTACTCCAGACGGTACGCCTACAACCGATTTCCAAATCATGGTTAATGCCGTGACTCAGGCTGTTGGTCAATCCGGTAATCCTGTTATTTTTGGTCTTCCGGCAAACAACAAGTATTTTAGATTGTATTTGTCTGATATAAACAGCAATCCGATAATTGGAGCTAACAATATCTTTAGAATGATGCCGGGTGGAGGAACACCAAAAGCCTTGTCGTTCTTGGTCGGAGGAGCTACGTACGGACAATTGAATACTTGGTCTTCTGTGCCAATACGAACAGGTAAAGGGAATACTTACGGTACTATTGGAAACGTACTTTTATCACAAACCATGACCTTGTTCTTTAATAAATCAGTAGATGGAGGATTGGGAGCGGTTGAATTATCAGCCACTATGGCAACCATGGATGTAAGTTGCGGTTCCGATGTGCCTATTTCAGGTACTCTTCAAACATTTACAATTTCGCCAGCAATAATTACCTATCTGACCAATAACGGAGGGGCTACTGTCAATAATTTATACCTATTGGCAAACAGAATCCTAGGTGGGGATGTCATTACAGGTATCGATGCTTCTTCTGTTAATGGCGCAGTGGATGCAATTAATAAAGGTTTCGATGGCTGTAGAATACAAGTTCCGGTTCCAGTTGATTCAGTTGCTTCCGGAAGTTTGGATGCTTCAACAGAAGCTACATTCTCTGCTTATCCGGTGCCATTCAAAGAGTACATTAATGTCAGATACGAGTTCGATTATCAGTCAAAAGCGCGTATTGAAGTCTATGACGCCAAAGGTCTTTTCGTTATGGCGTACAATGATGCCGATGCTTACTTTAATAAAGAAGTTCGTTTAGATGTTACCTTTAATCACGGCGAAGGCCAAATGTTCTTCGTAAAAGTGATTACCGATAAAGCAGTAAGCACTAAAAAAATAGTTTCCAAAAACTAATTTTCATAATAATCAAAAAAAAAGGCCGGTTTAAATACCGGCCTTTTTGCTATATAAATGTTCAGGATTATTTTACCAACCCTCTGGAAATTACAATTCGTTGAATTTCAGATGTTCCTTCGTAAATCTGAGTGATTTTTGCATCACGCATCATACGTTCTACATGATACTCACTTACATATCCGTTACCACCGTGAATCTGAACGGCTTCATTAGCTACTTCTAAAGCAATCTCAGAAGCATATAATTTTGCCATAGCTCCAGAATGTGCAATGTCTTCTCCATTATCTTTTTCCGTAGCAGCTTTGTGGATTAACAATCTTGCAGCGGTAGTTTTTACGTGCATGTCTGCTAATTTAAAAGCAATTGCTTGGTGGTTGAAAATTGGTTTTCCAAAAGCCACACGCTCCTGAGCATATTTCAATGCTAATTCATAAGAACCTTGAGCAATACCTAAAGCTTGAGAAGCAATTCCGATACGTCCGCCATTTAAAGTTGACATTGCGAAAGCAAATCCGAAACCGTCTTCACCGATTCTATTTTCTTTAGGAACTTTTACATCATTAAATAATAAAGTGTGCGTGTCAGAACCACGAATACCCATTTTCTTTTCTTTCGGACCCACTTCAAAACCTGGCATTCCTTTTTCAACAATTAGAACGTTAATTCCTTTATGTCCTTTTGAAGCGTCAGTTTGAGCAATTACTAAATACGTTGAAGCTGTTCCACCATTGGTAATCCAGTTTTTTGTTCCGTTTACCAAATAATGATCGCCCATGTCAATGGCAGTAGTTCGTTGCGAAGTAGCATCAGAACCCGCTTCCGGCTCAGACAAACAGAATGCACCGATTACGTCCCCTTTTGCAAGAGGTACCAAATATTTCATTTTTTGCTCTTCAGAACCGTATTTTTCTAAACCGGCACAAACCAATGAATTATTAACCGACATAATTACAGCAGCAGAAGCATCTACTTTTGCAATTTCTTCCATGGCTAATACATAAGAAATACTGTCTAATCCTGCACCTCCGTATTTTGGATCTACCATCATCCCTAAGAAACCAAGTTCCGCCATTTTCTTCACTTGTTCTGTTGGGAATTTAGAGTGTTCGTCTCTTTCAATTACACCCGGCAATAATTCAGTTTGAGCAAAATCTCTTGCTGCCTGCTGAATCATTAATTGTTCTTCGGTTAAGTTAAAGTTCATTGTATATTGTTTTGTTTGTGAATTTTTAAGTGCCCAAATATAAATATAATTCTCCTATTTTCAATTAGATTGCCTAATTTTGAGCCATGCAAAATAAGAGCTATAATGTTGTTGGCGTTATGTCGGGTACTTCGCTGGATGGAGTCGATTTGGCACACATTAAATTTGAAGTGAAAAATGGCAAATGGACGTTTCAGATTTATGAAAATGAAACTATTAGCTATGCGGAGGAATGGGTAAACCGTTTAAAAAAAGCCGTTGATTTTTCGGAAGAAGAGTTGAAAAAACTCAATCAGGAATATACCTATTTATTAGCCAAAATCATATCCGGTTTCATCGAAAAACATCAAATCAAAAACCTCGATGCGGTTTGCTCACACGGTCATACGATTTTGCACCAACCACAAAACGGATTTACCTTGCAAATAGGGAATCTTCCGAAAATTTCCGAATTAATCCGTCAGAAAGTAGTTTGCGATTTCAGGGTTCAGGACGTGCAACTCGGCGGTCAAGGCGCTCCGCTGGTGCCGATTGGCGATCGGATTTTGTTTTCGGAGTACGATTATTGTCTGAATTTGGGCGGATTTTCCAATGTGTCTTTTGAAGAAAACGGCAACCGAATCGCCTTTGATATTTCTCCGGTCAATACCATTTTGAATTTTTATGCCAATCAATTGGGATTGAAATACGACGATAAAGGTCAGCTTGCTAAAACCGGAACTGTTTTGGAAGCATTATTGTCCGAATTGAATGCCTTAGAATTTTATCGTAAAAGTTATCCTAAATCTTTAGGATTTGAATTTGTAAAAAGCGTTGTGCTTCCCATGATGGAA
Source organism: uncultured Flavobacteriaceae bacterium (assembly GCA_963812405.1). Taxonomy (GTDB): domain Bacteria; phylum Bacteroidota; class Bacteroidia; order Flavobacteriales; family Flavobacteriaceae; genus Flavobacterium. The sequence goes on along the minus strand of CAWEUV010000002.1, from coordinate 466,780 downwards.
AAATATCAGATTTCCATTGAAGATAAACTCCGAACCTTTACCGAACATGTCGCTTTCCAGATTGCTAACGCCTTGCCTAAAAAAAGCGGGAGCCTTTTGGTGACAGGCGGTGGAGCGTACAATGATTTTCTGTTGGAACAAATGCAATACTATCTACCCGATATGAAAATTATTATTCCGGAAGCCAAAACCATAGAGTTTAAAGAAGCTTTGATTTTTGCCTTGCTGGGCGTATTAAAATTAAGAAACGAAATTAATGTTCTGGCAAGTGTTACCGGCGCAAGACATGATCATTGTTCGGGCGTGATTTATGAATTTAGTGCGTAACAAAATCGGCGACTTTTTTCACCAATTCCTTGCTTTTTAAATCGTGTCCCAAACCTTCTGTAAGTAGCAGTTGGCTGTTTTTCCAGTGTTTGTTCAATCGGACAGAATACTTGAAATTAGTGGCCATATCATTTTTATCATGGATGATTAAAGCCGGAACTGCAATGCTTTCTGCAAATTTGGCACTCGAAAAATAGCTGGGTAATTGGCCTAATTGTGTCTCAAATTCCTCAATTATTAAGTTCACGGATTTTGTGGTCAAGCCCAATGTTTGTTTGTAAAAATCGAAAAAATCAGAAGCTTCACCCGGTGCGCCCATAATAACCGCTTTTTCAATGCTGTGATTTTTGTAGTGATCTAAAAAATAAGTAGTCGCAAATCCGCCGATGGAATGACTTGCTATTGAGGTAATATCGGAATGCAATTCTAAAAAGGCATTAATGACTTTCGCATACAAAACCACATGTATGAATTTACCCGAAGACAAACCGTGAGCCGGCGCGTCCAGAGCGTATACGGTGAAGTCATTTTTAATCATGTGTTCGATGTAGTTTTTCCAACGAAACGAATGACTGGCCCAACCGTGGACTAAAAGTATTTTTTTGCTTCCATTGCCCCATTTATAGCTTTGAATTTTATAACCATCTAAATTTATCACGTCTGCCATCCCTTTTTGCAAAAATTCTAATTGATGCGGTTTCAGTTTTCGGGCAAACGGATTGCAAAAAAGTTGAAATCCGTCTTTTTTTAGCTTTTTGGGATGGGTGTACGACAGAAAATTGAAATAAAATCCTATCGATTTTTGCATAATTTTTTTAGAATTCATATTATTTTTCATTTTAAGATACCAATCGGTATCAAATTGGTTAAATTTTTTTAGAGCAAGATGTCGGAAACAATCCAGTTTTTTAGATGGTTCACTACAATCTCAATATCGGCATTTGAATTTTGCAGTTTACTCATCATTACGCCGCCTTCAAGTGTTGAAATCAGTACGGTTGCCACTAATTTTTCATTGACTAAATTCCGAACCTGTTTGTGTGTTTTTCCATTGATGATTATTCTCTCCACCGAGTCACGAAAAACGGATAAAGCCTGTTGCGCTTTTTGTTTCAATTCCCAATTCGTATCGTCAACTTCCACGGCAACATTCAGCAGCGGACAGCCGCCCGTAATAAATGGATTTGTGACGTAACTTTTGAACAAATCGAGCACGCAAAACAGCTTGTCTCGGGTACTGTTTTCTGCCTTGATTCGCTCATTTAAAGTCACAAAAATAGCCTGCATCATTTTTTGGAATGCTTCGATTTCAAGGCTTTCTTTGCTCTCAAAATGTCTGTAAATTGCACCTTTGGTTAAGCCTGTAGCCTCAGTGATATCGCTCAATGACGTAGATTTATACCCTTTCGTGTTAAAAAGGGCAGTGGCTTCTTTGAGTACTTTTGCTTTTGTAATTTCTGAGGATCGCATACGCAAAGATACCAATCGGTATCGAAATGGCAAAAAAAAATAAATTTTCTTTTTTACATTGTTTGAAACACCCTAGATTTGCATATCAAAATTTCATTTTACAGATGAAATTGCGAGGATAAAATGTTTGATTGCAAACACAAAAAGTAAGCGACACAATACAGACCTTAAAAAACAACAAACAGATCATTTATGAAAGATTTACTGAAAAAATTCGAAAATAAAGAACCTGAAGTAGTATTCCATTGGAAAGATGCGGAAACCGAAGCAGAAGGTTGGACAGTAATCAATTCTTTACGCGGTGGTGCTGCCGGAGGCGGAACACGTATGCGCAAAGGTTTGGATATGAACGAAGTGCTTTCATTGGCAAAAACTATGGAAGTTAAATTTTCAGTATCGGGCCCTGCCATTGGTGGTGCTAAATCGGGAATCAATTTTGATCCGAACGATCCAAGAAAAAAAGACGTATTACAACGTTGGTATAAAGCGGTTTCCCCGTTGTTGAAAAGCTATTACGGAACGGGTGGCGATTTAAATGTAGATGAAATCCACGAAGTAATCCCAATGACGGAAGCTTGTGGGGTTTGGCATCCGCAGGAAGGTGTTTTTAACGGACATTTCAAACCAACGGAAGCAGATAAAATCAACCGTATCGGACAATTGCGTCAGGGTGTGGTAAAAGTGATAGAAAATACAACATTCTCTCCTGATTTGAGTAAAAAATATACCGTTGCCGATATGATTACCGGTTACGGTGTAGCACAAGCGGTGCGTCATTTTTATGATATCTATGGCGGAAATGTACAAGGCAAAAAGGCTATCGTGCAAGGTTTCGGTAACGTAGGTTCTGCAGCAGCATTTTACTTGGCGGAAATGGGTGCGAAAGTAGTAGGTATCATCGACAGAGACGGTGGTGTTATCAACGAAAACGGCTTCACTTTTGAAGAAATTACCACGTTATTCCGCAATAAAAACGGAAATACATTGGTTGCAGAGAATATGATTCCTTTTGCGGAAATCAACGAGAAAATTTGGTCGATCGGTGCGGAAATTTTCGCTCCGTGTGCGGCTTCACGTTTGGTAACCAAAGCACAGGTAGACAGTATGGTGGCAGCAGGATTGGAAGTAATCTCTTGTGGGGCTAACGTTCCTTTTGCCGATAAAGAAATTTTCTTCGGACCAATTATGGAAGAAGTGGATTCTAAAGTAAGTTTGATTCCGGACTTTATTTCCAACTGTGGTATGGCGCGTGTTTTTGCTTACTTCATGGAGAAAAAAGTGGCCATGACCGATGAGGCGATCTTTAACGATACTTCAGAGATCATCAAAGCGGCGATTCAGAAAACATACGATGTAAGTTCGGATAAGAAAAACATCAGTGCAAGAGCTTTTGAAATTGCATTGAAACAATTGGTATAATTCTTGTACATTTAGTTCCGATTAATATAACAAAAAAAGCGTATTTTCGTTATCATTGTTATTAAGAATAAAGAATATGGAACAGACAATAATATCAGCAGGCGACAAAAGAAAATCATTTCTAATTACAGCAGTGATTTACGCGTTGTTACTGCTGATATTGTTTTTTATAAAATTCTGGCCTCCTTCCAATCCGGAAACCTTAGCCATGTTAGGCGGCGGTGGCGGTGGTGGTGGAGTGACCATCAATTTTGGAGACAGTGATGTGGGTATGGGCGATAATTTCCAGAGTGAAGTACTTAATGTAAAGAACGATGTGAAACAAGTTGCCGAAACACCAGCACCGGAAGAAGATATTATTTCCAGCGATACTCCGGAAGATAATGCGGTAGTGATTCCGAAAAATCCAAATCCCGTGAAAACCAAACCGGTAGTTAAAACCGATCCGAAACCGGTAGAAGTTAAAAAACCGACGGTTTCCAAAAACACCAACGATGTTTTAGCCAGTTTAATGAACGGTTCCAAAAAAGGAGGTGATGGCGATGATAATCAGGCGGGAAATAAAGGGAAATCGAATGGTGATTTGAATTCCAACGGGTATTACGGCAGTGGTGGTACCGGAGGCGGAACAGGCGGTGGAAATGGTACAGGCAATGGTACAGGAACGGGTCCGGGTAGCGGAAGCGGTTCTGGTGGTGGTAACGGAAGTGGAGTAGGAACCGGAAATGGTGCGGGTTATTCTTTGGGAAACCGAAAAGCATTGTCCAAACCGGCCCCAAATTACAACTGTAATGAAGAAGGCAGAGTAGTGGTGGAAGTTTCGGTAGATAAAACCGGAAAAACTATTGCAGTAACACCTGGAATTAAAGGAACTACCAATACTGCTAAATGTTTATTGGATCAGGCGCGAATTGCAGCCATGAACACCAGATGGCAGGCAAGCGACGATGCACCGGAACGTCAGGTGGGGAAAATTGTATATACCTTTAGTTTGAATTAATTTCGATTTAATTACATAATAAAAAGCCGACTGAAAACTCAGTCGGCTTTTTTTAGATATATAATGCATTGTTTGTTCTTAGGACTCTTGTAATGGGATTTCTCCTTCGTCGAAATGACAGCGACAGCGTTAGTGTAATTTCAAGTAATGGAAAAACCAAACCTGTTATGAAAAACAATGCCCTAGCCCCGATAGCAGCGGCATCCTTTTAAAAAAAATCCCAACCGTTGCGGTTGGGATTTTTTTTAAAAGATAAAGCGGATAGCGGGTTAAAGCTCCCGAAATTATTATTTTGAAGCGCTGGTGGCAATTACAAATTTCAGGTTGTTTTTTACCCCGATTTGCAATACGTCGACCAAATCCTGAACCTGTAAATTGTAGGGAATGCGCACCACTACGGCTTGTTCTTTGTTGTCGCCGATTTTGGTTAACAATTCTTGCTCCAGTTTGTCAAAAGGAACTTCCTGTTTGTCTAAATAAAAACGTTTTTCTTCCGTTACAGACAAACTGATCAGCTGCTTGTTGGTCTTCTCGTTGTTTTTCGATTTGGGTAACGTCATTTTAATCACGTTCGGATTGGCCAAAGTCGAAATAATCAAAAAGAACAAAAGCAGGAAGAACATAATGTCGCTCAACGAACTGGTGGCGACTTCTGCATGAAATCGTTTATTTCGTTTTATCGGCATTTGGTCTTTGGATTATGTTAACGAATTCTAATACGTGGCGTTGCATGTTCAACGAATAGTTGTCGATCATACTGTTGTATAAGTGATACGCGGAATACGCAATAATACCTACGATAAGTCCGGCACCACTACTGATCATTTTTTCGTATAAACCTCCGGAAATGTTTCCGATACTGATGTTTTCGGTCACGGAAATGCTGTAGAAAATCTTGATTACCCCGGAAATCGTTCCGATAAACCCTAAAGTTGGGGCGATACCGGCAATAAGTCCTAAAACACCCAGTTTGCGTTCCATTTCACCAATTTCGATGTTGGCTACTTTTTCCATGTTGGATTCGATTTCGGCAATAGGTCTCCCGATGGTTTGAATGCCTTCTTTGATAACGTTAGCCGAAGCTGCGCCGTCTCTTTCTGCTGCAGAAATGGCCAAATCAATATTTCCGTTGTTTAAATGGGTTCGGATGTCTTTTAATAAATGTGCATCGTGTTTGGTGGCTCTTTTAATGTACATGAAACGTTCTATGATGACATAAATCGTATAGAATAATAAAATGGCAATCGGGATAAGAAAGAATCCTCCTTTTAAGATAAATTGTAAAACAGAAATTTCATTGTCTTTCACCACATTTTGAACTACCGCGCCTGCTGCTTGGGTAATCGTGTCGTTTTGTACTTGTAAAAAAAATCCAGTCATAAATTCTCGGGAATTGTATTTATTTTAAATAATAATCTCAATTTTGCAATAAAGATAAATTTCTATACCCTAATAAACTAAAAAAACGGGCATTTATTTTATCGTTACTAATTTTAACAGCAAATAGCATTCCAAAATGACTTACCAACAAACTTTAGACTGGATGTTTGCCCAATTGCCCATGTACCAACAGCAAGGCGCTTCGGCCTATAAGAAAGATTTGACCAACACTGTTTTGCTGGCCGCAACATTTGGGGAATCCTGAAAAGAACGTTAAATGTATCCATGTGGCCGGAACGAACGGAAAAGGTTCAACTATCATCGATGATTGCTTCGGTGTTACAGGAAGCCGGGTATAAGGTTGGTTTGTATACTTCACCGCACTTGAAAGATTTTCGGGAACGGATAAAAATTAACGGAAATGAAATTTCGGAAACTTTTGTGGTGGATTTCATCGCAGATAACCAATCGTTTTTTGAAGAACATCAGCTGAGTTTTTTTGAAATGACCGTGGGTTTGGCGTTTGATTATTTTGCGAAAGAAAATGTCGATGTTGCCGTGATTGAAGTAGGAATGGGTGGACGATTGGATTCTACGAATATCATCACGCCTTTGGTTTCGGTGATTACGAACATCGGATTGGATCATACACAGTTTTTAGGTAACTACCTTGGATGCGATTGCCGTTGAAAAAGCCGGTATCGTTAAGCCGAATATTCCCGTGGTGATTGGGGAATATACCGAGGAAACGAAACCGGTTTTTTTAGCTAAAGCGGAAGAATGTAATTCGGAAATTTATTTTGCTTCCGATTTGATTCAAGAGGAGTATCCTTGTGGTTTATTAGGAGATTATCAGATGTCATAACAAGAAAACAGTAGTGCAGACGGTTGCTGTTTTGAAAACGTATTTTGATATTTCAGAAGATAATCTGAAAAACGGATTGTTGCATGTGGTTGACCAATACCGGTTTGTTGGGCAGATGGCAGCAGGTACATTCCCATCCGAAGGTAATTTGCGATACGGCTCATAATAGTCATGGTTTGAAAATTGTTTTAAACCAAATTCAAAAAGAAAATTTTGAGCAGTTGCATTTCGTTTTGGGTGTGGTAAATGATAAAGATTTAGACAGTATTTTGCCTTTGTTTCCTAAAAAAGCGAATTATTTTTTCTGTAAACCCAATGTGCCGCGCGGATTGGATGAAAAAATTTTACAGCAAAAAGCGGCTGATTTTGGATTGATGGGGAAAGTATTTGATTCTGTTTCAGAGGCTTATGAGGCTGCTTTGCAAGTGGCCGGTAAGAATGATTTTATTTATATAGGCGGAAGTACTTTTGTAGTAGCAGAAATTGTGTAAAATAATTTTGCAGAAGTAAAAAATACCGCTATATTTGCACCCACAATAACAGGAAATGTTGTTGTTGATAAAAGGGCGATTAGCTCAGCTGGTTCAGAGCACCTCGTTTACACCGAGGGGGTCGGGGGTTCGAACCCCTCATCGCCCACCACTTTTATCACTCTTACTGATAATAAAAAGAATTATCGGGCGATTAGCTCAGCTGGTTCAGAGCACCTCGTTTACACCGAGGGGGTCGGGGGTTCGAACCCCTCATCGCCCACAAAAAACTCCTCAGACTTTTAGCTTGAGGTTTTTTTATGCCCTGATTTTACTGAACCTTACAAGGATTCTAAACCTTATCTACTTCCCATCAAATATTTCAAAAAAGGCATACTTTTTTATTGAAATTCACCTTTTCAGGTACACCCATTTTTTAACCCTTCAGGTACACCCTGGGTACACCCATGTTTTTCTCAGGTACACCCTAAATTCAAACACCTTAAATCATGAATATTAACGATTTATATATTTTGTTTTTAATCAGTAGAGTGAAGACAAATAAACAGGGTTTAGCCCCTATTAGATGTAGGATTACATTGTATAACAAAAGAAAGATTTTCTCAACAGGATTATTTATTGAAGCTGATAAATGGAACAATAAAACACAATTAGTTAAACCTTCAAATGAGGATAACAAGTTTGTTAATACCCAACTGAGCCTGATTAAAACTAAAATTAATCAGGCTTTTTTATTTCTACAAGTTCAAGGAAATGAGTTTACTGCTGAGGATGTTTATAATCAATATGCAGGAATTAAACTTAATATTGATAAGTCAATTTTGGATGTTTTTAATGAACATATAAAAAACCAGGAAAAGTTGATAGGTATTGAAACTACAGAGGTTTCTGTTGCTAAGTTTTATCAGACCAAAAAGCATTTACAATCTTTCATTTGGCACAAGTTTAAAAAGAATGATTACTCATTGAAACAGTTAAAAGCAAATTTCATTACTGAATTTGAATTCTATTTAAAAGCAGAAAAGAAGTTTAAACAGCATACTATATATAAGACTATACAAAGGTTTAGGCAAATTGTCAAGTTTGCTGTGGCAAAGGATTATATTGCAAAAGACCCTTTTATGCTTCATAAAAATCCCAAACCTAAAAAAGAAGTAGTGTTTTTGAATCCAAAAGAATTGGAAATATTGTCTAATCATACATTTTCTCAAAAGAGGCTGGAAGAATGTGAGGGATATGTTTGTGTTTTGCTGTTATACTGGATTGGCTTATAATGAAATGAGTTCTTTGGAAAGAAGGCATGTTGAGGTAGGATTTGATGGTTTTGAATGGATTAAGATTGTGAGAAAGAAAACCAATAAAGAAGTGTCTGTTCCAATTCTGAATAAAGCTAAAGAGATACTCAATAAATATGAGGATGATTCTGAAAAGCTATTGCCAGTTATCTCAAACCAAAAATTTAATTCCTACCTAAAAGAAATTGCTGAAATTGTAGGTATTCAGAAGAACTTAACTCACCACCTTGCCAGAAAGACTTTTGCAACAACAGTACTGCTTTACAATGATGTTCCAATGGAAATAGTATCAGAGCTGTTAGGGCATTCTGAAATGAGTGTTACTCAGGCTCATTATGGCAAAATAGTTAAAGTAAAAGTGAGTGAGCACATGATGAAATTAAGTAAGAAACTTGATAGAAAGAAATAGGAAATTAGCTGTGTTGTCCTAAATTTACAGTACAGCTAATTTTATATTATGAGTGCATTAGATTTTGAATTAATAGATATTCCAATAGAATTTAAAAAAATCAGCCCTGATGATTTTGATTCTAATTTTTATGAATCTTCAATAGTTACTATTAGTCCTAATAATGAAGGGTATATTAGTGAAAGTTTAATGCCTATTCTTGAAAATGAATTCCATGTTGAAAATACAGTTGTTATTAATGCTGGTGTAGGACAAGGAAAATCAAGGGCAATTATTGACAAGATAATTGATTATTCAAAATCTGAAGAGTATATTGTTATTATTGCTGTTCCATATAACACCCTTATTAAGCAATATGAAGATGATTGCTTAGAAAGAGGAATCAGTCAAAATGAAATTTTTAATATTCAAAAAATTAAAAAATACAATTTCCTTAATAGTCAAGGTATTAATGATAGCCTTTTAAGTAGTGATAATCTTAAAATCTCTGATTTTAAAATCCATATAATGACAATTAATGGGCTATTGGGAAATCCTGGTGAAAATAACATTTCTCAATCTATAATAAGAACTAAATATTTTGATGAGTTAGCATTTTTCTGTAGTCAGAATAATAAAAAAATTGTTGTTGTTTTTGATGAAATACATGATGGAATTCAAAATTTCAAAGAGGAGTATATTTATAATCTGTGGAATTTTCAAGGACTAATTTTTAAAATTTTTATTGTTAGTGCTACTTTCAATGAAGCATCCAAAGAAGTGATAAAATACCTGTCTGAGTTTACAAGTAGAAAAATTAGTATAATTGAATCTGAAAGGGTTAAAAACCAGGAAAATCAAAGTAAATTAAATCTTATTTTCAATGATTATAAGGCTATTTCAAATAATTCACATTTAAAAAAGCTAACAAAAAAGTTAATCAATGAAAAGAAAAATTTTGATGTAATACTGTATTCAAAAAAACAGGTAAAGCAATTATTAAAGACTAATGGTCTTCTGTATTCAATTAGAAAAGATGTAAACCTTTGTTATAGTGATGTTTTTGATTTTAGTAATGAAGCAGGGAGAAAATACAATAAAGAGTTAATTAATATAGGTACAAACTTTACTACAGGGGTTAATATCATCAAAGATGAGCATACTTTAATTGTAGTTTTACCAAAAAGACTTTTTAAAGGTTATATAAATAACAAAGGAGTGTTTTCTGCTGGGGCTAATGCCATAATACAAACTTTGGCAAGGCAAAGAAAAGTAGGTGAAATTTATATTATTATGCCAACCCCTTATCATATAAAGAAAGACTCACTTCCTTATAGTCAATTAATTAATGACAAAATCACTGCTGTATTTGAAGAGTATGCTTTAGGTGATGAGGTAAATTATTCTAATATTAATAAACAGAGTGAATTATTAAAAAAGAAATATGACATATTAAAAAGAATGAACATTATTGCTGAGAGTAGAATCAATAGTGCAGATAGAGAAGGATTGAATACTTTGGAATATCCTTCTTTAGAGAGATTCATTTTAGAAAAAGGAGAAAAGTACTTAACTAATAAATTTTTTGATGGAGATTTAGCTACTCATACATTTTTTTCAGCCATAACAAATCAATTTTTGAATTGTACTCTAAATGAAGTGTTTAATGACAATAAAATTATAATTGAAGAAGGAAATTTGATTGGAACTGCATTTGAAATTTATAAAGACTTTGCTTTTAAAACAATATTTGGAAATACAGATGATGAATTAGATGAAGCATTCCATACTTATTATTCTGAATTTGAATTATTTAAAAATATTCTTTCTTTTTTAGAAAATAAAGAAATTTCTATAGATAAGGGGAAAGCAAGTGTTTCAGTAAAAAGAGATCTGAAAAGAGCTATAATGTACTTGACAATTCAGCATGGGACTGATGATGGATTTGAAGGATTACAAAAGATAAATACAATTGAATTAGGTAAAATTTTAAGTAAAATATATTTTCAATCTTGTGTTAAATTTTCAAGTTTTGAATTGTTTAATATTGGAGAAGATTCATTTACAAAAACTGATTATAATGATGATTATAAATTGTCAAATGAAACAGCTCAACTAATTGCTCATTATAAAAAATGGATTGAATATATTGACTTAATTGAAAAAAGCATAAAGCCTTATAAGAAAACAATGATTTTATCTAAAGAGCCAAGTGTAGAATTTAAATCAAAATTCAAAAAAGAGAAAATGATTTTAGAATTGGAAAAGATGCTTTCTTTTGATCTAATTGTGAAAGATGAAATTATTCCTTTTAAAGATACTTTTTCAAATACTGATGATAGTAAAAAAGTAGAAACTTTTTACACTCTTTTGTTCAATACTTTTTTTATTAAAAGTACAAGTGATGTTCAAATAACAGTTGCAGGTATGAGGATAAGATTTTATAAAGATGTGAAAAGAAAAGAAATTGATTCATCTAAAATGAATCTTTTGTATGAAAGAATACCAGAAGTAATTTTATAAATGCACAATTTTTCTTTTTCTTATATAGTATAAAAGAAAATCTGTGCAGATTTTTTTAAAACCAATCTCAGTAAATGAGGTTGGTTTTTTTATTTCTAAAAAATACCAGGAAGTTAAAAGAACTATTAACCATTAAAGAATAAAAATTATGCAACTAAGACAATCAGAAAGGAAGAAAGCCAAAATAAAAATGGCTCTTCAAGGTTCAGCAGGTTCAGGAAAAACTTTTAGCAGTTTACTACTTGCTCAGGGATTGACAAATGGTGATTTTAGCAAAATAGCCATTATTGATACAGAAAATGGGAGTGCTGACTTATATGCTCATTTGGGACAATATAATGTACTAACCTTAATTCCACCATTTACACCAGAAAACTATATAAAAGCAATTGATGTTTGTGAAAAGGCAGGCATGGAAGTTATCATTATTGATAGTATTTCTCACTGTTGGGACTACTTGTTGGATTATCATGCTTCACTTGCAGGAAATTCATTTGCAAATTGGGCAAAAGTAACTCCATTGCAAAAGGCATTTACTGATAAAATCCTGCATTGTGAAGCCCATGTGATTGCTACAATGAGAACCAAACAGGATTATGTCTTAAACCAGAAAGATGGAAAATATATTCCTGAAAAAGTTGGATTGAAAGCAGTTCAAAAAGATGGCTTGGATTATGAGTTTACTATTGTCTTTGATGTTAATTGCAATCATTTTGCTGTGTCATCAAAAGACAGGACAAGCCTATTTATGGGTAAACCTGAATTCATCATTAATTCTGCTACTGGCAGAAAAATACTTGAATGGTGTAATAGTGGAACTAATCTTCAAGATGTCAGAGAGAAGATAAAAAGGACCAAAAACCTTGATGAACTGAAGCAACTCTACAACCAATACAGTGACTGGAGAGAATTATTGGAGTATGATTTTAAACTCCAAAAAGATACTGTTACTTCAAAAGAATTATTGTTGAACCCTAAAACATTCATTACAAATGGAAGCACTGCACATCATTGAACCCAAAGTAAACCAGGACACACATAGATTACTCCCTGTTAAACAAAATAATCTCATTTTAACTCCTGGTATTAAGAAAGCACTAATTGGTAATGGAAATTATCATTGGTTTTGAGTTAAAAAGAATCCAACTTCTTTAGTTAGAAGTTGGATTTATTTTGCTTGAAAAATCTAACATTAGATGATACAATGTTATTTCTTTATTTGTTTTTGTTATATGATTTGATTTATAAGAGAATTCAAGATCATCAATGAATTTATAATGTTCAAAATCTGAAAAATGATTACAATTATTTTTAATGTCAATATCTCTTACAACAAAACCTAACATGCCATTAACTTTGTTATGAGTGGGATATTTTTCTTCAACAAATCTGTTTATTCCTTCATTTATGTATTCATTATTTAGGCTCTTTTGATAATGAGAATTCACATCATCAATTCTTTTGCACTCAATTATATAAAATGAATTAATGTTTTTTAGACTTCCCATTAAGTCAATCACCTCTATATCTGAATATCCTTTTTCATTGTAATTTTCATCAATAAATGCTGTTTCAGTTTTGAATCTGTAACCATTTAATTTTAAGTCATCAATAATTGATTGGTTGTCTAAATAATCTTTATATAATCTATTCTTTATCTTGTTTTCATTATTCTCAACAAATTCATAATCTATAAGCATTTTTTTATAACAGTTATGTATTTGGGTTAGAATGAACTCAAAATTTTCATCAATATAATATGTTATATATTTTGGATTATTAATTTTCATTTATTCAACATTTTTGCTTTCATTAATTTTGAAAAATGCCTCAATGAATTCTGATAAATCCAAATGTGCTAAAGCAGGATGCCAAGACTTATATTGATTTGGTTTAGCGATGTAAAAATAATCTTCCTCAAATCCTTTTATATCTTTTTGTAAGAATAAATTATCACTTAAATTTTCAAATCCTAACTGTGTAATTGTAGATATTAATTGCTTATCCTCAATTTTATTCCAAATTATAGAATCAATTTCTTTTGAAGTTTCGTGAGTTATTTTAAACTTCATCATGATAGTATATTTTGACCACAATATTTCTACTTCAAAATAGTGCCCATTTGCATTGAATCTTTTGCCAAAATGGTCAATGAAAACTTGGCTATACTTATTTAAAAATTTATCATGATATTCAATCTTACTAATAACTCTTTTTCTATCTAAATCTTTACCTTTTAGTAAAGGGATAGTAATATTGTTGGTGTAATCAATTAAACTTTTTTCTTGATTAGAAACTTTAAATAATTTTATTAGTTCATTATCAATCTTTTTTATTCCTTCTTCAAGTTGATCTTTAATAAAGTTATCTGATATTTCATTGGAATAATATTGGTTTGATAACTTTTCAACATTATCATACTGTTCAATTAAATTACTATTTATGCTAAAAGGAACTCTCCATTTCTCTTCATCATGAGTTTCTTCTCTTTCTATCCCTGTTGAAGAACCATTAGATAAAATATAATAACTGAAAAAAGAAGAATTAATAATTGCTGAAATACCTTTTAAGTAGTCCAAGTCTTCTTTTTTTAAAGGTTTTATACTTGTTAAGGAGCTTTTAAATAAACAATCTGAATAAGAAATTGCACTAACAGATTTAAAATTATTTGTTGTTCCTCCAGTAATTAAAAGTGATGGTGCACTAAACAATCTATGGTCATCAGGGAAATATCCAACTTCTCTGCCATCCCATTTTTCTAAATCAGTTTTTAAATAAAATGGTCTTAAATAATTTTTATAGTTAGTAATTTCATCAACTACTTTGCCTTTTCTATTTAGTTTCTTTTTTAAAGAGCCTATAAAAAGATTATTTATAAATTTTTCTGTAGATGTTTTTTTACCAGAATCATTAAACTTTAAACCTTGACCTTTAATGAATCTTGTTTCATCAGAAGTTATTTGTTCTATACTTTGATAATTGTCTTTGAGTCTTTTAATGAAAAAATAATCTAAAATATTCCCATATACTAAAACCTTCCAAGTCCAATCCTCATCAATGAAATATTGTTGAGCAATTTTCTTAACATCATATTTCTCAATAACCATCAGTTTAAAAGTTTCAAAAAAGATGTTAGGCTTTAGTGAAATGTGTTTGATGATATTTCTTCTTATTAATTCAGTATTCTTTTCATTTTTATAAAAAAGAATGGTTGCAGGAGCTACTGCACTATCATTAGATTGATTGAAAATATGATGTCTAACAGATGATAATTCTACTATCTGTCTAATCATGAAATTGTTTAAAAAGTAATTTCTAAATACACCTTTCTTCTCAAGTTTGTAGAAAATTTTACTTACAACTATAAAGGCTGTTTCATCAAAATTAAAATCAGAAACTCTAACCAGGAATGCTTCTGCTATTTCCCTGTGGACTATTTCCAAATTTGAATTCTCAAGTTTTTTTCTATTTTCAATATACTCCTCGAATAACTGCTTTGATTTTGGATGACCTTTAGCTTTCCAAGGTGGATTTCCTAAAATAAATTGAAAATGATGTTTCTTTAAAGTTTCATCAAATTCTTTACCTGCATCAAAAAAATCATTACTAAAAAAGTTGCTGTCTATTAATTCAGGGAATACAAAACCTACAATGCTTTTTGGTTCAAGATTGTCTAACAATGTAATATATAATGAAAAAATAGCAACACTGATAGCATTTTCATCTTTATCAACACCAAAAATATTTTCTTTTAGTAATGCTTTGAGTTTTTCTTTATACTCGTTGTATTTTTCATCATCTGAATTATAATCAGGATTTAAAATTTTATACTGAGCTATAATTTGTCTTAATGATTCAACCAAGAAAATCCCAGAGCCACAAGCAGGGTCTAATACTTTACAATTAAATTCATTTGGGTTTTGTTTAAAGTATCTTGATACAGTTTCTTTTTGTATATAGTCAACTAAAAAAAGAGGAGTGTAGTATGCTCCATTTCCTGCCTGTTTTTCAACTCCAATGAATTTTTCATAGACATTACTTACAAATTCAATTGGTATTATAGAAAAGTCATAAATTTCAAATAATGAAGTTTGTATACTACTGTCCTTATTTATTTTATTTCCTTTTAGTAAATCTATGATAATGGATAAATGACGATTTTCAACATAATCTTTTTCTTGAATGTGTTCACCCATTAACTCATATTCTAATGGAAATAAATTACCATTAAAATCATCTTTTACTTGCTTAAAAAAATTGTAAGTATCATCTTGACTTTGTAGAATATTATAAAGATCATTGCTTTGAGTAATTTGATATTTGTTTAGTTCTACATTTCTGTCAATCAAATATCTAATAAAAATCACTCTCCCAATAAGTGAATTAGCAATTTTTGGATGTAAATTGCCAAATTTAGGATTAATAAGAACCCCTCTTGCTTCTTCAATGCTTTCAAGTAATTTAAAATCTACTCGACTTTTCTGCTCAAATTCATTTTTGTATTTTTCCCAACTCTTACCTGTTATTAATTCAAAGTATTCAAAATCTGAAATATGTGTTGAATTAGTAAGTGTTTCTAACCTTTTACTTACTTCTAATAATTTGAAACCATTTTTTATTACCCATTTTTCTTCATTTATAAAAATTATTGGGGTCTGATTAAAATTCCAAATTTGTTTTTCTAATTTTTCAAAATCTCTTTGACCTTCAAAAAATAGAATTAATGGCTCATTATTTATGCAGAAAAGAGCATCAGGTTTTAGATGTTCTAAAAGTGTTTCTTTTACTCTAATAGAAAGAAAATCAGTTTTTTTACTGCTTAAATCATCATAGAAAAACAATCCATCTTTGTCAGATAGATTTAATACTTCTAATAATGAATTTAATTGCATAGTAAATTACTTGGTCATGGCAAATTTAATCAAATATTATGATTTTAAGAGGAGTGGGAAATATATCTGTAATTGTAAGATGTTGAGTGCTTTACAGTGATTTTTTGGTTTATTAGTGTGAAATTAAGTCAATGCTATTTCATCTATTGTCTTTGGGAGGAAAAGAAAGGGATCATATTTTTATTTAACATTGATCTTAGGATTTGTTCCTTGTTTTCCTTCTACTTTTTCAATAATATTTTTTATGAAAATTATTTTGGCTCCAATATCCCCTCTTTTTAAATTTTGTTTCTTTGGGGCAGGTCTTTTTCTTGCTAACTTATTTAATTTAATCCTTTTATTAGGGTTGAAATTTCTATTAATAACAGTTATAACTGGTGTGCTAATTTGAACAATTTCATTTTTACACTCTACAATAGCTTTTTCTTTATTGACAGAATTCACAACTTTTTCATAGACTGAAGTTATTAAATCCTTGTAGGTGTATGCTGCACTATGATGGGTGTTTTGATTTAGAAATTCTAAAATATATCGAACATCATTATAAGTGAATCTAAGTTCATTTTGTTTTACTCTGTAAAAATGGCTTTTTCTAACTTTAGGTATTAAAGACTCAAAATAACTAACATCCTCTTTTACACTTAGAAATTGATTTTTTTGTGTTTTGTGTTCTAAATAATTACTGATTTTTTTTATACTTTCTTCAAATTCTTCAGTTATTAAATCATTTTTTTCACCTACAAAAACTATTGCTCCATAAGATTTCTCTTTAAAAGAAATGTCGTTTTTAATCTGTATTAAATCTTCTGAAACTTCTGTCTTGTTGAATTTTCTAATTTTATAATTAGAGTCTACTTCATGAAAAAAAAGCTCCTTACCATTTGTATAGATGGGAATAGTAAACATGAATTCCTTATATGCCTTTATGTATCCAGCTAATCTCATAATAAATCTTCAAAATCTAAGTATTTATCTCTTATTAAACCAAAAAATTCATTTGGATTTCCTCTGCATGTCCTATATGTTAATGGGGTGTCAATGCCTGTTTTTTCTTGAATTAAAGAAATTAGTTTTGGATTGTCTAAAAAATCCTTTGGGATAATAATTTGCTTTATAATGTCTTTTGATAATTCAATTCTTGTATTGAATATTAATTCCACTGTTGATTTTCTATTGTCAATTATACTGTCATCTTTATATTCGATGATGTTTTTGTAATCTAATAAATCTTCCTGGTCATCATTAATGTCAATCATTAAATCTGGAGTTTCTCTAATGTAATTTTCATTGGTTTTGTAGAAAGATTTAACAATTTTTTTTGCACTTTTTAACTCAGGACTTAGCTGAAAATTATCTATTTCAGTGTCCTCTTTGGTTAAAAGTGATTTAAATTCTGGTAAATGAATGAAAGCACCACTATCAAATGGAAATATTTTATATAGACCTTTTGCTTTTTCTCCATCAATAATAAAACAAACCAAAAAGTTTAAAATGTTTGATGTTGAGGTTTTAAAATTTAATCTATAAGAGGGGGTGCCATAGTAAGTATATAATAATTTTTCATTAAATACTTTACAATCTGTAGCATCTAAAAAACCTGAGGCTAATATTTGCTCAAAGTGATAGGCACTACAATTGTGGAGCAATGGTAGAGTCTTAATGTCATCTACTTCAGTTACTAAGAATTTCTCAAATGGGTACATTTCAAGGCTTAAAAAAGTAAAGATAAAATTTTCATAAAAATTTTCCTAATTTTTTTTTTGAATGTAAACCACCATATCAAACACACCCCCACTTATCAATAAGTTAATATCCCCCACCATGTTTCTGCTGAACAGTTTTTTAAACCCAGGAGTAAAATATCTTGAAATAATTGTGGATTGATTTTCTTTGTATATGATTCATATAGTTGAATGTTAAAATATTTTTCATTTAAAAATGTAATCATTCATAAAATAATGAACAATTCAGTTCCTGGTATTTTTTAATTTTTTAGTTAGATTCCTCAAAAATCTTGAAGTTTTTTTAAGGTTTTACTTTTCAAAACTCCCTTAAACACCCTCACTCATGCTGGGCAATGATGGTCATTGCACTAATACTTTGTGTGGTTAAGGTATAATTCAAGATGATAGCTGAATTTATAAATTGCTGATGCTTTGTATTGGGATAATTCAACTCAAAACTCAAAACAATGGTAACAATTATCAATTTTAAAGAAAGAAACAAAGAGGATGGAACTTCCTTCTTTGTGTTAGAAGTTCAAGGTGGTATTGAAATGGTGCAAAGCAAGGCAACAAGTAATTTTTATGCTACTGCAAAAAAGGCTTATCTGCCCTCAACTTTTGATGCTTTAACCTGTCAGGCATTAATTGGAACACAAATGCCAGGGAGCATTGAAAAGGAAGCATGTGAACCTTATGAGTACACAGTAAAAGAAACAGGGGAGATAATCACATTAAACCACAGGTATTCTTATGCACCAGAAGAGAAGGAGAAGCTAAAACCTACATATGAGAGCTTTAAGCCATCAGTTGAAGCCTTTTCCTTGAATGATAAACATGAAATGGCACATGCTTAACAATTAGAAATGACCTGTATTAGTAGCACAGGTCATTTCTTTTTTAAATAATTACTTTATGGAAATAGCAGAAATAAAGGTTTCTTATTCTACCAATTTGAAAAATAGAATTAAGTTAGTTGATTGTAAAGAAGTATATCAATTTGTTTTATCTCAATGGAATATAGATTTAATTGAATTTCAGGAAGAATGTAAAGTTATTTTGCTTAATAGAGCAAACTTTGTATTGGGGATTTATGATCTTTCAAAAGGTGGAATTTCAGGGACTGTTGTAGATATTAGAATTATTTTAGGTGTTGCACTTAAGTGTAATGCTTCTGGTATTATCCTGGTGCATAATCATCCAAGTGGAAATATGATAGCAAGTGAAGCTGATAAGCAAATAACCAATAAATTAAAGAAAGGTTGTGAATTATTGGATGTTACTTTGGTTGACCATTTGATAATATCCAAAAAGGAATATTACAGTTTTGTTGAAAAAGGGATTCTGTAAAAAATGCACAAATTTTCCTGAACTATATATACAATAAAGAAAATCTGTGCAGAATAGTATCTTTTAGGCTTCTGGTTTTTTAAAATTAGTGAGAAAGTGAAGAAGCTGAAAAACCTGTTATTTTCTTGTCTTTCAATACAGCCTTTAGATACCAGGATAAGTATTAATAGCCTTTTTTTAATTCAAAGGTTTAAAGTTTAATAATTCTGATGCTTCAACTCCTAATTTTTCAGCAAGTAGATAGAGTAAATAACTTGATGGATTAGTATTACCTGCTTCAATCCTATTCATGTTAGACCTTTCAATATCACACATATTTCCTAATTCAGTTTGAGAGATGTTCTTTTCTTCCCTTAACTGTCTTATTCTCTTACCTAATGCTATTTGAAATTCCTTCTTTGTCAACTTTTGGCTATTAGCAATCAAAAGTTGTCAGATTTGATAAAAATGTTGCTATCAATTTTGATAACAATGTATATTTGTATAATATGTAACCTTTTTATTATTAGAAAAAATGCAAAGAATATTCACATTATTACTGCTGATTTTTTTGAATACAATGTATTCACAAAGCAACATTGATTCTGTATCTGTTGGAACAGATGAGGATTACAGACTTGAAAAATTGAGAGAATTGTCCAAAAAGATTTTTGTTATAGCCACTATGGATGAGGAAAGAGTATATAGTGTGAAATTTGATAGTCAGAATTCATTTGGAAAAAGATTTTGGATTAAAACAACTCATAAGTATAAAAAAGTAAAAAATAAACAAGGTAAATGGGTTGAATATAAGAAGAAGGATTATTCTATGACACTTATTAATGTTGATTGCTCTGGAAGAGAATATGAAGTTTTGAAAATAGTTAATTATGATGGAAATGATAAAGTTGTAAGTAGCATAGATGGTGATGGAACAACAGAATATATTGTCCCAGAGTCTAATATGGAAATTTTTTCAAATATAATCTGTTACTGAGCTTATGTTGATTTTTATTAGGATTTTAGTTTCCATACTAATATTATTTGCTGTAATGATTCTTTTTTTACTTCAAAATGAGGTTGATTATAATGAATTAAGTAAATATAGAAAGGTTAATAATAGAGTGGGGATGATTTGCTATTTAGTTATCATATTGGGCTTCATAGGATTGTTTTTTATAGACAGAGTGTTGAAGTAATTTATGAAGGATATTATCTACCATTCAATAATTGAATTAAGAAATATTGGAGATAAATTCATTTACTCTATTGACCAAATTAGTTGGTGGTTATTGAAATATGGAGATTTATATAAAGATGTTTATAAATCACATTACCAACTTTGTGATATTTGTTTAGAATGGAAAGCTGAAAACTTGCCTATTAGCTGTCTCTCAAAGCCTGATTATTGTAATAAAAAAACAGAATACCAGGAATTTATCAAATTCTATAATGAATTAGATGTTGTAACAGAACTTCACAAGTTAGAGGATAGGTGTAATATGGCTTATGATGAATACATGACACTTTATTGTATTGATGAAGACTTGAGAGATTGGGTTGTTAAACATTATGATGTTTATTATAAAATAGGAGGGCATTTCTTTCTTTTCTTAGATTTTAATCCCAAAGGTGTTAAAACTTTGCATATTGCTGAAGCACCAAATGAATCATTTGGGGTAGGGATTAGAGAAGAAGATTTTAAATACTCTTTAAGATTTTATGATGTCTATTATGATTTATATGAGAACAAAAAACTGTACCCTGAAAAAATAAAAGAATGGAATGAGTTTTTTTCTAAAATACAGCTTCCTAAAGATGAGTTGTGAAATATTAAGTTACTAAGTGATATAGTTTTTGCATCATACATTATTTAATTATTTTCTGAATGTTTTTACATATAAAACTGAATTGATTTTATAATAGAAAATTCTTGTTTCTGGTATTTAACTAAGCCAAAAAATCATCAAAAGGGAGACCAGGAGGCATACCTTAAAAATGGAATGTCTTATTGACTTAATATTTACTCATCATTTATGAAGGGGGTTCGAACCCCTCATCGCCCACAAAAAAGCATCTCATTTGAGATGCTTTTTTTATTCCTTATAATTTTCTTCCATTTCTTTTATTGTGTCAATCATGCGCTGGGTTCGTTCAAATTCTTTTGCTTTCTGCTTTTTTCCTAAATAGAAATGGGCAAATAACATCCAGCTCACATAAACAGTCAGAACGATGGTTTTCATCATAATGCTCATCGGTTGCATTACTTCGATAAAGTAGAATCCAAAAGCGATGTTTAAAATCACAAAATAAGCGAAAGTGATTTTAGTGCCTACGAATTGCTGAAAAACATAAAATTTTTCCAGTTCTGCTAAGGTTTTTGATGGCGATTGCGTGAAATCAATTTTCTTAAGCGTCATCATCTGATACAAACGGATTGCTGTAAAACCAAATACGCACAGAAACATTAAGCCAACTCCGATATAGGTGGTGGCCATTTTGAAATCGACCATTGCTACAACCACAGCTACGCCCACCATGGAAGCTATAAGCGTCAGAATTTGGAAAAGCATCTTGTTGGCGAAAATCTGTTTCTCTTTTTTTGCTTTCGCTATAATTACGGAAACGTCCGGAAGAGTACTTTGCTTCTGTTGTTTCCAAATTTCCTGTAGGTTGTCAAATTCTTTCATATTTCGCGTAAATGGTACTTAATTGTTGTTTTATTCGGTGGATTTTTACTCTTAAATTGCCTTCGGAGATTTCGGTAACTGCGGCAATTTCGTTATATGGAACTTCTTCCAGTAAAAGGGTTATGATTAAACGATCGGCTTCGGATAATTCGCTAATACATTTGTAAAGAAGCTGGATTTTTTGCTCCTTATCATCCGTTTCTTCTTCTCTTTTGATTATCGTTTTATCGATATCCACACTTTTTTTATTTTTCTGACTTCGTAAGTGATGCAGACAGGTGTTGACGGCTATCCGGTAAATCCAGGTGCTGATTTGTGAATCGCCTCGGAATTTATCCAGATTTTGCCAGGCTTTGATGAAAACTTCCTGTAAGAGGTCGTCGGCTTCCATTGCGTTTCCGGTATAACCCAGACAAAGGCGGTTCACTTTTGGCGAATAGGTTTGGTAAAGATCCTTGAAAAAAGTATCCTGATTTTTATTGAATGTCACGGTTTTAATTGTTGGTTTTTAAAAAGGTGTCGATTTCATTATAAAACCACTGTGGCTGATCATACATGATAAAATGTTTACTGTCGGCAACTTTGATGGTTTTGTGCTTTAAAAGGGCATACTGTAGGTTGTATATTTCCTCGCTTTTTTCTTTTGTCCCAAATAGACTTGCCATTACCAGTATAGGGGATTTTATGGAAGCGATGTCTTTTCGTAAATCGGTAGTGGACATTTCCACAATAGTGCTTCCCAATGTTTTTCGATCGCTTTTGTAGCTCCATTCTGCTATTGTTTTAGCGTGAATACTGTCGTTTACCTGGTGTAGCATTGCTTTGGTCATGTTGGCGACATAGCCTTCGTTGGGAAGGGCTTTGAAATTGTTGATTACCATTTCCTTATTGAACTGAGGATTTGTTTTTAAAGATTCGGCAGTAGTTTCAGGTTTTCCGATGGCGGAAAGAAATGGAAGCCCGTCCACGCATATTCCTTTTCCGAACAGATCCGGTTCAGTGCTTTGAAGCCATAGGGTCATGAAAGCTCCTAAACTGTGTCCAATCAGGATGGGTTTGTTCAGTTTTTTATCCTTTACGTATTGGATGATTTGATTGCGTACCGTTTTAAGAATTTCTTCGTCTTCGATTGGTTTTGCTCCTGCAAATCCGGCCAAAGTCAGAACGTGTAATTCGTATTTGTTTTTTAGGTGATTCACGGTTTCGTTCCAAACTTCGCCACTGCAGGAGTAGCCTGGAATCAAGAGAATCGGATTGCCTTTTCCTGTAATTTTAACTTCGAATGCAGAATGTTCTTGTGAAAAAACAGGAAGAGTTGCAAAAAGAACAAGTAGAGAGAAAATCAATTTTTTCATGGTATGTGTTTTTTTGTTGTTATTTGAATTTCTCTTTTGATGCATTGTGTGATGTATTGTTACAAGAAAAATAATATTTTTTTTAATTAATTAAAAAAGCCGCATAGAATGCGGCTTTAAGGTTATATGAAATCTAAAGTTCGTTCCAGCGCCATGCCGCGAGAACCCTTTATAAGAATAGTTGTTCCTTTGGGATGACTGTTTTGAAAAACTGAGGTAAAATTTTCAAAAGAGTCGTAAAAATGTAAATGTTGGTTTTCGCATTTGTTGGAATAAAAATCTTTACCGATGAAATGTGTTTCTATTTGTGATTCGTTAAGAAGCAATGCCACAACTTTTTTATGTTCCTCCAAGCTTTCTTTTCCCAATTCGAACATGTCGCCTAAAATGGCAATTTTGTTGCTTCCATCCAGTTGAATGAAGTTTTGAATCGCTGCGGCCATGCTGCTTGGATTTGCATTGTAGGCATCAAGGATGATTTGATTTCCGTTTTTTTCCAGCAATTGGGAGCGGTTGTTTGAAGGGATGTAATTTTCAATTGCTTCTTTGATGTCGGTGTCGGCTACATTGAAATATTTTCCGATGGTAATGGCAGCATTGATGTTGTTGGCGTTGTATATACCTATTAAATGAGAGTTAATTTCCAGACTGTCAAAATTGATTTTCACCATTGGATTAGCGCTGACAGCATTAATTTTCACATCGCTTTTTTCGTTCAGGGAAAAAGAGAAACGGGTTAGTTGTTCTGTTTTTTCTTTTTGAATGGAATCGTCAAGATTCACAAAAACGGTTTTGTGATGGTTTTCCAAATGATGGTACAATTCACTTTTGCCTTTAATTACGCCTTCAACGCCGCCGAAACCTTCCAGGTGTGCTTTGCCGAAATTGGTAATGTAACCATAGTCGGGTTCGGCAATGGTACAAAGCATTTCAATTTCTTTCTGATGATTGGCGCCCATTTCAACAATGCCGATGTCAGTGTTTTCATCAAATGAAAGTAGGGTTAAAGGAACTCCGATGTGATTGTTTAGGTTGCCGATTGTTGCTTTGGTAATGTATTTTTTAGAAAGGACTGCGTTGATGAGTTCTTTTGTGGTTGTTTTTCCGTTACTTCCGGTTAATGCAATTATTGGAAGTCCTAATTCTTTGCGATGGTAGTGTGCCAGTTCCTGCAAAGCTTTAAGGCTGTCGGGTACCAAAAGCATTTTGTCTTCGTCAGTGAAGAATTTTTTGTTGTCGATTATCGCAAATGCGGCGCCTTGGTTTAGGGCTTGTTGCGCAAATTCATTGGCGTCGAAGTTGTCGCCTTTGAGGGCTACAAATAAACAGTCGGAAGTGATCTTTCGCGTATCCGTACAAACGCCGGTGCTTTGTAAAAAGCATTGATAGATTTCTTCAATTTGCATAGGAAAGTGTGTATAAAAATAAAAGCCCTATTTTAGGGCTTTTATTGTATAGTATGAAAATTTTTGTGAATTAACCTCTTGGTTTTTTCTTGTTGTCTTTCGGACCTACTTTAGACATTGCGCAACGGAAACCAATATAGTCAGTTGCCATATCTTGTGGGTAGTATCTTCTTGATGCAGGATCTAACCAATATGCTCTATCTCTCCAAGAACCTCCTTTGTAAACTCTTGAATCGTCATTTACTAAAGTTGTTCTTTTAGAAGATTTGTCGAATTGTCTTTTCATTGTTCCTAAACTGTCAACCGAAATTTGGTGTTTAGGAGAATCGTACATTCTTTTGTTGTCGTTTCCTTTTTTGTCTCCGCCTTCTTCGTCAGAATCGGCAAATTTAAAGTAACGTGTTGATTGTTTGTCACCATCTCTGTAGTTTCTGTTGTCAGAAGTAGAGAAGTTGTATCGTAAATATGTTTCGTTTTCGTCAACCGGAACCTGAGCAATTTGTCCAGGGAAGTTTCTTGCTAAAACTTTACCGTTACTTAAAGTATCGTATTTAACGTTTTCAGGTGTAACCATTTCCACTTTTCCGTCTTCACCAATTTTATTTTTGGTATAAACGTTACCTCTAAAGTAGTTGAAGTCATTCGCTTCGTCGTCAACCATTGGACGGTAAACGTCTTGTACCCATTCCGCTACGTTACCAGCCATATCGTATAAACCAAAATCATTTGGAGCATAAGATTTAACTTTGTTCGTAATATCGGCACCGTCATCAGACCATCCAGCAATTCCGCCGTAATCTCCTTTTCCTTGTTTGAAGTTCGCTAATTGGTCACCTCTTTGAGCTCTTTTTCCGTTACGGGTGTATTGTCCGCTCCAAGGATATTTCTTTTTACCTTTATAGATATTGTATTCTCTGATTCCGTTTAAAGACGTTGCAGCATATTCCCACTCTGCTTCTGTTGGAAGTCTGTATTCCGGTAAAATGATTCCCGAAGATCTTTGTGCGAATACGTTTTTAGGCTCGATAGTTTTACCGTCTTTCGTAGTTTGAGGTTTGGCATTTTTGCCTTTAGCTCCTTTTCTGCCACGGAAAACAATTTCTTCGTTACCGCCACGTGCAGTTGAAGGACTTGCTAAATAAGCCTCAGTACTGAACGTGTTTGTTGCATCCACTTCATTTACTTTAGCGTCTTTTTTAAGGTATTGCTCTCTTTCAAGAATAGCTTCGTTCACACGATCTGTTCTCCATTTGCTGAATTCAGAAGCTTGAATCCAGTTTACACCAACAACCGGATAGCTTCCGTATGCTGGATGTCTTAAATAGTTATTGGTCATCGTTTCGTTGTAACCCAAACGATTTCTCCAAACTAAAGTATCAGGAAGAGCTCCTGTATAAATGTTTTTGTAATTTTCATCTTCAGGAGGGAATACGGTTTTTAACCAAAATAAGTATTCAGCATACATCATGTTGGTAACCTCAGTCTCATCCATGTAGAATGATTGTACGTGTTGTTGGTTTGGTGTGTTGTTCCAGTCGTGCATCACGTCGTCTTCAACTTTACCCATGGTGAATGTTCCACCTTCTACAGAAACCATTCCAGGAGGCGTTTCTTGTTTTTTAAACTTGTCGTTGTACTGGAAACCACCCTTTTTGTCGTTGATTTTCCATCCAGTTGCCTGTGAACCTCCTTTGGACGACCCTTTTTTACTACAACTAGTAAAAGATATTGCCAGCGCTAATGCTGCAAACATCTGTAAAGTCATAATTCTTCTAATTTTCATACTTCAAGTAGGTAATAAATTTAGTGCCGCAATATAGTAATTAACCATTAAACCGCAACAACTTTTTTATAAATTATTAAAAAAAATATAAATTCGTGTTAAACCTCTTTGGGATAACGCTTTTGTTCAATATATATTGTGTAAAATTAGTTAATAAAGAAAATATTTTTTCTATTTGTAATAACTTTTGAAATAATACGTTTTCAATATAATGAAAAAATATTTACTTCTCATATTATTGTCGGTTACTTTTTTTTGTTTTGGTCAACAAAGAGAGGAGCTTGTTGTAGAATGGAAACCTGCAGAAAAATTTTACATTGATTCTATTCCCTTTCTGATTCCTCAGTTTAAAATTGAGAATTTGGAATTTAATGCTGTAGATAAAACACTACTTTTTCGCAAACGTATAAATGTTCAGGTTCCGGTTGATGAAAATTCGCTTCAGATTTCAAATATAGTCTACGAACCGATTGCGAGAGAAGATTTGAAAGATCTTTCATTTGGTAAATTGCCGACACAACTTAATGCGACAATCAATTATACGGTGGGCAGGGATGTTCAGAGTGTGATACTTTCCTTTTCGCCGATTATTAAAGACGGCAATGGTGTAAAAAAAGTGAAATCGTTTTCGTATTCTTTTTCGAATGCCCAAGTTTCCGGTCGTAATAGCGCGGCAAGAAATGCTATAGTGAATTCAGCTTTGGCTTCGGGGGATTGGTACCGCTTTTACATTGAAAAATCAGGGATATACAAATTATCCAAAGGTTTTCTTCAACAATTAGGATTCGATACTAATGTTGATCCGAGAAGAATTAAAATTTACGGCAATGGAGGACGTATGGTTCCGTTGCTTAATTCTGTTTCATATCCAATGGACGTTGAAGAAAATGCGGTTCAGGTAATTGGAGAAGAAGATGGTTCTTTTGATGGTGATGATTATGTGCTTTTTTATGCCGAAGGAGTGGATGTTTGGAATGATGACAGTGATACCAGTGTAAATCTGTACGATTCCAAGTCGTATTATTATGTAACGTCGCAAGGTGGAAACGGAAAACGCATTAGTCTTGCAACACAACCGGGATCTGCGCCGAATATGGTTTTTACAACATTCGACGATTATCAGTATCACGAAGTGGATAAAACCAACGTAGGACGATTGGGCCGAAAATGGGTAGGCGAAAATTTCAACATCGAAAATACGCAGTCTTTTGATTTTACTTTTCCGAATCTGGTTACTTCAGAACAGATTGCTATAAAGGTAAATACGGTTTCGGCTTCCTACGGCAACAGTTCTTTTAAAATAAAAGCCAATAATCAAGAGTTAACCACGCTTGGT
The DNA here is from genome assembly GCA_963812405.1 of uncultured Flavobacteriaceae bacterium. GTDB lineage: Bacteria > Bacteroidota > Bacteroidia > Flavobacteriales > Flavobacteriaceae > Flavobacterium. Next base: position 439,110 of record CAWEUV010000002.1, on the reverse strand, counting down.
TTTCCTGCATTAGATCCTTCTGTTCACGTTGCGGCTTTTGAAAAAGTTTTTGGAGGGGCGTTTTCATCTTCGTCACCAAATGTAACGGTGCAATTAGAATACGACAATGGTGGTGTGCCTTCGTCAGACGGTTATCTCGATAATATTGTTCTGGTTGCCAAAAGAAAATTACAGGGGTACGGTCAACAATTTTTGTTCAGAAACGATTTGGCCGGTTCTAATATAGGTATCGGGGAATATCAATTGTCAGCCGCTTCCGGGATTTCTCAGGTTTGGGATGTGACTGATATCTATAATGTTTCGAAAATTGACAATCCGGGCCAGGCAAATTTTTCGTTTAAAGCCGTTTTGGGAGAGGTGCGAAAATATGTGGCATTGGATCTGTCAAACGCTTATGCGCCGCCGAGTCTGTCTTCTGCCCGAATTGCCAATCAGAATTTAAAAGGAACGGTGTTTAAAAATGATTTGGGAGTCGATGTCGATGTTGATTATATCATAATTACGCCAACCTCTTTAAAGCCTCAGGCAGAAAAGTTGGCAAACTTCCATAGGAATTATTCGCATTTAAATGTGAAAGTGGTTGAGCTTTCTTTGATTTATCAAGAGTTTTCTTCTGGCAAACAGGATATTGGTGCTATTCGGAACTTTATCAGATATGTTTATTTCAATAATCCGTCCTATCCCAATAATAAAATCAGATATGTGAATCTCTTTGGAGATGCTTCTTTTGATTATAAGAACAGGATTTTTGGAAATACCAATGTGGTTCCGGTTTTTGAGTCGCTTTTCAAGGTCGCACCGAATTCAGGAGCAACGCCGGTTAATTTTTCCAACTATCTGACTTTTATGTCGGATGACTTTTATGCTTTAATGCATGACGGAGAAGGAACGATGCAAACGATTGAAGATTTGGACATCGCTGTAGGAAGAATGTTGGTTAATTCGCCGGAACAAGCGGATCAGATGGTGAATAAAGTTATTGAGTACCATGATGAAAAGTCTTTCGGAAGATGGCGTAACCGTTACGTAGTCATTTCGGATGATGCCGAAAATACTACAGATGCGACTTTGCAACAAAATTTGGATAATCTGGCCGAGGTGCTTTATGCGGCAAAACCGTTTATCAATGTGAAGAAAATCCACTCCGATTCGTATGTTCAGGTAACTGCGGCGGGTGGAGAACGATATCCTTCGGTGAATGAAGATTTTATCAACGAGTTGGAAAGCGGCGGGTTGGTGTTTAATTATTTCGGACATGGCGGGGAAGACGGTTTGGCGCAAGAAAGACTTTTTGATAAGGCCGCTGCGCAAAAATTGAAAAATCAATACCGTTATCCTTTATTTGTTACAATAACATGTGAATTTACCCGTTTTGATAATCCGTTCCGTCCAACGGCAGGTGAATATATGTATTGGAACAAGGCCGGTGGTGCCGTGGCATTGGTTACCACAACCCGTGAAATAGGAATATCTACCGGTGAAAATATCAATCAGGTATTGAATTCGAAATTGTTTGCTTTCGGATCCAATAATTATGAGTCGATTGCGGAAGCATTGCGTCAAACTAAGAATCAAACGTCTTTTGGTGATCGTAATGTTGTTTTTTGTGTTGGCGATCCGGCGCTGAAACTGGCTATACCTAAACCGAAAATACGATTGACCAAAATTAACGATGTACCGGTTACACAACCAACCGATACTCTGAAAGCATTGAGTTATGTAAAACTCACAGGAGAAGTGGTGGATGAGTTCGATAATTTGCAATCCAGTTATAATGGCGATTTGGCGGTGCAAATTTTTGATAAGAACCTAAACCGTTCCACATTAGGGAATGATTTTACGATGAATAGCAGTAATCAGTTGATTATAATGAATTTTGTAACTTTAGGGGAGACAATTTTCAGAGGAAATGCCGCAGTTACAAACGGACAATTTGAATTCGGATTCATAGTTCCTCGGGATATCCGTATTCCGGTAGGGACGGGTCGCGTAAGTTTTTATGCCAAAAACAATGAGCCTTTAGACGATAATACGGGGTATGATTTAACGGTTAAGGTGGGTGATATTAATACGAATGCGGTTGCGGATAACCTGCCGCCGCGCATCCGATTGTTTATGAATGACAGGTCGTTTGTTTCGGGTGGAATTACGAATGCTTCCCCAATATTTTTAGCCGACCTTGAGGATGAAAACGGAATCAATACCGCCAGTGGGATTGGTCATGATATAGTGGCGATATTGGATGGTAACGAGAATAATCCGTATATCTTGAATGATTATTATGAAACCGAACCAAACGATTATACCAAAGGAAAGGTGAGGTTCCCGTTTCGTAATCTGGCCAAAGGCTTGCATACCATTACCTTGAAAGTATGGGACGTGTATAATAATTTTGCCACTGCGGAAATTCAGTTTATCGTAATGGGGGATGAAGACGTTTCGCTTACCAATGTTTTGAATTATCCGAATCCGTTTGTGAGTTATACTGAGTTTTGGTTTTCTCATAACCGGCCTTTTGAAACCTTGGATGTTCAGGTGCAAATCATGACCATCACCGGGAAAGTGGTGAAAACGATCAATCAGTCGGTTACCACGGAAGGTTTTTTAAGCCGTGAAATCAAATGGGACGGGAAAGACGATTTCGGAGACCGTATCGGGAAAGGTGTCTATGTGTATAAGTTGACGGTAAAATCTTTGAGCACAAATAAAATTGCGGAAAAGATTGAGAAACTTGTAATACTTTAATAAAATAGTATATTTGTTCAATTAATTAGTATAATAAAAATGAAGAAATTATCCATAGTGTCCTTGTTCTTGCTTGTTTTTCAATTAGTTAATGCGCAAGATAGAGTGATTACGACAGGGGTTCCTTTTTTGTTGATTTCTGCAGATGCCCGTGCGGCAGGTATTGGTGACATGGGTGTTGCTACTTCAGCAGATGTTTTTTCACAACAATATAACCCTGCAAAATATGCTTTCTCTCCTAATAAATACGGATTTTCGGTTAGTTACACCCCTTATCTGACAAGTATTGCAAACGATATTTCATTGGGTCAGGTTACTTTTTATGACCGTATCAACGAGCGTAGTGCTTTTGCTGCCAGTTTGCGTTATTTTGGTTTAGGAGATATCGAATTGAGAGAAACCGGAGATCCTGGAGAAATTCCAAGAACGGTAAGTCCGAACGAATTGGCTTTTGACCTTTCGTATTCGTTGAAATTAAGCGAACAGTTTTCGATGGGAATCGCGGGACGTTATATTCGTTCCAATTTAAAAATTCCAGATGGCAATACCGATGCTTCAGCTGCAAATTCGTTTGCCGTTGACGTGGCGGGGTTCTATCAGTCGGAAGAATTTGCCATGAGCGATTTTAATGCAAAATACCGTATAGGTTTCAATTTGCAGAACATGGGGCCTAAAATTTCCTACGATGGCGATGTGGAACGTAGTTCGAATTTTCTTCCGTCAAACTTGAAATTGGGAGGTAGTTTTGATTTTATCCTTGATGAATACAATAAGGTTTCGGTAATTGGAGAGGTAAATAAATTGATGGTACCTACCCCTGAAAAAGTGGAGCCAGTATATAAAAGTGATGGAACTATTGATCAAACTGCAACAAGTACAGCTTATGCAGAAGCGAATCAGCGTTACAGAAGAATAGGATGGGCTTCCGGTTTACTCAAATCGTTCGGGGATGCACCCGATGGGATGAGTGAAGAGCTGAAAGAATTCACCTGGGCTTTAGGAGCTGAATACTGGTATCAGGATTCTTTTGCTTTCAGAGCCGGATATTTTAATGAAAGTGTAGAAAAAGGAGCCAGAAAATTTGCAACTATAGGAGCCGGATTCAAATACAATATTGTTAAAGTGGATGTTTCTTATTTGTTCTCCACTTCGAAAGTTAGAAATCCTTTAGAAAACACATTGCGTTTCTCCCTGACGTTTAATTTCGGAGATTCGTATGATGATTTATAGTAAAAAGAAATAATAAATGAACTATCCAAATTCGTAATGAGTTTGGATTTTTTGTCTGTAATAATTTGATTAAATGAAGAACATTAGTGTTACATCGAGCTTTTCGGTTTATGAATCGTTGGAAGAGCTTTCTCCTGAAGTGAAAGATTTGATGATTCAGGCAATAGAAATCAGAAAGAAGGCTTACGCACCGTACTCAAAATTCAGGGTGGGAGCAGCGATATTGCTGGATAATGGTAAAGTGGTGCTGGGGTCGAATCAGGAAAATGCTGCATACCCTTCGGGATTGTGTGCGGAAAGAGTAGCGATATTTCAGGCCGGCGCAATTTATCCGGATGCCAAAATTTTAAAAATGGCCATTTCGGCAACGGCAGACGATAAAGAAATGACCGAGCCGATTCCTCCTTGCGGGGCTTGCCGACAGTCGATTGCCGAGTATGAGTTCCGTCAGGATTTGCCGATAGAAATTTATTTCATGGCGGCAGTCGGGAAAGTGTACAAGTCGGATTCGCTTAGAAATTTATTACCCCTGATGTTTGATAAAAACTTTTTGTAAAAAGAATAATTTTAACGGCTTTAAATTTTCACGTATTAAAGGGAAGTGCTATTTTTGCATTTCGCAAAATTGTGTAATATAGCTTAAAAGCGCAACAATGAAACCAATCACAAAAGAAGTTTACCTTAAATGGTATGAAGACATGCAGTTCTGGAGAAAGTTCGAAGACAAACTCGCTGCATTATACATTCAACAGAAAGTTCGCGGATTTTTGCATTTGTATAACGGACAGGAAGCGGTATTAGCGGGAGCTTTACACGCGATGGACTTATCTAAAGACAAAATGATTACCGCTTACCGTAACCACGTTCAGCCAATCGGTATGGGAACAGATCCTAAACGCGTAATGGCAGAATTGTTAGGTAAAGTTACCGGAACCTCAAAAGGTATGGGGGGATCCATGCATATTTTTGATAAAGAACATGGGTTTTATGGTGGTCACGGAATCGTAGGTGCGCAAATCCCTGTAGGTGCCGGAATCGCTTTTGCCGATAAATATTTCAATACCGGCGGTGTAACCTTAACTTATTTTGGAGATGGAGCCGCGCGTCAAGGTTCATTGCATGAAGCCTTTAATATGGCAATGTTGTGGAAATTACCAGTGGTTTTCATTGTAGAAAATAATGGGTATGCGATGGGAACTTCTGTGGAAAGAACTGCCAATCATACCGATATCTGGAAACTAGGTTTAGGCTACGAAATGCCATGCGGACCGGTTGATGCGATGAACCCGATTAAAGTGGCTGAAGCCATGCACGAAGCCATCGAAAGAGCCCGTCGTGGGGATGGACCAACCTTCCTTGAAATGAAAACGTACCGTTACAGAGGACACTCGATGTCGGATGCACAACACTACAGAACCAAAGAGGAAGTAGACGAGTACAGAAAAATCGACCCAATTACTCAGGTTTTGGATATCATCAAAGAAAATAACTATGCTACTGAGGCAGAAATTGAAGCTATCGACCAAAGAGTGAAAGACTTGGTGGACGAATGTGAGAAATTTGCGGAGGAATCACCATATCCGGAAGTGAATCAGCTGTACGATGTGGTTTACGAACAAGAGAATTATCCATTTTTACCACATAAATTATAATCGATTATGGCAGTAGTAATTACCATGCCGCGTTTGAGCGACACCATGACCGAAGGCGTTGTGGCCACTTGGTTAAAAAAAGTGGGTGATACCGTTAAAGAAGGCGATATTCTTGCGGAAATTGAAACGGATAAAGCGACAATGGAGTTTGAATCGTTCAATGCAGGAACGCTTTTGCATATAGGAATTCAGGAAGGTGAATCGGCTCCGGTGGATTCTCTTTTAGCAATAATAGGTGCTCCGGGTGAAGATATTTCGGCTTTATTGAGCGGAACTGCACCTGCACCAAAAACAGAAGTCGCTCCGGCAACTGAAGTTAAAGCGGAAGTTCCAACAGCTGCTGCGACACTTCCTGCAGGAGTGAAAGTGGTAACCATGCCGCGTTTGAGTGATACGATGACCGACGGTACGGTGGCAACTTGGTTGAAAAAAGTGGGAGATACCATTAAGGAAGGCGATATTCTTGCTGAAATCGAAACCGATAAGGCAACAATGGAATTTGAATCGTTTAACGCAGGAACACTTTTGTATATTGGGGTTAACGAAGGGCAAACGGCTCCGGTTGACAGCATTTTAGCAATCATCGGTCCTGCGGGAACAGACGTTTCCGGAATTGCTGCTAATTTTACAGCAAACGGTTCGATTGAAGCTCCAAAAGCAGCAGCTTCAGTTGAAGTGAAAGCAGAAACCGCACCTGCACCAGTACAAGCTACCAATACAGGCGGAAGAATTTTTGCCTCACCTTTGGCTAAAAAAATTGCTCAGGATAAAGGAATCGACTTGTCTCAGGTAAAAGGTTCCGGTGAAAACGGAAGAATCGTTAAAGGCGATGTGGAAGGATTCACTCCTCAGGCAGCCGCTACACAAACGGTTTCAGCTCCAGCGGCTACAACAACTGCACCAGCTGTGAAACCATTCGTTCCGGCTGGGGAAAAATTCCAGGAAGAAATCAAAAATTCGCAAATGCGTAAAACGATTGCGCGTCGTTTGGCAGAATCGAAATTCACCGCTCCTCATTACTACTTAACAATCGAAGTAGCCATGGACGAAGCGATGAAATCGAGAGCAGTAATCAATACAGTTCCTGATACGAAAGTATCGTTCAATGATATGGTAGTGAAAGCGTGTGCGATGGCGTTGAAAAAACATCCACAGGTAAATTCACAATGGAGAGAAGATGCCATGATTATCAACCACCACGTAAACATCGGTGTTGCCGTTGCTGTGGAAGACGGATTGGTAGTTCCGGTATTAAATTTCACCGATCAGATGAGTTTGACGCAAATTGGCGCAGCGGTTAAAGATTTGGCCGGAAAAGCCAAAAACAAAAAACTGACACCGGCCGAAATGGAAGGAAGCACGTTTACCGTTTCCAATTTGGGAATGTTCGGAATTCAGTCGTTCACGTCCATCATCAACCAACCGAATTCGGCGATTTTATCCGTAGGGGCTATCGAAGAAAAACCGGTAGTGCGAAACGGACAAATTGTTGTGGGGAACACCATGACAGTTACTTTGGCTTGCGATCACAGAACCGTAGACGGTGCAACCGGAGCACAGTTCCTGCAAATGCTAAGACAATATTTGGAAAATCCAGTAACAATGTTGGCGTAAGTCCGTTGTTCTTAATAAATTAAATCCCGTTTTGAACTTCAGAACGGGATTTTTAGTATTTTAGATTTATGAATAAAAACATAATTATCACAGGAACTTCCCGGGGAATTGGTTACGAACTGGCGTTGCAATTTGCAGCTGCCGGACATCAGGTTTTGGCCGTTTCGCGCAAAATTCCACAAGGTTTGTTGGGAAATTCAAAGATCAGTTGTCTTTCTGTGGATTTGTCTTTAGAAGACGATTTAAATAAAGTAGCCGATTTTATTGCTTCGGCTTGGAAAAAAGTAGATGTGGTGATTCATAATGCCGGTTCACTTTTAAACAAACCTTTCGGACAAATTACTTCGGAAGAATTTGAAAATGTTTATAAGGTAAATGTTTTCGGGGTGGCCAATTTAACGCGAATTTGCATTCCGTATCTTCAGAAGGGAAGCCATGTGGTCACTATCAGTTCGATGGGCGGGATTCAGGGCAGTTTAAAATTCCCGGGTTTATCTGCTTACAGTTCCAGTAAAGGCGCAGTAATTACCTTGTCCGAATTATTGGCTGAAGAATACAAAGAACAAGGAATCGTTTTTAACGTTTTGGCTTTGGGTGCTGTTCAAACCGAAATGTTGCAGGAAGCCTTTCCGGGTTATGAAGCTCCGATTTCCGCAAAAGAAATGGCCGATTATATTTTTAATTTTGCCCTGACCGGAAACAAATATTACAACGGAAAAGTGCTGCAGGTCTCATCTACAACGCCCTAATAAATGAGTGAAGTACTTCTGAAATATATTCCCGAACACGCGGTTCCTCCTTGTTTTGAGTTAATCAAAACCAATAACGTTCATTTGAAAATTGTGAATGAACGGGTAACGCGTCATGGAGATTACAGAAGGCATCCCGATGGATTTCATCAGATTACGGTAAACGCCAGTTTAAACAAATACCGTTTTTTGATTACGCTGATTCACGAAATTGCGCATCTGGTCGCTTTCGAAAAATACGGCAGAAACATCAAGCCTCACGGCGATGAATGGAAGTTGACGTTCCAGCGTTTGATGGTGCCGTTCATTCGGCCGGAAATCTTTCCAAGTCAGCTCTTGCCCTTGTTGGCGAGGCATTTCAGAAATCCGAAAGCGAGTAGCGACACCGATGCGACTTTATCGTTGGCACTAAAACAATTCGATCCGGTTAATGATAAAAATTATATCTTTGAGATTCCGTATGGTAGCGTTTTTCGTATACACAACGGAAAGATTTTTAAAAAAATAGCGCTTCGTACCAAACGGTATGAATGTATAGAAATAAGTTCGGGAAGAATTTATCTGTTCAATCCGAATGCGGAAGTGGAATTGTTGCCGAATTAATTTCATAAAGAAGGTTGATAACCTATGATTGTAAAAATATTAAAAAGACAACCCTATCTGTTGTTGCTTTTCATATCGTTGTTTTTCCTGTGTATGATTTTTGTAAAGCAAGAAACAGATTCAACGTTTGATATAAATATGCACGATACCTATTTTGTTGTGGAACACGCTTTCTTAGCTGAAATAATTGCCGTTTTCTTATTTATTTTATTTTTTCTTTATTGGGCTTTTGATAAAATTGGAATCGGCTTGTTCTCTATTTTGAGTAAAATTCATATTTACGGAACTATAGTTTCGCTTTTGGGAATTACTTTTCCATATTATTTGTTCTATGATAATAGTCCTGTACAAGGAAATGATTTTTTTGATGTAAATTTCATTATTGTTTTATTTGGACTTTTATTTTTATTGGTTCATTTGGTATTTGTACTAAATATAATCTTAGGTGTTTTTAATAAAATGAAAACCTTAGCAACTTAGTAACTCAGTTACTCAGCAACTTAAAAAAAATGAATAAAAATTATTACGCAATATTAATGGCCGGAGGTGTGGGATCCCGATTCTGGCCGGTGAGTACCACAGAATTTCCCAAACAGTTTCACGACATGTTGGGGACAGGGGAGACTTTAATCCAAAAAACCTTCAGTCGTTTGTCGCAACTGATTCCGAAAGAAAATATTCTGATTCTGACGCATGAAAGTTATAACGACTTAATATTGCAACAGCTTCCTCAGGTAAAGCAGGAGCAGATTGTTTTAGAACCCGCTATGCGAAACACTGCTCCGTGTATTTTATACGCTTCCCTGAAAATCAAAAAGCAAAACCCCGACGCCGTTATGGTGGTGGCACCAAGCGACCACTGGATTGAAGACGAGGTACAGTTTGTAGCGAACCTTCAGCGCGCTTTTGATATGTGCGAGCGAGAAGAAACGCTCATGACTTTGGGAATTTTGCCGACGTTTCCCAATACGGGTTACGGTTATATCGAATACGATAAATTAGATACCCGTCCGATAAAAAAAGTAGTGCAGTTTCGTGAAAAACCCGATTATGCCACGGCTAGAAAATTTATTCAAAGCCGAAATTACCTTTGGAATGCCGGGATTTTCATTTGGAGCGTAAAATCGATATTAAAATCGTTTGAACATTTCCAACCGGCCATGTTTGCCCACTTTATGGATGGCTATGAAGCCTACAATACCGAGAAGGAAGCGCTTTTTATAAAAGAAAATTATCCGAAAGCCGAAAACATTTCCATCGATTATGCCGTGATGGAAAAAGCACAGAATGTTTTTGTGTTGCCTGCCACTTTCGATTGGAACGATTTGGGAACTTGGGGATCCTTATACGATAAATTGCCAAAAGACGAACAGGATAATGCAGTGGTTAACGCAACGGTGATTCTGGAAAATGCTTCCAATAATATTATCCGAACCGAAGGGAAAAAATTGGTTGTGATTGACGGTCTTCAGGATTTTATAATTGTCGATAAAAATGATGTGCTGCTGATTTATCCTAAAGGGAAAGAGCAGGATATTAAACGAATCACCACCATGGCCAATGAAATAAAATAAAAAAAAACGGAGTCCAAATTGACTCCGTTTCTGTTATAATTTATCCGCTCTGTTCTGCGCTTTTCGTACTTTTTTGAACAATTCCGAAGAATATACAAAGTCTACAATTGCTTCGTTGTCGGTTTTGAAAATTTCTTTTTTAGTGCCTTCCCACGCCAATACCCCTTCTTTCAGGAAAATGATTTTTTCTCCGATTTCCATTACCGAGTTCATATCGTGAGTATTAACTACGGTTGTGATGTTGTATTCCTGGGTGATTTCCTGAATCAGATTGTCGATTACTACGGCTGTTTTCGGATCCAGACCGGAATTGGGTTCATCACAGAATAAATATTTCGGATTGTTGACAATCGCACGGGCAATAGCCACACGTTTCTGCATTCCTCCGGAAATTTCAGAGGGTTTTTTGGTGTGCGCATTAATCAGTTTTACACGATCGATTACAAAATCAACACGTTCTTTAATCTCTTTTGGTGTCTTGTTACTGAACATTTTTAAAGGGAAACCGATATTCTCTTCCACAGTCATCGAATCAAACAGCGCACTCCCCTGAAATACCATTCCGATTTCCGTACGAAGTGTGCGTTTGTCATCCGCACTCATTTCAGAGTAAACACGGCCGTCGAAAGAAATAGTTCCTGTGTCAACACTGTGTATTCCGAGCAAACTCTTAAGCAAAACCGTCTTTCCGGAACCACGATCTGACCGATAATCAAATTGGTTTTTCCGGTTTCAAAAGTCGTCGTAATTCCTTTTAAAACTTTCTGTTCGCCAAAGGATTTTTCTACATTTTTTACCTCAATCATCTTCTTATTTGCTTAACAGTAATTGTGTTAAAATATAATTCACCAAAATAATCGCTACCGATGTCCAAACGAACGAAGTTGTACTCGCTTTTCCTACTTCCAACGCACCGCCTTTCATGAAATACCCGTGAAAAGACGGAATAGTGGCCAATAAAAAGGCAAAAACACGGTTTTGATAAAAGCATACGTTACGTGAAACGGAATAAATTCCACCTGTAATCCGGTCTGAAATTCGGTACTGGTCGCAAAACCTCCGTAAACTCCGGCAATCCATCCGCCCAAAATTCCTAAAAACATCGCCAAGACCAATTACGAAAGGATATAACATTATCGCCACGATTTTTGGAAAAACCAAATAGTTCAACGAATTTACACCCATTACCTCCAATGCGTCAATTTGCTCTGTAACCCGCATGGTTCCTATACTTGAAGTGATAAACGATCCCACTTTACCGGCCATGATAATGGAAATAAAAGTAGGGGCAAACTCCAAAATTACCGACTGACGCGTCGCAAAACCAATCAAATATCTTCGGAATTAACGGATTGGTCAAATTTAACGCCGTCTGAATCGCTACAACCCCGCCCACGAAGAACGAAATAAACGCTACAATTCCTAACGAACCAATGACCAAATCGTCGATTTCCTTCATGATAAGCTGTTTCATCATGGACCATTTGGTGGGTTTGTTGAAGACTTCTTTCAACATCAAAAAGTATTTTCCTATCTGGGATAAATATCGAATCATAGTATACTGAAAATAATGGCTAAAATAGTAAGAAGTTACGAGTTTTGGGGTATCAGGTTAGAGTTTTTGTTCTCTTGAGTCTGTCGAAAGAAGGGCGTGTCCTTTCAGGTCGGGCTATCCGCTATATCTTTTATTCCGCTATGCTCCATAAAAGGATGCCGCTCCTATCCCTCACGCAATGCCTACTGACCACTAATCACTGCTTTAAAGCAAAATTAGAACAATTTCGCTTTCATCTTCTTCCAACGGTAGTTTCGGATAAACTTCGCCTGTTCTGGGTAACCAAAAGCGGTTGGTGCTCCGATTTCGCTTTCCAGAATCCTTTCAGGTAATCCAAAAACAAAAGCGGTTTTCCTTTGCGCATCGCTAGTTTTAAGGAAGCGATTGCCGTGATGATAAAACCATAACCCAATCTGTAAAACGCTTCCCCCTGTTTGTAACGCGACGCTTTGTTGTAATTCGCTCCGGTAGGTTTTAAGTGTTTTACTTGCAAACGCTCATCGGTTACGACTTTCCAATCGTAGAATTTGCACAACAATTCGTCCACCGTGTCCCAACCCATAGCGGGTTGGAGTCCGCCAATTTGTTCAAAGCACGCTTTTCGGTAGGCTTTGAAAGCACCTCGGATGTGATCTTTATCGGTTAGATTTTCTAAAATCCAATCGCCGTTTTTCTCGATGTAGGCAAAACCGCCGGCCATCCCGATTCGTCCATCACTTTCAAAATGTTTGACAATCGTTTCAAAGTAATTCTTCGGAAAAATCAAATCAGCATCGGCTTTTACAAGGATGTCGTAGTTTTCATCTATCGTTTTCAATCCTTTCTGAAAGGCCTGAATCACTTTGCTTCCCGGCAAATGAATCGCCTCCGAAGTTTTGTTTACCAAGGAAATCCATGGATGTTTTTCGGCAAAATCAGTAACAATGGTGGCTGTTTGATCCGTAGAATTGTCATTTACCACGACCACTTTAGCGGGTAAAACCGTTTGGGAAATCAGCGATTGTAACGTTACGCCAATAAAAGCAGCTTCGTTGTGGGCGGGAATTATAATGTAATAACGCATTTCAATTGAAGGGTTGTCTGCAAATTTAAGGATTTAATCATGACTTTTAACAATTGTGATATTGTTAGGCGCACTGTTCATTACTCCTTGATTTTGAGGTGTAAAGTAATCTGAATTTTTTTTGAAATTTTGCAATCGTTGCAAAGTTTCAAAAAGGGGTCTTTTGAGTTTAATGTCGTATTATTGCAAAAAAATAATAATGCGATATTTCTTCATAATTACGTTATTTTCCGTGACCGCTTATTCTCAGGTTCCTTTTCCTTTTAATGCCGCTTCAGCCGGTGCGGGTAGGGCTGAAAGGTTAGCCAGTTTTACGGTTTCGGGTGCCGGAAACGACAGGGTAGAAATAACCAACGATACTGATTTTGACGGACAGTTTGCACCAACGTTATGGTCGTACCGTGATACTGATAACAGACAGGTTTTCAGTATCAAATCCTCCATTCCGGGAACGTTGGATACCGGTGCCGCGCCGATAATGTTGTTCGCAACATCCATTAATAATACACCGCAATTTAACGCACCGGGGACAGGTGATTTTCCATGGGGTAATGCCGGAACGGCTTTGAATATTGTAAACCGCCCTTTGTTTCAATGGCGCAACAATTCCTTAAGAATCATGACAATGGTTCCCAATGGGAATGTGGGTATCGGAACGATAACGCCAACCGCACGTTTGCACAACAATGGTTCCGTAAGGTTTGAAAATCTTGGCACTCCCGCCAGTCCGAATCCGAGTTTTATTCTGGGAACCGATGCGATAGGAAATGTGTTTCAATACAATACTTCGCTGTTTTCAGGCACGGCAGATGCCGATTGGTTAAAACCGAACGGCACGGTTGCAATGTCAATAAACGACGATATTTATACCAACGGAAGGGTGGGTATCAACGCTCAAAACCCAACAGCAAATTTTCATGTTAACGGTACTGCCCGTTTTGAAAATCTTGCCAATGCAACGAATCCGAATTTTCTTTTGGGTACCGATGCCAACGGGAATATGTTTGAATATAATCCTGCAGCCTTTACACCGACATCTGATGCCGATTGGTTAAAACCCGACGGATCCATTCCGAATTCCATAAACGACAACATCTACACCAACGGAATGGTTGGGATTAACGTTCAGAATCCTACCTCAAATTTCCATGTAAACGGTACAGCACGTTTTGAAAATCTTGTGAATGCCACAAATCCGAATTTTTTGTTAGGAACGGATGCCAATGGGAATATGTTTGAATACGATCCGACTTCCTTAGCCGGAACTTCAGATGCCGATTGGTTAAAACCCGACGGATCCATTCCGAATTCCATAAACGACAATATTTATACCAACGGAATGGTTGGGATTAACGTTCAGAATCCTACTGCAAATCTACATTCCAACGGGTCTTTGCGTTTCGAAAATCTTGTAAATGCTACCAATCCGAATTATATTTTAGGAACCGATGTCAATGGGAATGTGTCCGAGTATGAAGTGACTTCCTTGGCTGGGACTTCAGATGCTGATTGGTTAAAACCGGACGGAACGCTGGCAATGTCAATTAATGATAATATCTATACCAACGGAAAAGTCGGAATCGGAATAAGCACTTTTCCGACTCTTGTGGGAACGGAAGATGTGAGTTTTTACAACCTGTATGTTAAAGGCGGTTTACTGACCGAAGAAGTTCGGGTGGCTTTAACTTCGGATTGGGCGGATTATGTATTTAAAAAAGACTACAAGTTGCCCACTTTGAAAGAAGTTGAAAAACATATTAAGGACAAAGGACATTTGCAAGACATTCCGAGTGCAAAGGAAGTTAAAGAAAACGGTGTGGAACTTGGCGAAATGAACAAACTCCTTTTACAAAAAGTGGAAGAACTGACCTTGTACATTATCGATTTGAATAAAAAAGTGGAGGCACAGCAAAAACAAATTGAAACACTCGTAAAATCAAAAAATGAAAAATAGTTTCTTCTTTTTTCTGTTTCTTTTACTCAGTAACGGTGTTTCTGCTTCTGTATCGTTTTCTCGCGAAAGCAGACTTGTTTCCGAATCCGATACGATCCCGTTATCCTATAAATTCAATAATTGTCTGGCATACATTCAGTTGGATCAACCCGAGATGAATGCTGTTTATTTGTATTGGGCTTCCGATCGCATAATGGTGCAGAATAATTATAAAGTTCCCGTAAATTACAATATTACAATGAAAGCAGGGAATGTTATCGTTTTAAAACCCAATACTAAAGTCGTAACCGGTTCAAATTATCTTGCAAGAATTGAGCCTTGCGACAAACAATGCGCGATTGAGATTCCAAAAGGAATTTCGCCAAACGGAGACGGTTTAAATGATGATTTCGATCTGACAACTATTTGTCCGGTTAAAACGGTTAAGATTTTCAACCGATACGGAGTACTGCTTTTTGAAGACGAGTCGTATAAAAAAGAATGGCACGGACAGGACAAACAGAATAACATATTGCCCAGCGCGACTTATTTTTACCGGGTAGATTTCGAAGACGGTCAGATCAAAACAGGCTGGATTTACCTGAACAGGTAACAGAAGTTCTTAGAAAGCAAAAGTTAGCCGTTTTTTTAAATCGAAGCTAATGGAATTGTACTATTTTTACAGCTTCTAATGTAGTTTGTTTTGAAAAAAGTCAGTGTCGTCATAGTTACTTATAATGGGGTGAAATGGATTGAAAAGTGTATTGAGTCGCTTTTGCAGTCTGATTATCCCGTAGAAATTATAGTAGTGGATAACGATTCAAAAGACACTACGCTTACCGTGTTGCAACGATTTTCGCAACTTCATCTGATCAAATCCGATTCGAATTTAGGTTTTGGGAAAGCTAATAATATCGGAATCGAATATGCACTAGAGAACGGAGCCGATTTTGTTTTTCTGCTCAATCAGGACACTTGGGTTTTTGAAAATACCATTGCAGAATTGGTCAAAACCGCCGAAAGAAATCCCGAATTCGGTATCGTGAGTCCGATGCATTTTTCAGGAGATGAAATCACATTGGATGAAAACTTCAAAACGTATTTTGAGCGAAAAACACAGACAATACAAGAAGAAAGCGTTGTTGTGGTTCCGTTTGTGAATGCGGCTGCTTGGTTGGTTTCCAGAGGTTGTTTGGAGAAAGTGGGAGGGTTCGAACCGCTTTTCGGGCATTATGGCGAAGACCGTAATTATTGCAATCGGGTTTTATTTCATAACTTTAAAATTGCCATAACCGAAAAGTCAAGAATATGTCACGACCGACAAATTGTAAGAGGTTTAAAAAAAGACCTTGTCCAGTCGAAATACAAAATGCTTTCGGAAGTGCTTGATGTTAACGATTCACTTTTGACGAGCTATTTTAATGGATTGAAATCGGTGTTCGGATTGCCGAAGTATTTTGGTAAATTTTATCCGGTTTCGAAGATTCTCGAATTGTTTTTCGGTTTAATGATGTATTATTGGGAGCTTGTTTTTTCGGTAGTTAAAATCTCGAAAGCAAGAGCCAAAGCCAAACAGTAATGGAAAAAAAAGCCCGTTTCAAACAAGTTTTTCTCTTTACCATAATTAATTATGTAGGCATTCTCATTGGAATTTTTTCCACACTTTTTATATATCCTGAGAACAAGGAATTTCTCGGAATCATTCGATACGTCGAATCCATTTCGCAGATTTTATTTCCGATTATGGTTTTGGGTGCCTCGCATGCACTAATCAATTTTTATCCGGCACTGAATGAGGAAAACAAAAACCGACTCTTCAATTACAGTGTTTTTTCCGTTGGGTTGCTCAGTGTGGCGACTTTCGTGGTGCTTTTACTGGCGTCTCCTTTTTTTAATTGGGACAATATGCAGTATTTCTATTTCGCATTCCCAATAGCGGTGGCTTTAGCCTTTGTGGAGCTTTTCAAACGTCAGGCGACCAACCTTCAGAAATTGGCTGTGCCCACATTGTTTGAAAAAATAATTCCGAAAATAGCACTACCTGTTGTATTTGTATTGTTGCTTCATAAAAGCCTGTCGGTTAATGTGTCTATCGGGTACTATATTATTTCGTATGTTCTGATGTTTGTCCTGATTGCGGCATATCTTTTCAAAAATTATAAGTTCAGATTCAGCTTTGATTTCAAGCCGCTTTATGCCGAACTTTCCCGAAAAGAATATTTTCGTTACAGCTTGTATTCCTTTGCCGGAAGTTTTGGTTCTTTTTTTGCGTTCCGAATCGATTCGTTAATGATTCCCGAATTCCTTTCTTTCGATGCTAACGGAACATTTAACATCGGGGTTACTCTGGCCTCTGCTTTGGCTATTCCGGCAACCGGTGTTTTTACGTTGTATGCACCTATCATTTCCAATTACCTGAAAACGGATAATTTGAAGGAACTGAATGTAAAATATATTGAAGTAGCCAAAATGCTTTTTTGTATCGGAGCCTTGCTTTACAGTTGTATTTTTCTGGGAATTCACTTTTTGTTCGAATTGCTGCCTACTTATGAAAGTTTGGCGCCTTCCATCCCGATTATCCTCATTTTAGGCTTCAATGTGTTGATTAATATGGCAACCGGATTCAATTCGGAAATTATTTCCTATTCGAAATATTACCGGTTCAACCTGATTTCCATTTTCGTTCTCATCATTTTGAATGTGGGACTGAACTTGTTTTTCCTGAAGTGTACCGATTTGGGAATTGTGGGCGTAGCCTATTCCTCTTTAATTTCCATGAGTATTTTTAATGCGGCAAAACTGCTGTTTATTTACCGGACGTTTAAGTTGTTTCCGTTCGATTATGGTTTTCTTAAGCTGGCGTTGTTGTTTTTATTCACAGGTGTTATGGTTTATTTTTTACCCGATACGCAGAACAAACTACTGACGCTTTTCTATAAAGTAAGTCTAAATGCAGTGGTAAATGTTTTCCTGATTTACAAACTCAAACTCGTGTATCAGGTTACTTTTTGGGTAAATAAAGCACTGACTTGGTTTAAGCGTTAACAGCGATACACAAACGCATTAATGTTCATTCCTGCCCCAACCGAAGCGAAAATTACCACATCCCCCTTGTGCAATTCCTGGTTTTCAATTTGACCTTTTAAGATCAAATCGTATAAAGTTGGAATAGTCGCCACACTGCTGTTGCCCAGTTTTTTAATATTCATAGGCATCACGTTTTCAGGCGTTGGCTGTTGGTAGAGTTTGAAAAAACGTTGTACAATCGCTTCGTCCATTTTTTCATTCGCCTGATGGATCAGAATTTTTTTAACTTCAGAAATCGGAATGCCGCTTTTGTCCAAACAGGCCTTCATTGCTAAAGGAACTTGTGTTAATGCGAACTCGTATATTTTTCTCCCATACATTTTCAGGTAACGGATGTCGGGATTATGGTCTACGTTATAGGATTTTCCGAAGAAAAGAAACTTGCTTTCCTCATAAGTAAAGGAAGCGGTCTCGTGAGTTAAAAATCCGTCTTCGCCGGCTGTTTCTTCAATAACTGTTGCTCCGGCACCGTCGGAATATATCATACTGTCCCTGTCGTGCACGTCTACCACTCTGGAGAGAGTTTCGGCGCCAATAACCAAACATTTTTTTGCCATTCCGGCTTTGATAAACGCCTGTGCCTGAATCATGCCTTCAATCCAGCCCGGGCAGCCGAACATCACATCATAACCCACACATTTTGGGTTTTTTATTCTCAGTTTGTGTTTTACTCTTGCCGCAATACTCGGCACTGTGTCGGATTGGATGGCACCGTGTTTTACATCGCCAAAATTGTGTGCGACTATAATATAATCTAATGTTTCGGGATCAATTTTCGAGTCTTCAATGGCCTTTTCACCGGCAAAAAAAGCAATGTCGGAAGTGGTTAGGTTGTCTTCAACATAACGGCGTTCTTCAATTCCGGTAATGTCCTTGAATTTTTCAGCTATAACCTCATTCGGAACGGCATAAGTAGAGCCGTCTTCATTCAGGAATTGATGTCTTGCAAAATCGGTATTCGTAACAATTTGGGTTGGAATGTAACTTCCTGACCCCGTTATTTTTATAGCCATGACGTAGGTTTCAATAGTACTAAGTTAATCATTCTAAATCGGGATTTGTCCAAAAAAAGTTTTTTCAAAGTTATTTTTATGAAAACGTTACGGGAATATCAATAAAATTATAAAATGTGTTTTTATTTTCCTATTAAATGCGAAAAATGTATTTATATTTTATAAAAAAAATAACCCTTCCGTTTCCGAAAGGGTTACTGTTGGCTTTTGCCTAAGCCTATTGGCTTTCTTTTCTTAGCTTTCGATGTAAGCCTCAATCGGCGCACAAGAACAAACTAAGTTTCTGTCACCATAAGCATCATCTATACGACGAACGGATGGCCAGAATTTGTTATCGGCAATATATTCTAGCGGATACGCTGCTTTTTCTCTTGAATAAGGGAAATCCCAACGCTCAGCTGTTAGCATGGCTAACGTGTGTGGTGCATTGTGTAGTACGGTGTTATGATCGTCTGCTGATGAATCTTCGATTTCTTTTCTAATCGAAATCAGCGCATCACAGAAACGGTCAATTTCTGCCAAATCTTCTGATTCTGTCGGTTCTATCATTAAGGTTCCGGCTACCGGGAAAGAAACCGTTGGCGCATGGAAACCGTAATCCATTAAACGTTTAGCGATATCGCCTACTTCAACACCTTTTTGTTTGAATTCACGACAATCCAAGATCATTTCGTGAGCCGCGCGACCCATTTCTCCTGAATACAGGATTGGGAAATGTCCTTCGAAGCGTGCTTTCATGTAGTTTGCGTTCAAAATAGCATGCTCGGTAGCCGAACGTAAACCTTCTGCCCCTAACATACAAATGTAACCGTAAGAAATCAAACAAACTAAAGCCGAACCGAACGGAGCTGCTGAAATAGCAGTAATGGCTTGATCGCCTCCGGTAGTAACAATCGGGTTGGTTGGTAAAAACGGTACTAATTTCTCATTTACACAAATTGGTCCAACACCTGGTCCACCACCACCGTGAGGGATTGCGAACGTTTTGTGTAAGTTTAGGTGACAAACGTCAGCACCAATTGTAGCCGGATTGGTTAATCCAACTTGTGCATTCATGTTCGCACCGTCCATGTATACCAATCCGCCGTTATCGTGGATTAATTGGGTGATTTCAATGATAGAGGATTCGTAAACACCGTGAGTAGAAGGATACGTTACCATCAAACACGATAAATTATCTTTGTTTTCGATGGCTCTTGCTCTTAAATCTTCTACGTCGATGTTTCCTTCAGGAGTAGTTTTGGTCACGATGATTTTCATTCCCGCCATTGCTGCCGAAGCCGGATTGGTTCCGTGTGCCGAAGAAGGGATCAAACACACATTTCTATGGTGATCGCCTCGAGACTGGTGGTACGCACGAATGGCCATTAAACCGGCGTATTCTCCTTGTGCTCCCGAATTCGGTTGTAAGGATGTACCTTGGAAACCGGTTACCACATTCAACTGCTCTTCTAATTTTTTAAGCATGGTTAAATAACCTTGTGCTTGGTCAGCAGGAGCAAACGGGTGAATGCTGTTCCAGTTTGGCATGGATAACGGAAGCATTTCTGCTGCTGCGTTCAGTTTCATCGTACAAGAACCCAATGAAATCATCGAATGGTTCAGGGATAGATCTTTACGCTCTAATTTTTTGATGTAACGCATCAACTGACTTTCCGAATGATGACTGTTGAAAACATCGTGTTGTAAGAACGTTGAGGTTCTTATGGACTTCTCTGTCAATTGTGTTTCCGTTGCTAACGAAGAAACGTGAACCGCTGATTTTCCGGCTGCTTCTGCGAAAATAGCAATGATTAGGTTGATGTCGGAAAGTGATGTCGTTTCATTGAAAGAAATCGAAACGCTTTCGTTATTCGGGTAGAAGAAGTTTACTTCGTTTTTCTCTGCAATCGCTTTTACTTTAATTGCATCTGCTTTCACTAAAAGCGTGTCAAAGAACGCGGAGTTCACCTGATTCACCCCAATAGAAGCTAATGCTTTTGCTGTAGTAACTGCTGAAGCATGAATTTTATCGGCAATGTATCGTAAGCCTTTCGGACCGTGGTATACCGCATACATTCCGGCCATAACCGCTAATAATACCTGAGCTGTACAAATGTTAGAAGTCGCTTTTTCACGTTTGATGTGTTGCTCACGGGTACCTAAAGCCATACGTAAGGCGCGGTTTCCGTTTGCATCGATAGAAACTCCAATGATTCTGCCCGGCATCGAACGTTTGTATTCTTCTTTTGTGGCAAAATAAGCTGCGTGTGGTCCGCCGTAACCCATCGGAATCCCAAAACGTTGGGTAGTACCTACAACAACTGCGGCGCCCATTTCGCCTGGTGATGTTAATTTTGCTAACGATAAAATGTCAGCAGCCACCGCTACTTTAATTTCTTTTGATTGTGCCGTGTTGATGAAACCGGCGTAATCGTAAACTTGTCCGTATTTCCCCGGATATTGTAAAATCGCTCCGAAGAAGTCCTCAGCAAAATCAAATGTTTCGTGGTTTCCAACTACCAATTCAATTCCGATTGGTGTGGAACGGGTTTGCAATACGGAAAGCGTTTGCGGTAAGATTTCTTCCGAAACGAAGAATTTGTTAACATTGTTTTTCTTTTGGTCGCGGGTTCTTACGTCGAACAATAACGCCATGGCTTCAGCGGCTGCGGTTCCTTCATCAAGAAGGGATGCATTGGCGATTTCCATTCCGGTCAATTCGATTATGGTAGTCTGGTAGTTCAATAAAGCCTCTAAACGACCTTGTGCGATTTCCGCCTGATAGGGTGTGTACGCCGTGTACCATCCCGGGTTTTCGAAAATATTTCTTTGGATTACCGGAGGCACAATCGCCGGGTGATACCCTAAACCGATATACGATTTGAATACTTTATTTTTGGCACCCAACTGACTCACGTGAGTTAAATACTCATATTCGGTCATGGCAGGGTCTAATTGTAAGTCTTGTTTTAAACGGATTCCATCGGGAAAGGTTTCATAAAGAAGTTGTGTCATGTCCTTTACACCAATGGTTTTGAACATGTGTTGCAGGTCGGATTCTCTCGGCCCGATGTGTCTTAAAGCAAATGCATCTGTTTTCATCAGTTATCTATACTGTTTGTTTAAGCGTTTGGGGAGTTTTAAGTGCCTCAAACAAAGTTTTGAGTTGTGTTTTTAACGAGAACAAAAATAATTATTAATATCCTAATATTCTTCTTTTTTAACGTCAATTTTATGCAGAATTGTTAACCGAAAATCAGACTTATTAACAGATTGCTTACTTTTGTAAGTATGCAATTACTCAAGCGAATACTAGATTTTTATATTAGCGGAAGCATTCATGTGGCTTTGGCGGTTTATGCATTGGTGCGCATGACGTTTCATTTCTTTCATATTGTCTACGACGAACCTATGGCGTTGTTCGCTTTTTTCGGTACGATTGTAGGGTATAATTTTGTGAAATACGATGAGTTAGCCCGCGCCAAAAAAGTGAAATGGAGCAATCAATTGCGGGCGATTGTGGGGTTGAGTATCGTTGCTTTTCTGGCTACTGCTTATTATTTCTTTCATCTTGAACGAAACACGCAATTGGTAGCGGTCGGTTTTCTGGCGTTAACGATGTTGTATACATTGCCGGTTTTTCCGAAATTGGGCAATGCCCGAAATTGGGCCGGTGTGAAAATTTATATCGTAGCGTTTTGTTGGGCCGGAATTACCATGTTTTTGCCGATAATTAATGCCGATTTGCCGCTATCTCAAGATGTGTGGCTGAAATTCTGTCAACGCTTTCTGCTGGTAATTATTCTAATTCTGATTTTTGAAATTATCGATCTCAAAAATGATGATTTGTCACTGCAAACTGTTCCGCAAAAGTTGGGTGTGCGGAAAACAAAAATCCTCAATTTGTTCTTATTGATCCCGTTTTATGGTTTGGAATTTTTGAAATCCGATTTTCAAATCGTGCAGCTTTGGATCAACCTGGCTTTGGTGCTAACCATTGCACTTTTTACGCTTTTCGCGAGTCCGAAGCGTTCCGATTATTATACTTCCTTTTGGGTGGAAAGTATTCCGGTTTTCTGGTGGATTTTAGTGGTGTTTTTCGGCTGAAACTTTAATGAAAGCATTTCGTTTTCGGAGCAATCGGGTTAAATATTTTTTTAGCATCCATCGGTTGAAAAGCTTGCCTAAAATCCTAAACGGAACTTCGTAATGAACTTCGTCTGTCATAATAGTCCGCCCGTTTTGTTCTCGGAAAGAATGCTTGTGATGGAACGATTTAAAGTGTCCCTGAAGCATTTCATCCGTAAAAGAATCGTAAAACGACATTTCAGTAATCTTACTTTGATGTGTGAGAGGAAAGCCAAAATGTTTTCCTTTGAACGTCACGGTTTCGTCCAATTCAATTAATCCGGAGCTTTTTCCTGCGGTTGTTATTTCATCAGAATCTTTCATGGATTCCTGATGGAGATTGATATTCCGACTCAAATCGAAAACCGTTTTTTTGTCGGCGTTTATTTCGGTAACGAGTTTAATAGTGGTCATTTTTGCAACAGATTTTGAAAGGTTTTGCTAATGTCGGCATAATTAAATTCAAATCCGTTTTCCTGCAAACGTTTCGGAATCACATTGCGGCTTTTTAAGACCAATTCGGTTTCCGTACCGATTACAGTGGCGCCGAATTCGAGCATTTTTGTGCTGATGGGCGTGCCAAACGGAATTTTCATTTCTTTTCGGAGCGCTTTCATAAAATCTTTGTTCTGAATGGGTGAAGGCGAAACAATATTGATGCAACCCGTGATTTCTTTTTCAATTATGAAATCTAATGCGCGGGCAAAATCGTGCTCATGAATCCAACTGATGAACTGGTTGCCTTTTCCTTGTTTACCGCCGAAACCAAGCTTTGTTAAGTTTTTTATCGGCAGAAATGCGCCTCCTTTTTTTCCTAAAACGATTGAGGTTCGCAAAGCGGTTTTTAATGTTCGTGGTGTTTCGGTTTCAAAAAATGCCTGCTCCCAGCTTTTGGCAATGTTCATCGAAAAATCATCACCAATTTCACCGTGGTATTCGTCCATTTGAAGGTCTTCGGAATGGCGGTAAATTGTTGAAGTAGATGCGTTCAGCCAATGTTTCGGCGGATTTGTGCATTGCAAAACGGCTTGATTTAAAATGCGTGTACTGTCAATTCGGGAAGCGAGAATTTCGGCTTTGTTTTCTTCGTTGTAACGGCAATCGACCGATTTTCCGGCGAGGTTGATCAGTACATCGGCATTCTCGAGTTCGCTTTCCCAGCCGGTCATTGTTTTGGCGTTCCAATGCAGGTGTCGAATGTTGTTTTTCAGTTTCGTTTTTCCTCTGGTGAGAATAACGATGTCGTTGTATTCAGCTTGAAAATGTTGGGTTAGTATCTGACCAAGAAATCCGGTTCCTGCAGCGATGATGATTTTCATGACTTAAAGATTTAAGATTAATAAGAGTGCGATAATGCGGTATACAATCCAAGTTGCGGTTAGCCATTTTGGTAATTCCAATAAGGTAACTCTTCTGAAATGTTCGCGAAGCATTACCAAAACAGTTGTTCCGAACCAAAGCAGCACGATGGTTTCGTTTATTTTGAAAAATGAATTGGTGATGATTATCGGCACTAATAAAAGAGATCCGAAAAGGGAAACCGTCATCAGATTTCCAATATAATTGAGCATGATTTTACGATCGTATCGTATTAAAAACACACTTTGAAAAACGATTTGCCCTGTAGCTAGTAAAAGTTCGCGCGTGAGACTTCCGTTGGGCAGTTGCGGAATCATTTTGGAACACGCATTGAGAATCAATGTGGTTACGACAATGGAAAATGAAATGTATAAAATTCGATATCTGAAATTGAATGTTGGTTCGCATTGTAAGGTTGTGTTTTTGTGTAACGGACCAGGAATAATCACTTTTCGGTTGTAAGAAATGAAAGCATACAGTTTTCGTAGAAAGAAATGAACCGGTTTTTTTTTCCGATAGTTGCAATAAAAGGGAAAGAGTTTCCTAATACTTTTAGCAGACTGTCGATGCCGTAAATAACTGTTTTGTTTTTGGTGTCGATTAAAGCGATTTCGTTCGCAGCTCTTTCCGTGTCGATAAAATGAGCTTCCTCTGTTGTGATTTTCGTGAAAGGTTTTTTTCCGTTTTGGTCTAAAATTCCTGTTTTTACAAAAGCAGAGGTGTAGGCCTGACAAAGGGGGCAGTCTTCATCGTAAAGCAAAGTTTGGTTTTCAAGCGTTTTCATAATGCAATTTTTCGTTTGTTTTCAACGGATATATCAGAACCTTCTACCAAGAACACGGAGGTGGGTTGTAATTGATTTAAGAAAGCGAAATCACTTCCGTATACTTTTTCAAAATCAATGGTAATCTGATGGTTTTTGATGAGGTACTGGTTCCATTTTGGGTGTTTTACTTCGTATTCATAAGTGGTGGTTTCGTTGTATTTGGTGTATCCGAAATAATGTTCGGTGATAAATTCGGCTTCCGTGTCCGCTTCGATTGCCGTTGAAAAATCATAGGCTTTTACTTCGATGGTGTTGGTCGTGTTTTGAGCGCTCCACTGATAACCAACTGTTCGTATTTCGGCTTGTAATTCGTTTTTGTGGTTCATGGTCAAAGTCTCATAATTTTCTTTGTAAAACGTATTGGCTACAAGAGTGATGGCGCGTTTCGGAACAATTTCCTTGATGAAAACCACGCCGCGTTTCCATTGCCCGTTTTCAAAACGTTTGACGTAAAAACGAAGGTTGACTTCTTCAAAATTAGTGTGTTTCGGAATTCGGAATCCTAATACTTTGGTGTCATTGAATAGAAAACCTACCAGACTCACGTAGCAGTTGCCGTTCCAGTAATCCAATTCGGTTCCGGCGGGAAGGTATTTTTCCAGTTGTTCCGGATTAATGACATAATTTGCCAGAATCAGATTTTTCCATTGTGCGGTTAAGAAACTCATGATGGTTGTCTTATTATTTGTTTTAAACTTTCAGAAAAAATTGAAAGTTTATGTTAAATTTTTTTATGCTGTTATTTCATAATCTTGATAACCAGTTTGGTCAGCCAGTTGTCTTTGTATTCGGTAATTTTGTCCAGCACATTGTCGGCTTTTAATACGAAATCGTAGAGTTTGGTGGTTTGCTCTACGAAGTGTTTTTCCTCAGCAGTGGCATTGGCTTCAATGGACGAAACTTCTTTTAAGACTTTCAAAGCGGGCTTGATTTCGCGTTTGCTGCGTTCTCTGGAAATTTTCACGGCCAATTCGTCCAAATCTTTTTCTGCGGTAAAAAACTCGCGGCGTTCACCCGCTTTGTATTCTTTGTACACAATGCCCCAGTCCATCAACGCTCTTAAGTTCATACTGGCATTTCCTCTTGAAATTTGCAGTTCTTCCATAATGTCTTCCATAGAAACCGGTTCGCTGGAAACCATTAGCAAAGCATGAATCTGCGCCATGGTTTTGTTGATGCCCCATTGGGAACCTAACGCACCCCAGGTTTGAACGAACTTATTTTTAGCTTCTTTGAATTCCATACCTCAAAGATATGTATAAGTTTTTAAACTTTCAAAAAAAAATGAAAGTTTGTTTCAAAATGAAACCGAAGCGACAAACTCCGGTTTCTATATTCTAAATTTTAGATCAACCCTGCACGTTTTAATAACGCTTCGGGTTTCGGCTCCTGACCTCTGAATTTTTTATACAAAGTCATTGGCTGATCGGTACCGCCTTGAGACAGTACAAAATTTTTAAATTTATCGGCAACTTCTTTATTGAAAATCCCTTTTTCCTGAAAATACGCGAAGGCATCGGCATCCAAAACTTCCGCCCATTTATAGCTGTAATAGCCAGATGAATAACCGCCCTGGAAAATGTGTGAGAACGAAACACTCATACAGTTTTCGGCGACGTCGGGATATAAAGCCGTATCGTCCATCGTTGTTTTTTCGAAGACTTTTACATTGGTGATTCCGCTCGGGTTGTTGCTGTGGAACGCCATGTCCAGCAATCCGAAACTCAATTGGCGTAAAGTAGCCATGCCTTCTAAAAAGTTAGCACTTTCCTTAATTTTATCGACATATTCCTGCGGAATGATTTCGCCGGTTTCATAATGGTGCGCAAACAAAGCCAATGCTTCCGGTTCATAGCACCAGTTTTCCATTACCTGACTCGGTAATTCCACAAAATCCCAGTAAACAGAAGTTCCGGATAAACTTGGATAAGTGGTATTGGCTAACATGCCGTGTAACGCGTGTCCGAATTCATGGAAAAGCGTCGTTACTTCGTTAAAGGTCAGTAAAGACGGTTTAGTTTCAGTAGGTTTGGTGAAATTACAAACGATGGATACGTGTGGTCTTTCGTTTACCCCATCTTTTACATATTGTGGTTTGAAAGATGTCATCCAGGCGCCGTTACGTTTTCCTTTTCTTGGGAAGAAATCGGAATAGAAAATGGCAACCAGATTTCCATCGGCATCCGAAACTTCAAACGTATGCACGTCTTCGTTGTATTTGTCGATGTCGAAAACTTCGGTAAAGGTCAATCCGAAAAGTTTGTTGGCAATTGTAAAAGCACCGTTTTGAACATTTTGCAATTTGAAATACGGTTTCAGTTTTTCATCATCCAGATTAAACAATTCCTGTTTCAGTTTTTCCGAATAATAGGAACCGTCCCATTTTTGAAGCTGATCAATGTTGTCCAGTTTTTTTGCGAATTGCGTCAGTTGCTGAAATTCTCTTTCGGCTGCCGGTTTCGCTTTAACCAATAAATCATTTAGGAACGATTTGACTTTTTCCGGATTTTGCGCCATTCGTTCTTCCAAAACAAAATGAGCATGGGTGGCATAACCTAATAAATTAGCACGTTCGTGACGCAGATTGGTAATTTTTAAAACATTCTGCTGGTTGTCGAATTCGTTGTTCTGAAAAGCTTTTTTACCATAAGCAATGGAAAGTGTTTTTCGGAGTTCACGGTTTTCGGCGTAGGTAACAAACGGCAGGTAACTCGGAACATCCAAAGTAAAAATCCAGCCTTCTTTATTGTGACTTTTTGCTAATGAACGCGCGCCTTCGATAACACCTTCCGGTAAACCTTTTAGGTCGTCTTCGTTGGTAAGGTGTAATTCGTAAACATTGGTTTCGGCAAGTACGTTTTCACCGAAAGTCAGTTTTAGTTTGGCTAATTCGGTGTCGATTTCACGCAAACGAGTTTTTTTGTCGTCGGTTAAAAGCGCTCCGTTTCGGGAGAAGTTTTTGAATTTTTTATCCAAAAGCATCGCCTGTTCCGTAGAAAGATTCAGGCTTTCTTTTTGTTCGTAAACCGTTTTTATTTTTTCGAATAAAGCGGTGTTTAGCGTAATATCGTTGCTTAATTCGGTTAGCATCGGAGAAACTTCCTGCGCGATTTTCTGCATTTCGTCACTGGTTTCCGCTGAATTTAAATTGAAAAAAATACTGGTAATTCTGTCCAATGTTTGTCCGCTGAACTCCAAGGCTTCGATCGTGTTTTCGAAAGTGGGTTTTTCCGGATTGGCCACAATAGCATCGATTTCAGTGCGAGCCAATTGGATGCCTTCTGTGATTGCGGGCACATAATCAGCCGTTTTGATTTTCGAAAAAGGCGCGGTATTGTGCTTGGTTGAAAAATATTTAATAAGAATATTCATTTAATTATGTGTTTTGTCGATTTTATTTGCAGTATATCGAAAGGAATTATATATTTGACAAGTAATTTTTTGATTACAAGTTTATTAACGACCTTTTTGCCTCAAAATACGATCGAAAATAAACACCGGCTAATTTTAACCCATTAGTCTGTGGACCCCTGAAAAAGCGCTAGCCACAAGCGCTTTTTCTTTTTTGGTTTATTTCTTAAGATTTTCCGCAGCAGTCAGTACCGCTTGTTTTAATCCTTCTTTATAGGTAATCATTTTATCCAAAACGGCTTTGTCATGGCTTCCGATGATTTGCGCCGCTAAAATTCCGGCATTCTTTGCACCGTTAAGTGCAACTGTAGCTACAGGAACACCGCCGGGCATTTGCAGAATGGATAAAACGCTGTCCCAACCGTCAATAGAATTGCTTGATTTTACCGGCACACCAATTACGGGAAGCGGACTCATAGAAGCGACCATGCCCGGAAGATGTGCTGCACCACCGGCTCCGGCGATAATTACCGAAATTCCCCTGTTATGAGCATTTTTGCTGAAATCAAACAATTTTTCCGGCGTTCGGTGCGCCGAAACGATGTCTACTTCTGTTTCGATGCCGAAATTTTTTAAAATGTCGATGGCTTCCTGCATTACCGGCATATCGGAAACGCTGCCCATTACGATGGCTACTTTCATATTTTTATTTAAAGATTTAAAAATTTAAAGATTAAAAAATTTAAACCAGATGACATAAAATCTTTCAATCTTCAAATCTTTCAATTATTCAATAGTAGTACTGATTACTCTAATACTATTCTTAACTTCTTCGGCAATTTTTCGGGCTTCAGCCATGTTTTCGTTTACGATGGTCACGTGTCCCATTTTTCGGAACGGACGGGTTTCTCTTTTTCCGTAGATGTGCGGGGTAACGCCGTCAATCGCCATGATTTTTTCGATGTTTTCATACACCACCGGTCCGGAAAAACCTTCGGCTCCGACCAAATTTACCATAATTCCGGCAACTTTACTGTTAGTGTTTCCTAAAGGTAAGTCTAAAATCGCACGGATGTGTTGTTCGAATTGAGAAGTGTAACTCGCTTCAATCGAATAATGTCCGGAATTGTGAGGACGCGGTGCCACTTCATTTACCAAGATTTCATCGTCTTCGGTTTGGAACATCTCAACCGCCAATAAACCTACGTGATTGAAGGCTTCCGAAACTTGCAGGGCAACTTTTTGTGCTTTATCCGTAACATCATCACTGATGCGGGCCGGGCAAATTACATATTCCACCTGGTTGGCTTCCGGATGAAATTCCATTTCCACTACCGGATAGGTTTTGATGTCACCGGAAACATTTCGGGAAACAATAACGGCCAACTCGTTTTTAAACGGCACCATTTGTTCGGCAATGCACTCTACTTCGGGTAAATCGATTAGATCTAAAGTGGAGCGAACGATTTTTACGCCATTGCCGTCATAACCGAATTGGGCACATTTCCAGACGAAAGGAAATTCCAAGGTGTCGTTTTCTAATGCTTTCTTTAAGTGGTTGATGTCCACAAAACGTTGGTGTAGGGAAGTCGGAATGTTTTTTTCGACATAAAAATCCTTTTGACGTCCTTTGTTCTGGATCATTCGCAGGGTTTTCGGCGACGGGTAGACTTTCAAACCTTCGGCTTCCAAAGCGTCCAAAGCATCGAGATTTACGTTTTCGATTTCGATGGTTAAAACGTCTACCATTTTTCCGAATTGGTAAACGGTGTCATAATCCATAAGGCTTCCCAGAAAGAATTTTGTGGCTCCAAATTGACAAGGCGCTTCTTTGCTGGCGTCTAAAACGTAAGTTTGAATGTCGAATTTGCGGGTTTCGGTCAGTAGCATTTTCCCTAATTGGCCTCCGCCAAGAATTCCTAATTTGAAATCGGAAGAAAAATAATTCATTGTGTTGTTGTTTGCGCAAAGATAGGTAACAATTTGAGGATATAAAAATTTCGAAATTATTTGATTTTTCTTAAAATTTCTCGGGCTGCCGCTTTATAACCTGCTGATTGGTTGGCGTAATCCCGTGCAATAATCTCTTTTAATTCTGCAGCCATCCATGGTTCTGTTTTGCCGAAATGGTGCAGGGTTTTCATAGCATACACTTTGCAGGCTACCCGTTCGTCCCTAATCAACCAGTCCAAACAAATTTCTGCCAGTTTTTCCTTTTGCGATTCCGAAAGTTTTATTTTATCAGAAGTGCCCAGAAAATAGGCTACCCGTGATATGCCTCGAATCGCCGAATCGTTTTTGTACTTCGAAATAGTCTGGCAGATGATATCGATATAGGGAAACAATATTTCGGTTTGATGTTCGGCCAGCATTTCGATAATCCAAACGCCTTTGTGGTGGTTTTTATTGTTAAGATCGGTGCCGAAGGCAATCAATTCTTCTAGAAGTTTCGGTTGTTGGAGGACAATATCCCGCATCCGGTTCCGGTTTTCGGTACTGGCGTTGATTTTGCTGAGTTGATCGGTGAACGTTGAATTCATTTCTGATTTTCTTAATGCAACTAAAGTAGGTTAAAAAGCCGGATTAGCAATTCATAACTTTTAATTCATAACTCATATCTAAAAATAATTATCTTTGCCAATTATTCTATAAGTTAACGATGGAAATTCAACTTCACGACAAAAAATTTGTTCCTTTTATCTCTGCAGAAGAACTGGACTTTGCTATTTCAAGTATGGCACAACAGGTTGCCAAGGATATGGGGAATGAAATCCCTGTATTTATAGGTGTTTTAAACGGCTCTTTTATGGTGGTTTCGGATTTTATGAAACATTACAAGAAACCTTGTGAAGTGAGTTTTATCAAGATGGCTTCCTATGAAGGTATGGAAACGACTCATGAAGTGAAGCAACTTATCGGGTTGAACCAGGATTTGTCCGGAAGAATCGTAATTGTGATTGAAGACATTGTGGATACCGGAAATACAATTGTAGAATTGCATCAATTGTTTGCCGACAAAAATCTGAAAGCGTTAAAATACGCCACCTTGTTTTTAAAACCTGAGGCTTACAAAAAAGACATCAAAATTGATTATATTGGTATCGAAATTGAAAATAAATTCATCGTTGGTTTCGGATTGGATTACGATGGTTTGGGACGAAATTTATCGGAAGTATATCAGTTAAAAGGATAATTTACAACATAACTACAAACAACAATTTTTTAAAATGATCAACATTGTTTTGTTCGGGAAACCGGGCGCAGGTAAAGGAACACAAGCAGAATTTTTAAAAGAAAAATACAACTTAACACACCTTTCTACCGGTGATATTTTTCGTTACAACATGAAGAATGATACCGCATTGGGAAGGGAAGCAAAAGGTTATATCGATAATGGAGATTTGGTACCGGATAGTGTAACTATTAAAATGTTGCAGGATGAGGTGGATAAAAATTTAGATTCAAAAGGATTTTTATTCGATGGTTTTCCAAGAACATTGGCTCAGGCAGATGCTTTGGATGCTTTCCTGAAAACCAAAAACTGGGAAGTTACGGCAACGATTGCTTTGGAAGCCGACGACAATATTCTGGTACAGCGTATTTTGGAAAGAGGAAAGACTTCCGGAAGAATCGACGATCAGGATGAAGAAAAAATCCGTAACCGTTATGAAGAATATAATGAAAAAACAGCTCCTTTAATGAATTATTATAAGGATCAGAATAAGTTTTATGCCGTAAACGGTATTGGGTCTATTGCTGAAATAACAGAGCGTTTAAGCGCTGTAATAGACAAGTTGTAACGTAAAACACAAACATGGAAATACTCATAATTTTCTTTTTGATAGTACTGAACGGAGTTTTCTCCATGTCGGAAATCGCATTGATTTCGGCCAGAAAGAATCGTTTGGAATCCGCAGCAAAAAAAGGAAATACCAGTGCGAAAGCGGCCTTAGATTTAGCCAATTCGCCTAATAAATTTTTGTCCACGGTACAAATCGGGATTACCTTAATCGGAATCTTAACCGGTATTTACAGTGGTGAAAAAGTTACCGATAATGTACAACTTTTTTTAGAAGGTTTTGAAACCTTGAAGCCATATTCTCAAAGTTTGGCCGTTGGAATTGTTGTAGTGGTTTTGACTTATTTTTCTTTGGTTATCGGAGAATTATTGCCAAAACGAATCGGTTTAAATTATCCGGAATCCATTGCGAAAGCGGTGGCTGTGCCGATGAAAGCGGTTTCAATCATTACTATGCCGTTTATTTGGTTGTTAACCACGTCTACGGATTTTGTATTGGATGTTTTTAAAATTAAACCCACGGCAGACGGAAAAGTAACAGAAGAGGAAATCAAAGCCATTATCAAGGAAGGAACTGAAGGTGGCGAAGTACAGGAAATTGAGCAGGACATCGTGGAGCGCGTGTTTCATATTGGTGACCGAAAAGTAAATTCCTTAATGACACACCGAAAATCGGTGATGTATTTGTCTTTGGAAGATAATGTAGAGGAACTCAAGGAAAAAGTACTCGAAGAATTGCATTCGGTGTACCCGGTTTGCGACGACAACCTGGATAATGTGGTTGGAGTAGTACTGCTCAAAGATTTGTTTTTGAGTTTCGAGAAAAAAGGAAATTTCGATTTAAGAACAATTGCCAAGGAACCAGTATATTTTATTGAACACACTTCGGCGTACAAAGCCTTGGAAAATTTCAAGAAAACCAAAGTGCATTATGCCTTGGTAACCGATGAATACGGGGTGGTTCAGGGTATTATTACCTTAAACGATATTTTGGAAGCTTTGGTGGGCGATGCAGCCGATTTTTATGAAGAAGAATTCCAGTTGATTGCACGGGAAGACGGTACTTGGCTGGTAGACGGACATTATTCGCTACACGACTTCCTGACGTTTTTCGATATGGATGATCTGATTAATGATTATGATGTTACCACAGTTAGTGGTTTGATAATGACTGAGTTGTCGTACATTCCTAAGGTGGGCGAAATCCTCGTTTGGAACAAAATGGAATTAGAAGTTATCGATATGGACGGCGTGAAAATCGACAAGGTTTTAGTTCGACAATTGAAAGATATAAATTAAAATAGCAGTCAGTTGGCAGTTTTAACACTGAACACTGATATAATGACAGAAGATTTGAAATTAAAAGAGGACAGCCGGCGGTTGTTAGGTAGTTTTAAGTTTTGATGTGATATTAATAAGAAGGGAAAGAAAAAATGACAGAAGGGAATTTCGTAGACTACGTAAAAATATATGTGGCTTCCGGTAAAGGAGGAAAAGGGTCTACGCACTTGCACAGAGAAAAATTTATTGAAAAAGGCGGCCCGGACGGTGGTGATGGAGGCCGTGGTGGACACGTATATCTGGTTGGAAACAAAGGATTGTGGACGTTGTTCCACTTAAAATTCGCACGTCACATTAAGGCTGGTCACGGAGGAGATGGAGGAAGTGCCAGAAGTACCGGCGCCGATGGAGAAGACAAATACATTGAGGTACCTCTTGGGACAGTAGTTCGCGATAAGGAAACCGATGAAGTGCTTTTTGAAATTACGGAACATGGCGAAAAACGTATTCTTGTAAAAGGAGGAAAAGGCGGATTGGGGAACTGGCATTTCAGGAGTTCCACCAACCAAACGCCACGCTATTCACAACCGGGATTGCCATCTGAAGAGATGGATGTTATCTTGGAGTTGAAGGTACTAGCTGATGTTGGTTTGGTAGGATTTCCCAATGCAGGAAAATCGACGTTATTATCGGTGTTAACTTCCGCAAAACCAAAAATTGCCGATTATCCGTTTACAACACTAAAACCGAATTTGGGAATTGTGGCTTACCGTGATTTCCAATCGTTTGTAATTGCGGATATTCCCGGAATTATAGAAGGTGCGGCTGAAGGAAAAGGATTAGGACATTACTTTTTACGACACATCGAACGAAATTCAACATTGTTGTTTTTGGTGCCAGCCGATGCGCCGGACATTAAAAAAGAATACGATATTCTTTTGGATGAACTTCGTCGTTACAATCCGGAAATGTTGGATAAAGACCGTTTGGTGGTAATTTCAAAATCTGATATGCTTGACGATGAACTGAAAGCCGAAATGAAAAAACAGTTGGATAAAGATTTCAAAGGAATTCCATACATGTTTATTTCCTCAGTGGCTCAACAAGGGCTGACCGAATTAAAAGATAAACTTTGGCAGATGCTGAATGTGGAAACTGAATAAAACTAAAGGTGTTCGAAAGAGCACCTTTTTTTATTTCTCAGAAAAGAATCAACTGTTAAAATTTTCTTAACAGTAAATATTTGTAAACCATTATTTTCAGCCAATTACCAAAAAAAAGTATCTTCGCATCACTAAAAATATTAACTATTATGAAAAAATTACTTTTATCCTTAATCGCTCTGATTACGCTTGTACCTGCAAGTGTGAAAGCCGATGAAGGAATGTGGTTTTTAATGTTCATCGAGCGTTTGAATCACAGAGATATGCAAAAAATGGGATTGCAGCTTACGGCTGAAGAAATTTACAGCATCAACCACCACAGTTTAAAAGACGCTATCGTTCAGTTTAACGGTGGATGTACTGCTGAAATGATTTCAAAAGACGGATTGGTATTAACAAACCACCACTGTGGATACGATGCCATCGCTGAATTGTCTTCTGCGGAAAAAAACTATCTAAAAGACGGTTATTGGGCTGCGTCCAGAAAAGACGAAATGAAACCTTCAAGTTTGTATGTTCGTTTCTTCGTACGTATGGATGATGTTTCAAAACGTATTTTATCTGTAGTAAACGATAAAATGACGGAAGCTGAACGTGAAAAAGCAATCAATGCCGAAATCGCTAAAATCGAAAAAGAAAACAACGAAGGCGGAAAATATACCGTTTCTGTTCGTCCGTTCTTCCAAGGAAACGAGTACTACTATTTCGTTTACCAGGATTATAAAGATGTACGTTTAGTAGGAACACCTCCTGAAAGTTTAGGAAAATTTGGTGGAGATACTGACAACTGGGAGTGGCCACGTCACACAGCAGATTTCTCAATGTTCCGTGTGTACGCAGATGCGAACGGAAATCCTGCAGACTATTCGCCAAACAACGTTCCGTTACAACCAAAACACTATTTGCCGGTAAACATCGGTGGTGTTAAAGAAAACGATTTCGCTATGATTTTAGGATATCCGGGTAGAACAAACCGTTGGATGCCGGCTTCAGGAATCGATCAAAACGTAAAATTTGCTTACCCTGCTTGGGTTGAAGGTTCTAAAACCGGAATGGATGCCATGAAAAAATACATGGATCAAAGCGAAGCTTTAAATTTAGTATACGCTTCTAAATATGCTGGTGTGGCTAACTACTGGAAAAACCGTCAGGGAATGATTGACGCGTTAACCAAATTTGGTACTGCCAAAACAAAAGCGGCTCAGGAAGCTAAATTTAATAAATGGGCTAACAAAGCTGAAAACAAAGCGAAATACGGAAACGTAGTGGCTACCATCAATAACTACTACAAGTTAACGAATGAAAAATCACGTCACGATAACTACCTGACAACTTTATTCAGAACAAGTGCTTACGGAACCATTTCAAGAAGTTTAGGAAAACAATTGGAAACTTATGCTAAGTCGGATGCTGCAAAACGTGCGCAAATGGCTCCTGCAATTCTTGAAATGACAGAAGAATTCTTCAAAGAAGTACACATTCCTGCCGAAAAAGACATCTTAGCGGCTGAATTGAAATTATACGCTACAAAATCTACAGGATACGCAATTGCTCCGGCTGTGGCGGAATTGGCAAAAGCAAACAACAACGATTTCTCTAAATATGTAAATGCGGCTTTCGATTTGAGTATCTTATCTTCAAAAGAAAGAATCAAAGCGTTCTTGGAAGTGCCAAACGAAGCGTTAATCACTAACGATCCATTGGTGAAATTGTCTGCTGATTTGGTAGCACATTTTGGTTCAAAATCAGATGAAATTGCAAAAGCACAAAACGACTTCGGTGCTGCTTTCCGTAAATTGGTAGAAGGGTTACGCGAGTCTAAAATCGGAACTATCAAATATCCGGATGCGAACTCAACTTTGCGTTTGACTTACGGAAAAGTACGTTCATTGCCTGCAGACAAGCGTAATGATGCTGTAGTTAACAACTACACTACTTTAGCAGGTCAGGTGAAAAAATACAAAAAAGGCGATCAGGAATTTGATTTACCGGCTCGTGTTTTGGAAATGAACAAAAACAAAGATTTCGGTCGTTATGCCGACAAAGACGGTTCCTTACACGTCAACTTCTTAACAGATAACGATATTACCGGTGGTAACTCAGGTTCTCCGGTATTGAACGGAAAAGGAGAATTAATCGGTTTGGCTTTCGACGGAAATATCGAAGCTATGGCCGGTGACGTAATCTTCGACAACAAATTACAAAGAACGATCAACGTAGACGTTCGTTACGTATTGTGGGTAATTGAGAACTTCTCAAACGCAAAACACATTGTAGACGAAATGACTATTGTGAAATAATTCAGGTTTTCCTGAAAATTATAATCCGGATGCAGTAATGTGTCCGGATTTTTTTATGGTTTTATTTTAGTTTAGGAGCGGAATGGCTCGGACATTTTTTGGTTTCGCTGTTCCTGCTTTCCGTTGCAATCTGTCATTGCGAGCTTGCGGGGCAATCTCACAACAACAGGATTTACACTGCAATCAGGGCTAGTGAGGAAATGTCTTTTGTGTTTGAGTGTTTTTCGGAAAGGTTATTCCGCAACAATCGGATCCGGCTGATAATCAAACGGCAGCATTTCGCCCATTTTCTGCCAACCCATATGGCCAAAATTAGCCAGTGTATCAGGATCCGCATAATTGCCGTTGGTATAGATTTCGATTGGTTTGTCAACCAGTAATTTCAATTGTGAGCATTGTAACTTTTTATGCTCTTCAGAAGGATGGTGTACTGAAAGAAAATCAGTGAAATACAAATATTTTTTATTGTCTCTTTCAAAAACCAATTGATGTACCATGCAGTCGTTTGTCTCATAAATGTCCTTATATTCTACGGGTATATGAGGAATTTTTTCCCTTTTAAATTTTCGTACACTAAACCCTTCTTTTTCCATCGTGCCGTCATATAGACTACGTATGAAATGCATGGTAGAACCCTTGTAGCATTTTAATCGCGTTTGGGCTGTTTTTTTAGGGTCAAGTTTTTTTTCGGCGACAATATCTTTAAAGAAGGGATATCCGAAGTATGTTGTAAGTTGTTCGTTATTCTCTTGCGAAGTGACTTTGTTTTCAAAGTAGACTAATTCATAGGAAATCTGATAACCGGTTTTTTTGTTAATCATTTGAATCGGTTCATCAGCCGAAACGATAAGTAAGGTATTGTCAGAATTCATATCAAACTGAAGTACTTCCGGATTCAGGATTTTTGTGTTTTCGGCAATTGTTCCAAAACCAATAAACCCCCGATTGAAAATGGCCATGTATCTGGCGCGATCTTTTGCAGAGATTTTCCGGATAACTACCTCTTTCAGAGTATTGATTATCGGAGTAAGCAAGATGGTGTTGGATTTGGTAGCGTCGGAAAGAGAAGCGGCCGGAATAAGTACGGTTTCATAACCTACATAACTGATAATAACCTCATTTTGGTTTTCAGACAAAGTAAAAGAAAAAAAGCCTTTATCGTCCGTGGAACCACCGTTCGTGGTATTAGGTGCAAAAATAGAAGCACCTTCCAAGGGTAGTTTGGTTTCAGAATCCCTCACAACACCTGATATTTTGGTTTGCGCTGATAGGTTCAAGTGAACTAGTAAAAGAGTAATGAAAAAACAGAAGTGATGTTTCATTTTTTTTGTGATTCAGTATTTTGAAATCGAGTCATAAAAATATATATTTTTGTTTGTATTTCCTTATTTTTGAACCATGAAGCCACTTTTTTTTCTTTTGTTATTTCCGATACTGCTCTGGTCGCAATCCGACTTTGAGAAGGCGCAAAAGCTGTTCGAGCAGAAAAAGTACGCTACTGCCAAACCGTTGTTTGAAAGTCTGCTCCGGCAAAAACCAAACGATTTTAAAATAACAGAATATCTTGGGGATATCGCCGGTCATCAAAAACAATGGGATGTTGCCATCGACTATTATAAAAAATTAAAAACAAGGTTTCCAAAGCACGCGGATTACTATTACAAGTACGGAGGCGCTATGGGAATGAAAGCAAAGGAAGTCAGTAAGTTACAGGCAATCGGAATGATTGACGATATTGAAACGGCTTTTGAAACGGCAGCAAAACTCGATACCAAACATGTAGAAACCCGCTGGGCACTCGTTATATTGTACGTTGAATTACCCGGAATTGTGGGAGGTAGTGAAGCCAAGGCTCAGCAATATGCGGATGAATTGTTACAACTTTCCAAGGTCGATGGTTATTTGGCAAAAGGCTATATCGACGTTTATTTTAAACGCTATCCCAAAGCCGAAATAAATTATAAGAAAGCTCATGAAATTGGTAATTCAAAAACCACTTTTGAAAAGCTTTATGATTTATATTTGAACAAGATTAAAGACCGTCAAAAAGCGGATGATTTTAAAAAAGAATATCAAAAAATAGGGTAGAAGCTGAATTTAGAAGTTGTGCCCGACTTCCGATTTTAGCTTTCAACTTTCGATCAATACATATGAGAACACATTTTATCGCCATTGGCGGTGCAGCGATGCACAATTTAGCACTAGCATTACACAGTAAAGGATATAAAGTAACCGGTAGCGACGACGCTATTTTTGAACCTTCAAAATCAAGGTTGGAGAAAAAAGGTTTGTTGCCTGCAGAATTTGGTTGGTTTCCTGAAAAAATCACTTCGGATATTGAAGCGATTATCCTTGGAATGCACGCCAAAGCCGACAATCCGGAATTACTGAAAGCACAGGAGCTGGGATTGAAGATTTACTCGTATCCCGAATTTTTATACGAACAATCCAAAAACAAAACCCGAGTGGTAATTGGCGGTTCGCACGGAAAAACAACCATTACTTCGATGATTTTACACGTGATGCATTATCACGGTATTGAGGTGGATTATATGGTAGGCGCCCAATTGGAAGGTTTCGATACGATGGTGCATTTAACCGAAGAAAACGATTTTATTGTATTGGAAGGCGACGAATATTTGTCATCTCCAATGGATCGCCGACCGAAATTTCATTTGTATCAGCCGAATATTGCGTTAATCAGCGGTATTGCCTGGGATCATATCAACGTGTTCCCAACGTATGAGAATTATGTGGAGCAATTCGAAATTTTCATTCAAAAAATTACCAATGGTGGAATCTTAGTCTACAACGAAAACGATCCGGAAGTAAAACGAGTAGCCGAAGCGGCCACCAATCCGATTCGTAAAATGGCTTATCATACGCCAAACTATACGGTGGAAAATGGTGTAACATTATTAGAAACTCCGGAAGGTCCGATGCCGATTGAAGTTTTCGGAGCCCACAACCTGAATAATTTAGCCGGAGCCAAATGGGTTTGCCAAAATATGGGCGTTGATGAAGCGGATTTCTATGAGGCGATTGCGAGTTTTAAAGGCGCTTCCAAACGTTTAGAAAAAATTGCGGAAAGCAAAACGAAAGTAGCTTACAAAGATTTCGCACATTCACCAAGTAAAGTGGCTGCGACGACTAAAGCGGTAAAAGAACAATATCCGAACCGTACGTTAGTAGCTTGTTTGGAACTACACACCTACAGCAGTTTGAACGCCGAGTTTTTAAAAGAATACGAAGGTGCTTTGAATCATGCCGATGTGGCGGTAGTTTTCTATTCGCCAGATGCTGTGAAAATCAAGCAATTGGAGGAGGTAACCTACGAACAAATCGCACAGTCCTTCAAACGCGACGATTTAATTATTTACACGAATCCTGAAGAATTCAAAAACTTTTTGTTCCATCGTGATTTTGAGAATTCCGCTTTGTTATTGATGAGTTCCGGAAATTACGGCGGTTTGAATTTTGATGAAGTGAAAGGGTTGATTAGTTAATTTGAAAATTTGAAAATGATAGGTAGTAATGGCATTGTTTTATTTTTTAATTATCTAATTTCCATATTTAAAATGCCCAACAATTGTATAGTCGAACAGGCAGTCTTCTAAAACCTGTCCAGCACCCACATTATGAACAATCATCGGTCGTTTTCCGTCCGGTGATTTTTTATTTGTGATAATTCCGATGTGTGGGAGTTTATCATTAATCATCCAGGTCACCAATTCACCGGTTTTATAGTCTTTGGGATTGTCTGAAATTTTGAGTTTTTCTCCTTTCCGTCCAAAGAATACTTCCAGATTCGGAACCCGACGGTGATCAATATTGGTGTCGGTCGTTTTTAAGCCCCATTTTTTTAAATTTGGATATACCGAAAAATTCGCTTTCATGTCTTCATGCACTTCCTTCTGTAAATCGACGCCCAGTTTTCGGTAGGCGCGAATCACAACATCAGTGCAAACTCCTTTGTTTTTAGGAACATCACCATTCGGGTATTTAATGGAAACATAAGCCGGATCATACACTACTTTGTCTTTTGTTAGCTGAAGCGCCGCATCAGACAGTTTTTGCTGAAAATCACTTTCTGTAGGATAAAAGCTAAAAAATAATGCAGAAAAAATAAAAATGTAAACTACTTTCATTATTTTCGGTTTTTTATTTATAACGCCAATAATCATTGTAAAAGTATACGCCATGGAACAAACCAATTTCGCCATAAAATATTGGGCAGAAGATGATAAGCCAAGAGAAAAACTAATGCTGAAAGGCAAATCCGTGTTAAGTGACGCCGAACTGATTGCCATACTGATTGGTTCCGGAAGCCGAAACGAAAGCGCGGTAGAATTGTCCAAACGGATTTTAATCAGCACCGATAACAATCTGAATGCTTTAGGGAAAGTATCGTTAAAACAATTGACCGCTTTTAAAGGAATTGGGGAAGCCAAAGCCATTACCATTATCGCAGCTTTGGAACTGGGCAGACGAAGAAGAGCAGAAGAATCTTTGGAGCTTCAGAAAATAACCTCCAGTAAAGCCGTTTTTGAAATCATGCAACCCATTGTCGGAGAATTGCCTCATGAGGAGTTTTGGGTGTTGTATCTGAACAATTCCAACAAGGTAATTTATAAAACGCAAATCAGCAAAGGCGGCATTACCGGAACCGTTGTCGATACGCGGATTATTTATAAAACAGCTTTAGAACACAATGCGACTTCGCTTATATTGTGCCACAATCATCCGTCGGGCGTTTTACAGGCGAGTGATGCCGACAAACAGATTACCCGAAAACTCAAAGAAGCCGGAAAACAACTTGATGTTTTGGTGTTAGACCATGTGATTGTAACGGAGAAAAGTTATTTCAGTTTTGCCGATGAAGGAATTTTGTAGATTAAGTATTCTTTAAGATGTTATTCGCTTTCAATTTTATAAATTGCGCCTTAATCTTTCATCGATTCCAAAAGCAGCATGATCAGCACAAAAAAAATTACGTTTTCATACGGGAAATCAACCGAATTTTCTTTTCCGGATATCCTTTGTAAGGAAGGCGAAACGCTTTTGGTTACCGGTAATTCCGGAGTTGGGAAAACAACTTTGTTGCATTTACTCGGAGGATTGTTACGCCCGAAATCGGGAGAAATTTCAATAGACAATACCGCTATCAATTTTTTTTCGGAACGGAAACTCGATCATTTTCGTGGAAAAAATATCGGATTGGTATTGCAACAATCACATTTCGTTGAAGCTTTTACAGTTTTAGAAAATGTAGCGCTGGCTTCTTGGCTGGCTTCTGGCAAACAGAAAACACAAAAGGCAAAAGAACTTTTGGAACATTTGGATTTGGGGGAACAGTTGCACAAACTTCCGTCGCAACTCAGTATCGGACAGCAACAACGCGTTTCCATTGCAAGAGCTTTGATTAACGAACCGAAATTGCTTTTAGCGGACGAACCCACATCAAGTTTAGACGACGAGAACACCTTTAAAGTGGCTAATCTGTTAGAAAATTTAGCCAGAGAATTCAATACCGCTTTGGTAATCGTAACCCACGATTCGCGTTTGAAAGAACGGTTTCCCAATCAAATTTCACTGTCATGATAGCAAAATTAGCCTGGCGAAATACATGGTTTAAGCCGTTAAATACTGTTTTGAGTGTCATTTTACTGATGGCCAGTGTGGCGATTATTACCGTTTTGATTTTATTGCAAAAACAATTCGAAGAACAGTTTTCCAGTAATGCCGATGATATCGATTTGGTTCTCGGTGCACAGGGAAGCCCATTACAGTTGATATTGTCTTCAGTATATCAAGTCGATGCACCTCCAGGGAATATCGATTATGCCGAAGCGAAAAACTGGATGCAAAATCCGTTTGTAAAAACAGCGATTCCTTTGGCTTTTGGGGATAATTATCTCGGATTTAAAATTGTTGGAACAACCCCGGCTTATTTAGATAAATTCAATGCTAAAATAGTGTCCGGAAAAGTTTTTAGGAATAATTTTGAGGTTGTGTTGGGCGCTGTTATAGCGGAAAAACTCAATATGAAAGTTGGTGATACTTTTTTAGGATCGCACGGCGATGCCAAAGAAGGCGAAAAGCATGAAGAAGCAGCTTATAAAGTTGTGGGAATTGCATCAAAAACCGGAAAAGTAATAGACAATCTGATTCTGTCGAATGTTCAGAGTGTTTGGGCGATGCACGATACCCACGAACATGAGGAAGGGGAAGAACATCATGCGGCAGCGCTCAATTCCGAAGAAGGAAAAGAAATTACCGCAGTTTTATTGAAATTCAGAAATAAAATGGGAATTGTCCTTTGGCCAAGACTCATTGCGCAGAATACCAAAATGCAGGCCGCATCACCTGCTATTGAAATCAACCGTCTCTTTACTCTTTTTGGGATTGGACTTGAGGCTTTAACCTATTTAGCGTATGGCATCATGCTGATTTCGGGAATCAGTATTTTTATAGCGCTTTTCAATACGTTGAAAGAACGTAAATATGAATTTGCTCTCTTGCGTGTTAACGGAGCTTCGCGTTTTCAATTGTTGCAATTGATTCTCATTGAAAGTTTGGTTTTGTGTGTAATCGGGTTCTTTTTTGGAACGGTTCTTGGTAGAATTGCATTGATTTTCATTTCAAAATCC
This sequence comes from uncultured Flavobacteriaceae bacterium, assembly GCA_963812405.1. GTDB lineage: Bacteria > Bacteroidota > Bacteroidia > Flavobacteriales > Flavobacteriaceae > Flavobacterium. The sequence goes on along the minus strand of CAWEUV010000002.1, from coordinate 395,453 downwards.
TCCGACGAAGAATTCAAAATGGCATTCAATCCGTTGGAGTTTGTTTGGGAAAAAGAAGGGATTTTATTTTTAATAACTATATTCGTGGGCATTTTGGCAGCGGTAATTCCGGCGGTCAAAGCCTATAAGTTGAACATTTCAAAAGTTTTGGCAAATGCATAAAAAACAAATTGCAATTATCGTGTTACTCGCCGTGGTTTTTGCCATGGAAAGTTTTTATTCCCCGAAGGAAAAGAAACTAAAGACCGATAATTTAAAAGAAAGTGAAATTCAAAAAGCCGGTTTTTCTTTGGAGTTTGAAAAAGCGCCTGCAGTAGTCAATCCGGATACGCTCACCTGGAAATTATTGGGGGAAATCAAATTTTTGAAGAAGCAGGACAAAACCTATGGCGAAGTTCAGTTTCCTGTCATCAATACGAAACTGAAGCAAATGCAAAAAAAACGTATCATAATGAGCGGGTTCATTGTTCCGATTGATAATAAAAGTTATGCGCTGAGTAAGAACGTGTTCGCGTCCTGTTTTTTCTGTGGGAAATCAGGTCCGGAAACCATCATGGGAATCAAATTCAGAGGCGGTAACCCGAAATTGAGAACGGATCAGTATGTGACTTTGGAAGGGACTTTCCGATATAATGATAATAATGTAGACGACTGGATTTATCATATTGAAGATGCGGTTATAGTGAAAGGAGGGAAATAAGGAAATGAAGTTTACCAATAAAACGGATATTTTTTTCGATTTGGATCATACCCTTTGGGATTTTGAACGCAATTCGGCACTGACTTTTGAAACCATTTTCAGAAAACACGCCATCAATGTCAATTTGACCGAATTTCTCAAGCATTATGTTCCGGTAAATATGAAATACTGGGCTTTGTATCGTGAAGATAAAATCGATCAGGCTACCCTTCGTTACAAAAGATTAAAAGAAGTTTTCGATTTGGTGCCTTTTCAAGTAAGCGATGCCGATATTCATCTGATTTCAGAAGAGTATATAAAATACCTGCCTACTTTTAATCACCTGTTTGATGGTGCTATCGATGTTTTGGATTACCTGAAACCAAAGTACAATCTGCACATCATTACCAACGGTTTTCAGGAAGTACAAAACGGAAAACTGAAGAATGCCAAAATCGAGCATTATTTTACTACCGTAACCAATTCGGAAATGGCAGGGGTTAAAAAACCAAATCCTAAAATTTTTGAATTTGCCCTTCAGTTGGCTAAGGCTGAAAAAAGCAATAGCTTAATGGTGGGCGATAGTTTAGAGGCCGATATGGAAGGCGCCAAAAATATTGGTTTGGATGCTCTTTTTTTCAATGAAAACAAAACCGAGGAACCGCATAGTTTTCCTCAGATTTATCATCTTTCAGAATTAAAAAACATACTTTAAAATGAAAAAATATTTGTTACTGTTTGCCCTGTTGTTTTCATCGGTTATTTTTTCCCAAAATGCATCCGATTATAAATACATAGTTCTTCCGGCGAAGTTTAGTTTTTTGAAAGAAGCCAACAAATACAACCTGAATGCGTTGACAAAATCAGTTTTGGAAAAACAAGGGTATGAAGTCTATTACGACACCGATATTTTTCCTCAAGATTTAGCGGAAAACCGTTGTAAAGCTCTTTTTGCGGATATGTTGGAAGACGGCAATCTCTTTGTGACGAAAATTAAGCTTGAACTGAAAGATTGCCGAAATCAGACGGTTTATGTGTCGAAAGAAGGAACAAGCCGTGAAAAAGAGTATGCCAAAGCCTATGTTCAGGCATTTCGCGAAGTTGGAAAATCGCTTTCGGTTTTGAAAAGTAATCCAAAACAGAATGTTCCTGAAAAAGAAATTGAAATGAAAATGGAAAGCACTGTACCTGCTACTGTGTTTTTTGCCCAACCTATTGCAAATGGTTTTCAAATAGTGGATACGACACCAAAGGTCGTGATGAAACTTTTTAAAACGTCGGTAAGTAATTTTTACATTGCTCAGAAAGATAGTCTGCAAGGCGTCGTGTTTAATAAAAACAATCAATGGTATTTTGAATATTACCAAAATGATAAGTTAGTGTCAGAAAAAATGGAGATTAAATTTTAATCTCCATTTTTTTAATAACCATATTTGTCTTCCCAGCGGTTTTTCAGAAACTGGCGCAGTTCCCGTTCTCGGGCATTATTTCCCGGATCGTACAATTTTGTATTGGATAGTTCATCGGGCAAGAATTCCTGTTCGGCAAAATTATTGGCGTAATCGTGCGCGTATTTGTATTCGTCTCCATACCCTAATTCTTTCATTAATTTAGTTGGAGCATTGCGCAAATGTAGCGGCACCGGTAAATCGCCGGTTTGTTTAACTATTTGTTGTGCTTTTCCAATGGCCATGTAGCTTGCATTACTTTTAGCGGAAGTTGCCAAATACACGGCGCACTGACTCAAAATTATTCTGCTTTCCGGATAGCCGATGGTGGTTACCGCCTGAAAGGTGTTGTTTGCCATAATTAAAGCCGTCGGATTCGCATTCCCGATGTCTTCCGATGCCAATATCAACATTCTTCTGGCGATGAATTTTACGTCTTCGCCGCCTTCAATCATTCGGGCCAGCCAATACACCGCACCATTCGGGTCGCTGCCGCGGATGGATTTTATAAACGCCGATACAATATCATAATGCTGTTCACCGGTTTTGTCGTACAACACCGTGTTTTTCTGCACCAATTGCATCACTTTATCATTGGTGATTTCGATGGTTTCCGAATCGGAAGCATTCACAATCAGTTCGAAAATGTTTAGTAGTTTTCGCCCGTCGCCACCGGAAAGTCGTAACAAAGCTTCGGTTTCCTTGAGTTGGATGTCTTTTGTTTTTAAAATGACATCGGTTTCCATGGCGCGGTGCAATAGTGCTTCCAGATCCTCTTTCGAAAACGCATTCAGGATGTACACCTGACATCTTGACAATAACGCGGGAATGACCTCAAAACTCGGATTTTCCGTGGTAGCTCCGATTAACGTTACCCAGCCTTTTTCCACCGCCGCGAGTAACGAATCCTGTTGCGATTTGCTGAAACGATGGATCTCATCAATAAACAAAATCGGGTTTTTAGCCGTGAACAATCCGCCGCTTTGTTTGGCTTTGTCAATTACGTCCCGAATGTCTTTTACGCCCGAGTTAATGGCGCTCAACGTATAAAAAGGGCGCTTGCTTTCCTGGGCCATAATCTGCGCCAACGTGGTTTTTCCCGTTCCCGGAGGGCCCCATAAAATCAGCGATGGGATAATGCCACGGGCAATCTGATGGGTCAACGAACCTTGTTCTCCCACTAAATGCGACTGACTGATGTATTCCGATAAATGCTGCGGACGAATGCGTTCGGCTAAAGGTGCTTCCATTTTTTAATTTGAAAATGAAGTGATTTGGAAATTTGAAAATGCCAAAATGAATGGTAATCATTCAAAAAGGCAATCGAACAAATTTAGTTATATTAAATCTTTTTTTAATTAATTTTCAAATTATCTCATTTTCATATTTTCAAATTATAATGACAAAACTTCATTAAATTGGTTTTGGATTTGTTTTTGATAGCATTCCGTCAAAACCAACTTATGAAAGAAACCGACTTTAAATTTTCGACTTCCGTGATTGCCTGGCCATTATTGTTTGTTCTGGCAATGTGGGTGGTATTTTGGTTTGAAATCCGTTTCAAGATGAGTTTGTATGATTTTGGAATTTATCCGCGAACGTTGTCCGGAATGAGAGGGATTGTATTCAGTCCGTTTCTGCATGGTGATTTGCAGCACATTTACAATAATTCCATTCCGATTTTTTTACTGATAATGGCGTTGCGCTATTTCTATCGCGAACAGAGTTTGCAGGTGTTGGTTTTGGGTATTTTACTGTCCGGTTTCGGGACGTGGCTGATTGGTCGCGAAAGCATGCACATCGGCGCCAGTGGGTTGATTTACGTATTGGTGAGTTTTATGTTCTTTAAAGGTATTCAGTCGGGGTATTATCGTTTGGTGGCGTTGTCGCTCACGATTGTGGTGTTGTATGGCGGAACGGTGTGGTATCTTTTTCCAGGTCCGGAAGTAAATGTTTCCTGGGAAGGGCATTTGGCGGGATTCATTACCGGTTTTTTGTTGTCGTATTTCATCAAAACGCAGGACTATCAGAAACCGATTAAATACGAGTGGGAACAACCCGATTTCGACCCGAGTCAGGATCCTTTTATGAAACATTTTGACGAAAACGGCAATTTTGTGCCCACACCCAAACCAGAACCAATTGCAGAACAGTTTTCGTATTTTATTTCCAATTTGCCGGTGGTGTATTTTATAACGGAGTCCAAAGAAGAAAATGAAAACCCTACTAGCCCCGATAGGACGGAAAGCTCCGAAACGCAGTGAAGGACTTGGAGGGATAGCGGGAACGACGCCTATAAAAAAAACCCGAAACATTCGCTTCAGGCTTTTCTAATTCTTTTATTATTTCGAGATTAACTTCGCTGACGGATGGTTTCGTATAAAAACGCGCCACAAGCCACAGAAACATTCAGTGAGCCGATGGTTCCAAACATGGGTAACTTCGCTTTTTCGTCTACGATTTTCAAAACCGACGGATTCACACCGCGGTCTTCGCTTCCCATAATGATGGCAACCGGTTCGCTAAAATCGATATCGTAAATGTTTTGTTCTGTTTTTTCGGTAGCCGCCACGGTTTTGATTCCCGAACCCTGAAGGTAGAAAATCGCATCCTTAATATGATCCACTTTGCAAATCGGCACGTTGAAAACCGCTCCGGCTGATGTTTTAACCGTGTCGCCGTTAACGGGAGCTGAACCTTGTTTTTGAATGATGATGCCGTCGACACCAGTACATTCGGCAGTTCGGATAATCGCACCGAAATTACGCGCATCCGACAATTGGTCCAAAATTAAGAACAAAGGCTTTTTGCCGCTTTCCATTACGCTTTCCACTAAGGTTTCCAGTGAAACGAATGAAATAGGAGCAATGGTGGCCACTGCACCCTGGTGGTTATTGGAGGTTAATCGGTTTAATTTTTCTACGGGAACATAGGAGAAATTGATGCTGTTTTTTTTCATCGCTTTCATCAAATCCTGCATCAAATCGCCTTGTGCGTCTTTTTGAATAAAAACTTTGTCAACTTCTTTTCCTGCGTTTATAGCCTCGATAATGGCTCTGATTCCGAATATTAGGTGTTCTTTTTCCATGGGACAAAGATAGGATTTTAAAAATTAGTTTTAAAACTGATGTGCACTATCGAATTGGAAAGTTTTATGGCTTGCTCGCTGGTGCTTCCGTTGGCGTAGATTAAGTTGAACAAGCCGTTTTTGGTGAGCATCCCGAAACCGAAACCGAGTCCGAGTAAATTGTCTTTTAAATTAGCAGCTTTGTCTTGAAAATAGCCGTAATCGGTAATGGTGTGAACGTACATGCTGGGCGATAAGGTATAGCGGTATTCGGCCATGATGCCGGAAAATAAACTCGCCTGTAAACTGTTTTCACTGAAGCCCCGAATGGAATTGATGCCTCCGAAACGGTACAATTCATTAATGATGTAGTTGTCGCTTTGCAGGTAAAAACTCTGGTTTTTTACGGCAATACTGTTTTTTTTGTTCAGATAGAAGTTGTGGTGTGCGTTGAGTTGTACGAAATACTGACTGTTGGTTTCGATTTTTGATTTTCGGTTTCCGATACCGAATTTTAGGTTCAGGCTGGTTCTTTCTCGGAAAAGAAAATCATCGGTATTGTAATCGGTAAACTCGTAGGAAGTCGTCCAAAAGGAATTGGAATAACTGCTGATGAAGGTGTTGTTTGATTTTTGGATGTCGACCGATTCGGCGGACTGATACCCCAGATATACTTTGGAATTGTAACTGAAATAATAACCGAGATTTAAATCGGTTGTCGTGTTTTGGAACGTGCTGTCTTGTTTGAAGATTTTTAAATTCGCTTTGATGCCCAGCGGACTTTTGAAAATATACGGTAGTTCCGCTCCGATGTTAAAGGTAGTTTGTTTCTTGCCGTCGCTTTTCCAATACAGATTTACTTTTTCTCCGGTGTTCAAAGCATTGTTTAGGAGTAAGTCGAGATAACCGTTAAAACGGATGCCGGTATTTTCTTCGTTGGCAAAACCAATAAAACCATCGAATCGGTTGGCGCGCGTTTTTTCGAGATACACGTAAACTTTTGTGCTGTCTTTGGTGAACAGAATTTCCGGATATTTAATTTGATTGACAAAGGGGAGTGTTTTGAAATTGTCGTTCAGTTGTTTTAGATTTTCCTGATTAAAGGCGCGCTTGCGGTATTGTTTGGCGATGTTTCTGCGGATGCCTTCCGGGAATTTGGTGTAACCTACAATTACGATGTCGTTCAGGTTGCGTTTCTTTTCGGTTTTGAGTTTTAATGCTGCCGAAAGACGATTGCCTTCTTTTTTATGATTTGCCAATTGCAATTCGCTTAGGGAATAACCTTTTTGTTCCAGTTTGGCTAAATTGGCATTCATGAAATCTTCTACCTGCGAAGTTTGGAGTTTTATCGTGTCGGAATTGAATTCAAGCAGTTTTTTTTCTTCTTCGGAAAGGCTACCTATATATATATGTATAAAGTTGGTTTGTTTTCCGACGGAATAATAAAAGACAAACGTGCTGTCGTTGACTTTCTTCTGATTTAGCAGTTGGCTTTCCAGATACCCTTTTTTGAATAGTGTGGAAGAGAAATTGTTAGTTTCCTCTAGAATGGATTTGGCGTTCTCGTGTTGCTTTTTGTATCCGATACTGTCGATAATTTTGGTTTCTTCGGATGAAATGCCTTCCAATTTTAAATGCAGGTTTTGTGCTTTAGCAGAAAAGCAACAATTGAAAAGGAATAGTAAGAGAAGGAAATTTTTCAAAAGCGGGATTTGTTTCGGTAAAAATAACGTAAAAAACAGAAAAAAGTATCGTTAGGCAATGTGTTGATTAATGTGGTTGAAAATTAATGATTTATGGTTTGTTTTCTCGAAATTAATTTCTACATTTGCAACCCCGTAAAAAGCGGGAAATTTAAAAATAAGAAATTTTTAGTATTTAATTATGCCAACAATTCAACAATTAGTAAGAACAGGAAGAACTCAGATCACTAAGAAGAGTAAATCGGTTGCTTTAGATTCTTGTCCTCAAAGAAGAGGGGTTTGTACGCGTGTTTACACTACTACACCAAAAAAACCAAACTCGGCAATGCGTAAAGTTGCGCGTGTGCGTTTGACAAATGGTAACGAGGTAAATGCTTACATCCCAGGTGAAGGACACAATTTACAAGAGCACTCGATAGTATTAGTGCGAGGCGGAAGGGTAAAAGATTTACCAGGTGTTAGATATCATATCGTTCGTGGAGCGCTTGACACGTCAGGGGTTGCGGGAAGAACGCAAAGAAGATCTAAGTACGGTGCTAAACGCCCTAAAGAAGCTAAAAAGTAATTTAAAAACTTTTAAGAAAAAGACATGAGAAAAAGACAGGCCAAAAAAAGACCTCTTTTACCAGATCCAAGATTTAATGATCAATTGGTAACGCGTTTTGTGAACAACTTAATGTGGGATGGTAAGAAATCAACAGCTTTCAAAGTATTTTATGATGCAATTGACATCGTAGAAGCTAAAAAGCAAGATGCTGAAAAATCATCATTAGAAATCTGGAAAGATGCATTAACAAATGTTATGCCTCACGTAGAAGTTCGTTCCCGTCGTGTGGGTGGAGCTACATTCCAGATTCCAATGCAAATTCGTCCAGACAGAAAAATCTCTATGGCGATGAAATGGATGATTCTTTATGCAAGAAGAAGAAACGAAAAATCAATGGCAGGCAAATTAGCGTCTGAAATCTTAGCTGCGGCTAAAGAAGAAGGTGCTGCTGTTAAGAAAAGAATGGATACTCACAAAATGGCAGAAGCTAACAAAGCATTCTCTCACTTTAGATTTTAATTCATAAGAAATGGCTAGAGATTTAAAATACACAAGAAACATCGGGATTGCTGCTCACATTGATGCTGGTAAAACAACAACAACGGAGCGTATCTTGTTTTATACTGGAAAATCACACAAAATTGGTGAAGTACACGATGGTGCTGCAACAATGGACTGGATGGCGCAAGAGCAAGAAAGAGGTATTACCATTACTTCTGCTGCTACAACTTGTGAGTGGAATTTCCCAACAGAACAAGGCAAAGTATTGCCTGAATCTAAACCGTACCACTTTAATATTATCGATACCCCAGGACACGTTGACTTTACAGTAGAGGTAAACCGTTCATTGCGTGTATTGGATGGTTTGGTTTTCTTATTTTCTGCTGTTGATGGTGTTGAGCCTCAATCAGAAACTAACTGGAGACTTGCTGATCAATATAGAGTGCCTCGTATGGGATTCGTAAACAAAATGGACCGTCAGGGTTCTAACTTCTTGAACGTATGTCAGCAAGTTAGAGACATGTTAAAGTCTAATGCTGTTGCGATCACTTTACCAATCGGTGAAGAAAATGACTTTAAAGGAGTAGTGGATTTAGTGAAAAATCAAGCTATCGTATGGCATGATGAAACACAAGGAGCTACTTTTGATATCGTTGACATCCCTGCTGATATGGTGGCGGAAGTTAAAGAATTCCGTTCTGCATTAATCGAAGCGGTTGCTGAGTATGATGAGAATCTACTTGATAAATACATGGAAGATGAAAACTCAATTACTGAGGAAGAAATCAACAATGCATTACGCGCAGCTACAATCGACATGGCAATCATTCCGATGATTTGCGGATCTTCTTTCAAAAACAAAGGAGTTCAGTTCATGTTGGATGCAGTTTGTAAATATTTGCCATCTCCTTTGGATAAAGAAGGTATTCAAGGTATTCACCCTGATGACGCTGATTTATTAGAAGAAGATCAAACTAAAATCTTACGCAGACCAGACGTAAAAGAGCCTTTCGCGGCTTTAGCGTTTAAAATTGCTACTGACCCTTATGTTGGTCGTTTAGCGTTCTTCCGTGCTTACTCTGGACGTTTAGATGCAGGTTCTTATGTTTTGAACACGCGTTCTGGAAACAAAGAGCGTATCTCTCGTATTTACCAAATGCACGCGAACAAACAAAATCCAATCGAATATATTGAGGCTGGAGATATTGGAGCGGCTGTAGGATTTAAGGATATCAAAACTGGAGATACATTGTGTGACGAAAAAGCACCAATCATTCTTGAGTCAATGAAATTCCCTGATCCGGTAATTGGTATCGCGATTGAGCCTAAAACAAAAGCTGACGTAGATAAAATGGGTATGGCTTTAGCGAAATTGGCTGAAGAGGATCCTACGTTTACTGTTAGAACAGATGAGGCTTCAGGTCAAACGATTATCTCTGGTATGGGTGAGCTTCACTTGGATATCTTGGTTGATCGTATGAAACGTGAATTCAAAGTTGAAGTAAACCAAGGTGAGCCTCAAGTGGAGTACAAAGAAGCTTTCACAAAAGCAGCACAACACAGAGAGACTTACAAAAAACAATCTGGTGGTCGTGGTAAATTCGGTGATATCGTATTTAGAATCGAGCCGGCTGATTTAGTAGATGGTAAACCAGCAATGGGATTACAGTTCATCAATGAGGTTAAAGGTGGTAACGTTCCTAAAGAATATATCCCTGCAGTTGAGAAAGGTTTCCGTGAAGCTATGAAAACTGGACCTTTGGCTGGATACGCTGTTGATAGTTTAAAAGTTACTTTGTTGGATGGATCTTTCCACCCTGTGGATTCTGATGCGCTTTCTTTCGAGTTGGCTGCAAAAATGGGTTACAAAGAGTCTGGTAAAGCTGCAGGAGCTGTTATTTTGGAGCCAATCATGAAAATCGAAGTTATTACTCCAGAAGAAAACATGGGTGATATCGTAGGTGACTTGAACCGTCGTAGAGGTCAGGTTAATGATATGGGTGACAGAGCAGGTGCTAAAACAATCAAAGCTGATGTGCCATTATCTGAAATGTTCGGTTATGTAACTACATTAAGAACATTGTCATCAGGTAGAGCAACTTCAACAATGGAGTTTTCACACTATGCTGAAACACCTTCTAATATTTCAGAAGCAGTTATCAAAAAAGCAAAAGGAAACGCTTAATTCTAAAGAAAATGAGTCAAAAAATCAGAATAAAATTAAAATCTTACGATCACATGTTGGTTGATAAATCAGCTGAGAAGATTGTAAAAACTGTAAAAAGTACAGGTGCAGTAGTAACAGGACCAATTCCATTACCAACGCACAAAAAGATTTTCACTGTATTGCGTTCTCCGCACGTAAACAAAAAATCAAGAGAGCAATTTGAAGTGAGTTCATACAAGAGATTATTAGATATCTACTCATCTTCTTCAAAAACAATTGACGCTCTAATGAAGTTAGAGTTGCCAAGTGGAGTAGAAGTAGAGATCAAAGTATAAGTATCACACTAAAAAGTAATTGGGCATTAAGTTTTGTTATTCAAAACTTAATGCCTACTTTTGCGCACTCTAAAAAAATATTTTAATTAGTAATTAATAATTAGTTTTATATGTCTGGGTTAATTGGAAAAAAAATCGGCATGACTAGTATCTTCGATGAGAACGGGAAAAATATTCCTTGTACTGTAATTGAAGCAGGTCCGTGTGTCGTTACCCAAGTCAGAACCAATGAGGTTGACGGGTATGAAGCGTTACAACTTGGTTTCGATGACAAAACAGAAAAACATGCTACTAAAGCTGACCTTGGTCACTTCAAGAAAGCGGGTACTTCTGCAAAAAAGAAAGTCGTTGAATTCCAGAATTATGTAACGGAACATAAGCTAGGTGATGTTATCACTGTAGAGCTTTTTGAAGAAGGGGAATTTGTAGATGTACAAGGTGTATCTAAAGGTAAAGGTTTCCAAGGGGTTGTTAAACGTCACGGTTTTGGTGGTGTTGGACAAGCTACTCATGGTCAGCACAACCGTTTAAGAGCACCGGGTTCTGTTGGAGCTTCATCTTATCCGTCTAGAGTATTCAAAGGAATGCGTATGGCTGGAAGAATGGGAGGAGATAATGTAACAGTTCAAAACCTTAGAGTTTTAAAAGTAGTTGCTGAAAAGAACTTACTTGTTGTTAAAGGAGCGATTCCTGGATGCAAAAACTCTTACGTAATCATTCAGAAGTAATGGAAGTAAAAGTATTAGATATCAACGGAAAAGATACTGGGAGAAAAGTTCAACTTTCTGATTCAGTATTCGCAATCGAACCAAATAATCATGCGGTTTATCTTGATGTTAAACAATATTTAGCAAATCAAAGACAAGGTACTCACAAAGCTAAAGAAAGAGCTGAAGTTGCGGGAAGTACACGTAAGATTAAAAAACAAAAAGGAACGGGTACTGCTCGTGCAGGATCTGCTAAGAATCCTTTGTTTAAAGGTGGAGGTACAGTTTTCGGTCCAAGACCAAGAAGTTATTCTTTCAAATTGAACAAAACTTTAAAGAGATTAGCACGTAAATCTGCTTTCTCAATGAAGATGAAAGAGTCCAATTTAGTAGTTCTTGAAGACTTTACATTTGAAACTCCAAATACTAAAAATTTCATTAACGTATTGAAAGCTTTAGGGTTAGAAAACAAAAAATCTCTATTTGTGTTGGGTGATTCAAATAAAAATGTATATTTGTCATCTCGAAATTTAAAAGCGTCTAATGTTGTAACTACCTCTGAATTAAGTACTTACGCTATTTTAAATGCTAATAATTTGGTGCTTTTAGAGGGATCTTTAGAAGGAATTGAAGAAAATTTAAGCAAATAATAGGCCATGAGTATCATAATTAAACCTATCATTACTGAAAAAATTACCAAAGAGGGAGAAACTTTCAACCGCTTTGGTTTCGTTGTTGCTAAAAACGCAAACAAAATTCAAATCAAAAAGGCTGTTGAGGCTGCTTTTGGAGTGAATGTGGTTGCTGTAAACACAATGAATTACAGAGCTGATAGATCGGTTAAATACACTAAGAGTGGTTTAATCAGTGGAAAGACTAATGCTTACAAAAAAGCGGTAGTACAAGTACAAGAAGGTGAAACAATAGATTTTTATAATAATATCTAATAGAAAATGTCAGTTAGAAAATTAAAACCTATTACCCCGGGTCAGCGTTTTAGAGTTGTAAATAGCTTTGACACTATTACAACTGACAAGCCGGAGCGTTCTTTGATCGCACCGAAAAAAAACTCTGGAGGTAGAAATAGTCAAGGAAAGATGACCATGCGTTATACGGGTGGTGGTCACAAGCAAAAATATCGTTTAGTAGATTTCAAAAGAGCTAAAGTGGGGGTTCCTGCTGTAGTGAAAACTATTGAATACGATCCAAACCGTTCAGCGTTCATTTCGTTATTACACTATGCAGATGGTGCTAAAACGTATATTATCGCGCAAAATGGTTTGCAAGTAGGACAAACTGTAGTTTCTGGTCCTGAATCAGCACCGGAAATTGGTAATACTTTACCGTTAAGTAAAATTCCTCTAGGTACTGTTATTTCTTGTATCGAATTAAGACCAGGTCAAGGTGCGGTTATCGCGCGTTCAGCTGGAACTTTCGCTCAGTTAATGGCAAGAGACGGAAAATATGCTACAATTAAAATGCCTTCAGGGGAGACAAGATTAATCTTGTTGACTTGTTCAGCAACTATTGGAGCAGTTTCTAACTCAGATCACCAATTAGTTGTGTCAGGTAAAGCTGGTAGAACTAGATGGTTAGGTAGAAGACCAAGAACTAGACCGGTAGCGATGAACCCTGTGGATCACCCAATGGGAGGTGGTGAAGGACGTTCTTCTGGAGGTCACCCACGTTCAAGAAAAGGTTTACCTGCTAAAGGCTATAGAACTCGTTCTAAAGTTAACCCGAGTAATAAGTATATCGTAGAACGTAGAAAGAAATAATAAGTAGATATGGCACGTTCATTAAAAAAAGGACCTTTTGTTCACTTTAAGTTAGAGAAAAAAGTTCAGGAAAATATCGAAAAAGGTAACAAAGGAGTGGTAAAGACTTGGTCTAGAGCTTCAATGATTACTCCGGATTTTGTTGGGCAAACTATCGCAGTTCACAACGGTCGTCAATTTGTACCTGTTTACGTTACAGAAAACATGGTAGGTCATAAATTAGGAGAATTTTCACCAACAAGATCATTTAGAGGTCATGCCGGTGCAAAAAATAAAGGTAAAAAATAAGAAGCTATGGGAGTTCGTAAAAGAGAAACAGCTGATGCAAGAAAAGAGGCTAATAAGTCTATTGCTTTTGCAAAATTGAATAACTGCCCTACTTCACCTAGAAAAATGCGCTTAGTTGCAGATTTAGTAAGAGGTCAGAAAGTGGAAAAAGCACTTAACATCTTAAGATTCAGTTCTAAAGAAGCTTCTCGTAAATTAGAGAAATTGTTGTTATCAGCAATTGCTAACTGGCAAGCTAAGAACGCAGATTCTAATATGGAAGAAGCAGGATTATTTGTTAAAACGATTACAGTAGACGGTGGTATGATGTTGAAAAGACTTCGTCCGGCGCCACAAGGTCGTGCACACAGAATCAGAAAACGTTCTAACCACGTAACAATCGTGATTGGAGATAATAATAACACACAAAGCAATTAATAAAGATGGGACAAAAGACAAATCCAATCGGAAATCGCCTTGGTATCATCAGAGGATGGGATTCTAACTGGTATGGTGGAAATGACTACGGTGATAAACTTGCCGAAGACCACAAAATCAGAAAGTACATTCATGCTCGTTTATCAAAAGCTAGTGTATCGAAAGTAATCATCGAGAGAACTTTGAAACTTGTAACCGTTACTATCACTACTGCTAGACCTGGTATCATTATCGGGAAAGGTGGCCAAGAGGTAGACAAGTTAAAAGAAGAACTTAAGAAAATTACTGACAAAGAGGTTCAAATTAACATCTTTGAAATCAAAAGACCTGAACTTGATGCTTACTTAGTAGGTACAAGTATCGCTCGTCAAATTGAAAGTCGTATTTCTTACAGACGTGCAATTAAAATGGCTATTGCTGCTGCTATGCGTATGAACGCTGAAGGTATCAAAGTTATGATTTCTGGTCGTTTGAACGGAGCTGAAATGGCACGTTCAGAAATGTTCAAAGAAGGACGTATTCCTCTATCAACTTTCAGAGCTGACATCGATTACTCACTTGCTGAAGCACATACTACTTACGGTAGAATGGGTATCAAAGTGTGGATCATGAAAGGCGAAGTTTATGGTAAAAGAGATCTTTCTCCACTTGTTGGCATGGACAAAAAACAAGCTGGAGGTAAAGGTGGTGACTCTTCTAGAGGAGATCGTAAGCCTTTCAACAAAGGAGGAAAACCAGACGCTCGTAAAAGAAAGTAAATTTTAAACTAAAGAAAAATGTTACAGCCTAAAAGAACAAAATACCGTAAGGTACAAAAAGGTAGAATGAAAGGCATTTCTCAAAGAGGACATGAACTTTCTAATGGAATGTTTGGTATTAAATCTTTAGATTCATCTTTTATTACTTCTCGTCAAATCGAAGCTGCACGTATCGCGGCAACTCGTTACATGAAAAGAGAAGGTCAATTATGGATTAAAATATTTCCAGACAAGCCTATCACAAAGAAGCCTCTTGAGGTACGTATGGGTAAAGGTAAAGGTGCAGTTGAATACTGGGCAGCCGTTGTTAAACCAGGTAGAATTATGTTTGAAGTAGGAGGAGTTCCTTTGTCCGTTGCAAAAGAGGCGTTACGTCTTGCAGCACAAAAGATGCCTGTTAAAACTAAGTTTATCGTTGCTAGAGATTTCGAAGCATAATCAATTTTATTATGAAACAATCAGAAATTAAAGATCTATCTGCAGCTGAGTTACAAGGACAACTTAGTCAGTTAAAGAAGACATATGCCGACCTAAAAAACGCTCACGCGATTTCTCCAATTGAGAACCCATTACAGTTAAGAGCTGTAAGAAGATCAATTGCTAGAGTTGCGACTGAGATAACTAAAAGAGAGTTACTATAATTGTATTCTTCTGAAAGATGGAAAAAAGAAATTTAAGAAAAGAAAGAATTGGTGTAGTTACTAGCAACAAAATGGAGAAATCTATTGTTGTTTCTGAAACTAGAAGAGTAAAACACCCATTATACGGTAAGTTCGTGTTAAAAACTAAGAAATATGTTGCGCACGACGAAACAAACGATTGCAATATTGGCGATACAGTAAAGATCATGGAAACACGACCTTTATCAAAATCAAAATGTTGGAGATTAGTTGAAATCATTGAAAGAGCGAAGTAATTATGGTACAACAGGAATCGAGATTAAAAGTAGCAGATAACACAGGAGCGAAAGAAGTTCTTACGATCCGTGTTTTAGGAGGAACGAAACGTCGTTATGCCTCTGTTGGAGATAAAATTGTAGTATCTATTAAAGATGCAACACCTAACGGAAACGTTAAAAAAGGTGCTGTTTCTACTGCAGTTGTTGTACGTACCAAAAAAGAAGTGAGAAGAGCCGATGGTTCATACATCAGATTTGACGATAACGCTTGCGTATTGTTAAATGCTGCTGGTGAAATGAGAGGAACTCGTGTTTTTGGTCCTGTAGCAAGAGAACTTCGTGAAAAACAATTCATGAAAATTGTATCATTAGCACCAGAAGTGCTTTAATTCGTTTAGACAATGATAAAGCTAAAAGTAAAATCTGGAGACGTGGTAAAAGTTATCGCAGGTGACCATAAAGGTGCTGAAGGTAAAATTTTACGTGTACTTCGCGAGAAAAACAAAGCGGTAGTTGAAGGAGTGAACATGGTTTCGAAACATACAAAACCAAGTGCTAAAAACCCTCAAGGTGGTATCGTTAAAAAAGAAGCTCCTATCCATATTTCTAACATCGCTTTAATTGATCCTAAAACTAAGTCAGCGACTAAAGTTGGGGTTAAAGTTGAAGGAGATAAGAAAGTGAGAGTTTCTAAAAAATCTAATCAAGTATTATAGTCATGACTTATATACCTAGACTAAAAGAAGAATATAAGAGCAGAGTAATTGCTGCTCTTACAGAAGAGTACGGTTACAAAAACGTGATGCAGGTTCCTAAACTTGAAAAGATCGTTATTAGCCGTGGTGTTGGTGCAGCTGTTTCTGATAAGAAATTAGTAGATCACGCTGTAGAAGAGTTAACAAAAATTACAGGTCAAAAAGCTGTAGCTACTATCTCTAAGAAAGACGTTGCGTCGTTCAAATTGAGAAAAGGGATGCCGATTGGAGCTAAAGTAACATTACGTGGAGAAAGAATGTATGAATTCTTAGATCGTTTGATTACTTCTGCCTTACCACGGGTAAGAGATTTCAGCGGTATTAAAGCTACTGGTTTTGACGGAAGAGGAAACTACAATTTAGGTGTACTGGAGCAAATCATTTTCCCTGAAATTGATATTGATAAAGTAAACAAAATTTCTGGTTTCGATATTACTTTTGTAACTTCTGCTGACACCGATAAAGAAGCGAAGTCATTATTAGCACAATTAGGTTTACCTTTTAAAAAGAATTAAGTTATGGCTAAAGAATCAATGAAAGCCCGCGAGGTAAAAAGACAAGCGATGGTTGACAAGTATGCTGAAAAAAGAAAAGCTTTATTAGAAGCTGGAGATTATGAAGGCCTACAAAAGTTACCAAAGAATGCTTCTCCAGTTCGTTTACACAACCGTTGTAAATTAACAGGAAGACCAAGAGGGTACATGCGTCAATTCGGTATTTCACGTGTTACTTTCCGTGAAATGGCTAATAATGGACTGATTCCAGGGGTTAAAAAAGCTTCTTGGTAATCTCGTAATAAGTTATTACTTTTGCGAACTAAAAAATAATTTTAATTGATTGAAGGTTCGATAGGCGAGTGCCTATCGAAAACCACAATCGCAATTTTATACATATGTATACAGATCCTATTGCAGATTTTTTGACAAGAATCAGAAATGCAGTGCGAGCTAACCACAAAGTGGTTGAGATTCCTGCTTCTAATTTAAAAAAAGAAATCACAAAGATTTTATTCGATCAAGGATATATCTTGAGTTACAAATTCGATGACAGTTCTGTTCAAGGAACTATCAAAATCGCTCTTAAGTACGACAAAGAAACTAAAGAGTCTGTAATCAAAGATATCCAAAGAATTAGTAAACCAGGTTTGCGTAAGTACGCTGGTGCTGCTAAACTACCTAGAATCTTAAATGGTTTGGGTATTGCTATTGTTTCTACATCAAAAGGATTGATGACCGGAAAACAAGCTAAGCAATTGAATGTTGGTGGTGAAGTTATTTGTTACGTATACTAATAAAAAGACTTAGTAATGTCAAGAATAGGTAAAAATCCAATTGCAATTCCAGCAGGCGTAACTGTAGAGGTTAAAGATGCTGTAGTTACAGTAAAAGGTAAATTAGGAGAACTAACTCAAGAGTTTTCAGATGTAACTGTTAAACTTGAAGAAGGTCAGGTAATCGTGGAAAGATCTTCAGATCAAAAAGATCACAGATCAAAACACGGTTTATACAGAGCTTTGATCAACAACATGATTGTTGGTGTTTCCGAAGGTTTCACTAAAGAATTAGAATTAGTGGGAGTAGGTTATAGAGCGGCTAACCAAGGTCAAAAATTGGATATCGCTTTAGGTTTCTCTCACAATATCGTTCTTGAAGTGGTTCCTGAAGTAAAAGTGGAAACAGTTTCTGAGAAAGGTAAGAACCCAATCATTAAACTAGCGTCACACGACAAACAACTTTTAGGACAAGTTGCAGCGAAAATCAGAGGTTTCCGTAAGCCAGAGCCGTACAAAGGAAAAGGAGTTAAGTTTGTGGGTGAAGTATTAAGAAGAAAAGCAGGTAAATCAGCTTAAAAACTAAGACTATGTCATTAACAAAATCTGATAGAAGACAGAGAATACAGTACAGAATTAGAAAAATCGTTAGCGGAACTGCTGCGAAACCTCGTTTGTCTGTATTCAGAAGTAACAAAGAAATCTATGCGCAAATCATAGATGACGTAAACGGTGTAACTTTAGCTGCTGCCTCTTCAAGAGAAGCTGGTATTACTAAAGGAACTAAAATAGAAACGGCTGCATCAGTTGGGAAACTAATCGCAGAGAAGGCTTTGAAAGCTGGTATCGAAACCATCACTTTTGACAGAGGTGGAAACTTATACCACGGACGTGTTAAATCATTAGCTGACGGCGCTAGAGAAGCTGGACTTAAATTCTAAGAATTATGTATCATAATTATAAAAACGTAGAACTGGTAAAACCGAGTGGTCTTGAATTGAAAGATCGTTTGGTTAGTGTGAATCGTGTTACTAAAGTTACAAAAGGTGGTAGAGCTTTCGGTTTTTCTGCAATTGTAGTGGTAGGTGATGAAAACGGTGTTGTAGGTCACGGTTTAGGAAAATCGAAAGACGTTTCTGAAGCAATTGCGAAAGCAGTGGAAGATGCTAAGAAAAACTTGGTGAGAATTCCTTTAAGTGGTCAATCAGTACCTCACGAACAAAAAGGTAAATTTGGTGGAGCAAGAGTATTGTTAATGCCCGCTTCTCATGGTACAGGAGTAATTGCCGGTGGTGCAGTTCGTTCCGTATTGGAGTCTGTAGGTATTCACGACGTATTGTCGAAATCTCAAGGTTCATCTAACCCTCACAATGTTGTTAAAGCTACTTTCGATGCTTTATTACAAATGAGAAGTGCACATTCTGTTGCAAAACAAAGAGGTATTTCTTTAGAAAAAGTATTCAAAGGTTAATTCAAGGAAATTATGGCAAAAATAATAGTAAAACAAGTTAAAAGTCAAATCAACTGCCCTCTTACTCAAAAGAGAACATTGGTGGCTTTGGGTCTTAAAAGATTAGGACAAACTGTAGAGCATGATGCAAATTCTGCTATCCTTGGAATGGTAAATAAAGTTAAACACTTGGTTTCTGTTGAAGAAACTAAATAACATTAATAGTTATGAATTTAAGTAACTTACAACCGGCTGAAGGGTCAACTCACAATCAAAACAAAAGATTAGGTAGAGGAGAAGGTTCTGGTAAAGGTGGTACTGCTGCACGTGGTCACAAAGGAGCAAAATCTCGTTCTGGTTATTCTAAAAAGATTGGATTTGAAGGAGGTCAGATGCCGCTTCAAAGACGTGTACCTAAGTTTGGTTTCAAAAACATCAACCGCGTAGCGTATCAAGGGGTAAACCTTTCTGCATTACAGTTGCTTGTGGATAACGGAATTGTTACCGATACTGTAGATTTTGCAGTATTAGTGGAAAACCGTTTGGCAACCAAAAATGAGCTTGTAAAGATATTAGGAGGAGGAGAGCTTAAAACAAAATTAAAAGTAACTGCTCACAAATTTACTGCGACTGCAAAAGCGGCTATCGAGGCTGCAGGTGGAGAAGCTGTAACTTTATAAACTAATATACCAAGATGAAGAAGTTTATAGAATCGTTTGTCAATGTTTGGAAAATTGAAGAATTAAAAAATAAAATTTTAATTACTTTAGGAATGTTGGTTGTGTACCGTTTCGGTGCTCAGGTAACTTTACCAGGTATTGATGCTACTAAATTGCAAAATTTATCGACTCAAACTGATCAAGGTATAGGATGGTTAATCAATGTATTTACAGGTGGTGCGTTTTCGCAAGCATCTGTATTTGCATTGGGTATCATGCCATATATTTCTGCGTCTATCGTAGTGCAATTAATGGGTATTGCTATCCCTTATTTGCAAAAATTGCAAAAAGACGGAGAAAGTGGTAGAAAGAAAATTAACCAAATCACAAGATGGTTAACAATCGGTATCACCTTATTGCAAGGTCCTGGTTATATCTATAACCTGTACAAACAATTACCGGGTGATGCTTTCTTATTAGGATTCAGTTCCTTCTCATTCTTATTCTCTTCTGTAATTATTTTAACTACAGGGACAATATTTGCAATGTGGTTGGGAGAAAAAATCACTGATAAAGGAATCGGAAACGGAATTTCGTTATTGATTATGGTGGGAATCTTAGCGCGTTTGCCGCAGGCATTCATTCAGGAATTCTCTTCCCGTGTGTCAGAAAACAACGGAGGACCTATGTTAATCGTTTTAGAGGTAATCATTTGGTTGTTGATCATTATTGCTTGTATCTTATTGACCATGGCTGTTAGAAAAATACCGGTTCAGTACGCAAGACGTACAACTGCTGGTGATTTCGAACAGGATGCAATGGGAGGTAACAGACAATGGATTCCGTTGAAGCTGAATGCTTCCGGAGTTATGCCGATTATCTTTGCACAGGCAATTATGTTTATTCCTGCTGCAGTAGCTGGTTTGTCTACTTCAGACGCCGCTCAGACTATTACTACCAGCTTCCAAAACATCTTTGGATGGCAGTATAATTTAGTTTTTGCTTTGTTAATCATAATTTTTACTTACTTTTACACCGCGATTACGGTACCTACCAATAAAATGGCCGACGATTTAAAGCGTAGTGGTGGTTTTATTCCAGGTGTTAAACCGGGTGTGGAAACAGGTGATTATCTTGATAAAATCATGTCATTACTAACCTTTCCGGGCTCTTTATTCCTTGCTTTGATTGCTGTGTTCCCAGCTATTGCGGTAAGTTTGATTGGAGTTCAACAAGGATGGGCAATGTTTTATGGCGGAACATCATTGTTAATTATGGTGGGAGTTGCAATTGATACTATTCAGCAAATCAATTCGTATTTACTGAATAAGCATTATGACGGATTGATGAAAAGCGGTAAGAACAGAAAAGCAGTAGCTTAATTTTTATGGCAAAACAATCAGCAATAGAACAAGACGGATCAATCATTGAAGCATTGTCAAATGCGATGTTCCGTGTAGAATTAGAAAATGGACATATAGTAATTGCTCATATTTCCGGTAAAATGCGAATGCATTACATCAAATTATTACCTGGTGATAAAGTGAAATTGGAAATGAGCCCTTACGATTTGTCAAAAGCAAGAATTACTTATAGATACTAAAGGCTATTAAAATGAAAGTAAGAGCATCAGTTAAAAAAAGAAGTGCCGAGTGCATTATCGTGCGTAGAAAAGGAAGATTATACGTTATAAACAAAAAGAATCCTAGATTTAAACAAAGACAAGGATAATTATGGCAAGAATAGCAGGGGTAGATATCCCAAAAAACAAAAGAGGAGTTATTGCTTTAACCTATATCTTCGGAATTGGTAGTAGCAGAGCGAAAGATATCTTGGCAAAAGCTAACGTTAGCGAAGATAAAAAAGTTCAAGATTGGAATGATGACGAGATCGGAGCAATCCGTGATGCTGTTTCTTATTTCAAAATTGAAGGTGAATTGCGTTCTGAAATTTCATTAAACATCAAACGTTTAATGGATATCGGATGTTACAGAGGGATCCGTCACAGATCTGGTCTTCCGTTAAGAGGACAAAGAACTAAGAATAATTCCAGAACAAGAAAAGGTAAAAGAAAAACTGTTGCTAACAAGAAAAAAGCAACTAAATAATAAGTAGTAGTATGGCTAAGGCAAGTACAAAAAAACGTAAAGTTATCGTTGAATCAACGGGCGAAGCACATATTAATGCGACTTTTAACAACATCATCATTTCTTTGACTAACAAGAAAGGTGAAGTTATTTCTTGGTCTTCAGCAGGTAAAATGGGCTTCAGAGGTTCTAAAAAGAATACTCCATATGCTGCTCAGATGGCCGCAGAAGATTGTAGCAAAGTAGCGTTAGAAGCAGGTCTTAAAAAAGTAAAAGTTTACGTTAAAGGTCCTGGAAATGGTAGAGAATCTGCCATCAGATCACTTCACAACGGAGGAATTGAAGTTACCGAAATTATCGATGTAACTCCAATGCCGCACAACGGATGTCGTCCTCCAAAAAGAAGAAGAGTTTAATATTTTATAGTATAACCAAGGTAGGAACAAAGATTATCGGAGGATACGACCTGAATTCATAATCCCTACCTTTTTTAATTTTTAGCAATGGCAAGATATACTGGTCCAAAAACAAAAATTGCTCGTAAATTTGGCGAAGCAATCTTCGGAGATGATAAAGCCTTCGAAAAAAGAAATTACCCTCCAGGGCAACATGGTTTGGCAAAAAAGAGAGGTAAAAAATCTGAATATGCTGTTCAGTTAATGGAAAAGCAAAAAGCTAAATATACTTACGGTATTTTAGAAAAACAATTCAGAAACTTATTCGAAAAAGCAGCTGCCTCTAAAGGCGTAACAGGTGAAATCCTTTTACAACTTTGTGAATCGCGTTTAGACAACGTAGTGTACAGAATGGGTATTGCTCCATCTCGTCGTGCGGCTCGTCAAATCGTAGCTCACAGACACGTAACTGTAAACGGTGAAAATGTAAATATCCCGTCTTACCACCTTAAACCAGGTGACAAAGTTGCAGTTCGTGAAAAATCAAAATCTCTTGAGGCTATCGAACGTTCGTTATCTAATTCTAGCGCTGTTTACGAATGGATTACTTGGAATAATGATATTAAAGAAGGTACTTTTGTTTCTGTACCTCAAAGACTTCAGATTCCAGAAAACATTAAAGAGCAGTTAATCGTAGAGTTGTACAACAAATAATAATTAGACATCAGTCGAAATAAATATGGCAATATTTAATTTTCAAAAGCCCGATAAAGTTATCATGATCGATTCAACTGACTTCGAAGGTAAATTCGAATTCAGACCTCTTGAGCCCGGTTATGGATTGACTGTTGGTAACGCATTAAGACGCGTTTTGCTTTCTTCTTTGGAAGGTTATGCAATTACTTCAGTACGTATCGAAGGTGTTGAGCATGAGTTCTCAACCATCTCTGGAGTGGTTGAAGATGTTACGGAAATTATCCTTAACCTTAAACAAGTACGTTTCAAACGTCAGATTGAGGATATCGATAACGAATCTGTTTCTATCTCTTTCTCAGGTAAAGACCAATTAACTGCAGGTGATTTTCAAAAATACATCTCCGGTTTCCAGGTTTTAAATCCAGATTTAGTAATCTGTAATCTTGATGGTAAAATTACCATTAATATGGAATTGACTATTGAGAAAGGTCGTGGTTATGTACCGGCTGAAGAAAACAAAAAGCAAAATGCAGCAATAGGAACTATTTTTACAGACTCTATCTATACACCGGTAAAGAATGTGAAATATTCAATTGAAAACTTCCGTGTGGAACAAAAAACCGACTACGAAAAGTTAGTTTTTGAAATCATCACAGACGGTTCAATTCATCCTAAAGATGCCTTGACAGAAGCAGCTAAAACATTGATTCACCACTTTATGTTGTTTTCTGACGAAAGAATTACACTTGAGGCTGATGAAATTGCTCAAACTGAATCATATGATGAAGAGTCATTACACATGAGACAATTGCTTAAAACTAAGCTTGTTGATATGGACTTGTCAGTAAGAGCATTAAATTGTTTGAAAGCGGCTGAAGTTGAAACACTTGGCGATTTAGTGTCATTCAATAAAAATGATTTAATGAAGTTCCGTAACTTCGGTAAAAAATCATTAACAGAGTTAGACGAATTAGTTGCTGTTAAAGGTTTGAATTTCGGAATGGATTTGGCTAAATACAAATTAGATAAAGAATAAATTACTTCATATTTTGCGCTCCCTAGAGGATTGAAGCAAGATGAAGGTTAAAAAACTAGGTCATGAGACACGGAAAAAAAGTAAATCATTTAAGCAGACAAACTGGTCACAGAAAGTCGATGCTTGCTAATATGGCTTGTTCGTTAATCGAACACAAGCGTATTAATACTACAGTTGCTAAAGCGAAAGCTTTAAAACAATTCGTAGAGCCGCTAATTACTAAATCAAAAGAAGATACTACTCACAACCGTCGTATCGTTTTCTCTTACCTGAGAAACAAATACGGTGTTACTGAGTTGTTTAGAGAAGTTGCTGCGAAAGTGGGAGACCGTCCAGGTGGATACACTCGTATTATCAAGTTAGGAAACCGTTTAGGGGATAACGCTGATATGGCAATGATCGAATTGGTAGACTTCAACGAATTGTACAACGGAGGTAAAAAAGAAGTGAAAAAAGCTACAACCCGTCGTGGTAAAGCTAAAAAAGCTGAAGCAACTCCAGAAGCTCCTGCAGCTGAGAGTACTGAAAATACCGAAGTAACAGAATAATATGTAAGTTATTTTATACAAAAAGAGTTAAACAATATTGTTTAACTCTTTTTTTTTGTACTTTCGTCATCTAACTAAAAACTTATACTATGAAATTTATTTTAAGCGCTATGGTTGTACTGGGATCGTTCTCGGTTTACGCACAAGGACATGGAGGCTCTACTGTTGGTACGCCTTATGCTGCCGCACCGATTGATCTTTCATCAAGTAATACTCTTGGATTTGGCTCCAAAATGCAAGCGTCTAGAACACAATTTGAAACCGGTATTGACGGGACGCCATTTCTATTTGAAAAGTCAGAGGACGATTTTGAAATTACCGCAACTACCAAGGAGCGTTTCAAATTGAAAAATCTTAATTATGATCTGAAATCCCAGAAAATGATTTCACAGCTTTCAAAAGATTCAATTTTTGAATTTGATAAAAATAAAGTGGCTTCGTTTGTAAAGAAAAACAAAAAATACAACTTTATTGATTTTGAAGGGGAAAGAGTAATTTTTGAGAGTTTATATGCCTCTGAAGATGTGGTTTTTTATAAAAAACCTGAATCTAAAATTATTGCTGAGAAATTAAATCCTATGACTAAAGAAGTGATTAAAAACAGAACTTACGGAATAGTGGAAAATTATTATCTAGGAAGTAATAATGCTACAATCGTTAAGGTAAAACTCAAGAAAAAAGACATTCTTAAAGTTTTAAAAGATCATTCTAAAGAAGTGGAAGAATATGTGGAAGCCAATAAATTAGATTATGATAGTGAATCTAATGTTGTGAAGATCTTAAAATACTATACTTCACTATAATATGAAAAAAGGGATAAATTTTGTTTGTCCCTTTTTTTTATGCATTCTACAGGAAACTATTTTTTAATAGCCAGAATTTAAATTAAATTTGCACAACTTTTTACAACACAACTACAAAATGAAATATTCAAATCGAAATCAAGCTATTCTTTTATTGAATGACGGAACGGTTTTCTACGGAAAATCCATCGGGATTGAAGGGAAAACATTCGGCGAAGTATGCTTCAATACGGGAATGACAGGATATCAGGAGATTTTTACCGATCCGTCTTACTACGGACAAATTATGGTGGCGACCAACGCACACATTGGAAATTACGGTGTTCATGCCGATGAAACCGATTCCGATGGAATCAAAATTGCCGGTTTGGTTTGTAAAAACTTTAGTTTTGACTACTCCAGACCCGATGCAGAAGGCAGTTTGTTAGAGTACTTTCAAAAAGTAAACCTCATTGCAATTTCCGATGTTGACACCAGAGCTTTGGTAGCGTATATCCGTGACAATGGTGCACAAAATGCCGTAATTTGTACCGACGGAACTTCTTTGGAAGAACTGAAAAAACAACTGGCAAATGTGCCAAACATGAAAGGCTTGGAGTTGGCGTCTACTGTTTCCACCAAAGAACCTTATTTCTTCGGAGACGAGAACGCAACGTATAAAGTCGCTGCTTTAGATTTGGGAATCAAAACCAATATCCTTAGATGTTTGGCAGAAAGAGATTGTTACGTAAAAGTATTTCCGTACAACACGAGTTTCGAAGACTTAAAAGCATTCAATCCCGACGGTTATTTCTTGTCAAACGGTCCAGGTGATCCAGAGCCTTTAAAAGAAGTACAGGAAGTTGCTCGTCAAATTATTGCGGAAAACAAACCGGTATTCGGAATTTGTTTAGGACATCAGATTATCGGGTTGGCAAACGGGATTTCTACTTATAAAATGTTCAACGGTCACCGCGGAATCAATCATCCGGTAATGAACGTACTTACCAATCGCGGTGAAATCACCTCTCAAAATCACGGTTTCGCCGTAGTGCGCGAAGAATTGGAAAAACATCCGGATTTTGAAATCACTCATTTGCATTTAAATGACGGAACGGTTGCGGGAATGCGTATGAAAAACAAATCGGTTTTCTCGGTACAATACCATCCGGAAGCAAGTCCGGGTCCACACGATGCCCGTTATCTATTCGACCAGTTTGTTGACAATATCAAAGAAAGTAAAAAATAATTCGCTCAGGCGATAGCAAATAAAAGACAGTATTATGAGCATGATTATCAAAGTTCACGCAAGACAAATATTAGATTCAAGAGGAAACCCAACCGTGGAAGTAGATGTAGTTACGGAAAACGGTATTTTAGGAAGAGCCGCAGTTCCTTCAGGAGCATCCACCGGCGAACACGAAGCGGTGGAGTTACGCGACGGCGGAAAAGCTTTCATGGGGAAAGGCGTTTTAAAAGCGGTTCAAAACGTTAATACGACTATTGCAGCCGAATTGGTGGGCATGTCGGTTTTTGAACAAAACGCGATTGATAAAATGATGATCGAATTGGATGGTACGCCAAACAAATCGAATTTTGGGGCGAACGCTATTCTTGGAGTTTCATTGGCAGTGGCAAAAGCGGCGGCTAACGAATTGGGAATGCCTTTATACCGCTATGTTGGTGGTGTTTCTGCTAATACCCTTCCGGTTCCGATGATGAACATTATCAATGGAGGTTCGCATTCCGATGCACCTATCGCGTTCCAGGAATTTATGATCATGCCGGTAAAAGCACAAAATTTTACGCACGCCATGCAAATGGGGACGGAAATTTTCCACAACCTGAAAAAAGTATTGCACGACAGAAATCTTTCTACAGCCGTAGGGGATGAAGGAGGGTTCGCACCGAACTTAGCCGGAGGAACGGAAGATGCTTTAGATTCCATCAAATTGGCGGTGGAAAATGCAGGGTATACTTTCGGAGGTGATGTAATGATTGCCTTAGACTGTGCGGCTTCTGAATTCTATGTAAACGGAAAATACGATTACACGAAATTTGAAGGCGAAACCGGAAAAATCAGAACGTCAGAAGAACAAGCGGATTATTTGGCGGAATTGGCAGCGAAATACCCAATTATTTCTATCGAAGACGGAATGTACGAAGACGACTGGGCGGGCTGGAAATACTTAACTGAAAAAATCGGTGATAAAGTACAATTGGTAGGAGACGATTTGTTTGTAACCAATGTACAACGTCTTTCTCAGGGAATCGAGCAAAACATCGCGAATTCCATTCTAATCAAAGTAAATCAAATCGGTACCTTGACCGAGACGATTGCAGCGGTTAACATGGCGCACAATGCTGGTTATACTTCGGTAATGTCACACCGTTCGGGAGAAACTGAAGACAATACCATTGCAGATTTAGCAGTAGCGTTAAACTGCGGTCAGATTAAAACAGGTTCGGCTTCCCGTTCGGATCGTATGGCAAAATACAATCAGTTGTTGCGAATTGAAGAAGAATTGGCTGAAGTAGCGTACTTTCCAAAAGAAAGAGCATTTAAAGTGAAATAATTTTTTCAAGAGATATTCTGGCACCCGTTAGCTTACTTAAGTTAACGGGTGTTTTTTATTTGTGATAACCGATATTAAAATCGGAATGGTTTGTCGAAATAATGAATGTGTGTTCGATAAAAGAAGTTGCGCCATTGCGGAAAGTAAGTGCACCGATAAAAAAACTAAGTGCGTAGATACAGAAAATAAATGTGTCGATGCGGAAAATGAATGTGTCGATGTGAAAAGTAAATGCAACGATGCAAAAAGTAAATGCATCACGGCAGAAAGTAAATGCATCGAACCAGAAAAACGAATTACTCAGCCGCCGAGTTTTTGTTTTCTTTTAAAAAGTAATGGGCTAAGAGATAAAATGAAATTATATAGCACAGAATACTTGTAAATCTGAGGAGTGCTACCTGGTAATAGTAGTGGTAAATACCGTAAAAGAGTTCGCAAATAATGACGTCTAAAGCGTAAAGTATGAGAAAAGTGTTCTTAGGATTGGGTGCTGATAGGTAGGTTAGTGTAGCGGCCAGTACAAAAGAGCATAACGCAAAACCGTAAACCAGCATTACTTTGAACCATTCGAAAGTGCGGTCGAAAACAATGAATGAGGAGATGTAAAGAACGCAAGTGAGAAAGAGGAGTATTATTAGGACGGATAAGAAATTTCCTTTTTCAATGGTGTTTGGTCTCTCTTGGGTTAATTTTTTAATCAGTTGAAACAGCAACAAACAATAGGCTAGAAAATTAAAGAATACCACATATAGTAAATAATTGTATCCTTCCAGTAAATTGATTACGCCGGAGAAAAGCAATAAGGTTAAAATGGAACAATTGTAATAATTGAGAGGGGCTTTACTTTCTTCGATATAGTAAAATGAAATAGCACCAATAAATAAAGGTTTCGCAGCATAAGACAAGTACGTCCAATTCATAAGGGTGGAAAGAAAGTACAGGATTCCAAAAATGAAGTAGAGGGCAAGATGTGATTTCAGAACATTCATTTTGGATTGCTTTTCATTTAAAACAATACGAACCGAAAGTTTGTATGATGAGAAATATGTTATTGCAAAATTACTACAATTATGGTTATTTCTCTAATATTTAAGGACTTGAGTTTTGTTGTAGCTTGTGGTTTTGTTAAGAAATGTAAGAAAATAATAAATCTTTTTTAAGCGGAAAACCGAAAGAGGAGTGGAATGGTTTATGGAGTTTCCGGTTTTATTGATTAATTTTCAAACATTTATTTTATCTGTTGAGAAATCACTTAAAACCAATTTAAAATTTATCTAATTATTAACGATTTCATTGTGGTATTTTCTTTTTAATTCGAATGTAATTTCTTAAATTCGCCTAGAACAAAAAATAATTACATTTAATTCCTAATACAAATGTCGAAAACTGCAATATTAGAAATTGATGGCAACAAATATGAATTTCCAGTAATCGTGGGAAGTGAGAATGAGGTTGCTATCGATATTGAGAAATTACGTGCTGCAACCGGCGCGATTACGCTTGATCCGGGTTATAAAAATTCCGGTTCCTGCCAAAGTGAAATTACTTTCCTAGATGGAGAAGAAGGAATCCTTCGTTACAGAGGATATGCGATTGAAGATTTAGCCGATAAAGCGAATTTTCTGGAAGTATCCTATTTAGTGATTTTCGGAGAATTGCCTACAGCGAAACAATTAGAGCAGTTTGAAACCGATATTCACAAATATACTTTGGTTAATGAGGAAATGAAAAACATCATTGATGGTTTTCCTAAAACCGCACATCCAATGGGTGTGTTGGCATCATTAACAAGTGCGTTAACAGCATTCAATCCTAAAGTGGTTAATGTTGAAAACGAAAAAGAAATGTATGATGCCGTATGTAAAACCATGGGTAAATTCCTTGTTTTGGCTACATGGACATTCCGTAAGAGTTCTGGTTATCCTTTAAATTATTACGATAATACAAAAGGATATGTAGAGAACTTTATGCGTTTAATGTTTGAATTGCCTACAGGACCATACAAAATCAATCCGGTTGTGGTGAATGCATTGGATAAGTTGTTTATCCTTCATGCCGATCACGAACAAAACTGTTCTACTTCAACGGTAAGAATGGTGGGTTCTTCTCACGCTGGTTTATTTGCTTCGATTTCAGCAGGAGTTTCTGCGCTTTGGGGACCGCTTCACGGTGGTGCTAACCAAGCAGTGTTGGAAATGTTAGAAGAAATTCAGAAAGATGGTGGTGATGCGGATAAATTCTTAGCGAAAGCCAAAGATAAAAACGATCCTTTCCGTTTGATGGGCTTCGGTCACCGTGTGTACAAAAACTTCGACCCGAGAGCTAAAATCATCAAAAAAGCGGCGGATGAAGTATTGGCAGAGTTAGGTGTTAACGATCCAATCCTTAATATCGCTAAAAAATTAGAAGAGTCGGCTTTACAAGACGAATACTTCAAATCAAGAAACCTATATCCAAACGTAGATTTCTATTCCGGAATTATTTACCGTGCTTTAGGAATTCCAACGGATATGTTTACAGTATTGTTCGCTATCGGTCGTCTTCCGGGATGGATCGCTCAGTGGAAAGAAATGCGCGTGAACAAAGAACCAATCGGTCGTCCGCGTCAGGTTTATGTTGGGGCACCGTTGCGTCCTTTCAAACCGATGAATGAAAGATAATTTAAAATAATTGCAATAAAAAAGTCCCGAGAAATCGGGACTTTTTTTATAAATACAAACCAAACTATTCCGCCGGTTTTTCTTCTTCTGCCGCATCAGAAACATTTTCTGCGCCATTTTCAATGGTGTTTTCTACTTTTTCAACAGCGGCTGTTGCGGTTTCTTTTGCTTCATTAGCATTATTCTCCATAACTTCTTCCGCATCTGAAGCCTTTCCGGTTAAATGGTCGATTTTGTCTTCCACTTTATCCACAACTTCAGAAAGTGCTTCTTTGGCATCGTGTGCTTTGTCTTCGGCCCAATCCGCTGCTTGTGACGCTTTCTCTTTTGCGGTTTCAATGAATTCGTTTACCTTGTCCGGAACACCCATTTCTTCCAGTTTGTTTGCGGCATTTTCTGCAACATCCGCCACTTTTTCTGAAGCTTCTTTGGCAAACGATTCTACTTTATCCACGGCTGTGTCGGCCATATTGGAGACATTTTCCCCTAAACCTTCGGCACTTTGTTTTGCTTTGCCGAAAAGTGAACTAAAAAAACTTGATAATCCCATAATGTTTTGATTTTTATCAAATTTAATCAAAAAACAATTAAGAATTAACTTATAGTAAGTCAAATTGTGATTAAATTAATGTTTTAAAAATCTGAATCTCTGTATGTTATTATTTGGGAGGAGTTATTTTTGAGGAAGTTTTTCGTTTATCGGAGCCCTTTTTCTATATTTGTCAAAAGCCAAAAGCTATGTTACAGTTAAATGTAAAAAACGAAACTTCAAGATTAAGAGCAGTTGTTTTAGGAACTGCAGTCAGTAACGGTCCAACGCCAACAATAGAGGAAGCTTACGATCCAAAATCATTAGAACACATCAAGGCAGGAACCTATCCGATAGAAGCCGATATGGTAAAGGAGATGGAAGCCTTCAATCAGGTTTTTCAGAAATACGATGTAAAAGTGTTTCGTCCGGAAATCATCGAAAACTACAATCAGATTTTTTCGCGTGACATCGGATTTGTTATTGATGATGTTTTCATTAAAGCCAATATTTTACCCGACCGAGAGCGTGAACTGGATGCGATTCAATACGTAATCGATCAGATTGACCCGAAAAAAGTTGTGCGTCCGCCGGATGAAGTACATGTGGAAGGTGGTGATGTTATGGTCTGGAATGAGTATGTTTTCATCGGAACTTATAAAGGAAGCGATTATAAAGATTATATCACCGCCCGTACGAACATGGAAGGTGTAAAGTATATCAAAGAGTTATTTCCGCATAAAATTGTAAAGGAATTCGATTTGGTAAAATCCAAAATTGAACCACGGGATAATGCTTTGCACTTGGACTGTTGTTTTCAGCCGGTGGGTACCGATAAAGGTATCATTTACAAAAGCGGTTTCCGCGAAGAAGCCGATTATATGTTTTTGGTAAACCTTTTCGGAATGGAAAATCTATTTCATATCGAAAGAGAAGAAATGTACCATATGAATTCCAATGTGTTTTCGATTGCTCCCGATGTGGTGGTTTCCGAAAGAAATTTTACGCGATTAAACAATTGGCTGCGAAGCAAAGGAATTACCGTGGAAGAAATTCCGTATGCTGAAATTGCCAAACAGGAAGGACTTTTACGTTGTTCCACTTTACCTTTAATAAGAGATTAAATTATGAGACAAACGACCAATACCATATTGATGATTCGTCCGGTAGCGTTCCGAATGAACGAACAAACGGCTGTAAACAATTATTACCAGAAAGTTTTGGATAATTTATTGCCGGCAACTGTAAACGCAAAAGCACAGGAAGAATTCGATACATTCGTAGCTAAATTGCGAAATGTAGGCGTAAACGTTATCGTGGTGGATGATACAGTAAATCCAGATACTCCGGACAGTATTTTCCCGAACAACTGGATTTCATTTCACGAAAACGGTGATGTGGCTTTGTACCCGATGTTTGCCGAAAACCGTCGCTTGGAGCGAAGAGAAGATATTTTAGATATTCTGGAAGAACACGGGTTTCATATCGAACAGATTGTGGATTACAGTTCTGCTGAAGAAGACGGACTTTTCCTTGAAGGAACCGGAAGTTTGCTTTTAGACCGTGCCAATATAAAAGCGTATTGCGCGCTTTCACCAAGAGCGAATGAAGAATTGATGATTGAATTCTGCGAAGATTTCGAAATGAACCCGGTGATTTTTGAAGCCTTTCAAACCGTAAATGGCGAACGAAAACACATTTATCATACGAACGTAATGATGTGCTTGGGGGAAACTTTCGCGGTAATCTGTGCGGATTGTATTGACGACAAAAAAGAACGTAAAATGGTTTTGGATTGCCTAAAATCCGACGGAAAAGAAATTGTTTTAATTACGGAAGATCAGGTAAATAATTTTGCCGGAAACATGTTGCAGGTGCGTGGCGCCAACGACAAACGTTATTTGGTGATGAGTTCATCGGCGCATCAAAGCCTGACGCCGGCTCAAATTGCAACCTTGGAAAAACACTGTGAAATTTTGAGCTCCAGCTTGGATACTATCGAGGCTTGCGGTGGCGGAAGTGCACGTTGCATGATGGCGGAAGTCTTTTTACCAAAAGAAGAAGAATAATCCAATTCAAATATTTATGAAAAAGACCTCAATTTGAGGTCTTTTTTTATGCGTTTTTATTGGCGATGTTCTTTAGCATTCCTTCAAAAATAAAATAGTGAAAGGGGAGCATGGCATACCAATACAATCTTCCCCACAATCCTTTCGGTCTGAAAGTCGCGGTTTGGTGTAAAACATTGTTTTCGTCTATCCTGAATTCAAGCCAGGCTTCACCGGGTAAGCGCATTTCAGCGAATAAGAGCAATCGTTTTTTTTCTTTATCGGCCAAAAGGACTCTCCAAAAATCCAAAGCATCACCATTGTCTAAATGATTTGGATCCGTGCGCCCTCTTCGTAAACCTACGCCTCCAAAAATCTTATCGATAAAACCTCTTATTTCCCACATCCAACTGCCGTAATACCATCCTTTTTTGCCACCAATACTCCAGATGTTATTTAAAGCGTTTTCCGTATTTCGGATTTTAATTTTCTGATAATCTCTCAGACAACCAAATGTGGGTACCTGAATGAATTCTGATAAATTGTGTTTGAACCGTCCGCTCACCAAGCTGTCTTTCCAGCTGGAAACAACCAAATTCTGTTCTATTTTTTTAAAAGCCAGTTTTATGGCTTCGGTATAGGGAATGGGGGTGATGTTCAGCATTTTTTGCAAACGGTTGTCTTTGCTTACGACTTCAATTTTCATGCTGTCCACCAAATTTACGGCCAATTTATAGGAAGTCGAGGTTACAAAATAGAGCCAATACGAGGAAAGCTTCGGAGTCATGACCGGCACCGTGAAAATCCAGTTTTTAAACCCGCGGGTTTTGGCATACTGTTGTAGCATTTCTTTGTAGGTCAGTACATCGGGACCGCCAATATCAAACGATTGGTTGTAGCAATCTTCGTGGAGTTGCACGCCGATTAGATATTTGATCACATCCCGAATGGCAATAGGTTGTGTTTTGGTGAGCACCCATTTTGGGGTAATCATTACGGGTAATTTTTCACATAAATCCCGAATGATTTCAAAAGAAGCACTTCCGGAGCCTACCACAATCCCAGCTCTTAAAACCGTGAGATTGAATTTTCCGCCATATAATATTTTTTCGACATTTCTTCGGGAAATAAGGTGTTTGGATAAGGTTTTGTTGTTGACGATGCCACTGAGGTAGACTACTTGTTTTGTTTTGATTTCATTCATGTAGGCGTTGAAATTCTCTGCGGTAGTTGCTTCCAGTTTGTCAAAGTTTTCGGTGGATGACGTCATGGAGTGGATCAGATAATATGCCACGTCAATAGTATTGGGAAGGTTTGTAAAATCGGGTTCTGATAAAAAGTCGACTTCCCAAATCGTTATTTTTGAAAGTGTTTCTTTGTCTAAACCCAAACGCGATTTGTCCCTCACGGCACAAGTTATTTCGTGACCCTGAGCCAATAATTCGGGAAGCAGTCGTCTTCCAACATAACCATTGGCGCCGGTAAGTAAGATTTTCATGGCTTCCTTTTTCTTTAAAGGTACAAAAAAGGAAAGTGCAACAATTGTTAAATCGTCTTGAAGATGTTTACTACGGAAACGCTAATGTATTGTACGCCAATGGCAATTACAATAAATCCGATAATTCTCGAAATAGCCACAATACCGGAAGCTCCTAAGATTCGGGATAAATAGTGGGCACTTCTTAAAATGATAAAAATGGCAAGTGCTACAGCTAAAATGGCACCACATACAATTGCTTTATCGGATGCTTTTGGGAAATCCTGATAAAAAGCGATTAATAAGGATATGGAACCCGGTCCGGCAAGCATCGGAATGGCAAGCGGCGTCAGGGCAATGTCATTTCTCTTTTGGGCATCACTGGCTACTTTTTTGTTCACGCCACGTGTTTTTCCGAATTTTCCGCTTAATAAGGCAAAACCGGAACTTACAATGACCATTCCTCCGGCAATACGCAAGGCATCAATGCTGATTCCGAAGAATTTCAAGACATATTCCCCAATGAAAAAAGAGATGATTAATATGATAAAAACGTTAATGGCAGTCCAGAGTGAGGTTCTGGAACGTTCGGCATTGCTATCGTGCTGTGTTAATCCAACAAATACCGGAACGGCTCCTAAAGGGTTTAATACTGAAAATACGGCGGCGAAAATGTAAACAAATAATTCCATAGGTTTTGTTGCAAAATTAAGGTGACTGTAGGCTTGAAAGCGTAAAATAAAAATTAAGGAAAGGTTATTTAACCTTTGTTGAAAACTAAAGTACGAAATTGATTTCGAATAAAAATGCGTAATTTTGAAAGAAATTTAAAAACAGGATGAGAACAAAGAAGACTTTAGTGCTTGGAGCCACTACAAAACCGGAACGATATGCATTTATCGCCATAAACAAACTGGTTGAAAAAGAGCATCCTGTGGTTGCAATTGGCCAAAATGAAGGGGAAGTTGCCGGTGTGAAAATTCAAACCAAACAAATTCCGTTAAAAAATATCGATACGGTTACTTTATATCTGAATCCGATACGCCAGCGCGACTATTATAACTACATTATCGGATTGAAACCAAAACGTGTCATCTTCAATCCCGGAACTGAAAATCCCGAATTTTATCAGTTGTTAAAAGCAAATAACATTAAAAGTGAAGTAGCCTGTACCTTGGTTCTACTCAGTACCAATCAATTCTAAAAATGAGTCTGTCCCGTTGCCGGTTTACTTATTAACAATAAACCAAGCAGCGTTATCAGTCCGTTAAGAATGATAATTTCAAACGAGAACACATAGCCGCCAAACCATTCTTTCGAATTGGTATTGATGAAATACGTGATCAGCGGTGACATGATACAAACAATCGGTACAAGTTTGTCGGTAACGGTTTTTGACTTTATGAAAAGGCCAAATCCGTACAATCCCAAAAGCGGTCCGTAGGTGTAACCGGCGACTGTGAAAATCATGGTTACTACCGATTTGTCATTTAGCGAATTGAAAACCAAGATTACCAAGAACATTAAAAATGAAAATGCAAGGTGTACAAAATGTCTTGTTTTAACTGTTTTCAGGTTATTGGCATTTTCGGCTTTGTCCATTCCCAGAAAATCTACACAAAAAGAGGTTGTCAATGCGGTTAAAGCCGAATCAGTTGTGGCGAAAGTAGCTGCTGTCAATCCTAGAAGAAAGATAACGGCCGGAATGATGCTTAAATGTTTGAAGGCGATTTCCGGGAAAAGGTAATCGGTTCGGGCAATACCGTCCACCATTGGGATGGCCACGCCATTTTTCTCGGCATACATATACAGCAGCGCACCTACACTTAGGAAGAAAATATTAATCAGTACGAAAATTGCCGTAAACGTGAACATGTTTTTTTGTGCTTCACCGATGTTTTTGCAGCTCAGGTTTTTTTGCATTAAATCCTGATCCAGTCCCACCATGGCAATCGTTACAAAGATTCCGCCCAGAATTTGTTTGATGACATAGTTGCCTTTCAGATAATCCTCGTAGAAAAATATTTTGGAATAATTACTGTTTTTGACCGCTTCAAAAGCTTCAATCGCGCTAAAATCCAAACTTCTGCAAACGAAAATAATTGTCAGGAAAACCGAGGAAACCAGGAAAAAGGTCTGTAGGGTGTCGGTTATAATAATAGTTTTCAGTCCGCCGCGATAGGTGTAGGCAAAAATCAGACCGAGTGAAATCAGAACAGTTGCCGCAAAAGGCACTTTGAAATCGTCAAAAACATAGCGTTGCAGTACAATTACAACCAAATATAATCGAAAAGCCGAACCGATTGTTCTGCTGATTAAGAAAATAATTGCCGAAGTTTTATAGCTGATGGTTCCCAGTCGTTGTTCGATGTAACCGTAAATTGAGGTAAGATTCATTCTGTAGTACAAGGGCAGCAGCACTTTGGCGATGATAAGAAATCCGATGGCATTTCCCAGGATAAATTGGAAGTATTTGAACTGCAAATCAGGATTTCCGACTTCACCCGGAACCGAAATAAAAGTCACCCCCGAGAGCGCAGTGCCAATCATACCGAAAGCTACCAGATACCATTTTGAATTTTTGTTCGCTTTGAAAAAAGTATCGTTGCTGTGGTCTTTTTTGCTTACGATGTTGGAAATCAGGATCAGAACTCCGAAATAAATGATAATAATGGTGAGTATGGTTGCCGATGTCATTGTTTGAAATTTAATGTGCCAATTTACATAAATAATCTTCAAATTTTCAAATCGGTTCATTTTCAAATTAATTACTTTTGTGTCATGGAATTTTCTTCAAAACTTTTAGAACGAGCCGTTAACGAAATGGCACAATTACCGGGAATCGGTAAACGTACGGCATTACGTTTGGTACTTCATCTGCTAAAGCAGCCAAAAGAACAAACCGAGTTGTTCACCTCGGCTTTATTAAAAATGCGGGAGGAGATAAAATTTTGCCGGGAATGTCATAATATTTCCGATGTGGATGTTTGTGAAATTTGCGCCAATCCTTCCAGGGATACTTCAGTAGTTTGCGTCGTGGAAGATATTCGGGACGTGATGGCCTTGGAAAACACGGGGATTTTTAAAGGACTTTACCATGTTTTGGGAGGGAAAATTTCCCCGATTGACGGTGTTGGACCCAGTCAGCTGAATATTAGTTCTTTGGTGGATAAAGTAAAATCAGGACGTGTAAAAGAGGTTATTTTTGCACTGAGTTCCACTATGGAAGGCGATACCACCAATTTTTATATTTACAAACAGATTAAAGAGTATGAGGTCACTACTTCTGCGATTGCCCGAGGTATTGCCATCGGCGACGAATTGGAATATGCAGATGAAGTTACGCTCGGACGTAGTTTACTGCATCGTATTCCGTTTGAAAATTCGATGAAAAACATGTAAAGTTTAGTTTTTGGTTTAATATCGCCCAATAAGTTTAAAATTATCAATTGAAAAACTATATTTGTTTTTTTAAAATACGAATAATGAATAAAAGCCTTTTTCTTTTACTTATAATAATTGCATTTTCAGCGGTTTCCTGTATCCCGAACAAGGATTTGGTTTACCTTCAGAATATCAAGCAGGACAGTTTGTCGGTAACGGTAAATCCTGTAGTTAACAAACCGTACCGTTTACAGGTAAATGATATTATTGATATAAAAATCAAAGCGTTGGATCAAAAGTTGGTTGCGATGTTTAATCCGGTTGAAACGCAAGGGGCTCAAACGCAAACGTTGCAGAGCGTTTATTTTAATGGATTCACCGTTAATGACCACGGGAATATTCGTATCCCGGTTTTGGGAGAAGTTAACGTTTTGGGGTTTACATTAGATGAAATCAGAGTAAAGATTGAAAAACAACTGTTGGACGATTATTTTAAAAAAGAAGCCAATATTTTTGTGACGGTTAAATTAGCGGGATTACGCTATACGGTTAACGGTGAAATTCAGAGACCCGGAACGGAGATTTTGTATCAGGACAAAGCAACCATAATGGAAGCCATTGCGAATTCCGGTGATATTACCATGACCGGTAACCGAAAAGAAGTGACCATTATCCGTCAATATCCTCATGGTACGGAAATGCATACCATTGATCTGACCGACAGTAAATCCATGCAGTCGCCGTATTATTATATTCAACCCAATGATTACATTTATATTAAACCGTTGAAGCAAAAATCTTGGGGCACCGGAACAACCGGGACACAGTCAATAGCTACGATTATTACGGCTTTGTCATTGGTTGCCACTACTTTTTTACTGCTTAAAAATCTATAAACAAATTGTATGTTAGACATTAAAGATTTTTCTTTTTCAGAAAACCAAAACAGTTTTGATTTTAAAGGTTTTTTTGTGAAAATCCTGAGTTATTGGAAGTGGTTTCTACTTTCGTTAATCCTAACATTTACACTCGCTTATCAGGTTAACATCCGAAAAGAGAAAATATATGGGATGGATGCTTCAATTGTGGTTAAAGATGAAAATAATCCTTTTTTTACTTCCAATACCAGTTTGGTTTTCAACTGGGGCGGAACGTCTGATAAAGTACAAACCATAATTACTGCTTTAAAATCCAGATCACACAATGAGTTGGTTGTGGACAAACTGAATTATTATATTGATTATTTAAAACAAGGAAAATACAACTTAACGGATGCTTACGGAGAGGTGCCGTTTTATGTTCAGATTGATAAAACAAGGGAACAACTGGCGGGTTTACCGGTTCAGATTAAGTTTTTAAGCGATTCCGAATATCAGATTAGTGTAAATTTTGAAAACACTTCTGTCGGAACTTATATTTATGCGGTTAACAGAGCCGATAATGCAAATGTCCAAAGCGGAACCTATACAAAGAAATTCAAGGTAGGGGAAACGGTTGATTTGCCTTTTTTAAATTTTAAATTGTTTATTCTTCCTGATGCCGGAATGTATACCGGAAACGAATATTACATCCGTTTTAATGATTTCGACGGAACGGTAGCCCGATATAAAAGTATTAATGTTGATGCCGATGCCAAAGCCGGGTCTATCATCCGTTTGGATTTACAGGGAACCAATAAAAAAAGATTGGTGGATTATCTCAATACCACCGTTGAGGTTCTTAAAAAGAAACAACTCGACAGTAAAAACCTTTTTGCCATCAACACAATTTCGTTTATCGACAGTACCTTGCTGGCAATGGAAGGTCAGATAAAAGATACTGAAAAAGAATTAAAAGATTTCCGAAAAGATAAAAATGTGTTTGAATTGGAAGCCGGGGGTGAAAAATTAACCGAACGACTTACTAATTTCGATGTTGAAAAGGATGCCATTCTGAGAAAAATCGCTTATTACAATTCTTTAAGCAGTTACCTGCGAGGGAGTAATGATTATTCTAAACTGCCAGCACCAACAGTTGCCGGTATTGAAGATCCGAATGTGATCAGTAATGTTTCCAAGCTTATTTTGCTATCTACGGAGCGTTCTCAAATGGCGTATTCTGTAAAAAGCGAAAAAATGTTTAAGGAGTTTGATAAGGAAATGGATGCAATAAAACGCGTTCTTTTGGAAAATATCAATACCGCAAAAGGAGCTTTACAATATGATTTGTCATTGACAAACCGTAATATCGGAGAAATCGAAAGTACGGTGAAAAAATTGCCGGAAGAGCAACAGGAACTCCTTAAAATCACACGGAAATACGATTTAAGTGATAACATTTACAATACCTTTCTTCAAAAAAGAAGTGAAGCGGATATTGTAAAAGCGGCCAACGTATCGGATATTGAATTTATTGATACGGCCAAGGATACTGGTGGAGGATTGCTTGGTCCTAAAACCAGTGTAAATTATATTTTAGCATTATTACTCGGTATTCTGATTCCTTTGGTTATTGTTTTTGTCATTACGATTCTGGACAACAGTATTCACAATACGGATGATATCGAAAAGCTTACCCGAATTCCGATCATCGGAGTGATTGGGAAGAAAAATACCGCCAATAACCTGTCGGTCTTTGAAAAACCGAAATCGCCTTTGGCAGAGTCTTTCAGGGCTATTCGTTCCTCTTTGCAGTATTTGTATAAAAAACAAAAAGGAGACAGTACTAAAATATTGATGCTGACTTCTTCGGTGGGTGGGGAAGGAAAAACGTTTTGTTCCATCAATATGGCTACGGTTTTTGCTTTGAGCGAAAAGAAAACCGTTATCGTAGGTTTGGATTTGCGTAAACCGAGAATTTTTGGCGATTTCAGTATCGAAAACAATATCGGTGCGGTAAACTATCTCATTGGGCAGAAAACATTACAGGAAATCATTCAAAGTACTCATATTCCGCATCTTGATGTAATTACTTCGGGTCCTATTCCTCCCAATCCGTCAGAATTGATTCTGGGGGATTCGATGCGCGAAATGATTGAAGAGTTGAAAGAGCAATACGAATACATTATTCTGGATACGCCTCCGGTAGGTTTGGTTGCTGATGCTTTGGAATTGGCACAATATTGTGATGCCACGTTGTATGTAACCCGACAAAACTTTACTAAAAAAGGAATGTTGTCCATCGTAAATGAAAAACACAAACGCGGGGAATTGCATAATATCAGTATCGTACTTAATGATTTTGAGAGCAGGGCCAAATACGGTTATGGCTACGGTTATGGTTACGGTTATGGTTATGGCGCTTATGGCAGCGGATATATGGAGGAGGAAAAACCTAAAACATTCATGGAAAAAGTGAAGTCGGTTTTGTTTAAAAAGTAAGCTTGTTTTTAAGTATAATCGCAATTTTTGAAAGCTAAGGTTTTTGTAAAATTAGCGTATCTTTGTACCCAAATTATAAAAAATGTCTGAGACCAATCCTACTGTTCTTATTACCGGTGGCGCCGGATTTATAGGCTCTAATTTATGCGAATATTTTCTGGATAAGGGCTATAAAGTGGTGTGTCTGGATAATTTTTCTACCGGATTTCGCCATAATATAGAACATTTACTACCTAATTCTCATTTTCAGTTAATTGAGGGGGATATAAGGGATTATGGTACTTGTCAAAAGGCCTTGGATGGTGTCGAATATGTATTGCATCAGGCTGCATTAGGGTCTGTTCCCCGTTCTATTCAAGATCCTATTACGTCTAATGAAGTGAATGTTTCCGGATTTCTTAACATGCTTCATGCCTCAAAAGAAGCAGGTGTGAAACGATTCGTGTATGCTGCAAGTTCTTCAACTTATGGAGATTCTGAAAGTCTTCCAAAAGTGGAAGATAAAATCGGGAAGCCTCTTTCGCCATATGCAATTACTAAATTGGTGAATGAATTGTATGCGGAGGTATTCAGTAAAACGTATGGAATGGAAACTATCGGATTGCGTTATTTTAATGTTTTCGGACGCAAACAAAATCCTAACGGAGCCTACGCAGCTGTTATCCCGA
The DNA here is from genome assembly GCA_963812405.1 of uncultured Flavobacteriaceae bacterium. Classification (GTDB taxonomy): domain Bacteria; phylum Bacteroidota; class Bacteroidia; order Flavobacteriales; family Flavobacteriaceae; genus Flavobacterium. The sequence goes on along the minus strand of CAWEUV010000002.1, from coordinate 353,781 downwards.
AATTTGTGATGCAACTGATGCAGCATGAAAGTCCTGTCGTTAATGGCGACGGTAATTATTCCCGTGATTTTACTTATATTGATAATGTACTTCAGATGAATGAGTTGGCTTTGACTGCTCAAAATCCCCAAGCTGTTAATACGGTTTACAATACCGCTTTTGGTGACAGAACAACGTTAAATGATCTGATTCGTTATCTTAAAGAATATTTGTCGGAATACGACCCTGAAATTGCATCGGTTGAAGTCGTATACGGTCCGAATCGAATGGGAGACATTCCACATTCGTTGGCCAGTATTGATAAAGCAAAAGAGCTTTTAGGATACCATCCGGAATTTTCAATCGGTCAGGGACTGAAAGAAGCAGTGAAGTGGTATTGGGAGCATTTGCGATAAGCGCAAATAAAGAATAAATTGCAAAAGTGTTTGAAAAAGAAAGTATAACCATTTGGTAAAATATAAAATGGCAGTTAAAAGTATTTGTTGTATCGGAGCAGGTTATGTTGGGGGACCAACAATGGCCGTTATTGCTCAAAAGTGTCCGCATATAAAAGTCACGGTTGTCGATTTGAATGAAAAAAGAATCGCGGCCTGGAATGATGTAAATACCGAGAATATACCGGTATACGAACCCGGTTTAAGCGCAATTGTTGCTGAGGCCAGAGGAAGAAATTTATTTTTTTCGACTGAAGTTGACAAGGCTATTGCCGAAGCGGATATGATTTTTATTTCGGTAAATACTCCAACCAAAACCTATGGGGTGGGCAAAGGAATGGCAGCTGATTTGAAATATATCGAATTGTGTGCCCGACAGATTGCCCGCGTTGCCCAAACCGATAAAATTGTTGTTGAAAAATCAACGTTACCGGTTAGAACGGCAAGTGCCATTAAAGATATTTTGGACCATACCGGAAATGGAGTTCAGTTTCAGATTCTTTCCAATCCGGAATTTTTGGCTGAAGGAACTGCTGTTGCTGATTTGCTGGCACCGGATCGAGTACTGATCGGTGGCGATACCACTGCTGAAGGACAACAAGCGATTCAGGCTTTAGTCGATATTTATGCGAATTGGGTTCCTAAAGACCGAATTTTAACAACAAATGTATGGTCTTCAGAGTTGTCAAAACTTACCGCAAATGCGTTTTTGGCGCAACGTGTTTCTTCTATCAATGCGATGAGTGAATTGTGTGAAAAAACCGGAGCCGATGTCAATGAAGTAGCCAGAGCCATTGGTATGGACAGCCGAATCGGCTCTAAATTTTTGAAATCATCCGTTGGTTTCGGAGGCTCTTGCTTCCAAAAAGACATTCTGAATTTGGTATACATAGCGAAATCCTACGGTTTAAATGAGGTGGCGGATTATTGGGAACAGGTAATCATTATGAACGATCATCAGAAATGCCGTTTTGCCAAAAATATCATCAGTACGTTGTACAATACGGTTTCGGGTAAAAAAATTGCTTTTTTAGGTTGGGCTTTTAAAAAGGATACCAATGATACAAGAGAATCGGCCGCTATTTATGTAGCAGATGATTTGTTGAGCGAACAAGCACATATTTTTGTTTACGACCCGAAAGTAGGAAAAGAACAAGTTTTGTCTGATTTGAATTATCTCGACACGCGAACGGATGCTGAAAATGAAAACGGGATTAGTGTGGAAAAGGATCCTTACTCAGCTTGTGAAGGCGCACATGCCATTGCCATTCTGACCGAGTGGGACGAGTTTAAAGACTACGACTGGCAAAAAATTTATGACGGTATGTTAAAACCTGCTTTTGTTTTTGATGGCAGAAATTTATTAGATAAAAAAGCACTTGAAAAAATCGGATTTGTTTACCAATCAATCGGTTCATAAACAAGTAAATTAGAGTTATGAGTATAAAAATTGCCGTTATAGGTTTGGGATATGTTGGGTTGCCTTTAGCCCGTTTGTTTGCGACAAAATTTCCTGTCATCGGATTTGATATCAATAAAAACAGGATAGCAGAATTAAACAGTGGTAAAGATGTAACGCTGGAGGTTTCCGATGAGGTACTGCAATCCGTTTTGGTTACTGCGCCGGGCAATTCGCCGGGACTTTACTGTTCGGATGCTCTTGAGGATATTGCAACATGTAATTATTATATCGTAACTGTTCCGACTCCGGTAGACAAACACAATCGTCCGGATTTAACCCCATTGTACAAATCGAGTGAAACCGTAGGGAAGGTATTGAAAAAAGGCGATATCGTTATCTATGAATCTACCGTTTATCCGGGAGTAACCGAGGAAGAATGTATTCCGGTGCTGGAAAAAATATCGGGATTGAAATTTAATGTCGATTTTTTTGCAGGATATTCCCCCGAACGGATTAATCCGGGAGATAAAGAACATACGGTTGAAAAAATATTGAAAGTAACTTCAGGATCTACGCCGGAAATCGGTCAAAAAGTAGACGCCTTATATAAAAGTGTAATTACGGCCGGTACCCATCTGGCACCAACCATTAAAGTAGCCGAAGCTGCCAAAGTAATTGAAAATTCTCAGCGCGACATCAATATCGCTTTTGTGAATGAATTGGCCAAAATTTTCAATATTTTGGATATCGATACGCATGCCGTTTTGGAAGCCGCCGGAACGAAATGGAATTTTCTTCCGTTCAAACCGGGATTGGTTGGAGGGCATTGTATTGGTGTGGATCCGTATTATTTGGCTCAGAAGGCACAGGAACACGGGTATCATCCCGAAATTATCCTTGCGGGTCGTCGTTTAAACGATAGCATGGGCGAATATGTAGCAGCACAGGCTGTAAAATTAATGATCAAGAAAAGTATCAAAGTCAACGGTTCCAAAATTTTGATGCTGGGCTTTACCTTTAAGGAAAATTGTCCGGATGTCCGCAATACCAAGATCATCGATGTGGTGAATGCTCTTAAGGATTACGAAACCAATGTAACCGTTTACGATCCGTGGGCAAATCCTGCAGAGGTAATGCACGAGTACGGATTGGTTACCACTACAGAAATTCCTAAGGAACAGTTTGATGCCATTGTTTTGGGAGTCGCACACAAAGAATTCCTGAACATGGATTTCGGAATTTTGAGAAAAGAGAACAGCTTGGTGTTTGATGTAAAAGGGATTTTAGGCGATAAAGCCGATGCGAAACTATAATTGCAGCTAAAATTTAGTTATTAGTAAGGAAACCTATGGATAAATCGTTTTGTTTTATGCTTCAGGCAAGAGTAGGTTCAACCCGATTACCTCAAAAAATGATACTCCCTTTTTTTGAAGGTAAGACCATTTTGGAGCTAATCATCAGTAAGTTGCAGCAAAAATTCCCTGAGGTTCCGATTGTTTTGGCAACGTCAGCACTTCCGGAAAACGATATTTTAGCCGATAGTGCCAAACAACAACATTGCATGGTTTTCAGAGGGAGTGAAAATGATGTGTTGCAACGTTTTATCGATGCAGCCGAAACATTTCATTTTGATCGAATTATTCGTGTATGTGCCGATAACCCTTTTCTTGATGTGGCTGAACTGCAAAACCTTATCCGCATAGCCGAAAATAATACAACATTCGATTATATAAGTTTTAAGGTAAACGGAAGTCCGAGTATCAAAACACATTTTGGTTTTTGGACAGAATACGTAACTTTACAGGCACTGAAAAAGGTAAATTTGGCTACTGAAGAATCCTTTTATCATGAGCATGTAACGAATTATATTTATGGGAACAGCGACTTGTTTCAAATAAAGTTCTTAACGGCCAATCCCGTTTTGGAGGGAAGAAACGATATTCGGATGACCTTGGATACCGCTGAAGATTTTAACACTTTATCAGCAATATATTCGAAACTGAGCGCGCGTCATGAAACCGCTTTCGGAATCAATGAAATAGTCTCTTTTCTGGATGAAAATGAGCAATACAAAACAATAATGAAGCATCAAATTGCCGAAAATTCCAAATAAAAGGATTTGTCGCAGTAGGATAAAAACAGAAACCATGAAAGATTTTATAAAAGAAGGCGTATACATCATTGGAGAAATTGGTCAAAACCATAATGGTTCTGTTGACATCGCCAAACTTATTGTAGAATTGGTTTCAAGACCAGTATTCGAAAGCGATTTCGGATTGAATTTAAAACCAATGAACGCGGTCAAACTGACCAAAAGGGATCTGAAAGAGGAATTGACCGATTCCCAAATGAACCGTCCTTATGATTCTCCGCATTCTTTCGGAAAAACGTATGGCGAACACCGTGAATTCTTAGAGCTGAACGATGAAGAGCATTTTGAGGTGTATAAATACGCCAAAAGTAGAGGGCTGGACTTTGTGGAAACCTTATGTTCCCCGGGGTGCCTTTCCTTATTAAAATTGTTTCAACCGGATTGTTTAAAAGTGGCCAGTCGTGATTTAACCAATTTGCCTTTATTGGCCGCCATGGCCGAAACCAAAATCCCGATAATACTTTCCACCGGTATGGCGGGAAAAAAAGAATTGGATGAGGCAATAGCAACCATCACAAAATACCATTCCGAATTGTCAATTTTGCATTGTGTTTCGCAATATCCGACCCATCCGGACAATCTGAATTTAAAAACCATCACCTATCTGCAAAAGCATTATGGTGAGTATATCATAGGATTTTCAGACCACACGATTGGGATTTCAGCTCCTGTTGTTGCTGTGGGTATGGGCGCAAAAATTATAGAAAAGCACATTACGATCGACCGAAATATGAAAGGTACCGATCAGGCAGGTTCGTTAGGTCCGGACGGAGTTTTCCGTATGGTAAGGGATATTCGAGTAGCCGAAAAATGGATGGGCGTGGAAGATATTCATATTGAAGAAGGTGTCCAATCGGCTAAAATGAAACTGGAACGTTCCATTGCTACTAAAAGGGATTTGAAAGCCGGTGATATTATTAAAGAAGAAGATTTACATTTATTAAGTCCCGGCGATGGTTACAAATGGAGTGAGCGTTATGAAATTATCGGAAAAACGTTGAAAGCAGACGTTCCTAAAAATGAATTGATTTATTCCGATACAATTCAAATGTAATTATGGAAATGAAAAGTGCAACATTAGGGGATGAATTGAAAGTGCTGTTTCAGAAGTATTATCTTCTGGAGGTTCCTGAAATTCAATTTAATGATGTTGAAATTTACAATGAAGCACTTGAAGTTTTCCAATTTGATTTTAAACGATATTTTCCGGATGCAGACCTTTCCAAAGAAAAAGTTTATTCACGAATTGAACTTGTTGGAATCTTGTTGTATCGAATTTCGAGAGCGTATTATTTAAAAGGAGAAGAAAATACCGCTTCTCATTTTTGTAATTTATTGAGGATAATTTGCGGATTTGAAATCTATTATTCTGCTGAAATTGGTAAAGGGATCAAAATAAATCACGGCTTGGGAACTGTAATAGGTGCCCGATGTAAGATAGGCGAAAATGCACTGATTCATCAGAATGTTACTTTCGGCGACAGAAACGGAGGAAGACCTGTTTTGATGAATAATGTAACTGTTTATGCAGGTGCAAAGGTTCTGGGAGGAATAACTTGTGGGAATAATGCCGTAATAGCAGCCAATTGTGTCTGCATAATCGATGTTCCGGATAATGGCTTAATCGCCGGAGTTCCGGGTAAAATAAAAAAATAAGTACAGATGCTTCCAAAATTAATAATCACGGATATTGACGGGGTCTGGACCGACGGCAGTATGTATTACGACCAAACGGGAAATGAGCTGAAACGCTTCAATACTTATGACAGTGCCGGGGTGCTTTTCGCACATTTGCTGGACATTCCCGTGGTAATAATAACGGGCGAAGACACCGAAATCGTCGCAAGACGCGCCAAAAAAATAAAAGTGGATTACTTATTTCAAGGGGTGAAGAATAAGGTCAAAGTTATCGAAACCTTGTTGGATACTTTGCAGATTACGTTTCAAGACTGCGCTTTTATCGGCGACGATATTAATGATATTGCATTACTGCAAAAAGTAGGGTTTAGCGGCTGCCCTTCCAATGCGCCGGAGTATGTTAAGAATAAGGTTCATTATACAACCACTGTAAAAGGCGGTGACGGTGCCTTTAGAGAATTTGTGGAGCATATTTTAAAGCAAAACAATGTTCTTGAAATCGTTTTAGAAAAAGCAATTCAAAATCATGAAAAATCAAATTGAGCAGTATTTCGACCGACTTTTTCCGCTAAACAGAAGTTTAACGGGTAATGGTGTTCGGGAAACGTTTTCGATACTCAAAGAATTGGTTGATTTTGAAATTACCGAAGTGCCAACCGGTAGACAGGCTTTTGACTGGACGGTGCCGAAAGAATGGAATGTCAACGAGGCTTATATTCTAAGCCCGGACGGCCGACGAATTGCCGATTTTAAAGTGAATAACCTGCATCTTATGGGGTATTCGGTTCCTTTTTCGGGAACTATGACTTTTGAGGCACTGAAAGAGCACATCACGACACGCCCCGATCTACCGGAAGTGATTCCGTATGTAACGTCTTATTATGTTGAACGTTGGGGATTCTGCTTGAGCCACAACGAATTTTTGACGCTGCCACAGGAAGGCGAATATTACGTTAAAATCGATACAACGCTGGAAGACGGATTCATGACCGTAGGAGAGGCGGTGCTTCCGGGAGAAACTGACCAAGAAGTTTTGTTTACGTCATATTGTTGTCATCCCAGTATGGCCAATAACGAACTGTCGGGAATGTTAGCCTTGGCTTTTTTGTACCAATTACTGAAAAAAGAAACCAAAAGAAAACACACGTACCGATTTTATCTCGCTCCCGAAACCATAGGCGCCATTTATTATTTGTCGCAAAACGGGATGCGTTTCAAAGAAACACTCAAAGGCGGAGTGGTGATTACCTGCTGCGGCGACAAAGGTGATTTTACATTGAAAAAATCGAGAAGTGACTCTTATTTCAATTCGGTTTTTAAAAACATTTTACGCAACACCACATACAAAGAGTTGGATTTCTTTCCAATGGGAAGCGATGAACGCCAATACTGTTCTCCTGGATTTGATTTGCCGATGGTGTGTTTTACCCGAACCATGTATGGCGAATACAAAGAATATCATACTTCGGCAGACGATAAATCCGTTATCGATTTTTCTGCCCTGGAAGAATACATCTTCACGTTAAAAGAATTAGTAGACAGCATTGAATTGGACGGATATTACGAAAATCAAAGTCCGTTTGGCGAACCACAGTTAGGCAAACGCGGTTTGTATCCGACGCTGATGAAAATTGAAGATCGTGGCGAAAGCCTGAAACGACTGCTTTATCTGCTGAATTATTCGGATGGAAAACATTCCGTGCTGGATATTGCGAATAAGATGAATACGACTGTAACGTCCTTTAGGGATGAAATTCAAAGTTTGGTCACAAAAGACTTGCTGAAAAAAAAGAACCATGTATAAGAATGCCAAAATAGTTTTTTACTTCAATCAGTATTTTGGAATTCGTCTGGGGGAAAAAGTGTATGCTTTTAATCCAAAGATTGAAAAATTTTCCTTATTGAGGGCCTTTGGTTCCTTAGTACTTCATTTCTGGAAGAATTTTAAAACGCCTTCCAAAGACACCATAAAAAAGAACTACAGGCATTTGGTGTATATTGAAACATTGAATCAGAAAAATGCGATTATTGATGTTTTTGCTAAAATGGAAGAAAAGGACCGGAAGAATGTTTTATTTGTACTCAATAATAACGTAAGTCTGGATGGTTTTGATACCATCGTTTTCAATAACCGAAAACTCTTTTTTTCGGCACTTCTGTTTTTTCCTAAAGCGGTATGTCTTTCTGGGAAATACGCCCGTAAAAACAAAGGCATTATAAACACAGCACACATTTATGTGAATTTAGCGGTGTTTATGGCTTCGGTAAAACTTTTCGAAGGCTATATACAATCTTCTAAATGTAATAAAATCGTTTTAACGAACGATCATAATATAAAGCCGTTGGGGCTTTTGTTGGCTGCCAAAAATAAGCGGGTTACCAGTTACTACATTCAGCACGCCTCCGTTTCCGAAGTTTTTCCGAAATTATTACCGGATGTCGCCTTGTTGGAAGGACAACAGGCAGTTGATACGTACCGAAAAATAGGAAGTCTGGCGAAAGTACAACAACTCGTGGGAATTGCCCGAATGGATGGTTTGCTGGCTTATAAAAAACGATGCGAAACGGAACATATTTCCGTAGGGATTTGTCTGAAACCGTATTATTCGGAAGCCTTACTGAACGAACTCATTGCGGTAGTTAAAAAATCGAAAGCGGTTAGCAGAGTGATACTGCGGCCACATCCCGGTAATTCTGAGAAATTTTATAAATTCCTAGAGTCGTTCGATGTGGAAATTTCCAACGCCCGAAAAGAAAGACCGCATGAATTTATAAAGAAAATCGATGTAATGATATCCGGAGAATCTTCTATTCTACTGGAAGCGGCCTTGATGAAAGTAAAAACTATTTATATTGATGATGGTGTGGCGCAATTTGACCTGTACGGATTTGTAAAACACGGCATTACAACTCCGGTTGCGGCCATTCGAGATATTGAAGCCGAAATCAATTCCTTGTCGTACGAAACGGTGGAACAACATTATCAAAAATGTCAATATTACTGCAGTACTGTAAATACTGCAAATGAAAATAAATCCAAAGAACTGATTTTAAATTACCTGCTGGAAGCATGATAGGAGTACTTATAAATAAGATCAAACGTTGGAGAAAATCGCTTTACAAAAAGCAAATTCTCAAAACGGCAGAATACATCAAAGGCGAAATTACGGTTAACGGGTTATCTTATGTAAACCGAAAAACCCGTTTGGGACACAACGTTCATTTTAACGGTTTGCGAATTCTGGGCAACGGAAAAGTCGAAATCGGGGATAATTTCCATTCCGGAATGGATTGTGTTATAATTACGGATACCCACAATTATAAAGGGGAGACCATTCCTTACGACAGCACGTATATTGTGAAAGAAGTTATCATCGAAGACAATGTATGGCTGGGGCACGGTGTCCTGATTTTGGGCGGTGTTACCATTGGCGAAGGCGCAATCATTCAGGCGGGTGCGGTAATTGTGAAAGATGTACCCAAATTAGGGATAGCCGGCGGAAATCCGGCAACGGTTTTTAAATACCGCGACGAAGAACATTATTACAGACTGAAAAACGAAGGTAAATTCCATTAAATGTTAAAAAAGCTTTTTTCACATACTTTTATTTACGGGTTTGCCAACCAGATTCCTAAAATCGCCGGAATTTTTTCCTTGCCCTTCATCACCAAATACCTGACGGAACAGGATTACGGTATTTTTGGTTTGATCACCTCTTATATGGCTGCCATTGAGGTTTTTGGTTCCTTGGGGTTACGGGTGATTTTAGTAAACAGTTATTACAAACATCCCAATTGGTTCTTGAAAGTCTGGAGGGAAATTTACGGTTTTTTAATGCTATGGAACATCATCTTTTTACTGGTTAAAGTTGCTCTTTTGTGGCTGCTGATGCCGAAAGAAGTCTCCAATATCTGGCTGGTAATCTTTCTGAATATCGGTGCCGGATTGTTTTTTGGTCCGACCGGAGCCATCGGTTCAACGCTTTTTCAGATAAAACAGATGCCGTTTTCGATTGCTATGCGAACCGCTGTTTTCGGAACACTAACGGTTTTGCTGAACATTTTTTTCATAGCCTACCTTAAATTGGGCTATCTGGGATGGTTTTACTCGTTATTCATCGTGTCGGTGTTAAATAATGCTTCCTATTTTTATCCGATGGTGTATAAATTTAAACTGACTCCGGTATTTAAGTTTTCGATGCGCAGAATAAAATCGTATCTGAAAGTCACCTTACCGACCATTCCACATTATTATTCTTCATTTTTACTGAATTCGTCTGATAAAATCGTCATGGAACGGCTTTCGGTACCCATTGGAGATATCGGGAAATATAACGCGGCTTATACGGTGGGAAATTTTTTCAATTCCATCGGAATGGTAAGTGGTTTTGCCATTACACCCCTAATGAACGAATGTTATAAAAATAAGGATGAAAAAGGAGCCAGAGAACTTGTATTTGTGCTTCAGGCGGTGTTTTTTATCGCATCATTTTTAGTGTGTTTATGGTTGAAAGAAATTTTTCAGTTGTTAATTAAGAACGATACTTTGGCAGCCACCTATCCGTTGGGGATCATTATAGTGATGGCTTATAATTACAGAGCAATGTACTATGGCGCAATAAACAAATTGTTATACTTGGAAAAAACGCAAATCCTCTGGAAAATTACCTTTATTGCGGGAGTATCAAATGTTTTGATGAATTTATTTTTAATTCCTGTTTATGGTTATAAAATTGCCGCAGTTACTACCTTTGTAAGTTTGATGTTCATGGGGTATTCGGGTTATTTTATCAAGGATTTCAAAGAAAATTGTTCGGTAAATTATTATCCTTTTCTTTGGGTGTCCGCTACGGTGGTTTTAGCCGTGGTTTCGTATCTGATGCGGGATATTTCCACGGTCAATAAAATTGTGGCATCGGTTATATCGATTGGGGTTTCCGGATATCTTGCTTTTTTTCTGTATAAAAAAATGACAGATTTTAAATCAAGAAAGCAACAAAGGCAATAGGGCATCAAACAACTGTTGTTAGTGAATTTAATGTAATTGTAAGTTTTTAAAATGAATCAGCTGAACAAAAATCAAGTAACATTGTTTGATACTTCCATCGCCACCAATAATGTTGGAGATGAGATTATTATGGATGCCGTCAACCGAGAAATATATAATGTTTTTGCAGCCAATAGAATTTGCAGAGTGGCTTCACACGATAAGATCGGAATCTCCGGTTTGTCCCTGATTCGGCATTCGGATTTCGGTATCGTGGGCGGATCGAACATACTTTCCTCCAAAATGAACAAGTACAAACAGTGGAAACTGGATCTTTTCGATGTCTATTTCATTCCGAAAAACGTGCTTTTGTTAGGCGTTGGCTGGCGACAGTACCAACAGCAAACGAATTTGTACACCAAAACCATACTGCGAAAAATTTTAACAACAGATGCATTGCATTCTGTCAGAGATAAATACACACAACAAAAGCTTGCAGAAATCGGGATTCATAACGTCATTAATACCGGCTGTCCCACGATGTGGACCTTAACCAAAGCGCATTGTGACACTATTCCTAAAAAGAAATCCGATAAAGTTATTTTCACGTTAACGGATTATGACTGTGATGAGAAGGCCGACAAACACCTGGTGGAAATTCTTCTTCGTAATTATAAAGAAGTTTATTTCTGGCCACAAGGACGATTGGATGCCAGCTACCTGGAGCGTCTGACCGATGCAAAAATTCACATCGTTAACCCCAATTTAAAATCCTATGATTTCTTTTTGGAAAATAACGACTGCGATTATATCGGAACCCGACTTCACGGCGGAATTCGTGCCTTACAGAAAGGAAGACGCACGGTAATTATCGGAATCGATAACCGCGCCATTGAAAAACAAAAAGATTTTAACTTGCCGGTGGTGCTTCGAAGTGAAATAGATACAATCGAAAATGTAATAAATTCCGATTTAACATTGGATATCGCCATCCCTTTGGAGGACATCAACAGATGGAAAAACCAATTCAGTAAATGAAAGTAATCCGACTCTCCACGTTTCTCGATTTTGGTGGAATTGAATCCAAGATGGTCAATTTATCCACCACAACGAATGCCCAAATCGAATGGGTTTTCTGTGCTATCGGAAAAGGCGGCGTGGCTTCGGAAAAAATAAAAGAAAACGGGAAACGCTTGGTGTTGTTTGAATCGGCTTACCGTATTCCGTCTTTGTTAACGATTTACAAATTATATCGTTTTTTTAAAGCGGAACAACCCGATGTAGTCCATACTTCCGGTGCAGAAGCCAATTTTCACGGCGTACTCGCTGCACGATGGGCTGGCGTGAAAAATGTGGTTGCCGAAGAAATCGGTATTCCTAAACATGGTTTTCTGGCGCAAAAAATATTCGGAATCATTTTTAAATTATCGCATTATGTGTTGGGTGAATCGAAAACGGTTTGCGATAATCTGTACAAATGGTACGCAATTCCGAAGCAAAAATTAAAAACAGTGTCCAATTTTGTGGTTTTCTCACCACAAAACGAAATTAACGGAAGAACCACAACTCCAAAGGATTTTTTCACAATCGTTTCCGTTTCCAGATTGGAACCGGTTAAAAATATCGAAAGTGTTCTCAAGGCGATAGCTAAATTAACATCCGAAAAGATTGTGGTACATTACACCATTGTTGGTGAAGGCAAGCACCGAAAGGCATTGGAAGCGCTGGTTGCTGAACTGAATATACAAAATAATGTCACTTTTGTTGGCTTTCAAAGTAATCCGGTCCCGTTTTTACAAGCATCGGATTTATATGTGCTGACTTCTTTTACGGAAGGATTTTCGAATTCGTTGGCGGAAGCTTTGTACAACGGAATACCTTCTCTAACCACAGAAGTGGGTGCAGCAGAAGAAATCATAACCGACAATCAGAATGGTTGGCTGGTTGAAGCCGCGGATGATGAAGCGTTGTTTCGGAAAATAAAAAGCATTATTGCATTAGATTCGGAAACCCGAAAACAAATAGGTCAGGCTGGAAGAAATACGATTGTCGAAAATTATTCCATCGAAAAACACCTGGAAACGTTAACCGCCATTTACCTCCAAAAAGCATGATACGCGTCCTCAATATAGTCGAATCCATTACCTACGGAGGTGTTGAACGAAGACGGCTTTCTTTGGCGAAAATGCTGAATAAAGAGGAATTCGAACTCAAAATTATATGTACGCATTACCGCGGTGACATTCCGGAGCGGATTAAAGACTGTGGCGTGGAAGTCATTGCCGTTGGAAAATTGAAAAACATTTTCGATTGGGAAAAACACAAAAAAGTGATTTCGGTAATCCGGGAATTCCAACCACATATTGTTCACGGAGCCGTTTTTGAAGGGGTTACCATGGCTACGGTTTCGAGTGTGTTTTGCCGTGTTCCGGTTCTTATTATCGAAGAAACTTCCGATCCGCAAAACCGATCTTGGCGCGGGAATTTGTTAATGCGCCTTTTTTCTTTTTTTGCCGATGCTGTTGTGGGTGTTTCCCATGCCTCAACAAATTATCTTACCGAGACACTTAAAATCAGTTCGAAAAAAGTACATTTAATCAGCAATGGGGTTGCTATTCCCAGAGAAGTCTCCGAAAAGGAATCAGAACAACTGAAAGCTACGCTTGGTATCGATACTGAAAAAATTATTATCGGTTCTGTCGGGAGAATGATAAATGACAATACCAAAAGGTTTTCCGACTTAATAAAAGCTTTTGAAATGCTCATTCGTAAAGGACTGAACGTTCATTTGGTTTTAGTGGGTGACGGACCTGAAAAAGGAAATTACGAGCATTTGGTGCAACAATTAAATATTGAAAAATCGGTTACTTTTGAAGGATATCAGGACGATACGGCAAAATATTACGCCATTTTTGATATCTTTTCATTGGTATCGGCACATGAGTCATTCGGACTCGTACTGGCCGAAGCCATGCTAAGTAAACTACCGATTGTAGCCACCAAAGTGGGAGGCATGCAATACATCGTGGATCATGAAAAAACCGGTTATCTTGTTGAAAAACAAAATATTGTCGAAATAGCCGAAAAACTGGAAATTTTATGCAATGCGGAATCGCTACGGACCGAAATGGGAAAAGCAGGATACCAGAAAGCGATGGAAAATTATACGGAAGAACAATATGTGAACAGGGTAAAAACCTTATATTCAGCACTCTTGAAAAAGAAAAAGATTGCCAACGTCTGAAAATTTTCGAACGATTTGATTAAAGCCGAATACATGAATAACAAGCCTCAAAATATTCTTTTCATCACTTGGGACGGGCCGCAAACCAGTTACATGGAAGGATTGTTCATGCCCATATTTAACGAAATCACTAAACAGTCGGCCGATTTTAATTTTCACGTGCTTCAGTTTACGTGGAGTGATGCAGCCAAAATACAACAGATTCAAAAAGCGGCTAATACCCTCGGAATACAGTATACCGCAGCACCAATCTATAGAAAACCTGTTGCCGCATTGGGAAGCCTTTGGTCTGTTTTTAGAGGCGTTTCAATCCTCCGAAAATACATTAAAGAACATAATATCGATATCGTAATGCCGCGAAGTACCATGCCAGCGGTTATGGTAAATCGGTTAAAAACCGAAAACATGAAAGTGCTGTTTGATGCCGATGGTTTGCCGTTGGAAGAGCGTATTGACTTTTCAGGACTATCGAAAACCAGCAAGCAATACCTTTGGCTGAAAAGTGAAGAAACAAAATTGCTTACAACTGCCAATGGCGTGATTACCCGCTCGCAAAAAGCTATTGATATTCATCTGAAAACCATCGGCGAAAACTATCGGGATAAATTCTCCGTGGTGTTTAATGGCCGAAATGTGAATTTCTTTCAGCCTAATCTTGCCGGAAAATCCAAAAAACGAGAAACCTTAGGATTTAAGGATGATGATATGGTTTTTGTATATTGCGGCTCGCTCGGACCTCAGTATGGTTGGGAGGAAATGATGGCTATTTTTAGTCGGTACCATTCGGGGAATAAGCAATCAAAATTTTTGATACTCACCGGAAATACTCAGTTTGCCAACGAACGGATTCCGAAATCACTTGAAAATAGCATAAAAGTACTTTCCGTTCCTTTTGAAGAAGTACCCAATTATTTAAATGTAGCCGATGTGGCCTTTGCAATCCGAAAACCAACTTTCAGCATGCAGGGTGTTGCACCAATAAAACTTGGAGAATATTTATTGATGGGTTTGCCCACCATTGCTTCGGCAGGAATAGGCGATACTGATGTTGTTTTTGAACAGCTTGAAGAGTGTTTCTTATACCAGCATCAGGATGAAAATGCTATAGAAAAAGCGGTTGCTTTTTTGATGCAAAAGGAAACGATCGACAAGGCTAAAATCCGTTCGGTTGGGTTGCATTATTTTTCACTTGAGAACAGTGCTTTGAGTTATATAAAAGCTTTGAAGAAATTATGAAAGTACTTTACTTAACAAAATACAGTCGGAAAGGAGCCAGCAGCCGTTTGCGCAGTTATCAGTATTTTCCGTTTCTGGAAGCCGAAGGAATATCGGTAATCGTTAAACCGTTGTTTGATGATGCTTATCTTGAAAAATTGTATTCCGGTAAAAAGCCGGTAGCAGAGATTCTGAAGGCCTACATCAAACGTTTTTTTGTGCTTTTTACGATTTTCGGTTATGATAAAATAGTGATTGAGAAAGAGATTTTTCCGTATTTGCCTTCCTGGACAGAACGAATACTGTCGTTTTTAGGCGTACAATATGTGGTGGATTATGACGATGCCATTTTTCATAATTATGATTTGCATCCGAACCAATGGATCCGCTTTCTTTTAAAAGATAAAATCGATAAGGTAATGCGTTCGGCCCAAACGGTTGTCGCCGGGAATCAGTATCTGGCGGAACGGGCCAAAAAAGCAGGAGCCAAAAACGTAATTGTAATTCCTACGGTTATTGATATTGAACGATACGATCACAAGCAAATATTCCGTCAGGACAAAACGATTATCGGTTGGATCGGTTCGCCATCCACTTTTAAATATGTAAAAACCTTATTTCCGGTTTTTGAAAAACTTGCGAAACAATATCCCATTGAAATTCAAATTGTCGGCGCTAAAGAAGCGGTTTCGGTTTCTTTTCCGATACGGTTTATCGATTGGACAGAACCTACCGAGGTTGCTGCTATTTCTGCTTTCGATATCGGCATTATGCCTTTGGAAGATTCCCCTTGGGAAAAAGGAAAATGCTCCTATAAACTCATTCAGTATATGGCGTGCGGCATTCCGGTTGTAGCTTCTCCGGTAGGAATGAATGTGGAAGTGGTTTCGGAAGGGCATAACGGTTTTCTTGCCAAAGACGCAGCGGATTGGTTCAATGCTTTGGAGGAATTGAGCAATGGGAAAGACAAATGTCGTACTTTTGGTTCTTCGGGACGGCAATTGATTGAACGTAGTTTTACGGTTCAGTCCCAACTGAAAACGGTAGTGGCTTTGTTGCGGGAGCGATAAAAAAGTACAAAGCGCTATTCAATACGAAGCATCACGCAATTAAAAAAAATAAATTTGGACATATTTTTTCTACTTATCATCATAATTCTAGGGCTTGGGTTCGTCTCATCGTTCAAAAACGAATTGGGAGCCGTAGAATTACAACAATTGCGAAAACTGTGGTTTTATCACTTAATTTTTGGGGTGTACTACTGTTTCTTCGTTCAGGGTGATGCTGTTGGGTATTGGAGGGTGGCTCAAGAAATGTCAATCGAAGATTTTGATAAGTTTTTAGCCGGAGAAAAAGGAACGTATTTTTTGTTTGCACTGAATTATTATCCTGCCAAAGTGCTCGGATTGTCCTATTTTTCGGGAACAATGCTTTATACGCTTTTGGGTTTTATCGGGCTTTCCTTTTTTTATGTGGTAACCTGTAAGACGATTCCGTATAATTCCAAGTTCAAGGAATATTATCTTTTTCCATTGGTTTTTTTTATGCCCAATTTGCATTTTTGGAGTTGTGGTGTAGGGAAAGATACCCTGCTTTTTTTCTGTATCGGAATGTTTGCCTACGGAATTTTGAAAATTGCAAAACGATTGCCTTTTTTGTTTATCGCCTTAGGATTGTCTTATTTTATCCGTCCTCACATAACGCTTTTTCTTCTGGTTTCTTTCGGATTGGCTTACGTGATGAGTTCAAAAGTATCTAAAGGGCAACGAATTATTTTTTCCATTGTTCTGCTCGGTATCGGGATTGCCATTTTGCCTTCGGTGATGGAATTTGCGAAAATCGAAGAAACAACAATCGACAGTTTTGAAGAGTTCTCCGATAAAAAAGCCGATTTGTTAAGCCGTTCCACTACCGGATCGAGAATTGATATTTCATCCTATCCTTTCCCGTTAAAGGTGTTTACTTTTTTATACCGCCCTTTGTTTTTTGATATCAACGGAATTCCCGCAGCCATTGCATCTTTCGAAAATTTACTGCTCTTAATCATTTCGTTCCGGATTTTTAAAAACAAACCGTTGCAAACGTTTAAAGCAGCGCCTTTCGTGGTGAAAGGATTGGTGATTTTCTTGATTGTAGGAACGTTGGCATTTTCCCAATCGTTAGGGAATTTAGGAATTATGATTCGTATGCGTAACATGTTCCTGCCGGGATTCCTTATCTTTATCCTTTGGTCGTATTCCTATCAGAAAGAACTTTTACGAAAACGGAAATGATACCATCGGAAATTAAAAACAGCAATTCAAAACTGATTGCCATTTTAGCGGGCTATCATTTGCTGTTTACGTTTTTTGCCTACAATTTTTATATCAAAAATGGAGGAGATGCTACTTTTTACTGGCTGCAACTCAAAACTTCGGCTGCTAAAGAATGGTTTGATTTTTTTACCTACGGTTCTGATTTTATATTGTTTCTCAACTATCCTTTTGTAAAGATTTTTCATTGGGATATCGCTTTTGGTTTTTTGCTTTACAGCAGCATTGGATTTTTCGGAATACTTCAGTTTTATCGTTTGCTGCGGTTTCATATTGGCGATCGACTTCGGTTTTTCGGATGGGATTTTTTACCTGTAATTTTGTTTCTGCCTAATTTACATTTTTGGACGGCCATGTTGGGAAAAGAAGCGTTGTGTTTTCTTTTTATTGCAACGATACTGTTGGCGGTGTCTAAGGCGAATTATCTCTCGGTATCGAATATAATTTCAGTATTTTTTCTATGTGTTATTCGGCCGCACATCGCATTAATGTTGCTGTTTAGTATTTTTCTGTGTTTTTTGTTGTTTGGAACGTGGCGGTGGAAAACAAAGCTGATTGCTTCGGCAATTGCAATTGCGGCATTTTCAGGATTGTTTTATATGTTTTTACAATTGTCGAAAATAAAACGATTTGATTTTGGCCGATTGCAACGCTTTAATGAATTTTCATTGCTTTCTTTCAAAAATTCGGATACCTATGTACCCATTATCGAATATTCCTATCCTTATAAGCTTTTTACCTTTTATTTCCGACCATTGTTGAATGAAATCCCATCCTTTTACGGATTGGCTTTAGGCTTGGAGAACGGTCTGGTTTTAACCTTACATCTTGTGGTATTGGTACTTTTTCTTCGGCATTACAGAAAACTTGTTTTTCCACTGGTTTTCAAAGTAATACTTCTTTTTGCCGTAATTTCGGGGCTGCTTATAGTACAACGTTACTCGGGGTTTGGTATTTTTGCACGAACCAAAATAATGATACAACCTTTTTTTATGGTTGTACTGTTGTGGATCATCGCCCAAATTACCCATAAAACTACAGTTCAAAGCAAATGAAAAAGCTCATTCGTATTACAACCATTCCGCTTTCTCTTGAAAAATTACTCGAGAATCAGCTGCGTTTTATGAATGATTATTATGAAGTAACAGCCGTGTCATCTGAAAAAGAACGTCTGATTGCTTTTGGTGAAAGTCAAGGTGTGAAAACCCATGAAATTTCAATGACACGCCAAATCACGCCATTGCAGGATTTGAAGTCTCTGTGGCAGCTTTTCTGGTTCTTGAAAAAAGAAAAACCATTCATTGTTCATTCGCATACTCCAAAAGCAGGAACCATTGGTATGATTGCCGCAAAATTAGCCGGCGTACCCAACCGATTGCATACGGTAGCGGGTTTGCCACTTTTGGAAACTACCGGAAATAAACGAAAACTGCTGGGTTTTGTCGAAAAAATCACCTATGCCTGTGCTACGAAAGTGTATCCCAATTCGGTTGGATTGAAGGATATAATCGTCCAAGAAAAATTCTGTAAACCAAACAAGTTAAAAGTCATTGGTAACGGAAGTTCAAACGGCATCAATACCGATTTTTTCAGTCCGCAATCTGTTTCGGAAGAACAAAAAAGAACTCTGAAAACACAATTGGCAATTTCGGAAGACACTTTTGTGTTTATTTTCGTGGGAAGAATTGTGGCCGATAAAGGGATCAACGAGTTAATAGCTGCTTTTACTCAATTATCGGCGGAACATAAAAAATGCAAATTGTTGCTTGTCGGTCCGTTCGAGAAAGAATTGGATCCCTTGTTGCCCGAAACGGAAACAACTATTTTAACTACGGAAAATATTCTTTCGGTTGGTTATCAAAACGATGTCCGGCCTTATTTTGCGATAAGCGATTGTTTGGTTTTTCCGAGTTATCGCGAAGGGTTTCCTAATGTGGTGTTGCAGGCTGGTGCTATGGAATTACCCGCTATAGTAAGCAATATCAACGGATGTAATGAAGTTATCGTTTCCGGTGAAAACGGGATTCTTGTCGAACCGAAATCAACCGAAGCGGTTTATCAGGCAATGAAAAGCATTCTTGAGGATAATGAGTTAACGATCCGATTGAAAAATAATGCCCGGCACAGAATCGTTTCCCGTTACCAACAACAAGTTGTTTGGGAGGCTATTTTAAAAGAATATAAAAGTTTGGAAGGGAATGTATAGTAATTTTTTGAAACGTTTTTTCGACAGTATACTCTCTTTTTTGGGATTACTGTTGCTCAGTCCGGTTTTTTTGCTGGTTACTTTGGGATTGTTTTTTGCCAATAACGGAAAACCTTTTTTCATTCAGGAGCGTCCCGGGAAAGGTGGGGTGATCTTTAAAATCATCAAATTCAAAACCATGAACGACAGAAAAGACGCGGAAGGAAATTTACTTTCGGATGCCGAACGACTTACTGCCATCGGGAAATTGGTACGCAAAACATCTTTGGATGAGGTGCCCCAACTGATTAACGTTTTGAAAGGCGATATGAGTCTGATTGGTCCGCGACCGTTATTGGTGCAGTACCTTCCGTTGTATAATGAAGAACAAAAAAAACGGCATGATGTCCGACCGGGAATCACAGGTTGGGCACAGGTAAACGGCAGAAATGCCATCAGTTGGCAACAGAAATTCGACTATGATGTTTGGTACGTAGCGAATATTTCATTAAAATTGGATATTCTTATTCTTTTTAAAACCATTCAAAAGGTTTTCAAAGGAGAAGGAATATCCGGTGATGCAGTTGCCACGGCAGAACCATTTAAAGGAAATTAAAAATGTATTTATACGGAGCAAGCGGTCACAGTAAAGTGATTATCGATATTTTAAAGCAACAAAAGGTTACGGTTACGGTAGTTTTGGATGATGCGCCTAAAAGCGATTTCATTTATGACATTCCCGTGGTTAAGGCTTCCGACATGATGTTGGATGCAGAAGCCCTTTTGATTGTATCCATCGGAAATAATTGGTTTCGTAAAAGAATTGCCGAATCGCTTAAGGTTCGGTTTTATACTGCCATTCATTCCTCGGCGGTAGTTTCACCTTCGACAATACTCGGAACGGGTACTGTTGTCATGCCCAACGCAGTTATCAACGCTTTTTCAACGCTTGGGAATCATTGTATTATCAATTCGGGTGCCATTGTGGAACACGATTGTGTATTGGAAAATTATGTGCATATTTCTCCTAATGCTGCTTTGGCGGGAGACGTATCCGTTGGTGAAGGGACTCAGATTGGCATAGGTGCCAGCGTTATTCAGGGAATTAAAATCGGGAAATGGGTTACCGTTGGTGCTGGTGCCGTAATTATTGAAGATGTACCGGATTATGCCGTTGTTGTTGGAAACCCGGGCAGGATAATAAAATTCAACGAACCTTCGTAAGTATGCTGAAACGCCTTTTTGATATCGTGTTTTCATTCACAGCTTTGATTCTTTTCAGCTGGATTATCCTTATCAGTTGGGTGTTTGCCGCATTTGACACGAAATCAAACGGTTTGTTTTTTCAGAAACGGGTAGGGCAATTTGGTAAACTGTTTACCATAGTTAAGTTGCGTACCATTCGGAAAGACAAGGAGAATGTTGCTAGTATTTCGGGTGTTGGTGCTTTTTTGCGAAATTCAAAATTGGATGAATTACCTCAGTTTATCAATGTTTTACTGGGTGATATGAGTGTTGTGGGGCCACGTCCTGATATTGAAGGATACTACGATTGTCTGGAAGGAGAAGAGCGAAAAATATTGGAATTAAAACCCGGACTTACCAGTGAAGCTTCGCTGAAGTACTTTAATGAAGAACAGATTTTGGCTTTACAGGAAAATGCGCTTGAATACAATGATCGCGTTTTGTTTCCCGACAAGGTAAGGTTAAATCTACAGTATTACTACAATCAGACCTTCTTTGGAGATGTAAAAATCATTATAAAAACGCTATTTCACAAAATGTTTTAATTTTAAAGTTAAGTGATGATTACTTATAAAAGTTTCAGTACATTTGTGCGTTAGTTTCCCCAAAGCTACACTTAACTAGTTGATAATGAATAAAGAAAAAATTTGGCTTTCCTCGCCTCACATGGGCGGGAAGGAGCAAGTATATATTCAGGAGGCCTTTGATACCAATTGGATTGCCCCTCTGGGACCAAATGTTTCCGGAATGGAATCTGATTTGGAGCGCTATTTGGGTCAAAATGTGTTTGTTGGAGCATTGAGCTCCGGAACCGCTGCGATTCATTTGGGATTACTGCTTTTAGGTGTTAAATCCGGTGATGAAGTAATCTGTCAGAGCATGACTTTTTCTGCCTCTGCAAATCCGATTTTATATCAGGGCGCTACACCGGTTTTTATTGACAGTGAACCGGAAACCTGGAACATGTGTCCGGTTGCTTTGGAAGAAGCGATAACCGATCGTATTGCCAAAGGAAAGAAACCCAAAGCCATTATTGCCGTACATTTATATGGGATGCCTTTTAAAGTGGCTGAAATTGTTGCAATTGCCGAAAAATATCAGATTCCGCTTTTGGAAGACAGTGCCGAAGCATTGGGTAGTTCTTATAAAGGACAAAAATGCGGTACTTTTGGTACTATTGGCGTGTTGTCATTTAACGGAAATAAAATCATAACAACTTCTGGAGGTGGCGCTATTGTGGTTAAATCCAAAGAATTGAAAGAACGCGCAATATTTTTTGCCACACAGTCAAGAGATAACGCACCTCATTATCAGCATAGTGAAATAGGCTATAATTACAGAATGAGTAATATTTGTGCCGGCATCGGCAGAGGGCAAATGGAAGTTTTGGATGCACACGTGGCACTTCGAAGAAAAGCGCATGTTTTTTATTCGGATTATTTTGCGGACATAGAGGGTGTCAGCGTACTAAAAGAACCTGCTTCGGATTGGTTTTCAAATCATTGGTTGTCTGCCATCGTAATCGATGCGAAGAAAACAGGAAAATCAAGAGAAGCGTTGCGTCTGTCTTTTGAAGCTGAAAACATAGAAAGCCGACCGCTTTGGAAACCCATGCATTTGCAGCCGGTTTTTGAGCATTATCCATATTACGGAAGTGATGTCGCATCAAAGTTGTTCGAAGACGGGTTGTGCCTTCCTTCCGGATCAAATTTAACAGATGATGATTATTTACGACTTGAGAACGTTCTAGATGTTTTTTTTAAAAGTCAAAAAATATAAACGGTGAATACTAATTCGATGCTTAAGGTAAAAACGGTTTTTGAGCAGGCAATTAAAAAAGCCAGTTTTAGTTTTAATGTCAAAAATTTAAGCTATCTCCCAAGATGGATTATATTGGCATTGGATGTTTTTATGGTTTTTTTATCGGGTTTTTTGAGTTATTTGCTGTTAAAAGGAATCGGACTCGATTTTTTGGTAAGTTCAAACGTGCCGATGATTTCGTTGCTGTATGTTTCGGTTACGGTTTTCTTCTTTTGGGTATTCAGAACCTATTCGGGCATTATTCGACATTCCACTTTTATCGATGCGGTAAAGCTGTTCATGGCGCAATCGTCTACGTTTTTGTTTTTGCTGTTGCTCAATACTTTTTGGAACATTTTTATTGGCGATAAATTATTTCTGAACACCCGACTTTTTATAACGGTTCTGCTTACTTTTTGCTTTTTGTTGCTGTACCGGATTATCGTAAAAATGGTTTTTGAAAACTATATCAACGAGAGTAAAAACAATCAGATTACCAAAGTGTTGTTATACGGAACGGGAGCGAATGCCATAGCGGTTGCCAGCGCAATACAAATGGAAAGCCCAGCCCGATTTAAAGTGGTTGGATTTATAGACAGAGCGAGTAAAAATACTTCTAAACGTATTCTGGATTTGCCTATTGTCGAACAGAATAAACCCGTACCGGTGCTGTTGCGTCATAAAGGAGCCGAAGCGCTTATCATTGCTGATGACTCTCTGACCAACGAAGAAAAATTCGATATTGTTGACGACTGTCTGGAATTTAACTTCAAAGTTTTTTCCACGCCGAAAATCACCGATTTTGAAGACAAAGAAAGCATTTCAAGAAAAATTAAAAATGTCCAGATATCCGATTTGTTGGAACGCCAGCCTATAGAGCTTGACAATAAAACCATATCGGGACAAATAAAAGGGAAAACGGTTCTGATAACTGGTGCCGCGGGTTCAATAGGTAGTGAAATCGCATGGCAGGTTCATGCTTTTGAGCCGGCTAAAATTATTTTGGTGGATCAGGCCGAAACGCCGTTGCATCATTTAAGCATGGAGATTGACAAAACATATTCGAGTGTTTTAGTGCGTTCTGTTATTGCCGACATCCGCGATTATAAGGTTATGGAATCTGTTTTTAAAACGTATCGCCCTAATTTTGTGTATCATGCAGCGGCTTATAAACACGTTCCGTTAATGGAGGTCAATCCGGCTCAGGCAGTTTTTACAAATGTTATGGGGACTAAAAACCTTGCCGATCTTGCAGTTGCTTACAATGTGGAACGTTTTGTAATGGTTTCCACAGACAAAGCGGTTAATCCGAGCAATGTAATGGGCGCCAGTAAGCGTATAGCCGAAAAATACGTTCAGTCGTTGTTTTTATATCTCAATCGATCCAGAGTGATTACCACAAAATTCATCACTACCCGTTTTGGAAATGTTTTGGGTTCCAACGGTTCTGTGGTTCCGTTGTTTACCCAACAAATTGCTAACGGTGGCCCGATAACCATAACCCATCCGGAAATCATTCGGTATTTTATGACCATTCCGGAAGCCTGTCAGTTGGTTTTGGAAGCCGGAGCCATGGGTAACGGAGGGGAAATTTTTATTTTCGATATGGGAAAACCGGTCAAAATTATTGATCTGGCAACCAAAATGATTCGTTTGGCCGGACTTCGACCGGAGAAAGATATTAAAATTCAGATTATTGGTTTGCGTCCCGGCGAGAAGTTGTATGAAGAATTGCTCAACGATTCAGCCAAGACACTGCCTACACACCATGAGAAAATCATGATTGCCCAGGATGCGTTTGATGATTATGAAATTGTAGAAGAAAAGGTAAGTCAGTTGATTTCAATCGCAAAAGGATTCCTGGTTGAGGATATCGTTCTTAAAATGAAAGAAATCGTTCCCGAATTCCGAAGCATGAATTCCACTTACGAAACATTGGATTCTTAATCGGAAACCCGACAGACTTCCCTTTTTTAAAGTCATTGCGAGAAAAAATAATTTATCTTTGCAAAAAAAGTATTTATGAGCAGTAAGCAAATAGCAGTACGATGTTTTATGATGACAGTGTTTTTAGCGGTACTATCCTGTGCCTCTCCTAAAAAAATTGTTTATCTGCAAAATGCTTCTGCGAATGCCGGTAAGAACTCCAATTCTTATGAATTATTGATTCAGCCGGACGATATGCTTCAAATAATTGTCTCTGCCGAAAATCCGGAAGTTGCTGTTCCGTACAATCTGAAATCGGCTCCTGTTGAAGGGGCTATGGGAGGACAAAGTCAGGGCGATGTTTACCTTGTTGATAAAAACGGCGATATTGATTTTCCTCAAATCGGTAAAATAAAATTATCCGATCTTTCTTGTGCTGCGGCTAAAGAAAAAATTATAGGTCTGCTTAAAGAGCATATTACCAATCCTACCATTCAGCTTAAAATTACCAATTTTAAAATTTCGTTACTGGGAGAAGTTTCAAGTCCGGGAGTTCACAAGGTTCAGGGAGAGCGCATTACGCTTTTGGAAGCATTAAGTCTTTCCGGGGATTTGACGATTTATGGGAAAAGGAAAAACATTATGGTTATCCGGGAAAAAAACGGTGAAAAAACCATCGAAAAAGTAGACATCACTAATGCTGATTTTATTTCTTCGCCATATTACTATTTAGCACAAAATGATGTTGTTTATGTAGAGCCCAATAAAACCAAAATCAACAATTCGGTCATTGGTTCGGATATCAGAACAACCTTATCAGTCTTGTCCTTTGCTATCGGTATCATTTTAATTTTCACCAAGTAAACATGGAACAGGATTATACACCGCAAGACAGCAATACCTTTAATTCGGGTTTTAATATCAAGGAACAGCTTGAGTATTATCTGAGTAACTGGAAATGGTTTCTGTTGGGGATTATCGTTTCCCTGTTAGGAGCGTATATCTATCTTCGGTATACCATTCCGCAGTATAGCGCCGTTACGACGTTAATGCTTCGTGATGAAAAAAAAGGAGGTGCTGATACACAAATGAATGCATTTGCGGATTTGGCAATTTTGTCAAATATTAAAAGTAACCTCGATAATGAAATAGAAGTTCTTAAATCGAGAACCTTGATCAAAAATGCCGTGAAGTCCTTGGGGCTAAACGTTTCTTACATCAATGAAGGCCGAGTAAAATCGGAAGAATTATATAAAAAATCGCCTATTCAATTCAGTTTTTTAAAGTTTAACGATGGTTTTGAGCAAAGCAGTATTGTTTACAAAGTAATCAGTTCCGATAAAAACCATTATGTACTTTACGACCGGAATGAAAATAAATTAGGAGAATATCAATACGGGCAAACGGTAACCTTAAGAGAAGGGAAAGCTATTGTTTTTGAAACCGATAAAAGGAAAAATTTCAAGGAAAATCCTTTTAAGGTAATGATTCAGATGCGTCCGGTTTCGGCTGTGGCGGGAAGTTATAAAGGACGTCTTTCGGTTAAGAAATCAGGAGACCGTACTACGATTGTGGAACTTTCAATTACGGATCCGGTAGGGGAAAGAGCGGAAGATTTTCTGAACGGACTTGTTGCGGTTTACAATCAGGACGTTGTAGCAGATAAGAACCTTGTTTTTGAAAGTACTTCAAAATTTATTAATGACCGTCTTAAGATAATTGCCGATGAACTTGACGGTGTTGAAAAAAGTACGGAAGCGTTTAAAATCAGAAATCATGTAACCGATATCAAGTCGGAAACCGATATCTTTCTTTCCAGTGCCAGTGATTTTGAAAAGAAAGAAATCGAAACCGAAACCAAGTTAAAAGTGGTTGGTGTTATGCAGGATTATCTTAGAAATGCCAATGCCAATGATTTGATTCCGGCCAATGTTCTTACCACTGATGCCAATGCGGCCGGATTAATAGACCGTTATAATCAACTGATACTGGAACGCAACAGAATGTTGAAAAACGCCGGACCCCAAAATGCCGTGATTTTAACGTTAAATAAAAAAATAGAAGCCCTGCGCTCAGACATAAACGAAGTTCTTTTACGTTTGCGCGGACAACTTGAAATTTCGAAAAGAGATTTGGCTTATCAGAATGCCGTTTTTAACGGAAAGATTTCAAAAATTCCCACACTGGAAAGAGAAGCAAGAGCTTTAGGCCGTCAGCAGCAAATTAAGGAAGCGTTATACCTGTATCTTTTGCAAAAAAGAGAAGAAACTGCAATCTCGCTTGCCGTTACGTCTCCGAATGCCAAAGTTGTTGATTCTGCCATTTCATCCGGAGCGCCGGTATCTCCTCAAAAAAGATCCATTTACATGATGGCTTTGGCTTTGGGGGCTTTATTGCCTTTTGGAATACTTTATCTGTTGCAGTTGTTGGATAATAAAGTGAAAGGACGTTCCGATGTGGAGAAAAAAATGTCGGTTCCGATTTTGGGAGATATTCCAACGTCTTATTCCAGTGAAGAAGTTATTGAAGCCAATAGTACGACCAGTGCCGCAGAGGCTATCCGAATTGCAAGGACCAACTTAGAGTTTCTGCTTAATCAGGTTCCTGAAGGAAGAGCCAAAACCATCTTTATCACTTCAACATTACCTAAAGAAGGAAAGACATTTGTTGCCGTGAACATGGCGGGAGCAATAGCTTTGTCCGGTAAAAAAGTTTTACTGATTGGGATGGATATCCGTAATCCGAAACTTGAAGATTATCTTAACCTGCCTAAAGAAGGCGTTACGAATTATCTTTCCTCTAAAGATTTGGCTATTGAATCGTTAATTCATAAAATTCCGAATTACGAAGCATTTTATGTTTTGCCTTCCGGTGTGATTCCTCCCAATCCTGCAGAATTGCTTATGAGCAACAAAGTAGAGCTTATGTTTGATCAGTTAAAATCGGAATTCGATTATATTGTAGTGGATACTTCTCCCGTGCATTTGGTTACGGATACTTTATTAATAGCCCGCCATGCAGATTCTTTCGTGTATGTAATCCGTGCCAATTATCTGGACAAAGGATTGCTGTATATTCCGTATAAGTTTTATCACGAGAAAAAGCTTCCTAACATGGCGCTTCTTATCAATGATACCAATATTCGCAAGGGATATGGTTACGGATATGGTGCTTACGGATATGGATATGGCGTTGAAGTAGTCAAGAAATCTTGGTACAACCGCTTTTTAGATAAATTTAAAAAAGAGGCTTAAAGCCTCTTTTTTATTTAAAAATACTATTGTTTTTCATGGCTTCCGTAACGGGAAGTACATCTTTAATTCTTATTTTTTTTGAAAAAGCATCGATGTGCATTTTATGATGTGCGTCTGATCCGGTAAAGTCAATCATTCCTTTTTTTAATAACTTTTCTGCTGCTTCGGTTACGTCAGGACCATAGTATCCCATGGTAGAGAGCAGGTTAAGCTGAAAAAGGCAGCCGGCTTTTTTTAGTTTTTTGTATTCGGCAAAGTTGTGATGAAAAAACGAATACCGTTCCGGATGCGCCAAAACAGGTGTGTAGCCGGAAAGCTGTAATTCAAACAGAATATCATACAATTGAATGGGCGGATTGAGATAGGACATTTCCACCAATACATACTTGTTTTTAAGGGGTAATAACGGTTCGGATTGAAACAGTTTCACGAAAGCATCGTTCATCATGTATTCCGAAGCGGCTCTTAACTGCAGTTTTTGAGTCAAATCCGGAGAAAGTGCGACCACTTCTTTGTGTTTTTCTACAATGCTTTCTCGGGTGTTGTCCCAAACGTGTTCACTGGTATGCGGGGTTGTGATGCTTTGGGAAAATCCCATGTCCAGCATGGATTGCATCAGGAAATTGGAGTCTTCTATGGTTTTTGCCCCATCATCAATTCCGAATAGAATATGGGAATGGATGTCCACATACTGGTCGGGAATCAGATCTTTTAAAACTGGTTTGGATTTGAAAAATGATAACATGGGGCAAAGGTACGTTTTTTTAGAACTTTTTAAAGGGAATAGGAATGTAATCCTTTGAAGAATACGGGCATGTGTAAGAAGCGTATAGTGCCAAATTTAGTAATAAAAACGAGCTGAAAAAACGGTGAAGCATTGGTACGCCGAATCGGAGAATGCTAAACTAATCTTTGGTAAGACTTTGCAGGAATTCCACTGTTATCGGTTTGCTGGTAAATAATCGGATGCTTTCGTCAATTTTGGCTTTGTGAATGTAATAATCATCCACCGTAGTTGAAACGATGCACAACTCGCAATGGTTAACTACCGCTTCGGGTAAAAGTCTGAACATGTTTATGAAATCGAAACCATCCATCAGCGGCATGTAAATGTCCAGGAAAATAAGTTCCGGCAACATGTTTAAATCGTTTTGGTTTTCCACTAAATATTGTAAGGCTAATTCGGCGGAATTAAATTCGAGTACTTCAGTTGCCAAGTTGCTATTGCCAATCAGTTTGGCTGTAATGTAACAGTCAAATTCATTGTCGTCTATAACCATCACTTTTTTAAATCGCGGTGCCATAAATGTATTTATTTAATGTTGTAAAAGTATGGTAATCTTCCGTAATTCATCGAAAAACTTTATAATTTGATAAATTTGATGAACTCTTCCTGTCTTCTTTTTGCGATAGGAAGTGTCATCCCGTTGGTAAACTCACAATAAAAGCCTTCTTTCTTAGAAATCTTTACAACATGCTTGATGTTTATGATGTAGGAGTGATGGATTCTAAAGAAAAAATTCTCACTTAGGATGCCGCTATACTCACCTAAATTTCTGCTGGATAGTATTTTTGCACCGTTAGTTAACATGAACTCGGTATATTTTCCTTCTGCTTTGCAGAAAATAATCTCTTCGATTTTTAACAATTCGATTTTATCAATAGAAGCTACAGCAATGTATTCGTTGTTTTTGTGTTGGGCATTTATCGAATCAATCTGTTGTAATTTCTGATTCTGAAAACTGATTTCCATTTCTATAGTCTTAATTACTTTATAGATAGAAATGATGATGGTGTTGAAATCCAGAGGTTTTAAAAGGAAATCGACCGCGTTACACTTGAAGGCATCATATGCTTTTTGGGGCTCATCCGACATTAAAATGAACTTTGGAGTGTTAAAATCCAGATCGGTTATCCGCTTTAGATTACTGATGTTTTCGGGATTTGCATTTAAAAAAATCAATTCGGGTTTGTGAAGCTTTATTAGTTCTAAACCGGAGGTAATATCTTCTACCGTTTCGATTATGTTTAGGATTAAAGAATTGTCTTCGCCAAATTTATTTAAAATTTGTGCAGTTTCTAACTCGTTCTCAATTACGATGGCGTTTACTATTCTCATGTTCGTTTTTCCAAGCCGTTAAGGCTTTGTGATGTTCTCAAATTTACAAAAAGAAATTTGTGTTTTGTGTGAAATTTTAGTAAACCCTTTTTTATTTCTGCAAAAAAGCGAGGTAAAATTGAGATTATCGAGTTTGAGAAGGTCTTGCAGGGAACCGGTTATCTGCTTGTTTCCTGATAATTGACCAGGTTAACAGTTTTCGGTAGGACGCGTCAGGCAACTTGTTTTCTAAGTCAACAATTTGTTTAAAATTTAGAGAGAAGCTGCTCGATTTTCTCTTTTGTGAGTGGTTTTTCAATAAAATCGTGAACGTATTTCGATTTTAGCGCCCTATTGATATCGTCAGGATCGATAGAAGAGCTCAGCATGAAAATTGTAGTTGGCACCGTTACTGAAGGAGGGAATTTTTCATAATGCTCCAGAAATTCGAAACCGTCTACTTTAGGCATTTTTATATCGAGTAAAATGATGTCGGGGATTGCGGCCGGATTGTTTATTGTGCTGAAAATGTACTCCAGACCTTCCTCTGCAGATTCTAAAGCAATAATAGTATTATGAGGCATATGGTTTCTAATTACCTCAGAGGCAATTAAACGGTCAAAAATTGAATCGTCTATAATTAATATCGTTTTCAGTTCTGTGAATTTTTAGTTGGTAGTGTTGTGTACTGGCCTTTATCATTATTTTGTCTTTTA
Source organism: uncultured Flavobacteriaceae bacterium (assembly GCA_963812405.1). GTDB lineage: Bacteria > Bacteroidota > Bacteroidia > Flavobacteriales > Flavobacteriaceae > Flavobacterium. The sequence goes on along the minus strand of CAWEUV010000002.1, from coordinate 323,173 downwards.
AAGGCTTGAGTTTTTGGTTATTTTAATTACAATTTCGTCTAATTTTAATGCCAATTCTTCAATTCCCTCCAATAACTGGTTTCTCGAAAGATCTTCTGCAGGTTTTTCTTTTAAAAGTGCTGTTAGGCCCAGTATGCTTGCTATTGGCCCGCGAATTTCGTGCGATTGGATTTGCTTTATTTCAGATAAAATTTGGTTGTGTTTTTTCTGTTTTTGGAGAAAACTCCGAATGATAAATGCAAAAGTAATCACTAAAATGGAAATAATCAACGAATAAAACAGCGTTTTCTTTTCTGATTTCAGACGTATGATTTCGAGTTCTTTGTTTTTAATGACCAAATCTTTTTCCTTAAGGGATTGTGCCCGTTGTGTTTCGAGTATCGAAAGTTTATGGTTGGCTTCTATTGTTTTTAAGGAATCGGAAAGATCGGTTTTTTCCAATAAAGCTTCAAAAGCTTTTTTATAATCTTTTTGAAGGGAATAAGCTTCGGTAAGGACTTTTGAAAATTCCATTTTTGGTGCGATAAAACCGATACTGTCACAAATACGAATGGCGTCTTCGGTGTTTTTTATGGCGTTTTGTAATAAATTAAGGTCTGAGTGGCCGGATTCTTTGTACAATTCCAAATAAATGCTGCCGATATTTCCCTTGTTTACCGCAATGGAATTTTTCATGTTGAGTTTTTCGCTCATTTCGAGCGACTTCTTCATGAAGATAAGAGCCTTTTTGTTTTGTTTTTGTTTCGAATATACGTTTCCGATATTGGTAAGGTTGATGAGTTCGGAATTTTTATTGCCTAATTCCTGATTGATTTCAAGTGCTTTTTTTAGGTATTCCAAAGCTTTTGGATAATTTTCTTTATCCATTTCCACGCGTGACATATTGCCCATGCAACGGGCCAAATCGGTTTTTAAACCGTAGGATTTAAAAATCTCCAAGACTTGCGTATAATAATTTCTAGCCTTTTTTAAGTTTTTGAGTTCGTAATGGATGTTTGCAATATTTTCGAGTACGATACCTTTGTTTCGATATTCTTTACTTTGGTCGTATACCGTTAGGGCATTGAAGCTGTACTCTAATGCTGCATCATAATTTCCTTGTCGCAAATAAATTTGCGAAAGATTCGAATACACGGCGGCCAATGATTTCTTGTTGTTTAACGTTTTGTATATTTCGATTGCTTTTTTATTGTACTCAATCCCTTTATCCGCGTTCGATGCTGCCAAATGGTTTACCGCCATCATGGCCATAGAAGCCGCCTGCCGATTTCTTAAGTTCATTTCGGTGGCTAATTTGTAAGCTCTGTCTGCATATTCAAGCCCTTTGGAAGGATCGCTGTTGGCATAAGCAAGGCTTATTTTTTCCAGTAAGATTACACGACTGCTGTCTTTAGGCGATTTTTTGAACAAGTTGTTTAAAGAATCAATGTATTTCGTTTGAGGATTGGTCTGTGAAAAAACCACCATCTGAAACAATATCAGTATAAACGTAGCCGTTACCCTTAATTTGTATAGATTCATAGTTTTTCATTTTAGTAGAAAAGTTAATAACGTTAAAATACTTTATTGTTGTTAATTTTTAACTATTTGTGTTAAAAATTAACAATTATTTTTATTTTGTTAACAAAATAAGTAATTAAAATATTGTAAATGGATTATTTTGGTATTGTAAATGTAAAAACGCTACCGTTGTTTTTTTCTGATGTCACTCCTATAGTTCCTTTAAGAGTTTCAATTATTTTTTTGCAGGCCGCTAGTCCTAAACCACTGCCGCTGTACTCGGATTGATTGTGAAGGCGTTTAAAAGGTTCAAAAATCACAGAAAGGTTTTCTTGTTCAATTCCAATTCCGTTGTCATTGATTTCAAATACCCATTCCGTATCATTTTCTTTACAATTGATTTCTATTTTTGGAATCTTTTCTCCTGATTGATATTTTAAAGCATTGGCAATCAGATTTTGGAAAATGATTGTAAGCGCTATTTCTGATGATGTGACTGTTGGCATTTCCGAAAGCAGTAATTCGGGGCGATTGGTTGTGTATCCTTTGGTTAGTCCATGAAAAATACCACTTACCAGTTCTTTTGTGTTTACCGTTTCATTGTGGGTATGCGTCATAAAACTTTTGGCATAATCCAATAAATCCAGGACAAGTTTGTCCATTCGTTGCACGTTTTCGAAGATGAAACTAAAATATTGCCTGTCTTTTTCGTCCCATAATGTATCGTTTTTACTTTCCAGAAGTTTTAAAAAGGAATTAACTCCTCTTAGGGGAGAACGTAAATCATGTGCCGCAATAAAGGCAAATTCTTCCATAACTTTGGAATGACCTTCCAGTTTTTTGCGGTAAGCTTCCAGTAAAAAATTCTTTTTTCGTAGTTCAAGCAAATAAACGACTTGTTTGGCTAAGCTTTTGATAGCTCCGCGTTGTATGTCGGTTAATTCCTGAATTTCCGTATTGATAATGCTCAGGGAACCGAAAGGAATACCGTCTTCGGATACCAGTGGAACACCAAAATAGAATACTATTTTTCGCCCTTCTATAACCATTGGGTGGTCTTTAAACCGATCATCGGTGCGAAGATCTTTGATTTCAAAAAATGCTTCACCCGATTTGATGGTATGACTGCAAATGGATAGCTCGATTGGAGTTTGATTGATGTCGATTCCGTAATGAGACTTAAAAAATTGTTTGTGCTTATCAACCAATGTTATCAAAGCTATTGGGGCATTACAAATGGATGCGGCCATAGCAGTTATGTCGTCATACATTTGTTCCGGTAAAGTGTCGATGATTTTATATTCCTCCAGAAGTTTTAAACGTAAAATTTCATTTTCTTTCCACATGATTTGTCTAGATATGAAGGATAGTTTTTATGTGAAAACATTTTAAGCTATTCTTTTTTTTTGCAAGTTAGTAAAAAAAACAGGCCTTCGCAAAAGTAAAATTGCTGTGTTAGCAATGTTTTATTGCGAAAAAAAGGTTTGGTCAATTACTTTTTTTAGTTTGGTCTTGTTAAATTATTAAACGTGTTTTTTTGTTTTTTCTTGTAAAATAACCTAATTTTATTTCTATTTTGACTCGTTTCTGTAGTATCATAATCGGATTGAAATCTGATGTTTTTAGGGTTGTAAAATGTTGTTTGGTAGTGGTTTGAGATGTTTACAGCAACATGATTTTGGTTCCTAGTTAGACAATATGATGAATTCACTTCTGCGATTTACCCGGTGTTCTTCTTCGCTGCATTCTGTTCCGTCTTTGCATTGGTTTAAGGGTTGTGTTTCACCCATTCCTTTGTAACGGAGTCTTTTTTCAGTTATTCCTTTTTTGATTAGCCATTCCACTGTTGCTTTTGCTCTTTTTTCGGATAACGTCATATTGTAGCCTGTCGAAGCACGACTGTCTGTGTGCGAACGGATTTCCAGGTTCAAGGAAGGGAATTCCTGAAGGATAACGAGCAATAGCGCTAATTTTTCTTCCGCCTTTCGGGTTATTTCCCATTTATCCAAATCGAAATGAATGTCTTCGATTTCGAATGCTTTTGCGAGATCTTTTCCTGTTTTAATGCTGTGCAGTTGTTTGGTTAAAGAAGCATTATGAACCAAATTTTTCGAATCTTTCTGAATCTTGACATATTGTTCCTGCGTGTGGTAATTTTGAGCTTCTGCGCGTATGAAAATATCTTTATATAGTGATGCTCCCTTCCATTGATAATTTCCAAGAGCATCCGTCATAATGGAATCTATTTTTTTGTATTCGTCGTTGAACAATGTTACAATAGCCTGAGAAAGGGCAGCGCCGGTTTCTCTATCGGTTATCTGTCCGGAGAGATGTAATTTGTCATCGTTAGCGCTGTTGTCTTTTTTTGTGAACTTATAAATGTCGTCATACCCTTTTCCGCCCGGTCGGTTTGATGAAATATAACCGTAGCGTCCGTCCGGAGCCTCTGTGTAGGCAAAGTCATCAAAACTGCTGTTGAAAGGAATTCCCAGATTTTCAATATCTCCGAAGGAATCGTCCATAGGATTTTGCGCGATTTTAAACAGGTCTAACCCTCCTAAACCCAAATGACCATCAGAAGCGAAAATGAGTTCCCCGTTTCGGGTTATGTAAGGAAAGGATTCGCGGCCTTCCGTATTCACGGTTTTTCCTAAATTTATCGGTGTGCCATAGGTTCCATCTTCTTTTATTGCGACCATAAAAATATCCGATTGACCTAACGTGCCCGGTCTGTCCGATACAAAATACAGTTTCTTTTCATCATTGCTTAAAGTCGGGTGTGCGCAATTGAATTCGGAGCTGTTAAAAGGCAATTCGGTTATGTTTTCCCAGCGACCATTGCTAAATGTAGCTTTGTAGATTTTTAGATAAATACGATTGGTTTTGTTTTTGACCTCTGCATCGTTTCTGGTAAAGTAGATTGTTTTTCCATCTTTCGTGAAAACTGCTGTCGATTCGTTTCGTTTTGAATTGATATAGGAATCAAAGTTCTGTATGTCTTTCCCTAATTGATTTGCTGAAATTACTGTTACACGGTATAGGTCCGTGAACGGCTGTTTTGTCCATTGGTGTATTTGAGTTGTCTGATTTTGATTTTTTCTGCTGCTGGTAAAAATTAACTCGCCGTTATAGAAAACGGTACCATATTCGCTGAATTCTGAATTGATGCCGGCATCAGTCAATAAATAGTCACTGTGATTTTTAACAAGAGTGTCGGTGATGGTCTTTTCTAAAAATCGAATTCCTCTGGAATCGTTATTTTTTATTTCCGAAAACTTTTTAAGATAGACATCCGCTTTTTGTTGTTCGCCAACAGATTTTAACGATTGAGCATATCTGAAATAGTATTCGGGATCGATTGGAGTTGCTGTTTCTATGGCTTTTGTATACCATTTATTAGCCATCGGATAGACTGCATTAAAATAATAAGCGTCTCCCAATTTCAGGAAAATATCGGGAGTCCCGTATCCTTTTATTACTGCTTTTTCGTAAATTTTTACGACATCCATATAAGCAAGGTTTTCAAACGCACTATCGGTTTTTTTTAATAGTGTTTGTTGAGACAATACTATTGCTGAGGTCAGTAAAAAAATAAAGAGATAGTTTTTTTTCATGTGCTAAAGATTAAAAAAATCGGGGAGCATAAATTTTTTCCTGTTTCGGAAGCAATTCAAATCTCAGGAAAATTTCGTGAGAGCCCGAATTGTAATTTGATAAACGAGTTGATTCGGTATCATAGCTGTATCCTATGAAGAATTTTTCGGTTAGTTGAAATCCTGCAAGAATGCTAGCTGCGGCATTCCATCGGTAAGCACCTCCAATTGTGAATTTGTCATAAAACATAAAATTTGTTGTGACATCCAGTTGTAACGGTGCCCCCTGAACTATTTTGGTTAAAAAGGCAGGTTTGAATTTCAGGTTGTCATTTAGATTAAACACATATCCGCCCATAAGGTAATAGTGCATCCGTTCTTTAGCCAACGAGGAAGAATTGTCATCATAGTGTTTGGTTTCGAGAAAATTCGGTACAGACACTCCTACATAATGATTGTTAGAATACCAATACACTCCGGCCCCTACATTGGGGGAAAATTGATTGTCGACATTATTTTGGAATTTCGGATCCGAGATATCGTAAATGTCCAGTTTACGATAGTCGATATTTAATAAATTTGCAGAGCCCTTAATCCCGAAAGATAAAGTGTTTAAGCCCATCGAAATCCTGTAAGCGAAATCTATCGCAATATTATTTTCTACAGACGGACCAATTTGGTCGTTAACAAATGAAAACCCTAACCCGGTATTGGAAAGGCCTATCGGAGTGTGTGCCGTAAAGGAGCTTGTTACAGGAGCTCCGTCGAGTCCAACCCATTGAGACCTGTGTAGTCCAAACAAACTCAAAGCTTCCCGAGTTCCCGCATATGCCGGATTAATGGTTGACGTATTGTACATATAGTTAGTATATTGCGCGTCTTGTTGGGAAAAGCAAGGAAGCGAAAGCCCTATGAATAAACTAAGGGTTAGGATGCTGAATATTTTCTTTAAAAATTTTTTCATAATGCTATTTGTTTACAACGTATAAATACCCTGTTTTTTCAATTTTTTCATTTTGATTTCCGTCTGAATTGAAGTCATAACGTAAAACATAAAAGTAGGTGCCTGTTGGTAGATCTTCGTTTTTTGAGATGGTATTTCGCCCCTCAGATCTACCTCTGAAAACATTTGTAGTGTTATCGTATCCCTGTGTATCGAATACTTTTGCGCCCCAACGGTTGAATATTTCAACAGAATTGTTAGGGAAGCATTCAATACCTTCGAGATAAAAAATATCATTGCTTCCGTCCCCGTCAGGTGATACGGCATTGAATACTTTAACATGACAATTCAGGTTTAAAGTTTGTGTATGCGTTGCAGTATTTCCACAAGAATCCGTTGCTGTCCATGTTCTTATAAGTTGGTATTTGCTTTTGCAGTCTCCTTCTACTTCGTTTTCTTCAAAAGAGACGGTTACCTCTCCACAGCTGTCAGTTGCTGTAAGTGTCTGGGCTACTGGGATATTGCTGCATTCCAGTGTTTGGTTTTGCGGAAGTATTCCATCAAAAACTGGGGGTGTCGTGTCGTTAACAGTAATGGTTTGTATGTGGATATTTTCGTTTCCACAAGCATCTACGGCTCTCCATGTTCTAACGATTTCAATATTTCCGGGACAATTTCCGTTTATTGTTTCTTCTTCAAAAAGTACCCCGGCAGTACCACAATTGTCTGTCGCTGTTAATGTAACTGGAGCAGGAATAATCGAATTACATTCTACTGTACTGTTTAAAGGAAGCACTTCGTTGAAAACCGGAAGGGTCGTATCTTGAACGTTGACGATTTGCGTGTGTGAAACGGTATTTCCGCAAGCATCAGAAGCGTTCCAGGTTCGGGTAATAACGTAATTGTTCGGGCAGCTGCCATCAGTGCGGGTTTCGTTAAAAGTAACTGTTGCATTTCCGCAGTTATCTGTTGCAGTTAGGATGGCTGCAGACTCAAGATTATTGCATTCCACAGTAATGTTTGAAGGAAGTACGCCACTGAATACGGGAGGCGTAGTGTCTTCTACATTAATAATTTGCGTGTGAGTTGCGGTATTTCCACAAGCGTCTGAGGCTGTCCAAGTTCGGGTTAAGATGTAATTGTTGGGACAGCTTCCGTCAACACGTGTTTCATTGAAAGTAACCGTCGCGTTTCCGCAGTTGTCTGTTGCGGTAAGCGGAGTTGCCGGTCTAATGGCATTGCAGTTTATTCTGCTGTCTAAAGGAAGCGTTTCGTTGAATACCGGCGGAGTAGTGTCTTCTATATTAATAATTTGTGTGTGGGTTGCTGTATTTCCACAAGCATCTGAAGCACTCCAGGTTCGGGTTAAGATGTAATTGTTCGGACAGTTGCCGTCAGTGCGGGTTTCGTTAAAAGTAACCGTTGCATTTCCGCAGTTATCAGTTGCGGTTAGGATGGCTGCAGGCTCAAGATTGTTGCATTCCAAAGTAATGTTTGAAGGAAGTACGCCATTGAATACCGGTGCCGTAGTGTCTTCAACATTGATGGTTTGTGTATGCGTAGCGGCATTCCCACAGGTGTCTGTAGCGGTCCATGTTCTAATAAGGGTATAATTGTTTGGACAATTTCCGTCTACACGTGTTTCGTTGAAAGTAACCGTTGCGTTGCTGCAGTTGTCGGTTGCCGTAAGCGGAATAGCCGGTCTGATGGCATTACAATTTACTCTGCTGTCCAAAGGAAGCGTTTCGTTGAATACTGGCGGAGTGGTGTCGTTTATGTTAATTAATTGACTGCAAGTTGTAGCATTAAGTATGGTGTTTTCTCCCGGGTCTCTTCTGCCGTTTGCGTTGGTATCTTGAAATTCGGTGATTTGGTATGTTCTTTGGATGCTGGTGTTGCACCCTGTATAAGGTGAATTGGAAGCTGTGATTTCGATAATGCCGCAAGGGGTGTTTCCGATACTTCCATTTCCATTACCCAACATTTCGAATTCTGTTTTGGTAAGTTGAGTAGCTGTTGGGATATCATTGTAACATGCTACTGTTGTATTTGGGAAAGTAGGACAGGTAACCTGAAACGTACAGCTTTTTTTCAGACGAATAAATGCGATATTGGACAGATTGCCCTCAAAATCTCTTACTCTGTATTGTTGGATTGTAGGAACACCTGTAAATCCAGGTAATGGGGTAAACGTTGCGGTTCCCGCATCAGTATCTATAGACCAAGTTCCTTCACGGTAAACATCAAGTTGAATTTGCTGTGTGGGATTGTCGTGGGTGTTCTGGTCTGGGTTTTCAGCCAGAATCAAGCTGATTGATGACGGGTTTACATGATCGCCCAAAACGTCGTTACCTATGATGTTTATTGTAACAGGACTTCCGGGGCTATAATACGAAGTGTCATCTACGGCAATAGGAAGGAAATCTAAAACGATGGTTGCGTTATTGCTGATATTTCCATTGAAATCCCTTACATTATATTCTATTATAGAAGGCGTCCCGTTAAATGTTGTAAGCGGATGAAAGGAAATTTGTCCTGTTGTAGGGTTTACTATCCATGAACCTTCATTAGGGATATCCATGCTTACGATGAGGCCGTTATTGCTCACTATGTTTGTGCTGTTGGATTGAGCTACCAAACTTACGGCAGCAGGATTTACTACTGCTCCGGTAGTGTCATTTTCTAAAACGTTTATAATAAAGGGAATTCCGGAGGTATAATTACCGGTGTCGTTGGACGCAATAGGACAAATCGGTTGTGAATTAATGGTTATACTTAAGAACTGGTTTTCTGTACATGTGGTAATGTTATCTTGTACGGAAAAAGTATAATTGCCCGGTGATAAGTTGTTAATGGTAAATGAAGCGGTAGTGTTGTGATAAACGACATTTCCGGGATTCATCGTGATGGTCCAGTCAGAAGGCAGGTTTTTTATAGTAACACTACCCCAATTGGTTTGGCATCCAGGATGAACAATTGTGTCTAAAGTGGCTACTGGAAGCGGAAAAACTTCGAATTGTTGCGTAAATTCTCTACCACATGCATCAATAGCTTTTGCAGTGTACAGCATACCGGTGATTAATCCTGAGAAAGAGGCAGAACTTTGGTTTGGGAACAGTTGAGCATTACCCGATGCGTCTAAAACCGTGAATGTATAAGGAGCTGTTCCTCCGGAAGCGGTCATGCTCACTGAGGTGCCGCAAGCCTGAATGGCCTCAAATCGGAAGGGTGTTAATTCCGTTTTAAAATAGTATTCGTATAAATAACCTCCCTGAACCCTTGGGAGAGCTCCATTGCCTCCAAATTGTATCGGTTCCGTCAAATTTCCGGTTTCTGTTACTCCACCATATCTGAAATAATATTCTGTGTTATTGGGCAAATTAAGTGTTAAAGTCCCGTATGATGATGAAGCGACATAGTAAAAGGGACTACCAGAGTTTATAATACCAGTTGCAGCTACAGTTCCATTAGCTTTATAAATAGTAGCTTTTGTTCCTAAAAGCCCTTTAGGAATGAAAAGTTTAACCCCAATATTTTCTTGGGTTACCATTTCACAAGTTAGTAAGGCATGCGATATGTTGGAGTTTCTGCTACAACTTACATTATAGTCGAATGTGCTGTTTTTTCCGCAAGCATCAGTAATGGTTATGTTATATAATCCTGGGGGGAAAGTGCGTATTCCGTTTATTGAAATGTAATCATTTAAGAAAGGAGATGGAATTGTTGTGGAATAAGGGTATTGAATGATTCGAGATGTAATAGTGTTTCCGCTTCCGGAAGAAGTTGTGTAATTTGAAGGTCCTGAGTTTATGGTCACAGTCAGAGGTCCAACCGCATTACTGGAAATAGCAACGCCATTGTATTTGATTAATGCAGCATCATCAAAATATCCTGGTACATCATTGATGGAGGAATCCGTTCCGCAACTAATTGTGGGATTGAAAGGCGTAATCGTTTGTCCCATCGTTTTGGTAACCGTTAACCCACAAGCATCCGTAAAAGTAATGTTGTAATGGGTATTGTATTTCAGCCCTAAAGGAACAGCGGTAGCCATGCCCATAGGAACGGAATTAAGATGCAATAAGTTTACTACTCTTGGTGAAATCGGTTCGCCAATAAAATTTAGCGGTGTAACGCCTGGATTAGCGGTTTCTTCTACAGTTATGGTTATTGGATTGGTCATAAAATCTCTAAATACTTTAATGTCATAACCAATAAGGCATGCGTTTTGAGGATCTGATGTGTCAATAATGCTTGGGATGCCATAAACTATATCGCTTGTTAACGGTAACGCCAAAGTACCTCCAGATAATAGACCGCACATGTTGGAAACCGAATAGGTAATGTTTTGATTGTTGAAGAAAGCGATTGGGATTACAATGTCTAAGAATTCGATTTTGTTCACCGGCTGCGCTACACGGTTAACTGCCTTTGAGAATGAAAGCGTATTCCCTTCGTTATTTGTGAAAACGCAAGTAATATCACCAGCTGTACTAGTTGTGGTAATGGTCATTCTGTATTTTAGCATGTTACCGCATACACTGTACTCCGGATTGTTGGTTTTATCTTTTAAGATGTAGGTTGTTGGTGCTAAAGTTGAGTTAAGTGGAGGGTTTACCAGTGTTATTGTTTTGTCGGCACTGTTACCGCCGCATTGGTCTATAATGTCCAATACATAGGTTCCTGAAGTCAGGCCAGACAGGGTAAAAGTGGCTGAATTTGCTGTGATAGGGATGGTTCTGGGCGCGTTAGGGCCAGATAGTATGCGGACAGCATAGTTTTGATTGGTAAAATCACCTTGTCCTATCGTACTTGCAATATTTGTTATCCGGATTTCTCCATCCGTTCCGTTATGGCATCTTGGCGACCATCCCTGCAGCTGAAAGCTATCGGAAGGGCGGATAAAGTTATCTGAACATTGAGCTTCTGTACTCTGACACATCAGTAAAACCATTGTCAGAAGTAAGGATTGCCATAGCATAAAGTGTAATTTTGGTTTCATAGGCGGCGCATTTGTTCTTGTCTCTATAATGTTTTGTTTTTCAAAACTTTAAACAAATGTCGCGAACCCTTTACAAGGGGGGGATCACCGCTTAATAACTGGTACGAAAGACTTAATAACTGTATTGTTTTAAGGAATAACCATAAAATGAGGTATTTTCGATTTTTTTATGTTAAAAAATTATATAATTGTTGTTTTTTGGTTGGTTTTATTGTGTTTTGTCTTTTATTTGTTTCCTGTCTGTCTTTTTTGATGTGAATTATTGAATTTTTTCTCAATTTTCAATTTTACGATATTGGTGAATTCAGGTATTATTTCTTGTTAATTATTATCCTTTAACACAGGGAATAAAGAGGTTGGGTTTTCTACTCTGAAAAAAAAATGATATATTTACACTATAGCATTTTATACATTGAATGCTTTTTGTGAAATGGTTTTCCTGTTAATATCATTTAATCTGAGGATGTTTGATGAAGATGGAAATGATACCCTCCGGGTAGCTAAAAACCATAAGTATGGTTTTAATAACAGATGTTTTTCTGAAAATCCCCTATGCAGAAAAAAAACAAAATAGTCAGTAATCAGGATGTGGTCGGCAGCAGAGAAGCCTTCTTGCTCAGGCAAACAGAAGCTATCGCTAAAACCGGCAGCTGGGAGCTTGATTTGCAAACCCAGGATCTTTATTGGTCTGATGGTGTTTATATGATATTGGAGTTTGAACCCCAGTCTTTTCCGGTAGATTACAATAAAGGTGTTGAGGTTATTCACCCTGAAGACAGGGATGACGCTATTCAGGAAATGAATGACGCTATCAGTAAAGGCAAGGAATACAGCATTCAAAAACGGTTTGTAACGGCAAACGGAACGATCAAATACATTCGTTCTTCCGGAAAGGTTTTGCTCGATGAGAATGGTCAGCCCTTTAAATTGATAGGCGTTTTTCAGGACATAACCGATTTCGTAAAAGCCAATCAGGAATTGCAATCTGTTAAATCGTTGGTTGAAGTTGTTGCTACAAGTGTAGAAGGAATCATTTGGGAAGCCAATGCCACTACATTTGAGTTTACCTATATCAGTAAACAAGTGGAGCGTATTTTGGGGTATTCCCCTTCAGAATGGCTAACGAAACCTTTTTTTTGGAAAAATCACATTCATCCGGAGGATCGGGAAGCGGCGATTCATTTTTGCCATGAGCAAACACTTATGGGAAGGGACTATACTTTCGAATACCGTATGCTCACCAAATCAGGAGACTATGTATGGCTACAGGATCGGGTAACTGTAATTTCCGAAAACGGTAAACCTTTTATTTTACGCGGACTGCTTATTGATATTACTGCCAATAAAGAAATCCGTAAAAAACTCGAGGAAGAGCGTAATTTGAATCGGCAACTTATACAGTACCTTCCAAATGTAATCTTTTTGTTTAATGAGGAAGGAAAGTTTCTTTTATGGAATGATAAATTGTTGGAAGTTAGCGGATATGTTGATGCAGAAATGGAACATCTAACGCCTTGGAATTTCTTTGATTTTTCGCAAGTGGAAACTTTAATAGAACATCTTCAAGCAGTAATTCATAAAGGGTCTACTGAGGTTGAAACCGAGTTTGTATCCAAATCCGGTGAGCGGAAACCAATGCTTTTCATTGCTTCAAAATTCACTTATAAAGGACAAAAATGCATCTACGGCGTAGGTGTTGATGTGTCCCAGCGCAATCAACTCATACAGGAACAGCAAAAACTGTTGAAAACCATTGAAAGTATTCTTCAGTTTGCGCCAGACAGCATGTTGGTGCTTACCAGTAAGCTGAATTTATTCAAAGAAAATTCATCGTTTGAGAAATTGGTTAAGGAGTATGCCGCCAAACTTCATTATGAAGAGGACGAACTAAAAGTCCTTATAATCAATCAAGTAATTGCCGCAATGTCGAATGAAGGAAAAACGGAAATAACGATTCCTAAAAAGATAAAATAGAATAATTTTAATAGTGATGTAGTAGGCTGAGCGACAGCAAATAATTAGTCAAAAAAACAAAAGTTATATTTTAACATGCCAAACAGCAACGACAATAAAGAAGTTGAGAAACTCATTCTTGAATGCGAAACAGCGAAAATGTTCTTTGCCGGTGAAGAAGCTTCCAGTTATGTAGTCTCATTAAAGGATGTTACGGAACAGGTTGAAGTGCAGCAAAAATTAGCTTTGAGCGAAAGGCGATTTAAGGCATTAGTGCAAGAAGGAGCCGATATGACAGCTGTAGTAGATCAGGATGGCAATTATTATTATGTTAGTCCCAATTATCCGGATATTGTTGGTTATACGGAGGAAGACCTGCTGGGTAAAAATGCTTTCGATTTTATTCATCCGGACGATGCAGACCAGATTAAAGAGGAATTTGTAAGGTTGTTTTCCGAGAAAAGGGTTAAATCATCCATTTACCGTTTTCAACATAAAAACGGCAATTGGTCTTTTTTTCAGAGCACAGGTTCTAACCTTCTTCATGAGGAAACGATTCAGGGTATTGTAATTAATACCGTTGACATCACTACTTTGGTTCATACACAAGATGCCCTTAATCGCAGTAACGAACGTTTCGAGGTGTTGATGAAAGCCGGTTCCGAAAGTATTTGGGATTATGATTTGCTTCGCAACGAGTTTTTTTTGAGCAACGGTTTTAAAGAAAATTTCGGAATTGAAAGCAAAGGACTAAGGGAGAACCATGAACTTATCATTAAGCATATTCATCCGTCTGATACCGAAAGGGTTCTTACTCGTTTTTACGATGTACTTAAAGAAACAAATCAGGAGAAATGGTATTGTGAGTACCGTTTGATAAAGGAGAATGGTGAAATCGCTTATGTGAAAGATCAAGCGGTTATTTTGAGAGATGAAAATGGTGTGGCGTATCGGGTTGTGGGTGCCCTTAAAGATACTACTTCAGAGTATTTTTACCATCAGTTTGATTTGCTGGAGAAGGAGATTATGGAAAACAGCATGTCCAGAGATACAGATATCAGAAGTATACTAACAACCTATGTGAAGAGATTAGAAAACCTCTTCCCGGATATAAAGGCTTCGGTGATGCGTATAAAAGACAATACGCTTCAAACTCTGGCATCTCCTTTTTTGCCTCAAGAATATATTCAAAGTATCGAAGGAATTATTATTGATGATAATGTAGGATCCTGCGGAACATCGGCTTATTTAAAGGAACAAATCATTGTGACCGATGTTTTTAACGATGTGCGTTGGGAAAAATTTAAAAGTTTGACGGAAAAGTACGGTATAAAAGCCTGCTGGTCTTATCCGATATTTAATGCCAACGGAGCCGTAATTGCAACATTTGCCAATTATCCTGAAACAAACAGAATGCCCAATGCGCTCGAGGAGCATGTTATAGAACGCTCCCGACGCTTAATATCGATTTTTATAGAAAAATTCGAATACCTTAAAAATATTCAAAAGAGTAACGAACGGTACGAACTTATCAATAAGGCTTCCAGAGACGCTATATATGAGTGGGATATCCTTTCCGATGTTTTTTACTGGAACGAGAGTTTTTACACTGTTTTTGGCTTTGCGAAAGAAGAGAAAGTTTTCCGTATAGCTGATTGGGCTAATTTAATGCATCCTTCTGATGATCAAAAGCTTAAAGGGAAGTGGACTGCCTTTTTAAACGATTCGGGTCAAAACCGATGGACAAAAGAATTCCGATTCCAAAAAGCCGATGGTACTTATGCTTATGTGGAAGAAATTGGGCATCTTATTCGCGATAAAAACGGAAGACCAATACGAATGATTGGGGTTTTGCGAGATGTTTCGTCCACTAAACTCATTGAAAAGCAGAAACAATTACAGTATCAAGTGTCACAGTTTTTCAAAACCGAGAATAATTTGAGTGAAACGTTATCGGAAGTATTAAAGTTCCTAACCATTCACGACGACTTGCAAACCGCCGAAATATGGCTTACAAGTATCGACGAAAAACATTTAAATGTAATGGCGGCCTCACGATATGCACAAACACCTGATGCCGCACTTCTTTTTAGCGAAAGCGAAGAGGTAAACAGGTTTCTCATCGGTGAGGGTATGCCGGGCAAAGTTTGGAAAAAAGGACAGGTTGAGATTTGGAATAATATTGATGAAAACGATTTGTTCGCCCGCAGAGCATCCGCTAAAAAAGCAGGATTAAAGAGTGCTATGGGGTTACCGCTTTTTCATAAAGATAAAGTAGTTGGCGTTTTGCTGGTGTGTGCCAATACACAAAACTTCTTCAGCCCTTCGTTGGTAGAGCAATACGAGCCGTTACAGTACAATCTGGGCGATGAAATAAAAAGAAAACAACAAGAAGAGGAAATGTTTCTCTTGTTTCACAGTGCACCGGAAATCATGGCAATAGTTTCGCCCGACCGCTATTTTGTTAAGGTGAACCCTGCTTTTTGTAATTTGTTGGGCTACACCGAAAAAGAATTACTGGAACAGCCTTTCGACAGTTTCGTGCACCCCAATGATTTGCAGAAAACCAATTCAGAGTACTCAGAAGCCATTGCTTCCCAAAATAGGATTTACGGTTCGTTGAACCGATATCGTACCAAATCCGGTAATTACCGGTGGATTTCCTGGACTTCCTCGGATACTTTTGGTGATGAAAATCTGATTTTTGCTTACGGTAGGGACATGACGGAAATTGTAGAGTTACAGGGATTACTCGAAAATGCTTCGAAATTGTCGCGTGTTGGCGGTTGGGAAATGGATGTAGTAAATGATGTTCAATATTGGTCTCCGATGACCAAGATTATTCATGAGGTGCCGGAGGATTTTCAACCTAATTTGTCCACTTCAATCAGTTTTTATCGTGAGGATGTGAGGGATAAAGTGATGACTTATGTTGAGAATGCCATTGCCACCGGTGAACCGTTTGATTTTGAAGTCCCGATAATTACCGCAATGGGTAAAGAACGTTGGATTCGGGCGATTGGGAATGCTGAATTTTTTGAAGGCAAATGTATTCGTCTTTATGGTAGTTTTCAAGACATTCACGAACGTAAGGTTACCGAATTACGCTTTAAAAATATTTCTGATAATGTACCGGGAATTCTGTTTCAATATCATTTGTACCCTGATGGAACGGACAATTTATTGTATGTAAGTGGTGGAGCCGAAGAAGTTTGGGGGTTTACCTCCGAAGAAAGTATGAAAGATACCGCCGCGATATGGGAAGGAATCATGAAAGGAGGGGATTTTGCAACTGTTCGCCAGTCCATATTAGAATCCGCAGAACAGCTTACCCGTTGGCATTCCCGCTGGAAATATGTAAAACCAGACGGCAGTGTTTATTTCCATGAAGGTTACGGGAATCCTCAAAAAATGGCCGACGGCTCTATTGTTTGGGATTCTATTGTAATGGATATTACCGAAAAACACGACTTGGAAGAATTGGCCGAACGTATTTCGGTAATGGCACGAATAGGAAGTTGGGAGTTGGATTTGATTGACGGGAATATTAATGAAATGTATTGGTCGTTTATGACGCGAGAAATTGTGGAAGTTGATTCTTCTTTTGAAACGACTTTGGTAAACGGATATGGTTTTTTTAAAGACGATTACCGCGTGCAAATCGAAACCGCTGTAGAACGACTAATCGAAATCGGAGAACCGTTCGATTTACAGTTGTTATTAACTACGGCAAAAGGAAACTCGCGATGGGTTCGTTGTATTGGTAAATCGGATCGCATAGGGGATCGATGTCTTAAAATTTTCGGAAGTTTGCAGGATATTCACAATCAGAAAATTACCGAACTCGAATTGCAAAAATCTTTTGAAAAGCGCAATAATATCCTTGAAAGTATAGGCGATGCGTTTTTTGCGGTAGATAAGAACTGGATTGTTACCTATTGGAATAAAGAGGCGGAAAAAGTATTGGACAGAAGAAGAAAAGAAGTATTGGGGAAATCGCTTTGGGATAGTTTTCCGGACGCAGTAGGGCTCAAGTTTTATACAGAATACCATACCGCAATGCAAACCGGAGAAATCTTGCATTTTGAAGAACATTATCTAACCAGTAATCAATGGTTTGAAGTAAGTGTTTATCCTTCAGAAGAAGGATTGTCGGTTTATTTTAAAGATGTAAGTATTCGCAAAACAGCAGAAGAAGAAATTCGCCAAACAAACGAACGTTTTGAAAAAGTAACCGAAGCCACCAACGATGCTATTTGGGATTGGGACATTCAAAATAACACCTATTACCGTAGTGAAGGTTTCGACAGGTTGTTTGGCTACAAGATGGAAAAAGGCATCTCTTCCGATGAATTTTGGAAACGTCATTTTTTGTCTGAAGATATGAACAGAATTGCCGACAGTATCGATCAGGCTATAAAAGACCTGGAGATCAGTCGTTGGCAAGCAGAATACAAGATTATAAAAAACGATAAGAGTTCAGCCTATGTGATTGACCGAGGGGTTATCATGCGTGATAGTAAAGGAAAAGCGCTGCGAATGATAGGGGCAATGACGGATATAACTTATCGGAAACAATATGAGGAATCGTTAAAAAGTTTGAATATCCAGCTGGAAAAACAAACAAAAGAACTAACGATTTCCAATAAAGAATTAGAACAGTTTGCCTATATCGCTTCACATGATTTACAGGAGCCACTTCGTATGGTTACAAGTTTTTTAAATCAGTTGAAACGAAAATATCAGGATCAACTGGACGAAAAAGCACATCAGTACATTCATTTTGCCGTTGACGGTTCTTTGCGAATGCGACAGATTATTCTGGATATTTTAGAGTTTTCAAGAGTTGGGAAACACGATGAAAATAAAGATGAGATTGATTTGAATCAAATCGTTGATGAAGTTTGTCAGTTGCAACACAGGCTAATTGAAGAAAAAGTAGCTCTGGTGCAATTTGATCATCTTCCAAAAATTATATCCTACCGTTCTCCCATTTTGCAAGTATTTCAAAATCTGATCGGTAACGCGTTAAAATATTCCAAACCCAATGTGTCGGTAACCATTGAAGTGACCGCCAAAGAAATTAAAGACGAATGGGAGATTGCCATAAAGGATAACGGTATCGGAATCAGTAAAGAGTATCATGAGAAAATATTTATACTCTTTCAGCGGCTTCATGTTGATGAAGAATACCGCGGAACAGGTATTGGTTTGGCTATTGTAAAGAAAATTTTAGATAATTTAGGAGGACGCATCTGGGTTGAATCAGAAGAAGGGGTAGGAAGTACTTTTTATTTTACGATTCCTAAATAAACGTGTTTATGAAATCATTTGTAATCTTGAGTGATCTTTTACGAACACCACCTAACCGAAACGTGTGGATTGTTTTTATACTGTCCTTACTAATTACACAAGGAATCGCTTATCGTATTTATACGGTTGAAAAAGAAAATGAATTCCTCCAGGTAAAACAGGAAGCCGGACATGTTAAAAATCAATTTGAAAGTACACTTTATCAGAGTACAAATGCCTCCAGAATTATTGCGTTTCTAATTGAGCGCAACCTGATTGATACTTATTTTGATAGTGTTTCGGAAGAACTTATCAGCCAGAACAGTTTTGTAGATGCCCTTCAGTTGGTTAAAGACAATAAAATCATCAAAACGCATCCGTTAAAAGGGAATGAGATAACCATAGGATATTCGGTACTTCGGGATTCTTTTCATCGTAAAGAAGCGCTTAAGGCCTTAAGGCGAAGGGAACTTTATTTTGAAGGTCCGATTAAGCTAAAACAAGGGGGTATTGGTATTATAGGGCGATTGCCGGTTTACCAAAACAATGTATTTTGGGGTTTTGCGGCTGTGATTATTCGGAAAGAAACCTTACTTAACGCTATTGGAATTGACAGTACCGGGAGGAATAATACCTATAGTTACCAGCTTGTGAAATCAGAAAGGCAAAGCGGAAACTCGGATTTGATGTTTAAGAATCAGCAAGATTACGATAGCGGGGTTTTCTATAAAGAACATCTAAATATTGGAGATTGGGACATTTATGCCAAATTAAACGATCCGCATTATCTGGATAGGGCATTGCAGTTTTCCTTTTTGGGGTTGTTGTTTTCTTTTTTGTTTACTCTTTTCATGTGGCATCTTTCCGTACAGCCTCAAAAATTGAAGTTGCTTGTAGCTAAAAAAACCAAAGCTCTCGATCGGCTTAACCGTGAATTAGAAGACAGAGCTCACGAACTTACCGCGTCCAATAAGGAATTGGAGCAATTTGCATACATTGCTTCGCACGATCTTCAGGAGCCACTTCGAATGGTGTCGACTTTTTTAACACAAATAGAACGAAAATACTCGCAAGTTTTGGATGAAAATGGAAAAAAATACATTTATTTTGCTGTTGAAGGTGCCAAACGGATGCGATCTATAATATTGGATGTGTTGGAATTCTCGAGAGTGGGTAAATATGTCGACAAAGCCGAGAAAATCGATTTGAACCAATTGCTGGATGAAGTTTGTATGGGACTCCAAAAAACTATTGAAGAAAAAAAGGCAGTTGTCTCTTATAGTGTGTTGCCGGAGATTGTTTCCTACCGTTCTCCGATGTTACAGGTGTTTCAGAATTTAATTGGGAATTCGCTGAAGTATTGTAAAAAAGAGATGCATCCGGAAGTTCGGGTTGAAGTAGTGCGACACAATGATGAATGGCTTTTTTCGATAAAAGATAACGGCATCGGCATCGATAAAGAATATGCTGAAAAAATATTTGTGATTTTTCAACGCCTGCATTCTAAAGACCAGTATTCGGGATCGGGATTGGGGTTGGCAATAGTTAAGAAGATAATAAACAACCTTGGGGGAGCCGTGTGGTTGGAGTCTGAAGTTGGCGTGGGAAGTACTTTTTACTTTACATTGCCTTGTAAAAATGATTTGTAGAATAAATTCGTTATGCCATGAAAATAAAACCTGAAATGAAAATAACACTGATTTATTTAGTATCAGGTGTTTTGTGGATTTTGATAAGCGATCGGTTCCTGCTTCTTTTTTTTAACGATTATGAGCTCAAAAGACTCACTTACCTACAAACCATTAAAGGGTTTTTCTATGTCGCTTCAACGGCCTTTCTTCTTTACTTGCTGTTAAAGCGGCAATACAAAATTATTAATGCAAAAGTAGATCAACTGGAACGGTACACACAAGAATTGGAATTGTCGAATCGAGAACTCGAACAGTTTGCTTATGTTGCTTCCCATGATCTTCAGGAGCCCTTACGAACGGTAATTAGTTTTATTTCCAAACTGGAATCCGAATACAAGGAAAAATTTGATGAAAAGGGGAAGCTGTATATCGGTTTTGCGGTATCGGGTGCCAAGCGAATGCGAACGTTGATTCTTGATTTGCTCGAGTATTCCAAAATCGGGAAAGAGAAACAAAAAAGCGAATCCATTAATGTGAACCAACTCGCACAGGAAGTTTTTCTGCTTCACCACGAATCGATTACTCGTAAAAATGCCCAAGTGGATTTGAAGGAGCTTCCGGTAATTTATTCTGACTCTTCCGCTATTTTTCAGATATTTTATCAACTTATCGGAAACGCGCTTAAATATACCAACAATACAGTTTTGCCTTTAATCACCATTGCTGCGGAAGAAACAAATCAGGAATGGGTTTTTTCTGTTTCCGATAATGGGATTGGAATAGAGAAGCAGTATTTTAAAAAGATTTTTCTTCTTTTTCAGCGTTTGCACGGTACTGAAGAATTCAACGGAAACGGAATAGGATTGGCTATCGTTAAAAAAAATGTAGAGAAACTCAACGGTAAAATATGGCTGGTTTCTGAAAAAAATAAAGGGACGACTTTTTATTTTTCGTTGCAAAAAAAGCATTTGCAATAATCGTTGTATAAAAAAAAGAGAAGTGAAACCTTTCGGGGATTTAATTTCAGAAGAAGTAAATTTATGCTAAATTTGTTAACGGTAGTATTGTTTTGCTTTTAAAGAAAAAGGATTTTAACCCGAATTCGTCAAAATTAAAAGAATAGAGAAATGAAATCAGTAAATATTTTATTAGTGGAAGACAATGAAGGAGATATCGTTCTAACCATAGAAGCTTTAGAGGAAAGCAAAATCATAAACAGCATTAATGTAGTACGTAACGGAAAAGAGGCCATCGATTATGTCTTTAACGAAGGAAAGTATAAGGATGTCTCTCCGCCGGATCTTATACTGTTAGACGTGAATCTGCCACTCAAAAGTGGGCACGAAGTACTCATGGTAATTAAAGGGGACGAGAGAACCAAACACATTCCGGTTATCATGCTCACCACCTCGTCGTCTGAAAGAGACATCAATCTTTCGTACAAACATTATGTAAATTGCTATATCACCAAACCTGTAGATTTAACAGATTTTTTTGAAGCTGTTACCAGTATTGAGCAATTTTGGTTTAATATTGTAAAATTACCAGTCAGAAAATAAGACTAATGCATAAGGATAGAAAAAAGTATACCATAATTGTAGTTGAAGATAATGCCGGTGATTTCTTTCTCCTGCAGGACTATTTGGATGAAATGATTCTGGCTCCCGAAATCATTCATGTCGCCTCGTTTAAGGAATTGGATTCGTATCTTGCCTCGAATACTAAAGAAATTGATATTGTACTTCTGGATTTAAGTCTTCCTGATAAAAGAGGTGAAGAACTAATCACAGATACCTTGAAAATTGTAGGTACCACTCCAACGGTTGTGCTTACAGGCTATCCTGATTTTTCTTTTGCGGTAAAGTCCCTTGCTTTGGGAATTTCGGATTATCTTCTAAAAGATGATTTAAGTGCCGCCACACTGTACAAAAGCATTCTTTATAATATTGAACGGAATAAAAATTTGGTCAAGTTGAAAGAATCGGAACATCGTTATTCGGATTTGTTTCATCTGAGTCCGCAGCCCATGTGGGTTTACGACACGGAAAATTTTCAATTCCTTGATGTAAATCTGGCAGCAGTTAATCATTATGGTTATACTACTGAGGAATTTCAAACCATGACCGTTAGGGATATTGAATGTGAGGACTCCGAAACAGATTTGTCTTCCGAGGTAATTCCCGGAAACTTTAATGAGGTTTACAGGCACAAGAAAAAAAACGATGAGATTGTCTATGTGGCTATCCGAAGCAATACCATTCCTTACAAAGGACGTGAGGCTAAAGTGGTTTTAGTACATGACATAACCGAAAATTTAAGGCATCTGAAAGCCATCGAACAACAAAATAAACGGCTAATGGAAATTGCATGGACCCAATCACATGTGGTTCGCGCACCTTTGGCAAGAATAATGGGACTTGTGCATTTGATTTCCGATGAACATACCTCTACAAAAGAGAAACTCGAAATGTTGCCGCATGTTTTGGATTCGGCGAACGAATTGGATGAGATCATTAGGGAAATTGTAAAACAATCGAAATTGTTCCTTCCTTAAAACCAAAAAATGTTTATGTTGAGACAACATGTTTTTATCATTGATGATGATCCGATAGCGATTATGATTTTAAAAAAGTTATTGGAAAAATGTGATTTTCATTCCGCGCCCTTATCTTTTAAGAATGGTAAAGAGGCGTTAGACCATTTTCAAAGTACCTATGCTCCCATGGATCAGTATGTGATTTTTCTGGATATTAATATGCCGGTAATGAATGGGTGGGAGTTTTTAGATGCGCTTGATGCTTTTACTACTCCTGAAAAAACAACGGTTTTTTTAGTTACCTCATCTGTCGATGAAACGGATAAAATCCGTGCACAGCATTATCCTTTTGTATCGCGTTTTTTGTCAAAACCTGTTTCGGTTGCTACTTTAAATGAGTTGAAAGTAATGGTTGGAGATGAAAAACAATGATTTTTTAAGTGAACTACCCCTTTTTTTCATTCAGGCATAATTGTGCCCATATTATTCAGTAAGTAAAAATTAATATTGTCAAGCGAACCTAAATTTTAAAGGGAGCTGCTACTTTTGCAATGTTTGGATTTTGTAGTAAAAGTAATGGAAAAAAGATTTGTTTTCAGGGGGCGAATTCGTGGACTTATGGATTTGTGTTATTATTTGTTTGGCGATTTGTTAATTTTGTGACAGCAAGTAATAGATTGCTGAAGTCTGTAAGTGATTCTTTCTTTGTTGTAAGCATAGAATCTCGTTTTGCCATTGTTTCACAGTTCTAATAACATCGAATTGCTTTTCAGTTCCTTAAAGTTTAGTATATTTGGCCTCTATGATTTTAAGTGTTGCGCATGAGAGTAAATTAAATGAATGGCACCACTTATTTTAATTAAAAAAATGAAGCATCAGGAGGATTTTAATGATAAGGAATGGTTGTTTGAAATAACCCCAAAGAACAGTTTTTTTCAGCTCCCTTTTAAAGAAGTTTGGCGGTATCGTGATTTGTTACTGCTGTTCGTAAAAAGGGATATCGTTACAGTATACAAGCAAACGATATTAGGGCCGCTATGGTATTTGATTCAGCCTTTGTTTACGGCAATTATTTTTACGGTTATTTTTAATAATATGGCCGGTATAGCAACCGGTTCGATTCCTTCCTTTTTATTTAACCTGGCGGGGATTATTGTATGGAATTATTTTACCTCGTGTTTGAATGAAACCTCAGATACTTTCAAGAAAAATGCTTCCATTTTTGGAAAAGTTTATTTTCCGAGGGTAATTATTCCAATGTCAATTGTGATTACAAACCTGATTAAATTGGGTATTCAGTTGTTCATTTTTGCGTGTTTTTATGTTTTTTATTTGTTGCGGGGTATGGACAACACGTTGGGGTGGACCCTTGTTTGGTATCCTTTTTTAGTTGTAATCATGGGTTTTTTGGGATTAGGTTTGGGGATGATTATCTCCTCAATGGTAACAAAATATCGTGATTTGACTTTTCTGGTTTCTTTTGGTGTACAATTGCTCATGTATGTATCGGCGGTTATGTATCCTATGGCCCTGATTAAAGAAAAGTTGCCTCAATTGGGCTGGTTAATCGAATATAATCCTTTGGCATATGTTGTAGAAACATCCCGTTACCTTCTTTTAGGGGAAGGTGTTATTAGTTTGGGTGGTTTGCTGTATACGGTTTTGGTTTCGATTGCTGTGTTTTTCTTAGGGTTGGTTATTTTCAATAAAACGGAAAAGAATTTTATAGATACCGTATAGCGGTGTGAAGAGGCGATTGCTTTTTTAAAAGACAGTTAAATGAAAGAGAAAGAAAT
Source organism: uncultured Flavobacteriaceae bacterium (assembly GCA_963812405.1). Taxonomy (GTDB): domain Bacteria; phylum Bacteroidota; class Bacteroidia; order Flavobacteriales; family Flavobacteriaceae; genus Flavobacterium. The sequence goes on along the minus strand of CAWEUV010000002.1, from coordinate 298,927 downwards.
CATATTAAAAGTTGACAATATTTCCAAACAATACCGATTGGGAACCATAGGTACCGGAACATTAAGCCATGATTTGAACCGGTGGTGGCATGCCATTAGAGGAAAGGAAGATCCGTATTTGAAAGTTGGCGAAGCCAATAATCGAAGTACTAAAGGGAATAGTGAATATGTTTGGGCTTTGCAGGACATCAGCTTTGAAGTTGAAAAAGGTGATGTACTAGGAATTATAGGGAAAAACGGTGCCGGAAAATCGACTTTGCTCAAAATCTTATCCAAAGTTACCGCGCCAACCACAGGTACCATTAAATCCAGAGGACGTATCGCGTCTTTGTTGGAAGTGGGTACCGGTTTTAACCCGGAATTGACCGGAAGGGAAAATGTGTTTCTCAATGGAGCCATTTTAGGAATGACCAAGAAAGAAATCGCTTCCAAAATGGATGAGATTATTGCCTTTTCAGGATGCGAACGTTACATCGATACCCCAACAAAACGCTACAGCAGCGGAATGACCGTGCGTTTGGCGTTTGCGGTGGCCGCTTTTTTAGAACCTGAAATTTTAGTAGTCGATGAGGTTTTGGCTGTGGGTGATGCCGAGTTCCAGAAAAAAGCGATTGGTAAAATGCAGGACATTTCCAAAAGCGAAGGCCGTACCGTTTTGTTTGTGAGCCATAACATGGCTGCTGTGAAGAGTTTGTGTACCAAAGGAATAGTTTTGGAACACGGGAAAGTAGTTTTTGATGGCGAAAGTAATGCCGCTGTAGATTTCTATTTAACCAGTGATAGCAATAAAGTTAATACAGATTTGTTATCCAGGACAGACAGAAGAGGAAGTGGGGAATTAAAATTTTCATCCGTACAGTTACTTGATAAAAAAGGAGATTCCGTATTTGAGATAGTATCAGGAGATTCTGCAAGACTGAGGTTTGCTTTTGATCGGATAAAAGATATTTCTACCGAAAATTTAGTTTTTGGAGTGGTATTCAGGGATATTAACGAAGTTAAAGTTGCGGATTTCTATTCGGATGAGATGGGTATAACTTTCGACAAAGTACTTCAAAATGGGTATGTTGATTTAGAAATACCAAAACTATTATTACGAGGAGGCATTTACAGTTTGGATATTGTTGTTCAAAACGGGAAAATAGCGGCCAATCAGATTGATTTGTTGCACGATGTGTTTGAATTTAATGTTTTTCCGGGTGATTTTTGGAATTCCGGAAGGATAAACCGAGCAACCAATGTTGCGATTATAGACGCCCGATTTAGAGAATAAGCAGGATGAGCATTTTACTTAAAATAAAAAATAAAATCAAAAGTATGTTTGTTTCTCAGATAATTCATCCTGAAAACAGTGTACTGGCGGATCTTTTCGGGACCTATCCACAAGCCGTGATTTTGGGTTCCGGGCCTTCCATTAACAACTTGGATATATCCGTTTTTAAGGATGACTTTGTGATTACGATGGGGAATTTTTACGAACATCCTGATATCGAAAAGATCAATCCGAAGCTGCATATTTTTGCTGCCTCCCATCTGCCCATGACTGAAAAAGTACTGACAGACTGGTGGACCCGATGCCATGAGGTATTGCCGAAACAAACCCCGGTTTTAGTTGAAGCAAAAGACAAAATAAAGGCTCTTGAAGTTTTCAATGGACGAAAAATTTATACGTACTCTTATGGCGGAACATTACCGGTTGATTTTACAAAGAAAATCCTATCCCCTTGGAGTGTCACTATTGTAGGGTTGCAACTGGCGGTGTATTGCAAAATTCCCAAAATCGTTTTGTTGGGGATTAATCACGACTGGCAGTGCATTCAACCGTATACCCATTTTTACAATCACGAAAAACCTTCATTAGAATATTACCTTAAAAAAGAAGGGATAAAAATCAGTTACGAAGAACAAAAGCAACCTTTCCCTAAAGAACGGTTGTACCGCGAATATGAATTGTATCAGCAATATGAAAGCCTAAAAAAAGAAGCCGAAACAAAGGGATTGCAAATTGTAAACGGTGATCCTTTTTCCCATTTCGATGTGTTCCCTTTTGAAAAGCGTACCGATTTAATTCTCAACCAAAATCAATAACCAAATTGGAAAATATTCTCTTATCGGTAATTACCATTAATTATAACGATGCCGCTGGGCTGAAAAAAACGATGGACAGTGTGGTAAGCCAAACCTGGAAAGGATTTGAATACCTTGTTATTGACGGTGGTTCGACCGATGAAAGTCCGACGCTTATAGAAGCCTACAAACCGAATATCGCTTATTCGGTAAGTGAAAAAGACAAAGGGATTTACAACGCCATGAATAAAGGAATTAAAGCCGCCAAAGGGAAATACCTGCTGTTTTTAAATTCCGGTGATTACCTGGTTGATCCTACGGTTTTTGAAAACGTTTTCAGTAGTTTTGCTTCCGATGCCGATTTTATCTGCGGACACCTCTACTACGAACAAAACGGAAAAGCTGTCGTTAAAGAGCATCCCGAACAAATGAGCTTCAGTTATTTGGTTTCGAAGACCGTGTACCATCCCAGCACGTTTATAAAAAGAACGCTGTTTGAACACTATGGCTTGTACAATGAAAATAATAAAATTGTTTCGGATTGGGAGTTTTTTTTCAAAGCTTTGGGATTAAATGGTGCCAGCTATCAAAAGGTGCATCATACGATTACCCATTTTGATATGAATGGTATATCCTCGGTTCATGAGGATAAGGTGCAGGAAGAGAAGCTTCGGGTTTTTAAAAATTACTTGCCTTATGTTTTCAATAATGATAATGATCGCTATATTTTTGATAAGTTCAAGGAAACGAACAAACGGTTTCGAATGCTCCGTGAGATTGATAAACGACCTTTTTTCAGAAAATTCACTACCTTTCAACTTTCAGCAACCACAATGCTGATGAAACTATTCGATAAGAGAAAATAATACAGACTATGAAAGTTGCATTTATAACAGGAGTAACAGGACAAGACGGCGCTTATTTGAGCGACTTTTTATTGAAAAAAGGCTATATTGTTCACGGTTTGAAAAGACGTTCCTCTCAATTCAATACCGACCGAATCGACCATTTGTATCAGGATCCGCATATCGAGCACCGTAATTTCTTTTTGCATTATGGAGACATGACCGACAGTACCAACCTGATTCGTCTTATTCAGGAAATTCAGCCCGATGAAATTTACAATTTGGCGGCGATGAGTCATGTGCACGTGTCTTTTGAGATACCGGAATATACCGGAAATGCAGATGGTTTAGGTACTTTACGCATACTGGATGCCGTACGGTTGTTAAAATTGGAAAAGAAAATAAAAATATATCAGGCTTCTACTTCCGAATTGTATGGAAAAGTACAGGAAGTGCCTCAAACCGAAACCACTCCTTTTTATCCTCGAAGCCCTTATGCCGTGGCTAAAATGTATGCCTATTGGATAACGGTAAATTACAGGGAAGCCTACGGCATGTTTGCCTGTAACGGTATTTTGTTTAATCACGAATCGCCCATTCGCGGGGAAACATTTGTTACCCGAAAAATTACAAGAGCCGCCGCACGTATCGCTTTAGGATTGCAGGATAAGTTATATTTAGGAAACTTAGATGCGCAACGTGATTGGGGACATGCCAAGGATTATGTACGAATGATGTGGATGATTCTACAGGCAGAACAACCGGAAGATTGGGTAATCGCAACCGGAAAAACAACAGCAGTTCGTGAGTTTGTAAAGATGGCATTTGCCGAAGTAGGCATTGAACTGGTCTTTAAAGGATCCGGAGCCGATGAAAAAGGCTATGTGGCTCAATGTTCAGATCCGCGTTTTCAGTTAGCTGAAGGGACTGAGGTAATAGCAGTTGATCCAAAATATTTCCGACCTACCGAAGTAGATTTGTTAATAGGCGATGCCAGCAAAGCCAAAAACAAACTGGGTTGGGTACCGGAATATAATTTACAGGATTTGGTGACCGATATGATGCAAGGCGACTTGAAACTGATGCAAAAAGAAGTGTATTTAAAGCAAGGCGCTTTTGAAACGAAGAATTATTTCGAATAATGGACAAACATTCCAAAATATATGTTGCCGGACATCGCGGATTGGTAGGCAGTGCCATAAAGAAAAATCTGGAGGCTAAAGGATTTACCAATATTCTGGTGCGAACGCATGCCGAACTCGATTTGACCGATGCGAAAGCAACCGCTGATTTTTTTGGTACAGAAAAACCTGAATATGTATTTCTGGCCGCTGCCAAAGTGGGCGGTATTGTGGCGAATAACACCTATCGGGCCGATTTTATTTATGAAAACCTGATGATCCAGAACAATGTGATTCATCAGAGTTATGTGCATGGGGTGAAAAAATTGTTGTTTTTGGGAAGTACCTGTATTTATCCGAAAAATGCACCACAACCTTTAAAAGAAGATTACCTGTTAACGGGCGCTTTAGAATATACCAATGAGCCTTATGCCATCGCTAAAATAGCAGGTATCAAAGCCTGTGAGAGTTATAATCTGCAATACGGCACTAATTTCATGTCGGTGATGCCGACTAATTTATATGGCCCGAATGATAATTTTGATTTGGAAAAATCGCATGTGCTTCCGGCATTAATCCGAAAAATCCATTTGGGAAAAGCATTGGAAAATGACGATTGGGAAACCATTCAGTCGGATTTAAATCGTTTGCCGATACGGGGAATTGACGGACAGGCTTCGCAAGCTGAAATTTTACAAGTACTGCGTTCTTTTGGCATTTCAAAAAACAATGAAACTGTTGTTGTCGAAATCTGGGGTTCCGGTAAACCGATGCGCGAATTTTTATGGTCGGAAGACATGGCCGATGCTTGTGTTTTTTTAATGGAAAACCGTGATTTTTCGGATTGTGTTACTTCAACAGAAGAAATCCGGAATACGCACCTGAATATTGGCACCGGAAGTGATATTTCAATTGCCGATTTAACGCAACGCATCAAAGCTGTGGTTGGGTTTCGGGGAGATTTTGTTTTTAATGCCGAAAAGCCCGACGGGACGATGCGAAAACTTACGGATGTAAGTAAGCTGAATGCTTTGGGGTGGAAACATCAGGTTGATATCGAAGAAGGAGTGAACAAAATGTACCGTTGGTATACACAGGAAAAATAAATATGTTTTTATCAAAAACCGTTTCGTTGTATAAGAAGTGTAAAAAGGCAGAAAGTAATTTTGTAATTTCCTTTATGAAGCATTTCGCCTATAGGATTTTGTATTCTAAAAATTTCATCCTGCACCATAAAGTGTCAGTGAAAGGAATTACGAATATCGAAACCAATGACCGGCTTGATATAGGAATGAGTTACATTGGGTTTATGCACAAAACGGATAGAACCTATCTCAATATTCAGGGTAAACTGAAATTAAACGGACCGTATTCCATAGGAAGAGGGTGTCGTTTCGACATCGCTGAAAAAGCCGTTATGTCGATTGGAAAAGGCGGGTATATTAATCCGAATTCGACTTTTATCATTATGCACGGTCTTACCATTGGGGATCACTGTGTTATTTCATGGGACTGTCAGTTTTTGGATGAAGATTTTCATGAGATTGAGTACGAAGGTAAAACGATAACCCCAAACGAAATTACTATTGGTGATAATGTATGGATTGGTTGCGGGGTAAAAATTTACAAAGGTTCTGTGATACCCAACGGCTGTGTTATTGCAGCGAATTCAATTGTAAAAGGGGTTTTTACAAAACAAAATACTTTGATAGGTGGGCATCCTGCAAAAGTTATTAAGGAAAATGTAAATTGGAAATAATTGGGTATGTTTAAAAAAATAGCCTCTAAAATTTTACTACGACTTGTACCGCAATTAGCACCCATACTAAGAGGGAAAGTAGCTTTGCAGTGGATTGAAAATATCGAACAGGATGTAGAACGGGATACTTTAACAAAATTACATCCGCCCTACACAATAATGCATTCTAAAATTGGTAAAGGAACCTATGTTTCTGCCAATTCAAAAATAGTAAACACCACTATTGGTAAATTTTGCTCGATTGGACCTAATTTAGTTTGCGGTTGGGGCATTCATCCTACAAACGGAATTTCCACCAGCCCTTATTTTTACAGTACGGCGAAACAAAACGGGAGTACCCTTGCAACAAAAAATTTAGCCGAAGAGCGTAAACCTATTACCATTGGAAACGATGTGTTTATTGGGGCCAATGTAACGATTTTGGATGGCGTAACCATAGGCGATGGGGCTGTTATAGGTGCCGGAGCCGTAGTTTCCAAAGACATTCCGGATTATGCCATTGCGGTAGGAAGTCCTATTCAAATTAAAAAATATCGTTTTACCCAAGAACAAATCGTAAAACTAAAGAACATTGCCTGGTGGGATTTTGATGATGAAAAGTTAAAGGAAATAAATGCTCTTTTTTTTGATGTTGATGCTTTTATACGTCAGAACCAATAAATTCAGATGAAAAAGAAAATACTCATTGCAGGACCCATAGGTGATTTTGGCGGCCGTGACGTAGAAGTCAATATTATAGCACGTGCATTGGAAAATGAGTACGACACTACGATAGTATCGACACTGTATATGACTGCGGATTCTTTTTCCTTGCAGCAGTTAACAAACACCAAATGGAAATCGGTTCCTGAAGTATTGTTTAAGAAAAGCAGGCTAATCCGATTGCTCAGTCGTGTTTCCAAAAAAAGGAATAAAGGGAAAAAGGAAGTTTATGACTATGTAAGCAATTCGTTAAGCAAAAAACTAATGAATCTGGATGCCCTTTCTTGGGGAATTATCCAAAACGAACTGGAGCAAGCCGATTTGGTCATATTGCCGGTACAGCTTACCACGAAGTTTTTACCCGAAATTGTTAAGTATTGCCATGAAGCTGATATCCCGTGTTTGGTGCGCACTACCGGAACCATTCGCGAAGTGTCTTCACAGGATTTTGATTTTCTTAAAAAAGTAACGCTGTTTTTACATCATTCGGAAGCCAATGCGGCCAATTTAAACCGACAGTTGGCATTACCCTACACGATTATTGATCAATGTGCGCTAACTGAAGCCGGTTTGTTGGAGTTGGACACGGTTAAAAAGGAACCGCTTCGTTATGGCTATCTTGGAAGGTTGAGTGAAGAAAAAGGCATACTACCGGTCGCGCGTTTTTTTGCCCAAACCGATTTGCCTTTTGTGATAGCTGGAGACGGCCCTCAAAAAGAAGCTTTGTTACAGAGTATTAAAGACAAGTCCAATTGTTTTTATATGGGGTTGTTGAGCAATGCAACCCTTACCGATTTTTTCCGTAAGATAGATGTTTTGGTAATTCCTTCTTTTGAAGAATCCGGTCCGTTGGTTGGTTTGGAAGCGATGGCCGCCGGAAAATTAATTGTTTCCACAAAAGTGGGCGCCATGCCGGAACGTTTGACGGGAATAAAATCTTTTTGGTTTGAAATTGAAAACGTATCTTCGCTCCAAACTGTTTTAGACGAAATAGAAAATAATACCGACGCTTTGCTTAGTGCTTATGCGGAGGAAGTTAGAAAAAAGTATCTCGAAAAATACAGTTTTGATGCAGTAACCCTGAGATACAAAGAAACAATCCAACAATTTTTATCCTGAAATGAGAATAGGATTCAATCCACAAAAAGATAAACAACTGGAACCTAATGATTTTTTTCATCAGGTGGTGATTCCTGTTTATATTCCAAATTTTGAAGGATATTTTGAAGACAGTTTTCAAATTTTCCAATATTGTTTGGAATCCCTTTTTAAGACCTGTCATAACAAAACATACTTTTCTGTAATTAATAATGGAAGTTGTCCTGCTGTAGTGGAATATCTCAACGAATTGTATCGGACAGGAAAAATTCATGAAGTACTACATACTACCTCCATCGGAAAGCTCAATGCCATTTTAAAAGGAATATCAGGGCAAAATTTTCCACTGGTAACCATAACCGATGCAGATGTATTGTTTTTAGATGACTGGCAAAAAGCAACGTATGATGTTTTTGATGCTTTCCCGAAAGCAGGAGTTGTTTCTCCTTCATCAAATCCAAAAATGCTTAGATATTATACTGCAAATGTTATCGGGAATCACCTGTTTTCAAGAAAGCTTTACTTTACGAGTGTTGAAGATGTTGAAGCAATGAGAGCTTTTGCAAAAAGTATTGATAATCCCGCTCTTTTTAAGCAGGTACATTTTGAAAAACAGTTAACGGTACAGAATTCTGATTCCGCAGCAATAATTGGTGCTGGACATTTTGTAGCAACATACAGAGGTGTTTGTTTTAATACTCTATCTGATAGGTATTCTGAATATAGTTTGGGAGGTGATAGTGAGGAATCTTTGCTTGATAAACCCCCTGTGAAATTGGATTTATGGAGATTGTCAACGTTAAAAAGTTATGTGTTTCACATGGGCAACGTTAAAGAAGATTGGATGAAAGCGGTTTTGCTGAGTTTACAAGACAACGAAAAAAGCAGTGCTCCTCCGCAATTAAAAACGATTAAGAATTTTAAATTAGTGACTTGGTTTAAAACAGAAGTTTTTTCAAGAATCATTTTCCGAAAACCAATTTGGCGCTTATTTTTACGCTATAAAGGTTTGTCAAAGGAAGAAGCAAGCATGTATTAAGTATGAAAACCATCGCCATCATTCCCGCACGGGGCGGTTCTAAGCGGCTCCCCGGTAAAAATATTCTGCCTTTGGGAGGGATTCCTCTAATGGTGCACAGTATTCGTTATGCGCAGCAACATCCTTTTATTGAGGCTGTTTATGTTTCCACCGATGATGCCGAAATAAAAGCAGTGGCTTTGGCTCATGGTGCCAAAGTTGTAGACCGTCCGGAAAATCTTTCCGGAGATTTTGAGCCAACGGTTTCCGCTTTGAAACATGTTTTGGAAGTTGTGGGAGCAGGTGTCGAAAATGTAATTCTTTTGCAGGTAACCAATCCGCTTCGACCGGATACCTTACTCAAAGAAGCTTTTTTGAAGTACGAAGAAGGCGAGTACGACAGTTTGTTTACCGTAACGCGAAACCATCAGAAGTTTGGTAAGATTGCAAACGATAAATTTATTCCGTTTAATTATGAAATCGGACAACGCAGCCAAGATTTAGAACCTTTATATTACGAAAATGGGTTGCTTTATATTACAAAAGCATCCGTTATACTTCAAAATGAAATCATTACAAAAGAAGCATTTCCGTTAGAAGTAAATCATCCTTTTGCTGATGTAGATATCGATACACAAGAAGATTTTGATTACGCAGAATTTCTTTTAAATAAAACTAATAACTAATAACTGAACATATGAATCCCTATATAGAAATTGCCGGAAGAAAAGTCGGCCCCGATTTTCCACCTTTAGTCATTGCCGAAATCGGTATCAATCACGAAGGATCGCTGCAGGTAGCCAAAGAAATGGTAGATGCTGCTCACAGGGCGGGTGTTGAGGTAGTAAAACACCAAACCCATATTGTTGCCGATGAAATGAGCGGTGCAGCCAAGAAAGTGATTCCGGGTAATGCCGATGTGTCCATTTATGAAATCATGGAACGTTGCGCCTTAAACGAAGCAGAGGAACTGGAATTAAAAAACTATGTAGAAAGCAAAGGAATGATTTTCATTTCCACGCCTTTTTCCCGTGCGGCTGCCGAGCGTTTGAAGAAATTTGATATTCCGGCCTATAAAATTGGGTCTGGGGAATGTAACAACTATCCGTTATTGGAGCATATCGCTTCTTTTGGGAAGCCGGTGATTTTAAGTACCGGGATGAATACCATTGAAAGCATTCGTAAAGCGGTCGCTATTTTCGATAAGCATAAGGTTCCGGTTGCGCTCCTGCATACTACCAATTTGTATCCAACGCCGATTCATTTGGTGCGTTTCGGCGCGATGATGGAAATGCACGAGGCTTTTCCTGATAAGGTTTTCGGGTTGTCCGATCATACGTTAAACAATAATGCCTGTTTGGGAGCTGTGGCTTTGGGCGCTTCGATATTAGAACGTCATTTTACCGACCACATGAACCGCACCGGACCGGATATCGTTTGCAGTATGGACGAACAGACAACGAAAGAACTGATTGTAAACAGTGCCGAAATGGCTTTAATGCGGGGTGGTACCAAAAAACCGGCCGATGAAGAACAGGTGACCATCGATTTTGCTTTTGCTACGGTTTGTTCCATTGCGCCCATTAAAAAAGGCGAGGTCTTGACCAAAGAGAATATTTGGGTAAAGCGTCCGGGAACCGGAAAAATTCTTGCCGAACATTTTGAAAGCCTTTTGGGGAAAACGGCTACTCGCGATATTGAAAACGATGAGCAGTTGGATTTTTCGGATGTGGAATGACACACCCCCAGCCCCTTTGGAGGGAGAAGCTGAAGGAGATTGTGTTGAAGGATTTGATTTAAAATTGATATGTGTTTTTTTTGAAAAAAATGTATTTTGAAAACACACCCCCAGCCCCTCTTGAGAGGGGAGCTGAAAAACATTGAGCATAAAAGTAATTGAAATGAAAAAAGTATTGTTTCTAACCGGTACCCGAGCGGATTTCGGTAAAATAAAATCCTTACTTCAAATTCTGGAAGATCATCCGGATTTTGAAGCTTTTGTATTTGTTACCGGTATGCACTTGCAACAGGAATACGGTTACACGCTTTTAGAAATTGAACGTTGCGGATTTTCCAATGTACATACTTTTGAAAATCATACCCACGAAACCACGATGGATTTAACATTAGCCAAAACCATAGAAGGATTGTCGGCGTATGTTAAAACCTGTACTCCAGACATGATCGTTATTCACGGTGACCGTGTGGAAGCTTTAGCAGGAGCCATTGTAGGATCGTTGAATAATATTTTAGTGTCGCACATAGAAGGTGGTGAAGTTTCGGGAACGATTGATGAACTGATTCGTCATTCCACCAGTAAAATGAGCCATGTGCATTTTGTTTCCAACCAACAGGCTAAGAGACGGCTCATTCAGATGGGCGAGTTGTCGGAATCGGTATTTACCATAGGATCTCCTGATGTAGATATCATGTTTTCCGATACCTTGCCGGATTTGGCAACGGCGAAGAACTATTATGAAATTACTTTCGACCAATATGCCGTGGTAATGTTTCATCCGGTAACCACGGAAGCCAAATACATGCAACAATATGCCGATGATTTTGTTGAAGCTTTACTGGAGGACACTCACAACTATGTGGTGATTTTTCCCAATAATGATTTGGGAAGTACCGCCATTTTAAAAGCGTATGAACGATTGAAAGACAATGCACGTTTTCGTGTTTTCCCGTCCCTTCGTTTCGAATACTTTTTAACGTTATTAAAAAAAGCACAATTTATCATCGGGAACAGTAGTGCCGGAATTCGGGAAGCGCCTTATTACGGTTTACCGATTATTAATATTGGGACGCGTCAGCAAAATAGGGCGCTTCATGCCGATATCCTTAATGTTGATTACGATAAAAGAAGTATTAAAAAAGCACTTGACATTATCGACACCCATAAAGTACAGAAAACCGATGGTGATTTTGGTAAAGGAAACAGTGCGCAATTGTTTTTGCAATCGTTGGAAAACAACGATATTTGGCAACTGAACCATCAAAAACAGTTTAGAGATAAATAATGCTTTTTAATTCCCTGCAATATCTGATTTTTTTGCCGTTGGTATTTGCCCTTTATTGGGGCGTAAATAACAGATCGTTAAAGCTTCAGAACCTGTTGCTTTTGGTAGCCAGTTATTATTTCTACGCTTGTTGGGATTGGCGATTTCTTTTTTTACTGGTATTTTCCACGGGATTGGATTATTATACCGGATTGAAAATGCAGGATGCTTCGACTGTCCGTATCAGGAAATTCTGGTTTTGGCTGAGTATTAGTATTAACGTTGGTTTTTTAGGCATCTTCAAATACTATAATTTTTTCGCCCAATCGTTTGCCGATCTGCTGTCCGGTTTTGGATTTCAAGCTAACTTCTGGACCTTGCAGGTAATTCTTCCGGTGGGGATTTCGTTTTATACCTTTCACGGGTTGTCGTATGTAATTGATATTTATAAAAAACGTATCGAACCGGAACGCAATATTGTGGATTATTCCCTTTTTGTGAGTTATTTTCCCTTGTTGGTTGCCGGACCTATCGAACGGGCCACGCACTTACTGCCGCAAATCAAGAAAAAAAGAGTTTTCAATAGCGATAAAGCTATCGACGGGCTACATCAGATTATTTGGGGATTGTTCAAGAAAATTGTAATTGCAGACAGTTGTGCTACTTATGCCAATCAAATATTTGATACTTATGAAAGTGCGAATTCGTTAACCTTGTTACTTGGTGCCCTGTATTTTACATTTCAGATTTATGGGGATTTCAGCGGATATTCGGATATTGCTTTGGGAACTTCAAAACTCTTCGGAATTGATTTACTTCGGAATTTTAATTATCCCTACTTTTCCCGGGATATCGCCGAATTTTGGAGAAGATGGCACATATCACTTTCCTCATGGTTTAAGGACTATCTTTATATTCCGTTGGGAGGCAGTCAGGGAGGAACGTTAATGAAAGTACGAAATACGTTCATCATTTTTTTAGTTAGCGGTTTTTGGCATGGCGCCAATTGGACGTTTATAATTTGGGGATTGCTCAATGCCGTATATTTTATGCCTTTGTTGTTGTCCAACCGTAACCGAAACCATATTGATATCGTTGCAAAAGGGAAAAAATGGCCTACGGTTAAAGAATTTTTCAGTATGATGCTGACATTCTGCCTTGCAATGTTTGCTTGGATTTTTTTCAGAGCAGAAACCGTTACCATGGCCCTACAGTACATAAAAAATATTTTTCTGTTTAATTTTAAAGGAGGTATAGCTTATTTGTCAATCGATCGTTATACCATCGAACTGGTTGGGCTTTTGGGACTATTCATTGTTTTTGAATGGGTTTCCCGTGAAAAAGAGCACCCTTTTTTCGGTAAGTTTCGCTACATTCGATTAGTATTGGTACTTTTGGGATTATTATTGTTTGGAGCATTTACAAATGCTGCGGATTTTATCTATTTTCAGTTTTAATGAGGAAGTTTTTATATTCTTTAGCGGTAGTGATAGGTAGTGTTGTCGTGTTGTTATATGCAATGGACTATTTATTCACTCGTGTGTATGAAACCGCTCCACCTAGAAATAAGTTCCAATACATCCTTACACTTAAACCGCAAACGATTGATTATGTTTTTTTGGGATCTTCTCGTGTTGCCAATCATATCGATACAAAAGAAGTAGAACAATTAACCGGTAAAAGAGCCGTTAATTTGGGTATGGAAGGCGCGCATTTGGAAGACAATCTATTGCAGTTGAAATTGTTACTGCATCAGGGAGTTAGAATGCAAAAACTTTTTTTACAGGTGGATTATCAATTTGAAGACAAAGGAAGATCGCCGATTGCCCTTTCAGAAGCCATGCCTTTTATTAAACATCCGGTTATTAAAGAGCATTTGCGTTCCACCAATACTCCAAATTTCGAAGCGAATTGTTATATTCCTTTTTACAGGTACATGATGGCCGCTCCTAAAATTGGGTTCCGTGAATTTTGTTTTTCGGCCATGAATAAGAAACCGAAAATTAATCCCGGAGAAGGATTTACACCCAAACAAGGCAACCGTTCTTTTGGGAAGTATTCTTTGCCTTCATCCATTTCGGAAACCAATACAGCAGTGGAAGCCATTAAGAAGATTTGTAAGGAGCATCAGATTGAGGTGGTTTTATTTTGCGCCCCTTTCTGTTCGATAGCTGAAAATAAAGAGTATATTGGAAAATTAAAAACAAAATTACCGGAGTTAAAGGATTATTCTACAGGTTATAGCGATACCTTGTTTTATGATTGTGCTCATCTAAACCAGCAAGGAGCACTACTCTTTACAAAGCGATTGGTTGCAAATGAAATTCTAAATGAGAAAAAATAAAATTTTATTGTTATTCCCGGATGGTGTCGGGATTCGGAATTATTTGTATTCGGATGTTTTTAAAAATACCGAAGCAGAACTAATATTGTTTCACAATTTCGATGATGAAACAGCAGCCGATGTAAAAAAACTAACCGGACTTTCTCAGGCCTTCCAGATACCAAAATATAATGAATCCCTTAAAGAAAAATTTTTGAGGGAGTTAATATGCTTGTCGCGTTTGTACCGTAATTCAAATAAAACTGGAAATCCATCCATCTTGACCAATTGGAATCGGGACCATAAAAGTTTTTCTAAAAAAGTTTTTTATAAGGTAATCGAAATTACTGCTCCTTTTATAAAAAAATACGATACTATTCTTGCTTTGGAGTCGTTTTATCAGAAAGCCATTCGAGGAACTTTTTTTTATAAAGAGGTGAAAGAAATACTCGAAAAAGTGCAACCGGATATGTTGTTCTGTTCTCATCAAAGAGGATTGCAGTGTGCTACTATTTTTGCTGCGGCTGCTGATTTGGGTATCGAAACATCAACCGTGATTTATTCGTGGGATAACCTTCCTAAAGCCAGAATGGCATTACGGGCCGATAAATATCTGGTTTGGTCCGATTACATGAAAAAAGAAGTAGAGTTGTATTATCCTGAGATTAATCAAACACAGGTTGTTGTTACTGGAACGCCACAATTTGAATGTTATGAGTCGGCACATTCAATTATTCCAAAGGATTTTTTTTATGATGCATACGGCTTGGATCGCAATAAAAAAATAATTTGCTATTCCGGAGACGATATCAAAACGTCTCCCGATGACCCTCAATACCTTGATGATATTGCAGAAGCATTGATTAAAGCAGGACTGGAAAACGAGTATCAGCTCCTTTTGCGTCGTTGCCCAGTGGATTTGTCCGGACGATTTGAAGCTGTAGTAAAAAAACACCGCGGATTAATAAAAGAGGCAACCCCACTTTGGCTTTTTAAGAATTCTTCAGCATGGAGTATGGTGTATCCTTCACGGGATGATGTTTCACTTTTGGTAAGTACCGCTTACTATTCTGATGTTGTGGTAAATGTAGGTTCTACCATGGCTTTTGATTTTGCCATGTTCGATAAACCGTGTATTTTTATCAACTACGATCAGAAACATAAAAAAAATCCAAATTGGTCTGTTAAAACGATTTATCAATACCAGCATTTCAGAAGCATGCCCAATAGTGAAGCTGTAATTTGGCTCAACCATCCTGATGAGATAGCTGAAAAACTGCGCCAACCGTTCAACAGTAAAGCGATGAAGCAATGGGAAACTGTTGTTATTGCCGATTATAAAAACGCTTCGGTTGCCATCCGAAAGCAATTAAATATAGATTAACCGATATGCACATCTGTTTCATAACTCACGAATATCCCAAACCTGGTTTTCCACATGGTGGATTGGGCAGTTTTGTTAAAACCATTGGGGAAGCTTTGGCAGCAAACGGCATTCAAGTGAGTGTGGTAGGGATGAATTACACTTCGGAGTATGAAGAATTGATGGAATCAGGTGTTAGGATTTACCGATTAAATAGAAGTAAACTTAAAGGATTGTCCTGGTGGATGAATTCTAAAGCTGTTTCAGGGAAAATCAGGGAAATTCACAAACAACACCCTATTGATATCGTGGAAAGTGCCGAATCAGGTTTGGCGTTTCTTTCCAAAATAAAAGACATACAATATGTAATTCGTTTGCACGGAGGTCATTATTTTTTTGCCGAAGCCGAAAACAGAGGGGTTAACTGGTGGAAAGGGTTTCAGGAAAAAAGGTCTTTTGCCAAAGCAGATGCTTTTATAGCCGTTTCAAAGTATGTGAAAAACCATACTGAAAAGTACCTAAGTTATCATAATAAGCCGTTGGGTTACATTAATAATCCCATTAATACAGCTGTTTTTAAGCCTATGCTTAATGATATAATTCCTCATAAAATTGTATTTGCAGGGACTATTTGTGAAAAGAAAGGGGTGCGTCAGCTTATTCAGGCTTTTCCATTGGTAAAAGAGGAGTTTCCCGATGCTACATTACATCTTTACGGTAGGGATTGGTTCTTCCCGGATGGGGCTTCTTTTGTTACGTTTTTAAAAGAAAAAGAGCTTCCAAGACTTGGTCCTGTTGCTGAAAGTGTTTTTTTTCAAGGAGTATTGACATTAAGTGAGATTGCAAAAAAATACGCTGAAGCAGAAGTTTGTGTTTTTCCATCTCATATGGAAACCCTTGGCTTAGTCGCTCCCGAAGCTATGGCTATGGCAAAACCAGTGGTTTTTACAAATAGAGGTCCGGGGCCTGAAATTATTACCGATACGGTCACAGGACTTTTGTGTAATCCGTTAGACCCTAACGATATCGCTCAAAAGATTCTTCGTATTTTTACGGACAAAGCAGCAGCTTCTGCAATGGGCAAAAATGCAGAAAAAGAGGTTCAAAAACGATTTTCAGTATCGGAATTGGTTGCTGAAAATATTGATTTTTTCAAATCATTAAGCAAGAAATGATAGTATCGGATTATAAAAAATATAAAAAATACGGAGGTAATTTTATTACTATACTTTTCTTTACCCAAGGTTTTTGGGCAATTTTCCAGTATCGAATAGCTCGGGCAGTATATAGAAAAATGCACATTCCCGTACTTCGACAGTTATTGCTTTTCGTTTGTCTTTTATGGCAAAAAGCAATTGAAATACTAACAGGGATTTCGATTCCCGCTTCCGTGTCCATAGGAAATTCCTTTTACATCGGGCATTTTGGAGGTATCATTTTAAATGCAAAAACCGTTATCGGTAACAATTGTAATATTTCCCAAGGAGTTACTATTGGTGTTTCCGGAACGGGAGAGAAAAGAGGGGTTCCGGTTATAGGGAACAATGTCTATATAGGAGCTAATGCTGTAGTGGCGGGAAAGATTACTGTGGGAGATAATGCGGTTATCGGTGCCTGTTCGCTGGTGACCAGCGATGTGAATTCTAATGCGGTTGTTGTGGGTGTTCCGGCAACGGAAGTTTCTTTAAAAGGTTCGGAGGGCTATATCTAATGAAATTACTTGTTGTTTCTGCCGCTCCTTTAATTCCGTCAAACAACGGCTGGATGGCTTATGGTCCTTATGTAAAAGAAATGGCGATTTGGGCTGAGCATACCGATACCATTCAGTTTTGTTGTCCTGTTTGGGAAACCGATCGAGGGTTGTTGGTTACACAAATTCCGTTTGAAACGGTATCTCCAGTTGTCTTAAAAGATTTTAATGTTACTTCCATAAAAGCAGTGCTTCATACTATAATCGCAGCCGTATTGAACCTATGGCTTATTGTACGGGCCATGCGAAAAGCAGACCACATTCATTTGCGTTGTCCCGGAAACATAGGCTTGTTAGGATGTGTGGCTCAGATTTTTTTTCCGAATACTCCAAAAACAGCTAAATATGCTGGGAATTGGGATCCTAACGCGAAACAGCCTTTGAGTTATCGCCTTCAAAAATGGATTTTAGCGAATACTTTTTTAACCCGAAATATGCGGGTATTGGTTTATGGGGAATGGGAGGGCAGCTCTAAAAATATAAAGCCTTTTTTTACGGCATCTTACACTGAAAGAGATAAAGAGGATGTTTCTTTGCGAAAAATTATTTTGCAGGATCGAGCGGTTATTCGTTTTTTATTTGTCGGTACCCTTTCAGAAGGGAAACGGCCCTTGTATGCCATTAAAATGGTTGAAAGTTTACACGCCGGTGGGTATAATGTGCACTTGGATTTGTATGGCGACGGACAGCAAAGAAAGCTCTTAGAAACCTATATTGCTGCGAATAATTTGACTGATTTTATTGTTTTGAAAGGAAATCAATTGGCGGAAACTATCAAAAAAGCGTATCAGGAAAGTCATTTTCTGCTATTGCCTTCAAAAAGTGAGGGGTGGCCTAAAGTAGTTGCCGAAGCAATGTTTTGGGGCTGTGTGCCGGTAGTTTCTCAAGTATCCTGTATTTCAACAATGTTATCTAATGGGACGCGAGGCATTATGCTGACTATGGATATTGACCAAGACCTTACGGAACTGGAAGCCTGTATCAATCATCCGGAAATGTATCAGTTAAAAGCTGAAAAAGCCTTACATTGGTCCCGCCAATATACTTTGGATTATTTTGAGGCAGAGATTAAAAAAATGGTTACAGTTCCTTCTTTGGAAAAACCATAACAGAATTTTTCAGCTGTTCTGAAATTGTCAGGGCAGTAATATTTGAAAAGTACGCATAAAAGCAAAAAAAAAAAACAAGTGCGAATAGTACAGTTAATAGATAGTCTGGAAGCAGGAGGTGCCGAGCGCATGGCTGTAAACTATGCTAATGCTTTAGCTGAAAAAATTGAATTTTCAGGACTTGTGGCAACCCGTTCTGAAGGAGGATTAAAAACGCAACTTGATTCTAAAGTAGTTTATTTGTTTTTGAATAAAAAAGCAATTTTAGATGTTCCTGCGGTTTTGCGTTTACGAAACTATCTTAAAACAAATAGAGTTACGATACTTCATGCGCATAGCAGTTCTTTTTTTTTAGCCGTTTTGGTAAAAATGGTTTATCCTAAAATTAAAATTGTATGGCATGACCATAACGGAAACCGTTTGCGTTTGCCCTCGATTGATAATAGAAGAATTGTAAAATTGTCTTCATTTTTTAGTGCAGCCATTGCCTGTAATACTGATTTGGAGCGCTGGGCCAAAGAGCATCTTAAAACCCAAAAGATATTATATCTTCCAAATTTTGCATCCGGTAAAGAACAATCTGAAAATGTTACTTTTCTGAAAGGGATTGAGGGAAAAAGAATAGTTTGCCTGGCTAATTTGAGAATGCCTAAAAATCATCTTGTTTTATTAAAGGTTTTTGCGCAGTCAAAGGCTCTGCAATCCGGTTGGACACTTCACCTTATAGGAAAAGATAATAACGATTCGTATGCTTCCGAACTTAAGGAGTTCATTAAAAAAGAGGGGTTGGAGCAAAATGTTTTCATTTATGGAAGTTGTACCGATGTGACCTTTATTTTGCAGCAATCCGATATAGGTGTTTTATTGTCAACATACGAAGGTTTTCCAGTAACTCTTTTGGAATATGGCTTGGCCTCGCTTTGCGTTTTATCAACAAATGTTGGTTATTGTCCCGAAGTTATTATCGACGAAGTAAGTGGTTTTTTGGTTTCGCCAACCGATAATAATCAAATACTTACAAAATTGGATCTTTTAGCCGAAAATAAAATGTTACGGGACAAATTTTCAGTTAATTTGAATAGTTTTGTAGCCGAACGGTTTTCCGAAAAAGCTGTTATTAATAGAGCAATAGAATTTTTTGAAACGATATAAAATGGAACGGAGGCAGCTTTCCTATACTGTACTGGTTATCCTTCATGTTTTAATTGGAGTGAGCGTGTTTTTAGTGCCTTTTTTCTCCAAACTGTACGCCTTGGCAATTGTTTTGGTTGGATTTTATATCCTGATAAAAAATAAGAATGCTAACAATGAAGCGTTGTATGTTGCTGCTTATGTAGTTGGAGCAGAGGTTGTTCTCAGGATGACGGAAGGTAATTTTGGAGAACAGTTTGCCAAGTATGTCGTTATGGGAAGTTTGATTTTAGGGATGTTTTACAAAGGATTCTCTAAAAACGCCACACCTTATTGGATTTTCCTGCTTTTGCTTTTGCCGGGTATTATTTTAGGAATGTTTACCCTTAATTTTGAAACAGACATTCGTAAAGCAATTACTTTTAATATTATTGGTCCGGTTTGTCTGGCCGTTTCCGCAATTTATTGCTACCGAAGAAAAATCACGTTGTCTGAATTAATGGGGGTTATGCATGCCTTGGCTTTCCCAATTTTAACAACAGTTACCTATATGTACCTGTATACCCCAAGTATTAAAGATGTGGTAACCAATACAGAATCCAATTTTGCTACCTCGGGAGGGTTTGGGCCTAATCAGGTTTCAACTATTTTGGGGTTGGGTATTTTTTTATTTTTCACCAAAATCATGATCTTGTCAAAAAACAGGAAACAACAAATTTTGGATGTCTTTATTTTAGGAATTATCACTTTTAGAGGGATTGTAACTTTTTCCAGAGGCGGTATTATTGCTGGAGGAGTAATGATTTTACTACTCTTGGGAGTACTTTTTTTAACAACGAAATCTACCGCGAGATCAAAAATCATGGGATTTGTAGTAATTGCAGTTTTGCTTTTGATAGGGATTTGGACGTACAGTTCGATACAAACCGGTGGTCTTATAGACAAACGTTATGCCAATGAAGATGCCAGAGGGAGGGTTAAAAAAAGTAAACTAACCGGTCGGGAACGACTGATTGAGTCGGAATTGCAAATGTTTTTAGATAACCCGATTTTAGGAATCGGTGTGGGTAAAAATAAAGAATATCGAGAAGAAACAACAGGAATTGTAGCTGCTTCACACAACGAAATAAGTCGAATGCTGGCAGAACACGGAATGTTTGGGGTAATTTGTCTTTTGATATTACTGATAACCCCCTTGATAGCCTATCTGGATAACCGACAGCATTTGTTTTTGTTGTCTTTTGTGGTTTTTTGGCTACTGACCATTAATCACGCCGCCATGCGATTGGCTGCTCCTGCTTTTGTATACGCACTTTCACTTTTAAAAATATATGCCATTGAAAAACCTTCTGTACATAGGGAATAAACTTTCCGGACGAGGGCTTAATGTTACCACTGTAGAAACACTAAGCAGTCATTTGGCACAAGAGGGATATCGTATTGAAACGTCTTCTTCAGTAAAAAATCCTGTCCTGCGACTTTTGGACATGTTGTGGAGCGTGGTAAAAGATCAAAAATGCGATTTCGTACTTATTGATACTTATAGTACTTCAGCTTTTTGGTATGCCTTTTTAGTGAGTCAATTGTGTCGGATATTGAAAAAAAAGTACGTCCCTATTCTTCATGGCGGTAATTTACCACAAAGACTCGAAAAGAATCCAGGACTGTCACGTTTGATTTTTAATTATGCTTATCGAAATGTAGCTCCTTCTAATTATCTCCTTCATGAATTTCAAAAGTTTGGATACACCAATATCGTTTTTATACCTAATAGTATTGAAATAAGCGGTTACCCCTTTAAACAACGAAATGGGATTGCTCCCAAATTACTATGGGTTCGGGCATTTAGTCGGATTTATAATCCAAAAATGGCGGTAACGGTTTTCCATAAGATAAAAATGAAATATCCTGAAGCGAAACTCTGTATGGTGGGACCTGATAAAGACGGCAGTTATGCTGATGTGAAAAAATATGCAGCATCTTTAAGCTTAGAAATTGAATTTACAGGCCAACTTCCAAAGGCAGAATGGATTGCTTTAGCGGCAGCATACGATATTTTCATCAATACCACTCATTTTGATAATACCCCGGTTAGTGTTATGGAAGCAATGGCTTTAGGGCTTCCGGTCGTTACCACTGATGTTGGAGGGATTCCTTTTTTATTGAAGAATAATCAGGAGGCTTTGTTGGTTGCTGATAATGATGGTATTGGTATGGTAGATGCGATTGTGTCACTGATTGAAAATCCTGAGATGACTAAGGAAATGGTTCGTAAGGCCCGAATTAAAGCAGAAAGTTGGGATTGGGATGCTGTAAAAGAACAATGGAAGGATTTATTGTCTTGATTTTTAAGTTTTTTCTATTATTTTGTTATTTCATTTTTAGTTGTGCTTTTTTCTTTAATAATTCGTTATTTTGCATCATATCGATTTGAGAATGACGAACAGGAAAAAAATACATTTTGAAATTTCGGAGCGCAAGATACTTCTCCGTCTTTTTGACGTGCTGCTGGTGCTGTTGGCACTTTATTTCCTGAGCAATTGTTTCCAGTTTGATTATTTCAGGTTTTCCATTCACAATTACTATTGGGCCTTTGTTTTGGCTTTTTACATGCTTTTGTTTGGTACCATATTTGAAATGTACAATCTTCAGGTGGCTGGAAATCAGTTTCAAATTATTAAAAGTATTATCCTAACCGCTACGACAACCGTTTCCGTTTATCTTTTAACACCCGTTTTAACGCCATCGCTGCCTAAAAACAGATTGCAGATTCTCTTTTTTTATGCGACTATTCTTGGAGTACTTTTTTTGTGGCGCATGGTATATCAGAAGTTTTTAGCTTCGCATCGGTTTTATAAAAATGTATTCTTCTTAGCAGATGATAAAACGGTTGACAGTTTGGTGGATGAACTGGAAAAAGCCGATCCTAATTATAAGGTAATTGGATATTTCAGTACGAAGGAATCGCTTAAGAAGAAGGTGAAACTGCAAAAGATTTCGCTTGAAATGTTAGAGGATTTTATAAAAAAACATTCTATTTCAGAAATCGTAATCGCTAATAAATCGACTGATGAGTTTCCGGTTGAGGTATACGATAAATTGCTGTTTTTTTTGGAAAAAGGTGTTGTCATTCGTGAGTATTCGCAAGTATATGAAATGAGTACCTATCGTCTTCCGGTACAGTTTTCGGAAAAAGATTTTTATAAATATTTTCCTTTTAGCAGAAGCAATCAGAATAAGTTGTACTTGTACGCCATTCGCCTTTTCGATATTATTGTTTCTTTAATCGGCTTATTGATTGGCGCTTTATTGCTGCCGTTTCTTTTTGTAGCGAATCTGTTGGGAAATAGAGGGCCGTTACTTTACACTCAGGAAAGAGTAGGGAAAAACGGTATTCCTTTCAAAATTTACAAATTCCGATCGATGGTAACCAACGCCGAAGCCAATGGTGCTGTTTTTGCAGCGGCGAACGACAGCCGAGTTACGCCTTTTGGTAAATTTCTGAGAAAATCCCGTATCGATGAATTTCCGCAGTTTATCAATATTCTTAAAGGGGATATGGCAGTAATCGGGCCACGACCGGAACGCCCTGTTTTTGTAAATCAAATTGCCGAAATCATGCCGTTTTATCAAACACGCCATGTCATTAAACCGGGACTTACCGGATGGGCGCAGGTAAAACACTCGTATGGCGAAACCATCGACGACAGTCTGATAAAACTACAATACGACTTGTATTACATCAAAAATCGCAGTTTATTCCTCGATGTGAATATTGTAGTGAAAACACTTAGTACGGTGTTGTTCTTTAGAGGACAGTAATCAGAAGGCAGATAGCAGTTAGCAGGAATTAGATAGCAGAAGGCAGTTAGTAGGAAGCCGTGTAATTCCTCTTTCGTCGTAATAACTGTAATTAATATTACTTCTGAAGTGTTTCTTTTCGTACTTTCCAAAGTGCCGCAAGAGATGTGATTGCAAACGGTACCATCATTATCAAATGAGCTTTGTTGAGCATGTAAACCAAATAAATTGCAATCAATCCGAGGTTTAACAGTACGATTCGGTTGGTCCAAACTGCATTTTTTTTCCAAACGACGAAAACCAATGGTAAGTAGAGCGGACTCAAAACCAAAACATTGTAGTTCCACAATACTTCTTCATGCAGCGAATACAGTCCGACTAATGAAAAGAAAAGCCCCAATAAACCAATAATTGTTAGGTATATAATCGCTACAGATTTCTTTTTGTAGGCAAGAAAAGCGATAGAAAGCATTGCAAGCACAAAAGTGTAAAAATTATTCCAAAGCGATTGCGGTGCTTTAATATCTTGTCTTTTGAATACGGTTACCGTAGCGTCCGATAATGGTTTTCCGTTTATTTTGGTTTGTTCAATGCCTTGTAATAATTCTATCGGTAGAAACAATTGGTCGGATTGACGGTCGGTTTTAGCGCCGAAAATCAAATTGATTCCCAGATTTTCATAAAATTTATCGGTTTGGTAATCGTATAAAATCTGACGGTAGTTTTTCTGCGTGTCGGGAACTTTCGTGGAAATGGGCTCTGCTAAAACCTTATTAATCACATCGCGTACCATCGTGGTACAGTTGCGGTCGATGAATTTATAGGTGTAAAAACGTTTTTCCGAGGCAAGAACCTCATTCAATTCGCTGAAAATCTTTTGTTTCTGTTGGGGAGTAAGGTTCAGCTTTTGTTCAAAAATATCCCTGTTGTCATACACATAACTGTAATTGAATTCTTCGAAACTGCTTGTAGTTACAAAATATTCCAAATCACCTTTAACGAATTTCCCGTAAAAATTAGGTGTACTGAAGTCGAAAGCACCATAATTGTAAACAATATCTATCTGGTTTATCGGGTCGTTAATGCGCAAAGCGGTATGGCCGTATAGCGAATACAATTCTTCTCCCGTACCACAGGTTAGCAGGCTGATTTCGGCTTTATCGGATAAAAAAGGAGTTTGGCCAAACGCAGTTATAAAACTGAAAATCAGTAAAAAGAACGAAAATGTTTTTTTGAAAAGTAGTGATGATGTCATTATCTGAAAATACCTAAGTCGACTTTTAAAGAGAAAATATTGGAGTATAAAGCGGCACTTTGATCGCCGATATCGGTTAACGCATAATCTACCTGAATGCCTTTGTATTTGAAACCGACACCAATATTGGGCTGAAAGGTTATTTTTTCAGAATTTAAAATGTCCACCTGATTTTGGAAATTCCCCACACCGGCTCGAAGAAAAACCAAATCAATATAACCGGCTTCAAATCCTACGGCTGGATCGATACTGACGATGTTCGATGAAACAATATCGTTGGTTCGGGTAAACTGCATGTTTAAATTGGCGGCGGCCACAAGGCTGTAATCGTAGCGGATGATAAATTTCTTTGACATTCCCAATTGTGCCTTGGGTAAGGTTATTTCCGACGTTTCCGGTGGTTCCTGATTTTCCCCTGGAACGGCATTTTTGATTTTTTGAAATTCTTCGTCGTCGATAGCCCAAACATTGTAAGTGGTTGTAATATCACGAAGCATCAGTCCGAATTTCCATTCGTCTCGCGTTTCATACTGTATTCCCAAATCGAAACCAAAACCCCAGGAGCTTGCAAATTTTCCGATAACGCGACGAATAATTTTAGCGTTTACACCATAATTAAATCCCTGAACCGGCAATGCTCTGGCATAGGAAAAGGTTAAACCGTAATCGGCGGCGGAAAAGAGGCTGACTCTGTTGTAATCAATATTACCTTCGTTGTCAATAAGTTGTGTAGTGTTTAAAATGTCATCAACCCCAAATCGGATTAACGATACTCCAAAAGCACTACGGTCGTCTATTGGCATTGCGAAAGCGGCATAATCGTATTGTGCGATGTTGGCAAAATAACTGGCATGCATTAACGCGATTTGTTTGTCTTCCAGTTTTAAAAGTCCCGCCGGATTCCAGTAGCCCGAATTTACATCGGCGGTATGAGCTGTTACGGCATTCGACATTCCCAACGCAGCAGCATCTACACCAATACTCATAAATTCATTGGAATATTTTCTAACAATCTGACTGTTAGTTACTATAGAGGTTAAAAGGAATAGTAGTAAGTAGGTTTTTTTCAAAGCCGTTTTTTTTACAAATATACATGAGTATCCGTTACACAATGCTGACTAAACGAATGCCAGATAGGGTTTTACGTTATACCTTTGACAAATATACTATATTAAGATGAAATGCTCATTAAAAATCATTCTTCCCAACGGTGCCGAAATGGGCTTGTTGTAGCCTTTCCGGTTATGTTTGCTTTTTTAAAAGAAATGAAAATCTCAATTACTAAACTCCATTTTGTATTAACTTATTGTATAACTTTGTGTCAGTTTAAAAAGAAAACGTATGTCATTTAAAAAACAGATTCCAAATTTTATTACTTTCTTAAATCTTATTGCAGGACTTTTAGCGTTAATTCATGCGTTTAACGGTAATTACAATGAAGCCTTTTCGTTGGTATGTCTTGGTATCTTTTTTGATTTTTGGGATGGTTTTTTTGCCCGAATCTTCAATGCACAAAGTCCTTTGGGTGTTCAGTTGGATTCTTTGGCCGATATGGTTACCAGCGGTGTGGTTCCGGGTGTGGTGATGTATAAAATGTTGTCGGATATTCAGGAAAATCAGGATATTTATACGTTAACACCCGATACTTATTACATGGCTGTGGTGCCGTACATTGGTTTTATTATTACGGTGGCTTCGTGTTATCGTTTGGCAAAATTTAACATCGATACCCGTCAGACAGATTCGTTTATTGGGTTGCCAACACCGGCCAATGCCTTGTTGATTATGAGTATTCCGATGATTTTATTTGCGAATCAGTTCGATTGGCTTTCCGATATTTTAAGCAATCCTTATTTTCTTGTGGGATTGTGTTTCTTGAGTGCTTATTTGCTGAATGCTGAAATTCCGCTTTTCTCTTTAAAAGTGAAATATTTTAGTTGGGAAAAGAATAAACTTCAGGTTTTCTTTTTGGCTATTTCGGCGATTTTATTGGCTGTTTTCCAGTATTTGGCGATTCCGATAATCATTTTGTTTTATGTTGTGCTTTCAGTGCTTAACAATACGGTTTTAAACAAGCCGGCATAATTTATGAAACGCGTTCCTGCGAAAAAATCAACGCCGTTAAGAAAATCATCCCGCTCAAAATCCAAAAAGACAACCCAAACCCCTTTTGGGAAGCTGTTGTTGTATACATTAGGTGTCTTGTTTGTGGTTATGGTTGTTGGAGGTTTGTACAATTATCGTCACGGGTTGTTGTATTTTTTAGGCTTTAAAACCGATAGAAACGCCAATGAACTTTCCGAAGAAGAACGAAAGATAGAAGACATCCGCATTTTTGAAGTACTGAGCCGTCACGACACCAAATTGGTGGGATTTGACGTCTCGGAATATCAAGAGAAAATTGAATGGGAAAAAATCAATACCATCGAAGAGGAGTTTCCGTTGTCGTTTGTTTTTATCCGCGCTACTGCAGGAAGCAATAAAATCGACGCCCGATACAAAGAAAACTGGAAAGCTGCGAAAGAACATTATTTTGTGCGCGGTGCGTATCATTACTATCGTCCGAACGAGAATTCCATTGCGCAGGCCGATCATTTTATTAAAAACGTAAGATTAAGAAAAGGCGATTTGCCGCCAGTTTTGGATATTGAAAAACTGCCTCGAAACCAATCCATCGACAGTCTGAAAGTTGGCTTGCGCCGATGGTTGAAACGCGTGGAAAAGCATTATAAAGTAAAACCGATTATTTATTCCGGACAAAGTTATTACACCGATTTCCTGAAAGATGAATTCAAAGAGTACCCGCTTTGGATTGCCAATTACAATTTTTTTGTAGAACGGATTCAGAACGACTGGCTGTTGTGGCAGTTTACCGAAAAAGCCCAAATTTCAGGGATAAAAGGAATGGTGGATGTGAATGTGTTTAACGGAAATAAAGAAGATTTAAAGGCTATTACCATAAAATAAAAATCCCAAATAACTTGGGATTTTTTTATATTAAAATTCTAATTTCTTTTTACGTAATTCGAAATTCTGGCCCAGATACACACGGCGTACCATCTCGTCTTGTACCAATTCTTCCGGTACTCCGGCTTTTAAAATTCCACCTTCGAACATTAAGTACGTTTTGTCGGTAATGGCTAAGGTTTCCTGTACGTTGTGGTCGGTAATAAGGATTCCGATGTTTTTATTTTTTAACTGTGCTACGATGCGCTGAATATCTTCTACGGCAACCGGATCTACTCCGGCAAACGGTTCGTCCAATAAAATGAATTTCGGATCGGTAGCCAAACAACGCGCAATTTCCGTACGACGACGTTCTCCTCCCGAAAGTAAATCCCCGCGATTGGTGCGAATGTGTTGTAAGCTGAATTCGTCAATCAACGATTCCATTTTGGCTTCCTGTTCGGCTTTGGAAAGGTTGGTCAGTTGCAGTACACTTAAAATATTGTCTTCAATACTCAGTTTTCTGAACACCGATGCTTCCTGAGCCAGATACCCGATACCGTTTTGTGCGCGTTTGTACATCGGATAATCGGTGATGTTCATGTCGTCCAGATAAATATTGCCGGCATTGGGTTTTACCAAACCTACAATCATGTAAAAGGAGGTGGTTTTTCCTGCACCGTTCGGACCTAATAATCCCACGATTTCGCCTTGATTCACTTCTACGGAAACGCCTTTTACCACGCTTCTTCCTTTGTAGGTTTTAACTATATTTTCGGCTCTTAATTTCATTTTTTGAGTTGCTGAGTAGCTAAGTTACTGAGTGACTAAGTTTTTTATCTGTGCAAATAAACGAATTACGGTTTACAGCATCAACTAATTAACAAATAATTATTCCTGATTTTCCAAGGCTTCCCAGAATTCGTAGGCTCTTCTTAAATGCGGAATTACAATGGTTCCGCCTACTAATGTGGCAATTCCCATGGCTTCCATCATTTCTTCTTTGGTGATTCCTTGTTTATAAGACGTTTCCAAATGGTATTTAATACAGTCGTCGCAACGCAAAACAGCCGAAGCGACCAAGCCTAGCAATTCTTTGGTTTTTACATCCAAAGCGCCTTCCATATAGGCATTGGTGTCCAAATTGAAAATGCGCTTTACGATTTTGTTGTTGTCGTTTAATAATTTTTCGTTCATTTTGGAACGATAATCATTGAATTCTTTGACTAAATCTGACATATTATGTTGTTTTTAGTGTCTCCTTTTTGGTTACGAAATGGGAAATGAAAATACTGATTTCATATAAAATCACCAGCGGAATGGTTACGATGGTCTGACTGATAACATCCGGCGGAGTAACGATGGCGGCAATTATCAAAATAATTACATAAGAGTATTTTCGATAGTCCTTAAGGAATTGCGGAGTCACGATGCCCAATTTGGACAGGAAGTAAATCACAATCGGCAATTCGAAAACCAGTCCGGTTGCCAAAGAGGTGGTTTTTACCAATCCGATATACGAATCAACGTCAATGGCGTTTTTAACGTGGTCACTGATGGTTAGATTTGCTAAGAAATTGATGGAAAGCGGCGTTAATACAAAATAACCGAAAGCCACTCCCAAGAAAAACAAAATGGAAGCGATAAAAATGAATAGTTTGATGTTTTTTCGCTCTTTGTCATACAATGCCGGACTAATGAATTTCCATAGTTCCCATAAAACAAAAGGGAAAGCGATTACAAATCCAACAGTTATTGATGTCCAGATTAACATGGAAAATTGTCCTTCCATGGTTCGGTTTTGCAACTCGAACGGTAATTCCTGTATGCAGAAACTTTTGTCTAAATCATATTGATTGGCCAAATCACAGAAAAAACGATACGTGATAAAGTTTCCGTCTTTCGGGCCGAATATGATGGTGTCGAAAATAAAGTCACTGAAATAATAAGCTACACAAGCGCCTAATAAAATAGCTATGGTGCTTCTTACTAACAACCATCGGAATTCTTCCAAATGGTCTAAAAACGACATTTCTTTTCCGGATTTATTCTTTGCCATTATACGATGCCTTCTTTTAAAATGTCATGAATATGAAGTACGCCTTTGTACTGATTGTTGTCTACAACAACCATTTGCGTGATGGAGTGGTTTTCCATGGTGTTGAATGCGTCTACCACCATATCGGATAGTTGTACGGTTTTTGGGTTTTTGGTCATGATGTCTTTTGCGGTCAAATCGCTGAATGTGTCTCTTTTTTCCAACATTCTTCGAATATCACCATCGGTTATAATGCCTACCAGATGATTGTTCTCGATTACGGCAGTCACACCCAAACGTTTTTCGGAAATTTCCATAATCACGTTTTTGATGCTCGCATCCGGACTTACCTGCGGACGATGTGTTTGGTCTAACATGTCTACCACGCGAAGCAGTAATTTTTTGCCCAGAGCGCCTCCCGGATGGTATTTCGCGAAATCTTCGCTTTTAAAGTTGCGCATTTCCATTAAGCAAACAGCTAAAGCATCGCCTAAAACCAATTGCGCAGTCGTGCTGTTGGTTGGGGCTAAATTGTTCGGACAGGCTTCCATGTCCACATGAGCGTTCAGTACGAAATCGGATTCTTTGCCTAAAAACGACGATGGGTTGGCGGTCATTCCGATTAACATATTGCCGAAGCGTTTCAACAGTGGAACCAAAACTTTGATTTCCGGACTGTTGCCGCTTTTGGAAATACAGATGATTACGTCGCCCGGCTGCACCATGCCCAAATCACCGTGAATGGCTTCGGCAGCGTGTAAAAACATCGACGGTGTTCCGGTAGAATTGAATGTGGCCACCATTTTCGTAGCGATAATGGCACTTTTTCCTATTCCGGTTACAATCAAACGGCCTTTGCAGTTGTAAATCAGTTCTACCGATTTTGCAAAATCATCATCAACAAGGTTTATAAGATTGGCAATGCTTTCGCTTTCCGATAGTATCGTTTTTTTTGCCGTAGCTAAAATGGTTTCCCTGACTGTCAAAATAGAAATTTTATTAGTTTGTGAATATTAAAGATTTTTGTATCTTTATTCTCTGCAAATTTATGTAAAAATACCTATTAATAAATAATGAAGCCAAGCGAAATTGACTTACATAAAGAGTTAAAAAAATATTTTGGTTTTAACCAATTCAAAGGTTTACAGGAAGGTGTTGTTAAAAGTATTATTACGGGTAACAACACTTTTGTGATTATGCCTACTGGTGGCGGTAAGTCATTGTGTTATCAATTGCCGGCTTTGGTGCTGGATGGTACCGCTATTGTGGTTTCTCCGCTAATCGCTTTGATGAAAAATCAGGTGGATGCCATTCGAAGTTTGTCTTCCGAATATGGTATTGCCCACGTTTTAAACTCCTCGCTTACCAAAACGGAAGTCAATCAGGTGAAGAAAGACATTACTTCCGGATTGACTAAACTGTTATACGTTGCCCCCGAATCGTTAACAAAAGAAGAATATATCGACTTTTTAAAAAGTGTACCGATTTCTTTCGTAGCAATAGATGAAGCACACTGTATTTCGGAATGGGGACATGATTTCCGACCGGAATACCGTAATCTGAAAAGCATTATAAAACAATTGGGTGATATTCCGGTAATCGGATTAACCGCCACAGCGACACCTAAGGTTCAGGAAGACATTCTGAAGAATTTGGACATGACCGATGCCAATACATTCAAAGCTTCGTTCAACCGTCCGAATTTGTTTTATGAAGTACGCACTAAAACTAAGAATATCGAATCGGATATTATTCGTTTTATCAAACAACATAAAGGAAAATCGGGTGTAATTTACTGTCTGAGCCGTAAAAAAGTAGAAGAAATTGCCCAGGTTTTACAAGTAAACGGAATCAGTGCCGTGCCGTATCATGCCGGATTGGATGCCAAAACCCGCGCCAAGCACCAAGATATGTTCCTTATGGAAGATGTTGATGTGGTGGTGGCAACCATCGCTTTCGGGATGGGAATTGACAAGCCGGACGTTCGTTTCGTAATTCACCACGATATTCCGAAATCCCTCGAAAGTTACTATCAGGAAACAGGTCGTGCCGGTCGTGATGGGGGTGAAGGACATTGTTTGGCCTATTACTCTTATAAAGATATTGAGAAGCTCGAAAAATTTATGGCCGGAAAACCGGTAGCCGAGCAGGAAATCGGGTATGCGTTGTTGCAGGAAGTGGTGGCATATGCGGAAACTTCCATGTCAAGACGTAAATTTTTACTGCACTATTTCGGTGAGGAATTCGATGAAGTGAACGGCGAAGGTGCCGATATGGACGACAATGTTCGCAATCCGAAGAAAAAAGTGGAAGCTCAAAACCAGGTAGTTACCCTTTTGGAAACGGTTCGCGACACGAATGAAATGTACAAATCCAAAGAAGTGATTTATACGTTAATCGGGAAAATCAATGCAACCATTAAAGCGCACAGAACCGATACACAGAAATTTTTCGGAAAAGGAAAAGATCAGGAAGAAAAATACTGGATGGCGTTAATTCGTCAGGTTTTGGTAGACGGTATGTTGTCAAAAGATATAGAAACCTACGGTATTCTGAAGCTGACCCAAAAAGGATTGGATTTTATTAAGAAACCGTATTCTTTCATGATGTCGGAAGATCATGAATACAACGAAAACGAAGACGAGGCGATTGTAACCGCAGCTAAATCTTCCGGTACGGCAGATGAAGCGTTGATGGCAATGTTAATCGACTTGCGTAAAAAAGTGGCCAAAAAATTAGGGGTACCGCCATTTGTGGTTTTTCAGGAACCTTCCTTGGAAGATATGGCCTTAAAATATCCTATTTCTGTGGATGAGTTAAGCAACGTTCACGGGGTAGGCGAAGGAAAAGCAAAAAAATACGGAAAAGAATTCGTAGAACTGATTGCCCGTTACGTAGAAGACAACGACATTATGCGTCCGGACGATTTGGTGGTGAAATCCACCGGAGCAAATTCGGCACTGAAATTATACATTATCCAGAATATCGATCGTAAACTGCCTTTGGATGATATTGCCAAAGCAAAAGGACTGGATATGGATGCGCTCCTGAAAGAAATGGAGCAAATCGTGTATTCCGGTACCAAACTGAACATCAAATACTGGGTAGATGATATTTTAGACGAAGACCAACAGGAAGAAATTCACGATTACTTCATGGAATCGCACTCGGATAAAATACAAGATGCCTTAGACGAATTCGAAGGTGATTATGACACCGAAGAATTGCGATTAATGCGAATTAAGTTTATCAGTGAAGTGGCGAATTAGTTTGCAGAAAGCAGAAGCAGAGAGCAGAGAGCAGAAGGCAGAAAGCAGAATGCAGAAAGCAGAAAGCAGAAAGCAGAAAGCAGAAAATAAGTTAAACAGCCTATTTAATTTAATAAAAATCCCCGACTGAATTTCAATCGGGGATTTTGTTGTAAATGTATTCCATCTGAAAAAAAGAAACCGAAACCGGTGTTATAATAGAAGTTACACTGTATAAAAGTTAATGTTTGTAAGAGATGAATTTATTGTGAAAATATATAGTAGTATCTTTTTTATGTTCTTTTTGGGCCTCTGTTACAGTCAGGCTCCCAACATTCAATGGCAAAACCGATACGGTGGAGCAAGTGTTAATTTGAGTTATGTTTCTAAACAAACTGCAGACGGTGGATTTGTAGTTGCAGGACGATCAAATTCGAATGTTTCAGGAGATAAAACTGAAAATTCGAGAGGAGGACATGATTATTGGATAGTAAAAACTGATGCAAATGGTGTGAAGCAATGGGATAAGACTATTGGAGGAGCAAGTCCTACTGGTTCTGAAAACGATATTCTGTATTCCATATTACAAACAAATGATGGTGGGTATGTAATTTGTGGTTCTTCAGATTCTCCATTTTCAGGGGATAAAACAGAAAATAATATTGGGAGTTTAGATTATTGGATTGTAAAATTAAATCATTTAGGAAATATAGAGTGGCAAAATGTAATTGGTGGAAGTTCTTTGGATGAGGCAACTAGTATTATACAGACTTTAGATGGCGGTTTTTTAGTAGGAGGTTATTCTAATTCGAATATTTCAGGAGACAAAACTCAAAATTCTAAAGGATTGAATGATTATTGGGTAATAAAATTGAGTGTTTCAGGAGAAGTCGAATGGGACAAAACTTTCGGAGGAAATGGAAATGATAATTTATACTCTATAATTCAGACTACTGACGGGGGGTATATTTTAGCAGGTAATTCTAATTCAGATATTTCAGGAGATAAAACCGAAAATTCCCGTGGTTTGAGTGATTATTGGATAATAAAACTGAGCACATCAGGTGTTATACTTTGGCAAAAGACATATGGTGGTAGTGGATTTGAGCAGTTATATGATGTTATTTCAACTTTTGATAGCGGTATTTTATTGGCAGGATATTCCTATTCAAATATTTCTGGGGATAAGTCTGAAAATTCAAGGGGGTTGAACGATTATTGGGTTGTAAGATTGGATGCATTAGGTGCTATACTTTGGCAAAGGACAATTGGAGGTAATGGTAGTGATAATCTTGTTTCAGTTCTTGAAAGTACTGATAATGGTTATGTGTTAGTTGGAGATTCAGACTCAACTGTTTCGGGAGAAAAAACGGATTCTGTGGTTGGAATATATGATTCTTGGGTGGTTAAATTGAATTCATCAGGTCTGATGCTTTGGCAAAAAACAATAGGAGGTACATTGGGAGAAGGTTTTAATAGTGTTAGTCAAACCCTTGACGGCGGTTATTTTTTATCCGGGTCAACGGCTTCTCCTGTTTCAGGCGATATAACCATTCCCGCAAGAGGGCAAAACGACTATTGGGCGGTAAAACTGTCTCCGGATAATTTGTCAATTAATGAACCTCAGAATTTCAATAATATTATTCTGTATCCTAATCCGGTGTCAGATGTGATACATCTTGAAAATCCTTCAAACTATTTGGTGGAAAATATAACGATATATGCTGTTAATGGAGCTGTTGTGAAAAAGTTTTCCAAAGAGGAAGTTTTGAGTTCTATGGTTGTTTCGGATTTACCAAGTGGTTTCTATTTTGCAAAAATAGCTGTTGGGGGTACTGTCCTGAATTATAGAATTGTTAAGTTATAGTAAGTGCCTAGGTCTTCGTTTTTTACAGAAAAAAGAGAATAAAAATCCCCGACTGAATTTCAATCGGGGATTTTTTATAAGTGTAAAAAAAAACAAAAATCTAAAGCATTATTCTGCAACCTGCAATCTGTATACTGCCTTCTGCTCTCTGAAATCAGCCTACTGATAAACCTCCCCGCGATGCGGTTTCAAAGCATCTCTCATTTTAATCATCAGGTCTTCCTTAACTACGATGTAAGCAATGGCATACATATCGTTAAGAATTTCGAAACCGGTAATGGTAATCGGTAATTTCTCGATTTCGATGTATTCTTTTAAGTGAATTTCATGATGTTCTGCGGTTTTGGCGGCTCCCGGTCCACGGAAATCCCAAATGAGTTTTATTTGTCGTTGCATATTTAATGAAATACTTCGGGAGCTTTATTCGCGAAGCGGTTTAATACAAAATTAGTGTTTAATAATCTTCATTGTTCCTGAACCTTCAGCCGATGTAATTTTAACTAAATAAATTCCTGAAGATAATGCGGAAGTATCCATTACAGTTGAGTCCATAACGGATTTTGTTTGCATAACCCTACCGTTTAAATCCAAAATCTGAATAGTTATGCCGGAAAGCGCACTAAAATTTACGTGAAGTTCCGAAGTGGTTGGATTGGGGTAAATATTGAAATTTGTTTTAATGAAATCATTTGTAGATAAATTGTTTACTACTGTTGTTGCATATTGCAATTGTCTTGGATTGTTTGGCGGACCGTAACTAGGTGAGCCTCCGGTAGCTGCCGGGTCTGTAAAATGGTCAAAAGTTATCATGGCGATTTTACTGTTGTTGAATTCAGCCGAAATAAATTGCCCGGTTCTGGAATTTCCTGTAAAAACGGCACCAATTTGCCAAGTAGTATTCCCATTAAACAGACAGGCATAATTTACTTGTCCGGTATTGGTTGTAGTTGGAGAAGCGTTGTACACTAAAAATAAATCATTAGAAGCATTACGGGTAAATGCATTATAACTATCGTTTGAAGAAATAATTCCGGAAGTTAAGCTGGAGTTTATTTGATTTCCAACCCAAGAACCGGTTTTATTAGTTGTGTACATTAGTTTTAATGTAGTACTGTTTTCTCTATAAACAATGTGTTGCTTATTATTGCTGTCTGATAAAATATTGACTCTGTCAGCTGCCGGATTACTTGTGGCGCCGGTTGCAATAAATACCGGGGCAGACCAGCTTCCGGAAATATTATTAATATATAATAAGCTTCCGTCGGTACCACTTCCATTAGTTTCTGCGACAAAACCTATATGTGATTTGTTATTGCCATCTATAGAAGCGGCCATCATGTTGATGTCATTAGCTCCTGTTCCGTTTCCTCCTGTTTGAGAATAGGCGGTTTCACTTTGCCAACTACTTCCATTGTAATATTTGTGCATTATCGAATATACTCTGCTTGAAATTCCTCCCGTGCCAACAT
Source organism: uncultured Flavobacteriaceae bacterium (assembly GCA_963812405.1). GTDB lineage: Bacteria > Bacteroidota > Bacteroidia > Flavobacteriales > Flavobacteriaceae > Flavobacterium. Next base: position 263,015 of record CAWEUV010000002.1, on the reverse strand, counting down.
TCCTTATGATATAATAGACATGAGGACGATTAGTACTGTCTAGCTTAAGTTGTAAATTGGCAAAGCTGTAGTTGGTTTGGTTGTTGGAATGATCAATAGTGGTGTAAGTCCAGCTGCTTCCATTACTGCTATAGGCATATTTTATTTCCGTTCCATTACTGGTGTAAACATTCATCAACAAATGAAATCCCCCAGACGAATCTATTTCTAATCCGATGCCGTCATTAAACATGGTATAAACAGATGAAATGATAACACCCGGAATAACAGAAGCGTCTAAATCGGCAACAGTTACCCAACTTGAAGTTCCGGATTCCCATCTTTTTAATCGATATACCGGATTAACATTGTTTGAGGAATGAGTAAAATTTCCATCATTAAAAAAACAATAGAATTTTCCATCCGAACCAATCGTGGTGGTACTAAGAATGTTAGAGCTTCCGTTGCCCTGTTCAATCATCCCGGAAGTAAACGTTTGAGCCATTGCAGAGGCCGAGATGAGAAATAAAAAGAGTTGTAGTTTTTTTAGCATAAGGAGTTGTGTTGAAATTAATATTTAATAGTTTGGTAATTAGTCATTTGCAAATGTAAGTTTTTTTTGAATAATGGATGCTATTCTGTCAATTTGAAGAATAAAATTATTTAATTATTAGGAAAGACTTAAATTTGCTTTCTTAATTCTAACAATATGCCACGCGAATTTCAATTTCAAGTATCCCCGGAAGTAGCGGCTAACGAAAGTTTGCTGATTGATTATGTTTCAAGTCAATTCAGAATAAATTCGAGTGAGATTAAAAAAATTGTGGTTTTAAAACGTTCAATCGACGCCCGTCAGAAAGCGATAAAGATTAACCTGAAACTGAATGTTTTTTTTCAGAACGAACCTTTTGTTGAAGATAAAATCGAATTACCGGAGTATAAAAATGTAACCAACGCTCCTGAAGTAATTGTAGTGGGAGCGGGACCTTCAGGTTTATTTGCGGCTTTACAGTTAATCGAGTTGGGTGTAAAACCCATCGTAATCGAAAGAGGGAAAGATGTTCGTGGCCGTCGTCGTGATTTGAAAGCCATCAATGTGGAACATACCGTAAATGAAGATTCCAATTATTGTTTCGGAGAAGGCGGGGCGGGAACCTATTCGGATGGGAAACTATACACCCGTTCAAAAAAACGTGGCGATGTTGATCGTATTTTAGCGCTTTTGGTTGCTTTTGGTGCCACGCCGGATATTATGGTGGATGCCCATCCGCACATCGGAACCAATAAATTACCGCAGATTATTCAGGACATCCGTGAAAAAATAATCGAATTTGGCGGGCAGGTTTTGTTTGAAACCCGTGTAACCGATATTCTGATAAAAAATAATGAAGTACAAGGGGTTGTGACTCAAAAAGGCGATACAATTGAAGCGAAAAAAATCATACTCGCAACCGGACATTCCGCAAGAGATATTTTTGAGTTATTAGACCGAAAAAAGATATTTATTGAAGCCAAACCTTTTGCTTTAGGAGTTCGTGCCGAGCATCCGCAAAGTTTAATCGACAGTATTCAGTATTCTTGTGATTTTAGAGGCGACTTTTTGCCACCGGCACCGTATTCGATTGTAAAACAGGTCAATGGTCGCGGCATGTATTCGTTCTGTATGTGTCCGGGCGGCGTGATCGCGCCTTGTGCTACCAGTCCAGGTGAGGTGGTTACCAACGGTTGGTCGCCCTCCAAAAGGGATCAGGCTACGGCCAATTCCGGAATTGTGGTCGAATTGAAGCTGGAAGATTTTAAACCGTTTGCCAAATTCGGAGCCCTCGCCGGAATGGAATTTCAAAAAGCAATCGAACAAAAAGCTTGGTATTTGGCTGGGGAAACCCAAAAAGTACCGGCACAACGCATGGTGGATTTTACGCAGAGCAAGGTTTCAAAGGATATACCGAAAACATCGTATGTGCCCGGAACAACTTCGGTGGAACTCGGGCAAGTGTTTCCCGGTTTTCTAACCCAAATCATGCGGGAAGGTTTTGTGCAGTTCGGAAAATCCATGCGTGGATATCTAACCAATGAAGCGATTTTGCATGCGCCAGAAAGCCGAACTTCCTCGCCGGTCCGAATTCCGAGAGATAACGAAACGTTGGAACACCTTCAGATTAAAGGATTGTATCCTTGCGGAGAAGGCGCGGGTTATGCCGGCGGCATCATTTCGGCAGCTATCGACGGGGAGAAATGTGCGATTAAATGTGCAGAAACGTTAAAGTAGCCGTAGATTTAAAATAGCTTTTCGTAATTTTACGGAGCAATTGAAAAAAATGACAGAAGAAAACGTAATATTAGTCAACGAAAAAGACGAACAAATTGGTTTAATGCCAAAATTAGAAGCCCATGAAAAAGCATTGCTCCACCGGGCTTTTTCGGTATTTGTTCTGAATGAGAAAAATGAAATCATGCTTCAGCAAAGAGCGCATCATAAGTATCATTCCCCTTTATTGTGGACGAATACTTGCTGTAGCCACCAACGCGAAGGTGAAACCAATATTCAGGCGGGAATACGTAGATTGCAGGAAGAAATGGGGTTTACTACCGAGTTGAAAGAACTGTTTTCGTTTATCTATAAAGCACCTTTCGATAACGGTTTGACCGAACACGAACTGGATCATGTAATGATTGGGTATTATAATAACGAACCAAGTATCAATACCGATGAAGTGGAAAGTTGGAAATGGATGTCGATTGATGCCGTGAAATCCGACATGGAACAGCATCCGGACATTTATACGGTATGGTTTAAGATTATTTTCGATGAATTTTACCATTTCCTTGAAGAGCATAAACTTTAAAATTCTATTTCTGAATTCTAATTTCAACATTTAATGAGAGTAACAGTAAGCAGAAAAGCGCATTTTAACGCAGCACATCGTTTGTATCGCAAGGATTGGACCGCGGAGCAGAATGAGGCTGTTTTTGGGAAATGCAACAATCCGAATTTCCACGGTCATAATTATGAACTGATTGTAAGCGTGACCGGAAAAATAAATCCGGAAACTGGTTATGTGATGGATATTAAGGATTTGGCGGATATTATTTATGAAGAAGTCGAAACGCAATTCGATCATAAGAATTTGAATTTGGATGTTCCCGAATTTCAGGATTTAAACCCTACGGCTGAAAATATAGTGGTTGTAATCTGGAATAAAATCAGAAAACGAATCGTGGCCGGAAACGATCTGGAAGTTGTGCTTTATGAGACACCGCGAAATTTTGTAACCTATAAAGGCGAATAATGGGAGAAATTAAGGTTGGCGATAAATTGCCTTTGTTTGGAGGAAAAGACCAAAACGGAAATGATTTTTACATCGGTTCAGTGTTGCATAAAAAAGTAATTGTAATCTACTTTTATCCAAAAGACGATACACCGGGCTGTACCAAACAGGCCTGTTTTTTCCGTGATCAGTATGAAGAATTTAAAGATTTAGGAGCGGAAGTTATCGGTATAAGTGGTGACAGTGTGAAATCGCATAAAAAATTTGCCGCCGAATACAAATTGCCTTTTACGTTGCTTTCGGACGAAGATAAAAGTCTGAGGAAACTGTTTGGCGTGCCTACGAACCTTTTAGGATTGCTTCCGGGCAGGGTTACCTATGTTGTGGACAAATTGGGAATTGTTCGTTTGGTTTTTGACAGTATGAACGCGGAAAACCATTTTCCAAAAGTGGTGGAAGCAGTGAAAAAATTAGTGTAAATGAGTTTTGATTGTTATCCGCTGGTTTTTAAACCAATAATAAAAGATCGTATTTGGGGTGGAGAAAAACTTTATACCCTTTTAAATAAAGAGATTACCACCCAAACAGCCGGTGAAAGTTGGGAGATTTCTACAGTTCCGGGCGATGTGAGTATTGTGGGGAATGGAAAATTTTCCGGTGTTTCTTTGAATGAACTGCTTCAAAAGTATCCGAAAGAAATTCTGGGAACAATGGTTTACGAACGTTTTGGAAATGAATTCCCATTATTGTTTAAGTTTCTAGATGCGCGGGATGATTTGTCGATTCAATTGCATCCGAATGATTTATTGGCCAAAAAGAGACACAATTCTTTCGGAAAAACCGAGATGTGGTACGTACTACAAGCCGATGCCAACGCTGAAATCATTGTGGGGTTCAAGGGCAAATCTTCCTCTGAAGAATTTTTACATCATTTGGAGCAGAAATCACTTCCTTTCATTTTAAATAGAATTCCCGTAAAAAAAGGGGATGTTTTCTTTTTGGAAACCGGAACCATTCATGCTATCGGAGCAGGAGTTTTTATCGCTGAAATTCAGCAGACTTCGGACATAACTTATCGTATTTACGATTGGGATCGGGTTGATGCACAGGGAAATCCCCGTGAACTCCACATCGATCTGGCTTTGGATGCCATTACTTATGATGTGGTACAGGCCCAACGAAAATACGAATCAAATGTGAATGCCGGTAATTTGGCGGTTCATTGCCCGTATTTCACGACAAATGTTATTCCGCTTGACGGGAAAATGCATTTTTCGAAAGATGGGAGTTCCTTTAGGGTTTTGGTTTGTACGGAAGGGGAATTTTACGTAGAAATGAATTCGTATTTGAAATATTCGTTTCAAAAAGGAGATACGGTTTTGCTTCCGGCTGCGCTGACTGATTTTGAGTTGGTTGGAAAAGCTACTTTGTTAGAAATATTTATTTCTTAACTTATTATCTAAAGAATAGTTGTAATTTTGCAAACGAAATTTTAAACAAAATAAAATGGCAAGCGTAAAAAACTTAAAAAAAGACATCAACTTCGTATTAGGTGATATTATTGAAGCAGTTTATATCTATGAGATGACTACAACAGGGAAACCAACTGCTGAATCTGATGCGTTAATTGATGAGGCTATTGCTTCTTTTGATGGTTTGATCACAAAAGTGAACCAAAAGAAAGTTGAAAATAAAAAAGCACATTACAGACAAATTAATAAAGATTTAGAAGTTGTTGCTACTCAGTTGGTTGAAAAAATCAACAAATTGTAGTCGGAAAAAATCTTGAAAAAAGTGTAAATAAGAATTTGGAAGTTTGAAAAACTCCATTATATTTGCACCCGAAATGTAATTCACGAACGCTTATAAATATAAGAGTTTTTGAATAATTGAGACGCCGGTGTAGCTCAGCTGGCTAGAGCAGCTGATTTGTAATCAGCAGGTCGTGGGTTCGAGTCCCTCTATCGGCTCAATTTTTTCAAACACGCTCAGCGTGGTTTCTTACTGAAACAAAAGCAACAGTACAGTTGCCGGTGTAGCTCAGCTGGCTAGAGCAGCTGATTTGTAATCAGCAGGTCGTGGGTTCGAGTCCCTCTATCGGCTCAAAAGGCTTCCAATTTTGGAAGCCTTTTTTGCTTTTATGCCTTTTCGAAAACTGCCAATAAAAAAAGCGTTTGCCAGGGCGAACGCTTTTTTTATACTTTTAAGTTAAATTATTCTGAGGCTTTGCGTTTTGCGATGAATTCGGTTAGCTGTTTTCCGTATTTGGATTTGGCAACCTCAGGAGACATTGATTTTTGAATCGTGTCTAAATACTTGATATTAGTGTCATAAATCTCTGTTAAGGCAATATACGGAGCTACTTCGTGTTTCCCGTTGTTTACCGTGAAATTAATAATGTCAAGGTAGCTTCGTAGCGTTAGTTTGTCGATTCGTTGGTTCAGGCTGTCCAATTCCTTAATATTGTTCATTTTTTTAGCCAATAAAGACATGCTAAGTGCTTTGTTTTGCTCGTCGCTGTAACGTTCTTTGATTTTTTTAAAATCATTGAATAAATCATTGTTTTTGGATCCGGTTATTTTGGCTTTGGCATAAAACTCTTTTAAAGTGGTTTCGATTGTCATGTCGCCCGGTTCTGCAAAGAAAGGTAAAATATTATCGGGCGACTTGGAAACGCCTCTGTTTAAGGACAGATACAACATTTCCGGTTCCGGTAATTGTAAGCTGCTTTCAAAATTTGAATTCCCTTCAATTGTAATGCTGTCTAGAGGGACCAAAGAGCTGTCAACGATATGCTGAATGTATAGTTTACCTTGTTTTAGCCCCTCTACCTTACCGGTGATGTGCAGGTTTTTGTCGTTTTCTTTTTTATTACAAGCCACCAAAGCTGAAAAAGCAAAAGCCGCGATCAGTATTTTTTTCATTCTGTTTCGTTTTTAATGGTTGCAAAGTAAAGAAAATTAATTGAAACGCCTATAAAGAAACGTTTGTACCATTGTATTACTTAAAAAGAACCTGTTTGTATCCATAAAAAAATCCCCGAGCTACTTTTGTAAATCGGGGATTGATATTCAGTTTAAGAATTAGCCTTTTAACCAGCCTTCTTTTAATTTTGCTTTGCTGTTGTCTGTGGCATGATACCCTTCGACTTCGTCCATTGGCAAGGTGATTTTCCCTTTAATAACCTGCTCTTTGCCGTTACGTTTGATTTTCATTGTAATCGGGTCACCTTCTTTCCAACCCATACTCAACATGATTAAATCGTAAATATTATCAAGGTTGTAATTGGTGTCGTTTACACTGACGATAATATCGTTGTTTTTGATTCCAAGGGTTTTCATAAAAGCATTCAATTCAATTTCCGGAAGAATTTTGATTTCTTTGGTGGATTGATCTACTGTTATATAAGGCGTGGTTTGGTCTTTTAAGAACGGATTACCGGCTTTTTTAACTTTTGCCTGTGTTACTCCCATTTTGGCGAAATATTGATCGTAAGGAATCGGAGTTTCTCCGGAAACATAGGTTTTCAGGAATTCACCTATTGCAGGATAAGATAATGAAGTGATTTTTGCAAACAATTCTTCATCGTTAAAGGCTTTTTTAGTTCCGTATTCTGCAGATAAAGCGTGCATTAAATCTAAAATTCCTTTTTCGCCGTTGCTGCTTTCTCTCATTTGGATGTCTACACACATTGCAATCAATGCGCCTTTTAAGTAAACATTATAGTAAGAGTCTTTGTATTGTTTGTCCAAAATGTTTTTACTCATTGTGGTAAACGGCATTTTTTCATCAAAACGTTTTGACTGGTCGATTTTATCCACCATTCGGTTGTAAAAATCTTCTTCAGAAATCAATCCTTGGTTTACCTGGAACAGATTTGCGAAATATTCGGTTACTCCTTCATACATCCATAAATGTTCCGACATTTTAGGGTTGTTGAAATCGAAATACTGAATTTCATTAGAATGTACTGTTAAAGGCGTTACGATATGGAAAAATTCATGGGAAACCACGTCTTTTAATTGTTCCAATAAGGCTGCTTTCGGCATCATTTCCGGCATTACTACCGTAGTGGAAGTAGTGTGTTCCAAAGCTCCGAAACCTTTTGCATCCGCTTTTTTCATATCAGACAAATACAATAAAACACTGTATTTTTTTGTCGAATTTACCGGTCCAAGGAATTGTTTCTGAGCACGCATCATGGTTTCCATAGCGGGAGTGATATCGGCTGCTTTATAAGTTCCGTTAGGCGAATATACACTAATTAAAATATCCATATCGTCTACTTTAAAAGTGGTGTAATCCGGTTTGGAATACATAATTGGGTGGTCCACCAATTCGGCATAACGGGAAGTCATGAAAACATCCTTATCGGCGCTGGCATCGGTATCGGTTAAGGACGTTGCGCCCCATAAAGCCGCAGGATGTGTAACGGTTACTTTGTATGGCAGTTCAGATTTTCCTTCAAAATATCCAACAAAACCATGGGTGTTTATCATGAAGTTTTCTCCGGCTGCTATGTTTGTTCCGGCTGGAGAAAATACATCTTTTCCGCCCATGCCTCCGGAAACTTCTACATCAAATGAGTCGTTTACCAGATAAGTAATCTTGCTGATTTTTTTCGCATCGGCAATAATCCATGAGTTTTCGTCTTTTTTCGTAATGGTTAGCAGATTGCCTTTTGCATCATAAGCTTTCACCGCTTCAATGAATCTTCCGTAATTGTCTTCCGAATACGTTCCCGGAACAGTTTTTGGAATGTGGAATGTAACGGTTTCCGTAGTGAAAGTTGGTGGGGTAATGGTCACCATAACTTTGTCATCGTTTACGTTTACCAAATCAATGGCAACATTTACGTCGTTTATTGTCGGCGCGTTATTTTGTGCCGTTTTACAGCTTACTAACACTGCGGCCAATGCCAATGTGCAAATTAGTTTTTTCATTATTTCGTTTTTGATATAGTAATAAGTAGCATAGTTGTGTTTTTTGTTACAATCTGTTGTTTAAGAATTTTAGTATGGTTTCCGAAAGTTCCGGAGCGTTTTTCAAATCAGGGTTAGAGTAGGAATTCATGTTTTCTGTTTTATCGCCTTTGATGGTTTTAAAAACGTGGTTCATATTTTTAAGAATAACCAGCTCACTTTTTGTATTGGCCTGATTTAGGAGTAGGGCATCTTTAGGTTCTACCTGTAAATCGTTGTCGCCGTTGATGATAAGTATCGGGCAATTCAGTTTTTGGATTTCTTCCTGAGGGTTGTATTTTATCCATGAAATAAGATACGGCTGTACGCTTGCTCTGAAAACGGATTCCAGTACAGGAACTTCATTTTTAAAAGTTTCGCCTTTTTTGAGCAGGTTAAACGACGCTGTTATTTTTTCCTTTTGCGAAGGTAATTGTTTGTCAAGTTGTTCTATCAGCACTTCGTCGCTAGATCTTCCTGCACCTGAAATTGAAATATAAGCATTTGCATTGATTTCACGCGCGGCAATCATGCCTACTAAGGATCCTTCGCTGTGTCCGGCAAAAACGATTTTTTTGTAATTGTTTGTTTTTTTAAAATGCTCGGCGATGCTTTTGGCGTCCGAAATTAAATCTTCAAACCGCGATTCGGATTCATTGATATTTCCGGCTATAATCTGTGCGATGATTCTTTTGTCAAAAGTAAATACGCTATATCCACCGTTTGCCAGATCTTCCGCCAGATATTTCAGCGAATTGTTTTGCATTCCGATTTGGTTTCCATTACGGTTTGTCGGACCGGAACCTGCCAGAAGAATGACTAAGGTTTTTTTGGTTTTTCCTGTTTCGGGACTGTACAGATCACCTTTCAGTAAAGCGTTTACGGTTATTTCTTCTTTTACAAACGTTTTGTTTTGCGAATAGATTAAAGAGGCGAAGGAGAATAAGAGTAAAGTAATAGTTGTTTTCATGGTTGTTTTAAATAAAAAAATCCCCTAAAAGTAGGAGATTTTTTATGTTAATCCATTTTATTTTTAAAATAATATTTGCTGTCTAAATCGTCATCCTCAATTTCATTGAATTTTAGAGGTTTTGGTTTCGGTTTGCTTGCTGTAACCTTTTTTTTCCAAAGCTCGAAATTGTCTTTGGATAATTTTTTCCGCATCAGTTCCGTGACATCGTTTTCTGAAATCCCAAATTCTTCTTTTAATACTTCAAAAGGTTTTTTTTCCTCCTGAGCCATAGTGACAACACGCTCTAACGTTTCGTTGTCCATTTCTGAAATCTTTCTTTTTTGCATTAGATAAAAAATTAATACAATAAATGGTTTTAGTTGTGTTTACAAATTGATACTCAATATTACTAAAAAAACACCTTTAGAAATACGAAGTTTTTATTTTTCATGAATTTACAAAAATCAGACCAAAAAGGAAATCACCTTTGCATTTTGTTTTATAAAATTGTACGAAACGTAAGATTTATTCGCTGATTTATTGGTTTTGCTGTTTTCGGAATCTGGTGCTTCCAATAGTGTTGGGTAGTGCCTTTCATCAAAAGAAGGCTGCCATTTTCCAGGAGAAGGTTTTGTTTGCAGTCTTTAATAGTGTTGTGTTTTAGCTGAAAAATCCTTTTTTCGCCAAAACTTACCGATGCGATTACCGGATTTTGGCCTAATTCTCTTTCGTTATCGGCATGCCAGCCGTTGCTGTCTTTTCCGTCGCGGTACAAATTAAGTAAAACGGTAGTAAATGTTTCACCAGTTGCTTTTTCGATTTTCGATTTGATGTCCAGCAGTAATTCATTCCATGGATGGGGTTGCATGGTAATGTTGGAATAGGAGTATGCTTTGCCTTCATTTCCAAATAAAGCCGTTAGTCTGGGTTGCTGGTATGTTTTTCCGAAAACAGTGATGTTGTCCTGTTGCCAAGGAATGTCTCTGTAAAGTTTCTGAAAGATATCATTGGCTTCGCTTTCCGTGAAAAAATGCGGATAGTAGTCGATTTCGGCATCGGGTAAATCGAAGCTGATTTTATCTTGTGGAAACAAATTCATTGATCAAAAATAAAAAAAGCGATGCACAATTGCATCGCTTTTACTTTGAGTTTTTTACATTTATTCGGCTTCGTTGTTCTGAAGCAGGTTTTTATAAACAAATCCGGCAACCAAGGCGCCCAAAACGGGAGCTAACCAAAACAACCACAATTGCATCAAGGGTTCGCCCTGAACGAATAAAGCCTGAGAAGTGGAACGGGCTGGATTTACGGAGGTATTGGTTATCGGAATACTTATCAGATGGATTAAAGTCAGTGCCAGACCAATCGCAACTCCGGCAAATTTTCCATTGGCAAATTTGTCAGTGGCACCAAGAATAATCAAAAGAAAAAACATCGTAAGGATGAATTCGGCCGCAAATGCAGACAACATGGAATATCCGTCTGGTGAGAAAGCGCCGTATCCGTTGGAAGCAAATGCTCCGGCTTTGGTATTGTCAATCGCGAATCCGGCTTTACCTGATAGGATAAAAAATAGGGTAGCCGCTGCTGTAACGGCACCGGCACATTGTGCGATAATGTATGAAATCAGGTCTTTAGCCTCAAAACGTCCACCGGCCCATAACCCTATAGAAACTGCAGGATTGAAATGTCCGCCGGAAATATGTCCGACAGCATATGCCATGGTTAAAACCGTTAAACCGAATGCCAAAGCGACACCGGCAAATCCAATGCCTAAATCGGGAATGCCCGCTGCAAACAAAGCACTTCCGCAACCTCCAAATACTAACCAGTAAGTTCCAAAAAATTCCGCGAATAGTTTTTTCATAATAGTGTTATTTGATTATTGATTGGTTAAAATTAGTTTCAGGTATAAATATATGCCCATAAGATTAAGGCCAATTGTAGTGGTAAACGGATGAGTCGTAACCAGGAAGGAATGCCCAAACCGGCGGTATCGTCTAAATACATATAAATATTGGCAGGAAACACCGCTATCAATAATGCAATAATGCCCAAAGCGGCAAATTTTGTAAGTATCGGGATGCAAAGTGCTGATCCTAATACAATTTCTGAGCCGCCACAAAGGAGGTTGAGTGTTTTTGGTTTGGGGAAATACGGTGGAATTATTTTATGATAAAGTCTGGGAACCCTGAAATGATTTATACCAGCAACAATGTAAAGCATAGCCATGAGGTATAAATGCCAGGGTAGATTCATAATAAAAAGTTTTATTTATTACGAATTTACTTAAAAAAATATTAAAAAAATTAAAATACTATGATTTTTTTCTAAAATTTACATTCATTATAACAATGGCGAATATAATCAACACAATTCCAACCCATTGTGTAAAAATAACGGTTTCGTTTAAAACGAAGAATGCCATGGTAACAGAAACCGGCAACTCTAAAGAAGATACAATACTTCCCAGTCCGATTCCGGTGTTAGGAAAACCGGCATTCATCAGCATGGGAGGAATTACCGTTCCGAAAACGGCTAAAAGAATTCCCCACTTGTAGAAAATATCAAAATTGAAAGCGGTGTGTTGTGTCAGTATCGCAAAAATAAAAACGATTACAGCACCACCTAAAAGCATGTACAAACTACGTTGTGCAGAAGAAATTCCAACAGCCACGCGGCTGGAAGCAAACATGGTAGTCGTGAAGGAAGCAGCTGCTAAAAGCCCTAAAACGATGCCGCGCCAGTCTAAATCCACTTTGTTTTGAATTAAATTGGTCGCCAAAGCCGTTCCGATTAAAACTATAAAAACAGCCAGTATTTTAATATTTGAAGGTCTTTTTTTCTCCAGTATCATTTCCAGAATGACACCCATCCAAACGGTTTGCATCAACAAAACAATTCCTATGGAAACCGGAATGTACTTTACGGCTAGATAGTAAAAAATACTGGTTAAACCTGTTGAAGTTCCGGTTAGCATTAATTGTGTTATGTTGCTTCTGGAAGCTTTAATGACTTCGTTTCCTTTTTTCGATTTTTCAAAGGCATTGATTAAAAGGACAATTAAAATTCCTAAAACAAACTGTGCCGTGATTACTTCGGCCGGTGTAAATTTATTTCCTGAAATTCCAAAATCGCTATAGGCTAATTTTACAAAAGTAGCCAGCATTCCATAACTTGTAGCGCCTAAGCCTACTAAGAAAACTCCCTTTAATACTCTGTTCCCAAACATATTTTCAATTTTAAAAAGCCGGCAAAGATAAGTGTTTTGTTTCAATTATGCTGTTTAGAGACAGAAAGTTCCGGTTTTTGAACGGAAGAATAAATTACGGAAAGAAAATTATTTCAGTAAAGCATACTAAAATAAAAAGAGTTGTGTTTTGAAAGTAACACTAAAACTTTTTGATACCGTATGAAAAGAACCTTTCTTCTGCTTTTGCTTTCTTTTATTTGCTGTAATAATACTAATAATGAAAAAGCTAAATATTCCGATTATCATGTGGAAGCCAAAAAGTATTGCAAGAGCCATAATTTTAACGAAGACTATTATTTTTTAGTGGATCTGAGCGTTCATTCCGGGAAAAACCGTTTTTATGTTTACGATTTCCGTTCTTCTGAAATTGTGGATAAAAATCTGGTAACACATGGCGCCTGCGATCATTTTCAAACGAATCTGACCAAATACAGTAAAGCAAAATTTGATACTAAAGTAGACAGTCATTGTTCGATGAAAGGAAAATATAAAATCGGGAAACGGGATTACAGTTCGTGGGGAATTAATGTGAAATATTGGCTGAAGGGTTTAGAAGCTTCCAACAAAAATGCCGAAGAAAGAGTCGTTGTTTTGCATTCTTGGGGAAAAGTAGCCGATAAAGAAATATTTCCGAATTACAGTCCGCTCAGTTGGGGCTGTCCGGCAGTTTCCGATGCTTTTATGACCAAATTGGATGAAAAGCTGCAGGCAAGTGCTAAGCCTGTTTTGCTTTGGATTATTGAATAAAAAGAGGCTGTATTTAAATTGGAATACGCCTTTTTTGTCATTTCGACCCAAGGAGAAATCACATAATAATATTTTTAAAATTATGAGATTCCTCCTTTCGTCGGAATGATAGACTGCCTTGGCAGACTGTTGGATTTTATTTAATCAACTCAAAACTACGTTTTACGAAAGCGGTCAAATCTTCGCCTTTCAGTAAACCTTGCGATAATTTTGCTAAGTCCAAAGCCTGTTTTACCAAGCTTTCCTGAGCGCTTTTATCTTTTTCGTTTAAGATTGATGTTGCCAAATCCGAATTGGTGTTTACTACCAGATTGTACATTTCTGGGAAGTTGCCCATACCGAACATTCCGCCGCCACCGGTTTTACTCATTTCTTTCATTCTGCGCATGAATTCCGGTTGTGTAATCAGGAATGGTGCGGCTTTGCTGTCCATTGCTTCCAATTGTACCGTATAAGTGGCTGCAGGAACAATGGTTTCCAATGTGGTTTTCAGTGTTTCTTTTTCTTCGTCGGACAACTTCGAAATCTGATTGTCTTCTTTCTTGATTAAATTGTCAATATGATCCGAATCGACACGAACAAACATCAGATTTTCGTTATCGGACTCCAATTTCTGAATCAAATGCGATACGATTGGCGAGTCCAATAACAAAACTTCATATCCTTTGGCTTCGGCGGCTTCCACATAACTGTGTTGCGCATCGTTGTCGGAAGCATATAAAATAACTAATTTTCCGTCTTTGTCGGTTTGCTGTTCTTTAATGGTTTCTTTCAGTTCGTCCAGCGTAAAATATTTCTTGTCTACGGTTGGATATAAAGTAAAGGCACCCGCTTTTTCGTAGAATTTCGGTTCTGATAACATTCCGTATTCCAGAACGATTTTGATATCGTTCCATTTTTGTTCGAAATCTTCACGGTTTTCGGTGAATAGCGATTTCAGTTTGTCCGCTACCTTACGAGTGATGTAATTCGAGATTTTCTTCACAGCACCATCCGCCTGTAAATACGAACGCGATACGTTTAACGGAATATCCGGAGAATCGATAACTCCTTTTAACATCGTAAGGAATTCGGGTACGATGCCTTCCACATTATCGGTCACAAAAACCTGATTTTGATACAATTGGATTTTGTCTTTCTGAATCTGTAAATCGGCCGACATTTTCGGGAAATACAAAATCCCGGTGAGGTTGAACGGATAATCAACATTTAAATGGATATTGAATAACGGCTCCTCGAACTGCATCGGATACAATTCACGGTAGAAGTTTTTGTAATCGTCGTCGTTTAATTCTGAAGGCTGTTTGGTCCAGGCCGGCGTTGGATTGTTGATGATGTTGTCCACCTCAATTTCTTCCATTTTTTCTTCTTCGCCAACGCCAAACGCTTTTTTCTCTTTACGGGTTCCGAATTTAATCGGCACCGGCATGAATTTGTTGTATTTGGTTAGCAGTTCACGGATTTTGAAATCTTCTAAAAATTCCAGTGAATCTTCGGCAATGTGCAGGATAATTTCGGTTCCGCGTTCGGTTTTGTCCGATGGAATTAGGGTGAATTCCGGACTACCGTCACACGTCCAGTGCGCTGCTGGCTCGTCTTTGTAAGATTTGGTGATGATTTCGACTTTTTCAGCTACCATAAAAGCAGAATAAAAGCCCAAACCGAAATGCCCGATGATACCGCTGTCTTTCGCCGAATCTTTGTATTTTTCCAAGAATTCTTCGGCACCGGAAAAAGCGACCTGATTGATGTATTTTTCCACTTCATCGGCTGTCATTCCCAAACCTTGGTCGATGATGTGCAGCTTTTTACCTTCTTTGTCGATTTTTACTTCGATTATCGGGTTACCGTATTCCACTTTTGCTTCCCCAATACTGGTAAGGTGTTTTAATTTCAGAGTGGCGTCGGTGGCATTGGAAACCAATTCACGAAGGAAAATTTCGTGATCGCTGTACAAGAATTTTTTAATTAAGGGAAAGATGTTCTCTACCGAAACGTTAATTTTTCCTGTTGTCATATTTTTGAGTTTTAAATTAATTTTGATGTTTTTCAATAGACAAATTCAGTACCAATTTGAAAAATATGACAAAATGACGTAGCAATAGGTTTACAAATAATTAATTTGTAAATTAGTCCTTCTTGAATTTTGAGAGTACATTTGTATCAGAAACTAAATTTATTTCTATGAAAAAAAGCATTGTTTTATTGTTGTTGTCCGTTTTTGCCCTTAGCTGTAAGTCAAGTCAGGCAACAAAACTGGACATGAAATCAGAAGTTGCGGTGAAAGGAAATTGGGAAATTGCCTCTGTTTCTTATCCGGGTTCTGAATACATAAAGGTTACTTCGTTCGATATCGCCGATTCGAAATGTTTTGTTGGAAGTACATGGAAATTCGTTTCCAATAATAATAAGGGGCAAATGGCTTTAACGAAATCGAATTGCGCCGCCTTTTCTTCCGACATTACATGGTTTATCAATAAGGAGGGAAATATGGTCATTAAATTTTTGAATGGCGAAAAAGCTAAAAAAGTTACTGGTGGTTATGTTTTAAAAGTAGCCAATCAAACCGGGACTTCTTTTCAGTTGATTGATAAAGCCAATGTTGGCGGAAATACGGCTGAAGTAATTTATCAGTTTCAAAAGGTTAATTAATAAATCAAAATAAGGCAATATGAAAAAAGTAAAAATATATGTATTGGCGGGTGTTGTAGCTTTAAGTTCCCTTTTAGGGAGTTGTGAGGCGGCTAAAAATACCAATAAAACACAACGTGGTGCCGCAATTGGTGCTGTAGGAGGCGCTGTTATTGGCGGTGTTTTAGGAAATAATATCGGCAAAGGCGGAAATACTGTTTTAGGTGCCGTAATTGGTGGTGTAGTTGGGGGAGTTGCCGGCGGGTTGATTGGAAATAAAATGGACAAACAAGCCCGTGAAATCAAGGAAGCCCTGCCTGGCGTTGAAGTCGAAAGAGTAGGGGAAGGAATTCACTTGGTATTGGGTGAAAATTCGGTTAATTTCGATTTTAATAAATCAACTCTTACCGCTACAGCAAAGCAGAATTTAGATAAATTGGTTCCTGTTTTTAAAGAATATCCGGATACCAATATTCAGATTTTTGGGTATACCGATAGCAAAGGTTCGGATGAGTACAATTTGAATTTGTCTGAGCAACGTTCGGCAGCTGTGAAAAACTATCTTGCCAGCAAAGGTTTGGTAGCTTCCCGTTTTAAAACGGTTGGAATGGGCGAAGCGGATCCTGTGGCCGACAATGAAACCGATGCCGGAAGAAGTAAAAACCGACGTGTGGAATTCGCCATTACCGCTAATGAGAAAATGATTCAGGAGGCTAAGAAAGAAGCAGGCAATTAAAACCGTAATTGCAATATAAAAATAAAAAATCCCGGAAAGTTCCGGGATTTTTTATTGTGGGTATGTTCTTTATGGTTCTCCAAAAGTGTAGGAAAGCCCGATAGTGAAATTGTAAATAAAAGTGGAAGTACCATTTGGTGATCCTTTAAATTCCGGACTGGTGTAAGTGTAATTGCCATCAAACCAATAGTGCTGGGAAAGGTGAACGATTCCTGTTGCATCCAAACCAACGGCTAAATTATCGGTAATCGAGAACTGCGGGTTAACTCCAAAAATAATATGCCCGATTTCATCCGTTCCGCCTTGAGGAATTGTTACCGATTTTTGCATGGAATATCCAACACCCGCATGACTCAAAAGGTTAAAAGTCCTGCTGTAAAAATAACTTCTGGTATCAATAAGGTTTGTTAGGTTACAGGCTGCCTGAATTGAAATTCGGGACACATCAATACCTTTTTCAACAGGTTCTTTCTGTGTTCTGAATTTATCCATTCCATAATCAAGTTTTAATCCCCAAGTGTCTCCAAGCATGTAACGCACTCCGAAGTCAAGATGCGAGAAATCACTCAATCCCGGATCTTTTACACCTGAAATACCATAATTCGCATCAATGGAAAAGTTATTGTAAACTCTTTGCCCGAATGATAACGAAGTGAAAAGTAATAAGATGAGGGTCAAATTTTTAGATAAAAAACGCATGCAAATAGTAGGTTATAATTTCTGCAATATTAGACATAAACTTTTAAATATTGACGTATTTCGTTTTAAAAAAATGTTATAAACAAGATGTATTAAAATTATTAGCAATTAAATTTGCACATTCTATTTTATAATAATGCTACAGGTTAAAACGATTTCATTCGGATATACGGATAAAAAAATTATTCATAACATTGATTTTTCCGTTGTTAAAGGGAAAAATATTGCGGTTTTGGGCGAAAGCGGTTGCGGAAAGAGCACGCTGCTTAAGCTGATTTACGGATTATATGATTTGGATGAAGGTCAGATTTTCTGGGAGAATACCGAAGTTACCGGGCCGAAATTCAATTTGGTTCCGGGGATGCCGTTTATGAAATATCTGGCGCAGGATTTCGATTTGATGCCTTACGTTACCGTAGCGGAAAACGTTGGGAAATTTTTGTCGAATTTTTATCCCGAGGAAAAAAAGCAACGCATTCAGGAATTGCTGGAAATTGTAGAAATGACCGAATTTGCCGATGTGAAAGCCAAGTTTTTAAGCGGAGGACAGCAACAACGTGTAGCCTTGGCCAGGGTTTTAGCCTTGGAGCCTGAAGTGTTATTGTTGGACGAACCTTTCAGTCATATTGATAATTTTCGAAAAAATGCACTGCGCCGAAATTTATTCGCTTATCTGAAAGCCAAAGGAATAACCGTTATTATTGCCACACACGATAGTGTGGATGCCCTTTCTTTTTCTGATGAAACAATTGTTTTGCGTAAGGGTGAAGTGGTTGATAAAGGCAATTCCAGGGCTGTTTATGATAATCCGAAAGACAAATATGTAGCTTCTCTTTTTGGGGAAGTGAATGAGTTGCTGTTGTCGCAAATTGTTTTTACCGAAGGCGAAGACGAAACGCTTCTACTGTATCCGCACCAATTAAAAGTGGTCGAAAACGGCATGCTGAAAGTCGTTGTAAAACAGTGTTACTTTAAAGGAAGTCATTACCTAGTGAAAGCGGTTTTTGACCGGAAAGTGATTTTCTTCGAACACGATTCGGAGTTGGAAACGAATTCCGAAGTAACTTTAATGATCAGTTAATATGGCAAAAGAAGATTTATTGACGAAGCAGATTAGCCAACTTGGTTTTTTTCTTCGGCGGTTGCTGGAGAAAATTACAAAATCGAATACTCTTGACAATTCCGATGCCATTGATTTGGAAATCAATCAGAAATTGCAGGAAGAATTGGGTTTTGATTTAAAAAAAATTGAAGCAATCCCTACCGATGGAATCATCGATTTTTTACTTAGGAATGACTATTTCAGTCCGGAGAATCTTGAGCTGTTCGCCGACATTCTTGTAACGACAAATAAAAAAGGATTTGCTGAAAAAGCATTGAAAATTTACGATTATGTAAATACAAAGACTGCTACCTATTCCATGGATAGAAATATAAAAATCCAAACCATAAAAAAGTAGTTGTTTAAAAGGATTGTCATTCCGACGAAGGAGGAATCTCATTTGGATGTTTGGTTTATGAGATTCCTCCTTCGTCGGAATGACAAAAAAAACGGTTTTATATTTTCAGATAAGCCTTTATATTAGTTTTTCAAATATTTCTCCAAGAACTGATCTTGTTCCCAAAGCAGGTGAAAAATATTCTCTTTGGCAACATATCCGTGTGATTCTTTCGGTAAAATAACCATTCTTGCCGGAGCGCCCAATCCTTTTAAGGCCTGAAAATAGCGTTCTGTCTGCAAAGTGAAAGTCCCCGGATTGTTATCGGCTTCACCGTGCACCAATAATAAAGGAGTTTTCATTTTATCAGCGTTCATAAAGGGCGACATTCCGTTGTAAATGTTCGGAACTTCCCAATAATTGCGTTGTTCGCTTTGGAATCCGAAAGGCGTCAAAGTACGGTTGTAAGCACCACTACGCGCAATTCCGCAGGCAAACAAATTAGAATGAGTCAGTAAATTTGCGGTCATAAATGCACCATACGAATGTCCGCCCACCGCTACTTTTTTACGATTGATATAGCCTAAATTGTCCACGGCATCAATGGCGGCTTCTCCGTTAGCGACCAATTGTGTGATAAAAGTATCGTTAGGTTCTGTTTTTCCTTCTCCGATAATCGGGAACGAGGCATCGTCTAAAACGGCATAACCTTTGGTTACCCAATATACGAATGAACCATAGTTAGGAAACGTAAATTCGTTTGGATTTTGGTTGGATTGTCCGGCCGAATTCTTGTCTTTAAACTCAGTAGGATACGCCCAGATTAATAACGGAAGTTTTTCTTTTTTCGCTTTACGGTCGTAATTGGCTGGAAGGTATAAGGTTCCCGATAATTCCACGCCGTCTTTACGTTTGTATTTGATCACTTCTTTGTACACGTTTTTAATACTTTCAAACGGATTTTTAAAGGCGGTTATCGGAGTGATTTTGTCTTTCGATTTAATATTTCGGAAATAGTAATTCGGAAATTCGGTCGGCGATTGGATCTGAACCAAAACGTCTCCTTTTTTATAGTCTTCAATCGATAAAATATCTTCTTTTTTATTCTTAAAAGCCGATTGATACAAACGTTTCGATTTCAGGGTTTTGGTGTTGAACTCGTCAATAAACGGAAATTGACCTTCTTTGGTAAACCCGTTTCCAATCAGGTAAGCGTTGTCGCCTTCCATGGTTAAAACCTGTCGGCCGAAATCATTTTTCTTGGTTTCAAAATTTCCGGGATCGGCGTAAATGTCCTGCGAATTTCTGTCGGAAATCACTTTTGGCGCTATTGACGGATTCGATGGATTGATTAAATAGGTTTTGGTGTTTCGGGTGTCGTACCAGTTGTCGTAAACCACCGCGATTTGGTCGTTCCCCCAAGTGATGCCTCCAAAACGTTGCGGCGTTTTTACCAATGAAGTCGGAGCGGAAGCAAAAGGCGCTTTCCAAAGAAAAACTTCATCTCTAAATTCTACTTTGTTAGCCGGGTCGCCACCATCCAGCGCTTCTGCGTAATATAATGTAGCCGGTGCGTCGTTTCTCCAGCCCATGCTTCTTTTTCCTTGTCGAACGGCCATGAATCCTTTTGGCATAATTTCATTCAACGGTACTTCGTTTACGGTTTTTATTTCGTTTCCGGATTTGTCGTATACGATAGTTTTTTGCGGAAAACGACCTAATGGAACGATATAGGAAAACGGTTTCTGTAATGTCGAAATCATAATATAATTCCCGTCTGGCGAGAAACTTTCTCCGGCATACATATCGGCTTTTTTGAACAATTCTGCTTTTCCGGTTAAATCGACTTTGTACAATTCGGAAGTTACCAGATTTTCAAAATTTTGTTCGTCGGTTTTGTTTTTCAGCAAATCCTGATAAGTTCTGTTTTGGGACACTTTTCCTTCACTGTTGGAAACTATCGGCCCGTTTGGCAAGTCTTTTTTAGAATCGATTAATGCAGCGCGGTTTGGAACCAGTGTTTTTACCAGAATGGTTTTTCCGTCTCGGAACCAGCTTACCGGATTGCCCATGTTGGCATTCAGGTTATCGGAAGTTAGTTTGGTGGCTTTCGCCGAAGCGAGGTCCAAAACCCAAAGTTCCACTCCGGAATTTGTGGTGTGGGTAAATGCTATTTTTTTCTCATCGGGCGACCAGGAAAGATTGGCAATTTTAGGATTGTTTGGTAAACCCTGAACCTGAAGTTCGTTTTTGTCTTTAATCCGACGTACTTTTAGATTATTAATATAGGTAACCGTACTGGAAATATTAGTAATCGGATTGATTCGTAATCCGCCCAAACGCATTTCTTCCTGATTTAAATCGTCTAAGTTTTTATATG
Organism: uncultured Flavobacteriaceae bacterium; assembly: GCA_963812405.1. Lineage (GTDB taxonomy): Bacteria > Bacteroidota > Bacteroidia > Flavobacteriales > Flavobacteriaceae > Flavobacterium. The sequence goes on along the minus strand of CAWEUV010000002.1, from coordinate 241,969 downwards.
TATTTCGGTAGCTTAATAAGCATCCATTCTTTTTTGGTATCCATCGTTACCGATGGCGCTCTGTCGTATTCGGCTAAGGCCAAAATTTCTTTGGACGGTTTCTGATACGTCAGGTTTTCCTGTGCAAACAGTGAACTGCTTAACAATAAGAAGAATACCGATTTATAAAGTAATTTCATAGTGTGAATTATTTTTGAAAATGAAAGCCTCTAAAATACTATATTTAAGTAAGAAAATAAATAGGGAATTGTTAAATGTCAACTGTTTGTCGGAAAAGAATTGCTGTAATCGAAAAAAAAAGTACAGATTTTAATTATAATTTCAATTATGCTTAGATTTGTAGCCCGATTTTTAACAAAAAAACAAAGATGATGTATCATTCAAAAATCTCTGGACTAGGTTTTTATGTTCCGGAAAATATTGTTACCAACGACGATTTGTCGAAAAAAATGGATACTAACGACGAATGGATTCAGGAGCGAACCGGAATTCAGGAGCGTCGTCATATTATCAAGAGGCGAAGACACTACCACTTCAATGGGTGTTAAAGCAGCAAAAATAGCCATTGAGCGCTCTGGAGTTGCGAAAGAAGATATCGATTTTGTGGTTTTTGCCACATTAAGTCCCGATTACTATTTTCCAGGACCGGGTGTTTTGGTACAACGCGATTTGGGCTTAAAAACCGTTGGTGCATTGGATGTTCGTAATCAATGTTCCGGATTTGTGTATGCGCTATCGGTTGCCGATCAGTTCATTAAAACCGGAATGTATAAAAATATTTTGGTAATCGGTTCCGAGGTTCATTCTACCGGATTGGACATGACCGATCGTGGTCGCGGTGTTTCGGTAATTTTCGGAGATGGAGCTGGAGCGGCTGTTTTGAGTCGTACGGAAGATACCACAAAAGGAATTTTATCCACCCATCTACATTCCGAAGGACAACATGCTGAAGAATTGGTACTGATTGCACCGGGAATGGGCAAACGTTGGGTAACCGATATCATTGCCGATAATAATCCGGACGATGAAAGTTATTATCCGCACATGAACGGACAATTCGTATTCAAAAATGCGGTGGTGCGTTTCAGTGAAGTGATTAACGAAGGCTTGGAAGCAAATAATTTACAGGTTTCGGATATTGACATGTTGATTCCGCATCAGGCGAATTTGAGAATTTCACAGTTTATTCAGCAGAAATTCAAACTAACCGACGATCAGGTGTACAACAACATTCAGAAATACGGAAACACTACGGCAGCTTCCATTCCGATTGCTTTAACCGAAGCATGGGAAAAAGGAAAAATAAAAGAAGGCGACTTAGTGGTCTTGGCGGCTTTTGGCTGCGGATTTACCTGGGGAAGCGTTATTATTCGCTGGTAGTCTGTTTTTTGTGCTACTGGTCTGATTTTCTTTGTCTTGTGTTTTAATATTTTATAAATTCAAGTCGTATTTTCAGTTATTAATTTTAATATCGAACTTATGGCGCGAAGAATTACCGTTAACAACGAAGGTCAGGCAAAATTATTTGAAAACCAATATCTTGAGATGCTAACCAAAGCAAATCCGTTTGTGATTTGGGGAATGTATGTTCCGATATTAGTTTTCTTGATTTATAAAGCGCATATTGTTTTTAAAATATCAGGTCCAATGACAGGATGTCTTTTTTTAGGCGGAATGTTCTATTGGACCTTTTTTGAATATATAGCGCATCGGTATTTGTTTCATTTGGTTAGTGAAAATCCGAAAATGAAGAATATTTCCTATATACTTCATGGCAATCATCACGAATACCCGAAAGACCGCGAACGGTTGTTTATGCCACCGCTTCCGAGCCTGATTTTATCATCGATACTATTCCTGATTCACTATATTATTTTCAGAGAATATACTTTTGCCTTCTTCCCCGGATTTATGTTGGGGTATTTGTTGTATGCTTCCATGCATTATGCGATTCATGCTTTCGAGCCGCCGTTTGAATTCATGAAACCGCTTTGGCGCAATCATCAGATGCACCATTATCGAAATGAGAATTTAGGTTTCGGCGTTAGTAATACGTTTTGGGATACCGTTTTCGGAACCACTTTCGATTTACGGAAACATAAAGAAGAACCAGAAAAAGCAAAAGCACTGAAATTCGATAAATAAAAATACGTTGTAGTAATTACATTTAACGTGTCAATGATAAATAATAAATAAAAAAACCTCGGAGTTGACCATCTCCGAGGTTTTTCGTTAAATAAAATATTGAAAAACTAAAAACTCATAGTTAGAACATTCCGCCACCTTGGGTTTCGTTGGCATCACGTTGTTTGCGTTGTAACGCTTTGTTTTTTCCGCCACCGAACATGTAATTGAATCCGATGTAGAAGGTCTGGCTTTCCCAGTAGAACGCACCGTATTGTCTGTACGGAATCTCACCGTCGAAAGCAAAACGCATGTTTTTGAAAATATCGTTGTAACGTGCAGTAATTGTTCCTTTTCCTTTGAAAACATTGTAGGTTAAACCAACATCCGCTTTGTACATTTCTTTTCTTTCGAACTGTAAACTCATGTCACGACCGCGATACATTCCGAACAATTGGAAACGTAAGTCTTTGGTTGCGGTAAAAGTATTGTTTAATCTTGTGTTGAATGAGGTTACGTCTACCTGAGCATTTTCCAATGCACCGGTATTTACATTTTGTACAGCACCTTTAACGGTTTTAAAATAAGCATCTGCACTTGCGTTTGCTGCCCACCATTTCGTGAATTTTAAATTAGCCGAAGCTTCTACTCCGTATGCGTTGTTGTTGTCAAAATTGTCAAAAGAAAGGATTTTTCTGTTGTTGGACGCATCGTTAGGATCATTGTAAACGACTCTCGAAATTTCGTCGCTGATTCTTCGGTAGAAAACACCGGTTGTTATAGAACCTAATTTTGTGTTTCGGGTATAATTTACTTCAAATGAATTTGTGAATTGTGGCTCTAAAGAAGGATTTCCTCTGGATTCCATCAACGGGGTAGTCCATTCTCGAATAGGACTTATTTGCCCGATGCTTGGTCGGTCCACACGTCTGGAATAATTAAAATTGAACGAGTTTTTTTCGTTAACAGTATAATTGATAAAAGCAGACGGGTAGACTGTGAAAATATCATCGGTTACTCGGTCTTTAAGGTTTACATTGGAAGTTTGCGGCACTAAATTCGATTGGAATTTCGATTCGGTACGTGCAAAATCACCCGAAATGTCATAATATTCCACACGTAAACCTACTTGCGAACTCCATTTGCTGTTCCATTGTTTGCTGAAATTTGAATAAACCGCATTGATGTTTCGGTTAAACGTAAAGTTGTAATCAGAATCTTTGGTGTAGTTGTAAGGTGTTACATATTCATTCCCGGCTTCAGTAGCAATGAAGTTGTTTTTTGTGGACTGAATTCTTGTTTCGGCACCCAATTCCAATTTCAAGGATTCGGAAATCGGATTCACATAGTCAATATTAATCTGGGTATAATCCGTTACACCATCCACAATATTCTGTAATTTTGAATCGGAGAACAAGGTTCCGTCGGACGCATTCGAATTATTGTTGTAATGTGTGTCTTCCGTGTTTTTTGTTTTCGAAAAATTCGCCTGAAACTCGATATTTTCCCCTTTTTTGGTAAAATCGTGTTTGAACGCTAAATCGTAAGTCTGTGTTTTGTTTTCATTTTCGTTGTTGTGACGCTGAAAATTGTCGTTATTGCCTGAACCAAAATAATCTACAGTTGTTTTTCCGTTGCCATCCATGTGTGTGATGTTTTGATTCGTGTAAAACGACAACGTATTTTTATCGTTAATGTAGTAGTCCATTCCCAGTTTCAGTAAGTGGGAATTGTTCAGGTTTTTGAAATCAAAATTCTGCAGATTTTCAAGCCCCGGATTGGCACTGTTTACAAAACCATGATTGGCATTGATTCCGTGATTGTAGCCGTAATTACTGTAAAAATTGACTTTCCCTACTTTGTAATTCAAGTTTAAAGCCGAATTGGTTTTTGGGGTAATACCGAATGTAACTCCTGTATTTATTGAACCGTTAAAGCCGGCACTGGAATTTTTGTGCAAAATAATGTTGATGATTCCGCTCATTCCTTCCGGATTGTATTTTGCTGACGGACTGGTAATCAATTCGATTTGTTTGATCGAAGACGATGGGATTTGCTGTAACAATTGTGCAGCATCCACATTAGAAGGTTTTCCGTCGATTAAAACACGTACGTTACTGTTCCCTCTCAAACTCAATTCTTTGGTCTGCGGGTCGATGCTTACGGTGGGAACATTATTCATAATGTCGGAAGCGGTTGTTCCGGAAGCAATTAAGTCTTTGCCGACATTCACTACTTTTCGGTCAATTTTCTGTACAATATTTGAGCGTTCTGCCACGATATTCACGCCTTCCAATTGAGTAGCTTCCGCTTCAATGGCAATCGTGCCAAGATTGAGGGTTTTGTCGGTTGCGCTTAAAACGATTGCTTTAGAATAGGGTTTATAACCGATAAATTGTACTTCAAGCGTATAGGCTTTCAATTCAAGATTCGGGATGTTGAAGTTTCCGTTTTCCTGTGAAATGGCTCCGGTAACCACTTTTCCGGCATCTTTTACCGAAACCGATGCATAACCAATCGGTTCTTTGGTGGTTTTGTCGATTATTTTTCCGGAAACGCTGCCCAAATTTACTGCGGCTGGCGCTTGTGCGAATGCAGAGCCTATTGTGCTCAGCAAACAAATGATAAATAATTTCAGTTTCATGCTTTTGATTTTTGTCCGTTGCGCTCCAAACGGCTTGGCTGCGCTTCGGGTTGATTGATGATTAATTGGACTCTGTTTTGTCATTTTAAATACTTTGGGCGTACTGCGGAAGTCATCCGGAAGAGCACGTGTAATAGACTCACAAAGTGCTCAATTGTTACATAATTTCTATAAAAAAATGCACAATAACGATTTGTATTCGATAAAGTGTTGAATTTCAGTGTTGAAATTTGTGATTTTCTAATTTTCAATTTCTGCAATTAAACGTATCTTTGCACCCTTAAAAAATCAAAAATTATGATACTTCAACAAATTCTTACGGAAAAAATCCAGAAAGCAGTTCAGGATTTATTTGATGTTACACTCGAAAAAGTGGAATTTCAGGCTACCCGTCGGGAATTTGAAGGGGATATTACCGTGGTGATTTTTCCGTTGTTAAAACTGGTAAAAAGCAACCCGGTGGAATTGGGTAATAAAATTGGTGACTATTTGGTTCAGAATGTAGCCGAAGTAAGCCGTTTTAATGTGGTTTCCGGATTTTTAAACATTGTAATTTCCGATGCCTATTATCTGAATTTTTTCAACGGAATAAAAAACACCACTAATTTTGGTTTCGTAGCTCCAAAAGAAGATGCGAAAGCCATTATGGTTGAATTTGCTTCTCCCAATACGAACAAACCGTTGCATTTAGGACACGTAAGAAACATCCTTTTGGGATCTTCTGTAGCCGAAATCATCAAGGCTTCCGGTAAAAAAGTATACAAAACCCAAATTATAAACGATAGAGGAATCCACATTTGTAAATCGATGTTGGCCTGGCAAAAATTCGGAAACGGAGAAACACCGGAAACTTCCGGATTGAAAGGTGATAAATTGGTTGGTAAATATTATGTGGAATTCGATAAGGCTTATAAATCCGAGATTACAGCTTTAATGGCAGAAGGAAAATCGGAAGAAGAAGCTAAAAAACAAGCACCCATGATTCTGGAAGCACAACAAATGCTTTTGGACTGGGAAGCCGGAAAACCGGAAGTGGTGGAACTTTGGAAAACCATGAACCAATGGGTGTACGACGGTTTCGCGGTTACTTATAACGGTTTGGGTGTCGATTTCGATTCCTACTATTACGAAAGCAATACTTATTTGTTAGGAAAAGAAGTGGTGCAATTCGGATTGGAAAAAGGTATTTTCGAAAAAGATCCGGACGGTTCGGTTTGGATTGATTTAACTGAAGACGGTTTAGATCGAAAAATCGTGTTGCGTTCGGACGGGACTGCTGTGTACATGACGCAGGATATCGGAACCGCGATTCAACGTGTGAAAGACAATCCCGATGTAGGCGGAATGGTCTACACTGTTGGAAACGAACAAGATTACCACTTTAAAGTGTTGTTCCTGATTCTGAAAAAATTAGGATTTGACTGGGCAGAAGATTTGTATCACTTGTCATACGGAATGGTGGAATTGCCGTCCGGAAAAATGAAATCCCGTGAAGGAACCGTAGTCGATGCCGATGATTTAATCGAAGAAATGACAGTAACGGCTAAAGCAATATCTGAAGAATTAGGAAAGCTGGAAGGGTATTCTGAGGAGGAAAAAGCGAAATTATACGTTACCATTGGAATGGGCGCGTTGAAATATTACATGCTTAAAGTAGATCCGAGAAAAGGAATGATGTTCAATCCGGAAGAATCGGTTGATTTTGCAGGAAATACGGGTCCGTTTATCCAATATACTTATGCGCGAATCCAGTCGATTTTAAGAAAAGCTGCTTTCGATTTAAGTCAAGACGTAGTAGTGGAAATCCACGAAAAAGAAAAAGAATTGCTGAAACAAATCGAAGCATTTCCCGTTGTTATTCAGGATGCAGCCAAAAACCACAGTCCGGCTTTAGTGGCGAATTATACCTACGATTTGGTGAAAGAATACAATTCGTTCTATCAAACCGTTTCCATCTTAGGCGAAGAAGACGAAATGAAGAAAATCTTCCGTGTTCAGTTGTCTAAGAAAGTAGGTGAAGTAATTAAATCAGCTTTCGGTTTGTTAGGAATTGCTGTGCCGGAGCGAATGTAAAATAAAAGTGAAAAGTAAGAAGGGAAAAGAAGTCAGTTTCAACTAATCTCTTATCCCTTTTTACTTATCCCTAAAAAAATAAAATGAATCAAAATAAATCATACTTTGTTCAATCGTTAACGATTTTTGCTGTTTCGATAGCGGCATTTTTGGTTTTTAAATCGTTTTTGCCAAAGAAATTGTTTTCAGAAAGCACTGTGAATTCCAAAAATGTGGTGATTGACAGTCTTTTGTTGGAAGCCATTGAAGAAGATAAAAATGCAACAGAAGGCGATACGCTTTCCAATCAACCCATTTCTTTTGCTGCGGTTGACGGTATTGCATTTCCGGATGAAGATTTCAATGATTACAAAGGATTTCAGCATTTGGTTCAGTTTTTTGAAAAATTATACCAACTGGAAACCAAGCACGAAGGGAATGTTCGTATCGCGTATTTCGGCGATTCGATGACCGATGGCGACATGATTGTTCAGGATTTCAGAACCAATTTTCAGAACCAGTTTGGCGGTCAGGGCGTTGGTTTCGTGAACATTACTTCCGAATCAGCAGCTTCGCGTAATTCCATCAAACACGAATTTTCACCAAATTGGAAAACACAATCCTATTTGAACGTCAAAAAACCACGCAGTCCTTTCGGCGTTAACGGTCACGTGTTTTTTGCCAACGATACAGCGCATGTGGAATGGGTGAAATACAAAGCCAGCAATCTTAAAAATTTAACCGAATTATACAATCCGACACTTTTCTACGGAAAATCGTCCAACAAAAACGGGAAAATTGGTTTGAAAGTCGGAAACGACACCATTTACAAAAAACTGTCTCCTAATAAATTGGTGAATACTTTAGTCATCGGAAATACAACTAAAAATCTAAAAGTAGATTTTGTAAAAGCCGATTCTATTCCGATTTACGGTTTCAATTTCGACGATGGAAAAGGCGTTCACGTGGATAATTTCTCCAATCGCGGAAATTCCGGTTTACCGATTTCTACGTTTAATACCGAAGTAATGCGTCAGTTTCAGGAGAAATTGGGTTATGATTTGATCGTATTGCATTACGGAACCAATGTGTTGAATTACGGTTCGTTAAATTACACTTGGTACGAAAAACGCATGAAAAAAGTGGTGAATCATTTGAAAGAATGTTTTCCGGGTGTAGCAATTCTGATTGTTTCCACTGCTGATAAAGCCACGAAATACGACTTGGAAATGAAAACCGATTCGGCCGTAGTTCCGTTGACATTGGCGCAGAAAAAATACGCCATTCAGGCTCAGGCTGGTTATGTGAATTTATACACGCTGATGGGTGGTGACGGCTCGATGGTGAAATGGGTGGACGAAGCACCGGCTTCAGCAAATAAAGACTATACGCATTTTAATTTCCGCGGAGCCAAGAAAATTTCCGGGATGATTTACAATCAGATTTACAGTGGCTACGAACAATTCAAAAAGTTGCGTGCGAACCGAAAAGTTCCCAAACCCATTATTAAAAAAGACAGTTTAACCGTTGCTAAAGATAGTGTTCATGTGGAATAAATTTGTCATAGCTTTAATCGGAATACTATTTTCTGCTTCCGTTTCTGCTCAGGTGGTCGATTCTACCTGGTGGAAGTGGATACGCTGGGAATGGAAGCCAAAGTAAGCTATGGCGAAAATGCCATTGCAAATGTGAAAGCACTCGACAAGTTTTTTGAAAAATTATACTTGCTTGAAACGGCCAATACCGGTAAAGTCCGCGTGGTTCATATTGGAGATTCCCACATTCAGGCCGATTTGTTTACTGGTGTAATCCGAAAAAAGCTTCAGGATACATTCGGAAACGGCGGTTTAGGTTTTTCCTTTCCGCACAATTTGGCACGAACCAACGGGAGTTATTTTATCCGATACTCGTCTAACGAATCCTGGAACAATCACCGAATCACCAAAGAGAAAAACGGCAGTCCGATTGGTTTAAGCGGTATTTCATTAACCACGAAAGCGAAAGATTTTGCTGTGGAAATCAACGTAAAAGACAACGCTTATCAATTCAATACGTTAAAAATTATTACACCGAATAATGCTTCCATGTTTGATGTGGCTACAAGTTCGAAAACCATTGCTTTGGAATCGAACGTACCGAAAAAAATCACCCACAAAATCAAAAACGGGGAAGCGATTTCCATTATTGCCGACAAATACAATATTTCTGTTGCCGAATTAAAACGCGCCAACGGTTTAAAATCGGATAAGATTCGTGCCGGAAAAACACTGAAAATTCCAACGAACGAAATGCAGAAACGCAGTATCAAACGTTCGGAATTTATTCCGCTTTCGCTGAATGAAGAACCGAACTCGCATTCGTTCTATTCTGAAACGGCTATGGATAAGATTTACCTGATTCCGAATAAAAAAGCCAATTCGTTTGCGTTGAACGGACTGATTTTCGAAAACGATGCGCCGGGAATTACTTATAGCTCCATTGGTGTGAACGGTGCCAAAGCATCGGATTACAACAAATATCCTTTGTTTTTCGAGCAGACACCGGCGTTACAGGCCGATTTGTTTATCGTTTCTTTGGGGACGAATGAAACCTTCGATAAAATGCCGTCTTCAGATTACATGACGCAGCTCAATACATTTATCGCCAACATTAAAGCCAAGAATCCAAATGCAGAAGTTTTAGTGATGTCAACACCGCCTTCGTTGTTGTACCGTCGTTCATTAAACCATTTTGCGGATGCGTATGCCCGTGATGTGAATGCACAGGCCACGGTTGTAAATCACGCTTCATGGGATTTGTTTGCGATTATGGGCGGAATGTATGGCGTGAATAGAAATTACCGACAAGGACTGATGTCGGGCGATAAAGTGCATTATTCCAAAGCAGGTTACGAAAAACAAGGCGCCCTTTTTAGCGAAGCGTTGCTGAATGCTTACGAAAATTTTAAAGCCATAAAGAAAAATTAATATGCAGGATTGGTTTACCCAAAATATAGCCTCACTTTTTACAAATATAACTCCTGAAACAGTACAGAATTGGTTTGTTTACAATCCGAAAGAACCTATTTTATTCAATACCGGGTTGTTTTTGGGACTCTTTTTGGTGTTCTACAGTATTTATATTGCACTTAAAAATACCTTTTACCCCAGACTGGTTTATGTAATCGTGTTCTCCTTGTTTTTCTATTACAAGTCGAGCGGCATTTTCTTTTTACTGTTGCTGGGCTCTTCGATTGTCGACTATAATTTAGGAAATCTGGTGCATCGCACGCAAAGTGTTTTGAACAAAAAGCTATGTTTGGCATTCAGTGTAGTGTTGAACTTAGGTTTTTTGGGCTATTTTAAGTATACGAATTTCATCATTGATACCTATAATTCGGTTTCCGACGGGCATTTCGAATTTCAGAAAATCATCCTTCCGGTGGGGATTTCATTCTATACGTTCCAGTCGATAAGTTACATCATTGAAATTTACCGTAAGGAAATTGAGCCAACGAAAAGCTACGTGGATTACCTGTTTTTCGTGTCGTTTTTCCCGCAGTTGGTGGCCGGTCCGATTGTTCGTGCCAAAGACTTCCTGCCGCAGATTTATCAGAAATTAAACGTAACCAAAGACGATATCAATCGCGCGTTTCTGTTGATTATTGGTGGATTGATTAAGAAAACGGTCATCTCCGATTATATTTCCATCAATTTTGTGGATCGTGTTTTTGATGCACCATCGGCGTATACGGCTTTCGAAAATCTGATGGCTTCTTACGGTTATGCGATTCAGATTTACTGTGATTTTTCCGGTTATTCGGATATGGCGATTGGTGTTGCGTTGCTGTTAGGGTTTAAATTGCCGACGAATTTCAGAACACCTTACCAATCGGCTTCGATCACCGAATTCTGGAGAAGATGGCACATTTCATTGTCGACTTGGTTGAAAGACTTCTTATATATTTCCGTAGGTGGTAATCGAAACGGAACTTTTGCCGGATTTTTATTCCCTGGATTGTTTTTCTTCGGATTGATTGTTTGGGGTATCACGTATGCACCGACCAGCAATGTTCCGTTATTTATCGCGATAGGAGCAACGGTTGTTTTCGCCTTGACATTCTTGTTGTCGAAAGAAAAAGAGCGTACCATGTTTACCAATGTCAACTTAATGACCACGATGTTATTGGGTGGATTGTGGCACGGTGCGAGTTTGCGTTTCATCATTTGGGGTGCGTTACACGGAATGGCATTGGCCGTTCATAAAATCATCATGGAATTTTTCCCTTCCAAAAAAGACGAGAAAAAATCGTTTTTCGGGTACGTTTGGTTGGTGCTTTCGGTTCTGATAACCTTTCATTTTGTAACCTTCTGTTGGATTTTCTTCCGTGCGAAAGATTTTACCATCGCTTTGGAATTAATCAACAATATCGGAAAAGTAACTTTTGATTGGCAACAATGGTTGGTTATCGCAGAAGGATATAAAAATGTATTCTTACTAATGGGAATCGGTTTTATTTGGCATTACTTGCCGGAAAAAATCGTCGATGCAATGCAATCCGTATTCAAAGCCATGCCGATTATCGTAAAGGCAATTTTGCTCGGATTGGTATATTGGCTGGTCTATGCCACCGCTTCGGCCGGACCGCAACCGTTTATTTATTTTCAGTTTTAATTTTAATAAAATATTAAGTTAGCAAAAAATATCATAATTCATTTTTTTTTCTACATTTGAAGCAATGAAATTTTTGACAGCGATACTAACATTTTATTTTATGCTTCTAATGGGAGCTCAAACTTTGCGTGTGGTAAAGTCACATTTTTCAGAAAGCTGTATGGCCGAGACTGAAAAAAGCGGTTGTTGTCAGAGCGATGATGTGCCGGGCGGCTGTCAGAAAGAGAAATGTGTTTTGAATATTAATTTTTCGGCAGGACAGTTTATCGTACAGCAAATTCAGAACATTTCAATTCCGGTATCGTTTGGAGTTGAAAAGCAAGATCAGTTAATTTACGAAAAATCATTTATACCTCATTATTATAATACGTTTTGGCATCCGCCGGAACTGAATTCATAACTCAGAAACATCAATCAATACATTTATAAAAACAAACAAATAAACAATTTTAAAAACATATCAAAATGAAAAATATCGTAGCAATTTTAGCAGTAGCATTATTCACAGTATCAATGAACGTTAATGCTCAAGAGAAAAAACAAGCAGGTCCTGCTAAAAAAGAAGCAACTAAAAAAGAATCTTGCCACAAAGGAGAAGGTGATAAAAAAGAGTGTGCTTCAGGAGAAAAAAAATCTTGTTGTGCTGCTAAAAAAGCATAATTCTTTAAGATTATCCATAAGACGCCTCGAGAAATCGGGGCGTTTTTTTGTTATATAGCAGTGTAACACTTGTTACCGACTACTCTTTTTGCCCGTCATACATTTGCTTCATAATCAGAGACAAGTAAATGTTATGAAAAATAAAATTCAATTATCTTTATTAGGAATTCTTGCTTTTACACAAGCAATAATCGCTCAGGATACCCTACGTATTTCTAAAAACGATTTGTGGCAAAAAGCATCCGAAAAGAACTTACAGCTCAAAATCGCCAATCAGGAATTCAAATCCGCTCAGGCCGATTTCCGCCAATCAAATTCACTTTTTTTACCGAATATTTCCGCATCGCATACGGCGATAACCACCACAAATCCTTTAATGGCTTTTGGTTCAAAACTGAATCAGGAAATTTTAACGGGTGCCGATTTTAACCCGGTCTTATTAAACAATCCGAACCAAACCCGAAATTATGCAACCAAAATAGAAGTGTTGCAACCGCTAATCAATGCAGACGGAATTTACGGAAGACAGGCCGCTAAAGCGAAAATGGAAGCCTATCAATTACAAACCGAGCGTTCCAAAGAATATCTTCAGTTGGAATTGAATAAAGCTTTTATGCAGTTGCAATTGGCTTACAAAGCTGTAACTGTTTTGGAAAAAGCGAATGCCACTTCCGAAGCAACACTGAAATATGTCGAAAACAATTTCAAACAAGGGTATCTGCAAAAAACGGATGTCTTATCGGTACAAGTGCGCGTGAATGAAGTGAAAAACCAATTGCAATACGCTAAAAGCAATGTGCAGAATGCTTCCGATTATCTGGCTTTTTTACTTCAGGAAGACATGACCGGAAAAGTATACCAACCCGAGGAAGCTTTGGAAAACACGATTGCGGTGATTTCGGTACCAACAACTTTGTCGGACAACCGAAAAGACGTTCAGGCGATGAATAAATCCAGTGAAGCGTATCGCAAAATGATGCAATCCGGGAAAATGAGTTTCCTTCCGCGTTTGAATGCTTTCGGCTCATATGAATTGTACGATACCAAAATTTTCGGAACGGCAGCCAACGGTTATACAATAGGAGCACAATTGTCGTGGTCTTTATTCGACGGCTATAAGTCGGTTGGGAAATTCCAAAAAGCTAAAGCCGATTTCCAGAAATCCGAATTCGAGGTGAAACAATATAAAGCCCAAAGTCAGCTGGAATTGAACAAAACCAACCGTCAGTTATTGGACGCCGAAAACAAAGTAAATCTTTCCAAACTGGCTTTCGAACAATCTCAGGAAGCCCAAAGAATCCGCAAAAATCGATTTACGCAAGGGCTTGAAAAAACAACCGATGTATTACAGTCTGAAACCCAAGTGGCCCAAAAAGAACTCGAGTATTTGCAAGCCGTTTTCGAATACAATTTCACCCAACAATACCAACAATTTCTAACAAAATAAATAACCAACCATGAATAGAATCAGTAAATCGTTAATGATAATCGGAACCGCTGTTTTTCTGGCGAATTGTTCCGGAGATAAAAAGCAGGAAGCCGTAAACCAACCGACAGTTTCCGTAAAAGTAAGTACGCCATCCGGTGATTCAGGCAGCCCGTTTGTAACTGCAAGCGGAAAAATCGAAGCCGAAAACAGTGCCAACTTGAGTACCCGAATGATGGGTTATGTAACCAAGTTGAATGTAAAAGTCGGACAAAATGTAACCGCCGGACAACTTTTGGTAAGCGTCAACAGCACCGATTTACAGGCAAAAAAAGCACAGGTAGATGCTTCCATTATTCAGGCGGAAGAGGCTTATAAAAACGCAAAAAAAGATTACGATCGTTTTGTAAACTTATTCAATCAGCAAAGTGCGTCCCAAAAAGAATTGGACGATATGACCGCCCGCTATGAAATGGCCAAAGCCGGATTGCAGGCAGCGCGTCAAATGCGAAATGAAGTACAGGCACAGTTTTCCTATGCAAACATAACCGCTCCGTTTTCGGGTGTGGTAACCAATACGTTTGTGAAAGAAGGCGATATGGCGAATCCCGGAATGCCTTTGGTGAGTATTGAAGGAGCTGGCCGTCTTCAGGTAACCGCGATGGTTTCGGAATCGGATATTACTTCCATAAAAAACGGAATGCCGGTGAAAGTACTGGTAAAATCCTCCAATAAAGAGTTAACCGGAAAAGTATCGGAAATCAGTTTGTCGGCTAAAAATACCGGCGGACAATATTTGGTGAAAGTGACTTTGGATAAAGCCGATGCAGCCACCTTATCCGGAATGTTCGTCAACGTACATTTTCCTGTTGAAAAAATAGCCAAAACAACCGAAAGCGATGTGGTTTTAGTGCCTGAAAGCGCTTTGATAAAACAAGGGCAATTAACTGGAGTTTATGTGGTCGGATCTAATAACACAGCGTTATTGCGTTGGATTAAAACCGGAAAATCCTTTGGGAATCAGGTAGAAGTACTTTCCGGATTAAATGCTTCCGAAAGTTATGTAATCGAATCCGAAGGGAAATTGGTTAACGGAACGAAAATCAGTATTAAGTAACTGTAAACCGTTAACTATAAACTTTAAACGAAAGAAATTATGCAAGAAGGTATTTCAGGAAAAATAGCCAATTTCTTCATCAACTCGAAACTAACCATTTTGTTGATGGTAGCGTTGATGATGATAGGCGTATACAGCTCGTTCTTGATTCCAAGGGAAGAAGAACCGCAAATTAATGTTCCGATGGCCGACGTAATGGTGGGTTATCCGGGAGCAAGCCCAGCCGAAGTGGAAAGCCGTGTGGTAAAACCGCTGGAAAAAGTGATTTCCAATATCAAAGGCGTGGAACACGTGCACAGTATGGCCATGAACGGTCAGGCGATGTTGATTGTTCAGTTTTATGTGGGCGAAGACATTGAACGTTCGTATGTGAAATTGTACGACGAATTGAATAAAAATGCCATGAATCTGCCGCAAGGTGTGATGCAACCAATGGTGAAAACCCTTTCCATAGACGATGTTCCGATGTTGGGACTGACCTTGTGGAGTGAAAAATACGACGATTATGAGTTACGTCAGCTTGCCGGTGAGTTAACCAACGAAATCGAGAAAGTAAAAGACGTAGCCATTACCAATAAAATCGGAGGAAGAAACCGCGAACTGAAAGTGGTTTTGGATAAAGACAAATTAGCCGAAAATGGAATCGACGCGCTTTCGGTGGTTCAGATGATTCAGGCGAACAACCAGCAATCCCAATCCGGTAGTTTCGTTGCGAAAGATCAGGAGTATCTTTTGACGACAGGGAACTTTTTAACATCCGATGAAGATGTGGAGCAATTGGTTGTCGGTGTCAATAAAAACATGCCGGTGTATTTAAAACAAGTGGCAATGGTGCAGGACGGACCTTCCTCGCCGAGAAGTTATGTTTCTTTCGGGTACGGAAGCCAGAATGCGGCGAAAGTGAAAAATGCTTCGGAATATCCTGCTGTAACTATTTCGGTGGCGAAAGTAAAAGGTGCCGATGCGATGAAAATCTCCGAGAAAATCATCACGAAAGTGGAAGCCTTAAAGAAAACCCTGATTCCGAATGATGTTCATGTGGAAGTTACGAGAAACTACGGAGAAACCGCGTCGCACAAAGTAGGCGAGTTGTTGTTGCACTTGGGTGTGGCGATCATTGCCGTAACACTTCTGGTAATGTTTGCCATGGGATGGCGAGGTGGATTGGTCGTGTTTTTCTCTGTACCATTAACGTTTGCGCTGACACTTTTCAGTTATTATTTATTAGGCTATACCTTAAACCGAATCACCCTTTTTGCCCTGGTGTTCGTGGTGGGAATTGTGGTGGATGACAGTATTATCATCGCCGAAAACATGCACCGTCACTTTAAAATGAAGCGACTCCCGTTCAAACAGGCTGCGATTTATGCGATTAATGAAGTCGGAAACCCTACTATTCTGGCAACATTTACTGTTATCGCTGCGATTTTACCGATGGCTTTCGTTTCGGGAATGATGGGACCGTATATGAGTCCGATGCCGATTGGCGCTTCCATTGCGATGATCTTGTCGTTGTTCGTAGCCTTAACGGTGACGCCTTATCTGGGGTATCATTTGCTTCAGGAAAAAGACGAACAAAAACATAAGGAGGAACAGGGTCTGGAAACAAGTTGGATTTACAAAATCTACAATAAGATTGAGCGTCCGTTCCTTGAAAATTCCAAGAAGCGTTTGATTATGTTCGGTATTACGATTGTGTTGTTATTGGGTTCGGTACTGATGTTCTTTACCAAATCGGTAGCCGTAAAAATGTTGCCTTTCGATAACAAAAACGAATTCCAGGTTGTAATTGACATGCCGGAAGGAACTACGCTTGAACGAACCGCGGCAGTTACTAAGGAAATTGCACAGTATCTTTCGCAACGTCCTGAAGTGGTGAGTTATCAGAATTATGTGGGAACGTCTGCTCCGATTACCTTTAACGGTCTGGTGCGTCATTACGATATGCGCGGCGGCAGCAATATGGCGGATATTCAGGTGAATCTGTTGCATAAAGAAGACAGAAGCGAGCAGAGTCATGACATCGCAAAAGCGGTACGTCCGGAGATTCAGAAGATTGCCAAAAAATACGGTGCGAATGTAAAAGTAATCGAAGTACCACCGGGACCTCCTGTACTTTCAACTTTGGTGGCTGAAATTTACGGACCGAATTATGAAGAACAGATTGAAGTGGCTAATCAGGTGAAAAACATATTGGAATCAACTACAGATATCGTGGATGTGGATTGGATGACCGAAGACAACCAAACCGAATACAAATTGGAAGTCGACAAGGAAAAAGCCATGTTATACGGCGTAGCGCCTCAGCAGGTTGTAGCCACGTTGACCACGATTATGAAAGAATATCCGGTGTCCCGATTGTACGATGAAAATTCAAACGATAATGTCGGAATTGTATTAGGCTTGGACGATAAAGAAAAAACGAGTCTGCAGGACATTCAGAACATCAAAATCAAATCGGCACAAGGAACGATGATTCCGGTGAGTGATTTGGTAAAAGTGAAAAACGAAACCCTGAAAAAAACAATTTACCGCAAAGACCAAAAACGTGTGGTCTATGTAACGGCAGATATGGCAGGAGTTTTGGAAAGTCCGGTGTATGCAATTTTGGGAATGAATGAGAAATTGCAACAAATGAAATTGCCGAAAGGGTATAAAGTGAACGAGTTGTACATGGATCAACCTTCTGACGAAAGCGATTTTACCGTGAAATGGGATGGCGAATGGCAGATTACATTGGAGGTATTCCGTGATTTGGGAGCCGCATTTTTAATCGTAATCATTGTGATTTATATGCTGATTGTGGGCTGGTTCCAGAACTTCAAAACGCCGATTGTCATGATGATGGCCATTCCGTTATCGTTAATCGGAATCGTGTTGGGGCACTGGTTACTTGGGGCTTTCTTTACGGCAACTTCTTTCATTGGAATGATTGCTTTGGCTGGGGTTATGGTGCGAAATTCGGTGTTGCTCATCGACTTTATCGAAATCCGACTCAAGGAAGGTGTTGCTTTAAAACAAGCCATTATTGAAGCGGGAGCGGTACGAACTACGCCTATTTTATTGACAACGGGTGCGGTCGTAATCGGAGCTTCCATCATTTTGTTTGATCCGATTTTCCAAGGTTTGGCTATTTCACTGGTAGCCGGAGCGATAGTGTCGACATTATTAACACTGGTTGTAGTGCCGTTAATCTATTACATAACTGAAAAACACAAATACGAATAATTTAAAAATAGAAATTATGATCAACAGAATTGTCAGAGCCGTTGCCGGCACGTTTATACTCATCAGTTTGTTATTGGCAGTGTATGTCAATCAGAATTGGTTGTGGTTCACAGGATTTGTGGGAATCAATTTGCTTCAATCATCGTTTACAAAATGGTGCCTGATGGAAGACATTCTCCGAAAAGTATTCAAGATTCAGGATTAAATCAGAAAATAACCGTCGTAAGGCGGTTTTTTTATGCAATTTTATTCAGAAAAAAGCGTTAATTTTATTCTGAGTTTTTAATGTTTAAAATTTTGATATGAAAAAAATAGTGAGTTTTTCAGCAGCGGTTTTTCTGCTAATGGTTAGTTTGGGTTGTTCCGATAATGATGATACCAGCAACTCTTCTTCGTCTAATAACAGTCAGACTATTACTGCAATCAGAACTACTGTTTCAGACGGGACTTGGCGCATAACGTATTTCTATGACACCGATACCGATGAAACCGCAAACTTCACCGGATACAATTTTACTTTTGGTGCCAGCAATGTGTTAACCGCAATCAATGGTGGTAATACCTATACAGGAACATGGTCGGTAACGGACAGTAACAGCAATGACGACAATCCGAGCGACGTCCATTTTAATGTTGGTTTTACGGCACCTCCAAATTTTCAGGATTTAACCGATGATTGGGAAGTGTTGGAACACACAGCTACCAAAATAAGACTTACTGATGTAAGCGGAGGCGGTGGCGGAACCGATTTTCTGACTTTCGAAAAGAATTAAATTCAAGGCCAGTCTGCGGACTGGTTTTTTATTGTCTAAAAGTTAAAACTTTGCACCACTGTCACTTTGCGACTTTGCGACTTTATATTATCTTTGCACCTCATTAAACAAAAACTATCATGTTTGATAATTTAAGCGATAAACTCGACAAAGCCTTCCATATATTAAAAGGTCACGGAAAAATCACCGAAGTAAACGTTGCCGATACTTTGAAAGAAGTGCGCCGCGCCTTACTGGATGCCGACGTTAACTTTAAAATTGCCAAAGATTTTACCTCCCGCGTAAAAGACAAAGCGATTGGTCAGGACGTATTAACGACATTGCAACCGGGACAATTGATGGTGAAACTCGTAAAAGACGAGTTAACCGAATTGATGGGTGGCGATGCGGCTGGTGTAAACCTTTCCGGAAATCCGTCTGTGATTTTAATGTCCGGTTTACAAGGTTCGGGTAAAACCACTTTCTCCGGGAAGCTGGCGAATTTCCTTAAAACAAAAAAGAACAAAAAACCTTTATTGGTTGCCTGTGATATTTACCGACCTGCCGCGATTAACCAGTTGCACGTAGTTGGAGAACAAATCGGAGTTGAGGTGTATTCCGAACCCGATAATAAAAACGCAGTTTCCATTGCTGAAAATGCAATCAAACATGCAAAAGCAAACGGTTTCAATGTTGTAATTGTCGATACCGCCGGTCGTTTGGCAGTAGACGAGGAGATGATGACTGAAATCGCCAACGTTCACAAAGCCATCCAGCCTCAGGAAACCTTATTTGTAGTGGATTCCATGACAGGTCAGGATGCGGTAAACACAGCAAAAGCCTTCAACGACCGATTGGATTTTGACGGAGTTGTATTAACCAAATTAGACGGTGATACACGTGGTGGAGCTGCAATTTCTATCAAATCCGTAGTAAATAAACCGATTAAGTTCATCGGTACGGGAGAGAAAATGGAAGCGATTGACGTTTTCTACCCGGCACGTATGGCAGAACGTATTCTCGGAATGGGAGACGTTGTTTCCTTAGTGGAAAGAGCTCAGGAGCAATACGACGAAGAAGAAGCACGTAAATTACAGAAGAAAATCGCGAAGAACGAATTCGGTTTCGACGACTTCTTAACGCAAATCCAGCAAGTGAAGAAAATGGGTAACATGAAAGACTTAGTCGGAATGATTCCAGGTGCCGGAAAAGCATTGAAAGATGTTGAAATTGAAGACGATGCGTTCAAACATATTGAAGCAATTATCCACTCGATGACTCCGGCAGAAAGAACCAAACCGGCGTTGTTGGATGCAAAACGTAAAATCAGAATTGCAAAAGGTTCCGGTACGGATATTCAGCAGGTAAATCAATTGCTGAAGCAGTTCGACCAAATGAGTAAAATGATGAAGATGATGCAAGGTGCAGGTGGAAAGAACCTGATGCGTATGATGGGCGGAATGAAAGGAATGAGACCATAAATATAAAAGACGTGAGCAATCGCGTCTTCTTTTTTTAATATAAACCACAACACAAACAAGAATGCAACTACTGGACGGAAAAAAAGTATCGGAAGATATTAAAAATGAAATCGCTGCCGAAGTACAGCGCATGAAAGACAATGGCGAAAAAGTGCCTCATTTGGCGGCAATCATCGTAGGTAATGACGGTGCGAGTTTAACTTATGTGGGCAGTAAAGTAAAAGCCTGCGAAAGAGTAGGTTTTGAATCGACGTTGATTAAAATGCCCAGCACTACTTCGGAAACCGAATTATTAAAAAAGATTAAGGAATTAAATACCAACGATGATATCGACGGGTTCATCGTACAGCTTCCGCTTCCGGAACAAATCGATACACAGGAAGTTCTGATGGCAATTTGTCCAAGCAAAGACGTGGATGGTTTCCACCCGGAAAACTTCGGAAAAATGGCATTGGACATGAGTACGTTCATTCCGGCTACACCGTTTGGAATTTTGGAATTGTTAGAGCGTTACAACGTAGATACTGCCGGAAAACATACGGTAGTTATCGGAAGAAGTCATATTGTAGGCCGTCCGATGAGTATTTTGATGGGGCGTAAAGGATTTCCCGGAAACTCAACGGTAACTTTAACGCACAGTCATACCAAAAACATCACACAGATCACCTCTCAGGCGGATATTATCATCACTGCTTTAGGAGTGCCAAATTATCTGAAAGCGGAAATGGTAAAAGACGATGTAGTGGTTATCGATGTGGGAATTACTCGTTTAGCGGATGAAACCAATCCAAAAGGATACGTAATTACTGGTGACGTTGATTTTGAAAACGTAAGCAAAAAAGCCTCGTTCATCACGCCGGTTCCGGGAGGAGTAGGACCTATGACCATTGCGATGTTGTTGAAAAACACATTGTTAGCAAGAGAACAGAAAAGAGCGAAATAATAACTACATGCAAATTCTTCAAGCAGATAAAAGTCAACTGAACATTGTTCGTGATCTAGCCTATAAAATCTGGCCGGATGCTTACGGAGAAATCCTTTCGGAAGCCCAGTTGGATTATATGCTTGAAAATTTCTATGCCATTCCGGCATTGGAAGCACAGATGGAAAAACACCATGTTTTTTTATTGGCTGAAGAAAACGGAACTTTTTACGGTTTTGCTGCCTACGAAATAAATTGCAATGCTACCGGAAAAACCAAGTTGCATAAAATTTATGTTTTACCCGAAACACAAGGCAGAGGATTGGGGAAATTGCTTTTAAACGAAGTGGAAACTGCTGCAAAACAAGTCGGAAATTCGCATTTGTTTTTAAATGTAAATCGTTACAACATCGCTCAGGAATTTTACAAACGACTGGGTTTTGAAATCGTTCACCAAGAGGATATCGAAATCGGAAACGGCTATCTGATGGAAGATTTCGTTATGGAAAAACCATTATAAAATAAAAACCCAAGACAATGCATCTTGGGTTTTTTATTTCGCCAAATCCTAATGTCTATTCCCCTAAATAAACAAAAACATTGGCGACAATATGTTGCGGAGTAGCATTAATGGGAACATCAGAGCCACCCGAAGGAACATTTACAGTGTGAGAATGGTTTCCGTCATTTTCCGATGTGTGTAAGTTTCCCGGTAAAGCATCATTGGTTCCTACGGTTTCACTAATCAGCGGTACCAAAGGCAGTACGTTTGTGGCTAGTCCAAGTGTCTTGGCACCGTTATAAGCATCTGAATACGAATGATTGTGATTGCCATTGGTGCTGGTTACCGATGAATAATTGATGTTTGGGAGATTTGCCTGTGTTACCACAATTGAGTTGTTTCCGGCAACACTGCCTTGCAATTCTGTTCCATTATTGGTTTTGATGAACTTATCCGAAACATCGGGAAGATTTGTTCCAATTCCAACAGCTCCGGCATTAAATTGCGCAACAGTAGGCAAACTGCTGATGTTTCTGCCATCCAGTAAGAACCAACCTTTGTGGTCTGCAGTTTCCAAAGAATGTTTAATATCCCCAATCATTAAGGTATTTGGTCCCATTTGGTTCCATTTGGTACCGTCGTTATAGTATAATCCTTCGTATACAGAAACCGGGGTTTGTGCAGCTGAAGTCGCTGTATTGTAAGTGGTCATTCCCATTACATGGTTTGCTAACGGGGAAGGATTGTCTGTTGCGATTAAAGGTAAACGCGTCATAATCAGTCCTTTTTTTTCGCTGTAAATATCCAAAGCGGCATTGGTGTCAGGATAAGCGGTATCTACTCCAACGTTTTGTGCTAACATCGGATAGCAGAAGAAAAGCAATAAAAGGGAAGTCGTTTTTTTCATGTGAGCTGAATTTAGATAATTTGTTTCGTTGAGGTTTTTGCATTTTCACTCCGATTTTTAAGAGTGGATTGCACAACAGCGGAATCTATTTTCCCAAATACACAAAGGTGTTGGTTACTAAATGCGATACTTGGCTTAAAGGTGCAGAAGAGCCTCCGGTATTTATACTGGCAGTATGATTATGATTTCCGTTTGACGAGGAAGTTGATGTTGTTGTTGATACCACATCAGAACCTACATCATTATTTAGAATATTCAGAACCACACCACTCAGAATTCCCAATAACCCTGTAACAATATTAAGATTTTCAGCTACTCCATGATATTTGTCGGTATAATCATGAGTGTGATTTCCCGAAGCAAGGGCCGTACCATTGAACGTTACATTCGGTAAATTCGACTGCGTTAGAATAACGGTGTTGTTTCCTCCTGTAGCCATTAAAGCTTCCGAACCAGATTTTCCCTTTAAGAATTTATCAGAAGCATTGGGAATCGTTGCTCCAAATCCGATTGATGCTGCATTTGAAGCCGCAACAGCAGGTAAAGAAGCAGTGGTTCTTCCGTCAAGTTTATACCAACCGTTATGGTCTTGGGTCAGCAAACTGTGTTTAATGTCGCCAATTGCAGTGGAAAGCGGTTCGAGCCGAATCCATTGTTTACCGTCGTTATAATAAAATCCTTCAAAAACAGCCGTATTTCCACTACCGTTGGCAGCAGTGTTGTAAACAATCATTCCGGAAATATGATCGGCTAACGGACTTGGGTTGGTAGTTTCAGAAAGAATCACCCGGGTTATTAAAACACCTTTAGAGTCACTACTGATGTCTAACACCGACTCACTATTTGGTGTGCTTGTGCCTATTCCAACCTGAGCATGCAGTAGACCGTTAACGAGCAAAAAAAGAATCAGAGTAATTTTATTTGTCATAGTTGTCGTGTTTTGGTTAGTAGCCTAAATAGATGAAAATATTTGTTGCAAGATAATTGGGTGTCCGATCCACCGATGTGTTTAAGCCTCCGGAGTTAAAACTTACGGTATGAGTGTGATTTCCGTTGCTTTGTGTGGTTTTTAAAGTGGTATTCATGGTTTCTTTTGCTACTGAAGCGATGTAAAATAACGTTAACACGGTTGTAGATAAAAGTCCGATATTTTCTGTTCCGATGTAACTGTCAACATTATGATTGTGAGTTCCTGAGGCATTCGTTGTCCCTGAAAAAGTAACGTTGGGCAAATTGTTTTGGGAAACGGTAAACGTATTGCTTCCCGCTAAAGTTCCTAAAATCTCGCCTCCGCTTTTGGCTTTAAGAAAACGGTCGCTGGCATTTGGAAGATTGGCGGCAATCCCAATTCCGGTCGCATTGGTTTGGGCTGTTGCGGGCAAAGAGCTCTTTGCTCTTCCGTTCAATAGGTACCATCCGTTGTGGTCGGCAACGGCAAAACTGTGTTTCAGTTCTCCTATTTTAACTGTATTTGGGTTTAATCGGGTCCAGTACTGACCGTTGTTGTAATACAAGCCTGGAAAAACAGTTGTTGTTCCCGAACCGGAAGAAGCGGTATTGTAAACAAGCATTCCGCTGATGTGACTATTCATGGGATATGGATTATCCGTGCCCTGAAGTGCAATTCTGGGTAGTAAAATACCTTTGTCTGAACTTACAACTTCAAGCATCGCATCTTCATTCGGAGCAGCGGTACCAATTCCAACCTGAGCGTGAAGGTTACAATACAATAATAAGAGTAATAGTTTGCGCATAAGTATAGAATTTTTAGATTAAAGACGGTGCTGATTTTAAAACGCTGTATAAAAGGGGCGAATTTTAGCAGACGTTTTTCAATTAAAAAATGAACGATATGCAAATGGGTAATATTGGTATTTTATAACTTTTTTTGTTTACAATTGTTTAATGTTTTTTGGGGGTAACATTAAATTTCTTTATGCTGTTTTTATGAAAGCCTCACAGATATTGTGTAATGATGGTACTGTTTATAATGCTGGTTACTTTTTTTTGAAATTACAACTATCTTAAAATGAATTTTGGGGCTTTTGCTTTTTGCTCAACAATTGTTAAAATTTTTTTATGTACTCTTTTGGTAGTACAAACGTTTGTTTTTTTGTTCTACATAAATATAGCGGAAATATTTTTTATTGTTCCGGTGTATGGCTGTTGTAGTGGAAATACTGAAAATACTGACTTTTTAATCTTTTTTCAGATGCGACTGACAGCTTTGTTTTTTTAGATTTTATTCCCGACGATACCGTAACTGTTTTTGCCAACGCTTTAACTATTATTGCCATTACTTAAATAATAATTGCCGTTTGGAATAATTCAATAGCCAATTTGTAAAATAATATATCCGATGCTGGCACTATTGATGACAATGAAAATAAATTAATTGCCAATCAAAATAGTTTTAAAGACAATTGCATAAAATAAAACTTCCATACTTTAATTGCTAAAGATCATGGAAGTTCTATGATTTACGGGGTGTTATTCTTCGGTGCGGATTTTAAATTCCAAGCGGCTTACCAGATTGTACTCGGGGCTGGTGGCACCATACACACTTTTAATGTACAGTTTTACTTCTTTGGCGGTTTGAATAAGTCCTGTTTCCGGGTTGTATAGTTCTCTGTTTCGATGCAGTAAGGCGTTGCTGTAACGACTGTGGCTTTCTGATAGGTTGTTGTTTTTTTCCTGAAGGTTGACCAGTTTTGCCTGTAATGAAGTGATTTTTAATTCTTCTTCGTTCGGATTGTATACTTGGCTTTGGGAGAGAATCTCAATTAGGTTGGCCAGATGGTCGATTTTACGGTCGTAGGATTGTTGTGAGGTTGATATGGTGTTGCCCGAGGTTGTGTGACCGGAGTCTGATGTTGGTGCATCGGTTCTGTTTGTGGCGCTTCCCTGAATTTTTTTGTTGATGGCTTTGGCGTCTTCAATCGTAAGTTTATCGGCTCCTGAAACAATAAAGGCGTTAATAATTCTTGTAGCGAACGGCCTTAAGTCTTCGAAAGCGGCACGGCGGATGTTTGTAACGTTATCGAAATTGGTTTTATGAACACGAACTTCGTTAATTCGCGTTGTAACACTTTGTGAAAGAGAATGCAGTTGTTGGATTTTCAATCGGTCGTTTGCCGGATTGTAATGGGTGCCGAATCCTTCGCATAATGCAATTAATCGTTCAAAATTGGCAGCATTTTTTACGTGTCCGGTTTCATTTACTGATTTTTTGGATTGTTCGGGCGTACTTTGTAATTCTTCTTTGGCTTCCATGGCTGTGAGTTTTTTAGTTGTAAACTCAAAAATAGGAAAAATATTTCTGTAGGTAATTTTCTATCTTGTTTTTTTAATTGAAAATTGTATTTCGATAAAAAAATAAGGCCCCGGATATTCAGGACCTTATTGTTACTCTTTTTTCAACCGTTTTTTATTCCCGAATGAAGACTATTTTTTGGATGGCATCGTTACGGGAAAGAATGATTTCGTTTTCTTTTAAGGAATGTACGGTCCATGTATTTTCGCCCCGTCGGTCTTTGGTGTGTATTTTATTGGATGTTTTATCCAGACTCCAGGTACCGGTTATTTCAGCGACGAATTCGAAAGTGTATGACATGTCGGAATTGAAAATCAATTTGGTGCCTTCCAACATTGAAAGATTTTCGAGTCTTTCTGCTTCGCTTAATTTGGGATTGATAATGTTGTTTACCACCCATTTTTTAGCGATGTTTTTTTCGTTGATTGCAACCGAAGCCTTTTTTTGACCGAAGGAAATAAATCCGATGAGCAGTATCAGGCAAAGCAGTATTTTTTTCATGGGAATCAGTTGTTTTTTCGGTTGTTGTTTCTTGGAGGCAATGGTTTTCTGTTCTCGCGCTGAATCGGTTTTCTGGTTTCCACTTTGGGTAAACTGGCTTCTTCGGTTTTGCTTGAAGGAGCAATCAATTGGTTCAGTTCCAGGATTTCGGCATCGGTTAAATCGCGGTAACGGCCAATTGGGACATCCAAAGAAATATTGATGATTCGGGTCCGTTTTAAGGCAGTCACTTCATAGTCCAAATACTCACACATACGGCGAATTTGTCGGTTTAACCCTTGGGTAAGGATAATTCGGAATACAAATTTACTGATTTGCTCCACTTTACATTTTTTGGTAACGGTATCCAAAATCGGAACGCCATTGCCCATGCGTTGGATAAATCGATCTGTGATTGGCTTGTTAACCGTAACCACATATTCTTTTTCGTGATTGTTGCGCGCGCGAAGAATTTTGTTTACGATATCGCCGTCATCGGTCATAAAAATCAGTCCTTCACTGGCTTTGTCCAATCGTCCGATAGGGAAAATACGTTTCGGATAATTGATATAATCGACGATGTTGTTCTTTACATTTTGATTGGTGGTACACTCAATCCCTACCGGTTTGTTGAAGGCAAGGTATACGGGTTTGGAAGTTTTTTCACGAATGAGTTTGCCGTCTACGCGGATTTCATCGTCCAATGAAACTTTGGTGCCCATTTCGGGAACGACGCCATTGATGGTGATTCGGCCTTCTTCCAAAAGTCTGTCGGCTTCACGACGCGAACAGTAGCCGGTTTCGGAGAGGAATTTGTTAATTCGGGTTTTGTTTTCTTCCATGTTGCAAAAATAGTACTTATTTGAATAATAGTGTTATTCTGCTTCTTAATGCCATAACTTTTTTTATATCTTTGACCCTTAATTTGTTAGCGCATTGAAAAAAATACTCGTGCTTCTTTTTTTATTTAATTCGGTCCTTTTTGCACAAAGCAGAAAAGGCGAATTTCAATTGGCACCCAATACCAATGCGCACGAATTGTATGTTTCTTTTTTCGATACTGTTGTTTTTCAGGGGGAGAATTATTCTGAAGTGCTTTCTGAAAACGAGACCATGCGATTGCTTATCGAGAAATTCAGTATTGGTTTTCAAAGAGGAATAGCACTTTCCGACGAAAAAATTACGGCTTTATCTGAAGCGGCACGTAGTAACGGACACGATGGGAAGTCGGCACAAAAACTTAAAAACATCATCAAATTCGAAATAAAAAACCCTACCAATGAACGTTTGTTAGATTTGGCAACTCAGCTAGAACGTCTCGATATGGTGGAATATTGCAGTTTAATGCCTTTGCAGCCTATTGCACCACCGGGCGATATTGCGCCGGCAACCCCTAATTATGAATCGAATCAAACTTATCTGGACGCTAATCCGGGAGTGAACATGCGTTATGCGTGGGGATTGGGATTGAGTGGAACCGGAATACGGATTCGTGATGTGGAATACGGGTTTAATAAAAATCATGAGGAGTTAGTGGAGCGCAACACCTACATTGCGTCTGGGATGACAATTTCAAGCAGTGCCACACCTTCGTATACGGAACACGGCACATCGGTTTTCGGAATAATGTTTGCAGACAAGGGAACTTATGGGATATCCGGGATGGCTTATGGTGCTTCCGAAATGGTATTGTTTCCGGAATGGCAGCAAACGGGTTACAGTAGGGTAAATGCTGTTACGCAGTCGGTAGGCAATTCAGTTGCCGGAGATGTTATTGTGTATGAAATGCAAGCGTACGGTCAGGGAGGAAATTATGTTCCTGCCGAATTTGACAATACGGTTTGGGATCTGACCAAAGCAGCAACGGATGCTGGGATACTTGTTGTGGAAGCTGCGGCTAATGGCAATCAGAATTTGGATTCGGCCTATTATGCATCCTATATGGCACGGGGTAATTCGGGTGCGATTATTGTGGGCGGTGGTACGGATAATGTGGCGCACAACAGGATTTCTTACAGTACTTACGGTTCGCGTGTGGATGTGCAGGGTTGGGCAACCAATGTTCGTGCGTGTGGTACAGGTGATTTGATTATGATAGGTGGGGATTTTAATCAGGCTTACACTAATTTTTCGGGAACAAGTTCGGCTACGCCAATGGTAGCATCATGTGTTGTGGTTTTACAATCCTATTATTATGGGTTAACGGGGACTTATATGTCGCCATCAGCTATGCGTCAACTCTTGAAAAATACCGGAATTGCTCAAGGAACCGGAGTTGCGGGAAATATTGGTCCGCTACCCAACATGCAGGCGGCTATTTTACAGATAAATGCGAACTTGAGTATTGCTGAAAACGAAAATATCAGTTTCACCTTATTTCCAAATCCTGTTACAGATGATGTGAATGTTTTGGTTCCGGAAGTGAAAGATTCGAATGCTCAATTGGAAATTTATACTGCTTTAGGTCAAAAAGTTTCGGAATATAAGGTACAGCAAGGACTTACTACTTTAAACATAACTGGATTATCGCAGGGCGTGTATTTTGTGAAAGTTGTTGATGGGAAAAGAACCCAAACCAAAAAAATTATCAAACGATAGTTTATTCTTCAAAAAGAAATATATTTATTTTTTCGTACAGGGCTTCATCGTGTAGGCTGTGTCCCAATCCTTTTGTTTCAATAAATTTTGCTGATTTCCAGGCTTCAGCTATCTGTTTTCCTTCGTTAAAAGAAACAACGGTATCGTCGATATCGTGAGCAATTAATCCTTTGAAATTAAAATTGGAAGCGAATTTTTTTCCTGAAAACTCGGAAGGGTGGATGTTGAAACGCTCCACGAATTTTTCTTTCAGCAGTTGAAATGTTTTTTGGTTAAGGCTGATGGTTTTTTTGTAATTGTTTAAAATGATTTCGAATTCGCTGGGAGAGCCCAATAAAACCATTTTCTGTACAAGTGGATTGTTGTATTTGTATTGATAGTACAAACAGGTTGCGCCTCCCATAGAATGCCCGATAATGAATTGCGGCTGAAATTTTTCCATAAGGGCATTGACGTGTTTGGCGTATTGCGGAATGTTGAATTCGATGCCGCTGGAAAGCCCTTGTCCGGGTCCGTCGAGTGCAATAATGGTGCTTTTGGTTTTTTTGAGCAGTACGATGAATTGTTCCCAACGCGAAGCATTGCTTTCCCAGCCGTGTACTAAAAGGATTTTGTTTTCATTGCCCCTCCAGGTGTAGGTTTGAATAGTGTACTCTTCGTGGAAAAGTACTTCCTGTTCGGCTTCTTTTAAAATATCGGGAATGGCATTTGGCAGCAGTCTTCCTTCCCGTGGCTCGCTAAAGAACTTATAGGCTAATTTGGCTGCTTTTTTGGGGAATAAGTAACTCATCAGGTTAATATACAGCCCAATGGATTTTGTGAGTGTGAAGTATGCTATTTTGTTGACGAGTTCCATAAAAAAAGTCCCGATGTTTCGGGACTTTAAGTTAACTAAAATTTAGCAAATAATTGCTCTATTTTTTCTTTTTCTTCGTCTGCTAATGCGCTGTCTACTAAAATTCTTCCACTGTGTTCGTCAGTGATGATTTTTTTACGGGAAGCGATTTCCATTTGTGTTTGCGGCGGAATGGTGAAGAACGATCCAGCTGATGCACCACGCTCAATGGAAACTACTGCTAAGCCGTTTCTAACACTGCTACGAATTCTATCGTATGCGTTTAACAGGCGCTCTTCGATTTGTCCTCTGAATTCTTCTGACTTACCGGATAAGAAATTTTCTTCTTTTTCGGTTTCGGCCATGATAGCGCTCAGTTCTGCTTTTTTGTGTTTTAAATGGTTTTGCTTGGCGTCTAATTTTTCTTTAGTTTCACTTAGAACCACTTTTTTGTGCTCGATAGAAGCTTTCATTTCTTTAATGTGCTTCTCGGCCAATTGAATTTCCAACTCTTGGAATTCTACTTCTTTTGTTAAAGCGTTGAATTCTCTGTTGTTGCGAACTTCTTTTTGTTGAGCGGAATATTTTTTAATCGATTCTTTATGACCTTCGATAGCATTTTTCTTGTCTTTGATTTGCTCTTCGATAGTCTCTAAATCGCCTTTTAATTTGTCTAAACGAGTGCTTAAGCCAGCTACTTCATCTTCTAAATCTTCCACTTCAAGAGGTAATTCTCCTCTAACATTTCTGATTTCGTCGATTCTTGAATCGATCAACTGTAAGTCATAAAGAGCTCTTAATTTTTCTTCTACACTTAGTTCTTTAACGTTTGCCATATTTAAAAGTACTTAACCGGATTTGTATTTTCTTGCGATAAAATGATTGCAAAATTACTAATTTTTTCCGTAAGATAAGCAACTATGTGATTTTTTGTAAATCTTTCACTTTCAAAATGACCGATATCGGCTAAAAGTAATTTGTTTTCGGCTTCATAAAACTGATGGTATTTTAAATCGGAAGTTAAGAAAACATCAGCTCCTGCTGCAATGGCATTTTTGATGGCAAAACTTCCTGAACCTCCTAAAACCGCAATTTTCTTCACCGGTTTGTTTAAGAATTCACTGTGTCGGATACCGCCGCATTCCATTTTTTCTTTTACGAATTTCAGGAAATCATGTTCTTTCATCGCGGTGGATAATTCGCCAATCATTCCCAGCCCGATGTTCTGATGTGGGTTCTGTAATTCGTAAATTTCATAGGCCACTTCTTCGTAGGCATGATTTGAAAACAGTGCTTTCAGGATTTTGCCCTGTAAATGTTTCTCGAAAGTAACTTCGATTTTGATTTCTTCATTTTCCACAAATTCAAAACGTTCACCAATTTGCGGATTACTGTCTTCGTTACCCATATAGGTTCCGATGCCTTTCGAATTGAAACTGCAGTCTTCATAGTTGCCTATTTTACCCGCTCCCGCATCAAATAAGGCATTGCGCAACTGTTCCACGTTTTCGGGAATGGTATAGGTAACCAGTTTTTGAATGAAGTTTTGTTTCGGAATCAGAATTTTGGTGTTTGTCAGTCCTAAAGCGTCACAGAAAATTTTATTGACACCTTGTTTGTGATTGTCTAATGCGGTATGAACGGCATAAATCGCGATATCATTTTTGATGGCTTTGATAATGGCGCGTTCCACATAATTTTTTCCGGTGATTTTTTTTAATCCCGAAAATAAGATAGGATGGAAGCAAACCACCAAATTGCATTTTTTGGCAATGGCCTCATCAATAACAGCTTCCAAAGCGTCGTGACAAACCAAAACGCCGCTGGCTTCTGTAGTGACATCGCCTACTAAAAGTCCGACATTGTCAAAATCTTCTGCGTAGGCCAAAGGTGCCATTTCTTCTAAAATCGAAAGGATTTCTTGTATCTTCATTTGAAATGATTTTCTGTATAACAAAGTAACGAATAAACCGATAACTTTTTTCAAAAAGATAAAAAATAGCTACATTCGTAGTATGAATTTTTTCCGTAAAATACTCTTCCCGTTTGCCGTTTTATACGGATGTATCACCGCTATTCGCAATTTTTTATTTGATAAAGGAATTTTAAAATCGGTCGCTTTTGACGTGTCGGTTATTGCGGTGGGGAATTTGAGTGTGGGCGGAACAGGAAAAACTCCTCAGATTGAATATTTGATTCGACTGTTATCAGATCATTACAAAATAGCAACGTTAAGCAGAGGCTACAAACGGAAATCGGAAGGTTTTGTTTTGGCCGATACGACTTCCAATGCAGAGATTTTGGGAGATGAACCGTATCAGTTTTATCAGAAATTCCCAAATATTCAAGTCGCTGTGGATGCGAATCGAGTAAACGGTATTACGCAATTACTTTCGCAGAAAAACACACCTGAAATCATTTTACTGGATGATGCCTTTCAGCACCGAAAAGTGAAAGCCGGTTTTTACATTTTGTTGACTGCTTACAACGATTTGTATAGCGATGATCTGATTCTACCTGCCGGAAATCTTAGGGAAAGCAGCAGTGGAGCAGAACGTGCTGACGTGATTGTGGTAACGAAATGCCCACCGGAACTGACGACTCAAGATCAAGCTGAAATTAGATCCCGATTGAATCCGGCATCCAATCAACAGGTGTTTTTTACGTTTATTGAATACGACAGTCAGGTGTATTCGGAAGCGAAGCAGTTGTCGTTAGCGGAAATCAAAACTGTTGATAAATTACTTTTGGCCGGAATTGCAAAACCGGAACCTTTTTTCGCATATTTGCAGGCTGCGAAATCGGGAACGATGGTTTTTTCGGATCATCATGATTTTACGCCGCAGGATATAGAAACAATAAAAGAAAAAGCAAAAGACAAAATTATTATTACCACCGAAAAGGATTTTGTTCGTTTAAAAGGGAAATTACCTAAAGAACAATTATTCTGCTTGCCGATTAAAAGCACGTTTGTTAATAATAAAGCGGATTTTGATAAAACAATTATGAATTATGTGGGAAAAAGTACAGGAAACCGTTAGTTATATTAAAGCTAAAGCGAATTTCATTCCGGAATACGGTGTGATTTTGGGCTCCGGTTTGGGAGGTTTTACAAACGATATCCAAATTGAATTTACGTTACCCTATGATGAGATTCCGAATTTCCCGGTTTCTACCGTGGAAGGTCATAAAGGAGCTTTGGTTTTTGGAACCATTGAAGGGAAAAAAGTGGTTGCCATGCAGGGCCGTTTTCATTTTTATGAAGGGTACGACATGAAGCAGGTAACATTTCCGGTTCGGGTAATGAAATATTTAGGAATTACGAAACTTATAGTATCAAACGCTTCCGGAGGTGTTAATCCGAAGTATAAAGTAGGTTCGGTAGTGATTATCAAAGATCACGTGAATATGATGCCGGAACATCCGTTACGCGGAAAAAATGACGAACGTTTCGGACCGCGTTTTGTAAACATGAGTGAGCCTTACAGCAGAGCTATGATGGCCAAAGCCAAAGAAATTGCAGCGTCAATGAATATTGAAATTCACGATGGTGTGTATCTTGGATTGCAAGGACCAACATTTGAAACCTTGGCCGAATATAAAATGGTGAAAGCGTTAGGTTGTGATTGTGTTGGAATGTCTACCGTTCCCGAGGTTATCGTGGCGCGTCATATGGAGTTGGAAACGTTTGGGGTTTCTGTGATTACTGATATGGGCGACGAAGAAAGCATCGGTACAATTACACATGCCGAGGTTTTAGAAGCTGCCAAAGAAGCAGAGCCAAAAGTAAGAAGTCTGATAAAAAATCTGATTATACAGTATTAATTTTTTGGTGGATGGTGGTTGCAATAACCTCATAAAACTTTTCTGGGTTGAAAGGTTTTGTAATCACCTCATTCATTCCAAAAGACAGTAACATTTCCTTATTCTCATCCAACGATATTGCTGTTAGGGCTACAATTGGAGTTTCCGGATCGAATTTTCGGATTAGTTCCGTTGCGATGGTGCCGTTAATTCCCGGAAGGTGAACGTCCATTAAAACCAAGTCATACGTGTGATTGCGCATGTGTTCTACGGCATCTTCTCCATTTTCTATGATGTGGCAAGTCATTTTCTTTCTTTCCAGCATTTTTTGAGTAATCATCTGGTTGATTTTGTTGTCTTCCACCAAGAGGATGTTTTTGCCAACAAGCCAACTCTCATCGTATAACGGGCCGGTTTTTTTCTCTATTTTTTTATCACTCACGCGTAAGGAAATATCAAAATAAAAACGAGATCCTTTGTTTTCTTCACTGTCCAATTTAATTTTTCCGCCCAATAAATGCACCAGTCGTTTTACAATGGCAAGGCCTAATCCTGTGCCGCCGTATTTTCGGTTTATTTCTACGGAACCTTGGGTGAAGCTGTCAAAAATAGTTTCAATTCGGTCTTTAGGAATTCCGATTCCGGTATCGCGGACTTCAAAGTGAATTTTAACCGAATTGGTCTTCTCTTTTTTTACGGTTGCTGAAACCCATACATGACCGTTTTTGGTGAATTTAATGGCATTATTAATCAGATTGATGAAAATCTGAGACAATTTTGTAGGGTCACCAATTAAGGTAGACGGTATTTTTTCATCTAACTCCAAATGATAAACCGTTTTGTTTTTGTTGGCAATTTCGGTAAAGGAGCCCAAGATGTTTTCTAATAGATCTCTTAAGTCAAAATCAATGGATTCCACCTCCACCACGTCAGACTCCACGCGGTTAATTTCAAGAATGTCGTTGATGAAGGTTAGTAGATAATTTCCTGAAAACTTAAGCGAATTCAGGTAATTCATTTGGCTCGGTTTCGGATTGTCTTCTATAAGGATATGCGTGATACCGTTGATGGCATTTAAAGGTGTCCGTAACTCGTGACTAACCGTTGAAAGGAATTCGGCTCTGGCTTTGGAAGCTCTTTCGGCTCTTTCTTTTTCGATTTCCA
This sequence comes from uncultured Flavobacteriaceae bacterium, assembly GCA_963812405.1. Taxonomy (GTDB): domain Bacteria; phylum Bacteroidota; class Bacteroidia; order Flavobacteriales; family Flavobacteriaceae; genus Flavobacterium. Next base: position 207,307 of record CAWEUV010000002.1, on the reverse strand, counting down.
ATTCCTGATTTTTATCTTTAAGCAGTTGGTTGGTTTTTGTTCGGATAATGTTGTTTTTGTACAACGAAAGACTCAAAAGCGATAAAATCGAGATTAATGCAATACTCAGAATACTGATTAATTTTGAGAATTTGATTGACTTTTCCTGAGCTTTGTTTTCCCGGTTTATTTTATCAATGGTTTTTAATTGTTCGGTCGCGATGTATTTTTCATACGCCGGAACGCCGGTTGTTCTGGTTCGGATATTAAAAAGGGAATCTCTTATACTGATGAATTTTTTTAAGTAATAATGAGATTGATTGGTTGATTTTAGTGAATCATACAAATCACTCAACCGTCGAGTTATTCTTAACGTTTGATTGGTGTTTGAACTTTCTTTGGAAATTTCATACGCTTTTTCAAGATCTTTGATGGCTGCTTTCGGGTTGTTTTCGGTTTTGATGTCGGCTAACTGAAAGTAAGCTTCTGCTTTTGCTTCAAAGATGGTTCCTGATGTGTTTTTGTTTATGATAGCGCGAAACTGTTTTGCGGCTTCTTCGGTTTTGCCTTTGTGTTTCAGGATGATTCCTTTTTGTAAATCAATCAGATCTATGGCATCGGGAATATTTATTGTTTTATATTCGGCAGCCGCTTTGTTAAAGTAATTATCGGCAAGATTTAAATTGTTTTTTTCCAAATAGCTTAACCCGATGCTATAATAACAGAAAGCACTGTTTAACGATGGTTTTAGGTTGTTGTAAATGGTGATGCTCCGGATGTAATTTTCGATGGCTTCATCTTGTCTGTCAAGTTCATGGTAAATATTTCCAATGGTAAGGTGGCTGTCGGCAATTTCTTTTTGAAGATTGTTTTGGGTAGCATATTGTTTTGCTTTTCGGGCATAAAGTAAGGCTTTGTCATAATCAAAACTACCCTTGTGAAAATTGGAAACTTCAAGGTAATAGGAAACACTGTCAACTTTAACAGTTGCATTTTTCTCTTGCGAAAAGCAATTAAATTTTGCGAATGATAAGAAGAGTAAAAGGTACAGATATCTCATGTCTATGCTTGAAATTCGCATAAATATAAGGATTTATTTCTTAGAAATGAAACAAATCAGGTCAATAATTCTTGAGGAATACCCAATTTCATTATCGTACCAACCCACCACTTTTACCATTTTATCAATTACGGATGTAAGCTGCGCATCAAAAAGGCAGGAATTGGTATTGCCTAAAATATCAACGGAAACTATCGGATCTTCCGTGTAATCGAGAATTCCTTTCAGATTGGTTTCGGCTGCTTTTTTAAAGGCGTTGTTGATTTCTTCAATGGAAACTTCTTTTTTGACATTGAAGGTGATATCGGTCAGCGACCCATCCGGAACCGGTACCCGAATACCGCAACCGCCCATTTTTCCGTCCAGATGAGGGAAGATTTTGGTGATTGCTTTTGCTGCTCCGGTTGTGGTAGGGACAATCGATTGTGAAGCGCCTCGGGCTCTTCGTAAATCTTTATGAGGTTGGTCGTGAAGACTTTGGTCGGTAGTATAAGAGTGAACTGTAGTGATGTAAGCCTGTTCGATTCCGCACAACTCTTCGATGACTTTAATCATCGGGGCGGCATTATTGGTAGTACAGCTTGCGTTGGAAACAATTAATTCGTTTCCGTCAAGTATGTGTTCGTTAACCCCTAAAACAACTGTTTTAATGGAGTCTACTTCAGCGGGAGCGGAAAGAATGACTTTTTTTGCTCCGGCAGTTATGTGTTTGTTGATGTCTTCGTAGGATTTGTATTTTCCTGTGGATTCTACAACAAAATCAATGTTTAATGCTTTCCAGTTCAGATTCAGAATTTCCTTTTCGTGAAAAAACAGAAACGGTTTTCCGTCCACTGAAATTGAATTATCGTCAGATGAAACCGTATGGTGTAAAACACCGTGAATGCTGTCGTATTTCAACAAATGAGCCATCGTTTTTTTATCGGCGATGTCGTTTATGGCAACCACTTCCAGAGTTGGATGATTTAAAAGCAATCGGAACAAATTCCTTCCGATTCTTCCAAAACCATTGATGGCAATTCGTGTTTTCAAATCTGTAATTCGTAATTTTTAGTACTTAAAGAATATGTTTTTGGGCATGGTAAGACGAACGCACCAAAGCGCCGCTTTCCACGTGGCGGAATCCTAATTCTTTTCCGATTTGCTCGTATTTTGCAAATTGTTCCGGCGTGATGAATTCTTTTACCGGAAGATGTTTTTTGCTTGGTTGCAAATACTGTCCGATGGTTACGATATCCACTTTTGCTTCGCGTAAATCTTTCATGGTTTGGATTACTTCTTCTTCAGTTTCCCCAAGACCTAACATGATTCCGGATTTAGTTCTGCGGATGCCCTGGTCTTTCAGGTATTTCAAAACGGCCAAACTACGGTCGTATTTCGCCTGAATTCGTACTTCGCGGGTTAATCGTCGAACGGTTTCCATGTTGTGGGATACTACTTCCGGACTAACTTCAACAATACGGTCAATATTTCTTTCGATTCCTTGAAAATCAGGAATTAAGGTTTCTAACGTGGTTTCCGGATTCATTCTTCGGATGGCTTTTACCGTTTCCGCCCAAATGATAGAACCTCCGTCTTTCAAATCGTCACGATCCACGCTGGTTATTACCGCATGTTTGATGTTCATGATTTTAATGGAGCGGGCTACTTTTTCCGGTTCGTCCCAATCTACGGTTTCAGGTCTTCCGGTTTTTACTCCGCAAAAGCCGCAGGAACGGGTGCAGACATTTCCGAGAATCATGAAAGTGGCAGTGCCGTCGCCCCAGCATTCTCCCATATTCGGGCAGCTCCCGGATGTACAGATGGTGTTTAGTTTGTATTTATCAACCAATCCGCGCAATTCGGTGTATTTTTTACCGGTTGGCAACTTTACGCGCAACCATTTTGGTTTTCCTACCGGAAGTATGTTGGATTCTAAAACCGTGTCCATGTTCTCAAATATTTGTAGCAAAGATAAACATTGTTGTTAATCTGACGCGTGGTTTAACGCATTTTTAATAAGGGTTGTCATAAAGGCTTTTGTAGGTTTTTCTGTCCGGACAAAAAGTATTAATTTAGCAAAAATTCATTTTAAAAGCCATAATCCGATGCGTGTTTCCAAGTTGTTTACCGAGTTTTTTGAAAGTGAAAAATCTTCCGGAATTGTTCTGATTGTTTGTACTCTTGTTTCTTTGTTTCTTGCAAACTCCGTTCTTCAGGAGAGTTACGGACATCTTTGGCATTATCAGATTGGGCATCATTCGGTGGAACATTGGATCAATGACGGTTTGATGACGATTTTCTTTTTACTCATAGGTCTGGAATTGGAACGAGAGGTTTATATCGGCGAATTGTCTAAAATAAAAAACGCGCTTTTGCCAATCATAGCTGCGGCTGGCGGTATGTTGGTTCCTGCCGGAATTTATATGATTTTTAATTATGGAACGCCAACGCAGTCGGGTGCGGGAATTCCAATGGCGACCGATATTGCTTTTGCATTGGGGGTTTTGTCTTTGTTGGGAAATAGAGTGCCAACGTCATTAAAAGTGTTTTTGACCGCTTTGGCCGTTATTGATGATCTGGGTGCGATTTTAGTAATTGCGTTTTTTTATACCGATACGCTTTCCTTGCTGAATTTAGGAATTGCGTTAGGAATCATGGGTGTTTTATTTGTTTTTAACCGAATGAAGATAAACAACTGGCTTCCGTATGTTATCGGTGGAATCGGGATGTGGTATTTTATGTTAAATTCTGGCATCCATGCGACAATTTCCGGGGTTTTGTTGGCGTTTGTAATTCCGTTCGGCGATGGCGGCGAAAAAACGATTTCAACCAAAATGCAGCACTTTTTACACAAACCGGTGGCGTTTTTTATCCTTCCGGTTTTTGCTTTGGCCAATACTGCTATCGTTATCGGAAGCGATTGGATGGAAGGATTGAAACATGAAAACAGTATTGGGATTTTTTTAGGATTGGTGGCAGGTAAGCCGCTGGGTATCGTATTGTTTTGTTTTGCTGCGGTTGCCTTTGGTGTTTGTCAGTTACCGAGAGGGTTGAAATGGGGACATATTCTGGCTACAGGTTTTATGGCAGGAATCGGATTTACGATGTCGATTTTTATTACCCTTCTGGCGTTTAAATCACAACCGGATGATGTAACCATTTCTAAAATTGCTATTATGATTTCATCAGTGGTTGCCGGAATAATTGGATATGTTTTTTTAGGTAAAATGCTTAAAAATAATAGGATAGAAGAAGACGAATAAAAAAAAGGCAGAACTTTTGTTCTGCCTTTTTTTATTGTTCAACATTAATGGTTATGGGTAAGTTGTATGCGGTTCTTACCGGTTGTCCGTTTTTGTATCCCGGAGACCATTTGATTTTCATGTTATTTAAAACGCGTGTAGCCTCTTTGCCAAGGCTGTAGCCCGGATCTCTGGTTACACGGATGTTGGAAAGTGAACCGTCTTTTTCAATAACAAAATAAACCAATACCTGAAGTGTTTTGATGCCTTCGTCTACTTCCGGAGTTTTGAAATTTTTTCCGACCGTTTTCAAAAAGGCTCCGATTCCTCCCGGATATTGAGGCTGAACCTCTAATGAAACTGGCATTTCAATAGTGGTATTTGAGTTGCCACCGTTTCCGTTGGTGTTTGTTTTGGGCTCCGCTACAATTTGGTTCCCGTTTGATTCGGTGCCTTCGTTATTTACTTGCCCGATTTGTGCTTTTTCCAATTGGGAGTTTGTTGCTACTTCTTCGGTTACTTTTTCTTTTTCGGCAACAACCATGTTAACATGTTTAATCACTTTTTCATCGGTTAACGGTTTTGAAATTTCAGGACCGGTCTCTTCTTTTAAGGGTTCTTCTTTTTTGAAAACATCCGTGTCAACCGGAATAATTGTTTCGTCATTAGTGTCTGGGACAACTAAGGCGGCTGTTTTATCTGGCTTAAGATAACTGATTGCTGCAGGGACTGCTGCTATCGTACCCAATAAGGCCATTGCAGAGAGAAAAGCTTTTACTGTTGTTTTTGGATTTTCAGTTCGTAATTGATACGCGCCATAGGCTTTGTTTCGTCCTTCGAAAACCATGTTTAACCAACCGGTTTCGTAAATGTTGATTTTAGACATAATAGATAGTTTTTGAGGTTAATTAAATAGCTTTTTTATTTAATAACGAAAACTATGCTATCATAGTATTTAAAATGTTAAATATTTGCAAAAATATTTTCTAATTAACATTTTTATTACCTAAAACATGTCTGCAAAGTGATTTTTTTTGGTAGAAAATAGGTGTTTTAGCGTTTTTGCTGAATAATTTCAGCCAGAAGTTTTTTAGCGCGTAAAAGTTTGATTTTTACATTATTTAAAGGCTCTCCGAGTTCGTCGGCGATTTCCTGATAACTCATTTCCTGAAAATAACGCAATTGTATCACTTCTTGGTATGCCGGTTTTAATTCTTTTATGAACAAAAGCAGTCGGGCAAGGTTTTGTTCTTTGATGATTTCGTCTTCTACTGTTGGAGTGGTATCGGCAACATCGTAGGCCTGACGGTCTTCTTCGTCGTTGAAATCTACAAACAAAGACGATTTTTTCTTTCGAAGCATGTCGATGTGTACATTTTTGGCAATAGCAATCAACCAAGTGTTAAATCCGAATTCCGGATTGTAGGTGGCGATTTTATCAAATGCTTTGGCAAACGTTTCAATGGCGATGTCTTCGGTATCGGTTTCGTTTTCGGTACGTTTGAGCATAAATCCATACACCTCGTTCCAGAAAAAATCCAATAAAAAAGTAAAGGCTACCTGGTCGCCCATTTTAGCCTTTTCGATATTTTTCTGTATGATTTCCGAAGTTATTTCCAATGTACCGGTTTTGAAATTAAATTAGTGAAAAAGACATTTAATTGGGTGAAGATAAGGATTATTTCGATGATTGGGAACCAATACATTACGTCTTTTTCTTTTAGTTTTCCTGCGGCATATCCTAAAGTCGTCCAAGTGAAAATGTATCGGAAAACAATCAGTCCGCCCACAATCATCCATTGGAATTGAAACGCCAATAGTAAAATGGCTAAAATGATAAAGCTTAATTGTGAAAAATAGTATACGCCCAATTGAAATTTATCAAAACCTTTGTATAATTTGGCTGTGGAAATATGGCGGCGTTTTTGACGGAACCAGTCTTTCCATGTTAATTTTGGTTCGGAAATCGTAAAACTTTCCGGTGTGTAACAAACGGTGGTATTGCTTCCCTTGGCTGCCTGATTGATAAATAAATCGTCGTCACCGGAGCGCACGTTCATGTGGTCGATAAATCCGTTTACTCTGAAAAACTCTTCGCGTTTGTAGGCTAAATTTCTTCCGACTCCCATATACGGACGTCCCATTTTTGCCCATGAAAAATATTGTGTTGCGGTAAGCAGGGTTTCAAAACGGATGATTTTATTCAGGAAGGAACCTTTTATTTTTTCGTAAGCTCCATAGCCTAAAACAATGGTTTTGTGCATGGTAAACTGCGCACTCATGTTTAAAATCCAATCTTTGGAAGTGGGATAGCAATCCGCATCGGTAAACAATAAATATTCTTTAGAAGCGGCTTTGATCCCTAAGGTTAAGGCGAATTTTTTATTGCCCCAAAAGGCTTCGTTGTTTTGTACTTTAACCAGTTTAATGTTGGAATACTGGCGTTCGAAAGCTTCGAATATTTCTAAGGTTTCATCGCTGGAGGCATCGTCAATTAAGACAATTTCGAAATCAGGATAGTTTTGTTCGGCCAAAAGCGGAACAAATTTCTTTACGTTTTCCTCTTCATTTTTGGCGCATACAATTACGGAAATCGGAATGCGTTTCGGAGTGATTTTCTGAGCTTTTGCAAATGCAAATTTTCCAAAAACCACTAGGTAGTAAAAAATCTGAAGGGCAATAATTCCAATAAAAATATAAAGTAAAATTAGCAGCATACGTAAGCCTGAATTGTGTTAAATTCCAGCGCAAATTTAGTGAAAAGTGTTTATTAAAACGGAATTAGTTTTTAACAATCCGGTAATTGTTTTCGTTGTTTTTTCATTTCCTCGGCAATGGTATGCGCATTTTCGTTTGGGCATTTTTTTAGTTCCGTGATAATAGCAGCATGGTTTTTATCGTCGCGGTTTTGAGAAAGTTTGTTAACGGCTTGGATTTCCGTGATTTCGATTTCAAAAGCCACAAATCCATTGGTTTGTCGCATGGTTTCTTTTGATAAATTTTCGATTCTCACCGGATTTTTGGAAGCGGCTTCGTATTTGTCGACCATTTTTTTCAAGGCGAAAAGCATTTCTTCTCCTTCAATGATTTTGATTTTTCCATACACGTGCACGGCAATGTAATTCCATGTAGGAACATTCTCGTGATCGTACCAGGAAGAAGAAATATAACTGTGTGGCCCCGAAAAAATAGCCAGCACCTCATTGTTGTTTTCAAAAGTCTGCCATTGCGGATTTTCTTTGGAAACATGTCCGAACAACACTTCCTTACCTTCTGAATTCGTTTCCAGTTCCAACGGAATGTGGGTGCCCCAAAGCTTGCCTTCGGTTTGATTTACAAGAATACCGAAACTGTTGCTTTTCAGAAAATTTCTGATTGCTTCGACGTTTTCGTTTTTGTAAAGTTCGGGAATGTACATAATCGTTCCGGATTATAAATTGTTAATTATCAATTATTAATTGTCAATTAAATAATATTCACTTCCGCTTCAATGGCAATCCCGTATTTTTCCAAAATGGTTTTCTGAATATCTTTCGAAACATTTAAAATTTCCTGTCCGGTCGCGTTACCGTAGTTTACTAAAACCAAGGCTTGTAAAGTGTGTACGCCGGCATCGCCAAAGCGTTTTCCTTTAAAACCGGCTTGTTCGATCAGCCAGCCAGCGGGTACTTTTACTTCGTTTTCGCCAACCGTATAATGTGGCATGTCCGGAAATTGCGCATGTGCTTTTTCGTAAACTGCTTTCGGAACAATAGGGTTTTTAAAGAAACTGCCACTGTTGCCCAGCTCTTTAGGGTCGGGTAATTTGCTCTGACGGATCGCAATCACCGCTTTGCTGACATCCTGAATCGTAGGATTGCTGATGTTGTGTTTGGCTAATTCTCCATCAATCGCGCCGTAAGACGTATTGATTTTATGGTTTTTCTTAGTCAGTTTGAAAACCACAGATGTAATTACGTATTGGTTTTTCGCTTCGTTCTTAAAAATACTCTCGCGGTAGCCGAACTTGCATTGCTCATTGGTAAAGGTTACAATTTCCTGGGTTTTGATGTTCATCGCCTCGCAGGAAACCATCGTGTCTTTTATTTCGGCGCCGTAAGCTCCGATGTTTTGGATGGGCGTTGTGCCGACATTACCCGGAATCAACGACATGTTTTCAATTCCTCCGAAATTCTGATCTAAATTCCACAACACAAATTCATGCCAATTTTCGCCGGCATTGCCCTGAACCCAAACGAAATCATCGTCTTCTTTCAGGATGGATTTGCCTTTCAGGTTGACGTAAATCACCAAAGCATCGATATCCTGCGTTAAAAGCATGTTGCTTCCGCCGCCCAAAATGAACAATTTTTCGTTTTGATGTTCTTTCAGGATTTGAGCCAATTCGGAAGTATTGCTGACTTCCACAAAAGATTTTGCTTTGGCTTCGATGCCGAAGGTGTTGTAGTTTTTTAAGGAGAAATTGTGTTTGATCTGCATAATGTTTTTGTTTTCCCGCAAGGTTTTTTTTAGAGTCTTGCGGGTTTTGTTTCCAAACAAAGAAATGGTTTATCTAATAGCCCCGATTGGAGGGGATCCCGATTTTTATCGGGAGGAACGGAAAGCGGGAACAGGGTATGCAAAAATGCCCGAACCATTCGCTCCAAATTAATTTAATTGTGCTCTTAATTCGGCTTCCGATACAAATCCGGTTTTTTTCCAAACTTCTTTACCGTCTTTAAAAACGATTACCACCGGAAGTTCGCTGTAACCTAATCCGTTAAAAAGCACTTTATTTTTATCAGCATCTACGCGAACAATTTTTGCTTTGCCTTCGTATTCTTTTTCCATTTTACTCAGGTAAGGCGTCATTTTTTTACAAGGACCGCACCATTCGGCATAAGAAATCGATTACCACAACCTTGTCGGAAGCAATAAGTTTTTCGTATTCTGATTTGCTCATTCCGATGTCGGCATTTTTTTGTGTGTTCGGGTGGGCTGCGCTCCATTTCATGTAACCGCCTTCCATGTCGTAAACCGTTGTGAAGCCCAACTCTTTTAGTTTGTTAGCCGCTTTTTTACTTCTTCCGCCGGCAAGGCAGTATACGAAAACCGGTTTTGATTTGTCCAGTTTCTGAACTTCGGTTTCAAACGAATTCGCCGTTCCAGTCGATATTTTTAGAATTGTCCAAATGGCCTTCCGAATATTCTCCGGCGGTTCTTACGTCGAGTAATTGTGCGTTTTCGGTAGCTTTTAATTTTGTTTCAAATTCGGGAACCGCAATGGTAGCCACGTTTTGCCCTTTACTGCAATTGCTGAATAACAAAGCGATGGTAAGGGTTGCTAAAATTCTAAGTGTTTTCATTTTTTTAAAATTTTTGTTGTGTAAAATTACAAATTAAATAGTTTGTAGGATTGATGCGTTGACTTTACAATGTTTTCGGTGCGTTCCGGATGTGTGTCGGAAATGAATAATTGTCCGAAAGTCTCGTCGTTAACCATTTCCACGATTTTGCTCACGCGGGTTTCGTCGAGTTTGTCGAAAATATCATCGAACAATAATATAGGTAAAACCCCGCTCTGTTTTTTGATGAATTCGAATTGGGCAAGTTTCAAAGCAATCAAAAACGATTTTTGTTGACCTTGGGAACCGAATTTCTTTATTGGAAACGTATCGATTTCAAACGACAAATCGTCTTTATGAATGCCGACACTTGTGTATTGCAGAACGCGGTCTTTGGCTAAATTTTCTTCGAAAAGCTGTACCAACGGTTTTTCGGAAAGCTGACTTCCATAGACAATCTGAACCGTTTCGGCCGAATTGGTGATGGATTGATGGTGTTTGTTGAAAATCGGAATAAAATCTTCCAGAAACTGTTTTCTTTTTTCGAAAATGGATGTGCCTAAATCGTGTAACTGTTCGTTGTATATGGAAAGTGTATCGTTGTCAAACGTTTGATTGGCGGCAAAATATTTCAGTAGCGCATTGCGTTGTGCGATGATTTTCTGGTACTGAATCAATTGCTGTAGATAATAACTGTCCAATTGCGAAATTACGCTGTCGATGAATTTCCGGCGGGTTTCGCTACCTTCGATAATCAGATCCTGATCGGAAGGGGAAATAATCACCAAGGGAATGAATCCGATATGATCCGAAAAACGCTCGTACATTTTATTGTTGCGTTTCAGGATTTTTTTCTGGCCTTTTTTCAGGCTGCAAACGATTTGTTCTTCACGGTTTTCTTTTTCAAAAACTCCGTCTACCACAAAAAACTCCTCGCCGTGTCGGATGTTTTGTACGGCGAGCGGATTAAAATAGCTTTTTCCGTACGATAAATGATAAATGGCATCCAGAATATTGGTTTTTCCGATCCCGTTTTTCCCTACAAAACAATTGATTTTTGTGTCGAAGTCAAAATTGGCTTCGGCAATGTTTTTATAATTAAAAAGGGAAAGACGCTTTAGATACACGAGAAATCCGAATTATTTCAGAGAAATTAAATCATTTTTTTAAAGTGGGTGCAAATTATTGAAAAATATCGACAAAAAGGATTTCCATATATGAATAAAAATTTTATTTTTGCCGTTCATTAAATTAAAAATAGATGGCAACATATAACAAAAGAGGATATAAAGCTCCAAAACCAAAAGACGAAGCAGTTGAGAATCAAGTTGAAGTTGATGAGTTAGACAACATTCAGGAAGAAGACAGTGCTACGGCGGGGGTATTCAATACTTTGGATGAAAGCGCTAATAAACTTGAAGACTGGGTTGCTAAAAATCAAAAATATATTTTCGGGTTCGTAGGTGCTATTGCAGTTGCGGCAGCCGGATATTTAATGTACGATAAATTTATTGTTGAGCCGAAAGAGGATGAAGCGGCTAACGAAATGTTCCAGGCACAACAATATTTCCAGCAGGCAGTAGACGGTCAAACGGCTAACGATTCTTTATACAACCTTGCTTTAAAAGGGGGTGAAGGAAAATTAGGTTTTATCGGAATTGCTGATAACTATTCTGGTACTAAAGCGGCTAATCTTGCACATTATTATGCAGGGATGGCGTATTTGAACACTGGAAAATTCAAAGAAGCGGTTCAGCAATTGGAGCAATTCAAATCAGAAGACATGTTCCTGAAAGCGATTGCTACCGGAGCTATCGGTGATGCTTTCTCTGAATTAGGTCAGAAAGAAGACGCTTTAAGCTACTACCAAAAAGCGGCAGAAGCTAATGCAAACGATTTTACAACGCCAAGATATTTATACAAAGCGGGTCAAATGGCTTTAGAAATGGGTAAAAAAGCAGAAGCGTTAAAATTCTTTACGCAAATTAAAGAGCAATACGAAACTTCTCAGGAAGGGGTTACTATTGACGCAATGATTGCAATGGTTGAATAACGATGGCAACAGCTAATAAAAATTTATCCAATTACGATAAAAACACAATCCCAAATGCGAAAGATTTTCGGTTTGGGATTGTTGTTTCAGAATGGAACGATAAAATTACCGAAGGATTGTATTCCGGAGCCGAAGCAGCGCTTTTAGACTGTGGTGCGTTACCGGAAAATATTATCCGATGGAACGTTCCCGGCAGTTTTGAACTGGTTTACGGTGCACAACGCATGATTGTGACCCAGGAAGTGGATTGTGTCATTACCATCGGATGCGTGATTAAAGGCGAAACGATGCATTTCGAATTTGTTTGTGAAGGGGTAACCCAAGGTATCAAGGATTTGAATGTGCAAACGGATGTTCCGGTAATCTTCTGTCTGTTAACTGATAACAACGAACAACAGTCTATTGACCGAAGCGGAGGCGTTCACGGAAACAAAGGAACTGAAGCGGCAATCGCAGCGATTAAAATGGCCGATTTACGCAGAAAAACAGCACAATAAAGACCGCAAAATTTATAATATTAAAAACCTATTCGAAAGAGTAGGTTTTTTTATTTTTTATGATTTCTTAAACGATAAAAGCCAAGAGTTTTTCGTTAAATTTGTAGGCATTCGTTTAATAAGCCACAAACCCTAAACTTTTTTAATGTCAAGCATTATTCAATTACTACCCGATCACGTTGCCAACCAGATAGCTGCCGGAGAAGTCGTACAGCGACCTGCTTCCGTGGTGAAAGAGCTGGTGGAAAATGCGGTCGATGCAGGCGCTACCGAAATCAAACTTATCGTGAAAGATGCGGGAAAAACCCTGATTCAGGTAATTGATAATGGAAAAGGAATGTCGGTTACCGATGCTCGTTTGTGTTTTGAGCGCCATGCGACTTCCAAAATCCGTCAGGCGGAAGATTTGTTTTCACTGCACACTAAAGGGTTTCGTGGGGAGGCTTTAGCTTCCATTGCGGCAATTGCCCATGTGGAAATGAAAACCAAACAGGATCAGGAAGAATTGGGCACACACATTGTCATTGAAGGAAGCAAATTTGTTTCTCAGGATGTGGCGGTTTTGCCCAGAGGCACTTCTTTTTCAGTCAAAAATTTATTTTTCAATATTCCCGCGCGTCGTAATTTCTTGAAATCCGATACGGTGGAATTTCGTCATATTGTCGATGATTTTGAACGTGTAGCTTTGGCACACCCCAATATTCATTTCATGTTGTATCATAACGGAAGTGAAATGTTCAATTTGCCACAATCCAATCTGCGTCAGCGCATTGTGAATGTTTTTGGCGGAAAAACCAATGAAAAATTGGTTCCGGTTACCGAAAGCACCGAAATAGTTGGGATTCAGGGATTTGTAGGGAAACCGGAATTTGCCAAAAAGAATCGAGGCGAACAGTTTTTCTTCGTGAACGACCGGTTTATAAAAAGTCCGTATTTGCACCATGCGATTATGGCAGCTTATGAAGGATTGCTGAAAGACGGCAGTCAGCCGAGTTATTTCTTATACCTCGATGTGCCTCCGCATACGATAGACATCAACATTCATCCGACCAAAACCGAAATCAAATTTGACGACGACCAGGCGATGTATGCGATTTTGCGGTCCTCGATAAAACACAGTTTGGGACAATTTAACGTGGCACCGATTTTGGATTTCGAACGCGATGCTTCGTTGGATATTCCGTACGAATATAAAGAAAAAGAAAGCGAAACACCTTTGATTCAGGTGGATTCCAATTTCAATCCGTTTGCCGCCGAAATGCCTTCACGTGCGTTTTCTTCGTCTTCGGGAGGTTCTCATTCGTTTGGTTCCGGCTATAAAAAGCAAGAGCATAATGCGAGTTGGGAAAGTTTATATGTTGGATTGAAAACGGCTGCCGATGAAATCGACGTGAGTGAAATTCAGTTTGAAAGTGAGGAAGTTACAGGTTCCCTTTTTGGAGAAACCGAAGTGGAAACGGCCGGTAACCGAACCTATCAGATTCAGAAAAAATACATTGTCAGTCCGATTAAATCCGGAATGATGATTTTATATCAGGAACGTGCACACCAGCGTATTTTGTACGAACAGTTTCTGACCAATATCACGATGCACCATGCGGCGAGTCAGCAATTGCTGTTTCCTTTGGAATTGCATTTTTCGCCATCGGAAATGGTTATGATAAAAGAATTGCGACCGTCGTTGGAAAATACCGGTTTCGTTTTTGATGCCATGACCACGGAGATTCTTGTGATATCAGGATTACCAGTAAATGTCGTTGAAAGTGAAGTGAAAGTCCTTCTGGAAGAACTGCTGCATGATTTGCAAGGTGAACTTCCGGAAAGCAGTTTCAGTCAGAGCGATCGCATTGCCAAATCGATGGCGCGAAGCCTTTCGGTGAAAACCGGTACTTATTTAACGGAAAAAGAACAAGAAAGCATTGTGAATTCTTTATTTGCGTGCAAAGAACCTAATGTTTCGCCTTTTAATAAACCAACTTTCATAACCATGGGTGTGGAAGATTTAGACAAACGTTTTGCCTTATGATGAACATGACCGAAACTGTAAAACAGTTAATTATAATCAATGTGATCTTTTTTGTGGGTGCGATGTTTGTTCCTGCAGCTCAGGAATATTTAGCAATGTATTATTTCGAAAATCCAAGTTTTAAAGTTTGGCAGCCGATAACGCACATGTTTATGCACGGTGGTTTGATGCACATTATATTCAACATGTTTGCGTTGTATTCTTTCGGAAGTGCATTGGAGCATTTTTGGGGTGGAAAGAAATTCCTGTTTTTCTATATTTCGTGTGGACTGGGGTCGGCATTGTTGCATACGGCTGTAAATTATTTCAGTTTTCATGACGGGTTGAATTTCCTGATGGAAAATGGATTTCAGAAACAGGAAATAATTTCGGTTTTAGCAGAAGGAAAATTCGATACCCGTTGGCAGGAAGTCATGGGACTTAACAATTTTAATGGTTTTTTACAAAGTTATATTGTGCCTGTTGTTGGTGCTTCCGGTGCTATTTACGGACTTTTGGTGGCGTTCGCTTTCATGTTCCCAAATGCCGAATTAGCGTTGATGTTTATACCGGTTCCCATAAAAGCAAAATATTTTGTGCCTGGATTACTAATGGTCGATTTGTTCTTAGGAATTTCCGGAAAATCTATTTTTGGCGGAAGTAGTGGAATTGCTCATTTTGCCCACATTGGAGGCGCTTTAGTCGGTTTTATCATGATGTGGTACTGGAAGAAGAATCAGTTTAACAACAATCGCTGGAATTAATTATGAATATTTTAGACGATTTTAAATTACAATACAATACAGGAGGGATTACCCAGAAGCTTATCTTTTGGAATGTGGGTATTGCAATCCCATTCTTTATTTTAAGTGCTTTTGCTCCATCGTTTTTTCAGCAAGTTATTGATTGGTTGAGTTTGTCATCATCGGCTGCCACAGCTGTAATGAAACCCTGGACATTCATTACTTACGCGTTTTTGCACGCTGATTTCTGGCATTTGCTGTTCAATATGATAGTGTTGAATTTCTCCAGCCGTTTGTTTTTAACGTATTTCACACAAAAACAGTTTTTTGGCTTATACCTATTGGGAGCCATTTTCGCGGGAATGGTGTTTGTACTGACGGATTTGTTTCTTCAGAACAATACCATTTTAGTAGGGGCTTCCGGCGCGATTATGGCGGTTTTGATCGCTGCGGCGACTTATTCGCCTTTATCGGAAATCCGCTTGCTTTTAATCGGAAATGTAAAATTATGGCATATTGCGTTGGTGTTGTTTGTTTTGGATTTGATTCAGGTTCCGATAAGTAACACCGGTGGACATCTGGCGCATATTGGTGGCTCACTTTTCGGATTTCTGTACATCAAATTGCTGCAAAACGGAACCGATTTGAGTAAAATTGTGTCGAAGGTAATCGATTATTTTGTTTCTTTGTTTTCCCCAAGAAAAACTACCCCATTCAAAAAGGTTCATAAAAACGTGAACTCGCAACCGAAACCTGCCAAACCGGTAGTTGAAAAAGACAGTACCCAAAAGCAAATTGATGAGATTTTGGATAAAATCAGTAAATCGGGTTATGACAGTTTAACGAAAGAAGAAAAAGAATTTTTGTTTAAAGTAGGGAAGTAGCAATATCGCGTGAAGAATTTATCAATCCTCAATAAAATAGCTTTTTTTCTTAACATCGTTTTGGCGGTGCTTACAATCGTTGCGTATTTATTGCCTTTTCTTGCGCCTAAAATGTTCCCGTTTCTTTCGGTTTTAACGCTGATTTTGCCGTTAATGCTAATTTTAAACCTTATTTTTTTATTTTATTGGCTATTACAGCTAAAAAAACAGGTGTTGTTGTCGGCATTCGTATTTTTAATTGGCATCACGTTTTTTAATAAATTTTATAAATTTTCCGGAAAAGACCTGATAGTAGAGGAGAATGACTTCACGGTAATGAGCTATAATGTCCGTCTTTTCAATGTTTTCGAGTGGATGAGTAAACAGAACATCACCGAAGATATCGTTGATTTTGTGGCTTCTCAGAATCCGGATGTGTTGTGTATTCAGGAATATTCTACTTCTGCCGATGTGAAATTTGAGGGCTACAAATACAAATACATTCTGATGCAAGGGGATAATATCCGAACCGGTCAGGCCATTTTTTCAAAATTTCCCATCATCGAAAAAGGCGAAATTGATTTTCCGGGTTCCGATAACAACGTGATATTTGCCGATATTAAAATGCGCCGTGATACCATTCGGGTGTACAGTATTCATTTGCAATCGACGAAAATCAGTCCGGACATTCATGAAAAAATCGATGAAGCCAAATCAAAGAAAATCTTCCGTAGGATGAGTGAAGCTTTCGCCGAACAGCAATCGCAATCCGAATTAATTAAAGAACACAAAACAGATTGCCATTACCCGAAAATCATTTGTGGGGATATGAACAACAGCGCTTTTTCTTATGTGTACCGAAATATTAAAGGGAATATGAAAGATACGTTTGAAGAAGCCGGAGAAGGTTTCGGAAAAACGTACGATTATGAATTCTATCCGGCTCGTATCGATTATATTTTAGCCGATAAGCAATTTGAAGTGAAAAACTTTAAGAATTTTGACAACTTTGTCAATTCGGATCATTTTCCCATCATTACCCGATTAGCGCTGAAGCAAGAAGAGTAAACTTATAAGTGTTGTTGTTTTAGGTAATCTACTGCATAGCGCCCTTCATTAAACAGTAAATCCAAGATACTCAAGTTGTTGATAAAACCGTGTTTGTCATCGAAAACCTGTGTGTATGGCTCGAAAACTAAAGTATCTTTTTTGCCGTTAGCCAAATGACGGAAATCGGTCATTCCTTCTACTTCATGGAAATATTCCGTAGTTTTTTCGATTTCGAATTTCACGCCTAAACAGTCGGTAACCAATTCGATGGTTTCAAAATTCAGGTCCATCATGAATTCGTGTTTTTTGCTGAACAACGCCCGGAAATCGTCTTCGAAATACTCAAAGAAAGGTGAGGTGCGGTAGGCGGCTTCTAACGATTTAAAATGGTTTTTACGCCAATCGAAATCGTTTTCAATACGAACCTCTTTAAACTTTTGGTGTCCTTCTTTATTGTGTTTAATTGGGATGTTCAGCATCTGAATACCGTTCGGGGAATAGATATACATCCGGTTGCGATTGGTTTGTTTCTGGAAATTGTCTTCCATTTCAAAGGTAATCGAATCAGCTTTTACCATCGCTACAAAATGACTGATGGAAGGGAAGTAGGTGGGATGTATCAGGATATTCATATTTGGCTGTTTGATATAAGAGCATTGTTCACAGTTTAAAAGGACTACTGTGAACAATACTTCTAAACTTTATGCTTTTTTCTTAGCTTGTCTTTTCTTGTAAAAACTATATCCAAAATAACCTAAAAGTGCTATAAGGAAGTATTTGAAATACGAAACAGGTTCGCCTTCTCCGCTAACGGTAGTAAATAATCTTTCCCATCTTATCTTGTCGATAGCCTTGCTCCAAGGAACATCTTGGTCTAAGCTCATCCAGATGAATATTGGTTTTCCAACAATATGATCGGCAGGAACATAGCCCCAATAACGTGAATCTTCCGAACGATGACGGTTGTCTCCCATCATCCAGTAATAATCCTGTTTGAACGTATAACTTTTTGCAATTTGTCCGTTAATACGGATTTCATCTCCGCTAACTTTTAAATCATTGTGTTCGTATTCTGTAATGGCATATTCGTAGAACGGCAACGTTTCTTTTGTAAGCGCCACTGTTTTTCCGGCTTCCGGAATGTAAATCGGTCCGTAGTTGTCGATACTCCAGTCTTTTGTATGAGGGAAGCAATCGGTATTTTTAGCGTCTTTCGGAAGAATCACGCGTACGATAGAATCATAAGCCTTACTGTTACGTAATTCTTCGGCGCCTTTCAATGTTAAATTTACATCGGCTTTAGTGTCGTAAAGTTCTTGGGCATATAACCCAATACTGGAGGTTACCGTAGGTGGTAATCCTTGAGCATAAGTTACGACTGTCAGAGAGTTGTCTTTGTTTTGTGTAAAACTGGTAACATAAGGTTGAATGGCATTTAATTGCTCCTGGCTGGTCGGTTTTACGATATATTTTCTGGAAAATTCCGTTGATCCTGTCTTTTTGATCAATTCCATGTTAACCCCGTTTTTAGCATAAACCATGTGCATAAACTGTGGTTTGGCTCTTTCGGGTAAAATCGATTCTTTTCCGTTGATGAAAACAATACCGTCCTTAATGGAAAGACTGTCGCCCGGAATCCCCACGCAGCGTTTTACATAATTCGATTTTTTATCGATTGGTTTTTCGGCTCTTCTTCCGGATCGGTCGAAAAACTGATACACGGTGTCCATCGGCCAGTTGAAAACCACAATGTCATTGCGTTGGATTTTCTGAATTCCCGGGAATCGGAATGATGGTAATTGTGGGAATGTAGAATAAGATTTGGTTTTAAGTAGTGGAAGACTGTCGTGAACCATTGGCGCTGCAACAGTAGTCATCGGCGTTCTTGCACCATAATGAAACTTACTTACAAATAAGAAATCACCGATTAATAGTGATTTTTCTAGGGAAGAAGACGGAATGGTAAACGGTTGAATAAAATAGGTGTGTACCAAAGTTGCTACCACTAAAGCGAAAAGTAAGGCGCTTACCGTGTTTTCCGTTTTAACCGCATTTTTATTCGGAATATAGGTTACTTCCTGTGTATAGTTGATGTAGTAAATGTAAAAACCAAGCGTTACGATACCTAACGTGGTATCCATCTCTGTTTTTTTCCCAAAAGCTCTCAAGGTTTCCACCCAAACTACAGGAAACATTATCAAATTGACCACCGGAACGAATAATAAAATGGTCCACCAAGTTGGACGGTCGATTATTTTCATTAATACAATAGCGTTGTAAACAGGAATAGCTGCTTCCCATCTTTTTCTGCCCGCTCTTTCATATAATTTCCATGTTCCTAAAAAGTGTACCACTTGAATAATCAGGAAAAAGATAAACCATTGTACTAGTGTCATAATGTTATTTTTTTAATCGTCCTTCGACAAGTTCAGGATGGACTAGTTATTTGTATTTTTAATTTTTTATTTCAAATTCAGAACGTCTTTCATTGTGAAAACGCCTTTTTTATTCTGAAGCCATTCGGCTGCAATAACCGCACCTAAAGCAAAACCTTCGCGACTGTGGGCCGTATGTTTTATTTCAATCTGATCCACTTCGGAATCGTAAAAAACACTGTGCGTTCCCGGTACGTTTTCGATACGTTTGGCATCGATGTGAATTTCGTTTTCTTTTGGTGATTCTAATGTCCAATTGGTGTACTTGGAATTTTCGATAATTCCGTTGGCCAATGAAATAGCTGTACCGCTCGGCGCATCCAGTTTTTGCGTATGATGGATTTCTTCCATTGAAACGTTATATTGTTCCAGATTTGCCATCATTTTTGCCAGATAATTGTTTAGTTCAAAGAAGATGTTCACTCCCAAACTAAAATTTGATCCGTATATAAAAGCCCCGTTTTTGGCATTACAAAGCGCAACCATTTCGTCATAATGCTCCAACCAACCGGTTGTTCCCGATACTATTGGAATGTTAGTATTCAAACATGCCGAAATGTTACTAACTGCCGCAGAAGGTACACTGAAATCAATGGCCACATCGGCTTTTTCTAACCCTTCATAACCCATATCATGGTCTTTTCGCAGCACAATTTCATGACCTCTTTCCAAAGCAATGCGTTCGATTACCTTGCCCATTTTTCCATAGCCTAATAGTGCGATTTTCATGATATTCGGATTAGAAATTATAATTCAGTGTCAGTCCTACATTTTGCTTGTAGTTGATTTCATTTTGATAAATATCCGGTCGAACCGTTAGATTTTCATTTACGTTGAATTGCATTAAGTGTGCGTCAACATTGGCATCCACGACGTTTAAGATGTAAATTGCCGCTGTAATGAAAGCCGATAAGTCACGGTTTCTACGGTAAAATTTTTGTCCGTCAATCAAGCGACTGTTGTCCAAACGCCCGAAATATGGGTCATTCGGATCGGAAGTTCCATTCAGCCTTTTTTTGTATTCATCGCGAAAACGGTTGTATTTTTTATTGTTATCGGCATAAAAATAAATTCCCACTCCCAAGCCGGCATAAACAACCGGAACTTTCCAGTATTTTTTATTGTACACCTGTCCCAAACCCGGAACTAAAGCCGAATAAAACGCCGCTTTGGAAGGTGCTAAAACATCCATTTTGTCAGATTTTACAGAATCCTTAGCCATTAACAATGGAACCTCGGTTTGCGAAAAACCGGATTGCGATGTCAAAAACAGCGTAAAAAAGAATATGATTAGGAACCTATTCACTATCCGTTGATTAGTTTGATAATTCGGTTGAAATCTTCCTCGGAATGGAACGGAATTGTAATTTTCCCTTTTCCGTTTCCGGCTACTTTTACATCCACTTTGGCTCCGAAGAAATCAGTAAAGGCTTTTTTCTTGTCATTGCTTACTTCGAAAGAAGTGCCTTTCGGTGCTTTTGCAGCAGCCGGTTTTAGGCTTTCGTGGTAAGCTTTAACCAAAGCTTCCGTTTCACGAACTGACAAATTCTGACTTACGATTTTCTGATAAATATCGGTTTGAATGTCATGGTCTTCCACGTTGATAATGGCACGGCCATGTCCCATAGTGATGAAGCCGTCGCGGATTCCCGTTTGGATAATCGGATCTAACTTTAACAAACGCAAATAATTGGCAATTGTAGAACGTTTTTTTCCTACACGGTCGCTCATTTGTTCTTGTGTTAACTGAATTTCATCAATCAAACGTTGGTAGGATAAGGCGATTTCGATAGGGTCTAAGTCATGACGCTGGATGTTTTCCACCAAAGCCATTACTAAGGAATCGTTGTCGTTTGCCAAACGAATGTATGCGGGAACCGTTTTTAAACCGATTAATTTGGAAGCGCGTAAACGACGTTCCCCTGAAATTAACTGGTATTTATTGAAATCGGTTTTTCTAACGGTAATCGGTTGAATCACACCCAATTCGCGTATGGAAGAAGCCAATTCCTGCAACGATTCTTCGTTAAAGTTGGTTCTTGGCTGAAACGGATTGATTTCAATCGCTTCGATCTCCAATTCGATAATATTTCCAACAACTTTATCTGCATTTTTGTCCTCGACCGATTTAATATCGTTTTCCGGATCTTTTAATAGTGCTGATAATCCTCTTCCTAATGCCTGTTTTTTTATCGCTTTTGTCATACAACTACTAATTGCTGTTTTTCTTGATTATTTCTTCTGCCAAGTTCAGGTAATTTGTTGCGCCTTTGCTCGTTGCGTCATAATTAATGATGCTTTCACCAAAACTCGGAGCCTCACTCAGCTTGATATTTCTTTGAATTATGGTATCAAAAACCATATTGTTGAAGTGTTTCTGAACTTCTTCCACTACTTGGTTCGATAAACGCAAACGCGAATCATACATCGTTAACAATAACCCCTCAATATCCAATTCCGGATTGTGGATTTTCTGTACACTTTTAATTGTGTTCAGCAATTTTCCAAGACCTTCCAAGGCGAAATACTCGCATTGAATCGGAATTACAACCGAATCGGCAGCTGTTAAAGCGTTCAACGTCAGTAAACCTAACGATGGCGCACAGTCGATGATGATGTAGTCGTATTTATCTTTTACGCTTTCCAATGCCTGTTTCAGCATGTACTCGCGGTTTTCCTTGTCTACCAATTCGATTTCGATAGCCACCAAGTCGATATGCGCCGGAATTACCGAAACATTCGGAGCCGAGCAAGCGATGGTTGCTTCGTCGGGTGTGTTGCTGTGTTCCAGAATCTGATAGGTTCCGATCTCTACGCTTTCCACATCAATTCCTAATCCGGAGGAAGCATTTGCCTGAGGATCAGCATCAATTAGCAGTACTTTTTTTTCTAAAACGCCTAAGGAAGCCGCTAAATTAACGGAAGTCGTAGTTTTTCCAACGCCACCTTTCTGATTGGCTATAGCAATGATTTTACCCATTTTGTCTTTACAAATTTTGAAGCGTAAAAATACAATTTATTATGGTTTATGAAAATGTTATTTGTTAACAATGTCTCAAAGTTTAGAAATCAGATAGCAAGAAGGCGGTTTACAGTGTTCAGTATTCCGTGGTCATGTTTAGAAAGCAGGAAACCACGAGTGAAAGAATCCTAAATAATCACTTCTGAGGATATTTTTTTATTGTCAAAGCATCTTTCTGAAAAACAAAAGTCAGACTAAATTGCTTTAATCTGACTTTACTATTTCTATTGCCTTCCGCTATCTGTCTTCTGCTATCTGTCTTCTGCCAACTGCTACTTATTTCCTTTCGATTTAATCATCATCTCCAGCATGTCCCATAATTCTGTCGGAACCTGTTCCAATAAGTTGAATTGTCCGGCACCTTGTAACCATTCTCCACCGTCAATCGTAATCACTTCCCCATTGATGTAAGCTGAGAAATCGGATACTAAATAAGCGGCTAAATTCGCTAATTCCTGATGGTCGCCCACACGTTTCAACGGCACTTTTTTGGCTAAATCGAATTTTTCTTTCAAGTCACCCGGTAAGCAATCGGTCCCATGCGCCTTTGGTTGGGAAAGGACCCGGTGCGATGGCATTCATGCGGATGCCGTATTTTGCCCATTCTACCGCTAAACTGCGGGTCATGGCTAAAACGCCGGCTTTTGCTGTGGCCGATGGCACCACAAAAGCAGAACCGGTCCAGGCATAAGTGGTTACGATATTTAAAACGTTGTGTTTGGTTTGTTTGGCTTCAATCCAGTGTTTTCCGAAAGCCAGCGTACAGTTTTTAGATCCTTTTAATACGATGTCGATAATCGTATCCCAAGCATTAGCGGATAAACGCTCGGTAGGTGAGATGAAATTTCCGGCGGCATTGTTCAGTAAAACATCTACTTTTCCGTAAGCTTTCAAAATTTCGGCTAGCATTGCTTCCACTTGGTCGTAATGACGCACGTCGCATTGAATCGCTAAACATTTTCCACCGGTTTCGGTTTCCAGTTCTTTGGCTGTGGTTTGTAATTTTTCCAAATCGCGGGAAGTGATGGCTACTTTAGCGCCTAATTCCATAAAATATTTGGTCATCGCTTTGCCCAAGCCGCTTCCGCCGCCGGTTACCACGATTACTTTATCTTCCAGTGCGTTATCGCGAAGCATTTTTGCTGAAAAGTTCATAGTTGTTGGTTTTTTTTAGAATCGTAAAGATAATTAAATTTTATATGCACGCATAACAAGTGAATTAATTTTTGAGGAGATAATCTTCCAGTCGGTCAAAAGTACCTTTGAAGCCCAGTTCCATGTTTTGATGATTTTCGCCAAAAGTTTTCATTTCGTTATCGGATGCATTGTAGGGCGCAATAAGCAGTGTGAGGGTTGTTATGCCGTTTGTTTCTTCTAAAGTTAAGATATTAAACATTTCCAGAGGCCAGGTTTCACTGAAGGGAGCACGAATGACGGCGCCATTTTCATCGGAAAAACAATTCAGAAATTCAATCTTTTTATCGGGCATGATTTCTTTATAAACAAATCGACCCCACATCTTCAAAGTGTCGGGAGATTCAATATAATAGAGGCAATGGCCTTCGGGAAGGAATGTCATGTTAACAACATTTGTACTGAAACCGGCCGGTCCCCACCATTGCTGAAACCGTTTCGCTTCCGACCAAGCTTTGAATACCAGGTGTTTAGGTGCTTTGAAATCTCTTGAAATTACTAGTTTGTTATCAATATAAAGATTGTGATGCGACATGTTGTAATTGTTTGTTATTCTTAAAGATAAGAAAAAAATACAAATTCCCTTATGTAATTTGTTAACCTGATTTTCGTTTTAATAATAATTGTATGAATATTTTGTAATTATAGTTGTCTATATTAGCAATGTTAATCGTTTTAAAAAGGGATATGAAAAAAATAACTTTTGTTTTGTTACTGTTGATTAGTTGTATATCTCAGGCACAGAGCCCCAAACTGACAGTAAAAGGATCAGATTCACTTAAAGTGAAAATGAAAGAGATGCTTGTAAACGTAAATATTGTTGGCAATATAGCATATACTACTGCTGAAATGCATTTTTATAATTCAGGAACAAGACAAATGGAAGGCGAATTGCTATTCCCGTTGCCCGAAGGGGTTTCCGTTTCGCGTTATGCCATAGATATTAACGGGAAAATGAGGGAAGCGGTTCCGGTGAACAAAAGTAAAGGAAAGCAGGTTTTTGAAGCAGTTGAGCACAGAAGAGTAGATCCGGGTTTATTGGAAAAAGTGGATGGGAATAATTTCAGAACCCGAATTTATCCGATATTGCCGGAAAAGGAAAGAGTCGTGTTAATTGGTTACGAACAGGAACTGTCAAATTATGATAAAAATAATTTAGCCTATCAGATCGTAAGTAAATATCCTTATAAGCTGGATAAATTTGAAATCAATATTAATGTGTTGGGAGCTAACACTGCTCCATCCATAATCACTGAAGGCAAGGAAAACAAAGAAATGGAGAAGATTCCTGTTTCAGGTCAAACGATTTACGCCACTTTTTTTAAAATGATTTCTTACCAGCCTTCTGAAAAACTACTCATTAAGATTCCCGTTCAAAGTAAGATTCCGAATGTTGTGGTTCAGCCGGTAAACGGTCAAAATTATTTTTATGCCACCACAACAGTGGATAACAATAAAATCAAGAAACAGTATCCGGACACGATTGGATTGATCTGGGATAATTCTCTAAGTTGTAAAAATAGGGATCTGGATAAAGAGCTTGCTGTCTTGGAAGGTTATTTCAAAGAAATAAAAAACACGAAAGTGACTTTGTATCTGTTGAATTATACTTTTGAAAAAGAAAATGTATACAGTATTGTTAACGGGGATTGGGCTGCTTTAAAATCGGTTTTAAAAAACGTTTCGTACGATGGTGGTACCCGGTTTTCCAATCTGAAGCTTCCGGTTCACGATGAATATCTGTTTTTTACAGACGGACTTTCTTCGCTTAGTGATGCTGAAATTTCAAAAATAAAAAAACCGATTTATACCATAAGTTCTCAGGTGTCTTCGGATTATGCCTTTCTGAATTATTGTTCGATGAGAACGGGTGGTACTTTTATCAATCTGAACCAATTAAATGTCGAAAAAGCATTGGATAAGTTGATGAATCTGAATTTGAAATTTTTAGGAATTAAAGAAAATTATTCGGTTGTAGAAGTTTATCCGTCAGTGGGAACAGAAGTTTCAGGAAGTTTTAGTGTTTCCGGAATTTCTCTGAAGCAAAAAAATGAAGCGGTTTTACTATTTGGTTATACGGATAAACCGATTCTTGAAAAGAAAATTTCTCTTAACGCAGACGATAAAACTTCAGTCGAGGGAAATATTGAGAAAATATGGGCACAGAAAAAGCTAGCCGACTTGGAAATTCAGCCTAATCGCAATGCTGTCGAAATCGAAACTCTTGGAAAAAAATACGGTTTGATTACACCAAATACATCCCTTATCGTTTTGGAAGATATTAACGATTATATTTTATACGATATTATGCCTCCACAGGAGTTGCGTGAACAATATGATGTGTTGATGAAACAGCGAGGTGAAACGGCAAGAGCAACTAAACAAAGTAATTGGGAACAAATAGCCCAGTATTATGGTCAGTTGGAAGCGTGGTGGAATAAAAATACAAAGTATGTCGTGTCAAAACAAAAAAGTAAGCAAGAAACTATTTCAACAAGATCAACCGTAACAACTCCAACTACATTAAGCGGAAATATAAGAGGTGTTGTAACAGAAGGCGGATTGCCACTTCCAGGAGTTTCAATAGTTGTAAAAGGATCAAGAATAGGAACGCAAACGGATATGGATGGCCGTTACGGAATTAATGCCCAACAAGGTGATGTTTTAGAATTTTCTTTCATCGGGATGGAACAGAGCATATTAACAATAGGCAATACAACGAACACGTATAACGTTGTCATGACCGCTTCAACAAGCACATTGGAAGAAGTAGTTGTAACTGCTGTGGGAATCAAAAGAGAAGTAGGACAATCGGAGGTTAGAGGCGATAATAATGCTGAGATAGTTATCGATCATCCTACAGGAGAAGGTGATAAAGGAGTCGAAGTGGTAGAAGATGAACGACCGGGACTTGTACGGTCTTTATCCGGTAGTGTTTCCGGAGTTCAGATTTCATCTAATAGGATGGAAAGCAGAAATGTGGCAGACAGTCTTCGAACACGAACCCATAACTATGTTTCCAATCAGGTGAAAACCACAACATGGAATCCCGACAGAGTTTATTTAAAAGCATTGGAAGCAGCACCAAAGGATAAAAAATACGCGTTATACCTGGAGTTACGTGCTGAACAAATAGGCAATCCGAGTTTTTATTTCGATGTGGCCAATTATTTTTATGCTAACGGTGATAAACAAAAAGGCTTATTAATTTTAAGTAATATCGCCGATTTAAGCCTGGAGAGCCATGAATTATACAAATCATTAACCTATCAGTTGCGCCAATGGGAAGCCTATGAAGACGCTTTGTTTGTGGCCGGAAAAGTAGCGAAATGGAGGGAATACGAACCTCAAAGTCACAGGGATCTGGCATTGGTTCTTGAAGATAATAAACAATATCAGGCCGCTTTCGACGAATTGTTAAAAGCACTTGATACCAGCTATTACAGTGAAATGAGAGGGCAGTACGACGGTATAGAAGATATTATTCTGATGGATATCAATAGAATGCTCTCAGAACATAAGGCAATCGACAGCGGAAAACTGGATAAGAAATATTCAAGTAAAATGCCGGTGGCCATCCGAATTATCCTGAACTGGAATCAAATGGATACCGATATCGATTTACACATTATCGAACCAACCGGCGAAGAATGTTATTACGGGAAAAGAGATACGGAAGCCGGCGCAAGATTCTCCAAAGATTTCACACAAGGCTACGGACCGGAACAGTATTTATTGCGTAACAGTATAAAAGGAAAGTACAGCATCAAAACCAATTTCTACGGTGAAAATACGCTTACCCGAAATGGTCCTGCAACAGTTTTGGTAGAAATCTATATTACGGATATCAAAGGAAAAACAGAGCGTAAACTACAAACTATTCAGTTAGGGAAAGTCAAGGAAAATCAGAACTTGGCTGAGATTGTCATTAATTAAATTAGATGTAATTCTATAAAAAAAAAGACCAGCTAATAACTGGTCTTTTATATTTTAAATACGATTCAGCTTCTCCGCTGCTGCAATCAGTGTTTCATCGGTCTTTGCAAAACAAAAGCGCAGCATGTGACGGTCGGTGGCATCGTTGTAAAATACCGAAATCGGAATCGCCGCCACACCGTGTTTGGTAATCAGTTCTCTGGCGAAATCCACATCGTTCATTGTGCTGATCTTATTGTAATTCACCACCTGAAAATACGTTCCGTCGCACGGCATCAATTCAAAACGACTGTTTTTAATTAAGCTCTGAAATAAATCGCGTTTTTGGCGGTACATTTTCGAAATTTCATTAAAATCCACTACATCAAGGTATTCCGAAATGGCATGTTGCGAAAAACTGTTCACGCTGAACACCAAAAACTGATGTACTTTTTTCATTTCGGCCATGAGTTTTTCCGGCGCAATCAGATAGCCGACTTTCCAACCGGTAACGTGCAGCGATTTCCCGAAAGACGAAGCAATAATGGTTCGGTCCACCAACTTCGGACGCGTATGAAACGAAATGTGCGGGTGCGAAAACGAAATGTATTCATATACTTCATCGCCTAAAATCAGCACTTGCGGATGTTTTTCCAAAAGCAGTTCAAGTGCTTCAAATTCGGCATCCGTCCAGATTCTTCCCGTGGGATTGTGCGGATTGTTGATGACCATCATTTTGGTTTTTGATGATAACGCCGCTTCAATACGATTAAAATTCGGCGAATAATCGTCATTCAATGAAATGCGTACCGGAATGCCACCCGCCACCAAAACCGAAGGTTCGTAACTGTCATAACTCGGATCCAAAATAAGCACTTCGTCGCCCTTATTCACAAAGGTATTGATTGCCGTAAAAACACCCTGCGTCGCTCCGGCGGTAACCAACATTTCGGTTGTTGTGTTTACTTTTCGTTGGTACTGTTTTAAGGTCAACGCCGCAATTTTTTCCAACAGCGAAGGCAATCCTGCCATCGGAGTATATTGGTGAATGTTTTCCCGAATCAGGCGTTCCGAAATCTGCAGTAATCGCTCATCCACCGGAAAATTAGGAAATCCCTGCGAGAGGTTAATCGCTCCGTGCTCGTTGGCCAATTGCGACATTACGGAAAAAATACTGGTGGTTATGTTGGGCAGTTTCGACATGCGGTAGTTTTTTGTGAGCGTAAATTTAAGGATTTTTTGGAGCACCACCTCCGGCATTTTTTAAACTTGGGTTCCTGCTGTCCGCTCTATCTTTTTTGGGGCGTTTCGAGAGCTTCAACGACCCAAAAAAGGATGCCGCTCCCATCAGGGCTATTCGAAATCTTTGGGCGCTTTTTAATTGCTTGACATTTAGGTCACTATGTTTTATGTTGATCTCAATATTTCGTAACTTTAAGTAAGCGAATTTTTAAATACTGAAATCATGAAAATGCTAGTCAATGTTATTATGCCTATTGAACCGTTTAATTCCTTAGTACGGAATGGAAAAGCCGGTGAAATACTGGGGCGTATTATAGAGGATATTAAACCGGAGAGTATTTATTTTACCGAAATAGAAGGCAATCGCGGTGCGGTTATGATTGTGGATATTAAAGACGCATCGACTATTCCTGCAGTTTCCGAACCTTGGTTTTTAAATTTCGAAGCCAGCTGCGAATTTAAAATCGCCATGACTCCCGACGATTTAATGAAATCAGATTTAGCCAAACTTGCCGCCAAATGGTATGATGTGCATGTGATGTAAGTTGTATAAAAAATATTTTTGAAAAATAAACACAATTCAATCTTGACTTGCCAATTACTATTGTGTTATAAATAGTAAGGTGTTTTATGCTGTGCTTTATACTAATTCAAATACTTATTAAGTAACAATTTTATTACAAATTTTTCGTTTCTTTGAATATCATAAAAACAAAACAACATTCAATGAAACGTTCCTTTACTGCCTTTTTATTTTTAATTGCTTTTTCCGCATTTGCTCAAATTTCCAATACATTAACCCCAGCGGATAAAATTTACGGACTGTCGAAATTCTGGCAGGAAGTGAACTATAATTTCATTTATTTGGATAAGGTTGACCGGGCAATGTGGGACAATAAGTATAAAGAACTTATCGCATCGGTGCCAAACACCAAAAACGATTATGAATATTACCGCGAACTTCAAAAATTTTGTGCCTTATTGAAAGACGGGCATACCAATGTCTATTTTCCTAAAGGAATCGAACAAATGAATACCATGTTTGGGGATTATCGCTTATTTTTAGAGAATATTGACGGGAAAGCCATAATTACCAGAACGAATTTGAGTAAGAAAGAAGAAATTCCGTTTGGTAGTGAAATTATCGAAGTAAACGGAAAAAGTACGCAACAATACATCAAAGAAAATGTAGCACCTTATATTTCTTCTTCCAC
Organism: uncultured Flavobacteriaceae bacterium; assembly: GCA_963812405.1. Taxonomy (GTDB): domain Bacteria; phylum Bacteroidota; class Bacteroidia; order Flavobacteriales; family Flavobacteriaceae; genus Flavobacterium. The sequence goes on along the minus strand of CAWEUV010000002.1, from coordinate 177,487 downwards.
CGATTACGTATTGGCAGATTGGTCTGTTGCCCGATTGTTGCAAGGGTTGGAAGGGGAAACTTACAGCGTAAAAATCAAAAAACCGGATAATAAGGTTGTTAATTTGACTTTAACGCACAAAATGACCGAAGAAAAAGAAGTCTTTCCGCCTTTTGAAAAAAACAGAGAACTTTTAGACTTTAAGTGGATTAATAGTAAAATTGCCTACTTGTCGCTTAATTCTTTTGCCGATCAAAAAATCGACAGTTTGTTTGTTCAAAAACTGCCTGAATTGTATAAAGCCAAAGCATTAATTGTCGACTTACGTTACAATGGCGGAGGTAGTACAAATATAGGAGCTGAAATTCTGAAATATCTAACAAAAGACACTATCCTCTACGGTTCTAAAAACAGTAGCAGACTTCATATTCCGGCTTTTAAAGCCTGGGGAAAATTTACTACCGAAAAAGACACGTTAAAGAATGAATGGGCAAAGAAAGCTTACCTGACTTATAATGATAAATTTTATTATAATTTTGAGTATCAGCCCGACACCATAAAATTAGATGCCAAAAGAATTGTAGTTCCAACAGTATTGTTATTAGGACACAACACGGCATCTGCAGCCGAAGATTTCTTAATCTACGCCGACAACCAGAAACATATGATAAAAATGGGTGAAAAATCCTTTGGAAGTACGGGGCAGCCATTTCTTTTTGATTTGCCGGGAGGTGGTTCCGCAAGAATTTGTACTAAAAAAGATGCATACCCCGATGGTCGTGAATTTGTTGGATATGGCATAAAACCGGATGTCGAAGTAAAGCCAACTTTAAACGATTATTTAAAGAAAAAAGACCCGGTTGTGGATAAAGCCGTTGAATATTTGAAAAAGAAAATCTAACAAAAGAAGATTTATGGTGTAAGATGTTTCCGTTGTTAAGTATTGAATTTACAAGGGTTTTATTGTTATTGTGTTATTCAGATTAATTTAAAACAATAAGGATTTGCTGTAAATATTTGGAAATTAGAAAAATAAAAATAAATCTTTGCAACAGAAATTAATAACCCTTTTAAAACGAAGAAAAATGTTTGTATTCAAATCATTACCGCAAAGCTTTGCATCAGTTGGAACTGGTGAGGCTCTTCTTCGTGGCTTATCGCAATCATAGATAAAACAAAATATATGAAAAAGCCCGAAGACATTTAGTTTCGGGCTTTTTTTTGTTTATTCTAGACCTACAAAAAATTCCCGGAATGTATTCAAAATTACGCAATATGCGCTAACAGTGCCTTTTGGCTTGTTGCGACGCATTGTTACGAATCATTTTAAAAAATCATGGGAAATAAATTATCCGGGAAAGACCTGATTAAGTTGGGCTTCCCAAAAAATAATGCCATAAATATTGCTTTAGGGCAAATTAACCGATACCTAAAAAGAGAAAAAAAGGAACGTATTCTAACCGAAGCCAAAGAAGTACTGTTGCATCCTGAAAAGTTCAGGGGCGACGGTACCTGGGGAAAAGTGGTAGAAGGTTTACTCCATCCGGTTCAGGTAAAATTCAACGAATTGAAAAGTACCCGAGCGCCTTTTTCCATCTTCGGAGAAAACGAAATTGACGAACAGGCCAAGTTTCAGTTGTACGACGCTTTGAAATTGCCAATTGCAGTCAAAGGTGCTTTAATGCCCGATGCCCATTCCGGTTACGGATTGCCGATTGGCGGGGTTTTGGCAACAGATAACGCCGTAATTCCGTATGGAGTGGGAGTAGATATCGGATGTAGAATGAGTTTGTCGGTTTTCGATTTACCGGCCTCCTTTCTGAAAGGCAAAGACCATCAGTTGCAGTCGATTTTAAAGGATCATACGAAATTCGGCATGACCGAAACCCACAAAATTAAAGCCGATCACGAGATTTTTTATCGAAACGAGTTCAACGACATTCCGGTGGTAAAACAACTTTTGGACAAAGCGTATAAGCAATTGGGGACGTCAGGCGGGGGAAACCATTTTGTAGAATTCGGCATCGTAAAATTAAACAATCCGTTGTCGGAATGGAAACTGGAACCGAAAGAATACCTGGCGGTTTTATCCCACAGCGGCTCGCGGGGATTGGGCGCCAATATTGCGAAACATTACACGTATCTGGCCAGCAAACAGTGTCCGTTGCCTAAAAATGTACAGCATTTGGCTTGGCTTGATCTGAATACGCACGATGGTCAGGAATATTGGCTGGCGATGAATTTAGCGGGTGATTATGCCAAAGCCTGTCACGAAGACATCCACCGCCGCATCGCGAAAGCTTTAGGCAAACGCATTGCGGTAACTATTGAAAATCATCACAATTTTGCGTGGAAGGAAATGGTGGATGGCAAAGAATGTATCGTGCACCGGAAAGGAGCCACGCCGGCAGGAAAAGGGCAACTCGGCATCATTCCGGGTTCGATGACTGCTCCGGGTTTTATCGTAATGGGTAAAGGGAATGCGGAAAGTATCAATTCGGCTTCCCACGGTGCAGGACGATTGTTTTCGAGAGCGAAATGCAAAGCATCTTTTACGCAGAGTCAAATCAACAAGATTCTGACTGAGCACGAGGTGAAACTGATCGGCGGCAATATTGATGAAGCGCCAATGGCCTATAAAGATATCAATACCGTAATGAATTTGCAAACCGAGTTGGTAGAGGTTCTGGGAACTTTTACGCCGAAAATTGTAAGAATGGACAAATAAGTATGGAAAAAATAATTCAAATAACCTCTGGAAGAGGACCTGCGGAATGTACTTGGGTGGTGGCTCAGGTGCTGAAGAAAGTGTTGCAGGAAGCGGTGGCTTTTGATCTGAAAGCAAATGTCTTGCAACACGAAGCAGGTTCGGAAAACGGAACGGTGGAATCGGCTATCGTCTTGTTGGAAGGAAAAAATGCAGATGATTTTGCAGCGTCATGGACCGGAACCATTCAGTGGATCGGGAAAAGCACGTTTCGAAAGTTTCACAAACGCAAAAACTGGTTTATCGGAATTTTTGAAATCGAAAAAACGAAAGAAATGGCTTTTTCGGAGAAAGACATTCAGTATCAGGCAATGCGAAGTTCCGGCGCGGGTGGACAACATGTCAACAAGGTGAGTTCGGCGATACGTGCCACACATGTACCATCAGGGTTGAGTGTTGTCAGTATGGATTCGCGCTCGCAGCATCAGAATAAAAAATTGGCGACCGAGCGATTGCTCATTAAGTTGGAGGAAGCCTCGCTTTCGAACATCAAAGCACAATTTCAATCGCAATGGATGAACCAAATGCAGATTGAACGCGGTAATCCGATAAGAACTTTTGAAGGTTCCGATTTCAAAAAACAAAAAGAAATAAAGAAAAATAAAGTTGAACGACAGCGACTAAAAAGAGATTTAGAATATGAAATCAATAGATAAATACTTATTTCAGGCTTTGGATAATTATCCATATTCCTTGGAAGAAACCGTGGAATCTTTGGATTATGCCTTGTCCTATGGCGAAAAAAATACCGTTGCCTTGTGTTTGTACGGACGTTTGTATGCCGAACAACTAAAGCATTATGAAACAGCGAAAGACTATTTTCAGCAGGCAATTGGTATCGATATTCACGCTTTGGAAGTGTATGTGCCTTATATTCAGACTTTGGTTTTGAATGAAGATGTTGCCGAAGCCGAAAAACTGATTGACTTCGCCTTGACCGTGAAAGGCATCAATAAAGCCGAAATTTTGTTGAAAAAAGTAATGCTTTTGGAAAGTCAGCGCAAGTTTAAAGAGGCTTTGGACGTAATCAAAGAAGTGAAATTGACAGCTTTTACCAACGACACAACTTACGAAACCGATAATGCGGAAAAACGCTTGAAAGACAAACTCGAATTGTTGAAAGACAAGAAGAAAGGTAAGGACAAGAAAAAGAAGTCTGAAAAATCAGAAAAGAGTAAAAAGAAGAAAAAGTAAATCACTTTAATTGAAAAGAGCGGCAGATGCCGCTCTTTTTATATTAATCTTCCAATAAAACTTCCAAAATAGTAATGGCTGCTTCACTAATCTTAGTGCCCGGTCCGAAAATCGCTACCGCTCCGGCATCAAACAAATATTGATAATCCTGCGCCGGAATTACTCCACCCACAATTACCATAATGTCTTCACGACCGTATTTTTTCAGTTCTTCGATAACCTGCGGAACCAAGGTTTTGTGTCCTGCTGCTAAAGAAGAAACGCCAAGAATATGTACGTCGTTTTCCACCGCTTGTTTTGCTGCTTCGGCTGGAGTTTGGAATAGTGGCCCGATGTCTACGTCGAAACCTACGTCGGCATAACCGGTGGCTACTACTTTTGCGCCACGGTCGTGACCGTCCTGCCCCATTTTGGCAATCATAATACGAGGACGACGCCCTTCTTTTTTGGCGAAGTCGTCGGCTAACGCTTTTGCTTTTTCAAAGCTTTCGTCGTTTTTGATTTCTTTACTGTACACGCCGCTGAATGATCTGATTTGTGCTTTATACCTTCCGAAAACGGTTTCCAATGCATCACTGATTTCACCTAAAGTGGCTCTGTGGCGCGCTGCATCTACCGCTAAATCTAATAAGTTTCCTTCGCCACCTTTTGCACAAGCCGTTAGTTTGGCTAAACATTCCTGTACTTTTTGCGTGTTTCGGGTTGCTTTTATCTGTTCCAAACGCTCGATTTGTTCTTTACGAACGGTTTGGTTGTCTACTTCTAAAATGTGTAATGGGTCTTCTTTTTCCAAACGGAATTTGTTCACCCCAACAATAATATCCTGTCCGCTGTCGATACGCGCTTGTTTACGCGCCGCCGCTTCTTCGATTCTAAGTTTCGGAATTCCTTCTTCAATCGCTTTGGTCATACCTCCCAACGATTCTACTTCTTCGATCAAAGCCCAAGCTTTGTCTGCGATTTCTTTGGTTAGGCTCTCTACGTAATAACTTCCGGCCCAAGGATCTACGGTTTTACAGATTTTGGTTTCTTCCTGTAAAAAGATTTGGGTGTTACGGGCGATACGTGCGGAGAAATCAGTTGGTAAAGCAATGGCTTCATCCAATGCATTGGTGTGTAAGGATTGTGTTCCCCCGAAAGCGGCTGCGGCTGCTTCAATGGCGGTACGTGCTACGTTATTGAACGGATCTTGTTCGGTTAAACTCCAACCGGAAGTCTGGCAGTGTGTTCTTAATGCCAATGATTTTTCGTCTTGCGGGTTGAACTGTTTCAGTAATTTTGCCCACAACATACGTCCGGCTCTCATTTTGGCAATTTCCATAAAATGGTTCATTCCAATTGCCCAGAAGAAGGATAAACGCGGCGCAAACTCGTCGATTTTCATTCCGGCAGCCAATCCGGTGCGGATGTATTCCAATCCGTCGGCTAAAGTATAGGCCAACTCAATATCGGCAGTGGCTCCGGCTTCTTGCATGTGGTAACCCGAGATGGAAATCGAGTTAAACTTCGGCATTTTTTTACTGGTATAGTCAAAAATGTCGGCGATGATTTTCATCGATGGCGTAGGAGGGTAGATGTACGTATTTCGCACCATGAACTCCTTTAAAATGTCGTTTTGAATCGTACCCGACAATAGTTTTGCGTCAACACCTTGTTCTTCGGCAGCTACGATATAGAAGGCCATAATAGGTAATACCGCTCCGTTCATGGTCATGGAAACCGACATTTCTCCCAGTGGGATCTGATCGAAAAGGATTTTCATGTCTTCTACCGAGTCGATGGCAACTCCGGCTTTTCCAACGTCACCCACTACGCGCTCGTGATCCGAGTCGTACCCGCGATGCGTGGCTAAGTCGAACGCTACGGATAATCCTTTTTGTCCGGCGGCCAAGTTACGTCTGTAAAAAGCGTTACTTTCGGTTGCAGTTGAGAATCCGGCGTATTGACGCACGGTCCAAGGTCGGCGAACGTACATGGTGGCATACGGTCCGCGTAAATTCGGTGCAAAACCGGCTCCGAAACCTAAATGTTCCAAGCCTTCTAAATCCGATTCGGAATAGGTTGGTTTTACTTCGATGCCTTCAGCGGTTACAAAGTTTTGGTCCTGCGACAGCGAACTTTTAACTTCTGAAGTTTCTAATTTGATATGTTGAATGTCTTTTCTCATTTCCAATGCAAATGCTTATTATTTCTCCGTTTCCAAACGTTCCTGCTCCATTTTCTCCGCCAATCGTTTTTCGATAATCGGAACAATTAACGTTTTTCTCGGATTGGTTTTTACGAATGGAAACAGTTCCAAATCGTGATGCATACGGTCGTCTTTGTTCGGATATTTGTTGGTTCCCAATAAGATTTCCTTTCCGTTATCGAACAATTCCTGTTCTTTTTCGGCACTTTCCTTGATTTTTCGTTGGATGTTTCCTTCGATTAATTGTGTGATGAAACCGCCTTTTGCTTCAATGTCTTTGAACACAGCTAAGGCTTTTTCCGCCAATTGTTCGGTTAAGGTTTCGATGTAATACGCTCCGTCGGCCGGGTTGTTTACTTTGTCGAAATAACTCTCGTGTTTTAAAACCAGTAATTGGTTACGCGAAATTCGGTCACCAAATTCATTGTCTTTGTGGTAAATGGCATCATAAGCCAAATTCGAAACCGCATCGGCACCACCTAAAATAGCACTCATGCATTCGGTTGTGGTACGAAGCATGTTTACGTTATAATCGTATAAAGTTTTGTTGCGTTTGGTTGGTGTGGCGATGATGTGACAACTGATTTCGGTGTTGTATTCTTTGGCTAAGGTGTTGAATAGTAATCGTAACGCTCTCAGTTTGGCAATTTCAAAGAAATAGTTTGTTCCAACAGCGACTTTAATGGTTACTTGTTGGTTAAAATTTGAAATACGATTGAAATATTCGTTGGCATGCGCTAAAGTGTACGCTAATTGTTGCACCATATTGGCACCGGCGTTTTGATATAAAGCGGCGTTAATGCTCAAGAATGAAATGTTTTTGCAGCTTTTCGACAGATTGTTTAAGACCGCAAAATCACCTTCTACATTGGAGAACAGATTACCATCTTTGGCAAATTGTCCGATCGGATCGGCTAATACATAGATTGTGGCCGAATTTTTCGCTGCAATTTCATCAATCTTCTTAATGAAAGCTTCCGATAAGAAGTGCATCGAAATGTATATCGGAGTCGTTGCAAGCGGAAGAGATGTTAGTAATTTGGTGATGTCAACCGATTCATTTTCCAGTGTAAAACGAATACTTTCAGCGCCACGGGACAAGGTTTCCAGAGCTCTGGCAATGGATTTGTCTAAATCGTGCACAAAAATATCCTGTACGATTTTAAAATTAGTCGCTTGGGTATTGGCCGGAAATGATTTTTTATCTTCATCGCTATGGTAAAAGGGACGTACTTTAATGCCTTCCGGACTTTCCCATACCAAAGTTTCATTGTAATCAGCACCTTTCAGTTCATATTGAATCTGGTTTTTCCATTGTTTGGAGGAAACGCCTTCAAATTCAGTAAACAGCTTCTCGCTCATAATTTGTTTTTTGAGTTATTCCGCACCTTCAGCAGGAGCATCGTCTTCAAATTCTATAATATAAATGTCTTCGTTGTCGCGTTTCATATAGTATTTTTCGCGAGCATATTTTTCTACCTGACCCGGATTTTTCAGTTTTTTGATGTTTTCGTTATCTTTTCTGATTTCCTCCTGATAGTATTTTTTATTGTCTTCGAGTTCGTCAATTTCTTTATTCAATAGCCGATGTTCCAAATAGGAATAATTGTCAAGAAAAAGCATCCAAACCGTAAAAAAAAGCAAGACCAATACGTAACGGTTTCCGAAAATTTTCAGAAACGGGTATCGGGTTACTAAATTTTGAAATGCTTTTCTCATCAGCTATAAAAGTATTGAAAAAATTATGAAATACGTTGGTTGATTACTGCACGTACCACGTCAATGGCTACGGTGTTGTATTTGTCGTTCGGGATAATGATGTCCGCAAAGGCTTTTGTTGGCTCTATAAATTGTTCGTGCATGGGTTTTAAAGTTGTTTGGTAACGGTTTAAAACTTCTTCCATGTCGCGCCCACGTTCGGCAATATCCCTTTTTAAACGGCGGATTAAACGTTCGTCTGAATCCGCGTGAACGAAAATTTTAATATCGAACAGTTCGCGCAGTTCAGGATTAGTCAGGATTAAAATTCCTTCCACAATCATTACTTTTCTTGGTAAAGTATGAATCGTATCGCCGGTTCTGTTGTGCTGAACGAAGGAATAAAGCGGCTGGTCTATTGCCTTTCCGGCTTTCAAATCTTTTAAATGCTGGGTTAACAATTCGAAATCAATAGCTCTGGGGTGGTCAAAATTAATTTTTGAACGTTCCTCATAACTCAAATCGTGTGTTTCCTTGTAATAATGATCCTGTGAGATGATACCCACTTCAGTTTCTGGCAATTCGTTCATGATTTGATGAACAACAGTTGTTTTTCCACTTCCTGTTCCCCCTGCAATTCCAATAATCAGCATAAAAATGTTGTGTTAATTTGTATTGGCAAAAATAGGAATTTATCAATTGAAAAAACGATTATCTAAGAAGTAATGCAAACAAAAAATCCCTTCAGTAAAACTGAAAGGATTTGTTTGTCGGGGTGGCAGGATTCGAACCTGCGACCTCCTGGTCCCAAACCAGGCGCGATGACCGGGCTACGCTACACCCCGTGTGTCTTGTTTGACGGGTGCAAATATAGTGCTAAATTTTAATTTTCAAAATGTTTTTTGGTATAAAATCAATTTATTTTTCAATAGTTAAATCTGATATCTTTTTTGAGCTACTTTTTTAATTAAAACTTACATTTGTGGACTTCAAAAAAAATAAAACAACATAAGATTATGTCTGATACTATAGAAAAAGTAAAATGCCTTATCATAGGTTCAGGACCAGCAGGTTATACAGCGGCGATTTATGCCGCCAGAGCAAACATGTATCCGGTTTTATACCAAGGAACACAACCGGGTGGTCAATTAACGACAACTAATGAAGTGGAGAACTTTCCAGGGTATCCAGATGGCGTAACCGGACCGGAAATGATGATTCAGTTGCAGGAGCAGGCAAAACGCTTCGGAACCGATGTTCGCGACGGTTGGGTAACCAAAGTGGATTTTTCAGGCGATATCCATAAAGTTTGGGTAAACGACACCAAAGAGATTCACTGTGAAACAGTAATTATTTCGACAGGTGCTTCTGCAAAATATTTAGGATTGCCATCGGAACAACACTATTTACAAATGGGTGGAGGTGTTTCGGCTTGTGCGGTTTGTGACGGATTTTTCTACAGAAATCAGGAAGTAGTGATAGTGGGAGCAGGAGACAGCGCTTGTGAAGAAGCACATTATTTGTCCAAACTGTGTAAAAAAGTTACCATGTTGGTGCGCAGCGAGAAATTCCGCGCGTCCCGAATTATGGAAGAGCGTGTTCGTAAAACCGAAAATATAGAAATCTTATTGCATACGGAAACCGATGAGGTTCTAGGCGACGGAAACGTAGTAACAGGAATCCGAGTGAAGAACAGAGCAACTGGTGAAACGTCTGAAATTCCGGCTACCGGATTTTTCGTAGCCATCGGTCATAAACCAAATACGGATATTTTTAAAGAGTATTTGGCTTTGGACGAAACAGGATATATTATCAACGAACCGGGAACTTCCAAAACAAGTGTTCCGGGAGTTTTTGTGGGTGGTGATGCCGCAGATCATGTATACCGTCAGGCGATTACCGCCGCAGGAACAGGATGTATGGCGGCATTGGATGCCGAGCGTTATTTAGCCGCCAAAGAATAACTTTAATAAAATAATATAATTATGGGATTGATGAAAGTGTTTTCGGGAAGTGAAATTTTGGCATTGGCTTTACAAGCTAAAATTGAAGCCGCAGGAGTGGAAACACTTTTGAAAAATAATATCCAATCGGCAAAATTGGCTGGTTTTGGGACTTCGGGTTCAGCAGTGGAACTGTTTATCCAGGAAACAGATTTTCATAAGGCAAATCCTGTGATTGAGGAATTTCGTATGAATATTTAAATTTCGAGGAATTATTAAAAAAGCTTCAACATCGTGTTGAAGCTTTTTTAGTTACTTTTTGAAGCGGTTGTATTTCTTTAAAACCGTTTGCAGTGCATCGTGTGGTAAAGCAAAAATCTTATTGTTGTTGATGCCTTCCATGTCTTCGGCAGCCACTAATGTGTTTATGATTGCTTCTTCGGTAGCTTGTACGGTGGCTTTAAAAATCGGATTTAATTGCTCTTTTGGTAGCACATTCCAGGTTTGCATCGTTTCTTTTTCATTGCTTACGGGTTCTGCCGTTGAGAGCGCTAAAAAGATTTCACCCGAACTGTCATTGGAAAAAGTTCCGGTGCGTGCAATTCCGTGCGCTACACGTTTGGCAACCAGTTTTAACTGATTGGGTAAAAGCGGTGCATCGGTCGCCACAATAACGATAGCCGAACCATCTTTTCTTTTCGGGTTGTTGAAAATGGGTTTGTAGTCTTTGATTTCTTTTCCTACCGGAACACCGGAAATCATCAGATCCGAACGACCACCAAAATTGGCCTGAATGAAAACTCCTAATGTATATTGTTTTCCGTCGATGGTAAAGGTTCGGGATGCTGTTCCGCTGCCGCCTTTAAAATGATAAAGCGCCATTCCTGTTCCGCCGCCCACATTACCTTCCTGAACAGGTCCTGTTTTGGCATTGTCCAACGCTTCCCAAACGTGTTCTTTTTTAACATGGAATCCATTAATGTCGTTCAATAATCCGTCCCAGGTTTCGGCTACAATTGGTAATCCGAAGGAGAAATCGATAAAATCACCTTCCGAAAATTTTTTGTAACTCCATTCACCGATTGCATCTCTTACGGTTCCAACGCTGTTGGTGTTGGTGATCCCAATCGGACCGTAACCTAAACCATAATCTTCAATATTAGGGATTCCAGTCATTTCGCCATCGCCGTTCAGACTGTACCAGGCAGCAGGATAACTTTTGGCGGTTTTTCCTTTTGGAAGAATTACAGTAACGCCTGTTCGGACAGGGCCTTTTCCGGGCTCTAATTTTCCGTTTCCATCGATAATGGTTTTGTATCCCACCTCGATTCCGGGTACGTCAGTAATGGCGTTAAGTGTTCCGGGAGTTCCTTCAAACGGAACGCCTAAATCTCTGGCACGAGGTTTTGTTTGTGCAGTAACAATGAAAGTTGTTATGAATAAAGAGGCTATTAAAATTCGTTTCATTTTTAAATTATTTGATATGTCAAGCAATTTTACAGAAAAATCTAAAAAGGTTTTCCTAAAAGTTTGTTAATATTAAAGTTGGAAGGTTTGTTTGGTAAAGTAACCGTAATAAAAAAGCCCCAAAATTATGTTGAGGCTTTTTGTATTCTTGCAATAGTATTTTTAGTTCTTGACAATTTTAAAAGTGCTTTGTTTTTTATCAGAATCCACAGCAATAAAATAAATACCGGTCTTCAAACCTGAAAAATCGAGTTGTACTTCGTTGGTATTGTATTCTTTCTGAAGCACTACTTGTCCTAACTGATTAAAAACGTTAACCTTGTTAATGGTTTGGTCGTTTTTGATGTTTAATAAATCGATAACGGGATTTGGACTAATTACAAAATTACTGATGCTATTTTCGTTAGTATTCAATGTCCCGCATGTGACTGTTTCCGTTGGTGCACAAACAGTCCCTGTTCCGGATAACGTAAATGTTACCGGTTGATTATTATTGGTGATATATATACTACTTGGTGCTGATTGGCTCCCTGTTATAATAGGACCACCATTGATGCTATAACTGTAATTGAAAGTAGTGATTCCAGTTATATTACTCCAGTCAATATATACTTGAGTCGGTGTTGGAACTCCACATTGCAAGTTAAATGTCCCTGCAGGTGGATTTACGGTTACAATTCCTGAAGTACTCGCACTTGCACAACCCGATGCTGCATTTGTAGCTATTACACTATAGGTGCCGGAAACGGAAGTGGTAAAACTGGCAACATTTCCAGGGTTTGGTACTCCTGCAGGAACTGTCCATACATAAAAGTATGATCCGGTGGCGCCTGGGGTAGCGGTAACAGTGGTACTTGAGCCGCTGCAAACGGTTGGGCTATTTACCGTTACCGTTGGTATTGGATGTACTGAAACTATAACAGTAATGGGGGTTCCGAAACAGCTATCCGCAAAAGGGGTAATGGTGTAAGTAACCTGACCTAAATTACTTGTGGTTGCATTAAGTATTTGGGAAATTATATTTCCAGTGCCATTTGTAGCGCCTGTTACGCCAGTTTGAACAGCGGTCCATGTAAAGGTTGTGTTGGCCACATTACTGAAAAGTTGTATGGAGGTTGATTGCCCGCTGCAGAATGTCTGAGTTGTAGGCATTGCAGTAGCAGTAGGGCAGGTAACAGCTTCAATATGGATTCGTCCTGAGTTATTTGCAGATGATAGCGCTATAAAAAATACAGCTAAAAGAAGAGTAAAGATTTTTCTCATGAAAACAATTTTTTGTAACGCAAAAATAATCTTAATTTCTTTTAGTATGTTTTATAAAATGAATTAATTTTCTGATAAGTTTTTAACTACATCTAAAGCCAACGGAAATTTTTCATTGAAATAATCTTGATACTCTTCTACAATATCCATTTCGATGGTAAGTGTGGTGATGCCGTTTACCTCAGACAGGCGATAGTTTTCGGTAGCACCCGACCAACTTTTTGAAATCTCGTCTTCGGGTAATTCGATTCCGTTTTTAACCATGCCAAGATGTTTGAAATTCATGATTTCGGTATCAATTTTTTTAGCGATAACGCTGTGCATGCCATCGTTGTTTTCGTTTACGAAGAGTATTTTGCTGCCTTCATTCCAATCGGAAACGGCTTTTGAGCCTGGGCTGAAAACTGCGGTCCACTTTGGGTACGTGTCGTTATTCCAAAGAATTTGCCATACTTTTTCTTTTGGGGCATTAATACTGGTGGAGAATTGTGTTTTTTTCATGATGATTTTTTTTGATACCCTAAAGGTACTGAATTATTCATTTCGATAATCTAACAATCTAATTGTGCAATACGCTAATTCAACTATCTTTGCACCTTTAAAATTGAATTTCAGAACATAAAATATGATTACAGTAAACGACATCGCAGTTGAATTTGGCGGAACAACTTTGTTCAGCGACGTGACTTTCGCCATTAATGAAAATGATAAAATTGCCCTAATGGGGAAAAACGGTGCAGGAAAATCAACTCTTTTAAAAATTGTTGCCGGCGAAAATAAGCCCACGCGTGGCGGAATTTCGGCGCCGAGTGATGCTGTAATCGCTTATTTACCACAGCATTTATTAACGGCCGACGATTGTACCGTTATGGAAGAAGCTTCCAAAGCTTTTGCGGATGTTTTGGATATGAAGAAAGAAATCGACGAAATCAACGAGCAATTGACCATTCGTACCGATTATGAAAGTGACGGCTACATGAAATTGATCGAGCGTGTTTCCGAATTGAGCGAGAAATTCTATTCGATTGAAGAAGTGAATTATGAAGCCGAGGTTGAAAAAGTACTGAAAGGGTTGGGTTTTGAAAGAGAAGATTTTACCCGTCCCACATCAGAGTTTTCCGGTGGTTGGAGAATGCGTATCGAATTAGCCAAAATCCTTTTAAAGAAACCGGATCTGATTCTTTTGGATGAGCCCACGAACCACATGGATATCGAAAGTATTCAGTGGTTGGAAGATTTCTTAATCAACCAGGCGAAAGCCGTAATGGTAATTTCCCACGACAGGGCTTTTGTGGATAATATTACCAGTCGTACCATTGAAGTAACGATGGGAAGGATTTACGATTACAAAGCCAAATATTCCGATTACTTAGAACTTAGAAAAGACAGAAGAATTCACCAGCAAAAAGCCTACGACGAACAACAGAAATTCATTGCCGAAAATCAAGCGTTTATCGATCGTTTCAGGGGTACTTTTTCCAAAACAGAATCGGTGCAGTCGCGCGTGAAAATGTTAGAGAAAATTGTTCCGATTGAAGTGGATGAGGTCGATACATCAGCCTTGAAACTGAAATTTCCGCCATCACCACGTTCCGGGCAATATCCTGTAGTGGTAGAGGATTTGACAAAATCCTACGGTGATCATGTGGTTTTTAAAGAGGCGAATCTGGTTATTGAACGCGGTCAAAAAGTTGCTTTCGTTGGGAAAAACGGTGAAGGTAAATCAACCATGATTAAGGCCATCATGAAAGAAATTGATATTGACGGCGGAAAACTGGAAGTAGGACACAATGCTCAGATTGGTTATTTTGCGCAAAATCAGGCTTCGTTATTGGATGGTGAAATGACCATTTTTGAAACCATCGATCAGATTGCGGTGGGTGATATGCGTACCAAAATCAAAGATTTGTTAGGCGCTTTCATGTTCAAAGGCGATGATATCCAGAAGAAAGTAAAAGTGCTTTCCGGAGGAGAGAAAACGCGTTTGGCGATGATAAAATTATTGTTAGAACCGGTAAACGTGCTGATTCTGGATGAGCCAACGAACCACTTGGATATGAAAACCAAGGACATCATCAAAGACGCGTTAAAAGATTTCGACGGAACGCTGATTTTAGTTTCTCACGACCGTGATTTCTTAGACGGATTAGCTGAAAAGGTATTCGAATTCGGACACAAACGCGTGAAAGAGCATTTTGAAGATATTAAAGGGTTCCTTGCCCACAAGAAAATGGAAAGTTTGAAAGAAATCGAAAAATAAGCCAATAATAGAAAAACCCGATAAATAAATTATCGGGTTTTTCATTGTAACCAATCAACTTAACTAATTTACCGCTTCTACCAATCGAATAAATTCGGCGCGATACCCTTCATTGTCTTCAGATTTTCCTTGTAGTGCCAATGCTTTGATATCTGATGAGGCTTTTTTAGTTACCAGTTTAGAATCTCTGAGTTTCAATCCGAACCATGCTACTGCTGCTCCAAATTTAAAATCGTTAGATGCGGCATCGATACTTCCAGACTGATTTTCAATCACCCGAACCATTTCAGTGCTTTTATCGCCATCCGGTTTTTTATAGCGGAATTTTAGCGTAGCCAATTCGCCGGAATATTTGTCCGTATTGGTTGCTAATTTGCTGTATTTCAATTCGGCAGTTTCTTTGTTGAATTCGCTTTTTACACCCGTTGGGATGATTTCATACAAAGCCGTAACCGTATGTCCGCTGCCCAATTCTCCGGCATCTATGGCATCGTTTTCGAAATCTTCGGCGTTTAGTTTTCGGTTTTCATAACCAATCAAACGGTAGCTTTGCACGTGTTTGGGATTAAATTCAATTTGTATTTTTACATCTTTGGCAATAGCAAAAAGTCTGCCCTTGAATTCTTTTCCCAAAAAACGGTTCGCTTCCTGAATGGTATCGATATAGGCATAATTTCCGTTGCCTTTATTGGCTAGAATTTCCATTTTATGGTCTTTGTAATTGCCCATTCCGTAGCCTAAACAGGTTAAGAAAACGCCGGATTTTCTTTTTTCTTCGATAAGTGTTTCCATGTCTTTATCCGAGGAAGCCCCTACATTGAAATCGCCGTCAGTAGCAAGAATGACACGATTGTTTCCGCCTTTGATAAACTGTTCTTGAGCCGTTTTATAGGCCAGTTCGATACCTGCGCCGCCTGCCGTGCTGCCACCTGCCTGTAAATTATCCAACGCATTAATGATGGTTTGTTTGTCTGCCCCGCTGGTTGGTGGTAAAACCAATCCGGCAGCTCCGGCATATACCACTATAGCTACTTTGTCATCCTTTCGTAGTTGATTCACCAACACTTTCATGGATTCTTTCAGTAGTGGTAATTTATTTTGGGCGTTCATCGAACCGGAAACATCAATCAGAAAAACTAGGTTGGAAGGCGGTAAAGCATCGGTTGGGATGTTTTTTCCCTGTAAGCCTATTTTTAGCAGTTTATGATTTTCATTCCAAGGGCATTCACTGTATTCGGTCTGGATGGAAAACGGATCTTTATTTTCCGGCTGCGGATACTTGTATTTGAAAAAGTTAATCATTTCCTCCACACGAACGGCATCTTTAGGTACTTTCTGCCCATTGTTGATGAAACGTCGGATGTTGGTATATGAAGCATTGTCCACATCAATGGAAAATGTTGACAAGGCTTCTGATAAAGGATTGGTAAACGGATTTTCTACAAACGAATCGTACTCTTCCTCATTGGGTTCCATTCTCGGAGCAACCGTTTGTTGCCCTTTTTTATCGTCTTTTAAAAGTTTATCCAAATTTTTTTGTTCTTTTTTAGATAAGTTGGCTAAAGTCTTTACCACGATAACACCATTTACACCTTGTTCACCATATAAAGCGGCACCTTGAGCGCCCTTTAGCACATTGGTAGATTCGATGGTTTCCGGTTTAAGCTTTTGAAGGGTTTCTGCCGAAACAATCTGGTTGTTGACAAAAATTAAGGCCTGATTGTTTTGATTGTGTGAACGACTGCCGCGAAGTACAATCCTTGTGTCTTTTGAGCCATTAGTTACCTGTACGCCGGATACTTTTCCGTTAAGGCTCTGAACCAGATTAGGATTAGAAGATTGTCGTAATTTACGAGCCTTTACGACTTGGTTTGAAGATGTAATGGCATCTTGCCTTTTTCTTATTCCAACCGCGGTAACCACAACATTTTCAAGCGCAGTAGTTTCCGCTACCATAGTCACATTGATGATGTTGGAAGTTCCAACCGTGATGGCTTGCTCTTTCATTCCGATATAGGAGAACTCTAGAATTTCTCCGGTTTTGGCTTTGATACTGTATTTTCCATTCATGTCGGTCTGGGTTGCTCGGGTGGTTGCTTTTACCACTATCGAAACACCTGGGAGTGGTAAACCAGCTTCGGTTACAGTACCTGTAAGAGTTCTTTCCTGTCCGAAAGCAAGGAAACCCATAAGCATAGCGATGCCTAATGAAAATATTTTAATTTTTTCCATGATAATTGGTTTTTATGTGAAACGTGTATAGGCTAGTTTTCTGTTCTCTTGAAGTACGTCTTAAAACTTTCGGTTTTGAGCGTGATTTGGATGACTCCATTTCTTCCTCTAGTGCCGTATTTCGCAATTGCTTCCTTTTCAGAGAATACCGAAACTTCTTTAATGTACTTCGGCTCTAAAGAGGCATGTTTGGCAGTTGAATTCGGTCCAAAGAGTTTTTTTTCCGTATAAGATTTGCCGTTTATAATGTATAAAGGGTTATTTAAAACTACAGTTGATTCAATGTTTTTGTCTTTAATATTGTTGAATGAACTGTATTTAAAGTAATCCATTTCTTCTGCTGTTTTGCCGTTAATGTAAACCAAAGGTTTTTCTTCTTGATGTATTGGTTTTGGTGTAGTGAGCAGTTTGTTTTCAGATAAACCACTAACTGTTTTTTCTTGCGCGAAGGTTAGGAAACTGATAAGCATAGCGATGCCTAATGAAAATGTTTTAATTTTTTCCATGATACTGATTTTTATGTGAAACGTGTGTAGGCTAGTTCTTTTTCTCGTCGGAAATTTTTGGTTTTCCGTTTTTGGTGCGAATTAGGACAACGCCTTTTTTGCCTTTATCGCCGTAAATTTTGGTAGCATTTTCTCCTTGAAGTACGGAAATGGTTTCAATTTCCTGCTTGTCTAAAGGCGAATAAGGACTCGTTGGATTCGGGCCGAAGAGTTCTTGCTCGGTATAATAGGTTCCGTTTATGATGTACAGCGGATCGTCTAAAACCACAACCGATTCGACATCTTCACCATTTAAATTGTACTCTTTTCCGGTTACAGCTTTCCCGTTAACTACTACTAACGGTTTATCTTTTTGTTGTACGGATTTAGAAGTTGTAGCGGAAAATTCCAGATCTTTTCGAAAGATTGTGCTAATCGAATTCTGCTTAGGGGCCACTGAAATAGTTTCCGGACGCGGTTTGAGCAATTTACCGGTTTTGTGTTTTTCTATGATGGTTTCACTCATTATGGGAGCTTCCGTAGGCGTTACTTCTGATATTGCTTCTCTCGGAACGTAAGTGCTGACAACGGTTTCGGTTTGTTTTTTAACTTGATCGTTAATAAATCGTTCCGTTTCCGGTTTTAGTTCAGGATGCAGCACTACGGTTTCTTCTTTCTGTGTTTCTAAAGGTGTTTTAACAACCGAATCTTGTACAACAATGTTTTCTTTTTGCTTAACGATCGGGTTATTCCATTTGTAAAAAAGATACAACGTTGTTACGCTTAACAATACCGAAGCGGCTACTGCAATTTTTTTCCATCGGCGGTTTTCCTTTTTCAGGAGTTTCTGGTCGAGTTTGTCTTCCACGCGGTTCCAAACCTTGTCCATTGCGGGATAGTCTTTGAATTCTGCGTTTTCGGCAGCCTTTTTTATTTGATGATATAATTTTTCCTGTTCCATGACTAATGAGCTTGTTGGTAATAAAGACGGTTCACTAATTCCTTTAATTTGGTTTTAGCCACATTCAGTTGTGATTTGGACGTGCCTTCGGAAATGTTGAGCATTTCGGCAATTTCTTTGTGTCCGTAGCCTTCAATAACAAACAGATTGAAAATCGCCTTGCAGCCTTCCGGAAGTTGTTGCACTATATTGAGCAAGTCTTCTTCTTCCAATTGGGTTTCAGCAGTGCTTTCCGGATGATGCGAAAGTTGAGTGTCTTCCAAATACAAATTAAAGTTCACATTGCGTTTTAACTGATACAGGCAATGGTTTACCGTAATTTTTCTGGCCCAAGCTTCAAATGCTCCCAGTTCCTTCAGCTGCTCCATTTTGGTGAAGATGGTGTAGAATGCATCGGCCAATACTTCCTCGATCTCTTCCTCCTTTTTCAGATACCGCTTGCAGGTACGATACAGTTTAGGCGCCATCACCTCGTACACCATACGCTGAGCATCACGGTGCATTTTTTTACAGGCGGTTAATGTTTTTTCGTCTATCACAATGAGGTCTTTATAAGTAAAGAGGACTTAAAAAGGGAAAAGGTTGGAACAAGGGTGATTTTTTTTTCTAAAAAAATTATTTTTTTAGAATCAACTGAAAAATAGTCGCCTTCAATTCCTCCGTATCGTTATCTTCACAAAGCAAGAAAGTAATGTCTTTTTCGGTTTCTGTATACAATGTCAAGCCTTCAAATTTGTGGGTTTCGGTGATTTTTTTCGTAAAGTCGATTTTCATTTTTGACAAGTCGATACAACCGATAACACTTCCCAACACTTCACCATCATTGTAAGTGGAAGTGGTGTTTTCTGCGGTAGCTAAGAAGTACATTTTATTGCCTGCTAAAACCGCATCGGTAAAACTGGAACGGATACCTTTTAATTTCGGTAGTTTGAATTCGGTGGCAATGATGTTGAATTCCTCGGTTAGGTTTTTGCCCTGAACCGTAAAAACAATATTTTTTCCTTTGGCACCATTGCCGCGGTTGAAGAAAAACCATTCCGATCCGTTAAAAGCTGCGCCTTCCAAATTGAGGTCGCCTTGAGGGAATTCGGCAAAGGATTGCATGGCCAGATACAAATCGCTAAGGTCGGTCGTGGCGATAATTTCTTTTGATTTCGAATCTATTGTAACCATCTTGTTTCGATTTTCCGTGGAGCCGGAGCCGAAAATATAGGTTTTGCCGTCAAATTCGGTTATGGCTTCGAAATCGGGTTTGTCTTTTTTGGCAATGTTTTCCGATGGGTTTTCCGTTAGCGGATGGCGTTCCAGTGTTTTCGTGTCGAATCTGTATTCGTATAAATAACTGCTGTTGTCGCCAATGATGAACAGTTGATTGTCTTTGCAAATAAGTCCGGATGCCGAACCAATTCCGATAATCTGAAATAAAATTTCCAAGGTGAATTTGTGCATAATAGTGTTATTGAGTTTAGCCCTGATGGGAACGGCATCCTTTTTCCGGTGACTGAGGTTCTCGAAGTTACCGGAAAAAGATACAGTGGACAGCAGGAAAAAGCTCCTAAAAATACTTATATTTACGAATATAAAGCGAATGATTATGGCACTATTTAATCCCGATAATTTTAAAATCACCAAACCTTTTCAAATCAACGATTTTCCAACGGTATTGCAAACCTACATCGACGACGATGAAAAAGAGGAAAAAGAGGAAAAACTGGATAAAGTTCAAGCGAAATTGAGTGAATTACAGGACGTAATGTATGCGCACAATCGTTACGGCGTGTTGATTTGCCTGCAAGGTATGGACACGTCCGGAAAAGACAGCCTGATTCGGGAAGTGTTTAAAGAATTCAATCCGCGTGGGGTAGTGGTGCACAGTTTTAAAACACCCAATTCCACCGAGTTGGAACACGATTATTTGTGGCGTCATTATCTGGCATTGCCCGAGAAAGGGAAATTTGCGGTTTTTAATCGGACACACTATGAAAATGTGTTGGTTACGCGCGTGCATCCGGAATATATTTTAAATGAAAACCTGCCCGGCATAGAAAAAGTGGAAGACATTACGCCTGAATTCTGGGAAAACCGTTTTGAGCAAATCAATAATTTTGAAAAGCATATTACTCAAAACGGCACGATTGTTTTGAAATTCTATTTTCATATGAGTAAGGAAGAGCAACGCAAACGTTTGTTGCGTCGTTTGGAAGAAGAAGAACATCATTGGAAATTTTCACCGGGCGATTTGAAAGAGCGCGAGCGTTGGGACGATTATATGAAGTACTATGAAGAAGCGATTAATAAAACTTCGAAACCGCATGCGCCCTGGTATGTGATTCCGTCCGACGATAAAGAAATGGCGCGGTATATGGTAGCTAAAATCATCTGGGAAGAAATGCAAAAGTATACCGATATTAAAGAACCGGAGCTTGATGAAAAAGTGAAAGCGAATTTTGCGATGTATCGCGAACAGTTAAAATAAAAAATAAGGTTGTTCGATAAAGAACAACCTTATTTTTTTTCGGCTTCAAATTTTAAAAGTGGTGCCATTTTCGCTTTGTTCAGTTGTAGTCTGTTTTCGTTTAAGTTATAATTGTCAACCGTTTGCATCAATTTCAGGAACTGGGTTTCTGTTTCCATATCCGTACAGGCCATCATAGTGCCCATCATTTTGGAAAACGTGATGCGATTTCCTTCCTGAAGTTCATAACTTCCGCCAAACCCGTTGCAACCGCTATGACCGTTAATTCTGTTTTCGTTGGCATCGAGATAAATATAAATGTTTTTACCGTCTTGTGAAGGGGTGATTGGTTTTCCCATCATTTCAACTAAGATCCATTTTGTGCCTTTAAGCGGGCTTTTGGTTGTTGCTTCCTGATTTTGTTTTGTTTTACAGCCTGATAGCGTCAATAGTGTTAAAATAAGTAATGCTGTTATTTTTTTCATGATGCCCGTGTTTTATTGTTTTTTCAGTATGTATTTTTCGGCCAGTGCTCCGGTAATTTTTTTGCCGCTCATGTCCAGTTGTGTCAATTGATTCTCACCCACAAAGAATTGATTCGGACCATTGGTGATTGTGCTTAAAGTGATTGTATTTCCTTCGGTATTCCAAGTAAAAGTGCCTTTCATTTCCTTCGTTTTAGCGCTTTTGCCTAAATATTTTGTCGTTAATACATATGTGTTGTCTTTCGAAAGCGTAAGGGACGTTTCAATACCTTCACAATCGGCACAAGGGGTAACGCCTTTATAAATTCCGTCCCAATCTAAAGAATTCATACTATTGTCGGCCGTCGTTGTTACAGGAAATGTTATTTCGGGAGCAGCGTTATCAATAACTTCTGTTTTTACTTCTTTTTTGCAAGAGGTTAGCGATAGAAACGTTGTTGTAATTACGATAAACAGATGAAAGGTATGTTTCATAAACGTACAATAAAAAGGTTAAAAAAAGGAACAACTAAAATAAAGGATTTAATTTTTGCTAAGATTCCGACAATTGTTAAAAAAAAGTACTTTCAGATGAAGTGCTTTTAAAATTCGATGAACTACTTTTATAATTTAAATCCGTAGGCCAAACGTAGCGAAATTTGTCCGGTATCGTAATTGTTATAGTTTTCGTAACGCAAACTCACATCGATATGTTTGGTGGCTACCCCAATTCCCGGTGCCCATAAAAAGGAATTTCCCAGTTCTTTGGTGGTTCCGAAAGCTCCACCGGCTTCTCCCAATACATAAAACTGATTGCCCAAAAAGGCTTTAAAACCCAATTTTGCGGGAATAAAACCGGCATCATCACCGGCACTGAACAAATGAGTGTATCCGGTAGTGGCGGCCAATGATGTTTTTGTGGTGAAATCATATTGCAGTCGGGCATCGGCGCCCAAACTGAAATTATACGATTCTTTAACAGGTATTCCACCGTTGAGTCCGAATCCAATGCGCCAATGATTCAAATATTCCGGTTGTTTGGTTTGTTCTTGAGCTTTTGTTTGAGTCGAAAATAAAATTGCAATTACTGCAAAGAACAGGGCTGAAAATCTTTTTGCATTTTTCATACTAAATGACATTTAATAGTGTTGATTCGGTATAAAAACAGCTTTTGGAAGGTTTTGTTTTGCTTAAAATGATAAACTTCTGTTAAATAGTTTTAAAATATCTTAACGGAAAAATGTAAGTAATTGAAAAGCAATTGTTTATAATATTGTTGAAAATCGGTTATTTTTTTATTCCGAATACAATTCCCCAAAATCTAGTGCTTACCTTTGCCCAAAATTTGAAAAAATGCATTTGTCAACTTATACTAAAGAGTTCTCCTATAATTTAAAATTGGCCTATCCGATTATTCTCGGAATGTTGGGGCATACTTTAGTGGGTATTGTCGATAACATTATGGTGGGGAAATTGGGACCGACCGAGTTGGCAGCGGCATCTTTAGCCAACAGTTTTGTGTTTATTGCGATGTCCATCGGGATTGGGTTTTCAACAGCGATTACCCCTTTGGTGGCGGAAGCGGACGGAGAGAAAAACGTTGATAAAGAACGTACTATTTTTCATCACGGACTTATTTTATGTACGCTTTTGGGAGTGGGTTTGTTTGCGATTATTTACTTTTCGAAACCTTTGATTGTGTATATGGGGCAACCCGAAGCGGTAGTGGAAATGGCAAAACCGTTTTTGGATATTGTGGCATTTTCCTTGATTCCGCTAATCATTTTTCAGGGATACAAACAATTTGCGGATGGAAAATCAGAAACGAAAGTAGCCATGTGGGCGAATCTGCTTTGTAATGTTGTGCATATTTTTTTGAATGTGGTGCTGATTTACGGACTTTGGTTTTTTCCGAAATTAGGAATGCTGGGTGCTGCTTATGGAACCGTGATTTCCCGATTCGTGATGCTGATTTTCATTCATTTTTCTTTAAAACACAAAGTGCGGTTTGAGACGTATTTCCACCAGTTTTCGTTTAAGGAATTGCAAAAAGATATTGTAAACAAAATTGTGAATCTTGGCTTGCCGTCGTCCATGCAGATGTTTTTTGAAGTGGCGCTGTTTACCGGAGCGGTTTGGCTTTCGGGCGTAATCGGAACCACCAGTCAGGCTGCGAATCAGATTGCATTGAGTTTGGCAACGTTTACGTTCATGTTCGTGTCCGGATTTGGCGTGGCGGGAATGGTTCGTGTAGGGAATTTTAAAGGATCGCAAGATTTTATTGGGTTGCGAATTGTGGCCCGTTCGATATTTTTACTGGCGATTCTTGTTCAGGTGGTTTTTGCATTGATTTTTGTGGTTTTCCATCAATATTTACCGGAATTGTTCATGAATGCCGAAAAACTCTCGCAATTAAAAGACAATGCCGAAGTAATTTCAATCGCGTCCCAACTAATAATCATCGCTGCCATTTTTCAGATTTCCGACGGGATTCAGGTGGTGGTACTAGGAGCACTTCGCGGGTTGCAGGATGTGAAAATCCCCATGTACATTACCTTCATTTCCTATTGGATAATTGGTTTCCCGATTTCTATCTATTTGGGATTGTACACCGATTTGAAAGCAGTCGGTATCTGGATCGGACTTTTAGCCGGATTAACCGCAGCCGCAATATTTTTGTATCTTCGCTTTAATCATCTGACGAATAAATTAATTTTAAATAATCATACCCATAAATAAAAGCACATGGAATTACCAAAATTTGTATTAGCAGACAACACCGATTTTCCGGACGATATTTTCATCATTCACTTAGATTACCCAAGATTCATTATCAATTTAAAAGATGATGAAATTGAGTTTTTGGAAGAATTGGATGAGGAAGAAGAGGAGGAAATCGAAGCCGAAATGGAAAAACTAATCAACCTGGCGGGTGAGTTTTACGACAGGGAGATGAAACTTTACGAAGAGTAGATTTCAGAAGGCAGATAACAGAATGCAAATTTTGGATGCAGGTTTAAATAACAGATTCCTGTTTGTTAAACTGTTTTCTGTTCACTATTCATTATAAAATTACTGGGTAAAGTCATCTGATTTTAAAAGTTAAATCAATAGAAGCTACAGCAATTATGTTGTGGCTTTTTTTATAAAGACAATGATTGTCAAATGTAAATAAACTATGATTTAAACTTTTACGATGTTGAGTAGGTTTTGGAAAAAAATCATTTGTCACGATTTAAATGCCACTTATTTCAGTCTGATAAAAACTGCGTATTAACTTCTGCAACCTGCCATCTTGATTACTGCCCACTCTTATAAGCTTTTAAAAGCAACTGAGCGGCGGCAAACGGTGAGATTTCATTGTTCTGCACCGCTTTTTTGTTGTCTTCCAATAGTTTTTGAATTTCCGGATGGTTGTAGAAATTCAGTTTCAACTGTTCGTTGATGGTTTCCAGCATCCAATATTGGTTTTGTTCCTTACGTTTTTTATCGAAATAACCGTTTTCTTTGGTTAGCTCGAAATACTCGGTTATCGTTTCCCAAACCTCTGAAATGCCTTCTTTGGTTAGGGCACTGCATAAGGTTGCTTTTGGCGACCAACCGGAATTTTTCTGCGGGAACAAATGCAACGCTCTGTTGAAATCCACTTTCGCCAAACGTGCCCTTTTGATGTTATCACCGTCGGCTTTGTTAATGACAATTGCATCGGCCATTTCCATGATACCGCGTTTGATACCTTGCAATTCATCGCCCGCACCGGCTAAATTCAGCAGTAAAAAGAAATCCACCATGCTGTGAACCGCCGTTTCACTTTGGCCAACGCCCACGGTTTCTATTAAAATCGTATCAAATCCGCAGGCTTCACATAAAATAATGGCTTCCCGGGTTTTTCGCGCAACGCCACCCAAACTTTCTCCCGAAGCACTCGGACGGATATAAGCATTTTCGTCTTTTACCAATTCTTCCATTCGGGTTTTATCGCCCAAAATACTGCCGTGTGAAATCGAACTGCTCGGATCCACCGCCAAAACAGCCACTTTTTTTCCTAAGGAAGTCAGATATTTTCCAAAAGCTTCAATAAAGGTTGACTTTCCAACTCCCGGAACACCCGTGATTCCAATTCGGATGGATGTATTGGCATAAGGCAAACAGCCTTTAATGACCTCAGTAGCTTTTTCAAGATGACTCGCGCTAGTGCTTTCCACCAAAGTAATGGCACGGCTCAGCGCCACTTTATCCCCTTTTAGTATATTGGTGATTAATTCTTCGGCAGAAGGCTGTTTTCTGCGGAATTGCTGAATGTGCTCCACAGAAGATATGCTGATGCTGTCCGGTTGTTCAATTCCGTCATTTTCTTTCAACGCCGAAGGATGTGTTTTCTTAAGTGCCACTGGAATGAATTAGTGCAGTAAAAATAAGGAAAAAGTGCACAATGTTCAAGGATATTTAAACATTGTGCACTTTTCACATTATGAAATCAAAAAATTAATACGCCGCTGTAAAACGAACCTGATGGTGTTTCGGATTTTCGGCTTCATCAGCAATCACCACAGCTAAATCTTCGCCCGACAAAATACTTCTGTTGTTTTGATCAAAAACCGGAGTGTCTAATCCTAAGCGATAGTTGCCGGTTCTTCCGGTGGTAATGCCCTGATGCATTTCGAAAGCCGGACTGAAAAATGCCCAATCCAATTCTTTTTCGTCTTTTAAAATATTCAGATAATCTCTTGCAGCGGTTGCTCCGGCATGGTATTCTTTAGGGAAATCCGGAGTGTCCACCGCTTGTAAACCAGGAGCCACAAACAAACTTCCTGCACCACCAATCGTGATGTAGCGTTTTACACCCGATTTTTTCACAGCTTCCTGAATCGCTTTCGAACCCGCAATAAAATCATCGTAAATGTTAGGATTCGTCCATCCCGGATTGTACGCACTGATGACAACATCATTTCCTTTCAAGGCATCAGCCAACGTATCGGTGTTAAAAACATCGGCTTTAACCCAATTTACATTTTCTGTTGTTTTCGGGTTTCTTACAATGGCAGTTACTTCGTGATTGCGATTTACGACTTCGTTTAAAATGTTGGAGCCTACAAATCCTGTTGCTCCGATAATGGCTACTTTCATAGTTATAAATTTATATATAATAAAAAATGTTACAGTTTTGAATAAAAAAAACGATTAGAATTTTTCGCTGAATTCCGCCAAAGTCACACTACGCAATTGATTACTAATGGTTTGGTTTATACCGTCATATAAGTTATTCAGATTGGCATTGATGTTT
The DNA here is from genome assembly GCA_963812405.1 of uncultured Flavobacteriaceae bacterium. GTDB lineage: Bacteria > Bacteroidota > Bacteroidia > Flavobacteriales > Flavobacteriaceae > Flavobacterium. The sequence continues at coordinate 150,847 of CAWEUV010000002.1, read as the reverse complement.
TTCCCAACAGGACATTCCGGATTGGGTTCGTTTTTTGAAAAACCTAGCGTGGCTTTATCAAAGGTGATTTTAAAAACATCTTCCAACGTTATTTTATCGGGGGAGGCAATCAGTTTTACACCACCGTTTTTTCCTTCTTTACTTTCTACCAAGTTATGTTTCTTCAGATTGGCAATTTCCTTACGCACCAATACCGGATGAATGTTCAAACTTCCTGCAATGTAATCGGAAGCCATAAATTCATTGGGGAATTTGGCTAACAATGTTAAAATATGTGTCGTAATGGCAAACTTACCGGAAATCATAACTGTAATAAAATATATTGCAAATATAAATCGGATTTTGATGCTGATGACAAAAATAGACCCTAAAATTTCGTTAAAAAATGAAAATCCCCCTCAGTTAGACGATTAACTCGTAATTTTACCCCGCTTTACATCACTATGGAAAACATTTTACTCATTTTTGTCTGCATGCTTTTGGGCTTTTTGCTCAAAAAAAGTACAGCCTTTCCTCCGTTAAGCTACAAAACGCTCAATCAGTTTGTGATTTACATTTCACTTCCTGCAATCGCGTTGTATTATATTCCGAAATTGGAAATCAGTTCCAAACTGTTGTTTCCGCTGGGAATTGCCTGGTTGGGTTTTGCCCTTTCTTATGTTTTCTTTACAGGTTTTGGAAAGGTATTCGGTTGGTCCAAAAAGCTTACAGGTTGTTTGATTATAAGTGCCGGATTGGGAAATACTTCCTTCGTAGGCTTCCCTATAATCGAAGCCGTTTACGGAAAGCAAGGTCTGGAAACCGCGGTAATTGTCGATCAGCCGGGTTCGTTTGTGGTAGTGTCCACTTTAGCGGTTTTGGTTGCGACGATGTATTCCAGAGGAACAGCAAGCTCCAGTGCGATTTTTAAAAAAATACTGTTTTTTCCACCCTTCATCGCTTTTGCGGTTTCCTGTGTTTTAAACGTTTTACAATTGGATTTCCCCGAAATACTGCAATCGGTTTTTCAGCGTTTGGGAAGTACAGTTACACCAATCGCTTTAGTAGCTGTAGGGATGCAGCTCGAATTCGACAGTAAAAGCAAACATTGGAAGTTCTTAACGTTAGGATTGTTCTTCAAACTGTTCATCACGCCGGCTTTTTTCTATTTACTGTATGTCTTGCTTTTAGGTGGACGCGGACTAGAAGTTCAGGTTTCCATATTAGAAGCGGCCATGGCGCCCATGATTACGGGAGCAATCGTAGCTTCCAATTACGGATTAAAACCCAAACTCAGTAACATGATGATAGGTTTCGGAATTCCGATTTCCTTTCTCACCTTAATTTTTTGGTATTTTATTTTACAGCATATTTAATGAAAACAACAACTGCCACTGCCACAATTGAAACACGGGATATGGCCCAAACCACAGTATATTCCATATTGTTTTCCATTTGTTTTGCGCATCTGTTAAACGATTTACTGCAAGCAGTCATTCCGGCGATGTACCCGGTTTTGAAAGCAAATTATGCGCTGACGTTCACTCAGGTCGGATTAATCACATTTACGTATCAGGTTACGGCGTCGTTATTACAACCTTTCGTCGGCATTTGCACCGATAAACATCCCAAACCGTATTCGTTAGCGTTCGGGATGCTATTTTCCTTGGGCGGAATCATAATGTTATCACAAGCGTCAAGTTTTCCGTTAATATTGACTTCGGTAGCTTTGGTCGGAATCGGTTCATCCATCTTTCATCCGGAAGCCTCACGTGTGGCGTTCTTAGGTTCGGGCGGTAAACGTGGCTTGGCGCAATCGATTTTTCAATTGGGCGGCAACACCGGAACTGCAATCGGACCGTTATTGGTGGCGTTAATCGTCATTCCTCGCGGACAATCGCATATCCTTTGGTTCGTATTGGTCGCTATCGTAGGGATTATCGTTTTAAGCCGAATCGCCGTTTGGTACAAGCAAAAACTAATTTCTATCCAAGGAAAGAAAAAAAGCGGCGAACGTTTGCACAATCTTTCTCCTGCGAAAGTTAAAATTTCAGTAGCGTTATTACTTATTTTAATCTTCTCGAAATCGTTTTACACCACTTCGATGTCGAGCTACTTCACTTTTTACCTGATCGAAAAATTCCATATTTCCGTATTGCAGGCACAATACCATTTGTTTGCGTTCTTGGGCGCTGTAGCTGTAGGAACCCTAATTGGCGGACCATTAGGCGATCGATTCGGACGAAAATACATCATCTGGTTTTCCATTTTAGGAGCGGCTCCGTTTACTTTAATGCTTCCGTTTGCCGATTTGTTCTGGACGGGCATTTTATCGGTAATCATCGGAATTGTAATCGCTTCGGCTTTCTCGGCCATCTTGGTTTACGCACAGGAATTAATGCCGGAACGGGTAGGGATGATCTCCGGATTGTTCTTCGGTTTTGCCTTCGGAATGGGAGGTTTGGGTTCGGCGGTTTTGGGCTATTTGGCGGATCAGACTTCAATTCAATTCGTTTACGCCATTTGTTCGTTCCTGCCGTTAATCGGAATCATTGCTTATTTCTTGCCTAATTTGAAGAAGAAATAGTTTTTTAGGAGCTTTATCCCGCTATCCGCTATATCTTTTGCCTCGTTAAAAAAAAACGAGACAAAAGGATGCCGCTACTATCGGGGCTAGGGGATTTGTTTTTTACACAAATTTGTTTTTTTTAATCAAGTCTTTGCGAATTTTGCGATAACCTTTGTGTTACTTGCGGTTAATTTTAATGTCTGGTAGCAAGGGTTTTAAAACACTTGTCGATTTGTCATTTCGAGGGACGAGAAATCTCATCATGTGAAGTTTTATGAGATTCCTCCTTTGTCGGAATGACAAAACAACTAAATAATTACACCCAACAGGTTAAGTTTATTAAATTTGTTTAAAATAAGATAAGCGATGCAAATCACACCCGAAATACTTCAAAAACTTCAAAATATAGTCGGATCAACTTTCGTATTCACTGACGACGAAACCCGTAACCACTACGGTCACGACGAAACGGAAGATTATGTTTTTCCGCCAAGTGTAGTGGTAAAACCGGCTTCGGCTCAGGAAATTTCCGAAATTGTAAAAGTGGCCAACGAATATAAAATCCCGGTAGTTCCCATTGGTGGAAGAACAGGGTTGAGCGGTGGCGCATTGAGCATTCAGCAAGGCATCGGTTTATCCACAGACCGACTGAATAAAATAATCGAAATCGACGAAAAAAACCTTCAGGTTATCACTGAACCGGCGGTCATCACGCAGGTTTTACAGGATACGGTTTTGGAAAAAAGTCTGTTCTATCCGGTAGATCCCAGCAGTCGCGGCAGCTGTTTCATCGGTGGCAACGTAGCCGAAAACGCCGGTGGTGCCAGAGCCGTAAAATATGGTGTGACTAAGGATTATGTTTTAAATCTGGAAGTAGTTTTACCCACCGGAGAAATCATCTGGACGGGTGCGAATACGCTGAAAAATTCCACAGGATATAATTTGACGCAATTAATGGTCGGCAGCGAAGGAACGTTGGGCATCATCACCAAAATTGTGTTGAAACTGTTACCGAAAAATTTCCATAACGTCTTAATGTTGGTGCCGTTTTACAAAGCGGAACAGGCGTGCGAAGCTGTTTCATCGATTTTCAGGGCGGGCATTGTGCCAAGTGCGTTGGAATTCATGGAGCGTGATGCGATTGATTGGGCAATAAAGTTCATAGAGGGCGTGAATGTAGACATCAAACCCGAAATTCAGGCGCATCTGTTAATTGAAGTCGACGGTAATTACCCCGAAATCTTAATGCTCGAAGCCGAAAAAATAATGGGCGTGGTAGAGCAATTCGAAATCGATGAAATTCTATTCGCCGATACCGAAGATCAGAAAAATGCGCTTTGGAGAATGCGTCGCGGAGTAGCAGAAGCAGTGAAATCAAATTCGGTGTACAAAGAAGAAGATACGGTAGTGCCACGCTATGAATTACCAACACTATTAAGAGGTATCAAGGAAATCGGCAATAAATACGGTTTCAAATCGGTGTGTTATGGTCATGCCGGTGACGGAAATTTACACGTGAACATCATCAAAGCAGACATGACCGACGACAATTGGAAAACGGAAGTTCCGAAAGGCATCCGTGAAATTTTCGAACTGACTGTGGCGTTAAAAGGAACACTATCCGGCGAACACGGTATCGGTTATGTGCAAAAGAATTTTATGGATGTTGCGTTCAGTACGTCGCAATTACAGTTAATGAAAAACATCAAACAGGTTTTCGATCCGAACAATATACTGAATCCCGGAAAGATTTTCCCTGATGGTGTTTAATTTATTTACTGCAGATTAGTCTGTGTAAATCTGCTTAATCTGCGGTAAAAATATTTTAGGCCATGCTTTTAGTTACCCCTAAACTCGGCCAAAGTCGCATCCGGGTTTTTGAATGTTGGAGGCTGCTCGGTAATGTTGGCAATGCGTTTTTTATTTAGTTTCATGGTAACATCGGCTTCCGTGGTAAACAGCAACACCCACATGAATGGATTGTTGATGTAAGGGATTAATTCCGCTTCCATGTCATCCATTTCAACAATTTTTTCAATTTCCTGCAACCCTTCGTTGTAGATTTTATGAATAACCGATAATTTCAAAATACCATCTTCCACGGCAGTTCTCACATAAATATTCTGCAATTCCGGTTGACCAATCGTTTTTGTCAGCGTTAATTTGGCGAAAGTTCCGTTGGTAATGCTGGATTTTACGGTATCGAAAAAAGCGGTATAGGTTTGTGTATTTGACATTTTGTAGCTTCTGAAATGAATGACTGAATCGTAATGGTACTGCAAAAGTAACTTTTTGACTTTCATGAAGGAAGCTTTACCGTTCTTTTTTCGAAAGGAAAGAAATTGAATCTTTTTTTTAAATCTGATAAAAATCAGGTTTGTCATAAAAATTATGAAGTATCTTTGACTAATGAAAAATGCAATTGTAATTATAGTATTCCTCTTCGTAATGAAACCGATTCTTCCGGTTTTGGAGTACGTATTGAATTACGATTACATTGTAAAAGAACTTTGTGAAAACAAAGCCAAACCCGAAATGAAATGTAACGGAAAATGTTATTTGATGAAAGAATTGGCAAAAGCTTCCGAAAATAACACACCGGTTTCTTCTGATAAAAAAGTTTCGCATTCGGAATTCGAAGTTTTATTCATCCAAAAACTGACTTCACTCGAAGTGGTTACGTTGAATTTTCCAATTCAGAAAACCATCAATGCTAAGTATTCCGATTCCTATTTTTACGAAAACAACAAACCTGCTTTTCATCCGCCTACCGTATAATTATTGTTTACTGTTTTAATGCTGTTGTATTGGCAACGGCATACATTCTTGCTTTGGTTTAACCGAAGAAGAGCATTATGCAATCATTATACATATCAAAATGAAAAGAATATTCCTAGCCTTATTGGTTATAGGGCAATTATCTTATGGGCAGGCTCCAAAAGATACCGTAAATGTAAAACAACTGGAAAATGTTGTGGTTACCGCAAGTCGCAGTGTTACACTAAAAAGAGAAGTTCCTGTGGCGATTTCAAAAATCACTCAAAAAACCATTAACGAAACCAAAGCCACAGCAGTTTACGAAATCATAAACAAAACGCCCGGTGTTTTAATGGTTAATTTAGGAAACGAACAACATTCGATGGCGATTCGCCAACCCATGACTACCAATTCCTATTATTTATACCTCGAAGACGGTTTACCAATTCGTCCGATGGGGATTTTCAATCACAATGCGCTTTTGGAAATCAATCAGTTCAATCTGCAGAGTATTGAAGTGGTCAAAGGGCCGGTTTCTTCCTTATATGGTCCGGAAGCTGTTGGTGGTGCTGTCAATCTGATTTCCTTAAAACCATCATTGCAACCGGAATTCAAATTCGGAGTTCAGGCCGACCAATGGGGGTATAAACGATTTCAGGCGGCCGGTAGCGCCACTCTTGGAAAAATTGGGTTTCATATTGCGGGATTGTCAAGTGCACAACGCGATTCTTGGATGACGTATTCCGATTATAACAAAGACAACATCAACGCCCGAATCGATTACAACATCAACTCGAAAACCCGATTGATCGGAACTATTTTTTACGGGAAATACAACTCTAACATGAGTGGAAGCATCAACGAAAATGATTTTTATACTCGAACTTACAAAAGTCAAACCGACTTCGCTTACAGAAAATCGGATGCCTTACGAAGCAAACTGACTTTCGAGAGAGATTGGAACGACAATTCGCATTCATCTTTAACGGCATTCACCAGAGATAATAAATTGGGTCAGAATCCGGCTTACGGAATTCGTTGGACACAAGGACAGGCTACCGCGAAAGGCGAAATCAATACCAATAATTTTAAAAGTTACGGGCTTATCGGGCAGCACCACCAAAAGTTTGATTTTCTTTCGGCTTCATTGGTGGCAGGCGGATTGTTCGATTATTCTCCGGTGACTTACAACGCGTATCAAATCGATTTGAAAGCGAATCTGAATTCGGGCGGACAAACCGTAAGCAGTTACGAAATCACAGCCGAACGACCAGATATTCGACTTGCCGATTATGAAGCAAAAATATACAACAAAGCCGTTTTTTCGCAGTTGAGTTTTAAACCAATTAATAAAGTTCTGGTAACGATTGGCGGTCGTTATGATAATATGAGTTTGGACTATACTAACAATGTTGATATTTCCAGCGGAAGCAAAACCTACGATCAGTTTACGTTTAAATCGGGTGTGAATTACAATCCGTTTGATTTTGCCGGCTTTTACGGGAATTATGCACAGGGATTTGCACCTCCGGGGCTGACTTCCATTTTCAGAGCAAAACCGGGAACAGGCGGAAGCACCGGAGTTCCGGCTGAGTTTTATTATAACTTAAAATCTGCCGAATTTGACAATTACGAAGTGGGAGGATGGTTGAGTTTCTTCGGAAAAAAACTAAATCTTGAATACTCCCTTTATTATATGGAAGGGAAAAACGAGCTGCTGAATATTCGTCAGCCGGACAATTCAACGGATTACCAATCGGCAGGAAGAACCCGTCATAAAGGGGTTGAATTTTCGGTAAATTACTGTCCGAACGATCAATTCCGGATCAGAATGGGCGGCACAACAGCACAACATACGTTCATCGATTTTAAAGTGTCCGATAAACCTTCTGATCCGGTTAAAAATCTGAATGGTTTTGAAATGCCTTCTGCCCCAAAATGGACTGGGAATTCAGAGGTAAGTTATTACCCGAAATGGCTACCAAAATTAAGAACTTCGGTAGAATGGCAATTCGTTTCAAGTTGGTTCCAAAATCAGGTCAATACCGTGAAATATGATGGCTACAATGTTTTTAATGCCCGAATTGGGTATCAATGGCGCGGATTGGAGTTGTATGTAAATGCAATGAATCTAACCGATAAACTGTATGCTTACAATGTAACCCGAGGAAATACCGCAAATGCGACACCAACGTATACGGCAGCTGCACCAAGAACCTTTGTTTTTGGCTTGCAATACCATCTAAAACTTAACAAGAAAAACAATGAACAATAAGCTTCTTTTAGTTTTTGTAATGACCTTGTTTTCATTGCAGAAAAATAATGCGCAATTAACGATATCTACAGCAGTAGGCGCAGAAACTACTTGTCCGTTTATCACATCGGATGCTAATGGGAAAGTCGTGATGAGTTTCGGAAAGGAAATAAAAGGGGAAAATACGGTATTGTGCTACGCCTTTTTTGATGAAAAGGCGAAAAAATTTGAAACCCCAATTGAAATTCCTTCGAGTAAAGGTGTGGAATTGCACGGAGAAAATGCGCCTAAGATGATTTTTAAACCCAACGGTGAAATTATAGCGGTTTGGGGTATTGATAATCCTACACCAAAGAAAAAATATGGCGGACTGATTCAGTATTCGCAATCGTTTGATAAAGGAAAGAGTTGGACACTCGCCACAGCTTTAGTGAAAGATACTGCCGGAATCGATCAGCGTTATTTTGATGTCGACATGCTCCCCAATGGCGAAGCGGCTATAATTTGGCTGGACAACAGAAGTAAAACGGAATTGCAGGGTTCGTCCTTATACTATGCCGAAACAAAAGGGAAAAGCGGTTTTCAGAATGAAAAATCTATTGGGGAAACCACCTGTCAATGTTGCCGAACCGATTTGTATGTTGGGAAAAACGGAGTTATTTATGCAGCCTACAGGGATATCATTAACGACGAAATCCGCGATATGGTGCTGAGTTATTCTTCGGATAGTGGTAAGACCTTTTCTGAACCGAAACGGATCAGTCCGGATGATTGGAAAATCAACGGTTGTCCGCACACCGGTCCGACAATGACACAGAATAAAGCAGGATTGCATTTTGCGTGGTTTACCATGGGAGGTGGAGCCGGCGTGTTTTATGCCAATTCCTCAGATAATGGCAGCACTTTTTCAAAGCGAGACAGTGTTAGCGATAATCCTTCGGCGAAACATCCACAGATTACGGTTTTAAACGATAAAGATGTGGTAATCGTATGGGATGAAACGGCGGAAATTGAGGGCAATTATTTTAACCGAATCGGTTTGCAGCAAAGAGGGAAAAATGGCGAAATAGTAAGTACGCTGTTTGTATCTGAATACAATGCGATGGCAACGTTTCCGATTGTTAAAACCTTGAACGATTCAGAAGTATTGGTGGCTTGGAGCCAAGGAAGTAAAGAGAGCCAGGTTTGTTATAAAATTATTCGTCTGGAGAAGGGATCGAAAAAGGCTGCTGCGAAGTTATAAACCCAGTTGTTTTCTGGTTTTTTCTGTGATAACAGCATCTAACAATTCTTTGTATTTGGGGTCAAAGCTGATGAATTTCCACTTTCCGTCGGTAAAATCATCAGCAATGGCTACCAGTTTGTCGTTTTTAACAATATAAAAAGCATTGCGGTCTTTTTCGAAAGTAACAATAGAATTTGGAAAGTTCTTGTGTATGGATTCGGTTATTTTTTCTTTTACAGCCTCTGAGGTAACGGGTTTTTCATAGGTCATCCGGATGGCATTTTCATAACTCACCACACAATACAACCCATTGTCTAAAACTTTGATATCGGAAAAATCAAAGTGAGGCGTTGTGTATACATAGCGGATGCTGTAATTGTCATTTTGAAAGGCGCTATCCATGGCACCGTACATATCGGCCCGCTCCATGAATTTGAATACTAAAGGGTGGGTGAAATCCAGTATGGCATCAAAAGCCATGGTGTAAGTTGCTTCATAAAGTGTTTTGGTATCACGTTTTAAGTCATCGATAGTCTGCGCTGTTGAAACAACGGTGAATAGCAATGTTAATAATGTGATTTTCAGCCTCATGAAGCACATTTTTTTTTATAAATATAGAAAAACCTATTCAATCCAATGGTTTTCTGCTGATTTATTCGTTAAAATTGAGCTGTTTTTTTGATTTAAAAACCCAATTCTGCTTTTATTTTTTCATTAAAAATCATGTTGAAAAGCTGTCCGCTTTTATCGTTGTTCAAAAACTTCCATTTGTTTTTGGTTAGTTCGTCGGCAACGGCAATCATGGTGGAACGCATCTTGATTGAGAACGTATTGGTGGCTTTATCGTATGTTACTTCTTCAGCTTTCATGGAGGCTTTGAAAGTTTCGGTCAGATCTTGCGCGTTTTCCATGGGTTTGTTGAATTTCATTGTCATGGCGTTATCATGTTCCACAACGCAGAAAAATCGGTTGTCGATTTTCTTTATTTCCCCAAATTTGAAGTTTGGCGCAACCGGAATCAGTTTGATGGAAAAATTATCATTTGCCATCATCTGGTCGAACATTTCTTTCATTTGTTCTTTGGAAACGATATCGAAAACTTTAGGATACGTATGTTCAAAAATGGCATCGAAATTCAAATTGGCAGACGCTTCATACGTTTTTTTGCTTCGGTTTTTAAGGAAGCCAAATCCTGTGCGTATAGTTCTGAAACAAATGATGCGGCAAATAATAAAAGAAGTGCTATTCTGTTTTTCATGATTTATTTTTTTCAAATATAAAAAAATCCCCGACCTGAGCCGGGGATTTTGTATTGTTTATTTTGTAGAGCTTATTCGTTTACCACAATCCATTCTCCAGAAGCCAGCATTGGCTCGGCTTTTTTGAATTTCATGGTTTCGGTTTTTCCGCTCATAACGTGTTTGATTGTTACGTTATCGTTACGGTTGATTTTTGGCTGATCGCGTACGATGGTTTCAGTAACATGCTGTTGTTGCTGTTGCATTTGCCCCGCTTCACGGTTTCTTGCCGCTAATTCATCCGTATTTAAAACTTCTTCTTTCGAAATGGTGTAATCTTCCTGAACCGGAATTTCCTGAGCTTCCTGAATGTTATTCGGGTTTTGCGACGGTAAATCACCTTTGAATAAGAATGAAATCACTTCTTTATTGATGCCGTCCAACATGTTTTTGAACAGGTTAAACGCTTCGAATTTATAAATCAACAACGGATCTTTTTGCTCGTGAACGGCCAATTGAACCGATTGTTTCAATTCGTCCATTTTGCGTAAGTGTTTTTTCCATGCTTCATCCACAATAGCCAAAGTGATGTTCTTTTCGAAATCGGCCAATAAGGTTTTTCCTTCTGTTTCATAAGCTTTTTCCAAATCGGTAACCACATTAAGGGTTTTGATACCATCTGTAAACGGAACCACAATACGCTCAAACTGACCGTTATTGTTTTCGAAAACGTTTTTGATAACAGGGAAAGCTTCTTTGGCATTGCGTTCCTGTTTTTCGTTGTAATGTGCTAATGCTGATTTGTATACTTTACCGGTGATTTCCGTTTCGGTAAGTTTGTTGAAATCACTTTCGGAAACCGGTGATTCAATAGCGAAATAACGAATCAATTCGAATTCGAAGTTTTTGAAATCTTTGGCTGCTTTGTTGTTTTCTACTAACAATTCTGCCAAATCATACATCATGTTCGCTAAATCCACTTTCAGACGTTCTCCGTGTAATGCGTGACGACGACGTTTGTAAACGACTTCACGTTGCGCGTTCATTACATCATCGTATTCCAATAAACGTTTACGCGTTCCGAAGTTGTTTTCTTCTACTTTTTTCTGTGCTCTTTCAATCGACTTGGTCATCATGGAGTGCTGAATTACTTCACCTTCTTTGATTCCCATTCGGTCCATTACTTTCGCAACTCTTTCCGAACCGAACAAACGCATTAAGTTATCTTCCAAAGATACATAGAACTGTGAACTTCCCGGATCTCCCTGACGTCCTGCACGACCACGTAACTGACGGTCTACACGACGCGAATCGTGACGTTCCGTACCTATAATGGCCAAACCACCAGCTGCTTTCACTTCCGGAGATAATTTAATATCCGTTCCACGACCGGCCATGTTGGTTGCAATTGTTACCACACCCGGATTACCGGCTTCAGCAACAATCTGAGCTTCCTGTTTGTGCAATTTCGCATTCAATACGTTGTGAGGAACACCACGCATTTTCAACATTCGGCTTAACAACTCGGAAATTTCAACCGAAGTGGTACCGATTAGTACCGGTCTTCCCGAAGCCGCAATTTGCTGAACATCTTCCGCCACGGCGTTGAATTTCTCACGAACGGTACGGTAAATTAAGTCTTCTTTATCTTTACGGGCAATTCCTCTGTTGGTTGGAATTTCTACCACGTCTAATTTGTAAATTTCCCAGAATTCCCCTGCTTCTGTAACAGCTGTACCGGTCATACCCGATAATTTGCTGTACATACGGAAGTAATTCTGTAACGTAATTGTCGCGAAAGTCTGTGTAGCCGCTTCAATTTTTACGTTTTCTTTGGCTTCAATTGCCTGGTGTAATCCATCAGAATAACGACGACCATCCATGATACGTCCCGTTTGTTCATCGACAATCATAATTTTGTTGTCCATGATAACGTATTCCGTATCTTTTTCGAATAACGTGTAGGCTTTTAAAAGTTGTGTTAACGTATGGATACGCTCACTTTTTACTCCGAAATCCTGGAACAGTTGCTCTTTAGCTTCGGCTTCTTCTTCTTTTGCCAGTTTTTGTTTTTCGATATTGGCAATTTCGGTACCGATATCCGGAAGGATGAAGAAATCATCGGAAGTGTCTTGTGAAAGGAATTTGATTCCGTTATCCGTTAATTCTACCTGATTGTTTTTTTCTTCGATTACGAAATATAAGGCTTCATCAACAATCGGCATTTTGCGGTTGTTGTCCTGCATGTATTCGTTTTCGGTTTTCTGAAGCAATTGTTTAACGCCTTCTTCCGATAAGAATTTGATTAATGCCTTATTTTTTGGTAAAGCACGGTAAGCTCTTAACGTTTGGAAACCTGCTTCTTTGGTATTTCCTTCTTTCATCAAACGTTTAGCTTCGGTTAGGAAACCGTTAGCCAATTGACGTTGAAGGTTGTATAGGTTTTCGATTTTCGGTTTTAACTCATTGAATTCGTGACGGTCACCCTGAGGAACTGGACCGGAAATAATCAACGGTGTACGAGCATCGTCAATTAATACGGAATCCACCTCATCGACAATAGCGTAGTTGTGTTTTCTTTGTACCAATTCGCCCGGCGTATGAGCCATGTTATCTCTTAAGTAATCGAAACCGAATTCGTTATTGGTTCCGTAAGTGATATCGGCTTCGTAAGCTTTTCTACGTGCCGGAGTATTCGGTTGATGATTGTCGATACAATCCACTGTCAATCCGTGGAATTCGAATAAAGGTGCTTTCCATGTGCTGTCACGTTTGGCAAGGTAATCATTCACAGTTACCAAGTGTACTCCGTTTCCGGTTAAGGCATTTAAGTACATTGGTAAAGTCGCTACCAAAGTTTTACCTTCACCTGTTTGCATTTCGGCAATTTTACCTTGATGCAAAACCGTACCACCAATTAACTGCACATCATAGTGAATCATGTCCCAAGTAATGGCTTTTCCGGCAGCATCCCAAGAGTTGGCCCAAACGGAGTTGTCTCCTTCAATAGTGATGTATGATTTTGATGCAGACAATTCACGGTCTTTCGGAGTAGCCGTAACCGTAATCTGTGTGTTTTCTTTGAAACGACGTGCGGTTTCTTTCACGACAGCAAAGGCTTCTGGAAGAATGTCGTTTAATACTTTTTCGGAGATTTCATAAGCTTCTTTTTCGATTGCATCGATAGCTGCATATAAATCTTCTCTTTTGTCGATGTCTTCCGTAGCGTCAACTTCTTTTTTCAACGTTTCGATTTTGGCATCTTTTTCAGCACGTGCGGCTTTAATCTGCTCCTTGAAATAGGTTGTTTTTGCTCTCAGTTCGTCGTGTGATAATGCCGCTAAAGCACTTTCGAAAGACTTTATTTTGGCAATAATCGGTTGAATTGCCTTTACGTCTTTTTGGGATTTGTCACCCACAAAAGCTTTTAATATGCTGTTTATGAAACTCATAATCTGGTTTGGTTTATATTCTATATAATGTGTGCAAATTTACACAAAAAAAAAGCCTCCTGAGAGACTTTTTCGCTGTGTTTATTTTTTAATATTCATCCTCGTTCCAAAGATAATCTTCGTCTGTTGGATAATCAGGCCATATCTCTTCCATCGATTCGTAGATCTCACCTTCATCTTCTATCGATTGTAGGTTTTCCACCACTTCTAATGGAGCTCCTGTTCGGATAGCATAGTCGATAAGTTCATCTTTTGTGGCTGGCCACGGGGCATCACTTAAATAAGACGCCAATTCTAATGTCCAATACATCTTTGATTGATTTATAGTTTTATGCAAAAATAAATTTTATACTGAAAAAATCAAGTAAAATTTCTTTTATTTTAAAAAAAGTTAAGAACGTCTTGTTCAGACTGCAGTTTTTAGTCCTCAGAAAGCAGTTTTGTTTAAACGAAATACTGCTTTCTGCTACCTGTAATCTAACTGCTGACTATTGTTTTCTGGGAATCCATTTCACTTCGTCAGCGTGCAGGTCATGGGACAACTTTCGTGCCAAGACGAAAAGATAGTCAGAAAGTCGGTTTAAATAGGTTAAAACCATCTCATCGATGACTTCAATTTCATGTAATTGAGTAGCTAAACGTTCGGCACGACGGCATACACAACGTGCAATATGACAATATGACACGGTGGTGTGACCGCCTGGCAATACAAAATGCGTCATGGGTGGTAAAGCCTGATCCATGTTGTCGATTTCGTTTTCCAGTAAGGTAACGTCTTCATCGGAAATTCGATTGATGTTTAGGCGTTGTTGCCCGTTTTTCAGGATCTCTTTTTCCGGTGGTGTGGCTAAAATGGCACCTACGGTAAACAAGCGGTCCTGAATTTCGATTAAAATGTTTTTATACAACGGATTGATGTCCTGATCGCGGATTAAGCCAATGTAAGAGTTTAATTCGTCTACGGTGCCGTAGCTTTCGATGCGGATGTGGTGTTTGGGAACGCGAGTGCCGCCGAATAGGGCAGTGGTTCCTTTATCGCCGGTTTTGGTATATACTTTCATTTTTTGAGGTTCTGAGTTTCTGAGTCGCTAAGGTACTGAGGTTTTTTTAGAAGTTTACAAATATTCAATACATTTCCTGACTAGCCCAGACAGTAGCGGCACGAAGTACAGCGGATGGCGGGAATAGGGCTTACTGATAAATCCCAAACCATTGCTTCGTCAATTCGCTATCGCTCGGGTCGCTTCAAAGAAACATTATAGAACGCGGATAAAACGGATTTTTTTAGATAGTTTTTTTCTGTAATCTGCTAACTGACCACTGCCTTCTGCAACCTGTCTTCTGCTAACTGACTACTCTGTCCTACTATCGGTTCGGATTATCGCTTTCAATCACGCCGTCTTTCAAACGGATGATGCGGTGGGCGTGTTTGGCGATATCTTCTTCGTGGGTTACCAAAATTACAGTATTTCCGTTGGCATGAATTTCGTCGAAAAGGCTCATAATCTCCACGGAAGTTTTACTGTCAAGGTTTCCGGTGGGTTCATCGGCTAAAATAATGGAAGGATGATTTACTAAAGCTCTGGCTACCGCTACACGCTGACGCTGACCTCCGGAAAGCTGGTTGGGTTTGTGGTCCATGCGGTCGGATAAACCAACTTGGGTGAGTACCTGCGTGGCGCGTTTGTTTCGGTCGTCTTTTCCGTGACCGGCATATACCATGGGTAAGGCTACATTGTCTAAGGCTGTGGTTCTGGGTAAAAGGTTAAAGGTTTGAAATACGAAACCGATTTCTTTGTTACGGATTTCAGCCAATTCGTCGTCTTCCATTTTACTTACGTCTTTTCCGTTTAAAACGTACGAACCGGAAGTCGGCGTGTCCAAACAACCCAAAATGTTCATTAAGGTCGATTTTCCGGATCCTGACGGTCCCATTAAGGCTACATATTCGCCTTTGTTGATGTGTAAATCGATGCCTTTTAAAACGTAAACGGTTTCGTTTCCAAGAGGGAAATCTCTTGTAATTCCTTTTATTTCTATAATGGTTTTTGACATTGTGTCTGGCTTTTTCAGTTTTTAAAAGTACAAAAACGGCTTTTTCATACGTGTATAAGTAGAAAATTTTTACGTTTTGTTACAGGGAAATAAAAAAGCTCCCCGTTTATAAAGCGGGAAGCCTAAAAAAAGTATTTGCTGTTAACCATCTGCAGATGTAATCTAAAGCACTTTAAAGTTATTGAATTTCAGTAAAATATTTCCTTTTCGGATGTTATATCTTTGTTAAAAAAGAGTGTTTGTTTGGTTAGATCCGAATGCTGAAATGTTCCTTTTCCTGTTCATAGCGAAAGAACACCAAGCCCCATTGGAAGGTGTCAATCGTAACGGTAACTTTTGGATGGTTTTTGATGATTTTCCAAGCTTCTTCCATGCCTTCCGACCAGTGAATGTCGTCGAAAATCCAAACCGTTTCGTTGGTAATGGTAGGTAAAAGCAATTCAAAATAGTCTAGAGTAGCCTGTTTGGAATGATTACCATCGAAGTAAATTAATTGATAAGTGACAGTTGATAATTGATAATTTTCCAGATATGATGTGAACTCGGAAACAATTGTTTCGATATTTTCCAACTTGAATTTCTGAAATTGTTTTTGTGCCACGCCTGAAGTTTCCGGACAGCCTTCCAAAGTGGTGATTTTTGCTTTCGGATTTCCCAAGGCAAGGGCAGAGCTTGCCAATCCTAAAGAAGTCCCGATTTCTAAAATGTTCTCCGGTTGGAAATAATTTACAATTCGGTACAGCAATTCCGCTCGTTTCGGACTGATTCCCGCAGTTTGTGCAATTTTTGAAATCTGACGCACATTACTTTTAAAAACTCTCGAGCCAGCTCCGAAATCAGTTACTTCTATAGTGTTTTTGTTGCTTAGTAAATCGTTTCGATACGCTTTGAGGATTTTGTAATCAGGTTTTGGTTTTTTATCATAAAAACATTTCGTTACCAAAGAATACACAAACGGCGAATGCACTCCGTGTTGGTTTTTGGAATTCCAAAGGAAATTGAAATAAGCTTTGATTTGAAATAACATAGTACTGCGAAAGGTTTTACAAAGAAAGGACGAAGATACAAAGCCATTTCAGAAACCTTCCATCTTTTGCAGTAAAAAGTTGAAACCGGATTTTAAAACTATATTTGCAGCCTTGGTCGTTTTGCCAGGATTGATACTTGTTTTTTTATGATGAAGAAGGATGAAACAGAAAATACGAAGGCAATAACTTCGGAAGAAATTGACAAATGCATTGCACTGTTGATACAATTAAATACCGATACCGATCAGATTTTTGATATTCCGAAAGAGCAGCGAACTGCCTTGATTAAAGCTGCCGGACAATTTTCCAGACCGGATCGTGACGAACTTTCCCGCAGGAAAAAAGACGGACGATTGGTCGCCAAACGCAAAAAAGAAAATGCAGATAAAACGGCCCGTAAGGAAACTGGAATTCGTCATGCTCGTGAAGCCAGTATTTTTGTGGCTCCAAAATTACTGGCGCCTTCTGATTTGGCTAACAAGGAGCAATTGGAATTGGAAACGCCAAGAAACTGCTATGTCTGCAAAACGCCATTCACCAAACTGCATCATTTTTACGATACCATGTGTACCGATTGCGGCGATTTCAATTATGCCAAACGCTTTCAAACCGCCAATGTAAAAGGGCAAATTGCGGTGATTACAGGTTCTCGTTTAAAAATTGGCTACCATATTACGCTAATGCTTTTGCGTGGCGGAGCAACCGTTATTGCAACAACTCGTTTTCCAGTGGATTCGGCGGCGCGTTTTGCTAAGGAAGCCGATTTTATGGAGTGGGGACACCGATTAAAAATCCACGGATTGGATTTACGGCACATTCCCAGCGTAGAGATTTTTTGCAATTTTATCGAACAAAAATACGGTCGATTAGACATACTGATTAATAATGCGGCGCAAACGGTGCGACGACCAGCCGGATTTTATGCGCATTTAATGGAAAACGAAGAACGTCCGGTTGCTTCGTTGCCAAAGCAAGTCCAAGATTTGCTGACGGATCATACCAATTGCTTACAGGAATTAAAAGTACTGACCTCCGGAGCTTCTTCCAATCAGAATATGCCGGTAACCTGGCACGGACCGGAACCGGGAATTGGCTTGCGGGCTTCGGCTAAATTGTCGCAGATTCCCTATTCCTTTGATAATACTTTAGTGACGAATGAAGTTTTTCCGGAAGGAGAATTGGATGCCGATTTACAACAAATCGATTTAAGAAAAACCAACAGTTGGCGTTTAAAACTGGGTGAAATTGAAACCACAGAAATGATTGAAGTGCAATTGGTAAATTCAGTAGCGCCTTTTGTGTTGTGCAATCGTTTGGCGGAAGTGATGAAAAAAGACCACACCGGACAAAAACACATTATCAATGTTTCGGCGATGGAAGGTAAATTTTATCACGGGTATAAAGATGCCCGCCATCCGCACACCAATATGGCTAAAGCAGCGCTGAATATGTTAACGCATACTGCTGCGGGTGAATTGGCGAAACAAGGAATTTTTATGAATGCGGTCGATACAGGCTGGGTTACCGATGAAGATCCTGCAGAAATGGCAAAAAGAAAACAGGAAGAAGAAGATTTTCAACCGCCTTTAGATATTGTTGACGGCGCGGCAAGGGTTATGGATCCATTATTTGACGGAATTAATACCGGAAAACATTGGAGCGGAAAATTTCTGAAAGATTACGTGCCGATTGCTTGGTAATAATTCATTTCTAAATAAAAAAGCCACAACAGAATTAGATTTTGTTGTGGCTTTTATTTTATGTCAGTTTTAGTTTTACTTTGCTAACTGCTAACTGCTAACTGCTAACTGCTAACTGAACACTAATTTATCCTTCAATTTTAGCAGAAAGTTCAAACCAACGTTCTTCTTTCTCTTCTATTTTCTTAATCACATTCTGCAATTCGTTGGCTTTCTTTTCAATATCACTATCGGCAACTTTCCCATCCGAAAACAACTGCTCGATTTCTTTTTTCTTTAGCTCTAAATCTTTGATTTCGCGTTCGATTTTCTGAAATTCTTTCTGCTCGTTAAACGACAAGCCAGACGTGTTGTTTTGCTGTTTCCAGTCTTTCTTTTCGGCTTTGTTTTCTTCTTTCTGGATTACATCGGCACTGTCTTCGTATGCGCGGAAATCAGAATAATTCCCGGGGAAGTTTTCAATTTCACCCTGACCTCGGAATACAAACAAATGGTCCACGATTTTGTCCATGAAATAACGGTCGTGCGAAACCACTAATAAACAGCCAGGATAATCCAAAAGGAAACTTTCCAAAACATTTAAGGTTACGATATCCAAATCGTTGGTAGGCTCATCGAGAATCAAAAAGTTCGGATTCTGAATCAAAACCGTACACAAATACAGTCGTTTCAATTCGCCACCGCTTAGTTTTTCTACGTAATCGTATTGCTTTTTAGAATCGAATAAAAACCGTTCCAACAATTGCGAAGCCGAAATAATGCGTCCTTTCGCCAGCGGAATGTATTCGCCGTATTCTTTAATAATGTCAATCACACGCTGTCCCGGTTTCGGGTTGATACCGCTTTGGGTGTAATACCCGATTTTAATCGTGTCACCCACCACCACTTTTCCGCTGTCGGCAGGAATGGTTCCGGTTAACAGGTTCAGGAAAGTCGATTTTCCGGTTCCGTTTTTCCCGATAATACCAATTCGGGCGCCACGTTGAAAATCAAAAGTAAAATCGTTTAAAATAACCTTATCGCCGAATTTCTTTGAAATCTTGTGAAGCTCGATAATCTTGCTTCCCATGCGCTCCATGTTGATTTCCAGTTCGATAACGTTTTCTTTTCGGCGACTTTCTGCTTTTTCCTTGATGATGTAAAAATCATCCTGACGCGATTTCGATTTCGTAGTACGTGCTTTCGGCTGACGGCGCATCCAGGCCAATTCCTTCACAAAAAGGTTTTGTGCCTTGTCGATACTCGCGTTTTCCGAAGCGATGCGTTCTTCTTTTTTCTCTAAATAATAGGAGTAATTTCCTTTGTATTGGTATAGTTTTCCGTTGTCTAATTCAATGATTTCGTTACAAACACGCTCCAAAAAGAAACGGTCGTGTGTAACCATAAACAACGTAATGTTTTCTTTGGCAAAATAACTTTCCAACCATTCGATCATCTCTAAATCCAAGTGGTTCGTAGGTTCGTCCAAAATCAGTAAGTCGGGACGGCTGATTAGGATAATCGCCAACGACAAACGTTTTTTCTGTCCACCCGAAAGGTTTTTAACTTTCAGTTTGAAATCTTCCAGCTTCAGTTTGAACAAAATCTGTTTGAATTGCGTTTCAAAATCCCACGCATTGTGACGGTCCATATCATCAAAAGCTTTTTGATACGCTTCTTCGTCTTCCGGATGTTCCAACGCCTTTTCATATTGCTCGATTACTTTCAGGATTTCGTTGTCCGACGCGAAAATACTTTCCTCAATCGTCAGTTCGTCCTGCAAATTATGGTCCTGCGACAAAAACGCCATTTTGATGTCCTTACGCACCACAACTTGTCCCGTATCCGGCTCGTCTTCGCCATTGATAATCTTCATGATACAGGTTTTTCCCGAACCATTTTTGGCGATGAAAGCGATTTTCTGGTCTTTGTTGATTCCGAACGAAATGTCTTTAAATAAAGTTCTTTCGCCAAACGACTTAGAGATATTTTCTACTGAAAGGTAATTCACAATGCTAAATTTTTGGCAAAAGTACGCTATTATATTGCGAATTAAAAATGGTACGGTTTGGAGCGAATGGTTTGGGATGTATTTGGAGGCCCTTTTCCCGCTTTTCGTTCCAATCTGACATTGCGAGTTTGCAGGCAATCTCACAATGTCAGGATTTCCACTACAATCGGGGCTATTCAGTAAAGGTCTTTTGTGTTTTTTATCGGAACAACTTCCTTTCTTGTCGGATTAAAAATACCGTCTAATCAATTATTAAGTACCTTTGTGTAGTTAAAACATTGGATCAAACGGAATGAAAAAAATACTTTTAGTGCTGCTTTTCAGTCAGCTTATTGGTTTCGCCCAAAAAGGTTATCCCATTCCTCCGGATGCGGCCGAGCGATTGTTTTACATCCAGCACAGTGACAACCATAATACTTTTGTGTACGACGTGAATTTTTCCGAAAACAATAAGGTTAATGAGGTTGAGCCTATTAAAATTTACAGAATTGCTTATACCAAAGGCGGGGTAAAAGAAGAATTGAGCAGCGTACAACGAAAATTCGCCTACGGCATCACGTTTAAAAAAATAAAAGAAAGTCATTACGAGTTCACGCTGGTTGCCTATCCCGAAAAGAAACTGTACCTCGAATTGGATGCAAAAGGAAAACCGCAGGTAAAAACCCTCGTTAACGGTAAAAAAATGATTGTCAGACGAATGTTTATCGCTAAAGCGGCTACCAAATCGATAAAACCTAAAATCGATTTCATTGATTTCTACGGAAACAACGAAGTAGGGAACAGCGAAATGAAAGAGCGCTTCTATCTGTAAAACAATCAAATCCATTCCTTCCTTTAGAATTGATAATTTTTCCTGTTATATTTGCTTCATGCAGTTATCCGTAATCATCCTTAATTACAATGTTCGTTATTTTCTCGAACAATGCGTTTTGAGTGTTCAGAAAGCGCTCGAAAATATTGACGGTGAAATCATTGTCGTGGATAATTTATCGACCGATGACAGCTGCGAGATGATGAAAAAGCGTTTTCCCAACGTGAAACTCATCGAAAACAAAGCCAATCTTGGTTTTCCCAAAGGCAATAATATAGGCGTAGCGGAAGCGAAAGGCGAATACCTCTGTATTTTAAATCCGGACACGGTTGTTGCTGAAGATACGTTTGAAAAAATACTGAACACTAAAAACTGGCAACTGAACACTGGTATAATTGGCTGTAAACTCATCGACGGCACCGGAAACTTTCTGCCGGAATCGAAACGTGGTGTACCAACGCCTTGGGTAGCCTTTACCAAAATCTTCGGATTGTATAAACTCTTTCCGAAATCGAGTCTTTTCAACAAGTATTACGCACAAAATTTATCAGAAAACCAAACTGGTAAAGTAGATATTTTGGTGGGTGCTTTTATGGTAATGAAACGCGATTTGTATCTCGAAGTGGGCGGTTTCGACGAAAACTGTTTCATGTATTCCGACGATATCGATTTGAGTTACATGGTGTTGAAGTCGGGTAGATTGAATTATTATTTCCACGAAACATCGGTGATTCATTATAAAGGAGAAAGTACGGTGCGCGACGGAACGTATATGAAACGTTTTCGGGAAGCGATGCAGTTCTTCTATAAAAAGCATTTTGACGGTTCGGTCGTGTTTGATGTTTTGATGCGAATGGGCGCTTTTGCCTTTTCGGTATTGAAAAGATCGCAGCAGAAACAAGTTGTTTATTCGATAGCGGAATATGTTTTGATTTCTTCGGATGAAAACCTGAAAATGAAATTGGAAAATCAATTGCAAAAAAAGGTTACTCGTTTTAATGATATTAACGAAAATGCGTTATTTTCGCAGGCGAATTTCTCGGGTAAAAATCTTGAAATTCTGTTGGATAACAATAGTTTTTCGTTTCAGGAAATCATCGCTTTTCTGGAGCAAAATAAAAACAGAGGATACACCTTTAAAATCATTCCGGAAGCCGCTTCCTTTATGATTGGAAGTAACAGCAGTAACGACCGGGGTGAAATAATCGAAATCGCGTAAAAAAATACAGATTGTGAAATTATAAATCGAAATAATTAGTAATTTTGCAAACCAAATACGAAAACACAACTTTAGTTTAAAGATATGGCAAAGTTTGAATTGAAATTACCCAAAATGGGAGAAAGTGTTGCAGAAGCAACGGTAACCAACTGGTTGAAGAAAGTTGGAGATAAAATTGAAATGGACGAAGCAGTACTTGAAATCGCTACCGATAAGGTTGACAGCGAAGTGCCTTCTGAAGTAGCAGGAACCCTTGTGGAAATTCTTTTCAATACGGATGATGTGGTGCAAGTGGGCCAAACCATCGCTATTATTGAAACAGAGGGTGGTGCCGTTGAAGCGCCAAAAGCAGAGGTAGTAGCTGCTCCGGTTGCGGAAGTTGCCAAAACAGTAGAAGCGGCAAAAGAAACTGCAGCTCCGGCAAATTTCTCAGATTCGGATAAATTCTTTTCTCCATTGGTGAAAAACATCGCTAAAGAAGAAGGAATTTCCTTGGCAGAATTAGAATCCATTCAAGGTTCCGGAAAAGACGGAAGAGTGAATAAAGAAGATATCTTAAATTATATCAAAAATAGAGGCAGCCAGCCAGTAGCGGCAGCGGCTCCGGTAGCTCAAGCTCCGAAAGCTGTAGTGGAAGCTCCAAAAGCAGCTCCGGTTTCTGTAAACGGTGGCGACGAAATCGTGGAAATGGACAGAATGCGTAAGCTGATTTCCGGATACATGGTGGCTTCGGTACAAACTTCAGCGCACGTACAATCGTTCATTGAAGTGGATGTAACGAACATCGTGAAATGGAGAGACAAAGTGAAAAACGCTTTCGAGAAGAGAGAAGGTGAGAAATTAACGTTCACGCCAATCTTCATGGAAGCGGTGGCAAAAGCGTTGAAAGATTTCCCTGGAATGAATATTTCGGTAGATGGTGAGTTCATCATCAAACGTAAAAACATCAACTTGGGTATGGCAGCAGCGTTGCCAAACGGAAACTTAATTGTACCGGTAATCAAAAATGCAGACCAATTAAACTTGGTAGGTATGGCAAAAGCGGTTAACGATTTAGGTAACAGAGCAAAAGCAGGAAAATTGAAACCAGACGATACGCAGGGCGGAACTTATACTGTAACTAACGTGGGAACTTTCGGTTCGGTTTTCGGAACTCCAATTATCAACCAGCCGCAAGTGGGAATCTTAGCGTTAGGGGCTATCCGTAAAGTGCCGGCAGTTATCGAAACTCCGGAAGGTGATTTCATCGGAATCCGTCAGAAAATGTTCTTGTCGCACTCTTACGATCACCGTGTTGTAGATGGTGCCTTAGGAGGAAGCTTCGTGAAACGCGTGGCGGATTATCTGGAAGCATTTGATGTAAACAGAGATTTTTAAGAAAAAATAGTTATTCAGATATAAAAAGACCTCATTTTTGAGGTCTTTTTTTTGTTTCAAAGAAATACGAATTCTGCAATGTATTTATTTGTAAATTAGTGGTTATCAAATATTTACAGTTATGAATAAAATTACTTTTCTCTTCGTGACTGCCCTAATCTTCGTTTTTCAGCTAACCTTTTCACAAGGCGGAATGCTTGACGATACGTTTGCTTCCGGAGGGAAGTTGTATCTTGATTTTGGTTCGTATGAGTCTGAAATCACTTCTGTAATTACGCAACCGGATAAAAAAATAATTGCAGCCGGTGTATTCCACAATCACGGCACCAATCAAAAATATTTTATTGTCCGGTATAATGTAGACGGTTCGGTTAATTCAACATTCGGAGTCGAAGGGATGGTTGTGAATCCGTTTGAAGAACGTCCTAGAATAAATTCCCTTTTGTTGCAACCTGATGGTAAAATTTTAGCCATGGGAACCATCTATAGTGATGGAGCGGAATATTCAAAATCATTCTTGGTACGTTATAATCCCAATGGGACACTTGATGAAAATTTTGGCAGTCAGGGTTTTATAATTAATGATGCTTCGGTTATTAATGCTTTTTCGGTACAGTCTGACGGAGGTATAATTGTAGCAACAGACAGGATTCCTTTTACATTAAATCAATGTAAATTAATACGTTATAAAAGTGACGGTTCCATAGATTCTAATTTTGGGGTTGACGGAACCGTGGATACAGCAATCGATTCCCAAAGCGTATCGGTCAAGGCTATAGTGGTTTTGCCGGATGGTAAAATACTGGTTGGAGGGGCTTTCGGTGATAATCAAAACAGAAACGTGGCGGTTTTGCGCTATGAAAATGATGGCGCAATTGATCCGACTTTCGGAGCAGAAGGAGCTAAAATAATCGATTTGGAACCTGTTGATGAAGTAACTGCGATGAAGGTACAAACGAATGGAAACATCGTGCTTTCATTGTCGTCTTATCATATTGATGAAGGAATGTATGTTTTTAATCATCAATTGGCTTGTCTGATGGCGGAAGGAGATTATGATTTGAATTTTGGAAATAATGGCATTGCTAAATTGCTAGCACCTTGCGCAGCCATGGAATTGCAGGCTAACGGCAAAATAATAGTTGCCGGAAGTTATGATTCAGGAATTTACGCCAACCCGGTTGTAATTGGTTTGAGTAGGTATCAGAGTAACGGATTGGCTGATCCTGATTTTGGAAATAATGGTCTGGTTAGTACATCGACCGGAAATAATACAAGAGGCGCAGCAACTTCGGTGGCAATACAACTGGACGGGAAAATTGTGGTAGGCGCTACCTTTTCCGAAGCGTATCTTTCCAGTCACCCTCATACTTTGGTGTTGCGATACGGTTCTGGAGAAACATTAACGGATGGTGCTGATATGGATTTTCAGAAAAACAGCTTTATAGCATATCCGAATCCGGTTAAAGAAGTTCTGAATTTAGATTTTAATTTGAGCCAAACAGAAACATTGTCGGTCAACTTATACAATACTGCCGGAAAAGAAGTGATCAATTTACTTCAAAATAAAACGTTCAAACAGGGTTTTGGTTCTCAGCAATTGCTGTTGTCGGAAAACCTGCCTCAAGGTGTATATTTTTTGAAAATTACCAATGGAAGTAAAAATAAAAGCCTCAGGATAATTAAGGAATAATTGTCGTAATAAATTGAAAAACCCGTCGTTATCCGATGGGTTTTTATTTTGATTTGATGTTGATTCCACTATATTTGTAGCATATAATAATGAATAATGGAATTAAAACTGAACCGCCCTATTTGCTTCTTTGACCTTGAAACTACAGGAATTGATGTAGCCAGAGACCGAATAGTGGAAATTGCAATTGTAAAAATCTACCCCAACGGAAATAAAGAGAGTAAAACCTGGCTGGTAAATCCAACCATCCCCATTCCGCCGCAATCGACAGCGGTGCACGGAATTACCAATGAAAAAGTAGCAAACGAACCTACCTTTAAAGAGTTGGCATCACAGGTTCATGCGATGATTAAAGATTCGGATTTGGCCGGATTTAATTCGGATCGTTTTGATATTCCGCTTTTGGCCGAAGAATTATTGCGGGCTGAAGTCGATTTCGATATGAAGAACCGAGTGTCGGTAGATGTGCAGACGATTTTCCATAAAATGGAGGAGCGAACTTTAAGTGCGGCATACAAATTCTATTGTGGTGAAAGTCTTGAGAACGCACATAGTGCCGAAGCCGATACGATGGCAACCTATGAGATACTAAAAGCGCAATTGGAACGTTATCCTGAATTGGAAAACGATATGAAATCATTATCGGAATTCACCACTCGTAAAAAATCGGTTGATTTTGCAGGATTTATAGCCTTGAATGCTGAAGGTCAGGAAATTTTTACTTTCGGAAAACACAAAGGTGCGTTGGTGGATGAGGTTCTGGAAAAAGAACCCGGATATTTCGGTTGGATTCAAAATGCCGATTTCCCGCTGTATACCAAAAAAGTATTGACAGCAATTAAACTCCGAAAACTGAATACAAAACAATAAGAAACTTAGTAACTCAGCGACTTAGTAACTTAGCAACTTTAAAAAATGAAAATAATCTGTATCGGTCGCAATTATGCCGACCATATTTCTGAACTCAAAAACGAACGTCCGAGTGAACCGGTCATTTTTATGAAGCCGGATACTGCTGTTTTGCCGAAACAAACCCCTTTTGTGATTCCTGAATTCAGCAATGATGTGCATCACGAAATTGAAATTTTGGTAAAAATCAATAAGGTGGGAAAGTACATCGATCCTAAATTCGCTCATAAATATTATGATGAAATTGGTCTCGGAATTGATTTTACTGCCCGCGATGTACAAGCTGAATTGAAAAGTAAAGGGCTTCCTTGGGAAAAAGCAAAGGCATTTGACCATTCAGCGATTATAAGTGACTTTTTATCGAAAAAAAAATTCAGTTCGCTGGAAAATATTAACTTTGAATTAACCAACAACGGACAGACAGTTCAACGTGGAAACACCAGTCACATGTTGTGGAAAATTGACGAACTGATTGCTTATGTGTCGCAATATTTCACATTGAAAACGGGTGATGTAATTTTCACTGGAACACCTGCCGGAGTGGCTAAAGTGCAACCGAATGACGTTTTGGAAGGTTATATAGAAGGAGAACAACTTTTTAGAATACAGGTAAAGTAAATGGCATTACATTATAACTTATCAAAAGTCTATGAAATCTCGGACAACGATACCGAGTTTGCACAGCAGATTATTAATCTTTTTGTTGAAGAAGTACCTCAGGAATTAAAATCCATAAAAGAAGGTATTGAAGAAAAAGATTATGCAAAAACATACGCCTCTTCCCATAAAATCAAACCTACCTTGGATTTATTGGGAATGGATTTAGCCTATGAAGAAAATCTTCAGGTTATGGAATGGACCAAATCCGAAGGCAAGAAAAAAGAGATTAAAGAAGTTTTTAAAAGTTTAAAAGAACACATTGACAACGCCCTGAAAGAAGTAAAAAAAGACTACAATATTTAACTTTCAGATACCATGCCAAAGACCATTAGCGTAAAGTTTAAGAATCATTTTAAAGTAGACGTCCATGCTAAAGATGTTTTGCTTTTTGAGCAGGAATTAAACCAAAAAGGATTGGATTTTTATGTCAGCCAAACCTCTGAGCCTTCTTCAGGTTCTTTGGTGCAGTACTATCTGCTGGATAAAGACAAGCCTGTGATAGATTCCTTTTTAGAAAACACTGATATTATTGTGCTTTCCGAAATATTGGAATATTCGGTATTTGGCGATCAGCGTAAGTTTATGAATCGTTACCTGAAACTTGTTGGGGTGTTTATAGTGTTAATGCTGTTGATGAAAACTGTCGATGCTGTCGTTAATCCTTGAAAACGAACGGTTTTTGTTCTGAAACAGTGGTTTGCAGTTTGTAATTCGCTAAACATTTCACAATGTAATGTTAATGCTTGTTTTTTCTTGATGCTGTAGGAAAAGCTTAGTATATTTGTTTTCCACAATCAAAAAAAATGAAAGCAACCATTGTTACCATTGGCGATGAAATTCTCATCGGACAAATTATCGATACTAATTCTGGTTTTATAGCCAAATCATTAGATAAAATAGGAATCGGTGTTCATGAGATGATTTCTATTACAGACGACAAACAACACATTTTAGAGACCTTTTCAAAACTTCAAAACCATTCGGATGTAGTTATTATTACCGGTGGTTTAGGTCCTACCAAAGACGATATTACCAAGAAAACCTTCTGCGATTATTTTCAGGACGAATTGGTTACCGATCAAAAGGTTTTGGCTCATGTTACGGAATTAATCGAAAACTATTTCAAGCGTCCTATTACGCAGCTCAATAAAGATCAGGCATTGGTACCTTCAAAATGCACCGTTTTGTTTAATTCGGTTGGGACTGCTCCCGGAATGTGGATGGAAAAAGAAAATACCGTTTTTATTTCCCTGCCGGGTGTGCCTTTTGAAATGAAACACCTCATTGAAAATGAAGTGATTCCGAGACTTGTTGCTAAATTCGACCGACCGTACATCGTTCATAAAACCATTCGTACTTATGGTATCGGGGAAAGTGCGTTGGCAGAAAAAATAGAATCCTGGGAAGACAATTTGCCGGAGTTTATAAAACTGGCGTATTTGCCCAATGCCGGTCAGGTACGATTACGACTTTCCGCGCGCGGAACCGATGAGACACTTTTACATCAGGCAATTGCCGATGAGGTGGTGAAGTTGGATAAAATCATTCACGAAGCTATTATTGGTTATGATGACGGCGAGAGTATCGAAGTGGTTTTGGGGAAATTATTCCGTGAAAAAGGAAAAACCATTGCAACAGCAGAAAGCTGTACCGGAGGAAAAATTGCGGCGACATTAACGTCGGTGGCGGGTTCGTCCGCTTATTTTAAAGGTAGTGTCGTAAGCTATGCTACCGAAACCAAAGTAAATGTGTTGGGTGTTTCGCAGCAAACAATCGATAAATATTCTGTGGTTAGTAAAGAAGTGGCGGAAGCTATGGCGCTCAATATTCAGAGTATAATGAAAACCGATTATGCGATAGCTACTACCGGAAATGCTGGCCCGAACAAAGGCGATGCCGATGCGGAAGTGGGTACGGTTATTGTTTCAATTGCGACGCCTAACGGAGTGGAAACGGAAGAATTTAACTTCGGACAACCCCGTGAAAAAGTGATAGATAGGGCGGTTAATAAAGCCTTGGAGAAAATTTATAAAGAAATTTTAAAAAACTAATTGAAATAGTTTGTGTAATAGGTTTCTTTTTTGTTTCTTTGCACCCTGATTTTGAATAACGAATATAAAGATAAGTACAATGTCAAGAGTTTGTGAACTTACAGGTAAGAGAGCAATGGTTGGAAACAATGTTTCTCACGCTATGAACAAAACTAAAAGAAAATTTAGTGTAAACTTAGTAAAGAAACGTTTCTACATTCCTGAAGAAGACAGATGGATAACTTTAAGAATATCTACATCTGCTTTAAAAACGATTAATAAGAATGGTATCGCTGCAGTTTTGAAAGAAGCTAAAGCTAACGGATTTGTTAAATAATTCCGTAACCTTAAATAATATATCAAGATGGCAAAGAAAGGTAATAGAATTCAGGTTATTTTAGAATGTACAGAGCACAAAACTTCTGGTGTACCAGGAACGTCTCGTTACATTACGACTAAAAACAAAAAGAATACTCCGGACAGATTAGAGATTAAAAAATTTAATCCAATCTTAAAAAGAGTAACTGTTCATAAAGAAATTAAATAATTAGGAATTTTTATTCGTAAAAATTTCAAATAAAACATAGTAAGTCATGGCAAAGAAAACCGTTGCAACATTACAGACAGCTTCAAAGAGATTGACTAAAGCTATCAAGATGGTAAAATCACCAAAAACAGGTGCTTATACTTTCGTTGAGTCAGTTATGTCTCCAGAAGAAGTGGATGCTTTCTTGAGTAAGAAATAATTCCGTTATACAATATATAGAAAAGCTACTTTCATACGGAAGTAGCTTTTTTATTTTTTATATTTGCTGAGTTTTGGAGCCAATCGTTTGTGCTTTCTTTAATCGTATTTCCTGCTGTCCGCTCTATCTCTCCACTTCGTTGCGAGGATGCCGCTCCCATCAGGGCTAAAGAACGCTAAAGGTTTTAAGATTTGATTCATAATTTATAACTAGCTCCGCTCCGTTCACCTGCGGTTCGGGTCGTAATTCATAATTTAAAAAAAATGAATTTTTTTAAAAAAATATTTTCATCTGAAAAAAAGGAAACCTTAGACAAAGGTCTTGAAAAATCAAAAGCTTCTTTTTTCTCGAAGTTAACCAAAGCGGTTGCTGGGAAATCAAAAGTAGATGATGAGGTTTTGGATAATCTGGAAGAAATCTTGGTGGCTTCCGACGTAGGGGTAAATACTACCCTAAAAATCATCGAACGCATCGAAGAGCGTGTTTCCAAAGACAAATATTTGGGAACCGACGAACTGAATGAAATCCTTCGCGAGGAAATTGCGGGTTTATTATCGGAGACCAATTCCGGTGAAGCTACCGAATTCGAAATTCCCGCCAACAAAAAACCTTACGTGATTATGGTGGTGGGGGTAAACGGAGTAGGAAAAACAACAACCATCGGAAAATTGGCGTACCAATTCAAAAAAGCGGGACACAGTGTGGTGCTTGGCGCTGCCGATACGTTCCGTGCTGCAGCTATCGATCAGTTACAGATTTGGGCGGACAGAGTAGGCGTGCCTATTGTTCGTCAGCAAATGGGGAGCGATCCAGCTTCCGTTGCTTTTGATACCTTACAATCTGCAGTAGCGCAAAATGCAGATGTCGTAATTATTGATACGGCCGGCCGTTTGCACAATAAGGTAGGTTTAATGAATGAACTTACTAAGGTGAAACGCGTAATGCAAAAAGTGGTGGAAGATGCTCCTCACGATGTTTTATTAGTGTTGGACGGTTCGACAGGTCAAAACGCTTTCGAACAGGCTAAGCAGTTCACAGCCGCTACCGAGGTTTCCTGCTTGGCGGTTACTAAATTAGATGGTACTGCAAAAGGCGGTGTGGTTATTGGAATTTCCGATCAGTTCCAGATTCCGGTAAAATACATCGGAGTAGGGGAAGGTATTGAAGATTTACAAGTGTTTAATAAATACGAGTTTGTGGATTCTTTCTTTAAATAATGACCTATGGAGAAAATTATTCAGTTTTTTAGATCGAAATCTCCTTTGGCTTTTTTAGCGGCGGGGATTTTACTGATTGTATTGTCTTATTTTCTCGAAAAGAAGTTTCCGAATATTTTTATGAGTATGCGATTGTTGGCATTTGTGGTAGTTTTGTACGGGCTAATCAAATTCTTCAGTAAGAAATAAAAATAAAGGCGTTATTCATATAACGCCTTTATTTTTTGCCATAATACTTCGTCAAAATCGGAAAGCGCCATGCTGACATTGTCTGCAGCGTCTCCCATTCGTATCACGACCATTTTTTTGCTCGGAATCACATAAATCTTCTGGTCATTTTTTCCCAAAGCCATAAACATATCGTTCGGACCAGAAGGAATAATACTGCCCGGTAACTGTAATTGACTCTGCGGTAAATGATAGCTGCTTTTTCCGTTAAGCCACCATAAATAACCATACGCAAGATTTATGTTTTGCGACGTGGTTGTAGCGTCATGAAAATAAGCGGTATTTACTATCTGTGTGCCATTCCAGTTGCCATTGTTTAATGCTAACAAACCAAAACGTGCCATGCTTCTTGAGGTGCTCCAATAGACACTTAAATCTCCGTTTGGAACCCAGGCACCATTCATTCCAATTTTATCTCTTAGTTTAGAGTTAAAGTAGGCGCTCCAGGTTTGTCCGGAAGCCGATGCTACAACATCCTGAAGTTTTACATAAACATTATGATATGCCCACCTTGTTCCGGCATCAGCAATGTATTGTAGGTTTGCGGGGCTTACGTCATCACCCAAAGCATCGTCTAAGCCTGAGGTCATACTCAGTAAATGTTTGCAGGTAATCAGGTTTTCTTTTGCCAGCGTTTCACTGGTCCATCCCGTACCGATATAGTCGGAAACCTTATTGTTGATGTTTAAAAAGCCGTCCTGTTGTGCAATTCCGGTCATGGTTGAGGTGAGCGTTTTTCCGGCACTGGCCCAATACCAGTTGTCGGTTGCGGTGTGTCCGTTGAAATAACGTTCCATGACAATTCGACCATTTACAAGAATGATAAAACTTTTCGTGTGCTTGTCATTTAAGTAGGTTTCTAAAGGAGCTACTGCCGATTGGTTCCAGCCTAAAGCAGCAATGCTTTTTGTTTCCCAAGTGTCACCGGTAAGGGGTGGGAAATACATTGTTTCAGGTGTTGGTGTAGGTGTTGCTGTTACGACTTCCGAATCAGAGCTGCAACTTAATAGGGTAGCAAGAAAAAAAAGAGGTACGATCAAGTGCTTCATTTGTTTTAGGTTTCCTGTATGACTTTAAAAGTAGCGAATAGTTTAATCCGATTTACTTTTTTTCAATAGTATTTAAAATTAACTTTGTGAAAAATCAAACCGGATGAAAAAAGCATTTTATCTTTCTCTCATGATCTTATTTTTTGTGAGTTGTAAACAGCAAATCGATGAAAAAGATCTTGTAAAAATGAATGGGTATTGGGAAATCGAAAAGGCAGAAATGCCGGATGGCAGTAAGAAAGAGTATACGGTGAATACCACAATAGATTTTTTTGAAATTAAAGGAAAGAAGGGTTTCCGTAAAAAAGTCATGCCGCAACTCGACGGTACATACCTGATGAATGATTTATCTGAAAACATTGAGGTGGTAGATAAAGAAGGTGATTTGGTGCTGAGTTACGCTACTCCCTATGCCAAATGGAAAGAAGAAATCATCACGTTATCGGATGACAAGTTAGTGGTCAAAAACGACCAGGACATTAAATATTATTATAAAAAAAGCAAACCTTTTTCTGTAAAATAATGGCGAAGCGATTCAATGAAGAAAGCCCGATAGGAGATGTTTTAAAGCAATTTATTCACGAGAATAGACTGCAATCCGGCATTGATAAAATAGACGTGCGCGATGCATGGAAAAACCTTATGGGCAATGGTGTAAACAATTATACCACTGAAATCCTTTTAAAAGGAACTACGCTTTATGTGGCACTTTCTTCTGCGGTTTTACGCGAAGAATTGAGTTATGGAAAAGAAAAAATCATCAAAATGATCAATGAGGAACTTCGAAAAGATATCGTGATGGATTTGATTTTCAGGTAGTTAATGGAAGGTTAAAAAAATTATTTTTATTTGTTCTAAATAAACTTGTGTAGTTGATTTGTCTTGTTTAGTTTTGCATTAAATATAATCAATCTAAATAAGAATTATAAAAAATGAAAGCCCCTGTTAAATTTTTATTAGCTGTTCTTTTTTTTACTTTTCAAATAAATGCACAGACTAACGGATCTATTAAAGGATCTGTTGTTTCTTCCCAAAATCTTCCTTTGGAAAAGGTTACCGTGACGGCACAAAATGCACAATTCAGTACACTAACCGACGATAAAGGGAATTTCAGTATTTCCAATGTGACTCCGGGGAAATATACCCTTATTTTCTCCCATATCGGTTTTACCGTTTCATCAACTCCTGTTGTCGTAAAGCCGAATAGTGCGACCGTTGTTCCAAAAATTACCTTAACATCAGCCTCAAGTACTTTATCGGAAGTTGTCGTTTCGGGAAGTGTCATCAACAGAAACCTTGCCAACGGAAAGGCTGGTATCAGAACCGTTGATTTACCTCAGAGCGTTCAGGTTATCGATGCAAAAGTATTGGAGCAACAACAAACCATCCGTTTAAGTGATGTCATTAAAAACGTAAATGGTGTTTATGTGGGTTCTGCCCGTGGTGGGGCTCAGGAATCATTCTGGTCCAGAGGATATGATATGACGGCTAATAATATGTTTAAAAACGGTTTTCGTTTTAATTCCGGTTCGATGCCCGAAGTGGCTTCTTTGGAACAGGTGGAAGCCTTAAGAGGAAGTTCTGCTTTGTTGTTTGGAAATGTAGCACCGGGTGGAATCGTTAATATGGTTACCAAAACACCTTCTTTTACAAAAGGTGGGAGCGTGTCGTTTCAAGCCGGAAGCTATGCTTATTTTAAACCAATAGTAGATTTCTACGGCCCATTAAGTAAAAATATCGCTTACCGTTTTGTGGGGTCTTATGAAAACGCAGAAAGTTTCAGGGACGTAGTAACCAGAGAGCGTTTCTATGTTAATCCATCCGTTCTTTTCAAAGCAACTAAGAAAACCTCAATACTTTTGCAAGGAGATTATCTAAGAGACTATTGGACTCCGGATTTTGGTACGGGAGTTATCGGTAAAAAACTGGTTGATTTGCCAAGAAACACCTATTTGGGAGCAAAATGGTCTAACGGATTGACAACTCAAGCTTCGTTTTCAGGTCAAGTTGTTCATAAAATCAATCCCAACTGGAAATTCAGTTCCAATTCCTCATTGCAGGATTATAGCAGAAAATCAGAAGGAACGGAGCGTATTCAACCAGATCTCAATGGTTCAGGTGCTTTAAATCGTGTATTAGGTAAAAATTATAATACCGAAACGATTACCGCCCAACAATTCAATCTTCAAGGTGTTTTCAATACAGGCAGCATTAAGCATCAAATGTCAACTGGTGTAGATACGGATTTCTCATACGCACAGGCTTACACGTATGCTTTTGCAAATTCAATTTACGATCAGATTAATATTTATGATCCGACAACGTACGAGAATGATGTAAAAACTATGCCTGAGCCACGAAATTCAAAAATCGTAAGAACAGAAACTTTCCGATTTGGTGCTTATGCACAGGATTTAATCAGTCTTACTCATAAATTTAAAGTTTTAGCCGGTATCCGTTGGTCATGGCAGGAAGCGCAGGCCACAAATTATAATGAAGTATTTGCCGCCGGAGTACAAACGCAAGCGCCGGAAAATGATCCAAATCCGAAAAATGACGCAAAACGAATCGATGCCGCTTTTTCACCAAAAGCAGGATTGGTGTACCAACCTACAAAATCGACATCCTTGTTTGCGAGCTACGCTAATTCGTTTACTCCTAACACCGGAACCGATATTTATGGTAAAAATTTAGAGGCTTCTATTATCGATCAATTTGAAGTTGGGGCTAAAAAGGAATTCTTAAACGGAAAATTAACCACAAACGTTACATTGTACCAGATTATAAACAGTAATTTTGCCCAAATGGCACCGTTTAAGGCAGATGGAACGCCAAACAACACCGATACAACGCTAAAAATGCTTTCCGGCGAAACAACAAGTAAAGGTGTTGAAATAGATGTGAACGCGAAACCAATTGACGGATTAAGTATTTTAGTGGGCTACAGTTACAACGACATGCGTTTTACAAAAGTTTTGGGTGACTGGATTCCGGGCAGCTTTGTTAAGGGAGATCGTGTAGCCAGAACACCGCAACATACTGCAAATGCAAGTTTCTTCTACACCGTTCCAAACGGATTTTTCAAAGGGTTCTCGGTAGGAAGTATTGCGAACTACATCGGCGACAGGATTGGAGGTTGGAACAATGATTATTTTTATAACACGACAACCAATGCGGTTGAATTCCGCGACCGTGAAATTCCGGTGGACGGTTACATAACTGTTGATGCATCGGTTGGCTATACTTGGAAACAAATTTCGTTACTTTGCAAAGTTTCGAACATTACTAACGAGTTGAACTATTCGGTACACGAAAATTACAGTATCAATCCAATTGCCCCACGTCAGGTTATGGCGACATTAAAATATAAATTTTAACATCAATGAAAAGACAAAAACAACTTAGAGCCATTCACCGTGATTTGGGCTATTTCTATCTGGGATTGATTATTTCCTTTGCATTTTCCGGAATTTTAATGAACCACAGGGAAAGCTGGCATCCGGAAAAATATACCGTAGAAACCAAGGCTGTCGAAGTTAAATTGCCAACAGAGGATAAAATTACCGAACAGTTTGCCGAACAATTAGGGAAGGATTTAGGAGTAGAGGACAAATTCCGTCGTCATGGTGTTAAAAAAGGAGAACTAAGAATTGCTTTTGAAAATACCGATGTCGAAATCGACATGAAAACCGGAAAAGGAGAAATCGTTACTTTCAGGAAAACACCTTTTATCAGTCAGGCCATGAAACTGCATAAAAACACTTCCAACTGGTGGATCTATTACTCGGATATTTTCGGATTGTCTTTAATAACCATCGCTGTAACAGGAGCTTTAATGATTTCTGTAGGGAAGCACACTTTTAAACAAAGGGGTTGGAAACTGGCGCTGGCCGGCATCTTGTTCCCGCTTATATTTTTATTTTTGTTAGCTTAATTTTATAAAAAAGAAAAACCCTTTCAATCGAAAGGGTTTTTTTATGGACTTATAAAAGCGAGTGGTTTTAGCAAAATGGGCGGCGTTTTTGTTTTGGGCGTGCCCCGAAAATGGGTCGGGCTATACGTTCCAATCTTTTCAGGAACAAAAAAGTTCCTAAAAAGGATTTCCACTGCTATCCCTCACGCGAACGTTGTAAATTGTCTTATTCGTTATAAAAAAGCGTTCTGTATTGTAAAGCAACAAAGGTTAACAGTGTTTACGAAGTAGAACAACGGGATTTACGAAAAAAGAAAAACCCACCACGCTAAAGCGGGTGGGTTTTGTATTTGATAATTCTAAAGATTAGAATTGCTCTCTTCCTGCAAAATGGAACGCACTTTCGATAGCAGCATTCTCATCACTGTCAGATCCGTGAACTGCATTTTCTCCAATTGAAGTAGCATATTTTTTACGGATTGTACCTTCAGCAGCATCCGCTGGGTTTGTAGCACCGATTAATGTTCTGAAATCCTCAACAGCATTCTCTTTTTCTAAGATAGCCGCTACAATAGGACCTCTTGTCATGAATTCAACCAATTCTCCAAAGAATGGTCTTTCGCTGTGTACTGCATAAAATTTCTGAGCATCAGCTACAGTCAACTGAGTAAGTTTCATCGAAACGATTCTGAAACCACCTTCAGTAATCATATTTAAAATTCCACCGATGTGTCCGTTTTCAACACCATCCGGTTTGATCATTGTAAAAGTTCTGTTAGTTGCCATTTCTTTATTTTTAAATTTGGCGCAAAAGTACTGCTTTCTAATTGAAAAACAACCTCCTTACAGAAAATTATTTAACAGTTCTTACAATTCGCAATCCGAAAAATTCGTTTGTAGCAGTTGGGTTCCAGCTCAATTGGTTGGTTGGCTTTAAATAGTCTAATTTGCTGCTGTCCCATGAACCACCTCTAACTGAGCGTTTGTCGCCTCTGTCCGGTCCAACAGGGTTGTCTCTTCTTTCCGCTAGATGGTAAATCGGACTGTAGTAGTTCCAACACCATTCCCAAACATTTCCGCTCATATCATGAATTCCTAATTCATTGGCTAATTTTGTGCCGATTTCCTGTGGTGATTTTCTACTGTTGTTGGCATACCAAGCAATCATTTCAAGATCATTGCTTCCAGAGTAAGTAAAGTTTTGAGATTTATTACCGCCTTTAGCTGCATATTCCCATTCTGCTTCAGTTGGCAAACGGTAACCGTCTGCAGAAAAATCACAGATGTATTTTTCACCCTTTTTAGTATAAGCAGGCTTGAGATTGTTTTCTTTACTTAACCAATTGCAATATTTAATAGCATCAGTCCAGTTGATGTTTGTCATCGGATAATCATCATTCCAACCCCAGCTTGGTCGGGCAGGCATACTTATTTTATTGGCGCTGGTATAAGCTTTCCAGTCTGCTACAGTAACTTCAAATTTTGCCATTTCAAAAGAAGAAACAGTGATGTCGTAAACAATTTTCTTCTTTGTTTTCGGATCTACCGCATTTTCTTTTGGAGACATTTTAAAAGTACCGCCTTCCACCATAACCATTTTAGGTTTTAGATTGGAAATCTGATAAAAGGAGCATAAAAAAAGTGCCATGGCACTTAAACTTAACATTAGGTAATTCTTCTTCATATGATAATTTTAACTTTTCTTTTATTTAATGTTGCGAAAATAACACTTTTTAGTTACCAACCTAATTTTAAAAGAAAAATGTTAGATGAAATGCTTAAAATTATCGATGAAATACATTAATGTAGGAAAAAATATGCTTTATTGTAAATAAATTATCTTAAACTCTTCGGATATCGGATTTAGGTTTTTAAGCAGCTTTTCTATAAGATCATTTCCATTGTTAAGATAAAATTCCGAAAAATTGACTTTTCGTTCCTGAAGACTCATATTTGGGAACAATTCATTCTGAAGATTCGTTATGCGCTGTAATTTTTCCTGATAGTTTCTTTTTTCGGCTTTGAGCAAACGACGCTCTAGGTTTTCCAATCCTTTCAGTTGTTTGGTTTCCTGCGCTTTTACGGCTCCAATAAATGATTTGTCGGTTTGCTGTGCGATTTGGGTCAGTTTCCCGAATTGATTTTTCAGAAACGTTTTCTGTTCGGTAAAATCCAGGTTGAAACTGGAGAATTCTGCAGTTTTTCGATTTATCAGATTTGTCTGTTTGGAGAATAAATCCGACCAGCTTAAGTTTAATGCGTCGGCTTTCTGTGCTTGTTTTTCCGTAACTAAAAGCGCGGAATTTCGAAGCAAGAGTATCGGGAAGGGGATGTTATTCGCCTTAAAATTCGTTTTCAGTTCCAGCCAATAAGCAATTTCTCCACCGCCTCCGATATAACAGAGGTTAGGCAAAATCACTTCCTGATATAAAGGGCGTAAAATCACATTCGGACTGAATTTTTCAGGATGGTTTTCGAGTTCTTTTAAAATTTCGGCCTCTGTAAAAACGGTTTTAGTATTGTTAATTGTATAGCGGGAACCCTCAAAAATAATGCGTTCCCTCAAATCGTCTTCGATATAAAACAAATTGATTTCACGCGGATTAACCTGAACAGTATAGTCCCCTAATTGTTCAATGGTTTCCGATACTTTCTTAAAGGAGGTTTGTTGTAATAATTCTTGTTGTACAAAGGGAACAAAGACGCTTTTTAGCGTAGCATCATCACCGTCAACAATTACCAATCCTTGTTCCTGGAACAGCTCATTTGCTAAAAAGCGGGTGGCTTCAGCCAGCGTGGCGTGTTTTAAATAGGCGTTTTTGAAAAGTTCACGCAAATAATCAGCGTTGTTTCCGGGGCCCAATTCTTTTGAGAAAACTTCAAAAACTTCGGCAAGCCCTTCCGTTGAAAGTCTTCCTACCGGACCTTTACTATCCCTGTTCCAATGGATTTTCTTGTTTTTGAAATCAAAATAATTGATTTCTTCAAAATCATGGTCTTCTGTCGCCATCCAATAAACCGGTACAAAATGGTAGTGCGGATAGGCAGTTTTCAGTTCACGGGTAAGGTTAATTACCGAAACAATCTTATACAAAAAATACAACGGACCGGTAAAAAGGTTTAATTGATGACCGGTGGTGATGGTAAAAGTATTGTTTTTGTGCAACGACTGAATATTGGTTTTCGTTGCTTCCGAAATGTTGATGCTCTGGTATTGTTTTTCCAAAGCGGCTACCAAAACAGCTCTGTTTTCTTCCGGAAAATTGTTTCCTTTTTCTTCCAGCTGAAGTTTAAAATGCTCCAGTTTGGGAAATCGGTGATAGAACGACTGCACTTCAGGCTTCTGATTCAAATAATCAACAATAAGTTTTGAAAAATATCCGGAATTTTGATAGCTGATACAGTCGTTAGGCATGGCGGTTTTTTTATTTCCGCTAATTTAACAAAAATTACTATAGCTGAATTCGGTTTAACAAAGACTTATAAAATCGGATTATCGCTTCAGTGTAAAATGACCTCGATGTTCTTTTCCGTTTTTACGGGTTACCAAAAACCAATAATCGTCAGATGGTACCGGTACACCAAGATAGTTGCCATCCCAGCCTTCGGAGTTATGGCCTAGTTGTTTCAGTAATTTTCCGTAACGGTTAAATATTTTAACAGTGTAATCCGGTTCTTTTTCCGAAAATTTCACTCTCCATAAATCGTTGAAGCCATCTCCGTTTGGCGTAAAAAATCTTGGATGGATCAGTAAAAATACTTCTTCCGAAATAACACCGCATCCGTTTTTATCCCTCACATATACCAAATGCTCTCCAACCTCTAGATTGTAAAAAGTATTACTGTCCTGATAATTAATTCCGTCCAGTGAATATTCATAATTCCCCAGTCCGGTTACATTAACTGTAATGATGTTGTCGTTTGTGGTCCAATCCAGTGTTTCGAAACTTGTTATGGTAGCCGGGTTAGATAAAACGACATTAAAGGTTTTGGTTGTGCTGCAAATAACCGAACCGTGAACCTCGGTAACGGTTAGGCTATAACTTCCGGCTTGCGAAATTACGTTGGTTGGTGTTGTGGTGCCGTTAGACCATGTATAACTGTCGAAAACAGTATTTTCGGTTACGCTTACAGTATGGTTTTCGCACAGATAATATAAATCTTGAATTGTGATAACGGGTGTTGGAATCAATGTCAGCTCTAAAGCAGCGATATTGGAACAACCGTAAATGTCTTTTACCAAAACGTAAAGTATTGTATTGGTCACGTTTAGATTAAATGTACTGTAATTCGATATGACATCACTGCTCAGTTGGTT
Organism: uncultured Flavobacteriaceae bacterium; assembly: GCA_963812405.1. GTDB lineage: Bacteria > Bacteroidota > Bacteroidia > Flavobacteriales > Flavobacteriaceae > Flavobacterium. The sequence goes on along the minus strand of CAWEUV010000002.1, from coordinate 110,430 downwards.
TTGTGCACCATTCAGTGTGTTGTAATAGCTGAAGGTGTAATTTGCGGGAGTGGTGATAATATTGCTATTGAATAGCGAAAGGTTAACCGGTTCGTTACCGTTATTGGAGTTGTCGCAAATTAAAGTGCTGAAATCGGCAACGGCCGGCAGCGGTCGGTAATTCGAATTGATATATACACTTTGCGAATAGGATATACAGGTAAGTCCCCGACGCACTCTTAGCTGTACGCTGGCACCATTGTTTAAGTTGCCTAAAGTATTATTGGTGGACCAAGTTATTCCTCCGTCAAAACTGTAAAAATCGGCAGGTGTTGTTATAGTGATGGTGGCATATTTATTGCAGCCCGCATCATCAATGGTATAAGCGGGGTAACTGTTTTCAAAACGGGTTAAATAAACATATAAGTTTGGAGAGGTACAGCCTTGTGCATTTTTAATTTTTATAACATAACTTCCCGAAGACAGGTTGTTAAATGTATCGGAAGTTTGCCATGTAGTTCCGCCGTCAATACTGTATTCGGCTGCCGGTGTAGTAATGGTGATGCTTCCTAAATTAGAACAATAAGGAGCTACAAACGTGTAGGTTGGTGCCGGTAAAAACTGACTGTAAAAGACAACACTGTTGAAATTAGAAATACAGCCAAATGCGTCTTTGGTACGAATCAGATAGGTGCCTATAGGTAAATTGGTTGCTGTATTGCTGGTTCCCCACGTTACACCATTGTCAAAGCTGTATTCAGTTGCCGGTGTGGTTATGGTGATGCTTCCTAAATCATCACAATTTGTCGGATCAATACTTGTGTAATAAGGATACGATGACAGGAAAGGAACAATATTAATTGTTTTTGGATAGGAAATACAATTGTTGACTGTTTTTATTTTGATGTTGTAGGTTCCGATAGGAAGATTGGTCATCTGTGAATTGGTTGTCCAGGTGATTCCATTGTCAAAACTATATTCTGCAGCCGGTGAAGTGATGTTTATGGTTCCAGTACTTACAAAACAGGTAGGTTGCGTAACATCTATTGTTGGTGATACCGCAACTGTACTCGGTATAATGGTGACAGATGCGTTTGAAACACATCCGTCTGCATCCGTTATGGTTACGCTGTATGTTCCAACAGTGGTTACGACTGTGCTTCGAGTCGTGTCGCCGTTTGACCATAAGTAAGTTACTCCCTGAGAAGCCGTAAGGGTGGTACTTCCGCTGCAAACATTCAGAATTCCCGAAATGGTTCCCGAAGGATTTTTTACAGTAACCTGAAAAGCAATAATTTTAAAGCAGGTGGCGTCTTTGGTAACTCTGGCATAAAGTGTAGTCGAGTAACTTTCATGATTGGTGAAAGTTATTATGGGATTAGTATCGTTTGTTGCATCAGTAAGTGTGGTAAAATAACTTATCGTTAAACCGGGTTGTGTTCCTATCAATTGAGAATTAACGTTGGTTAAATCAAAAAACTCTTTCCCATCACCGTTTCCGTCACAAAGTTTGAGTAAACCGGTCTGAAGTGTAAAGTTGCAATCCGGAGTACAATTCATAAACGAAATGTCCCATCCAGGATTAGCATCGTTGTCGCTTGCCGAACTAAAACTGGTTCCCGAACAACCTGATGCGGTTACACCATAATTGATAATCACGCCTACATTATAATTGGCAGTGGCTGTATTCGGCAAATTGGTTCCGTCCAGTTCAAAGCAGAAGGTCTTATTGATTAAATCTAATGATGTTGGGGTAGTGGTGGTGAAGATAATTGCATTATTACTGTCGTATACATTTAAAGTAACCGATTCTACTGATGCTGCAACTCCTCCTGAATTTGGAACCGTAAATGTTCCGCAAACGGATATAGGTAGAGTAGGACAGATTTTATATAGCGGATCCAATTCGATATTTCCTTGTAAGTTCTCATCGGAATGATGCAGACACAAATCATCAATATAAGCATAGCCGAAATGTCCGCCTAAGCCACAACGTGCCGCTGTAAATTCAATGATAAATTCTTCGTTATTAGGTATGGATGATATGTCCAAACTTCCGGATTGCCAGTTTTGGGTAAACAAAACAATACTTCCAGCTTCATATCCTGGCGCTTGGGTAAAAATGCAGTTTGTCGGATCTCCAATAACGCAGAATTCACTCACAACTGCGCCAACTTTATTAATGATTCGGGCTTTAAAAAATGGTTGTTCGTTTAAATGTCCTAATCCATCAATACTTTGTAAAACGGCTTTGTAATTGAAAATTACATTGTTTTCATTGTTGGTTTTAAAGCGCTTGGCCTGAACAACCCCTGATGTCGAATAAGAATTCTTGTAGTTTATTTGTAAAGCAAACTGATCGAAGGCATTGATGTCACCGATGAATTCATCAATAAAATTGGAAGGTACAGTAGAAGCCATTAAGTTACTCAGACTCGGGTCGTATTGTGTAATTTGTTGATTGGCTGTAGAGGAAGGGGTGGCACATTGTGTCGGATTCATTGGATCCGTCGTTGTGTATAAAAAGTTTTTCAATACGTTCGTTCCGGAAATGGTTTCGAACTCTTCAAAATTACTATTACTGCAAAGATGAACGGCATTCAGTGTGGCTTTTGAATGGGAATGGTTCTTATGGTTTAGTTCTATTTCCTGTTGTTTGCGTTTTAAAAAAAGAGCACGCTCAATAGAATCTGCAATTATTTGGTCTTTGCGGTCTTCAATGGTGCTTTTTTTTTGAGCTACAATGTTGTTTTCGAAAGAAATAGGTTTCTTCGAAGAAATTTTGTTTTGTCCAAACAAAGTAATTGAGCATAGCAATAATGAAAGATAAAGGAAATGTCTCACGTAATATTTTTTTTGCAAAAATAAGAGAAATACCCAATTGTAAGTATGAAAAAAAAATATTTAAACAAAACCTTACAATAAATTCATAATTTGATTTTGTTATGTGCTAAACCGTATTGTGTCGGTGTTAAAAAAGTGAATTTGTGTTATGTTTTTAATGAATTGTTGAATTTATCGTTTTAGTGTGAAATGCCCCTTATATTCCTTTCCGTTTTGTCTTGTGACGGTAAACCAATAATCGGTGGCGGGAAGCGCTTGGTTATTGTAGGTTCCGTTCCATCCTTCGGAATTACTTCCCGATTGTTTTACTAATTTCCCATAACGGTCAAATATTTTCACCGTGAGTTCAGGTTCGTTTTCCGAAAACTTAATTTTCCAGGTATCGTTATACCCATCGCCATTAGGAGTGAAAAATTTGGGATACATTAACAAATAGAAATCTGCCGGTTGTACCCCACAGCCATTTTGATCTTTGATAAAAACGGTGTATTCGCCACTTTCTAAACCGGTAAACGTATTGCTTGTTTGGAAATGAATTCCGTCAAGGGAATAGACGTAATTGCCCATACTGTTTCCTGTCAACAAGACTGTAATTGTATTCTGATTGTACGTCCAGTCGGAAGTGATGATTTCAGCTACCGTTGCCTTATTCGAATTCACTACCGTAAAATTTTTAACCGAAGAACAAACCAATGTTCCATGATTTTCGGTTACCGTAACCGAATAATTTCCGGGAGTACTGACTGTTATCGATGGAGTCGTTTCGGCAGTCGACCATAAATAACTGTCAAAACCATTGCCTGCATTGACTGTTATGGAGCTGCCTTCGCAAATTGGCATGATATCGGAAATCGGGATAATAGGTTTGCTTACCAAGGTTAAATTCAGTTCCACTACCTGATGACAACCGTTGCTGGAATCAATTCGGACGAAGATTAAATTGCTCCCGACAGCCAAATTGTAATTGGCGAAATTGGTTATCTCATCCGAACTGATTTGATTCTCGGCTCCGTTTTGGGAGTGAAAGTAGGTAAAAGTATTCCCAGATGTATTGGAAATCATCGCGGTATTGTAATCGGACAAATTCACAGATTCAGAACCGTTGTTCAAATCGTCACAGATCGTTTCCGAATAATCATTTGCATTTAAAGTGTTTATTAGCGTCACGGTTACCGGGAATCGGGTAGGGCTTTCGCAACCGTTTACCGTTTGTGTGGCATAATAGGTTGCGTTATTCACCAGCAATGTTGTTGAAGGTAAAACGGTAGTTCCTGTCGCGTTGTCATACCAAATAACGGAACTTCCTGAAATAGCAATGTCATTTAAAGTCGCATTTTGTGAACTGCAGAAACTTTGAGCAGAATTTCCTGTTGGAGCTGGTGTATTTTGAATGGTAACTGTAACCGGAACTCAAGAACTTTCACAGTTGTTAATAGTTTGTGAAGCATAATAAGTTGTCCCGTTTTGTAAAAGTGTGGTGTTTGCCAATAAATTTCCTCCTGTTGGTGCGTCGTACCATTTGATGTTTTGACCGGTGATGGTGATGTTGTTTAAAGTGGCATTTTGTTGGAAGCAGAATTGCTGTGATGAACTTAAAGTAGGCAAAGTGGTTGCAGAAATTATAACCGTTTGGTTTTGGGTAGCAATATTTCCGTTTCCATCGTTATAATTCCAAACAATGGTGTAGGTTCCGGGTAGGGAATAATTTAAAGGACTTGTTGTTGTGGCAATGATGTTTCCGGCGCAGTTATCTGTTGCAGTAGGGATTGTTGTGATTGTTGTGTTACAATCGCCGTTGATTGTTGGCAGTGTTGTCATATTTGGAATCGGAGCCAGTGCATCTCCAACAACTACATTTACAGTTACGGGACCATCACAACCTCCAGTTCCTGTAATGATACAGGTGTATTGACCGCTATGTGTTGCGTTTGCATTTGTAATTACCGGGTTTTGGTCTGTTGATATAAAACCGTTTGGTCCTGACCAGGAATAGCTTGAGCCTCCTGATGCAGTAAGTTCTAAGTTGCTCCCGATACAAGGGTTTTGAGCAGCTGCTCGAGGAGATGATAAGCAGCCTTGAAATTTAACCAAAAATCCATTAACTCCTGTAAATGATATGTTTTCAAGATGTGAACCAGGAGTTGAAAGTTGATCATTACTATTAGTGGTTCCTCCAAAATAGATATATTGGTTCGTTTTGTCAAATGCTATTGCAGTTGCATTATCCCCACCATTTCCTCCATAATAAGTTCCCCAGATCCTATTGCCATTTGTGTCAAATTTTTGTAAAAAAGCATCTAAAGCATCTGGAGAACTTTTATATGCATTTGGAGTTGCGATGCCTAATTGGGGACCAGTAGCACCAACAAAATATATGTTTTCTTGAAAATCTAAATCAAAATCCACGAACCAAATGTAAAAATATGTAGCCCAAATTCGATTTCCATTGGAGTCAAATTTTGCCAAAAAACCGTTGTCACCATATGAACTATAGATAAAATTGCTTAGAAAGGAATTAGATGTAGCAATGTTTTGAGTGCTGGAGGTTTCTCCTGTAATGAAAATGTTATTGTTGCTACTTATTTTTATAGACGAAATAGAATCACTTCTTTCACCACCATAATAAGTCCCCCATACTAAATTACCATTTTCGGAAAATTTGACTAAAAATCCTTCACCTTGACCATTACTGTTTGGTTGAAAGCCATTTGGAGTAGAAATTTCCGTACTGCTATAAGATAATCCAACAAAATAAATATTATTAGAGACATCGACTGCACTTTCTAAAATTGAGTCTCCCCATTCTCCTCCAAAATAGGTTCCCCATATTCTATTGCCATTCGGATTGAATTTAGCAATAAACCCATCTGAAACAGACTGGTTGTTAAAAGTCATTTTATGCGCACCTGGTGATGCTAATCCTGTTGGGCTATAAGTCGTTCCTGAAATGTAAATATTGTTATTTCTATCAATAGTTACTGAATTTGCATAATCACCTGATATTCCACCGTAATAAGTGCCCCAAACCCTCAATCCATTATTGTCAAATTTAATAATAAACGGTTCTATATTATCACCACCACCATTAACCTGATAATTCATTATAGGTTGATAACAGTTTGGAGTAGTTATATTGTTTGAATTTCCCATGACTACTCCTGTAATTACTATATTGTTTAGATTATCGTTTGCTGTGTCTAAGATCGATATACCTTCAGCAGTACCAATGTAAGTTCCCCATAATCTCACACCAGACGGATTGAATTTTGCGACAAATCCATTCCTGTTATTTGTGTTTGGATTTCCAAGTGTCCATATTGTAGATTGAAATGTACCGTTAGTGGCAATGTTATTAGCACTGTCTGAATTTCCACTTATTAAAATATTATTTTCACCATCCGTAATTACATTATGAATTGCTGCTCCTTTTTCTCCCCCATAATACGTCCCCCACAATCGAATCGGCACCGGATCAATAACTATAGTTTTATCCGAAGCATTCACATCGCCTTCAAAACCATACACATTCTTCTTAATTTTTTTGTAACCAACTGCAATCTCTTTTCGTGAAGTTCCCTGTTCAACCCAGCTCAACGGAAGCGTTTCTTCCATCTCGCCAAAACGAACTTTCATCCTGATTTTGTTATCCGCCAATTCCGTTTTAGCACCGTTAAATTTCAGTTGGATGTCCGAAACTTTTCCACCCGGTTTTACGATAAAATTGTATTCCACAACTTTAGTAGTGTCTTTCGGGATAAAGAAAATCGCATCAATGTTATTGTAAATGTTTTTATAGGTAACTTTCTTATATTTATACACATTGGTAATCCCTTCTGGTGCATGTATGACATTGTAGTAATTGTCGTAATCGGATGATTTTTCTTCCGCAACCAACTTCACATCTGTATTTGAATTTAAAAAGTCAATATCAATACGATGATAATTGTATTCGATAGAATAATTACAGTTTTCTTCTTTCAGACCAATTTTATTTCGGTTATCTAAAAAAGCTCTGTCTTTCTTGTTGAGCGGAACCTTCTTCATCTCGTAAATGTCATACGAAAAAGCATTCTTCTTCAACTGAACATTTAATCCGGGCGTATTCAATAAGTACAAAACCGCTTTGTTCTCTTTTCCTTTCTGATCGATAATCTGACCTTTGTTTTCTGTAAAGCCAATGGTGTTTGGATTTTTTTGTCCAAAGGAAATATTTGAAATAAGAAATACGAATAGCAGAAAAAGGCTTCTCATGGTTAGAAAATTTCCCACAAAAGTACTATTTTAAAATGAAATTGAGGTTGTCGAAATTTGGTCTTTTCAGAATTTAGACAGTAAATCAATACCTTTGCAAAAAAAAATACTTGAAAAATATCCTCCTAATCACTCCGCCCTTCACCCAACTGAATACACCGTATCCGGCAACGGCGTATTTAAAAGGTTTTCTGAATACGAAACACATCAGTTCTTTTCAGATGGATTTGGGAATTGAGGTGATTTTGGAATTGTTTTCAAGAGAAGGATTAATAGGGGTTTTTAAGTATGCCGAAGCCAATAAAGATTCGTTTTCAGATAATTCTAAGCGGATTTTCAGTTTACAGAGCGAGTACATCAAAACCATCGATTCGGTAATTGCTTTTCTTCAGGGAAATAATCCCACTTTGGCGCGTCAGATTTGTTTGGACGGTTTCTTGCCCGAGGCTTCCCGTTTCAGTCAGCTCGACGATATGGATTGGGCGTTCGGAACCATGGGAATGCAGGACAAAGCCAAGCATTTGGCGACTTTATACCTCGAAGATTTATCCGATTTCATTGTGGAAACGGTCGACGAAAATTTCGGATTCAGTCGCTATGCCGAACGTTTGGGCAGAAGCGCGAATTCGTTTGATGAATTGTACGACTACCTGCAATCGGAACCCACTTACATCGATAATATTACCTTAAAAATAATAGGCGAAAGAATCAAACAGGTCAATCCGAAATTGATTTGTTTCTCGGTCCCTTTCCCCGGAAATCTGTACAGTGCCTTTCGTTGTGCGCAGCATATTAAACACTATTTTCCTCAAATTAAGATTTCAATGGGTGGCGGTTTTCCGAATACCGAATTACGTGAATTAAAAGACAATCGCGTTTTTGAATTTTTCGATTTCATTACCTTAGACGATGGCGAACTTCCTGTAGAACTTTTGGTTGCACATATTGAAAATCCTGAACACAACGAATTTAAAAGAACATTTTTGCTGGAAAACAACCGGGTGATTTATAAAGATAATTCGCTTCGCCACGATTACAAACAAAATGAAGTCGGCACACCGGATTACACCGATTTGTTGTTGAATAAATACATTTCCGTAATCGAAATCGCTAACCCAATGCACAGTTTGTGGAGCGACGGCCGTTGGAACAAACTCACCATGGCACACGGTTGTTACTGGGGAAAATGTACATTTTGCGATATATCTTTAGATTATATCAAAATATACGAACCGATTGCTGCCAAGACTTTGGTCGACCGAATGGAAGAACTGATTGCCCAAACCGGACATAACGGTTTTCATTTTGTTGACGAAGCGGCGCCTCCGGCCTTAATGCGGGAAGTGGCGTTGGAAATTCTCCGACGAAATCTAACAGTTACGTGGTGGACGAACATTCGCTTCGAAAAAAGTTTCACCGCCGATTTGTGTGTGTTACTGAAAGCTTCCGGTTGTATCGCAGTTTCCGGAGGATTGGAAGTAGCTTCCGATAGATTGTTAGCGCTCATTAAGAAAGGCGTAACCGTAGAGCAGGTCGCACAAGTTACCCGAAACTTCACAGAAGCAGGCATTATGGTGCATGCATATCTGATGTACGGCTATCCTACACAAACCATTCAGGAAACGATTGATAGTTTGGAAATGGTGCGCCAGTTGTTCGAATTGGGCGTGCTGCAATCCGGATTTTGGCATCAGTTTGCCATGACAGCGCACAGTCCGGTTGGGATGTTCCCGGAGGAATTCGGTGTGATTCCGGAGATCAATACAATTACTTTTGCCAATAACGACATTCAATTTAAAGACAAAACCGGAATCAATCACGATAAATTCAGCTTCGGACTCAAGAAATCGTTGTTCAATTACATGCACGGCATCTGTTTTGATTATCCGTTGCAGGACTGGTTCGATTTTAAAATCCCAAGAACTACTGTCAAACCTGATTTTATTTACAATTGTCTTGAAAAAGAAGTCCTTTTTACGGTTAAACCGAATGCGAAAATCGTATGGATAGGCGGGAAACCTTTAGTAGAATCGTTTACGAAAAACAAAAAAGGCAATTCGTGGGAAATGATGAAAATGATGTTTCACGGCAAACGAGAAGTTTTTGAGATTACAGTCGACAAAGAAAATGGCGACTGGTTACAGGCTTTGTTAGCGAAAATTGAAGTTGCCAATGAAAAAAGGTATACGTTCAACGAAATAAAATCCGATTATGAAACAGCTGGTTTGGAAGATTTCGAATTGTTTTGGTATTCCAAACCGGTTAATACCTTACGCGATTTCGGATTGTTAGTGCTGTAGAATCGATGTTGGACTAATTTATTTTCAAATAAAATTAAAATAAGTTGCTTGTTTTACGGATAAGTTGTTAAATTTAGATGAAACTTACTGAATTTACTTTAGTATCTGAAAACAAGAATAGTGAAATCCATTACCAAACGCTATAACGATTCAACCTACTCCAAGGTAATAACGTTGCTTTCACTGGTAACGTTCGGGTTATTGTTACTCGTACTCTCCTTGTATTTTTATACCCGGATACAGGAAAAACAAATTTTTAAATCCAGTAGGGAACTATTCAGCAACGAAATTAATTCGTTGTTAAAGCTCAATGCCGAACCTTATATTTCGGTTATTAACGACGCTACGTATTGGGACGAATTTGTGGATTTTACCAAAACTAAAGACGTTACTTGGTTTAATACTTCTGTGGCCAATATCATTGACACCTATAAAGTAGAATATTTGTGTGCTTATTCCATTGACGGATCATTTATCACTAAAGTGTCCACGCTAAAAATAAAAACAAAAGATTTTATTCCCAAAGCGGCATTAAAACGAATTCGCGAAAAAAAAGCCGATAAGTTTTATCTGAAAATACCCGAAGGAATTGTGGAAGTCTATGGTGCTACCATACATCCGTCTAACGATCCGTATAAAAATAAAACCCAACCTTCCGGCTATTTTTTTATGGCCCGATTGCTGGATGCCGAATATTTCGCAAATATAGAAGAAATCTCCAGTTCGAAAATCAAATTTTACGAAGGAAACGAAAAGGCTAAGAAAACGGTTTTTACAGTTATTCCGTTACTGGATTATGAAGGAAAAATAATTTCAAGTCTGTATTTTAAAAGAGCGTACGATATCGATTTTTCCATAACCAAACGAATTCTTCTGATAACCGCTTTAGCGCTTCTTTTATCGTGGATAGTGTATTATTATTACGCCAATTTATGGTCGAGATTGCCCATCAGTTTTATCAAGAAGATTTTGGTAAACGGTGATCCGAGCGCCATCGCATCATTAAAAAATATAAGAGGCGAGTTTCGATACATCGGAAAACTCTTTGAAGAAAATAAGGAGAAAACCGAGCAACTGGCCATTGCCAAAAGCAAAGCGGAGGAAAGCGATCGCTTAAAGTCGTCGTTCCTGATGAATTTATCGCATGAAATTAGAACACCGATGAATGCGATTTTAGGGTTTACCGACATGCTCTCGAATCCGTCTTTTTCAGATGCCGAGAAAGAAGAGTTTATCACGATTATCAAACAAAGCGGTAAAAACTTAATTGATATTATTGATGATTTGGTTGAAATGTCCAAAATCGATTCCAATATTGTTAAACCTAATATTTATACTGTTGATTTGGACGAACTGGTTCAGATCACCTTCAATTCCTGCAAAGGGATTCTTCATAATGAGGCTATCGATTTTAAATTGATTGCTCCTGAAAAACCTACTCTTAAAAAGATTCAGACCGACGGGACCAAATTAAGGGAGGTGATTACAAATCTAATAAGCAATGCGTTCAAATTTACCGAAGAGGGTTTTGTAACACTCGAATATGCTGTTGACGAGGAACATAAGAAAATTGTTTTCAGTGTGAAAGATTCTGGAATCGGCATCCCGGAGGAATTTCAAAACAGTGTTTTTAAGCGTTTCAGTAAAATTAATGCCAAAGGGATTTCGGCCAATGAGGGCTTGGGCTTGGGTTTGGCCATTTCTAAGGCTTACGTTACCATGCTGGGCGGAGAAATTGACTTTAAGTCACAAGTTGGTATAGGATCGACCTTTACTTTTTCGATTTTGTTACACTATGATGAAAGCGACGACGTTGAGGTTTCGGAGGAATCAAAAATTACGGTTCCGATTGATATGGGAAATGAAAAAATCATTTTAGTGGCAGAAGACGATAATATCAATTTTATCTTGATTGAAAAGCTTTTAAAAATGCACGGTTTCAAAATCATCAGAGCCAAAGATGGGGCCGAGGCAGTGCAACTCTGTAAAGAGAATAAAGAAATCGATTTGATTTTCATGGACATAAAAATGCCTAATTTAAACGGTTATGAAGCGTTCCAAAAAATAAGGGAATTCAATACCGAAATTCCGATTATAGCACAAACCTCTTATTCTTTTTCCGAAGAAATAGACCGAATTAAAGAAATCGGATTTAACGATTACCTTTCCAAACCATTGGATAAAGTCAAAATTGCTACCTTACTGAAAAAATATTTTGAGCAACCGGAGGTTTAAAAAAACGATTTTTCCGGCTGAAAACTTTCTTGCCCAATGTTGTATTATTACACTTCTGATGTAACTATAGCAAATTACCAATTTCAAAGCTAAAAGTTTGCGGGAAAACGTTTTAGATTTTTTACATTTACGGCAACAAATTTTTAGCCCATGAGTACTACTTATAAAGTAACCGTAAATACATCAACACATTTTGATGTAACAGATTCAGAGGCGTCCACTCTGGATGCTGTGAGTTTAGGAGACTCGAAATACCATATTTTAAAAAACAACACTCCTTTTCAAGCTGAAATCATTGCTTCCGACTTCAATGCCAAAAAATACACGGTAAAAATCAATAACACGACGTACGTAGTGGATATTGCCAATCCGTTGGATCAATTGATTAAGGAAATGGGATTTGCCGTTGGAGCTGCCAAACAAATCAACTCCATTAAAGCACCGATGCCGGGACTTATTTTGGAAATCAATGTGGAAGTTGGTCAGGAAGTAAAGGAAAACGACCCGATTCTGATTTTGGGCGCGATGAAAATGGAAAACAGTTTCCTTTCGCCAAGAGACGGGGTTATCAAATCCATTGCGGTACGTAAAGATCAGGCTGTAGACAAAGGTCAGTTGTTAATCGAATTCGAATAATCATGAAGAAAATATTAGTAGCCAACCGTGGGGAAATTGCCCTGCGCGTGATGAAAACGGCTAAAAAAATGGGAATTAAAACGGTAGCTGTTTATTCGGTGGCCGACAGAAATGCACCTCACGTAAAATTTGCCGATGAAGCAGTTTGTATCGGGGAAGCACCTTCCAATCAATCTTATTTGTTAGGAGATAAAATCATCGAAGTCGCTAAATCACTTAATGTAGACGGGATACACCCGGGTTACGGATTCTTAAGCGAAAATGCCGATTTCGCCGAATTGGCAGAAAAAAATAACATCACGTTCATCGGACCAAAATCAAAAGCCATTCACATCATGGGAAGCAAATTAGCGGCCAAAGATGCGGTGAAAGCTTATGATATTCCAATGGTTCCCGGTGTTGATAAAGCCATTACCGATATTGAAGAAGCCAAACAAGTCGCGAAACAAATCGGGTTCCCAATTCTGATTAAAGCTTCTGCCGGTGGTGGGGGAAAAGGAATGCGCGTGGTAGAAAACGAAGCCGAATTCGAATCGCAAATGAACCGTGCGATCAGTGAAGCGGTTGCAGCTTTTGGAGACGGTTCGGTTTTCATTGAAAAATACGTGGGTTCGCCACGTCACATCGAAATACAGGTGATGGCCGACAGTCATGGCAATATTCTGTATTTGTTTGAAAGAGAATGTTCGATTCAGCGTCGTCACCAAAAAGTGGTGGAAGAAGCACCATCATCCGTTCTAACGCCGGAAATTCGTAAAGCAATGGGAGAAGCCGCTGTGAAAGTGGCACAATCCTGTGATTACTTAGGTGCCGGAACAGTGGAATTCCTTTTGGACGAAAACAAAAACTTCTACTTTCTGGAAATGAATACCCGTTTGCAGGTAGAACATCCGGTAACCGAAATGATTACGGGGATGGATTTGGTAGAAATGCAAATTCGTGTAGCGCGTGGCGAAGCGTTAAGCATCAAACAGGAAGATTTGAAAATAAACGGTCATGCGATGGAATTGCGTGTGTACTGTGAAGATCCGTTAAACGATTTCTTACCGAATGTTGGAAAATTAGACGTTTATCAAGTGCCACAAGGCGAGGGAATCCGAGTAGACGACGGTTTCGAAGAAGGAATGGAGGTGCCGATTTACTACGATCCGATGCTTTCCAAACTGATTACCTACGGGAAAACCCGTGAAGAATCCATCCAAAAAATGATTGAAGCGATTCAGGCCTATAAGATTGAAGGTGTTCATACTACGTTGCCGTTCGGAACTTTCGTAATGGAGCATGAAGCATTCCGCAGTGGCGATTTCGATACTCATTTCGTGAAAAAATACTACGACAGTGAAGTGTTGAAAGCCCAAATGCATAAAGAAGCGGAAGTGGCTGCTTATGTGGCTTTGAAACAATATATGGAAGATCAGAAAGTCTTACGTTTACCAAATCAGTTATAATCATGGAATCAAATAAATTCGACATATTAAATCATAAAATAGCCGAGTCCAAGTTAGGAGGCGGTGAAAAAAGAATTGCAACCCAACACGCCAAAAAGAAATTAACAGCCCGTGAGCGTATTGAATATTTCTTTGACGAAGGTTCATTTGAGGAAATCGGCGCTTTTGTAACCCACCGAACCAAAGATTTCGGGATGGACAAAGAACATTATTTAGGCGATGGGGTAATCACAGGTTACGGAACGGTTAATGGAAGACTGGTATATGCTTTTGCTCAGGATTTTACCGTTTTTGGAGGAGCTTTGTCGGAAACGCATGCAGAAAAAATCTGTAAAGTGATGGACATGGCGCTGAAAGTTGGTGCACCGATGATTGGTTTGAACGATTCCGGTGGTGCGCGTATTCAGGAAGGTGTTCGTTCGTTAGGAGGATATGCCGATATTTTCTTCCGAAACGTACAGGCTTCCGGAGTGATTCCTCAAATTTCTGCGATTATGGGACCATGTGCCGGTGGTGCAGTGTATTCTCCGGCAATGACCGATTTTACGATGATGGTGGAACACACGTCCTATATGTTTGTAACTGGTCCAAACGTAGTGAAAACGGTTACCAATGAAGAAGTAACTTCCGAAGAATTAGGTGGCGCTTCAACGCATTCGACAAAATCGGGTGTTGCACATACCACTTCGGCCAATGATGTAGAGTGTTTGGAAGACGTAAAACGTTTGCTGAGCTATTTGCCGCAAAACAATACCGAAATTCCTGAAGATTTGCCGTATGCCTTAGGAGAGGAATTCAGAGAACAGTTAAACAACATCGTTCCCGACAATCCGAACAAGCCTTACGATATGCATGATGTCGTAAATGCAATCATTGATGAGGAAAGTTTCTTCGAAATTCACAAAAACTACGCCGAAAATATCATCGTTGGTTTTGCTCGAATCGGAGGAAAAAGCGTTGGAGTAGTAGCCAATAACCCAATGTTCTTAGCCGGCTGTCTGGATGTGAACAGCTCTATTAAAGCAGCGCGTTTTACTCGTTTTTGTGATGCGTTCAACATTCCGTTATTGGTATTGGTGGACGTTCCGGGCTTCTTACCGGGAACCGATCAGGAATGGAACGGAATCATCGTTCACGGAGCAAAATTATTATACGCATTAAGCGAAGCAACGGTTCCGAAAGTAACCGTAATTACCAGAAAAGCTTATGGTGGTGCTTACGACGTAATGAATTCAAAACACATCGGAGCGGATATGAACTTTGCTTGGCCAGGTGCTGAGATTGCGGTAATGGGTGCAAAAGGTGCGTCGGAAATTATTTTCAAAAAAGAAATTGCCGAAGCGGCCGATCCTGCTGCTAAATTATTGGAAAAAGAAACGGAATATGCAGAGAAATTCGCCAATCCGTATCGTGCGGCGCAACGTGGGTTTATCGATGAGGTGATTTTCCCGCAAGATACCCGCAGAAAGTTAATCAAAGCGTTCAAAATGCTGGAAAACAAAGTGGTGGACACGCCAAAACGCAAACACGGAAACATACCTTTATAAGATCAAAAAACCGCCTTTGGGCGGTTTTTTTATTAACTACAACAAAAACTAAAACAAAATTATACCGCAACAGATATAATTTTTTTGGAACTGTTCAATAACTCAATCATACATTTTAAATCTTCTTTGTTTAAATCGTACTGATCGTTATCCAACAGGTAATTTTGATATTCCAGCATTTTTCGGTATTTTAATAACGACAAAGGGCTGTGGGAATTTAGATATTCTGATTTGTATTCGCGCCATAGGTTCATTCTCTTAACCATGAAATTCATGTAATAATAATGCGAATCGGTATGGGCATCAAAGCCTTCGAATTTTATCGTTTCTAATTTTATCGTTTCTTTTTCTTCTTCGGAAAACGATTCCAGAGCGTTGTTGATTCGACGGTACATGTTTAAAATTTGGCTGGTTTCTTCGCAAATTTCAATAGGGATTTCTTCGGTGTCGACTTCGAAAATTTCATAGTATTGCTCGGTATAGCCGTTTTCCAGAATTTCGATTTTCACTTCATACTCCTCTTCTGACTGATCGGTTATTTTTGATAAAATTTTATACTGATTAATCAACAGCTGTCTTTCAACGATGGATAGGGTTTCCGGTATCATAATTTTAGTTGTTTAATTGTTTATGCAATAGTAAAACGATATACGGAGTTGGTGTTGTGGTTTTTCCGCAATTAATGTTAAAATGAAAAGTGAAATCGCATTTGCTCTTTATGATTACAAAAAAAAAAATCCCCATAAACCGGAGTTTACGGGGAGTATATTTTAACGGAATTCTGTTATCTCAAATCTTTTAAGGTGTTGAGTTTTCGTTTTCGTTCTTCAATTAAAACGTTGAATTTCTCTTTTTGATCCTTATTCAGAAAACTGATAATCTCACGATCGGTGTTGGTCAATAACGCTTCCATTTCGCTGATTTTTACCGCTTCGGAACCGTCACCGGCAGCAATGGTTGTTTGCTTTTTCTGGTTTTCAGTAATCACTTTGGTAATCACAATCACCTGAAGTTCATCCAAATGCAATTCTTTTTTTAATTTATCAATCGTTTTGGTAACCGTTTCTTCGCGAATCGCATCCTGCTCTTTTTTAGGGAGTTTGGAAATGTCCCGCATAGGTTGGTTTCTTCTCCTTCCGTATCCGGTAACACCACTTCGGTTGTTGGCACCATAAGGGTCTTCATATCCATCCTGTCCGTAAACGGTCGTAAAACTCGCTAACAGCAATACAATAAGAATTGTTTTTTGAATGGATTTCATTTGCTTTAGATTTTAAGATCCGGTAAAAATAAGCTTTTTAGGCAACCGGCTCGCCGTAAAGGTCAAATTCAGTCGCTTCGGTAATTTTGATGTTTACGAATTCACCGGTTTTTACATAGTGTTTCGTCGCGTCAATCAATACTTCATTGTCAACATCCGGACTGTCGAATTCGGTTCTTCCCACAAAATGACCGCCTTCTTTTCGGTCGATGATGCATTTAAAAACCTGTCCGACTTTCTCCTGATTCAAATCCCATGAAATTTGCGACTGTAATTCCATGATTTCATTCGCACGCGCCTGTTTCACTTCGTCCGGAACATCATCTTCCAATAAATAGGCGTGAGTGTTTTCTTCATGAGAATACGCAAAACAACCCATACGGTCAAATTTCATTTCCTGAACAAAGTCTTTCAATATCTCGAAATCTTCCTGAGTTTCTCCAGGATAACCTACGATTAAAGTCGTACGAATGGCCATTCCAGGCACTGCCTCACGGAAATCTTTCAATAATTTCGTTGTTTTTTCCTGAGTCGTTCCGCGACGCATCGATTTCAAAACATTGTCTGAAATGTGTTGTAGCGGAATATCAATATAATTACAGATTTTTGGCTCGCGCTTCATTAAGTCCAAAACATCCATCGGGAAACCGGTAGGGAAAGCGTAATGCAAACGAATCCACTCGATGCCTTCTACTTTTACAAGGTTTTCAAGCAATTCTGCAAGATTGCGTTTTTTGTACAAGTCCAATCCGTAATACGTCAAATCCTGAGCGATTAGAATCAATTCTTTCACACCGTTTTTCGCCAAACCTTCCGCTTCTTTTACCAATTTTTCAATCGGTTGCGAAACATGTCCGCCTCGCATCAACGGAATCGCACAAAAACTGCACGGACGGTCGCATCCTTCGGCAATTTTTAAATACGCATAGTTTTTCGGAGTTGTCGTTAAACGTTCACCTAATAACTCGTGTTTATAATCGGCACCCAACGCTTTCAGTAATTGCGGCAATTCTGTTGTACCGAAAAACTGATCCACATTCGGAATTTCTTTTTCTAAATCAGGGCGGTAGCGTTCGGATAAACAGCCGGTTACGAAAACCTTGTCTACCAATCCGCGTTCTTTTTTGTCGGCATATTCCAGAATCATGTTCACTGATTCTGCTTTCGCATTGTCAATAAACCCGCAAGTGTTAATCACAATAATATTCCCCTCGCTTTCTGCCGGAGCTTCGTGTTCTACTTCTTTTCCGCTGGCTTTCAACTGACCCATCAGGACCTCACTGTCATACACGTTTTTCGAACACCCAAGGGTGATTACATTGATTTTGTTTTTCTTTAACGACTTGGTTCTCATATATTTATGCTACTTGTTTTATTTTTATAAAGTGCGCAAAATTACGCTTTTTATAATTAGGAGCACCATCGTTTGGGAATTTTTTAAGGGTTTGTCCCGCCATACGCTCTATCTTTTACTTTTTAAAGAAAAAAGCAAAAGGATGCCGCTGCTGTCGGGGCTATGGGCAAGCGGAATTGCATAAAAAAACCACTCCGTAAGAAGTGGTTTTGTATTTCTGAATTCAATTTTCTTAGAAATTGAACGTATACGAAAGTGTCATGTTGTTGTTTTTAACGTTAACCTTAGCAGAATCAGTAAAACTGGACAATAAACTTACAGCCATGTCTCTTTGCGAATAGGAATACGCCAAATCAATTCGGGAGTCACCAAAACTATAGCCAAAACCTGCCGAATAACCGTTCAGGTCGGCAACTGTTTTTTTGTCTTTGTACGGACTTTCTTCAAATCGGTATCCGCCACGAAGACTCACCTGTTTGATTCGGTATTCTAATCCGACTCTAAATTCGGAAGCCATTGTAAGTGTTTCTTCCATTTTTCTATTTACGGAACTGTAATAACGATCATTCTCCGGTTTAAATCTAGTTGCACCGTAATCTTTTAAGGAATAATCAAAGCTGATTAAGCCTTTTTTACCAAAGATATATGCCAAACTTCCGTTGAGTTTTCCCGGAGTCCGGATTTTATAAGTAGGGTAGATGTTAATTACATCCGGATTAATGCTTGCCGAATATTCGGTGTTTGCCGGATTGTCATTCGGGCCTGTTTTGAATGTAGACGAGATACTTTGTGATAATTCGTCGGTCAGATTATACCATGTAGGGGATTCGTAGCCAACTCCTAATCTCAAGTCTTTCGTAAGTTTTGCAATCGCACCCAAATTTAAGGAGAACCCACTGCCATAAGTGTGTAAATCGTTGTTAAAAACTGCACTGCGAAGCGTTGCGATGTCTGTATTATCTGTTCCGGAGCTGGATTCATAAACGGAAGAAGATTGGGTGTAATCCGTAAAGTGTACATTCAGATTCATTCCTAAAAACAATTTGTCTCTATAGGAACTTGAAATGTTGAAGGCCAGTTTTCCATTATAGCCGGAAGATGAAACTACGTTTTCCTGATAAAATCTTCCATCAGCCGGAGCAGTGGAAGTGTAACTCGTAATGTTTGGATCGTTTGTGTTTCCGGGGTCTACCGGGCTAAACATGTACGACTGGTATCCCAGCCATGCCTGTTGATCGATAAAAGTTAAATCTCTGTAGTTGGCATCTTGTAATGTACCAAGGGTTATTCCGCCTAAATCTCCGAAACCATTTGCGAATGAGGTGAAATATTCACTTATGGAACGATTCGGGTTTGTGCCTCTTGAAAAAATATTGTTCTCAAAGTCGTTCTTTTTTTCGTAGTTTACGGCTATGGTGAATTTTTTCCAATCGCTGTTTTCTTTAGTGTTGAGGAAAACAAGTGCAGCTCCCAACTGATTGAAGTCCAATGCAGAGCTGTTGTCTGTGGATGTACTTCCGAAATAGTTGGAATTGTTTTTTGTGTTGTAATTGCTAATGGTTCCCCCTGCGGTATTGCTGTTGAAAAAGGCCGAGCCAGCCGGATTTACATTGATGGAAGATAAATCACCACCCACGGCACCAAAAGCACCACTCATTGCTCTGTAACGGGCGGTTCCCATAGTGTTATCAATAGCATAACGTAATGCTGATGCAGGGTTAGGTTCTTGGGCGTTTGCCAGGAAAGCCGACAAGAAAAAAGCTGTATAGAGTAACTGTTTTTTCATAACATTCAGATATTTTGTTAACGTTAAAAACCTAAGCCTGAAATGAAATCAGACTTAGGTGTTGAGTTTTATCTTCTTCCGCCACCGCCGCCGGATCTTCCGCCACCGTAACTTCCACCACTACCACCGTAGGAACCTCCTCCGTAAGAACTTCCGGAGCTTCTTGGAGTTGAATAGCTGTTGTTGCTTCTTGGTGAAGAATAATTGTTATTATTTCTCGGTGCAGAATATTCTGAACTTCTTGGCTTGGGTTCGTTACCCGGATTTATTCTAGGACGAGGATTTGGATCCTGATACTGGTTGTTTCGCGGATTAGTCGTGTTGTTTCTCGGATTAACATTGTTGTTATTGCGAGGGTTTGTCATATTGTTATTGCGCGGATTGTTGAAATTCGGTGTTCTTGGATTGGTGAAATTACTGCTTCTAGGACGCGGTGAATTGTTTATGGAATTGCCTCTTCCTCCGGAATAGATGCCTGGATTAGAATACGAACGGCCTCTGTTACCCTGATAAGAATAACCGCCTCTGATTCCTCCTATGTAATGATGGTGTCCGTAGTGGTTGCCATAATAAGGGTAATAATAACCGGAATAGTAAGGGTAGTACCATGAGTTCCAGCCCCATCCGTAGTAAGGAGAATTCCATCCCCATCCGAAACCAACATTCCAATAACTACCATAATATGAATTCCAACCCCAACTCCATCCCGGAGTATACCATGAATTCCATCCCCAATTGTAATAAGGAGAGTTCCATCCCCAATAATCGTTATTGTAATAATTAATGGTTACATTTTTATTGTTGTCGCCCCATCCGGCATAATCGTTCTGTTGGTTTTTGGCGACAGTGTCGTTTGGTTGTGAATTGTAGTTTTCCACATCAGTAAAAACTTCATTACCATCAGAATAGTTGTCTTTGTTTGCGGCAAAATAATCTTTGTATCTGTTGCCTTGTTCAAGGTTTTCTTCGCTGTACTTGTTCTCGGTTTGCATACGGGGTCTTTCTGAGGTTCCGTATACGCCGTCGTTATCATAATACGATGAATTTTGATAAGAACCACAGGAGGAAGCCAAAAGTCCTACTAATCCAAATACTGTGTAAATGGATAAATTTCGGCCGGATAGGTAATTAGTTTTCATATCAATGGTGTTTTTTATTGTTGGACATAACAAAAATAGTTAGTTTTGTCGAACTATTTTATCAAAGATAAGTTAAACAATATTTGTGCCAAAGTATTAAAAATGAGCAAGAACTTAACAAAGCGATCAGAAGATTATTCCAAATGGTATAATGAACTGGTTGTAAAAGCAGATTTAGCAGAGAATTCCGGTGTGAGAGGGTGTATGGTTATTAAACCGTACGGCTACGCGATTTGGGAAAAAATGCAGGGAGAATTGGACCGTATGTTCAAAGAAACAGGTCATCAAAATGCTTATTTCCCCTTGTTTGTCCCGAAAAGCATGTTTGAAGCAGAAGAAAAAAATGCCGAAGGATTTGCAAAAGAATGTGCTATTGTTACGCATTATAGATTAAAAAATGATCCCGATAACAAAGGAAAATTAATGGTAGATCCAAATGCAAAACTGGAAGAGGAATTGATTGTTCGTCCTACCAGTGAAGCGATTATTTGGTCTACTTATAAAGGCTGGGTGCAGTCTTACAGAGATTTACCGCTTTTGATTAACCAGTGGGCCAATGTGGTGCGTTGGGAAATGCGTACGCGTTTGTTTTTGCGTACAGCCGAATTTTTATGGCAGGAAGGACATACCGCACATGCCACAAAAGCAGAAGCATTGGAAGAATCGGTAAAAATGATGAATGTATATGCGGATTTCGCTCAGAATTTCATGGCGATTCCGGTAGTTAAAGGAGTGAAAACCGAAACGGAGCGTTTTGCAGGTGCTGATGAAACTTATTGTATTGAAGCGTTAATGCAGGATGGAAAAGCACTTCAGGCGGGAACTTCGCACTTTTTAGGGCAAAATTTTGCTAAAGCTTTTGATGTGAAGTTTGCGAACAAAGAAGGGAAACAGGAACATGTTTGGGGAACCTCTTGGGGAGTTTCGACTCGTTTGATGGGAGCGTTGGTAATGACGCATTCCGATGATAACGGATTGGTGTTGCCTCCAAACTTAGCGCCAATTCAGGTGGTAATTGTGCCGATTCACAGAACTGACGAGCAATTGGAAGCAATTTCTACTCAGGTTAACGATTTGATGAAGGATTTACGTAAAGTAGGGGTTTCGGTTAAGTTTGATGACAGGGACACGCAAAAACCAGGATTTAAGTTTGCAGAGTGGGAATTGAAAGGAGTGCCGGTGCGCTTGGCTATCGGTCCGAATGATTTGGAAAATGGAACCTATGAGGTAGCGCGTCGTGACACGTTGACAAAAGAGACGGTTTCTAAAGACGGAATTGTAACGTATATTCAGGATTTATTGGAGCAAATTCAAAGTGATTTATTTAATAAAGCCTTGATTTACAGAGATACGCATATTACAGAGGTGAATTCGTTTGAGGAATTCAAGGATGTTTTAGAGAACAAAGGCGGTTTTGTTGCTGCACATTGGGATGGTTCCGCCGAGACGGAAGAGAAGATTAAAGAGCTTACAAAAGCAACCATTCGCTGTATTGCTTTAGATCGAAAAGATGAGGTAGGAAGCTGTGTATTAACAGGTAAGCCTTCTACTGGAAGAGTCTTGTTTGCCAAGGCTTATTAAAAAAGTAATTTTTTTTAAAGAGAGGCTTGCGAGAATAAAAAATAGTTGTATTTTTGCAACCGCAATTAGAAAAAGAGGCCCGTTCGTCTATCGGTTAGGACGCCAGGTTTTCATCCTGGTAAGAGGGGTTCGATTCCCCTACGGGCTACAACTTTTTTTCTAATATGGCCCGTTCGTCTATCGGTTAGGACGCCAGGTTTTCATCCTGGTAAGAGGGGTTCGATTCCCCTACGGGCTACAACGTTTACTGAAAACTATAAAAACAGGCTTTGGCCCGTTCGTCTATCGGTTAGGACGCCAGGTTTTCATCCTGGTAAGAGGGGTTCGATTCCCCTACGGGCTACAAAATTAGTTGTAAATAAGTTTTATGAAATAATGATTCAGTGTCTCGAATTATTATTTTATTAGTTAAAACCAAAGTGATTGTTTTGCAATTGTGGGAGGTTTTTCTTTTTTAACTAGTAATTTAAAATAATTATTACAATTAAAAATTTAAGAAAATGGCAAATCATAAGTCAGCTTTAAAAAGAATTAGAAGCAACGAGAAAAAAAGAGTATTAAACAGATACCAACATAAAACTACACGTAATGCTATTAAAGCACTTCGTTTAGCGACTGACAAATCAGAAGCAGCTGGAAAATTATCTTCAGTTATTTCTATGATTGACAAATTAGCGAAGAAAAATATCATTCACGCTAATAAAGCTTCAAACTTAAAATCAAAATTAACAAGACACGTAGCTGCTTTATAGTAGTAAAAGTCTTAGTGAAATATAAAGCCCTCAATCTCGAGGGCTTTTTTTGTTATTAATAGGTTAATTTTTAGCTAACTACTTCATAATTAGTCTTTTTAATTCAAAAAATAGTTGTACTTTTGCACCTTCAAAATTTGTATATGACTTCAATTAGAAACATCGCGATTATTGCCCACGTTGACCACGGTAAAACAACACTGGTTGACAAAATTATGTATCACTGTCAATTATTCCGTGAAAACGAAAACACAGGTGATTTGATCTTGGATAACAACGACTTAGAAAGAGAAAGAGGAATTACCATCACTTCTAAAAACGTTTCCGTAACGTACAAAGGAACAAAAATTAATATTATTGATACTCCCGGTCACGCCGATTTTGGTGGTGAAGTAGAGCGTGTATTGAACATGGCAGACGGTGTTTGTTTATTGGTAGATGCTTTTGAAGGGCCAATGCCGCAAACGCGTTTCGTATTGCAAAAAGCAATCGATTTAGGATTAAAACCTTGTGTAGTAATCAATAAGGTAGACAAAGAAAACTGTACTCCGGAAGAAGTGCACGAAAAAGTTTTCGACTTAATGTTCGAATTAGGCGCAACGGAAGCACAGTTGGATTTCCCAACGGTTTACGGTTCTGCTAAAAATAACTGGATGTCTGACCGATTGGAAAAGCCAAACGGATAACATCGAACCATTATTAGACATGGTATTAGAGCATATTCCTGCTCCAAAAGTTTCGGAAGGAACGCCTCAAATGTTGATTACCTCTTTGGATTTCTCTTCTTTTACAGGACGTATCGCTATCGGTCGTTTGCAAAGAGGGGTAATGAAAGAAGGTATGCCAATTTCTTTGGTAAAAAGAGACGGGAAAATCATCAAATCAAGAATTAAAGAACTACACACTTTTGAAGGTCTTGGCCGTAAAAAAGTAACCGAAGTAGTGGCCGGAGATATTTGTGCAATTGTTGGGATTGAAGGTTTTGAAATTGGTGATACTATCGCTGATTTCGAAAATCCGGAAGCATTACAAACGATTGCTATCGATGAACCAACGATGAGTATGTTGTTCACGATTAACGATTCACCTTTCTTTGGTAAAGAAGGTAAATTCGTTACTTCACGACACATTAAAGATCGTTTGGCGAAAGAATTAGAGAAAAACTTAGCGTTAAGAGTTAGGTGAAACCGATTCTGCAGATAAATTCATGGTATTCGGTCGTGGTGTATTGCACTTGTCGGTACTTATTGAAACCATGCGTCGTGAAGGATACGAATTGCAAATTGGTCAGCCACAAGTAATCATCAAAGAAATTGATGGTGTAAAATGTGAGCCAATTGAGGAATTAACCATTGACTTACCGGAAAACCTTTCGGGTAGAGCAGTAGAATTTGTATCTGTTCGTAAAGGTGAAATGTTAAGTATGGAAGGTAAAGGAGAGCGTATGATTGTGAAATTCAATATTCCTTCCCGTGGTATCATCGGATTGAGAAATCAATTGCTTACTGCTACGGCAGGTGAGGCGATTATGGCGCACCGTTTCATCGGATATGAACCATTTAAAGGTGAAATTCCGGGAAGAAACAACGGTTCGTTAATTTCTATGGAAAACGGAAAAGCAATTCCTTACTCAATTGATAAATTACAAGACAGAGGTAAATTCTTCGTTGATCCGAATGAAGATATCTATGAAGGTCAGGTTATCGGTGAAAACACACGTAGTGATGATATGACGGTGAACGTAACAAAAACGAAAAAACTTTCCAACGTTCGTTCGTCTGGTGCTGATGATAAAGCGAGAATCATTCCTGCTATCAAATTCTCATTAGAGGAAGCATTAGAATACATCCAGAAAGATGAATACGTTGAAGTAACACCAAAATCGTTACGTTTGCGTAAAATCTATTTGACGGAAAATGACAGAAAGCGTTTCAAAATTTCATAATTGAAACTTAGTTAAATAAAAAAAGCCACTCATTTGAGTGGCTTTTTGTTTATATTAATTTCAGCGATTTCAGAAACAAATCTATCAGTACGGTATCTTCTTTTTGATACTCTTCATTGAGCATTAATGTTACAACCAGAATCCCTTCGTCATTACCGCCGTAACTCAATACATTGTACACTTCTTTTTCATTTTTGTAGGTAAGGACAACTTTTTTTCCTCTTAAGGTTTGACCGGAAGCAATTTTAAATTCACTCGGAAATTCTTCTTTTTTATAGCCGTATCGTATACTTTCTTTGGTGAGTTCATGAATCATTAAATCAATAATGGAGGTTGGGTTCAAACTGCTATAGGTTTGAATCATGTAACCATTGCCGGTTGATTTTAAAATCGATAACTGATTGATCGATTGGTCCAGCTTGGTTGCAGATACCTTTAGGTTACTGGGATAGGAAAATGAAATAAAGTTGTCATTATAAACGGATGTTTCTTTTTGTTTGACAACAATTTCCAAAGTCTCGCCATTTTTTAATTTGTATTTATTGGTTAACTCTAAATCAGTTTGGATAGTGTCTTTATTGATTATCAGAAGGTAGTTTTTGGTTTCCTGAGCGAGTATGGTTTTGGGAAACAAAAGAAATAAAAGTACTGGAATAATATTTTTAATCATGGTAGGGAATTACGTTAATTATTATCGTTTCATGGCAAAATGTCCTTTGATAATTCGTCCGTTACTTAATGTCAACGTAAACCAATAATCGTCAGAGGGTAATGCAGTATTGTTGAATGTACCGTTCCAGCCTTCACCGGATGCGGAAATTTCTTTGAGAAGTTTTCCGTAGCGGTCAAAAATGTAAAGTTGGGAATTAGGATAATAAAGATCCAGATTCTTAATTTTCCAAGTATCGTTGTATCCATCTCCATTTGGTGTGAAGAATTTTGGGTAATCAAGGATGTAAGCAGTTTCAGTATCCATACCACAACCATTTTTATCCCTAACATACACAGTGTATTCACCCGGATAAACTCCTGTAAAAATAGCGCTGGACTGATAGTTGACATTGTTAAGCGAATATTCGTAAGAACCTGAACCGGTAACATAAACGGTAATCGAATTGGCTGCTCCCGAAAAACTCGTTGCTTCAATACTCGTAATTGTTGGAGGACCTGAAGTTGTAACGAAATAGGTTTTCGTTGCCGAACAGCCTTCAGAATTGGTTACGGTAACCGAATAATTTCCCGATTGTGAAACAGTTATCGATTGGGTTGTCTGTACCGGGCTGGTGTTCCACGAATAGCTGCTGAAACCAGCCCCAACATCAAGAAGAATGCTGTTACCACTACAAATAGGAATATTTTCATCCTGCAAGTTTGATGAGAAAGAGTTGACTTTTAAAGTAACCTGCAGGATTTCATAGCAGGTGGTAGTGTTAATCACTCTCGCATAAATGTTTTGCAGAAAGGCAGTTGTATTAGAATACGGATTGGGTAACGGATTGGTAAGGTTCAATGCATCGGCACTGGAAGCAAAATACTGAATCAAAGCCCCTGATGGCAATGTGTTATTATTGCTAATTTGTTGTGTGATGTTGGTCAGGTCAAACTGGTAGAATCCATCGTCTTGAGCAGTGTCATAATCGCAAACTTCAACAGGTGCAATAGGGGTCAATACAGTACTGCTGTTCACTTGGAGCGTTATGGTTGCATAAGCCACACAATTAAATCCGTTTTTAACTCTTGCCACAACGGTGTTTCCGGCGGTGTTTTGAAACGCTTGCGGATTGGTAATAATGTTTTGTTGATTCTGTGCTTCAGTAACAGTACGATAAAATCCCTGGACGACCATAGAAGCATCCCCTCCGGTAATAGTTGAAGTTACATCGTTCAGATTAAAAGTGGCAATCCCGTCATTGTTATTATCACATTGGGATAGAGTAGTGCTATTGGCAGTTATAGGTGCATATTCAACCTGAATATAACCGCGAACAGTACAAGTTCCAATATCGGCTACCAAAGTATATACTCCTGCGGCATTTATTGTGTAAGTTGGAGAACTTACATTGATGTATCCCGGAATTGGGGTGCCGTCTTTCAGCCAAGTATAATTTAAGGTGCCCGGTACAATATAATCCGGTGTAACGGTTAGTGTTTCTCCTGCGCACAATGGGTTTCCGTCTGCAATCAAACGATCATCTCCCATGGCATAATCATTATTAAAACTGTTTCCACCAATAAAAATAGCCGAATCATAAAGATTGTTTCCCTGATCGGCTATGACCATTTTTATATGATAGGAACGTCCGGGAATGATATCCGCTTCGGCATTCATTACTTTAGTCTGTCCGTTAAAATTGGTCGGGTGACTGGTGCCGTTAAAAGCATCAAAATATTGTGCGTTGGCCGCCGGACAAATCGTTCCGGAACCACGAACGGTGGTAACTTTAACCGGAATGGTTGTGCCGGGAACTACAGCCAGATTCTGGTTTGAAGGCGAACCGTTTTCTTTCAGCAAAAAAGCGAATCCATCCGAATAATTGCATTGATTTGAGCCGGGATTCGACAAATATTGTTCTGATGAAAAAATATAATTGAAACTGACATAATTGGTTACCGCAACAAAGTCAAATTCCACAACCGTTGCATTTATGGTATTGGTTTCATTGATGGCTCTTTCCAAATCGGCATCACCCGGCCATGAAGTTGGTCCTTCACTAAGCAATGAAGTATTCGGGCCAACCGCTGAACTGGCTTTTCCTGTAGAGATAAGCAATCCTTTATCAAGCGGAAAACCGGATCCGTTACTGTCAAACCAGGCAAAACTTTTTTCACCCCCGCCAAAATCATAACCGTTTATGGATACGTTTGTGGGTTGAACACAGCTTCCTGCGGTTATTAAGTCCTGAACAAGTTGTGTGGGTGTTTTTGAATTATCGACAGTAATCGTTTGTGCCGATGCCAAATTGGAAAGGATCAGCAGCAACAGTACCGAAAAAAGAATTTTATATTCACGCATAGTATCGCAAAGATACTACAAATCTCTTTTTTTAAGTATTTTATACGATATAAACATAAAAATACCGGTCCAAATTAACACGATTAGTATTTCATAATAATGAACCGAATAATCTTTCTCAAATGCCTTACCTCCAATGGTTTCGCCAACATTTTTAATTACTGAAAGCCTTGAGAAAGGCTCTTTTATAAGATTGCTCATTGATTCCAATGGAAAAAACTGACTCACTTTGGCGGCAACATCGGTATCTTTAAAGAAATTCCACTTCATTAATCCGATGGAAATTGCTTCGATAATATTCCACACAAATAAAAAACCCAATGCAAATGCCGATCGTTTTACCAAGATTCCCAAAAACAAACAAAAAGAGAAAAAACCAACCAGTTTTATGAAGTAGGCCAACAGGTATTCCAAGTCGGAAAAAACAATTCCGATTTCATTATACGATGAAAAACTATAGCCTAAAATAAGCGACATTACAAAAACAAAAACGGTTGAGCCAAAGGCAAACAACATGACCGTTAAAAATTTCGACTGAATGAATTCTTTTTTACTCATCCCGTCAATAAGGTTTTGTTTTAGTGTTCCGTAGCTGTATTCGTTGGCCATCATGGAAACAATTACAATGGCTAAGAACAGTTTCAGGATTGCGGCAATATAAGTATTAAAGTGCCAGATATAAGGAAAATTGAAAATTCCCTGTTCGGCGATATGAAGCTGAAAAGCGCCAAATTCAAATTTGATGGAAGCAATTAAGGCAATAAAGGAAAGCAGTACAAAATAGGCAATGATTAAAATCTTACTCGATCTGTTTTTCCAGAGTTTTTGTAATTCTATATCTAAAAGTCGTTTCATTTTGGAAGGATTAATTGTGGTTGGTTAGCTGTAGGAACTGTTCTTCAAGGCTGTGTTTTCTTTTTACCAAATGGTTTAGAATAATGTCGTTCTGAAATAAATAACGGTTTAATTCAGTCGCCTCTAATGGTGATTTAAGATACACAAAAAGTTTTCCGTCTTCGTCTTCTGTTTTATCCACAGCAGGATGGTTTTGCAGGATTTCTTTTAACCTGATAGTGTCGTTGGCCTGAAGTTCGAAGAAACCTTCGTTGGCAATAATTCCGTCTACAGTACCGGAATATAATATTTGCCCTTTGCGCAAAACAACCACATGAGTACATACTTTTTCCACTTCATCCAAAAGGTGTGAAGCCAGTAATATTGTTGTTCCTAAGGAAGCAATGTGTTTGATAATATCGCGAATCTGGCGGATTCCCTGAGGGTCCAACCCGTTTGTGGGTTCATCCAAAATTAATATTTCCGGATCGTTTAACAGGGCCGAAGCAATAGCCAAACGTTGTTTCATTCCTAATGAAAAAGTTCTGAATTTGCTGTCTTTTCGATCTAAAAGACCTACAACTTCCAGTTTTTCATCCACTTTGTCGTAATGGATTCCTTTGATTTTACAAACCAGTCTTAGGTTTTCCTCAGCGGTCATGTAAGGATAGAAATTGGGGCGTTCAATGATGGCGCCCACTTTTTTCAGGGCATGATGGGTGTCCGTTTTTCCGTCGAACCATTTGTAATCTCCCGATGTTCGGTTGACGACATTCAGTATGATGCCTAAAGTGGTTGATTTTCCACTTCCGTTCGGACCTAAAATCCCATAAACATTTCCTTTTTTAATTTCAAAGGATACATTTTTAACGGCATGAACCCTTCCGTAATGTTTGTTTAGATTTTCAATGGTAAGAATAGTTTCCAAAGCTGTTTTTTTTTGATTGATAGTAATAGGACGACCAACGACTGATTTTGTTACCGAATCAGACGAGAATTACTGAAAAGGAACAATTGTTGGTTTTCCGATTTGAAAATCAAGCATGTCGATGTCGTTGTTTTTGAAGGAATTGAGCTTGTAAATGTTGTCTCCTGTTCCCGGTATAGTCGGGTAATAGGCAAACGACAGCAAAAAACTGTTGAATACAAGATAATCATTACTGATTAAGACGCCGATTCCGAATTTAGAATAGAGCGGACTTTGGAATAATTTCCGGTTTTGGTCGGCAAGCATTCCCATTGAGCAATTGAAAAAAGGACTCATACGGAATCCAAGGTATTTGCCCGGAATATACGATTGTGTCTGGAATGTTGTTATAAATTTTTTGGTGCCTTGAACAGAATTCTTAAAACCTTGAATGCCATTGTCGTCACTGAGGTTCAGTAAATCACTTTTGGTTGGGATGCGATTGTTACCAATGGTTAATTGCGGTTTGATAAACTGTCGGAATTTCCATTTTCCAAATTCAATCAAATCGGTAAAATACAATGCTTCCGCCCTAAAAGTGGTTTGTTCGGATATGCCTTGTCGGACGAAGCTCCCCAATTCAAAACTGCTTCCGAAATAACCGAAACTGTGGAATCCCCCAAAAGCAAACCGTCCCCCGAAATAGGTTCTTCGTTCGTTGTTTTTTTCTTCAAATCCCGTAGTAAAGGCATATGTCTTTCCAATCTGAACGTATTCGGGAATCCCGTAATTGAAAAGGTATTTGTTTTCCACAAATCGTCTGGAGGTGATACCGATACTGCTCAGGTACAATTTCGAGTTGCTGAAGTAATTGATGGGATCGTAAGCAAGATCCGGACTTTCGAGATATTTTATGTTTCGGAAGCGCAATGTCGTTACAAGGTTGGTAATGCGGTCCTCTTCCGTGTTTCCTTTAAAAATCCGGAACGAATGTCCGCCCCAATAGTCCTGAGTTTCCGATTTGAAATTTTTCACTGCTAAAATAGCATTCGCATCACTAATGGAATCCTTGTAGAAGCGTTGTTCGAATCCGATACCTCCTGCCCATCGGGTATATGGAGAAAAGAATGGCCGATTGCTTCCTATTGCTTTGACATAATTTTTATCGAAATCTTCATCAAAAATAAAAGTGGTACTTATAAATGTATTTCGGAAATTCGGAATGGTGTAACGCATCCCGTAAGCCGTTGTATTGTCAGTAAACCGCTGTTTGAAGTTGTTTTCGAATTCATGTCCCAATCCCAAAAAGTTTCTTTCGGTAATTTCCGTATTTCCGTTGGTGGATGAAATGGAACCGTTGGGAATCAAACTCCAGGAATCTAAAACAAGAATGGAAATATCTACCGAATCTTTACTGTTTTTTACCGTAACCGGTTTTATACTTACATTTCGTATGTAACGTTGGCGTTGAATAAGACGTTCTGACTCTTTGATTAAGAGTGAATCCAGTTCGTCATTTTTTTTGAATAGCAAGTGGTTTCGGATGGCCCATTTTTTAGATTTCGTATGCAAACTGTTTCCGGCTTTTTCAATCCATTTTTTAGGAGTAATATTAGGGTCGTCTATCGAAAAACCAAAAGGATCCATAACTTCAATAGTGATGTTTCGGATGATTTTACATTCGTATTTTTTGAAAATATTTTGTAGTTGACGGGTTTGTTTCTTCTTTTTTGTTGGAGTTGTCCGTTCGGTAGGCTTAAAAATCAGTTTGTGTACAAATTTGGTAAACTTCCTTTTTTTCGAATATCGTTCAATGTAGCTGTAAACCTTTGTAGTATCTCTTGGCATTCTGGTCACTTGCCCAATTATAGGCTGACAAGTGAAAAATACTACTAGAGAAATAAAAAGGTAACGTTGTAACATAATGTGGCGATAAAAAATAGCTCAACGAAATTTAGTCTTTATTGTTGTGTTGAACAAGAAAAAAAGGTGCCGAAATAGTGAAAAACCTTAAATAGGTTAATACAAGTGTTATCAGAAAACTAAAGTTTGTCTAACGGACTAATAATCTTTCGAATGGATTTATCCGTAACATGGGTGTAAACAAATGTAGTTTTTATATCGTTATGTCCCAATAATTCCTGTATGAACCGAATGTCCGTACCACTTTCCAGTAAATGGGTGGCAAAACTGTGCCGTAAACTGTGGATGCCAACTTTTTTGGTGATTCGCGCTTTTTCCAGTGCTTTTTTAAATACTTCCTGTATGGTTCGGGAACTGTATTGTCCTCCATTAAGTCCTTCAAACAAATATACTTTTGGTTTATATTCCAGGTAGTAGGCGCGGAGTTGTTCTAAAATACTTTCCGGTAAATTCACATAACGGTCTTTTTTTCCTTTGCCGCGCTCTATGTGCACCCGCATGGTTTTGCTGTCCACATTCGAAACTTTCAGGTTTAGGATTTCACTCACCCGCAACCCCATGCCATAACAAAGTTTCAGCATCGTGTTGTGTTTCAGGTTTTCGGTTACGTCAAAAATGCGTTTTACTTCATAAGTATTTAAAGCTTTGGGAAGTTTGCTTTGCTTTTTTGGGCGTGGAATTTCCAGAAAGATCTTTTCCAGCAGCAACACTTTTTCATAATAAAATTTAACGGCATTGATTCTGCTGTGCAATGAATTTTCAGTAAGTCTTAAATCTTCAATACAGAAAATAAGGTAGTTGCGTACTTCGTTTTCACCACATGTATTGGCGGGTACATTTTTCAGGTAATATAAGTATTGCGCAAACTCACTAACATAAGAACGGATGGTGTTTGGACTGTATCCTTTTAATTTAAGTTGATGCACAAGTCGTTGTATTTCCCGCTGATTGACATCCGAAATTTTAGATAAAACGTATTTTCCAATGGCAAAATCTTCCGGTAAATTAAAGAGTTTCCGATAATCGGCAGTGTCCGGAACATACCAAGTGACAAGATTCCAATCCCACTTAGCATCTTTAAGTGCTTTGATTTGGGTAATGAGTTTCTGATTTTTTTCAAATCGGATGAAAATGACGTTCTTATCATTAAGTTTTCCAAAGGAAAAAGTAAAAGGCTTTAAATCAATCATAATGGCGTATATCTAATAGAATCAAATATAAGAAAAATCCCCATGTAAATGAATGCATGAGGATTTTGTTTAGGATTATTTTTGAAATCAGTTTCGGAACTAACTTTTGTTTTCTTTGTTGAAATACACCAAATAGTAGTACATCTGTTTTTCTTCGTCCCAGCCTTTTTCCACAAATTTTTCGGCACTTTCCGGGTTGATGAAATCCAGTTTAATCTGAATGTTCGTATCCAGTTCGATAACGTTTTTCATTTTCTTACGTGCATCCGAAACCGCTGCATTGGCAATAGGGAAGGTTGTTAAATCTTCGATAGAGTATTTTTCACCTTTGTCTACTTTATAGTTTTTGAATTCCGAAATCAAATCCGGATTGTCAATCACTTCGTTTAAGAATAACGACTCTTCAAAGTTGTCGTTTTTCGCGAAATGGTTTACCGCGCGGTTCATGAACATTACTTCTTCTTTCTTGTCTTCGGCAGGTAAAACGACTTCTTTGGCAAAATCCTGACAGAATTTTAAATACTTTTTCGTGATGAAATTCTCATCCTGAAACGCATCTACCGAAAGGAAATGCTCTAACCAGTAACGTGCATCGTAACGGTTGCTGTCAACGGTCAAAATTTTGTAGCCTTCTTCTTTTTTGTAGTTGAAAATCAAACAACCTTTGTCCAGTTTATTTAAGCTGATTCCTTGTTGCAGAATCATTTCCAGGTTGGTGTCTTTCTCTTCAAACTGAAGGAAATCGGATTTAATTTCACTTTTGAAAACTCCAATTGCGTCCACCACATTATTGTCAATCGAAACATTCGTTAAGTAGGTCACATAGACTTCTCCGTTTTTAATGTGCGGATGGTTGGACTGCTCAAACAAATGACGGGTAATTTTTTTAGTAACTTCATGTACGTTGCTCGGATTCGCAAAAATCTCGTTCGCAAAATTGTACATTTCGTTGTAATCCAAATCTACATCGTGTGCAAACTGAAAATAATTTTCTTCTTTATCGCGAAACGGTTTAAAGAAAAACTCTTTCAAAAGCGGCATAATCTCGTCATTCAGATTATACGGTTGCTCCGAAAGGAAAATAGCTTCGTTACGACTTTTGTTTCCAACGCGGTGGATGGACAAGTTGTCGATATGCGTGTTGAATAAGTTTATCATATTTTATAAAGGTTCTTAGGAACTAAGGCGCTAAGGAACTAAGGGTTTAGTTTCGTTTTTCAATTTTATCGATAAATGAAACTAACATTCGCTCAACCTCGCGGCTTTTTTCATATATGTTGTTAAATTCTAATTCGGTAAGATAATCAATATTATAAGCAATTTCTATTTGTGTCTGATATTCAAATAATGATGATAAAGAAATATTCAGAAACTTTAAATAATCATTTTTGCCGTTTCTTCCATAGCCTTCAGCAATATTACTCGGAATTGAGATTGCGCTTCTTCTTATTTGTGATGTTAAACCAAAGAGCTCTTCTTTTGGGAATTTTTTTGTGGTTTTATAGCATTCTGTGACAAGGTTCATTCCTTTTTGCCAAATTAAAAGGTCTCTGAAAGTACTCATATTTATTTTTTTAAATCAAAAATAAAAAAAAAATAATATAATTCTCACAAAAAGAAAACCTTAGAGCCTTAGTTCCTTAGAACCTTAGCACCTCAAAAAAACTAATTCCAATTCTCTTCGTAACCAAAATCCTCAAACGAATCATCGCCGTCGAACATGTCCATGTCGTCTTCGTCAAACTCGTCTTCGAAATCGCCGTAGATGTCGTCGTTGGAAACATCCGCGCCTCGGAAACCGCTTGTTGCTGCTTCTGCCGGTAATTCACCATGAGAGAATAACAAACTAGGGTAGGTTTCACCGTCTTCTTTTTCTTCAATAGCCGCTAATTCCACAAAAAACGTCCACATGCTGAAGAAATCATACACATAAACCATTTTCGTACTGTCGCGGTGCAGTAAATCGTTTAGTTTGAAATCGGCCATTGTTTTCATTTCGCCGGGAACATCACCGGTGTCGAACATCGGAATTTCATCTTCTTCGTTCCATGTCCAATCGTCCTCACAGGTAAAGAATGAACCGGTTTCGGTACCGTCAAAGCCAAAAGCATTAACGATAGCGTTGTGCAAATCTTCCAACGTGTCGTCTTCTAGAATTGCAATGTCTCTGAAAATATCTTCCTCTGCATCGAGGATTACTCGGAATTTGTAAACCATGACCTTATCATTTTTTTGAAAGGTCAAAGGTAAAATATTAATTATGAATTACGAATCAGGAATTACGAATTGTTGATAAGATTTTAATCAACTCTCATAGAATTCGATAGGCAAATCATCAGGATCGGAGATGAAGAAAAAACGTTTGTGGGAGTATTCATCTACGCGTATTGTTTCGGCTTCGATGTTTTTTGAAACGATGAAAGCTCTGGTTGCTTCAATGTCGTTCACTTCAAAGGCCAGATGCCGTAATCCGGATGCTTCCGGTCGGGAAACGCGTTTGGGCGGGTTGGGAAACGAAAACAGCTCTACCACATAATTACCATTTAAAGCCAAATCCAGTTTGTGCGACTGACGTTCTTCCCGATACACTTCCTGAAGGATTTCCAAACCCAGAATTTGGGTGTAAAAGTGTTTCGATTTCTCGTAATCAGAACAGATTATGGCGATATGATGGATTTTATTGAGTTGTAACATTATTTGTTGTTTATCCTGCTGACAATTCCTTTTTTAAGTTTAGTGAACTTCTTATTGGTAGGATATTGGCGGTTGACGGTCATATTGTTTACAATTAATGCGATAACTAAAAGCAGTAAAGCACCGCTCAGCACGGGTGAAATTACATACCAATAGCCCAGTTTTAAAATGGCAGGCGAACCGGTAACGGCAATAAGGGCAGTGGCTCCACCGGGAGGATGAAGGGTTTTGGTAATTTGCATGAACACAATCGCACCAGCTACGGCAACAGCGGAAGCCAACCAAAGCATCTCCGGGAAAAGTTTGGCAGCGGTAACACCTACAATGGCCGAAATTACATGACCGCCAATAAGGTTGCGCGGTTGGGCAAGCGGACTCTGAATTACGCCATACACCAACACACAAGAGGCTCCGAAAGAACCAATCAGAAAGACAAAGTCTTCTTTCGGGAACATATTGTACTGAAAGTAGGCGATGATTCCCATTCCTACAAAAGCGCCTACAAAAGCCCAGAAATGTTCTTTAAAATCAACCAGGGTTTCTTTATAAAGTACGTATTTCGCTTTGCGGTAATTGCGTTTGATTTTGTGTGTGGGCATGCTAATTAGTTTGCAGGTTTTGGCTGATAGGTGTAAACGGTATAAGGATATATAAGCTGTGCGGTGGTTTTGGAAACCAGACAAACAATCAAAATCGGGAAGAATAGAGTGTAATCGTTTATCAGTCCGCAAATCAGGAATAAGGCCGTAAACGGAGCGTGAATGCTCGCGCTTAGCATGGCTGCCATTCCGATAATCATGAAGTTGAGCGGAATCACATTCGCATCAAAAAAGGTATTTAAAACTGTGGCCACCAGCAAACCAAGGAAGGCTCCAATAAACATACTCGGTGCAAAAACACCGCCATCGCCACCGGAAGCTAACGTTATCGAGGTGATAATGGGTTTCAGAAACAAAATTCCGATCATGGTCAACACGAAAGAAGTTGTAAGCACCACCGATCCGGAACTTACAAACAGGGTTTTCACCGCATGATAGCCTTCGCCGTACAATTGCGGGAATAACAGTAATGAAGCACTTATGATGACAGAACCAATGATGATTTTGGTTGCATGGTTGTCGATTTTGGTAAAACGACCTTTAATGTATACCACACATTTGGTCAGGTAAACCGAATTTGCTCCCGCCAACACACCCAATAACAGGAAATAAGGAAAGGCGTGCAGATGCCAGGTAGTAACGCCGACTTCAAACAGCGGTTTTTCATCTAAAATAAGAATGAACGCATAAGCAACGGCAACAGCCAAGCCCGAGGTGATGGCAAAAGTTTTACTGGTTTTTCGGGAAATAACTTCGTATGCAAATAAAATCCCGGCAATGGGACTGTTAAACAAAGCGGTGATTCCGGCGGCAATTCCAGCGCAGATGAGTTCGGTTTTATGACGTTTGAAAACGTTTTCTTTTTGTTGTGCCACGGATCCGATAGCGGCCGAAGCAACCACGGTAGAAACTTCAATTCCTGTGGAACCTCCAAAAACTACCGTTAACAAGCCATTGAAAAAGTGGGAAGGAATTTTGTATACCGGAAGTTTCTTGGTAGGCGAGTCGGTAGTTTCGAAAATTTCTTTAATGCCTTTGTTTTCTTTCTTTTTGAACAAATAGTGTCTCAGGAAATAAATTACGGACAGTCCGAAAACAGGAAAAACGATGAAGAAAATCCAATTTGTAGCCGCTTTGTGGAATAAAATTTCTTCGTAATGTTCGGTAAGGTGTTTTAAGGAAACCGCCATAAACGCGCAGAGAAAACCAATAATGATGGAAACAATACTTAGTTTTTGCAGTGTAATTCGTTTATGGTTTTTGCGAAGATGTGTGGTTGTATTCATTGAAAAACTGGTAGTCTGACTAAAATTGAATTACAAAAATAGGGACTGAAAAACGGAAAATTCTTTTTGAAACGTTAAAGTTTTCATTTGTTGTCGTTCCGTTGTGGTATCAGATGTTTAATTCTTTCTTCACTTTTGCCGGTAATTTGTCTTTTACCAAAGTGTACGATTGGGTAACATAGTGCTGCCATTGTGCGGGCGACAAATTGTTGATGTCTTCGGCTAAAACCCATTTGTAACGGGCTACATAAGGCGCAGGTTGGAATCCGATGCGGGTGGAAAGTTCGTCGAATTCTTCGGCTTGAACCTTAAAAGAAGCGGTGGTTGGAATCTGATTCAAACCCATCACACAAAACATCTTTCCGCCGATGCAAAAACACAAATCATGTTCCCATTTGATGTCTTCGGTTACTGCGGGAAGGGATTTGCAAAGCTGTTGCAGGTCTTCGATTGTCATGAATTACTTGGCAGGTTTGGTGATTTTTTTGTGGGTTTCCGGAACCACCATCAAAGCGGCGCTGCAAAACCATGGGGTTAGTTCGGCCTCGAAAATTTTGGCTTTCACGGCAGGGTCGGTTTCCACCAACGCTTGTGCTTCTTCCACGGTAGCAACATTGAAGATGAAAATCCCACGGTAGTCTTTGTCGTTTTTTATGAACGGACCGGCTACGATTAGTTTGCCTTCCTTGGCAAGACGGTTGATGTTGGCCATGTGTCCCTCGAAATACTTGTTTTTTTCTTCTTTGGTAGCGGTAGTATTGGAACCGGTTTTAAGTAGGCAGAACACATAGGTTTTCATGCCGTTGTCGTTGCCGCCTAAAGCTTTGGCTAGCTTTTCGTCGTAGGTGGTTTCTGTTTTTTGTGCCGAAAGTGTGCTGATGTTGAGCACGAGCAACAGGATATAAAATACATTTTTCATAAAGCATTGCAATTGAGTGTATATCAAAGATACACAAATGTCGATTATTTGCTGTTTTCGTTTTTAATAAGTGCGGCAAGTGCTCTTATCTTTTCCACCGGAAGGTCGTGCAGCAGGTTGATGAGCTCTTCTGCGCTGTCGTCGCGTTTTAGCGCATACAGCGGGTGGGTTTCGGGTAAAGGGTTTTTCGAATCCGGACGAAACTCGAAAAGGTCGTTGGGCGTGCAATTGAAATGAATGCACAATTCTTCCAATCGTTTTACTGAGAAGGTTTGCATCTGACTTTGTGCCATTTTAGAAGCCAGTCCCCGAGGATAGCCAAGCGACATAAAATAGGAGAACGGACGGTTGATGCCTTTAAGTTTGGTTAAGCGTTGTAAGTTGAAGAACAGCATTTTTTTAAGGGTTAAGGGATTAGTGTTTAGTAAATAGGGATAAGGGATAAATAATTAGGTGATGTTTGTGTGTTAATGATAGTATGCGAATGTAAGAAAAAAATCATTAAAAAATAAAACTTTAGTATCAAATAGTATGACTATATTATCAAAAAATAAGATTTAGTTATCAAATAATAGGATTTTATTTTTAATAAATAGGACAAGTTTATCAATAAATAAAACTATGTAATTAAAAAAAATGATAGTGTTATCAATGAAGAAGATTATAGTATCAAAGAATGATATGCTGTTATCAATAAATAAGATTTTGTTATCAAAAATGAAGATGATTGAAAATTTAAGTTTCTCAGTTTCTTAGCGCCTCAGTCCCTTAGCGCCTTAGTCTCTTAGTCCCTTTCAAAAAAAACAGTTCATCCTTAAAAAATAACAATTCGGCATTCTTTTTTGTAAAGTATGGTTTTTCTGATGCAAATTTGTGCTGTTAAAATAAAACTGCATGAAAACCGTATTTACATTTTTAGTTGCCTTGTACAGCATGAGCCTTTTGGCACAAACCACGATTTCGGGAAAAGTAACCGATAACAAAGGAAAACCGATTGAAGGCGCCAATGTTTTTATTGAAGGCGCTTATGATGGTGCGACCTCTGATGCTAAAGGTGACTTTACGTTTACAACAACTGAAAAAGGGAATCAGACTTTGGTGGTGACTTATTTGAGTTTTGAAACCCAGCGCACCGCAATTGTTATGGAAACCTATCAGCCGCAAACCCTGAAATTGCGGGAGAGTGTGAACACGCTGGATGCGGTGGTGATTTCGGCGGGAACGTTTAAGGCGGGCGACAATTCGAAAGTATCGGCGTTGAAACCGCTGGATATTGTGACCACGGCAGGAGCGGCAGGAGACATTATCGGAGCATTGCAAACTTTACCGGGCGCACAGATTGTGGGCGAGAGCGGAAGGTTGTTCGTGCGCGGTGGGGAATCCGACGAAACTCAAACCTATGTGGATGGAATCAGAGTAGCACAACCTTATGGCGCAACGGCGAATAATTTGCCAACACGAGGACGCTTCTCACCCTTTTTATTCAGCGGTATGACGTTTTCCACCGGAGGGTATTCGGCAGAATTTGGCGATGCTTTATCGAGCGTGTTGTTGTTGAATACCACCAATGAAGCCGATCAGGAGCAAACGAACCTGTCTTTCATGACGGTAGGTTTGGGTGCGAGTAATACGCAGAAATGGAAGAAAAGTTCCTTGACATTTAATACGTCCTACATCAACTTAGAACCGTATCAGAAGGCGATTAAACAAAATGTCGACTGGGTAAAACCGTATCAATCGCTATCGGGTGAATCGGTGTTCCGAAGAAGTTTCGAGAACGGATTGTTTAAGTTTTATGCCGCTTTTGATTATGCAACGTTTAATCTGAATCAGAAAGACGTGAATTCGGCAACGCCTTTGAATGTAGACACAAAAAACAATAATTTTTATCTGAATTCGTCCTATAAAGGAAGTTTCGGATCGGGCTGGAGCGTGCAGACGGGGATTAGTTTCGGATTTAGTCAGAATAAAATCGGATTGAGTGCAAACGATTTGAACAACCGCGAAAATGCGTCGCATATGAAACTGAAGCTGACCAAGAAATTTTCGGACCGCATCAATCTGACTTTCGGGGGGGATTATTTTATTACCGATTTTGATGAAACGTATAAAGACTATTCTTTTGGAGATTTCATGTACGGCTATCGTAACAATATAGGAGCCGCGTTTGCGGAAACGGATATTTTCTTCTCGAAGAAATTGGCGGCGAAAGTGGGTGTGAGAGCCATGAACAGCGATTTGTTAGGTAAAAGTACTGTAGATCCGAGAATTTCATTGGCGTATAAAACGAGTAAGAACGGACAGTTCTCGGTAGCCTATGGCGATTTCCATCAGAACCCGAAACAGGATTACCTGAAATTCCACTCCGATTTCAATTATGAAAAAACAACGCATTACATTTTGAATTACCTGTATGCAACGAATGGAAAAACCCTGCGTGCCGAAGTTTTCTTTAAAGATTACAAGGATTTGGTGAAATACGACAGCAATATGCCTTTGTTTAACAGTCAATACAACAATAATGGTTATGGTTATGCAAAAGGACTGGATGTGTTTTGGAGGGATAATAAATCGGTGAAGAATCTGGATTACTGGGTTTCGTATTCGTTTATCGACAGCAAACGCGATTATAAGAACTATGAAGCGAAAGTAACGCCGAACTTTGTGGCGAATCATACCCTTTCCTTAGTGGGGAAATACTGGATTAACGATTGGAAATCGCAGTTGAGTGTTACCAACAGTTTTGCTACGGGACGACCTTACGACAATCCGAACGAAACCGCTTTTATGAACGGGAAGACCAAAAGCTATAACAGTTTGAGTATGAGTTGGGCGTATTTGCTTTCGCAACAAAAGATTTTGTATTTTTCGGTATCAAATGTATTGGGGAATGATAATGTTTTTGGTTATCAGTATGCAAATTCCCCGGATTTGGCAGGGCAATTTCAGCGTCAGGCGATTACACAACCGGCAGACCGTTTCTTTTTTATCGGGTTCTTCTGGACGATTAGCCAGGATAAGAGTAAGAATCAGTTGGAGAATTTGTAGAGTAAGGTGCTGAGGGACTAAGGTTCTGAGGTGCTGAGGAAAAGGGAAAAGGGAAAAGAGAAGAGGGAAAAGAGAAGAGGGAAAAGAGAAAAGAGAAAAGGGAAAAGGAGTAAGGTTCTAAGGTCCTGAGAAGCTGAGGTGCTTAGGAAAAAAAAGAAAAATGTTAAAGTACTAAGGGAGGTGAGAAGAAAAATATAAACCTTAGAGCCTTAGTACCTCAGAACCTTAGCCCCTAAAAAAAACAATTCATCCTCGAAATTCGACAGTTCAGTAAGTATAAGTTTTACGGGTTGGGAAACCGACTTACATTTGAACTATAAATTAAAGGTTTCAATCATTCATCAATAACAAAAATCAATAACTAATTAAACGAATAGAAATTATGACCAGAATTATCACAGCATTAGTATTTTTTATCTGCGGATTGGCATTTGCTCAGTCGCCATCACAGTACGAACAAGGAATGGGGAAAGCCATGGGATTGTGGAAAGAAGGAAAAACGGCAGAAGCAACCGCCATTTTTGAAAGAATTGCCTCGGTGGAAAAAACAAACTGGCTGCCGAATTATTATGTAGCGTTTATTAACACGATTGAAGTATTCAAATTGCAGGACAAATCGAAAGCACCGGCTTATTTGGATAAAGCACAACAGGCTTTGGACAATGCTA
Organism: uncultured Flavobacteriaceae bacterium; assembly: GCA_963812405.1. Lineage (GTDB taxonomy): Bacteria > Bacteroidota > Bacteroidia > Flavobacteriales > Flavobacteriaceae > Flavobacterium. The sequence continues at coordinate 68,291 of CAWEUV010000002.1, read as the reverse complement.
CGGCTATTAGTCCGAATAACCCCGAATTAATGGTGGCACAAGCAATGATTTATACTGCGTGGATTGTTCAGGATCCGATGACTAATGGTATGAAATATTCCAGCAAAGCCATGGAACAATACTATAAAGCACAAGCCATTGCACCGGAAAACCCACGAGTGGTGTTCTCTAAAGCCGAATTTGAAATTGGCGGCGCGAAATACTGGGGCACGGATACCAAACCAATGTGTGCGGAAATTGAGCGTTCTCTAGGGTTATTTGCTAAATTTAAACCGGAAACTGCTTTTCATCCAAGTTGGGGATTGGACAGAGCACAGGAAGCTTTAAAAAATTGCGGGAAATAAATCTTTAAGTGACGCTGCTACTTAGTTACTTAGTCACTCAGTTATTCTTATTAAAATGAATATATATCTGAAACATTTTTTACGTTCGGTTGCCATTGGGCTAATGGTTTTCTTTCTGCTGTTATTCATCAGTTGGATAACCGGAGGAACGGTTGCCTTGGATCGGCGGTTGCTGATGAACTTACAGTATACGTTATTGTATTCAGTTTGTTTGTATATGGCGAATTCGATATTGTTCATTTTTTTAGACCGCATTTTTACTGATGACCGGTTTTCGTTCAAACGATTGCTCATCGGGTTTATAAGTTCCTTTTTTACTTCGGTTTTCATTATTTTTCTGTTGCGGGTTTTTGAAGAAGTGGTAATTAACAAAAGCACTTTAGAAGATTTTTTGGCCCATGAGCATGCGGGGAATTATGTGGTGGCCACGATAGTAACATTTATTATTACGCTTGTTGTTCATTTGGGATATTTCTATCGTTCGTATCAGGAGAACAGAGTTAAGCAACAGAAAATTATTGCGGGAACGGCTTCGGCAAAGTTTGAAAGTTTAAAGAATCAGATTGATCCGCACTTTTTGTTCAACAGTTTGAATGTGCTGAGTTCGCTGATTGAAGAGAACCCGGAAAATGCACAAAAGTTCACTGCATCACTTTCAAAAATCTACCGCTATGTTCTGGAGCAACGCGACAAGGAACTGGTAAGTATTGAAGAAGAACTTGCCTTTGCTAAAACTTATATGAATTTGCTGAAAATGCGTTTTGAGAACAGTATTTTCTATGAATTGCCGGAAAAAGTGAACAATCCGGAGGCGAAAGTGGTTCCGTTATCGTTGCAGCTCTTGCTGGAAAATACGGTGAAACACAATGTGGTGAGCGAGAAGAAACCGTTACACATCCGGATTTTCGAGCGCGATAATTTCCTGATTGTACAAAACGATTATCAGAAAAAAGAAGTACTGAAAGACCGTCAGGGGGTTGGATTGCAAAACATCATCAGTCGGTACGCAATTTTAACCGACCGGAAAGTCAGCATCACACAAAACGAAAAAGAATTTACGGTAGCACTACCGTTATTAACCAAACAAGTAGGAATTATGGAAGCCACTTACACCTATAACGACGAGTCTTCATATTATAAAGCTAAAAAAAGAGTGGAAGCCATTCGCGGGTTTTACGGAAGTTTAATTTCCTATTGCGTTGTGATTCCGTTTTTAATCTTTATCAATTTGCAGTTTTCGTCTAAATTCCAATGGTTTTGGTTCCCAACGTTGGGATGGGGAATGGGACTGATAATGCAAGGATTCGGAATTTTTGGCTACGGTTCGCGTTGGGAAGAACGTAAAATGAGGGAAATTTTAAATAAGAACAACGAAAAGCAAAACTGGAAATAGAGATGAGAAGCAATGCAACAAATTATCAACAGATGGAACTGGAAGCAATAGCGGCCAAACGGATTCATAAAATCAAACGTTTTTTTAAGCATTTGTTTATGTATGCCATCGGAATGACAGTTTTTATTTTGAAGAAATATTGTAATGCGCCGCTCAATTTCCCTCCGCTGGAATATATCAACTGGTTTTTTATGTTATGCTGGACAGTGGTTCTAATTGTTCAGGGACTCAAATTGTTTATGAAAGAAATTGTGTTGGGCAAAAATTGGGAAAACCGACAACTGAATAAGATTTTAAATTCGGAATCAAATCATCAAAATTGGCAATAATCATGGAACGAAATTATACAGAAGAGGAACGCTATAACATAGCAAAAAAAAGGGTTCAGGAAGTAAAAGGATTTTACGGAAACCTTACGGCATACATCGTGGTGAACGTGTTTTTGATGATCGTTAATTTAGTAACATCTCCGGAACATCTTTGGTTTTACTGGCCGATGTTGGGCTGGGGAATCGGAGTGCTTTTTCACGGATTACGTGTTTTTAATCGTGTCCCTTTTCTTGGAAAAGACTGGGAAGAGCGAAAAATGAAAGAGTTTATGGAAGAAGAAGAGCGTCGTAAAAATCAATTTAAATAATCGTTGTTATGGATAATTTTGAGAATAACTTCGAAGAGCGTTACCAATATGCTCAAAAAAGGGTAAAACGGTTGAAAGGCTTTTATTCGCATCTTGCTGCATATATTTTGGTAAATATTATGATTGTTTTCTTAAACATCAGCAACTTAGATCCAGGGGAAAGCTATTTTCAGTTTGAGAACTTTTTTACGGCTTTCTTTTGGGGAATCGGTTTACTGGCGCATGGTGTTAGTGTTTTCGGACATCATTTAATTTTCGGAAAAGAATGGGAAGAAAAGAAAATTAAAGAGCTGATGGGGAAGGATAAACAGGAGCGATGGGAGTGATTTCAGTGTTCAGATAAGAGGTGGCAGGTGGCAGGTGGCAGAAAGCAGATGGCAGGTGGCAGAAAGCAGAAAGCAGAAGTCTGAAAGCAGAAGTCTGAAAGCGGACTACATAAAATCAAGAACATTCTTAAGAAGAAAAACAAATCTAACTACCTTAGCGTTTTAGAATCTCAGAACCTTTCAAAAATGAAAAAATACCTTCCAATTATCTTTGTATTATCGCTTGTGAAATTAGTAATTCATCTTGTTGCGAACCGCAATTATGGTTTTCATCGAGATGAATTATTGCATTTGTCTGTAAGTGAACATTTGGATTGGGGGTACATGGAATTTCCGCCATTTATAGCGGTTGTTGGAAAGTTGGCCCATTTTGTATTCGGATACTCGTTATCTGGAGTTCGACTGTTTCCTACTTTAGCCGGAGTGGCAATTTTGGTATTGTGCTGTATGATTGCCAAAGAACTCGGCGGAAAGAAAAATGCAATAATGGTAGCCGGAATTTCCGTTTTGGCTTTCATCCCTTTCTTTCGGAACCATACGCTTTTTCAACCGGTGGCGTTTGATCAGCTTTTCTGGACGTTAGGGTTTTATTTTCTTGTTCGCTATTTGAATACGGAAAACATAAAATTTCTTATTTATCTCGGAATTACGGCGGGAATCGGACTCCTGAACAAATACACTTTTGTGGTTTGGGGATTGGGAATTGCCGTGGGGCTGCTGTTTTTTGAGAAAGGAAAAGTATTTCGAAGCAAATGGATTTACATCTCGGGAAGTATTGCTTTTTTGATTGTTTTGCCGAATATCATCTGGCAATACCAGCATCATTTTCCGCTTTTGATGCATTTGCAGCAATTAAAAGAAAGTCAGCTGGATGAAATCGGGCCGTATGATTTTGCATTGGAACAACTCAAAATGCCGTTTACATTACTTGTCAGCTTAATCGGATTGTCAGCCAGTTTCTTCGATACGGAACTGAAGAAATATAAAAGTATTGGCGTAGCCGTTTTGGTTATTTTCTTTACGATGTGGTTCTTACAGTCGAAAGCGTATTATTTCTTTGCGATTTACCCGATTTTATTCGCTTTGGGTGCTGTTAAGGTCGAAAAATTACTGGAACGCAAACCTGTTTGGAATTATGCAGTGGCTACTGTTTTATTTGTGCCTGCGATTTTCTTCATTCCGATGGCAACGCCGATTTTACCGATTGATGAATTTGTAGCGTACAACAAACTTCAACCCGAAAAAGACGGAAGAATTATCCTGACGGGAGATTATGCCGACATGTTCGGGTGGGACGAACAGGTGAAATTGGTGGACAGTCTCTACCGTTCATTGCCAAAGAATGAAAAAGAGAATTGTATTATTCTGGCGGAGAATTATGGTGAAGCCGGAGCGGTGAAAATCTTGGGAGATCAATATAATTTACCGGATCCGGTAAGTCGTCACGGAAGTTTCTGGTGTTGGGGCCCCGGAAAGAAAAATCCGGAAGTTGTAATCAGTCTGGGTAATGAAGATGATGTCGTTGATGAACTTTTTGAAGAACACACACTCGTTAAAAAGGTAACGCATAAATATGCCATTGACGAAGAAAACAACATCCCGGTTTATATTTGCCGAAAACCAAGAGTAAAGTTGCAGCAAATTTGGCCTGGATTGGAAAAATACATTTTTGAATAAGAATATAAAATAAGATTTCAGTTCTTCAGAACCTTAGTTACTTTAGAAAAAATGAACATTATTATCATCGAAGACGAAAAACCCGCTGCACGTTTATTGCAACGGAAAGTAGAAAAATTAGGACTGAACATCAATACCATGTTACATTCGGTAGAAGAATCATTGGATTGGTTTCAGAACAATCCGCATCCTGATTTGATTTTTCTCGATATTCAATTGTCGGACGGATTGTCGTTTGAAATTTTTGAAAAAATAGACATCAAAAGCGCCGTTATTTTTACCACAGCGTACGACGAATATGCGCTTCGGGCTTTCAAGCTGAACAGCATTGATTATCTTCTGAAACCAATTGATGAAGACGATCTGGAAGTTGCCGTTAACAAATTCAAAGCGCGAAACCAACCGCAAAATCTGTCGTTGGATTTTGAAATGATTAAGAAAATGTTGGTCAATCCAATTGATAAGGATTACAAAAAACGCTTCACCGTAAAAATCGGACAACAGTTAAAATTGATTCCTGTGGATGAGGTAGAATGTTTTTACAGTGAAAATAAAGGAACATATCTGCATACGCTCGACAATCGTGATTATTTGCTGGACGGTACTTTGGAACTGCTTGAAACGGAATTGGATCCCAAAGATTTTTACCGCGTTAGCCGAAAATTCATTGTGGCCACAAAAGCAATTAAAGAAATCCAATTGTATAGCAATTCCCGTTTAAAAGTAGTTTTGCCGACGTATACCGATGATGAGGTAATTGTGGCAAGAGAAAGGGTGAGTGATTTTAAAGAATGGTTGGGTTAAAAAAGTATTCAAAAGACGATCGGATTACTCGGTCGTCTTTTGAGTACTATACTATTTTAAAGTCTTATTTGCTAAAACGGTGTAAGGTAAAAACCATTGTAGATAATAATACGAAAGCTACCAACTGATGCGCCAGTCCCAACCAAAGCGGAACATGGAATAACAGTGTGAAAACGCCCAAAGCAAACTGAACAAAAACAATCGCCACCAAAGTGGTAACTCCTTTTTTCTGAGTGGTATTCAGTACATATTTTTTACTTTGGAAGTACAGATACAACATCAAACCAACTACTACATAAGCCATGGTTCGGTGTACGAATTGCACGCCGCTTTTTCCTTCGGTAAGGCGTAATAACCACGAATCTTTTTCCATAGCAATACTTTCGTGGAAAAACTGACCGTCACTCATTAACGGCCAATGGTTGTGGATTAAACCGGCATTTAAACCAGCCACGAATCCGCCGTAAATAATTTGGATAATCAGTACAACTAAAGCAATTCTTGCGATTGTACGCAACGGCTTTATAACTTCAATTTTATTCGGGTAAATCAAATCCAGCGCTACCCAAAGCGTGTAGGCGAAAGTGATGAAAGCAAACGTTAGGTGCAACGATAAACGAAAATGACTCACATCGGGATTGTCAATCAAACCGCTTTTTACCATGAACCAACCCAAGAATCCCTGAAAGGCACCCATTCCCAAAAGCACAATGCATTTTTTGATGGTTTCAGCCGATAAACGTTTTTTGATTAAGAAATACACGAACGGAATAATGAAAACCATTCCGATGATACGTCCGATGAAACGGTGGAACCATTCCCAGAAATAGATGAATTTGTAATCGCTTAAATCAAAATCGTTATGAATGTTGATTAATTTGTATTCCGGAAATTTCTTGTATTCTTCAAAAGCGTGTTCCCATTTTTCTTCTGTTAGTGGCGGAAACGTATCGGTAATTAAATGCCAATCGGTCATCGATAAACCGGAGTTGGTCAATCGGGTGATACCGCCAACCATCACCATGATGAACAATAATGCGCAACCGGATAACAACCAGATAATAACGGATTTGTCTTCTTTTTTCATTTTTTTTTAGAGTTACAAAGTTTCAAAGTTGCTGAGTTTTTGAGTTTTCAAAGTTTTAAATCGACATTCTGACTTTTAAACCTGGTAATTCAGTTATTTTGCCACTTTTTTCAGTCCCATTTTTTCAGCTTTTATTAAAACAAAATCATATGCAGCTTGATATTCATTCGGAATTTCTCCTTCCAGAATTGCTTCTTTCACCGCTTCTTTCAAAATACCGATTTCTCTTGAAGGCTGTAAATTAAACAGTTCCATGATCTCTTCCCCGGAAATTGGTGGTTGGAACACCCGTACCTTATCGCGTTCTTCCACTTCCACAATTTTCTCGCGAACGATTTTGAAATTGTTATGGTATTTCTGGAATTTTTTAGGGTTTTTCGTCGTGATGTCCGCTTCACATAACGTCATTAGGTTTTCCACATCTTCACCAGCGTCAAACACCAAACGTCTTACGGCAGAATCGGTTACGATATCCTGAGCCAGTACAATTGGGCGCGAACTCATCATGACCATTTTCTGAACGAATTTCAACTTTTGGTTCAACGGCATGTGCAAACGTTCGAAAATCTTCTTCACCATTTTTCCTCCTAAAAACTCATGCCCATGAAAGGTCCAGCCTTGTTTTTTGTTGTAGCGTTTTGTAGGTGCTTTTCCGATGTCGTGCAGTAACGCCGACCAGCGTAACCAAACATCATCGGTGTTCGGACAAATATTATCCACTACTTCCAACGTATGGTAAAAGTTGTTTTTGTGCGTATGGCCTTCAATTTCTTCCACCTGATTTAATGCGGTCAGTTCCGGAAGGATAATGTCTAACAATCCGGTTTGGTACAACAGTAAAAATCCAACGGAAGGGACATCCGACATCAGAATTTTATTCAGTTCATCCACAATGCGTTCTCCGGAAATAATGCTAATTCTGTCTTTATTTTTGGTGATGGAAGCTAAGGATTCGGCTTCGATTTCGAAATTCAGTTGGGAAGCAAAACGAATGGCGCGCATCATACGCAACGGATCATCAGAATAGGTAATATCCGGATTTAAAGGCGTTTTGATGGTTTTGTTTTCCATGTCCGTCAAGCCGTTAAAAGGATCCACAAGTTCGCCAAACGTGCTTTCATTTAGAGAAAGCGCTAACGCATTAATGGTGAAATCACGTCGGTTTTGATCGTCTTCCAGCGTTCCGTCTTCCACAATCGGGTTACGGCTGTCGTGGTTGTAACTTTCTTTTCTGGCACCAACGAATTCAATATCCATGTCGTTATAGCGCAACATCGCCGTTCCGTAGTTTTTAAAAACCTGAACTTTTGGTTTGTTTGGAATAAGTTCGGATACTTTTAACGCCAATTCGATACCGCTGCCAACGGCTACAATATCAATGTCTTTTTTATGATCGCGTTTTAAAATTAAATCACGTACAAAACCGCCGATGACGTAGCTTTCTACGTTAAGTTCGTTGGCTGCCTGAGCGATTATTTTAAATATTTTATCTTGTAAAGCGTCTTTGTAATTCATTTCAAAGGTTCAGTTTTGTTATTCCGGCGTAAGGAGGAATCCTGTCTAATAGTTAAATTATGAGATTCTTCGACAGACTCAGAATGACAAATAGTGTTATTTTCGAATCACTTTAACCTGACTGTCACTGGTTAATTTAATGATGGTCGAAGGTTTATCGCAAATTTTATCGTGGTGCAAATTTACCACATAGTCCACACCTTTTAAAATTTCGGGACTGATTTCTTTGAAAGATTTTGGTGTAAACATTCCGGAAATATTTGCCGAAGTGGAAACTAAGGGTTTTTTCATGCGTTCCATCAGCTTGAAACAAAACGGTTCTTTTACAATTCGTACTCCCAAGGTTTTGTCTTCGGCAATAACATTCGGAGCCACATTTCTGGGATTGTCAAGGATTAAAGTAGTTGGTTTTTCAGATAAATCCAGAATTTGCCAAGCTACTTCAGGAATGTCTTTGAAAACGGTATACATCATTTTTTCGCCATTCATCAAAACAATCATGCTTTTGCTTTCTTCCCGTTGTTTCAGGGCGTAGATTTTCTTCACTGCTTCCGGATTAGAAGCATCACAGCCAATGCCCCAAACGGTATCGGTAGGGTAAAGAATGATGCCGCCGTTTTTAATAACTTCGTAGGCGTTGTGTACTTCGGTATTGATGTCTGACATATATTTTAATAATAAAAAGATTCTATGATAAAAACATTTTGCTTTTTAGGGAATACGGACTGAAAATTATATGAACTTATCTTTATAACTGAACAGTTTTAATTTGGTTAATAAACTATAAAATCCGGGGGTGTATACATATAAGAGTAGTCCCAGTGCTTTTCGCTTTTTGTTTTTGAATGTGTGAATAACGTAATCGTTTATTACTTCTTTTGTAATCAAAGAAGCGGGTATTTTATCTCTCATTATTTTGAGATACTGCTCCATGATTTTCTGTGTTTCCTGATTTCTTGAATTTCCATCGTTAATGATTCGGTATTTGAAACTACAGTAAGGGATATGTTCAAACCAGGCATTTTCTATTGCGCATCTGGTCCAAAAATCATAGTCTTCGATAGCTTTAAAGCTTTCGTCATAACCGCCAATTTTTTCCCAAAGCGTTTTTTTGTAGAAGGACAAGCCCTGAACTATATTTTCGTCGAACCAAAGTTTCATTTTGTTGAACTTAGGATATTTTACCCTTCTTTCTTCGTCTCCGAATATCAGTAAATCGCCATATAAGACATCGATTTTGGGATTGTTTTTTAAGGTGGTAAGGAATTTGTTAAACTCGTAATACAGTACATCATCAGAGTCTAATGGGAAAATGTATTTTCCAGTTGCTATTCTTATTCCTTCGTTTCTGGCAGAACTTGGTCCGCCATTAGGCTTATCAATGACTTTGTATTTGTTGCTATCCAGGGTTTTCAGGTAATGAAGCGTTTCTTCGTTTTTTGAACCGTCATTCACTACTACCACTTCATAAGTTTCCGGAATTTTGATGCTGTCAATGCTATCAAGACATTCTTTGATAAATTGCGGTTTAGTGTTGTAAACAGGTATGATAATGGATAAAAACATCGTTAGATTTTTTGTTTTAAGAATAGGTTTCTGTATGCTGTGGCAAATTTTTCAAAACTGAAATTTTCTTTCACACAGTTAAAGGTGTTTTCCGAAAACTGCTGCATGATATGGGAATTGGTAATGCAATATTCGATACGGTTTACAAAATTTTCTGCAGTTGCCGTTTCGTTGGTTTCATTCGGAATAAGAAACCCGGTGCCTTTTTCTTCCGAAATTAGGGAGTTGATTTCTCCAACATCGGTACTGATTGGTATAACGCCATAACTCATTCCTTCCAAAATAACCATTGGGAAACCTTCCCGGTAGGAGGTAATCAGCAACAGATGACTTTTTTTGTAATAGTCATCTAGTTGTTTTTTACAGTCCAGTTCTCCAACCAACGTTACATTCCCGGGTATGGCATTGTTGTAATTGCTAAAATCCCCTATGATGTTAAAAGTTACAGGTAAGTTTTTCTGAAGGCATTTTTCGGCAATTTCAAAAACAATGGAAACGCGTTTTTCCGGACTGTTTCGACCTACATAAAGGATTTGAAATTTGTTTTGAAAGTCCTTTTGGGTTAATTTTTCAGGCGTGCTTACTTTATTCGGGATAATTACCAATCGGTCTGCAAGTTCCTTTGGCTTGTTCCGGTTTTCATAAAGATTTTTAAAATCGGAAGCTGTTTTTTTTCCTAGAATTACCCGGTTATCGATGCGTTCAGCCACGGGAAGGCTCCAGATTTCCGGGCCATTTTCCGAAAAAGCATGAATAAGGTCAATCACTTTAACATGTGGTGCAAAATGCGGAACCAAATCGTAAAAAAAAGCAGAATTACAGCCAAAAACAACAGGGTTCTCTTTTTTGTTGATGGTTTCGGAAATCAGTTTCACAACCCATTTTTTGAACGGACTGCGAATTAGATTTCCCATATACAGGATTTCAGAATTTTGTTCGAAATCGCTTTTAAACGCTTCGTTTTTGGAAGTATTCGTGATGAAACAAAGCGTTTTATCATTCTTGAAGACTTCTAAAATGTCGGTATGAACCCGTTCCGCTCCACCAACATGATAGAAAGGGAAAAAGAAAAAGTATGAATTGTCATTAATTTTCTTTCTTAATTTCAGGTACTGTAACGTAGCTAAGTTTTTTTTTATTTTTTTTGAAAGCTTCATTGAAAGTTTATTTCGCTAATATTTCCTGATAATACTATATTTGTTCAAAAGTATAATTTTTATGGCATCTGTTAAAATTTCTGTGATTATTCCTTGTTACAATCAGGCTCATTTTCTTGATGAAACCCTGCATTCCGTCTTAAATCAAACCTACAGCGATTGGGAATGTATCATCGTAAATGACGGTTCCCCGGACAATACGGAAGCGGTTGCAAAAGACTGGACGGATAAAGATTCGCGATTCGTATATGTTTCCAAGCCTAACGGGGGATTAAGCAGTGCCAGAAATGCCGGATTAGCAGTGGCAAAAGGGGAATATGTTCAGTTTTTGGATTCTGATGATATTTTAGGCAATGAAAAATTTGAAATCTCCCTTAAATCGGCGGAAGAAAACGGTTCCGATATCGTGATTACGGATTTCAAGCGTTTTAAAAAAACAATGTCAAAGCTGAAAAGGGCTTTTTGCGATTTAAGCAAACAGGAATTTTCGTTTGAATCTATATTGTTAAAATGGGATGTAGTGTATACAATTCCGATTCACTGCGGATTCTTTAAAAAAGCGTTGTTGGAGAATGTTACATTCAGTGAAGCACTGAAAGCGAAAGAAGACTGGAAGTTCTGGATTGATGTTTTTAGAAAAAAACCGAATGTAAGCTATGTAAACAAAGTCATGGCATATTACCGTGTTCACAAAAAAGGGATGACTAAAGATTCGGCTCACATGGATGAAAACCTAAACCGTGCTTATACCATGATTTATGATTCTTTAGACGATCAATACAAAGCGGCTTTCTTCCAAAGACTGATTAAGGAATTGGAACATTCCAGAAATGAATACCGAACTTTTAAGGATAATGTTTTCTACAGAAAAATATTCAACAATATTAAACGTTTATTCTAACCGGACGATTTTCTGTTTTGTTTTTAATGAATCCGATAAAGAAGCTCCTTTTAAAAGTACTTTAAAGAGTGGCCAGTATTTTGGTTTGAAAAAACTTTTAAAAAAATACTGTATTTGAAGGTGGCTTAACAATATTCTGTGCCAAAGGACTCCGTAATGTTTTCGAATAATATATAAGAGGGAAATTTTCAGTTCTATTTTTATAGCAAGAGCACTTGGCGTACTTCCTCCGTGATAATGAATAAACTCGGCTTCAGGAATAAGAAACGCTTTTTTACCTATTTTTAAAAGGCGTTTGCATAAATCTGTTTCCTCATAATAGAGGAAAATATTGGTGTCAAAACCTCCCACAGCATTAAAATCGTCTGCCTTAACCACCATAAAACTGCCGGATACAAATTGTGCCTGTTGTGGTACGGTATATTTTGTTTTGCGGTTCGGATATTTGATTGGGTTGATTTTTTCTAAAAACTTTCGTCCTAAAAACTCTTTTGCCGGAGAAGCAAAATGATCGATTGTAGGTAACAGGCTCATGTCTTCCTTATAACAGAGCGGCCCGCAAATTCCGTATTCCGGGTTGTTTTTCATTGCTTTCAGAATAATGGACAGACAATCGTTTAATAACAAAGAATCATTGTTCATGAAAGCATAGAAATCGGCATTCGCATAATGAACACCTAACATGTTTCCGGCACCAAAACCGGTGTTGATATTGCTACGGATTAAGGATATATTTTCAAAGTTTTCCGAAACGAAAAAAGCTTCCAGTGTTTTATAATCCTCTTTTGCAGAGGCGTTGTCGACCACTACAATCTGATAGGAAAGCGATGGGCTGGTTTTTTCGATAGTACGTTTGATACAATCAATCGTATAAGCAGAGGAATTGTAATTGATCAGGATTACGGCAACTTCATATTTTTTTTTAAACATCATAAATACTGGTTAATTCCTTTGTCTATAGTGGTTAATTTTTTTTCTGTTGTTTCTTTTTCAATCAGATTGTTAATCTCGATATGGCTTTTCGATTGTTCTTTATGATAAATATGATACGCAAGACCGGCGTGTTTTAATCGTTTTCCTTTAATGCCGATGTTGTGTAAACGCTGAATCATCTCAGAATCATCAATTCCCCAACCTACTAGGCTTTCATTGAAACCGTTAATTTTAATGAAATCGTTTCTCCAGAACGACATATTACAGCCCCGAAGTTTTCCCGAACGCTTTTCATGGTATTTTGCAAAATTCATCAGGAAAGGAATCCGAATGGTGCGCCCTCTTTTTTTTATCCCTTTTGAAAAATAATTGAAATGAATTGTTTTATTTTTAAACAGCGATTCCAATATGTTTTTCTGAATGTTGACACGTGAACCGAAAAGATAGATGCCTTTTTCAGCAAAATTCAGATGGTCTTCAACGAAGTTTTTATGCATGATGATATCGCCGTCTATTTCGATAATATAATCGTATTTGGCGGCAGCAATGGCTTTATTCATAATCTTTGGCTTTTGATTGCCGTTGTCTTCGTGCCAAATATGAATAAGAGGAACCGGGAAGGTTTTCTGAAATTTTTCGATTAATTGCTTTGTTTCTTCTTTTGAACCGTCATCGGCAATCAGTACCTCATTGGGTAAATGCGTTTGGTTTAGAATACTCAATAGCAGCAATTCCAGTGCTTCTGGCCAATTATAGGTGGGAGTTACTAACGAACAGGTTGGTAGCTTTTTCATAGCAAAAATTATAACCAAAAGTAGTTGAAAAATGTTAGCGTGCCAATTAAATAACGCCTTTATTCAATTTTTCGGTACATCATCCAAAGTTGTAAATACCGCTTGAATACAGAAAACGCATGAACATAGGCCAAGATAAAACCTTCTTTACCATCCAAAAAACCTAAACGGTAAAAATACTGCCACAAAAACCGGTATTTGGGTCTGATAAAAAAATGATAGGCGTTTGGTCTTCTGTTTTTTACATAAAGGCTTTCTGCCTGAAGTTTGCTGTACAAATTCAGTTTATTGTTGTAATTGTCAAAACTTCGGTAACTGAAATGGTTTACGCGTTCTTTCAGGTAGGCTACTTTTCCGTTTGCCACAACGGTTTCATGAACAAGACCATTGTATTTACAATAATTTTTATTGAAAACCCGAATGGCTTTATCCGATTGCCAGCCTCCAAATTTTATCTGTTTTCCCATAAAATGAAAATTTCGTTTCACATAATAGGCAATGCAGTCGGAAGGAGAGGAGGTAACCGATATAATTTCGGCCTTTAGTTCGGGAGTAACGATTTCGTCCAGATCAAAAAAAACAATCCAATCGCTTTTCGCCTGAGCGATGGCAAAATTACGCTGGTTGGAAAAGTTATCGAAGTCTCTTTGAATTACAGTAACCCCCATGCTTTTAGCAATTTCAACGGTTCTGTCGGTACTGTTGGAATCTACAAAAATAATTTCATCTGCAAAAGACAAACTCTCAACATATTGTTTTACGTTTTCTTCTTCATTTAAAGTAATTGCTAACGCAGTTATTTTTGATTTCAAATTAATTTGGGTTCTGTTTTGGTGTATATAAAAGCAAATGTAATAATTTTACAATTATTTACTAATATAAAATAACGAAATGACTCGATTGCCGATTTTGATGTATCACAATGTTTCTGAAGATGATAAAATAAGCGGCGGACTTACAATTTCCGTGCAAAATTTAGAACGTCATTTTCGTTATCTGGCCGAGAATAACTATAATAGTTTTCATCTTTCCGAACTCGAAAATAAAGCTGCAGTTTCAGGGAAAAATGTAGTGATTACCTTTGATGATGTTACCGAAAATCAGCTGATTGCCGTTGATCTTTTGAAGAAATACAATCTGAAAGCTACTTTTTTTGTTCCTTTTGCATATGTGGGGAAAACCGATAGCTGGAATAACGGAACCGAAAAAATTATGTCGGCGGAACAACTGCAAAATCTTCCGGAGCATATCGAATTGGGACTGCATTCGTATGCTCATAAAAAATATTCGGCTCTATCCGAAGCTGAAATGAATGAAGATTTCAATAATTGTTTCTCGGTAATAAAAAAATACAACCTGAAAGTATATAACGCAGTGGCTTATCCGTATGGAAATTATCCGAAAAAAGAACCCCAAAAATCGAAATTTAAAGCGGTTCTAATGCAAAACGGAATAAAAGCGGGATTGCGCATCGGGAATAAAATCAACAGGTTCCCATTTAAAAATCCGTATGAAATTATGCGTATTGATGTTAAAGGGGATGACAGCTTCCTGAAATTCAAACTGAAATTGCGTTTCGGGAAACTAAAACTATTTTAGTTTTTTCTGAAGTAACAACATTTTGGCATAACGCGAGAAAACCCCATAGGCATTTACACTGGCCAATGCCAAGCCGGGAACACCGTCCATGAAGCCTCTTTTAAAAATGTAAGAGGATAAAAAGCGGTAAAAGGGTTTAAAAAACAAATGAAAATAGGTAACTTTTTTTCCTTTCTGTACGGCAGTATTGGCCTGAAACCATGCATAGGAATCTTTCTTTTGCAACAAATGAAAAAAGCCTTTGTAGGTATAATGAATCATGAAATTTTTTAATTGTCCGATACTGCCATCCACATGCAGTTTTTCATGGACATCTCCTGTAAAGTGAATGTTGTTGTTTTTTACCAGTCGAACCACACGATCGACTTTGTGGTATAAAAAACGATTCATATAAAAATGTGGAAAATTAATTTTGTAACCACTGTGTTTTCCGGATTTTATAACGTCCAGAATTTCGAGTTTAAGTTTTTGGGTCACCCGTTCGTCGCCATCAATGAAAAGTACCCAATCTCCGGTAGCATGGTTTATTGCGTGATTTTTTTGATTGGAGAAATTGTCAAACTTTCGTTCCAGTACCGTGCAGCCTAATGCCAATGCCTTTTCTTTTGTTCCATCGGAGCTGAATGAATCAATAACAATAATCTGATCTGCAAAATCCACCGATTTTACCGCATCTTCAATATAATCAATCTCATTATAGGTAGGAATTATAACCGAAAGTGTACTCATTATTTTTAATTGGAAAAACAAATTTAGTAAAATTAGGTTACCTTTGCGCTATTATGCGAAAGAATGTTTCAGTAGTTTTAACCGCCCAATATTCCCCCGAAAGCACAGAAAAAGTGTTGTTGGGATATAATGCGCAAACGTATCGTAATTTTGAAATATTGTTTTTGGTCTCGTCATACGATACCGAAATTCAGCAAATTTTGAACGCAGTTAAACCGCAACTGTTTTATTCTGTAACGACTGTTTTTGTTGATGATAAGGATAGCTTTAAAGAAAATACAGCGTCAATTCTTTCGAATGCAACTACGGAATACATACTTTTTGCCAATGCTTCAGGGATTCCGCGCTATGATTTTGTAGAACAGCATGTTAAATACAGAGAAGAAGGGTTTTATCTTAGCGGATCAAGCAATGTGCTGAGCAGTGAGGTGGTAAAAAAGATAACTAAAGAGACGATTTATTCCGGTGTCTGTTTTGAAATGGACTGGCTGAAAGTAAATGGTTTTAAATCAAGGTTCTCAGATGTTTTTCGTTTTTCAAAAGGCCTATCGGGTTCTTTTTTAAACCGAATATTTAAAGTAGGAAATCAGTTTAATTTTGATAATGCCTCTCTTTGGAAAGAAGATTTGGAAGCCTTATCTGATTTTATGAAGGATAAAAAACAATCGGAAAATTGTGTAACCGGTGAAAATTTAGCAGTATTGGGACGTAAAGGAAAACAATTGAAATTTTCGACAGTTGTTTTACAGTGTGATAAGAATAAATAATTATCCGTTCTGATCTAAGAAGTGTTTTTTTTGAAATTTTAGTAATACAGTATATAAAATGAAGATATCCGTAATTGTCAGTACCTATAATGCAGAAGAATGGTTGGAAAAAGTGCTAATCGGTTACAGCGTTCAAACCTATAAGGATTTTGAACTCATTATTGCCGACGACGGTTCCAGACCTTCAACCAAAGCATTAATAGACAGTTATGCTTCCAATTATCCTGTTCCCGTACGTCATTTATGGCATGAGGATTTGGGCTATCGCCGACAGGAATTATTGAATGTTGCGATTGTTGAGGCTTCACATGATTATATTTTAATGACAGACGGTGATTGTATTCCACGTAAGGATTTTGTGGAAATTCACGCCAAATATGCTGAAAAAGGGAGATTTTTATCAGGAGGGTATTGCAAGCTAACCATGAAAACAAGTAAACACATCTCTAAAGAGGATATCGTTTCCGGAAGATGTTTTGATGTAAAATGGTTAAAATCAATCGATACATTAGGATTTTCCAATATGCTGAAATTGGGTGCCAATAAAATAATTGGTGATTTATTAGATTTGATTTCACCTACAACACCTTCGTTTAATAACTGTAATTCGTCGGGTTTTAAAGCCGATATGATTGCTATAAACGGATACGATGAGCGTATGAAATATGGCGGTCCCGACAGAGAATTTGGGGAACGTCTTGAAAATTATGGAGTAAAAGGAAAACAAATTCGTCACAAAGCCATAGTTTTACATTTGGATCATGCAAGAGGCTACAAAACGCCCGAATCATTAGCCGCTAATTTAGCGATCCGAAAAGAAGTTAAGCAGAAAAAACTAAAATGGACACCATTTGGAATCCAGAAAACTGAAAAATAATACCATGAGAATATTGGTTACCGGAGCAGCCGGATTTATCGCTTCACATCTTTGTGAAAAATTGAAATCGCTCGGACATGAAGTTTTTGGTGTTGATAATTTCAATGACTATTACGATGTAAGTCTGAAAGAATTGAATGCCAACGATTTGAAAGAGCAGGGGATTTCTATTTTCAGAAAGGAATTAAACGGCGATTTGAGTGATGTTTTCGCAATACCGTATGACTATGTTTTCCATTTAGCGGCACAACCCGGAATTTCTTCCGATACCACGTTAAATGAGTATGTTGACAATAATATCTATGCGACCCAAAATCTTTTGGAAGCCGTTTTACAATACAATCCGAACCTGAAATCGTTTGTCAATATTGCCACTTCTTCCGTTTACGGAATTGAAGCAACGGTAGATGAAACGGTACCGCCAAAACCTGTTTCTTTTTATGGAGTGACCAAACTGGCCGGTGAACAATTGGCTTTGGGATTGCAACGAACCGGAAAACTAAACGCCTGTTCTATCCGTTTGTACTCTGTGTACGGTCCTCGTGAACGTCCGGAAAAACTGTATACCAAATTAATTGAAAACCTTTATTATGACAAACCTTTTCCTTTATTTGAAGGCAGTGTAAAACACGAAAGAAGTTTTACTTATGTTGGCGATATTGTAGAAGGATTAGCTGCAATTATTGGAAAAGAAGATAAGGTGAACGGAGAAATTATAAATCTCGGTACGGATGAGGTCAACACGACGCAGGAAGGAATCCATGCGGTGGAAGCCATTATGAACAAACAACTGATAATAGACCACAAACCTCCCCGTAAAGGCGATCAGCAACGAACGGCGGCTGTGATTGATAAGGCCAGAATGCTGTTGGGTTACGAACCAAAAACCAACCTGAAGCAAGGTCTTCAGAAACAGGTGGATTGGTACATGGAAAAGTTTATAAAATAAAAAAGGGCTCTGTGGAGCCTTTTTTTATAAATTGTTTTTCAGAAAAACATCCAATTGTGGTAAAATGATTTCCGGAGATAGCTGTTTGTACAACTCGTGCGGATTCTGTTCGATTTTTTTGCGTTCCTCATAAGTGAAACTGTCAAATAAGTCGGGTTTTACATCTAACAGATGAATGGAGTGGTGGAATTTTCCATCTTCAAAACTAGCCCAATGCGCTTTGTTTACATAAGGTGAGAAAATGGTAAAGGTGGGTTTGTTCAGCGCTTTAGCAATATGTACCGTTCCGCCTTCATTGGCTACTAAAGCATCACACTGGCTCATTAACTTTACAAAATCACGAATCGACGGAGCATAAATGTCCAAAATGATACGTTCTTTGTGTTGGCACATCTCATAAATCTTAAATGCATCTTCCTTCTGATGGGGTGAGTAATTAAAAAGGATGTACACATCAAAATTGGCGGTAATAAAATCCACCATTTCGGCGACATATTCATACGGCATCGATTTTTGAGGGGTACTTCCCAAAACCCCTAACACAATTACTTTTTTGTCTTTGTATTTTCCCAGCCAGTCTTCTTTTTTCTCGTCTTCCGAAAGAAATAACTTTGGAGTATAATCAATCGGTTCAAAATCACCGGCATATTCCAACAGGTGTACGCGATCTTCAATAGCTTTACCGCAAGGTTTATCAGAAGATTTCACACCTTCGGTCGGATGGGTATAATACCCCCAATTTCCGAATTTCTTCCGGCTTTTGTGTCCGATAGTTTGTTTGGCTCCTGAAAATTTACAAATCAGACGGCTTTGGGTCTTGGAATACGGATCGAAAATAATATCATAATTTTCTTTTCGTACCTGACGAATCAGTTTTATTAAATTCGGAAGTTTTTTGAGCTCTTTTTCATTGATGGAAATGATTTTATCAATGTTTGGATTGTGTTCAATTACGCCTAACGTAAAGTCGTAGGCCATGAAATGCACTTCGCTGTCCGGATATTTTCGTTTGAAATTATTGGCAATCACCGAGGCAATTAACACATCGCCAATGCGCTTGTTCTGTATGATTAAAATCTTCTTCATAAAAGTAATTCTTGGTGCAAAGTACTATTTTTTATACTTTTAAACCAAAATATTATTTACCTCAGTGAGAATTATCATTCATTCCAAATACGCCGCACAGGAAAAAGCTATACTTCAATTGGTTACCACCTTTTTTGATGCCGGCAATCTGATTGTAAAAGGTTCCCGAAACACTATTAAATCAAATGTTTTGGGTGAGGAAAAGGTAAATATCAAATATTTCAAGAAACCCGGCGCAATAAAATCGGTTATTTATTCTTTTTTCAGAAATACGAAGGCCAAACGTTCTTATGATTATGCCAATTACTTATTGGAACATAATATTCCGACACCTTTTCCGATTGCTTATATTGAAGAAAGGAATCAATTCGGACTTTTAGGCGACAGTTATTATGTTTCTGAACAAATTGATTATGATTTCACCATTCGCGAGCTAATTCACGATCCGTTGTTTCCGGAGCGAAATGTTATTTTAGAACAGTTTGCCGAGTTTACCTTCAGAATGCACGAAGCCAAGGTGAATTTCCTCGACCATTCCCCCGGCAACACGTTGATTATTAAAAAAGGAGCAGGACAATACGATTTTTATCTGATTGATTTGAACCGAATGAAATTCGAAAATCTTTCCATCGAAGCCCGAATGGACAATTTCAAAAAGATGTGGCTTTCGAAAACGATGGTAAAAGTCATCGCCAAAAAATACGCCGAGCTAAGCGGGCATTCCGAAGAAAAGTTACATGCCATCTTATTGGAGAAAACACTCGATTTCAAACGAAAAATCACCAAAAAGAAATGGTTAAAGCGTAAACTCAAGCGTAAATAAAAAGAAAAAGCTCCAAATAATTTTGGAGCTTTTTTTTATCTACTTTCTGCCTTCTGCCTTCTGCCTTCTGCCTTCTGCCTTCTGTTTCCTGCTTCCTGCCTTCTTAAACCGCTACGTCATATTCGCGTAAAGCATTATTCAAAGATGTTTTCAAATCCGTTGAAGGTTTACGTTTTCCGATAATCAACGCGCAAGGTACCTGAAATTCACCCGCAGCGAATTTTTTGGCATAACTTCCCGGAATAACCACCGAACGTGCCGGAACCACTCCTTTATATTCTACTGGCGTATCGCCGGTAACATCAATAATTTTAGTGGATGCTGTTAAGCACACATTCGCGCCTAAAACCGCTTCGGTTTCCACACGAACGCCTTCCACTACAATACAACGTGACCCGATGAACGCGCCGTCTTCAATAATAACCGGAGCCGCTTGTAACGGTTCTAAAACTCCACCGATTCCAACACCACCGCTCAAGTGAACGTTTTTGCCAATCTGTGCACAACTTCCAACAGTAGCCCAAGTGTCCACCATCGTTCCTTCATCTACATAGGCACCAATATTTACATAACTCGGCATCAAAATCACTCCGCTTGAAATATACGCACCATAACGCGCGACAGCATTAGGTACAACGCGTATTCCTTTTTCGGCATAATTGCGTTTCAAAAGCATTTTATCATGGTATTCGAAAATACCCGCTTCCCAGATTTCCATTTTCTGAATCGGAAAGTACATTACTACCGCTTTCTTCACCCATTCGTTCACCTGCCAGCCGCCTTCAATCGGTTCGGCTACGCGCAATTTTCCCGAATCCAGCAATTCGATTACTTCTCTAATCGCTTTAGTTGTAGTTTCTTCCTGTAACAAAGCACGGTTTTCCCAAGCCTGTTCTATTATTGGTTGTAAAGTGTTCATAGATTTGATTTTGCACAAAGATAAAGGATTTGTAGGAAAGTCAAAAATAGAAAGAGGAAAGAGGAAAGAGGAAAGGGAAAAGGGAAAAGGGAAAAGGGAAAAGGGAAAAGACAAAAGTAATACCATGCTGAGCCTGTCGAAGCATTTGGAGCAAATGGTTCGGGCATTTTTAAAATCCATGTTCCCGCTGTCCGCTCTACAAGGTGCCGCTCCCATCGGGGCTAAACGGTAAAGGTCTTTTTTGTTTGGAAAGTTTATGGATTATTAGCTGAAAAGAAGAAAAAAACGGGTTTTTGATACTTAAAACCTTAGCGACTTAGTATCTTTGTGTCTTAGGACCTTATAAAAATGCCAAGAATACTCGCCATCGATTACGGACAAAAACGCACGGGAATAGCCGTTACAGACGATTTGCAAATCATCGGTTCGGGTTTGACTACCATTCCCTCAGAAACTGTAATTGCCTTCTTAAAAGACTATTTTGCCAAAGAAAATGTGGCAAAAGTACTCATAGGCGAACCCAAGCAAATGAACGGACAGCCTTCTGAAAGTGCTCCTATCATCGAGGCTTTCGTGGTGAAATTCAAAAACGCCTTTCCCGACATGCCATTGGAACGCGTAGACGAACGATTTACCTCCAAAATGGCCTTTCAAACGATGATTGACAGCGGACTCAAAAAGAAACAACGTCAAAATAAAGCGTTGATTGATGAGATTTCGGCAACGATTATGCTACAGGATTATCTATCCCGAAAAATGTTTTAGGTTTTATTTTCAATTTCCTAAAAATGATTTTGCGCCTGTAAACCCTTGAAAATTAAGATAAATTTTGCATTGTAAGCCGTAAATTTGTGCTTTAAAACTTTGCGATGACTACAACTACAACAACACAAAAATCAGAAGCAGATGTGGTTTTAATTGGTGCCGGAATTATGAGCGCCACTTTAGGATTACTGCTGAAGGAATTACAACCCAATTTAAAAATCGAAATCTTTGAACGTCTGGACGTGGCTGCTGCCGAAAGTTCCGATGCATGGAACAATGCCGGAACGGGTCATGCTGCATTTTGCGAGTTAAACTACACTCCCGAAAAAAGCGATGGTTCGATAGATACTTCCAAAGCGGTTAAAATTGTGGAAGCTTTCGAAGTTTCCCGTCAGTTTTGGTCGTATTTGGTGGAAAAAGGGTTATTGAAAAATCCTGAAAATTTCATCAAAAGTATCCCTCATATGAGTTTTGTATGGGGCGAAAAAAACACCAAATACCTCAAAAAACGTTACGATGCCTTGCAACAATTCCATCTTTTTAAAGACATGGAATATACAGAAGATGCCGAGAAAATAAAAGAATGGGCGCCACTGATTATGGAAGGCCGTAAAGGCGCGAAGAAATTAGCCGCGACTTCAATGCGTTTCGGTACGGATGTTAACTTTGGCGAATTAACCCGAAGCATTTTCAGGTATCTGGAAACGTTAGAAGGCGTACAGTTGCACTTTAATCATGAAGTGCGAAAATTGAGAAAATACGACGACGGCACCTGGAGAGTAAGAGTGAAAGAATTGGAAACCGGTGCCAAAAAACGCGTGAAAGCTAAGTTTGTATTCATCGGTGCGGGAGGCGGTTCGCTTTTATTGCTGGAAAAAGCTAATATTCCGGAAGGAGAAGGTTTTGGTGGTTTTCCGGTGAGCGGACAATGGTTAAAATGTACCAACGAAGCATTAATCGCTAAACATCAGGCAAAAGTATACGGAAAAGCTGCAGTTGGCGCACCACCGATGTCGGTTCCGCACATCGATACGCGAATGATTGACGGTAAAAAAGCTTTGTTATTCGGACCGTATGCCGGATTTTCAACCAAATTTTTAAAGAACGGATCGTATTTCGATTTGGCAAAATCCATTCAGTTAGACAACATCAAACCGATGCTTGGTGCCGGAATCAATAATATTCCGCTAACGAAATATTTAATCGAACAGGTTTTTCAATCCTCGGAAGACCGCATGAAAGCGTTACGAGAATATTTACCGGATGCGAAGAAAGAAGATTGGGTACTTGAAAATGCCGGACAGCGTGTTCAGGTAATTAAAAAAGACAAAAACGGAAAAGGCGTTTTAGAATTTGGAACAGAAGTTGTGAATTGCGCCGATGGTTCTTTAGCCGTTCTTTTAGGGGCTTCTCCCGGAGCTTCCACAGCAGTTTCGATTATGCTGGACTTAATCGGGCGTTGTTTTAAAGACGAATTGGCATCGCCGGAATGGCAAAACAAATTGAAAGAAATGATTCCGTCGTACGGACAATCCCTGAATGCTAATCCGCAGTTAGCTGATGAGCTTCGTCACAAAACCGGAACCATTTTAAAATTGAAGACTTTGGTTTAATTTAAAGTATAGAAATGAATAAAAAAACGCACTGATTCAGTGCGTTTTTTTATTCTTCCGTGTTTAGGTTTTTGGTCACTTTCAAAAGATTCTCTGATAAGTTAATCAACCAAATCAGCTGATCGATTACAAGTTGTGCTTCTTCCATTTTCAATTGAAAATCTTCATCGTTAATCGTATCGCTGCGCAATTCCTGTGCCCGGATGTTTTTCAACTCCGAAAAACTCAAATCCAATCGTTCCTTTTCATCATTTGTGAGCGATAGTGTATTTTTTTTTCCGTTAAGAATTTCAATAGCCAAATCTAAATTTCGGATAACCGTTTCAGCAACAATATTAAAGGCTTTCGAGGCTTTGGTGGTTTTATGCGATTGTACGTAAGTGCCCAACGAGGCGGCAGACGAAAGGACGGTATGATTTAAAACCACGGCTTTGTAAACCTTTGCCATGTTTTTCTGTTTTGATTTTGGTTCCTGTTTCATTCTTTGGAATGAGGCCATAAGGTTTCCAATTTCGATGAAAGCCTGTTTTCGGGATAATTTATACGTTACGGTTACTTCGCCTTTCTGATTGTAAAAAAGCGTAATTTCTTTGAGATAGTTTCGGTTGGCTGCAATCGATTTTTCAAGATACTTGTTGAGGTTCAGGAATTCCCAGGAAGGCCACAGGAAATAATTGGCTAAAAACGCTAAAACAGCACCAAAAATGGTATCCAGGATGCGGTATTGCACTACTTCGGTTACATTCGGTGTGAGCATTCCGTAGATGAAAATCACATAAATGGTCACAAAAGTGGCTCCGATTTTATAATTGATTTGGGAATACGTAAAACCCAAAATCATCGCAATCACCGATAATGTTCCCAAAACATAATTGTTGTGCACAAAATAAAGTACGCCAAACGCAATGATGCCGCCAATAATTGTCCCGAAAATCCGTTCGAAAGAGCGTTGTTTGGTTAAGCCGTAACCGGGTCGCATGATGACTACGATGGTCAGTAAAATCCAATACCCGTTTTGAAACGGAAGCAATTTTCCAATGATAAAACCCACCAAAATGGTTAACGACAACCGAAGGGAATGTCGGAAAGTAGTCGATGAAAAACTTAGATTTTCAAGCAAGGTACCCAAACGATAATTTTGCGGGGTAAGAAACTTTTCGATTTCCTTGTGTTTTCGTTTGAGCTCTTCCAGATTCATCGATCCGGTTAGCGCTTTTTCGATAATTTTAATTTTTTCAATCTGTTTTTCGGCGTAATGCTGCATGTTTTTCAGCATCAGAAGTCCTTCAGCAGAACCGGTGGTGCCAACTTCAGTTTGATATCTTTTGATAATTCGCTCCAATTTTTCCAAATCTTCAAACAAGGAATGATCGGAAATGTATTTGGTGTTGGTTTCCAGACTTTGCGACAGTTTTTTGAGGGTTGCTGCAATGGTGTACGCCAGATTCTGATAGGTTTTTAAGGTCTTCGGATGGTTGTCGAATTTCTGATGCAATTCGTTGTGATTGAAGGCAAACGAAAGAGCGATTTCCAGTATTTCCACCAAATTGGTAAAAACAATCAGCATTTTTCGGTTTTCATCGGAATTACTCGAATTGATAGTGTTTCGGATTAAAAACTCACGAATATTTTCATGAATCGTATTGATTTCTACCTGAAGTTCCAACTGTTTTTCGGTTATGGCGGAACGGTCGGCATCAGCATTCCATAAATCACCTCGGAGTTTTAAGTATTTGGAAGTGAGTCGGAGGCAATCGGCAATTTGCAATTCCATGTACCGATGCGGTCGTAAAAAATAAAATAACAGTGAAATGCACAAATAAAACAAACCGCCCGTGAGAATGTAAACCGAATGTTCCACAAGTTCCCAGCCTTTGTAGGAATGACTGAAAGCAAGTGTAATCGTAATCAGGCAAACGAATGAAATCATGTTCGCACGATGTCCGTACACGGAAATCATCGAGAAGAAGAACGCTAAAACCAGTAAAACCGGATAGACTATTATGGGATTTTGCTGGATAAAACCAAGCAGTAAGGTTGTTGTTGTGATTAAGAAAACGGCGATTAAGATTCCTTTTACCTTATGACTGAAACTTCCCGGAACATCGCTTGGAAACGTTAACAATGCTCCGATGGCTATGGCAAATCCCTGTTGAAAATGACCAAATTGTGATAAAATAATTACCGGCAGCACACAGGCAATGGTTGCTTTTAAAGCATTTGCAACGTTGGTGTTGTCGGTATATTTTTTAATTTTATGAATCATGGTTTCAACGATGCAAAGGTAAGTGTTGTAAGAAAACCGAGTATAAATTTAAGAATCATTTCACATATTATGTTTAAAAAAAGCCAAAAGCGGTGAAAGTCTGCCTGATTCTCTCTTTTTTGATTATTTTTGCGGCATAATTAAGCAGCAAAAAATGATTTTACCAATTATAGGATACGGCGATCCGGTACTTCGCAAAGTAGGAGAGGAAATTTCTAAAGATTATCCGAATCTGAAAGAAGTGATTGCCAATATGTATGAGACCATGTACAATGCTTATGGCGTTGGATTGGCAGCACCACAGGTTGGGTTGGCGATTCGTCTTTTTATTGTGGATTGCGAACCGTTCAGCGACAGCGATGATTTAAGTAAAGAAGAAGCAACACAGTTGAAAGGATTCAAAAAAACCTTCATCAACGCTAAAATCCTGAAAGAAGAAGGCGAAGAATGGGGTTTTAACGAAGGTTGTTTGAGTATTCCGGAAGTACGCGAAGACGTTTTCCGTCATGAACAAATCACAATCGAGTACTACGACGAGGATTTTAATAAAAAGACAGAAGTTTATGATGGCCTGATTGCCAGAGTCATTCAGCACGAATACGACCATATCGAAGGAATTTTGTTTACCGATAGAATATCTTCACTGAAAAAACGTTTAATATCCAAGAAATTACAAAACATCATGGAAGGGAAAACCCGTCCGGATTATAAAATGAAATTTGTTGCCAAAAAAGGCAGATAATTTTTGTTTTTCAATGTAAAGATTAGATATTTGTCACCCTTATAAAATAATACACAATGAGCATAGAAAGAATATTATCGATTTCAGGTAAACCGGGATTATACGATTTAAAATTACAAACAAGAACAGGATTTGTTGCCGAGTCATTAATCGACGGTAAAAAAATTACGGTTGGAATGAGAAGTAACGTAAGTTTGTTGTCTGAAATTTC
Organism: uncultured Flavobacteriaceae bacterium; assembly: GCA_963812405.1. Taxonomy (GTDB): domain Bacteria; phylum Bacteroidota; class Bacteroidia; order Flavobacteriales; family Flavobacteriaceae; genus Flavobacterium. Next base: position 41,811 of record CAWEUV010000002.1, on the reverse strand, counting down.
AATTTACACTTACAATGAGGAAGTACGTTTGTCGGAAGTTTTCAGAAGAATTGCTGAAAAAGAAGATAACGGACCTGCAATGTCTCATAAAGAAGATAATGATAAATTAGCAGCTTATTTCAGAGAAATTCTTCCTGAATATGACGAAGACCGTGTATATGCTTCTGACATCAAAAAGGTGATGAACTGGTACAACATGCTTCAGGCAAAAGGATTGGTTTCTAAAGAAGCTCCGGCGCAAGTTGAAGCAGAAGCTGAGAAAACAGAAGAATAATTCTTTCTAAAAAGATACTGAAAAATAAATCCTGCCTTCGGGTGGGATTTGTTATTTTTACACAAAATTCAACGCAATGAACACACGTCAGCAACAATTGGAAGCTTTTGGCCGTTTACTCGATATTATGGACGATTTGCGCGAAAAATGTCCGTGGGATAAAAAGCAAACGCTCGAAAGTTTACGCCATTTAACCATCGAAGAAGTTTACGAATTGGGTGACGCCATTTTGGATAACGATTTGGAGGAAATTAAAAAAGAGTTGGGCGATGTGTTGCTGCATATTGTCTTTTATTCCAAAATCGGAAGCGAAAAGCAAGCGTTTGATATTGCTGATGTTGCGAATTCCATTTGTGATAAGTTAATCGACCGTCATCCTCACATTTATGGAGATGTGGTGGTAGAAAATGAAGAACAGGTAAAGCAAAACTGGGAAAAACTAAAATTGAAAGAAGGCAAGAAATCCGTTTTGGAAGGCGTTCCGAAAAGTTTGCCTGCCTTAGTAAAAGCGAGCCGTATTCAAGACAAAGTGAAAGGTGTTGGTTTTGATTGGGAAGAACCGGAACAGGTTTGGGAAAAAGTACAGGAAGAATTAGGCGAATTGCAGCATGAGGTGGAAAGCGCCAATCAGGATAAAATAGAAGCTGAATTTGGAGATGTTTTGTTCTCGATGATTAATTACGCACGGTTTTTGAATGTCAACCCGGAAGATGCTCTGGAGCGCACTAATAAGAAGTTTATCAAACGTTTTCAGTATCTCGAAGGCAAAGCGAATGAAATTGGGAAACCGTTAGCCGATATGACTTTGGCGGAAATGGATGTGTTCTGGGAAGAAGCAAAGCGGCTTTAGTGTTTAGGAAGAAGAAGGCAGAAGGTAGGAAGCAGAAGAAAGAAAGCAGGAGGCAGAAGGCAGAAAGCAGAAAGCAGAAAGCAGAATAGTTTAGTAAATAATAATCAGAATTTGTAATGATAGCTAAAACACCGGAACCACCTTATTACGCTGTGATTTTCACTTCCGTAAGAACTGAAATCGAAAGCGGTTATGCTGAAATGGCCGACAGAATGGTGGAATTAGCGGCAGAACAACCGGGTTTTTTAGATGTTGAATCAGCACGAAATGAAATTGGTATTACCGTTTCTTATTGGACAGACTTAGCGTCGATAAAAAACTGGAAAATGAATGCCGAGCATACGATTGCCAGAGAAACCGGCCGAAGCGATTGGTACAAAGCGTTTAAAGCGCGCATCGCCAAAGTGGAACGGGATTATGATTTTAAAAAATAATTGTAAAATACAAATGAAAAAAATTACCCTTTTATTGTTGTTAGTCACCAACGTGATTTTTGCGCAAAAAGCAAATAAAGTCACGGAACAAACCATAAAAATCAAGCCCAATTCCGCCGAAGAACTCCTTTTTGGTTTCACGGAAGGCGACCGAATCGTGTTCACCTTTTCAGAAGAAGAAGGAAAGAAAATTAGTGAAGTAGCAGTTGCCGAATATCCGGATAACATAAAATTTAAGGTGCTAGATACCAAAAAAGTGAAGAAGGAAGAAATTGTGGTGATTCACAAATCGGCTTATCAGTTCAAATTTAAAAATGACTCAAAAGAAGAAATGACGGTTTCCGTTTTAATTCAGCGTATTCCTCCGGGAGAATCTGCGGTTGCTTTCAACACTGCCATAAAATGGGTGACGGAACAGGATACTACTTGGAATTCGTTAACCAAAGATGTTGTTGTCGGATACGATACGCTGCAAATTCAGAAAACCCGAAAAGTGGTGACCTACGAAAAGAAATACGAAGAAATGGTTTTGGATAAAACATCACGGGTAAATGCAAAAACCACTTTCGAATCCAGCACGTCGAGTGTTTATTTTACGTTGCCGAAAAATATGATTTCCGAAAACGAAACCAAAAAAGTAGTGGCTTGGGCATATTGGGTTGGGGTAGGAAAAGAAAGTAACGAATACTGGCAACAAAACCGAAAAATGATTGTAGGAGCAGTTCAGGGCGCCACAACGATATTTACCACACCTTTGGGAGGAATTGCGGCGGGTGCAGTGACCAATTTAGCATTGCCTTCTATTGGGGAAGATGTGGAGTATCTGTTGGTTAACGAGGAAAATAAAAAACTCTTTTTAGAAGAAAAACCGGCTAAATCCTATGATTTCGGAAAAGGAATTGCGGCATTTAAAAAGTTCACTGAAAGTAATTTGCTTCAGGGACGTTTTTACGTTATTCTTAAAAATGATAATTATGTGCAGCCTATTGACGTAAACGTAAAAGTTTCCGCCATAATGGAACATAAGAAGTATAAAGAAGAAACGTATACCGACAAGCAAATCACGCCAAAATACGGTAAAAAGATCGTTTCGGAACCAACAATTACTACCCGAAAGTTCCCGGCGACTTTTGATTACAAGCGAAAATAAATATTAGGTAAAACATTTTTTTTATATTTGTCAGACAAAAGGAAATGGTGTTCTTCCTTACCCAACCGCTTCATAAAAGCTGATGACGCCTGATTAATAGATGAATAAACACATTTAATCGGGAGAATTATGCCTACTAAAGAACAAGAAAAGTCATTCAGACAACCAAGCCAACAAACGTTTCAGATTGTTTTTAATCGTTTTCCAACTACTTTTTATCTTTTAAAATGGTTAGCAATCAGTTGTATCATTGGGGTAACCGTTGGTACTGCTTCAGCAGGATTTCTGGTTTCATTAGATTGGGTAACCAATTACCGTGAAGAACATTTATGGCTGATTGCATTGCTGCCTTTGGGCGGATTGTTGATTGGAGTACTCTACCATTATTTAGGAAAAGATATCGAAGCAGGAAACAATTTGCTGATTGATACCATTCACGAGCCCAAAACCATTATTCCGTTCCGAATGGCGCCTTTTGTCTACATCGGAACCATGGCAACCCACTTATTGGGCGGTTCAGCCGGGAGGGAAGGCACGGCATTGCAAATGGCGGGCGCAATTTCAGACCAATTTACCAAACCGTTTAAACTTTCGCATAGCGAGCGTAAAATTTTAATCATTGCTGCGATTGCAGCTGGTTTTGGCTCAGTTTTCGGGACGCCTTTGGCCGGGGCAATCTTTGGATTAGAAGTTTTTCTAATCGGAAGAATTCGCTACAACGCTATTTTTCCTGCGTTTGTCTCCGCTATTTTAGCCGATTTGGTTACTGATCTCTGGCAGGTACATCACACACAATATCACATCGGTTACATTCCGAAATTAGATGCCGTACCGGTACTTTACAGTATTCTTGCCGGAATCGTTTTTGGATTGTGTGCGGCTTCGTTCAGTAAAATTATTCATTTTGTAACGGCTTTTTTTAAATCAAAAATAAAATATCCGCCTTTGCGTCCGGTAATCGGTGGAAGTATCGTGGCTTTAGCTGTTTTCGCTATCGGTACGACTAAATATATCGGATTGGGTATTCCAACCATAGTAGCGTCTTTTGATACGCAACTGCCAATGTATGATTTCGCTTTAAAAATGGCATTTACCATTCTGACGCTTTCTGCAGGATTCAAAGGAGGAGAAGTTACGCCATTGTTTTTTATCGGGGCAACTTTGGGCAGTGCGTTGTCCTTGTTTCTTCCGCTACCGGTTGGATTGTTGGCCGGAATGGGATTTGTAGCCGTTTTTGCCGGTGCCACCAACACCCCTTTAGCCTGCATGATTATGGCGATAGAATTATTCGGGGCAGAATGCGGAGTATATGCTGCAATAGCCTGTGTGGTTTCCTATCTTTTTTCGGGGCACAATAGTATCTACAAAAAACAAATAGTAGGAGAGCCCAAAAACGAGCGTTTCGAAGCGCATTCCGGAAAACCTATCAGCGAATTGAAAAAATAAATCTTCCGATTTTAGTGGAGTGTAAGCATAAAAAATCCCGATTACTGCTAATCGGGATTTCTTGTTTTATTCCTGTTTCAGACTTCTGATTTGTTTCAGTTTGTCTTTCCAGGTTTTCAATTCTTCTTTATGACGGTCGATGCTTTTTTGTACTTCTTTCACAAACGGATTTTCTGTTTTTGCATTCTTACCACTGCTGATAAATTGAATGTTGTTTTCCAATTGGATGATGTCGCTCTGCATCTCGTCAATCTTACGCATGATGAAAATTTGCTCGTTTTGCAGTTGTCTTTCATCGCCTTCCGCCAATTGTTCCAATCGGTTGCTGAATTTCGCCATTTCGGCATCTTTCTTCGACAAACTCAATTTGTCAAACAACGCATCCAGAATCTTGTTGAATTTCCCTTCAATATGACGACGCGCGTGCGGTACTTTTCCAAACGACTTCCAAGTCTCGATATGCTTTTTAATAGCGTCCAGATCGGCTTTATGTTCACCGGTTAACTGGAATTCTTTCAAACTTTCCAAATATTCTTTTTTCTTGTCGAAAGCTTCCACTTCTTCGCTACTGGCTTCGTTGCGCTTTTCGTGCATTCTGTCAAAATAGTGGTTGCAGGCATCTTTAAAATCCTTCCAAACACTATCCGAATATTTTCTCGGCACATGTCCGATTTTTTTCCACTCTACCTGAATCTGTTTCATGATTGGTGTTGTGGCATTGAAATCGTCACTATCCTGTAATGATTTCGCTCTTTCTACCAAAGCCAGTTTCTTGTTCAGGTTGTCTTGTTGGTCTTTCTTGATGTCTTTGTAAAACGCATTTTTTTGCGCATTGAAGTTACGAACCGCTTCTTTAAAAGCAGCCCAGGTTTCTTCATTTACTTCCAAAGGCACTTTTCCTGCCTGCATGAACGCTGCGCGTAAAGCTTCTATTTTTTCAATTTGACCTTGCCAAGCACTGTGAACTGTAATTTTTTCATTAGCCACCGCTTCAATCATTGCAATGATTTCTCTCTTTTTGGCTAAATTTTCTACTTCAAACTCTCTTGCTTTTGCAAATAAGGCTTCACGTTTGTCGTGTAATTGTTTTGTCAGTTCGCTGAAACGGTTCCATAATTCCTCACGGTGTTCGCGGGAAACCGGTCCGATTTCTTCTTTCCAGATTTTGTGTAACGACTGCAATTCGCGGAACGCTTTGGCAACATCTTCTTCGTTTACCAATTCTTCCACACGGGAAATGATTTTTGATTTTAAGTCATAATTATGCTTAAAGTCAAGATCACGTGCTTCACGGTCTAAATGCAAATGGTCGTAAAAACGCTCAATATGGAAATGGAAGTTGTTCCAAACGTGGTTGTATTTGTCGCGCGGAATCGGTCCGGCGTTTTTCCAACGTTCACGCAAATCATTTACGCTTTTCAACATTTCCTGCATGTTGTCGCCGGAATTGTCAATCAGGTTTTTCAGCTCTTCAATAATGGCGGTACGAACATCCAAATTGTGTTTCAGATTGTTCTGCATTTGTTTGAAATGCTGATTTTTTTGGTCTTTATAGTGATTGTAAATCGAATCAAATTTGTGTTTCAGCGGTAAATGGTAATCGAAACCGCTGGTATCGCCATTGTTTTCATGGCTGTATTCATCGCGTTTTTCATCAATAAAATGATGGTATTTCACCATGAATTCTTTTTTGATTTCTTCCACATGGTTGCGGATCGCCATCATTTTTTCATTGGAAACCAGTTTGCTCAGTTCGTCGGTAAGTTCTTCCATCGACATCGCTTCATAATTCAGCATCGGAATATCGTGACCTTCGCTGATGCTTTCGTCTTCGCTTTCCTCTGCGTTTGAACTTTCAATGGCTGCTATAGCCGATTGGTTTTCCTGAACAGTTTCCTCTTGTGTAATCTGTGCCTGTCCGTCTGCCGTTGGCAGGTTATCATTCTTTTCTTCTAACATTGTAAATAATGCTTAAGTTTAACAAAATTGAGCCGAAAGATACTAAAGCAGCCCGATAATTCAAAGGAAAAAAGGAGAAATAAACCCGTTTTCCGGATAAAATGTTAATAAAATCGATTAGGAGCGAATGGCTTGGGAATTTTTGGTTTCCCTATTCCTGCTTTCCGTTGCAATTCCCGCAAAAAGCGGGAGATTTCCACTCCAATCAGGGCTATTGAAGCGATCTTTTTGATTTTTTAGAGTCGTATTGGTAAAGTGCCTGATTGTTATATGGTTGCAAAAGAAGATCGATTGTTTGTATTGGGATTTGAAAGGGGATATTTTGTTTTTAGGGTTTAAAAAACTAGATTTGCACTATTATTATGGCGAAACAAACTGCTACATATACTTTCAAGATTACGCCGCATTGATTTGTAGTCTTTAAATCAGCGGATTATTCCACTCAACTTATCGAACGTTTTATTCGGTGCTTTTTACAATGGTTGAAAGCATCCTAAATTCTTTATTATACTACATGAAAAATATATTCAATCTCTTCGATTTATCACAAAAAGTAGATTACAAAATAGAAATTCTGGCGGGATTAACAGTGGCCATGACCATGATTCCCGAATCGTTATCGTTTGCAATTTTAGCCGGACTTCCGCCTTTAGTAGGGCTTTATGGTGCTTTTATTATGGGAATTGTAACGGCAATTTTCGGGGGAAGACCCGGATTGATTTCCGGAGGAGCGGGAGCAACGGTTATCGTTTTGATTGCTTTAATGAAATCTCACGGTTTGGAATATGTGTTTGGAGCAGTTGCTTTAGCGGGAGTTATTCAAATTCTGGTCGGGCTTTTAAAATTGGGTAAATTTATTCGTTTGGTACCGCAGTCGGTTATGTATGGCTTTGTTAACGGATTGGCGATTATTATTTTCATGTCGCAACTTGAACAGTTTAAAACAGTGGTAAGCGGACAAATAGTATGGCTGAGCGGCACTCCGCTTTTAATTATGGGAAGTCTAGTGGCCTTGACCATTGCGATTGTTGTAATATTGCCCAAAATAACGAAAGCAATTCCGGCATCTTTAGTAGCTATTATTGTTGTATTTTCAATTGTATTGATTTTTAATATCGATACGAAACAGGTTCAGGATATTGCCTCCATAAGCGGAACTTTACCGCCATTTCATATTCCGGATTTTCCTATTACCATGGAAACGCTGCAAATTATTTTTCCATACGCTTTAGTGATGGCGGCCGTTGGTTTAACCGAAGGGCTGTTGACGCTGAATTTAGTGGATGAAATTACGGCTACAAAAGGAAATACTAATCGTGAATGTCTGGCGCAGGGAAGTGCTAATATTTTAAACGGTTTCTTTTTCGGAATGGGAGGTTGCCCAATGATTGCACAAACTCTGGTGAATTTGTCCGCAGGTTCGCGAGCCCGACTGTCGGGGATTGTTGCGGCGTTTACCATTTTACTGATTATTTTAATCGGAGCACCTGTAATTGAAAAATTGCCGTTAGCGGCATTAACCGGAGTAATGATTATGGTGGCAATCGGTACGTTTGAATGGGCAAGTTTTAAAATTATCAATCGTATGCCAAAATCGGATATTATCGTAATGGTCATAGTGATGCTGATAACTGTTTTTCTTCATAACCTTGCGTTGGCTGTATTGGTAGGCGTAATTGTTTCGGCGTTGGTTTTTGCATGGGATAATGCCAAACGAATCCGTGCCCGAAAATATGTTGATGAAATGGGTGTGAAACATTATGAAATTTACGGTCCGTTGTTTTTTGGTTCTGTTACCGCTTTTGCAGAGAAGTTTGATGTGCTAAACGACCCTAATGAAATCATCATAGATTTTAAAGAAAGCCGCGTTGCAGATATGTCGGCTATAGAGGCACTGAATGCTTTAACGGAAAGATACCATAAAGCGGGAAAGAAAGTTCATTTGCGTTACCTTAGTCAGGACTGCATAAACTTACTTAAAAATGCCGAAGCGATTATAGATGTTAATATTATGGAAGATCCAACCTATAAAATTGTTACTAATGAATAAATAATAAAAAAGGCTTTCAAATTGAAAGCCTTTTTTATTATTTATTCCAGATTTCCCAGGCTTTTTCCGCCTGAAAAACTAACATATCATAGCCGTTTTTGGTTTTTGCGCCCTGTTCTTTTGCTAAACGTAAAAATTTGGTTTCCATCGGATTGTAAATCAAATCAAAAGCAATGTGGTTTTCGGTAAACAGGGAATAATCCAGTGGCGGGCATTCGTCTATATTCGGGAAAGTTCCCACCGGAGTGGTATTGATGATGATTTGGTATTCACTGAAAAGTTCTTTCGTAAGTTCGTCATACGATAACTGGTATTCCGAAGGATTTCTCGATACAAAATCGTAATCGATATTCAGTTTTCGCAACGCATAGGCGACCGCTTTACTCGCACCACCGGTTCCGAGAATCAACGCTCTTTGATGCTGTTTTTTTAGCAAGGGTTTCAGCGCTTTTTTAAAACCATAAAAATCACTATTGTAGCCTTTTAAAGTACCGTCTTTCGCAATTTTAATCACGTTAACAGCGCCAATTATTTTGGCATTTTTGGACAATTTCGTCAAATAAGGAATGACCGCTTCTTTGTAGGGAATGGTTACGTTCAGGCCTTTCAGGTTTTTTGTGTTGGCCAAAATTTCAGGAAATTGTTCAATGCTTTCCACGTCAAAATTCTTATACGAATAATGCGTGAAATTGATTTTCTCAAATTTCTCCGTAAAATACTTTTTGGAAAAAGAATAGCTGATATTCTTCCCCAATAATCCGAATTTTTTCTTCTTTGGTTTTTTGGTTTTATCCGTTTTCATTTTTAACAGTAGGAGTGAAACGTGTTTTTGAATTCCTTGTAAAAAATTATGGTCAGCTATATCAGTAGCTGACCATAAAGGTAATAGTAAATTGTGGTATTTGGTTTACTATTCGTCTGCTTTTTTATGTTTGTCGATGCAATTCTGAACCATTTTTCGGGTCCAGATTACAGGGAATAATTCTTCCAACAAAGTTCTGTTTTCAAAATTCTGACGCAAAGCGTTGCTCAAATGGAATTTTCCTTTCACGTCGTCGTGTAACATGAAATACAATCCGGCCAAGCGGTATTCCACCTGGTATTCTTCCGGGAAATATTCCGCAGCCTGTAATAAGGTCTGAACTGCACTTTCGAATTCGCCTAAAAATTGTAAAATGTCCACCCAGAACAACCAAGTGTCTAATTCATAATCGCCGTATTCCACTGCTTTTCGGAAACCGTATTCGGCTTCTTCAAAAAAGTTCAGTGCTTTATTGATGATAGCGTAGCGTTTCCAGTACAATTTATTTTCGTTGTCTATGCCGATGGCTTTGTTGGCATAGTACAACGCTTTCTGGAAATTCTTCTGACGGATGTAAAAATCGGTAATTGCAATCCAGGCTTTGTCCAATAACGGATCTTCGTGTACGGTTTTTTGATAAAACTGCAACGCTAATTCGGAATTGCCTAATTTTTCATGGCATTTTCCAACACGCAATAAGGCAAACGAAGTAGCATCGTCCAATTCCATGGTAACGGTGTAACAATCAATCGCTTCCTGATATTTTTTCAGTTTCTCCAGTGCTTTTGCTTTTTCAAGATATGCGCCTAAGAAATTTTCGTCAATTAATGTGGCATAATCAAAAGCGCGAACGGCTTGATCATAATCTTTAATCGTATAATATTGGCGTCCTAACTGGTGCCAAGCCACTTCGCTGTAGGGGTTTCTATCGATAAAGCTGTTCAGAAACAGTATGGCTTCGTTGTATTGGTCTAAAAAGTCAAAACAATACACCACATTGTATAAGGCCGAATGGTCTTCGATATCCTCATCCAGACATTTAATGAAATTTTCTTTCGCCTTTTCCAAATCGTCCATAAACAGATACTCCATCCCGATTAAGGAGTACACATCGGCATAATCGTCGGTATATTTTAAGGCATATTTCAGTAATTCAACAGCTTTTTCATGTTCATCCCTTTTCGAATGAATATTTGCTTTCTGAATGTAAATTTCTTCGTTGGTAGGTTCGATCGCATACAACTCGTTCAGCATTCTTTCTGCGATATCGAGTTTGTCCTCGAAAATTAACAGTTCTACTTGAACCAACTTCAAACCGGTTGATTTGGGGTGTTGTTCTAAGCCTAATTTTAAAGCCTTTTTGGCTAAGTTTATTCTGCCCGTGTCGAGATAATGAAGAATGATGTCTTCAAACTCTTCCGAGTCAAAGAAGAATACCTTGTTGGTTTTCAACATGGATTCAAACTTCGATAAGGATAAACTGTTTTCCTCTTCCTCGTTACTCAAATACATACTCCACTTGTTTAAAATTATCCTTATTAAAATTACTAAAGGTTTTAGGCCTTTTAGTGATGAACATCTTTATGTTGTAAACAATATTATTAACAATTATTTTTAATTGATAATTGATAATTGATAATTGATAATTGATAATTGATAATTGATGAAGTTGTTATAGTACCTCTAATTGTTAATTATCCATTATTAATTTTTAATTGTTCATTGATTCCTCCATCACTTCATTCATAGCTTCAAGAATGATGCCACAACCTTCTTCAATCTCTTGGTTGGAAAGGGTTAGGGGCGGAGTGATGCGGATGGCGCACCCTTCAAACAATAACCAGAACAGAATCAGTCCTTTATCCTGACATTTAAAAATGACTTTGTTGGTGATTTCAGGACTTTCTGTCATAGCTGCGAGCATTAAGCCTTCGCCGCGAATTTCGGTTATTAAAGGATGTACCAGTAATTTACGAATTATTTGCTCCTTTTCCAAGGCTTGAGGCATTAAATCGGTTTCCAATAATTCTTTTAGCGTTGCTAAGCAAGCTGCAGCAATTACCGGATGTCCGCCAAAAGTGGTAATATGCCCCAATTTCGGATCATGGCTTAATAAATCCATGTATTCCGCTTTGGCCATGAAAGCGCCAACAGGCATGCCACCACCCATTCCTTTGCCCATCACGACAACATCGGGCACCATATCATAATTTTGGAATCCGAAAAGTTTTCCGGTACGGCCAAACCCCGGTTGGATTTCGTCTAAAATCAATAAAGCGCCTACTTCGTCACAACGCTGGCGTACTTTTTTAAGGAAATCGTTTTGCGGTTGTATGAATCCGGCACCGCCCTGAATGGTTTCCAGGATGATTCCGGCTGTTTTTTCGGTGATTTTAAGCAAATCGTCTTCGTTGTTGAAGGTGATGAAATCCACATCAGGAATCAACGGTCGGAAGATTTGTTTGCGTTCTTCAAAGCCCATTACGCTCATCGAACCCATTGTGTTTCCATGATAGGCGTTATGACACGAAATCAGCTGACTTCTTCCGGTAACACGGCGTGCCAATTTTAAAGCGCCTTCCGTAGCTTCGGTACCGGAATTAACTAAATACACTTTGTCTAATGGAGCAGGGGTATTTTCGGCTAATAATTTGCATAATTCCACCGCTGGGTCTTGTGCGTATTCGCCATACACCATTACGTGCGCATATTTGTCCAATTGGTTTACAATCGCTTCACGTACGCGAGGATGCTGATGACCCAATGTGCAAGCAGAAACACCGGCTACAAAATCCAAATAGGCTTTTCCGTTGGTGTCGTAGATATAAGAACCTTTTGCGTGGGAAACTTCCATTCCTAACGGATAAGGAGAAGTTTGGGCTTGGTATTTGTAAAAATCTTTAAGCATTTTATTTTTTGGTATTGCAATATTTGTTATAGTAGAGAACCATATCGTAAATGGTGTCCTTATCGTATGATTTGTCTTCAATTCCATCAAGAATGTCTTGGCAATCACTGAAATATTTTTTAGCTCTACTTTTGAAACTAAATGAAATGTCTGTTGAGAAATCTTCGTTTTGTCGTTTTACGTAATAGGTACTGTCTAATTTTGAACTTAATAAAATTGGATGATGTTCCAAAGTGTTAGAATTATCAATAAGAAAGATTGAATTGCTGTATACGTTGTCAATTTTGTTTTTCCTGTAGAGATTAACATTTCCTTCCTCTAAAACTTCCATTATTATTGGCTCTGAATATTTATTCGGTTTCACGTACTCGTATTTTTCAGTAAAGCCGTAGCCAGAGAAGGTGACTCCTTTTGCGAAATCATGACCCCATTTGCTGATTTCATCCACTTTGGTGAATCTGAAAAAAATCTTATTTCGTTTGATTTCTGCGATGCCTTTCAAGGAGGTATTGTCAATGAAATGTATTGTAGCTTCTCTTTCTTGAGAATAAGAGCTGTTCCATATTTGGAAAAGGAAAAGCAATACAATCAGTTTTTTCATTATTTAGAAACAGGGTAGTTTAATTATTTTTTCTTTTTAAAAGTATTTTTTTTAGGGGGTTTGCCATATTCCAGAGTTTCTTTTTTAATCTCCATCGGTTTTTCGTCTGTAATAGCGTCTTTTTTACTCTGAATCTGAGCCTTCTCGTCAAGGGCTAATTCTTCGGCTGAAAAAATATCTTCCAGTCGTTTTATTTCTTCATCGCCGCGCCAAACGAAACCGCGCAGTTTTCTGGCGTTTTCAGGTAACTCGGTTTCGGGATAGATTTGTCCTTCTGCATTAACCAATTTAGTTACCGTTTGTATCTGATTGTCTTGTAGTTCGAGATGAATGTTACTACAAACACCCTTGTCGATTCCAATCAATTCGTTTTTGTCGTTGTACATATAGTAAATCATCTCGGCATTTTTTACCATATCAACTTCGTACAATTTATTGTCTCGAAACTTTCCGTACAGGTTTTGTCCTTTTACCTGATTGTAACCGTTACCGATAGTGTCTTTTTGAACGATAAAAGCATTGTTCAGTACTTTTAAGGAATCCATTTTTTCGGTTTTATTATTGCCGATGAGGTGCATGATGTCGCCGGTTAATTGGCTTTTCTGACTCCATAGCACGGGTTTTCCGATAAGTTGCGTCAGTCCTTTTTGCTGATCGGAATGAATCGAATCGCATTTTCCGCTCATGTCCGATTTGAAAATTCTGGCATTCTTAAATCCACGTACGATACGCTCTCCTTGTTTTCCGGTTACCAAGAGTTTTTCTGCGTGGATGTAAACAGAATCATTTTCCACAAAACTGGCAATCAACGCTTTTTTGGTGATAAACATCGAATCTTTCGCTCGGTGCATTTCCGCATAATGACCAGTAACAACCATACGATTGATGGTGTCGGTAATTTTTACATTATTGGTGGCTGAGGAGAAATTCCGCTTCCCGTCGTAATAAATTTTATCGCCTTTTATTTTCCTATTCTGATAGTCAATAGTGGAGTTTTTTGACAAATTGGACGTTTGGTTCTTAGTGTCGTAAAACCCGTTTTCAGTATAAATTATATTGCCTTTGTTGTTGATGGTGGAGGGGCCGAAAACATAGGCATGGCCTGAATTTTCATAATAATCCAGATGATTGGTTTTAATGGTGGATTCCGGACTGGTAACCGTAACGGCCGTTTTAAACTGGTATTTTTTCTCATTCAGAAAATAACGTCCCGATTTGCTTCGCAGCGTATTTTCCTTGTTGATAATGGTTCCGTAAGTGTTGTAATAGGCTTGTTGGATGCTTCGGTCGAAGTTAATCGTGTCGGTTGTTAAGGTCGATTCCGGTGAACGCAAAACCACATCTCCGGTTGCAAAAGCAAACTTCTGGTTTCCGTTGTATTCGGCATATTTGCTGGTCATGGTAATGGAATCGCCCTGATTCAAACGCACATTTCCAAACGCTTTCACGTAGTTTTCGTCTTTAAAATGATACGCTTTGTTACAATTGATAATCACACCATCGTGTTCCACCTGTACATTTCCGGTAAACAGAATGGCACCGGGAATTTCGGTCTGATTCATGTCGATGAAATCCGAGTTGATGATTCTGATGACTTTCTTTTCCTGAGCCAATGAATGGAAACTAATGAAAAGAACACTTATTATGAATAGAAAATAGTTTTTCAATGTCTGAAATTTTGCCCAAATTTAAGTAAAATCTGTGAAAGCCGATTTTTATTAAGAATTATTTGTGCATGTGGCAGAAGGCAGAAGGCAGAAGGCAGAAGGCAGAAGGCAGAAGGCAGAAGGCAGAAGGCAGAAGGCAGAAGGCAGAAGGCAGAAGGCAGAAGGCAGAAGGCAGAAGTAAAAGTGTTATCGACCAGTTCTTGAAATTTTTTATGTATTTCTGTGGTACTTTTTGCGTGTTCGTTAAAAAACTATCAAAAAAAAACGCCTTCCGAAGAAAGCGTTTTCATATTATTTAAGAATTGTCTGTGTTCTGTCCGGTCCTACTGAGACCACTTTTATCGGCACTTCTACTTCTTTTTCGATGAATTCGATATATTCTTTCAATTCTACCGGTAATTCGTCGTATTTCGTCATTCCGGTTAAATCAGCTTGCCATCCTTTTTTCTCTATGAAAATCGGAGTCACATTTTCTTCTTCAATATTGTAAGGCAAATGAGAGATAACTTCACCTTTGTAGTTGTATCCGGTACATACTTTTAAGGTATCGAAACCGGAAAGTACGTCACCTTTCATCATGAACAATTGTGTCACGCCATTTACCTGAACGGCATATTTCAATGCTACCAAATCCAACCATCCGCAACGTCTTGGGCGTCCGGTAACGGCTCCGAATTCATTTCCGACTCTGGCCATCGTTTGTCCGTCTTCGTCGAACAATTCTGTTGGGAAAGGTCCGCTACCTACGCGAGTGGTATACGCTTTGAAAATTCCGAAAACGTCTTTCACTTTGTTAGGAGCGATTCCTAATCCTGTACAAGCTCCGGCAGCAGTAGTGTTAGAGGAAGTTACGAACGGATACGTTCCGAAATCGATGTCCAATAATGAACCTTGAGCACCTTCGGCAAGAATAGATTTTCCTGCTTTCATGGCATTGTTCAAGTATTCTTCGCTGTCAATGAATTGTAATGTTTTTAAAACGTCTACCGCTTCAAAGAATTCGGCTTCCATTTCCTGTAAATTGTATTGCATATCTACATCATAGAATGCAATCATCGCCTCGTGTTTGTCGGCTAATGCTCTGTAACGCTCTTTAAAATCAGCCAATTCGATATCCCCAACACGGATTCCGTTTCTTCCGGTTTTGTCCATATATGTTGGGCCAATTCCTTTTAAAGTCGAGCCGATTTTCGCTTTTCCTTTAGAAGCTTCCGAAGCAGCATCCAGTAAACGGTGTGTTGGTAAAATTAAGTGTGCTTTTCTGGAAATCAATAATTTTGATTTAACATCCATGTTGAATTTTTCCAAACCTTCCAATTCTTTTTGGAAAACTACCGGATCAATTACCACACCGTTTCCGATGATGTTGATAGCCGTTTTGTGGAAAATTCCCGAAGGAATGGTTCTTAAAACGTGTTTGATTCCGTCAAATTCTAAGGTGTGTCCGGCGTTTGGTCCGCCCTGAAAACGAGCAATAATGTCGTATTTTGAAGTAAGTACGTCAACGATTTTTCCTTTGCCTTCGTCGCCCCACTGTAAGCCTAGCAGTAAATCTACTGTCATTGTGTTGTTGTTTGAGTTGTTGTTTATTGTTGTAACGGTCTTTTCGACAGTTGTCTAATCCTGTTTTTTAGTAGCGTAGAAGTACAACGAATGGTTGTGAATGTTAATGCCGAAAATCTCTTCGATGGTTTGTTTTATCGTTTGAATTCTCGGGTCACAAAATTCGATTACTTCGCCGGTGTCGCTCATAATGATGTGATCATGCTGTTTGTCAAAATAGGATTTTTCATAATGTGCCTGATTTTGTCCAAACTGATGACGTCTTACCAAACCGCATTCCAATAATAATTCTATCGTATTGTAAAGCGTAGCACGACTTACACGATAGTTTTTATTTTTCATTTTAATGTACAGCGATTCAATGTCAAAATGCTCCTGACTCTCGTAAATTTCCTGAAGAATGGCGTAGCGTTCCGGAGTTTTTCGGTGCCCTTTTTCTTCAAGGTATTTGGTGAATACACTTTTTACAATTTCCTGATTTTTATTATTTTCCATTGAGGTTTGCTATGAAAGACCGGCAAAGATAAGTTTAATTTTTGTGAGGTGAAAGTTTAATTTTGCTGTGGTTTGAAAATCGAATCCCATATTTCGGGATTTAGGTGTCCGGCAATTGAGTCGGCCATGGTTTCACCATTATATACTAAAGTGTTTCCGTCGTGTTTGATTATTGAGAAGGAACCGCAAACTGTAGGGTTTCGAAAAATACTCTTTCTGATGTCATTGTTTGTATCTGAAAAAAAGTATTCGTTTTCGGTTTTTGAGTTGTTATGAAGTGTAATGCCCTTTTCATACAAAACAAGGAAAATGGTTTTCGGATATGTTTTTTCGATATACACTTTAAAAGGATCGTGATATTCTTTTTGGTTTTTTAATAATTCACTGTTTACGTTGTTAGTAAACCAATCAGAACAAACATCATCTTTATAATTGTAGTAAATAATGAATATTGTTGATTCTGGAAATTCTTTTCCTGTTGCCTTTTCAATTTTTTTTCTGAAATCTGCATAATTGATTTTATAGGCGCTGTACCGTGGCGCATTAAATTGATACACTCTTCCGCTGTCTGGAGTTATTCTGAAAGCCATGGCGTTTTCCGGATATTTTTTTGTTAAATCCATGAAACTCATCTTGGTTTTTTTTCCAAAAGGATCTAAAACGTGTTTTATTTTTCGGGTTTCTTTAGTGCTTTGAGCTAATGTAAAAGTGTACATGAATAAGGGACAAAGCATTAAAACTATTTTTTTAATCATACTTATATATTGTTTACCCGTATTACCTTGTCCACTCCGTCAATTTTCTTGATATTGTCCATCAGTTTTTTCAGGATAACATTGTTCTGTACAATTACCGTTACCTGACCGTTAAACAAACCGGCTTCTCCGCTAAGGGAAATGCTTTGTATGTTTACGTTCATTTGGTTGGAAATTACTTTGGTTAATTCATTGGTTAAACCAAGGGTATCCATTCCGGTAATTTTCAGCGTGGCTTTGAATTCTTCCTGAGACGAGTCAATCCATTTGGCCTGAATAATCCGATATGCGAAATTCGACTGTAAGCTAATGGCATTCGGACAGTCTTTTCGGTGTACTTTGATGCCTTCGGTAATCGTTACGAAGCCGAAAACATCGTCTCCCGGAATCGGATTGCAACACGTTGATAATTTATAATCCAGTTTGTCTTGTTCCGCTCCAAAAACCAATAGATCGTAGTTTTTGCTAAGTTCGTTTTTGTGAATGTGCTCAGGTTGAACAGATGGCGAACGCTTCATGGTTTTCTTGAAGAAATTTACCAATGAATTGCTTTTCTGTGCTGCAAAATCTTTTAACTGCTGATTGTCAATCGTGCCCAATCCGGCACGGTAAAACAAATCCAGACTGGTTTGCAGTTTGAAAAAGTTTACCAATTCGTTTACCGTTTGCTCATTAAGGGCCACTTTTAAATGACGCAATTTTCGGGTAAGGATTTCTTTTCCGTCTTCGGCAATTTTCTTGGTACTTTCGTTCAGTACGTTTTTGATTTTATTTTTTGCTCTGGAAGTGGTTACATAATCCAGCCAGTGCGCGGTAGGTTTTTGGTTTGGTGAGGTGATAATTTCCACCTGATCCCCGCTGTTCAATACATGATTTAACGGAACCAGTTTTCCGTTCACTCTTGTGCCACGTGTTTTTACGCCAATTTCCGAGTGAATACTAAAAGCAAAATCCAGTGAAGTAGCGCCTTTTGGCAACGACTTGATTTCTCCTTTCGGGGTGAAAACGTAAATCTCTTTCGCATACAAATTCAGCTTGAAATCTTCTACAAAATCAACAGCGTTGCTTTCGGAATTTTCCAAGGCTTCTTTTAATTGGTTCAGCCAAACATCCAGGCTGTTTTCTTCCGTGGCGCCTTGTTTGTATTTGTAATGGGCAGCATATCCTTTTTCGGCAATTTCGTCCATGCGTTCACTTCGCACCTGAATTTCCACCCAGCGGCCTTTCGGACCCATAACGGTAATGTGCAACGCTTCGTATCCGGTTGATTTTGGCGAAGAAATCCAGTCGCGTAAACGGCTTGGCGATGGGCGGTAATGATCGGTTACGATCGAATAAATTTTCCAGGCCAGAAACTTCTCTTCGTGTGGGTCGTCTGATTTGTAAATGATGCGCAACGCAAATTTGTCGTATACTTCATCAAAAGTAACTCCTTGAGCCAACATTTTTCTACGGATGGAATACACCGATTTTGGTCGGCCTTTCATAGTATACTCGATGTGTTCTTCGTCCAAAGAGCTTTTAAGAACATCGGCAATCGATTTAATGTAGGCTTGTTGTTCTTCTTTGCTTTCCTTCATCTTGCTTACAATATCATTGTAAACGGCAGGTTCAGTATATTTCAACCCTAAATCTTCCAATTGGGTTTTGATATTGTAGAGCCCTAAGCGATGGGCAAGGGGCGCATAAATATATAGGGTTTCCGAAGCAATTTTGGCCTGTTTGTAATCCACCATGCTTTCCATGGTTTGCATGTTGTGCAGTCGATCGGCTATTTTGATGAGAATTACGCGAACATCATCGTTCAACGTCAACAGCATTTTACGGAAATTTTCCGCCTGCATCGAGATTTCCTGATCTGTTTTTACCTTGGCCATTTTGGTTAGGCCGTCTACAATACGCGCAATTTTCGGGTTAAACATCTTTTCGATGTCTTCTACAGTAATGTCTGTATCTTCTACCACATCGTGCATTAAGGCTGCGGCAATGGAAGTAGCGCCCAAACCGATTTCCGAAGCCACAATTTTGGCAACGGCTATCGGGTGGAAAATATAGGCTTCACCGGATTTCCGGCGTTGGTCTTTATGAGCGTCAACGGCTACATCAAAGGCTTTTCGGATGAGTTTTTTATCGTCTTCGGAAAGGGTTTGATAACTGATGCGGAGCAGTTCTTTATATTCTTTGGCAATAGCTTTGTTTTCAGCTTCTAAATCGATCTCGGTCATAGTAATTCATTCAGTACCTAAAAATAAGCTAAAGAAATGAAGTTTGCAAATGGATTGCTTTTTTATGTTAAAAATGTACTCTTTTGAGGAAAGCTTTGTGGTTGAAATCTAAATTTTAAAATTGATTTAAAGTTTTATGAAATATATTTTTTATAGAGTAGGGTAGAGAGTAGTTTTTAAAACAGAAATCCTAACTTTTTACGGTTAGGATTATTTGTTTGATTATTGTTGTGGGCTCAAGACCGGGAGGCGTTTGCGCAACGTCTATGCTAATTAGAATACTTTACGGAGCTGGGGGGTTGAAAATATTGTTATAAACTCCCTATCGAATGAGTTGTTATTAGAACTTTACTTTTTCTGACCACACAAGATTATCAACCACAAGCCATTTTTCATTTTTATTTTCAAGCCAAATAACCATTTTACACCCATCATCAAGTTTCCAAAACATTTCTTTTATAAGAATTGTGTCAGTTTCTCTTAAATTAGGATGCAAACTGTAAAGATTTGATTGATACTCATACAAAGAAATGTTTTTTGTAAACTTAAAAATAGACTCCTTTTTAGGCTTGTGGAATTTTTTTAAAATCATCTCTTCTGTGTTTCCAACAATTGTTTTATCAATAGTTATACAATCTTTACAAGAAATAATAACGATTACGAATGAGGTTAATATAAATATTTTTTTTGTGATTAATGACATGTTTTTTCATTTTTGTTCTCCCAATTTACACTACTATTGTCAATTTTGGTTTCATATACAGGATTTTCCTCATTATAAATATTAGGTAGGCCTAAACGCTGAGACCATGCGGAATTGTTTTTATTTGCTTCAACTGTATTATAATATTCCTTTTCAAACTCGTAAAAATCATCGGTAAAGACATTTTTCATGATTGCATCAATATTTTTTTGCTCTACTTTTCCTTTCATAGCTGGTTCGGCCATTATGTTTCCTTTCCAGCCACTTTGGACGCCACCTCCTTCAATATATCGGTCTATCAGGCCTAATATATGTCCGAATTCATGTGGAGCTGGATCATCTGCTGCAAAACTCTTTCCGTTACGGCCTTTTGTTCTAAATTCGCCTTCATCTCCACCAAGAACAAACGATCTTTTATCATCATTGTTTAATTGTATATAATTGTCTGTATTCCATGGGTTGTTCTTTCCTGAAAACAAGCCTGGGCCTTCAGTTGGGTTTTCTGGATTATATATTTCGACTTTAACATCAAATTTCACATTATAAATTTGTCCGTTTTTATCTGTATATGTTGCAGGTTTCCCCCAAGCCCCCATTATGTCTTTTTGCATCTGATTTGCAACACTCTTAGTAGCTCCATCTCCATAAACATAAATTGTTGTTGATACAGTAACTGTTTTTGTATGTATATTTATCGTCACACCAGCATCTTTACCATCTGGATCTATAAAGAAAATAGGATTGTTTTCAAATGCATTATAAGGTGATAAATTTGGGTACTTTGATTCTTTTGGATCCCTCGCAAACCATCTTCCAACTCTCGAATCATACAACCTTGCTCCAAAATCATAACTATTCCCAATACCTTTTAACTCATCATCTTTCTCTTTCCCATTAAACCCGTAACGATAGGCTGGACTGTTGCCCGTGCGTCCTGGTACGAGCATTCCGAAAGGATAACCGTTTATACGCTATTTTGAATCAGGTTTCATTTATAAGAACGTGGTGTAAATATACAAAAATAGAGGCCGTAAAGCCTCTATCTGTAAGTAAATCCTATATTTTTACACATGAATTAAATCAAATCCATAATTGTAATTTATTTTATTTTTGCCTTTTTCGTTTTCAATCCAAGCTTTTTCTTGGTGGCTAATATCTTTAATTTGGGTTGCATTACATTTTGCAAACCTAACGGCAATCGTTTTTAATGATTCCAATTCCACCTCATCAAACAAATCTTGGTTAAATGTTTTTGTTGGTGGTAAGACAAATTTCTCACCGATATATTCACCAAAAGCCTCTATCTGTGTATCAACAATTCTTTTGTTTGTGATGTAGTCAAACAAACCATTAAATCTGACAGGAACTGGTCCGTAATTATGAGCCATATATCTCGCTCCACTAATTGAATATGCTGACTTCTTATAATTTAAAAAGTCTGCATAAAACAATAATTTATTCATCATGGTTACCGTTGGCTGTAGCTTTTCAGCAAAATACACTACCATTTCAGAAAATTTCTGAATGTTTGGTTTTCTATATCCCGAAAAAGCATCTGGCAACATGTCTTCAAACAACATGCTAACATATTTGTTTTCGTCGGAAGTCGCATGCTCAAGTTCAATTGCAGCATCGATTTTGGCTAGTATTTTATTCTTCTCACCATCCTCTAAATCGGTACTTCTAAGTACCAAATTTCTAAACACATTTGAATCTTCTGATATTGTTTGAATCAGATTAGCATTGGCCATGCTCGGGACCTCGCCATTTTCATAATTTCTATAGCTATTTGCTCCAAATCCTAAGATTTGGGACATTTTACTAGCTGATAGTCCATATTTTTCTTTAACGCTTTTTATTTCGTCTGGAAATAAAATATTATGCTTATCCCTATACTGGTTATAAACCTGATTAATATTAAACTCGTCAATTTCCGTAGTTGTGAGCGACTCTCCACTGTCTTCACAATAATAACTCAAATGAAAATATTTAAACTCCTCTTTACGGAAAACCACGGTGCTCTCTTCGATTCGCAAGGTCATTTCCTTACCTGTAATTGGACTTTTCATGTTTCTTCTTCTGTTTGTTCTTCTGTCTGTTCTTTAAAAGGAAATTTCATTGGATGCTCGGCTTTATGAAAAGAAATGCAGATTGCTCCGCCAGTAATTTTCGATATAGTGAGTTTGATGTAAATTTCCTGTTTTTTGATTATTTTCCCAAAGACCCACAACTCTTTTCCGTTGAATTGGGTCTCGGGTTCGGGTCCCTCGGAATAATCCTCAATCTCTAATTGAGCAATTATCTCCTTTCGTGAATTAGCTGTTATACCTATATCAGCTAAATCTTGAATACTGTTCTTAGGCCTATTTATAAAGAATATTTCCCATGTCTTTATTACTTGCTTAAGTTCTTGAAGAAAAGATTTTACAGCCGCTTTGTTTGACATCACTTCGGTTTAATGACATAACAAAAGTATGGTTAAAATCCTTAATTTACAACTTTAAGGTTGATTATTTCAATCTTTTTCAACAATTATGCCACTTTAAGGTTGATAAGTAATTAACAAAAGTTAATAACTTTTACCCAAATCGCTCCATCGGATGATGGTATTCCAACTTCATTTTCAAATCATCCACACTTTTAAAATCATAGCGTTGCACACTGGTAACATAGCGATAACCACCTAGATACTGCGCTTGTCTCAGCCCCAGTTCCTTCACCCAAATAGCCATTCTCGACTGCTTGAACTGCTTAAAATCCTTCACATAATGAAATTCCTGTTTCAATCGTTTCATTAGCCTAGCCAGCGCACCATCAAGTCCCGTAGCTTCGCCACAACTGAAAAACAAACGGTTGGTAGTAATTTTGTACTGCTGTTCCAGTCTAGGTCTTATATCGTAGATATATTGCGATAAATGCAGAATCTGTCTCGGATTCAGGTTGATATACCGCTCATTACCGATGGTAGTTTGTGGGACATACAAACGAACCTCATCGAGTTTTAAATCTTCCAATTGAATCGTGGTTAACTCATAACGGGTGAGTCCCAAAAACAGCATCATTCCCAGTATACACCTGTCCCTTTTTTGCACTAGGGTGTTGGCGGTGGTTTCCCTGTAAATCGTATCCAAAAATTCTTCATCGAGTAACTGCGTTGGTGTTTTACGTTCGTTCTTAGCCAAATGCACCAATAAAGCAGGATTGCTTTTCCTTCCGATTGCCTGATTGAAATGCATAATAGCCGTTTTATAGGTTGAAACCGTTTTATTTACGTCTCCTTTTTGCCTGCGATGCGCTAGAAAGTCATAGGTTTGGTTTAAATCCACTTTCTTTGGCTCGATATGATTTTCTTCCAACCAGTTCAGATAATTACTGATGCACTTTCTGTAACCGTCATAGGTAACCAGTGTATATCCCAATTCATTTACGATATAGTTTTTAAATTGGCTTAGTAATTTGTCTTTATCCATAATATTCTGTTTTTAGGTGGGTGTAAATCATTGTTGAATCAAGGTTCTTATGACCTAGAAACGTTGCAACGTCTTCAATAGTCATGTATCGGTGTAAATGCGTAGCGATGGAATGCCTCAGCAAATGACAGGTTATCGTTTTACCGATGTTGACCTTTTGACTTAGTTTCTCCAGTACTTTACCCAGATTGCTATTGCTCATTTTACCGCCTCGCTCCGTGATTAGAAAGCTGGTCAGTTCACTGGTGGTATCCAACATTAGATTCCGCACGTTGAACAGGTATTCCTCAACATTGCGTTGAACTGCTTTCGACATCGGGATGTCCCTTGCGTGTTTGGTTTTGGATTTGTCGATATGCACCCGTCCTTTGCTTAGGTCGATTTCAGATATCTCCAGTTGGATTAGCTCTTTTCGTCTTAACCCGCAACCATACAACAAACTCAGTATCGCTTTATCACGGATTCCCAGCATACTGTTATCACAAGCATTGAACAGCAATTGCACCTCATCTTCCAAAAGGATTTCCTTTGGTGGTTGGGTGGTGTTATCGATTCGGATTTGGATTCCGCTTTGCCCGTGACCGATTTCGTTTTCACCACCTTTTACAAATTCCATAAACCTCAGCACCGCTTCCCGATGCTTTAAAAGGTATGCGGGTGACATTGTCCCGTCTTTGGTTTGAAGCGGTCTGTTGGCTAGATAACTGAAATAATCCGTTACTACTTTTTGGTCGATTTGCTTTAGGGTATTGATTCCTTTTTGTTCCAAGTAGTATAAAAATTCCTTTACGCTGTTGGGTTTGTTGTACACTTGAGCTTGTGATGCGCCCTGTGTTTGAAGCCTTGTTTTAAACTGCTCCAGTGTTTCTATAAACTTTATATTATGTAATTCCAATTTTTTCATATGCTCTATACATTTTTTGAAGTTTCTCATTTTTTGACCTCAGCCCAGTAATCATAAGGCTTTGAGAAGTGAGAAACTTATGGGTTACTACCGAGAAACTTGGCTTACAAGTCTTGAATCTCATTTTTAAATGCTTCGTATTGCTGGGCGGTGTTATGGTCTTCGCTCCAACTGGTTACCTTATAGGTGAAGCCGTCCTTTTTGTTACCGCCTGTGCGCTCCAATTTGCCGTAGTCGTAGAGCGTATTGATATGCCTTGCGAAACTCGATGGGCTAACCTTCAGCTTTGCCCGCATTTCCTTTACGGTGAATTCCGATTTTGGGAAGTTATTAGGATTGGCTTTTACCAGTTCCTTTTTGATTCTGACCAGCGTACACGCCACATTGAACCCCAGTTCCTTTTCCTCTTTGAACCAAATTTCTTTGAAGAGTTCCAGTGCCATGTCCATAAACCTCGGCTCGACCTCAATTTGGCTTGCGCCTGCGTTCTGCCTCATGTTCACCTGTCTTTGGTGCAAAAGCGTAATAAGGTTGGTTACACTCAAAAACTGGGTTATCAGCTTGCTGTCACTATTCAGATATTTGGATACGTTTAGTTGTTCCAAATACGGATTTACCACTTTTACGTCTTTTATCACCCGAAACAACTGCTGTAGCCGTCCTTGGGCGTTGAGTGTCACATCCCTGTCTGTTAACCCCGCAAATCGCTTTATTTGATTGGTTACAAGGTATTGTTTTATCTCGTTGGCGTTGCATAGCGGTAGCACCAGCACCGTATCGCTTGCCATAAGTTCGTGGTAGCCTTTAGCCGTGGAACTGATAAAGCTCAGATTCCCATTTATGGTTTTACTGCTGGCTCTGTACGTACCTTGCTGGGTATTTTCCGTTACCAATCGGTTGACCTCACCCTGTAAAATCAGCTCGGTAAGTGCCGTGTTCTTTTTTCCCAGTGTGTCGATGGTTGGTAACAGTAACACTTTGTTTTTCCAGTAGTCCTGTGATGGGGCATAATACAAAACACTATCGCTGATTGAGGTTTTGAATCGGTTTACCTCAAATGGAATCGTATTGGTAAAACTTTTGATTATTTCGCTTGAAATCTCACTATTACCCTGTAAAATACCGTGCATCGGATTACTGGTTTTACTGCTCAGGGCAATCAGGAACAGTTGCAGACCCGTTTTAACACATGGCACTTCCGATGCTGTTAAAAGCTCTTGTAGTTGCTCCAGTAGCGAATCCGATTTTAGGATAGCATCCAGTTTTTTAAGCTCTGGAGCTGGAAGTTTGCTTGTGGTTGGTGTTTCCTCTTTGTAGGTTCGCTTGTCCTTACGGTAGGTTTCCAGCCTTTCGGTCAAATCATAAACAAAATCCGCTATCGTGGTTGAATCTACTTTCAGTTTGATTGATGCCTGTTTGATAAAATGCTGTACGTTGTTCTCGTTGTACAAGTCCACGTTATTGCGGTACACGTCCGATGCGCTTAGTTGTGGTCGCCTTGCAATCTTTAGCATCACTTGGAATCGTGTTAGTACCAATGTGTTTACCCCGCCAATTACCTCAGCCTCCAAGTTCCCCGATTGGTATTTCAGAAAATCGGGGCTGGTAATGTCCAGCCCGTAGCTGTTGAGTTTTGGGTCTTCCAGTTTCACGGTGGTGGCTGGGTCAAATTGAATGCGGATAAAATCATTGGTATCCGCTGTATTATTTATATCTTTGTCGTTCATAAATCGCTTATTTTAATTACTAAATAGGTTCTCAGCCCAGTTTGCCGACTGGGCTTTTTTTATCCAAAACCACATTTTTACGTTAAAAAAAAAGCATAGCAAAGCCCTATCGGGAAGTTGTACCGATTTTTTAAGCTGTATGTATGTGATTGTTGTGGTGGGCGTACCTTGCCCGAAAAAGAAGAACTTACATCGTAATTTGTAAGCTGGTGGTTTACAGCATCCCGCAGAAAACCTTTATTTTTACAAAATTACGACTTTATTTGACTGGTTGCAAGTGTTTTACCCTGCTAAATTTTCATTTTCCCCGCAAAGGGCATTTGAGCGCATCTAAACGCTCAAATACAAATTGCTGATTTCGGTTTCACGGATACCCAAGTAAATCTTGGTAGTGGTTACCGATGCGTGGTTGAAGAGTTGCGACAATAACAGTAATGCTTGGTCAGAATACTTGTTTACCTCCCAAATTCTACGCCCCAGTGTTTTACGCATAAAGTGGCTAGAGTACTGCCCTTTGATTTTATAGCTCGTGAAGATTTCTTTTAGCTTGCTATTCACGTACTGGATTGAAAACGGTTTATCACCGAAACGGTTAGCGAACATCAAATCACCTTCTTTGGCTTCCAGTTTCACGAACAAACGGGATAGGATTTCTTGCAGTTCGGGATTGATGGTGATTTTACGGATTTTCTTGGTTTTCTTTTCCGTAATGGTAAAAAACTCCTGATTCAAAACCTGATTCCATTTCAGTTGCAATAAATCTGAAATGCGTAAACCGATATAGCTACCCGTTGCAATGAGCAGCGCAAATTTCAGTTCATTGTCACGCTCCAGTTTCAATACTAGGCTTTGCATCTTCTCCCATTCTAAAAAATCGCTCGTTGTTCTTTGTCCTTTTAGTGCCATAATTTTATGATTTTAGTTTCACTTTTATTGGTTTTTGATACTTTGTGAAAGCGGTGATTTCCCCACCTTTTGTAAACCCTTGATTTTACTGGGTTTATCGCTTTACTTTCATTTCTTATTAAAAGTGAAACAAATGTAAAACCCTGGAATTCAACAAACAAGAAAAATCCTGGTTTTCCTGGGCTTGCGGAAGTTTTTGGTAATTTTGAAGCATAAAAAAACGAGGTTAATGCCTCGTTTGATTTTTGAATATTTTGGTTGTGGTCTAGTTCCACGGATTTTTATCGCCTTTTCGAATTACATCGTAATTTCCATTAAGTTCCAGAGCAGGGTTGCTTCCATCAAAAACAATCCTATAATCAGATACACCACTATCGTGTAAATTCACCGTTACATACTTTTTACCAGTATCGGAGAATCTATCCTCTTTAAAATCGTAACTACCTGTTCTATCTGGTGATGCTCCCCAACTTCCACTTTGAGGGGTAGCTTCGTAAAGCTCGTAAGTACCATTTGGCTTAATTATAATTCGTTTCCAAAGTTCTCCCGTTGGTTTCGCAACCCATGTACCAATAACACAACTTTTAACATCTTCCAGTTCACTGATGTAGTAGCAGGTATTTTCCGTGGAATATTCCGATGTTGATTCTGTTTCGTTTGATTTTAATTTATCGTTTATAAAACCAATTAAGAAACCTGCTCCCAATGTTCCAACCACGATTAAAGTCCATAGTTTTCCGTTACTCATAATATTAAAGTTTAAAAGTTATGAAGCAAATATAGCAAATTCGACTTATAAGTCGAATAAGTTTAAAAAAACACTTGCCCTCGTTTTTTTCCTTTGTTAAATGCAAAAACAATTAGAAAAAATTGAGGCTGAACTATCACAGAGAATCTACAAACTTTTCCTTCAAAAGTTTGATGACAACAAATCGGCTTTTGCTAGAGCTTCACAATGTAAGGAAACCACTATTAGACGTATCTTTAAGAATGAGCAAGGCATAACAATCAATTTATTACTTCGGATGGCTTTTGCTTTAGAAGTTTCTGTTACGGAACTTTTAAAGGATTTGGATGTTAAAAAGGAGGATTGACACTCTAAAACAATCTTTGACAAAAGTGTCAAACCTTGGTTGTTAAGCTTTAGGCTTTATCTTAAGCAGGTTTCCAATTTTGAGCAATTCGCCAGCATCCACATTTTGCATCATAACCTCAACGGGAAATTTAGGGGCTTGGGTCTTTAAAACCTCTTTCAACTGGCTAACGGTGATTTTTAATTTCATGGTTTCTTTTACCTATAAATACAGGCTTCCTTAAAAAAACACCCCATTTTTTGGCAAAAAATTTTTGAAGCAATCTGAAATTCCTATCTGACACTTCATAAATTGGGGTCATTCTAAGGTGGGTTTTCGCAGATGACTTTCGCAGAATCATTGAAACCCCTTTATTTATAGGGAGGGAGGTCTGTTGAAGGGAGAAGGGCTACACAGCTCCAGGGTGTGAACAATATACAAATTAATGTATCTAAATTCAGTGTTAACAGGGCTTTAAGTAGTGTTTTGGCACTATATTGGCATCCATTGTATCCACTTTTGTAATCTATCACCATTACTACTTATAAAAGTGGATACTATCCATTTTTTATCAAATCGCAATCGTTGTAATCCATTAAATGCAATAATGTACCTACTGAATATTACTGTATTTCTATTAATATTCTTACTTTCTATATTACATTATTCCTACATATTATATATTCCTATTTCTATCTGATATTATTTCTTACTATTCCAATTCTAGTAATTATATACACTATGTATCCACTTTTATATAAATACCAGTAATAGCAAGGGATGAGAGAGGTAGTAAGATTAGTATGAAAATGAAGTATTTTAAATTATTTTCAGGTAATTACCTAAAATCACTTGACTTTGTAATTCAAAATGCGTATATCTGTTAAAAAGGGATACAATCCTGTTTTTTAGGTATCGATTCACGGATACCAATAACCTGCTTCGGTAGGATAACGAGAAGTTAAATAGTTTTATTAATTGAAAAGAAAAGTTACTAGTGAAAACATTATCACATTACCAACAGATTTAAAAAACGACATAAAGGCATTAGGGTTGGGTAAAACCAAACAAAGTCATGCTTTTAAATTCGTTCACCTAGTATTGCGTGATTCGTACATGAACCACGAAAACTACATCAGCTACGGTTCCAAATCGCAGAAGTTCATTATCAAAGTATTTGATAAGAATTACAATTCATGGCTTAGACCGCTTAAAGAAGCCGAAATAATCATTTGCGACAACCAGTACAGCAACGGCACAAATAAATCGTTTTACTTCGCTGTAAACTCCAAATATTTCACAGGAGAGGTAAACTACGATTCAGCACCAAAAATCGATTGTGAGCCTTATAAAGACGTTATTAAAGACATTGATAAGAGCCACAATATCGTAGGGGAATACCTTGAAAACGATTTATCCGAATTACATATCGATTACGATAAATTGGAAATGATTTCCCGTGATATGGCTCGTAGCATTTCAATAAAAGATTTCAAGGTAAACGAGCAAATCAACCGTAATACATTCGAGCTGTTTACCCATCATGGTACAAAACTGGGCAGTTACTACACCAGTAAGGAAAAAGCCATCGAAAAGGCTAAAGAACTGGGTAAAATCATTATCAAAAGTAATCAAAAGGTTTATATGATGGATGAAGGCGAATTCCTTAATGCCAAAAAAACTTCGATGTATACCTATCACATGGACTGCATCAACAAAATGATGCAACAGAAGTTTCGATTTGGGATAAACACCACCAACAACCGCCTTGACCACAATCTTACCAATATGCCTACGGAACTGGTTGACGAGATTTGCAAGGACAACAACCTTATCCAACTGGATTTGAGCAATTCACAGTTTGCGCTTTTGTGTATGATACTGAAAGACGAATTGGATACGGTGGATTTTAAGGCGTTTAGAGAGCTTGCAACTTCGGGACAGCTATACGAATCGATGATGGAAAAACTGGGTTTAGAATCAAGGGATGAAGCCAAAACTGCCATGTTTGAATTGCTGTTCTCCAGTCAGAGTATGAAAAGCGAGGGGAAGACCAAATTAAAGGAGTTGTACCCAAGTGTAATCGATTGGATTGACCAATATAAAGCGGTTAACGGTTACGAATCGTTTTCAGTGATGCTCCAACTCAAGGAATCGGAAATCTTCGTTGAAAAGCTTTGGAAAACCATTAAGGAAAAGGGGCTTTTCTGTATATCAAGGCACGATAGCCTGATATACAAAACGGAAGACCAGAGCGAAATCGAAAGCATGGTTACGGAGTATTTCAATGAAATTGGGTTAAAATGTCATTTGAAACTTAGCGATGGTCGCAGGATACAGATTGCGGGGCTAGTGGATACCAAAGTCGAATCCAAAACCGATACGGTTTACAGCATTTCTGAATTAAAAGTAATGTTACACGAGTTGAAGAATCATAAGGAATATAACGGTGTTAAAAGCGCAATTGGGATGCTATTGGATAATATCGATAAGAAAACCGTTGAACAGGCAAATATCCATTACTGGCATTTCAAAAACAAGGAGTATTTAGCCATGTTCAAAACGTAAAAACTTGCATAAGCCCAGGTTTTTCAATACTTTAGCATAAAAATTACATACTATGAGAAACCAATTTCCGCCACTAGACAACTCCATGACAACCCAAGGTAAGTACGACCTGTTTGTGGAGAAAATGAATACCGCACAGCGTTCGTATAACGTTCGCCATAGCAATACCTCAACATCCGATGCCTTTATGTTGGTGGGTGGGGTATTTCAGATTATTGGCGGTTTACTGCTTATGGTCTTTGGAGTACTGCGGTGGTTGTGGTTACAGTTCAAGAAATAAAAAATATGGAAAACAAAGTAATTAGAGCAAAATTTGACAATGAAACAATAACTGTTTATCAAGCATATAACGATTCAATAGCTGATTCAGCCATTGAAGCACAAACTTTTGTTAGTCCACCGTTTAAAAAAGAGAGAATGACTTGGATTAAGCCTTCTTTTCTTTGGATGATGTATCGTTCAGGGTGGGCAACCAAAGAAAATCAACAGAGGATTTTAGCAATTAATATTAAAAGAGAAGGCTTTGAATGGGCATTACAAAATTCCTGTCTTTCTCATTTTAACAAAGAGCTTCACGTCAACCATGAGAATTGGAAAAATCTACTAATATCTTCCCCTGTTAGGATACAATGGGACCCTGAAAAAAACATTTTTCTCGAAACGTTACCCTATCGGTCAATTCAAATTGGATTATCTGGAATTGCAGTTGAAAAATATATAACTGATTGGATTGTTTCTATTGACGACATTACAGAGCATTGTAAATCAATTCATCAACTTCTTAATGATAATAAAATAAATCAGGCAAAAGAAATGGTTCCGAAAGATTTTTTTTACCCTTTGCCTGAAAATATTATCCTTTAATTTTATAAGAAGCTTAAGAAAAGAGCTTTAAAACTAAATCTTGAGGCAGATAATTAACTGGGTCATCAAATTTACCGACCCAGTTATCATCTGGGAGATATTCTTCGATATCAATATCATCAAAATGGCTAATAAAAATCTTAGAATCAAAATCCACGTAAAAGAGAAAAATATCTCTTAAATTGAATTTTTCCAATATAATTTTATTTACATCTATTTTATCAATTTCTATAGCATCAACAAAAAGCTCAATATTATCTTCGGAAACATTTAATATATTATTCCTAAAAGGAGGAGTGTCTTTCCAATCATCAGGATTGTAATCTGGGTCATACATTGAATAATTTAATATCCAATTTGCTAAAGGCATTAGATAAAACGTAATTTTTTCTTTGTATTTTAAACATCCAAACAAAAAACTATTATCGATACTATTTTGAATTAAATTTTCATTCATTGTTATTAATTATTACGGTTGGTCTACTTTTCCACTGCCTTGGATTACGCCTTTTTCTAGTTTGTCAATATAACTAGCAGGCAAACCATAAGCTCCTAGTGATTTTCCTTTATCGACTTGTTGTGGCCTATTAGGATAATTTCTGCCCTCAGCTTGCGGAACAGCCATGCTCCTAATTTCATCGGCCACTTGCTTTGTAATCTTGAACGATGTTATACTGGCTCCACCCTCCGAAGCACCTTTTTTATTATAATAATAAGTAGCGTGATTTTGGTCATCAATTGTTATGTAGAGAGTTGTTTTTCCTTTAATTTTTACATTACCTGAACCGTCAACTGATATTCTTTTACTAAGTTTATGAGCAGTTTGAACTCTTGTTACCGTTACACTTTTTTCTTCTATAGGAACTTCTCCATTTTTTGATTTCTGAGTTTTCACATCAGAAGGTTTATTTGTGGCAGTACCTACTAAAAAACCTGCAGCCATAGCTGGTTCAATGTAATCAAAGCGTTGTTTTTGATAAGCTTCTTTTTTAGACTGCTCAGTTTCTATTTTTTTACTCCACTGTTCTCTTGTAAATTTCGCATAATAATTTTCTGCTGCTGATTGAGCTTTTTCAGGCGTCATATAATCCCCAACATAATAATCATTAATATAAAGCCCAGAGATAAACCCAGGTATTAAGTCAGATTGCTCTGAAACTAATTTTAACTGAGGATTTTCGCCATTTTTATTCCATGAAAGTGTGTAGTGATAATCCTCAAGTCCTTCTAAATCTATCGACTGTATAGGGGTGTTTCCTGCAAATTGATAAGGAGAATAAAAAGGATATTTTTTAGTCAACGGGTCAACCGCAAAAAACCTACCCACCCTCGGGTCGTGCATCCTAAAGGTATAGTTCAACGAATTCCCTTCGCCCTTTAATTCATCATCTTTCTCCTGTCCTTGGAAGCCGTAACGATAGGCTGTGCTTGAGCCGTGGCGATTTGGAATGAGGGAGCCGAAAGAACCCTAATATTCCCCTTTAAGAACGTGCCGTAAATGTAAAACAAAAGCCGCAACTTTTTAGGGTTGCGGCTTGGGTTTTTTACGCTCTTTGCGGGCGCATCGTTGCGGGCACGGAAAGAATTTCCGCGCTAACGTCGCGTGGACATATCCGAGCTATCTGGATAGCTCTTAGCTAAATATCTACTTTTCGTTTGCATATCCATTACCATTACCTACCTGTCAAATAAATTAAAAAACATTGAAAGTAACTTCGAATTTGAATTTGCGATTAAATTGGTTTCTATCTTTTTTTTTCTACATATGTATTTTTTTAAATCATTAACCTTAAAATCATTTAGTGTGTCTTTAAATGTCGGAGATAAGATTTCAAAGTCGGTTTTGGCTTCAAATTTTGTATATTTTTTCCTTTTAACTGAGTAAATGTTTATACTTGAATATTTCAAGGAAAAGTTATTTCCGTAAATTAAGAAGTCAATTTTTTTATTTTTCAAATCTATCTGATAAATACTGTAAATGTTGTTTAATAATAAGGAAAAAAATCTCTCATCATTATCATTAATTAAAGAATTGCTTGAAAAAAATGATACATTAGAGCTGTCACATATAAAAAAGTTTGGAAGATTTGATTCTTTGAAATATATAAATCCAATTGCTGTATCTCCCTTTTCAAGGAAAACTACAGTTCCATCATATTTTTTAATATTATTTACTTTGTTTTCAAGTTCAATAAAAGAATTAACTTTTAACAATTTATGTCCGTTAGTCTCCAAAAAAGAAATGAACGGATTATTAATAGAGTATAAATTATGTGTTGAAAAACTAATAACAACAAAAAAAATGAATAAAAGTTTCACTGAATTATTTTTTTTCATCTTTTGAAAGAGGTATAAATTCATAAATTTTTTCACCAGTACCATTTAGTTGCAAATCTTGTCCAGTACTTTGAGAATTATTAAGATATCCTTTATCTTCATAAATCTCAGGAATTAATCCCCCACCAAAGATTTCATCTTTTGATTTAGTGTTTTTACCACTAACATAATCTTGAGGACCGACAACGTTAATTCTTTTGTTAGTTAGTTTCATGATTCCATTACTTAATTCAAGTCCCATATCATCAGAAAAAACATGACATCCATTTAATATCAAAGTACCGCCATCCTCAATTTCTTCAGTTATACCAATGAAGTCTTCAATTTGCTGAACAATTTCATTATTACGGAATTCATTCATTGCATTGGCTCTTTTTTTGTTATTCTTAATAGAATTTATTTCAGCTATACCTTGAATGTAGTAGTTTATGTCAAAATAATTCAGATTTTTATCATCAGACCTGATAACTGACCCAACATTTACAGGCTCTGTATCTACTTTTCCATCTTTCCCAGGAAATAGATTAATGTGACCTTGTAGAGCATGTGCTTGTATCATGACGACTTTTATTTTATTTCCTAGTTCTTTGTGATTCTTAATATCAACTTTAGCTTTTTTTAAATCAGAAAATACAAATGCTGTCCAATTTTGTTTGTTCTTTTCAATATTATTATTGTACTGATTAACCAATTCAACCTGTCTTTCACCACCAATTATTACCGCAGGTTCTAATCCTTCCATTTCAATAGCATCAATAACTCTATTTCCACTAAAAGCATATGGTGAATAGAATGGATATTTTTTTGCCAACGGGTCAACCGCAAAAAACCTACCCACCCTCGGGTCATGCATACGGAAAGTATAATTCAATGAATTCCCTTCACCTTTCAACTCGTCATCTTTCTCCTGTCCTTGGAAACCGTAACGATAGTTACCACTGCTTCCGTGCCTATTTGGCATAAGGCTTCCGAAAGGATAGTAGTCACTGTAACTTAAAACGTCTGCGTTAAAAGTTTTCAAACCACTGCTTGGAGTGTCGGCAATATTAAACTCAGGTAACTTCTTATCGTTAACAACAACTAAAACATTCCCTAAATGATTAGAAAGCTCATAGCGTTTATCACCTACTAAATTTACAAAATTGTTAGTAATAATTTCTTCAGTTACTGGATAAATAGCATCATTATAATCCAAATAATTTGGTATAGAATCATTATCTGTATCTAAAGTATACGGAATTCCAGTTGTAGTAGAATTAATAGCCCCAGATCCACCTTCTACTATTTCCCATGTTGCGTACCCATCACCATCATCGTCAATATCCAAATAGTTTGGAATATTGTTTACTATCATATTTGGATTACTACTTGAATAGCTTCCATTGGTATTCAACGTTGCTCCAGTATTAGGATTATGGTCACCATCCGGATCAGCCCCTTCATACATTGTGAAGATTCCATCACCATCGTCATCTTCATCAAGATGATTTGGATTACCATCACCGTCTGTATCAATTGTGACAAAACTACCAGGATTAATTTCCGTTACTTCATACAAGTCATACAATCCATCACCATCAGTATCTTCAAGACATGGTCCTAAAGTTCTTACAACACCAGGGGTTGTTGGCAGAACAGTCATTTGAATTTGACCTCCGGCTTCTTTCGGCGGATTATTTGTTGTAGTCAAGTTAATAACATCATCAAAACTAAAACTATGATTTATAACCGAACCATTTTGTGCTATTGTCCCTAAAGTATAGTTAAAATAACACATATCAAAATTCATTGCGGTCAAACCACCTATACTACCACCCAGTTGGTTTGATAGAAGAATTGGTAAATTGGCTGGAATAGTAAGTCCTAGTTGTGTTTGTAAGTTATTATAATTTTGTGTTACCCCATTACTAGTGAAACTACCTGTTGAATTAAGTATTGAACTAAAATTTAACATCATTCCTTTGCCCAACATATCTGCTTCACTAACTGGTGTATCATGTGACATGACCAAATTGCGTACTGTTGTAGCTGTTCCTTGAGGATTTGTCTTGTATTGGTTAATATTTACAACTGGTGTATATCCATTTGAATTCTTATTCAAAGACAATGTTAATTGATTTGTAATTGTATACATACCCGTCTCATATTTGATGACCCTCAAATTGTTAATAACGGAAGGAGACCTGTATAAAAATGTAAACAAATCTACGTTTTGATTTCCTAAACCAGTACTTGTGGTTGAGAAAACAACATTACCATCATAATAAAAATTAACAGTATCATTCAATCGTTCCACTTTTAATAAATGGGAAGACCCAGAAGCAACCGTAATTAAAGGGATACTGGCAGTTGTGTTATTATAAGAAACGATTAACCCACTTGGTAAAGTAGTTTTCCACTTAAATCCATATTTAGCTCCGCTAATTTTAAAACCAGCTTCTGATCTTATACTACTTGGTGAGTTGATAAAAGTATACTCAACATAACCATTTTCTCCAGCATTTAAAACAGCTGTTTGTGAGCCATTTACACTTTGGTTAAGACACGGATCAGTTGGATCAACAACTTTTTCTAAAGTACTACTAGTTTTAAAAACTGTTATTGTTCCATCTGTATTTCCATAATCATCAATATCTGCACATGATGGGTAATCAAAAACGATACCGTGAATGTCGACTGGTTCATTAGCAAAACTTTGTTGTTGTCCTTGATAAATTAACTGCCCAATAGAATAATTACCGTCCGGCATTGGATTAACGGTCTTTAAACGTGTTTGGAAATTAAAATCATTTAAAGTAGCAACTGATAATGGCGTTTGACTTGCATCTAAAATTGGCCAGTTCGATATTGTATTATTATTAAAATGCAATGAATAATCTCTAAAAATCGACACAGGAGTTGGAGTGAAAACACTCAATTCTGAATTTGAAATATTTGCTAAGTTATTATCCGCATTAGCTTTTGAATCTAGTGTCTTGAAGAAAATTTTTGGTTTAACGTATTTATAAACCAATAGATTTTTTTCTTCTAATCCTAAGCGACTGCTTCCAAATAAATGGTGTTCTTTTAAATTCAAACTAGCATTAAACCCAGCTCTGGACGAGAACGTGTTAAGGTTATATACAGCCAATGAGTTTCCTTGAGCATCACGAACATAATAAGTTGTATTTATGCCTGAATTAGAATAAAAAGTATTAGACGTTGATTTAGAAACTCTATTGCCAAGCCCATCATATGTAAATGAAATTATTGAGCCATCTCTTTTGGTTACTGATTTTACTTTACCATCAACTCTCCATTCAATCTCCAAACCTTCTGATTTGTCTTTAATTAACTGACCAATTTCATCATAAACATAATTATGAGAATTCACATTATTAAGATTAAAAACATAGCTTGTATCTATTGCACTTAGTTGTGCTATCTGACTTTCTAAATCATTTTCATATGCTGTAGTACCCGCAGAATCCTCAACCAAAAGGAGCTTGTTGTTACCTGGTAAGTATTTATAGTCTAAATTGTCTAAAATCTGATTATTCGTATCTCTTCTAGTTAACGTTTTTAGATTTCCATTTCTATCATATGAATAATTTGAACTATAACTTGTAGCCACATTATTATAACCAGCGACCGTTGGTGTTATAGCGCTAGAAGTCATTGCTTTAATTCTGTTAAGCTGATCGTAACTATAATTATTCTTTTGAACATTTAACAAATTGGAAGCATCCTGACGAATCGCTGTTGTCATTTGTTTAATATTGCCATTATAAAGGTCATTAATGTTTCCTGGAATTACATTATTTCTGCTATACATGAATGGTTTATAATTAGCATCTCCATTATCATTTAACGAAATTGCTTTGTAATCATTATCAAAATAACTTAGAGAATATCCAAATGCATCTTGAGTTTTGGTTGCCCCAGTCAACAAACCGTCTTTTCCCATGTCATTGTTAGGGCTGGCAATATTTTCACCGTTTACTCCTTTCAACCAACCTTGTAATGTATATGCATAGTCAATACCTTGTACTTTTTTGTCACCAATTTCTATTCTTGCTAATGGTCCATGCGGGTAGTATTTATAATTAGCATCTTTCTCCCATAAACACCATCTGAAGAAGTCTCAACATTTACTATTCGATTGTCTGCATCATAATTGTATCTGTGTATAAATTGGTCAATTTTATTAGGTTGAACGGTAACTTTATTTACGTTTCCACTTATCAAATCATAATCATATACAATTCTCTTTATATGTTTTTCACAATCATTAACTGCACCAGTAGAAGTATTAATTACAGTGCCTTCTGTACATTGTAAATCTTTTAAAGGTGTATAATAATTTAATAACTCTTTAACATTTCCATGTACATCGTAATTATAAAAAATTCCATTTTCAAAACTCTCAGGTGATGTTGAATAATATTCGTTTATAATAATATATACCTGTTACCCTATTTCTGTTATTATGTGATGGCGTAAAACCAACTGCAGTATTTGTGATAAATAAATCCGAAGCATGTAACTCTGAAGGATAAGTTTCAACTAGCGGATCCAAATCGTACACTGTCTTAGTAACCTCAGTTTTATAAATCGAATCGTCAAATTCATTGACCACCAAATTATTCAAATTTAACTTTCCTTGGTTATCGAAAAAATAATTTAAATCGGTTGTAGGATGTACCTCTCCTGCTTCAATTATTCTACCAATATTATCATATTTTGTATAACTGAATCTGACATACCCCTCTTGAGTTAACAAATTTGATTGTTTTGCATTTTGAGAAGCAATAATTCTGCCTAAAGCATCATAAGCAAACTTGGTTATTCCTCCATCTGGAGTATTCTGCCAAACCAATTGATTTAATGAATTGTACTTATACTCTGTTTTTAGGGTATGTGTCGG
Organism: uncultured Flavobacteriaceae bacterium; assembly: GCA_963812405.1. Taxonomy (GTDB): domain Bacteria; phylum Bacteroidota; class Bacteroidia; order Flavobacteriales; family Flavobacteriaceae; genus Flavobacterium. The sequence continues at coordinate 3,174 of CAWEUV010000002.1, read as the reverse complement.
TACTAAACTTGTATTTTCGGTATCTAGACGTCTAGCATTGTTAATTGCAGTATTATTCAATGATAATTGAGATGGTGTATACCTGCTAACACCTTCCGGTGCAATGGTTTGAATTAGATTACCTGCCTGATCATAGTAATACAAAGTATATTGATATTCTTTATCATCATAAATCATATCATAATTTTCAACAACGGTTGACATTGCTCTCTCAATATATTTTCGAATAAATTCTTCTCGTAGATAATTCAAGTATGAATTACTATTCCAATTTAAGTTGCCGAAATATTTGCAGCAATTTCTGACACGGTTCATAAATTTCAACCGTGGGTGAATAGGTAGGCATTGGGGCAGGAGGACAATCCTGCATGTCAGGTGCATAAATTAAATCAACAAAATCATTCCATAAAGACAATTCTGTATTGATTTCAGGATTAGGATTATAATTCTTATATGCAGTTATTACATCACTAATATTGATTATAACCATAGTTTAAATAAGTATTTCCAAACTGTACAATTGTCAAATAATTTGGATCTTCAGTCGAAGTTATTTCTAAGGCATCTAAATACTCAAAATATGAATTTACCAGATATTGCAAATTTAAAGCACAGAAATCTTCTTTTTCATTCGGATATGCATTAATGTTCAGATATTGAATATTTAATGTGGTAAGATGATTAATATAGTAGTCATACATTTCATCACAACCAACAGGTTCAACTGTTTGTGGGATACATTTACAGCTGTTGTTGGCTTGAAAAATTTCTTGATCTTGGATTTGTGCAAATACTTCACTATATCATTTGTTTCATTCTGATGAATTGTTTTACTTTCTTTAACTTTAACATCATTTATCCTGTTGTCTTGATCTAAGACTATTATTCCCAAACTTATTATTGTTGTAATTTTCCAATTCTAAAAATTGACAGAAATCTATAGTCCCATTTGAAACATTGCAATTAGATTCCTGAACATAGCTTGAATATGGAACTGAAAAATAAAATTGAAACGCTTTATGATGTTGCAAATTGTTATTGTCAAGATAACTAATTCTTAATTGAGTGGATTGAGGCTCGCTAATACGTAATTGAGGAACATTAATAACCTCTACATTTGTAATTGTTAGAGCATCTCTTAAATCTGCCCCATATAACTCAAAATAGGCAGAGTTAACCCCGCATGTTGTAGGCTCATTAAAACGTATAAGAGTATGATTTTCGTCTGATTCTATTCCATAGTTTTCCAAAGTAAGATCATCTGTTATATATTGAGAAGAGTAATATAAAGGCGCTCCTGCATCGATAAGGTACGAACGTAAATTATTCAATCTGGTTTGCAATAAATTTTGGCTGAAGAATGCTAAAATATCTGTGTTAGATTCAATGTTTAAAAATTGCTGTGGTTGTACCGTTGATCCTGAAAGGTACGTCCCATTATTTCCAATAATATGATTACTTGGTTGAAAGAAATTATTTAAAACATTCTTAAGCGTACTTTCAAATATCGACTCTTCTTCTGCACTTATCGTACATGCGATACTATTTTCATCACACAAATCCCCAATTCCATTACCGTTAAAATCCCATTCCCCACATGGCGCACAACAGGCAAAATACAAAGGTGTTTTAACAGCATTAGGTACCCCGCCAAAATATCTCCTTCATGAGTAATGATTCCATTCGGAGTATTAAATGTAGCAGTAATTAAATGGGCTGTATTACTATATGCTAGATTACCTATTTCTAAGGAAATAAGCGTTTCATTTAAACCAGATTGTCCGCCAACATAAAGGGACATCGTCATTCTTAAATCGCCATTTACGAATAATTCATGTGTCTGCGAATAACCTCCAAAACCTTTCCATTCCACAACATCTGTGGGTTGAATTCCGAAATAAGTATGAAGGAAATTGGTGTCTCTTAAATAAGGATCTCCAGAAATAACAATATCGTCATTAATTTGCCCCGTTTCCTGCAAATGCAGTATTAAGCCTTTTAGCGCATCTGTGAATTGTTGTTTTTTGTTACAATCTGTAGTTTCAGGTGTTAACACTTCACCAATTCCGGATCCATTGCCCATAACGTAACATTCTCCAATTTTGGCAATGGTCTTACCTGTTAAAACCATGTCTTTTATTTCATTAGACCCATTAACAATGTACCTTACAACTACTTTAAATGCAAAAACAGGTATTGTTGCAGATAAATCTGAATTTATTTCATCATAATATAATTGTGAAAAACCAATAATATGCCATTTACCGGGAGCAGAAAAATGATAATTGTTCCATGAAGGATAGATTGAACCACTAGGGATAGTTAAACTCAAAGGGACCGGTGGATTTATTAAAACATTCGAATCGAAAGTATACTCCAAATCATGTCCGTTTATATTTAAATTTAATTCTGATGAACTTGGAGTTATTGGGAAATTGGTTATTCCCGTAAACTGACCAAATAATTTAGAAGACAAAGCTTGCCCAATCTGGTTGTATTGTGTTATTGACGAGAGGGCAGGTGTTGACAAATTAACGTCTTCAAAAAAACCATTCAAATATAAATTCAAATCGTTAATTAATGGACAATTGCCCGTTTGTTGATAGTAATCATAATTCCCCATTGTAGTCAATTGATCTAAAGCTTCTGTTGGGAAAGATTCGCATTATATGCAAAATCAATTGGTACAAAGCGTTTTTGTTTTTGCTGATAGTATTGAGATTCTGGTATTGAACAAAAAACGGGAACAGCTGTATTTGATGGGTTGTTTTGACTTATGTAATCATTAATATTTGTTATAATCTGATTATCATAATTACTTATTAAACTTGTTAATGTTAAGTTTTCTGTCCCTTGTTCACCGATACATCCATTATAACAACCTTGTGATTTTGCGTATATATTTATAAAAACATGCTTTATTTTACCTTTCAAAGTTTTGTAAAGAACTCTTGTAAGTATCCCAAATTTTATTTTTTTGAGCATCAGTTAAACTACTAAAATTGCTAAAATCTGCATAATTACAGGTTTGTATTGCATTACAATTAGCCATCATTACAGCAGCTTGAAATAAATTTGCGGGTTGACCTATTCCATCCGATTGTAATGTGAAATTTTCATATTGCAGGGTCATAGCTTCATTCATAACCGCTTTTCTCCAGTTGAACAAATCAA
>CAWEUV010000001.1:0-266971 GCA_963812405.1 uncultured Flavobacteriaceae bacterium | reverse complement strand
CGGAACTTTCGCTCCGGGCTTTAAATTTTATTTATCTTCCTCCAACGCCTTATCTCTAGCTGCTTTTTCTTCGCGGGCTTTTCGGGATTTATTCAATTTTTCTTTCCAGGTGGCGGAAAGTTCCGCCAAGTCAATTGGTTTTGCAGGGTCCTGGCGTTGAAGCTTACCTTCTTTAAAGGCTTTCAATAACATTCCTTCGATATAGAAATCGTCCAATTCATTCATTGGGTCGTATTCTTCTTTTAAATTAATATCGAATAATCGAGCCGTATTGTTGGACCAAAAAGCTTTCCAACCGCTTTTTAAATCTTTAACCAATTTAAATGTGGTTTCGCCTGTTTGACGATGAATCAATTTTACCAAAACCTGACCTTCTTTGCGGGAAAACTTTTTGAGACGATCTTCAAATTCGTTTTCCAGATAATTCTCAACAATTTTGAAGTATTTCTTTTTTTCCCGTTCTGTTTTAAGCTTAGCCATATTGGCATTAAGAATTTTCAGGTTCTCGGCAGCCAACTTTGCATAAGGATAGACTTTAAACACCCTACGTTGGATTTTTTTAATCCGATCCATTTCCTCCATGTAAGCCTTGTCTTTTCCGATAAACATTTCCTCCATTTGGGTTTTAAAAACCACTGAAGTATCCTGAACCTGAATTCCGATAGTATCATTGGTAACCTGACTATATATATAGGAGTAAAAAAACAGGGAAATGCTTAAAAAAAGATATCGCTTCATAGACTTAATTATTATATCAAAAATATACATTATACTAACAACTCTAATGCCAATTTATTATTTTAGCAAAAAAATATTTTATGGCAACGAAATCAATACTATCCAAATCATCATTAACCTTCTTAGAGAATTATCTTAATAATGCTTCTCCGACCGGTTATGAGGAGAGCGGACAGAAAATCTGGATGGATTATTTAAAACCGTACGTTGATACATTTATTACGGATACTTACGGGAGTGCGGTGGGCGTAATTAATCCGGATGCGAAATATAAAGTAGTCATCGAAGGGCATGCTGATGAAATTTCCTGGTACGTAAACTACATTACCGATGACGGATTGATATATGTAATCCGCAACGGCGGTTCCGACCATATGATTGCCCCTTCTAAAAGAGTGAACATCCATACGAAAAAAGGAATTGTGAAAGGTGTTTTCGGATGGCCGGCAATTCATACCAGAGGCAGAAGCGGAAAAGAAGAACCTGCAAAAATTGAAAATATTTTTATTGATTGTGGTTGCTCCACCAAAGAAGAAGTGGAAAAATTAGGCGTTCATGTTGGATGTGTGATAACCTATCCGGATGAATTCATGATTTTGAACAATGATAAATTTGTATGCCGCGCGATTGATAACCGCATGGGTGGATTCATGATTGCCGAAGTTGCCCGATTACTAAAAGAAAACAAAAAGAAACTACCTTTTGGATTGTATATCGTGAATTCGGTGCAGGAAGAAATCGGTTTGCGTGGGGCAGAAATGATTACGCATACCATCAAACCAAACGTGGCGATTGTAACCGATGTTTGCCACGACACCACTACTCCAATGATCGAAAAGAAAATTGAAGGTGATTTAAAAATGGGGAAAGGTCCGGTAATTGCTTATGCTCCAGCCGTACAGAATAATTTACGTGAACTGATTGTAACAACAGCTGAAAATAACAAAATTCCGTTCCAGCGTCATGCGACTTCAAGAGCGACAGGAACCGATACCGATGCTTTTGCATACAGTAACGGTGGCGTTGCTTCTGCACTAATTTCACTTCCGTTGCGTTATATGCATACGACTGTGGAAATGGTACACAAAGAAGATGTGGAAAACGTGATTAAATTAATTTACGAAAGTTTGCTTAAAATCGAGAACAACGAAACGTTTTCGTATTTCAAATAAAAATCAATGAAGTCATTTTCATTTAAAATAACAGCATCGCTTTTACTTTTATCGTTTGCTTTTCTAATGAACAGTTGCGGCTCTTCGGGATCTAAAATCAGAACTACGAGTCACTCAAAATCATCTGAGAAAGGAAAACTGTATAAAAGTAAAGGCGTTGCTTCTTATTATCACGACAAGTTCAACGGTAGAAAAACAGCCAGCGGGGCACGTTTCGACAATTCCGATTATACGGCTGCCCATCGCGAACTGGCTTTTGGAACCAAAGTTAAAGTTACGAACTTGGCAAATGACAAATCGGTTGTGGTGACCATTAACGACCGTGGCCCTTTTTCCAGAGGAAGAGAAATTGACCTAACTAAAAAAGCGTTCATGGAAATAACCGACAAAACGTCCCACGGAGAACTGTCGGTCAAAATTGAGCTCTTAGATTAATGCCCTTTTCGCTAAAAAACATATTCTCACTTCTACTTTTTTTCCAATTATGCATCGGAAACGGGCAAACTGCCGACAAAATTAAAACGGCTTACCAAGCCAAAAACGGTATCGACAAAGTTGAATTTTACGAAAAACTGAATCTGAACCAAAAAAGAGCGTATCGGGATTTTTTCTATCTGAATTTCCCAAAACTTTCTTCAAACGAGCAAATAAAATCCAACAAAAAGGCGCTTATCCGATACAAATTCGCATTGGCAGAAGTCTATAATATTAAGGAAGACGAGTTGAAATCGATTGAGGTTTTAAAGGAAATCCAAAATGATAAAGACTACAAGCTTTCTGATTCGGAAAACATGAATGTGCTGGTTGGGCTTCAGAAATCGTATCTGAACCTGAATTTATATTCCAATGTTTTCAAAATCAATTCTGAAATCGCACAACTTCGCAAAAAAGGAGCGTCCTTTCCTTTGTGGAGTTACAACATCAAAAGCAACTTATACGCACGGTTGTTTTTGTATGATAAAGCGATACCGCAGTTAAAATCGGAAATCGATGACCTTTTGAAAAATCCGGAACGCGATTCGTTGATTGTTCCGTCTGCTTACAACGATTTGGGTTTTTATTATGCGATGAACAACCAGATTGACAGCGCTTATCACTACTATGCTTTATCATTACAGAAAGCCGAAACCGCTATTAAAAAATCGGATTTTGAAACGTACAACAGATTATCCGGCGTGGTTAAAGGCAATATTGCCGTTTTAAAAATCAGGCAAAAGGATTATAAAAGCGCGGTTTCCTTACTTAAAGAAGATGCCGCTATCGGAATTAAAAACAACGATAACAACAGCGGAACCATCAAAAGCATCATTTTACTTTCGGGATGCAACATTCATTTGAAAAACTATGCCGAAGCACAAAAAAACATTGCACAAATTGAACAACTTCTCCCGAAAGGAATATCGCCCGAAACCAAAGTGGGCTATTATAAAGCGAAAGCCGAATTGCTGAAAGTTCAGAACAAGGAAGACGAGGCCTATGCCTATTATGAAAAAGCTTTTCGTTTAAGTGATTCGATAAACTCTGTAAAACAACGATTGTTGCTGGCCGGAAACGACATTTTGTACCAATTGGAGCAAAAAGACAAGGTAATTCAAAAACAACAGTCGGATATCGACCGGAAAGAAAAAGGGATTCTTTACATTGTTGCCATGGCGCTGTGTATAATTCTAATAACTACATTATATTATCTACGCAATTCCAGAAAAAAGCGAAAAGAAATCGAACAGAAAAACAATCTGATTTCGGCAAAAAACGATACGATTAAAGAATCCTTAGCTGAAAAAGAAATGCTGCTGAAAGAAATCCATCATCGGGTAAAAAACAATCTGCAGATTATTTCCGGAATTTTAGAACTTCAGAATCTTAACATCAGTGATGAAAACGCTAAAATTATTCTGAAAGAAGGTCAGGCCCGAATTCAGTCGATTGCTTTGATTCATAAAACGTTGTACCAATCGGAGAATTTCAGCAAAGTACCTTTTCAAAGTTACCTGACGGAATTGGTTCAGGCGATTCAGGATACCTATAGAAATGCTCAACTGAAAATTGACACGATTATTAAGGCTAATGCGATTGAACTCAGCATCAATACTGCGATTCCGTTAAGTTTAATCATCAATGAAATCGTTACGAATTGCTTCAAACATGCTTTTATCGAACGAAATAGCGGAACCATCTGCATCAGTCTTTCAAAAGAAGACACGAAGTACAAACTTATGATTCACGATAACGGAAACGGACTTCCGGCTGATTTCAACCCGAAAACATTACATTCCATTGGTTTTGATCTGATTCAGGGTCTATCGCGACAATTAGAAGGGACTTTCGATTGGAAAAACGAAAACGGAACAACAATTACCATTATTTTTAAAGACAGTATATCATGAACCATCCGCTAAACATATTGGTTGTGGAAGACGAATACATTACCCAGAAAACAATTTCGGTTTTACTTACGGAAATGGGGTATAATGTGGTTGGTACAGCGATGAATGCCGAAGAAGCTATTGACATCCTTACTGAAAATAAGGTAGAATTCGCTTTATTGGACATTACCATTCAGGGCGAAAAAGACGGGATTTGGCTGGCCCATTACATTACGGAAAATTACAGCATTCCGCATGTTTTCTTAACGGCGTATTCGGATGATATTACCATCAAAAATGCGATTGCTACTAATCCTTACGGGTACCTGATTAAACCGTTTCAGAAAGCGGAGTTGTTTTCATCCATCGAAATCGCTTTGTTAAACTTCAACAAACAAAACAAAGCCATAAATACCGGAAGTGACTTCATTTACATCAAACACAATGAAATTTTTGAAAAGGTAACCTTAGACAGTATCAGTTATGTGGAAAGTCAGAAAAACTATTTGTTTATCATGACCGATGAAAAAGACTATCGTTTTAGATGTACTATTACCGAATTCATCACGAAACTTCCCGAGAATTTCATCAAAACCCATAAAGGATTCATTGTTAACATAAATAAAATTCAGGGTTTCAATTCTAACTTTATTTCTGTCGGGACTGTAAAAATTCCCATTTCAAAAACCCATAAAGAAGAAGTTTTACAATTACTAAATAGCTCAAAAACAAAGCTTTAATTGCCTTTTTTCATTGTTTGTCCCCAAAAAACATTAGTCTATCCCTAAAATTTTCAACCCAATTTTGTTTTTCTAATTTTTGTTGCGTTAATCTAACTACAACAAAGCGTTATGAAAAAGTTATTACTATTATTGCTTTTTCCTTTTTCTGTTTCAGCTCAAGTAGGAATCGGAACCACAACTCCAAATTCCAGTTCAATTCTTGATGTAACCGCAACAGATAAAGGTCTATTGATCCCCCGAATCTCTATACCAAACCTAAACGCTGCTGCCCCAGTTACTACTCCGGCCACAAGCCTGATGGTTTACAACACCAATGTGACTACCGGTGTAGGTTACTACTACTGGGACGGAACCAAATGGACTCCTTTTGCCGGAGGAACCAATTACTGGACCAAAGTTGGCAATGATATTTACAACAACAATACGGCAAATGTTGGCGTGGGAACTACAACCCCAACCAATAAGCTGCATATTGAAAATATCGGCGCCCCTGGAAGTTTGTTAAATCAAAATTTCGAAACCAATGCTATTGCGCCACTTTCAACAGGCGGAAGTGCAAACTGGGCAACACAAAGTACCGTTAAAAATGCCGGAACCTATGCGGCAAAATCGGGAACCATTGCGGATAGCCAGACTACACAGATGTCGCATACAGTTGTAGTTCCTGCGGGAGGTGCCACATTGAGTTTTTATTATAATGTTAGTAGTGAAAACGGATATGATTACCTGAAATTTTATATTGACGGTGTAATGCAGAACCAATGGTCAGGAACAATCGGATGGACTCAACAAACCTATTTACTCGCTGCCGGTTCAAGAACTTTGAAATGGGAATACAGTAAAGACAGTTCTGCCAGTTCTGGTTCGGATGCTGCTTATATCGATGATATCACAATTGTTACAGCAGCTCCGGCAGCCATACGAATTGTAGACGGAAATCAGGGATTAGGAAAAGCATTGGTTTCAGATGCTAACGGAAATGCGACTTGGCAACAACTTACGGCAAGTAATGTTTCTATTCCGGATTTGGTTGTTGTACAGGATATGACAATTCCGGTTTGTAGTTCCAGTCCGGTAGGAACAACCGGGTCATTCAGTACAACCGTAAAAGGGGTAAGCACTACTGTTACCTGGACCATTTTGCAAAGAGTTACAACTGCAGGTTCTACAGCATCAATAAGTGGAAGTACTGTTTTATTAGCGCCGGCAAAACCCGAAAAATTACAGATTCGTTATGATTTTTCACCTCAATTGCCTTTTGCTCCATCCGGTTTGATATTTGCGCCTTACAATAACAGCTCTTATCCCGACACTTTTAACATCAATTATTCCAATAAATCTCAAACTTCAATTACCACCAATATTGTTCGCACCGATGCTCTTGGTGATACTTCAGCGACTTGCTGGATGGGACAATTTTATTTCGATATCATACTGATAAACTAGAACAACTAAATACCACAACTAATCTACTTAATTTTAACCAAAAAAGCCGAGCATTTTGCCCGGCTTTTTTATAACTAACCCACCTAAACTTATTTTTTGGAAGCCGCTTTAATAACTTCTGCTACTTGGGTTGCTTTTCCACCCTCTGCAAGTTTCAATGCCGTGAAACCGTTGTTGTCTTTTGCTGTAATGTCGGCACCCTTCTCAATTAAAAATTTTGCTATTTCTGCATTATTGTAACGTGCCGCATACATTAAAGGTGTCATTCCGTTTTTCGATTCGTTAACATCCATACCGTATTCAACAAATTTCTTCACTGTGGCAAGATCTCCTTTGCTGATGGCAACAAAAAGAGGCGTTACATCGGATTTTGTAATTGCGACATTTTTTGAAGTTGACATTTCAACATTCGAAGCTAAAGCAACATTTGTAGCTGCTAATAAAGCTAAACCTAATAAACTGATTGTTTTTTTCATGATGATGATTGATTTTTCCGTGACGCTCCATTTTTTTGGTTGCGCAACGGGTTGATTAATGATTAAAATTGAACTTGATTATAAATTATGATTTACTTGATTTTTTTATAGCGTATAAGGGAATCTCATTAAATACCGGACTTTCGATAATCTGACGGTCTTCCATAATAATTTCCTCTGTAGTTTTTTCCGTGTAAACCGGGTCTTGTGCAGAAATGATACTTAATCTAATTTGCTCGTCTTCTTCAGAAGTGGTTTCTGTAACTTCATTTGGTAGATCACTTTCAATAATCTGATTGTTTTCCGCAATGATTTCCTCCATGGTTTTTTGATACGGATTTACAACTATCTCGTCCGAAATAACACTAGAAGTATCTCCACCTCCACCAGTACTGTTTTTACCTATTGTTGCGTCGGTATTTTCGTTTGATGGGATGTTTTGAGTCAGACTACGATCTTCACTATTAAATGATTGCTGACAATTCAAGGCTGAAATAACATTGCTAAACAGTATCACAGCGATTCCTAAATAAATGATTGATTTTTTCATGATGATTGATAATTTGATTGATAATTTGATTGATAATTCGATTGATGATGATTTAATCTGATGATTTATTGAATAGACGCTTTTAAAATAATTTCGTTACTCGGTTTTATAGATTATAACATACTTTTAACACATCAATACCGATAATCGAGAATTCTTGCATTTAATGGAAATTCCCTCACTACAAAGAACAAAAAAACCACGCAGAGCGTGGTTAGTTTATTTTAAATATTGGGTTATCTTATTTGTTCAGAAAAGCCAAAACATTTTTTTCGATACGTTCGTTAATATTGGAAATGTCAGCCTTTACAAACTTCTCGCCCAATATATTTTCAAACAATTCGATATAACGTTCCGAAACCGTTTCAATGTATTCATCGGTCATATTAGGAATTTGTTGTCCTTCTTTTCCTTGGAAACCGTTTTCGATTAACCAACGTCGAACAAATTCTTTCGACAATTGCTTTTGATCTTCTCCTTTATCTTGTCTTTCCTGATAGCCTTCCGCATAGAAATAACGGGAAGAATCCGGCGTGTGAATTTCATCGATTAAAACGATTTTCCCGTCTTTGGTTTTTCCGAATTCGTATTTTGTATCTACTAAAATCAGTCCTCGTGAAGCTGCAATTTCAGTTCCTCTTTGGAATAAAGCGCGTGTATAATTCTCTAAAACGATATAATCTTCTTCGGAAACAATTCCTTTTGCCAAAATGTCTTCACGTGAAATATCCTCATCGTGTTCGCCATTATCCGCTTTTGTGGAAGGTGTTATGATGGGCATTGGAAATTTATCATTCTCTTTCAATCCTTCCGGCATGGTAACACCACACAAGGTTCTTTTTCCCAAAGCATATTCACGAGCCGCATGACCTGATAAATACCCACGAATGACCATTTCCACTTTAAAAGGCTGACACAAATGACCAACGGCAACGTTAGGATCCGGAGTAGCAATCAACCAATTCGGAACGATATCTTCCGTTAATTGCATGAATCGTGTGGCAATTTGGTTCAGAATCTGGCCTTTATATGGAATTCCTTTCGGCATTACCACATCAAAAGCGGATAATCTGTCGGTAGCTACCATTACCAAAAGTTCATCGTTGATATTATATACTTCTCTTACTTTACCGTGATATACGGATTTCTGACCCGGAAAATTAAAATTGGTCGTTGTAATTGTGTTCATTATTGTTGTGTTGTTGTTGAGTGGTGCAAATGTAATTCGATTCTGAGTGTCAAGCAAAAGAATCTAAATAAATTTATTACTCAATTGCAAAGTTAATGGTAACATTCGCTACAACTTCTATTTCACCAATCGCTAAGGTTTCTCTGGACAATCCACCGGCATCTGATTCCATTTTCATCGCGGCATACATTGGTCTTGGGTAATTAGTCATTGAATTATCCGAAACCAACAACGCTTTCCCAACTTTTTGATTTAACGCCGATGCATAATCCGCTGCTTTTGCTTTAGCATTCTGAACCGCTTTAATTCTAGCTTCCGATTCGTATTGCGCTACTTTAGACGATTTGAAATCCACGCCCTGAATCACATTTGCTCCGGAATCTACCAATCCCATCATCAGCTCATCGTATTTTGCCAAATCCTTAAGTTGGATTACAATATTTTGAGATGCGGTAAACGTGTTTTTTTTCTTTTGGTAATCGTATGATTTGTACAACGAAACGCGCTGTGTCTGATAATCTGATGCTGCAAGTTTCATTTTTTTGATGTATTTGATGATGGCATCTATCGCTTCATCATTTTTCTTTTTCACATCGGCAGCTTCGTTACCGGTATTTTCAACTCCAACAGTTATTACGGCCTGATCCGGAGTTACTTTGATTTTTCCTTCACCGGAAACTACAATTTGTGGTACGGTTTTCATCTCTTGTGCGTTTGAAAAGGCAGTCATAAATAAGGTTACTGCAATTAAAAGAATCTTTTTCATCTCTATATTATTTAAATTATCTATTACAAATCAAAAGCAATGCCAAAATCCTTACAATTTACCCATTTTGGACAAAACAAATAAAATTATAATTGGAATCAGTAACAAAACAACCATTAACGTATTGTCTGTAACCATATTAGGGGCTTTCGCAATAGTGATAATATATCCGCCAATAGCTCCTCCAAAATGCGCCGTGTGACCGATATTATCATTTTTGGCTTTCATTCCGTAAATCGAATACAACAAATAACCGATACCAAAAAGATAGGCAGGAATGGGAATCGGAATAAAAAACAGATACAAACTCATATTCGGTTGCAGCAAAATAGCAGCATACAGAACTCCGGTTACAGCTCCGGAAGCGCCAATAGCACGATAATAATAATCATTTTTATGAAAATAGAGTGTAAACAAACTTCCCGCAATCAGACTTCCTGCATAGATTATAAGAAAAGAAAGCGAATCGAAATGCCCAATTACCACCGGTGCGAAGAAATACAAAGTAAGCATATTGAAAAACAAATGTCCGATATCTGCGTGTAAAAATGCCGATGTAATCATCCTAATATGTTCCCCAGCCCGAATACTACCTATATGAAATTCGTACTTTCTGAAAAACGATTCGTCACCAAAACCTTTAAAACTTGTAATAACGGTTATCGCAATAATAATTAATAAAACGAGGTTCATACATTTGAATTTTCTTACCGTAAAAATAGCTAATGTTTCTTTATACAATGTTAATTTAATCGAAGAATAATCAGTTTAAAAAGTATATTTGTAAAAACTTTAATTAATGCAGTTACTCGTATTTTTATTAGCATACCCTGTTTTATGGTGTATCTCAATGCTTCCCTTTCGGTTATTATATTTCGTTTCAGACTGTATTTACATTCTAGTATATTATATAATTGGTTACCGAAAAAAAGTTGTACGCCAAAATTTAGCATTGGCTTTACCGCATTTATCTGAAAAAGAACGTTTACGTGTTGAAAAAGAATCCTATCATCATTTGGTTGACGGTTTTCTGGAGATGATTAAAACCATGACTATTTCAGATAAAGAAATCAATAAACGTTTTATCTTCACCAATATGGAATTGTATCATGAATATGAAGCCAAAGGAAAAAGTATCGCCATTTTTTGTGCCCATTATTCAAGTTACGAATGGCTGTTGATTATGAACAAACATATTAAATTTAAAGGATTCGGAATTTACAAAACCATCCGAAATAAGTATTTTGACAAACTTGTTCGTGATATTCGCGGAAAATTTGATGCCACATTAATTGACACAAAAGAAACCACAAAAGTGATGATTGAAAATCATAAAAAAGGGATTCTGGGTGTTTATGGATTTGTTGCGGATCAATCTCCCAAAGCATGGAAAGCTTTCCATTGGACCAAATTCATGGGAATTGAAGTTCCTGTGCATACCGGAGCAGAAATGCTCGCGAAAAGAATGGATATGAACGTATTGTTTGTAAAAGGAGAAAAATTAGGACGCGGCAAATATCAGGCGACTTTTGTACCGATGGTGGATAACCCGAAAGAAGTCCCGAATTACGAATTAACCGATATGTTTTTCAAAATGGTGGAACAGCAAATTATTGAAAAACCAGAATATTATCTCTGGACACACAAACGCTGGAAGCACGCTAAAGAGAGTTAGCAGAAGACGGAAAGCAGAAAGCAGAAAGCAGAAGACAGAAAGCAGAAGACAGAAAAACAAATCGTCATAAAAAAGAAAAATCCACTTACAAACAAGTGGATTTTTTTTATGAATACTATTCGTTTCTTTTAACTATAAGGAAAACCATTGCTTCACCATGGCTTCCTCCTGATGCAATGCGTTCTTGTGTACAAACTCATTTGAATTTTTATTGTAGTCGTAGTCTTTTGCCCAATCCGTGTGATTTTCAGCTAAAGCTTTGATACTGTCACAAACGTATTCGATTTCCGCAGAAGTAGTTGTCGGATGAATCGACATTCTGATCCATCCCGGTTTTTCCATTAAATCGCCTGAAGTAATTTTATCAGTTAAATAATGCGATGTTTCCTGATCCACGTGCAACAGATAATGACCATACGTTCCGGCACAACTGCAACCGCCACGGGTTTGGATTCCGAATCGGTCGTTTAAGATTTTCACGCCAAGGTTAAAATGTAAATCGTTGATATAAAACGAAATTACTCCTAACCTGTCCTGATGCTGTCCCGCTAAAATATTGATATTCGGCACATTCCCCAATCGGTCAAAAACGTATTCCACAATTTCGTGTTCGCGTTTTAAAATATTGTCAATACCCATTTGCTCTTTGAGCTGAATGGCCAAAGCGGTTTTAATCACCTGGAGAAATCCTGGTGTTCCACCGTCTTCACGCTCTTCAATATTGTCCAGATATTTGTGCTCGCCCCAAGGATTCGTCCAACTTACTGTTCCTCCTCCCGGATGATCGGGCACCATATTTTTATATAATTTTTTATTGAAAACTAAAACTCCCGAAGTACCGGGACCGCCAAGAAATTTGTGTGGCGACAGGAAAATCGCGTCCAGATACCCTTCCGGATTGTCTGCCGGATGCATGTCGATTTTTACATACGGACCCGAACACGCAAAATCAACAAAACATACACCATTATATTGGTGAATCAGTTTGGCGACTTCATGATACGGCGTTCTGATTCCAGTTACATTCGAACAAGCGGTTATTGAGGCTATTTTTAAGGTACAATCTTTGTATTTTTCCAATAAAGCTTTAAAACTTTCCAAACAAATCAAGCCTTTTTCGCAAGCCGGAATCACTTCTACCTTCGCAATCGTTTCCAACCAAGAGGTTTGATTCGAATGATGCTCCATGTGCGAAATGAAAACCACCGGTTTTTTCTCTTCCGGAATTTGAGTATACTTCTGAAGATTTTCAGGCACCTTCAATCCTAAAATACGTTGAAATTTATTGATCACACCCGTCATTCCTGTTCCGTCAACAATCAAAACATCGTTTTCATTACTGTTTACGTGGTGTTTTATAATGTGACGCGCTTCGTGATAGGCCATCGTCATTGCCGTTCCGGAAACCGTAGTTTCAGTATGAGTATTGGCCACAAACGGTCCGAATTCATTCATCAGTTTTTCTTCAATCGGACGATACAAACGGCCTGAAGCGGTCCAATCCGTATAAATGATTTTCTTTCTTCCGAAAGGCGAATCAAATTCCTGATCAATCCCGATGATGTTTTTTCTGAATTGCTGAAAATACTGCTCCAGCTGAGTTGTTTGTGTTGTAATCATTTCAAAAGCATTTGCGGTCAAAGATACATTTTTTTGATTATTTGAAGATTTACTGATTAACGGTTTTGAAAACAAACACAAAACTTTAACATATCTTACTGATTTTATGATAAATACAATGCAAACTCTATTGCATTTAATGATTCCAAACCATAATCTAAAAATCTGTTATCTTTGCTTTTTAATCCGAACTCATGAATATCAAACTCCTCGCCATTGGTAAAACCGACAACAAAGCACTGCAAACTTTAATCGATGATTACACCAAACGACTGTCGTTCTACATCAAGTTTGAATTGGAGATTATTCCGGATATCAAAAACGTAAAAAACCTGTCGGAAGCCCAACAAAAAGAAAAAGAAGGCGAACTGATTCTGGCAAAACTTTCCGCGACCGATCAATTAATCTTATTGGATGAAAATGGTAAAACGTTCTCCAGTGTAGGTTTTTCCGAAGAATTGCAAAAAAAAATGAATTCCGGCGTAAAAACATTAGTCTTCGTCATTGGCGGCCCTTATGGTTTTAGCGAGGAAGTGTACAAAAAAGCGCAAGGGAAAATTTCGCTTTCGCTGATGACATTCTCCCATCAAATGGTACGATTATTTTTTATCGAACAATTGTATCGCGGCTTCACGATTTTACGCAACGAACCGTATCATCATCAGTAAGCAGATTGCAGAAAGCAGTTAGCAGAAAGCAGATTACAAAAAGCAGTCAACTATTTATACTGACAACTAAAACACATATTCAGTTCCGTCAAAAATCAGATTGGGAAACGATAATTTGGTAAACAGGATTTTATCCGACAGATATTCGTCAAAAGAAAGGTTTTTATCAAAAAACAAGCAGACTTTCAGCTTCTTATCTTTAAAATTGGTTCCGATATAGTTGTTCAATTCTTTTTCCGATAGCGGAACAGCGTTACAAGTCATCTTGTTGTTTTTGTCAAACCGAATTACCAGTGTTTCCGGCGATTTAGTATCCGAATAATTTTTCAGAACATACTTCACATTCGTAAAAGGAAGAAATGCTAAATTCTTCCCAATACTGTCGGCATACGAATAGAAATTATCCTTCGGCAGATCTTCATCGCTTTTCTTTTTGAGTTTTTTCTCCTGAAGTTTTATAATGTCCGGAAGTATGGTTTTCAACGGTAAACGCTTGTCGATATTAAAAACCCAATTGGTGGTGGTAATTATCGCATTTTTATTGATATCAGCCAACGTATCTTTATTTTCGGTTTTGAAGAAAAAATCAATTTTTGAAAAATCGGAAACCGTTTTTACAACCGTAACGTTTGCTTTCGGCAATAGGATTTCTTTTTTTTCACCACAGGAAACCAATACCAAAACGGTAAAAAGCAATAAAAATTTATTCATGATGTTGTAGTTTTTCAAATAAAGTGACACATTCCACGGCTTCTTTCACATCGTGAACGCGAAGAATTTTAGCACCTTTCATTAACGAAATCGTATTCAGAAAAGTTGTTCCGTTTAAGGCTTCCTGCGCATTAGTATCCAACACTTTATAAATCATCGATTTACGGGAAATTGCCGATAATAATGGTAAATCCAGCATCTTAAAAAGCTCCAGTTTTTGCATCACTTCATAATTCTGCTCGATGGTTTTCGCAAATCCGAAACCGGGATCAATTATAATATCGTTTATACCAAGACTTCGCGCGGCGGCAATGCGTTCGGAAAAATAAAGAATCATTTCCTTTACAATATCCTCATAATCCGTAAGCGTGGTCATCGTTTGTGGCGTTCCGCGCATGTGCATCATAATGTAGGGCACTTTTTCATCTGCAATTACCTGTAACATTTTATCGTCCAACAATCCGGCGGAAATATCGTTAATGATTGCGGCACCACTCTCAATCGCAGCTTTAGCGACTTCAGCTCGAAAAGTATCAATGGAAAGAATGATTTCGGGAAACTCTTTTACAAGCAACGCTACAATCGGAGTCAATCGTTTAATTTCTTCTTCTTCCGAAACAAAAACGGCATTCGGGCGGGACGAATACGCGCCAACATCAATAAACGAAGCGCCTTCGGAAAGCATTTTCTCGGTCTGATTCAGGAAATCGGCATCGGATTTGTATTTTCCGCCGTCAAAAAAAGAATCGGGAGTGATGTTGAGAATCCCCATTACTTTCGGGGAAGATAAATCGATTAATTCGCCTTTACAGTTGATGGTCATTGGAACAATGGCTGTTTTTATTAATTGTACTTTACGGTTCGTGTTTTTTTGAACTTCAAGCTTTATTCTTTACATTTGAAAATTCTAGAACAAAGATAACCAGAAAATGAGTAACACCTCACAGGAATTTGATAAAGTAATCGCCATTTGCCGCGATTTATACAGCAAAAAAATGAAGGATTATGGTAGTGCCTGGCGCATTTTACGCCTTCCTTCCCTCACCGATCAGATTTTCATCAAAGCCCAACGCATCCGTAGTTTGCAGGAAAACGAAGTCCGCAAAATAGACGAAGACGAAACCGGAGAATTCATCGGAATCATCAATTATTCCATTATGGCATTGATTCAGTTGGATTTGGGCGTAGTGGATCAACCGGATTTGGATTGGGAAACAGCGGTTCGTTTATACGATGAAAAAGTGGCGATTACCAAAGCACTTATGGAAGCCAAAAATCACGATTACGGCGAAGCCTGGCGCGATATGAGAGTGAGTTCACTTACCGATTTGATTCTGCAGAAACTTTTACGCGTGAAACAAATCGAAGACAATAAAGGAAAAACACTGGTTTCTGAAGGCATTGATGCCAATTATCAGGATATAATTAATTATTCGGTTTTTGCATTGATTTTGATGGGATTCAGTAAAAAATAACTCCAGATGATTTTCAGAGAGGCCAAAATTGAGGATATTAGACAAATTCAAATCGTAAGGAATTCGGTTAAAGAGAACACATTATCCAATCCGGATTTGGTTTCCGATAAAGATTGCGAAGAATTTTTATTCGAAAGAGGAAAAGGATGGGTTTGCGAAATTGAAAACCAAATTGTCGGGTTTGCCATTGCCGATTTGAAAGACGATAATATCTGGGCGCTTTTCATCCATCCTGATTTTGAAAAACAAGGCATCGGAAGAACTCTTCATGATATCATGCTGGATTGGTATTTTAAACAATCCAAAGAAAAAGTTTGGCTTGGAACCGCTTTTAATACCAGAGCGGAGTATTTTTACCGGAAAGCAGGCTGGAAAGAAACCGGCTTACACGGAACAAAAGAAATTAAATTTGAAATGACCAGTAACGACTGGCTAAACCATAATAAATAGTATGAAATATTTAGTACACCTGTCAAGAATCATTGTTGGCGTTTTATTCATTATTTCGGGATTAATCAAACTGAACGATCCTATCGGATTTTCCTTTAAACTGGAAGAATATTTTTCGGAAGGCGTTCTAAATATTCCTTTTTTAGTGCCTTTCGCATTGGCAATTGCCGTTTTTGTGGTTGTTTTTGAAGTCGTTTTAGGCGTTGCTTTGCTACTGGGTTTTAAACCGAAATGGACCGTGTGGAGTTTATTGCTGATGATTGTATTCTTCACCTTTTTAACTTTTTATTCGGCCTATTTCAATAAAGTAACCGATTGCGGATGTTTTGGTGACGCACTGAAATTAACGCCTTGGGAATCGTTTACAAAAGATGTCATACTGTTGTTTTTTATACTGATTTTATTTTTCAATCAAAAGAAAATCAACCCGTTACTTAAACCAATGCCGAATGCATTAACCGTTTTTGTGACGTATTCTCTTTGCCTTTTCATGGGGTATTGGGTATTAAACCATTTGCCTTTAAAAGATTTCAGAGCCTATAAAATTGGAACCAACATTCAAAAAGGTATGGAATTTCCAAAAGATGCACCACGTTCGGTTTATGAAATGAATTTCGTATATAAAGTGGGCGGAAAAGAACAGAATTTCGGAGAAAAAGATTTGATGAGTTTACCGGCCGGAGCAGAATTTGTACGCCGTGAGGATAAATTAATCAGTCAGGGTTACGTTCCTCCTATCCACGATTTTACCATTGAGTTGGACGGACAGGATTTTACAGAAGAAATGCTTAACGCACCAAAAGTAGTGCTGCTAATCTCCTACGATCTGAAAAAAGCAAAAGCAGAAGGTTTGGCAAAACTGGAAGCCTTCTCCCAAAAAGCACAGCAAAAAGGTTATAAAGTACTGGGAATGACAGCTTCTCCGATTGAAGATATTGCGAAGTTTCGAAAAGAAAACGGCATTACTTTCGATTATTATTTCTGTGATGCCACAACATTAAAAACCATTGAAAGAGCCAATCCGAGTATCGTAGTCCTTCACAAAGGAACAATTGTTGACAAGAAGCATTGGAATGATATTGAGGATGTTAAATTGTAATTAATCATGAAAAAAATATTTTTACTTGTAGTTTCTGCACTTGCTGTATTTGCAATCTATTCGTATACCAACAGACAAGACGACAAAGCCTTCCGAAAAGAAGCATTGGAAAACCAAATGATAACTTTAGACGGAAGTTCTGTTGCGTTTAAGGATATCCTGAAAAAATACAAAGGCAAAACCGTAGTAATTGATGTTTGGGCTTCCTGGTGTTCGGATTGTATCAAAGGGATGCCGAAAGTAAAAGCACTTCAAACCCAATTTCCGCAGGCTACCTACCTGTTACTTTCGATGGATAAAACCCAGGAAAACTGGAAAAAAGGTATTGAAAAATATGAAGTCAACGGCGAACACTACATGGCAACTGACGGCATGAAAGGCATCTTCGGAAAATCTATTGATCTGAACTGGATTCCGCGTTACATGGTAGTGGACAAAAAAGGAAAAATTGCCCTTTTCAGAGCGATTGAAGCCGATGACACTAAACTGATTGAGACACTAAAAACCTTAAAATAATGAGACATAATATTGTAGCCGGAAACTGGAAAATGAATAAAAATGCCGGAGAAACCACTCAGTTACTGGCAGATATTTTAAACCAGCTTCCTTCCGGAAAAGAGGTAGAAGTTATCGTTGCCCCTTCATTTGTAAACTTATCACAAGCGGTTCATATTCTGGAGCATACCAACATTGGTGTTGCCGCACAAAACATGCATCAGGCTGAAGGCGGTGCGTTCACAGGTGAAGTTTCTGCCGACATGCTGACATCAATAGGTGTACACAATGTAATTATCGGCCATTCCGAAAGACGCGCGTATTTCAAAGAAAACGATGCATTGTTAGCGAATAAAGTCGACACCGCTCTAAAACACGAAATGCGTATTATTTTCTGCATCGGAGAAGAATTGAAAGACCGCCAGAACAAACAGCACTTCAACGTTGTTGAAAATCAGTTACGCGACGGATTGTTTCACTTGGAAGCCAATGCTTGGGTAAATATTGTTTTGGCATACGAACCTGTTTGGGCGATTGGAACCGGAGAAACCGCTTCACCGGAACAAGCTCAGGAAATGCACAAATTCATTCGCGAAACTATTCAGCATCATTACGGAAGTCCGGTAGCCGAAAACGTTTCCATTCTTTATGGCGGAAGTGTAAAACCGGACAATGCGAAAGAAATTTTCTCTAAACCGGATGTTGACGGTGGTTTGATTGGTGGCGCAGCGTTAAAAGCAGAAGATTTTGTAGCGATTGTTGATGCCTTTTAAATATGAAGTCAGAAAATAAAGACCTTTTAAACGAAGCCGATTTTAAAAATGAATATCCAAGACGGAGAACATTACTTCCCCTATGGATTAAAATTTTCACTTGGTTTTTTATGATTTTTGGGATTTCGGTTCCGTTTGCAATCGGATTTGGCGCTTTTGGTGAATACTTTGATTTATCATTATACGGAATAGACACCAACCAACCGCTTTCTTTATTAGGAATATTGGTCTTATCCTTAATAAGTTTCAAATCAATCACTGCTTTAAGTTTGTGGCTTGAAAAAGATTATGCTACCGATTTAGCAAAAATTGACAGTTATATTGGTTTTGTAGTTTGTTTGTTAATGATGCTGGTTTATCCTTTCTTTGATGAACACGAGGGCTTTTCAGTACATCTGAGAATTGAAATCTTTTTTATTTATTTCTTTTACAAAAAAATAAATCAGATTGAATATAACTGGGCAAAAATAAAAGCATAAATATGATTACAATTAACATCATCGGCTCCGGCAATGTTGCACAGCACTTGATTTCGGTTTTTCAACAAACTGAAACTATTGTTTTGCAACAGGTTTTTTCGCGCAAAAGGGAGAACATCAATCATTTGGTTTCCGATGCTAAAATTGTAACGCATTATTCCGATTTAAAACCCGCAGACATTACGATTATTTCCGTTTCGGATGATGTTATTGCCGAAGTTTCCAACCAGCTTCCGTTTGAAAATCAATTGGTGGTTCACACTTCGGGAAGCGTTGGTTTAGATGCTCTACATGCTAAAAACCGAAAAGGTGTTTTCTATCCATTACAAACGTTTTCCAAATCAAAAGCAATTAATTTCAAAGAAGTTCCGATTTGCCTGGAAACCGAAAACGAATCCGATTATTTGGTATTGGAAACAGCAGCAAAATCCATTTCGGATAAGGTTTTTAAAATCAGTTCCGAACAGCGTCAAAGCCTGCATGTTGCAGCCGTTTTTTCATGCAATTTCGTGAATCATCTGTACCAATTGGGAAAAGAAATCTGCGATGACAATCGGGTTCCTTTTGAAATTCTGCTGCCATTAATTCAGGAAACTGCCGATAAAATCAAAACACTTTCCCCGTTGGAAGCACAAACCGGTCCGGCAAAACGCAATGATCAAAAAACAATCGAAAAACATTTGTCTTTCTTAGACGATGAAAATAAAAAAGCAATTTATCAATTGTTAACCCAATCCATACAAAAATACAATGGCTAAAAGTTATAAAGAGATTATGAACGACATCACCACGTTTATCTTTGACGTTGATGGCGTACTTACCGACGGAACCGTACACATAACCCCAACCGGAGAAATGTTGCGCGAAATGAACATTCGTGACGGTTATGCGATGAAAGCGGCCGTAGAAAACGGTTATACGGTTTGTATTATTTCCGGAGGAAGCAACGAAGGTGTTCGTATTCGATTGCGAAATCTGGGGATTACCGATATCCATTTAGGGGTTCCCGATAAAGTGGAAACGTTTAAAGAGTTCACAGACATTTATAACATCAAACCTGAGCAGGTTTTGTACATGGGCGACGATATTCCGGATTATCATGTGATGCAATTGGTGGGATTACCAACCTGCCCACAAGATGCGGTTCCCGAAATTAAAAACATTGCCAATTACATTTCCCACCGCAATGGCGGAAAAGGCGCTGTTCGTGATGTTATTGAACAAGTTATGAAAGTGCAGGGCAAATGGATGGAGCACTTTGATGCTAAATTCGATTAGAAATTAGTAGTCAGATTGCAGTTTACAGATTGCACTGATTATAAATCAATAAATTTAAATGATTAAAAATTCCGAAAAATTCGGAGTAAAATAATATTGAACATTAAAATATGAATTTCTTAAAACTGATACGTTACCAAAACTTATTAATGCTGGCTTTAATGCAACTTGTTTTTCACTTTGTATTCTTCAAAAATCAGCCGGAATTACAACTTGCTCTATCCGATGTTGAATTTACATTATTGGTTATTGCAACAGTTTGCATCGCAGCCGGCGGTTATGTGATTAACAACATCATGGATCAGGAAACCGATGATTTTTCAAAGCCAGAAAACGTAATTGTAGGCAAACACATTTCAGAAGGAATGGCTTATAATATTTATGTGGCTTTTAATATAATCGGTGTTGGGATTGGTTTTTACCTTTCCAATATTATTCAAAAACCGATGTTTTCGGCAGTTTTCATTGTTGTTGCCGGAACCTTGTATATGTATGCAACCAGTCTGAAACAAAATCTTTTAATCGGAAATATCATTGTAGCTCTTTTGTTGTCATTCAGCGTCGTTATTATCGGAATATTTGACTTATATCCTATCACTCAGGAAAGCAATCAGCTGCAAATGGCAACGCTTTTCAGTATTCTTTTGGATTATGCGCTATTTGCCTTCATGATTAATTTTATTCGTGAAATCGTAAAAGACATTGAAGATATGGATGGCGATTATAATTCGGGAATGAGTACGCTTCCCATCCTTTTGGGCAAAGAAAGAACTGCTAAAATTGTATTCGGATTAACATTCATTCCAATCGCACTTCTGATTTATTACATGAATGAAAACCTGATGGAAGTACAACTGGTAATTGTTTATTTGCTGCTTTTCGTATTGGCACCACTACTCTATTTTTTAATCAAAATCTGGAATGCCAAAACAAAAAAAGATTTTAAACATCTAAGTTTAGTTTTAAAATTGGTGTTGCTATTCGGAATTCTTTCTGTTGTTGCAATTACCTTAAACATTAAATTCAATGCTTAGAGAAAAACTTAAAAAATACAACATTATTTTAGCCTCGGGTTCACCGCGACGTCAGCAGTTTTTCAAAGATTTGGATTTGGATTTTGAAATCCGATTGAAGGAAGTTGAAGAAATCTATTCCGATGCTTTAAAAGCGGAAGAAATCACGAATTATTTAGCCGAATTGAAAGCCAATGAGTTTTTAGGCGAACTTTCAGATAACGACATTTTAGTTACCAGCGACACCATTGTCTGGCACGAAAACAAAGCGTTGGGCAAACCAAAAGACTACAATGATGCTTTTCAAATGCTGCAATCGCTTTCCGGAAAAACGCATGAAGTAATTACATCTGTTTGCATCAGAACCAAAGATAAAACGGATACATTTCACGAAGTCACCAAAGTTACGTTCAACACGCTTTCAAACGAAGCAATTACTTATTATTTAGACAATTATAAACCATTCGACAAAGCCGGTTCTTATGGAATCCAGGAATGGATCGGACTTGTGGCCATTTCCAGAATCGACGGTTCCTATGCCAATGTTGTTGGATTACCGGTAGATAAAGTTTATCAACATTTGCTTACATTTGTATAGATAAGCAAATGAAATGGAAAATCATCAGTTTTATATTGAAATTGTCGCCACTGTAATAACACTGATTCTTTTTGTATTAGTTCGTATTATTGTTGCCAAAATTGTTCGTCGCTTTGCCAGCGTTTCCGAAAAAATTGAGCATCGTACAAATCTGGTCATCAAATACATACACATCCTTGTCAACATACTTACGGCAATTGTACTATTCACCATTTGGGGAATCCAAACAACACAAATTATCTTTTTTGCTTCTTCCATATCGGCAATTATTGGGGTAGCCATGTTTGCGCAATGGTCGATTTTAAGTAATATCACAGCAGGAATCATCCTGTTTTTTAATTTCCCTTTTAAAATTGGTGATGTGATTCTTATTCACGACAAAGATTTTCCCGTAGAAGGCGAAATTCTGGACATTACAGCCTTTCATGCTCTATTAAAAACCAAAAGTGGTGAACGTGTAACGTATCCAAACAATCTTTTGATGCAAAAAGGAATTACCATCGTTAGTCAACACATCGAAGACCGTGAGTTTATGGATTAATTAACATTTTTTATGTTTTTTTTATAGTTTTTAAATGAATAACAGCGTTATTAATACGAATACTTTAATAATTCTAAAACACATTGTCTATGAAATCAATCAAATTAGTACTTCTTGGTTTTGTTTTATTCTTATCATTATTAACTAAAGCTCAGGTATCTGTAAACGTAAATATCGGAACTCCACCTGTTTGGGGACCGGTTGGTTATGCTGAAGCCCGTTATTATTACATCCCGGATATTGAAACCTATTACGACATAAACGCCGGAATGTTTGTTTATATGGGGCCGCGTGGATGGATTCATGCAAAAGCATTGCCTGCCAGGTATTCACATTTTGATTTATACAACGGTTATAAAGTTGTTTTGAATTTCAGAGGTGATAACCCGTACCGCTATTATGAAATACACAAAACCAAATTCCCGAAAGGATACAAAAACTACAAGCAGCACCCTTTTAAAATGAAACACGATAATGGTAACCACCACAACCACCATAAAAAAGGGAATCCGAAATCTGGAAACGGAATCCATTTTAATGATCATTTTCACGGCCAAAAACACGATAATGGTGGCGGTGGAAAAGGACACGGTAACGGAAAAGGGCACGGTAAAGGGCACGGTAAAGGGAAATAAAAATTCTATATAAATACTAACAAAGCAAGGACATTAAAGCCTTGCTTCTTTTTTTAATAAAAAGAAAAACAACACACAAACTACTGAATATTAACCAATTAAAATAAAATCCAACTTCCATTTTTCAATTCAATTTATGCGAAAAATCATTTTGGCACGGTAGTTGAAAATAACCTCATATCAAATGAATATTGGTTAAATTAAAATATACGATTATGAAAGCTATTAAATTTTTATTCGCAGGATTGTTTCTAATGACGTTGAGCGCACATTCTCAGGTTAATGTGAATGTAAACATAGGTACGCCTCCGGTTTGGGGACCAGTAGGATATCCTGAAACTCGTTATTACTACATTCCTGATATCGAAGTATACTATGATATCCCATCGGCAATGTTCATTTATTTTGACGGAGGAGGATGGATTAGAGCCGCGTATTTACCCTACCGTTATAGACATTATGATTTATACGGAGCCTACAAAGTATGCTTACACGATTATGGCCCAAACCCTTATATTTACTACAAACAGCATAAAGTAAAATACCACCACCATTACAGAGGGCCGTTACAAAGAACAATAGGTCCGCGTCCGCAAGTGGTTTACAATGGTCCGAGAGAAGGATACCGCAGAGACCGAAATGATGATGACAGAAGGGATTACTACAGAAATCAAAACGATAATCGTGGGGAAAGAAGAAGTAACAATGACTTTAGAACCGAATACAGAGGTTCAAGAGATAATGGAAGTGTGAGAGGAAATGACAACGGTCGTGAAAGAGGAAATGACCGTGGTAACGGAAACGGTCGCGGTCACGGAAACGGACGTGGAAACGGTGGTGATCACGGTAACGGAAGAAGAGGATAACATTTATCGTTAACCATAAAAAAGGGTAAAGATTGTAAGGTCTTTGCCCTTTTTGATTTCTTTAAAAAAAATAGTTGTAAAAGGTTGTATGAAAAGTACTTTTTCGATTCTTTAAGAAAAAATGTTATTTTGATGTGGGTTTCATGTTAAATAAATAGTTCTCACAACCTATTTCAGTATATTTGAAAATCAAGAATAACACTACATTATGAAGAAGCTCAGCTTACTTTTTTATACTTTTTTATATTTGATTTCTCTACCGGTTTTTGCACAACAACCGCAAAAATTAAGCACTTCCGATATTTACAGTCGGATTGAAAAACTCAACTTTTTAGGTTCTGTACTTTACATCGCGGCCCATCCCGACGATGAAAACACAAAACTGATTTCCTATTTAGCCAATGAAACCAAAGCCCGAACCGGTTATTTATCGTTAACCCGAGGCGACGGCGGACAAAACCTAATCGGAACAGAACTCAAGGAATTATTAGGCGTTTTGCGAACGCAGGAATTACTTGCTGCCCGAAGAATCGACGGCGGTGAACAGTTTTTTTCCCGCGCTAACGATTTCGGCTATTCCAAAGAACCGGAAGAAACCTTTGAAATCTGGAACAAGGAAGAAATTTTAAACGACGTTATTTTAACCATCCGCAGGTTCAAACCGGATGTAATAATCAACCGTTTCAATCACCGTACGCCGGGAACTACGCACGGGCATCATACTGCATCGGCTATTTTAAGTTACGAAGCTTTTGAAAAAGCAAACGATGCAAGTGTGTATCCCGAACAATTAACCACAACTTCCATCTGGCAACCGAAACGACTGTTTTTCAACACTTCCTGGTGGTTTTACGGTAGTGAAGAAAATTTCAAAAAAGCCGATAAATCGAATTTAATCAGCATCAATACCGGTGTTTATTATCCTCTGAAAGGGAAAAGCAATGGTGAAATTGCGGCTTTAAGCAGAAGTCAGCACCAATGCCAGGGTTTTGGAAGTACCGGAACGCGTGGCAATGAATTGGAATATCTGGAATTTTTAAAAGGTGATTTCCCGAAAGACAAGAACAACCTTTTCGATGGAATTAACACGACTTGGACAAGAGTTAAAGGCGGAGAAGCCATCGGTAAAATACTGTTAGACGTTCAGCAGAATTTCAATTTCAAAAACCCGGAAGTCCATTTGCCTAAATTGGTGGAAGCCTATAAATTAATCTGCAAATTAGACGACGAACATTGGCGTAGCCTTAAAAAACAAGAGCTTGAAAACATCATTATGGCTTGTTGCGGT
This sequence comes from uncultured Flavobacteriaceae bacterium, assembly GCA_963812405.1. Classification (GTDB taxonomy): domain Bacteria; phylum Bacteroidota; class Bacteroidia; order Flavobacteriales; family Flavobacteriaceae; genus Flavobacterium. The sequence goes on along the minus strand of CAWEUV010000001.1, from coordinate 241,861 downwards.
TTGTATCTGGAAGGTGTTGCCTCAATACAGAATACCAATCCGGACAGCGAGATTACTCTAAAACTCGAAGCAACCAACCGTAGTAATGAATTCATAACTATTGAATCTGTAGATTTTTTGAACACGGTAATTGCAGAAGATAAAAAACTGGAAAACAACGTTGCTTTCAAAACCGAAAAACAAGTCAAAATACCGGAATCCACGCCTTTTTCCTCTCCTTATTGGTTAAACGAAAAAGGAACATTGGGATTATTTTCGGTAACGGATAAAAATATGGTCGGGAAACCCGAAACCGATCCGCTGCAACTGCATTGGAAAATTTCCATTTGCGATGTTCCTTTTGATATTTATAAGAATGTCGTGTACAAATTCAACGATCCTGTGAAAGGCGAAATGTACCAACCATTAGCTATTTTACCAGAAGTAACAACCGAAATACTAAACAAAGTAGAATTATTCCCGAACAACCGAAAACACCTGATTTCCGTAAAAATCAAAGCCGGAAAAGACAACTGTAAAGGAGATGTTCTGTTGGATTTGCCTGCCGATTGGAAAGTATGGCCGAAAAAAATCGCGTTTGAATTACCTCAAAAAGGAAGCGAAAAAACCGTAACTTTTGAAGTGATTCCTCCATCCTATCCTACTGAAGCCGTCGCGAAAAGCATTGCGATAATCGACAATGTGCGTTTCGACAAAAAACTGGTTACAATTGATTATGCACACATACCGTTACAGCAGATTTTATTGCCGTCGGAAGCGAAATTTAACAAGATTGAAATTGAAACCCGTGGCAGTAATATCGGTTATATTATGGGCGCCGGCGATGAAGTTCCGGAAAGTTTACGCCAAATGGATTATACCGTAACACTGCTTTCTCCGGAAAAAATTACTGTGGAAAGCATTAAAGATTTCGATGCGATTCTAGTCGGAATCCGAGCTTACAACACGATTGACGCTTTGAAATTCAAGCAAAATGTACTTTTTGATTACGTGAAAAACGGCGGAACCATGATTGTACAATACAATACCAACGGAAAATTGGTTACCAACGACATTGCGCCTTACGAATTGAAATTATCACAGGATCGTGTTACCGAAGAAACCGCCAAAGTAACCTTCCTCGACCCTAAACATGCGGTTTTAAATTTCCCTAATAAAATTACCGAAAAGGATTTTGAATGCTGGATTCAGGAACAGGGATTGTATTATCCGAACAAATGGGCGAAGGAATTCACACCAATACTTTCGGCACATGATAAAGGTGAAACCGAAAAAATCAGCGGTTTGTTGGTGGCAAAATACGGTAAAGGACATTATATTTATACCGGGTTGAGTTTCTTCAGAGAATTGCCGGAAGGTGTTCCCGGGGCATTCCGTTTAATGGCCAACCTGATTGCAATCGGGGAATAATGTATTTTGAAATGCTGAAGATGATTTTTAGCCCTGATGGCAGCGGCATCCTTTTTTTACTGACTGCGGTTCCCGGAGGCAGTAAAAAAAGATATAGCGTACAGCAGGACTGATGGTAATAGAAAAAACGAGTGTGATGCTCCTAAAAAAATAAAACATGAAAGAAGAAGAATTCAAGTGGAAAAGAAGTTATACGATAGTGTTGCTGCTCAACGCGTTCTATATTTTGTTGTTCTATTTCTTAATGCAAATGTACGCTTAAACTATGCAGCTAATTGATTGGATTGTACTCTCAGTAACCCTTTTATTCATCGTGATTTACGGCGCTTGGAAAACCAAAGGCAGTAAAAATGTGGAAGAATACATTCTCGGAAACAACGAAACGCCTTGGTGGACCGTTGGGCTTTCCGTGATGGCTACTCAGGCGAGTGCCATTACGTTTCTTTCCACGCCGGGACAAGCGTATCATGACGGCATGGGTTTCGTGCAGTTTTACTTCGGATTACCGATTGCGATGGTGGTAATTTGCATCACTTTTATTCCGATTTACCACAAACTGAAGGTTTTTACCGCTTATGAATTTCTGGAACAACGTTTCGATGTAAAAACGCGTTCGTTGGCTTCCATCCTATTCCTGATTCAGCGCGGATTGGGCACCGGTTTGACGATTTATGCACCGGCGATTATCATGTCGGCCTTACTGGGTTGGAACCTGACGCTGATGAACATTGTAATTGGAATTATGGTGATTATTTACACCTTTTCGGGCGGAACCAAAGCGGTTAACGTGACACAGAAACAGCAGATGTTCGTGATTATGACCGGAATGTTTATCACGTTTTTCCTGATTTTAAGCTATTTACCCGAAGAATTGAGTTTTAGTAATGCGTTGGGAATTGCGGGCGCGAATGACAAAATGGATATTGTTGATTTTTCCTTTAATCCCGAAACCCGATACACCTTTTGGAGCGGAATTACGGGCGGATTCTTTTTGGCGCTGTCCTATTTTGGTACGGATCAGTCGCAGGTTGGTCGTTATTTAAGCGGAAAATCGATACGGGAAAGTCAGATGGGACTGATTATGAACGGCTTGCTGAAAGTACCGATGCAGTTTTTTATTTTGTTGACCGGTGTTATGGTTTTTGTGTTTTTCCAATTCCATTCCTCGCCGTTGCATTTTAATCCGACGAATAACGATTTGGTGAAAAATTCGCCACACAAAGCCGAATACGAAAAACTGGAAAAAGAGTTGGACGCTGTTCAGGCTGAAAAGAAAGAAATCAGCATGTTGTATGTTGGGCAATTGAATCAGGATTTTGACAACCCTATTTTACAACAGAAAATGGTTTCGCTTTCAGGCAAAGAAAAAGATTTGCGCGAACAGGCCAAAGAAATTATTGCTGAAGTAGACGACAAAACCGAAACCAACGATAAAGATTATGTTTTCCTGTATTTCATTCTGAACTTTTTACCCAAAGGTTTGATTGGATTGTTGTTGGCGGTAATATTTTCGGCAGCGATGTCTTCCTCGGCATCTGGGTTAACCGCATTGGCTTCAACCACAACCATTGACATTTATAAACGAAACTTGAAAGCCGATAAATCCGAAAAACATTTTGTTACCTCCACCAAACTTTTCACGTTAATGTGGGGCATCATTGCCATATTGTTTGCTTGTGTGGGTACGCTTTTTGAAAACCTGATTCAGTTGGTAAACATTGTCGGTTCTATCTTTTACGGAACCGTACTGGGGATTTTCCTTGTGGCTTTTTATGTGAAATTTGTTAAAGCACGAGCCGTATTCTGGAGTGCTGTTATTACACAGCTAACCATTTTTTACATCTATTATCTTGATATCGTAAGTTTCCTTTGGCTAAATTTCATTGGAGCGATGCTTACCATTATTTTGGGTGTTTTATTCCAAAGTGTTCTAAAAACCAAAGAATAAAAAAAGGCTGTCGTTACTGACAGCCTTTTTAAATAGTATATAGTAAGATTATTTCTTAGACCATTCTGCAATGGAATCTTTGTTCATCTTAACGTAATCCATGTTTTTAGCTTTTTCTGCAGCTGCTAAAGATAACTTAGCTGTTTCAACGGCTCCAACTTTATCGCCTTTTTTCGCCTGGATCAGGGATTTTAAACGTAAGTACCAAAACGGTGGTTCTTTTTCCATATCTACCGCTTTATTAACCCATGTTAAGGCTTTGTTCAAATCGCCGTTCGATTGGTAGAAGTATTGCGCTGACGAGAAGAAATCTGACGATGTAGGGCCAGCCAATGTTTTTTCAATGCTCTTCATTGCTGTTTTTTGCGTAGGAACTTCGAATTTAACCGCTACAATGGTTTTCTCCCAAGACAATTCCAGAAAAGCCGAATCATTTTCCACATTATTCACAGCGATAGTGAAGGTTTCTACTTTACGGTTTAAGGTTTCCGGTTTTACAGTTGTTCTAAGTGCCACTTTATCATCGCTCCAATTTTCAGGTAATCCCCAATTGTCAGTATCCGCATAAAAAATCACATCCCAACTGTCTGCTTTTGGTAAAGTATACAAAGCATATTTTCCTTTCTTCAATGTTTTTCCATCGATGACAACATCTTCGCTGAACGTAATAGTTGTATTGGCATTCGCACCGGTTCTCCAAAGTTTACCGTAAGGAACCAATTCTCCGTAAACGGTTCTTCCTTTAGCGCTCGGACGCGAATAGTCGATTTCGACATCTGTAAGTCCAACAACCTGCTCAATTTTTGTACTCGGACTCGCCTGAGGCGTTTTAACCTGCGCCTGCATTGCCAATGTTGCAAAGGCAAAAACCGCAGTCAGCATTATTTTTTTCATAATTAAGGTTTCGTTTATTTGATTTCTGTGGAACGAAAATAGTAAAAAATACAAACTCAAAATGTTAATAATAGCTTAAATAAGCTTTTATGTTTAATTATTTTTTAAAAAGATTAAACAATGTTGTAATTTTACAAAAAAATATTTCCGATGTACACTCTTCATTCAAAGCAAAAACTACCAATACCATTAGAAAAGGCATGGGAATTTTTTTCGGATCCTAAAAACCTGAATACCATTACACCGGATTCGATGAAGTTTCAAACCCTTTCCGGTGACGAACGCAAAATGTTTGCAGGACAAATTATTCATTATAAGATTTCGCCTTTTAGTGGTATTACAATGGAATGGGTTACGGAAATTTCACATGTAAAAGAAAAGGAATTCTTTGTAGACGAACAGCGCTTCGGACCCTATAAATTCTGGCATCACAAGCATTTTTTTAAAGAAATCGACGGTGGTGTGGAAATGGAAGATATCGTACATTATAAAGTACCTTATGGTATCATCGGAACGTTATTACATCCGATAATAATACGACCAAAACTGAATGAAATTTTTGCATTCCGAAAAAAAATACTGATTGAGCTTTTTGGGGAATTCGATAGTACAAATGCAAAAAATAAACCATGAAAAATATACTGATAATAGGAGGTTCCTACGGAATTGGATTAGCCATTGCAAAAGAACTTCAAGACAATAACAACCTCTTCATTGCTTCAAGAAGTAATGCTGCTTTAGCTGATATAAAAGCAACCCATATTCCGTTCGATGCACTAACAGATACAATTAACACTTCGCTTCTGCCAAATGTTATCGATGGCTTAGTCTATTGTCCGGGAAGCATCAATTTAAGACCATTCAAAGGATTAAAACCGGAAGCTTTTGAAACCGATTTACAACTTAATTTCATAAGCATGATTAAAGTCATTCAATCGGTATTACCCAACCTTTTAGCCGCAGACCAAGCAAGTATTGTGATGTTCAGTAGTGTTGCTGCCTCGATGGGAATGCCTTTTCATACCAGTGTTGCTGCTTCAAAAGGTGCGATTGAAGGTTTTGCCAAAGCCTTAGCCGCAGAATATGCTCCAAAAATCAGAGTCAATGTGATTGCACCTTCTTTAACAGATACGCCATTAGCCGATAAATTTTTGAATAACGAAACCAAACAGGAAAAATCCGCCGAGCGCCATCCGCTAAAACGATTTGGAAAACCGGAAGACAGTGCCCAAATGGCAAGCTTTCTCTTGAGTGATAAAAGTTCCTGGATCACCGGACAAATTTTCCATGTTGATGGTGGCATGTCAACGTTGTTAATAAACGGATAACAAGAACAATTGCCTATTTAAGTAAAACCATAAATATAAAACATGAACATCTTTTGGTTTAGACGCGATTTACGATTAAACGACAATACAGCGCTTTTTCATGCTTTAAACAGTATGGAAGAAGTACTTCCAATTTTCATTTTTGATGAAACCATTCTTTCCCAATTGCCGAAAGACGATGCGAGAGTAACCTTCATTCACAATCAGTTAGTAAAAATTCAGGAACAACTGAACGCTATCGGAAAATCGCTGGCTGTTTTTCACGGAACGCCGGAAGCGGTTTTTAAACAACTGCTTTCCGAAAACAAAATCAAAAGTGTTTACACCAATCATGATTACGAACCCTATGCCCGTAAAAGGGATAAAATGCTGAATGAACTTTTCAAAACCCATTCTATCGAGTTCAAAACCTGTAAAGATCAGGTGATTTTTGAAAAAAACGATGTGGTTAAAGACGATGGCACTCCATATGTGGTATACACGCCGTATTCCAAAAAGTGGAAGGAAAACTTTCGTAAAACCGGTTTGGTACATTATCCATCGGAAACCCTTTTGGATAACATTATCAATCACTCCTACCCTTTTCTGAGTTTATCCGACATTGGTTTCACAACTTCAAATATAACGGTTCCGCCTTTCAACATTTCTGAAAAACTGATTGCGAATTATGAAGACACGCGCAATTTTCCGGCCATTGCAGGAACTTCATTACTTGGAATCTATTTGCGTTTTGGTGCGGTTTCTATCCGAAAAATGGTTGCGGAAGCTATTGCTGTTAAAAACGAAACCTTTTGGAACGAACTGATCTGGCGCGAATTTTTCATGCAGATTTTATGGCACTTCCCGCATACGGTAAACCGAAGTTTCCGGGAAAAATACGATGCAATTCAATGGAGCAATGATGAAGAACTGTTTCAGAAATGGTGCGACGGAAAAACCGGTTATCCCTTTGTGGATGCAGGTATGCGCGAACTCAACGCTACCGGACACATGCACAATCGTGTGCGCATGATTGTGGCAAGTTTTCTGTGCAAACATTTGTTAATCGACTGGCGTTGGGGCGAAACCTATTTTGCGCAAAAACTTTTGGATTACGAACAAGCCAGCAATGTTGGAAATTGGCAATGGGCCGCGGGATCAGGGGTTGATGCGGCGCCTTATTTCAGGATTTTTAATCCTACAGAACAGATTAAGAAATTCGATAAGGATTTGAAATACATCAAAAAATGGGTTCCGGAACTTGAGACTTCAAAGTACCCGAAACCCATAGTAGATCATAAAGAAGCCCGTGAAAAATGCTTGCAGGTGTATAAAGAAGCTGTAGGCTAATTTTATTCCGATTTAATATCTTTAATTTTCACAAAATCGATTTCATCAAAATGATGAATGATGTAATCGGCCAATGATAAATCCTGATGTTTTGAATTTTCGCTGTGATATCCGATACAGAAAATCTCCGCTGCTTTGGAAGCCTGAACGCCGTTAGTACTGTCTTCAATAACGATACAATGTTCTTTTGGCGCTTCGGAAAGGGATGCCGCGTGTAAAAATATGGCAGGATGCGGTTTTGATTTCGGGAAATCTTCGCCGCTTACGGTATGGGTGAAATACTGATGTAAATCGAAACGGTTAAAAACACGCTGAATCGTACTTTTCGATGCCGAAGAAGCCAAAATCAGCTGCATGCCGTTCTCGTGTAGGTTTTTAATAAGGTTATGAACGCCTTCGATCAGCTCCAAATCGGGTTTGGTGTCGAACGCTTCGTTGAATAAGTGGCGTTTGCGCAGAATCAAATCTTCGACTTCGTGTTCCAGATTGAAAGTGTCTTTGATGCGTTGGAAAACATTTCGGGTGGAATTTCCGGTGAAAGAAGCATACATGGCTTCGGAAACTTCGATTCCTAATTCGTCAAAGTGTTTGAAATAAGCATATTTATGAACAGGCTCTGTGTCGACAATCACGCCGTCCATGTCGAAAATTACAGTTTTAATCATTGTAAATTGTGTTGTTGTGCGCAAAGGTACAAAGTTGCCCGCTTATTTTTAGTTAACAAAAATAAAAATGGTTTCCTGCTTAGCCCTGATGGGAGCGGCACCGCGTAGAGCGGACAGCAGGATTTACAAAACCCGACACAAAACGACCCTTCGCTCCCAAAAAAAAACCAATACCTTTCCCCTTCTTCTTCCTCCCTTCTTCTTCCTCCCTTCTTCTTCCTCCCTTCTCCCTTTTCCCTTTTCCCTTTTCCAATCAAACTTATCAACCAATTAAACCTTTTCCCTTATCTTTAGTCTTATCTACAAATCGATTTCACTTGCAGGACGAGAAACAATTTATCGCGGAATTACTGAACCCGAAAACGCAGAATGAGGCGTTTCGGAAGTTGGTGCGCGAGTATCAACGTCCGTTATACAACCATATTCGGACTATTGTTTTGAATCATGATGATACCGATGATGTTCTGCAAAACACCTTTGTGAAGATTTTCCAGAACCTGAAAAATTTTAAAGGGGAAAGCAAGTTATTTTCATGGATGTATCGCATTGCAACGAACGAATCGATTACGTTTATTAACCAACGGGCGAAGAAATCCGGTATTTCTAATGAAGAAGTGCAGGAAAAAATGATTAACAGCTTGCAAGCTGATGTGGATTATGACGGAAATGAAATTCAGCTGAAACTGCAAAAAGCGGTGGCCACTTTACCGGAAAAGCAACAATTGGTTTTTAAAATGAAGTATTTTGAAGAAATGAAGTATGAAGATATGTCGGAGGTTTTAGGAACATCCGTGGGCGCTTTGAAAGCTTCGTATTTTCACGCCGTTAAAAAAATTGAAGAATATTTAAATACGAATTAAACCTTTAGGACTTATTTTTGTCCAACAGATATGAAAATGAATTATGAAAAAGTTTGACTTACATAACGACCCAAAAATCGAAACCGGATTTAAAATTCCCGAGCATTATTTCGAGAATCTGGAAGACCGGATTATGAATCAGCTACCGGAACCGGAAGTGAAAGTGATTTCGTTGTGGCAACGCAAATCGGTTTGGATTTCTGGCATTGCAGCAGTTTTAGTAGTTTCATTGGGGACTTGGTTTTACTTTAATCAGCAGGCAAATGCACTTACGGTTTCGTCTCAGGAATACCTGGCTTATTCCAGTGATTTGTCTACCGAAGATATTGCCTACCATTTAACCGATGAAGACATCACTACTATTGAAAAAGATTTAGGGCTATACGATTCTGAATCTGAAACTTACGTTAACGAATATTTGAATTAAGATGAAAAAAACAATTATTATACTGTTACTTTTATTGTCGGTGACCACTTTTGCACAAGACAAAGAAAAACACATGGAGCGTATTAAAGCTTTGCGTGTGGCTTTTATTTCGGATCGCTTGGATCTGACTCCGGAAGAAGCGCAGAAATTCTGGCCGATTTTCAACCAGTTTGATGAGCGTCAGTTAGAATTCCACAAACAGAAAAGACAATTAATGCACAAACTGCGTCCCGAAAACGCTGCTGATTTATCCGACAAAGAAACAGCTGCGTTAATGGAACAAGATGATAAATTAGAAAGTGATATTCAGGAAAACCGCAGAAAACTCACGAAAGATCTGCAAGGGGTTATTCCGAATCAAAAAATTTTAATGCTCAAACAGCTGGAAATTGAATTCAAAGAAAAGCTGTTGGAACAAATGAAAAACCGTAGAGGACGACGTTAAAAAAGGAGCATTTTGCTCCTTTTTTGTTAAATAAAATAAAGACCGCATTACTACCAATTCCAATTCGGCTGAATTTGGCTAAAATCCCTTTAAACAAGCCAAATTTTTAAAAAAACAAAATAACTACAAGCTGATTTTTGTCATATAATCGCACAAATTAATACAAGTACTTTGCCCTTGATAACGAATTAAAAATTTATTTTAAAATGGAAGTATTTGAAAGACCAGTACCTATTGACAAAGAAGTTTCTTGGGACAAAACCAAAACAATCATGAGCAAAACTGACCGATTTGGTACTATAGAATATGCCAATGAAGTTTTTATCGATGTTTGCGGTTATGAAGATTATGAATTGATGTCGCAACCTCACAACATCATTCGCCATCCGGATATGCCAAAAGTGATTTTTAAAGTGCTTTGGGATAATTTAAAAAAAGGAAATAACTACCATGCCATTGTAAAGAACATGGCCAAATCTGGTCGTTATTATTGGGTAATTACGGATTTCGATATTTCCAAAGACGAAAAAGGAAACATCGTGAATTATTTTGCACGACGCAAAGCCGTACCACAAGAAGTAATAACGAAACACATTGAACCCTTATACAAAAGATTACTCCAAATTGAAAGTGCCAGCAGCATGGAAGCCAGCGAAAAATACTTAATCGGGTATTTGGAGGAACAAAATAAAACCTATGTCGATTTTATCATGGAAATCATGAGCGAACATGAAAAATCGGTTGAACTTCAAAACGCAGCAGCAGCGGCAACAGCAGAAGTTAAAACAGAAGATAAAAAAGGATTTTTCTCGAAATTCTTTGGTTAGTTAAGTGTAGAAAAAAGGCTGGTTTTCACCAGCCTTTTTTTATTTAAACCGCAAGCGGATAATTTTCTTATTTCCGGCAGCAATAGCCGTTTTACTGTCAACAAAACGAAGGGTAAACAAATCTTTGTAATCGGCAATTTTCTTCCATGTTTTTCCTTGATTATAGGAATAATAAACGCCCGAAGCACCAACAGTCACCAATTCGTTTCCATTGGAATTCGGCACAAACTGCACACAGGAACCGTAACCGAAACCTTCATTTTCAGCGATCAGGTTCCATGTTTTTCCACCATCAGTCGTGATGATTTTATTTCCGAAATTTTGTTGCGGTTTTTCATAATCGCCACCCGTAGCAAAACCGATATTTTCATCATAAAAATCTGCAGAAAACATTCCGGTCATCGCACTGCCTTGAATAATCGGCGTATCGACAACATGCCAGGATTTCCCTTTATTGTCCGAATAAAAAACGCTTGATTTCTTTCCGCCGGAAACAATCCAGGTTCTTTTTCCTTTACTGATGATGTTGGTATTACTGGCAGCAAAAAACGCTTCGCCATCAGCCAGTTTAGGTAATTTATCACAATTTGTTTTGTGCCACGTTTGACCGCCGTCTTTTGTGAGAAGCAGCGAAAAACAGTCTTCCGTCGGATCGCCTACGGCAATTCCTTCGGAATCATTCCAAAAATGCATCGCATCGTAAAATACTTTTTCGCCTTTTTCCTGATACACCAATTGAACTTCGGTTTCGTCTTTCGAAATTCGATACAACAATCCAGGATTGCCAACGCTCAATACAAAAACATGGTCTTTGGTTTGCGCCATGCTTCGAAATTCAAGTTTCAGTGTGTCTTTTGCAATATTTCCAACGAAATTCTTCCCGCCATTCAGACTCAAATAACCATAATTCCCGTTATTTGCCGCATACCAAACCTTATCCTTATCCACTTCCAAAGCACGGATGCTGAGTTTCTCCTGCAATAAGGTGTCGATTTCCACCGAAGTGAAAGTGGGTTTCAAAGTGTCTTTAACCAAAATTTCAGTAGCAGTAACCGCATCCGATTTTGGTACATCGGTAACTTTTTTCACGCCACAGGAAAAGCACAAAAGGGAAAAAACAGCAATCCAACTTTTTTTCATCTGAAGAAAATTTAGAGAGCTAATTTACAAAAGATTTCACGTTTATAACTGCTTATCTTTTCCGTCGAGCATATAAATCCACAACATTCTCGAAAGCCTGAAATTAAACGTGCTCAAAAGAACGGAGAGGATTCCGATTAGTATTACAATAGTTAAATAGCTGTCGATAAACTGATTGACAATCAAAAAGAAAACAACCATTTCTGCAAAAACCAACGCATAACTCACAAACATGGAACCGAAGAAATAACCGGGTTCTTTTTCAAATTTATGATTACAATTCGAACAATTGGTGTTCATTTTAGGCAAACGGAACAGAAAAATATTCCCCTTTTCAGCAAACACCTGCCCTTTTCCGCATTTGGGACATTTTTCGGTAAGTAGTTCTGTTAAAACTGACATAGTAATTAATTTTAAGCAAAGTTCAGCAATATGTTGAGATTAACCGCAGACAAATTTCACAATAATTTGTACTTTTAGGACATTATTTAAACTTTCAAAAAAATGAAAAGTTTCACAATATTAGACATCCAACAATTCGAATCAAAGGAGAAAAAGAAAGAATTTTATACCAATACCATAGAAAATCATCTGGTTACAAGTCATAAGAACATTCTCAAACCCCACAAGCACAACTTCTTTCTAACTGTACTTTTCACTCATGGCAGCGGAATTCACGAAATCGATTTCGTGAAATACGAGGTAAAACCCGGAAGTTTATTCTTTTTGAATCCCGGACAAATGCATCATTGGGAATTTTCGGAAGACATACAAGGATTTATTTTCTTTCATACATTGTCGTTTTACGACATTCATTACACGAAAAACAGAATAAACAGTTTTCCGTTTTTTTACAGCGTTCAGAATACGCCCGCTTTGTATCTTGAAAATGAAGACATTGTTTATTTCAAATCGCTTTTTGAGCAGATTTATTTGGAAAATCAATCCGATGCTATTTTAAAATCCAATAAAATCATTTCACTGGTCGATTTGATTTACATCGAAAGTACGCGGCATTATGTTAAGAAAAACAAATTGGAAGTTATCAAACAAAACTCGTATGCCAACAAATTTCAGGAATTCGAACAACTTGTGGAACAGCATTTTAAAACCGAAAAATCACCTTCACAATATGCCGATTGGCTGAACATGTCGGCCAAACATCTCAACCGAATCACCCAAAACATGATTGGCAAAACCACGACGGATATCATTCTGGAACGGGTTTTTCTGGAAGCCAAACGCGAAATGATTTCCCAAAAATTGAGTTTTAATCAGATTGCAGATGCTTTAGGCTATGACGATTATGCTTATTTTTCAAGGCTTTTCCGAAAAAAATGCGGAGAAACACCTTCTGCTTTCATAAATAAGTACAGATAAGCCAATTAACAAGATAAATTAATTACCTTTGCAGGCTTATTTTTTTACACAATGAGATTACATAGAAATTTAGTATTTACCACCATTGATTCGCTTATGGCGATTTTCAATGAAGGACAATATGCCGATAAAGTAGTGGCTTTAGCGTTAAAGAAAGACAAACGTTGGGGAAGTCATGACCGAAAATTTGTTGCCGAAACCATTTATGAAATCGTTCGCTGGAAACGTTTATATGCAGAAATTGCCGAAGTTAAAGAACCTTACGACAGAGATAACATCTGGAGAATGTTCGCCGTTTGGGCGGTTTTACGCGGTTATACCCTACCCGATTGGAAATATTTCGAGTCGACTCCGGTTCGTAAAATCAAAGGACGTTTTGACGAACTTTCCAAAGACCGACGTTTCCGGGAATCCATTCCGGATTGGATGGACGAATTGGGCGTAAAAGAATTGGGTGAAGAAGTTTGGACCAAAGAATTGGCGGCTCAAAACGAGCAGGCAAAAGTAATTCTCCGTGTAAATACCTTAAAAACCACAAGGGAAAAATTGCGTGCGATTCTAATGGATTTGGACATCGATACCGAAATGCCAAAAGAATATCCGGATGCATTGATTCTAAAAGAAAGAGCCAACGTATTTTTAACAGACGCTTTCAAAGAAGGTTTGTTTGAAGTACAGGACGCTTCTTCGCAATTGGTGGCGCGTTTCTTAGACGTAAAACCGGGAATGCGCGTTGTTGATACTTGTGCCGGTGCAGGAGGAAAAACGTTGCATATCGCTTCCTTAATGGAGAACAAAGGACAATTGATTGCCATGGATTTGTACGAAAGTAAACTAAAGCAATTAAAACTTCGTGCGAAAAGAAACGGTGCTTTCAATATTGAGCCAAGAGTAATTGAAAACACGAAAGTGATTAAAAAACTTTACGAAAAAGCCGATAGAGTCTTGATTGATGCACCCTGCAGCGGTTTAGGCGTTTTAAAAAGAAATCCGGACAGCAAATGGAAACTACAACCGGAATTTATCGATAACATTAAAAAAGTACAGGCCGAAGTTTTAGAAAGTTATTCTAAAATTGTAAAACCGGGTGGAAAATTAGTTTATGCTACTTGTTCGGTGTTACCTTCTGAGAATCAGGAGCAAATTAAGAAATTCTTAAGTTCTGAAAGCGGAAAAAACTTTACCTTTGTTAAAGATGTGAAAGTCTTGGCTTCTGAGTCGGGATTTGACGGTTTTTACATGGCCTTATTAGACAGAAAAATTTAAACCCAAATTTTAAAATGAAAAAACTTTACACAATATTTTCAATATTGAGCGTTGTTGTCGGCTTTGCTCAGCCAGCTGGGTACTACAACACGGCTACAGGAACAGGATACACCCTGAAAACTCAGCTAAAAAAAATCATCAACAACGCTAATGATGGTTTAGCTTCAGAGCATATCGCAACCGACCAAGGATACGCAGGTTTGTATGTTACTTACACTACTTCCGACGTAGATAATTATTATGAAAATGATGGTACCATGTTGGATATGTATACTGAAAAACCTACTGCATCAGAATGCGAATTTACATATGGAACAAATCAAGATGATGGTACTGGCGGTACAGCTGAATGTCAAAAGTATAACCGTGAGCATTTAATTCCTCAATCGGTTTTTAGTTCAGCAACACCTATGTATTCCGATGCACATTTTGTAGTTCCATCAGATAAATATGTAAATGCTCAAAGAGGTGATCTTCCTTTCGGTGTAACAAATGCTCCTACCAATACTTATTCAAATGGTTCAAAAAGAGGTCCGAATTTAAATTCCGGATATTCAGCAGGTTATACCGGAACAATATTTGAACCAATTAACGAATTTAAAGGGGATATTGCCCGTATGTTATTGTATTTTGCAACCCGTTATGAAGATCAGGTTACAGGATGGACTTACACAATGTTTAACGGAACCAGTACTCAGGTATTCACCAATACACATATTGAAATTTTAAAACAGTGGCATAATTTAGACCCTGTATCTCAAAGAGAAAGAGACAGAAACAATGCTGTTTATGCTCGTCAAAACAACAGAAACCCATATATCGATCATCCTGAATGGGTAACTGCAATATGGGGACCAACTTTAGGCACAGAATCTTTCGACGCTTTAGCCAATGTTTCCATCTATCCAAACCCAACGAAAGACAACCGAATCAACATTACATCTGAAGTGGAATTGAACGAGATTCAGTTAATCAACATCAACGGTCAGGTAATTCAAATGATTAAAAACCCTAACCGCGTTCAAAATTCATACACATTGGAAAACTTACCGCAAGGTTTCTATTTCGTGAAATTGTCTTCTGCGGACAATCAAACCACAACCAAGAAAATTTTAGTGAACTAATCCTTCACTTACGAACATAAAAAAATCCACCAAATTGGTGGATTTTTTATTTTATAATACCTACAAGGTTTTGGAAACCTTGCAGGATTAGGATAAATCATTAATCATTCATAGAAATCAAGAACTCCTGATTATTTCTGGTTTTCTTGAATCGGTCGTTGATGAAATCCATCGCTTCCACCGGATTCATATCGGCAAGATATTTACGCATGATCCACATTCTCTGAATCGTGTTTTCATCCAACAATAAATCGTCACGACGCGTACTGGAAGATGTAAGATCGATAGCCGGGAAAATACGACGGTTGGCAATTTTTCTGTCCAACTGTAATTCCATATTACCGGTTCCTTTAAATTCTTCGAAAATTACCTCGTCCATTTTAGAACCGGTTTCCGTTAATGCGGTAGCGATGATACTCAACGAACCACCATTTTCCACATTACGGGCCGCTCCGAAGAAACGTTTTGGTTTTTGTAACGCATTCGCATCCACACCACCACTCAATACTTTTCCGGAGGCCGGCTGAACGGTATTGTAAGCACGTGCCAAACGCGTAATAGAATCCAAAAGAATCACCACATCATGACCACATTCTACCAAACGTTTTGATTTTTCTAAAACGATATTGGCGATTTTCACGTGTTCCTGTGGTTCTCTGTCGAAAGTCGAGGCGATAACTTCACCTCTAACACTGCGCTGCATATCGGTAACTTCTTCCGGACGCTCATCGATAAGAAGTACAATTAAATATACTTCTGGATGATTCGCCGCAATGGCATTGGCAATGTCTTTTAACAACATTGTTTTACCGGTTTTTGGCTGCGCCACAATCATACCGCGTTGTCCTTTTCCAATTGGAGAGAACAAATCGATGATTCGCGTGGAAATGGTACTTTGTTTTTCGGCCAAACGGAATTTTTCTGTTGGGAAAACCGGCGTTAAATGCTCGAAAGAAATTCGGTCACGAACCACTTGAGGATCGTGTCCGTTGATTTTCAGTACTTTTACCAAAGGGAAATATTTCTCACCTTCTTTTGGCGGACGCACCACACCTTTTACTGTATCACCTGTTTTTAATCCGAACAAACGAATTTGGGAGGTCGACAGATAAATATCATCCGGTGATGCTAAATAGTTATAATCGGAAGAACGCAAAAACCCATAACCGTCCGGCATCATTTCCAAAACACCTTCGCTTTCTATAATTCCGTCGAATTCGTAATCGGATTCTCTGAAATTCTGCTTTTTGTGCTTTTGATTCGGATTTTGGTTTTGGTTTTGGTTGGGATTCTGATTCTGGTTTTGATTTTGATTTTGGTTTTGATGCTGAGGCTTTGCTACCGGAGCTTCAGGTGCAGTTGCAGTTTCTGTTGGTTCAGCGGTTTCCTTGTTTTGTTGCGGACGGATGGCAACATTAGGGTTATTTTCTTTTACAAAACGTGGTTTTTGAACAAACTCTTTCTTTTTATTTACGAATGGTTCCCGTTTTGTTTCTGCTTCTGCCACAGGTTTTTCAGCAATTGCTTCCGGAGCAGCAACTTCTTTTATTTCTTTTTTGTCCGACTTGGGAACAAAAGGTGTTTTTTTATTTTCAGCAGGTGTTTTTGCCTGACCTTTCGAGGGAGTAATTCGTGCTCGTTTGGCTTTTTCTTCCTGTTGTGGTTGTTCTGCCAAAGCCGGTTTTACCACTTCGGGGTTTGCCGCCTGATGATCCAAAATCTGATACACCAACTCGTCTTTTTTAAGATAACGGTATTTATTAATTTTGGCAACTTTTGCAATTTCCTGAAGCTCAGGCAGCTTCATTTCTTTTAATACAGAAATATCAAACATGTATTGAATCTGAATTTAATTAAGGTAAATGTAGTATAGATTTTTTCGGGTAAGGATTTTTTTGAATCGAAACAATCGAAGAATGAAGTACTTACGATTTTATACTGCAATAATACGAATTAATTTTAACAAACAATAGCATTTTTAGGAAAAAGACACTATTTTTGTCCAACAAATTAACCGAAAATGATTCAACGAATTCAGACCGTTTATCTTTTTTTAGCCTTTGTTTTCTCAGGGGTTTTGCCTTTCGTTTTTCCGTTATGGAAAGATGTGGCGGGAAAAGATTTTTACTTTATGCTGGATTTGACATTTGCCGCCATTTTCGGATTGTGTACCACACTTGCCATAGTAAGTATTTTTAGTTACAAGAAAAGACAAAATCAGTTTGTGATGAACCGACTGAACATAATATTGAACTTTATATTACTAGGATTATTTGTGTATCGTTTACTAAGCTTATCCGGAGAAACCACGGTTTCTGAGAAGGGTGTTGGGATGTTTCTTCCTATTGTTTCTATCGTTTTGTTGGTTTTAGCCAATAAGGCCATCAAGAAGGACGAAGATCTCGTAAAATCTGTAGATCGATTACGATAAACCTTTCATCTTAGTTTATTAGTGCGCGGAAAATCCGAATCTTAACTGATTCGGATTTTTTTATTTTCACATATCACTAAATTTAGTGATATAAAATCACTAGATTTAATGAATTCCGTTCTCGAATTAAATGTTAAATTTGGATTAATCAATTGTAGCGAATGACAGAAAAAATACGCCTCTACTTAGCCGATGACCATCAGATACTTATAGACGGACTCGTTGCTGTTTTAAAAACCAACAAATCCTTCGAAGTGGTGGGCTATTCCCTTACCGGTGAAAACCTTGTAGATTCTCTTGCCGATAAAAACATCGACATTTTAATAATGGACATCAACATGCCCGGAAAAGACGGCATCGAAGTGCTGAAGGAATTCAACAGCAAAGGTTTTTCCTGTGACGTAATCGTTTTTTCAAGTTTTGATGACATCAAACTGATTAAAGAAGTCTTACAATTGGGCGCCAAAGGCTACCTAACAAAACAATCGGCAGGCGAAAACATCATTGAAGCCATAAACAGTGTTTACAGCGGTGAAGAATATTATTCGAAATCGGTGCGTGAAAAAATCTTTCTGTCGTTTACCGGAAAGGAAAAAGAAAGCACAACAAGTTTTGGCGAAATATCTCTGGAATCCATAACCGACCGCGAACTGGAAATCCTAAAACTGATTTCACTCGAATACAGCGGCAAAGAAATCAGCGAAGCGTTATTCATTAGTACCAATACGGTAGAAACGCACCGCAAGAATCTGATAAAAAAGCTAAACGTTAAAACTACGGTTGGACTGGTAAAATTTGCGCTCAAACACAATTTAATCCATCAATAAAAAACCTCAAAAAACTAAAAACTATGGCATTAATCGGAAATTACGGTTTTACAACCATCGCAGAAGACGAATTCGAATTTACCTTCGAAATCCCTAACAATTGCAACTTTACCACACATTATGATGCAACCAAAAAAATCAACACGGTTACCATCCAACTAAACTCAGGGCAATCACAACCTTCGACAACTTTTGCAACACAAACCTACACGTTTTCAGCTGACAACGGTCTTTTGGATTTGCGCTTTGCACAGGTGCTAAACGGTGTAACCACTACAAAACCAAAAATTACTATTTGCTGTTAATTTTACAGATTTGAAGAAACATCTTTTTATATTCCTTATTTCCTTCACGGCCTTTTCACAACAAAAAGCCGTGAAGGATTCTTTTGACTATTACAAAGAAAACAACCAGTTTCAAAAAGCGTTGGATTACTCGGATAAAAAAGCCGCTTATTTTTTAAGCAAAAAACAGTATTCCAATTACATTAAACACATTACCAACAAAACCACCGTACTCACCAATGATATTAAAGACCCTAAGCGCTCTTTAAAAATCATTTATGAAGCATTGAGTAAAATAAACAAAGCGCCGGATTTCGAAAAAGTAAAGCTCTATCCGGAATTAACCCGCACCTACGTTCGATTAGACCAGTTTCACAAAGGCATAGACATTGCTAAAAAAGGATTAAAAACCGCTACTTTAAGCAAAAACGACTCCATTATTCAACTGCTTAATTATGGGATTCTTTCTGCCTATCTTAATATTGAAGATACTCAAAACGCTTTCCCCTATCTGGAACCTTCCTTGACGGGCGCCAAAAAACTAAAAAACAATAAATTAATTGCAAATGCTTATAACAATCATTTTGCTTTTTATTCCTACATAAAGGAAAGAGATATTGCCAAAAAATACCTGGATTCCAGTATCATATATGCCGAAAAATCTAAAGATAGGACAACCATTTATACCGTAAAAAGTAATCTTGGCGTACATTATCTGACCGAAGAAATCGATTATAAAAAAGCACGGGACCTCTATCTGGAACTAATTTCCGAAAACAAAAACGATTCACTGAGTAAAGATTTCGCCCATAATTATATAAATCTCTCACTCGCTTATGAAAAACTAGGAGACTATAAATTAGCTCTTAAGTATATGGATAAGTATGCCGGCTATCTTCAGTATGCCAACGAAAGAAAGTTCGACAGCGAGATTGAAGGCATCCGCACCAAATATGAACTGGAAAAATCTGAAAGCGAGTTCAACGAAAAGCAAATGCTCTTGCAACAAAAACAGCTCAAAAGCGAAAAAATGTTGTACTTAACATTAGCCCTATTAGCTTTTGTGGGTATTTTATTTTACTTTTTCTACCAAAATTTAAAACTGAGACAAAAAAACAAACTGAAAGACCTAAACCACAACGTGCAACAAAACCTTGTAAACGCTACCATAGACGGTCAGGAAGAAGAACGCAAGCGGCTTTCGGGTGTTTTACACGATAATATCAGTGCATTGCTTTCCTCAGCAAGTTTGCATTTAATGGCGTTTGAGGCGAATCATCCGGAAATTGACGGCGAACTCAAAAAAACCAAAGCGATTATTAAAGAAGCACATGATAAAGTTCGCGATTTATCCCATGATTTGATTCCGCCTGTTTTGGAAAAATTAGGGTTGATTGCCGCTTTTGAAGATTTGTGCGAGAAAAATTCCAATTCGCTGATTCATTTTCAATTCAGCAATTTCATACAGGAAGATATTCGTTTTCAGAATGAATTTGAAATGAAACTGTATTTTATCGTTGCCGAATTGTTCAATAACATTATGAAGCACAGCAATGCTTCGGAAGCGTTTTTAACGGTTGACAAAGAAGGGAATCAGCTTTCCATTAACATCGAAGACAACGGAAAAGGTTTCAGTACCGCAGAAGGAAAACCCAAAGAAGGACTCGGATTATCGCAAATAAAAACCCGAATCAAAAGTCTGAATGGAACCATAAATATCAATTCCAAAGAAAAATCAGGAACTATTATTTACATTAAAGTAGAAATTCCGGATAGCAAATCAGCCACGGACTCCAATTTCCACAACGTTTAAATTCTGAATTTTATCACCGTCGATTTCAAACTGCAGCATGGTTCGCACCTGATGAAACCCTTGTATTCCAGCAGCACCCGGATTCATGTGCAACAAATTCAGTTCCTTATCAAACTGTACTTTTAAAATATGAGAATGTCCGCAAATGAATAATTTCGGCGGATTTTGCTTTATTTCACTGCGAATATCCTGGTTGTATTTTCCGGGATAACCACCGATGTGCGTAATCCACACATCGACACCTTCACACAAAAACCGATTGTGCAGCGGAAATTCTAAACGTGCTTTTGCATCATCAATATTTCCATAAACGGCGCGCAACGGTTTGATTTTCTTAATCGTATCCGTAACCGATAAATCCCCGATATCACCCGCATGCCAGACTTCATCGGCAAGTTTTACATATTTCAAAATCGTGTCGTCGATGTGACTGTGTGTATCGGAAAGGAGAAGGATTTTTTTCATTGTTTTACTCAAGATACTAAACCGCTAAGATACTTCCAATTTTAAAGTATACCAACAACCGCTGCACCTTTTCCCTTTTCCCTTTTCCCTTTTCCCTTACAACTTTAACCTTTTCACAACATAAAAACTTTGTAACTTTGCTACTCTTAAACTTTGAGCCATAATCACCTTGAGATACTTCATCGAATTCGCATACAACGGAAAAAATTACCACGGTTGGCAATACCAGCCACAATCGGCATCCGTACAGGAAACCTTAACCGGAGCTTTATCCCTTTTACTGAAAAAAGAGATCGAACTTATGGGCGCAGGACGTACCGATGCCGGTGTTCATGCCAAACAAATGTATGCGCATTTTGATTTTGATGAAAATTTAGATTCTGCCTATTGGACCAAAAAACTAAATTCGTTTTTACCGAAAGATATTGTAGTGTATGGTTTGATTCCGCTTCATGACGACGCTCATGCCCGATTTGACGCTACCAGCCGAACCTATGAATACCACATTCACACGTTTAAAGATGCGTTTGAAAACGAAGGTAGCTGGTATCATTTTCATCCGCTTGACGTGGAAAAAATGAATGAAGCCGCAAAAATACTGTTTGAATACACTGATTTTGAATGCTTTTCAAAAACACATACCGATGTAAGAACGTTTAATTGTGTTATCAAAGAAGCTTTCTGGCAGCAAAACGAAACGAAACTGGTGTTTACCATTACTGCCGACCGTTTTCTGAGAAATATGGTTCGCGCCATTGTGGGAACACTTATCGGAGTGGGAATCGGGAAAATTTCGTTCGATGATTTCCGTACAATCATTGAAAGCAAAAACAGAGGAAAAGCAGGTTTTTCAGTTCCCGCACATGGTTTGTATTTAACCAAAGTAATTTATCCGTATATTCACAAACGCTAATGAAAATCATACAATCCATATCGTTAAAAAAAGTAATGCACTATGCAAAGCCTTATAAAAACAGGCTTTATATGGTCGTATTGTTTTCGGTTACGCTTTCAATTTTCGCAGCGGTTCGTCCTTATTTGTTAAAGCAAACGGTTGACGGCTACCTGAAAGAACACGATTCGGTGGGATTACTGTATTATATTGTCCTGATGGGTGTTGTGTTGGTGCTGGAAGTCGGATCACAATTTTACTTTACCTATTGGGCCAACTGGTTAGGTCAGGATATCGTGAAAGACATTCGTGAAAAACTGTTCCATCATATTACGACATTCCGAATGAAATATTTCGATAACGAACCCGTTGGAAAATTGGTAACCCGCTCGGTAACGGATATTGAATCGATTGCCAGTATTTTCAGTCAGGGCTTGTTCATGATCGTGAGTGATTTGATGAAAATGTTTGTGGTACTTGGCATCATGTTCTACATGAACTGGAAACTGAGTCTGATTGTAGTAATGGGAATGCCGATTTTACTGTATGCAACCCGTATTTTCCAACAAAAAATGAAAATCGCGTTTGAAGAAGTACGTAATCAGGTGGCCAATTTAAACACCTTCGTTCAGGAACGTGTTACCGGAATGAAAATCGTACAATTGTTTCATCGCGAAGAAATTGAACTGGAAAAATTCAAACAAATCAACGAGTTACACAACAAAGCCTGGTTGAAAAACATTTTATACAACTCCATCTTCTTCCCTATTGCCGATATCTTGTCGTCGTTAACATTAGGGGTTGTGGTTTGGTATGGTGGTTGGAACATTATGCACGGCGATACGATGACCACTTTTGGGGACTTATTCGCTTATACGATGCTTATTGGAATGTTATTCAACCCGTTACGTCAGATTGCGGATAAATTCAACGTGATGCAAATGGGAATCATTGCTGCCGAACGTGTTTTCGAAATTTTAGACCGCGAAGATCTGGTACAGCAAAAAGGAACAAAAATCGCAGGTCATTTTAAAGGCGATATTGCGTTAGAAAATGTCCGTTTCAGCTATATTGATGATGAAGAAGTATTAAAAGGCATCAATCTGAAAGTAAATGCAGGCGAAACCATTGCCATTGTTGGTGCTACAGGTGCCGGAAAATCAACCATTATCAATTTATTAAACCGTTTTTACGAAATCAACAGCGGAAGAATCCTCATTGACGGTACTGATATTAATGAATTTGACTTGGACAGTTTGCGCCGACAAATTGCCATCGTTTTACAAGACGTTTTCCTTTTCGCCGACACCATTCTGAACAACATTACCCTTAACAATACCGAAATTACAAGAGAAGAAGTTATTGCTGCTGCTCAAAAAATTGGCGTACACGATTTTATCATGAGTTTACCGGAAGGATACGATTATAATGTAAAAGAACGGGGTGCGATGCTGTCTTCGGGACAACGCCAACTTATTGCTTTTTTACGTGCTTATGTGAGTAACCCGAGTATTTTGATTCTGGACGAGGCGACTTCTTCCATCGATACTTATTCAGAAGAACTGATTCAGAAAGCCACCGATAAAATTACCAAAGGAAGAACCTCTATAGTCATAGCGCATCGTTTGGCTACAGTTGTTAATGCCGACAAAATCATTGTAATGGACAAAGGTATGATCGTGGAAGAAGGCAAACATTACGAATTAATCAGTAAACCGGAAGGCTACTACAAAAATTTATACGAATCGCAATTTGCAGTAGAGAATAATTGATAATTATTTAATTATTGTTTATTTTCGTACGCTGAAAATAATTAAGAAAAACACATACAAATGAAATACGATATTATTGTTTTAGGAAGTGGTCCCGGCGGATACGTAACTGCCATCAGAGCATCACAATTGGGCTTTAAAGTAGCCGTTATCGAAAAAGAAAACCTCGGTGGAATCTGCCTTAACTGGGGATGTATTCCAACAAAAGCCTTATTAAAATCGGCTCAGGTTTTTGATTACCTAAAACACGCTTCCGATTATGGTTTAACCGTAAAGGAATTTGATAAAGACTTCAACGCTGTTATTGCACGTTCCCGTGGTGTGGCAGAAGGAATGAGTAAAGGTGTTCAGTTCTTGATGAAGAAAAATAAAATTGACGTTATCGATGGTTTCGGAAAAGTAAAACCGGGCAAAAAAGTTGACGTTACGGATAAAGACGGAAAAGTAACCGAATATTCAGCAGATCACATTATCATCGCAACAGGAGCACGTTCCCGTGAATTACCAAACTTACCTCAAGACGGTAAAAAAGTAATCGGATACCGTCAGGCGATGGTACTTCCGGAGCAACCAAAGAAAATGATTGTTGTGGGTTCAGGAGCTATCGGAGTGGAATTCGCACATTTCTATAACGCAATGGGAACAGAAGTTACCATTGTGGAATTCATGCCAAACGTAGTTCCGGTAGAAGACGAAGACATCTCAAAACAATTTGAGCGTTCCATCAAAAAAGCTGGAATCACTGTTATGACGAACTCTTCCGTAGAGCGCATCGATACCAGCGGAAACGGAGTAAAAGCTTTCGTTAAAACTGCTAAAGGTGAAGAAGTTTTAGAAGCAGATATTTTATTATCGGCAGTTGGAATCAAAACCAACATCGAAAACATCGGATTAGAAGAAACCGGTATCGCTACCGACAGAGATAAAATCTTAGTAAACGATTTCTACCAAACGAACATTCCGGGTTACTACGCCATTGGTGACGTAACTCCAGGTCAGGCTTTAGCACACGTAGCTTCTGCAGAAGGAATTTTATGTGTGGAAAAAATCGCTGGTTTACACGTGGAGCCTTTAGATTACGGAAATATCCCAGGTTGTACGTATGCAACTCCTGAGATTGCTTCGGTAGGTTTAACTGAAAAACAAGCTAAGGAAAAAGGATACGAATTAAAAATTGGTAAATTCCCGTTCTCTGCTTCAGGAAAAGCAAAAGCTGCCGGAACTCCTGACGGATTCGTAAAAGTAATTTTCGATGCAAAATACGGAGAATGGTTAGGTTGCCACATGATTGGTGCCGGCGTTACCGATATGATCGCTGAAGCTGTTGTTGCCCGTAAATTAGAAACTACAGGTCACGAAATCCTAAAAGCAGTTCACCCTCACCCAACAATGAGTGAAGCGGTTATGGAAGCCGTTGCGGATGCTTACGGTGAAGTGATTCACTTATAATTTGAAATAAAAATTCAGAAATATTGAAAATCCGTTTTGTGAAAGCAGAACGGATTTTTTATTTAATCAAATTCAACCTGTATTCCCAAAATTACTTCAAAATCCATTTGGGCGTGCCCCTGAAACGGGTCGGGCTATACGTTCCAACCTTTTTTGTGTCTGAAAAAGCCACAAAAAAGGGTTTCCACTGCTATCCCTCACGCAAAACAGCAGTAATACAAACATGCAACTAAAATCATCAGAACGAAAAGAAACACAATACCGAAAAAAACAAAACGAAATTGCGTTTTAAAATGTTAAAATCAAAAATGCAAAACATAGTTTGTTTTCAAAAAAATCAGGTCGTAGAATGACAATTAAGCCCCTTAGATTTGATGCTTTTTTGACTTTTTATTAGTAAGATTATTCAAACGTTAAAGTGTTAATTTTATACTTATCGCACCTAAAAATTACAGTAATTTTGTAATCTAAATTTCAATTAAATGACAACAATTTTATCTCTTTGGTGGTTAATACTTATTGTATTATCCATTGTTTTTTACAAATTTGTTTTGCGTGTTTTCTTCGGAATGGTAATCGTTCCCGAAGACAAAATTGGTTTGGTAACCAAAAAATTCGTGCTTTTCGGCGCCGATAAATCCTTACCCGATGGAAGAATTATCGCTACAAAAGGAGAAGCCGGTTTTCAGGCACAAACCTTAGCGCCGGGATTGTACTGGACCATGTGGATCTGGCAGTATTCGGTAGACATGACGCCGTTTACCATTATTCCGGAAGGAAAAGTGGGCTTGGTTTTAAGTAAAGATGGTAAGGAAATTCCAACCGGAAAAATTCTCGCCCGAAAAGTAGACAGTGATAACTTTCAGGATGCCACAGCGTTTTTAAACAATGGCGGTCAAAAAGGACGCCAGACTGCTTTTATCACAACAGGTTCCTATCGTATCAACACCTTTCTTTTCGAAATCGTAATTGCCGATCAGGTAAAAATTTTCGAAAATATGGTGGGTATTGTAACCGCGTTGGACGGTGACCCTATTCCGTTAGGACAAATCGCAGGTAAATACGTAGAAGGACACAACAACTTCCAGAACTTTGATGAATTCCTTGAAAAAGGCGGAAACAGAGGTTTACAGCCACAGGTAATGTTGGCAGGTTCGTATTACATCAATACCTGGGCGGTGCAAATTGAACAAAATCCAATGACCGATGTACCTATCGGATATGTGGGTGTGGTAATTTCATACATCGGTGAAGACGGTCAGGATGTCACCGGAGACACTTTCAAACACGGAAATATCGTATCGAAAGGACAACGAGGCGTTTGGATGGAACCGCTGGGACCAGGTAAATACGCTCTGAATAAATACACCACGAAATTAGAACCGGTTCCAACCACGAACTTGGTGCTAAACTGGGCCAATGCGCGTAGTGAATCCCACGATTTGGATAAAAACCTATCAACCATTACGGTGCGTTCCAAAGACGGTTTCCCGTTCAATCTGGATGTAGCACAAATTATTCACGTTCCGGCCAACGAAGCGCCAAAAGTAATCGCCCGTTTCGGGAGTATGAACAATCTGGTTTCTCAGGTTTTAGAACCAACCATCGGTAACTATTTCCGTAACTCGGCGCAGGACAGCGATGTGATTTCTTTCTTGAGTACGCGTAAAGAACGTCAGGAATCGGCTAAAAACCATATCAAAACGGTTTTGGACGAATACAACGTGAATGCTGTGGATACTTTAATTGGTGATATCGTTCCTCCAGATTCGTTAATGAAAACGTTAACCGACCGTAAAATTGCGGAAGAAGAGCAAAAAACCTATCAAACCCAAAAAATGGCGCAGGAACAACGTCAAGGAATGGAAAAAGAAACCGCTATTGCCGACATGCAAAAAGAAATTGTTCGCGCTTCGCAAAGTGTGGAAATCGCACAACGTACCGCCGATGCAACGGTTAAAAAAGCGGAAGGTGACGCAACAAGTTTAAAATTAAATGTAAATGCGGAAGCAGAAGCCACAAAAATGCGTGCCAATGCAGAAGCAGAAGCAACCAAAGCAAGAGCGGGAGCGCAAGCGGAAGCCACAAAATTAAACGCCAGCGCCGAAGCAGAAAAAATCTCCAAAACCGGTTTGGCAGAAGCAGAGAAAATCATGGCAATCGGTAAATCAACTGCGGAAGCGTATCAGTTACAGGTTAGCGCTATGGGTGGTGATAACTTTACAAAATATAAAATCACCGAAGAAATCGGTAAAGGAAACATCAAAGTAATGCCGGATGTTTTAATTTCAGGCAACAATGGTTCCGAAGGCGGTATCAGTGGTTTATTAGGTATGAAACTCATGGGAATGATGAACGCCGACAAACAAAAACCGGAAGAAAACTAATTCGTATTCCAACCGCAATTTTAAATCCGTTTTGTGAAAGCAAAGCGGATTTTTTTATTTTACAAAATACTGATTTACAGTTATTTAATTTAATCTAAATTTATATTTTTCGTACCTTTAATGTCGCTTAAAAAACAATACTTATTAATCAAAAACCAAAAAAAAAATGCCAAAATATGTAATTGAAAGAGAAATACCGGGTGCAGGTAGCTTAACTCCCGAACAGTTAAAAGCCATTTCTCAAACATCTTGTGGTGTTTTGAGTAAAATGGGACCGGAAATTCAATGGGTTCACAGTTATGTAACCGCAGACAAAATTTATTGTGTGTACAATGCTCCAAACGAAGAAATGGTTCGGGAACATGCCAAACAAGGAGGATTTCCGGCTAATTCCGTAAGCAAAGTGTCTCAAATTATTGACCCTGTAACTGCCGAATAACACTTTCGGCAATAAGTAATGAAAAGGAAAATACCACACGACGATAATCATCTAAATCAAAAGCGATGAAAACAATAAAACTAATTGCAACTGTTGTGTTTGTTGGGGTATTTCCAATGCTCTGTAACTCTTTATACGCGCAGGATCCAATAGTTGCCGCTCCAAATATTTATAAAAAAGTCCTAATCGACAATGATAAAGTAAGAGTTATAGAAATTGAATTTGCCGCAGGCGAAACCGGTCCGTGGCACAACCATCCGGATCATGTGGCCTACGCCTTAACCGATGGCAAACTGGAAATCACAGACAAAGGAAAAGCAGGCGTGGTATACGACATCAAAGCAGGAGATGCATTATTTATCCCGGCTGTAACGCACATGGCAAAAAATGTCGGTACCAATACCATCAGAATGGTTGTTACGGAAGTAAAACCGCACATGATGGTGAAAAAAATGAAAACCAAAATGGCAGCAGAAAAAAAATAAAAAGTCGTTAGTTGTCATAAAAAAATAAATCGAATACATTTTAAAACCAATAATTTTAAAAAATCCGTTATTGTATTGTCAAAAACGGATTTTTTTATGTGCTTAGTTTTCCTCCGCTTACAGAAAAAGCTTATATTTGAGTAGCTTTTTACCTAAAAACGAATTCATTAGAATGAATACTGTTTTAAAAATATCAGAATCGTTCCAATCTTTTTTATCGGAAATTGGAGATTTGTCCTATTTCTCAGGACGATTTTTCAAAGAAGTTTTCAAACGACCTTTTGAATTCAAAGAATTTCTGCGTCAATGTTATCAGATGGGCAACCGTTCGCTCTTACTGGTAGCGGTAACCGGCTTCATTATCGGTTTGGTTTTCACGCTTCAGTCGCGCCCTACCCTTCAGGAATTCGGAGCCGTTTCCTGGATGCCTTCCATGGTAAGTATTTCTATAATCCGCGAAATTGGCCCGATTATTACAGCTTTAATCTGTGCCGGGAGAATCGGATCGGGAATTGGTGCCGAGTTAGGTTCCATGCGGGTTACAGAACAAATTGACGCCATGGAAGTTTCGGGAACCAACCCCTTTAAATTTTTAGTCGTAACCCGAATCTTAGCCACTATTTTTATGTTACCGGTTTTGGTAATTATTGGTGATGGCATTGCGCTTTACGGCTCCTATCTGGTTGAAAACCTTAAAGGAAACGTCTCTTTCCAATTGTATTTCAATCAGGTGTTTGAAGCGTTGGAATTTGGCGATTTGCTTCCGGCTACAATCAAATCCTTTTTCTTTGGTTTTGCCATTGGTTTAGTTGGATGCTATAAAGGCTACAACTGCAAAAAAGGAACTGCCGGTGTGGGATTAGCAGCTAATTCTGCGGTTGTTTACACCTCAATGCTCTTGTTTATAATTGATTTTATCGCGGTTTTTGTAACCGATATTTTTTACGATTTATAACCATGAAATCGCCACTGAAAATAGGTTTGTGCAATCAAACACCAATTAATAAAAAAGCGAAAACCTATTTGGCTCATAACAAATTAATTTTACACAGATGAAACCGATAATCATCATACGAGATCTGAAGAAAAGCTATGGCTCTAATCACGTATTGGCAGGTTTCAACATGGAATTGAATGAAGGTGAGAATCTGGTAATCATGGGAAAATCGGGTTCCGGAAAATCAGTGATGATTAAGTGCCTGATCGGATTGGAAGATGCCGACAGTGGCAGTATCGAAGTAATGGGAAAAGACATTCTGAAACTCGAACAGGAAGAAATGGACGATTTGAGAACCGAAATCGGTTTTTTGTTTCAGGGAAGTGCTCTTTACGATTCGATGTCGGTTAGAGAAAACTTAGAATTTCCGTTGCGCCGGCACACCAAAAAATTCGGTGTTATTGAGGACACGACTCCTTTGGTTACGGAAGCATTACGAAATGTCGGACTCGAACACGCCATCGATTTAATGCCAAACGAATTATCAGGTGGAATGAAACGCCGTATTGCCTTGGCACGAACCTTAATACTGCAACCCAAAATAATATTGTACGATGAACCTACAACCGGACTGGATCCTATAACATCAAAAGAAATTATCATGCTGATGAAATCCGTACAGGAAAAATACAAAACCTCTTCGGTGATTATAACACACGATGTAGATTGTGCGCGGGTAATTTCGAACCGGATGATATTGCTCGTAGACGGAATTAATTATGCCGAAGGAACCTTTCAGGAACTTGCTTCTTCAACCGATCCTAAAGTAAAAGCTTTCTTTAAATAAACTGGTATGGAAAAAACAAATGCACAAAAAATAAAACTCGGAATATTTGTTCTGACCGGCCTGTCCTTGTTTGTCATTGGAATATATTTCATTGGAAAAAAACAAAACATGTTTGGAAAAACATCGCACATCAGTACCATTTTCAACAATGTAAACGGATTACAACTTGGCAACAACGTGCGTTATTCGGGTATTAACGTGGGAACCGTGAAAGAAATTGAAATGATTAATGACACCCTGATTCGTGTCGACATGATTATCAACGATAAAATTCTTCCGCACATCAAAAAAGACGCTATTGCAACGATAAGCTCCGACGGTTTGGTTGGAAATATGATTATCAATATCCTGCCCGGAAAAGGAAACGCGCCCGTTGTAAAAGCTGGCGATGTGATAAAATCCTTCAGCAGGGTACGAACCGAAGACATACTGAAAACGCTGAGTGTGACCAATGAAAACGCTGCTATTTTAACTGCCGATTTAATCAAAATCACCAAAGAAATCACTGATGGAAAAGGAACCGTAGGCATGTTACTGAACGACACCAGTATGGCGAATGACTTAAAACAAACGCTGCAGTATCTTAAAATCACGAGTCAGGGTACCACAGAATCGGTAGCCAATTTAAACCAACTGATAACTTCATTAGATCGAAAAGACAACGTGATTGGTGTTATAAACGACACGGTAGTAGCCAACAGAATCAAACAAATTGTGGTAAATCTGGAAAAATCGAGTGTTAAAATCGATACTGTGATTGAAAACCTGAACACTACCATTACTAACGCCAAAGAAGGAAAAGGCGCCATCAATTACCTTTCCAACAATCCTGAACTGGTACAGAAAATAGACTCAACCATGACCAATATCAACCAATCCAGCATCAAACTGAACCAGAATTTAGAAGCCTTGAAACACAATTTCTTTTTCAGAGGGTATTTCAAAAAACAAGAGAAAGCAAATAAAAAATAATATCATCCTTTAATGAAAAGCTTATTCAACCCAACCGACGTTTCCGAGATTTTAGAACGTATTGAAAAACTAACGCCCGAATCCCAACGAAAATGGGGAAAAATGAACGTGGCACAAATGCTGGCGCATTGCAATAAATCGACCGAAACGGCAATGGGAAAGAATTTTATGAAAATGCTTTTTATTGGAAGAATCATCGGTTCTTTCCTGAAACCTAAAGTACTTGGAGAACAACCGTTTGGTAAAAATTCCCCAACAGACAAAAGTTATATCTTCCCCGAAGACAGCAATTTTGAAATTGAAAAATCAAAAGTAATCGCATCAATCAATTCGTTTTTTGAAGGTGGTCCTTCACAATGCACGACCTACCCTCACCCGTTTTTTGGTAAATTTACTCCCGAAGAATGGGCCGTTTTTCAATGGAAACACCTTGACCATCATTTAAGACAATTCGGAGTCTAAAAGCAACGATTGCAAACGTATTATAGCGTTTTTAAAGCATCCAATAAAGCGTCGACATCCTCTTTTGTATTGTAATGGCTGAACGAAATGCGCAAACTCGGTTTTTTCAATTCCTCATCATCCAGAATTTCAGCTAAAACGTGCGATGGTTTTACGCTTCCGCTTTGACAAGCACTTCCGCGGGAAACCGCAATCCCTTTCATGTCTAAATTGAACAAAATCATAGCCGTTTTTTCTTCCGCTAACGGCAAATTCACATTCAGAATATTATAAAAAGTATCTTCTCCATTAAACTTACATTCCGGAAAATCGATTTCAAAACGTTCCATCATATAGTTTTTCAATTCGGAAATATGATTTCTGTCTTCCTCCAGATGATCATAGGCCAATTCCAATGCTTTTGCCATTCCCACAATCTGATGTACCGCTTCGGTTCCGGCACGGAAACCTTTTTCCTGTTCACCGCCAAAAAACAAAGGCTGTAAACCACTGTTCTTTTTAACATAGGCGAATCCTGCTCCTTTTGGTCCGTGAAATTTGTGTGCGCTCGCCACGAGAAAGTCTACAGGACAGTTTTGCACGTCGATTTCAGTTTTTCCGACAGATTGTACCGTATCAGTGTGAAACAACGCGTTATGCCCCTGACAAAGTCTTACGGCTTTTTCCATATTCAGCACCGTACCGATTTCGTTATTTACGTGCATCAAACTTACCAACGTCTTTTTCGTATCGGAAAGCAATTCCACCAAATCTGTAAAATCGATTTCACCGGATGGTTTTACCGCTACGAAATCTACCTGAATTCCGAATTCGTGTTGGAGTATTTCCACCGTATGCAAAACCGCGTGATGCTCAATTTTACTGGTAATAATACGCTTAACCTTCAAATCTTTTACCGCTGAACGCAAAATCCAGTTGTTGGCTTCAGTACCACAGGAAGTGAAAATTATCTCGGATGCAGTAGCATTTAGCTGCTTTGCAATTGATTTACGCGCCGATTCGATCAGTACTTTGGCACTTCGTCCGAAACTGTGCGTCGAAGAAGGATTTCCGAAATCTTCCGAAAGCACCTTGGTCATTTCCTGAATCACTTCAGGGCGAATTGGAGTAGTTGAAGCGTTATCGAGGTATATTTTCTTCATGGGATTCAGTAACTTTCTGTGGGTTCAATTTTCTGTTAAAGATAAGCTTTTCGTTGAAAACAATAATGGAAATCAGAATTAGCGAATAGGATATCAACTGTACGGTATTCACTTCTTCTTTATAATAAAAAACAGCCAAAACGAAATTAATCAAAGGATTGATATACAACATGATTCCTACCGTAGACGAATTTACTCCTTTAAGTGCAAACAAATTCAGAAACAGCGGAAGTATGGTAAACAAAATCACAATAAAAACAAGGCAAATATAAAACAAACTTTCTGCCGGAACTGGTCCGCTAAATACCGGAAAAAAAGGCAATAAAATAATTCCAGCCGTTAAAATCTGAATGTTCAATCCTACGAATTTATCCACTTCGGTATTCTTGCGTTGCGAAATCAGATACATAGCATAGGTTAACGCCACAATCAGACTGTAAAAAATATCGGCAAAATTATTAAACGAAAGCAATCCACAGCCCAAAACACTTATCCCTACTGCAACCCATTGCCATTTACTCAGTTTTTCCTTTAGGATAATAAATGCTAAAACAGTGGTTAGTATCGGACAAACCAAATAAGCAAACGAAGCCGCTTTAACGCTGATATGGTTCATTACGTAAATAAAAATAAACCAATTGGCCGTAAGCAACAATCCTCCTCCGATATTAACACGGATGATTTTATTTCGATCTGATTTCGATTTTGACTTATAGTTATTCCAGTCTTTTAAAAGTACATCACGTCTCACAAACAAATTGATTGCCGATATGAGCACGACACTGAAAAAAACCCGATAAAACAAAATATCCAACGACGGATAATGATGTATGGGTTTTAATGCCAGACTGAAAAAACCCCATATCACAAAGGCTGTAAAGGCCGCCAGATAGTATTTATTGATTCGCATATAAAAAAAATTCGGAGCAAAGGTAAAGCATTTCCCCGGCTCCGAATTGTATATTATTATTTTATTAAGACTTTAATGTGCGCCATCGGTTTCGATTTCATCTACCTCAATTCCTTGTTTTTTAAGCATTGATTTCACGACTACCGCAAAGAACAAAAGATAACCAAAACAAAGCACCGGAATAACATAAGATTGATGGATTCCGATGATATCAGACAATTTTCCTTGAATTGGAGGAATAATTCCACCGCCTAAAATCATCATTACCAAGAAAGCCGAACCTTGAGAGGTGTATTTCCCTAATCCGATAATTGACAAACTGAAAATTGCCGGCCACATGATACTGCACGCCAATCCGCCCGCTAAAAATGCATAGATAGCTACCGTTCCCGTTGAAAACAAACCAATTAGCATCGCCAAAACTCCAAAAACCGAGAAAACCGTTAACGTGCGCGCAGGTTTGTCTTTACTGATAAAGAAAGCCCCGATTTGCAATAAGATGCAAACTACGTAATAATACAACGGTGTCATGTTTTTTTGCGCCACTGTATTAACACCGATAATCACTGCAAAGGCAATTAAGGGAATGATAATTAAAGCCAATGCCTTTTTGGTATTGTTCAGATGAAAAACACTGATAGCTCCTGCCCAGCGTCCAATCATAAGACTTCCCCAGTACATCGAAATATACGGAGCACTGTCAGATACACTAAAAGCACCAAAATCCTTCAGTTTCAACAATTCGGTAAGATTACTTCCGATGGCAACTTCCACACCAACATAGGTAAAAATAGCCAACATCCCCAAAACCAATTGCGGATATTTCATTGCGCCCCAACCTTCATTGTTTTTTTGCGCGGCCTTGTATGAAAACAATAATCCTCCCACAACAACTGTAAGTGCTCCCAAAAGCCAATACATCCTGTATTGTTCCAGACCAGGTTTTATCGTTTTTATTTCCGACTCGTGTACGCCAATTTCCGCTCTTATCTTATTCAGCTCGTCACCAGACAACTCTTTTATTTTCCCTGAAAACTGAGTTTTAATAGTTTCTATTCTTTTTTCTAAAGCAATAATTTTAAGAGCCTCCTTACTTTTATAACTGTTAAATACCGGAGTAAACATAATCGCCAGCAAACCTGTCATAATCAACAATGTACGCAAAGCTTTATTGGCTTTTTCCATGGGTTCATTGGAAATTCCGGCGGGAACCTTTTTCGAGAAATGAAACATTGCAGCGGCAGCAACAAACAAAAGTCCGACACAAACGTAAAGCAATATTGCCTTGTCTAACGGTAATCCTTTTATTTGTTCATCGGTTACTGATGCGGTGGTTCCGAAAAGAGCCAATCCAACCACCAAAGGTCCTATTGTTGTTCCGAAAGAATTGATTCCGCCTCCAAGATTTACACGGTCGGCACCCGTTTTCGGGTTACCTAATGAAATTGCAAACGGATTTGCGGCAGTTTGCTGAAGTGAAAAACCCAAGGCCACAATAAACAATCCGGCCAGCATTCCGGCATAAATGTTCGCTTCAACAGCTATAATCATCGCTCCGGCTCCCAAGGCAGAAAACAGTAATCCGAACACGATACTTTTCTTATACCCCCAACTCCCAACGATATCTTTTTGTTTTGAGGTTCCAAAAAGGAACAACAATAAAGCGCCCACATAGTAAGCGGTATAAAACGCAAAATCAACTAATTGCGACTGAAACTGATCCAGCGAGAATTTAATTTTACAATAAGGGATAAAAATACTGTTTCCTGCAGCTATAAATCCCCAAAAAAAGAAGACTGTAATCAACGTATAAAGCGCTGGATAATTGGTTTGGTGTTTAGATGACATAAATTATTTTTTCATTTGGATTTCAAATATAGCAATATTGCTGAATTTTCGGTATTTCTTTTATTGGCTTTTGCAATCTAAAAATGCTATTTTTGTCCCAAACAATTCTACTTATGAAAAAGTTATTCGGATTATTGGTTTGCGCACTTCTTATATCTTCTTGTGATGATGGCGATATCGTTTTACAGTCATTCAACTTTAACAACGTTGCGATTCAGAAATGTAGCGATAAAGAAGTTTTGTTTAAAATCAACAAAGACGAATTGTTACTGCTTGACATTCCATCAACATATTTTCCAAATGAAATTACTCCGGACGGAGAGCCCAGAATCGCAACCGTCTCATCCACTAACCGTATTTTGTACCGAAAATACAATGGAAACGCTTCAAACAATGTCATTTGCGCTGATGTACCTCCGGCTTCACCTACAGTTTTAAACGAATGGGGTGCCGCCAACGGAGGAACTATCGAAATAATTACCACTGCGAGAACCGTAACCGATGAAATTACCGGAGAAGTTACCATAACGGGATACAATCATCAAATTAAATTCATCAACATCCAATTTGTAGGCGCACAGGATTCTTTTGTTTTTGACGAATACCTTTACGGAACCTACACCACTACTTTATAATTTTTATCGATTCGGATTTTGTTTGATGTACACCTCGGTGGCACCCAATCCGTATTTCTGATAGTTGGCATCCTGAAATGAAATTCCTTCATATCGCCCTA
This sequence comes from uncultured Flavobacteriaceae bacterium, assembly GCA_963812405.1. Lineage (GTDB taxonomy): Bacteria > Bacteroidota > Bacteroidia > Flavobacteriales > Flavobacteriaceae > Flavobacterium. The sequence continues at coordinate 205,720 of CAWEUV010000001.1, read as the reverse complement.
ACAGAAAATCCAGTTCCGCTTTTAAAACACCTTCACCTACACCGTGGATAAAAACCACTTTTGGCATTCGGTTTCTCACTGCAAAATCGAGTTGGCGTTTTGCCGTTTCCATCTGTAAATTTAAAATATCGTAATTGGACATTCCGCGTTTGGAAGGCACCAGTTTTTCGATGTGTAAATCTACTTCCAACACGAATTCATCCTTACGGGATTTCTTTTCTTTAACAAAAGAACGCTTTTCCGGCAACTCTTTCTCTTTTAAAACCTGATTCATATTCTGACTTGAAGTAAATGATTTTAATTCATTGGAATTCTGCTCTTTAATCAATTCGTTGACAAAATATGTCATCGTAAATCCATCTTCCGTTTCCACCACAATCTGGTCTTTTTGGAAGCCAACCACTACTCCACTGAAGTCTTCATCAAGAACAAAAACCTTATCTCCTATACTAAACATCTTCCTCTTCTTTATCTTTATTATTACTGGAAACCTTAGACATCAATTTCATCATTAAGAAGAAAAAAGCCAACACTCCTATCACCTGAATAAACACATTTGGAACCGGTTTAGTCTGCTCGTAAAACGCCCATCCCATGAGTCCGAAAATAAGTATGATGTAAATTGTTTTCATAGATTTAAATTAAGATTTCAAAAATAACAAACTTTAAAATAGCACTACGATTATTTTAAAACTATCTGTTTTTTTATTACATTGCTGAAAGAAAAAACTTGTATATGGAAGAATACATGCTCCCTTGTTTGAGCAAAAAAGTTTTCGGAATCGAATGCTTTGGTTGCGGAACACAACGCGCTTTTGTTTTGCTTTGTAAAGGCGATTTTACAGAAGCGTTTTACATGTTTCCGGCAATTTACACCTTACTCCCTTTTCTTTTCATTACAGGGCTTAGTTATATAGACAAGAGCCGCAATTACCATACGCCGATAGTCACTTTAGGAATACTTAACGCCGTGATTATGGTTGTATCTTATTTTATAAAACATTTTTACTTATAACAATCGTTAACCAATTATCAAATCATGGAGAAACAAAAATTACCAAACCAACAAGCCGTAATGATTTTAGGAATACTTTCCTATATAGGATGTTGTTGTTCCAATGGAATCGTTGGGGTTCTATTATCCGGAATAGGAATCTACCTGGCCAATAAAGACGAGAAACTTCTGGCTGAAAATCCAGAAAACTACCTGCCTGGTTCCTTAAAAACATGGAAAATCATTAACATTGTCAGCTTGGTTATCAGTTCGCTTTTCGTATTAATTCTGATTTACCTTGTGGCTACAGGAAAATACGACGATATGCAAGAGCAATACATCCAAATGCTTGAAGAAATGCAGAAAGGTCAATAAATAAAAAAACCGTCTTGTTTTCAGTATCAAGACGGTTTTTTTTTAAAACTATAAATTCTTATTTTTCAAATTGCTTCAATGTCATTGTAATGATACGCACGCAATCTAACAATTGCTCTTCATTCATAACTAAAGGCGGCGCAAAACGAATAATGTTTCCGTGGGTTGGTTTTGCCAACAATCCATTATCACGCAAAGCCATACAAATATTCCATGCAGTGTCGCTTTCTTCGGTATCATTAATTACGATTGCGTTAAGCAACCCTTTTCCTCGTACCAATGTTGCAATATTCGATGTTTCGATATACTTCCCAATCTCAGAACGGAATAGTTTTCCTAATTTATCTGCATTTTCAGCTAATTTCTCATCCGTTACCACTTCTAAAGCAGCGATAGCCACAGCTGCAGCAATAGGGTTTCCGCCAAAAGTAGATCCGTGTTGTCCCGGTTTGATTACATTCATAATAGCATCATTTGCTAATACTGCTGAAACCGGATACACACCACCTGACAAAGCTTTTCCTAAAATCAAAATGTCCGGTTGTACATTTTCATGATGAACCGCTAATATTTTTCCGGTACGTGCAATTCCGGTTTGAACCTCATCAGCAATAAAAAGCACATTATGTTTTTCACACAATGCTTTTGCTTTCGCCAAATATCCTTCAGAAGGCACATAAACTCCCGCTTCACCTTGAATTGGCTCCACTAAGAATCCTGCGATGTTTGATGAAGAACTAATTGCTTTTTCCAAAGCATCAATATCATCGTAAGCGATTTTTATAAATCCTGCTGTATACGGACCAAAGTTCTTACGGGCATTTTCATCGTTTGAAAACGAAATAATCGTTGTAGTTCTTCCGTGGAAATTATTTTCACAAACAATTATCTGCGCTTCATTCTCATGAATCCCTTTTTTCTCATACGCCCATTTACGGCACAATTTCAAAGCTGTTTCCACAGCTTCGGCACCGGTATTCATCGGAAGTACTTTATCGAAACCAAAATAACTGGTCACAAACTGTTCATAAACACCCAATTTATCATTATAAAAAGCACGCGATGTTAACGTAAGCGTTTGCGCTTGTTCCATCATCGCACCAACAATTTTCGGATGACAATGTCCTTGGTTTACAGCAGAATAAGCCGAAAGAAAATCATAATATTGTTTTCCTTCAACATCCCACACATATACTCCTTCTCCTTTACTTAAAACAACCGGCAGCGGATGGTAATTGTGTGCACCGAATTTGTCTTCTAACTGAATTGCTTCTGCTGAACTCATTTTTTCTAAAACTTGCATTATTAAATTGGGGTTTAGTAGTTTTGTTTTATACGTAACTATTTAATGGTTAATTTGTGTGCAAGTTAACAATTCAAATTGAAAAAAATAAACTTTAACACCATAATTTAATGTTTTTATAACAAAAAACCCCTTGATTTATAAAAATATAACAAGAAATGAGTGAATCAATTATTTTACAGACAGTTAACAAAAAGCAATAAAATTGTTATAAAAAACAACAATTTAAGAATATCAGGTAAAATTTTTCCTAACATTCAAATTCTGAGTTGAATCTGTATTTGATTGCTTTTATAAAAACACTCAACAATTCGGAAATCAAACCAAATTGTTAGCCGTTGCGTTCTTCAAACAGAGAAAGTAAATTTGTAACGGTATTCCAGTTTCTGATGGTTGCCGTTACATTTAGTTTTTTTTCGATGTATTTCTGATCCAGCCTTGTTTTTCCGGCACCAACAGCATATTTGATGTAAATCCGGCTCTTGTCGATACGAGCTTCGTCGGGTTTAAACTGGCTGATTTTTAAATCGTTCAAAGCACCATCTGACAATTCTCTGGAAATAAAGGCAACATATAGTTTTTTAATATCTGCAGCAGTTTCTTTCAGATAGTCGTTATTCTTAAAACAGGCTTCCAAATCCTCTTTACCGATAACAACTACGGGAACTTCATGACCAAATGCTTTAAAAATTTCCTGTTTGATTTTAAATCCGACAGAAGATGGATTTTCGTCTTCCGAATCTACAAAAACATTTCCCGACTGAATGTAAGTTTGCACATTCTGAAAACCTACATTTTCAAGTAAGGTTTTCAAAGCATCCATTTTAATCATATTGTGTCCGGAAACGTTTATTCCGCGTAAAAGCGCTAAGTGACGATACATACTATTTCAAAATTAGAAATACGAAGTACGAGATTTGCAGCTGTTTTTGCAACAATATTGTGGTTTTTATCAATTTTTGAACTCTTTTCGTTTTTCAATTAAAAATTCAAGCACATCAAGAACGCCGTTTTTATCGGTAACATGCTTAGCTTTTAAATCATTTTCACAAAAATCGATAAAGGGATCTATTTCATTTTCTTTGAGGTTTAATTTGGTAATGAAAAACTCATTTGGAAACTCCCTTTTGACATAATTTTTAAAACTTTTCCCTTTTCCATTTGCCTCTTTCTCAAATTTTGGAGCCAGTTGTCTGTCGAGGAATTTAATAACTTTGTTTCCTATTTCGACAAAATCCATTCCGTATTCAATTTCGCCGGTATAAACACCAATAACTTTGGGTTTTGACTGTTCGTTCTCCAATTTTGCTTTCTTTAACGATTCATAACTCATATCAACATTAATTTTCTGGCTTTTTTCAATTTCGAGCTCTTGAAGTTCTATCCCTCTTTTCTCCAATTCGAACGCAACGTTGGAATTCAATTGTTCGGGGGAGACTCTTATCTTTTTCTCGTAGTAATCCTTCAGTACAAAAACAATTTCATCACCCGCTACGGCAGCAATCGAAAAGACTCCTTTATCATTTGTTTTTTTAGCAATTTTCTTAGTAACATTTACTACGTCAACATTGGCTATGGCATTACCGTTACTGCGAACAAGACCATGCAAATTGGATTGACCGAAAATAGCGGAGTGAAATAAAAAAAGCGTGAAAAATATAATAAATCGTTTCATATTTTGACTCTTATAAATGTCCTTCTAAGTTACTTCATCCATTTGCCAATTACTATTAATATTCTGTTAATATGTTTATTAAATTTTATTAAAAACTTGAATATTTGCATTCAGTCACCCTTCAAGTTTATACTTTTCAATTTCTCGTTTCAAAATACAATCCTTACTTTTGCCCCATGGGAAGAAAAAAAACAGACAAAATCGTATTCGAAAACGTAAAAGTCCTTGATGCAGGTGCAAAAGGCGTATCGGTGGCAAAAGCTCCGGAAGGTCAGGTTATCTTTATACCTAATGTGGTTCCTGGTGACGTAGTCGACGTTCAGACATTCAAAAAACGTAAATCCTATTTTGAAGGAAAAGCAATAAAATTCCATTCGTTTTCAGAACATCGTACCGAGCCGGTTTGCGAGCATTTTGGTACTTGTGGTGGCTGCAAATGGCAAAACATGAAATACGAACAGCAGTTGTTCTATAAAAATCAGGAAGTTTACAATCATTTAAAAAGAATCGGAAAAATTGAATTACCGGATTTCGAACCAATTTTAGGTTCAAAAGAACAGTTTTTCTACAGAAATAAAATGGAATTCGGTTTCTCCAGCTCCCGTTGGATGACGCAGGAAGAAGTAGACAGCGGAGCAGAACTCGATAATAAAAATGCGGTTGGATTCCATATACCTAAAATGTGGGATAAGATCCTGGACATCCAAAAATGTCATTTACAGCAAGATCCTTCAAACGATATTCGTAATGAAATCCGAAGATTTGCGAATGAAAACGAGCTGTCGTTCTTCAATCCGAGAAACCATGAAGGTTTGTTGCGTACGTTAATGATTCGCACCGCTTCGACTGGAGAAATCATGGTTTTGATTCAGTTTTTTGAAGACGACAAAGCAAAACGTGAATTACTGCTGAATTTCTTAGCAGAACGTTTTCCGGAAATCACTTCGTTACAATACGTTATAAATCAGAAAGCTAACGATACTTTATACGACCAAGAAATCATTCTGTTCAAAGGAAGAGATTATATTTTGGAAGAAATGGAAGGTTTGAACTTCAGCATCAATGCGAAATCATTCTATCAGACCAATTCGGCACAAGCCTATGAATTGTACTCGATTACACGAGAATTTGCAGGATTAACTGGCGAAGAATTGGTTTACGATTTATATACCGGAACCGGAACCATTGCGCAATTCGTTTCCAAAAAAGCGAAAAAAGTAATTGGTGTGGAAGCCGTTCCTGAAGCGATTGCCGATGCGAAAGAAAACGCAAAACGCAATAACATTACGAATTGTGAATTCTTTGTTGGAGATATGAAAAACGTATTCAACGACGAATTTATCAAAACACACGGACATCCGGATGTAATTATCACTGATCCGCCGCGTGACGGAATGCATGCTGATGTAGTGAAACAAATTCTGAGCATTGCTCCTGAAAAAGTGGTGTATGTGAGCTGTAATTCGGCTACACAGGCACGTGATTTGGCTTTGATGGACGAAATGTACAAAGTTACCCGTGTGCGTCCGGTGGACATGTTCCCGCAAACGCATCATGTGGAAAATGTTGTACTTTTGGAAAAACGATAAATCAATTTGAAAATTTACAGATTTGAAAATTTGAAGATGAAAAAAATCAAGATAGTTGCCCTTTCGTTCTTAATCGCCTATTCCTTTTGGGGTTGCGAGAAAGATGATATATGTACCGAAGGAACGCCTACAACGCCAAATGTTGTAATTGAGTTTTATGATGCATTGAATCCGACGAATCTGAAAACAGTTACCAATCTGAAAGTCATTGCTACAGGTTATTCAGGCATACCGGCTAACGGTGTCAGTAAGATGAAAATTCCGCTGAAAACGAACGAAGACACCACAACGTTCCAATTCATCCAAAACGGTAACGATGAAGATGCGACTAATGACAATATTGACATCATAACCTTCAATTATTCAAGAACCGATGTTTTTATATCAAGAGCCTGCGGTTATAAAACCGTATTTCAACTGGATGCCAACAATCCGGTTTTAACCGATGGTGATTCCAGTCTATGGATTTCCACCACAACGCCTATTGAAGCATCACAACCTAATATTCAAAACGAAAATGAAACACACATTAAAATCTATTTTTAGTATGGCTTTAATGTTGGTTTCTTTATCAACATTTGCACAAAATCAGGCAAAAGATACTGTTAAACAAGCACGAACCGAACGATACGGACTTCGCGTTGGGGTCGATTTACACCGATTGGCCAAATCATTTTACGATAAAGATTATAAAGGCTTTGAAGTTGTTGGCGATTATCGTCTGACCAAAAAAATCTATATCGCCGGAGAATTGGGAAATGAAAACAAAACAGTTAACGACGACCAACTAAACTTTACCACAAAAGGAGGCTATTTTAAAGTAGGTTTTGATTACAATACCTACGAAAACTGGTTGGACATGGAAAACATGATTTATGCCGGAATGCGTTATAGCGTAAGTTCTTTTTCGCAAGAGCTTAACAGTTATACCGTTTACAATACCAATCCGTATTTCGGACAAACCACTATAACTCCAGGTACAAAATATGATGGTTTAAACGCGAGTTGGATTGAATTGGTAGGCGGAATGAAAGCGGAACTATTCAATAATCTATACTTCGGTGTTTCAGTACGCATCAATTACTTAGTTTCTGAAAAGAAACCTGAAAACTTCGACAACTTATACATTCCCGGGTTTAACCGAACCTATGACGGAAAATTTGGCGCCGGATTTAATTATACGCTGAGTTATTTTATTCCTTTGTATAAGAGTAAAAAGTAACACTACAACTTTTAGTATATGAAAAATCCCAAATTCTAATTTTAAAAGAATTTGGGATTTTTATTTTATTTAATCTCCTTCACTCCTTTTATAAACAACCATTTCATAAACAGCTTTTCGCCTTCATTGGTTTTTATAGCCTGAAATTTAGGAGCTAACAATGTCGCTACTACAAATGCGGTTAAAGGTAATAGAATACCTGTAAGATTTGTAAACTCCGGCAAAACGGCAAAACGGATAATGGTAAACAACACGGCAAAGCCTAAAAAATTATATACGATAGATTTTGTTTTTAAAGTCATTTTTTGAATTATAATTTATGAGTTATAAATTGAAAGACTGATCACTGCGACTGCGTCTGATTATTCGGTGGCTGTGGCTCTCGAAGCCACTATTCCTCTTCTCTATTCTGAAACTTCGTACGTTTACTTCCTTCATACATTTCGTATTTCACCAAACGAGCTTCCAGTTTTCCGTTGAACAGTTTGATTTTTCGGGAGGGTTTTAAACCAACGAATTTCAGCGCTTCTAAATTCGCAGTAATGAACCACGCGTTTGTTCCCGGATAACTTTGTTTTAACGTATCGCCGATTTCTCTGTAAAAACGCTCCATTTCAATATCCAAACGTTCTCCGTAAGGCGGATTGAACACCATATGCAACGGTCCGCGGGTTTCTTTTTCGGTGTCGAAGAAATTACGCTCGTAAATCTTCACATATTCATCCAAATTCGCATTTCTGATATTGTCTTTCGCTTTCATTACCGCAGACGGCGCTTTGTCGTAACCCGTAATCGTATAATGAAACTCTTTTACTTTCTTCATCAACGAATTCATGATCTGGTCGAATAACTCGTTATCCCAGTCACTCCAACGCTCGAATGCGAATTCTTTACGGTTAATGTTCGCCGGAATGTTGCAGGCAATCATCGCTGCTTCCGCCAAAATCGTTCCCGAACCGCACATCGGATCGATAAAATCGCCTTGTCCGTCCCAACCGGAAAGCAACAGCATTCCTGCTGCCAACACTTCGTTAATTGGAGCGATATTCGTAGCGGTTTTATAACCACGATGGTGCAAAGAATCTCCGGAACTGTCTAAAGAAACCGAACATTGGTCACGGTCAATATGAATGTTGATACGTAAATCGGGAAAATCCTTATCGATGTTAGGACGTTTTCCGAATTTATCGCGGAACTGATCCACAATCGCATCTTTGGTTTTTAACGCCACGAATTGCGAATGGTTAAAATGTTCCGAATGCAAGGTTACATCCACCACAAAAGCCTGATGTGCATTCAAATACTGCGACCAATCAATACCCTGAATACCTTTGTACAAACTCGCTTCATTAAACGCGCGGAACTGATAAATGGGTTTCAGGATTTTTAAAGCCGTACGCAACGCTAAATTCGCTTTGTACATAAAGCCTTTATCCCCCACAAAACTCACCATTCGGGTTCCCATTTCGACATTTTGAGCGCCCAATTGCTGCAACTCTTTTGCTAATATTTCTTCGAAGCCAAAAAAGGTTTTGGCAATCATTTTAAAATTCTGTTCCATAATTTAATTTCTTCCGAAAAGTTATTGTTTGCCCAAGGTCGTCAGGAACGCCTTTTCATATAAATAGGAAGAATGTATATTAATAGGCGTTTCAATCGTAACTTCAAAATTCTAATTTCCGAATTCTGATTTCTAAATTGGATTACATCGGCAAAAATACGTTAAATTTGCAAGATTAATTATCCTCCAACAGAAGAATACATGTCAGACATACAAAATAAATCAACCGAAAACTGGTTTGCCTCCTGGTTCGACACTCCTTATTACCATATTTTATACAAAGACCGTGATGAAGCGGAAGCGCAACATTTCATGGACAATCTTACGCATTATTTAAACCTTCCGGAAGATGCTAAAATTTTGGATTTGGCTTGCGGAAAAGGGCGCCATTCGATGTATTTAAACACCTTGGGATTTGATGTCACCGGCGCCGATTTATCCGAAAACAGCATCGCCGAAGCTTCGGCAGCGGCCAATGACAAACTGCATTTTAAAGTGCACGACATGCGTTTGCCGTTCGAAGAAAAGTTTGATGCGGTATTTAACCTATTTACAAGTTTCGGGTATTTTGAAAACGACGAGGATAATCTGACTACCTTAAAAGCCATTCACGACAGCCTTTCAGAATACGGCTTTGCGGTGATTGACTTTATGAATACCAATTATGTGATTAACAATCTGGTTCCCGAAGAAGTTAAAACCGTGGAAGGCATCGATTTTCATATCAAACGCTACGTAAAAGACAATCATATTTTTAAAGAAATTGATTTTGAGGATAAAGGACAAAAATTTCATTTCACCGAAAAGGTAAAAGCCTTAACTTTAAGCGATTTTGAACAGATGATGGAAGAGGCCGGAATTTATCTTCTGGATGTTTTCGGCGATTACAAACTGCGCAAATTCTATAAAAACGATTCGGAACGTCTGATTATGATTTTTAAATAATATGCTGTACTTACTACTGCCATTACTTTCGGTTATTTTCGGTTATTTGATTGCCACGTTTTTCCGTCCGAAAAGCAAAAAAAGTCTGAGGATTTTATTGGCTTTCAGCGGTTCATTCTTATTGGCGCTGACGGTGTCGCACTTATTACCAACCGTTTACGAATCAACCCATCATGTGGAAGCCGACGGACACGTTCACGGTGGCATCGGATTTTTTATTATGTTCGGAATCGTGTTTCAGATTGTATTGGAATACTTTTCACAAGGCGCTGAACACGGACACGTACACGGGCATGACACTATGCATCACATTCCGTGGTCGTTGTTCATCAGTTTGTGTCTGCACGCATTGCTGGAAGGCATGCCGGTGAGCCAGAACAACGATTTGGCTTGGGGAATTGCAGTACACCACTTCCCTATCGCGATTATTTTAACCACATTTTTCAGCACATCACATTTAAACAAACAGTCCATTTTACTGTTCATGCTAACTTTTGCTATCATGACGCCATTAGGAACCATATTTTCTGAAAAACTGCCCTTTATTGTTCATTATCAGGCAGAAATTACCGCATTTGTAATCGGAATCCTGTTTCATATTTCCTCCACTATTATTTTCGAAACCAGTGAAGGCCATAAATTCAACCTGGCCAAACTTACTGCCATTGTTCTGGGAATTGTGTTAGCGTATTTTATGTAACACTTTATCCAGTAAACCATAAGCAAAAACTTTGTAACTTTGAGACTTTACAACTCAGAAACTCAAAAAATGTCATTTACCAAAACCACCGAACAATCCTCGAAATACGAACATTTGGAAAAAATGTCGGTACAGGATTTACTGACCAACATCAACAAGGAAGACAAAACCGTTCCGCTTGTTGTAGAAAAAGCGTTACCGCAAATTGAAGCTTTGGTTTCCAGAATTGTGTCGCAGATGAAAAACGGCGGACGTTTGTTTTACATCGGTGCAGGAACTTCCGGACGTTTGGGAATTGTAGATGCTTCCGAATGTCCGCCTACTTTCGGCGTTCCTTTTGATATGGTTATCGGACTGATTGCCGGAGGAGACACAGCGATTCGTAAAGCGGTGGAATTTGCCGAAGACGACAAAAATCAAGCATGGAAAGACTTGTCTGAATGGAGCATTAACGAAAAGGATGTAGTCATCGGAATTGCCGCTTCGGGAACAACCCCATATGTTATTGGCGGATTGGAAAAATGCAACGAAAACAACATCACAACCGGCTGCATTACGTGTAACGAAGGAAGTCCGCTATCCCAAACCGCACAATTTCCAATCGAAGTGGTTGTAGGACCAGAATTCGTAACCGGAAGCTCCCGAATGAAAGCTGGAACCGCTCAGAAATTGGTTTTAAACATGATTTCCACTGCTACGATGATTCAGTTAGGAAAAGTGAAAGGCAACAAAATGGTCGACATGCAATTGAGCAATGTAAAACTGATTGACCGCGGCGTTCGTATGATAATGGGCGAAATTCCCGTTTCGTATGACGAAGCAAAACTACTTTTGGAAACGAACGGAAGTGTTCGAAAAGCAGTAGATTTTTATTTATCCAAAAACAATCTTTAAACAAAATACCATGAAAAACGTACTTACTTTATTATGCTTTTTCCTTCTGACAGCAGCTTCGGCTCAGGAAATTAAAATGGAAAGAGGCAAATTTTACCAAAACGGCGTTCAGATTTCGAGTTATGAAACTAAAAATTTGCTGAAATCCAATAATGAAGCCTATGGTTATTTTAAAAGCGCCAAAACCAAAGAAGGTGTTGGAGGCTTTTTATTAGGATTGGGAATTGGTTTAACGGTGGGCGATGTTGTAAAAGGATTGGTATCCGATGCCGATTACCCATCGGGTTTTACATATGTGGGAGCGGGTTGTATTGCGGCTTCGATTCCAGTAATGGTAGGACGAAAGAAAAGACTTGAAAAAGCTATCGAACTCTATAATAACGGATTGAAATCAACAGGTACGACCGATTTCAATATGAACATTTTGGCAAACAACAACGGATACGGAATTCAAATCACCTTTTAAACCATGGGAACAAATAAAACTCTTTTAGTAAAAGGTGTTCGCTATCTGGCGTATGCATTACCACTGATGTTTATCGGACCTTCCGTAATTCACAGTTCGTTTAAAAACCAAAACCATCCGTTTTACATTCCGATTTTAGGAATTGGCATCATATTCTGCCTCGGATCCGGTTTCTTGATGTACAAAGGAATACAAACCATGATGAAAGGGATATTCGATGGAAACCAATAAAAACTACCTCGAAAGTGTAAAAAAACAGTTTCTCTACTATAAAACCATTGGAGAAAAAGCGATGCACCAACTCGAACCGGAACAATTGTTTGTTTCAGTGAACGAAGACACCAATTCGATTGCGGTAATTGTAAAACATTTGTCCGGAAACATGCTTTCGCGTTGGACCGATTTTCTAACTTCAGACGGCGAAAAAGAATGGCGAAACCGTGACGATGAATTCGAAGCAACCATAAAAACCAAAGAAGAACTAATGACGCTTTGGGATAAAGGCTGGAATTGTTTTTTTGAGGCGATAAACGCTTTAACTCCGGAACAACTTTCGCAAATCATTTACATCCGAAACGAAGGACATACTGTGATGGAAGCGATAAACCGACAACTGGCACATTATCCGTATCATGTGGGACAGATCGTGTTTTATGCCAAAATGCTCAAACAATCGGATTGGACGAGTCTTTCCATACCCAAAAACAAATCCAACGATTACAATACCGATAAATTTTCAAAAGAGAAAAGCACCAAGCATTTTACGGATGATGAACTGAATAAATTGAAATAAAATCAACGGAAATTCTCGAAAAAGCAATAAATATTGATTTATTTAACCGCAGATTCGCAGATTAAAATTGCATTGAAAATCTGTGAATCTGCGGTAGATATATTTTAGAAAAACCTTTACCCAAAATGAAAAAACTTCTTATAATTCAAATCTTCATCGCATTAACCTCCTGTTACAATAACGAACGTAACTGTAAGGATTTCAAAATCGGAAAATTTGAATTTGTTCAGGAAATTGACGGACAACAGAAAAAATCCGTTTTTGAACGTACCGAAAACCTTCAGATCGAAACGTTCAACGGAAAAACCGATTCAGCTTCCGTGCGCTGGGTAAGCGATTGCGAATTTGTCCTTCAAAAATTGCATCCTAAAAACATGCAGGAAAAAAAAGCCATCGGTATAAAAATACTGACTACCAACGACAAAGGGTACACATTTGAATATGCTTTTGTGGGTGATGCAAAAAAACAACGCGGCACTGTAACAAAAATCGATTAACTTACGTTTAACAGCAGAATTTTAAATATAAAAAACAAAAAATGGAATTATTACTCAACCCGGATGCTTGGATTGCTTTACTGACTTTAACCTTTCTTGAAATCATTCTCGGAATCGATAATATCGTATTCCTTTCCATTGTTTCCGGAAAACTAAAAGCCGAAGACCAACCGAAAGCCAGAAGAATAGGTCTTTTACTGGCAATGGCGTTTAGAATTGTATTGCTATTCGGAATTACCTGGGTTTTAAGTTTGCAAGATGTATTGTTCCATATCAACACCGATTTCTTTAGCGCTGGAGTAACCGGACAAAGTTTAATTATTTTTGGTGGTGGTTTGTTCCTATTGTACAAATCGGTTTCCGAAATTCACCACAAACTGGAAGGCGAAGAAGAAAGTGAAAAAGGAAAAGCCAGTAATTCTCTTTCCAATGCCATCATTCAAATTGCTTTGTTAAACCTGGTTTTCTCTTTCGACAGTATTTTAACTGCCGTAGGGTTAATCAGTATGAAAGATCCTTCTCAGGGCGGATTTGGCTATGAAGGCGCATTGGCTATTATGATTTTATCCATCATTATTTCCATTGCTATTATGATGATTTTTGCCGGACCGGTGAGTAAATTCGTAAACGAACATCCAACAATCCAGATTCTTGGGCTATCGTTCCTTATCTTAATTGGTGTAATGCTTTTGGCGGAAGGTTCGCATTTGGCACATTTTAAATTCTTCGGAGGCGAAGAGGTGCACAGTATTCCGAAAGGCTATTTATACTTCTCGATTTTCTTCTCATTATTCGTAGAATTCCTAAATTTAAAAATGAAGAAAGGTAAAAAACCGGTACAGTTACACAACAGTACTATTATGGATAAAAAGTTGGAAGATACAGACGTTACGAATTAATCTGAAGTGATGAATAAATTAAATAGCAACACTAATTTTGTTCAAAATCCAACAAAAAAGACATTGTGGACTTTCGGATTGCTTTGGCTCATTGGAACGCTACTATTAGTAACTGCAATGACGGATTTGTTTACTAAAAATCCATTTGAAACAAAAAACATTGTGCTATTGCTCATGATTTTTTGTTCCACAATAAGCACTTCTTATATCTTTATAAAGTATTACAAACAAAAAAGCGCTCAAAATTGAGCGCTTTTTTTATTTATTCCAACGATAAGGTTATCTGACCGTCTTCGTCTAATTCTATATTATAGTCGGTTAACTCGACGTCTTGGTTTACTTCCAGTTCTTCCGGAACAACCTCAACAGGTTCTTCATACGGCAGGGATTCCAATAGATTTACCTGTTTCAGTTTATCAGTCGTTAATTGATTTCCTAACGCTTTGATTCCTTTTACAGCAATAAACTGTTCCATATCAATCGTCTGGTTTTCTTTCTGAACACCTTTCACTTTAGCAAAAACAAGTTCTGCAACAGGGCGCCAATCGGTGGAAACAATTTCCAATTGCGACTTCTCGTGTTCCGAAATAAAGATTTCCTCTTTATTTTCGTTTTCAATCAGGAAGCGTTTGATATAATAACGCTCTTTTTCGCCATCGTAATAAATCGCAGAGATTGGTTTCTTAGGATGCCATTTTTCCAAAACCACCATATCTTCATCGAAATGTGTGGTTAACTCCGGAATAATTGTTTTGAGTTTTCCGGATTGATTGATAATCAGCAAACGATCGTTCGGACGGAATTCGCCCAACAACTCGCCTCTTCCATCCACATTCAATCGCTGTACGGTATCGTCAAACCAAATCTTACGCGGACGTAAAGTGGAAATTCCTTTTTCCTTCAGTTCAATTTTCTTAATCGGATATTTGGAAACCGTATTCCCTTTGGAAGCTCTTCCTTTTATGGCAATATCGGCGAAATCGATGTCCCATTTCAGTTTTTTCACGCTGCCGACTTGTCGTAACAAAACAGTAACCACTTCGGCTTCACCATTCGGGTTGTGTGAAAAATACAAGACTTGCGAACCTGGTTTTTCCTGTGTTAAATCATACGCTTTATCGCGGGTAACTCCGGAAACATTGAAACGCTTAATGAACGATGAACCCGATTTTCCATCACGGTAAATCATGTTGTAAATCGTACGCTTGTCGTTTTTATCGAAAACTGCCACGTGAATGATGTCTTTCCCAACGAACTTTTTATCATCGACTTTGGAAATCATCATTTTCCCGTCGCGAAGGAATACGATTACGTCATCAATATCCGAACAATCCGCAACGTATTCGTCTTTTTTCAGTCCGGTTCCGATAAAACCTTCTTCACGGTTAACATATAGTTTCGTGTTACGTAAAACTACTTTCGTCGCTTCGATATTATCGAAACTTCTTAATTCCGTTTGACGCTCACGCCCTTTACCGTATTTCTCTTTCAGTTTTGAAAAATAATCGACCGCAAAATCAATCAGGTGTTCCAGATTGTATTTTACTTTCTCCATTTCCTCTTCCAACTTCGCGATGTGTTCATCGGCTTTATCGGAATCGAAACGGGTAATACGAATCATCGGAATTTGCGTTAATCGTTGCAAATCGTCATCAACAATATCACGCACCAATATTTTTCGGAACGGTTCAAAACGCTTGTACATGTATTCAAATAATTCTTCCTTATTCGAATACAATTTAAAATCGATGTACATTTCTTCGCGGATGAATATTTTTTCCAAAGTCGAAAAATGCCACTTCGCTTCTAATTCTTCCAAATGAATTTCCAACTCGCGTTTTAACAACTGAACCGTTCTTTCGGTTGATATTTTCAGCATGGCAGAAACCCCGATAAACAACGGCTTATGATTCTGAATTACACAACCTAACGGTGCAATTGAGGTTTCACAAGCGGTAAACGCATAAAGCGCATCGATGGTTTTATCCGGAGAAACGCCCGGCGGAAGGTGAATTAAAATTTCAACCTCAGCCGCGGTATTGTCCTCAATTTTTTTGACTTTGATTTTCCCTTTCTCATTCGCTTTCAAAATACTGTCAATCAAAGAAGATGTGTTGGTTGAAAACGGAATCTGGGTAATCACCAGCGTTTGTTTGTCCAATTGTCCGATTTTCGCGCGCACTCGCACACGTCCGCCACGCAAACCATCGTTATAATTGGAAACATCGGCAATTCCAGCTGTTGGGAAATCCGGGAATAATGTAAACGGTTTCCCTTTTAATATTTTAATGGAAGCATCGATCAGCTCGTTAAAATTATGTGGTAAAATTTTGGTCGATAAACCTACAGCAATACCTTCTCCGCCCTGTGCCAACAATAGCGGGAACTTTACCGGTAAATTGATGGGCTCCGCACGACGACCATCATAGGAAACACCCCAATCGGTAATTTTTGGTGAATACAAAACCTCCAAACCAAATTTGGAGATTCGGGCTTCAATGTAACGGGAAGCTGCCGCACCATCTCCGGTTAAGATATTCCCCCAGTTCCCCTGACAATCGATTAACAAATCTTTCTGCCCGATTTGCACCATTGCATCTCCGATACTCGCATCTCCGTGAGGGTGATACTGCATCGTATGTCCGACTACGTTCGCTACTTTATTGTAACGACCGTCGTCTAACTCTTTCATAGAGTGCATGATACGACGCTGCACCGGTTTAAATCCGTCCTCGATAGCAGGTACGGCGCGTTCCAGGATTACGTAGGAAGCATAATCCAGAAACCAGTCCTTGTACATTCCGGTTACTTTCGTAATCGTTTCATCGGAACTTTCGTTGTTTTCGTAAAAATGGTGTCCGGTAGAAACACGAATATCATCAAAACCTTCCTCGTTAGCGGATTCGTTTTGATTGTCGAGATTTTCGTCTTCGTTTTCGGGTATGATATTTTCTTCGTCTTCGTTCATAGTCTACAGTTAACAATTTTCGGTTAACGGTTTATTTAAATAGTATTTTTAAACCTCTTCCACAACATCCAATTCTACTTTCAGGTTATTGATGATAAATTCCTGACGGTCTGGCGTGTTTTTACCCATATAGAATTCCAATAAGGTTTCGATGGACGTCGCTTTGTCCAACATCACCGGATCCAAACGAATGCTTTCTCCGATGAAATTCTTGAACTCGTCCGGTGAAATTTCCCCCAATCCTTTAAATCGGGTGATTTCCGGTTTTGGTTTTAATTTTTCGATGGCATCGATACGTTCCTGTTCGCTGTAGCAGTAAATCGTTTCTTTACGGTTACGCACACGGAACAACGGCGTTTGCAGAATGTACAGATGCCCTTCTTTGATCAATTCCGGGAAGAATTGCAAAAAGAACGTAATCAACAACAAACGGATGTGCATCCCGTCAACATCGGCATCGGTTGCGATTACGATATTGTTGTATCGCAAATCTTCCATGCTTTCTTCGATGTTCAGAGCGGCCTGAAGTAAGTTGAATTCTTCATTCTCGTACACAATCTTCTTGGTCATTCCGTAAGAGTTCAACGGCTTACCACGCAAACTGAAAACCGCCTGGGTATTCACATCACGCGACTTGGTAATCGAACCTGATGCGGAATCTCCCTCGGTAATGAAAAGTGTACTTTCCAGACTTCGCGGGTTTTTAGCATCGGTTAAATGCACTCGGCAATCACGTAATTTTTTATTGTGCAAACTGGCTTTCTTCGCACGGTCTTTGGCTAATTTACGAATACCGGAAAGCTCTTTACGCTCTCTTTCGGCCTGTAAAATCTTGCGCAACAATGCATCGGCTACTTCCGGATTTTTATGAAGGAAGTTGTCTAATTTGGTTTTGATGAAATCGTTTACGAATGTTCGAACGGATGGCGAATTCGGTCCCATATCCGTTGAACCCAATTTCGTTTTGGTTTGCGATTCGAAAACCGGCTCTTCCACTTTTACGGAAATTGCCGAAACAATCGATTTACGAATATCCGAAGCCTCGAAAGGTTTGTTGTAGAATTCTTTAATCGTACGCACAACCGCCTCACGGAAAGCACCTAAATGCGTTCCACCCTGCGTCGTATTTTGTCCGTTTACGAACGAGTAATATTCTTCGGAATACTGTGTTTTACTGTGGGTTAAGGCTATTTCAATATCATCACCCAAAAGATGGATAATCGGATACACCATGTCTTCTTCAGAAATGGTTTCTTCCAGTAAATCCTTAAGTCCGTTATCGGAATAGTATTTTTCACCGTTATAAATTATCGTCAATCCGGTATTCAGATAACAATAATTTTTGAGCATCTTAACGATGTACTCGTTTCGGTATTTGTAATTTTTGAAGATAGCCTCATCGGCCACGAAAGTTACCTTAGTTCCTTTACGTTTGGTGGTTTCGGTAATCTCTTCTTCCAACGTAAGGTTTCCAGCCGAGAATTCCGCTGCTTTCTGTTGGTTATCGCGAACGGATTCCACTCGGAAATAATTCGACAAGGCGTTCACCGCTTTGGTTCCGACTCCGTTCAGACCCACCGATTTCTTAAATGCTTTAGAATCGTATTTACCACCCGTATTCATTTTGGAAACCACATCGACCACTTTCCCCAACGGAATACCACGACCGTAATCGCGAACGGAAACGGTTTTGTCTTTCACGGTAACTTCAATGGTTTTACCGGCACCCATTACGAACTCATCGATACAGTTGTCAAGTACCTCTTTCAGAAGGATGTAAATACCATCATCCGGAGAAGAACCGTCGCCTAATTTCCCGATGTACATTCCGGGACGCATACGGATATGCTCTTTCCAGTCGAGGGAACGGATATTGTCTTCGGTGTACTGATTTTGCTCTAGCATATAGAAATTTTGGAATTTCTGCTAATATAAAGGAATTCTCGAAAAATTGAAATACTATACCGGGAAAGTTATCAATAACTTACCGATAAAAAAGGGGAATTATTTTAAAAATAAAAATCTTACAACAAACTTTCAAAAATGTTTGTTTTTTAACATTTTTTTATATTTTTGATTAAAATTTAACTAAACCAACTATGAAAAAACACATCTTAATGCTTTTATTAACACTAGGAATCTCCTTTATGGGACATGCCCAGAAAACCGTCACCGGAAATGTCAGTGACAAAAAGGGACAACCGGTTTCGGGAGCCACGATTTTGGAAAAAGGGACACAAAACGGAACAACGGCTGATGATAGTGGAAACTTTTCCATTAAAGTAAAAACCGACAATGCTGTTTTGGTAATCAGCTCATTAGGCTACAAAAAAATGGAAGTTACCGCTTCAGGAAATTCCGTTTCGGCAGTATTGGAAGAAGAAGGACAAGAACTTCAGGAAGTCCAGATTCAGACTGTAGGTTCGAGAAATACCAAAAGAACGGTTGTTGATTCACCCGTTGCAGTTGATATCATCAACGTAAGTGATGTCGTGAATAAAACAGGTCAGGTTGAAATCAATCAGCTATTGCAATATGCAGCGCCTTCGTTTAACGCCAGTAAACAATCAGGATCTGACGGTGCCGACCATATTGATCCCGCCACTTTAAGAGGTTTAGGTCCGGATCAGACCTTGGTTTTGATTAACGGAAAAAGACGTCATCAGTCTTCTTTGGTTAACTTATTCGGTTCCAGAGGACGTGGAAATACAGGAACGGATATGAATGCAATTCCGGCGGCTTCCATCAAAAGAATTGAAGTTTTAAGAGACGGTGCTTCGGCTCAATACGGCTCTGACGCTATTGCCGGAGTTATCAATATTGTTTTAAAAGATAACGTTGGAGAATTTAACGGAAATGTTACCTATGGTGCTTTCAATGCGTCCACTCCTTATTCCGGAGATATAAAATCCAGCGGAATCGATGGCAACACGGTTCAGATCAACGGAAATTACGGATTCAAAATCAAAGAAAAAGGGTTCTTGAATGCGACCGTGGATGTAATGAAAAAAGACCACACCAATCGTCCGGCAAATGCTGACAAATACAGTATATACAGAGAGCAATTTGGGGACGCGGAAGCTAAAAATGCTAGTTTATTTTTAAACGGATCCATTGCAACGGGAACGAATTCTGATTTTTATTTCTTTGGCGGAACCAGTTACAGAGATTCGGATGCATTCGCCTATACGCGATCAGCGGACAGTCCGAGAAACATTCAGGAGATTTATCCGAATGGCTTCAATCCGATTATCGGTACGAAAATCATGGACAATTCCCTTTCTGCTGGTTTCAGAACAAAATTAGCAAAATGGGATGTCGACTTTAATAATACTTTCGGGATGAACCGCTTCATGTATGACATCCACAATACTTTAAACGCTTCATTACAAACCAATTCCCCCACTTCATTTGACGCAGGAGGACACCAGTTAATGCAAAACACAACCGGAATTCATTTTACAAGACATTTCGACAACGTTAGAAACGGACTTAACGTAGCTTTCGGTACAGAATATCGCGTAGAAAATTTCAAAATTTTTGCCGGAGAACAAGCTTCTTACTCTTTGTATGATGTAAATGGAGAGGTTGTAACCACTGCTACCGATCCTGCTGATTATGTATACGACGGAAATGGAGATCCTCGTCCCGGTGGATCACAAGGATTTCCGGGATACAGCCCTGATAATGAAGTAAACAAATCGAGAGGGAATTTTGCAGCATATCTTGACACCGAATTGGACATCTCTGATGTGGTAACCGCTGCAGCTGCTGTTCGCTATGAAAATTACAGCGATTTCGGAAGCACCTTCAACATGAAATGGGCACAACGTTTCAAATTATCGGAAGCGTCGGGTATTCGTTACTCTTTAAGTTCGGGTTTCAGAGCACCGTCTTTAGCACAAAAATATTACAATTTGAAATTTACGGATTATGTAAGCGGTGTAGCTTCAGAAACATTATTGGCTAACAATGACAGTCCGATTACAGCAGCTTTTGGTGTAGATAAATTAAAACAGGAAAAAGCCTTCAATGCCAGTTTGGGCTATACGTATAAAAAAGGAAAATTTACCGCTACTGTTGACGGTTACTTTGTAAATGTGAAAGACCGTATCGTTTTAACCGGTCAGTTCGACGGAAGCAGCTTAGGCTTGAATGTAGCCAATGTTCAATTTTTTGCCAATGCCATCAGCACCAGAACTATTGGTTTAGACATGGTAATGTCATACGACAAATCGTTTGGAAAAAGCACGATCAGTACTTCCCTTATCGGAAATTTAAACAAAATGTATATTGGACAGGTTAAAGGTAACGAAATCTTAAATACAGAAGAAGACAAAGAAACATTGTTTGGAAAACGTGAAAAGTACTTCTTATTAGCGTCTGCCCCACAAAGTAAATTCGGATGGAACCTAAATTACAACTACAACAAAAAGTTCAACACCAACTTAAGATTCACTCGTTTTGGAGCGGTGGAATTAATTGACTGGATGGATACTGTGGATCATTATGGAGCAAAAATTGTAACCGACTTATCGTTCGGATACCAATTCACTTCAAAAATTGGTCTGACTATTGGCGCCAACAACCTTTTAAACATTTATCCTGACATTCAGGATACTGAAACAGAAACAGGAGGTAATTTCGACTCGGTGCAAATGGGTTCAAACGGAACATTTGGATTTGCCAGACTTAACTTCAAATTCTAAACAAATAAAAATCCCGTCTCAGTTAAAACAAGACGGGATTTTTTTATTGATAATGATAAAAAATTCCTTTATCGTAAACTGTCCACAAACCGGCTTTTTGCTTTGCAGCTTTTAAGGCACTGTTTGCCCAGGTATTACAGGTATAAAACAGACTGTAACTTCCTTTCGCTTCGTAAAAAGCATCATTATTTCCGTAAGTGTAATTGGTAGCGATTTGTAATAGACGTTCATTTTTATTCTGAAAAGATGCCTCAATATAAGAAACCAATTTAGTGTAATTCTCCTTTGAAATGAGGATCTTTTTACACGATTCATTTTCCTTCATTTTCTTGTAAAAAGTAGTATGAATGGCGCTGGAACTTAATCCAGTAGCTGCTTTTAAAGCGGTACTCATTTTTAAATCGGCCCAAGTTGGCGTTTCCAGATAAAATCCTCTGTCTCCCCATCCGAAAGCTACGTATTTAGCCGAAAAATCTTTTGCTTTAGTATTTTCGATTCGTACTGATTTTGACCAATCTTTAACCTCATTTTGCAAAGGAACCACAATATCCGTATGCACACCGTTCGATAAAAGGAAGATTTCAACTTCTTTGGGTTGCTGAAAAGCATTGGCATTGACGGTTATTCTTGAAAGCAACAAAACAGCAATAAAATACACTAAAAGGAAACCGATAATTCCTGAAACCGTCCAAAACAGGACTTTAAAACTCTTTCTGATTGCTTTCATTTTGACTCTTTTTTGAATTGTTATTACTGAATTCAATTTTTGCTGAATTCTTTAGTAACTAATTACAATTTTCAAGCCAAAGCAGCATCAGAAACTAAAATTTCTTACAATGTCTTTTATTTGATTGTCGAACTCCGGATTTGAGATTTTATGTTGCTCCAAATCAAAGTTTTCATCAAAAAGAGGCAGCGAAAAAGTCGCCTTAATATCAGCACCATAACGCGGAAAGGCATTTTTAGCGATTTCAAGTACGTTAGCACCTGCTCTGCCGCCGGGCGAAGTTGCCATTAAGAGCATTGGTTTTTGTTGAAATACTTTGCCGTTTATTCTGGAAGCCCAGTCGAATAAACTTTTAAAAGCTGCGGTATAATTGCTGTTGTTTTCGGCCATGGAAACCACCAACATATCGGCGGAAGCAATTTTATCCAGAAAATCTTTAGCTTGCTGTGGTTGCCCGATTTCTTTTTCCAGATCAACACTGAACAACGGTATGGCAAAATCATTTAAATCCAAAACTTCAACTTCAGCGTTTTCGAACAAATGCGAAACATAGGTTGCCAATTTTTTGTTGATGGAATTTTTGCTGTTACTTGCTCCGAAGGCTACAATTTTCATGATTATATCTGTTTAATTGATTTTAAAAGTAATAAAAAAAGCGAAACATTTCTGTCTCGCTTCACTTGTGTTTTCAATAATGACTAAACGTTAAAACGGAAATGCATCACATCACCATCTTTAACGATATATTCTTTTCCTTCCACTCTTAATTTTCCGGCTTCTTTTACTTTTGCTTCGGAACCGTAATTAGAGAAATCTTCGAAAGCAATCACTTCCGCACGGATGAATCCTTTTTCGAAATCAGTGTGGATTACTCCGGCTGCTTTTGGTGCAGTGTCTCCAATTTTAATAGTCCACGCACGTACTTCTTTAACACCTGCTGTAAAATACGTTTGCAGGTTTAATAATTTGTAAGCTGCACGAATCAATACTGCTGAACCTGGTTCTTTCAATCCCATATCTTCTAAGAAAACCTGACGTTCTTCGTAGCTTTCCAGTTCAGTAATATCCGCTTCTGCTCCTACTGAAAGTACGATTACTTCGGCTTGTTCGTCTTTTACCATTTCACGAACCTGATCTACATATTTGTTTCCGTTTACTGCCGAAGCTTCGTCAACATTACAAACATACAATACCGGTTTTGTGGTAATCAATTGGAAATCTTCCATCAAATCGATTTCATCCTGATTTTGAGGAATTACGGTTCTTGCCGATTTCGCTTGCATTAACGCTTCACGGATTCTGTCTAACAACGCTTTTTCAGCCTGGGCTTCTTTGTTTCCGGTTTTCGCCGCACGGTTTACTTTTTCCAAACGTTTGTCTACCGTTTCAAGATCTTTCAACTGTAATTCGATATCGATGGTTTCCTTATCACGGATTGGGTTTACATTACCGTCTACGTGCACGATATTATCGTTATCAAAACAACGCAAAACGTGAATAATAGCATTACATTCTCTGATGTTTCCAAGGAATTGATTTCCCAAACCTTCTCCTTTACTCGCTCCTTTTACCAATCCGGCAATATCTACGATATCTACGGTTGCCATTTGTACGCGCTCCGGTTTTACCAATTCTTCCAAACGGCTGATTCTCGGATCGGGAACGTTTACCACACCGATATTCGGCTCGATGGTACAAAACGGAAAGTTAGCACTTTGCGCTTTCGCATTGGATAAACAATTGAATAAAGTTGATTTACCTACGTTTGGCAATCCTACAATTCCTGCTTTCATTTTCTATAAGTTTACAATCGGCTTACCGATCAATAATTCGCTATTCTTTAATTCCCAAAATTTCGGGAGTGCAAATATAGTTTATTATTCGCAAGTATAAAACTGATAAACAATCAAGAACTATATAGAAGATAAGTTCCGGTAAAAACACCTAACCTGTTAATCCTATAATTTAAAAGTAAAATTATGCAATTGACAGAAAAATATTTAACGTAAATTTGTAACATACTAATTTTTAAATAATTGCATTATGAAAAAAGTATTTTTAGGAGTATTGGCAATAGTGCTTTCAGCAAATTGTTTTGCTCAGAACACCAATGTTCAACAGGAAGTAAAAACCACCGTTACAACCATTAAAGATTCTGACGGGGAGAAAAAAATCATAAAAAAAGAAAACGTCACGGAAGTGCAGGATGTTGAACTCAAAGATGCGGAATCAAAAAAAATAAATAAAGAAATGACTTTGGGGGAAACCCATGTAAGTAAAAATATTCTGGTTACTGTTAACGGAGTTAGCCGCTATGTAGACAAAGACCGTTCCGGTTACTATATGTATAAAGGAGAAAAATACCAGATGCTTTTGGATAAAGTTGGATATACCATAATGAATCCTACCACCAAAAAACAATTGGCCATTTTAAGAGAAACTTCCAACAACGGATTCATAGTGAAAGGAAAAAACAGAATATCAATGGGGCATTTTGACAACGATGGCAATCTGGTAATTGAAAGCTATGATGAAAAAACCGACTCAATCATGAAAGAAAAAGCAGAATTAATCAAGTAAAAATCAGAATAAAAAAAATCCCGAATTGATTTCGGGATTTTTTTTATTCGTTATGCAAAAAGGATTGTCTGTTCAATAACGTTTCTTCTGATTCCACATGGTTATCATCCGGAACACAACAATCTACCGGACAAACCGCAGCACATTGTGGCTCTTCATGGAAACCTTTACATTCCGTACATTTTCCGGGAACGATATAATAAATATCATCCGAAATTGGAGTTTGTGCGGCATCAGCATCTACTTCAGTTCCGTCAGGTAACACAATTTTTCCGGATAAACGGGTTCCGTCTTTCCAGCGCCAATCGTCTGCACCTTCATATATTGCTGTATTCGGACACTCCGGTTCACATGCTCCGCAGTTAATACATTCGTCTGTTATAATAATTGCCATAGCGTATATTAATTTTTAGCTGTAAATTTGCACAAAATTACAATCAAAACCTTTCATAAACAAATTATATGAACCTCAATCAGAAAAAAACAGCTTTTATTGCTTTAGGTCAGTTTTTAAGCCAGTTTTCATTAGAGAATTCCACTAAAAAAGAAAGTGTCTTATATAATGATTTGTTTTTCGACAGGTTTTTAGATTTGATTGCCTTATCACAAAGTCACAACGGCTGGTTTACACCGGAACAGGTTCATTTTTCAATAACTTCATGGGCGGAAGCCTTAATGGAAGAAAATCTCAACCAATGGTTATCAAACTATGATTTTTCAGAAGTTCAGCCCAAAACCATCGGACTGATTCTTGCCGGAAATATTCCGTTGGTAGGATTTCACGATTTTTTATCGGTGTTGATTTCAGGACATAACGTGATGGTTAAAACGTCTTCCAACGACCAAAAATTATTACCATTTTTAGCGGAATATCTCATTGCCGTGGAACCAGAACTCGCAGAAAGCATCACTTTCGCGGATGGTAAACTGGAAAATTTTGATGCCGTAATCGCCACCGGAAGCAACAATACTGCACGTTATTTCGAATATTATTTTAAAGACAAACCAAGTATCATCCGCAAAAACAGAAATTCAGTAGCGGTTTTAAACGGACAGGAATCTAAAGAAGACTTAATCGGTTTAGGCGAAGATATTTTCCGTTATTTCGGATTGGGTTGTCGTAATGTTTCAAAGTTGTTTGTTCCGAAAGGCTACGATTTCAAATTGTTTTTTGAAGCGATTTTCGAATATGGCGATATCATCCACTATGAAAAATACGCCAACAATTACGATTACAACAAAGCGGTTTTCCTGATGAGCATGTTTCCGTTGTTGGATAATGAATTTTTAACGCTGAAAGAAGACGAAAGCTATGCTTCTCCCATTTCATCCGTATTCTATGAGTTTTACGACGATTTGGAAACCATAAGAACCAAATTGTTAGAAGATTCAGAAAAAATTCAATGTATTGTGTCCAATAATTTAATTAATGACAGTATTTCGTTCGGTTCATCGCAAAAACCGAAATTATGGGATTATGCCGATAATGTCGATACGATTTCGTTTTTATTAAAAATATAGCTTTAAATCCCTAAATCCATATTAATCATCCCTTTCGCATTTTTTTGGTGCTGAAGTCATTTTTTTTTTGGAAATTTGCTTGCATTAAACACACAACATAATGCAATTAGAACACAAAGACAACATTAGTCCGGTTTTAAAAGACGGGATTAAGAATTACCTCATTGACATTGACGGTACAATCACGGAAGACGTTCCCAACGAACAACCCGAGAGAATGGCAACCTGCGAACCGTTTCCCGACGCCTTGGAAACCATCAACAAATGGTACGACGAAGGCCATCAGATTTGTTTTTTTACCTCCAGAACCGAAGAACATCGCGAAGTTACCACACAATGGCTTAACAAGCACGGCTTCAAATTCCACAGCCTTTTAGTGGGCAAACCGCGTGGCGGAAACTACCATTGGATTGATAATCATTTGGTAAAAGCAACCCGTTACACCGGGAAATTTACCGACTTGGTAGAAAAAGAAGTAGTAATTCAGGTTTTTAAAGATTAAGTAATGAAAAAACATAATTTCAGCGCCGGCCCGTGTATTTTACCTCAGGAAGTTTTTGAGAAAGCAGCACAGGCCGTTTTAAATTTTAATGATATGGGATTGTCCATTTTGGAGATTTCCCATCGAGATAAAGCATTCGTAGCCGTTATGGAAGATGCCAGAGCATTGGCTTTGGAGCTTTTAGGTTTAACCGGAAAAGGCTATCAGGCATTATTTTTACAAGGCGGTGCCAGTATGGAATTTTTGCGAATTCCGTACAACCTAATGAAAATAGACGGAAAAGCAGCTTATCTAGATACCGGTACTTGGGCAAACGGAGCGATCAAAGAAGCAAAAGCATTTAGTGAAACCATTGTGGTAGCTTCCTCCAAACCGGAAAACTACAACCATATTCCAAAAGAATACAGCATCCCGTCTGACGCAGATTATTTTCACTGTACCAGCAACAATACCATTTTCGGAACACAAATGAAAAGTTTCCCTGAAACGAATGTTCCGATGGTGTGCGATATGAGTTCGGATATTTTTTCCAGAACTTTAGATTTTTCAAAATTCGATCTGATTTACGCCGGAGCTCAGAAAAACATGGGTCCTGCAGGTGTTACGCTTATCGTAGTCAAAGAAGAAATTCTTGGCAAAACCGGAAGAACGATTCCGAATATCATGAACTATCAACAACACATCGAAAAAGAAAGTATGTACAATACACCGGCGGTTTTCGCAGTATATACTTCCCTTTTAACCATGCAGTGGCTGAAAAATTTAGGCGGAATTGCAGCAATCGAAAAACTGAACGAAGCCAAAGCGCAGTTACTTTATAACGAAATCGACAGAAACCCGTTATTCAAAGGCACAACCGTAAAAGAAGACCGTTCGAACATGAACGCGACTTTCCTTTTAAACGATGAATCGCACAAAGAACAATTCGATTCGATGTGGAAAGCCGCAGGAATTTCAGGAATTAACGGACACCGTTCGGTTGGTGGGTACCGCGCCTCTATGTACAATGCCTTACCGATAGAAAGCGTTCAGGTTTTAGTAGACGTAATGAAAGATTTGGAAAAAAGTATTTAGATAGAAGAAGCGATAAGGAAAAAGGGATAAGTCGTAAGTGTAAAAAAATGATGTTTTCTTCTCCCTTCTCCCTATTCCCTTTTCTCAATAAATTAATAAAACAAAAAAATGAAAATATTAGCAAACGACGGACTTTCTCAAAGCGGAATAGCTGCATTGGAAAAAGCCGGATTTGAAGTCATAACAACCAAAGTGGCTCAGGAACAGGTAGCCAATTATATCAATACCAACAAAGTAAGCGTCATTTTGGTGCGCAGTGCTACTAAAGTACGCCAGGATATTATCGACAATTGTCCGTCTTTAAAAATCATCGGTCGCGGTGGTGTGGGAATGGACAATATCGACGTAAAATATGCCGTAGAAAAAGGAATTCACGTAATCAATACTCCGGCTTCTTCCTCAGAATCGGTAGCCGAATTGGTTTTTGCCCACTTGTTCTCCGGAGCACGTTTTTTACACGATGCTAACAGAAATATGCCTTTGGATGGTGATTCGCAATTCAATAATCTAAAAAAAGCTTATGCTAACGGTATTGAGCTTCGCGGAAAAACCATCGGGATCATTGGTTTCGGTCGTATTGGTCGTGAAGTAGCAAGAATGGCTTTAGGATTGGGAATGAAAGTAATTGCTTCCGACAAATATGTGGATGAAGCAACCATCAAAGTAGATTTTTACAACGGACAGTTCATCAATGTAGACATCGAAACCGAACCGATGGAAGATATTTTAAAACATTCGGATTTCATTACACTTCATGTTCCGGCTCAGGATGGTTATGTAATCGGTAAAGAAGAAATCAGCCAGATGAAAGATGGCGTGGGAATTGTAAATTGTGCCCGTGGCGGTGTAATTGATGAAGTCGCTTTAATTGATGCTTTAGACGAGGGCAAAGTGCTTTTTGCAGGCTTAGATGTTTTTGAAGAAGAACCGACCCCGGCGATTCAGGTTTTAATGAATCCGAAAATTTCAATGACACCACACATTGGTGCTGCGACTTTGGAAGCTCAAGACAGAATCGGAACCGAATTAGCCGAACAGATTATAGGCTTACTAAAAACAAGCTAAAGAACTAACAATCAATACCATACAATTCGTGCATGCGTGGTTAAAATTTCAACCGCAAATGCACGAATTTTTTATTTTACTTATTTCGGCTTTAATTTTGTAACCTTTTTTTGCTTAAATTTGATATTCAACCTTAAATATTTTTTCAATGTTAGATCAGATATCAGAATTAGTGAAACAGTTTGGAGGCGATGCTATTGTTAACAATCAATCCGTTCCAAACGAGCATAATGAAGCTGTAATGAATGAAACCAGCAGTTCTATTTTATCAGGATTGAAAAACATGGTAGCTCAGGGAAATGTTAACGATGTGGCCGGATTATTAAAAGGCGGAAATATTGATACTTCGAATCCTGTTGTGCAACAGTTAACACAACAACTTTCGGGTAATTTGGGTGAAAAATTCGGTTTGAGTAACGATGCAGCTTCAGGCGTTGCCGGAAATATGATTCCGAAAGTTTTGGGCTCTTTAATCGGTAAAGCGAACGACCCGAACCAACCGGGTTTTAATGTTTCCGATATTGTGAATTCCATTGGCGGGAATTCCGGACTGATGGATGCTGTTTCCAAATACGGCGGGCAATTCAGCTTAGATCAAAATAACGATGGAAAAGTCGACATGAGCGATGCCACGGCCGCACTATCCGGAAAAAGCGGTGGTTTTTTAGGCGGTTTACTCGGAAAACTTTTCGGAAAATAAAACAATAAACAATTTAAAAGGCCAAGCAAAACACTGCTTGGCTTTTTTGTTAAATTAAACTCCCCTTTCGCTTACATTTAGTAACTTTATAGAAAATATACAGCCATGAAAAATTATATTTACATAGTTGCTTCCGTACTCTTACTATGCATTTTTGGGTGTAATTCCAGTTCGAAACCTATTGCTCAAAACAATAATGACAATCAAAAAACAGGAGATACCATACGCATCGCTAATGATGAAATGCAATATGAAGTAATCGTTATTGACGGAGGCTTCAGACCTTGGCTGCAATCTTCGGCACGACCTCGTGGTTTTTATACACAAAAACACTTGGAAAACCGCAATGTTCCTTGGGTTATCGAATGGAATAATCGGGCTCGATCGCCTAAATCGAATCGGGACGCTTCACTTTTTACCATGCAGATTGATTATCAAAACGGTACCGACTATGGCTATGAAGTCAACTATCTTTTATACAATTATCTGGTTTATTTTCAAATGAAAAATAATATTAGCCTGGGAAGTTTTCCCGCTCGTCCATAATTTGTATTTTTGACCATATTTCAAAAAAATGTCAAATTTAAAAGAGCGCTGGAATATTAAAAGCAATTGGCAGATGGCAATCATTTTTGTCGTTTTTGCCATTACCGGAACTACCGCTTCTTATCTTTCAAAACCTATATTGGCTTGGCTTGGCATTACAAAAGATAATTTGCATCCTGTTTTCTATTGGATCCTTTATATTTTGATTATCCTTCCTGTTTACAAAGTACTTTTAGTAACTATCGGGACTATTTTTGGGCAACACACTTTCTTTAAAAATTTTGTTTTCAAAATGTTGCGCGGCATGAAATTGGGCTTCATTGCCGATTTATTCGGAAATAAAAAAGGAGCTTGATAGCAGCCCCTTTCTATTTTCTATTTTCTATTTTCTTTCTTTATCAAATAAGTATATATCCACGTAAGTGTAAACGTCGGAATAAAATCCAGCCCTGGAAGCAATTCTTCCACAAAAACCGTTATTCCTCCCACAGTTCCCACCGTACCTTTATACATCCTAGCAAGAAGAAAACCCGCTATTGGTGCCCACACCACATCGGTTAATTCTGCTACAAACGGAATGCCGTAAGAGATATAGCCAATGGCGTCAAAAAGCAGGCTTAAAATTAAGTGCTTTGTTTTTTTGGATTCGGAAGTTTGTACCACTATTTCTTGTGACATTGTTACAGCATTTAGTATCACAATGACTTCAAAATCAATGCCAATTATTGTTCTTTCTTCAATAAATTAAAAAAATCGTTTCGCATTTCCTTTTCTTCAAAAACGCCACCGTATTGTAAAGTCGTTGTATAACTGGACGCATCTTTGATGCCGCGACTTGATACACAAAGATGAGTAGCCTCAAGAACCACTATCACATCCTCGGTATTTAAAACATCACATAATTCATTATAGATCTGAACAGTCATGCGCTCCTGTACCTGCGGGCGACGGGCAAAATAATCTACGATACGGTTTAATTTCGACAGCCCTATCACTTTTCCGCCAGACACATAAGCTATGTGCGCTTTACCGATAATGGGTAAAAAATGATGTTCGCAAGTAGAATTAAAATTGATGTTTGCCTCTACCAGCATTTTGTCGTAATTGTAACTGTTTTCGAAAACCGAAATCTTTGGTCGGTTGTCCGGATGCAGACCACTGAATATTTCCTGAACATACATTTTCGCTACCCGATGTGGTGTTCCCATCAAACTGTCATCGGTTAAATCCAAACCCAACTCTTCCATAATTGCTTTGAAATGCTGTTCAATCGCAACCATTTTCTCTTCGTCGGATTTCAAAAATGCATCGGGTCGAAGTGGTGTTTCTATAGAACTCATCTGATGATCGTCACCTATGATTTCGAAAAGTTCTTTTTCAGTTAGTTTTTCCATAGAAGGGTACTTTAAGGATTAATTTTTAAGTTTCGATTTGTAGTTCTTTTTCAATTTATCCAATTTCGGGGCGATAACCGCCATGCAATACCCCTGATTTTTATTTCGGTTGTAATAATTTTTATGATAGTCTTCGGCAATATAAAACGCAGTGGCAGAAGAAATTTTCGTAACCACTTTTTTACCATAAATATTTTGTGTATTCAACAGATTAATAAAGTTTTCAGCAGCTTTTTTCTGTGCTTCGGAATGGTAAAAAATTTCACTTCTGTATTGCGTTCCCACGTCGGCTCCCTGACGGTTTAAAGTTGTTGGATCGTGTGTTCCGAAAAACACTTCCAGCAAATCCTCATAGGAAATCAACTCCGGATTATAGGTAATCTCAATAGCCTCGGCATGACCGGTTGTTCCCTCGCACACCTCTTCATAGGTTGGATTCTTAACTTTACCCCCAGTGTAACCCGGAAGAACTTTCTCTACTCCTTTTATTTCTAAAAACAATGCTTCTGTACACCAAAAACAACCTCCGGCAAACGTAGCTTTTTCTAAATTCTGATTTTCTGTAACTGTTTTTTCTGTTTCCATACCGGCTTTGCTTTTATTTTCTTTGCCTTCACACGCAGAAGTAATGATGGCTAAACAACATACAAATAAATTTTTCATAATTTTTATTTTGTTTAACAAATATACAAAACAATTAAACACTAATTTTTCTTTAACGAAACTTTATTACTTTACATACGTATTTTATGCTGTATCAGATTTAATTTTCGTCATTTAATTTGTTTCTTTGTCAAAACGAATACCATGATTAAGGCCAATAACATTCATAAATATTTCGACCAACTTCACGTTTTAAAAGGCGTAAATCTTCATATTCAGAAAGGAGAGATTGTTTCCATTGTTGGGGCTTCCGGTGCCGGAAAAACAACGCTTTTACAAATTATGGGAACGCTTGACAAACCAACTACAGAGAAAAATTCTTCTTTGTTGATTAACGGTGAAGATGTTTTAAAAATGAATGACAAAGCTTTATCTCGATTCCGAAATTTACAATTGGGATTCATTTTTCAGTTTCATCAGCTTTTACCGGAATTTACAGCGTTGGAGAATGTTTGCATTCCCGCTTTCATCGCAGGAAAAGACAAAAAAGAAACCGAAGAAGAAGCCAAAAAACTATTGGACTATTTGGGATTATCACATCGTTACGAACATAAACCGGGAGAACTTTCCGGCGGAGAACAACAACGTGTTGCGGTTGCCAGAGCTTTAATCAACAAACCGGCTGTTATTTTTGCCGATGAGCCTTCTGGAAATTTAGACACCCATTCTGCCGAAAATTTACATCAGTTATTCTTTAAACTTCGTGACGAATTCGGGCAGACTTTCGTAATTGTGACCCACAATGAAGACCTGGCAAATATGGCCGACCGAAAACTAATTATGGTAGATGGCGATATCCGAAACGAAGTAGTGAAAAATTAAATGGATTTTTCCGAGTTAAAGTCTTTTCTCGACGAAAAAGTCGAAGTATACAACCGTCCGGATTTCATCGAAAGTGATCCGATACAGATTCCGCATTTGTTTACCCAAAAAGAAGATATCGAGATTGCCGGTTTTCTTGCTGCTACCATTGCATGGGGAAATCGCAAAATGATCATCAACAACGCCAAAAAAATGATGGATTTGATGGGAAATGCGCCTTACGATTTCATCATGTCGCACAATAACGACGATTTGGAACGCTTTTCTACTTTTGTACACCGCACTTTCAATAGTCAGGATTTTGTTGGGTTTATTAAAAGTCTGCAACACATTTACCAAAATCATAACGGACTCGAAGCCGTTTTTTCCCAACATCAGGAACCGAATTCCATGCAGAAAAGTATTTCGGAGTTTAAGAAAATCTTTTTTGAAATCAACCATTTACCCCGAACCGAAAAACATATTTCCGACCCGATGAAAGGTTCGGCAGCGAAACGAATTAACATGTATTTACGCTGGATGTGCCGTCAGGATAATAAAGGTGTGGATTTGGGAATTTGGAAAAGTATTTCTCCGGCGGCACTTTCCTGTCCTTTAGATGTACATTCCGGAAATGTAGCAAGAAAACTGGAATTGCTTACTCGAAAGCAAAACGATGCGAAAGCACTATTTGAATTGGATACCAACCTGCGCCTGCTCGACCCTAACGATCCTGTAAAATACGATTTTGCCTTATTTGGATTAGGAGTGTTTGAAGGATTTTAACCAAAACAAACATTTAACTAACCATTAACTAATTTTATCTCTATATTTGACCGAAATTTTGATTTTTATTCAAGGATTCCCCCAAATCTGTTATATAAAAACCTAAATAACCTTGACATTGTGATAATTTTTTATGATTAATCCTTTTTTAGTCTTATCTAAAGATGAAACCCTAAATCTGATCCATAAAATCAGTAGTTCAGATTTCTTTACAAAATTCGATTATTTTAACAGTCCTATACTTACTTTACCAAGTACGCCTTTTTCGACAGAATTTATTTTTAGTGTTTTAAAATTCGTTATAATACCCCTTTTCCTTTTATTTATTATACTGCTGGTTTTTTCACTGGTAATCAACCGATACAAACATGAGCAGTTAGCACTCAAGAAAAAAGAAATTGACACATTAGTAAATGATTTTTTAACTGAAATTATTTTCTCAAGTTACAGCGGAAAAGAAATGAAGGAAAAAATAGCCGATTTCAAAACCAAAATTCCATACGACGAAAAATGGTGCCGCTATCTAATCCTTAATAAACTAATTCATTTCAAACAAAACATTCACGGTTTCGATCAGAATCAGATTTTATTGGTTTACAAATATTTTGGCTTGCAAAGTTACAGTCAGCGCTTAATCAATGACCGAAGATGGTATTTCAAATCACTGGGCATCTACCATTATCAGGTTTTGGATTATAAAATCAAAAAAGGACAGTTCAAATCTTTTTTAAATCATAAAAACAAATACCTCCGCTCGAACGCTTTAATTGCTACCATTGCGTTATCCGATGAAAAATTCGGCGTTTTGGACCTTTACACGGAAAAAATTTCAAGAGCCGACGAACTAAAAATTCTGGACATCATTTATCAGAAAAAATCCAAACTTCCCGAAAACATCGTAAAATGGATTTACCATGAGAACAATTCCATCGTAATTCTGGCACTGAAACTTATAATTCGATATAAAGAACAACTGACTATTACTCAAATAAATCATCTTTTACAAAACAACGATGTTCTGGTTCGTAAAGAAACCTTATTGGCTATCAGGGAATTGAAATTGGGTGAAGCCAACAAAACACTGATGGATCATTATCCAACAGAAAGCAACAAACGAAACCGAATTTCCTGTTTAAAAACGCTGGGAATCATCGGAAATACTAAAACGCTGCAATTCGCCACTGAAATTTTAACCTCGGAAAACGATCTGGAAATTAAATTCGAAATCGTAAACTGCATCAATAAAATTGACAAAACCTATTTTGACCATTTTACCGCAGAAAATGAAACCGAAAACAATACCATTAAAAAGATCGTGTTACACGTTACTAATCCCTATCTGAATTGAAAACGTTAGAATTTTTTATAAAACATTACGAAACTTTTGCGGCTTATTATTCCATAAGCTATGTGATTTTATATTTGCTTTTGGCACTATTGTCGTATTTGGCGATTAAGAAATATTACAATTCAAAATATTATCTGCACAAAGGCGTATTGGTGAAATCGAACCATACGATTGGTGTTTCCATCATTGCACCGGCTTTTAATGAGTCGGCAACAATTGTTTACAACGTAAAATCCTTATTGTCACAGGAATATCCGAAATTTGAAGTCATTATCATTAACGATGGCAGTACAGACAACTCTTTAGACCTGCTTATTTCCGAATTCAGCCTGGTGAAAGTTGACTTTTTTTATCAGGAAAAGATTCATACACAACCCGTTAGAGGACATTATAAATCGACCAACCCTATCTATTCAAAACTATTGGTTATCGATAAAGTGAATGGTAACAGCAAAGCCGATGCTTCGAATGCCGGAATCAATTCGGCCAAATATTCGCTTTTCCTTTGTACCGATGTGGATTGCATTTTACGGAAAGATGCGGTCGCCATTTTAGCCAAACCTTTCATTGAAAATACCGAAAAAGTTATCGCAACCGGAGCCACCATTCGAATTTCCAATTCTTGTGAATTTAAAGACGGTGAATTGTACCAATCGCATTATCCGGATAACTTTTTTGCACGATTTCAGGAATTGGAATACATCCGTGCCTTTATCTTCGGACGAATGGCGTGGAGTAAAATGAACAGCTTGCTTTTAGTATCCGGCGGACTCGGAATGTTCGATAAAGAAACCGTGATTAAAGTAGGTGGATATTGGCATAAATCGCTGGGAGAAGACATCGAACTGATTACCCGTATGCGAAAATACATGCATGAGAAAAAGGAAAATTTCCTAATCAAATACATTCCCGAGACCTTGTGTTGGACAGAAGTTCCCAGTAGCATGGAATTGTTCATGAAACAGCGAACAAGATGGGCGCGCGGATTGATTCAGACCCTCACTTTACACAAAAAAGTCTTTCTGAATCCGAAATACGGCAAAACCGGATTGCTCGCCTTTCCATATTTTGTATTCTTTGAATTTGCCGTTCCAATTTTAGAGGTTATCGGACTTACAGTATTGGTATTGGATTTACTGTTTTTCGACATTAATTACCATTTCTTACTGATTGTGAGCGTTTTCATTTATTTGTTTTACACCGCGATTACGTTATTATCAGTGCTTCTGGATCAGTTGGTGTACCAGCACTATTCGAACATTAAAGAAATGCTTACCTTAATTGTAATGGTATTTTTGGAACCGTTTATTTACCATCCGCTAAACGTGTATGCCTCCATAAAAGGATATTGGAATTTCCTGAGAAGAAAAGAGCAAAAATGGGGCGTTATGTCGCGCAAAGGATTTATTAATTCAAATCAGAAACTATGAAAAAAGTAGTATTCATACTGATTTTCAATCTCGTATATTCAATTGGTTTACAAGCCCAAAAAATTGATACAGACAGTCTTTTGGTAAAAACGGCATTTGAGTTAAATACCAATAAAAATTACGTCAAAACAATCGAATTATCGCGTTTAGGCATCAAAAAAGCACCCAATTATTTAGACTTTCACCTGCTTTTGGGAAGAGCTTACTGGATGACACAACAAAAAGACAGTGCGCGTTTTTATTTCAATCATGTCATAACCGAAAATCCAAAATACAAAGAGGCATTCAGTTATCTTTCGAAATTGGAAATCGAGAAAAAAAACAGTAACAATGCTATGGTTGTTTTAGACAAAGCCATCACTTTTTATCCGGAGGAAAAAGAATTCTATCTGTTGAAATCGGATGCTATTGCTTTGGAAAAAGACGATGAAAAATCCATCAACTATCTGAATTCCGTTGCCGAAAAATTTCCTGATGATAAAAATTTACAAAATCAGCTAACCGAATTAAAACTGAAATCCGTTTCCGACCGCATCGGATTGAACTATAATTTCACCACTTTCAGTCGCAATGGTGTTGGACCGTGGCATTTACTCGGATTACAATACATCCGGGAACGAAAAAAATTAACCCTAATCGGCCGCGTCAATTTTGCCGACCGTCGTTATTTCGGGGAAAGTGTCAATTCGGGATTCCAATCGGAATTCGAAACCTATTTCACACATGGCAAAAAAAGTTATTCGTTTGCCAATGTTGCTTTGGGTGACAATACGGTTTTCCCAACACTTCGCGCCGCTTATTCCTTTTTCCATACACTGGGTAAAAGTTGGGAAGGCGATTTAGGAGTTCGTTACACAAGAACCGTTGATAAAGATTTAGGTGCCGGAGTGGTTGGCATCGGAAAATATGTTGGTTCCTATTGGTTCAATCTGAAATCATATTGGCAATGGGAAAACAGCAAAATGTATCCGGCTTTCACCGCTACGACACGTTATTATTTTGATACCAAATACGATTATGCAACTGTAATTGCCGGTTATGGAACCTCACCGGACGAAAGAGTAACTTTGGGACAATTCCAACAAAGGGTTGCCTTGAGTTCCTACAGAATCGGAGCCGGATATTACAAACTGTTATGGGAACATTATTGTGTTGGTTTACAAGGAATGTTTAATCATCAGGAATACGCTCCGGATGCTTTTCAAAACGAATTCGATTTGTTTTTTTCACTTCAGTACAAATTTTAAATCTATAATTTAAATACCGCATACGCATGAAATCGCCATTAACAAGAAGTTTGCGCAAGCAAACACCAATAAATAAAAAGCGATACCATATATGACCTGTAACAAATAAATTTTACATATATGAAAAAAATATTACTTATTGAAGATGATAAGATTATCATCAATATTTTGGATTTTCTTCTGAAAAAAGAAGGATTTGAAACCCATATCGCCACAGACGGGATTCAGGGAATCGAAAAAATTGAAACAGTACTTCCGGATTTAATCATTTCGGATATTATGATGCCTTTCAAATCCGGTTTGGAAATTACGCTGTTTTCAAAAACCAATTATCCGAACATTCCAATAATCATGATTTCCTCATTGGGAAAAGAAGATCAAACCGTTGTGGAAGTTTCCAATTTAGGCGTTGACGATTTCATAGCAAAACCTTTTGATCCGACAGAGTTAGTTAAAAAAGTAAAACATTTATTGCAGACGAATTTGGTATAACTTTACTTTCTATTTATTTCCGGAGACTAACAGACTCACATCGATATTAGTCAATTAGCAATAACTGACTCAGAAATTGTATCTTTGCACAAAATATACGTTTTATGAGTACTTTTGAGCAATTCAATCTTCCGAAATCCTTACAAAAAGCCATTGATGATTTGGGCTTAACCACGCCTACACCCATTCAGGTGAAATCATTTCCGGTAATCATGTCGGGACGCGATGTTATGGGAATTGCCCAAACCGGTACGGGTAAAACGTATGCTTACTTACTTCCTATCTTAAAACAATGGAAATTCACGCCTACGCACACACCAAAAGTGGTAATTATCGTTCCCACTCGTGAATTGGTGGTACAAGTGGCTGAAGAAGTCGAAAAACTGACCAAATACATGTCGGTTCGTGTTTTAGGAGTGTATGGTGGAGTGAACATCAATACCCAAAAAACATCTGTTTATCAAGGTGTTGACGTATTAGTAGGAACTCCGGGTCGTATGATGGACTTGGCATTGGACAACGTAGTTCGTTTCGACGAAATGCAGAAATTGGTTATTGACGAGTTCGATGAAATCCTGAATTTAGGGTTCCGATTCCAAATCACTTCCATCCTTTCGATGATGCGTCCAAAACGCCAGAACATCCTATTTTCAGCAACGATGACCGATGAAGTAGATGAACTTTTGGACGAATATTTCGATTTCCCGGAAGAAGTTTCCTTAGCGCAATCCGGAACTCCTTTGGAAAAAATACAGCAATTTGCGTATCACGTTCCCAATTTCCTTACGAAAGTGAATGTTCTTAAACATTTATTATCGCAAGATGAAGCTTTGGAGCGCATCCTTATTTTCATCAACAACAAAAGAGTCGCCGATATTTTAATGGATCTTTTGGAAGAAGATTTCCCGGGGCAATTCGGCGTAATCCATTCCAATAAATCGCAAAATTACCGTTTGAATACGATGGCTAGTTTTCAGGCCGGAGAAATTCGCGGCATCGTAACTACCGACATCATGGCGCGTGGTTTGGATATTTCCGATATTACCCACGTAATCAACATGCAATTCTCGGAAACTCCGGAACAATACATACACCGAATCGGTCGTACAGGTCGTGCCGATAAAGAAGGTATCGCAATCAGTTTAATCGCACCGTCAGAGGAAGAATTCCAGGTAGAAGCCGAACTTTTAATGGAAAAAGAACTTGAAATCTTACCATTACCCGAAGGTATAAAAATTGAAGAAAAACGTTTGGAATTTGAAAAAGACAAGAAAAAAGTCAAATTCCTGATGAAGAAAGTCAAGCTTGAAGGTGGTGCGGCATTTCATGAAAAATCAGATAAAAACAAACAAGTTAATCTTGGTGGTCCAGGGAAAACTAAGCCTAGAAAAACAGCACCAAGAAACAGAGAGGTCGAAAGAAAACGTGCTGCGAAGAGAAAGAAGAAGTAATAGGCAGTGGTCAGTAATCAGTTGGCAGATTGCAGATTGCAGATTGCAGAAAAAGTAGTAGACGGTAGCCAGTGATTAGGTTGACAGTAATCAGAAAAAAACTGTACTCTGAACACTGAATACTGAATACTGAACACTAAAAATAGTTATCTTTGAAAAATCTTTACAACTAAATGCAATTCAAACATCCCGAAATTCTGTATTTCCTTTTTTTATTGGTGATACCAATTTTGGTGCATTTATTTCAGTTACGACGTTTTAAGACCGAATATTTCACCAATGTTCGCTTCCTGAAAGAGCTCAGCATTCAAACCCGAAAGAGTTCCAAAATCAAAAAATGGTTACTGTTAGCTACCCGATTGCTTTTATTAGCCTGTCTGATTATTGCTTTTGCGCAACCCTTTTTTAAGGCCAAAGACAGTCAGAACAGCGGAAACGAAATGGTTATTATTTTGGACAATTCCTTTTCGATGCAAGCCAAAGGCAGTCGTGGCGAATTATTGAAACGTGCGGTACAGGAATTATTGGAAAACACTCCGGAAAACCAACGTTTCTCCTTAATAACCAATACCGAAACGTTTTGGGATACCGATATCAAATCGATTCAGAAAGACCTGCAAAACCTACAATACAGCGCTACACCGTTTCAGTTGGATTTTCTGCTGACCAAAATCGAAACCAAAAAACACAATACTCCGAAAGACATTTTCATTATTACCGATGCGGTTAATGCACAATCGAAAAGTCTTGAAAAACTAAACGAAAATTCGCCGGTTTATTATTGGATTCCGAAAGCCGAAAACCAAAACAATGTCAGCATTGATGCAGTTTCCATCAGCGGACAATCGGAAACGTTTTATGAAATTAAAGTCGACGTGAGCGCTTTTGGAGCCATTGAAAGCGATATTTCAATGTCGGTTTACAACGGAAAAAACCTGATTGCCAAAACAGTGGTAAAACTGGAAAATAACAAAAAATCGGTTCAGTTTAATTTACCGAAAAAAGATTTTCACGGCTATGTTTCCATTGAAGATAAAAGTCTGACGTACGACAACACCTATTATTTCAGTATTTCCAAACCGGAAAAGTCGAATGTAATTGTCATCGGTGAAAGCCAGAAAAACGAATTCTTATCCCGAATTTATACTTCGGACGAATTCAATTACACGAGTTCCGAATTAAATGCGGTCGATTATAATGCGATTGACAAACAGGACGCCATCGTTTTAAACGAAATAAAAGACATTCCGCAAGCGTTAATGACTACTTTGAAAGCATTTTATGAAAAAGGCGGTAATGTGGTACTGATTCCTTCCGCGGAAAGTTCGGCGCAAAATCTGAATACTTTTTTAACTAATTTTAGCGGAATCAAATTCGGTTCCCTTCAAAATCAGGAAAAACAGATTACCAAAATCGCGTTCAGTCACCCATTGTACCAAACCGTTTTTGAAAAGAAAACCGACAATTTCCAGTATCCGAAAGTCAATGCGGCTTTTGCGATGAGTGGCAACAGTGCTCCGATTTTAAGTTTTTCCGACCAATCCGTTTTCTTAGGTTCAACAACCAACAAAATTGGACATTTATATGTTTTTTCGGCGCCGATAAACAAAACCAACAGCAACTTCCAGAATTCGCCTTTGATTGTTCCGACGTTTTATAACATGGCACAGAACAATCAGAAAACCGGAATTTCAGCCTATACCATCGGAGAAAACCAAAATCTGGTTTTAGATGTTTTATTATCTAAAGATGAAGTGGTTACCATTGCCAACAAAACTTCCGATTTCATTCCGATGCAACAAATTCTGAACAACAAAATTAAATTGACCTTTGGCGATTATCCGGAACAATCGGGTAATTTTTCGGTGATGAAGAACAAAGAAGTTTTGAAAAACATCAGTTTCAATCACGCCCGAACCGAAAGCGATTTGAGCCTGATAAACGACAATCTATTTGATAATTTTACTTCCGTAACTTCGGTGGAAGCGGTTTTTAACGATATTCATTCGACACGAACCGGCAACGAAGTCTGGAAATATTTTATAATTGCAACACTACTATTTTTATTACTCGAACTACTGATCCAAAAATTCGTAAAATGAACGTAATTTTAAAAAACACAACTATTATCGATAAAGAAAGTGCATTTCACAACCAGAAAGCCGACATTAAAATTATCGATGGCATCATAACAAAAATTGGTCAAAACCTTACCAATGACGAAAATCTTCAGGTTGTTGAACTGGATAACCTTCACGTTTCGCAAGGTTGGTTTGACGCTTCGGTTTCCTTTGGTGAACCCGGATTTGAAGACCGCGAAACCATTGCAAACGGATTGACCACAGCGGCAAAAAGCGGTTTTACCAATGTGGCGCTACAACCGAATTCACTTCCGGTGATTGATAACCAGTCGCAAGTAAGTTTTGTTTTGAATAAAGCGAATGGTTTTGCTACACAATTACACCCGATTGGTGCATTTACCAAAAACAGTGAAGGCAACGATTTAGCCGAAATGTTCGACATGAAAAACGCCGGTGCGATTGCTTTTGGCGATTATAATAAAAGTTCTGACAATGCGAATCTGTTGAAAATCGGGTTACAGTATGTTCAGGATTTTGACGGATTGGTAATCGCCTATTGTCAGGACAAAACCATCAAAGGAAACGGCGTGGTCCATGAAGGTATTGTGAGTACAAAATTAGGGTTAAAAGGCATTCCGCCACTTGCAGAAGAATTAGAAGTAACACGAAACCTGTTTTTACTGGAATATACTGGTGGAAAAATGCACATTCCGACGATATCTACAGCAAAATCAGTACAATTAATACAAGAAGCTAAAGCCAAAGGGCTGAATGTAACCTGCAGTGTTGCGGTTCATAATTTGGTTTTAACTGATGATGTTTTAACCGGATTTGACACAAGATACAAAGTAACGCCACCATTACGCGATGAAAATCACAGAAAAGCGTTGATTGAAGGCGTTTTGAAAGGAACAATTGATTTTATTACGTCCGATCATAATCCGTTGGATATTGAACATAAGAAGATGGAGTTCGACAATGCCAAAAACGGAACCATCGGATTGGAAAGTGCTTTTGGTGCCTTGCAGACAGTTTTGCCGACGGAAATTATCATTGAAAAATTCGTTTACGGAAAGAACGTTTTCGGAATCGAAAAACAACCGATTAAAGAAGGTACTATCGCTTCATTAACGTTATTTACAACAGAAGGAAACTGGGAATTCAGCAAAGAAAATATCCTTTCCAAATCGAAAAACTCCGCTTTTTTAGGACAACCGATGAAAGGACGTGCTTACGGCATTTACAATAACCGACAATTGATTTTAAACTAATTACTCGTCATGGAAAACAATTCAGTACAAGAAGGAAAAACGACCGCGATTATAAGTTACTTTACCATTTTAGGAAGTATTATTGCGATTTTCATGAATCTGGAACCTAAAAATCCGTTTGCGGGTTTTCATATTCGTCAGGCTTTCGGAATTAACATAACGTTTTACATTTTAGCCTATTTTATTGGTTATTTCGACAGTTGGATGGTTTCATCGGCTTTCTATGTGTTCATTTTTGTGCTTTGGATTTACGGATTTCTCGGAGCCGTTCAGGGCGAAATGAAAGTGATTCCGCTATTGGGAGAACATTTCCAGAAATGGTTTAAAAATTTAGCCTAACATGAATTTATCTTTATACCATCTCGTTAGAGAACCGAAAGTAAAAAAAGAAAAAAATCCATTACTATTGTTATTGCACGGTTACGGCAGTAACGAAGAAGATTTATTTTCCTTCGCACAGGAATTACCGGACGAATACTTTGTGATTTCAGCCCGTGCACCCTACCCGCTTCCACCATATGGAAACGCTTGGTATGCGATTCATTTTGATGCCGATGAAAACAAATTCTCCGATAATGACGAAGCTAGGGCTTCCCGCGATTTGATTGCAAATTTC
Organism: uncultured Flavobacteriaceae bacterium; assembly: GCA_963812405.1. Classification (GTDB taxonomy): domain Bacteria; phylum Bacteroidota; class Bacteroidia; order Flavobacteriales; family Flavobacteriaceae; genus Flavobacterium. Next base: position 161,835 of record CAWEUV010000001.1, on the reverse strand, counting down.
ATTGATGAATTGGTGGCTGCCTATCCGATTGATGCCGATAACGTAACACTGATTGGTTTCAGTCAGGGTTCGATTCTGAGTTATTCGGTAGCGCTTTCGTATCCCGAAAAAGTACAGCGTGTAGTGGCTTTAAGTGGTTATCTGAATTTGGATATCGTAAAAGAAGATTATAAAAACAACGACATCAGCAAACTGAAATTCTTCATTTCACACGGAACGGTCGATCAGGTGATTCCGGTGGATTGGGCCCGAAAAGCTCCTGAATTTTTTAAGAGTTTAGGGTTGGATGTGGTTTATAAAGAATATCCGGTCGGTCACGGCGTGGCACCGCAGAATTTTTATGATTTTAAGAATTGGCTTGAAAACAGCAAATAAAAAAAGCTCCACTTGGAGCTTTTTTTATTCCCCAACATCACTGCCGGTTATTTTCTTTTCTACAGCAACTGCTGAAACATATTCAATCTTATTTCCTTTTTTCAGCACATAACCTTTCCATGCTTCCAGCATCCAATCGGCTTGTATATAAGGCTTTCCTTCACTTTCTCTTTTCAGCAACATGGATTTTTTGGCACTCGGCAAGAATAATTCGGCTACCGCTTTATCCTCACTGAACACAACATAAGCATTAAGAGTAGCCTGCTCACCGTCAACATCTATGGAATCGGCCTGACTTTTATAAGGTGTCAATCGGAATCCTTCTTCAAAAACACGGATACAACCTTTACGGGTTTCTGACCACATATATCCTGCCGAAGCAACACATCCTTTATCGTCTTTATCATTACCTAACACTACAGGTTTTTGATCCAAAACAACAGCATCATCCTTCGAATGATCCTTAAAGATGAAATCACAGGATGTCAGCAACAAAACTGCCAGAATGCTATGTAAAATTGTTTTCATGTGGTGGTGGTTATCGTTAAGTCGGATAATAAAAACTAAATTACTACAATTTTATTGTACATTTTTCACTTTGGGAAATAAAATCGTTTCTATGGTTTCAAAATCCGTAGGCTTATTTTCGTTGACAAAATACTTAATCAGAATTTCACCTCTAAGCGTTCCGGAATAAATATCGGCAATAATCCAACGGTGATTGATTATTTTTATTTTATTGATAATGAATTTGTTTCCGTCAATCGCGTCATAAGGGACCAGTGGATTTCCTTTCGGATTATCATTTAACGCCAATAATTCGTTTTTAATTTTCTCTGTTAATTCCGGAATGCTGTAATTCTCAAAATAATCCATCGATTCATCGTTCATTTCCAAAGAGAAATAATTTGCATCCAACATCTGATTGTAAACAATATTCGAAGAATCTCTTACCATTTTGATTTTCGCTTTGGCATTCTCGATTTCTTTGCTTTGTGTTTTCAGGATTTTTGTAGAATTCATGTACTGAAACACGTTAAACAATAAGGACAGAATAAATAAATATAATACTGCTTTTTTCATTTTTAAACTGTAATTTCTAGGTTATCGTAAGCCAAAAATACATTCTTTGGCAATTTTTTAGCCACTTCTTCATGGAATCCCAAAAGGTGACTGATATGTGTTAAATAAGCGCTTTCCGGCTGTACCAAAGCTATAAAATCCAACGCTTCCTGCAAATTAAAATGCGTTGCATGCGGTTCTTCCCTAAGCGCATTGACTACCAAGACCTTAACCCCTTTTAATTTCTCGATTTCCGACTCATCAATCGTTTTCACATCCGTGAGATAGGCAAAATCGTCGATTCTGAATCCGAAAACCTGCAAATCGCCGTGCCAAACGGATATCGGGATAGCAGTTTTATTTCCAATTGTGAAAGGTTTATTATTCTCAATTTCATTGACTTCAACCGAAGGTGCGCCCGGATATCGGTTTTCGGTTTCAAAAATATAATCAAAACGTCTTTTCAGACTTCTAAGTACCCGTTCGTGTGCAAAAATCGGTAAAGGCCCCTTTCTGAAATTATACGGACGAATATCGTCCAAACCGGCCGTATGATCAGCATGTTCGTGTGTAAACAGAATTCCGTCCAAATCATGGCAATTGGCGGCCAACATTTGCTGACGGAAATCGGGACCGCAATCCACCACGAAAGAGTGCTCGTCCCAGTGAATCCAGATGGAAACCCGCAAACGTTTGTCTTTAAAATCATTACTCAAACACACCGAATGATGGCTTCCAATTACAGGAATTCCCTGTGAAGTTCCGGTTCCTAAAAAATATACTTTCAAAATCGTATTGTTTTTTACAAAAATAGGATTATTTATCTTTTGTAAAAATAGCTATTTTGTTAACTTTGTCAATATAAACGGAATTATGAAGAATATAGGAAGCGAAATCAAATTAAAAGGAGATCGCGAGATTGAAGTTATACCCGCTATAGCAGATAAGGCACTACGAATAAACCTTAACAAAAATATCTACGGAACTTTTGCTGAAATTGGCGCCGGACAGGAAACCGTAAGACACTTTTTCCGTACCGGAGGTTCTTCGGGAACCATTGCAAAAGCAATGTCAGCATACGACAAAGACTTCAGTGATGCTATTTATGGTGTTGAAGATGACGGTCGTTATGTTACGGAAAGTCGTCTTAGAAAAATGCTTACCCATGAAACCCGATTGATTGAAGAGCGTTTGGATCGCGAAAAACATCCGGACAAAATCTTTTTCAGTTATGCCAATACCGTGGCTACTATTGACTTTGCCAAACAATTTAAAGGTCATGGCTGGGTAGGAATCAATTTTCAGGTAGAGCCCGGTGAAGACTACAATGAGATTATTTTACACATCCGTTTCAAAGAAAACGACTCCAAATTACAACAAGAAACATTAGGAATTTTAGGGGTTAACCTGATTTACGGAGCGTTTTACAAATACAACGATCCTAAAAAATTATTACGCTACTTATACGACCATTTGGACAAAGACCAATTGGAAATTGACACCATTAACTTCTCCGGTCCACGTTTTAAGGATGTAGACAACCGATTGATGAGTTTACAATTGGTTAAAAACGGAATGACCGATGCGGTTATGTTTGGCCCCGATGGAAAAAACGTATTACCGGCTGCGATTTTATACAAGAAAAACATTTTGGCTTTGCGCGGAAGTTTCCGCCCGGTAACCAAAGTGAACATGGATATGTATGAGAAATCACTGGAAATGTTCCTTCAGGAAAAGAAAGTGGAAAAAGAAAACGCCTTAGTGGTTTTTGAGATTACACTTTCCAACTTACGTTCCGAAGGCGAAATCGACGAATTAGACTTCATGGACAGAGCCGAATTGCTTTGTTCCTTAGGGCAAACCGTGATGATTTCAAACTTCCAGGAATACTACAAAGTAGTGGAATATTTCTCCGAATACACAAAAGCCCGCATGGGATTAGCCATGGGTGTGAGTAACTTAATTGATATTTTCGACGAGAAATACTACCGTCATTTGAGCGGAGGAATCCTGGAAGCGTTCGGTAAATTATTCTATCGTGATTTAAAAGTGTTCCTGTATCCAATGGAAGACGAAAACGGAGAAATTATCAACTCACAAAACCTTAAGGTGCACCCGCGTATGAAAGAATTGTACAAATTCTTCGCCTACAACGGAAAAGTAATGGACATTACCGATTTCGATAAAGACCACCTTAAAATTTTCTCCCGTGAAGTATTGAAAATGATTAGTAAAGGTAAAAAAGGATGGGAAGAAATGCTTCCGGAAGGTATTGCCGAACTCATCAAGAAAAATCATCTTTTCGGTTACGACGAAAAAAAATTACTGGAAGAACAACCAAAATAGTTAGTAGATTGCAGAACGCAGTTTGTACATTATAAAAAATAAAAAAGAGTTAGATGAAATACATTCAGTCTAACTCTTTTTTTATCTCTAACATTTATTACAAAAATATTGAGTACTAACCCAATATCTGAGCCGCATGTGCTTTGGTTTTGACATCGGAAATTACCTCTTCGATAATTCCTTTTTCGTCTATTACAAAAGTGGTTCTGTGAATGCCATCGTATTCCCTTCCCATAAATTTCTTCGGTCCCCAAACGCCAAACGCTTCGATTACTTTTTTGTCTTCATCAGCTAAAAGTGGAAACGGAAACGAAAATTTGTCCTTAAACTTTCCTTGCGCTTTCTGACTGTCGGCACTAACGCCCAACAAAGCATAATTGTTCGCCTGAAAGCGTTCAAAATTATCTCTTAAATCACAGGCTTCTGCGGTACATCCCGGCGTATTGGCTTTCGGATAAAAAAATACAACTAACTTTTTACCAACGTAATCTGCTAAAGAATGTGATTTCCCATCCTGATCCACTCCTGAAAAATTTGGCGCTTTATCGCCTTTTTTTAATGTTGTCATAAGTGTATATTTGTTTTTTATAAAAGTAGCTAAAAATGACCAAAGACGAGAAGGTAACATTTGTTATAAATACGTTAAATGAACTTTATCCGGAAATTCCAATCCCGTTAGATCATAAAGATGCATATACGCTACTGATAGCAGTTTTACTTTCGGCGCAGTGTACAGATGTTCGGGTAAACCAAATTACGCCGTTACTTTTCGCTAAAGCAGACAATCCGTATGACATGGTAAAATTATCCGTGGAAGAAATCAGGGAAATTATCAAACCGTGCGGACTTTCGCCAATGAAATCAAAAGGAATTCACGGTTTATCACAAATTCTGATTGAAAAACACGGTGGAGAAGTCCCACAAAGTTTTGAACATTTAGAGGCTTTACCGGCGGTTGGACATAAAACGGCAAGTGTAGTAATGAGTCAGGCATTCGGAGTCCCGGCTTTCCCGGTTGATACCCACATTCATCGCTTAATGTACCGCTGGAATTTAACCAACGGCAAAAACGTACAACAAACCGAAAAAGATGCTAAACGCATTTTTCCCGAAGCATTATGGAACGATTTACACCTTCAGATTATTTGGTACGGTAGGGAATATTCGCCGGCTCGCGGTTGGAATCTGGAAAAAGATATCATTACAAAAACCATCGGAAGAAAATCGGTTTTGGACGAATACTATAAAAACAAATAAAAAATGCCCCGAAATTATCATCTCGGGGCATTTTCCTAATTAGCAATGGTCTCAAAAGTTAAGTCACCTGCTTTTGTAATGCTCAATGCTTTAGAGTAGCTGAGCAGAAAACTTACTGTTTCTTTTTTTGGTAACATTTTCGGACTTGCTTTTTTCTTCTTAGAGTAGAGTTTTGCCATTGTATGTGCTTTAAATTTAATACAATAACGCAACAGCAATCCAAATATTGTTTAATTGGTTAAAATAATTTGATTTTTTTCGATAACCTTTCTCAGGTTCATTAAAGCATAACGCATTCTACCCAACGCGGTATTGATGCTAACCCCTGTCAAATCAGCTATTTCCTTGAAACTCAAGTCATCATAAATACGCATCACCAATACTTCACGCTGATCGTCCGGCAATTCGTTTATCAAACGTTGCAAATCAACTTCTACCTGTTCGGAAATGATTCTGCTCTCAATATTCGGACTGTTATCCGTCATAATCGAAAAAACAGAATATTCCTCCGTATCTCTGTTGAAAGGCATTTTTTTGGTTTTACGAAAATGATCCACAATTAAATTATGGGCAATTCTCATAACCCAAGGCAAAAATTTACCTTCTTCGTTATAATTTTTCGTTTTTAAAGTTTTGATGACTTTAATAAAGGTGTCCTGAAAGATATCCTCGGTAACATCTCTGTCCATTACCTTAGAATAAATGAAACCGTAAATCTTAGATTGGTGTCTTTCTATTAATGTAGCTAAAGCAATTTCGTCTCCACCTACATAATTTTTCACTAGGACTGCGTCCGGAAGTACAACATTAGCCATAATAATACCTTTTAGTTTTTGGTTTGGGAATAGATTAAAAATCTCTAAAAAGTATTTTTATACGATAGGCAAATGTTGTTTTTGGTTGACTAATTATATCCAAATATAACAATAAATATTTTTATCTGACAAATAAAAATTTAAAATTTAACATATTTTCACACAATAAATCTTAAATATCGCATGAAAATCAACAAAATAATCAGTTTAGAGAAATCAAACAAACAGATCTTAATCCCGTAATTCTGTACGTAATAATCCCGAAACAAATTCTTTAAAAATTGGTTTTTGACTATCTTTGCATTTCACCGACTTAGTTCTATGAAAACCGACATCACAACACTCGAACCGAAGAAAAATATCATTATAAAAGGAGCGCAACTTCACAATCTTAAGAATGTGGATGTGGCGATTCCGCGAAATAAACTTGTGGTTATTACCGGGCTTTCGGGTTCCGGAAAATCAAGTTTGGCTTTCGACACGCTTTATGCCGAAGGACAGCGCCGTTATGTGGAAAGTTTATCTTCCTATGCACGTCAGTTCCTCGGTCGTTTAGACAAACCAAAAGTGGAATACATCAAAGGAATCGCTCCTGCCATTGCCATCGAACAGAAAGTAAACACTACCAATGCCCGTTCCACTGTAGGGACTTCCACTGAAATTTATGACTACCTCAAGTTATTATACGCCCGAATCGGGAAAACTTTTTCGCCAGTTTCCGGCAATGAAGTTAAAAAACATACCGTTAGTGATGTCATCAACGAAGTAAAAAGCTTCGATTTAGACAGCAAATGGCTGTTACTCTCCCCTATTCATCTGGAACAAGGCAGAGCGTTGGAAGACAAATTAAAAGTACTGTTACAACAAGGTTTTGCACGAATTCTGGTGAACAATGAAATGGTTCGTCTGGATGAAATCGACCAGCATTCCCTTGATAATAAAGACGTTTTGTTAATCATCGACCGAATTGTAGTGAAAGAGGAAGAAGAATTCTTCAATCGATTGGCCGATGCAATTCAAACCGCATTTTATGAAGGGAAAGGCGAATGTTATTTACAGGAATTGGGTTCGGAAAAACGATTGGTTTTCAGTAATAATTTCGAATTGGACGGCATTACGTTTCTGGAGCCGAATGTACATTTGTTCAGTTTTAACAATCCGTACGGAGCTTGTCCGAAATGTGAAGGTTACGGAAACGTCATCGGAATTGATGAAGAATTAGTGATTCCGAATACAGCACTTTCCGTTTACGAAAATGCCATTTATCCTTGGCGTGGTGAAAGTATGGGCTGGTACCGCGACCAATTGGTAAACAACAGTCATCATTTCGATTTCCCGATTCACAAACCTTTTTTCGAATTAAGTGACGAACACAAAGCACTAATTTGGAAAGGTAACAAATATTTTGTAGGACTCGACGACTTCTTTCAGGAGCTGGAAGAGAAAAATTATAAAATCCAAAACCGTGTAATGTTGTCGCGTTACCGCGGAAAAACGAAATGCAACAGCTGCAAAGGAAAACGCTTGCGTCCTGAAGCCAATTACATCAAAGTTGGAGGCAAAACCATCTCCGATTTAGTGGATTTACCGATTAAAAACCTGATTGAATTTTTCAAAGCATTAACCTTATCCGAATACGACGAAAAAGTAGCCAAACGTCTTTTATTGGAAATCAATAACCGTTTGCGCTTTTTGGATGAAGTGGGCTTAAATTATCTGACGCTGAACCGAAATTCAGCAACGCTTTCCGGTGGCGAATCACAACGTATCAATTTGGCGACTTCGTTGGGAAGCAGTTTAGTGGGTTCCATGTATATTTTGGACGAACCGAGTATTGGTTTACACCCGAAAGACACCGAACGACTGATAAAAGTACTGGAAGATTTACGCAATTTAGGAAATACCGTAATTGTGGTGGAACACGACGAAGACATTATGAAAGCGGCGGATATGATTATCGACATCGGACCGGAAGCCGGAACTTTGGGCGGTGAATTGGTCGCACAAGGCACTTACGAAGAAATCCTGAAAGCCGATTCGCTTACCGCACAATACCTAAATGGAAAAATGGAAATTGAAGTCCCGAAAAAACGTCGGAAATTTAAAAACCACGTTGATGTTATCGGGGCGCGAGAAAACAACTTAAAAAACATCAATGTTACTTTTCCTTTGGAATGCTTAACGGTGATTACCGGCGTTTCCGGAAGTGGAAAAAGTACGTTAGTGAAAAAAATATTATTCCCTGCCATCCAGAAAAAACTGGAAGGCGTGGGCGAAAAAGCCGGTCAGTTTACCGAGTTGGCAGGAAGTTATTCGCATGTAAAACATATTGAATACGTCGATCAGAATCCGATTGGAAGAAGTTCGCGTTCCAATCCGGTAACCTACATCAAAGCGTATGACGACATCCGTGATTTATTTTCGAAACAACAGTTATCAAGAATGCGCGGCTATCAACCGAAACATTTCTCGTTTAACGTGGAAGGTGGTCGCTGTGAAACCTGCAAAGGCGATGGTGAAGTAACGATTGAAATGCAATTTATGGCCGACGTACATCTGGAATGTGAAACCTGTGGTGGAAAACGCTTTAAGAAAGAAATTCTGGAAGTCAATTATGAAAATAAAAACATCGATGACATTTTAACGATGACTATTGATGATGCCATAGCGTTTTTCAACAATCACAAACAAACCAAAATCACGCAAAAATTGCAGCCGCTTCAGGATGTTGGTTTGGGTTATGTGCAATTGGGGCAATCCTCCTCTACCCTTTCCGGTGGTGAGGCACAGCGTATTAAGCTGGCTTCTTTTTTAGTAAAAGGTGCCACCAAAGACAAAGCATTATTTGTATTTGACGAACCTACAACTGGTTTGCATTTTCACGACATCAAAAAATTATTGGCTTCGTTTGATGCTTTAATTGAAAAAGGACATTCCATTATCGTGATTGAACACAATCTGGATTTGATTAAATGTGCCGATTATATTATCGACATTGGTCCGGAAGGTGGTGAGAACGGCGGGAATTTAATGGCGTTCGGTACACCGGAAGAAATTGCCAAAAATGCAAAATCCGTTACAGGGAAATACCTGAAAGAGAAGTTATAACAACTGGGCCGCGTGAGATTTGAAATTAAAAGGAGGACAGCCAGTGGCTGTCAGGTATAACTGCGTGAGGGATAGCAGTGAAAATCCTTTTTTGTTTGTACTTTTTTGATCTTAAACCTAAACGTTGCAACAAAAAAGATTGAAAGGGATAGCCCGTTCGCCGCGGCGAACACGCCCAAATAATAACAATAAAAAAAACGGTAGTTGAAAATACTCAATTACCGTTTTTTGTTTTATTCAATAACAATTTTTTTAGTGATTCGGTTAGTTCCCGATTCTAAAATCCCCATATAAATTCCTTTGCTGAATTGAGACACATCGATGGTTTCTATTTGCTTCGCATTGGAAATTGAATTTGCATAAACCTGTTTCCCCTGAATATCGATCAATGAAAACGTATAATTATTTTGAGGTAACGTTCCTAAATTAATATTAAGCTTTCCTTTTGTCGGATTAGGAAAATAACTGATTTGAAAATCGGCATTGAATTCCTCATTGCTTAATGTTGTACTTGCTTTGGCAAAATGCAAAGTGGCACCGGTTGCAGCTTTGGCAACTTTATAATTATACACCGGATCCATGTTGACTAATAAATCGGTAGCCGTGTGTTTATGAGTAGTTTCATTGGTTTCAAAAAAACCGGTAATGATTTCGTTATTGGCTTGGAAAGGCATATAATCTGATGCGTATGCGTAAGACAATGTCGTTTGAAGCGGAGAATACAGTCCTACACAAGCAATTAACTCGTTGGTGATTGTTGCAGAAGCCGCATTATTCGTTGATGGTGAACCATTGGTATCTTTCTCACAAGTGATGTTGTTATTTGTCATTCCGGCAACACCGCCCACTTCGTCTAAATTGAAAACCAATTTTATATTCATCTTAGGCGTAGTACCGTTAACAACAGAAGTCACAAAATGCTGACTTCCGATTAGTCCATCTTCCTCGCCACTGAAATTGATAAATTTAATGGAATATTCTGTCGGAACATTTTGCAGTAATCGTGCGATTTCCAAAATTGAAACCACTCCGCTTCCGTTATCATTGGTTCCTGTTCCTGTAATGGAATCATAGTGACCGCAAACAATTACGTATGTATTGGGATAAACAGTTCCAACTTTGGTTAAAATTAAATTTTTACAGGTGTAAGAGGAATTTGTATAGCTGTCTTCCGTCATCTGACTGGCCGTATAGCCATAGCTCAAATATTTATTTTTTAACCAATCCAAGGTATTTTGCAAGGCTGCTGTTCCTCTACGCTTCACCCCAAGTGCTTCGTACTCTGTTAAATTGTTAGTAATGTTGGTTTGTGATGTTTGGTTGACAATATCTGCATAACGCTGAATAAAAGTCTGCGCAGTGGTGATTTGCAGACTAAAAAAAGCCAATAACAACAACACTCTTTTTTGCTTTAAAAAGGTCATTTTTTGTTAGTTTTAGTTAAGTAAGTTAGTTTTGGTTTACGAATTTATAAAATTTTAACTTATAATGGTGTTTTTTTTATATTTTTCAATCTGATAAATTAAAATTGCAAATGAAACATCTCCTAGCATCCGAATTTATTCTTTATGTAGCCAACCAAGAGGTCAGCTCCCGCTTTTATGAAGCCGTTTTCAGAACAAAACCAACGCTTGAAGTTCCGGGTATGACTGAATTTACACTCTCCGAAACCCTTAAAATCGGATTAATGCCCAATGATGGAATCGCTAAAATCATCACTCCTACAACTGTTCATCCGGAAAAAGGAAACGGAATTCCGCGTTGTGAACTCTATTTTTATGTGGAAAACATCGAATTGGAATATAAGAATGCGTTACAATCCGGTGCGAGAATCATCAGTGGCATTGAAGACCGAAACTGGAGCGACCGTGTTTGCTATTTTGCCGATTTGGACGGTCATATCATCGCTTTCGCGGAAAAAATAAAATAAAAGAACATTTTATTTTCAATTTACAAATCTCATTTCCAAAAAGAAGTGAGATTTTTTTATTAATCACAAATATTTGATTATCAGCAATATAAATACAATCCGCTTCTTCAAAAAAAAGGGACGTTAATTTTTGGCACGCAAATTGGATACTACTTATCAACTGAATCATTAAACAAAAATTCAGAACCGTGAAAACCGAAAAACGATACGAGTAGGTAAACCATTAAATTTAAATATCATGAAAAAAATTACTCTTTTAGTAGCCAGTATACTTCTGGTAGGAAGTATGGCTTATGCGTCAGAAAACCCTGTTTTTTCTGATATCAATGGAAAAGGTCCTCGTCACAGTGTTGATTACAGAGATGCAGAACCTATTATGTTCCTGGAACGCGGAATTGAATTCTACGTTTTCCCTGACGGACAATTTGATTTCAACACTCGTCCTTCAGGACCAAGAAGAGGATCAACAAATGTTACTTACGGAGCACCCGGAGTTCGTACAGCAGTTCATTACGGCCCTTCAAACTACGGTGTTCGAATTGAGCACGATAACTTTGGAAGAGTAAGACGCATCGGAAACGTGTTTATCAACTACGACGGATACAACCGAGTGAAACGCGTAGGATCTGTTTATATGAGATACAACAGTTTCGCCCTTTCTCAAGTAGGTGGCTTACGAATAATGTACGACAGAAGAGGTCATATCATTGATGTAATCGGCTATGTAAACGGCTACAGTACAGGTTACACTTACATGCCTTACGGCGGAAACGGTTACGACAACATGAACTACGACACTGATTACGGTTATGAAAGTGGTTCCGGTTACAACGAAGACGATTACTACTATTACAAAGCCGATGGCACAAAAGCCAAAATGAGTGCTGAAGAAATCGAGGCCGTTAAAAAAGATGAAAAAGCTGTAATGGAAAAAAATAAAAGATAATAAGATTTTGGTTGGTTAAGTTTGGTTAAAAATCCCGCAGAACAGTAATGTGAAGCGGGATTTTTTTATTTAACGGAATTAAGAAACATCTGAAATTCTTCTAAATATCTTGCCATATGCAATCCTACGACCAAACTGTTATTGTTCGCTATCGAATTCACCTCATTTGAACATTTATAACAGACTGAAAATTCCGTATTTCAAAGATAAACCGCAAACTTTAACTTCTACTGCAAACCATTTATTCGATTTTGAATTTTTCATTTTTACAATCCAAAATAAGCTTGTGGTTTAAAAACAGTTTGTTGCCAATCATTCCCTGCATGCCCGATTGCTTCATTAAAAAATTCTGCAATTGTGAAGTTCCGGTTATGTAAGTCACTTCTGAAAGTTGGCGTTGCAGGTTTCCAATCTTAATATTTTTATTAGCCGGTGCCGAAATTACCGTTAGTATATTTCCCCACGAATTCCCTTTTTCCTTTTTAATTTTAGTATTTGGAATTCTTATTTTATCCCAATTTTCTTTATTGGTTATTAGTTCATAACCACTGGTACCGGAATCATATAACAATTTTAGAGACTGATTCTCTAATTGTGCGGGAAGCAAAATTCTACGCTTTTTAAATTCAAAATCTGTAAATCCTTTTTCTGTAATGGTTTGAGAAAAGGAACACAAATTATGTTTGAAATCCATGGTAATAATTCTTTTTTCCAGTAAATCGGTTCCGATTGTTCCGATGCAGTTTTCGGCATTAACATCATCAAAATCCAGTGCATTCCCGTAATCCAGAAGTTTAAAATTTTGCGAGTTGATTTTTAAATCTTTGAGTTCAAAATTTAAAGCGATTTGATCGGCATTTTTATTAAATACGAATTTTTCAGGAAATTTTGCAGCAAGCGATTGCAACGCATTTTTATAAAAAACAGTCGTTGGTGATCCAAAATCCAATTGCATATAAAACTCTTTGTCAATGCTTTGAATTTTAACCGGCAGAAGCAGCACTGAATAAGGATTGTCATTATCCGAAATCCATTTTACCGGAATGTTTTCAGTGTCTCCTGAAACGTTAAGATAATTTTCCGAAGGTGAAAATTTCTGATCAAAATATAAATAACCGCCAAAAGCAATTAAAACAAAAACGACTAATAAAACCAATACAATTTTCCTGAATATTCTCATGTCTTTTTTTGATGCAATATTCAGGATAACAAGGCAATTTATCCTTAAAAACAATATGACAATCTTACGTCAATGACGTGACAGATGTCATAAAACACTATTTTTCAGACTCATATACAACTCCCCTTTTTGATTCAAAGAGGAACCATTCTTAAAAGTTATGAAAATATTGAAGCTTTTCAGCACCACTAAAAAAATAAGAAAAAGGGGAATTTTAATGGAAACTGCTTTTTGAATAAACGGACTCACAATCATCAAAGCGCAAAGAATAAAAGTGTAAATCAGCTGGAAACTCAGAATTTTTTTCCCTAATTCTTTAGCTTTTAGCTCTTTGGTTCTGTAAATAAGAATCCAAGGAAAAATGATATTGCCAAAAGGGATAATTAAAGACGTTAGTACCGAAATGTTTATCAATTTAGCCCGATGTATCACATCTGTTTGCAGCGTTTGGGAAGTTAGGTTTTCCGGCTCGATTTCCAATGTTTCGGCAAGTGATCGAAGCGTAAACCCTTTCGGTATACTTCCTGCTTCAATGCGCTGAATGGTTCGTAATGAAAGTCCGGACTTAACAGCAAGTTCACTTTGAGTTAAGTTTTTCGCTTCTCGTAATGTTTGAACTGTTGTTTTCATCTTTTTTGGTTACTCGGATTGCCTTTATGTTCTAAAATTAACGCAATAAAGCGGCTAATTCTTTCGTCAGATGCTTTCGGCTGTATTGTTGAAGGCCAACCGGATACACTTTCAGATTCTTTTCAACATACAAATTGAAGTAAGTGAGTATGATTTCTTTCACTTTATCTTTTTCATCGTACAAAGCAAAAACGCCGGTATTGGTTTGTTTCAAAATCGTTGCAAAATCAGCGTCTTTTGGACCGATAGCCAATATAGGCCGTTCGGAAACCATGTATTCAAACAGTTTTCCGGGTATGATGCTTTTCGTGTCTTCCGAATCGATTTCAATTAAAAGTAACACCTGAGATTTACGCTGATGTTCAATTGCTTCCTGATGCGAAACATACCCCAGATTATTCACATAGTCCGATAGTTTAAACTCGGAAATTGTATCCAAAACTTCCTGACTTGTGGCTCCGATTAATTTTAATTCGAAATGTTTTTTAAAATCCGGATTTTCCTTGACCAATTCACGCAGGGCTTTCCATAAAATTCTCGGATTCCGTTCGGATAAAAACGAACCGATGTGCGCTAAAGTGAATTTTTCATCCAAAGCTTGTTTTTCAACCTTCTCCACATCATAACCGTTGGTAATTACATGAATGGGTTTTGTTGTGATACTTTCGAATTCTTTTTTGGTTGTTGGACTCGTAACTAAAAGAAAATCGGCTGTATGCATCACTTTTGATTCCAGATCTTTATGCTTTTTAGCTGATGTTTCCGTTAATTTCAAGGCTTTATGATAGCCGATGGTTGTCCACGGATCTCTGAAATCGGCAATCCATTTGATACCGAGTTGCTGTTTCAATTCCAATCCGATTAAATGCAGACTGTGTGGCGGTCCAGTTGTGATTATCGTATCGATTCCGTTTTCCTGAATGTATTTTGACAGATAGGTCACTGACGGTTTCACCCACAAAACCCTCGCATCCGGAATAAACAAATTACCACGAACCCAAAGCATCATTTTTTGGACAAACGATTGCTTTTTTTGATTCGGAATAATTCCCGAACTTATTTTTTTAGTGCTTTTTTTTGAAAACAGAGAAGCCCAGGCATAAGGTTCAATGATTTTATTTTTCAGAATGGTGACTTGCTCAGGCACTTCCATCAATAGTTTTTCATCCACTAAAGGATACGTCGGATTTTCAGGAATGTACACAATCGGTTCAATTCCGAAATCAGGCAAGTACTTCACAAACTTCAGCCAACGCTGAACGCCGGGTCCGCCGGCTGGTGGCCAGTAATAAGTTATGATAAGTACTTTTTTCATGCTTTAGAAAACTATAACTATTGCTGTTTTTTTCTGAATTCCATAAAAATACCAACACCTAATAATGCTAACATTCCAATAAAACTGAACAATGAAATTATGCTTCCGGTTTTCACTACCTGTGGCTCGAATTTGAATTCAATGGTGTGTTTACCTGCAGGAACATTTATGGCACGCAATACGTAATCGGCACAGAAAATGTCCGTTTCCTTACCATCTACTTTTGCAATCCAACCTTTCGGATAATAAATTTCGGAGAAAACTGCAACACCGGCATTGTTATTATTGGAGGTGTATTTGATATAATTCGGTTTGTAAACGTCTAATTTAATCGTCGCTGTGCTGTCTTTCGCAAAAGAAGTTCCTTTAACCGCTTTCCCAAAATCAATCTGATTTACAATAGCCGTTTTTTCGGTATCCAGTTTGTCCAAGGCTTTCATTTCTGCATCGGCAGAGTTGACCATCTTTATTTCGCTTACAAACCAAGCATTGCCGTTAGCATTCGGATTTTGCATCGGTACATCCTGTCTGTTTTCATCTTTCTGAATGATGTATTTCACATTCAGCATGTTCAGTACGTTGATGTTGTTTTTTTCAATCTGATAATCATACAACTGCTCGATACGTCTTGGACGAACGGCACTGTAACCCGACAATGATTTATGGAAATAAGACGTTCTTGCCTGTAATCTTCCTTCTACTTCATAAACGCGGTAGTGAGTGGTATCTTGCAAAATGTGTTCATCGGCAGGTGTCGGTTCGAACGGAATATCCGCTTGACGGGCCGAAATAAAACTGTCGTTGTTTACATAATTCTTATCAATAAAAAACAAATCACCAACCATTAAAACCCCAATAATAATGATAGTGGTCATTTCAGACAGTTTGTTTTTAGTGAACATCCAAAGTGCTACGGCGGCCAATAAAATCAGAATTCCGGTACGCATCAAATCTGCAGAATACATCGCCTGACGTTGTTCTTTCAAGGCTTGTACGAATGGTCCACCCATTTCACCATAGGCTTGTAAATACATGCTATCACTACCACCGGTAAAACTGAACATTCCTTTGAAAATGAAAAGCAACACAATAAGTCCTAACGTAGTTGCCGCTGTCATCCATAAAGCTTTAAAACGGGCTTTTTCTTCGGCGGTAAAAAAGGCTTGTAATCCTAAAACAGCCATAACCGGAATACACAATTCCAACACCACCTGAATTGAGGAAACGGCTCGGAATTTATCATACATCGGAACATAATCAATAAAGAAATCGGTCAATGCCGGAAAGTTTTTCCCCCAGGAAAGCAGTAAAGACAAAATTGCGCCACCTAAAAAGGCATACTTAATTTTTCGTTTATCGACAAACATGCCCAAAACAAACAAGAAGAAAACAATTGCCCCGATATAAGCAGGAGCTGCTACGATAGGCTGATCGCCCCAATAGGTTGGTACCGAAGACGCAAACTCTTTCGCTTCTGTAGGCGCAGCGCCCTGACTCAGTACAAAATCATACATTGGCGAATTTTCTCCAACGTTTTCATTATTCGAACCACCGAACAAACGAGGGGAAATTAAGTTCAAGCTTTCCGCAATACCATAACTATATTCCGTTATATAATCATACGGCATTGAGGATGTAGTTTGGTTTTTGGAACCGTCGGGATTGAAGGTCAACTCGCTTTTCCCACGCATACTGAAATCGGCATACTCAGAAGTCGCCATTAAATTCGTTGCATTGGCACCAATAGCCAAAACAGCAGCTAATGCAAATACTCCTGAGGTGATTCCAATACTTTTATAATCTTTGTTTCGGATGTATTGAATGATGAAATAAATACCGATAATCAATAGCAAAAACAACAGATAATACGTCATCTGAAAGTGGTTGGCATTGATTTCAAACGCAACTGCAATCATGGTTAGCAATCCGCCCGCAATATAACGTTCCTGATATACCATAATTACACCTGCCACAACCATTGGCATATACGCAATGGCGTGTGCTTTGGCATTATGACCAACCCCCAAAATAACAATCATATAGGTGGAAAAACCAAAGGCTAAGGCACCAATAAAAGCTTTTAGGTGATCTACTTTTAAAGCTTTCAATAAGATGAAAAAACCAATAAAATAAAGGAAAAGATAATCGGCAGGACGCGGTAAAAAGCGAATCAGATTATCGAGTTGTTTGATATAATTGTGCGGATAATTGGCTCCTAACTGATAGGTTGGCATTCCTCCGAAAGCACTATTCGTCCAATACGGTTCATCGCCGGTTTCTTTTCTGAAGTCATTTTGTTCCTTCGCCATTCCGGTATATTGGGCAATATCACTCTGGTAGATTTTTTTACCCTGCATTACCGGATAAAAATAAAGTAAGGATATAACCGTAAAGCCGATTACAACTAACAAATAAGGATAAATCTTGTTCAGGTTTTTCATATAACTGCTTCAATTAGCTTAAAAATCAGGCTAAAATAGCAATAAAAACCCTTTAAAAAAAGAAAACGAATAACTCGGCTGTTATTCGTTTTAAGTAAAGTTATTCAATTTCTTCAAAATCAATGTACTCGCCTACTTTCTTCTTCTCCTGAGGCTTTTCGAAATTAGAAGACGGCTGTTGATTTTGCTGTTGCTGTTGTTGCTGATTTCTATAGTGTTGCTGTTGTTGTTGGAAATTCTCTTCAGCTTTTTTTACCACTTGCTGTAAAAAATACGGTGCCAACAAACGCATAACGAATTTTAATGCATAATAAATAAAAAGAATCCAAACTAAAGCTTTTATTAAACCTGTAAATGATGCTGTTTCCATCTTAAATCTAAATTTTGTCAAATTTAAGCAAAGCTACATTTAAAAATAAAAACTGTTTCTTAAAATAATAATAAATTAACTATTTTTGGAAAGCATAATTTAATCGAAACACAAACAACATGCTTCAGATAAAAACAAAATTACTTGGTTTTTTATTGCTAACCACAGGAATCACCTTTGCTCAGTATACCGATGAAATCAACTCCAACCGTCCCGGAAAATCATTCGGTGCGTATTCCATCGGAAAAAAGGTAATTCAGGCAGAATCCGGAATTTTTTACACTAAAGAAAAGCATCGTTTGTTAGAGTCGGAAGCCAAAGGTTTCGGATTGGATCTTGCGTTACGCTACGGTGCTCTTCTGGAACAATTGGAATTCATTGCCGAAATGCAATACCAAACCGATACTTATTCTTCACCTTATTTAGACGAAAAACGAAACGGATTCAAACAGCTGACCGTTGGTGCAAAATATTTGTTTTACGATCCGTGGAAAAACTATAAAGAAAAAGTAAATGTGTACAGCTGGAAAGCCAATAAAAAATTCAAATGGCGTAAATTATTACCGGCGGTAGGCGCTTATGCCGGGGCAAATTTCAATCTTGGCGACAATCCGTATACTTTTCCGACCGATCCGAAAGTGAGTCCGAAATTAATGCTGGTTTTACAAAATCACTTCGGATCAAGAACGGTGCTGACCACAAATATTATCGCTGATAAATTTACAACTGACTATCCTACTTACGGTTACATATTAACGCTAAGCCGGGGAATTGATGAGCATTGGTCGATTTTTATTGAAAATCAGGGCTATAAAAGCGATTGGTATGCCGACAGTATTTTACGTGGCGGAGCGGCTTATCTATTAAAAAAGAACATGCAGATTGATGCTTCCATCGGAACCAATATCAAAACCACACCTTCCATTTTTGGAGGTGCAATCGGATTCTCCTGGCGCTTTGACAAATCGTACAAGCCTGTTGAAATTCAGAGCGGAAAAGAAGTAAAAGGTGCTTCCAAAGGGAAAAAAGCAGAAATGGAAAAGAAAAAACGTTCAGACGAAGTACAATAATATGATTACCATAAAAGAAGTAAGCTCTAAAAAGGAACTCAAAGAATTCGTATTGTTCTCCTTTGAACTTTTTAAGAACAATCCGTATTGGATTCCACCGATTATTGCTGACGAACTCGAAACTTTTGACAAAGAAAAGAATCCTGCCTTCGCATCAGCTGAAGCTCATTTTTATCTCGCCTACAAAAACGATAAAATTGCCGGTAAAATTGCCGTGATTATCAATTGGGATGAAGTGAACCAACTCGGAAAAAAGAAAGTACGCTTTGGCTGGTTTGATGTAATCGATGATATTGAAGTAACTAAAGCGCTACTTGAAAAAGCATTCGAACTGGGACGGAAACACCACATGGATCACATAGAAGGACCGATGGGCTTTTCCAATTTAGACAAAGTTGGCGTGCTTACGGAAGGTTTTGATCAATTGGGCACCATGATTTCCTGGTACAGCCCTCCTTATTACAAAGAACATTTCGAGCAACTGGGAATGGTTACGGAAAAAGAATACATTGAAAGTTATTTTTCAATGGCAGCCGTAAATCCGGCACCTTTTCAACGCGCCAGTAAAATGGTGAAAGACCGTTACGGGTTAAAGGTTTTAAATTTTACAAAAACGGCCGACATCATGCCTTATGTGGATCAGATGTTCGATTTATTTAACGAAACGTATGCCCGATTGCAATCGTTTGTGGCTATAAATGAAGAAACCAAAAGTTATTTCAAAAAGAAATACATCAACTTTATGAATCCGGAGTATATTAAATTCATTATGGACAGTAATGATAACATGATCGGATTTACCATAGTGATGCCTTCATTCGAGAGAGCACTGCAAAAAGCAAAAGGAAAACTGTTCCCGTTTGGATTCATTCATCTGTTACAGGCCAAAAAAAATGCAAAAGAAGTGGTTTTTTACCTGATCGGCGTACATCCGGACTACCAGAATAAGGGCGTGACCGCAATTATATTTGACGAATATTACAAGGTTTTTGAAGAAAAGAAAATTGAGAAATTCATCCGTACACCGGAATTGGTCGAAAATATGGCAATGCAAAATCTCTGGAAAAATTTTGATCCGACCATTCACAAAAGAAGAAAAACCTATCGAAAAAACATCTAATTCTAAATCAGAATGCCGATAAGGCAATAATAACCAATATCGCATACAATACCATCAGGACAATTTCGAGACGTTCTTTTTTTTGCAGTGGTTTCATAGACATCATTTTGAATAAAAATACAATCAAAACCCGATGTCTTCCGGATAACTTTCTGAAAAGCACTTTTTAGTTTCCGAAACCCTTACTTCCGTTTCCGAACACACTCAAAACTTTGTTTATTTTCGATAATTTAAAATAAAAAAACCACCTGTTTTCCAGATGGTTTTTTTATTTATTTAGAATCTCGTTTTTAATTAAGAAACGTCAACTGTAGTTTCTTCCGCGATTTTCTTGTAGGTTCCGTTAACCAATTTCTCACGAATCGCTTCGAAAGCCGTTAAGGTTTCGTTGATGTCCTCTAAAGTATGTGATGCTGTTGGAATCATACGCAACAAGATAATCCCTTTCGGAATTACCGGATACACAACAATAGAAAGGAAAATACCGTAATTCTCACGTAAATCATTCACCATTACCATCGCTTCAGGAATAGAACCCTCAAGATAAACCGGTGTAATACAAGTGTTTGTATCTCCGATATTGAATCCTTTTTCTTTCAATCCGTTTTGCAACGCATTTACGTTTACCCAAAGTTTGTCTTTAATCTCAGAAGAATTACGCAATAACTCTAAACGCTTCAAAGAACCGATTGTCTGAATCATTGGCAGTGCTTTAGCAAACATTTGTGAACGCAAGTTATATTTCAGATAATCAATAATATCCTGATCTGCAGCTACGAAAGCTCCGATATTCGCCATTGATTTTGCAAAAGTTGAGAAGTAAACGTCGATTCCGTCCTGACAACCTTGCTCCTCACCTGCTCCGGCCCCGGTTTTTCCAAGTGTTCCAAATCCGTGAGCATCATCAACCAATAAACGGAAATTGTATTTTTCCTTCATGGCAACGATTTCCTTCAGCTTGCCTTGCTGACCGCGCATTCCGAAAACACCTTCTGTAATGAATAAAATTCCGCCACCCGTTTCTAAAGCCATTTTGGTAGCACGCTGAAGATTTTTCTCCATGCTTTCCAAATCGTTGTGCTTATAGGTAAAACGTTTTCCCATGTGCAAACGAACACCATCGATAATACAAGCATGAGAATCTACGTCGTAAACGATAATATCATTTTTAGTTACCAAAGCATCAATAATAGAAACCATTCCCTGATAACCGAAGTTTAACAAATAAGCTGCTTCTTTCATAACGAAAGCTGCCAATTCGTTCTCCAGCTGCTCATGGTATTTGGTGTGACCCGACATCATACGGGCACCCATTGGATAAGCTGCTCCGAATTGTGCAGCCGCATCTGTATCTGCCTTACGAACTTCCGGATGATTGGCCAAACCTAAGTAGTCGTTCAAACTCCAGTTCAAAATATCTTTTCCGTGAAACTGCATTCTCGGCCCTAACTCTCCTTCCAATTTTGGAAACACATAGTAACCTTCTGCCTGTGAAGCCCATTTTCCTAACGGACCTTTATTGTGTTGTATTCTTTCAAATAAATCTTTAACCATAATTCAAAAGTGTATATTTCTGATTTTTAATCGCTCCAAAAGTAACCATTTCTACTTTTCTATCATAATAAATTTAAAAATAGATACCAACACATTTTATTTTAAATTATTATTAAAAATTAGTAGGATATCCAAAAGATTGTCTTACTTTTGCACCCGAACGCACAGCAATGTGGTTACACGTTCAACCAAAAAGTCGGGGGCTCCACCTCGGCTTTTTACTTTTTATAGCTGTTCGGTTTTTCCCTTCTTTTTTAAACGTGGCTACACATCTTAAACAATTCCCAAAACAAACAAAAAGATTTATTTACGACTTCACATTAAACCGCGTAGCATACAAATCGTTTCTTTTATCAAGTAAATTCCTCACACTACCGTGAAAATGAAGATTTTCGAGCAAACTTAAATCTACATCCGAAATCAAGATCATTTCGGTATTGGCGGTAGCTTCACTTTTAATCCCGTTAAAAGGAAATGCAAAATCACAGGGTGTAAACACAACCGCTTGAGAATAGTGCAAATCCATCGCTTCTACCTGTGGCAAGTTTCCAACACTTCCCGTAATGGCAACAAAGCATTCATTTTCAATAGCTCGAGCCGCGGAACAATGACGAACCCTCATGTAAGCGTTGTGGGTATCCGTTAAAAAAGGCACAAACAAAATCTGTATTCGGTCTTCAGACAACATGCGGGACAATTCGGGAAATTCAACATCATAACATATTAATATACCTATTTTCCCGGCATCGGTATCATACGATTTCAACATATCACCTCCTTTTAAACCCCAATATTTTTCTTCGTCCGGCGTGATATGGATTTTTTCATACAATTCGGTTTTACCGTTTCGATGACACAAAAAACCAACATTTTTAAGGCGATTGTCTTCCATATAAGGCATACTTCCGGTAATAATATTCACATTATACTTTATTGCCCACTCACTAAATCGCTCTTTTATTAAATCTGTATAATTTGAAAGTTGTCGCATCGCATCGGCCTCATCTTTACTTTCCAAAAGCGCCATTAACGGAGCATTAAAAAATTCAGGGAAAACTGCAAAATCCGACTTATAAGCCGAAACCGAATCAATAAAATATTCAGCCTGTTTAAACATATCTTCAATGGAAGCATAATAGCGCATTTGCCACTGAATTAACCCCAAACGAACATTTCTGGTAATTCTTTTTGATTCGGTTTCCTTATCTTCATAATATACATTATCCCATTGCAAAAGGGTTGCAAATTCTCTACTCTGTACATCATCAGGCATGTAATTGATAAGTACTTTTTTAACATGGAAATCATTGCTCAATTGAAAACTTAAAACCGGATCGAAAATTTCTTTACGTTTTACTTTTGTAATGTATTCTTTCGGTTTCATTTCGGAAACATACTTGTGATAATTCGGAATTCTGCCTCCGAAAATTACCGCTTTCAAATTGAGCTTTTCACACAACTCTTTACGAACATCATACATTCTCCTGCCCAGACGTTTTCCTCTGAATTCCGGATGGATAAACACTTCTACTCCATAAAGTACATCTCCTTTTGGAGTATGTGTAGAAAAAGTATAATTACCGGTAATTTCTTTATAAGTATGATTATCTCCAAACTTATTATAATCAACAATAATCGACAATGCACAACCAACTATTTTTTCATTGAAGCAAACTACTAATTGCCCTTCAGGAAATTTTCTGATAAGGGCATCAATAGAATTAAAGGACCACAAACTGCCATGCCAATTTTTATAAGCAGCTTCCATAGTTGTGATTAATTGCTTGTAATCCTCAAGCTTTAACTCTCGTATTTCAACAATATCATCCATATTTTTTTTATTTTTTTCGGATACTAAAAACCGAAACGTTAGTCTATGCAGAAATTGCAACACAAAACTCTTACAGCCTAGTCGATCTGCTTTGTTTTGCCAAGGTGAGGAATATCAAATTTAGGAAATCTATGCTGTTTAACGAAGTAATTCCTTAGTTTTAGGATTTTAATAACTTTTCAAATCATCCGGAAAATTATCATATCCGAAACATTTAACGTTAATCTTTATCTTTGCGGTACGAATTTAATTTTAAAAGACATGCAACTCGTTTTCGCTTCCAACAACAAAAACAAAATCAAAGAAATCCAACAATTAGTCCCCTCTGATATTCAGATTTTAAGCCTTGAAGATATCGGTTGTGATGTCGATATTCCCGAAACTGCCGACACCATTGAAGGCAATGCGATTTTAAAAGCCAATTACGTAACCGAAAATTACGGCTACAATTGTTTTGCCGACGACAGCGGTTTGGAAATTGATGTCTTAAACGGCGCTCCGGGTGTGTATTCCGCCCGATTCGCAGGACCGCAACGCAATGATACCGATAACATCAACAAAGCCCTTGAACTTCTTGAAAACGAAACCAATCGCAAAGCTAATTTCAAAACCGTAATCGCCTTAAATCTAGACGGAGAACAACATCTTTTCACCGGAATCGTTCATGGTAAAATCACCAAAGAACCAATTGGAAACAATGGATTTGGCTATGATCCTATCTTTATTGCAGATGGTTTTTCCGATACTTTTGCTCAAATTTCCCTCGAAGAAAAGGCTCGAGTAAGCCATCGCGGTAAGGCCGTAGCCCTTTTAACGTCCTTTTTAAAAAAGTAACTTATTGATTTTCAAATGATAATAAAATTTTAATATTGGATTTTGCATTAGTTTATTCCATTAATAATCAATACCTTTGCACCCAATTTAAAATATTTTATGAATAAATTTGAACAATTAGGATTGAATGAGTCGCTACTGCTGGCGATTAAAGATCTAGGATTTGAGAATCCGTCAGAAGTGCAAGAAAAAGCGATTCCAGTACTATTGGAACAAAACACAGATTTAGTTGCCCTAGCGCAAACGGGAACAGGGAAAACCGCAGCTTTTGGTTTTCCACTAATTCAGAAAATTGATGCTGAGAACAGAAACACTCAGGCATTAATTTTGTCGCCAACACGTGAGTTATGCTTACAAATCACCAACGAGATTAAACTATACTCAAAGTACATAAAGGGGTTACATACTGTGGCTGTTTATGGTGGTGCAAGCATTACAGAACAAGCTAGAGAGGTAAAACGTGGCGCACAAATTATTGTGGCTACACCAGGTAGAATGCAAGACATGATTAACAGAGGTCTTGTAAACATTAAAAACATCGATTTCTGTATCTTGGATGAGGCGGATGAGATGTTAAACATGGGATTCTACGACGACATTTGTTCCATATTATCGGACACACCGGAAGAGAAAAACACATGGTTATTCTCTGCAACCATGCCTGCTGAAGTAGCACGCATCGGGAAACAATTCATGTCTAACCCTGTAGAAATTACGGTTGGACATAAAAATTCAGGTTCGGCGACTGTTTCGCACGAATTTTATTTAGTAAACGCACGTGATCGTTATGAGGCTTTAAAACGTTTGGCCGATGCTAACCCGGATATTTTCTCGGTAGTTTTCTGTCGTACAAAAAGAGACACTCAGGCGGTTGCTGAAAAATTAATCGAAGACGGCTACAACGCTGCGGCTTTACACGGGGATTTATCTCAAGCACAACGTGACGGGGTAATGAAATCGTTCCGTGGTCGTCAGATCCAAATGTTGGTTGCAACAGACGTAGCAGCTCGTGGAATCGACGTAGACAACGTAACGCACGTAGTAAACTATCAGTTACCGGATGAAATCGAAACCTACAACCACCGTTCTGGCCGTACAGGTCGTGCAGGTAAATTAGGTACTTCTATCGTAATCATCACGAAAAGTGAGTTGCGTAAAATTTCGGCTATCGAAAGAATCATCAAACAGAAATTCGAAGAGAAAACGATTCCAAACGGAATTGAAATCTGCGAAATTCAGTTGTTGCACTTAGCCAACAAGATTAAAGATACAGAAGTTGATCACGAAATTGACAGCTACTTACCAGCAATCAATGAAGTTTTAGATGGTTTATCAAAAGAAGATTTGATTAAGAAAATGGTTTCCGTTGAATTCAACAGATTCTTAACGTACTACAAAAAGAAAAGAGATTTATCAAGTCAATCAGGCGGTGAAAGAAGTTCTGAAGGCAGAGCCCCTCAAGCAGGCGATGCAGTTCGTTATTTCATCAACATCGGTTCGAGAGATAATTTCGATTGGATGTCTTTGAAAGACTACTTAAAAGAAACATTAGACTTAGGTCGTGATGACGTATTTAAAGTAGACGTTAAAGAAGGTTTCTCTTTCTTTAATACCGATGCAGAACATTCTGATAAAGTAATGGAAATCTTAAACAACGTTCAATTGGAAGGAAGACGTATTAACGTTGAAATTTCTAAAAACGACGGTGGCGGAAGACGTGATCACAACGGAAGAAATTCAGGTGGTGAAAGAAGAGGCGGTTTTGGCGGTGGAAGAAGCTTTGGCGGAGAACGCAAGAGTTTCGGAGGCGATCGCGAAAGAGCACCAAGAGGCGAAAGAAGTGACCGTGGAGGTTTTGGCGGAGGACGCTCAGACCGTTCAGAAAGAAGAAGTGATTCTTCTGAAAGAGCACCACGCAACGAACGTCGTTCCGGAGGCACAACTCCAAGACGTTCTGACAGTCCAGCACCAAGAAGACCAAGAAGAAGCTAATTCTTTTTGTTAATTTTCTTCTAATAGAAACAATAACTACGAAATATCTCTTACATTTAGACCTTTCTAAATTCAGTATGAAATATTTCGTAGTTTTTTTATTGGCTATATTTTCCTTTTCAGCTTTTGCACAGGACGGAGAATATACTAAAATTTCAGGAGTTGTTGTAAATGAAGCGAATCTGCTTCCAAAAAGTGACGTAAACGTTATCAATCTTTCCACCGTAAAAGGCACCACCACTAATGGTAGAGGTGAATTTGAAATTGATGCCAAAGTCAACGACACACTTCACTTTTCTTATATTGGTTTTCAATCGATAAAAATTCGTGTTTCTGCCGACTGGATTAAAAACAAAACCGGTTTCAAAGTAAAACTGACCGAGAAAGCCTATGCCCTTGAAGAAATTTTCATTCCACGATACCTGCTTACGGGCTACATTGAAGTAGACACCAAGCTAATTGCACTTAATGAAGCACAACGCTACAGTATTTCAGGATTACCTTATGGCTATGAATCCGGAGGAAGCTCTTCCTCTCAGGTAGGCAAAGTATTGGGCTCCCTATCCAATCCTGCTGACGCTTTATACAATCTCTTTGGAAAAAAACCAAAAGAAATGAAAAAGCTGCGTGAATTCAAAAAAGATGAAACCGTACGTAACGTACTGGCTTCAAAATACGACCGGGAAACCGTAGCGGCACTTTTAGGAATTGACAAAAAAGAAATTAAAGAAATTCTTAAAGGCTGTAATTACTCCGACACGTTTATCGAAACGGCCAACGACCTTCAGATTATGGACGCCATTAAAGGATGCTATGAGGATTATAAGTTATTAAAGAAAAACAAGTAAATAGTGGTCAGAATACAGTAATCAGATTGAAACACTACACTATTTCCTCTCCAAATACTTCTTAGTAATATAATCGATATCCTTGATTGATTTACGGGTCCAATCGATACGTTTTTCAAACAATTCTGCTTCGGTAAGCTGCCAATCGATATCCGAATGTCGCAAACGGGAAGAAATGTGTTGAAGTATAATCGCTGCCGAAACCGAAATATTCAGACTTTCGGTAAAACCAAACATCGGGATTTTCAAAAACCCGTCTGCCTGTTGCAGCACTTCATCTGACAAACCGTATCTTTCGGTACCAAAAAAGATGGCCGAGGGTTTGCTAATGTCAAAATCCTCCAGCATGCAATCATTTTCGTGCGGCGTGGTTGCAATTATTTGGTATCCTCTTGCTTTCAAGTCGTCAATACAATCCTGATTGGAATTGAACCGATGAATATCCACCCATTTTTCGGCTCCCAACGCAATTTCCTTGTCAATTTTTTTACCGTATCGCTGTTCCACCACATGCAATTCCTGTATACCGAACACTTCACAACTGCGCATCACCGCACTCGTATTGTGCAACTGATACACATCTTCAATAGCCACCGTGAAATGCTTGGTTCGGTTTTTAAGAACTTCAAAAAAACGCTCTTTTCGGCTTGGAGTGATAAAATCTTCCAAATAATTCAGATAATCGGGGTCAGATAACAGGTTTTCCATTAAAAATATGGGATTTTTGGATATTGTTTAGTATTTTAGTCGGAGTTAATTCCTACGCATGACACAAGAAGAACTATTGCCGCAAATTTATAAAAAAGACGACAAAGCTTTCACACTTTTATATGATATGTATGCCAAGAGCCTTTTTGGTGTAATTTTCAACCTTATCAAAGACAAAGAAGAAGCCGAAGACGTACTTCAGGACACATTCGTAAAAATCTGGAAAAACATCGATTCCTACAACGAAAGTAAGGGTCGGTTTTTCACTTGGATTCTCAACATCGCACGCAATACCGCTATCGATAAATTGCGTTCGAAAAACTTTAACAACAATCAGAAAAACTTATCGGCTGATAATTTCGTACATATACTTGACGACCCTTCAAAGATTAACAACAAGATCGATACAATTGGTATCCAGGAGTTTGTCAAAAAATTAAAACCCAAATGCATTCAGTTAATCGATTTGTTGTTTTTTAAAGGCTATACACAACAGGAAGCTTCGGATGAACTCGAAATTCCGCTGGGAACCGTAAAAACACAAAACAGAAACTGCATCAACGAATTAAGAAACCTATTGAAAGTATAATGAACAGCAGAGAATATATAGAGAGTGGTATTTTAGAGCTTTATGTTTTCGGGAAACTGTCCGAAGAAGAAAGACTTGAAGTACAACAAATGGCCGCAGACAATCCTGCCATCCGAACAGAAATTGCCGCGATTGAGCAAGCCGTGATTAATCTGTCACACAGTGTTTCACCCAACATTTCAGCGGAAACCTACGATAAAATACGTGCCGAATTACTTGGCAACGACCCTAAAATTGTCCAAATGAAAACCAAAACCAACTGGTCGCAGTACATGGGTTGGGCAGCCTCTGTCGTTATTCTTTTGGGCGCTGCCTTTATGTATCTGCAAATGAACAATCAGATGAATGGCATCATCAATCAGGAAATCGAAAAAAGCAAATCCGAATTCGACAAAATGCAGAAAACCATTGTAACGCTGGAAAACAAAAACAAAGCAACCGAAAGCATGATGGAAATTATTCGAGACAAAAACAATACAATTGTGATGCTCGAAGGACAAGCCGCTATGCCAGGCGCTGCAGCAAAAGTATATTGGAACAAAGCCACTCAGGAAGTGTATATTGACGCCCAAGACTTACCGGAAGCGCCTCAGGGAATGGTTTATCAGGTTTGGGCACTGAAAATGAATCCGTTAACCCCAACCAGCATCGGTTTGTTGGAAAAAGCCACTGCATCAACCACCAAAATGTATAAGGTAGACAATACCGCCGAAGCCGAAGCTTTCGGAATCACTCTGGAACCGGAAGGCGGAAGCGCCACACCAACCATGGAACAATTATACACCTTAGGGAAAGTCTAGTTTTTTTTAGGGAGCGAAAGGCTTGGGCAGGTTTGGAATCCATTTTCCCGCTGTCCGTTCTATCTTTTTTGGCAACTTCGAGAACCTCAGTCACCAAAAAAGGATGCCACTCCCATCGGGGCTATTAGAGGATCCGTTTTTGTATCTGTTATCACATCCTGAAAACTCTATTCGGTTTAAAAAAATGAAAAAGAAACTCGTAATCCTTTCCGGAGCCGGCATGAGTGCCGAAAGCGGCATCAAAACCTTCCGCGATGACGACGGACTTTGGGAAGGCCATGACATCATGGAAGTCGCGTCTCCCATCGGCTGGAATAAAAACCCAGAATTAGTATTAGACTTCTACAACAAACGCCGCGCACAACTTTTCGAGGTACAACCCAACCGCGGACACGAAATCATCGCCGAACTGGAAAACCAATTCGACATTCACGTCATTACCCAAAACGTAGACGATTTACACGAACGTGCCGGAAGCACCAAGGTTTTACACCTCCACGGCGAACTGTTAAAAGTGCGAAGCGTAGTCAACGAAAACCACATTCTCGACTGGAAAACCGATTTAAACTTAGGCGACACCGACAAACACGGCAACCAACTCCGCCCCCATATCGTTTGGTTTGGCGAAGCCGTTCCGGCAATTGAGGAAGCCGTAAACATTGTAGAAACTGCCGATTACCTCATCGTAATCGGAACATCTTTGCAAGTATATCCCGCTGCCGGATTAATGAATTACGCAAAACAACACGTTCCGGTATATTACATCGATTTAAAACCCGCCACGATTTACGATTTACCGAATCCTTTAGAGGTTATCCCAATGAGTGCGAGCGAAGGAATGGAATTCATAAAAGGACGGCTGTAAAAACAATAATTTTCAAATTATCTAATTTCCAAATTAACTAATTATCCTATCTTTGCGCTTTCTTAAAAAACAACACAACAAACATGCAACTAACTGAATTGAACGCTATTTCACCTATCGACGGTCGTTATAGAAATAAAACTGTTTCCTTATCCCAATATTTTTCCGAAGAAGCTTTAATCCGCTACCGTGTTTTGGTGGAAGTGGAATATTTTATCGCCCTATGCGAATTGCCGTTACCGCAACTTTCAGGTGTAGACAAAAACGTATATCCGGAATTGCGTAAAATGTATGAGAACTTCTCCACAGAAGACGCCCTTTGGATAAAAGAAACCGAAAAAACGACCAACCACGATGTAAAAGCGGTGGAATATTTCATCAAAGCGGCTTTCGACAAGTTAGGATTGCAACAGTACAAAGAATTCATCCACTTCGGACTAACGTCTCAAGACATCAACAATACCGCGATTCCGCTTTCTACCAAAGAAGCGTTCGAAAAAGTATACCTGCCGGGCTTAATCAGCGTGGTTTCCAAACTAAAAGAACTAAGCATCGAGTGGAAAGACATCCCAATGTTAGCGCGTACACACGGACAACCGGCTTCCCCTACCCGTTTAGGAAAAGAAATTCAGGTTTTCGTAGAACGTTTGGAAGAGCAAATGCGTTTGTTGTTCAACGTACCGTTTGCTGCTAAATTTGGGGGTGCTACAGGGAATTACAATGCACATTTCGTAGCATACCCTAACAACGATTGGAGAAAATTCGGAAACGATTTCGTGGAGGAAATTTTAGGCTTACACCACTCTTTCCCTACGACTCAAATCGAACATTACGACCATTTTGCTGCTTTTTTTGATGCCTTGAAACGTATCAACACGATTTTAATCGATTTAGACCGAGACATTTGGACGTATGTTTCCATGGATTATTTCAAACAAAAAATCAAAGCGGGTGAAATTGGATCATCAGCAATGCCGCACAAAGTAAATCCAATCGATTTTGAAAATTCAGAAGGAAATTTAGGAATTGCCAATGCGATTTTCGAACACCTTTCGGCTAAATTACCGGTATCCAGACTACAACGTGACTTAACCGACAGTACTGTTTTAAGAAATATCGGTGTACCAATGGGACATACTTTAATCGCTTTCGAAGCTACTTTGAAAGGATTAAACAAACTGCTTTTAAACGAAGACAAATTCGCAGAAGATTTAGAAAGAAACTGGGCAGTTGTTGCGGAAGCAATCCAAACGATTTTACGTCGTGAAGCGTATCCGAACCCATACGAAGCACTAAAAGAATTAACGAGAACCAACACGGTAATCAACAAAGAAGCGATTCATAATTTCATCGGAACTTTAAACGTTTCCGATGCCATTAAAGCAGAGTTGATGCAAATTACACCTAGCAATTATCTGGGGATTTAATTCTTCATATAAATAGCATAAGCATTAATAATAGAAAACAGCACACTTATAAATAATAAAATAGAAATGAGAATAATCTTGTTTTTAACCAGTCTTGCTCTTCTTTTTTCATGTTCGAATGATACTGACAATCAAAATAATGTAACAATTGACAATCGTAGCAAAATTGAGATATGGAAATTAATAAGCATTAAAAACGATACTGGTGATGAAATATCAAACGACTGTGAACTAGAAAACGGTAAAATAATAGTGCAATATGGTCCCATGTCTATTGATCCTTTAGAAAGAGATACAGCTATTTTTACAGAAGGCAAAATGGAAAGTTCAGAATGTCGAATTACAACAACCAATAATATTTTATGGTACTGGTTTGGTGATAAATTAATCACTGTTTCACAAAACATCAGATATAATTATGATTGTTTGATGGAGACTGAAAACGGTAATTTGTATATGTCAACTACTTTAACTTCATATGAAGATGGACCTGTTCATATAACAGAGAACTTAAAAACTTGTAAATACATTCGTGAAAGTGTAGAATATCTAGATTAATATTAAAGCTTGAATCAATTTCGCAAAGTCTCCCTACTTTAAAGAAATAAATATCTAACATCCGCACCCCTTTTAAGTTGCGGATTTTTTTTTTTTCAATTCGTTTTTTTTTGACTAATACTGCGTTATCAGGCATATTAAAGTCATTCCGAACCTAGTAAAATATATTCCACAACGTGACAAAACGCGTTTAACAAAAAAAGTGATTTTAAGCAAATCACCTTAATTTTCATAAATTCATCTTAAAAAAGCCCTCTTTCAACGTTAAAAATTGAAAAACAGGGCTTTTTTTACTATTTTACGCCTTAGTACGTTTTCAATACTCACTTTTTTACAAGCCCATGTTTTTAACCATTGCCGCACCAGCCACTACTACGCATCTGCAACCCTTAATCAGTGATTTGGGATTAATCCTTATGACCGCCGGAATTGCGGTGCTCATTTTCCGAAAATTAAAACAACCTTTGGTACTAGGCTATCTGATAGCCGGATTTTTGGCAGGAAATCATTTCGATTTTTTCCCATCGGTAAAGGATACCCACAGCGTGGAAGTCTGGGCAGAAATCGGAGTAATCTTTTTACTGTTTAGCCTCGGACTCGAATTCAGTTTTAAGAAGTTGGTAAAAGTAGGCGGAACGGCTTCAGTAACAGCCATAACCCAAATCGTCACTATGGTTGTCTTGGGCTTTTGTGTGGGACAACTGATGGGCTGGCATAAAATGGACAGTCTGTTTTTAGGGGTAATTATATCCGTATCCTCCACAACAATCATCTTAAAAGCTTTTGATGAACTGGGAGTAAAAACTCAAAAATTTGCAGGAAATGTTATTGGTGCACTGATTGTTCAGGACATTATGGCCATTTTGATGATGGTACTACTGTCTACCGTTGCTGTAAGTCAGCAATTCTCGGGAAGCGAACTGGTAATGTCGGTTTTAAAACTGGTTTTCTTTTTAACGATTTGGTTCATCGGTGGTATTTTCTTCATCCCGACCTTATTAAAAAAAGCCAAAGATCTTCTTACCGACGAAATGCTCCTGATTCTGGCCATCGCTTTGTGTTTGGTGATGGTAATTTTAGCTGCTAATGTAGGTTTTTCACCAGCTTTGGGTGCTTTTATCATGGGATCCATCATCGCCGAAACCACTCAGGCCGAACATATTGAACATTTGGTAAAACCCGTAAAAGACTTATTCGGCGCCGTTTTCTTTGTATCCGTAGGGATGTTAATCAATCCAAATGCCTTAATTGAACATGCAATTCCGGTAGCAATACTAACCCTAGTGGTAATTTTTGGCCAATCCATAAGCGCTTCTATTGGATCACTGCTCTCCGGACAACCTTTAAAACAATCGGTTCAGGCGGGTATGAGTTTGTCGCAGATTGGCGAATTTTCTTTTATCATTGCTACGTTAGGCATGTCCTTAAACGTGACCAGCGATTTCTTATATCCTACCATCGTGGCGGTTTCAGCCATTACCGCATTTACAACACCATACATGGTAAAACTGGGCGCTCCCACAGCGGTTTTTCTTGAAAAAAAATTACCTCGAAAATGGGTACGCGCCATTGCCAATTACAGCGCCAATACCGAAGCTATTAAAACCGTCAGTACTTGGCAAGTAGCTTTAAGAGCGTATCTTTTTCAAATTGTAATTCATTCCATTATCATCATGGCTATTGTATTGCTGTCATCCAAATATATATTGCCTTTGGTGGAAGGATCAAAATTTGGTCACGGTATCGCCGCTTTAATCACTTTAGTATTGCTTTCTCCTTTCTTATGGGCACTTTCTTTACGCAGAATCGCCGTAAACGAAGTCAGCGAGCTATTTGAAAACCGAAAACACCGCGGTCCGATTGTACTGCTGATTTTCTTCAGAATGGCACTCGGATTGTTTTTTATCGGATTCATCCTGAACAATTTCTTCTCGCCGGGTATTGCTTTTATTGCCTTAATTGTTGCGCTGACAGCCTATTTTCTGTTTCCGAAACAACTGCACGCCCGATACCATCGTATTGAGCGACACTTTTTGAGTAACCTCAACGACCGTGAAATTGCCAAAGAACAAAAAACTCGAAAAGACCTGACGCCTTGGGACGGACACATGGCTACATTTGACATTGCTGCCGAATCCAATCTGATTGGAAAAACACTGGAAGAGCTAAGAATGCGGGAGAAAATCGGAATTAATATCGCCTTTATCAAACGAGGTGAAATCATGATAAATGTACCCAGCAGAAACGAACGTTTGTTTCCGGGTGACGAAATTTGTGTTATCGGTACCGACTTCCAGGTAAAAAAATTCAAAAAATACCTGGATCAAAACGAAGTTGATCCGGAAGAAAATGTAACTGAATCGAACATCGTTTTACAACATCTGGAATTGAAAAACGAATCGTTTATCGGAAAAAGTATTCGGGAATCTCAAATTCGGGAAAAAACCAACGGACTGGTGGTAGGTATCGAACGTGAAGGCCGACGCATGCTGAATCCCGATTCGCATCTGATATTGGAACAAGGCGATATCCTTTGGGTAGTTGGTGATAAAAAATTAATAACCAGTTTGGGCAAAGAGAATTAATTCTTTTTTAACTTATAATTATTTCTAAATTTTATAAGATTAAATCTACAAAACTACTATATTCGCCACATTACAAAATATTTAAAATTAATGAAATTTAAAATCCTACTTTTCCTGTTCACTTTCGGAATACAATTCGTTTTTGCACAAGAAAAAATCACAGAAACAGAAAAACTTGTCGCCACAGCTAAAATTTGGGGTTTTTTAAAATACTATCACCCTGAAGTAGCAAAAGGAACATACAATTGGGACAAACAGTTATTTGACATCCTTCCTAAAGTAGAACAAGTCCAAAACAAACACGAACTATCACAGTTGTTTTACAATTGGGTTGTGTCTTTGGGTACGGTAAAAACGTGTACCCGTTGTAAGCTTGATCCAAAAAAAGAATATTTCAACAAGAATTTTGACTTAAGCTGGACGCAAAACAAGACTTTATTTTCTGAAGATTTATCAGAAAAATTAAAGTTCATTGAAGAAAACAGGTTTCAGGGAAAAAACCATTATGTTACCAGTCATTCTACAGGAAATATTAAAATTACCAATGAACCAGAATACAAAGATTTTGATTGGAAAAACAAAAATCTCAGGTTATTAGCGCTTTTCAAATATTGGAATATTGTTGAGTATTTTTTTCCTTATAAGTACCAGACCGACCAAAAATGGGATTCGGTTTTAGAAACAATGATTCCAAAATTTTCAAATCCTCAAAGCGAAGAGGAATATCATTTGGCCATGTTGGAATTAGTAAATAAAATAAATGATTCGCATGGTGTTTTCATAACCAAAGTTACCAACAATTATTTTGGTTATAAATGGTTTCCGGCGGATTTCAAAATCATCAATCAGAAAGCCATTATCACCAGATTGTACAATGATTCATTGGCAAAAATAAATGATATCCGAATTGGGGATGTAATTACTAAAGTTGATGGAAAAACCATTCAGGAAATTTTATTTGAAAAACAAGACTACATACAAGGTTCAAACCCGGCTGTAAAACTGAGAAATACGTATTATTCTGTTTTTAACGGGAACACTGATACAGTAACTTTAGAATACATCCGAAACGGCAAAAAAGGAATTAAAACAAGTGCAAGGTATTTTCATAAAGATCTTAAATACCAATACAGTCAGGGTGATACGAAGTGGAAAATCCTTGAAGGAAATATCGGCTATGTAAATATGGGAAATGTTTTTCTGAAAGAGGTTCCAAAAATGATGGAAGAACTGAAAAACACCAAAGCCATTATTTTCGACATCCGAAATTATCCGAATGGTACAATGTATTATATTTCCCGATACATAATACCTTCCAAAACCGATTTCGTTAAATTTACTATGCCTGATTTAAACTATCCCGGAAAATACTACTGGAAAAATGGCGATAAATGCGGAAAAGACGGTGGTGAAAAATATTCCGGTAACATTGTTTTACTTGTAAATGAAGAGACACAAAGCCATGCAGAATTTACTGCAATGTGTTTGCAAAAAGCAAACAATGTAAAAATAGTTGGAAGCCAGACAGCCGGAGCCGACGGTAATGTCAGCAATATTGAATTTGTGGGTGGTTTTAAAACATTTATATCCGGTATTGGCGTATATTATCCTGATGGAAGAGAAACCCAACGTATCGGAATCGTTCCTGACGTTACAATACAACCTACAATTGAAGGAATTCAGAATAATAAAGACGAAGTCCTTGAAAAAGCCATAGAAGTTATCAATAATCCATAAAACAAAAGAAAAGGGATAAGTTTAAAGCTTATCCCTTTTTTATATCTGAAATCTAAATTATCTTGAATAATTTGGAGCTTCTTTAGTAATCGTCACATTGTGTGGATGACTCTCTCCAATTCCGCTGGCAGTGATTCTTACGAAGCGACCTGTTTCTTGAAGTGTTTGAATGTCTTTGGCACCACAGTAACCCATTCCGGCACGAAGTCCGCCAATGAACTGCAACATGCTTTCGTTTAATTCTCCTTTATAAGGTACACGACCCACAATTCCTTCCGGAACCAGTTTCTTCACATCGTCTTCCACATCCTGGAAATAACGGTCTTTAGAACCTTCTTTCATGGCTTCAACAGACCCCATTCCGCGATACGATTTGAATTTTCTTCCTTCGAAAATGATTGTTTCTCCCGGAGATTCCATCGTTCCTGCTAATAACGATCCTAACATTACACAATCAGCACCAGCAGCAATTGCTTTCGGAATATCGCCTGTGTAACGAATTCCTCCATCGGCAATTACCGGAACACCTGTGCCACGTAAAGCAGCAGCTACTTCCAATACTGCGGAGAACTGAGGGAAACCAACACCGGCAACCACACGAGTCGTACAAATTGAACCCGGTCCGATACCTACTTTCACAGCATCAGCACCGTTTTGCGCTAAGTATAAAGCGGCTTCAGGAGTAGCAATATTTCCAACCACCACATCCAACTCAGGGAATTTAGCTTTAACTTGTTTTAAAACATCCACCACACCTTTAGTATGTCCGTGCGCCGTATCAATAATAACAGCATCCACTCCGGCATTTACCAAAGCTGTTGCTCTTTCCACTGCATCGGCAGTAACACCTAAAGCAGCAGCTACACGTAAACGACCGAATTTATCTTTGTTGGCGTTAGGTTTTTGGGTAAGTTTTGTAATATCTCTGAAAGTGATCAATCCGATTAACTTATTATCGGAATTCACCACCGGTAATTTTTCGATTTTATTTTCTTGAAGAATTTCTTCTGCCGTCGCTAAAGTTGTTCCTTCCGGAGCCGTAACTAATTTCTCTGAAGTCATTACTTCAGTAATAGCGCGTGTGTTGTTTTTTTCGAAACGTAAATCGCGATTGGTAACAATTCCTTTTAAAATTTGATTGTCATCCACTACCGGAATTCCTCCGATACCAAATTCACGCATCGCCTGTTTCGCATCACCAACATTTGCCGTTAATGGCAGAGTAACCGGATCGAGAATCATTCCACTTTCGGCACGTTTTACTTTGCGCACTTTAGCAGCTTGTTGCTCGATGGTCATATTTTTATGCAAAACACCAATTCCGCCTTCCTGCGCCATAGCAATTGCCATAGAACTTTCGGTAACGGTATCCATTGCAGCTGAGACAATTGGAACGTTTAAAGTAATGTTTTTTGAAAATTTCGTTTTGATGCTGACTTCGCGCGGAAGTATTTCAGAATAATTGGGAACTAAGAGAACATCATCGTAGGTTAGACCTTCTCCGATAATTTTAGCTGTGTGTGCTTTCATGTTGCAATTTGTAGTTGAATTGCATGCAAATGTAAGCATTTTTATTTAGACTGACAAAGGCCTAAAACACAAAGAGATGTTAAACTACTATTAATGATAAACGGTGAAGATTTTCAAGGCTTCGTTATAGGCACTTTCAAAACTCATCGGACTTAAATTGGAGTCGGCTTTTACGGTCGTGAAATAAGACAACATCTTTTCGGTTGGCATATTTCCGGTTAAATCGTCTTTGGCCATCGGGCAGCCACCAAAACCCTGAATGGCACCATCAAAACGACGGCAGCCTGCTTTATAAGCCGCGTCAACTTTTTCAAACCATTTTTCCGGTGTGGTATGCAAGTGTGCACCAAACTCGACATTTGGGTATTTCGGAATCAAATTGGAAAACAAATAATCGATAACTTCGGGTGTAGAACTGCCAACAGTATCCGACAAAGACAGGATTTTAACACCCATATTGGCCAGTTTTTCGGTCCACTCGCCTACTATATCCACATTCCACGGATCGCCATACGGATTTCCGAAGCCCATGGAAATATAAGTCACCACTTCTTTATTGGTCTTATCAGCAATGTTTAAGATTTCCTGAAGAGTTACCAATGATTCGGCAATGGTTTTGTGGGTATTTCGCATCTGGAAATTCTCGGAAATCGAAAAAGGAAAACCTAAATACTGAATTTCAGGATGAACCGATGCGTTTTCAGCCCCTTGTGTATTAGCAATGATCGCCAGTAGTTTACTTTGGGTTTGCGATAAATCCAACTTTGCCAAAACCTCAGCCGTATCCTGCATTTGCGGTATCGCTTTCGCGGAAACAAAACTTCCGAAATCAATAGTATCAAAGCCAACACGCAATAACGATTGGATGTACTGCACTTTCTTTTCCGTAGGAATAAATTCTTTAATGCCTTGCATAGCATCGCGCGGACATTCGATAACTTTGACTTTTTCCATTGAAGGTTTGTGGTTCTGAGTGGCTAAGATACTATGTTTTATGCTTTTTCTAAAATCTTTTTGTTAATGGCTTTTATCAGTGCCGGACCTTCATAGATAAATCCGGTATACAACTGTACCAAACTCGCTCCGGCTTCCAGTTTTTCGATAGCATCTTCAGCTGTGTGAATGCCGCCCACGCCAATAATAGGAAACGCTTTATTGCTTTTTTCGGAAAGAAAACGAATCACTTCAGTAGAACGTTTGGTTAAGGGTTTTCCGGAAAGTCCACCCATTTCAATTTTGTTCACCGATTGTAATCCGTCACGGGAAATCGTCGTATTCGTTGCAATTACCCCCGCAATTTTCGTTTCTTTCACGATATCAATGATGTCCAGCAATTGCTCATCGGTTAAATCGGGAGCGATTTTCAGAAGAATCGGTTTTTGCTTTTGCTTTGTGGTATTTTTATCCTGTAATGTTTGTAATAATTTCGTTAACGGCTCCTTATCCTGCAAGGCTCTTAAATTAGGGGTATTTGGAGAACTCACATTCACCACAAAATAATCCACATAATCGTATAAAGCGTCAAAACAGATTTCATAATCTTTTACCGCTTCTTCGTTCGGAGTAATTTTATTTTTACCGATGTTTCCACCGATAAGCACGCCATTGTTTACATTCAGACGTTTTACCGCTTCATCGACACCACCGTTGTTGAATCCCATCCGGTTCACAATTGCCGAATCTTCCAGCAAACGGAACAATCGTTTTTTCGGGTTGCCTTCCTGTGCTTTTGGAGTAAGGGTACCGATTTCTATGAATCCGAATCCGAAATTGGAAAGTTCTTTGTACAATTTGGCATCTTTGTCGAATCCGGCTGCCAATCCTACCGGATTTTTAAATTTTAATCCGAAAACCTCACGTTCCAAACGCTTATCGTTTACGGTATAAAGGGATTTGATTAACGAAGAAATTCCGGGAATTTTGTTTACAAATCGAACCAAAGAAAAAGTAAAATGATGTACCGCCTCAGGATCGAAACAAAAAAGAATCGGACGAATAATTTGTTTGTACATGGTAGTATTGTGTTGTACTGCAAAAATAGAAATTTGAATTCAGAATTCAGATAGTATCACCGAGAATGTTTTATTTACCAATTCAACCAAAACATCAAAACCCTGTTCAAATTACTGATTTACAATGATTTCTATTTTGTAAATTCTTAACTTTGTTAGTCGTTTTTGTTTAATTTAAATATCTGAAATCATGTATATCGTTCGTGAAATATTTTATCTGCAATTTGGCCGCTACAAAGAAGCCAAAGCGCTATGTGATGAAGCCGCCGGACTCGGTTTAATGACACAACCGGCAGGAGGCAGAATTCTTACCGATTTTACCGGAGCAGGGTACCGACTGATATTCGAATCGCCTTATAAAACCTTAGCCGATTTTGAAACCGATTTAGCTAAAGAAATGAATGCAGTTGCATGGAAAGAATGGTATGAGAAATTCAAAGCTTACGTAAGTCACTCCGAACGGGAAATTCTGAAACAGATTGCATAAATTTTAATTTGCGCATCTAATCGAGTATATTTAACCTCAAAAAAGTAACCATCCAGAAAATGAATTTCGATTTATTAGAAACGCAAAATCTTAATTTAAGAAAACTTACACCTGAAACTTATACTTATATTTTTCAACAGTTAAACGATGAAGAACTGAAAACGTTCTTAGGACTTTCTACAGCTGAAGAACTTGATAAAGAAAAAGACAAATTCAATAAAGGAATTACAACTTACAATAGATCATTCTTAAATTTTCAAATTATCGATAAGCAAACTAATGCCGTTATTGGCGCTTGTGGTTTCCATACTTGGTATTTTGAACATCGTCGTGCTGAAATCGGTTACGCATTAAACAGTGACAATCACAAAGGCAAGGGAATTATGTCGGAAGCCTTGAAAGCTGTTATCGATTATGGCTTTAAAGAAATGAACCTCAACCGCATCGAAGCATTTATAGGTCCGAAAAATGAGGCTTCACTACGATTGGTTCAGAAGTTGAATTTCACTAAAGAAGGCCATTTACGCCAGCATTATTTTAAAAATAACATCATTGAAGATTCTTTGGTTTTTGCATTGCTTAAAGAGGAATACTTCAAATAAAAAATCCCTCTTTTGAGGGATTCATTTTTTAAT
Source organism: uncultured Flavobacteriaceae bacterium (assembly GCA_963812405.1). Classification (GTDB taxonomy): domain Bacteria; phylum Bacteroidota; class Bacteroidia; order Flavobacteriales; family Flavobacteriaceae; genus Flavobacterium. The sequence continues at coordinate 120,878 of CAWEUV010000001.1, read as the reverse complement.
TTTCTTCTTCTACCGTATGTGATTTCGAATACACACGCCATTTTTCAATACATTCTTTCATGTCCTGAGGAATTTCGGTATCGAAACGCATGAATTCCTTTGTAATTGGATGTTCGAAACCAAGAGTTTTGGCGTGCAAGGCTTGTCTAGGTAACGTTTTGAAACAATTGTCGATAAACTGTTTGTATTTGGTAAACGTTGTTCCTTTTAAAATCAGATGACCGCCGTAACGTTCGTCATTAAATAAGGTATGTCCGATATGCTTCATGTGCACACGGATTTGGTGGGTACGACCGGTTTCCAATTTACAGGAAACCAATGTTACATAGCCAAACCTTTCAATAACCTTATAATGGGTCACCGCCCATTTTCCATATTCTTCATTGTCGTAACACGCCATTTGCATGCGGTCTTTCATATGACGACCGATGTATCCGGTTACGGTTCCCTCCTCCTCCGCGACATTTCCCCAAACCAGAGCAACGTATTCTCTTTCGGAAGTTTTCTCTTCAAATTGCTTTGCCAGATACGCCATCGCATGATCGGTTTTGGCAACCACCAACAATCCGGAAGTATCTTTATCGATTCGATGAACCAAACCCGGACGCTCACTACTGTTCATCGGTAGGTTCTCAAAATGATAGGCTAAAGCATTTACCAAAGTTCCGGTGTAATTCCCGTGTCCGGGATGCACCACCAAACCAGCCGGTTTGTTGATTACCAATAATTGGTCGTCTTCGTAAACGATATCCAACGGAATATTTTCCGGAATAATAATATTTTCAAAGGGTGGATGCTCTAACAATACGCGCACCACATCATTTGCTTTTACTTTATAATTGGATTTTACCGGAATGTTGTTCACAAAAATATTACCATTGGCTGCCGCTTGTTGGATTTTATTTCGTGTGGCATTTTCCACTAAATTCATTAAAAACTTGTCTACACGCAAAGGCGATTGCCCATTACCTGCTTCAAAACGATGATGTTCATACAACTCGTCTTCTAATTCTTCCTGATCTGTATTCTGATTATTGAGCATTTTCTTCTGCCGGAACCGGCGCTAATTTTTCACTTGCATTAATACTATCCATCTCCTGATCCTGGAATCCGGTTTTACCGTCTCCTAAAACAAAATCAATTTTAGACGATTTTAAAATTTTATCTCCGGCTTTTAAAGTTTTACCGTTTTGTTTCACTTCCAAAACCACATCCTTTGCCATGTATTCCACATATTTCACATCGCCTTCTTCCAATCCTAAGGCACGTAAGGTAGATAATGCTTGTCGGTAGGTTTTCTGTACCAATTCCGGTAAAGCAACTTTGGTAAATCCTCCGGCATTAATTTTTACATACACTTTACGTCCGTCTTTCACAGTTACAGCAGGCAACGGATCTTGTTCTACAACAGAATAAGGTGGAAAAGACGGATTATAATCCACTGTATCCAACAAATGCAATTCCAAATCAATATCATTTAAGCGCTCCTCTGCCTTTTCTACAGACATTTTAGAAAGGTTCGGCACAGGAATTTCCTCACCGTGATTTGTAGCTACACTTAAAAACTTCATCACTCCAAATACGGCTACCGCTACAATTAATAACGCTATTGCGAGGTTTTTAAAAAATACAGGACTTGTTAAAAATTTTTTCCAACTCATAGTTTTGGTTTTGGGCAAAGATATAAAATACTAAAGATTTTTTGTTTCTTCCGAAAAGTAATTGTTTGCCAAAGGTCATCAGGAACCCACTTTTTCATTTTTATCGGAAGAAAAATATTTTTTGATGTGGGTTTCAACAAATAGTGATAATTTTGTAAGAACTATTACTTATCAAATAACGTACGATTTATGAAAAATGTTGCCATCATCATGGGAGGCTATTCCAGCGAATATCAAATTTCCTTAAAAAGCGGAAATGTAGTATACAACTTCTTGGATAAATCAAAATACAATGCCTACCGAATTCATATTTTTAAAGAAAAATGGGTAATGGTGGACGATAATGAAAACGAATTCCCGGTAAACCGTCACGATTTTTCAGTGAACCATGCAGGAATAAAACTTACGTTCGATGTGGTTTTCAACGCGATTCACGGAACTCCGGGCGAAGACGGACTAATGCAGGCGTATTTCGAATTATTGGGTATTCCGCAAACTTCCTGTGATTATTATCAGGCGGCATTAACCTTCAACAAACGCGACATGCTTTCGGTTTTAAAACCTTATGGCATCAAAACGGCCACTTCTTTCTATTTAGATAAAGGTGATGTGATTAACGAAGACGAAATCATCAAAACCGTTGGATTACCAATGTTTGTAAAACCGAACAAATCGGGTTCCAGTTTCGGAATTTCAAAAGTAAAATCGAAAGAAGAATTGCTTCCGGCGATTGAAAACGCTTATAAAGAAGACAACGAAATCATCATTGAAAGTTTCCTTGACGGCACCGAAGTTTCTGTTGGCGTAATCAATTACAAAGGCGAAACGACGGTTTTACCAATCACGGAAATCGTATCTGAAAATGACTTCTTCGACTATGAAGCTAAATATTTAGGCAAATCAAAAGAAATCACGCCAGCCAGAATTTCAGACGAAATCCGCCTAAAAGTAGAAGCGGTTTCCAAAAAAGCCTACGAAGTTTTAAAAATGAAAGGTTTCTCCCGTAGTGAATTCATTATCGTAAACGGAGAACCTTTTATGCTGGAAATGAATACGATTCCGGGCTTAACCACCGAAAGTATTTTACCACAACAAGCCAAAGAAGCCGGAATTTCATTAACCGAATTGTTTGATAACGCTATTGAATTGGCATTAGTACAATAAAAAATGAGAAAAGCTATATTCCCAGGTTCCTTCGACCCGATTACCTTAGGCCATTACGACATTATCAAAAGAGCCTTGCCTTTGTTTGACGAAATTGTAATCGCCATCGGTATCAACGCTGAAAAAAAATACATGTTTTCCTTGGAAGACCGTAAAAAATTCATCGAAAACTCCTTCAAAGACGAACCAAAAGTATCTGTGGTAAGTTATGAAGGATTAACCATCGATCTTTGCCATAAACTTGACGCGCAGTTCATTCTCCGCGGACTAAGAAATCCTGCCGATTTCGAGTTTGAAAAAGCCATTGCCCATACCAATCGTCAGTTGTCGGACATAGAAACGGTTTTTCTTTTAACGGCTATCGACACTTCGCACATCAGTTCCAGTATCGTTCGTGATGTTATCCGAAATGGCGGCGATTATACCATTTTAGTTCCCGAATCTGTAAAAATAAAATAACACATCAATGAAAAACATTTTAGGAATATTCCTTTTAAGCTCGTCCATGTTGTTTGCCCAGCAACCGGATTTAAAAACACCTTTCGAAAAAGGAAACGGAAACCAATCGGCAACCTATCAGGAAACCATGAATTATTATCAGATGCTTGATAAAAATTTCGAAACGATTTCCATGAAAACCATGGGAGCAACCGATAACGGCGAACCTTTACATATTGTTACTTTCAATGCCGATAAAGTATTTGATTTCAAACAAATAAATGCTTCAAATAAAACCGTAATGCTGATTAACAACGGAATTCATCCCGGAGAAACCGACGGAATTGACGCTACCATGTCCTTCATGAGGGATTTGGCCAGCGGAAAAATTGTCGCTCCTAAAAATACCGTTATAGTAGCTATTCCTGTGTATAATATTGGTGGCGCCATGAACCGAAATTCAACTTCCCGTGTGAATCAGAATGGTCCGGAATCGTACGGTTTCAGAGGAAATTCAAGAAATTTTGATTTGAATCGCGATTTCATCAAATCGGACACCAGAAATTCGAGAAGTTTTCAGGTGATTTTCAATATCGTAAATCCGGATGTTTTCATCGACAATCATGTGAGTAATGGTGCGGATTACCAATACACATTGACTTACATCGCCACACATTATCAGAAATTAGGCGGTAATTTGGGAACGTTTTTTAACGAACAAATGATGCCGGCCATCCTAAAAGACCTTAAAGCAAAAAAAATCGAATCGGTTCCGTATGTAAATGTTCACAACGATGTTCCGGAAAAAGGTTTTGCGAAAAGCATGGAAACACCGCGTTTCTCCACCGGATATGCTTCGATGTTCAATACCTTAGGCGCAATGGTGGAAACGCACATGCTGAAAAAATATGCCGACAGGGTTAAAGTAACCTACGAATACATGTTGTCGACTTTAAATTATACTGATAAAAATGCCGCTGAAATCAAAAAACTGCGTCAGGAAAACTTAACGAATTATTATCCGCACAACAAGTATACGGTGCAATGGGAAATTGATTCGGCAAAGGTAAAACAGATTCCGTTTTTAGGTTATGAAGGGAAATACAAACCCAGCGAAGTTTCCGGAAAACCGCGTTTGTATTATGACAGAACGAAACCTTTCAGCAAAATGATTCCGTATTATGAAGTGTACAAAGCAAAAAAAGAAATCACCATTCCGGAATCTTACATTGTACCAAAACAATATTGGGAAATAATCGACTTACTGAAACTGAATAAAGTTGAAATGAGTCCGTTAAAAAAGGATACCATTATCAATGTGGAAAGTTATAAAATCACCGATTATAAAACTTCAAAAGAAGCCTTTGAAGGTCATTACGGACATTCCAATACTTCGGTAAGTGCCAGCCGTGAAAATGTAAAATTCAGGCAGGGTGATTTTGTGGTGAAAACCAATCAGAAAAATGTAAAATACCTTTTGGAAACTTTAGAACCGGAAGCGACCGATTCGTTCTTCAACTGGAATTTCTTCGATTCGATTTTACAACAGAAAGAATATTATTCGGCCTATGTTTTTGAAGATTTGGCGAAGAAAATTTTAGACGAAAACCCGAAATTAAAAGCCGAACTGGAAAAGAAACGCCAGGAAGACAAAAAGTTTGCCGAAAACGGCGACGCTCAATTGGACTGGGTGTACAAACATTCCAAATACTATGAAAAAGAGCATTTGCAATATCCGGTTTACAAAGTAATGCGTTATTAATCAGACTCAAATAACAAAAAAGCTCACAAATTACTGTGAGCTTTTTTTATTATGGTAAATGGAAAAAACTATTTCTCCTCTTCCTTCTTAATAACATTTCGGGCAACTTCAATTTTGAATTTCTTGCCTTTCATTTTTTCGTCTTTAATGTTGCGCAGCAATTCATTTACTTTTTTGAATTTCACTGCGGCAAACGAAACAAAATCTTTGACTTCAATCAGTCCCAAATCGCCTTTTTCCAGTTTCCCTTTCTGCGAAAAGAAGCCCACAATGTCAATTTTATTCAGCTTGTTTTTCTTTCCGCCGCTAATATAAATCGTTTTGAATTCCGGCGGTTTTGGTAACGATTTCGCATTTTCCACATTTAAAACCGGCATCTGATAATCGATATAATCCAGTTTCTTTTCGCTTTCATGTACGATAATATAAGCCGTTCCCGAAGCCAACATTCTGGCCGTTCTTCCGTTTCTATGGGTAAACTCCTCTTCTTTGGCAGGCAAATGATAATGAATAACGTGATTCATTTCCGGAATATCCAAACCACGCGCCGCTAAATCGGTCGTAACCAAATACGTCACACTGCCGTTTCGAAACTGAATTAAAGCACGTTCGCGTTCGTCCTGATCCATTCCGCCGTGATAATAGGTAGCGTAAATGCCTTTTTCATTCAACGTGTCACTAATACGTTCCGCGGCATCACGATGGTTGCAAAAAATAATTGCCGATTCCGAATGTAAAGAACAAATCAACTGGAATAGACTCCCGATTTTATCTTTCTCCTTGGAAACCACCATTTTCATCGAAAGATTCAGATTCTCTTTATCAGTCGGAACAAAATCCAAAACGGTCGGATTCACAACCCGTGTATATTTCGGAATTTCAATATCGGATGTTGCCGAAACCAAAACACGCTTGTTCAGTTTCGGTAATCGTGCAATAATATATGACATCTGCTCGTGAAAACCCAATTGCAGGGATTTGTCGAATTCGTCCAAAACCAACGTCTGAATCGTGTCGGTTTTAAAGGTTTCACGGTCGATATGATCGGCAATTCGCCCCGGAGTTCCAATTAAAATGGCCGGAGGATTGCTTAAATTTTTGATTTCGGTTTCGATATTGTGTCCGCCATAACAAACATTGACCTTGTAATCCACGGTCATTTGTTTCCAAACCTGCTGAATCTGCAAGCCTAATTCCCTTGAAGGCACAATAATCAGACATTGCACACCATTCGCTTCCGGCTGCAACATTTCGAAAATGGGCAGCAAAAAAGCCAGCGTTTTTCCGGAACCGGTTGGCGAAAGCAGTAAAACGTTGGGATCATTCAAAATAGCATCTTGTGCCATTTCCTGCATTTCATTCAGACTTTCAATTCCTAAATTGAGAAGAATATTATTGGAACGGGGATTTTTATACATGCGGCAAAGGTAAGAAAAAAGTTTTCAGTGGTCAGAAGGCAGTATTCGGTGGTCAGTCACAATAAACTGTGAAATGTTCAGTTTTTTTTTGAAGCGAAGGGCTTGGGCTTATTTGGAATCCCTATTCCTGCTGTCCGTTATATCTTTTGTTTCACAAAAGGATGCCACTCCCATCAGGGCTATCGGGCCGTCTTTAAATCTTTCTGGATGTTCCGAAAAAAGTGTCACACCTATTTTTAAACCGCAGATTCGCAGATTAAAACTTGATAATCTTCAAATCTATATTTTAATTAAAAAAACTTTGTGCCCATTGCGAAAACCTTTGCGGTCTTTGCGGTCTTTGCGGTTAAACTTACCCGCCTAAAAACAAAACAAAATACTTTAAACCACTTTTTCTTCCTGAAACAACAATTTTATATTTTCATACGAATTGCCAAGCGCTTCCTTAATTTGTTCGGGTTTCAGCCAGGCAACTTTCTCGATTCCTTCGTCTTCCTGCCCTACCGGAGTGCCTTCAAAATCGGTTTTCATTTCAAACCAATGCGTAATTTTCAGTTTATAACGACCATTGCGTTTAAAAACATGATAGGTTTTTTGCAGTTTTTGCGTGATTTTTAATCCGGTAACGCCGGTTTCTTCCTCCACTTCACGAATCGCCGTTTCTTCAATTACTTCACCTTTTTCGGTTCCGCCCTTTGGCAAATCCCATTTTCCGTTGCGAAAGATGAATAAAACTTCACCATTTTTATTAAAAACCAAACCTCCACCTGCTTTTACAGCTGGAATTTTTTCTTTTAATTTGGTAAGAATTTCTTTTTCATCGGGATGGTATAAAAATGCTTTTTGAATTTTATTCTGAAACATTTTTACAATAATTTGCTTGATATCAACGCTTTCCAAAAGAAAAAGTTGAAAATCGGTTTCTTTAACAACTTGATTTGTCAAAAAAAGAGGCTTATCGTTTACAAAAACTTTATACATTTGTAGTATGATTTTTAACACAGACACAGCTAAAAAAACTGCCGAATTGCTTTTACAAATAAACGCAATTAAATTAAATCCAAAAAATCCTTTTACATGGGCTTCTGGATGGAAATCGCCTATTTACTGCGATAATCGTATAACCCTCTCATTTCCACCGATTAGAAATTATCTTCGTGAGGAATTTGCCAAAAACATTGAAAAACAATTTGGCAAACCTGATGTAATTGCCGGAGTAGCTACTGGAGCTATCGGAATCGGGATGCTTGTGGCCGAAATTATGGGGCTTCCGTTCGTATATGTTCGTCCGGAACCTAAAAAACACGGACGCGAAAATCAAGTGGAAGGCTTTTTACAGAAAGGACAAAGCGTATTGGTAGTGGAAGATTTGATCAGTACCGGAAAAAGCAGCCTGCAAGCCGTTGAAGCTTTAAAAGCAGCTGGAGCCAACGTTAAAGGAATGGTGGCTATTTTCACGTACGGATTTGAAATCGCAGAAAAAAACTTCAAAGACGCGAATATCGAAGTGTATACGCTTGGTAATTACGACATGCTTTTAAAAGAAGCCGTAGCCAAACAATACATCACCGAAGACGAATATGACACGTTGAAAGAATGGCGTAAAAGTCCGTCAACTTGGGGTGTGGAAGTTTAAAATAACAAACAAGATTTATTTAAGAATATGAATTTAGAAAGCCCAAAAGTTAACGTTGAAAAATCTGCTGATTATTTGTTCACTTCGCTGACAGACGTTAAAAATTTTGAAAAATTAATGCCGGATTCCATTGCCAAATTTGAAGTTTTGGATGAAAATGCTTTTATCTTCGGATTAAAAGGCATGCCGGAAATTAAATTAAAAATGAAAGACAAAGTAGCACCCAACAAAGTGGTTTTGGGCGCTGCAAGTGATAAATTACCGTTTACCTTAACAGCAAACATCAATTCGTTGACGCCAAACACTTCGGAAGTACAATTGCTTTTCAATGGGGATTTTAACCCAATGATGGCCATGATGATTAAAGGTCCAATCACGAAGTTTATTGAAACATTGGCACAAAACATGACTAAATTATAATTCGACCTGTGTCGGATACAAAAAAGGCTTTTAGTTCTCTAAAAGCCTTTTTTTTTTAATACAACATTTGAATTTCTTTAATATCATAGGTTACTGTCGAATCATCCTCAAGCATAACCTCAAGTTTTCCATAAGTGGACACACCTTGAATGATTCCCATAAACCGAATACCGTCGTTCCCCTCGAAAGGCATCGGAATTCCTTTTTTGAATAATTTTTGATTGTAGGTCTGCCAAAACTTGTCATATTCACCAATTTGAAGCAAAGCCACGTTTCGTTTCAGGTTTTGAATAACGGAAACCAAAACCGCTTCTTTATCCAAATCGTGATTTAAAAGACAACTCAGCGATGTTGCTTTGGGTAAACCATCAAAATTTTTCTGATTGACATTTAGTCCGATTCCTACCACCGAAAAAATTTCACCATTGCTCTTCAAACTATTTTCGATCAAAACGCCGGCAATTTTTTTATGCTCTGCCAAAATGTCGTTCGGCCATTTAATGGCTAAATTCGGAATATTAAAATCCTTTAATGCTTCGATAATGCTTACCGCTACCAAAACATTCAGATGAAAAATCGAGTTGATTTCCGTCAGCACTTCCTTAACCAACACACTAAAAGTCAAGTTTTTACCCGATTCCACTTCCCACTTCGCACCCATTTGTCCTCTACCTGAAGTTTGGTTTTCGGCAGTGACAACCGTGAAATTTTCAACAAACTGATTTGTCAGTAACTCTTTTAAAAAGTCATTTGTTGAAGGTGTGGCATCGAGTTTGATGATATTCATGGAAATAATTTTGCTTTATGAAGTTTAATCTTATGTTAAGGTTCAAAAATAAAGACAAAAATTGGTAACTTTGCGAAAAACATATTAAATAATAGATGGCGAAAAAGGAGATTAACAATGATGTGCTGTTGGCAAACATCATTAAAGGAATTGAAGACGTAAAAGGTAACGATATAGATATACTGGATTTAAGAGCAATCGACAATACCGTGTGCGATTATTTCGTAATATGTAACGGTAACTCCAATACACAGGTTAACGCGATAGTTAACTCTATTCAAAAAGTAGTTTCAAAAGAATTAAAAGACAAACCTTGGCACGTTGAAGGTAATGAAAACGGCGAATGGGTATTGATGGATTATGTGAACATCGTGGTTCACGTTTTCCAGAAACACATTCGTGAATACTACAACATCGAGAGTTTGTGGGGTGATGCTAAAATCACTACAATCGAAAACAAATACTAACAGTCATACTACATGTCAAAAGATAAAAAACCCAATCCTACCAAAATCAAGGTAAGTCCATGGATTATCTATGGAGCAATACTATTGATTTTAGTGACAATACAATTAGTTTCCAGCGGCGCCAATTTTCAGGAAGTCCGCCCTACTTCATTGTCCAAATTTTACCAGTATTTAGATTCCGGTCAGGTAAGCAAAGTGGTTTTTAACAAAACAACTGCTAAAGTTTATCTGAAAAAAGAAGCTTTAAAAAGTAAAACTCATGACAAAGTAGAAAAGCAAACCATTTTAGGTAAAGAAAATGTTGGCCCTCATTACACTTTGGACATCGGTAATACCGAATTGTTCCAAAAGAAACTTGATGAAGCCCGTACCAGTGGAAAATTAAGTGATTATTCTTCAGAACCCGAAAGCAATTGGGGCGATATTTTAATCAATTTCCTTCCATTGATAATCATCATCGGATTCTGGATCTTCATGATGCGCAGAATGTCCGGTGGCGGTGCCGGCGGTGGTGGCGGACAAATTTTCTCCATCGGAAAATCGAAAGCTAAATTATTCGACGAAAAAACCGATGTTAAAACCACTTTTAAAGACGTTGCCGGATTAGAAGGTGCCAAAGAAGAAATTCAGGAAATTGTTGAATTCCTTAAAAACCCTGAAAAATATACCGAAATTGGAGGTAAAATCCCAAAAGGAGCCTTATTGGTTGGTCCTCCGGGAACAGGTAAAACCTTATTAGCTAAAGCCGTAGCCGGTGAAGCACAAGTACCATTTTTCTCACTTTCCGGATCGGATTTCGTTGAAATGTTTGTGGGCGTTGGAGCTTCCCGTGTACGTGACTTATTCAAACAGGCAAAAGAGAAATCTCCGGCAATTATTTTCATTGATGAGATTGATGCCGTAGGTCGTGCCCGTGGTAAAAACAATATGTCAGGATCGAATGACGAACGTGAAAACACCCTAAACCAATTGTTAACGGAAATGGATGGTTTCGGAACCAATACACACGTAATCGTATTGGCAGCGACTAACCGCGCCGACGTATTGGACAAAGCCTTAATGCGTGCCGGACGTTTTGACAGACAGATTTATGTGGATTTACCGGACATCCGTGAACGTAAAGAGATTTTTGAAGTACACTTGAAACCTTTGAAAAAATCAGAGGAATTGGATACCGACTTTTTAGCAAAACAGACACCGGGATTCTCAGGAGCGGATATTGCCAACGTTTGCAACGAATCGGCTTTAATTGCTGCCCGAAAAGGTAAAAAAGCAGTAGACAAGCAAGATTTTCTAGATGCGGTCGACCGAATCGTGGGTGGTTTAGAAAAGAAAAATAAAATTGTAACTCCGGCAGAGAAACGCGCTATTGCCATCCATGAGGCTGGTCATGCCACTGTGAGCTGGATGTTGGAGCATGCTGCGCCATTGGTAAAAGTAACCATTGTGCCGCGCGGTCAAAGCTTAGGAGCGGCTTGGTATTTACCTGAAGAACGCCTGATTGTCCGTCCGGAACAAATGTTGGATGAAATGTGTGCTACTATGGGCGGTCGTGCGGCTGAAAAAGTAGTATTCAATAAAATTTCAACCGGTGCTTTGAGTGACTTGGAAAAAGTTACCAAACAAGCCCGAGCCATGGTAACCGTTTACGGATTGAACGACAAATTGGGTAACGTTACCTATTACGATTCATCTGGTCAAAGCGATTATAATTTCTCTAAACCGTACTCGGAAGAAACCGCACAGATTATTGATAAAGAAATCTCCGGTTTAATCGAAAATGAGTATCAAAGAGCGATTCGCATTCTGAATGAAAACCGTGATAAACTAATGCAGTTAGCCGATATTTTGATAGAAAAAGAAGTTATTTTTAAAGATGACCTTGAAACTATTTTCGGCAAGCGTCCTTTCGAAAAATCAGAGAGTGAAGCAATTACGGAAATGTAATATTTTATTTTAATAAAAATTTAGAAAAATCTTAACTCAATTGTATGATTGAATTAAGATTTTTTTATCTTTGAGTGTTTTCAAACGCAAAATTTCGAGATTTTATATAATTTATGAATCTTTTCAGAAAATTTTTTGGTGCCGCTTCAGAAGGTTCTCATGATGATAAAGAAGGTGAATTAAGCCCTTATCATCCGGAGCCTCAAATACCCATAGACGAACTCTTCACTTTTAACTTCAAAAAAAATGGAGGTAAATTTCTGTATTGCGAAAACTTAAACGAAGTTCACGATAATTTCGAAAGCATACTGGAAGAAAACGACTGGTTTGAAAAGGAAGCCATGTGTATGGAACCAAAGCTTTTCAGCCTGTTGGACGAAAACAAGTTAAACTACACAAATCCTAAAAATCCAACTTTTTTATTGGCTTCCTGTGAAAATCTGATTGCCGATGAAGGATCCATTTTATTTTCTTCCAATCAGATCAGACAGTTCAAACCAAACGATTTACCTTCCCATATTGTAATTCTTGCTACCACAAGTCAGATTATTGGCAACAAGAGTGATGGTCTGCGTGAAATCAAAAAACGATACGACAAAGAATACCCTACGAACATCACTACTTTTAAATATTTTGAAAAAGCAAAAGAAGAAGACTTTTTACAATATGGTAGTTGTCCTAAAAACTTATATTTGCTTCTTTTAGAAGACTTATAGTATGCATGAAAGTGTAACAAGAACCCTTTCGGGGTTACTTTATATTTTGCTACTTGTTTCAGCAACTTTGTATTCCGAATACAGTTTTTCGCTGCTTTTTGGGTTATTCATGCTAATTACTGTTTCCGAATTCTGCAAATTGATTCATCTGAAACAAAACCTCCCTATTCTCCTTGCTTTGGGAAGCTATATTATTTTTATTTTTTTCAACGGAAACCGATTTTCAACCGATATTTTACTAAATCTTGCTGCCCTTTTTGTATCGGTAAATCTGATTGTCGATTTGTTCAGTGAGAAAATTAAACCGAAATCGGATCAGCAATCGAAATACGTTACACTATTCGGTTATATCATCTTACCATTTGTTTTGCTGATGAAAATCCCAAACATCGGAGCACATTTCAATCCGAAAATAGTGATTGGCATCTTCATTCTGATTTGGGTCAATGATACCTTTGCTTATATCGTTGGGAAATCCATCGGAAAAAACAAACTTTTCGAACGTATTTCCCCTAAAAAAACTATTGAAGGCTTCATTGGAGGATTAGTATTTACCATGATTGGCAGCTATTTGTTAAGCATGTACTTTACTTTCTTTTCGCCAATAGTTTGGATTTGCACCGGTTTAATCGTAGGGTTCTTCGGTACCATCGGTGATTTAATCGAATCCAAATTCAAACGTTCCGCCGGTGTAAAAGACAGTGGAAAAATCATGCCGGGTCACGGAGGCATCTTAGATCGTTTAGATAGTGTTATATTTGCAATACCATTTCTTTATTTGTTTTATCAAATCTTAAATTATGTTCATACAATTTCATAAAGAGGGCGCTAAAATTATTTTAGGAGCAACAATTGCCGTAGTTGCGGTTGTGTTTTTGGCAGACGCTTTCATTCCGGTTTTCTGGTTGCAAAAAGCAGTTCAGATTCTTGCATTGTTCATGTTAATCATGGTTTTGCAGTTTTTCAGAAATCCAAAACGCGTAGTAGCCATAAATGACAATCATGTTATTGCTCCCGTAGACGGAAAAGTAGTAGTAATTGAAGAAGTTTTTGAACCGGAATATTTCAAAGACAAACGCTTAATGGTTTCTATTTTTATGTCGCCGATTAACGTTCACGTTACCCGTTATGCAGTAAACGGATTGGTAAAATTTAGCAAATACCATCCCGGAAAATATTTAGTGGCTTGGCATCCGAAAGCTAGTGAGGAAAACGAAAGAACTACAGTAGTTGTCGAAAACCGCGTTTTTGGTGAAATTTTGTACCGACAAATTGCAGGTGCTTTGGCACGACGCATTGTAAACTATGCACAGGAAGGAATGCAGGTTGTACAGGGAACTGACGCCGGTTTCATTAAATTTGGTTCGAGAGTAGATTTATACTTACCTTTAGGTACCCAAGTTAACGTAAAACTTAACGAAAAAGCCGTTGGCGGAAAAACCATCATTGCCATTAAATAAAAAATGGAAAAAGATTTAGATACATTATTTGAGGAAGCGTTTGCAAATGCGCAATTGATTCCGCAATCTTCCGTACCGATAGATTTGCAGTTGATTTTGTATGGTCTTTACAAACAGGCTACCGCTAATGAATCTGATAGTTTTTATTTCCGGCAGGAATCACAAAACCTCAGAAGTGCTTTCAAGCTGAATGCCTGGATGCAAGTGAATCACATTTCGCCTGAAGAAGCAAAAAAACAATATATTGAGATTATTAATAAACTCATGAAAGAACGAAATTTGTAAGCAGATTTCGTTCTTTATTTTAAACTAATTACCATGAAAATTCAAAAGTTTGCCCTACTCAGTTTTACATTTTTAACGCTATTTGCGTGCCGGGAAAAAAACAATCTTGAAGAAGTTATTCAGATACCGGAGCCGGAAGCTCAGGAAACTCAATCCGTTTACGGAAATCCTGCCGATGTAAAAGCCGAAAAGGGAAAATTCAAAATGCGTGGTTTAGCTTATGCCTACAACGCCTTAGAACCTTACATTGACGGTAAAACAATGGAGTTACATTATTCCCGCCATCATTTAAGCTATTGCAATAATCTGAATAAAGCCATCACCGGAACTGATTTGGAACAATGGAATTTGGAAGATATTTTAAAAAAATCCGATCCAAACAATATGGCGATTCGTAACAATGCCGGAGGTTATTACAATCACAATTTATATTGGGAAGTAATGGCACCAAAAGCCGGTGGGCAACCAAAAGACAGTCTGGCAGCAGCTATCAATCGCGATTTTGGCAATTATGACACGTTTAAAGCACAATTTGTAGACGCAGCCGCCAAACATTTCGGATCAGGATGGGCTTGGTTGGTAGTGGACAAAAACGGAAAACTTGCTGTTGGAAGTACGCAAAACCAAGACAATCCGTTAATGCCGGACATGGCAATTTCCGGAACTCCTATTTTAGCATTAGATGTTTGGGAACATGCTTATTATTTAAAATACCAAAACAAACGTGGAGAATATATTTCGGCCTTCTTCAATGTGGTGAATTGGAATGTCGTGGAAAAGAAATATCTTGACGCAATGAAACGCGTAGTAAAATAATCCTATAAAACACATTTAACGATACCATAAAAATGAAATCAGTCCTACTATTGTTAAGCACCATACTATTTAGCACAACCGTATTGGCGCAAAAAATTTCAGAAAGCAAAGTCCCTACAGCGGTATTAATCAGCTTTAAAGACAAATTTCACGATGCCACAAAGGCCAGTTGGAAAATAGAAAACAATAGTGGATACGAAGCAGAATTCCTTATAGACAGAACAAAACAATCCGCTAAGTTTGCCAAATCCGGAAAATGGTTAAAAACCAAAAACGAAATCAAAGTCGATGAATTACCAATTGAAGTAAGCCAAACCATCGCAAAAGAATTTGCCGGTTACAAGATTGAGAAAGCTGAAAAAGCCGAAACAGCAAGTAACGGAGTCGTTTACGAAGTAAAACTCAAAAAAGGCAATGAAATTTACGAGGCAATAATAAACGCTTCAGGCAAAACACTGAAAAAAAACAGTAAAAAATAAAACTTTACAGCAATAAAAAAGCCCCGAATTTCGGGGCTTTTTATTTATTTCAAACTCATCAAGCTCTGCTCAATTGTGGCGATTTTGGCCAACGCATCGGCTTCTTTCTTACGTTCCATTTCGATTACTTTTTCCGGTGCTCCGGCTACGAATTTCTCATTGGATAATTTCGCCTGCACCGATTTCAGGAAACCTTTGTTGTAATTTAACTCTTCGGTTAACTTTGCAATTTCAGCATCGATATCAATATTTCCGGTAATCGGAATAAAATATTCATTAGATTTTACACGATACGACAAAGCTCCATCAACTTTTTCAGAAACGTACTCCAATGAAGTGATGTTTCCTAATTTGGTAATTACCGAATCGAAATGCGTTGATGCTTTTTCATTGTTCACTACTTTCAACTCAATAGTGTCCTTGAACGGAATATTTTTGTCTTTTCGGATGGTACGAATTCCTGAAATCACTTCTGTAGCAAAATCGAAATCGGCAATTAAAGCTTCATTATACGGTTTCGCTTTTGGCCATTCCGCCACTATTAATGCCTGTTCCGGAGTTCTTTCGGCAATGTGCTGCCAAATTTCTTCCGTTAAGAACGGCATGAACGGATGCAATAATTTCAAGTTTGTTTCCAACATTTCAATCGCTTTGTCGAAAGTTGCACGATCGATTGGCTGTTGATACCCCGGTTTAATCATTTCCAGGAACCACGAACAGAAATCGTCCCAAACCAATTTATATGTTGCCATCAATGCATCGGAAATTCTGTATTTTTCGAAGTTGTCTTCGATTTCAGCTAAAGTTCTTTGCAATTTTGCTTCGTACCATTCGATGGCTACTTTTGAGGATTCCGGTTGCGCGATATCGGCTACCTCCCACCCTTTTATCAATCGGAATGCATTCCAGATTTTATTAGCGAAACCTTTTCCTTGGTTGCATAATTCTTCGTCGAACAAAATATCGTTTCCTGCTGAAGCACTTAACAACAATCCGCAACGAACTCCGTCGGCACCGAATTTTTCGATTAAACCAAGTGGATCGGGTGAATTTCCAAGAGATTTCGACATTTTTCGGCCTTGCTTATCACGCACCAAACCTGTTAAATATACATTACTGAATGGTTTTTCACCAGCATATTCGTAACCTGCGATGATCATACGGGCAACCCAGAAGAACAAGATATCCGGACCGGTTACCAAATCATTTGTTGGGTAATAGTATTTGAAATCTTCGTTTTCAGGATCCATGATACCACCAAAAACAGCCATTGGCCATAACCATGAAGAGAACCAAGTATCTAAAGCATCGGCGTCTTGTTTTAAATCGGCCAATTGCAACGAAGCATTTCCTGTTTTTTGTTTTGCCAATTCCAATGCTTCAGCAGGAGTTTCCGCTACAACGAAATCCTCTTTTCCTTCTGCGTAGAAATAAGCCGGAATTTGTTGGCCCCACCATAACTGACGCGAAATATTCCAGTCGCGGATGTTTTCCATCCAATGACGGTAAGTATTATTGAAACGGGACGGATATAATTTCACTTCATCCGATTCCAAAACGGCTTTGATGGCCGGTTTTACCAAATCTTCCATTTTAAGGAACCACTGATCTGATAAACTTGGTTCGATTACGGCTTTGGTTCTTTCCGAAGTACCTACTTTATTTAAATGGGTTTCCGTTTTAGCTAAAGCGCCAATAGTTTCCAGTTCTTTGGCTATTTCTTCACGAACTACAAAACGGTCTTTTCCGGCATAATGCAATCCGAAAGAATTTAAAGTGGCATCTTCATTGAAAATATCGATGATTTCCAAATTGTGCTTGTTGCCCAATTCTTTATCGTTCATATCGTGCGCCGGCGTTACTTTCAAACATCCGGTTCCGAATTCCACATCTACATATTCGTCTTCGATAATCGGAACTACTCTGCCGCAAATCGGAACGATGGCTTTTTTACCTTTCAGATGAGTGAAACGCTCGTCATTAGGATTGATACAGATAGCAGTATCGCCGAAAATAGTTTCCGGACGTGTGGTTGCCACCGTTAAGAATTCTTCTGATCCTTCAATTTTATAGTTGATGAAATATAATTTCCCTTGTCGTTCCTCAAAAATTACTTCTTCGTCGGAAAGTGTAGTTTTAGCTTCCGGATCCCAGTTTACCATTCGGTACCCGCGGTAAATTAATCCTTTGTTGTATAAATCTACGAATGAACGGATTACGGATGCCGACATGTCCGGATCCATGGTGAATTTGGTTCGGTCCCAATCGCAAGAACAACCCAATTGTTTCAATTGTTCTAAAATGGTTCCACCGTATTTGTCAGTCCACTCCCAAGCGTGTTTTAGGAATTCTTCGCGAGACAAGTCGTTTTTATTGATGCCTTCTGCTTTTAATTTGGCAACCACTTTTGCTTCGGTAGCAATAGAGGCGTGATCCGTTCCCGGCACCCAGCAGGCATTGAAGCCTTTTAAGCGCGCGCGACGGATTAACACATCCTGAATGGTGTTGTTCAGCATGTGTCCCATATGCAAGACACCGGTTACGTTTGGTGGCGGGATTACGATGGTATATGGGGTTCTGTGGTCGGGTTTTGAATGAAAATAGTTGTTTTTCATCCAGTAGTCGTACCATTTCTGTTCTGCTGCTTTCGCTTCAAATTGTGCCGGAATTGTCATATTCGTTTCTTCGGTTATTTGGTTATACGGATTCAATCGTGTTGTACCGCAATACTTTTTTCTTACTATGCTTACAAAAAGACAAATGGTTTCCTTAATAGCCCCGATGGTAGTGGAAATCCTTTTATTTCGTTACTTTTAACGAAATAAAAGATTGCAACGTACAGCGGGAAAATGGTTTACGGAAAAGCCCGAAACTTTCGCTCCAAAAACTTTGGTACGCTTTTTGTAATTATATCTGCAAAAATAGCTATAACTGAGCAAATAAAAAAAGAGCGTTAAATTATTTGTTCGTTTATTAAAACAATGTAATTTTACGATAACTATTAAAACTTAAAAAGATGAAAAAATTATTAGGATTAGTTGCAATTTTAGCATTTAGCGTTGCATCATATGCTCAAAAAGGACCGAAAATTGAATTTAAAGCAAAAGACAACACTATTGATTATGGAACTGTTTCTAAAGATGCCGACAATGGAGTAAGAACTTTTGAGTTCACAAATACCGGTGATGCGCCTTTGATTATCACTCATGTACAGTCAACCTGCGGATGTACTGTTCCTACAAAACCAACGGAACCGATTATGCCGGGGAAAACAGGAAAAATTGAGGTAAAATACAACATGAATCCCGGAAGAATTTCGAAAACGATTACTGTAGAATCCAATGCGGTAAATTATGAAGGAGGAAAAGTTGCTTTGCGTATTAAAGGTGAAGTAGTTGTGAAGGAAGAGAAAAATGTGCTTCAAAAAGAAAAAGTAGGTCCGCAATCGTAACCAACTTTACTGATAAAAAAAAGTCCGCTTTTAGCGGACTTTTTTATTATAATAGCTTTTTGAGTTTGAACTCAATTTTCTTTTTAACTCCTTTGCGTTCGATTTCTATCGCTATGGTTTTGTTGTCTTCTTCCTGTAGCAAGGCGTCTATTTTTTCTTTAGTTAAATTACCTACGTTTTTCCTATTGATTCTTAAAAGCCTGTCGCCTACTAACAAACCTGCCGTTTCTGCCGGCGAATTTTTACGAACCGAAGCAATAACATATACCGGTTTTAACGTGAATTTATATTTAAGGTTATTATTATCGAAAACAATATCATTAACATTAAGTGTACTTCCTTGCTTTGCGTCATTCAACATACCTTCCTTAACCCATTCAATACCATCGTGCTGCACTTCGATTCCGCTCATATTATAGTCAAAAGGATTGTCGAAAAAAGCATTTTTCTTCAAATAAAGCTGTTCTCCCTTATAATCCATGTACACAGAAAACCGTTTTAGGATTTCACCTCCCAAGGAACCGTTTCGATTTTTAATCAATCGTAATTGTTTGTATGAGGCAGTATCCGGATAAGAGACTAAAGGTGATTTAAATTTAAAATTAGAAAACTCTAGTTCTTCCAAACGTGATTTTTTACCAAACACAGTACCTCCGATTCCTTCACCTAAAACATCTTCAAAATAATTTGAGTTGGATCGAATTTTTTCATCTTCAAACAACCACAATCCATCGCCCAAACCTGTATCCACTAACAATTTCAAATCGGATTCTTTATTGTCTAATTTTACTTTCACATTAAGATATGCCCTGTCTTTCACCACACTTATTGGTAAAGCTGAAAACGATTTCATTTTTCTTTTCTCTAAAACTTTTCGATCCTTATAGACCGTTATTCTTTTTTTCTGATAATCGATTTCTATGATATTGTTCTTAAAAAATGAATAGCCTATAATTCCATTTACAGGAATACCTACCCGAGAGGAAAAATTCAGACTCTCATCTAAAATAACCAGTAAATCAAATGTTTTATTTACGTATCCGCTTATATTGGCGGTATTCTTATCGGAAAATATCCCTTCGGCTATTTCTTCATTCCCTAAACCCGAAATTTTGATTTTTTTCGTATTAAAAAGATGAATGGTGTCATTTTCAGGGAAACTAAATATTAGTGAAGGTTCCGAACCTGAATCCAAAAGCATATTTAATTTTGTATTGTTGACTTCTACCGGGATAATGATGAGATTGTTTACAAAAGTAAAAGGAATAACAATCTTGTCCTTATCGGACTCCCATTGGAATCCATTCTGACCATGACCCAATGATAAACCAAGCATAAAAAAAACAAAACAAAGAAGTCTCATACAATAGTTTTTCTGAAAATTACTACATAAAAATCAAACTTCCTATAACTTTAAAAAATTAATAACAAATCGAATTACATAGTTTCTAAAAAATATTGCAAATTTGTATCTCAAAACAAACAAACCATGCCTAAAATTTCATTAAAAGGCCAACAAATGCCTGAATCACCAATTCGTAAATTGGTTCCTTATGCAGAAATTGCAAAAAAGAAAGGTCATAAAGTATACCATTTGAATATTGGTCAACCCGATATCAAAACACCGGAAGTAGCTTTAAATGCTGTTAAAAATGCCGACATTACAGTTCTGGAATACAGCCATTCTGCCGGTTTTGAAAGTTACAGAAACAAACTTGCTGCATACTACCAAAAACAAGGTTTACCGATAAATACTGCCGACATCATCATTACCACAGGAGGCTCTGAAGCTTTACTCTTTGCTATGGGCAGCACGATGGACGCCGGGGATGAAATCATTATTCCGGAACCTTTTTATGCTAATTATAACGGTTTTTCAACGGCTTCAGGAGTAAATGTAGTTCCTGTAATCTCAACTATTGACACTGGATTTGCCTTACCTCCTATTGCTGATTTTGAAAAACTGATTACCCCAAAAACAAAAGCTATTTTAATTTGTAACCCGGGAAACCCAACGGGATATTTATATTCGAAAGAAGAAATCATGCAATTGGCCGAATTGGTTAAAAAACACGATTTATTCCTAATTGCCGATGAAGTATACCGCGAATTTGCCTACGATGGTTACACACACCATTCGGTTATGAATGTGAAAGGTTTGGAAGAGCATGCAATCATGATTGATTCCGTATCCAAACGCTTCAGCATGTGCGGCGCCCGAATCGGTTGCATCGTTTCCAAGAACAAAGAAGTTATGGCAACGGCAATGAAATTTGCTCAGGCCCGCTTAAGTCCGCCAACCTACGCACAAATTGCCAGTGAAGCGGCTTTAGATACGCCTCAAAGTTATTTCGACGATGTAATAACCGAATACAAAGACCGTCGCGACACCTTAATCGCCGAGCTGAATAAAATCGAAGGCGTTAAAGTTGCCACTCCAAAAGGAGCTTTCTACTGCATTGCAAAATTACCGGTAAAAAATGCCGACGATTTCGCACAATGGTTATTGGAATCGTACGACTTCAATGGCGAAACCGTTATGGTGGCACCCGCTGCCGGATTCTATTCCACCAAAGGTGTTGGTTTGGATGAAGTGCGAATCGCTTACGTTTTGAAAAAAGAAGATTTAATAAAATCCGTTCAGATATTGAAAGAAGCCCTAAAAGCTTACAACAACTAAAAAGAAAAGCCTCTGTAAAAAGAGGCTTTTTTATTTTAAGGAGCAACGCGTTTTCTATTTCAGAAGACCTTTACTCTTGCTGTCCGCTATATCTTTTTCGGTCCTTTCGAGAGCCGCAATGACCGAAAAAGGATGCCGCTCCCATCAGGGCTAGAAAACAAATCTTTTTCTTTACACACTTCCATTTTAAAACCTTATAAAAAACAAAACCATCTTGCAATTACAAGATGGTTTTGTTTTTATTAAACCCTATGGTTTGGTTTACTTATCGTTTCATTGAGAAGTGCGCTTTGAAGATTTTCTCGGCACCATTCTCCATGTATTTAACAGTGAACCAGTAATCCGTTGATGGCAATAACTGTCCGTTAAACGTTCCATCCCATCCTGTTCCGGCAGGAACAATCTGTTTGATTAATTTACCATAACGATCAAAGATATGAATCTCAGCATTTGGCTGGTCTTTTTCTAATGACCAAATATTCCAAGTATCGTTATAACCGTCACCATTTGGTGTAAAGAAGTGCGGATAACCAATTGTCCAAATATGTTCTAATACAATATCCGTACACCCTCTTGTATCACGGATGGCTACCGTATGTTCACCAGGTAAAACATGAGGGAATATGTTACTTGTCTGCCAAATTCCACTATGATCCAATTCATACTCATAGCTTCCGTTTCCATTCACAATCACTGTAATCGTCTGATCATCTTGGAAATAATTTGTCACTGTAGCGGTAGCACCCAGTGCTGGGTTAGATGCCGTTACATCAATAATCGCAACATTCGTACAACCAGTAACAGTATTCATAATTGAAACCGTATATTGTCCGGCTTGAGTAGCGGTGTACGAACTGTTTGTTCCAATAATAGTAGTCAAATCACTTCCGAAATACCATTGGAAATCATAATTCGTTTCGCTTAATTGGGTATCCATTTCGTAGCCATATATTAAGCTTCCTGTAATAGCGTCAACACATATTACACCATCTTCTATATCAACACTTGGTAACGGATTCACTTTAACTTCAACTGTTATCGGAGCTCCCGAACAACCATTGTTAATAGGAATGATCGTATAAGTAACTGTTCCAACAGTAGTTCCGGTTGCTGTCAACACTTGATTAATAGAAATTCCTGAACCAGGAGTAGTTTCAGATCCACTTCCGTCGCTAGCCCCCGTTGCATTAGTCTGAACAACTGTCCAGGTAATTGAAGTTCCCGGAATGTTAGGGAATACAGTAATTCCAGGTGACACGCCGCTACAAATAAATTGTGGTGCTGATGAACCGAATACCTCTGGTGTAGGATTTACTGTAACAGTTACAGTAACCGGATCACCACTACATCCGTTAACAACCGGAGTAATTGTATAGGTTACAGTTCCCTGAACCAAACCAACGGTTGATAAAGTCTGACTGATTGTACTTCCAGTACCTGAAACTGCGCCAAAAACACCAGTTTGTAGAACTGTCCAATTGAAAACTGTTCCCGGTACAGTACTGGTCAAAGTAATATTAGTGGTTTGACCTGAACATAAAATTGCTGATGTAGGACTAGCCGTTACGATAGGTTTCGGATAAACTGTAACCATAACCGTTTTCGGAGTTCCAGGACATCCGTTATTAATTGGCGTAATTGTATAAATCGCCTGACCAATTGTATTGCCTGAAGCCGTAAGAACATCGGTAATAGCTGTTCCTGTTCCGTTTGTTCCTCCTGTCACTCCTCCGGACTGAACT
Source organism: uncultured Flavobacteriaceae bacterium (assembly GCA_963812405.1). Taxonomy (GTDB): domain Bacteria; phylum Bacteroidota; class Bacteroidia; order Flavobacteriales; family Flavobacteriaceae; genus Flavobacterium. Next base: position 97,549 of record CAWEUV010000001.1, on the reverse strand, counting down.
ACGTTCCATCCAAAAGTTGTTGTGGCAATAGTACTTGTCATAGTAATGTTTGTTGCTTGACCAGTACAAATAAACTGTGAAGTCACATTAAGATTAACAACAGGAACCGGAGTAACTGTAATAGTAACAGAAATTGGAATTCCTGTACAGCTTCCCGCCGATGTAGGCGTTATCGTGTAGGTTACTGTTCCGGTTGTCGTACCGGCAGTAAGCACTTGTGAAATAATACTCCCACTTCCATTAGAAGCTCCTGTTACACCACCCGTTTGTGTATAAGTCCACGTGAAAGTTGCATTTGCAACATTACTTTGCAATTGAATTCCGGTAGATTGACCTGAACATAACGATTGTGAAGTTGGAGTTGCTGTAACTGTAGGCGTTTGATTAAGAGTAACATTTCCAGTTGCCAATGCACTAGAACAAGAGTTAGTAGTATTGGTAATAACTACACTATAAGCTCCTGGTGTAGAAGTAGCAAAACTTGCAACGTTGCCAGGATTTGTAACTCCTGAAGGAACTGTCCACGAATAAGTATAACTTCCGGCAACACCCGGTGTCGCAGTTACTGTTGTTGAAGCTCCTGAACAAATTGACGGATTGTTAACTGTAACTGTTGGAACTGCATAATTGCTTACCGTTCCGGAGGCACTTAAACTAGAACAGCTTGTTGTGGTATTGGTGATAACCACACTGTATGTTCCTACTGTCGCTGTTGTAAAACTTGCAACGTTACCAGGATTTGTTACTCCTGTTGGAACTGTCCAAACATAAGAATAAGCTCCAGGTGTTCCAGGCGTAGCGGTTACTGTTGCCAAAGCCCCTGTACAAACAGTAGAACTGTTTACCGTTACCGTTGGCAATGGATTAACCGTTACTGTTCCAGAAGCACTTGCACTCGAACAAGTAGTAGCTGTATTAGTGATAACTACACTATAGTTACCCGCTGTTGTTGTTGTAAAACTCGATACGTTTCCAGGGTTTGTTGCTCCCGCCGGAACTGTCCAAACATAGTTATAAGTGGCAACTGTACCCGGTGTAGCAGTTACGGTAGCTGGTGTTCCTGCACATACCGCCGGACTGTTTACTGTAACCGTTGGCAATGCATTAACCGTTACGGTACCTGAGGCACTTGCACTTGAACACGTAGTGGTTGTATTTGTAATGATAACACTATAGTTACCCGCTGTTGTTGTTGTAAAACTTGCAACGTTGCCAGGATTTGTAACTCCAGCTGGAACTGTCCATACATAAGAATAAGTCCCTGCTGTTCCCGGTGTAGCGGTTACTGTTGCCAAAGCTCCTGTACATATAGACGGACTGTTAACTGTAACTGTTGGTACTGCATGGTTGCTTACCGTTCCGGAAGCACTTAAGCTAGAACAGCTTGTTGTGGTATTGGTGATAGCCACACTGTATGTTCCTACTGTAGCTGTTGTAAAACTTGCAACGTTTCCAGGATTCGTTACTCCTGTTGGAACTGTCCAAGCATAATTGTAAGTTCCAGGTGTTCCAGGCGTAGCGGTTACTGTTGCCAAAGCTCCTGTACAAACAGTAGAACTGTTTACCGTTACCGTTGGCAATGGATTAACCGTTACTGTTCCGGAAGCACTTGCACTTGAACAAGTAGTAGCTGTATTGGTGATGACAACACTATAGCTACCCGCTGTTGTTGTTGTAAAACTCGATACGTTTCCAGGGTTTGTTGCTCCCACAGGCACTGTCCAAACATAGTTATAAGTGGCAACTGTACCCGGTGTAGCAGTTACGGTAGCAGATGTTCCTGCACATACCGATGGACTGTTCACAGTAACTGTTGGTAATGCATTAACCGTTACGGTACCTGAGGCACTTGCGCTTGAACACGTAGTGGTTGTATTTGTAATGATAACACTATAGTTACCCGCTGTTGTTGTTGTAAAACTCGCAACATTGCCAGGATTTGTAACTCCGGCTGGAACTGTCCATACATAAGAATAAGTCCCTGCTGTTCCCGGTGTAGCGGTTACTGTTGCAGTGCCACCCGTACATATAGACGGACTGTTAACTGTAACTGTTGGTACTGCATGGTTGCTTACCGTTCCGGAAGCACTTAAACTAGAACAGCTTGTTGTGGTATTGGTGATAACCACACTGTATGTTCCTACTGTAGCTGTTGTAAAACTTGCAACATTACCAGGATTCGTCACTCCTGTTGGAACTGTCCAAGCATAATTGTAAGTTCCAGGTGTTCCAGGCGTAGCGGTTACTGTTGCCAAAGCTCCTGTACAAACAGTGGAACTGTTCACCGTTACCGTTGGCAATGGATTAACCGTTACTGTTCCTGTGGCACTTACACTAGAACATGTAGTGGTCGTATTAGTTATAACTACACTATAGTTACCCGCTGTTGTTGTTGTAAAACTTGCAATGTTTCCAGGGTTAGTTGCTCCCGCCGGAACTGTCCATGCATAAGTATAAGTCCCTACAGTTGAAGGCGTAGCGGTTACCGTAGCAGGAGTACCTGCACAAACAACTGGATTATTTACTGTAACCTCAGGTAATGGATTAACTGTAACTGTAAAAGTACGTGTAGGACCGTTACAACCATATTTTGTTAAAGTAACCGTAATGGTTGCTGTTTGAGGCGTTGATACCGTTTGAGCTGTAAAGGACGGTAAGAAAAATGTTGTACCACTAGCCGGTAATCCAATAGCTGGGTTACTGTTAGTCCAACTAACCGAATCATAAGCATCAGAAGTTGTAAAATTAAGTTGGCTAACTGATTGACCTGAACAAAGAGATACGTTTGGAACTGCGTTGATTATTGGCGCAGGACAACCACAAGTAATTGTTTCTGTAGGCACACACACACTACCAACTCCAGATAAAGTAAAGGTTATTGGCAATCCATTCGTTACAATATAAATAGAACTTGGACTGTTCTGACTTCCGGTTTGTACCGGACCTCCATTAATTGAATAACTATAATTAAAAGTAGTGATTCCCGGAACATTCGACCAATCAATATATATTGAGTTAGGATAAGTTGGATTATTATTATAAGGGCCACATTGTAAGTTCATACTTCCTCCTGACGGACTTGCTGTCACAGTTCCAGAGGCACTTGCACTACTACAGTTTGTAGTTGTATTGGTAATAACAACACTATATGTTCCTAAAACAGTCGTGGTAAAACTAGCAACGCTACCAGGATTGGTTACACCCGCTGGAACTGTCCACACATAAGTATAAGTTCCGGCTGTTCCAGGTGTAGCGGTTACTGTAGCTGTTCCACCGGCACATACCGACGAACTATTAACCGTAACTGTTGGCAATGGATTTATCGTAACTGTTCCTGATGCACTTGCACTTGAACATGTTGTAGCTGTATTCGTTATAACCACACTATATGTTCCTGCAATTGAAGTAGAAAATGAAGCAACATCACCCGGATTTGTAGCACCTGCAGGTACTGTCCATGCGTAAGTATAAGTTCCTGCAGCGCCTGGAGTGGCAGTTACAGTAACCGAATTACCCGCACAAGCAACAGGACTATTAACTGTTACTGTAGGCAATGAATTTGTACTAACTGTTCCTGATGCGCTTGCACTTGAACAAGTTGTGGTCGTATTTGTTATGACAACACTATAATTTCCAGCGATTGTTGTTGTAAAAGTGGAAACGTTACCCGGATTTGCAAAACCAGCCGGTACTGTCCACGAATAATTATAACTTCCTGCAACACCCGGAGTGGCCGTTACAGTAGCGGCATTTCCAGAACAAACCGAAGGACTGTTTACTGTAACAGTAGGCAATGGATTAATAGTAACTGTACCGGAACCAATTGCACTTGAGCAATTTGTGGTGGTATCTGTTATAACTACTCCGTAAGCACCTCCGATTCCAGTTGAAAAACTAGCAACATTTCCAGGATTTGTAGCGCCAGCCGGCACTGTCCACACATAGGTATAAGTACCTGCTAGACCTGGAGTCGCAGTCAAAGTCACTGTTCCCCCTTGACAAGCAGAACCACTATTAACCGTAACTGTCGGCAATGGATTAACTGTAACTATTGCTGTATTAAAACATCCGTTATTGTCAGTATAAGTAATTGTAGAAGTTCCCGAAGCCACGCCAGTAACTAATCCAGAAGAATTCACTGTAGCAACGGTTGTATCTGAAGACACCCAAGCGTTTGATGCGTTAGGCACACCAGCTCCTGTTAATTGGGTAGTAGAACCAACACAAACAGATAATGTTCCTGATATTGTAGGACGCGGATTAACAATCAATTGGAAAGTTGTATTCCCAAAAGTTGCTGAATTTGTCACATCCTCCATTCTTACGTAAATAGTTTGTCCAGCACTAACAAAAGCCGCCAAACTACCTGCCGGAATCAAATCACTATTAGGTGTTGTCCCATCAGCACTTGCAAGAGTTGTATGATATGTAATATTGTAATCAGCAGGATTTTGTCCCCCTAAAATTATTGTATTTTGCGGTGTCAAATCAAAAGATTCTGTACCATTACCATCATTATCACAAAGCACTAAATTTGGTGGTTGAATTGGTGTAGCATTACAGTTTCTCACAATTAAATCGAAAGACTGTATATTTCTACAACCGGTATTCAAATCCTCAACCGATAGCCATATCGTAACAGTGCCTCCAGAAGTAGTGTAATTTGTAATACTTCCCGTTATCAAATCAGCATCGGTTCCTTGAGCACTCGCTAAAGAAGTATGGAAACTAGGAACATATGTTCCCGGATCCAAAGCTGCCATAGCAGTAGTTTGATTTCCGGACAAATCCCAAGTATAAGTAGGTGCCCCCGTATTACATTGATATAAATTAACAGGAACTCCAGTTGGGATATTTATTAAATCAACAGTAACTGCATCCGTTACCTGATAGTTAACTGAAGGACTACAAGTTGGGTATGTAGCCGTTACGGTATATGTTGTTGTTGCCGTAGGACAAACAGAAATATTTTGCGTATTCCCTACTACATTTCCTGAGCCGTCAGTCCATTGAAAAGTTGGAACAATTGGCACTCCATTTGGTGTAAAACGCCAAGCTTCATTGTTTGCTGTCCACGCCCCACCTGACCCCGAGGCAACACAATTTCTATTAGCAGGTACTGTTCCTAACGTCCCTGCATTATTCTGAACCCCAATCAAACCGTTTCCAGGTGCTGTACTAGTCCAAGACATACATGGCACTCTTCGTTTTACGTATACATCAATAATATTTGTACCTTCATAGAGCATCATCTGACTCGTTTGAGCCCCAACAGTTGCATCATTTGAACATCCATACTGAGCCACGTTAGCAACATTTACAACAAACACCCTATTTGGGTATACACCTGTAGTATAATAATTAATATTTGGGGTTGCAAAACTATTACTTACAGCTGGATTAGTATCTTGAAAAACCCCGTTTATTGAATTTTTAAATGGAGCGCCTGCTCCTGAATACGGAATAGGCCCCGACATAACCCAAGTACTGCCTCCTCCTGGACTATAAAGCCCCCCTGGCGCCACACCACTTATACTAAATGTTATCGCACCGTTTGTGGAAACCAAACACTTAACATAACTATTTCCATAAAAACAAAAATTAAAATCTTGCGGTGTAATTCCTTTTAAATCAATAATACCGGACCATTGATCATCTATAGTTAGTGCTGTAGCACTTCCTGCAGTAACCCCAAAAGGAGGATTATAAGGTATTGAAGACACATTATACCCTGTAGTCTGGTAGGTCTGAAAAAATGTTGACGTTAAATTTGTACAGTCGCCTGGATTACAAATTGAAGCGGCTGAGTTTGCATTCACACCTATATTTCCTGGTCCCTGCGCCTTGACAAAAAACGACATGAATCCAAAAAGAAATAAAAAAAGGTAATTATTTTTCATAATAAGAAATTTTAACCGTAAAACGCAAAAGTAACACATCTAACTGTTAAAATTAAAATTTTATACCACTAAACGTCAAACAAAAACCAATTAATTTGTTATTAATACAAAAAAAGCCGCCCAAAGGCAGCTTTTTTTTTGTTATTAAATTATAAATATTAACGTTTCATCGAGAAGTGCGCTTTAAAGATTCGCTCCTCTTTATTTACTCCATCTTTAAACTTAACCGTAAACCAGTAATCTGTTGAAGGTAAAAGTTCTCCGTTATAAGTTCCGTTCCAACCTTCTCCTACCGGACTAATTTGTTTGATAAACTTACCGTAACGGTCAAAGATCATAATCTCAGCATTCGGCTGATCCTGTAAATCCCAGATGTTCCAAGTATCGTTATATCCGTCTCCATTCGGAGTAAAGAAATGCGGATATCCAATCACAAATATCGTTCGGGTAAGATCCGTACATCCGTTTAAATCTCTCACGTGAACCTGATGCTCTCCAGGTAAAATCCCAACAAACTCATTTGAACTCTGGTATGCTCCACCATCCAATTGGTATTCAAAATTACCCGATCCGCCGGTTACTACCGCCGTAATGGTAGGATTAGTACTAAAGGCTTCATTTACATATAAGTTCAGAGATTGTGCAGCGTACGATTCCGTTACCGTAGCCTGCACCGGATGAGACACACAGTTTGTAAGGGTATTGGTCACAATCACCGAGTAAACCCCAGACGCATCAGCCGTATAAGTACTGCTTGTTGCCCCTACGATCTCTACCGTATCATGGAACCATACAAAATCATAATCCGTATTGCTTAATCCAGTATCCAATAAATGTGTCGACAACACCGATCCTGTTACCTGATCCATACAGATGTAACCATCCTGAATTTGTGGATCCGGTAACGGGTTCACTGTAAAGGTAATCGTAATTGGGTTACCGCTACATCCGTTAGCTATTGGAATTATCGTATAAGTTGCCGTTCCAACCGCATTACCTGTAGTCTGTAAAACCTGACTAACCAATACCGGATTCGTGTTACCACTTCCATCAGAAGCCCCAGAAACACCATTTTGAACTACCGTCCAGGTAAAAGTGGTACCCGGAATATTAGGGGTTAATGAAAACTCTGCCGCTTCTTCACTACAAATAAAAGTATCTAACGGACTACCAAACACTTCCGGTGTAGGATTAACCGTTACCGTTACCGTGATAGGCGCTCCCGAACAACCATTGGCATGTGGCGTAATGATATAATCTACTGTTCCAGGAACCAATCCAACAGTTGACAAGGTCTGCGCAATAACATTGCCACTGCCTGCTGCCGCACCGTATACTCCGGTTTGAATAACATTCCAGGTAAAGGTAGTACCCGGTAAACTACCCGTCAGAACAATATTGGTGGCTGTTCCTGAACAAACGGTCTGAGTTAAAGGACTCGCCGTTACAACCGGAATCGGATTAACAGTAATGATTACCGTAACCGGAGTTCCAGGACATCCGTTAGTAACAGGAGTAATTGTATATACTGCCTGACCCGCGGTATTTCCGGTAGCCGTTAACACTTGAGAAATCGATGTCCCCGTTCCGTTGCTCGCTCCCGTAGCTGCAGTTTGTACCACATTCCAATTATAAATCGTACCCGGTAAAGTGCTCGCGAAGGTAATGGTCGCAGTATCTCCCGAGCAGATATTCGTAGCTGCTGCTGTAGCCGTCATTGTCGCTCTTGGAGTTACCGTCACAACAACTGCAAGTGGAGTACCTGCACATCCGTTAAGCATAGGCGTTACGGTATAAGTAACTGTTCCTAATGCGTTTCCGGTTGTGGTTAGTACTTGTGATATCACACTTCCACTACCATTAACAGCTCCTGTTGCACCAACTTGAGTTACCGTCCAAGAATAAGTTGTTCCTGTAATAGTACTACTCAAGGTGATTCCTGTTGACTGTCCCGAACAAATCGTTTCCGATGCCGGAGTTGCCGTAACTGAAGGAGATGGATTTACCGTTACCGTAACTGTTATCGGAGCTCCAGTACATCCATTGGCCGTTGGTGTTATAGTATATACTGCCGTTCCCGAAGTAATTCCTGTAGTTGCAAGTAACTGCGAAATGGTATTTCCGCTACCGTTTGAAGCACCGATTACCCCTGTCTGAACAACCGTCCAAGTATAAGTGGTTCCCATTACTCCGCTTGATAAAGCAATATTTGTTGTTGTATTTGAACAGATTGTCTGTGAAGCCGGCGTAGCAATCGCATTCGGAATCGGGTTAACGGTAACGGTAACCGTTATAGGCGCCCCTGTACATCCGTTGGCCGTTGGTGTTATCGTATAGACTGCTGTACCTGAAACAAATCCAGTTGCCGTCAACGTCTGAACAATTGTGTTACCACTGCCGTTTGAAGCACCGCTTACCCCTGTCTGAACAACCGTCCAAGCATAAGTAGTTCCGCTTACTCCGCTTGACAAAGCAATATTGGTAGCCGTAGCCGAACAAATTGTTTGTAAAGCAGGTGTTGCAATTGCATTTGGCGTCGGATTAACAGTTATCGTAACCGTTATAGGTGTCCCAGCACATCCGTTAGCCGTTGGTGTTATCGTATAAACCGCAGTACCTGATACAAATCCGGTCGCAGTTAACGTTTGGGCAATTGTATTTCCAATCCCGTTTGAAGCACCGCTTACCCCTGTCTGAACAACCGTCCAAGCATAAGTGGTTCCACTTACCCCGCTTGATAAAACAATATTTGTTGTTGTATTTGAACAGATTGTCTGTGAAGCCGGCGTAGCAATCGCATTCGGAATCGGATAAATAGTCACATTGGTGGTTACCGGAACAGCAGCACAACCACCACTGGCCGGGATAGTATACGTTACCGTATACGTACCTGCAGTACTCGTGCTTGGGGTGATTGCTCCCGTTGCGGCATTAATGGTTAATCCCGCTGTGGAACTGTACGTTCCTCCGGTATACGCTCCAGTTCCTGTTAAAGTAACCGCCTGAGCTGTTGCTATATTTCCACAGAATGGTGCGCCCGCATAACTAATGGTTGCCGTTGGGGCTGGCAGTGATCGTTACACTCGTTGTCACAGGAACAGCAGCACAACCGCCACTGGCCGGAATAGTATACGTTACCGTATACGTACCTGCAGTACTCGTGCTTGGGGTGATTGCCCCCGTAGCAGCATTAATAGTTAATCCTGCCGTAGAACTGTACGTTCCTCCGGTATAGGCTCCCGTACCTGTTAAAGTAACCGCCTGAGCCGTGGCAACAGTTGTACAGAATGGTGTACCTGCATAGCTGATTGTTGCTGTTGGTGCAGCCGTAATGGTTACACTCGTGGTTACCGGAACAGCAGCACAACCACCACTAGCCGGAATAGTATACGTTACCGTATAAGTACCCGCCGTACTCGTGCTTGGTGTGATTGCTCCTGTAGCAGCATTAATTGTTAAGCCTGCTGTGGAACTGTATGTTCCTCCGGTATAGGCTCCCGTACCTGTTAAAGTAACCGCTGCCGAAGCAACTGTAGTACAGAATGGTGTACCCGCATAGCTGATCGTTGCCGTTGGTGCAGCCGTAATGGTTACACTCGTTGTTACCGGAACAGCAGCACAACCACCACTAGCCGGAATAGTATACGTTACCGTATAAGTACCCGCCGTACTCGTGCTCGGTGTGATTGCTCCCGTTGCAGCATTAATTGTTAAGCCTGCTGTAGAACTGTACGTTCCTCCGGTATAGGCTCCGGTACCTGTTAAAGTAACCGCCTGAGCCGTGGCAACAGTTGTACAGAATGGTGTACCCGCATAGCTGATGGTTGCCGTTGGAGCTGCAGTGATCGTTACACTCGTTGTTACAGGAACAGCAGCACAACCGCCACTAGCCGGAATAGTATACGTTACCGTATAAGTACCTGCCGTACTCGTACTTGGAGTGATTGCCCCCGTTGCAGCATTAATCGTTAATCCTGCCGTAGAACTGTACGTTCCTCCGGTATACGCTCCCGTACCTGTTAAAGTAACCGCCTGAGCCGTGGCAACAGTTGTACAGAATGGTGTACCTGCATAGCTGATTGTTGCCGTTGGTGCAGCCGTAATGGTTACACTCGTGGTTACTGGAACAGCAGCACAACCACCATCCCGTGGGCGCCGTAGGCCTCGGGCTCCAGCACAACCACCATTAGCCGGAATAGTATACGTTACCGTATAAGTACCCGCCGTACTCGTGCTTGGTGTGATCGCTCCTGTAGCAGCATTAATTGTTAAGCCTGCTGTAGAACTGTATGTTCCGCCGGTATATGCTCCGGTACCTGTTAAAGTAACCGCCTGAGCTGTTGCAACCGTAGTACAGAATGGTGTACCCGCATAGCTGATTGTTGCTGTTGGTGCAGCCGTAATGGTTACACTCGTTGTTACAGGAACAGCAGCACAACCGCCACTAGCCGGAATAGTATATGTTACCGTATACGTGCCTGCTGTACTCGTACTTGGAGTGATTGCCCCCGTTGCAGCATTAATCGTTAATCCTGCCGTAGAACTGTACGTTCCTCCGGTATACGCTCCCGTACCTGTTAAAGTAACCGCCTGAGCTGTTGCAACTGTAGTACAGAATGGTGTACCTGCATAGCTGATGCTTGCCGTTGGTACTGCTGTAATAGTAATAGTAAAAGTACTAACACCTACAGGTCCGCAAACTGTCGCTGGAACTGTATACGTTACCGTATAAGTACCCGGAGTACTGCTCGATAGAGTAATCTCTCCGGTTACCGCATTTAAAGTTAAGCCTGCTGTAGAAGTATAACTTCCTCCGGTAGTGAATCCAGCAACTGTCGTTGGAATAGGATTCGTTCCGTTTATACATACAGGAGTAGTATAGCTAAACCCTGTTACCGGAATGGTCGTAGGGTTAATCGTAATTGAAGTGGTTGCTGTTACTACTGCACAACCTCCTGAGGCAGCAATAGTATACGTTACCGTATAAGTACCCGGAGTACTGGTCCCTAAATTAACGGCTCCTGTAGCGGCATTGATAACCAAACCTGCTGTAGAACTGTACGTTCCGCCAACAGTACCGGTTTGAGTCACATTAGCCGTACCAACTCCAGAACAATATGGTGTACCCGCATAACTAATGGTTGCCGTTGGAGCTGCCGTAATGGTTACACTCGTTGTTACAGGAACTGCCGAACAACCGCCACTGGCCGGAATAGTATATGTTACCGTATACGTACCCGCCGTACTCGTGCTTGGGGTGATTGCCCCCGTTGCAGCATTAATCGTTAATCCTGCTGTGGAACTGTACGTTCCCCCTGTATAGGCTCCGGTACCTGTTAAAGTAACCGCCTGAGCCGTGGCAACGGTTGTACAGAATGGTGTACCCGCATAGCTGATGGTTGCCGTTGGAGCTGCCGTAATGGTTACACTCGTTGTTACAGGAACTGCCGAACAACCGCCACTAGCCGGAATAGTATACGTTACCGTATACGTACCTGCTGTACTCGTGCTTGGGGTGATTGCCCCCGTTGCAGCATTAATGGTTAATCCTGCCGTAGAACTGTACGTTCCTCCGGTATACGCTCCGGTTCCCGTTAAAGTAACCGCCTGAGCCGTGGCAACAGTTGTACAGAATGGTGTACCAGCATAGCTGATGGTTGCCGTTGGAGCTGCCGTAATGGTTACACTCGTTGTTACAGGAACAGCAGCACAACCGCCACTGGCCGGAATAGTATACGTTACCGTATACGTACCTGCAGTACTCGTGCTTGGGGTGATTGCTCCCGTTGCAGCGTTAATGGTTAATCCTGCCGTAGAACTGTACGTTCCTCCGGTATACGCTCCCGTACCTGTTAAAGTAACCGCCTGAGCCGTGGCAACGGTTGTACAGAATGGTGTACCTGCATAGCTGATAGTTGCCGTTGGTACTGCTGTAATGGTTACGCTCGTTGTTACAGGAACAGCGGCACAACCGCCACTGGCCGGAATAGTATACGTTACCGTATACGTACCTGCTGTACTCGTGCTTGGGGTGATTGCCCCCGTTGCAGCATTAATGGTTAATCCCGCTGTGGAACTGTACGTTCCTCCGGTATACGCTCCCGTACCCGTTAAAGTAACCGCCTGAGCTGTTGCAACTGTAGTACAGAATGGTGTACCTGCATAGCTGATAGTTGCCGTTGGTACTGCTGTAATAGTAATAGTAAAAGTACTAACACCTACAGGTCCGCAAACTGTCGCTGGAACTGTATACGTTACCGTATAAGTACCTGCCGTACTGCTCGATAAAGTAATCTCTCCTGTAGCTGCATTTAATGTTAATCCTGCTGTAGAAGTAAAACTTCCTCCGGTAGTAAATCCAGCAACTGTCGTTGGCATAGGATTAGTGCCGTTTATACAAACTGGAGTAGTATAACTAAACCCTGTTACCGGAATGGTCGTAGGGTTAATCGTAATTGAAGTGGTTGCTGTTACTACTGCACAACCTCCTGAGGCAGCAATAGTATACGTTACCGTATAAGTACCCGGAGTACTGGTCCCTAAATTAACGGCTCCCGTTGCTGCATTGATAACCAAACCTGCCGTTGATGTATAAGTTCCACCAACAGTACCGGTTTGAGTAACATTAGCAGTACCAACTCCTGAACAATATGGTGTACCCGCATAGCTGATTGTTGCCGTTGGTGCAGCCGTAATGGTTACACTCGTGGTTACTGGAACAGCAGCACAACCACCATTAGCCGGAATAGTATACGTTACCGTATAAGTACCCGCCGTACTCGTGCTTGGTGTGATCGCTCCTGTAGCAGCATTAATTGTTAAGCCTGCTGTAGAACTGTATGTTCCGCCGGTATATGCTCCGGTACCTGTTAAAGTAACCGCCTGAGCTGTTGCAACTGTAGTACAGAATGGTGTACCCGCATAGCTGATTGTTGCTGTTGGTGCAGCCGTAATGGTTACACTCGTGGTTACCGGAACAGCAGCACAACCACCACTAGCCGGAATAGTATACGTTACCGTATAAGTACCTGCCGTACTTGTGCTTGGTGTGATCGCTCCTGTAGCAGCATTAATGGTTAAGCCTGCTGTGGAACTGTATGTTCCTCCAGTATATGCTCCCGTACCTGTTAAAGTAACCGCCTGAGCCGTGGCAACTGTAGTACAGAATGGTGTACCTGCATAGCTGATCGTTGCCGTTGGTACTGCTGTAATAGTAATAGTAAAAGTACTAACACCTACAGGTCCGCAAACTGTCGCTGGAACTGTATACGTTACCGTATAAGTACCCGGAGTACTGCTCGATAGAGTAATCTCTCCGGTTACCGCATTTAAAATTAAGCCTGCTGTAGAAGTATAACTTCCTCCGGTAGTGAATCCAGCAACTGTCGTTGGAATAGGATTCGTTCCGTTTATACATACAGGAGTAGTATAGCTAAACCCTGTTACCGGAATGGTCGTAGGGTTAATCGTAATTGAAGTGGTTGCTGTTACTACTGCACAACCTCCTGAGGCAGCAATAGTATACGTTACCGTATAAGTACCCGGAGTACTGGTCCCTAAATTAACGGCTCCTGTAGCGGCATTGATAACCAAACCTGCTGTAGAACTGTACGTTCCGCCAACAGTACCGGTTTGAGTCACATTAGCCGTACCAACTCCAGAACAATATGGTGTACCCGCATAACTAATGGTTGCCGTTGGGGCTGCCGTAATGGTTACACTCGTGGTTACCGGAACAGCAGCACAACCACCACTAGCCGGAATAGTATATGTTACCGTATACGTACCTGCAGTACTCGTGCTTGGGGTGATTGCCCCCGTTGCAGCATTAATCGTTAATCCTGCTGTGGAACTGTACGTTCCCCCTGTATAGGCTCCCGTACCTGTTAAAGTAACCGCCTGAGCCGTGGCAACAGTTGTACAGAATGGTGTACCAGCATAGCTGATGGTTGCCGTTGGGGCTGCCGTAATGGTTACACTCGTTGTTACAGGAACAGCAGCACAACCGCCACTAGCCGGGATAGTATACGTTACCGTATAAGTACCCGCCGTACTCGTACTTGGAGTGATTGCTCCCGTAGCAGCGTTAATGGTTAATCCCGCTGTAGAACTATAGGTTCCGCCTGTATACGCTCCGGTTCCCGTTAAAGTAACCGCCTGAGCTGTTGCTACTGTTGTACAGAATGGTGTACCTGCATAGCTGATGCTTGCCGTTGGTGCAGCCGTAATGGTTACACTCGTGGTTACCGGAACAGCAGCACAACCACCACTAGCCGGAATAGTATACGTTACCGTATAAGTACCCGTCGTACTCGTGCTTGGTGTGATTGCTCCCGTAGCGGCATTAATAGTTAATCCTGCCGTAGAACTGTATGTTCCGCCGGTATATGCTCCCGTACCTGTTAAAGTAACCGCCTGAGCCGTGGCAACGGTTGTACAGAATGGTGTACCTGCATAGCTGATAGTTGCCGTTGGTACTGCTGTAATGGTTACGCTCGTTGTTACAGGAACAGCGGCACAACCGCCACTGGCCGGAATAGTATACGTTACCGTATAAGTACCTGCCGTACTTGTGCTTGGGGTGATCGCTCCTGTAGCAGCATTAATGGTTAATCCCGCCGTAGAACTGTACGTTCCTCCGGTATACGCTCCCGTACCTGTTAAAGTAACCGCCTGAGCCGTGGCAACAGTTGTACAGAATGGTGTACCAGCATAGCTGATGCTTGCCGTTGGTACAGGTGTAACTACAACTGTATTAGACACAGCTATTGTAGCCGTACAACCAGGTGGGGTAAAAGTATATTGAACTCCATCAATCCACACGACACCACCGGTTCTTGTAATAGTTATAGTATTCGTTGCAATACCAGTCACTAATGTAACTTGCTGTAGCACATCATTAGGCGCAGCACTAAATCCAACACTAGCACTACCATCAGAAATTGTAACAACACCAGCATTAGTATCTCTTGCAATACTCACAATTATAGATGTTCCCGCAGGTACAGTATGCTGTAATGTGATTGTTAAAGTTGTATTGGTGCCATCAACATAAGCGCAATTCACCGCTGATGCAGCAGCACCTACAGCTGAAATGGCGCCTGTTGCGTTTACCGGAACATTACCCCCGGTAGCAGAAAGACCATTTCCGACTACCGGAGCACCGGCTGCAACAATTGATGTTCCATTAAAAGTAGTATTAACAACTACAGCAGGAACAGTAATTGTTGAAGTACCGGCTCCACTCAAAGTTGTTGTTATAGGTGCCCCACCATTGATATTATACGTTACAGTAGCATTAGGAGTTCCTGTTAAATTGAAAACCGCATTATTTCCGGAACAAACAGGAGAAGTTGATGTAACCGCCAAAGTTGGTGGCGCAGCAATAGTTACAGAAGTTGTTGCCGTAGTTATTGGACAACCTCCACCTGCTGGAATTGTATATGTTACCGTATAAGTACCAGGGGTACTTGTACTTGGCGTAATTGCTCCCGTAGCAGCATTAATCGTCAAACCTGCCGTAGAGCTGTAGGTTCCACCTGTAAAAACTCCAGTCCCTGTAAGGGTTACCGCTTGTGAACCAGCGGAAGTACAAAATGGTGAGCCAGTATAACTAATTGAAGCAGTAGGACATACACAAGCTGCATTCACCGTTACACTTCTTCTGTATTGACATCCGAATTCATCAGTTACAGTAAATGAATACACATATGAACCTGCAGTCGGAAAAGGTCCAATAGTTACATTATTAGCCAGCTGATTTCCCACACATGGGCCTGGCGCTGGACAAGATGGTCCCGGATTATTAACAACAGTACTTGTAGTTGTTTGAGCCGGCACTGCTGGTCCTGAACCAGAAGTTGTCCAAGTAGCAGTAGTTAAATCCGGTGTATCGCTTTGTAAAGTCCCAAAACAAGCTGGAGGAAAAACTAAAGACCATCCATTAATAAATCCGTCATCTAAACCGGCTTGATCATATATTCGAAGGGTCCAAGCTCCATTCATTGCAGCTCCGTTTAGCGCAGCAAAGCTATTAGTAGAAGTATATGTTTGAGGGATAAAATAATTTCCAGCTTCACATGTCCCCGCATAACCAGCACAGTTTGCTGTTGTAGTAGTTGTAACACCTGCAGCAGTCCAAGCTACCCCTCCCGTACTTACTACTGAATAGTTAGCTGGACATCCAGGAACTAAATCATCTGCACCATCCGCACAAGTTCCAAACAAAGTCCACCCCCCATGCCTATCAAAAACCCTAACACTTTGTCCACTTGGAGCAATTAAATCTATTTGCAAATCTCCTGAAAATGAATGTTCAAGACTAAAATTCAAAGTAGGATAACAACCAGAAGTCATTGTAGCACCTGCAGGGAACATTCCTGAAAAATCTAATGTCGATGTATAACTGGTACCAGATCCATCCGGTAATAAAACCGGTGCTCCGGATACCGTTGGTGGAATTTCTGTCACAGTTTGTGAAACGGCCAAACCGTTAAGCGTAACAGAATTTCCACAAGTCACTGAAACTGGACCGGTAGTTGTCCCTGTAAAATTTGGTTCGGGTTGAATTTGAATTTTTCGGGAAACATAATTTGTACTTGTACATCCGTTACTGTTTCTAACTTTTACGGATGCGATATATATTCCGGGCGTTGAAGGATAAGTGTGTGTAGTTGTTGGCGTTGCAGTAACACTTGTTGTACCATCACCCCAACTCCAAGTAAACTGATTATTTGTAAAACCACCGTTGGTAGAATTTGAAGCATCAAAAGCAACAGTTGTAGAACCAGGACTTAATGAAGATGGTGGACAAATATTAACCGTACTTGTGTTCACCAAATTAGCGACAGGGGTAGTTGCCACTGTACACGGAACAACGCATGAAATAGCAGCTGTCCAACCCGCTCTAACAGAAGAACCATCTGAAGTAAACCTAAATGTTAAGCATCCGTCCGGACTTGAAGAAGTCACTGTAAAGGGTACAGTTGGCGTTCCTGCAAAAGTATCAAAAGCCGGGCCTACTATAGTAGCCCCTTGCCACATTTCTAAATAATCGTATACTGTTGTACCTATGGTTTCAGTATTAAATTGCGTAAAGACAAGTTGAACTTTAGTACCTGGGGTAGAAGGACAAATTGTTATTGTACTAGACTGATTGGATGCATAATCTCCAGTACCTCCTCCATCTCTAAAATTTCCAGAACAAGTACTAATAGTGCCGTTAGCACCATTTGTCATGTTGTAATTTTGTCCTATTGCTACAGAACTTATTAATAAAAGAAGTAGGCTTAAAAAATAATTTTTCTGCATAGTTACTTACTTTATAGTTATTAGTTTATTTTTTAATCCCTGATCAAAGGCGTATATATACCAAAGTTCTGTTTCTGTATAAATGTGTTTAACTTTTGAAGACAATGCATTTATATAATTTTCACCTGCCTTATAATATGCATAGTATTCGGGGTTTTCAGTCTTTTGATTTTCAATCTCGATTTCAGAAAGTTCTTTTAAAAACTTCAAATCCGACTGCAAATACGACACGTTTTGAGTAGTGCTCATATTCAGTTTGAAAGACAAATCATAAATTTTTGCTTTTGGATGCAAACGACTTCCCGGAGGAAGATTAAATTTCCCCTGATTCTCTTTTTCAGAATTACTTTGAGCCAAAGCTACATCAGAAAAGAACATTAAAACTAAAGCGAATAAAAAATACAGATGTTTCATAACAACTTTTTTAAATATTTATGGACAGTTAAAACAAAATGAAATATTTCCGAAATAATCGAAAATCAAACATATTGAGTATTATGATGAGTTTAAAACCAAAACCTTTAAAATTCTCCTATTCTGCATAAATTGTGAGAAACAAAAATCAAAGTATTTTCCCATGATATTAAAGAAATATTAAAGTTTTGTTAATTAACAAATATGCAAAAGTTTAGTAATAAAAAAAAGTATTGTTAACAAAAAAACAAAAAACAGTTAATTATCCCTAAATCACTAATGTTTTTAAACGTATCATATTAACATTTCTACTCTTTTTTAAAGTTATTTTCGATTTAAAAGGATTAAAAAAAGAATTCTTTGTTTCGTTACAATACAAAAAAAGCCGCCCAAAGGCAGCTTTTTTTTTGTTATTAAATTATAAATATTAACGTTTCATAGAGAAGTGCGCTTTAAAGATTCGCTCCTCTTTATTTACTCCATCTTTAAACTTAACCGTAAACCAGTAATCTGTTGAAGGTAATGGCTCTCCGTTATAAGTTCCGTTCCAACCTTCTCCTACCGGACTAATTTGTTTGATAAACTTACCGTAACGGTCAAAGATCATAATCTCAGCATTCGGCTGATCCTGTAAATCCCAGATGTTCCAAGTATCGTTATATCCGTCTCCATTCGGAGTAAAGAAATGCGGATATCCAATCACAAATATCGTTCGGGTAAGATCCGTACATCCGTTTAAATCTCTCACGTGAACCTGATGCTCTCCAGGTAAAATCCCAACAAACTCATTTGAACTCTGGTATGCTCCACCATCCAATTGGTATTCAAAATTACCCGATCCGCCGGTTACTACCGCCGTAATGGTAGGATTAGTACTAAAGGCTTCATTTACATATAAGTTCAGAGATTGTGCAGCGTACGATTCCGTTACCGTAGCCTGCACCGGATGAGACACACAGTTTGTAAGGGTATTGGTCACAATCACCGAGTAAACCCCAGACGCATCAGCCGTATAAGTACTGCTTGTTGCCCCTACGATCTCTACCGTATCATGGAACCATACAAAATCATAATCCGTATTGCTTAATCCAGTATCCAATAAATGTGTCGACAACACCGATCCTGTTACCTGATCCATACAGATGTAACCATCCTGAATTTGTGGATCCGGTAACGGGTTCACTGTAAAGGTAATCGTAATTGGGTTACCGCTACATCCGTTAGCTATTGGAATTATCGTATAAGTTGCCGTTCCAACCGCATTACCTGTAGTCTGTAAAACCTGACTAACCAATACCGGATTCGTGTTACCACTTCCATCAGAAGCCCCAGAAACACCATTTTGAACTACCGTCCAGGTAAAAGTGGTACCCGGAATATTAGGGGTTAATGAAAACTCTGCCGCTTCTTCACTACAAATAAAAGTATCTAACGGACTACCAAACACTTCCGGTGTAGGATTAACCGTTACCGTTACCGTGATAGGCGCTCCCGAACAACCATTGGCATGTGGCGTAATGATATAATCTACTGTTCCAGGAACCAATCCAACAGTTGACAAGGTCTGCGCAATAACATTGCCACTGCCTGCTGCCGCACCGTATACTCCGGTTTGAATAACATTCCAGGTAAAGGTAGTACCCGGTAAACTACCCGTCAGAACAATATTGGTGGCTGTTCCTGAACAAACGGTCTGAGTTAAAGGACTCGCCGTTACAACCGGAATCGGATTAACAGTAATGATTACCGTAACCGGAGTTCCAGGACATCCGTTAGTAACAGGAGTAATTGTATATACTGCCTGACCCGCGGTATTTCCGGTAGCCGTTAACACTTGAGAAATCGATGTCCCCGTTCCGTTGCTCGCTCCCGTAGCTGCAGTTTGTACCACATTCCAATTATAAATCGTACCCGGTAAAGTGCTCGCGAAGGTAATGGTCGCAGTATCTCCCGAGCAGATATTCGTAGCTGCTGCTGTAGCCGTCATTGTCGCTCTTGGAGTTACCGTCACAACAACTGCAAGTGGAGTACCTGCACATCCGTTAAGCATAGGCGTTACGGTATAAGTAACTGTTCCTAATGCGTTTCCGGTTGTGGTTAGTACTTGTGATATCACACTTCCACTACCATTAACAGCTCCTGTTGCACCAACTTGAGTTACCGTCCAAGAATAAGTTGTTCCTGTAATAGTACTACTCAAGGTGATTCCTGTTGACTGTCCCGAACAAATCGTTTCCGATGCCGGAGTTGCCGTAACTGAAGGAGATGGATTTACCGTTACCGTAACTGTTATCGGAGCTCCAGTACATCCATTGGCCGTTGGTGTTATAGTATATACTGCCGTTCCCGAAGTAATTCCTGTAGTTGCAAGTAACTGCGAAATGGTATTTCCGCTACCGTTTGAAGCACCGATTACCCCTGTCTGAACAACCGTCCAAGTATAAGTGGTTCCCATTACTCCGCTTGATAAAGCAATATTTGTTGTTGTATTTGAACAGATTGTCTGTGAAGCCGGCGTAGCAATCGCATTCGGAATCGGGTTAACGGTAACGGTAACCGTTATAGGCGCCCCTGTACATCCGTTGGCCGTTGGTGTTATCGTATAGACTGCTGTACCTGAAACAAATCCAGTTGCCGTCAACGTCTGAACAATTGTGTTACCACTGCCGTTTGAAGCACCGCTTACCCCTGTCTGAACAACCGTCCAAGCATAAGTAGTTCCGCTTACTCCGCTTGACAAAGCAATATTGGTAGCCGTAGCCGAACAAATTGTTTGTAAAGCAGGTGTTGCAATTGCATTTGGCGTCGGATTAACAGTTATCGTAACCGTTATAGGTGTCCCAGCACATCCGTTAGCCGTTGGTGTTATCGTATAAACCGCAGTACCTGATACAAATCCGGTCGCAGTTAACGTTTGGGCAATTGTATTTCCAATCCCGTTTGAAGCACCGCTTACCCCTGTCTGAACAACCGTCCAAGCATAAGTGGTTCCACTTACCCCGCTTGATAAAACAATATTTGTTGTTGTATTTGAACAGATTGTCTGTGAAGCCGGCGTAGCAATCGCATTCGGAATCGGATAAATAGTCACATTGGTGGTTACCGGAACAGCAGCACAACCACCACTGGCCGGGATAGTATACGTTACCGTATACGTACCTGCAGTACTCGTGCTTGGGGTGATTGCTCCCGTTGCGGCATTAATGGTTAATCCCGCTGTGGAACTGTACGTTCCTCCGGTATACGCTCCAGTTCCTGTTAAAGTAACCGCCTGAGCTGTTGCTATATTTCCACAGAATGGTGCGCCCGCATAACTAATGGTTGCCGTTGGGGCTGCAGTGATCGTTACACTCGTTGTCACAGGAACAGCAGCACAACCGCCACTGGCCGGAATAGTATACGTTACCGTATACGTACCTGCAGTACTCGTGCTTGGGGTGATTGCCCCCGTAGCAGCATTAATAGTTAATCCTGCCGTAGAACTGTACGTTCCTCCGGTATAGGCTCCCGTACCTGTTAAAGTAACCGCCTGAGCCGTGGCAACAGTTGTACAGAATGGTGTACCTGCATAGCTGATTGTTGCTGTTGGTGCAGCCGTAATGGTTACACTCGTGGTTACCGGAACAGCAGCACAACCACCACTAGCCGGAATAGTATACGTTACCGTATAAGTACCCGCCGTACTCGTGCTTGGTGTGATTGCTCCTGTAGCAGCATTAATTGTTAAGCCTGCTGTGGAACTGTATGTTCCTCCGGTATAGGCTCCCGTACCTGTTAAAGTAACCGCTGCCGAAGCAACTGTAGTACAGAATGGTGTACCCGCATAGCTGATCGTTGCCGTTGGTGCAGCCGTAATGGTTACACTCGTTGTTACCGGAACAGCAGCACAACCACCACTAGCCGGAATAGTATACGTTACCGTATAAGTACCCGCCGTACTCGTGCTCGGTGTGATTGCTCCCGTTGCAGCATTAATTGTTAAGCCTGCTGTAGAACTGTACGTTCCTCCGGTATAGGCTCCGGTACCTGTTAAAGTAACCGCCTGAGCCGTGGCAACAGTTGTACAGAATGGTGTACCCGCATAGCTGATGGTTGCCGTTGGAGCTGCAGTGATCGTTACACTCGTTGTTACAGGAACAGCAGCACAACCGCCACTAGCCGGAATAGTATACGTTACCGTATAAGTACCTGCCGTACTCGTACTTGGAGTGATTGCCCCCGTTGCAGCATTAATCGTTAATCCTGCCGTAGAACTGTACGTTCCTCCGGTATACGCTCCCGTACCTGTTAAAGTAACCGCCTGAGCCGTGGCAACAGTTGTACAGAATGGTGTACCTGCATAGCTGATTGTTGCCGTTGGTGCAGCCGTAATGGTTACACTCGTGGTTACTGGAACAGCAGCACAACCACCATTAGCCGGAATAGTATACGTTACCGTATAAGTACCCGCCGTACTCGTGCTTGGTGTGATCGCTCCTGTAGCAGCATTAATTGTTAAGCCTGCTGTAGAACTGTATGTTCCGCCGGTATATGCTCCGGTACCTGTTAAAGTAACCGCCTGAGCTGTTGCAACCGTAGTACAGAATGGTGTACCCGCATAGCTGATTGTTGCTGTTGGTGCAGCCGTAATGGTTACACTCGTTGTTACAGGAACAGCAGCACAACCGCCACTAGCCGGAATAGTATATGTTACCGTATACGTGCCTGCTGTACTCGTACTTGGAGTGATTGCCCCCGTTGCAGCATTAATCGTTAATCCTGCCGTAGAACTGTACGTTCCTCCGGTATACGCTCCCGTACCTGTTAAAGTAACCGCCTGAGCTGTTGCAACTGTAGTACAGAATGGTGTACCTGCATAGCTGATGCTTGCCGTTGGTACTGCTGTAATAGTAATAGTAAAAGTACTAACACCTACAGGTCCGCAAACTGTCGCTGGAACTGTATACGTTACCGTATAAGTACCCGGAGTACTGCTCGATAGAGTAATCTCTCCGGTTACCGCATTTAAAGTTAAGCCTGCTGTAGAAGTATAACTTCCTCCGGTAGTGAATCCAGCAACTGTCGTTGGAATAGGATTCGTTCCGTTTATACATACAGGAGTAGTATAGCTAAACCCTGTTACCGGAATGGTCGTAGGGTTAATCGTAATTGAAGTGGTTGCTGTTACTACTGCACAACCTCCTGAGGCAGCAATAGTATACGTTACCGTATAAGTACCCGGAGTACTGGTCCCTAAATTAACGGCTCCTGTAGCGGCATTGATAACCAAACCTGCTGTAGAACTGTACGTTCCGCCAACAGTACCGGTTTGAGTCACATTAGCCGTACCAACTCCAGAACAATATGGTGTACCCGCATAACTAATGGTTGCCGTTGGAGCTGCCGTAATGGTTACACTCGTTGTTACCGGAACAGCAGCACAACCACCACTAGCCGGAATAGTATACGTTACCGTATAAGTACCCGCCGTACTCGTGCTCGGTGTGATTGCTCCCGTTGCAGCATTAATTGTTAAGCCTGCTGTAGAACTGTACGTTCCTCCGGTATAGGCTCCGGTACCTGTTAAAGTAACCGCCTGAGCCGTGGCAACAGTTGTACAGAATGGTGTACCCGCATAGCTGATGGTTGCCGTTGGAGCTGCAGTGATCGTTACACTCGTTGTTACAGGAACAGCAGCACAACCGCCACTAGCCGGAATAGTATACGTTACCGTATAAGTACCTGCCGTACTCGTACTTGGAGTGATTGCCCCCGTTGCAGCATTAATCGTTAATCCTGCCGTAGAACTGTACGTTCCTCCGGTATACGCTCCCGTACCTGTTAAAGTAACCGCCTGAGCCGTGGCAACAGTTGTACAGAATGGTGTACCTGCATAGCTGATTGTTGCCGTTGGTGCAGCCGTAATGGTTACACTCGTGGTTACTGGAACAGCAGCACAACCACCATTAGCCGGAATAGTATACGTTACCGTATAAGTACCCGCCGTACTCGTGCTTGGTGTGATCGCTCCTGTAGCAGCATTAATTGTTAAGCCTGCTGTAGAACTGTATGTTCCGCCGGTATATGCTCCGGTACCTGTTAAAGTAACCGCCTGAGCTGTTGCAACCGTAGTACAGAATGGTGTACCCGCATAGCTGATTGTTGCTGTTGGTGCAGCCGTAATGGTTACACTCGTTGTTACAGGAACAGCAGCACAACCGCCACTAGCCGGAATAGTATATGTTACCGTATACGTGCCTGCTGTACTCGTACTTGGAGTGATTGCCCCCGTTGCAGCATTAATCGTTAATCCTGCCGTAGAACTGTACGTTCCTCCGGTATACGCTCCCGTACCTGTTAAAGTAACCGCCTGAGCTGTTGCAACTGTAGTACAGAATGGTGTACCTGCATAGCTGATGCTTGCCGTTGGTACTGCTGTAATAGTAATAGTAAAAGTACTAACACCTACAGGTCCGCAAACTGTCGCTGGAACTGTATACGTTACCGTATAAGTACCCGGAGTACTGCTCGATAGAGTAATCTCTCCGGTTACCGCATTTAAAGTTAAGCCTGCTGTAGAAGTATAACTTCCTCCGGTAGTGAATCCAGCAACTGTCGTTGGAATAGGATTCGTTCCGTTTATACATACAGGAGTAGTATAGCTAAACCCTGTTACCGGAATGGTCGTAGGGTTAATCGTAATTGAAGTGGTTGCTGTTACTACTGCACAACCTCCTGAGGCAGCAATAGTATACGTTACCGTATAAGTACCCGGAGTACTGGTCCCTAAATTAACGGCTCCTGTAGCGGCATTGATAACCAAACCTGCTGTAGAACTGTACGTTCCGCCAACAGTACCGGTTTGAGTCACATTAGCCGTACCAACTCCAGAACAATATGGTGTACCCGCATAACTAATGGTTGCCGTTGGAGCTGCCGTAATGGTTACACTCGTTGTTACAGGAACTGCCGAACAACCGCCACTGGCCGGAATAGTATATGTTACCGTATACGTACCCGCCGTACTCGTGCTTGGGGTGATTGCCCCCGTTGCAGCATTAATCGTTAATCCTGCTGTGGAACTGTACGTTCCCCCTGTATAGGCTCCGGTACCTGTTAAAGTAACCGCCTGAGCCGTGGCAACGGTTGTACAGAATGGTGTACCCGCATAGCTGATGGTTGCCGTTGGAGCTGCCGTAATGGTTACACTCGTTGTTACAGGAACTGCCGAACAACCGCCACTAGCCGGAATAGTATACGTTACCGTATACGTACCTGCTGTACTCGTGCTTGGGGTGATTGCCCCCGTTGCAGCATTAATGGTTAATCCTGCCGTAGAACTGTACGTTCCTCCGGTATACGCTCCGGTTCCCGTTAAAGTAACCGCCTGAGCCGTGGCAACAGTTGTACAGAATGGTGTACCAGCATAGCTGATGGTTGCCGTTGGAGCTGCCGTAATGGTTACACTCGTTGTTACAGGAACAGCAGCACAACCGCCACTGGCCGGAATAGTATACGTTACCGTATACGTACCTGCAGTACTCGTGCTTGGGGTGATTGCTCCCGTTGCAGCGTTAATGGTTAATCCTGCCGTAGAACTGTACGTTCCTCCGGTATACGCTCCCGTACCTGTTAAAGTAACCGCCTGAGCCGTGGCAACGGTTGTACAGAATGGTGTACCTGCATAGCTGATAGTTGCCGTTGGTACTGCTGTAATGGTTACGCTCGTTGTTACAGGAACAGCGGCACAACCGCCACTGGCCGGAATAGTATACGTTACCGTATACGTACCTGCTGTACTCGTGCTTGGGGTGATTGCCCCCGTTGCAGCATTAATGGTTAATCCCGCTGTGGAACTGTACGTTCCTCCGGTATACGCTCCCGTACCCGTTAAAGTAACCGCCTGAGCTGTTGCAACTGTAGTACAGAATGGCGTACCTGCATAACTGATTGTCGCTGTTGGTACTGCTGTAAGGGTAATATTAAAAGTACTAACTCCAACAGGTCCGCAAACTGTCGCGGGAACTGTATACGTTACCGTATAAGTACCTGCCGTACTGCTCGATAAAGTAATCTCTCCTGTAGCTGCATTTAATGTTAATCCTGCTGTAGAAGTAAAACTTCCTCCGGTAGTAAATCCAGCAACTGTCGTTGGCATAGGATTAGTGCCGTTTATACAAACTGGAGTAGTATAACTAAACCCTGTTACCGGAATAGTCGTAGGGTTAATCGTAATTGAAGTGGTTGCTGTTACTACTGCACAACCTCCTGAGGCAGCAATAGTATACGTTACCGTATAAGTACCCGGAGTACTGGTCCCTAAATTAACGGCTCCCGTTGCTGCATTGATAACCAAACCTGCCGTTGATGTATAAGTTCCACCAACAGTACCGGTTTGAGTAACATTAGCAGTACCAACTCCTGAACAATATGGTGTACCCGCATAGCTGATTGTTGCCGTTGGTGCAGCCGTAATGGTTACACTTGTTATTACCGGAACTGCCGAACAACCACCACTAGCAGGAATAGTATACGTTACCGTATAAGTACCTGCCGTACTTGTGCTTGGTGTGATCGCTCCTGTAGCAGCATTAATTGTTAAGCCTGCTGTGGAACTGTACGTTCCTCCGGTATAGGCTCCGGTACCTGTTAAAGTAACCGCCTGAGCTGTTGCAACTGTAGTACAGAATGGTGTACCCGCATAGCTGATTGTTGCTGTTGGTGCAGCCGTAATGGTTACACTCGTGGTTACCGGAACAGCAGCACAACCACCACTAGCCGGAATAGTATACGTTACCGTATAAGTACCTGCCGTACTTGTGCTTGGTGTGATCGCTCCTGTAGCAGCATTAATGGTTAAGCCTGCTGTGGAACTGTATGTTCCTCCAGTATATGCTCCCGTACCTGTTAAAGTAACCGCCTGAGCCGTGGCAACTGTAGTACAGAATGGTGTACCCGCATAGCTGATTGTTGCCGTTGGTGCAGCCGTAATGGTTACACTCGTGGTTACCGGAACAGCAGCACAACCACCACTAGCCGGAATAGTATACGTTACCGTATAAGTACCCGCCGTACTCGTGCTTGGTGTGATCGCTCCTGTAGCAGCATTAATTGTTAAGCCTGCTGTAGAACTGTATGTTCCGCCGGTATATGCTCCGGTACCTGTTAAAGTAACCGCCTGAGCTGTTGCAACCGTAGTACAGAATGGTGTACCCGCATAGCTGATTGTTGCTGTTGGTGCAGCCGTAATGGTTACACTCGTTGTTACAGGAACAGCAGCACAACCGCCACTAGCCGGAATAGTATATGTTACCGTATACGTACCTGCTGTACTCGTGCTTGGGGTGATTGCTCCCGTAGCGGCATTAATCGTTAAGCCTGCCGTAGAACTGTACGTTCCTCCGGTATAGGCTCCCGTACCTGTTAAAGTAACCGCCTGAGCCGTGGCAACAGTTGTACAGAATGGTGTACCTGCATAGCTGATACTTGCCGTTGGGGCTGCCGTAATGGTTACACTCGTGGTTACCGGAACAGCAGCACAACCACCACTAGCCGGAATAGTATACGTTACCGTATACGTACCTGCTGTACTCGTACTTGGGGTGATTGCTCCCGTAGCAGCATTAATGGTTAATCCTGCTGTAGAACTATAGGTTCCGCCTGTATACGCTCCGGTTCCCGTTAAAGTAACCGCCTGAGCCGTAGCAACGGTTGTACAGAATGGTGCACCTGCATAGCTGATGGTTGCCGTTGGAGTCGGATTCACCGTTACCAAAACAGTCTGAGGAGTACCCGGACACCCTCCCGGACTTGATGTTGGGGTTACCGTATAAGTAACCACCTGTGTTACACTAGTAGTATTAACCAGTATGTTATTTATAGTATTTCCGCTTTGTGCAGTGGTACTTTCTCCTGTCACATTTGGATTTGCTGTTGCTATCCATGAAAAAGTTGAAGGAATGTTAGCTGTTAATGCAAGACCAACTGATTGATTACTACAAATTGTAACAGCATCAGCACTAGTCATCAACGGACCAGGCGACATTACTGCATTAAAAGTATTCGCAGGATCCGATTGACAGGCAACACTTGACCAAGAACCAGATTCACCGTCTCCAGTGGTATTAACAGAAACACTTAAACTTTGCCCCGCAACACATGTAGAACTTACTGTTAAATCCCAACAAAAGGTCCAAGTACAAGTTCCATCAGTAACATCTCCGAAATTTTGTCCTGGATCAGAACCTGCAACATTCGCATTATCAAAAAAGAATCCGGGACCAAATGTACTACCTGTTGCTGAACTCGTTACTGAATTATAAAAAGCCCATACACCTGCACCAGGATCTCCTGGACCGGGAGGGTTATACCCGCATTGAGTTGCAGGAGTTGTTCCTGTGATAGCTCCTGTCCATCCGGGCCCCATTGAAATCTGAACTCCATGAAACCAGTTTGCACTCGTTTCCACCCATTGTGTAACCGTATAACAAAAACGAACTACCTGTCCCGGAGCATAAGTTCCGTTTACAGGTGCCGGAGTAGCGGTTAAAGTACTTGCTCTTAAACAGTCGTTACAATCAATATCATTATCTAATGTTATGGAGAAATTACTATCCGTTGCAGATGAAGTTCCTCCACTAATTTGAATATAATAGGTATTCCCTATAGTAAGTGACGGAATTGTTATGGTACCATTACCTCCAGCCGGTACATTCAAACAAGCAATACCGGTAGGTGTTCCGCAAGTACCACCCCATATACCAACACTGGCATTAGGAAAGCCTGCAATACTTAAATTCAAAATCGTACCTGTAGCTGTAAAACTATACCAAGTATCCAAAGCCGGAGCCTGCATCGGCCCTCCCCCTGTACAACCTGTTAAATAAACATACGGACTAGCACCCGTTGCTCCAACGGTAGTCTGATTGCTTAATGTAACAGTAGCCCCATCCTGCAAACCCGAAGAACATGCACCGGGCGTAGGCAGCGAACCGAAGCTCGTTGCCGTACTACAGTTATTATTAGCAGGTTGAGCCCATGATAATGAGCCGAAAACAGTTATGAATATAACCGATAAAACAATTTTACTTATAAAGTTCTTCATACTACTTATTCTTTTATGTATGCTTTATTAGGACGGGCCGTATGCCCTTTGGCTACAAAACCATTTGGTAAAATCGACCATGTAATCTTATCAAATTTGAAACTGTCGGCGACAAAACATTGATTGGACAAAGTTGTCATCGCTCCTTGTTCGGCTTTCGAATAAAACCGAACTACGGCTCCGTCATCCAAAACAATATCATTGGGTTTAGACAAATAAAAGTTACCGCACATATCTGCTTTCTCAAAAGCACTAATGATTGTCTCTTTAGAGTATTTGTTTCCAATTTTTAAGATTGTAAATTTTTCTCCTTTGGTTTGAGAATAAAGAGAAAGACAAAACATCGTCAGAATAAGTAGTAAAACTTTTTTCATAATGGTTTTCAATATTTGGAATTATAATTTACGGTGTGTATCCCATTTTTATAAATCACAATAAAAAAAGACATGAAAATTTCATTTACTAACAAGTAAAAACTTTGAAGAAGTGTAGTTTGAAGTAAGAGTAATTTTTTGTCTATAATAATGATTTTTAAAACGAAATATTAATATTTTGTTAATTAACAAATATGCAAAACTTTATGAATAAAAAAAATATATTGTTATAAATATTTAAATTTCATACAAACATTACTAAAATCTTCAACAAAAAAAGGAGCTAACAACGATTCCCATTACACAAAAAAGCTCTTTTTTGTTAAAAACAAGCGCATCACTGTAATCCATTTCATCCATTTTATTAAACATTTTACCGATAATCGGCATTTCATATTAATTAATTATCTTTGCGTGGTAACTTTTTAACTCAAAATATCCATAATGATTCATAACGATGATTTGAACGACCCGTTAGGAGAAAACCATATAGGTACCAATGCTCAAACTCCTTTACGTTCTGATGCTTTTAACATAACTGATGACGAGAAAATCAACCTTATTAAAAAGGACGTCGAGAACATATTAAACACGCTTGGATTAGATTTAACTGACGACAGTTTAAAAGGCACTCCAAATCGTGTAGCCAAAATGTTTGTGAAAGAAATTTTCGGAGGATTGCATCCTAATAAAAAACCCAGCTCCTCGACCTTTGACAACAAGTACAAGTATGGTGAAATGCTGGTGGAGAAAAACATTACCGTATATTCCACCTGCGAACACCATCTTTTACCTATCGTAGGACGCGCTCATGTGGCTTACATCTCCAATGGCACAGTTGTTGGACTATCCAAAATGAACCGTATTGTGGATTATTTTGCAAAAAGACCTCAGGTTCAGGAACGTTTAACAATCCAAATTGTTCAGGAATTGCAAAAAGTATTAAATACCGATGATGTTGCCTGTGTGATTGACGCCAAACACCTTTGCGTAAATTCTCGTGGCATCCGCGACATCGAAAGCAGCACCGTAACGGCCGAATTCGGAGGAAAATTCAAAGATGACAAAGTACGTCGTGAGTTTTTAGATTATATCAAACTAGATACTTCATTTTAATTTAGTCAATAGCTAAAGCAATAAATTATATGCACTTATATCAAAATCAGACATTAAAGATTTACAATTCGCTTTCCGGAAAAAAAGAACTTTTCACCCCTATACACGAAGGTCATGTGGGAATGTATGTTTGCGGACCAACCGTTTACAGCAATGTTCACTTAGGAAATTGTAGAACTTTCATGTCGTTTGATATGATTTACAGGTACATTAAACATTTGGAGTACAAAGTGCGCTACATCAGAAACATTACTGATGCCGGACATTTAACCGATGATGGTAATGTCGATAACGACCGTTTTGTAAAACAATCCCGTCTTGAAAAACTGGAACCGATGGAAGTGGTTCAGAAGTATACGGTTGACTTTCACAAAGTATTGGAAATGTTCAATCTGCTACCTCCAAACATCGAACCAACTGCTACGGGACACATATTGGAGCAAATTGAAATCACTCAGAAATTAATCGAAACCGGTTTTGCCTACGAAAGCAACGGTTCGGTTTATTTTGACGTTTTAGAATACAACAAAAGAGGCCTAAATTACGGAGAACTAAGCAACCGTAATATTGACGAATTGCTTGCCAATACCCGCGATCTAGACGGTCAGGACGAGAAAAGAAACGCTGCTGATTTTGCGTTGTGGAAAAAAGCTTCCCCGGCACACATCATGCGTTGGTCTTCCCCTTGGGGTGACGGTTTCCCTGGATGGCATTTGGAGTGTACAGCCATGAGTACAAAATATTTAGGACAAAATTTCGATATTCATGGCGGTGGAATGGATTTAAAATTCCCACACCACGAATGTGAAATCGCTCAAGGAAAAGCCTGCAACGGCACCTCACCGGTAAATTACTGGATGCACGCCAACATGCTCACCATGAACGGGCAACGCATGAGTAAATCTACCGGAAATTATATTCTTCCGATGGAATTATTTCATGGAAACAATGACTTTTTCGAAAAAGCTTTTCATCCAAGCGTAGTTCGTTTTTGTTTTTTGCAAGCACACTATAGAAGTATTTTGGACATTTCCAATGAAGGAATGTTGGCCTCTGAAAAAGGATACAACCGTTTAATGGAAGCCATTTCTGATTTAAAGGAAATCCACGCAGAAGCAACATCAACTTTCGATGTGAATTCCTGGAAACAAACTTGTTACGATGCAATGAATGACGATTTTAACACTCCTATTTTAATTGCTCAATTGTTTGAAGGCGTTCGTTATACCAACTTAATGAAAGACGGAAAAGAAAGCCTGAACCAAGCCGATTTAGATGTTTTCAAGAAAACCATGTTCGCTTTTGTTCACGATATTTTAGGTTTACAGGATAAAAATGAGATGGCAAGCAACAACGACAAACTGGAAGGCGTAGTAAACATGCTGATTGGGATGCGAAATGAAGCGAGAGCCAACAAAAACTGGGGGCTTTCCGATGAAATTCGCGATAAATTACTGGAATTGGGTATTCAGTTAAAAGACGGAAAAGAAGGAACAACTTTTAGTCTATAGTACTAATTACTATAAAAACTAAAATGATGGAGTATCTTTACTTCATCATTTTTTTTGATACGATGCTAAAAAAAATAATTATATTCCCATTCATACTGCTGGTCCGATTTTATCAGGTGGCGATTTCACCTTTTACTCCGGGGGTTTGCCGTTACTCTCCTACCTGTTCCCATTATACGGTTGAAGCACTAAAAAAACACGGACTTTTTAAAGGCGGATGGCTCGCCGTGAAACGCATTGGAAGTTGTCATCCTTGGGGCGGCAGCGGATATGATCCGGTTCCGTGAAACAGATAGCAGATTGCAGAAGACAGAAGACAGAAGACAGAAGACAGAAGACAGAAGACAGAAGACAGAAGACAGAAGACAGAAGGCAGAAGACAGAAGGCAGAAGACAGAAGACAGAAGGCAGAAGACAGAAGACAGAAGACAGAAGGCAGAAGGCAGATTGCAGATGGCAAAAATCGAGATGGGGATTTAGGTTTTGACTTTCAAATTTAACATTCCCTTTTTTCCATTACTTAATTAATAATTATATTTACCGAAATAAAGAATATACTTTCAACATGACACACGCTTTACACATGATTTGGAATCCTTCTGAAGGAATCGATTTAGGTTTTTTCATGGTTCGTTTTTACAGTTTAATGTTCATTATCGCTTTTGGACTGGGCTGGTACCTGATGAAAAACATTTATGAAAGAGAAGGCGAATCGCTTGAAAAGCTGGATTCATTATTCATCTACACCGTGTTTGCCACATTGATTGGTGCCCGTTTGGGACATGTGTTTTTTTACGACTGGGATTACTTTAAAGATCATCCGGCAGAAATATTATTACCGTTTCGATTCAGTCCGGAGTTTGAATTTACCGGATTTGCAGGTTTAGCCAGTCATGGTGCCGCGATTGCCATCATTTTAGTAATGTATTTTTACAGCAAAAAAATTATCCACAAACCCATACTTTGGATTCTAGACCGCATTGTCATTCCGGTTTCGAGCGGAGCAATTTTTGTACGTTTGGGCAACTTTTTCAATTCGGAAATTGTTGGAAACCAGACTGAATCCTCGATGGGAATCCGTTTCATAAGAGACCAATACAGTCCGAGAGAAGCAATGCAGGCAACTGGACTTCAAGATCCTAATGAGGCTTATAAAGCAATAGAAACCAATCCGCAATTTGCCTCGCTTTTGGAACATGTTTTACCCAAGCATCCTGCGCAATTGTACGAAGCTTTCGGATATGTATTTGTTTTTGCGATTTTACTGTATTTGTATTGGAAAACCAATGCCAGAGAAAAACAGGGCTACCTTTTTGGGTTGTTTTTAGTAATGCTTTGGACCGTACGCTTCATTGTGGAGTTTGTAAAAGAGAGTCAGGGTGGTTTTGAGAACGCTTTAGGCGTTTTTTCCACAGGACAATGGCTTAGTATACCTTTTATTTTTATCGGGTTTTATTTGATTTTTAAAGCGCAGAAAAAAACGGTTTAGAATCACTAAATAATAAAAACAGAAAACCCGGCTCAACGCCGGGTTTTCTGTTTTTACAAACGTATTCACCATAATCAAAAAACAATTGATTACACAGCCTTAAAAACCCGAAATAAACCAAACAGGAATCAAAGCCGACAACCTTTAAGAAAACATCACCGAAGAATCATACAGACCGCCCTTACTCCTGACAGCAGCGGAAATCCTTTGCTTTGTTTCTTTAACAAAGGAAAGATTGCAGCGAATGGCAGGAATTTCATCTCCCAAAAAAGCCCAAGTGTTTTGGTCCTGAAACAAAAAAAGCTGCCCGTAATGAGCAGCTTTTAATAGTATATTGAAGTTTTTGATTAAGCTTCTTTGTTTGCTTCTGCGTGTAATCTTTCCACTTCTTTTTTATCCGCTTTCGGCATAGTATCCACCAATACCGGAGTTGCAATAAATAATGAAGAGTAAGTTCCTACCACAATACCAACCAACATTGCAAAGATAAATCCACGGATGGATTCTCCACCGAACACGAACATAATACCCAATACCAATATCATGGTTAATGAAGTATTGATGGTTCTTGACAAAGTTGTATTAATAGAATCGTTTACGATTTGATTGAAATCTCCTTTTCTGTTTCCTAAGATGAACTCACGAACCCTGTCGAATACAATTACGGTATCATTCATCGAGTAACCAATAACCGTTAGGATTGCAGCGATAAAGTGCTGGTCCATTTCCATATGGAATGGCATAAACTTATACAACATAGAGTACAAACCTAATACGAAAACAACGTCGTGTGCTACCGCAGCAATCGCTCCTAATGAATACTGCCATTTACGGAAGGAAATCATTAAGTAAAGGAATACCAAGGCCATTGCTCCTAATACTGCCCAATAAGAATTTGTTTTAATATCATCCGAAACCGATGCACTTACTTTTGAAGCAGAAACTACTCCTAACGTTTTGCCTTCAGCCGTATTGATAAACTGATCGTAAGAAAGATTGTTTGAATAGTATTTTTTCAAACCGTTGTATAACTTCTCATTAACCTCTTTATCTACACCTACGCTTTGGTCTTGTACTTTATATTTCGTGATGATTCTCATTTGGCTGCTGTTACCAAACTCTTTCACCTCTACGTTAACTCCGAATTCTTTACCAAGTTCTTCTGAAATTTCAGAAGGGACTACCGGTTTTTCAAATTTCACCTGGAACGTTCTACCTCCCACGAAATCCACACCCTGATCCAAACTGTTCACTGCAAATGAAACGCAGCTTCCGATGATTACAATGGCAGAAATCATGTACGACCATTTTTTAACACCCATGAAATCAAAATGGAAGTTTGTGAACCAGTTTTTAGATAATCCAGTTACGAATGTGATATCAGTTCCTTTCGCTGCCGCTCTGTCCAAGAAGATTCTCGCAATGAAAATAGACGTAAACAATGACGTAAAAATACCAATCAACAACGTAGTAGCGAAACCTTTAATTGGTCCTGTTCCGAAGATGAAAAGGATTAAACCTGTTAAGATATGCGTTACGTTAGCATCAATAATAGAACGCATAGCTCCATGCCAGCTGTAAGACTCTTTAATGGCTTCCGGCAATGATTTTCCGGCACGCAATTCCTCTTTTGCTCTTTCATAGATAATGATATTCGCATCCACAGCCGTACCCATTGTTAACACGATACCGGCAATACCAGGTAATGTTAATACCGCACCTAAACTTGCTAAGATTCCGAATAAGAACAATAAGTTAACTGCCAATGCAATATTAGCATACCAACCTGCTTTTCCGTAATAAACAATCATCCAAAGTGATACCAATAATAAACCAACGATTGATGACATAATACCGTTATCAATAGCCTGTTGACCTAATGACGGACCAACCACTTCTGATTGTACAATTTCTGCAGAAGCCGGTAATTTACCTGCTCTTAAGATGTTTGCTAAGTCTTTTGTTTCCGTTACATCGAAAACTCCTGAAATTTCAGAACGTCCTCCGGCAATTGGTCCTGAAGAAACTCCCGGAGCCGAATAAACGATGTTATCCAATACAATTGCAATATTACTTTGTTGAGTAAATGCTTTTCCTGTTAAGTCTTCCCAAGTTTTTGCTCCGGAAGCATTCATTTGCATGGTTACAGACGGTCTTCCCATTTGGTCAAACGACTCGGAAGCATCCGTAATCACACCACCACTCATTGGAGGCACTCCTTCTCTGTTGGTTTTAAGAGCATACAACTCTACTACATCCGGAGTTTTTGAATTTAATTTCCCCCAAACGAAACGTGCGAAACGTTGTTCAGCAGGCAATAAAGCACGAATGTCATCTCTTTTTAAATAAGCGTTAACTTTCGCTGTATCTTTTGGATTGAAATATGCTAAAACCGGACCACCTTGCTGTCCTCCGCCTTTAACCAAATCCAATAACGGATTGTTTCCTTTTTTAACCGATGCAGAATCATTTGCTTTAGAAGTTAACAATGAATCAACGTCTGATCCTTTTGGAGCTGCTTTATCAAGAACCGGTTTCTCGGTTTTCTTTAATGCTTCGTTAGCTGCCATTAAGAAATTAGCAATCTCATCCGATTTATACGTTTCCCAAAACTCTAATTGAGCAGTACTTTGTAATAATTTTTGAATACGGTCGATATCTTTAGCACCAGGAAGCTCTACTAAAATTCTTCCGGACTCTCCTAATTTCTGAATATTAGGCTGCGTTACACCGAATTTGTCGATACGCTCTCTTAATACTCGGAAGGCACTTTCTACAGATTCAGAAACTTTTTTTCTGATGATGGTTTTAACCTGCGCATCAGTCATTTTAAAATTAATCTCACTTAAATTTCTGTTAGCAAAAATTTCTGGTGATGATAATTTTGTTGTTCCGTTCGAAACTTGGTCAAAAGCAATGAAGAAAGCATCAAGGTAATCCTGATTTCCTTCTCTGTTTTTGGTAGCTTCAGATAGCGCTTTGTTAAACACCGGATTTTTTGAATTGTTTGCCAATCCTTTCAATACATCTTTAACCGAGATTTGAAGAATTACGTTAATTCCTCCTTCAAGATCCAGACCTTTATTGATTTGTTTGGCTCTTACATCATTAAATGTATGACCCAAAAACACTTTTTCTTTACCGATAGAGTCTAAGTAAAACAGCTCTTTTTTAGAATCGCCGTTGGCAAATGCTTTTGCTTTACTTTCGATATTATTGGTAACAACTGTGAAGGAAAGTTGGTAAATACTTACCAATGCAAATAAAATTGCAAAAAATTTAATAAGTCCTTTATTCTGCATTATTACTAAAAATTAATTATTCTTTTTTTTCAAAAACGAGCAAATATATACTATACCGAAATATTTACCAATTTATTTCTTAATTATATCCAAAAAAAAGACTGCACGAAGCAGTCCTTCTTATTATTTTGATGCGATATTATGCCAAAACCGATTTCAAATCGGCATTCATAGCACGAACTGCGTCTGCACTTTTAGCAAAAGCGGCTTTTTCAGCATCGTTTAATTTAACATCAACAATAGCTTCGATTCCGTTTTTACCGATAATACATGGTACTCCCATACAAATATCTTCCTGACCGTATTCGCCTTCCAAGAAAACCGAACATGGAATCATTTTACGTTGATCGTTTAAGATACTGTCAACCAAATAAGCTACAGAAGCACCCGGAGCATACCACGCAGAAGTTCCTAACAACCCTGTTAAAGTCGCACCACCTACCATAGTATCTGCTGCTACTTTGTCCATTTCTTCCTGAGAAAGATACGTTGAAACCGGAGTTCCGCAGTAAGACGCTAAACGTGTTAACGGAATCATGGTTGTATCACCATGACCACCAATTACCATTCCATCAACATCATTCGACGGTTTGTTTAACGCTTTTGACAAGTAATATTTGAAACGCGAACTATCTAAAGCACCACCCATTCCGATGATTCTGTTTTTAGGCAATCCCGTTGCTTTTAAAGTCAAATAGGTCATCGTATCCATTGGATTGGAAACTACTACAATAATTGCATTTGGCGAGTGTTGCAATACATTATCAGCAACTGTTTTTACAATTCCGGCGTTGATTCCGATTAATTCTTCACGCGTCATTCCTGGTTTTCTCGGAATACCTGATGTAATTACCACTACATCACTTCCGGCTGTTTTCGAATAATCGTTTGTACTTCCCGAAACACGTGTATTAAAACCTGTTGTTGTGGCACATTGTGAAATATCCATAGCTTTACCTTCGGCAAAACCTTCTTTGATATCTAACAAAACTACTTCACTTGCAATTCCTCTGTATGAAATTACATCCGCACAAGTGGCTCCTACATTTCCTGCGCCAACTATCGTTACTTTCATGATATTATATAATTTTTGGGTTGGTTATTTTAAAGGTGTTAAATATATAAAATTTAAAATTCATATTGAACAGAAAAGTTAGTATTAACAAACTTTCCGAATCCGATGACCGATTGCAGATACACTTTTTTGATCTGATATCGTCCAGAAATCTCGCCGATGACATTAGTTTTGGTTTTGTAAATCTCTTCAAGTTTTTTATTCAGGATTTCCTGCAACGGAATCACATCTTCAATCTCCCCTTTATCTCCGCCAACAACATATTTGAATTTACTGGTATTAGCAATGATTCCGGCCATCAGTTCAAAATTTTTGAATTCTTTTGAACCGTTTACCTGAAACTGCCAGGTATCCACCAATCCGTTTAACCTATTAATACCGAGACTTCCGTATTGTGTTGGAATACTGAAAAAGTCAAAACTAATGTCTTCCTTAGAATAGACCACCAAACCAGCCAAATTAATCTTTTTAACCTCCAACACTTTAAAATACTGACTAAAGTTGTGCTTCAAACCAAAGCCGTAAACTTGGTAATCGCCTTTTTTTAATTTTGTTTTGGTTGAATACTTCACAAGTGCTTCCGTACCGAACCATAATCCAACCGAACCTTGTAAATAGGGATAAAAAACGGTTTCCTGATCAATCCCTTCCGGGCTTTTCAAACGAATCTCCTCACCATCCAAATCTCCTACCAGATACACCTGAGAATTATTTCCCAGAGCCGTTGGGACGGTTGCCGAAGTAGCGCCTTCAATCTGAAAAAAAGAAAAATCACTGTTTTTAATTTCAAAACTCCGATCACGTTTCGGGACAAAAAAAACATTGGAATGCAACCCTAAAGTTACATCCCAAAGTTTCCGTTTCTTAGGCGACGTCATCCAACCGGATGCTGCCTGATATACTGCAGCATCAGTAGCCGGAGTAATATAGTGATCCGAAAAGAAAATCGCATCATTAAGCAAATGTCCTATATCTTCAAAGGTTTGTGCTGTTTGCGATTTTGCCTTATTCACAAAACACAAAAAAGCAATCAGAAACACCGCTATTTTAACAGATTTACGCATCAATATTAGCGTAAGCAGCATTTTTCTCAATAAACTCTCTACGCGGCGGAACTTCATCCCCCATTAGCATTGAAAACACCCTGTCTGCCTCTGCTAAGCTATCAATTCCAATCTGACGTAACGTTCTGAATTCCGGATTCATGGTTGTTTCCCATAATTGTTCCGCGTTCATCTCTCCAAGACCTTTATAACGTTGAATTGCAAAACCGCTTCCCATTCTTGATGAAATCTCATCACGTTGTGCATCGGTCCAAGCATATTCTTTTTTATTTCCTTTTTTCACCATATATAAAGGTGGTGTAGCAATATAAACGTATCCGTTTTCAATCAATTCACGCATGTATCGGAAGAAGAATGTTAAGATCAACGTAGCAATGTGACTACCATCGACATCGGCATCACACATGATTACTACTTTATGATAACGTAATTTTTCAAGATTCAACGCTTTACTGTCTTCCGGAGTTCCAATAGTCACCCCTAAAGCCGTGAAAATATTTCGAATCTCTTCGTTTTCAAACACTTTGTGGTGCATCGCTTTTTCCACGTTCAAAATCTTACCACGCAAAGGCATAATCGCCTGAAATGCCCTGTCACGACCTTGTTTTGCCGTTCCACCCGCCGAGTCTCCCTCGACGAAGAACACTTCACATTTTGCAGGATCCTGCTCGGAACAATCCGATAATTTACCCGGCAATCCACCACCGCCCATAACGGTTTTACGCTGTACCATTTCACGGGCTTTTTTCGCCGCATGACGCGCCTGCGCCGCAAGGATTACCTTCTGAACGATGATTTTAGCATCATTCGGATTTTCTTCCAAATAACTTTCCAACATTTCGGCTACTGCCTGACTCACAGGAGAAACCACCTCACGGTTACCCAATTTGGTTTTCGTCTGCCCTTCAAACTGAGGTTCAGAAACCTTCACCGAAACAATTGCCGTTAAACCTTCACGGAAATCATCTCCGGAAATTTCAAACTTCAATTTTTCCAATAAACCGGAAGCGTCCGCATATTTTTTCAACGTACGAGTTAATCCCATACGGAAACCTTGTAAATGCGTACCTCCTTCGTGCGTATTGATATTATTTACATAAGAGAAAATATTCTCCGAATAACTTTCATTATAAATCAAGGCCACTTCCACCGGAACTTCGCCTTTTTCATTTTCCATGCTGATTACATGGGTAATAATCGGAATACGGTTTCCATCCAAGAATTTAACAAACTCTTTCAATCCTTCTTTCGAATGGAAGGTTTCGCCTGCAAAATTTCCATCTTTATCAACCTCTCTTCTGTCGGTTAACGTAACGGTGATTCCTTTATTCAAGAAAGACAATTCACGCATACGCGCCGCCAAAGTATCATACGAATACTCTGTTGTTTGCGTAAAAATCGTGTCATCCGGAGTAAACGTTACCGTTGTTCCTCTTTTATCCGTTTCACCGATTTGCTTTACCGGATATTGCGCTTTTCCTCTTTCGTATTCCTGCTCATAAATTTTCCCGTCTTTGTAAACCGTCGCACGTAAATGATTGGAAAGCGCGTTCACACACGACACCCCAACCCCGTGCAAACCACCGGAAACTTTATAGGAATCTTTATCAAATTTACCTCCTGCACCGATTTTGGTCATTACAACCTCCAATGCGGAAACACCTTCTTTTTTGTGAATATCTACCGGAATTCCACGACCGTTATCTTCAACAGTAATCGAATTGTCCTCGTTAATGGTTACATGAATAGTATCGCAATGTCCGGCCAACGCCTCATCAATCGAGTTATCCACTACTTCATAAACCAAGTGGTGAAGTCCTCGCACTCCCGTATCCCCAATGTACATCGAAGGACGCATTCTTACGTGCTCCATTCCTTCCAGCGCCTGAATACTGTCTGCCGAATAATTGTGTTTCTTTACTTCTTCGCTCATAATCTATATTCTGATTGTGTATTTTTTTGACTAACGAGCAAATATATGAAATTGAAGACGATTTCACACTAAAAATAGCGATTTGACTGCGCAAGTTATTAACAAAAAGACCTGTTTTATTAACCTTTTTTTGAGTAGTTAAATATTAGCTTAGTTTTTTTAGAAGCGAATCGTTTGGGCTTGTCGGGAAACCTTGTTCCTGCTGTCCGCTCTATCTTTTCCGGTGACTTCGAGAGTACTTCGACAAGCTCAGCATGACACCTCAGCCACCGGAAAAGGATGCCGCCCCCATCAGGGCTGGGGAAATTTCTTTATTTTATTCCGGGTTGAAAATAAAAAAACGCCGGTATTGCTACCGACGCCTTTAAACAAACAAACTAATCACATTTATATAAAATCATACTACCACTACGGCTAAGTCACTTTTTACGTGTGCCGCATTGGCTCTTCCACTCGGATCTTGGTTGGACTGCCATTTCGGAATCCATTTTCGCACGGTTTTAGCGG
Organism: uncultured Flavobacteriaceae bacterium; assembly: GCA_963812405.1. GTDB lineage: Bacteria > Bacteroidota > Bacteroidia > Flavobacteriales > Flavobacteriaceae > Flavobacterium. The sequence goes on along the minus strand of CAWEUV010000001.1, from coordinate 56,471 downwards.
CACTTTCCTGCGGAAAATGTTTATGGAAAATCGTTCGGTAAAAGAACGCTTCTTTGGTTGCCGGCGTGTTGTACGGAAACAATTCTGCCGCTTTTGCAAAAGCTTCATCTGTTACTTGAGACGCGCAATAGTCAATCAACGTGTCAATCCAGTTGTAACCCACGCCGTCGGAAAACTGTTCTTTCTGACGCCATAAAATTTGCTGCGGTAAATACGGTCGTTCCGGTGTATCGAACGCTTTACGCAAAATGTATTTCTCGATTCCGTCATAGGTTTTCGGCATTTTTTCTTCCGGTTGGATTTTGATTACTAATTCAAGAAAAGCCTTGTCTAAAAACGGTACACGGGCTTCCAATCCGTGCGCCATAGTGGATTTGTCGGCGCGAAGTAAATCGGCTGTCGATAACCGTTGGACACGTTCAATCGTTTCCTTCTGAAAATCGGCTACGCTTGGTGCGTTTCGGAAGTATAAATAACCGCCGAAAATCTCATCCGAACCTTCTCCGGAAAGCACCACTTTTATGCCCCTATCCGTAATTGCTTTTGAAAGGAAATACATAGGCGTACTGGCGCGAATCGACGTCACATCATAAGTTTCCAGATGCCAGATCAATTTGTCCAGGATCTGAATTCCTTCCTCAATCGTGAAATGAATTTCATGGTGTTCCGTTCCTAAAAAATCAGCTACTTCCCTTGCCGCAACTGCATCCGGAGCGTCGGCATCCAAACCAATCGAAAACGAGTGCAATTTTTGTCCGCCCGTTTCTTTCATGATTCTTGAAGCGATGGAAGATGTCAACGACGAATCCAAACCGCCGGAAAGCAACACTCCGATGGGCACATCGCTCATTAACCGCTTTCTAACTGCGTCGGTTAAGGTTTCACGAATGGCTTTTAAATCCAATTTTTCCACCGCTAACGAGGCGTCTTCCCATTTGGGTTCGTAATATTTTACAAAACCGGTTTTTGGGGTGTAAAAATATCCCGGAGGAAACGCTTCAAACGATTCGCATTGGTCGGCGATGGATTTCATCTCGGAAGCAAAATACAGGCGTCCTTCTTTATCTTTTCCGTAATACAAAGGTTTTACGCCCAGCGGATCCCGACCGGCAATAAAATCATCGCCATCGATAACCAGAAAAGCAAAAATACCATCTAATTTATCGCAGAAATCATAGCCGAATTCTTCGTACAAATGCACAATTACTTCAGAATCGGACGTGGTGCGGAATGTATGGTGTTTTAAAACCGTTTCGCGCAGTTGTTGGTGGTTATAGATTTCACCATTGTGTACCATCCAAGCGGATGCCGTCCCTTGAATGGGTTGTTTTCCAGTTTTCAAATCGACAATCGACAAACGTTCGTGGCTTAAAAAATATCCTTTTTCGGTCACATGCAAATCACTTTCATCGGGTCCGCGATGTGACATTCTTTTGGACAATTCTTTCACTAAAGCTTCATCTGCTCCTTTTCCTATTACTGCCAATATTCCGCACATAATTTATTTCTTTAAGTTTTATTCTGAAACAAAATTGCGGTTTAAAGTTTTATTTGAAAATCACAAATGAATATTTAATTATAATTAATTACTATAAAATTGAATTTGCAATTAAAATGAAATATTTAACATTAAAAACAGGCGTTTTGCATTACAGATTGTAATTTTTATTTTTTTTAGCGCAAAGAGCGCAAGATTTTAGGCGAAAGTAACAATGGAGACACACTTGCAACAAACCATAACAGAAAAAATAAAATGGTTTCCTCTCTAGCCCTGATGGGAGCGGCATCCTTTTCCGGTGGCTGAGGCTCTCGAAGTCACCGGAAAAGATAGAGCGGACAGCAGGAATTACCATTGCAAATAAGCCCGAACCCTTCGCTCCAAAAAAAATCCCAAACCTAAGCTTGGGATATTGATTTATTTCACTTGTTTGCCTTTAACAAAAGTGTTCGTGGGTTTCACATACGGCACGCCGTCGATGTCCATGGTCATAATATCCGAATCGAAAAGCGTAAAATCGGCCCATTTACCCACTTCCAAACTTCCTTTTTCGTTTTCTTCGAAATTGGAATAGGCAGCCCAAATGGTCATCCCTTTTAGTGTTTCTTCGCGCGTTAAGGCATTTTCAGGCTGAAAACCATCTTCCGGATAGTTCTTGAGGTCTTTTCGGGCTACGGCAGCGTAAAAGGTGTACATGGGATTGATTTCTTCAATCGGAAAATCGGTTCCCAGCGCTATTATTCCGGCTTTGTTCAATAACTTTTTATAGGCATAGGAATTTTTGATGCGCTCCTTACCCACCCGATCCTGTGCCCAATACATATCGGACGTGGCGTGTGTGGGTTGTACAGAAGGAATGATGCCGAGTTTAAAATACTCGAAATCCGCTTCCTGCATGATTTGTGCGTGTTCGATTTTCCAGCGACGATCCGATTTTCCGGCTAAAACATCTTTATAAATTTTAAGCAAAACCGTGTTGGTTGAATCGCCAATCGCATGGGAATTCATTTGATAGTCCGAATCGGCAATTTGTTGTGCGATTTGGCGAATGTCTTGTATCGGAGATAATAACGCACCGAAATGTTTGGGTTTATCGGAATAGGCTTTGTGCAGGCAGGCACCACGCGATCCTAAAGCACCGTCGCCAACGAATTTGAACGAACGGACATTGAGCTTATCGGTTTTATAAATACCCAATTGCGTGTAATAATCGACGTTTTCTTTGGAAGCCATCACCATGGCATAAATATTTACATCCAGTTGATTCGCTTGTTGAAGACTGTCGATTAAATCGATGGTTTCGCGTTCCAGTCCGGCTTCGTTGACAGTCGTCAAACCGTAATCAAACACGGCTTTTTCCGCTGCTTTTAAAGCATTTGCTTGCGTTTGTTTGGAAGGTTTCGGAATACTGCCATAGACTAATTCCATGGGGTTATCGATTACGATTCCCGTAAGCTGACCGTTTTTGATCTCAATCTGGCCGCCTTCGACTTTAGTTTTCAAGTCGATTCCGGCTAACTCCAAAGCTTTAGTATTGGCGAGCAACGCATGACCGTCGATTCGGGTAAGAGTAACCGGAGTGTTTGGAAATAATTTATCCAATGCATCTTTAGTAGGGAATTCTTTGACAGCCCAATCGTTCTGATCCCAGCCTCTCCCTTGAATATAAGGCAGTTTTTTTTCTTTCTGAAAAGCGATTACTTTTTCAACTACTTCTTCAAAACTTTTGGTACCACGCAAATCTACCGTTTGAAGGTTCATTCCGCAGCTGTAAAAATGGGCATGAGCATCGTAAAAACCAGGGTAAACGAATTTATTTTTGGCGTTTATTATTTTGGGAGAAGTGTATTTTTTTTGAATTGCAGCAGAAGTTCCGATGGCAATAATTTTACCGTTGGAAACCGCAAATGCTTCGGCTGTATCAAAGTTTTTGTTTACAGTATACACTTTAGCGTTGGTAACGATTAAATCGGCCTGTTGTTTTTTCTGCGCGTTGGCAAAATGGACAAGTGCAAAAGAAAGCAATACGAATTTGAATTTCATTTTTCAGCAGTTTTGAAATGCTAAAATAGTGAATTACGCCACATGTTCGATTACAAACTTTGAACCGTTGACCTCAACGACCGCACCGGCTTCTTTTCCGATTAATTGCGAACCTAAAGGCGATTGTGGAGACAAGGCTAAAACCGACATCCCATCGATAGTGCTTTTGGGCAAGGCTGCACTAACAAAAAGATGGAGTCCGTTAGCCTTAACCAAACTGCCCATAACTATTTTTTCACTTTCTATAGTAACGTCAATTTTAGTCAGGATTTCTTTCAGATGAATAGCCTCTTGCAACTTGGCGCTGAGTTTTTCCTGTTCGAGGTGCATCATAGACAATGCCGTTTCGTGTTTGTCGCCGGCAGAACCTTTGGCATCGTTTTGCGCATCCTCGGTTAAACCGGAAATCATATCGCGATACACATCAATTTTATCCTGAAGCATTACGATATGATGGTGAAGTATTTTTTGTTTGAATGTCATCTTGAAAGGTTCTGAGACGCTAAGGAACTAAGGCACTGAGGCCGTGAATTGAGGTTCTAAAACTATGGCTTCGCAAAACCTTAGTTACTTAGCACCTTAGCGCCTTTTCTTAAAAATCAAATTTGTAGTTTGCCCCGATTAAGAACTGAAAGCCTTGCACCGGATAATTCATCCAACGTTCGTATTGTTGGTTGGCGATGTTATTCAGTTTTAGGAATCCGGTTAAACGCTCGCTGTGTTTGTATCCTAAATGGGCATTCAAATCGAAATAACTGTCTAAGGTAACCACTTTTTGCACAAAAGGATTCAACGGATTTATACTGTCAAACGTTGTAAAAACATCTTTACGTTCGCCTACAAAAAAGATATTCGTTCCAGCGTACCATTTCTTGGTAATGTTCACATCCAAATTGGCTCCGATTTTCATGCTTGGTAAATTCCATGCTTCCGCTTGGTCTGTGGTATAACTGTTGAAAGTACCATTGATTCCGAAAGACGCATTTTTTGAGAAATCCATTTTCAGTTCCCCGAAAACACTTATCGTAGTAAGGTTGTCGTATACCACTCCGAATGAATTCCCATAGGTATATCCTAACACATTAGCATTTGATATGTCATACGAATTAGCCATAAAGAAAGCTCTATCGTCTTCTGCCATATACGAACCTCTAACATTAAAGGCTACGGTATTGGCCAATTTCCCTTTCAAACCGACATACACATCATATTGCTGATTGGTTGGCGCAATGGCTAATGTTGGGGAAACAAATTTATTTTCCTCTACAAAATCGGCAAATGTATTTTGTTTCAAAGTTCCTTCTGCTCCGGCATAAGCAATCATAATATCACCTACGACTTTATAAGAAGCTTTTACCTGAGGAAAAATATAGAACTTGTTGTCGCTTCCGTCATTGTATTTCCCGACACTATAGAAAAAACCGGCTCCGGCCTGAACCGACAAATCATCCTGTTGCAGTAAAATGCTTGGTTGAACTCCGAAGTTCAGGTAACTGTATGAAATGTCCGAAATTCCGGAATAATCCTTTTCAAAACTTCCTCCGACATAATCTGCTACGAAATCGGCTTTGAATTTGTAGTTTTCGATTTCAAAATCGATGCCCGGTTTGATGAAAAAACGGTTTTCCTGAGAACCATGAGAATCCCAAAAGCGTTTAAATTGCAGCGACGTTTCGTTCATAAAACTTTCTTTCATCCCTACTTTTGCCCCTAAACTAAGCGTCTGATAGGTTTGCTGTTCGTCAATGGCATTAATTTCATCATCGGTAAAAGGAATAAATTCGGTTGGCAATCCATACCAATTGTACATTTGGTGTTTGTAACCTAAATCGGCATTCCAGTCCATTTCGCGTGTGCGACTTCCGTAGGTCAGATCCAACGCCGTATTATAATACTTATCGTCTAATTTCACATCGTTAATTCCGCCCTGAGACGACAAATGACGCAACATTCCGCCCACATAATCGGTGCTGCTTAAATTTTCGGTAATGAACACTTCTCCGTTAACCGTTCCGTAATTTCCAACCCCTAAAGTCGCATAATTTTTAAAAATACGCTCTTTTGCCGATTTATCCACAGCAGCAGCTTTTCCTTTTGCAGGGGTAAACGTTGATGCTACCGGAAAGGAGAAAATGTTGTATTTGATTTCTTCTTTGTCGGTATTCACTTCGTCTTCGATAACCGGAGTTTCTTTTACTTTAAAGGCATCGGAAATGGTTGGCGTATATGGCTTTACCACGTTTACTACTTCGGTACCGATGTTTTCATCTTTCTTTTGCGCGAAAGTTTGCAATCCGATGAAAAGAAAGAATAGGGCTGATATATATTTAAATGTCTTATTCATATTTAATTGATTTAGGGAAAAGGGATAAGGGAAAAGTGTCTGCATATGATTTTCAGTTCCGATATTTTATATTCTTCCTGCTATTTTTTTGATTTTTTAATACCAACTTCCTAATTCGTTATGGATGAATTGCGTTTTGCTTCTTCACCTTTGATGAAATCGAGTTCGGTTTGGGCTTCGGTTACCACATCTTCAAACTGAGCGAAATTTTTAATTACACTCTCTAAAATATAAGTTGCCTGGAAACTGTCTTTCAGTCCGTAGAAGTTTTTCGCCATGACAATCAATCCTTTGGCACCGAAATATTTATAACCCGAATAATCTTTGGCTAATTTTTGAACCAAAACATTTGATGCTTCGAATTTTGCTTCTTTGTTTTTAAAATAAGCATCATAGTATAATGCTTCAGCCGCTAATTCGCCTTTGGCAATTTTCTGCAATTTGGCATAGGCGTCTTTCGCTTTTACCTCATCATTGGTTTTAATGGCGGAACGTGCTACGATAATTTGCGCATCACTTTTAACCTTATCGTCCGTTTTGGCATTCGCTAATACTTTATCGGCATAAACCACAGCATTGGCATACTCTTTTTGATCGTAATAACATTTCATCAGATTCGACTGAGCGAAAGTAACGTTTTGCGGAAAATCGGCTTCGGCTTCCAAGCGTTGTAAAACCGGAATCGCTTTATCGTACGTTTTGTTTTTTAGATGAATTTCACACAAACGTGCCAACGACTGTTCGGTAAACTCATTTCGGGATTTTCCGATAACGTATTCGTAGTTCGGAATCGCATTAGTTCCCAAACCATCTGCAAAATACAATTGTGCCAGATAGAAATTAGCTTTTAAAGCATGTAATCCGTTCGGGAAATTAGCCAAATAGCCGCTGAATCCGGAAACTGCCTGCTTGCTGTTATTCTGTAAATATTGTTTTTCGGCAGCATTGTAAGTATCATTGTCTAAATCGGCATTGGAAACTTCCACAAAGTCAAGTGTTTTTACCCAAGCCGCATATTCATCTACTTTATTATTGTCCATGTAAATCAAACGGGCAGTCGCAACGGCTTCATTCGCCTCTTCAGTGCGTGGGAATTTCGAAACCACTTCTTTGAATTTTACCAAAGCCTGCTGGTCTTTGTCGTTATTATAATACACCAATCCCTGACGTAAGATTGCCTTAGAAATATAAGAACTTCCTTTGTATTCGTCTTCCAGTCGGTCGTAGGTTTCCACTGCCTTTGTTACATTGTTTTGCGTCACATAAGTATTCCCCAATTCGTATAAAGCATCATCGGCATATTTTGAGTCTGGATGTGCTTTCATGAACGAATTCAGGTTTTCGATTTTTATATCGTTTTTCCCAACAAAACCGTATGAAATCGCTTTTTGGAAATGTGCATAATCGGCATCCACACTTCGTAATTCGATGGCTTTGTTATACGCATCCATGGCTGGCCAGTATTTCGTTGACACAAAATAACTGTCTCCCATTCTCAGGTAAGCATCGTTCAGACGCACTTTATCGTCTTTGGAAACATTGATGTACTCCTGAAAATGTTTGGCTGCATTTTCGTATTCTTTCAGTTTGAAATACGTGTATGCTAAGTTATAATCTGCATTCTTAGCTTCCGGAACGTTTTTCGCTTCTACGGAACCTGCAAATTGTTTGAATCCGATTAACGCTTCACTGAACTGATCTAAATTGTATTCCGTTTCGGCTTTCCAAAACGTGGCGCGTGCTGTAAATTTAGGATCACGAGGCTCGGCAATCGATTTTTTGAATAGCGCCAAAGCTTCTTTGTAATTTCCATCGGTATACAATTCCAATCCTCGGTAAAAAGCTACTTTTTGATACGCCGGACGGTTTTGCGGATTTTTATTTTTCTCCAAAAGCGACAAAGCTTCTTTGTAATTTTTAGACGTGATGTACGAATTGATCAACAGGTTTTCAATTTCCTGCTTGTAAGCCGTTTGCGGGTATTTGTTCAAATAACCCATCAATACTTCGGGAACACTTTGGTACGGATTTCCGATTTCATAGCTCAGCTTCGCATAATTCAGATAAGCGTCTTCCTGAATTTTTGCTTCAAACTCCATTTCAGAAGCCGTTCTTAAAAGCATTTAGCGCTTCCTGTTTTTTTCCGAGTTTCAGATAACTTTCCCCTAAATGGTAATAAGCATTTTGTGCCACGCCATCTTGTCCGCTGATGATTTTATTGAATTCACCAATAGCGTTTTCGTAATCGCCGGCTTTGTAGTAAGCATAACCCAACTGATAGAAATCCGTGTTATTCCACTTTCCTTTCTTGCCGCGATATTCTTTTAAATACGGCAGCGCTTTATCGTATTGTTTCAGATTGAAATAGCTTTCCCCGATAATCTTGTTTAATTCAGACTTCTCTTCGGCATTGGATTTCGATAATTGCGGTACTCCCAAATCGATTGCTTTTTGAAAATTCCCCAATTTGAAATTCATATCGGCCTGAAAATAAGACATTTTTTCTTTGTATTTGTCCTGATCCTGTACCTGATCGAAATATTGAGTAGCTTCTTTGTAATTATCAGTTTCGTACGCCATGTAGCCTAAATAGTATTTCGCTTGGGAACCAAACTCTTTGGAATTGGCTACTTTATTGAAATATTTATCGGCTTCTTTTTTATTTTTGGCCGAAAAAAAGCAATAGCCTTTTTGAAAATTAAATTTTTCACGTTCTTCATTGGTCATCGAACCTTCATCAACTTTTTCAAAATATTTCAGTGCCTGCGGATAATTCGATTGTTCGAAATAATAATGCGCCACTTCAATAAACGCCTGATTTTGTTTGGAAGACGTTGGATAGTCTTTTACGAAATCTTCCATCAGCGCATCAGCGCCGGATTGTTCCAAACGAATGGCACAATTGGCACTGTAATAGGCGCAATCCGATTTTACTTCGTAATTGGAATTGGCAGTTTTGACTTTATTAAATAAAATCTGGGCTGCCTGATACTGCTTATCTTTATAGAGATCAACCGCTTTGTCGAAATCGGTTAATTCGTGAGTGTAGATGTTTGATTGTTGCGCGGATAGATTTATAGCACTTAAAATGAGAGAGGTATAAAGAAACCTGTTCAGTTTTCGCATAGTGTTTGGCTTTGTTTAAAATTCAAATATATCAAATTCCTGTGGTAATAACGTGGAATTTCATTCGTTTATTATGGATGTTTTCAACAAATTTCGAGCCAAAGTTTGGAGGAAAACAGAATAAAAAAAATAGAATATCGAGCAAATAGTTACCTTCTTTCCTCTATTTTCTATTCGCTGTTCTCTTTTAAACACTTTTTTTTGATTAAGTTCGTTGTACTTATTACTTTTACCAAAACAAAATCATTCAACATGTCACAAACGATTCTTTCTTTAAAAGATGTAACCATATATCAGGAACGCAATCCTATTTTATCTAATGTTAATCTTGATGTAAAATCAGGCGATTTCATTTATGTGATTGGAAAAACAGGTTCCGGAAAGAGTAGCTTGATGAAAACCCTGTATGCCGATTTGGATTTAACCGAAGGTGAAGGAACGATTGTGGATTACAACTTAAACACGCTGAAAGAAAGCGACATCCCATATTTGAGACGAAAACTGGGCGTGGTTTTTCAGGATTTTAAATTGCTACCGGACCGAAACGTTCACGACAACTTAGAATTTGTACTGAGAGCCACCGGATGGGCTGAAAAAGAGGAAATGCAGGTGAAAATCGAAGAAGTTTTGGATAAAGTCGGCATGAAATCGATGACTGCAAAAATGCCGCACCAGCTTTCGGGCGGAGAACAGCAACGTGTTGCCATTGCACGCGCTTTGTTAAACGATCCGGAACTAATTCTTGCCGATGAACCAACCGGAAACCTGGATCCTCAAACGAGTGTGGAGGTTATGGAGGTATTGAAAAAAATCAACCAAAACGGTAAAACCATCATTATGGCCACGCACGACTATGCTTTGTTAATGAAATTCCCGTCTAAAACATTAAAATGTGAGGATGGTAAAATTTTTGAAGTGGTTCAAAGATCGGTATAATGATTTCCAAAAATAGAATTCATAATATGATTTGCATTTTGCAGATCATTTAATCGTGACTTCCAGAATTTGTTTTCTGGTATCGGAAACTTCATAAGGTTTTGTAAAAAGTAATTTAACGGTTTCGATGAGTTGCTTTTCGTCCGATACTTTATCACATAACTCTTCTACCCTTTTGTCGTCGATGATGTTATCGTTGATGATACAAAAACGGGAATTGAAAAGGGAATTTATCAATTTCAATTTTGTTCCCGATTTTTGAAATGACCAGCAAATATTAACATGAGCTCTTTTAAACAGCTCTAAAAGCTGACTTTGATCGGCAAGATTTACAAATTCAATATTGGTTGACGAGCCTATCTGATTACGAACAAAATCTTCATTCGAACCCGAAGCAATAACCAAATTATATTCCGGACATTTTTTAAAAACAGAGATTAAAAAAACGACTGCTTTTCGGTTGTCCGATGAAGTAAGATCGCCATGATAGAATGCATATTCTCCAAAATCGTTTAAATCCGCGATGGTTGTATTTCCGTGAAAGACAGGAACATATTCGGCATTGTTAAACTTTGCATTGCAATAGGCATTTTCAAATTCCGAAAGCGTAAACACCTTTTCAAATTCGGCAAGAGTCGATTCATATTTTCTGTATTTGCTGCTTTCCCAATACAAAGCTATTTTTTTCAGAAAACTATATTCGCTTTTTGCAATCCCTTTGTAATAATTATGTTCGATATTATGCTGACGAAGGAATTTTTTATTTTTTTTCAAACGAATGTCATTGACCAAACAGGTAGTTTTCAATCCTTCAAACAATATCGGAGCATCTGTTTTTGCAATATTTTCAACCAACTTCGGATTGCTTCTTGAAATCACTGAAAATGGCAATCGGCTCAGAAAAAAAAGGGGATTTTGTGCTGTTTTATAAAAATAAACCTCCGAAGTTATAGCTTTCAGTGCATCAAACTGGTCAGGTATTTGTTTCACAAAGCAATGCAGGTGAATAGCACACCCTATTTCGTGCAAGGCTTTGATTTTATAGTAAACATCGATTACTCCTCCGTAATTGGGCGGAAACGGATTTTCAAAACTGATGATGTGGATTGGTTTTTCTGACATTAGCTTACAAATATAGTATTTAAAACATCAAATAACCCCATAATGGTTCTGCAATAAAACAGTAGCATTGCTATTTTTTTATAAAAAATTTCTCGTCCAATGACTCCAAAATTTTTCTTTTTTCAACCACTGATTTCCCTTTGGTATTTACATTGTACAATAACATTCTTTGTTCCAATTCATCGACCCTTCCTACTACCTTTGCAGGGTTTCCGGCAACAATAGTGTTATCGCCTACGCTTTTTGTAACCACGCTCCCCGCTCCAATTATCACATTGTTACCGATGGTCACCCCCGGAAGAAGCATAGCATTATTACCAATATAAACATTGTCCTTTATTGTAATTTTTCCGAAAGTATCAAAATTAGGATACCTTTCCCTGAAAATCCATCCGCCACCATGTGTAAAAAACTTTACGTCGTTTGTCACCTGGACATGGTTGCCAATGGTAATCAGGTATGGCTCTGAACCAAAAAATTTGGTATCAATATCACAATTATCTCCGATTTTTACACCCAAAAAACGGGCATAATCCTGCGGTGCCCACATGCGTCTTCTCCATATATCCAACAACTTTTCAATCATTGTGCTTCATTTTATTAATTTCCGGATTTCTCCTATTTCACTAAAAAGTTTAAAAATTTTTAACCCGAACAAAAAGGTAACAGCCGAAAAAGCGATATCAAAAATCTCTATATATATAAAATCTGTCGGCTTGATTGTATATCTTAAATGGCATCCCATTTAAACATAGAGCACTTTAACCAACACATAGCACTGATTATCAACTAAGTGTGATTGAAGTATATTAAATGCAAAGTACAAATTAATATGAAACGAATTATAAAAATTAGAAAATCTCCATAATTGCATCAACAACAATACAATATTTGAACAAATTTGTGTTTAATGGACCAAACAGAATAAAAGTCAATCTGAACTGATAATGCACAATGGGGTAAAATGAATATTTGCTTATATTTGAAAACCAAAAACAGTAAGTTATGCCGTTGTTTTCCGTGGTAATCCCACTATATAACAAAGAAAATTACATCAAGAATACATTAAACAGTGTACTCAATCAAAACTTTACCGATTATGAAATTATTGTTGTAGAGGATTGTTCCACGGATTCAAGTTTTAAAATGGCTTCCGAAGTACTTTCGGATAAAATAAGGATTGTCAAACATGAAAAAAACAAAGGGCTTTCGGCTTCAAGGAATACAGGTATAAAAAATGCAAAAAGTGATTATATCGCCTTTTTAGATGCTGATGATCTCTGGGAGGACAACTTTTTAAGCGAAGTCAATACTCTGATTCAAAAATTCCCGCAAGCGGAATTGTTTGCCACCAACTATTGGGAAATATATGCTAACGAAAACCACATAATTCCGAAAAATAATTCTGAAAAACTAGAGACCCACTCGCTGATTGATGATTTTTTTAAATCGAATCTGTCACAGCCATTTTATTGCCTGTCGGGTTTATGTGCAAAAAAAACGATCTTTGACCTCATAGGACTGTTCGACGAAACGATTACTTACGGGGAGGATGTCGATTTTAACATTAGGGCGAACTCCGCATGTAAACTGGCTTATTCCGTCAAACCTTTGGTGAAATACTATATGGTTTCTGAAAATCAAATCACACGTGGTAAGATTTCGACCAAAAAAATTACCGATTTTGACAAATACGACACTCCGGACACCCCCGATACCCTAAAAAGATTCCTAGATTTCCAGCGCTATATCATGGCCAAACACTATCTTTTAGACGGCAATTTTGAGAAATACCAAAAAATGAAAAAAGAAATTGAATGGTCCAATTTGAATTACAAACAACAAATCCTTTTAAACCTGCCCAGAATAGCCCTGATTTGTATTAAAAAAGCAAAAGATTTTTTAATTTCGAGAGGAATCCGGATGACTACTTATGATTAACCTTCAGATACGCTAAATAACTTTCAAAATCCCGAATATAATCCTCTTCTGAAAAGGTTTCCGAAGCGAGGACCAAACAAACAGAACCCGAGGAAAAATTTTCCATCTCCCTCCAAATATCCGACCTTATCAATAACCCTTTATCCGGCTTGTTCAACGTAACTACCTGTCGCTGCTTTCCGTCGTCTAATATAACATCAAAACTGCCTGAAACGGCAATCAGAATTTGATTCAGTTTTTTATGGGCATGCCCTCCCCTCTTGGCATAACTGGGGATATCAAACAGATAATAACATCTTTTAATCTCGAAAGAAATAGTTTCGTTTTCAATTACAGCAATAGTCCCTAAGCTATTTTCAATTTTCGGAATGTTTATTATCTCTATATTCATAGCGCTAACTTATTACTTTTTCCAGTAAATTGATCCATTGTATCCCAATAATTTCAAGGTCAAAGTGTGCTACGCTGCTTATGCTGTTTTTTTTACAGGTCGCGAGCAACATTTCATCTTCAATAAATAAATTCATTGCTTCAGTCAGTCTGCTGAAATTTTGGTCTTCAACCAAAAGCCCGTTTTGACCGTGCAACAATATTTCATTGGGTCCGCTAAAACAATCAAAAGAAATCACAGGGGTTCCCACAGCTAACGATTCAATAATTACGTTTGGAAAGCCTTCGTTTTTACTCGAAAGAACCATATATAATGCTCCCTTATAATAGGGGAAAGGATTCATAACAGAACCTTTAAAAACAACTTTAGTTGACACCCCTAAATTAGAAGCAAGTTCTTGATATCTTGACCTATTTTGTCCCTCTCCCAATAAAACCAATTTAATGTTTTGTCCGGGTAAAACGGATTTGGCATAGGCAGTTATCAATTTATCAAATTGCTTTACATCGTCATTCATACGCCCTACTGCCAGAATATATTTTTCTTCCGCAACCGTATGTTCCTGTTTCAACAATGCAATCGATTTGAAATCGATCGGATTGTACATATAAATCGCTTTATCCGCATATTTCCTATCCAGTATCCGTTGCTGAATCGCTTTAGACACGGTAATAATCAACCTGTTTTTATAAATCAAACGGGCTAAAAATGGGGCTTTCGGAAAGTAAAATTCCAATATCCCGCTACGAACCGAGTACAACACATTTTCGGGATAAACAAATTTCGAAAAAAAATACTCACGCCAAAAAAGCTCGCGCATTCTGAAATCGATAACCACATCAAAATGATTTTGCTTTATGAAGGCTCTAAAAGCCCAAAGTTTTTTTATTCTGCGAACAATGGCATTACTGCTCGAAGAAACCTTGCCCAGATTAAGCAAACTTCCCGAATGATCATAGGTCACCCAATCGATAAAAATACAATTGTGTACTTCCAAACCCGCTTTATGAAAATAGCCGGACAACAAAGCATGCACTTTCTCGGCACCTCCGTTTGCGAGGCAATCGCTGACCAAGACTACTTTAATTACTTTATTTTGTTTTATCATTTTTGATTGCCTATTTTCGTAGCAAATATACTTATTTATGCGGATTTTACTTCTTGGCGAATACAGCAGGCTGCACAACTCCTTAAAGGAGGGGTTAACGGCACTTGGTCATGAAGTTGTACTTGTAGGCAGTGGAGACGGGTTTAAAGATTATCCGGTAGATTTTTCCATCAGGCCTAAAATATGTGAGAACAAAATAATCAACATTTTCAGGCAACTTGTCTTTAGAATAATCCGTTTTGATATCGTCCGTTGGGAAAAGGCCATACGATTTTACTTCCTATTACATAAATTAAAAGGTTTCGACGTGGTACAGCTCATTAACGAATGTCCTGTCCTGACCACCAGAAAATTGGAATTGATTTTGTTGAAACGGATCAACAATCAAAACGAAAAATTATTCCTTTTATCCTGTGGAGTAGATTATCTGAATGTGTCTTATTTAATGAAAAACAGACCAAAAAAATCCATTTTACAACCTTATTTTGAAGATCCTTCCCTAAAAGATTTTTATAACTATATTTTAGATTACTCCTCTGTGGAACATTTCAAAATTCATGATTGGGTGTACAACCACTGTCAGGGCATTATTGCTTCAGATATGGATTATGTACCTCCATTGCAGGGAAACAAAAAATTTTTAGGTTTAATCCCTAATCCTATTAATACGGATATTTTAAAATATAGCGCTCCGGAGAGCTACTCTCCTATTGTTATTTTTCTTGGTATCAACCGATGGAACTACCCACAAAAGGGAATCAGACATTTTGAAGAAGCTTTGGAACAAATTCAAAAAAAATATGCAGACCGGACAGAAATTGTCATAGTTGAAAACTTACCCTATTCCAAATACATCAAAAGTTTTCATAGAGCCCATATTATTTTGGACCAAACCTATGCTCACGATCAGGGCTACAATGCTTTGGAAGCGATGGCAAAAGGCAAAGTTGTTTTTACTGGTGCCGAAGATACTTTCCTGAAACACTATGAACTGAAACCTGACGAAGTTGCCATTAACGCCCTCCCCGATGTGAGGTATCTGGTTGAAAAATTATCGTTTTTAATCGAAAATCCTGATGAAATAACTGCAATAGGTAAACGTGCCCGGCTTTTTATTGAAAAAGAACATGATTATGTGAAAATTGCCGGAAAATACCTGGAGGTTTGGAATTCAAAATAAAATTTTTGACATCTTGTTTACTTAGGGCATTTCAAAAAAGCGATACTCCCAGCTTATTTTGCAGCTATTTTGAGGAAGCAGAGAAGTCCGCTACACTTGGCTTTTATTCTTTGTTACAATAAAAAACACCTCTCAAACAAAACAATAAAACTAAAAAATAACCCACATAACTCAGGCAATAAGCCATAATAACTCCCTGAATATCAAATATTTTAATAAGATTTACAGAAAAAAAATACAATAAAAAAAGTGAAATGAGTTCCGTAGCTATAAAAACTTTCGTCATTTTTTTTGCCAATAGCTGATACCCTAATATTAGGGATATTGCCTTAAAAAAATCGCCCAACAGTTGCCAAAAAAACAAATTCTCAACCGGTTCGAAATCGGCAGTAAAAAGGATTTGAATAACAAAACCACGGAGAAAATACAAAACCATCAATGCAGCCAAAAAAAGCGGGAGCACATTTTTGTAATAACTAAAGAAAATAGTTTTTGTCTCCACATTCTTTTTTGCTAAAATCAATTTTGGTAAAAAATAGACAGACAATAACGTAGTTATGAACATCATGTAGTATGTCGAAATTCTACTGATTGCCTCCCAATAGCCCGCTTGTTCCGCTCCCAGATTTTTGATTACATTATTTCTTATGGCTAAAAAAACTATTGGCCCTAAAACACCGGAAGTTAAAGCCATCAAAGTATAAGAAGATAATTTTTTTATAATCGAAAAATCAAACCAATCCAGTGAAACATAGTTGAGAAATCGAATTTCAGAATTGATATAATACCAGGAAACCAAAAAAAGCAATGACGGTGAAATCACCACCGACAATAACGCGCCTAAAGTCTTCATTTGCCATATCAGTGCCACCGAAACCAGCAAACTAATAATATTACCAAAAATGGTGATGTAAATTACTTTAGAAAACTTCCCCAATCCATTGATAATTGCCACAAAAATAAAATTGGCAACATACCAAGGTAAACCGACAGCCAATGCCTTAAAAATAAGATTATACTTGTTGGCAGAACCAAAAATTTTTAAATTCAGATAAGATGATAAAACGAAAAGACAGACGCTGATTAGAACGGACAAACCAAACAGGGTAATAAATACGGTTGAAATCACCTTTTTAATACCCATCTCATCTTTCTCATTTTCAGCAATATACTTCACAGTCCCATTCTGAAAACCAAGGAATGAAACCGTTTCAATTGAGGAAAGAAAATTGCGAAGATTCCCAACCAAAGCCATTCCTGAAGGGCCAACAAAAATTGCAATAACCTTAGATGTAATTAATCCGATGGCAATTTTTATAAGGACGCTGATACCATTCAGGGAACTAACCTTAAAAAGTGGTTTATTGATTATGTTTTGAAGAAAATTCAAATCAATATTGGTTTATTATTTCAATAACAAAACTAATTTCATCTACGGTAAGCACAGAACTCATCGGCAAACTCAGCACCTCATTGTGAATCTGTTCTGTTATCGGAAAGGACAAATGATGGAAATCTTTCATAGCTTTTTGTTGGTGTGGCGCTACCGGATAATGAATCATTGTCTGAATTCCGTTTTCCGATAAATACTGTTGCAATTCGTCTCTTTTAGACGTTCGGATGACAAACAAATGAAACACATGATTGTCGGAACCGTCATAGAAAGGTAGCACAATTTTATCATTTTTAATTTCCGACAAATACCGTTTTGCCACTGCTCTTCGCTTCTCATTTTCAGTCGCGAGAGAAGGCAATTTTGTGCGTAAAAAAGCCGCCTGAAGTTCGTCTAATCGTGAATTAAACCCCAAATAATCGTTGTAATATTTTTGCTGCGAACCGTAATTGGAAAGCGACTTGATGGTTTTTGCCAGTTTTTCATCGTTGGTCACCACCGCTCCGCCATCGCCCAAAGCACCTAAATTTTTACCGGGATAAAAGCTGAATGTTCTTGCATGACTGCCTTTAAATGGCAATCCGTGAGCCTGAGCAGCATCTTCCACAATCAGTAAATTATGTTTGTAGCCAATTTTCATAATCAATTCCATATCAGCCAAATGACCGTACAAATGAACCACTAAAATTCCTTTTGTTTTGGAGGTTATTTTTTCTTCAATTCTTTTGGGATTGATGTTGTAGGTAGTTAAATCAGGTTCCACCAAAACAGGCACCAAACCAGCATGCATAATTCCTAAAATCGAAGCAATGTAGGTATTGGCAGGAACAATGATTTCATCGCCTTTTTGCAGCATTCCCAATTCAATATACGCTTTAAAAGTCAGTGTAATAGCATCCAGGCCATTTCCAACTCCAACGCAATATTTCGAACCGCAATAGCTCGCGAACTCTTCTTCAAAAGCTTTCACCTCATCGCCTAAAATGTACCAGCCTTTTTCAAGAAAATGTTTCAACTTTTCCTGAAAAGCAGCTTCAAAAGGAGCGTTAATCGCTTTTATGTCTAAGAATGCTATCATGCTAAATGGCTAATTCCGGGTAATTATTCGTTTCGATTTTAATAAAATTCTGAACAGAGGCACGGGCACCAAAACTTTCCTTCCAATAGGCTAAGCCTTCGTTCAGAACACGACCGTTTTCCTCTGAAGAACTTCCGAAACTCACATATTTTTTATCGGCATATTTTCGAATGATTTCATCAAATAAAATATCCAGAGCGGCGGTATCGGTTCGGTCGTCACTTCCCGAACTGTACTGAAAATGCGCCACGGTTTCGGTTAAAAACATTACCACTCCGGCTTTTAGTTCATTCTGCTGATAAGCGTTAAAAAGTTTTATGTTTTCAGGAAAAACAGCTGCTAATTTTTCTATTTCGGCCAGTGAATGCACGGGCTGTACTCCAAAACGGTTATTGAGATTCGGAGTCAGAATCTGATTCCAGAAGTCTTTGTAATTTTTATCTTCCCTAACCGCTATGTTTCGATTTTCTGCCAATGTTAAAGCGCGTTTACGATTACGATTCGGCTTATAGACTTCGGAATTATCAATCACCAGATACACGTCGGAACGATAGGTTTGTGCTTTTGTCAAAAAAGCAACATAATCGATTTCGTCGGCAAGGATTTGATTGTAAATCTTGGGAAGCGTTTTCAAATTTAAAGTTGCGATTCCTTTCTCACACAGAAATTGCAGTAACGTTTGAAAAGCCAGAATGTATTCTTTTATCCGAATATCCTTTTTCACCACTAAACCGCCATAACTCAGCCCCTGATGCGAATGAACTTCGTTTCCCGTTTTATTTGCAGGAAGTACCGCCAACAGCTTCTCTTCTGCAAAAACCAACAGCGAAAAATCTTCAAAACGATCCGAATGGTACTCCATAAAATCCCTATGAAAAAGGAATGTGGCATTCTTGGCCTGACCTATAAAATCATTCCAGAGTGTGTAATCGGTTTCTTGGTATTTTCGGATGGTATAGTTTTTCACAAAGCCTTGATAAACTTCGGAAAAGTAATAATTTTTCTCCATAGTTCACTACTATTTTAGCACTACTAAAGCGATTATTCTGAAATTATTATTATTTTTAACAAAAACAAATCCTAAGTGAGGAGAAAACTACTTTACTTTTTCAGTTTTATTTTGTTTCTGCATGCCGAATATGTATCGTCACAAAACATAGCATTATACGATCAGTTTTTCGGAAGGTATGATTTTACATTTTTTGGAAACACTTTAAATCCGGACGAAAACACATACATGTATCCCTCTTACCTGTTCACGAGCTCTTCGGCCAATTTAAATCTTGCTTCCGGAGACGTTATCGAGAAAGCCTATCTGTATTGGGCCGGCTCCGGAACAGGGGATTTTAATGTCAAACTGAACGGTATTGATCTGACGGCTGAGCGTACTTTTGCCACTATACAGACCAGTTCCGGTTTTGAATTTTTCAGTGCCTTTTATGATGTAACTTCAATTGTTACCGCTACGGGTAATGGAACCTACACGCTTTCAGAACTTGATTTAAATTCACTGGTAACAACCTACTATCAGAATGCTACTAATTTTGCCGGTTGGGCTATTATTGTGGTTTACAAAAACAACAATCTGCCGCTTAATGTGGTGAACATTTATGATGGTCTTGAAAATCTTTCCCCTCCCATTCCCGGCACCATTGATTATTTGAATATTACCTTATCGAACCTGAACGTTATTGACAATCAGGATGCAAAAATTGGCTTTCTAGCCTGGGAAGGCGATCGGAATATTGCCGTTTCAGAAACCCTGAGCATTAACGGAAATGTTTTGGGAAATCCTCCGTTAAACCCCTCCGATAATGCATTTAATGGAACCAGCACCGTTACCGGAAGCAGTACGCTTTACAATATGGATCTGGACATTTACAACATTCAGAACAATATCAATATTGGTGATACTACGGCTGAAATCCAGCTCACTTCGGGTCAGGATTACGTAATGATTAATTCGATAGTAACCAAATTAAACAGTCAGTTACCGGACGCTACCGTTACCATTGAACAATCCGGGGTGGAATGCAATTCCAGAAATGTTTCGATTACCTACACGGTTGCCAATACTAATTCGACCGATTTCCTTCCTGCCGGCACAGTCATAAATGTTTATGCGAACGGTGTTTTGCTTGACACCAATCAAACTCAAAATAATATTCCGATTGACGGAAGCGAAACTTACAGTCAGCTCATTACAATTCCAAGCGGGATTCCGCTTAATTTCACACTCGAAATTATCGTTGACCAACCAGGCGTTGTTACAGAATTAGTTGAAAATAATAACAGCGCTGCAGAAACCATAACTCTTGCGACAGGTCCGACTCCCAACACATTAGCGGATTTACTTTCCTGCAATCGTGGTTTTACAGAAGGTTTATTTGATTTTTCATCCTATACAAACGCAGTTACTTCAGATTCCACCGCTATTGTAACGTTCCACGAATCATTAGGAGATGCGCAATCCGGCACCAACCCAATTCCGGATCCTGCAAATTATATTGCCCCTATGACCCCAATGCAGATTTTCGTCAGAATAAATGGTTTGGAATGCTTTACAACCACTTCTTTTTGGTTAACCGTGAAACCCTGCCCGCCTATTGTTTACAATGCAGTTTCTACAAACGGTGACGGTTTAAATGATACTTTTCATATCGAAGGATTGTACGATGTATTTGTAAATTTTAAACTTTACATTTATAACCGTTGGGGAAAAGAAGTTTGGACCGGCAACAATAATACTCCCGAATGGGACGGTTACATCAAAGACGGTATCGGAAGTAAACAAGCGCCGGACGGAACTTATTTTTATATTTTGTACCTGAACGACCCGGATTATCCTGATACATTAAAAGGCTACTTATACCTAAACCATTAATTTGTATCTACCGTTGGCAACGACCATTTAAAGATTACCGCCATCAGTCGGATTGCGATTATAATCATCGAAGTCATCAAATACAAGACATCTTCCGGAATGTGAAGGCTCTTCAGAAAGAAAAAGAAAATACCGCCAACAATACAAATGGTGGCATAAATCTCTTTTCGGAAAATCACCGGAATTTCATTGCATAAGATATCCCGGATTACCCCTCCAAAACAAGCCGTTACGGTTCCCAAAATAATACAAACGGCAGGTTCCAGACCTTTTTCCAAACCTTTTTCCAGACCGATCAAGGTAAAAACGCCCAATCCGATAGTGTCAAACAAAAACATCGAAGTTCGGAAGCGGTCGAGTTTTTTCCTGAAAATCATCGCAAATGCAAAACCGATAAGAATTATATAAACATAATTGATATTCAGCATCCATCCTACCGGTGTTCTTCCGATAAGAATATCGCGTAAGGTTCCTCCGCCTACAGAAGTCACAAAAGCAATAATTAGAACTCCGAACGGGTCCATTTTTTTATTCATTGCTGTTAAGGCGCCGGACACAGCAAACGCCATGGTTCCTAAAATATCGAGTAGTTCAAACATCGTTACATATTTCGGGTGAAGTAATTGTAATCTTTCAAAACCGTTCTCATAAAATCAGAATCACTGTCTGATTGGCTTTTAATTCCGGTAACCGATTCAATTTTTTGTCGGAGTTTGAAAATCAGTCGGAAATCTTTAGCTTTTAAAGCCGATTCGAAAGTTTCCTTGATAATTCGGGCATCATTATCCGAAAGTTTGATTACCAAAGGATAAGTTGGCACGTAATCATCATCAATTTCCTGAAGAATTGTATGATTGATATTGATATTATTTTTCAGCGATATAACCGCAGTTCCGGCAGCCATGTCGCCCAACCGTTGGTTTTTACTGCTCAGGGAAATTGCAATCAAACCAATAATTCCGCTGCCAATACTGATTTCAATCAATCGAAAAAGCCAACGCATCAGGTAATCGCCAAAACCCGCCTGATAACCGTCCAGTTTAATTACTTTAATTTTCATTATTTTCTTTCCGAAGGTTTGCCCTTCCATCATACTTTCCTGAAGCAATGAATAGAAAATAACCGGTAACCCGAACATCATTACAATCGCCATAACCGACCAGTTGTCGGCACTGTCCATATATTCATTTAATCCAATCAAATAAAAGAAAATAAAATACACCACAATAACATACGCCGCTTTTATCAGCAAATCAAGCAATTGTGCCACGATACGATCGCCTACGGAAGCCGCTTGAAAATTTATATTCACATTTTGCGTTGTCGTTATGGATAATTCTGACATATTTTATATTTTAGCCCTTTATGAGAGAAGTTGCGTTTATAAAACAAAATAAAGAAAAATGGCTTGAATTTGAACAGGCTATTTTTGGCAAAGCTAAAAAAAATCCTGATGAATTGGCCAGTTTGTACATTCATTTGGTGAATGATTTGTCGTATGCACAAACGTACTACCCTAAAAGTAAAACCGTGGTGTATCTCAACCACCTTGCTTCTCAGATTTATCAAAAGATTTACAAAACCAAACGCGAAGAAACCAATCGGTTGGTTTATTTTTTCAAAACCGAAGTCCCTTTACTCGTTTATGAATACCGCAGGTATATTCTGTATGCTTTTCTATTGTTTTTCCTTTGCACCGGAATTGGGGTAATTTCGGCTCATAATGATGCAACATTTGTCCGTTTGATTATGGGCGACGGTTATGTAAACATGACCTTGGAGAACATCGAAAAAGGCAATCCGGTGGCCGTTTACAAAAGTGGCAGCAACTGGGGCAGTTTCATCGGCATTACGCTCAACAACCTTATAGTCGGCGCAAAATGTTATGTATACGGTATTTTTGGTGGCGTGGGTACATTTTTTGTATTGATTCAGAATTCCATTATGTTGGGTTCGTTTCAGTATTTCTTTTACCATGAAAACGTGTTTTGGGAAAGTGTGCGCGGCATCTGGATTCACGGAGCAATGGAAATTTTCGGAATGGTTATCGAAGCCGGCTGCGGATTTATTTTAGGCGCCAGCATATTGTTTCCGAAAACCTATTCCCGACTGAATTCGTTCAAAACCGGATTTAAAAACAGTCTGAAGATATTTCTAAGCACTATTCCTTTTACCATTGCGGCCGGATTTTTAGAAGGATTCATCACCCGTTACTCAATTGACATGCCGAGAGTTCTGAATATTATTATCATTTTAGGCACACTATCCATTATTGCTTATTATTTTTTAGTGTATCCTTTTATCGTTAACCGAAAAACAAATAGAAAACATGTTTCAGCTCTTTAAAAAAAGAAACTTCAGCGAATTGGTTGGCGATACTATCACGTTCTTTAAAATGAACGGAAAGCACTATTTCCGAAACTATTTCATCATTAACGGTGGGTTTTTACTGGTGCTTTTAGTATTGGTGTATTTCATTATGAATGTGTTTTTTGAAGGTTTATTCGCTAACCTTAACGGAGGCTTTGGCGGCACAAACAATACTATCGACCATTACATAAACGACAATCTGGAACTGGTAATTGCTCTTGGAGTTTTAACTGCCATAACCGCTATATTTCTGAGTATTTTAAGTTATGCTTATCCGGTGGCGTATATGAAATTGCTCGAAAAAAAATCCGGTTTTTCCACCAGTGAAATTATCGCTGTAATAAAAAGTAAAATCGGCAAAATCATCATTTTCTTTATCGCTTCACTTTTTGTACTTATCCCAATTATGCTGATTGTGATGGTGCTGAGTTTCGCCTTGGTTTTCATCCTGATCGGTATTCCGTTGTTATTCATTATCATTCCGGCAATGATGTGCTGGTTTTCCCTTAGCTTTTTCGATTATATTTCCACCGACAAAAGTTATTTTGAAGCCTTAGGAAACGGATTTAATCTGATGAAACAAAAATTCTGGCCGGCCGTGGGATCAACTGTCATCATGTACCTTATCATGCAAATTGTTGTGGGATTCGTATCGATGATTCCTTATCTGATAGGTATTTTCTCGATGTTTACCGATTTGGAAAACCAAACATCTCCCAACATACAACCTGAAAAACTTTCTTTTTTAATGATAATGATGGGTATTACCATGATTTTATCGCTGTTACTGAATTTTATATTTCAGAATTTACTGTTGGTAAACCAAGGAATTATTTACTACAGTATTCGAGAAGAAAACGAAAACAATACCTCAAAAAGTGAAATCGATCTGATTGGAACCCAAAGTGAATAAACTACTATCCTACATACTATTCTTTTTTTCGCTTACCGTATTCTCTCAAACGGAAAGCGAAATTGTTGTAGACACAACTGTTCAGTTTGTTACAACTGATAAAAGCGCGTTGCCCAAAACCGAAAAGGAAGATTATGAAATTTATCAGGACAACGACAGTATTGTACCGAAATCCTTCCGTGAAAACTTCCAAAAAGATTATCAATCAGAAGAATTTCGATACCAACCGGTACTGAAAGATACTTCCCGATGGGACAATTTCAAAGCCTGGCTGGCGTATTGGCTGGACCGTATTTTCTCTTTCGGTGGCGAAGGAAATGCATCTGTTTTTGAAATTATCCTTAAAACCATTGCCGTTTTAATTGTCCTTTTCGTAGTGTACCTTATCGTAAAAGCGATTATCAATAAAGAAGGCGGTTGGATTTTCGGAAAATCATCCAAAAAGAAAATTACTGCTACTGAATTTTCAGAAGAAGACATTCACAGCATCGATTTCCGAACCATCATTGATAAAAGCAAAGCGGCCAACAACTACCGATTGTCCATTCGTTATTACTATTTATGGTTGCTGAAACGCATGTCGGACAACGGCATTATCGAATGGGATATTGAAAAAACCAATTCCGATTATCTCTACGAAATCAAACGCGCTGCCTTAAAAGAAGATTTCCAGTACCTTTCCTATATCTATGATTATAGCTGGTACGGAGAATTTACCATTGATGACGCTTTGTTTGCTAAAGCCGAAAAAGCCTTCGTTAAAACCATAAATTCGATATAAATGAACAGAACTCTCAAAATATACATTGCGTTTTTTGTGCTGATTATCATCGGAATTATCGTTATTGATGCCAACCGCTCCAAACCGATTGACTGGTCGCCCACGTATGCCACAAAAGACAAAATTCCATTTGGACTGCACGTTTTTAATGAGGAGAGCGATGCCTTATTTAAAGGGCAAAAAGTGGAACGCTTCGGCAGCACGCTTTACGAATTTTTAGATCCGAAATACAATTTTGCCGATTCCACTTACACCATTAAGGGAAATTTACTGTTAGTTTCCGAAAACAACGAATTTGACGAAGCTTCCCTAAACGAATTAATCTGGTTTGTGGAACACGGAAATTCGGCATTCCTGAGCATGAAAGATTTTCCGGAACAACTGATGGATACCCTGCATACCGATTTCGGGAACCAATATTCGTTATCGGACAGCCTGTATTTTAATCTGACCAACGATGCCTTCAAACATAAAAATTACACGTTTAAAAAAGGCGCGAGTCTTTCTTATTTCAACAAAATTGACACCCTAAACGCAACTGTTTTAGGCTATCAGGAAATTGACACCTCAAAACATGTGAATTTTATAAAAGTGCCTTTCGGAAGAGGAAACTTCTACCTCCACACCCAACCGGCTGCTTTTTCCAATTATTATTTACTGAATAAAAGCAACGCGGGATATTGTGCCGACATTCTTTCCTACATCCCGAAAGGAACCGTTTACTGGCAGGCAAAAAGTTTTAAAAACGAAGATGTATCCAATTCTCCGATGCGTTATATTTTGAGTCAGCCTGCTTTAAAATGGGCTTGGTATTTGTTTTTAATGGGAATGACTACTTTTATAATTTTCAATGTAAAACGACGACAACGCATTATTCCGATAAAAGTACCGCTCCAAAACACAACCGTTGATTTTACCAAAACCATCGGGAATTTGTACCTGCAGGAAGGCAATCATCATCTCATCATTGAAAAAAAGATTATTTATTTTCTGGAAAAAATACGCACCGATTATCTGATTGACACGTTCAACCTGGACGAGACTTTCGTGAATCGTTTGCATCAGAAAACCGGAAAAGACAAAGCCGACATAGAAAATGTCATCCGATTAATAAAAAGACACCGAAACAATCTGCCAAGTACAAAAAAAGACGTTATCGAAATCAGTAAAGCAATAGATAAATTAAAGTAATATGGATACTTTCGAAAATAACCACACCCCAGACAAGGAATTTTCAAATCAGGAATTTTCAGGCGAAACAACGCAAACAACAACCGTTTCAAACGAAAATGTAAATTTTGAAACCCGTATCAATTTGGCACCGCTTTTACAAAGTGTAACCGAAATTAAAACCGAATTGAGCAATGTAATTGTCGGACAGCAAAAAATGATCGATCAGCTTTTGGTAGCCGTTTTATCGAACGGTCACGTACTTTTGGAAGGTGTTCCGGGAGTTGCCAAAACGATTACGGCCAAATTATTATCGAAAACCTTAGCCTTGGATTTCAGCCGAATTCAGTTTACACCGGATTTAATGCCGTCAGACATTATCGGAACTTCGGTATTTGATTTGTCAAAATCGGAATTCCAATTCAAAAAAGGACCGGTTTTCTCCAATTTCATCCTGATTGACGAAATCAACCGTGCTCCTGCCAAAACGCAGGCGGCATTGTTTGAAGTTATGGAAGAACGCCAAATTACCGTGGATGGCAAAGCGTATAAAATGGACGCTCCGTTTT
The DNA here is from genome assembly GCA_963812405.1 of uncultured Flavobacteriaceae bacterium. GTDB lineage: Bacteria > Bacteroidota > Bacteroidia > Flavobacteriales > Flavobacteriaceae > Flavobacterium. Next base: position 29,624 of record CAWEUV010000001.1, on the reverse strand, counting down.
TGGTAATCGCCACACAAAACCCAATTGAACAGGAAGGAACGTACCGTTTGCCGGAAGCACAATTGGACCGTTTCTTATTCAAAATCAGCATCGATTACCCGAATTTAAACGAAGAGATTCACATCCTTCAGAAAGAAAACGATTTGCAGGACCGCAATAAGCTGGAAAACATTCGTGAGATTCTTTCCAAAATCGAAATCGGAAACTATCAGCGTTTGGTAAAACAAATCAAAATTGAAGCCCATTTGGTCGAATACATTGCCAAAATCGTAATGAATACGCGTGAAAATGCGTTCCTGTATTTGGGGGCCTCGCCACGTGCTTCGATTGCGATTTTAAATGCTGCCAAAGGTTTCGCAGCGCTTCGCGGACGTGATTTCGTTACGCCGGAAGACATTAAAGACGCGGCCGTACCGGTATTGCAACACCGTGTAATGGTTACGCCGGAAAGAGAAATGGAAGGCATCACCTCTACCGAAATCATCCGACAAATTATTGATACCGTAGAAATTCCGCGCTAATGCAGTTTTTTAAAAAACTATACCTCAACAACCTGTTTTTCTATGTGCTTTTAGGCATTATAGCAGGGTTTGTTTTGGCTTATTTTTTCCCGAGTTTATACAAGGTTTGCTGGCTCTTATTGTTTCTTCTGATTTCGTTTACCGGCTTAGACATCGTATTGTTGTTTGCCACAAAACAAGACATAAAAACAACCCGAAACGCACCGGAAAAATTCTCTAACGGCGATGAAAACGAAATTTCCGTCAAGCTGAAAAACCATTATTCGTTTTCGGTTTTCGCTAAGATTATCGATGAAATTCCGTTTCAGTTTCAGGTGCGCAATTTCGAAATCAACCGCAAATTGGCAGCGAATGAAAAAGATCATTTCAGTTACCATTTACGGCCTACGGAACGCGGGGAATATTTCTTCGGCAAACTAAATGTATATATTTCTTCCCCGTTACGATTGGTTTCAAGACGCTTTACTTTTGCGAACAATCAAATGGTACCCACCTATCCGTCGTATATTCAATTACGAAAATACGATTTGATGGCGTTTTCGAACAATTTGTTGCAGTACGGACTGAAACGCATCCGACGCATCGGCCATACAATGGAATTTGAACAAATTAAGGAATACGTGCAGGGCGACGACATTCGAACGTTGAACTGGAAAGCTACTGCGAAACGCAATCAGTTGATGGTAAACCAGTTTCAGGACGAAAAATCGCAAACGGTATATATGGTTATCGACAAAGGCCGTGTCATGAAAATGCCTTTTAACGGATTGAGTTTACTGGATTATGCCATTAACGCAAGTTTGGTTTTATCGAATGTAATTCTGAAAAAAGGAGACAAAGCCGGACTGTTTTCCTTCTCGAAAAAAGTTGAAAACCGTGTGATGGCAGAGCGTCGTCAGTCGCAAATGAACCTGATTCTGGAAAACCTGTACAACATCAAAACGAATTTCTTTGAAAGCGATTACAGCCGTTTGTATGTGGATATCAAGAAAAACATCAACCACCGAAGTCTGATTTTACTGTACACCAATTTTGAAACCGTTGACGGATTGCACCGCCAATTACCTTATCTGAAAGGAATTGCCAAAAACCATTTGTTGGTGGTGGTATTCTTCAGCAATACGGAACTAAACGATTTGATTAACAAAAAGGCAACTACGATTCAGGATGTCTACGATCAGACCATTGCGGAAAAATTTGCTTTCGAAAAACGACTGATTGTGAGTGAACTTAAGAAATACGGTATCTATTCGGTGTTAACCCAACCGGAAAACCTTACGTTGGACACCATCAACAAATATCTGGAAATTAAAGCGAGGGGAATTTTGTAAGATGTTCGGAATAACTCCTTAATTTTGTCCTTCAGCTATATTCAAATGAAACAAATTACTTCCGTTCAGAATCCGTATATTAAATCTTTAGTACAACTTCAGGAAAAAGCGAAAACCCGTAAACAAACCGGCACGTTTTTAATTGAAGGACAGCGCGAAATCATGCTGGCCCAAAAAGGCGGTTATGTCTTGGAAACCATTTTATTTCTACCGGAATTGATTTCCGAAAACGACATCAAACAACTCACAAGACAAAAAGTCGAACTGATTGAAATATCCAAAGAAGTCTATCAGAAATTAGCCTATCGCGACACTACCGAAGGTATTCTGGCCATAGCCAAAACCAAATCGTTACAGTTATCGGATTTAAAACTTTCTGAAAACCCGCTGGTATTGGTTGCCGAAGCGACAGAAAAACCAGGAAATCTTGGTGCGCTTTTACGTACTGCCGATGCCGCTAACCTCGATGCAGTAATAATCGCCAATCCGAAAAGCGATATGTACAACCCAAATGTGGTGCGTTCCAGCGTGGGCTGTTTGTTTACAAGACAAATCGCAACCGGTTCTACCGAAGAAGTAATCGCTTATCTGAAAGAAAACAACATTGCTATTTATTGCGCTACTTTACAGGATTCAACCTACTATCATACACAGGATTACACCACTCCATCTGCTTTGGTTGTGGGTACGGAAGCCACGGGATTAACGGAGGCATGGCGTAATGCGAGTACCAAAAACATCATTATCCCAATGCAGGGCGAAATTGATTCAATGAATGTTTCAGTTGCTGCAGCCATTTTGATTTTTGAAGCGAAGCGACAACGGGGTTTTTAAAAAGAGTAAAGGGAAAAGGGAAAAGGGAAAAGAAACAGATAGCAGATAGCAGATAGCAGAATTTAAAAAATCGGCAATTAAAAATCATAACTATGAAGTATAAATTATCATTACTGGCACTTTTGATTGGTTTTAGCGTTTCGGCGCAAATGACGGCTCCTCAAGTAGATGCATTGGTGGAAAAAACCATGAAAACGTTCAATGTTCCGGGAATTGCGGTTGCGATTGTAAAAGACGGAAAAGTAATTCATTCAAAAGGATACGGTGTAAAATCCATCATTACCCAGCAAAAAGTAGATGAGAATACGTTATTCGGAATTGCCTCCAACAGTAAGGCTTTTACAGCAACGGCGTTAGCCATTCTAGCGGATGAAAAAAAACTGAATTGGGACGATAAAGTAATCCAATACATTCCTGATTTTAAGATGTATGACGAGTATGTTACCAAAGAATTCACCATACGCGACTTACTTACCCACCGAAGCGGATTGGGCATGGGCGCCGGCGATTTAATGCTATGGCCGGAAGGAAGCGATTTCACAACTCGTGACATCATTCATAACTTACGCTATCTGAAACCGGTTTCGAGTTTTAGAACCAAATTTGATTACGACAACTTACTTTATATTGTAGCCGGGGAAATCATTCAGAAAGTATCAGGAAAATCGTGGCCGGAATTTATAGAAAGTCGAATCATGCAACCGCTTCAAATGCATAACAGCAAAGGAAACTGGCATCGCATTCCTGACACCACAAACGTTGTTACGCCGCATGTTCCTTTAAACGGAAAACTAAGAATTACAAAACAGAGTAAAAATTCGGTAATGGATGCTGCTGGTGGGATATTTTCCAATGTTTCCGACATGAGTAAATGGGTCATCGCACAATTGAACAAAGGGAAATACGGTCCTGAGAATAAAGTTTTATTCAGCGAAGAACAGCATAACGAAATGTGGGCGCCGCAAACCTTAATTCCTGCGAACACGACTCCGCCTTACAACACACACTTTAGTGCTTACGGTTTGGGTTGGTTTTTGAGCGATGTGAAAGGTTATAAACAAGTTACCCATACGGGAGGATTGGAAGGAATGGTAACTCAGGTTACATTGCTACCGGAACTCAATTTGGGTATTGTGGTTTTGACCAATCAGCAATCCGGTGCGGCTTTTTCAGCCATAACCAATACTATTAAAAACACGTATCTGGAAATTCCGTACAAGGATTATGTGGCCATGTACAGCAAACGAAATCAGGAAATGATCGGTAATGCGGACAAAGCAACAGAGGAAGTTTGGACAACCGTGGCAAAAAACAAAAACGCTCAGAAAATCAATCTGAATAAAATTACAGGTTCGTATACTGATAATTGGCTGGGAGAAATTACTATTAGTGAGAAAAAAGGAAAGTATTATTTTGCGGCCAAACGTTCGCCACAACTTTCGGGAGAAATTTTCTTTTACAAAGACAACAGTTTTGCCGTGAAATGGTTCAATCGTAACATGGAAGCGGATGCGTTTGTATATGCGACTTACGATTCGACAGGAAAAGCCATCACTTTAAAAATGAAACCGATTTCGGAACTGACGGATTTCAGTTATGATTTTCAGGATCTGGATTTTAACCGGAATAAATAATTTACAAAGCGCCCTCAAAAGGGCGCTTTTTTATTTCAAATTACGGCATTAACTGATTATATGAGAAGCAATATACTTATATTCCAAACTGGTATATTGGCAAAATTTGTTGTGCTTATAAAACCCAAAAACAAGGAAATTACAAATAACCAAAATCCAACAAAATCATCAGTAAACTGATAAATTTACTACAAAAAATATAATTACTTTTGGCTTTCAAAAATTTGACAAACGATTAAATATGTCCAAAAGCATTCGCCTATCAATTCTATTTTTTTTCCTACTAACATTATCAACTTCTTATGCTCAGAACAATGTCATTGATTCGTTAAAAATTGCATTACAAAACCCAAAACTGCATGACACCACAAGATTGCAGATGATTCATAATGTTGCCCGTACTAAATTTACCAACAACTTTGATCCGAAGTTTCATCAGGTAGTGGACATGCTAGGTGAGATTGCGTTGAAAAATTATAAAAAAAAGAACAACCCCAAGCTGCAAACAAGATATTCCAAATGGCTTGCTACTTATTATTCCAGTCTTGCTACCCGATATTTACAGAAAGAAGAATATGATAAATCAGCGCAGTATTATGATAAAGCCATAGCGCTTTATAAAGCAACAAAGTCTTACGAAGACATGTACACGGTTTATCTCACAAAATCAGGCCTTTATAAAACAACAAATGAGACGGATAAGCAAATTGCATTGATCTTTGAGGCGCTAAAATTTTATGAAAAGGATAAGAAGACGTATGTGCATTCCTTGTATTATGCCTACACTACCCTTGCATATGCCTACAGGCATCAGAATGAGTATGAGAAAGCGATTGAAAATAGTTTGAAAGCCATACACTATTGCGACATGTCGTATAAAGAATATCCCAGTAACCATACCTTAAACTGGAAATCTTCCAATTATCAAAATATCGCTTACTGTAATAGCAAACTTAAAAAATATAAGGAAGCTTTAGCAAACAGCTACAAATCGCTTGAGATTACCCGAAAATTAGGGGCAGACACACAAACAATTCTTACTTTATCCGGTGCTGCCGATATGCAAATGAAACTTTCCAATTTTGAGGAAGCCGAAAAGCTATTTCAGGAAATCTTAGCAATGAAATCCGCTTCCACGAATAGTATGAGTATGGCGGCGGCTTATTATGGTCTTGGAAACATCAGTTTTAATAAAGGAGATCTGAAGAATGCAGGTGATTATCAGGAAAAAGCTTTTGAGTTGAGCAAAAAAACAACCAATAAGACGCTTCAGAAAGATATTGCCGAGATGTTGTATAAGATAAACTTAGCAAACAAGAACTATGAAAAAGCACTTCACTATTATGAATTTGATAAAAAAATAACGGATTCCACCCGAATTGCCTCCTCAAAAAGAGAAATCTCGGAGCAGCAACTCAAATATGAGTTTGAGAAAAAAGAACTCCAACAAAAAATCATTCAGCAAAAGAAATTAGCAGCCATCAAACTGGAATCGGAAAGGAAAACGGCACTCGAAACTTCGAAAAACAAACTGGCGCAACAGCAATTAAAGTATGATTTTGAACGAAAAGAACTTCAGCAGAAAATCATACAAGGAAAGAAAGTATCGGCCGTAAAACTCTTGGGAGAAAAGAAAGCCGCTGCAATCAAACTGGAAGGCGAAAAGAAAACTGCTGTTAAAAACAACTGGCTTATCGGGTTATCGAGTTTACTCTTACTGATATTGGTAGGAGCTTATTTTTATTATCGCAACAGCAAACAGAAACAAGCGATAACCGTTCTTGAAAAAGAGCAAATCAAGCAAAAGCTTCTGATCACACAAATGAACCCGCATTTTATATTCAATTCCATTGATAATATTCAGGGATTAATTCATGATGAAAAAGATAACGAAGCGATAAATTACCTGACCAAATTCTCGAAACTAACCCGTCAAATTCTGGAAAATTCCAATGAAAATTACATTTCGCTTTCCGAAGAAATAGAAATGACCCAAAACTATTTGGCCATTCAGCAGCTTTTGTACGATAACAAATTCAGTTTTAACATTACCATTGAGGACGATATCGATCAGGAAGCTATCTTTTTGCCACCGATGCTTACACAGCCTTTCATCGAAAATGCCATCAAGCACGGTTTAAGCAATACCGCTAATCAAGGACTGATTGATATTCATTTTTACCTCAAGGATCAAAAATTATTTTTTGAAGTAAGTGATAATGGCAAAGGGTTTGACGCGGTTCAAAAAACAACCAACCACAAATCTTTAGCGATGACCATTACCAAAGAACGATTGGTAAGCTACACCAAAAACCAGGATTTTGTGGTGCATGCCGACAATATTTTAGACAAAGACACCAATGTTGTAGGTGCGAAAGTTAGTTTTGAAATCCCTTATATTTACGAAAATTAATTAGGTGTAATGTTTAAATCATCAATCAAATACAATCCATTAATATTCAAAACTACAGCACCCATTGTTGTGTTTATTTTTTTGTTCTTTTCTGCTGCCTCCTATTCCCAAGACCGGATTATAGATTCGCTGAAAAACGTTTTAAGGAATCCGAAGCTACATGACACCATAAGAATACAAGCCATATCCGATGCCATGGATGCCAACTACAGCGATTATGACAAGAATTACTACTACCTGAACAATATGCTGGGGAATTTGGCCCTGAAAAACTATAAAAAAGAAAACAATCCGGAGGTAAAGAAAGTATATACCGAATGGGTTGCGACCTATTATTCCATCGTTGCATCGGAATACTCCCATAAGACAGACCGCGAAAAAGGACTGATTTACCATGACAAGGCCATTGCATTGTTACGATCCATTAAATCGTATGACGAAATGTATGTAGCGTATTTGTCCAAAGCTGCGTATTATGTCATGATGGAAAAAGACGATAAAGCCATTCCCTTAATCTTTGAAGCACTTAAGTTTTTTGAAAAAGACAAAGAAAAATACACCGAGCAAATGCCTTATGCGTTGCAGATGCTTTACCATGTGTATTCCAATCAGAACCAGTTTGAAAAAGCCTTAGCGTACGGCAAAAAAGCCCTAGAATGTTATGAACTTTCGTATTCTAAAAACCCAAGCAACCACACACTTTATCTTAAAGCGTTGTCCTATAGTGATATTGCCTACTGTTACATCAAACTGAAAAAATTTAAAGAAACGATTGCGTATTGCAACAAATCGCTGGAAATCACAAAAAAACTGGGAGCCGATACCATGACCGGATTGGCCTTGTCACGATCGGGCGAAGCGCAACTGAAACTTTCAAATTTTGAAGAAGCTGAGAAACTGTTCCGTGAAGTTTTGGCAATGAAAACCTTATCGGAAGCCACAGACAATATTGCCATCACCTCATCGATGACCGGACTGGGGAAATTGTTTTATGCCAAAGGCGATTTGCAACAAGCCAGTATTTATGCAAACAAAGCTTTTCCTTTAAGCAAGACAACCGGCAATATCACACTTCAGAAAGATGCCGCCGATCTTATTTACCTGATAAGCATCCGAAATAAAGATTACAAAAAGGCGCTTGAAATGTACCAGTTTAATGAAAAAATAGTCGATTCGAGTCAGATTGAGGCTTCCAAAAATGCACTGGCGCAACAACAACTCAAATACAATTTCGAGAAAAAAGAATTAAATCTTAAACTCGCAGCCGAAAAGAAAAACGCCATCAAAAACAACTGGCTTATCGGGTTATCTAGTTCACTCTTACTGATACTTGTGGGCGCTTATTTTTATTATCGCAACAGCAAACAGAAACAAGCGATAACCGTTCTTGAAAAAGAGCAAATCAAGCAAAAGCTTCTGATCACACAGATGAACCCGCATTTTATATTCAATTCCATTGATAATATTCAGGGATTAATTCATGATGAAAAAGATAACGAAGCGATAAATTACCTGACCAAATTCTCGAAATTAACCCGTCAAATTCTGGAAAATTCCAATGAAAATTACATTTCACTTTCCGAAGAAATAGAAATGACCCAAAACTATTTGGCAATCCAGCAGCTTTTGTACGATAACAAATTCAGTTTTAACATTAGCATTGAGGACGATATCGATCAGGAAGCTATCTTTTTGCCGCCGATGCTTACACAGCCTTTCATCGAAAATGCCATCAAGCACGGTTTAAGCAATACCGCTAATCAAGGACAGATTGACATTCATTTTTACCTCAAGGATCAAAAATTATTTTTTGAAGTAAGTGATAACGGTAAAGGATTTGACGCGGTTCAAAAAACAACCAACCACAAATCTTTAGCGATGACCATTACCAAAGAACGATTGGTAAGCTACACCAAAAACCAGGATTTTGTAGTGCACGCCGACAATATTTTAGACAAAGACACCAATGTTGTAGGTGCGAAAGTTAGTTTTGAAATCCCTTATATTTACGAAAATTAAAGACCCATGTTACGAGCCGTAATTATTGACGATATAGAAAACATCAGAAAGAAGAACAGTACCATAATTAAGATGAACTGTCCTTCCGTAACCCTAATTGGTGAAGCCGATTCTGTCGAATCCGGTGTAAAACTTATTAAACAATTGTCGCCCGATCTTGTTTTTTTGGATGTGGAAATGCCCGACGGAACCGGTTTCGATTTGCTTCAGAAATTAAAGCCTTTCAACTTTAAAGTCATTTTCATCACTGGTTATGAAGACTTTGCGGTTAAAGCGTTCCGTTTTTCCGCGATTGATTATTTGCTGAAACCCCTTGATCCTGATGATTTGGTTGAAGCCGTAAAAAAAGCAGAAAGTTCGCTTAGCAAAGAAGTTTTTGACATGAAACTCAGCAATTTGTTTGCTAACTTAGAACGTCCTAAAAACCTTCAGAACCTTATTCTAAAAACGTCAGACCGAATTTATTCTGTTAATATTCAGGATATTGTAAACTGCGAATCCGACAAGAACTATACGACATTCTATTTCATCAACGCTCCTAAGTTAGTCGTTTCCACTAATCTTAAAGAGTACGAGAGCTTGCTAACGCCGCATAATTTTTTCCGTACCCATCAGTCGCATTTAATCAATATGGCCTACTTCGATCATTTTATCAAAACGGATGGCGGAAATACCATCGTAATGAAAAACAAAATTACCATTCCGCTTTCCGTTCGTAAAAAAGAAGAGTTCATGGTGCTGCTTGAAAACCTTCAGATGTAAATTTTTCTAAAAACGAATTTACATTAATCTTCTACGAATTTCCTTCAAATGGAAACAGATGTTCATTGCCCGAAATTCCCATTTTCTTTTGATTTATGTTTGACCTGTAATTAAGAAAACTAAGTACTACTAATTTCAAAAAACAGTTAAACATGAAACAAATTAAAACGAGCGCGCTGATTATTGCATTCCTCTTTTCCTTTACGGCTGCCAATGCACAATTATTCAATAAAGTTAAAAAGGCCTCCGATGATGCCGGAACCGTTATCGAAAATACAAAAGCAGCAGACAAAGTACTGAAATCTGCCAAAGGGAAAGCAGGAAAAGGCGGAAAAAGCGGTGATTTTGGAGGTCTAAAATTAGATTGGACCACTTTCAAACAAACACCAGCCGTAACTTTCAACTCCCTACTTTACGGAACCACTGCCGGAACTATTAACAGTTATACGGCAACTTTTATCCCAAATAAAACGGTTGATGGCAGAACAGTTCATGCCTTCTCGGATCAGTCGCAGTATTTGAGAATTAAGGTATACAAAGACAATCAATACATGAACTATTTTGAGTATTCCGGAGATCAGGTTTTTGATGACGGAAAGAAAACAAAATTCAATGAGCCAAGCAGCCGTTACCAACGTGATGGCGAATGGGTTGGACATTCAGAATCGTTTATAACAGACTGGGGGCCGGGCAATTACAGATTGGATTTTTATGCTGGAGACAAAATGTTTTATTCTTTTGATTTTGAGTTGGCTAAACTAACCAATTCAGATCCTTATGCCGCTATGAATGAAATGTATGTGGTACGTGGACCATGGAATAATTTTGCTTACTTAAATCATGCCAATACAGGAAACCTTCTTTTTGGTTTTTATATTACTCATGAAGAGTTTATGCCAAATCCTTCTAACAGCAGAAAAACCAACAAAAGTGTGAAATGGTCGGTAAATATGTTCAAAGACAATAAATTGTATGCGCAACATTATGGCAACGGACCCAACACTGCTCAAGTAGAACAAGCAAAATGGAATGAAGTTTCCTGTGCTTTCAAATTGGTGAACAAACCTGGTGAAATTAAATTTGCAGATCTTACCGACGGTGCTTACAAAATTGAACTTACCATTGAAGGTGAAAACGATCCGAGAATCTACAATTTTACAGTTAAAGATAAAAAGATCGTCCTAATTCCGGAACAAGACAGAACCAAAAATACCGATCCGACAAGATTAATCGAAGGATGGAATGATTATTTCTGGTTGAAAAAAGTAAAATAACACCTCTTTTCAAAAGTTGTCTAAAAAGCCAGTCGATTGACTGGCTTTTTTTCGATTGTCATCTCTTGTATTTCATGCTAAACTCAAAAACGAATTTCCTTCCAATCGCAACGAATATTAACCCAAAACCTACGGATATTCATTAGCCAAAATACTTTTTTTTCTTTCCTGTAATATTGTATCATAATTTTTTCAAAAAACAATGTTAAAAGATTAATCTTACATGCAATATAAACTTATGTTTGCACCCCAACTCTAAAAATTTAGGTGGTTTTAACAGGAACTCATTATTAAAATTTTAATCCAATAACTAATTTACTAACTAAAAACCTTAAGGCATTAAGGGAAAATCAAAAAACGAAATGAAAAAAAAATTACTTTTTATCGCAATCGCAGGCTTGTTTACCTCGATGGCAAATGCAGCTGATTTATACGTTAGAGCGACAGGTACCGGCGGTGCTTACACAACCGTATCTGCAGCAATAACAGCAGCAAACAATGGAGACCGAATCATCATTCAGCCCAAAACCGACGGATCGGCTTATATTGAAAACTTAACCATCAACAAATCGCTAACCTTCGTTTCTGAAACCAATTACAACAAATATTTCATCAGAGGAACCATTAACATCAATCCGGCAGCCGGAAGAGTGGTAACGATAAGCAACCTAAGTTCTGGGAATTTTACTATCTATAACGTAGTGGCAACAGGTGCAACAACTGGCGGAAGAACAACTATCAATCTGTACAACTGCTATTTGAATAATGTTGATACAACACCTGCAAACACTACCACAAACATGTCTGGATGTACTGTTAGTGGCTTTGTGTATTTTTCACACGGAAGAATGACCGGAAACAGCGTAGATAGAATGACGGCTTACAACACTTCTTCTGACAATTCACTTGCAACCAACGATATTGAAATAATAGGAAACGCCGTTACCTCAACAATTGGAAGCCAACAAACCAGCTATAATTTTAAATTCTATAATAACTTTACAAGTGGATTTGGAATTTATAATACCAAAACAAGTGGGACTAACGAAATCGTAAATAATACTATTTATGAACCTAATGGCGGAGACATAGCACCTATTTATATCGGCTTAAATGGCGATCCGGGTACTGGCGGAAACATTGCAATTATGAACAATGCGATTTCATTTGTTGTGGGCCAAACCAATGCCTGTATCCAAAATATTAATAGTGTTGCGACAGTAACAGCTACCTATAACGTATCTACAAATGCCTTTGTAACCGAAGGAACCATCTCGCAAAGCAACAATACGGGAGCTGCCAACATGAACTTCAACAATACGGCTTATACCGTTACAGGTATGAATGTAAATGCTGGAAATCCCGCTGTAAGCTACACCGATTTGGATTTGACCCGAAACGATGCCGGACACTACGGCGGTTCGAACAGTTGGGCGAATTACTTTCCTGCGGACAATGGCGGAAGACCTCAGGTAAACTATTTGGTTACGCCGAGAGCTATTTTAAGCACTGGTACTTTAAATGTTAGTGGTTCAGCTTATTCTAAATAATTTATACTTTAAAGTAAGATGAAAAAAACTATATATAGTATACTGGCAATCTTAACGGTAGGATTTTGTAGTGCACAAACCTCGTTAACACAAGCCGAATATTTTTGGGATAACGATCCAGGAGTTGGACTTGCAACAGCTGTTCAGGCGACCGATGGTACTTTCAACAGTGCTTTTGAACAACTAACCAAAAGCGGAATCACCGCGCCAAGTGCAGGATTACATAAATTTTGTATTCGGGTAAAAGACAATACGGGACAATGGGGATCTGTTTTTATTAACGTTGTTAATGTAGAGCAACCCAATACATCACCTATAATGGCTGTATTACAAGCCGAATATTTTTGGGACACCGATCCGGGAGAAGGTAATGGAACCGCAGTTCTGGCATCCGATGGTACCTTTGACAGTGCTTTTGAGCAACTCTCCAAAACCGGAATCGCCTTGCCTGCTGTGGGACTTCATGTTTTCAATGTTCGTGTAAAAGACAATACGGGCTCTTGGGGACCTGTTTTCAGAAATGTTGTAAGTGTTCAAACCAACTTAGGCAACGCCGATTTTGATTTGAACGGTTTAACCGTTTACCCAAATCCGGTAAAAAACACTTTAAATTTTTCGTATGCCCAAGACATTACAGCGGTTACCGTTTATAATTTTTTAGGCCAGCAGGTACTTTCAAAATCATTACAGGTTAATGAATCGTCAATTGATTTATCCGGACTGACACCAGGGACTTATTATCTAACGATTCAATCTCAGGAGAAGGCCAAAACGGTAAAGATTATTAAGGAATAAGCATTACGGTTTTTAAAAAATTTAAGTCTCAGGTTCTTTTGAATTTGAGACTTTTTTATTTAAAGCAATTGTTTAGCCCACTATATTTGAGATTATATGCTCATATTCCAAACCGGTATATTGGCAAAATTCTATTATGCTTACAAAACTTTTTGGATCTTTATTTAAATCTTCCCTGATTTTATTTAACAGCCTTGTACTTTGCCGGTAACTTTTCCCTGTAATACACTTAAGTCAAATTATGAATTAGGAAAAATACTATACTAAATCCCACTTTATAAACTAATAAATCAAGCAAGCCAGTTTGTTTAAAATCAAAACCATCTTGTTCACTTTACCAATAAGTTAAATTAAAATCACCTCTCAATCGTTTTGATTTCCTTGCCAAAAACAACTTATAAAGAATCCTTAATATACTTCTTAATTACAATTCTCATTACCACAATTTTTACAATAATATTGCTGTTTTTTGTTTTTAGTAGTTCCGTTTTTTAAGATTTTGGATCTTTACAATCGGGACAGCTGATGCCACCACTAAATCTGGAACACGAGGGATAGTTTTGATTCATTTCGCAGCTTTTTAAAGCTTTATAAAAAAACACAAAAATAATATTGTTCATACTTTTTCGGCCACCCCATAATAACCCTTCATTTTCAAACATTAACACACTGAAAAAGAAACCACCAACTTTTGAAGATTCTCATTACTTCTTGATCATTCTCGTTTCTTTATCAAAAATTATCTGAATAGAATCTTTATATATTTTTTTAACCGTTACACCATCACAGTTTCCATTAAGTCGGGTTTTATGTAAAGTGTTATTTATTTTTAATAAAATAAGTTCTTCTTTTCTTTCACTTGATTTTATAAATCCAAAATATTTAACAGTTGGAAATGGAGCAACCGTTTTAGACTTAATCGGTTGTGATTTTACTTTTGTTTTAGGAACATAGCCCGTAAGGGTAGTCTTTTTTACCAGCGGCTTCATGTAACTTTTATTTAAAAAAGGATCATTCCCTAAGGGTTTTAATTCGAAAGTATCTTTTTGTATTTTATCAGGCAAATTTAAGTCCAGATTCTTCTCCGTTAAAGTCAGAGTATTTTCGGAATAAAAAAACCGATTAACATATTTGTACATAACTGTACCCCACAATCCCAATACTACAGCTGCCAATAGAATGTTAATCTTTTTTTTCATGAATATTTTTTAAATTAATTTACCGTAATTTTAAAAGAGCTACTATTCACACCAACATTCCCTGCGGCATCTTTTGCTCTTACACGCCAATAGTAATCCCCGGCAGTAGTAAAAGAACGTTGAAAATTACTACTAGATGAAGCTGATGTTTGTACAATATTTGCAAAAGCAACGTCTGTAGCAATCTCAATCTCATAAGTAATCGCAGATTGTATTGTTCCTGAGTCGGCAGGAATTGACCAGCTGAAGTTAATATCTTGATTTAAAGTTCCCACTGAATTGTTAGCTGGCAAGACATTTTGAGGTTGGTTTGGAAGTACTCTATCTAGAAATAAAAATCGCGAAGAATACTGAGTTGAAGTAGTTGTGGTTGTGTTAACCGCTTTTACTTTCCATTCATACTTAGCGTCCTGACTCAATACAGAATTGTTAAGAGTATATGTTGTTGCTGTAATATTTGATTGCTGTAATACAATAGTATTCGAATTCGTAACATTTACAACCTGAAGTTCATAATAATCTGCTGCGTTTAAAGCATTCCATGAAAGAGTAATGTTCTGTGTGTTCTTATATGCATTATCTGACGGACTACTAGGTAAAACCTGTTGTGTCGATAAATCATCCGATTCCTGTACACTAAAAGAGTTCGTGAGAGAATAAGACGATTGATAGGCAAAATTTTCACCACGGACTCTCCATTGATAATTACCCTGCGGTAACGGCAATGTAACATTAGAATTTTCGACCAAAGAATCTTTAACCATTACTTGATTTTGCAAAAATACCTGAACACGATATTTATCAGCTCCACTTATAGTATTCCATTGAAATGTCACAACATTGCTTTCTATAACTACCCCATCTTGAGGACTTATGATGGTTGCCGTTTTGTCTGTAATGTCTTCTTCTAAAATATCTTCGCATGAAATTAATGCTATTGAAAATAACAACAGTATAACTTTATTTATTGTTTTCATAGTTTTGGAATATCATTTTTAAATGTAAAACTTCTGTTTTATTGTTCTTTTTAATTGTGTAATAATGCATACTCACTATTCGGGAATAACTAAATTCTTTTTCGAAATCATAAGCCAATCGCAATAATTGATTAGCATTACCAGTGACATCTAACTGATTAGTTACAATTTTATAGTCGATATCCGAAAAAACGTGAATGGGCTGCAAATCACTTATGGATACTTCCGGATGCTTTTTGGAAGCAAAGCTTATGATTTCCTGTTGCACCACTTCTTTTGACTGACCGGCTTTGCCTATTACTTTGTCCAAGACTGCAACATCTTTAATTAAAGCATCCAGTTTATTAGATTTACTGCTAAAATCGGCAATTTTTTCGGATAACACTTTGTGTTCTTTGTATGTTTGGATGAGCTGACTGAATGATCTTTTATAGGCCGCAATACAGAGCATTAAAAAGAGAATCAACAACGCGCTGAACTTTTGTTTATAGGAATACTGCTCAAACATCGATAACCGTTATTTTTATCTCAAACTGAGAAACATTTTTTTTATCTTTTTTTAAACTAATGATTTCAAACCGCTTAATCCATTCCATCGATTTAAGTTTGTCAATCCAATCATTTATTGCCGATTCATTACTCGATTCTCCTTTTAACACAATACTTTTGACTTCAAAATCTATCTTTTTTTCAGGCTTTATTTCTTTATCAATAGGTATTATATTGAGCCCCGTTAAAGAAATAGATGAAGGTGTTATTTTCATTAATTCATAACCATAAAAAGAAAGAAACTTTGACGACATGAAACCCGACTCTTTTAATATAACAAGTTGTTTTTCTTTTTGTTTTTCCAAATCCTGTACTTGTTTATGCGATTGTCCCGAGTAAACGTTTTGGAGGTTAAGTTCGGCGTTTTTTGTGCCGTAATATTGAATTGAAAAGTAGCTGATGGAAAGAGTAATTAAAAACACAATTAGCATTGCTGTACCAAAAATCGTAAACGCTTTTTTATAAATGATTTCTTCAATCTCCAAACTGGCATTTTCAGATTTACTAACATCTTTTGGCTTGACATAAAAATGAAGTAATACACCATATAAAGGCAAAAACGCACTTGATATAACATCTTCACCAATAGTATATTTTTCTGTTTTATAGAAATCAGTTTTTCTATTAAAATTCA
This sequence comes from uncultured Flavobacteriaceae bacterium, assembly GCA_963812405.1. GTDB lineage: Bacteria > Bacteroidota > Bacteroidia > Flavobacteriales > Flavobacteriaceae > Flavobacterium. The sequence continues at coordinate 13,132 of CAWEUV010000001.1, read as the reverse complement.
CCAATTTTTCATTATCGAATTCTAAAGTTAATTCACCAGAAGTGACAGACTGTTTATTTAAATATCCATACAAAAGTCCGCTCAAAAAAGAGCCTACATAGATATCAATAATATAAAAGTTATTATGTTTTATTTTTGTGATAATTTCATGGGCCATACTTTCCCTGCAAAAACTCATAAAATTAAAATTATCATTTTTAAAACTGGTATAATATATGGTTTTCAAGTCAATTGTTTTACTCCAATTAACATCGTCGGTATTCTTGAAATCAATTCTTTTATTTAAAACCCCCTTTCCGTCTATTACCAATAGTAATGGTAATTTGGAATCCGCATTTTTAATAAAATCCTCATAACTATTATATGTTAAAGCAGAAAGGATGTTTATTTTATTTCCTTTTTTATGAACCGTAAGAACATTGAAAATTTCTTCATCCTCTTTTTTGATGAAACCTACAATCTGTAATTTGGTTAACTTTATTATTTTAGACAGGTAGTTTATCATTAGTATACTACTGTTGGTTTAATAAAAATATGGAGCTTAGAATCACTTTTGCCTTTCTTTCTGCTACTGAAAAACCATTTGATAATAGGAATTCTCGATATAAGTGGAGTTCCTGATCCGGAATTTTCTTTTTTCAGTTCATCTAATCCCCCTAGCAATATCATTTCATTGTTTTTTACTCTAACCAGTGATTCGAATTTTTGTGTGGCTTTTCCTGGAGGAGCTGTTTCTCCTGCTCTCCCCAAAAACGAACTTTTTTCTACGGCAATGGTTAAGGTTACATTTTCGTCTGTAGAGACAAATGGCTTTATGGAAACACTTAAGTTTGCATCTGTAGATTTCCATGTCCCTGATTGTAGAATGTCATTTCCTATACTATTGTTTATTAACCTATTATTTTGTTCAAAATAATAGCTGGTTTCACCTATTGCTAACTTGGCTTCGTGACCACTTATTGTTGCTATTTTAGGAGTAGATTCTACTTTTACAACCGAATTGTTTTCCAATAACTTCAAATTCAAATAAAAGGCATCAGTAACCTTCCCTAATTTAAACAAACCAAAACCGTTGAAAGCGTTAATTAAACTGTTCACAGAAGATGCATCAACTGACATATCCGAAGAAGGAAAGAGGACACCACCGGTTTGTTGCTTATTAATTTTATCCAAACCCGCTTTTAATCCGGTCTGAATATCATATGATTTGTTATACTGAACAATGATTACTTCGATTTGAACCATAGGAACAACCTTATCAATCTGTTTTATATATACTTTTAATTCTTCAAGAATATTTTTAGCCCCTGAAACAATTAAACCGTTTAATTCCAAAAATTCTTTTATTTCCAATTTTTCTGAAAATACTTTAGGAAGAGATTGTTGTACAGATTCTATCGAACGATTTTCCAACTGAATAATTTCTGTTGCCCTTAACCCCTCAGTCACTTGTTCTCCAATGAGATATAAATTATCTTGCTTTTTAAATGTATATTTTTTTCCTTTAAAAACATGTTCCAATAAATCGTCAAAAGTAATATTGTCTGCTAAAAGTGTGGTTTTTTCATTTTCCGGTTTGTTGTACAGGAAATAATTAATATTTAGTTTTTCTGCTGCCTCTGTTAATAAATCTGATGCATCGGCTACATTCGCTTTAACCGATAAAAAGCCAGCCTTATTCAAATCGACTTCATAATAACCCGGTGAACCATTGCTCGCTTTGGCTTGTTTTGTTTTGGTACCGTTGGATGCAACTACATTATTTCCCTCTTTATTTTTTTCAATATAATAAAACCCGTTTTCGTCTTTGGTTGCAACTAAATCATTTGATTTAGCCATCATTTCGATTACCTGGTCAAATGGACGATTTAATATATAAGAAGATACTTTTAAATTTTTGATATCTGGAGCTAAAACTAAATTTTTACCTGACTTATCAATAATTGCTTTCACAACGGAAGGAATGGAATCGTTTTCCAGCTTAACTGAAAGAAAATCATTTTGTGGGTTGTAATTAACATCAATTACTTTAGGCAATTTCTTTTCTATAATTTTGACTTCTTTTCGTTTTTTAAATGTAATGATATTATTCATAAAGCCTACTTCCAGATCGTACTTTTGAACCAAATGAATAAACACATCTTTAACGGTGACATCAAAAAAATTGTTAACCACCGACTGAGTTAAATCGGGATCAACATCAATGTTTAGCTGATGTTCTTGAGCTATAGATGAAATAAAATCATGTAATGATAATCCGGAAACATCAATTTTAAGTACTTCGTTAATTCCCTTTTTCTGTTTTGCCAAGTCGTCAAATTTTCTTCCCAACTCATTAATATCTTGCTGAGCGAATGCAAAATTTGTGAATAGGAAAGCAATTATGATATAGGTAATTTTTTTTAACATTATTTATGCGTTAATTAATATAGAGTATATTTCTTCTAATGAGGTTTCACCTTCAGCAAGAATATCAAAAGCCTTTTCGGAAAGTGACTTATAATTTTCGTCATCACTATATAACTTTGTAATGGTATTGTTTTTTATGGCTTCAGTAATTTTAGTATCGATTGTTAAAACTTCATATATCGCTCTTCTTCCCTTATAACCTGTATGAAAGCACTTATTGCAGCCTACTGACTTATAATGGGTTGAAATCTCATAAGGAAACTTAAAGATTGCAGGAAAATCTTCCTTATCGCATGCTGATTCTTTTTTACAGTCGTTGCAAAGTTTCCGAACCAGACGTTGCGCCACGGAAAGGTTTAATGTCTCTGAAATTAAATATGACGGCACTCCCATGTCAATCAACCTAGAAATAGTCCCGATAGCTGAGTTGGTATGTATGGTTGATAAAACCAAGTGACCGGTTAAGGATGCCCGGATAGCCATTAAAGCAGTTTCCGAATCACGAATTTCCCCTAACATAATAACATCAGGATCTTGACGCAAAAAGGATTTTAAAGCTGAAGCGAACGTTAAGCCAATATCTTCTTTTAATTGTACCTGATTGATTCCTTTTAATGTATACTCAATTGGATCTTCTACTGTCACAATATTTCGACGGCTATCGTTTAATAATCGCAACGTAGCATACAAGGTTGTTGTTTTTCCAGATCCTGTTGGCCCGCTTATTAAAATAATACCGTTTGGTTTTTTAACAGCCTCTAAATAATGAGCCATTTCTTCTTTCTGAAAACCAAGCGTGTTTAAATCTATATTTGAAGCATCCTGACCCAGCAAACGCATCACTATTTTTTCACCAAAAAGTGTTGGTAATATGGAAACCCTGATATCAAATGACTCATTGGTTATTCTTCCATCCTGAGGAAGTCTTTTTTCGGTAATATTAAGTTTCGCTCTGATTTTAATTTTGTTTACCAGCTCCAGATAATTTTCTTTTTCAATTTTATAACGTTCAATCAATTGACCGTCAATTCTGAAACGGATTCGCGCTGATTCTTCATAAACTTCAAAATGAATATCACTGCTTTTCAACGATTTTGCTTCATCAAGCAATGTTTCCAAAAAATCACCTTTATCTATACTTAGTGATTTACCTGAGTTTTCTTTTCTTTCTTTGCGATAATAAATTGATAATGCTTTCTCGATTTCGAATGAATCTTTGGGGCAGAAAACAATTTGTTTCCCTAAAAAGAGTTCTAGCTCTTCCTTAGTGTCATCATTGTTAAATACATTATCGATATATAACTCCAAAGTATTTTCTGAAACCGATTTTGGCAATATTTTATAATGATTTGCCAAGTCGGTTGAAATACTATGCTGATTTTCGGAATGAACTACTATTTCTTGCATTATACTAAAGTAATTTTCGGAAAATTCAACATCAAATCTTTTACTATCATTATACAAAGAAACAAAGCAGCAAAACCAGCTAAAGGAACCGTTTTTTCTTTACTAATCTTCTTTAGTCCTACCTGAAGTACTAAAGCAAAAATCAGCGAAAAAATAAAAAAAAGAATATAACTCTGAAGCAGAAATAATGGCGCAACAGCAACATAAAACAATACATCTCCTAATCCGAAATAATTTTGAAAAGGGTTTAAAAAGCGTTTGTTCCTTATGCTCATGTAAAGAGTGAGAATGCCTAAGGTTGTTAGAAAAAACAATACATTGTAACTACTAGTAGTAAAAAAAAAATCATTTTTTTGACGAACTATGTAAAAGGACAAAATTAAAACTGTTATTGGTAAAACTACATGAATTTGTCTGTATTTCCAATCCTGAAGAAATACAGCTACTAAACATAATAACAAACCTATAACTGCTAAACTCAACTTATTCTTTTGTTACTTCTGTCAATATTTTTTTACTGTCGATTTCCCAAGTATTGAAACTTCCGTCACCGTCTAAATCGGAAACCGCTGTTGCTCTTGCCGAAAAGGAATCGTTAGAAGCATCGATGATTTCAATTTTGTAAACTGCCTGCCCTCCTTCTTCTACAGTAGGCTCTTGTTCAAAACCTAATTCTTCCAAACTACTGGAATATTTTGAGTGTCTGTAAAAATGACTTTTTTGCAAACCATACACCTGATTGAGCATAGCTTGTGCTTCTATTGCTTTGGCCTGGCTTATTACCGAAGTTTGGTTGGGCAAAACCATTAATAAGAGTATTCCGATAATACAAAGTACAATGAGTATTTCAGTTAAAGAATAAGCTTTAACAGTAGCCCTTTTACTTAATTGAAAATATTTATGAATTCTATATTGCAACATTTGTAATACTAGTTTTATATAATTACCTATAATGTGCGCAAAAATACAAAGTCTAATGGAATGATTGTTATTTATTAAGCAATAAAATCATTTAATTTTTGAATTATTGTTGTGTATTTTTAATTATTTGAATATAAAGTAAAAAGCTACAGCATATTGTTGTAGCTTTTACATTATTGTTATTTTAAAATATCAATTACTGTTTTTTTAATTATTTAAAGTTTTAAAAAATGCATAATTATAATATTTTACTTTTCAAGATAATTGTTTAAATCTATATATGTATTTCTTTCTGAGACTTCAATTTGGTTTTTCGGAAGTCCTTTAATCTTTGTTTCATATCTTTCATAAAAAAAACCTTTAGTATTTTTTAAATTGTCTAGTTCAATATAACCTTCATGTTTATTTCCTAATTCATACATTACTTCAAATTTTTTGATTTTAGAAATTTCACAAAAATTATTTTTATTGGATAAAACAAAATAAAGCTTTGACTTTTCAAATAGTCCTTTATAAGAAAAAAACATTCTATACTTATTACCGTTCCTTTTAATCTCAATATTTGTAAAAACTTCCATAATATCTTTCTTGTTTGATTTATCTTGATCGAAAGATATTAATTGATTTAAATAATATTCTCCATCACATAATGGAATATATTCAATGTATTTTTTTTTTAGCCCATTATCATAAAATGTCCACCATCCTTTTTTAATAGAGTCATTTATTAAGATTCCTTCAGATACTAAATTACCATTTTTATCATAATCTTTAACCTCTTGAATATTATAGTAATAATTTTTTCTATACTGTTTTAATTTATTTTTTTCATAGAAAAATGAAAATCTAATTTTATTATTTATAAAAACTTCTTTTGATTTTTTCTCACCATCAACATTATATTCAAATTTAACAAGTGTAGTATCATTAACCTTACTTTTTATAGACTTTAATTTCCCTGTCTCATAGAATTCTTTTTCCTCTTTTTTAGAACATGAAACGATAAAAATTATCAATAAAAAAACTTTAATGAATCTAGTTCCCATAATTTTTTAGAATTTTATTATTTGTATTAGTTGCTTCTCTTTTCATTTTATCCACTTTATCACCAGCTGCTTTTCGTGTACTATCAATTGATTTTTGGTTATTATTTACTTTTACTTTCTTTTGATCTTCAATCACAACAACTGTATACGGCATACTCGCAGGATTAGTTTCAGTTCTAGCTGAAGGAACACTTATTATTGTGTCTTGCGCTTTATTAACATTTTTAGCTGAATTTGTTGAGGATGTCTGAACTGTTGTTCCATTTGTGTTGTCTACAGTTGAGCTTGGTGAATTCAAAGCATTATTTATAGTCTTCACTACATCACAACTATTGTTAACTGAATCTATAAAATCTCCAATTTTTTGATCTAAACCTCCGCCACCAGGTTTTTTTGGATTTCTAGACAGTAATGTTAAGACAGCATCAAATGTACCTTTGAAATCTATCCATAGAGCATTACTTCCATTTCTTTTTTCAATACCAACTAAAGAACTCCCATTATTACCATCACTAAAGACAATTCCTCCTTCGGGTTCCCAAGTACCAAAACTTGAACTCGCAAAAGCATCTCTAGCTTCTAACATTGTTTTTGGTGTAAAAGTATATCCCTTATATCTTAAACCACCTTTAATTCCAGTTAGTTTATGATTTTTTACAGTTTTATTATTTGCATCTTTTACGATTACTTCTAAATCATAAATATCATAATAATCATGAGTAACTATAGCATCGCCGGATAGTGGATCATTTCCAACTTGTCTAGTGACACTCATTAATTCACTATTTACATAGTCAATTCTTGGCTTATGTAGTAAAACTCCATTTTCATTAACCACCATTGTAATTTTTCTTTTTCGTTCACCATCCGGATCCATTATTGAAATTGGACTATTTCCCGAAAATATATAAGGGGAATCATAAGGATATTTTTGCGAAAGGGGATCTATTTTAAACCATCGTCCCACTCTAGGGTCTAACATCCTAGCACCAAAGTCATAACTATTCCCAATACCTTTTAACTCATCATCTTTCTCTTTCCCATTAAACCCGTAACGATAGGCTGGACTGTTGCCCGTGCGTCCTGGTACGAGCATTCCGAAAGGATAGTAGTCATAACCTATTTAATATCAGCAAATGCAACACTTGGCGAATGGATTAAAAACGTTACTTTTGCTAAAAATGACCTTTTCCTGCATTTTTAAAACCTAAAATCAGTAAAAAAAGAACATACTTATCATTAACAAAACTAATGAAATAGTTTTAAAAAAAGCCTTTCCTACTATCATGAAAAAAACGCAGGAGTTAATTCCGTTATTCAAACAATTCATTAAAGATTCTGAAACGGGAAAACGTTTAAAGAAAAACGGAGAACGAATTAAACCAAGTTCCATTGATTCATATCGTTTCGTTCTCTTAAATTTGGTTCAGTTTACTACGGAAACCAATTTTGAACTTCGGGTGGGTAGTATCTTAAAAATGAACACGCGGGAACTGCAATCGGAAAAAAATTACTGGAAGAAATTTTACAAGAACTTTACCGATTTCATGTACAAAAAAGGATGTTACGATAATTACGTAGGTTCTAACATAAAAATTATCCGCACCTTTTTTAATTATCTAAAAGAGGAAAAAGATATTTTTACAGGCGATTTCCATAAAAACTTTTACATACGAAAAGAAGAGATTGACATTTTGGTGCTTTCACCCGAGCAGCTTAAATTCTTGATTCACGATAAAGAATTTGAAAAAAAACTCACTTCCACACAAGTTAAACTTAAGGATATTTTTGTTTTTGGTTGTACAACCGGTCTTCGTTTTTCAGATATATTTTTACTTACCACTAAAAATTTCGAAAAAACCAATAACGAATGGTACCTGAAAATCAAAACGCAAAAAACCAAAACTTTCACGTATATAAAACTACCAAATTATGCTGTTGAAATTTATTTAAAGTACCAGCCCAGCAATAGTAAATCATTAGTATTCGGCTGTAAAAACCTTTCCAATTTTAACCGTTCTTTAAAACGCATTGGTGAAATTGCCGGCTATACATATCCCGTAGAGATTTCAAGGGAAAAACAAGGCAAAGCAAGGAAAGTCGTGGCCAAAAAAGGGAAAGAGCGTTTTTGCGATAACATGAGTTCCCACATGATGCGCAGAACCGCCATCACCACCTTACTGATTCTAGGGATGCCGGAACTATTGGTACGTAAAATTAGCGGACATAGTACAAACAGTGCTTCCTTCCATCGCTATGTGCATTATGCTCAAGTGTATATCGACAAGGAAATTTCCAAGGTACATGAAAAACTCGAAACGTACTAATGGTTGATGATTTTGCTCAAATCGAACATTGGGGCATACATCGAGATCATAATCACACCCACAATTATCCCAATCACGATAATAATCATGGGTTCCAGAATAACACCAATCATTTTTGTCTGATGGCTTATTTCTTCATTGTACTGTTCGGTTAATCGCTCGAACATTGTATCTAGTTGATTTACCTGTTCTGCGACTTCAACCATAGACACCATTTTATTTTCGAATACTGGGTGTTTTTTTAAGCTGTCGCTCAGTGAGACACCCCGCGTTATATCTTCTTTTATTTCTGCTATTGCCATTTCAATTGGATAGAATCCTATCATTTTTGCGGTTAACGACAAAGAGTTTATCAAAGTGGTTTTTGAAGTAATTAGTAAATTCATCGACTGACAAAAACGGGAAATGTAAATTTTACGGACCAGGTTACCAAAGTAGGGGATTCGCAATACTAATTTAGTTGTTAACGCCCGGTAAGGTTGTTTTTCTTTCATTAAGAAATGCATCATAATCAGTCCAATAATTAATCCGAAAACAATAGTGAACAGGATTCCCGGAATGGTTGGATAATTTAATGATGATTTGTGTACTTGTTGGCAGTTCACTTCCAAATTGGCGAAATACTGAACTAAACATGGGTACTACTTTATTCAACATAAAATAAAGCACTAAAATTGTTACGAGCATTACAATCGCAGGATAGGTTAAAACCGATACGATTTGTCTTTTCATTTGAATTTTTCTATTGAAATATTTTTGTAATTCACCCAATACCTCTTCTAATTTTCGAGTCTCTTCCCCTATTTGAATACTGTAATATTCATAAGGGGAGAATTGATTCGTTTCTCTCATCGACTCGTAAATACTTCTTCCTTCCACTACCTTGTCCTTAATCTGAACAATGAGTTCCTTTTCGAAAGAATTGCTGGATTGATTACTCAAAATTTCCAGTGCTTTTTTAAAATCTACACCTGATTTTAATAGCATACCCAACTCACGATAAAATATTTCTTTCTTTTTATCAGACAGTTTTTTAGAAAATCTCAATTGACCAGTTGCTGATTTAAAATCTTTTTTTCCGGAATTTTGAGTAGCATAAGTACTTAAATCAAGGCTCATTATTCTTGTATTGCTTGTAATAGTTCGTTTGCATATATTCTCTTGTAGAAGTTGAGAACCATTTCCCTTTTATTGACTTCCACATTCAATTTTAATTTTCGGAAAACGAGTTTACGGGATTCACTTTTGATCGAATCAATCACTATGTTTTTTAATTTTATTTTAAAGGTATCTGCAAAAGTTGCAGCATCTCTCAAAATATAATCTTCCTGAAAATAGTATTTCACCGTTTCGCCAGAATACCCATTAAAGACAACCTCGTTTTCAATAACATTCATTTTTTCGGCCTCAAAAATATCTTTATTGATACTGTAGGTTAATCGATTCAAATCGTTTACCAATTGATTTTGATCCTTATAATCCATCATTCTTTCAGATACGATTGAAAAAATAACAAATATGATTCCCATAATAATCGCTGTAATTACCATACCGACAATCACTTCCATGATTGAAAATGCAGGAATGAAATTTTTTTTATTCATTCGATTGGATGTAAAAACTTTTTTCAAACTGAGATTTGGAACTATCTTTAAAGTGTATGGTTAACTTTTTTAAATTGTGTGTTATATTTTCTTCTTCTATTAGTAAGTTGTCATCTTCATTTTGATATAATAAGGAATCTTGTTTTAATTGTGATGTAAAAAACAGCTCGTTCACTTTGTTTTGCGTATCATAAAATTTAGCCGATGTTCTGGGCGTGAACACAGCTGCAAAAATCATTATGGCAATATACAGACACACCGAAATTATACTCAACGCGATTACTGATTCTAAAATAGAATTCGCTTTTACGTTACAATACTTTCTTAAGGATGCCATAGTTTTTTTTTGTATTTTCAAATAATGGAATCGATATAAAATAAGGTGGTTTCTTGGTTGTATTGATTTCGATGTCAGCTATAGTGTTATCATAAGTTGATGACGCAGTTTTATAAAAAAAACGATTCGTGTAGACTGATCCGAAAATTTTACTTTTTAAACATAATCTTCCTGAGCAGTAAATGTCGCCAAAAATCAATCCATTTTGATCAATCTCAATATTGTTTCTATTGATGGTTTCCATTGTATTTCCGAACAAAACAACCGCTCCTGTAACTTTACAATCTTGTTTTATTTTAATTAAACTTTCATTCTTATTTTCATTAAAAACACAAACGACAGAAGGGTAATTTAAGGATACTTTTTGTTCTAATTCGATTTCTTTTGTGGCAAAAGCCTGAACCGTACCTTTGAATCCTTCCTCGAAAGTTATTTTTGGGGCAATTAAAATGACATCTTCTAGTATTGCACTTTTTTGTACTCGAATTGAATCTTTAGCACGTAATACAAAGTTTCCTTTAAAAATAACATTACTGACTATTGACTTTAGATATACTTCTTTAGTTACATTGTAAAATGAGTTAAAAAAAATTGAGTCTTTTGACTTTTCATGCTCAAACAACATTTTTTTCGTTGTGATAATATCTTTGAATGTCTTTCTGAAATTTGGATTGATTTCCGGAAGACGAACATCAGAAAGATTATTTTTTCCCAGTATCTTAAGTTGGTTTGGCTTGTTGTTAATATATGCTGTTTCAATGTAGGTTGAGGGTAAATTATTATTACCTACTAATTTAACAATTCCAGAATACGAGAGCGGTCTAGTAAAATTTGCCAAGTGAATAGCCGTTTTATCATTAGTAAAATGACCAACAAAATGTGCTGAGCTCACAGTATCATTTTTTAAAATAGATTTTGCTAATAACAAAGTTAACAAGCCATATTGTTTGACGTCGTATTGCCCCTCTATCTCTGAGTCTTCATTAGTCGGAATTTCCTCTTTAAGAACATTATTCCCTAGTGCAAAATTGACTACAGATTGATTGTGAATGTAGAGTTCTTCCTGAAGATTAAAATGGGAATTAAGTTGTCCGTATAGGTTGGCAAAATACAATAATGCTCCACAAATTATTGAAACAATCAAACAAATGTAGATAGCATATAATAAACTATGTGCTTTAATCATTAGTTATTTGTTTTGTCTGCTTTTTACCGAATATACGTTTAAAGAAACTTCTTTTTTCTGATTTAGCCGAATCAGATTCTACCAGCTCTTTTTTAATTTGGGGATCTATATTATTAGATTTTTTCGTTAATTTTTTGTTTTTTTCTGCTTCTTTTTCTGCTCTTTTGGATTTTTTTGCCTTCTGCCTTTCTTCTTTTAATTTTGCCTTATCCTCCTTGGATACTTTTAGTTTTTTTGAAACTATAGTCCCGTTTTTAAAAATAACGGTATCTTTTTTTATGGAATCAATCCATGTGCCATGTTTTTTATTGGCTTTGAAACTACCTTTTTCAATTACTTCTCCGTTTTTGTCATATCGGTAACTTAATCCGGTTCTTAATCCTCCATTCCAATACTGAGTAGTTTCTACAATTCCGTTTGCATGCCACGTTCTCCACAAACCAATTTTAAGACCGTTTCTAAATTCACCCTGTTCTGCAAGTTGATTGCTGTGAAACATTTTTGTGAATTTTCCATTTAGTAATTCACCAGCTACACCGGCTTGTGCACTATGAATTAAACCACCCTTGAACCAATAATATGTTTTAGTTGATTTAGGTTTAATTTTTTTATCCGTGGTATAAAATTCATAGCGAAAATCGGAATCAGAAATTCTTTTTAGAGTGTAAGGGTCTGAAAAAGAAAAAGATATTAGGATAAGAATTAAAATTGAAATTTTTTTCATGATGTACTTTAAAATGGCATACAAATTAACCGATTATTTTTGTATTTACAGAATCATTTTTTTTAAAAACGTATTTTACTGATAATCAATATGTAAGAAAGAACTTTAGATTTTAAAAAAAAATATAAGGATTAATTTACATTAAATTGTGTTTGGAAATGAAAAAATATAATATTTTTGCTAAAATTTAACAAAACTTTTGTGCAGAAATTAAGTATAAAAAAATTAACAATACTAAATACGATAGCTTTAACAGCCATCTGTTGTTTTATTGTTTTCAAGTCATTCAAAAAAGAAGAAAAAACTGTATACGTTGACAATATCAAATTATTTGATGAATTTGAAATGACTAAGGAGATGAAAAGAATTGCTGAAAAAGAATTTAACTCCAAAAAAAAGATAGTTGACTCTTTGTATACTATTGGTCAATCAGCTAATCTTAATGATAAGGAAAAGGCTATAGTAGTTCAGGAATTTATCCAAAAAAGGGATGAACTAGAACAATTTGGTCAACATTACGCCTCTGAGAAGCAAACAAAATTTGGTCGAGAATACAAAGTTACTGCCAAGTTTATGCGATGGAAAAAGGGTACAAAATAGTAATAGGATCTGACAACAAGAGAAATGTTCTTTTTGCAGATGAATCAATTGATGTAACTAACGAACTTATTAATTTTTCAAATAAGATGTATGAAGGACTTAAGTAAATATTTTGTCCTTTTTTTGGCATTTACACTTTTTTCATGTAAAAAAGAGTCTCCCCAAATTGATGATAGTGAAATTCGAGAAAGATATTTAAATCTCGAAAAAATTGGTTGGAAATCCAGAGCATACAATCAAAAAGTTGATGATATTAATTTCACTGCAACTGAAGTTCCTATTCAGTATTATCTTTTAAAAGATAAGGGTACAGAAGATCTTTTTGGTTGATTCTCTATATGAAGCCAACAAAGAAGAGAGAATAATTGAGTTTACTTTTCATCAAGACGAAGAAAAAGATTTGTTGTCAGATAAATTTACAGGTATGTCATATGATGATTCAATCAAATACCTATCCTTTGGGCTTGGTAAAGATTTTTATGTTGTTACTTCCAAAAAAGACACGATAGCATGTTCAGGAGTCACTTATGAACGAAATTATAAAATTGCCCCTTATCAAAAAGTTCTATTG